>NZ_AP043846.1:0-2905174 GCF_055398025.1 Halopelagius fulvigenes | reverse complement strand
GCGAGGGGTACCTCCACGCCGTGAACGCGCGGTCGAACCGCCGCATCGCCGAGGACTACGAACTCGACGAGGGCGACGTCGTCAAAATCGTGAGTACGGCGTCGTAACCTCGCGCGCGGCGCGCGAAGGCGTCGTTACTCGCCGAAGTAGGGACCCCGGGCAGGAGGACGGGCGTGTCCATGGCAAGTCCTGCCGAGCCCGGGTAGGAGAGCCTTAGAGTTCAGTCGTTATGAAAGGGTCGACTCTTGGAGGATCTGGACTGTCTGCTCCGCGACGCCGCCGGTCGTCCGGGAGACGGTTCGCTCCTCGGGGTCGAAGGAGACGAGTCCCGCCTCGTCGAGTTTCGGGAGATGGACGTGGTACAGCTTCACCGCGGCGGTGCGACGTTCGTCGTCGCCGACCTCCGAGGGGCAGATCCCCTCGCGTTCGGCGACGACTTCGGCGGCCAACGTCTCGAGAGACACGGGGGAGTCGCTGTCCTCGAGACAGGAGAACGTGATCCGTCTGTTCCGGTCGGACAGGGCCTGAAAGGGGGATTGGTGGTCCATCATAGGGGGTTAGGGGGGACTTCGGACGACGGGGGGTCCTCCGCCGTCATCTTCATGTACGGCTCTCTTCCCCTGAACCCTCGGCCTAACCAGTTAGGACCGGTCGCAGGCGGTGAGTGCAGCGGCGATTCGCGAAGCGAGGTGAGTCGAAAACGGGATCCGCCGAATCGGGCGCGAACTGCCGGAAAAGGGCGACGTTCGACCGGCGGTCGGGTCCGGTCAGTCGGCGTCCGAGGAGAACACCCGCGGGAGGGCGAACCCGGTCCGTTCCGAGAACGTGTACGCCGCGACGACGACGACGACGACGCCCGCGGCGAGCAACGGAAGCGGCGAGACGCCGTACCCGCTGGCGAGGAAGAGAAGCGTCGCCGTCCCGCCGGCGACGAGGGCGTACGGAATCTGCGTGTTCACGTGGTCCACGTGGTCCGCCCCGGCGAACATCGACGACAGCACCGTGGTGTCGCTGATGGGCGAACAGTGGTCGCCGAACAGCGATCCGGTGAGAATCGCGCCGATCGCACTCGAGAGGGGCGCGCCGAGGTTGAACGCCAACGGCACCGCGACGGGGAACATGATCCCCATCGTCCCCCACGAGGTGCCGATGCTGAACGAGATGATGGCCGCGGTGACGAACACGACGGCCGGCAGGATGTTCGCCGTGATGATGCCCTGTGCGACGGAGACGACGTAGGGACCGACACCGAGCGCCTCGCTGACGGCCCCGATGGTCCACGCCAGAGAGAGGACGGCGACGGGGAACATCACCATCTTGAACCCCTCGAAGATGGAGTCGCTCACGTCGTCGAGTGCGACCCGCGCGTGGCCGACGAGGATGGCCAAGAGCAGACCGCAGGCCGAGAAGACGCCCCAAAGGATGGCGTCGGCGGTGGCGGCGTTCTTCAGGGCGTTGACGGGCGTGCGTCCGGGCCACCCGCCGGAGTAGAGGAGGCCGAACCCGGTCACCGCGACGAGGGCGACGATGGGCGCGGCGAAGTACCACCAGCGAGCGTCCACGTGGTCGGGCGTGACGATGTCCTCCTCGCGCGTTTCGAGGAGGGGGTCGGCGTCGTCGCGCAGGACTTTCCCCGTCTCCTTCGCGCGCGTCTCGGCGCGCTTCATCGGGCCGAAGTCCCACCCGGTGAAGACGACGACGAACACGAGTGCGATGGCGAGGAGGCTGTAGAACCGGTAGGGGATGCTCTGGAGGAACACGACGAACGGACTCATCTGGATACCGAGTTCGTTGAACTGCTGGGAGATGAGCCCCACCTCGAAACCGACCCACGTCGAGACGACGGCGATGCTGACGACCGGCGAGGTGGTCGAATCGAGCAGGTAGGCGAGTTTCTCGCGGCTGATGTCGAACTGGTCGGTGATGGGTCGCATCACCGACCCCGTTATCATCGTACTCGCGTACGAGTCCACGAAGATGAGCATCCCGAGGACGCTCGTGCCGATTTCGGCCTGCCGACGCGTCTTGATCCGGGAGATGATGCGCCCCGCGAGGGCGTTCATCCCGCCCGAGAGGAATATCATCCCGAGCATCGCCCCCGAGAGGAACGTGAACAAGAGCAGCTTGATGTTGAACGCCGGGGTGATGTTGTCGATGACCAGTTGGAGGGCGTGCGCCGCCCCCGCGATGGGGTTCCATCCGACGAGTATCGTCGCGCCTATCCAGATTCCCGCGAACAACGAGAGCAGCACCTGTCTGCTCGCCAGCGTCAGTACGATGGCGAAGAGCGCCGGGAGCAGACTGATGATGCCGTAGTTCTCTGCTGGCATACCACCGCGTCGTTCACGACTCGTGGGTTAAAAAATGCACTATATAATGTGACGAAATTCGACATTATGCCAACGAATCCCCGAAGAATGGATTATACCTTGTGGCCTACGCCACCGCGTCGTACGCCTCGGCCATGACGTCTAGCGCCTCCCGAAGCGACTCCTCGTCCGTCGCGTAGGAGAGGCGCGCGTACCCCTCGCCGTGTTCGCCGAAGGCGTCGCCCGGGACGACGATGACGCCGCGTTCGAGACACTCGTCTACGAACCCCTCGGGCACTTCCGGCATGCAGTAGAACGCGCCGCCGGGCGTCGGCACGTCGAGGCCGATGTCTTCGAGTCCAGAGACGACGATGTCGCGGCGGCGGCGGAACGACTCGGTCATCTCCGAAACTTGGTCCTGCGGCCCCGTCAACGCCGCTTCGGCGGCGAACTGCGCCGGGGCGGACGCGCACGCTTGGATGTACTGGTGGACGCGGAGCATGCGTTCGATTCGGCGGGGGGAGGCGTGGACCCACCCGAGTCGCCACCCGGTCATCGAGTAGAGCTTCGAAGCGGAGTTGACGACGACGACGTTGTCCGTCTCGGCGAACTCCGCGGGCGACCGGAACTCGCCGTCGAAGACGGTGTACTCGTACACCTCGTCGGAGAGACAGAGCACGTCGTGTTCGTCGGCGATGCGGGCGAACTCCCGGATATCCTCCGGCGGCGACACCGCGCCAGTCGGGTTGCCGGGACTGTTGACGATGAACGCCGCCGTGTCCTCGGTGATGGCCGCTTCGACCGCCTCGGGGTCGAGGGTCAGGTCGTCGCGGAGGGGGACCGGCGTGGGTTCGCCGCCCGCGAGTTTCGTCAACGCGTCGTAGGAGACGAATCCGGGGTCGGGGAAGACGACCTCCTCGCCGGGGTCCACGTGCGCCTCCAACGCGATGTGGAGGGCTTCGCTCCCGCCGGCCGTGGCGATGATATCGTCGGGCGAGACGTCGATGCCCTGGTCGCGTTCGTGCTTCGCGGCGATGGCCTCCCGGAGGGGGCGCATCCCCTTGTTCCCGGTGTACCCGTCCGCGCGGCCGTCGCGTATCGCCTCCACCGCCGCCTCTCTGGCGTGCGCGGGCGCGGAGAAGTCCGGTTGTCCGAGTCCGAGGTTGATGGCGCCGTCGCCGGCCGCCTCGAACACCTCGCGGATGCCGCTTATCGAAACCGCCTCCACTCGTTCGGAGAACTCCGTCATACTCCTCTGGCCGTGGTCCGCCGGGATAGTTCTTCCCTCACACGCTCACGGACCCTACTCCGTGACGATTCGACATATTCCGGCAAAAGTTTCTGCAAACTGCGACGATACGCATCCGTCGAAAACGGTACTCACCGGGTGCAGGCATACGTCCGACGCCGCTAGCGGTGGTTTCACCGCGTCGGGCCTGCGAGCAGTATCTACCGTGTGCGCGCCCCAGATACCCGTGGGGACCGTAACGCTTGCATGACGGCTTCTCCGGGCTCCGAGTCGAACAGACTGACGCGCAGGCGATTCGTACAAGCGACGGGGGCGGCCTCCGCCGCGGGTCTCACGAGCGTCTCCGGGTGCCTCGGCGGGGGCGGCGGGGGCGGTGGGGGCGGCCTCGACGAGATTCGCGTCGCCTACATGCCAATCTACCCCGACATGCAGTACTTCATCATGCAGGAGGAGGACTACTTCTCGGAACTCGACGTCGGGGTGTCGAGCGAGAAGTTCTCCGACGGGCCGAGCATCGTGCAGGCGTCGGCGAAGGGTGACTTCGACGTGATGATGTTCGGCGTCGTCCCCGCGATGATAGTGATGGACAAGGGTATCCCCTCGAAGATAACCGCCGCGAACATCCAGAACGCGATGGAGATTCTGGCCCACGACGACTTCGCCGCCCTCTGGGAGAAACACGGGAACGACGCGTTCGCGAAGTTCGAGGAACGCGAGGGCCGGAAGTTCCAGTTCGGAACCTTCCCGCCGGGGTCCGTCCCGGACATCCTGCTCCGCTACTGGCTGACAGAGGAGGTGGGCGTCGAACCCGGACGCGACGTGGAGATAACGCCGCTCGGTGGCGCGGGGCCGGTCCGACAGTCCCTCCTCGCGGGGAAGATAGACGGAACGTCCATCATGGAACCCGTCCCGACGGTCATCGAGGTGAAGGACGCGCCGTACCAGTCGATAGCGTGGGCGGGCGACTTCATGCCCGGCCAACCCGCCGCGGTGACGCTGATGCACGACCGACTCCGGAAGGAGAACCGCGAGGTGGCGAAGGCGTTCGTCGAACAGCACCAGCGTGCGACGGACTTCACGAAGTCGAACCCCGACGCTGCGGCGGCGGACGCCAGCGCGGTCATCGGCGAGTCGTCGCTCCCCGTCGAGACGGCCCGGAAGGCGATGGATGCGCGCGCCTCCGACTTCATCACCGACCCCCACAAGATAACCGACGGCGCGAAGATATTCTCCCGGTACGCCGCCGACGCGGGCAAGATAAGCGAACCGCTCTCGAACGACGCGATGTTCGACTTCGGCGTCTACGACAACCTCTGAGACGACCATGAGCGTCGAGACAAACACCGAGTCCGAGGCGGCCTCGCCGTCGGAGTCCGCGATACGGGACGTCGACTTCCGGAGCCTCGCTCTCGGATTCGTCGGCACGGCGGCGTTTCTGCTGGCGTGGCAGGGGGCGGCGATGGCCGTCGGCCGAACGTACCTGCTCCCCTCCCCGGTCGCGGTGGCGATGGCGTTCGTCGTCGAACTGGTCGCACCGACTACCTTCGTCGTCCCCTTCACGGGTGTCGAGGTTCCGGCGACGAGACTGCTCGCGAACCTCCTCCAGAGTCTCATGCACTACGTCCCCGGCCTCGTCGTCGGGAGCGTCCTCGGTATCGCCCTCGGCGTCGCGATGGGGTGGAACGAGTCGCTCGACGCTGCACTGACCCCCGTGACGCGCTTCCTGCGACCGATTCCGCCGCTGGCGTGGATCGTGTTCGCCATCGTGTGGATCGGCATCGGTCACGGCGGCGCGGCGTTCATCGTCGGCATCGGCGCGTTCTGGATAAACTTCTACAACGCCTACGCGGGCGTCGAAGGCGTCTCGTCGCACCTGAAGGAGGTTGCCGCGAGTCTCGGCGTGGACGACGACGTGACGATGATTCGCAAGGTCATCGTCCCCGCGGCGAGTCCGTCCATCATGACCGGCCTGCGGACGAGTATCGGACAGTGTTGGATGATAGTCGTCGCCGCCGAACTGTTCGGCGCGCCCGGCGTCGGGTTCCAGATAATCAACGCCGCGCAGAACCTCGCGACGGACGTGAGCGTGGCGTACATGGTGGTCATCAGCCTCGTCTTCCTCGCGAGCGACGGCTTGTTCCGCCGCGTCGAACGGAGGGTCCTCGAATGGCGGGCGTAGCGAAAGTCGTCGTCGACGGCGTCGGCAAGACGTACGAGTCCGAACGACAGACGGTGCGGGCGCTCTCGGACGTGAACTTCGCCGTCGAGGACGGCGAGTTCGTCTGCATCGTCGGCCCTTCGGGGTGCGGAAAGACTACGCTGTTTCGGACCATCGCGGGTCTGGAAACGCCGACCGAGGGCGAGGTTCGCCTCGGCGGGTCCGTCGTCGAAGGCCCCGGAACCGACCGCGGCATGGTGTTCCAAGAGTACGGCCTGTTCCCGTGGCGGACCGTCCGCGGGAACGTCGCGTTCGGCCTCGAAGAGCAGGGCGTCCCGGCGGGCGAACGCCGACGCCGCATCTCGGAGATGCTCGAACTCGTCGGGTTGGAGGAGTTCGCCGACGCCTACCCGAAGGAACTCTCCGGCGGGATGAAACAACGCGTCGGCATCGCCCGCGCCCTCGCCGTCGACCCCGACATCCTCCTCATGGACGAACCGTTCGGGAGCGTCGACGCGCAGACGCGCGACATGCTCCACGACGAACTCCTCCGCATCTGGGCTGAGACGGAGAAAACAGTGCTCTTCGTCACCCACGACGTGGAGGAGTCGGTCACCCTCGCGGACCGCGTGGTCGTCATGGCCGCGAACCCCGGTCGGGTGAGGGATATCGTCGAGGTGGACCTCGACCGACCGAGAGATCGGGCGAATCCGGCGTTCGGGGAGTACGTCTCGGTGGTTCGCGGTCTCATCGGCGAGTAGTCGTCGGAACTGCGCCCGCCGCCCCTCGCCCGCGGTCCGCCTACGCCGACTCGTGCGCCTCGCGGAGTTCTTCGAGGTGCGTCTCCAACACGTCCAACGTGGCGTCGGCGTCCACGTACCCCTTCTCGTACTCGCCGTACGCCTTCTCCGCACCCTTCAGGAACTTCGCGACCGCCTCGTCGAGGTCGTCGTCGCTCATAGGCGATGGTTCCCGCGCGGCGTGAAAAACGCCCCGACGCGGAGCGTTCGCGCCGCCGGGACTTCCCGTCCGACGCGCGTCCGTCGGTTTATAGGTGATGCCGACCCACCTACGACCGTGCTCACGCTGACGTTCGAGGACGGAACCGTCCGCCTCGACGGCCTCTCGGAGTCCGGCCTCTCGGCGGCCGACCTGCCGGGCGTCGAGACGGACGACAGGAGTCTCGTCGCCCGCGCGCCCGCCCACCGCTACCCGGCGGTCTGCGACGCCCTCGACGAACGCGGCGTCGAATACGAGGACCGCGTCCTCCCCGCCGAACGCCTCGATCTGACGCACTCGTACGACCTGCGCGACTACCAACGGGAGGCCCTCGACGCGTGGCGGGCGAACGGCGACAGGGGCGTCCTCGAACTCCCCACCGGAAGCGGAAAGACGGTCATCGCCGTCGCCGCGATGGCCGCCCTCGGGGTTCCCACGCTGGTCGTCGTCCCGACGGTGGACCTCCTCGAACAGTGGCGACGCGAGTTGGAGACGGAGTTCGACGTTCCGGTCGGGCAGTTCGGCGGCGGCGAACAGGTGCGGGAGGCGATAACCGTCTCGACGTACGACTCGGCGTACCTCCGCGCGGAGGATGTCGGCGGCGACTTCGGGTTCGTCGTCTTCGACGAGGTGCACCACCTCGGCGGCGAGGGGTACAGGGACGTGGGGCGGTTGCTCGCCGCGCCCGCGCGCCTCGGCCTGACCGCGACGTTCGAACGGCCCGACGGCGCGCACGAGGTGGTCGAGGAACTCGTCGGTCCGAAGGTTCACGAACTCTCCGTGGACGAGTTGGCGGGCGACCACCTCGCGGAGTACGAGGTGCGCCGCGTCGAAGTCGAACTCACGCCCGAGGAACGCGAGGCGTACGAGGAGGCGCAGGGGACGTTCGTGGACTACCTCAAGCGCTCGAACCTCTCGCTGAACAGCGGGTCCGACTACCGGAAACTCGTGATGCGGTCCGGCTCCGACCCGCGGGCGCGGGAGGCCTTGCTGGCGAAGCAACGCGCCCGGCGCATCATGATGAACTCCGACGCGAAGGTGGCGAAACTGGCGTCCGTCCTCGACCGCCACCGCGAGGACAGGGTCATCGTCTTCACCGCCCACACGGACCTCGTCTACCGCCTCTCGGAGCGGTTTCTCCTCCCGGCGGTGACGAGCGAAACCGGGGCGACCGAACGCCGGGAGATTCTCGACCGGTTCCGAGAGGGGACGTACTCGCGGGTCGTCACCGCGAATGTCCTAGACGAGGGCGTTGACGTGCCCGACGCCAACGTCGCGGTACTCCTCGCCGGAAGCGGGTCGGAACGCGAGTTCACCCAGCGACTCGGGCGCATCCTCCGCCCGAAGCGAGACGGCGGAAGCGCCACGCTGTACGAACTCGTCAGCGTCGAAACCGCCGAAGAACGGGTGGCGGACCGGAGACGGTGAGGCCTACCCTCCCCCGAGCGTGGGGAGAGGGACCTCGACTTACGAACCGACGAACCCCGAACGCGGCGTCAGACCGCCGTCTCCTTGTCGAGCTGTGCGAAGAACTCGGTCATGAAGTCCCACCGAGACTTTCCGTGGCGACGCCCGGGCGGCGTGTACAACGCGTTCAGACGCTCCTCGGACCACTCTCGAAGGAAGGAGATGTCCGGAAGGTCTGTCTCGACCGCTCCGGGGGCCGACGCGTCGCCGATTATCCCGTACTTCTGGCCCGCCTCGCCCGACCGTTCGCCGACGATACAGGCCATCCGGACGATTCCGACCGCTCCGATCGCTTCCAACTTGTCCGCGTCGAACAGCAGTTTCGCCTCGGCCGTCTCCGGTTTCGGGGAACTGGCCCGGATGCTGTGCGCTCGGATGCAGTGTTGGACGGCGTCTATCCGGTCGGTCGCCACCCCCTCGGCTTCGAGGAGCGTCCGCGCCTCCGCCGCGCCCCACTGGCCGTGGTCGTCTATCTCCCCCGTCCGCTCTAACGGGCGGCCGATGTCGTGTAACCACGCCGCCGCGGCGAGAACCTCTCTATCGACGGGTCGCTCCCACTCGTCCGCCAGCCGAGCGGACAGGTTGCAGACCCGATTTGCGTGAAAACTATCGTGTCCCGGGAGGGCGTCTTCGTAGTAGGGCAGCGCCAGTCGGCGAGCGAGGGGGCCTAACTCCTGGGTCATGGGTCGTGGATAACTATTTCACAGATGACATAACGCTTGGGGCTCTCGCCGCGGCACGAACCGAAGACCGACGTTCAGACCACGCTGACGTCGATTCCGCCGCCGTCGAGGAACTCCGACTCCGTCACCTCGAAGTCAACCTCGAACGACGCCGAACTCTCCGGCGGGACGGTCACGTTCGTCTCGCGCGTCCTCGTCTCGCCGTCCACCGTCACCCTGACGCGGACGCGGGCGATTCGCTCCGCGGTCCCGCGGTTGCCGACTTCGCCGAACACCCGTAGCGTCCCGTCGTCGTTCGCGCCGAAGTCGAACGTCTTCACGTACAGGTCGGGTCGAGTCGGCGTCGTTCGCGGTTGCCCCTCCGGTGCGGTCGGCGGACGGCGGGGCCCGGTGGCGCCGGGTGCCGACCCGAGACACCCCGCCGAGAGGCCGACCGCCAGTACCTGCAGCACGTTCCGGCGCGTCGGGGGCCGCGACTCCATACTCGCCCGTGGATAGACTCGGCTATGAGTCTTTCCGACGGATATCTCGGCGATACGGCGAAAAAAGTTCATTCCGGCGACGACGATTCGGCCTTACGCAGTCGTCCTGTTCTTCGACTTCCGGCCGTCGTACCAGAACAGCAACGCTCCGATGGCCGCGAGGATCGCGATGGCCAGCGTCATCGTCCGACTCATGACGGCCCAATCGAGACCGAACAGGCCGGTGATGTCGATGAGCCACAGCGTTCCCATGATTATCGCGCCGGCGACGGAGAACCACAACAGACCGGGGTGGGTGTCGTCGTCGCCGGCGTGGGTGTCCGTTCGGTTCTCGTCGTACCGTTCGGCCCGCGTGTCGTCGTAATCGTCGTCGAGGTCGGTGCCGGACGTGTCTTTGGTGTACCGCTGTTCGGTGTGCACTCCGTCCTCGTCGCGGGTCACCTCCTCGGACTCCTTCGTGAACGTACCCTCCTCTCGCCGTCTGTCGTCGTCTCCGGGATTGTTAACCATGCAACCGATAGTTGGCCCGTCGCACGGGAGTAATTTACGGCACACTGTCAGGCGATATTAATTTGTGGCGAAGTGACCTGACCGTTTTCACGGAGTACCGGGACGCGCGACTTTTGTCCGCCCGGGACGAATCGGCGTCCGTGCTGACCAAAGACCTCCTCCGCGTCTCCCGGGCCGGCGGCGGGTACCACCCACAGTTCGTCGGTCGGGAGGCCAGACCGCTCGCAGCCCGCGTCATCGGCGCGTTTCGGGGACACGTCGGCGAACCGCGCCACCGCCTCGACGGGGCCCTCTCGGAGTTGGAGGACGACGCCGACGACTTCAAACTCGTCCGCGGGTTCGCGGCGTTGGCCGACCGCGAGGCGACGTTCGAGACGCACGCGGAACTGCCGCCGGAGCGCGTCCGACGGGCGGCGTTCGAGGAGGCGGAGGCCGTCGGCGTCGTCACGGAAGCGGAACGCGAGGCGGCACTCGAACGCGCCGCCGACCGCCTCGCCGCCGACCGGTCGGCGGTCGAATCGTCGCTGTACGCCGACCGCGAGGTGAACGAGGTGCTCGCGTCGTTCGACTCGCGGTGGGGGCCGGACGAACTCCTCGAACAGTACAACCTCTCGCTCGCGCAAACCGCGCTGTTCGACGCCACGGAGGTCCGAATCCGCAGTTCCGACCCGCGGAACCTCGTCTCGGCGGTGAAGCGACTCGGACTCATGTACGAGATTCGGCGGACCGACGGCGAGAGGGAGGTGGTCGTCACCGGCCCGGACGCCCTCTTCCGCCGGACGCGGCGCTACGGCACCGCCTTCGCCCGCCTCCTCAGAAGCGTCGCGGCGGCGTCGGAGTGGACGCTGACGGCGACTATCGACGACCGGGGGACGGAGCGAGAACTCCGCCTCTCGGGGGCGGACGTCTCCGTCCCGAACGTCGAACCCGTGGCCGAACCGACGTACGACAGCGGCGTCGAGGCGGACTTCGCCGCCCGGTTCGAGGGGTTGGACCTCGATTGGTCGCTCGTCCGCGAACCCGAGGCCCTCGCCGCGGGCGCGCGGGCAATGATTCCGGACTTCGCGTTCGACTACCACCACGCCGACTTCCGCGTCTTCTTCGAGGTGATGGGCTTCTGGACGCCCGAGTACGTCGAGAAGAAACTCGACCAGTTCGCGACGGTGGCCGACGACGTGGAGTTGGTCGTCGCCGTGGACGAGTCCCTCGCGGTGAGCGAGGACGTGGCCGCACTCGACCACCGCGCCGTCACCTACTCCGGGTCCGTCCGCGTCAAGGACATGGTGGACGTCCTCCGGGAGTACGAGTCCGAACTCGTCGCCGAGGCGGCCGAACATCTGCCCCCGGAACTCGTCCCCGAGGCGGACGCGGTGTCGCTCTCGGACCTCGCCGCCGAACGCGGCGTGAGCGAGGACGCCCTCGAAGGCGTCGCCTTCCCCGACCACGAACTCGTGGGCCGAACGCTCGTCCGCCCCGCCGTCCTCGATTCGCTCCGGGACGAACTCGCGGCCGGGATGTCGCTGTCGGACGCCGAGGCGGTCCTCGAAGAACGGGGCCTCGCGGACGCGTCGGCGGCCCTCTCCCGACTCGGCTACCGCGTCGAGTGGGAGGGACTCGGCGGCGGAACGCTCCGCGAGAAGGAGTGAGACGGACTCAGTCGCTGCCGGCCTCGCCGCCTTTCGTCCGCCCTCCGCCCGCGCGTCCGTCCATCTCCGCGGGACTGCCCATCCCCTCCTTGACGCCGAATCCGATGAGGAGGGCGTTGACCGGGTAGGCGGCGGCGAACCCGACGGTCAGAGAGAAGAACAGCGCGGTCCAAAACAGCGGTTCGGTCCACCGCGCGCCGCCGGCCAACAGCAGGTCCGTCCCGATGGCCGTCACCTCCATGACGGTGATGCTGGGCGTCTCGCTGTAGAAGGCGTCCCTCGCCGCCGTCGGGAGCGACACGCCCTCCTGCATCAGGGGACCGACCGTCAGGGCGTAGCCGAACGCGTACGCCAATGCGAACATGACGACGGTCACCCACAGCGTCGAGAACCCGAGGATGATGGTCGCCGCCGTGATGCCGACGACTTCGCCCAGTCCGCACCCCGAGTAACAGTGCGAGGTGGAGCGAAAGCCCTTCTTTCAGAGGGAGTCGTCGTCGAGTTGCGTCCGTCCGGAGTACCAGTAGACGGCCAGTCCGACCGGTCCGGAGTACGCCACCACGAGCGTCCAGACCAGTTTCATCAGCGACGGCAGGTTCCGGTTCCGCGCCCGGATGTCCCGCTAGAGGACGCCGAGGGAGACGACGTTGAGCGTCGCCCACGCGCCGAGCGTCCACCAACTCGACAGAACGGGCGTGACGACGCTCCGCACCGGTGCGAGCGCGTGTTCGATCTGTTTCGCGAACTCCACCACCTCCGGCGGGAGTGGCGACCCCGCGAGGACGAGTTCGCCGAGGAACTCCGTCATCTCCTCCGGCAGTAAGGCGGCCGCGCTTCCCAAGCGTTGCGGCCGATGCGGCCGGACCCGCTGACGCGCCGCCGATGGTCACCTATCTCGACAGTCCGTAAATCGCTCAGAACGCCCATCAGTGCCGCGGACGTACCTCGAAGTGAATGAGGCATGGACGACCATCACCACTCCGACGAACGTGAGCGAACCGACGACCGAGAGGACCCTCGGGTAGAGCAGTCGCTCATCGAGGACGAAGCCGAGGCGGACGCCGACGACGCCGCGGCGAAGGTCGAACACCCGAGCGGTCACGGCGGGGGAGGACACGGCCGCGGAGGCGGGCACGGCGGCGGACACGAGGGCGGCGGGCACGGCGACCACGGCGGCATGCACGAGGGCCACGAGCAGATGTTCCGCCGCCGCTTCTTCGTCTGCCTCGCGCTCTCGATTCCGGTGTTGCTCTACAGCGAGGCGCTGCAGCGGTGGCTCGGATTCTCGGTCCCCGCCTTCCCGGGGAGCGAGTGGATAAACCCGGTGTTCGCCGTCGTCGTCTTCGCGTACGGCGGCGTCCCGTTCCTGCGGATGGCCGTCCCCGAACTCCGGGACCGTTCGCCGGGCATGATGACGCTCATCTCGATGGCCATCTCCGTCGCGTTCGTCTACAGTCTTGCGGGCGTCGTCTACCCGACCACGTCGGCGTTCTTCTGGGAACTCGTGACGCTCATCGACATCATGCTCCTCGGCCACTGGATAGAGATGCGGAGCGTCCGCCGGGCGTCGAGCGCCCTCGACGAACTCGCCAAACTGATCCCCGACACCGCGGAGCGAATCACCGAGGGCGGTAATACCGAGGAAGTCCGCGTGAGCGACCTCTCGGCGGGCGATCTGGTCCTCGTCCGCCCCGGCGCGAACGTGCCTGCCGACGGCGTGGTCGAGTCGGGCGACTCCGAGGTGAACGAGGCGATGATCACGGGCGAGTCGCGGCCGGTGTCGAAAGAGCCCGGCGACGAGGTCATCGGCGGGACGATAAACGGCGACGGGAGCCTCCGCGTCCGAATCACCGCCACCGGCGACGAGACGGCCCTCGCCGGAATCGTGCGCATGGTCGAGGAGGCCCAACGGAGCAAATCGAAGACGCAGATGCTCGCGGACCGCGCGGCGGGGTGGCTGTTCTACGTCGCGGTGGCGTCCGCCGCCGTCACCGCCGTCGCGTGGACCGTCGCCACCTCGTTCGGCGCGCCCGTCATCGAACGCGCGGTCACCGTCCTCGTCATCGCCTGCCCGCACGCGCTCGGACTCGCCATCCCGCTGGTCGTCGCCATCAACACGTCGCTCGCGGCGCGAAACGGGATACTCGTCCGCGACCGAATCGCCATGGAACGGGCGCGCGAACTCGACACGGTGATATTCGACAAGACGGGGACGCTCACCGAGGGCGAACAGGGCGTCGTGGACGCCGCGACGGTGGGCGACCTGAGCGAGGACGAGGCGTTCGCGCTCGCCGCGGCCGTCGAGGGCGACTCCGAGCACATGATAGCCGAGGCCATCCGCGAGGCGGCGGCCGAACGCGGCGTCGAACCGCGGCGCGCCGCGGAGTTCGAGGCGCTGAAGGGCCGCGGCGTCCGGGCGACGGTCGACGGGGAGGCGGCGTACGTCGGCGGTCCGAACCTCCTCTCGCACCTCGACAGCGACGTGCCGCCGGAGCTCGCCGCGTTCGCCGACAGGGCGGGCGAGAACGCGCGGACGGTCGTCTACCTGATGCGCGAGGGCGAGCGTAGCGGAACTCCCGAACCGGTCGCCGCCTTCGCACTCGCGGACGTCGTGCGCGAGGAGAGCTACAGGGTCGTGGAGGCGCTTCACGAACTCGGTATCGAGGTGGCGATGCTCACCGGCGACTCCGAGGACGTCGCCCGCGCCGTCGCGGACGAACTCGGTATCGACACCGTCTTCGCCGAGGTGCTTCCCGAGGACAAAGACGAGAAGGTGCAGGAGCTCCAATCGGAGGGGAATCTCGTCGCGATGGTCGGCGACGGCGTCAACGACGCGCCCGCGCTCACCCGCGCGGACGTCGGCATCGCCATCGGGAGCGGAACCGACGTCGCGGTCCAGTCGGCGGACATCGTCCTCGTGCGGAACAACCCGCTCGACGTGGTCCGGTTCGTCAAACTCAGCGGGGCGAGCTACCGGAAGATGCGGGAGAACCTCGTCTGGGCCGCGGGCTACAACGTGTTCGCGATTCCGCTCGCGGCGGGCGTCCTCGCCCCGGTCGGCATCGTCCTCTCGCCCGCGGTGGGAGCGCTCTTGATGTCCCTCAGCACGGTCATCGTCGCGATAAACGCCCAGTTCCTCCGCCGGGTGGACTTGGACCTCCCCTCCCTCCCCGGCGTCCCGGACTCCAGCGCTCCCCGCCCCGCGGACTGACGGGGCATCCGCCCCTCGGTGGCACCCACTCGACGCCGAACGGGGCAGAGAGCCGAATCCGACCGGACGGACCCAGCACCGACCGCAGGGTGAGACCGTTCTCCCGCGACGACATACGTCCTTAACGCACCGTGGAGTAAGAGAGTAGCCGGAGGCGCGCGTATTGTGGGTATGGATAACAACCATCACAACACCAGTTCGTCCGAATCGACGGCGCACGGACACGGCCGTCCCGCGGGACACGCCGACGCAGGGAGTCACGCGCTTCCCGGCGGTCTAACCGTCGCCGCGAACGGACTTCGGTTCGACGCGTCCGAAACTCGACTCGACGCGGGCGTTCGCCGAGAGTGGACGTATCGGATACGCGACGAAGACGGGGACGCGGTCACCGAGTTCGAGGAGACACACGACAGACTCGCGCACCTCGTCCTCGTCCGCCGGGACCTGACGCGCTTCCAGCACCTCCATCCGGAACTGAGAGCGGACGGGACGTGGTCGGTCGAGTTCTCCCTTCCCGACCCGGGCGTCTATCGGGGGTTCGTCGACGTCCTCGTGGGCGGGCGGCCGACGACGCTCGGCGCGGACCTTCTCGTCTCCGGGGCCGCCGACTACGACGCGCCGCCCGAACCGACGCGCGAGGTGACGGTCGACGGGTACGACCTGACGATGACCCCGGGGGACGTCGCACCGAACGAGAACGTCACGCTCGAATTCGAGGTGCGGACGGACGGAAGCGCCGCGCGACTCGACCCGTACCTCGGAGCGCTCGGCCACCTCGTCGCTCTCAGGGACGGCGACCTTGCGTACCTCCACGTCCACCCCGAGGAGACGGACCCCGAGGACGGACTCGTCCGGTTCGCCGTGCGCTTCCCCACCGCGGGGCGATACCGACTGTTCCTCCAAGCGAAACCGCGCGGAGAACTGATAACCGCGTCGTTCGACGTGGTCGTCGAGACTCCGTGAGCGCCCCGCTTCACCCTCTCTCACCGCCGCGCCCCACGTGTCAGTCCCCTGTGCCAAACAGTCAGGAGAGGACCGAGAAGCGGACTCGTTCAAGTAATCGTCTCATTCAGAACTGTCAGCCAAAAGAAGGATGCGGTGCTCGGGCGAAACGGGTAGTGAAATGTCCCTAGCAGACACCGCATCCGAAATCGAGCATCTGAACGACGAGCAACGCGAGTGCCTGGAGAACTGCTTCGAGGCGGCCGAGGCGTGCGAGTGGTGCGCCGACGCCTGCGCCGGCGAAGGTGAGGGGATGGAGAAGTGTCTCCGCCTCTGCCGGGACGTGGCCGACCTCACGACGCTCCACGCGCGCTTCATGGCGCGAAACTCCAACTATAGTAGCGAACTCGCCCAGGTCTGCGCCGGGGCCTGCGAGGAGTGCGCTTCGGAGTGTGAGCAACACGACGCCGATCACTGTCAGCTCTGCGCGGAAGTTCTGCGTGAGTGCGCCGAGACGTGCCGGAACATGGCGTCGGCGTAATCGGAGCGACTTCGACGCGACGAGGAACCGCCCCCGAGTACCTACTTATTTCGATACATGTCATCAGATACAGAGACGGTCGAAGGGTTCGTCATCGACATCGCCTGCGTCCGGAAGAACCCCCGCGAGGGGTTGCCGGAGGACGCTCGCACGCACACGAAGGAGTGCGCCCTCGAAGGCCACTGCGTCGAGAGCGGATACGCCGTCGTCACCGACGAGGACCGACTCGTCCTCCTCGACTCCGACGCCACAACGCAGGTCGTGGAGACGATAGAGCGGAGCGAGACCGAACGGGGTCACCGCGTGCGCGTGAAGCGCGAACGCACCGACGGCGGCACGATGGAGACGACGGCGGTGGAGGAGTTGTAGCGCGCCTCCGCGCGGCGGGGGCGCGGAGGGTGACGGGAAGGTACTTGTCGGTCGCTCGTCGTCCTGCGCACGGTGTCCACCCGCCGGTCGGTCCTCCGAACGCTCGGTTCCCTCGGCGTCGTCGGTAGCGCCGGGTGCGCCGCCCTCCCGGGCGTAGGGGACGCCCCGCGACCGATGCTCGAACGCGACGCGACGCCGCCCGACGTCCGCGACGGGCCGTGGCGCGCCCCTCGGTGCGACGCGCGGAACTCGGGCGTGCCCGGCGCCGTCGGCCCCGGCAACGCGCCCGGCCTCGCGTGGAGGCGTTCCCTCGGCGACGAAAGCCGAATTACCGCGCCGCCGGTCGCGGACGCCGGCGACGTGTTCGTTCACGACGACGCGAGTCGGTCGCTGTTCTGTCTCGACGCCTCGGACGCGAGCGAACGCTGGCGCGTCGAGGGCGTCACCGCCGCGCCCGGCGCGCCGCCCACCGTCACCGACGACGCCGTCTACATTCTGGCGACCGGTCGCCGCGTCCGTTCGTTCGGCCGCGACGGCTCCGAAACGTGGCGGAGCGACCGACTGCCAGCGATGCCTCGCGCGGTGACAGTCGGCGACGGCAGACTGTACGTCGCCTGCGCGTCTGCCGACGGCGAGTCCGCTCTCGTAGCCCTCGACACCGCCGGAAGCGTCGTCTGGACGCGGGAGACGGGACGCATCCTCGCGCCGCCTGCCGTCGCCGAGATAGACGGAACGTCCGGCGGAGAGAACAGCGTCGTCGTCGGCGACGACGCCGGAACGGTCACCTGCGTCGGGGCCGGAGACGGGCGAGTCCGGTGGCGCGACTCGCCCGTCGGCGACTGGGTGCGCGCGGCGCCGGTCGTGGACGGTCGATACGCGTACGTCGGAAGCGGAACGGGCGGCTTCGACGGGGGAACCTCGTCGGGCCACCGGACGCAGTCCGGCGACTTCGGCGGCGGCGCGGTGACGGCGTACGACGTTCGGACCGGCGAGACGCGGTGGTCCCGGACGTCGGACGCGGTTTCGGTCCACTCGGCGCCGGCGAACGGGGGCGGACGGTTGTTCGTCGCGGACTCGCGCGGGACGCTCAGGCGGTTGGACGCCGAGACGGGCGAGGTGGTGTGGCGGTTCTCCGCCTCGCGTCCCCCCGGTCCGGAGTCGGCGCGAGGGCGGGATTACGCGCCCGCCGTCTCGAACGGTCTGGTCTTCTACGCCGGGCCGGACCGCCGCCTGTACGTCGTGGAGACCGACGCGGGCGAGGGCGGCGCGCACGTCTCCGCTCGTTTCCGGGCGGACGCGGAGGCGACCACCGCTCCGGTCGTGGCGGGCGATTCGCTGTTCGTCGGCGCCGAGAACGAGGTGGTCGCCGTGGGGCGCGTCGACCCCCGGCCGTAGTCAGTCGAGGTTCGGCAGGTCCTCTTGGCGGCCCTTCGGGACCGTCGAGCGGAGTTCGCCGTGGAGGAACAGACCGACGCCGATGGGTTCGCGTTCGCCGACGAGTTCGTGCGCGGCGATGAGGTAGCCCCAGTCGCCGTCCCAGTCTATCTCCTGGTCCTCGCCGGCGACGAACCGGGCCGCCTCTTCGGCGTCGAGTTCGACGACGTTCTCCGTCGCCGCGCGGCCGAATCGCTGGACGGCGTTCGTGGACGGCTTCCAGTGCTCCTGCCGCGCGCGGAGGATGCGCAGGCCGAGTCCCTCTACGTCGGACGGACTCACCACGTCGTCGGCGAACGCCCAAATCTTGCCCGCGCCCTTCTCCCAGAACGTGTGGCCGTCCCACGTCTCCGGCGGGATTCCGTAGCGGTCCCGCCACCACGTGACGACTTCCTCGCGGGTGGGGCGGCCGGCGACGACGCGTTCCTCGGACGTCTCGGGCAGGCGGTCGAACCGCTGACCGTCGTTCGTCGGTCGCTCCTCCGCCTCCGTCGCCTCCTCGGTGTCGCTCATGCGGTCACCTCCAGTTTCGCGCAGAAGAACCCGCCCGTGTCGTTGTGGTGCGGGTAGACGCGGTGGGCGAGTTCGACGCTCGGGTCGTACTCCTCGTCCTCCCACTCGGCGACGCCGGGGGCCGTCTCAAACCCGTCGGGGGCGTCCCACTCGACGAGTTCGCAGTCCTCCTCGTCGAGAACGTGGTCGAGGACGGCTTCGTTCTCCTCGGGCGCGAACGTGCAGGTGGAGTAGACGACGGTGCCGCCCTCGCGCGTCGCCTGCACCGCGCGGCGGAGGATGCCCTTCTGGATGCCCGCGACGCTGTGGACGTGGTCCATCGTCCACCTGTCGAGGGCGTCGGGGTTCTTCCGAATCGTCCCCTCGCAGGAGCAGGGGGCGTCCACCAACGCTCTATCGAACGCCTCGAACGCCGCCGGGTCGTCCGTCCCCTCGCCGAACGGCTTCAAGGAGAAGTTGCGCGCGTCCTGATTCGTCACCACGAGGTTCGAGACGCCGAGTCGTTCGGCGTTGTGTCGCAACGCGGAGAGGCGGCCGAGGTTGTTGTCGTTGCCGACGAGGATGCCCTCGTCGTCCATCAGGGCGGCCAGTTGCGTCGTCTTGCTCCCGGGCGCGGCGCAGGCGTCCCAGACCACGTCGCCGGGTCGGGGGTCCAACGCGATGGCCGGGAGCGAGGACACCTCCTCCTGCCCGTGGAGCCACCCGTGGTAGTACGGCCACGACGTGCCCGGCCCGCGTTCGTCGAGTTCGAGGATGCCCGGGTGCCAGTCCGTCGGTTCGTAGGCGACGCCCTCGGCGTCGAGGGCCGCCCGCGCGCGTTCCACCGTCGTCTCGATGGTGTTGACGCGAACGACCGACGGGAGCGGCCGCTCGCAGGCGGCCAAGAAGGCCTCCTCGTCGTCTACGAGCGGCGCGTACCGCTTGAGCGGGTTCATCGACCGACTCTACCCGACGACTCCGCTTGTGGGTTTCGGATACCGTCCGCCGCCCGCGGCGGGAGCGCGGCACCGCGCCCGCACCGACGTTTCGGGACGCGTGAAAGCGGGCCACGCTTTTACAACCTGAACGGCCGAACGTGACGTATGGCCCACATCAACGTGCTCGCGGAGGACGTGTCGCTCTCGGAACCGACGCTGATAGAGGGGCTCCCCGGCGTCGGCTTGGTCGGGAAGATCGCGGCCGACCACGCCGTAGAGGAGTTCGAGATGACCCACTACGCGAACGTCCACTGCGACGGCGTGCCGCGAGTCGCGGTGTACCAAGAGGGCGACGCGACCCTCCGGTCGCCGGTCAGACTGTACGCCGACGAGGAGCGGAACCTCCTCGTCCTGCAGAGCGACGTGCCCATCCGGCCGGACTCGGCGGCCGAACTCGCCGACTGCCTCTCGAACTGGTTCGACGACGAGGCGATTCTGCCCGTCTTCCTCTCCGGCATCCCGAAAGAACAGGCCGGCGACGTGCCGGAACTGTACGGCGTCGGCGTCGGCGACGGGACGCAGATGCTCGCGGACGCGGACATCGGCGAACCCGCCGAGGCGGGACTCGTCTCGGGGCCGACCGGCGCGTTGCTCAACGACGCGGTCGAACGCGGGCGGACCGCGGTGGGTCTGATCGTGGAGTCGGACCCCCAGTTCCCGGACCCCGCAGCGGCCCGCGTCATCCTCGAGAACGGAATCGAACCGCTCACGGGCGTCGAGATACCGTCTGACGACTTGGTGGACCACGCCGAGGACATCCGCGACGCGAAGGAGCGACTGGCGAAGCGCATGCAGAGCGCCGACGAGGAGAGCACGCAGGCCCGACCGCTCGGGATGTACCAGTAAGCCGCCGCGACGCGTCCGAAATCCGGGACTTCCGCCGGTTCGCCCGGCGCTTCGGGGGCCGGTCGTCCCCTCGACCGCCCGACCGCAGTCTACACTCTTAAGCCGAGGCAACTACTTCACCCACTCATGAGTGAGGACTCCGTCGACCCGGACCGCGAAGCCGAATCCGACGCAGACCCCGCCGAAGAGACGGCCGACGCCCGCGACGGGACGGCCGAAGCGACGACCGCGAACGCCCGAGCGACGGCCGCGGACGACGACGAGAACGCGGCCGCGGAGGGGGGAGCGGACGAGGCCCAGTCCGACGACGACGCCCTCGCGGCCCGCGTCGCGGCCTACGACGAGGAACTCGCGGCGGAGGTCGAGTCGCTCCAACGCCGCGTCTCGGAACTGGAATCCGAACTCGACTCCTCGAACGAACGGGTCGAGGACCTCTCTTCGCGCCTGAAGCGCACGCAGGCGGACTTCCAGAACTACAAGAAACGCGCGAAGAAGAAACAGGAGCAGATTCGGGAACGCGCCACGGAGGACTTCGTCGAACGCGTCGTGAAGGTGCGCGACAACCTCATCCGCGCGCTCGAACAGGACGAGGACACCGACATCCGGCCGGGCGTCGAATCGACGCTCGAAGAGTTCGACCGCATCCTCGATTCGGAGAACGTGACGACCATCGACCCCGAACCCGGAACCGAGGTGGACCCGACGCGCCACGAGGTGATGATGCGCGTCGACAGCGACCAACCCGAGGGCACCGTCGCCGACGTCTACCAACCCGGCTACGAGATGGCCGAGAAGGTCATCCGCGAGGCGCAGATAACCGTCAGCACCGGCGACGGCGACGAGTAGAACCCGAAACGACGCGAGACGCGCGGCGTCCCGTTCGCACACGCTTTTGTGCGTCGCACGACACGTCCGGCGCGTGCGATTTCCCTTTCGTAACCGCTTCCGAGCGGTGCCGAGAATCGGGTTCTCCGTCCGCAGCGATATCGCGGAGGGAACCTCGGCGGGCCGCCGGACGAACTCCGGCGACGCGGGCGACGACCTCCTCGTCGTCCTCGGGTGGGGGAACCGCCCGGAACACGAACACGTCTCGTGGCTCCTGGACTCCCTCGTCGAGGCGGGCTACCGCGTCCACGCGGTGACGCTCCCGACGAACCCGTGGGACTTCGAGGACCAACTCCTCGCGCCCGTCAGGGCGTACGCGCGCGAACGCGACATCGACCTCGTTCTGAGTCACAGCACCGGCGGACTCGTCGCCGCGCACCTCGCCGCCGACGCGGACGTGCGAAACGTCTTCCTGAGTCCGTGGTGGGGGACGGCACCCGTCGAAGGAGTCGCCTCGGTCGCCCTCCCCCTCCTCCTTCGGATTCCGACCGCGAGGCGACTGCTCCGGTTCGACCGCGACCCCTCCGTCATCGGCGACTTGGTGACCGAAGCGCAGTTCGAGGAGGCCGTCCCCGAGGCCGCCTCGCCCGCGTTCCTGCGGACGGTTCTGGACGCGCAGTCGCGCCTCCCGCCGTTCGACGAGGGGGACGCGGTGTTCTGTTCGCTCTCGGACCGCGTGGTGAGCGTCCGCGCCATCGGCGACCGGACGCCCGCGGCGAACCTCCGCCCGTATGACGGCGGCCACGAGTTCTTCGCCTCCTCCGGCCGGGAGGCCGTCCTCGAAGACGTCCTCGCGGCGCTGGAGGCGGGCCCAGAGGCGATCCGACGGGCCCGATAGGTCGGACCGTCGCCGGCGCGGGATGGCGCGGTCTGCGGTTCCATAAAACGGTGGCGGACGCGCTCGTCCGCCGGGCGCGGAAATCGCAAGACCGCGGAGACCCGAACTCTCACCGCCGACGCTACCGTCTAGTAACCTTTAACCGATTTAGACCGGTATGTGCGAACAAGATGGCGAGTAACAAGATTCTCGGTATCGACCTCGGTACCACGAACAGTGCGTTCGCGGTGATGGAGGGCGGCGATCCCGAAATCATCGTGAACTCCGAGGGCGACCGGACCACACCCTCTGTGGTCGCATTCACCGAGGACGACGAGCGTCTCGTGGGGAAACCGGCGAAGAATCAGGCCATCCAGAACCCGGAGCGCACTATCCGCTCTATCAAGCGCCACATGGGTGAGGACGACTACACCGTCGATATCGACGGTGAGGACTACACGCCGGAGCAGATCTCGGCGATGATTCTCCAGAAGATAAAGCGCGACGCCGAGGACTACCTCGGCGACGAAGTGGAGAAGGCCGTCATCACGGTTCCGGCGTACTTCAACGACCGCCAGCGTCAGGCGACGAAGGACGCGGGCGAAATCGCCGGATTCGAGGTCGAACGCATCATCAACGAACCGACCGCCGCGTCGATGGCGTACGGGCTGGACGACGACTCCGACCAGACGGTCCTCGTGTACGACCTCGGCGGCGGGACGTTCGACGTGAGCGTCTTGGACCTCGGCGGCGGCGTCTACGAAGTCGTCGCGACGAACGGGGACAACGACCTCGGGGGCGACGACTGGGACGAGGCCATCATCGACTGGTTGGCCGAGGAGTTCGAGAACAACCACGGCATCGACCTCCGCGAGGACCGACAGGCCCTCCAGCGCCTGAAGGACGCCGCGGAGGAGGCGAAGATAGAGCTCTCCTCGCGGAAGGAGACGACCATCAACCTCCCGTTCATCACGGCGACGGACTCCGGCCCGGTCCACCTCGAGGAGAAACTGACGCGCGCGAAGTTCGAGTCGCTCACCGCCGACCTCATCGACCGGACGGTCGGCCCGACGGAGCAGGCACTCGAAGACGCGGGCTACTCGAAAGAGGACATCGACGAGGTCATCCTCGTCGGCGGTTCGACCCGGATGCCGCAGGTCCACGAGAAGGTCGAGGAGATGCTCGGGTCGGAACCGAAGAAGAACGTCAACCCCGACGAGGCTGTCGCCCTCGGCGCGGCCATCCAAGGCGGCGTCCTCGGCGGCGAGGTGGACGACATCGTCCTGCTGGACGTGACGCCGCTTTCCCTCGGTATCGAGGTGAAGGGCGGCCTCTTCGAGCGTCTCATCGAGAAGAACACCACCATCCCGACCGAGGAGTCGAAGATATTCACCACGGCCGCGGACAACCAGACGTCCGTGCAGGTCCGCGTCTTCCAGGGTGAGCGCGAAATCGCCGAGGAGAACGAACTGCTCGGCGAGTTCCAACTGACGGGCATCCCGCCCGCGCCGGCCGGGACGCCGCAGATAGAGGTCGGCTTCAACATCGACGAGAACGGCATCGTCAACGTCGAAGCCGAGGACAAAGGCTCCGGCAACGCCGAGTCCATCACCATTGAGGGCGGTGCGGGCCTCTCCGACGAGCAGATAGAGCAGATGCAGCAGGAGGCCGAACAGCACGCCGAAGAGGACAAAGATCGACGCGAGCGCATCGAGGCCCGCAACGAGGCCGAGAGCGCCATCCAGCGCGCCGACACCCTCCTCGAAGAGAACGAGGAGAACGTCTCCGAGGACGTCGTCGCGGACGTCGAGGACGCGATGGACGAGGTTGAGGCGGTCCTCGAAGACGAGGACGCCACGAAGGAGGAACTCGAAGACGCGACGGAAGCGCTCTCGAAGGAACTCCAGGAGATCGGCAAGCAGATGTACCAAGAGCAGGCTCAAGCGGGCGCCGGCGGTGCGGGTGCCGGCGGCGCGGGCATGGGCGGTATGGGCGGCGCAGGCCCCGGCGGTGCGGGCCCCGGCCCGGACGCGGGCGCCGCCGACGGCGACGAGTACGTCGACGCCGACTTCGAAGACGTGGACGATTCCGACGAGTAGTCGGAATCGTCCGCCAGCGAGGCGGCGTAGCCGTCTCGCGCGGTGGACGACGACGAACAGTAAGCGAGACGGCGAGTAACTCGCTGCACCTCTCTTCGTTTCTCCCTTCGCTCTCCCGAGGAGCGGGTTCTATCTCCGAAACCTGTCGTCCGCGAGGCGCGATTTTGAAGTGGCCCGCCGGATTATGCACGTACAACCGATGAGCGAGGACTTCTACGACGTGCTCGGGGTCTCGCGGGACGCCGGCGAGGACGAGATAAAGAAGGCGTATCGCAAGAAAGCCGCAGAGTACCATCCGGACGTCTCCGAGGAACCCGACGCCGAGGAGAAGTTCAAGAAGGTCAAGAAGGCCAAGGAGGTGCTGACCGACGACGAGAAGCGGCAGATGTACGACCAGATGGGTCACGACCGCTTCGAGCAAGCCGAGAAGCGCGGCGGCGGTGCGGGCGGTATGGGCGGCATGGGGGGTATGGGCGGTATGGGCGGCGGCGGCCAGAACCCCTTCGAGGACATCTTCAGCCAGTTCTTCGGCGGCGGTGGCGGCGGCCGAGGCCAACGCCGCAACCAACCGCGACAGGGGCGGGACCTCCGCACCCGCGTCTCCTTGGACCTCGACGAGGCCTACGAGGGCGTCGAGAAGCAGTTCACCGTCACGCGCCCGGAACGCTGTCCGGAGTGCGACGGCGAGGGCCACCCCCCGGACGCCGACGTGACCACCTGCCCGCAGTGTAACGGCCGCGGGCAACAGACCACCGTCCGCGACACCGCACTCGGGCGCGTCCAACAGACGCAGACGTGTCCCCACTGCGGCGGCGAGGGGCAGACGTACAGCGAGACGTGTCCCGAGTGTAACGGCGACGGGACCGTCCGCAACGAGGCGACCCTGTCGGTCGACATCCCCGCGGGCATCCGCGACGGGCAGACCCTGCGGATGGAACGCGAGGGCGCGCCCGGCGAGAACGGCGGGCCGAACGGCGACCTCCTCATCGAGGTGTCCGTCCGCGACCACGAGGAGTTCGACCGCGAGGGCGACGACCTGCACCACCACCACCCCATCTCCTTCCCGCAGGCCGTCTTCGGCGACACCGTCAGGGTGCCGACGGTTGACGGCGAGGCGGAACTGGAGGTCCCCGAGGGGACCCAAAGCGGCGAGACGTTCCGCCTGAAGGGCAAGGGGATGCCGCACCTCCGCGGCCGCGGACGCGGCGACCTGTACGTGCAGGTGCAGGTCGTCACGCCCGAGGAACTCAACGAGGAGCAACGCGAGGCCCTCGAAGCGTTCGCCGAGGCCGGCGGCGAGGAAGTCGAGGTCAAGCAGGGCTTCTTCGAGAAGATAAAGAACTCCTTCTGAGGCGTCCGCCCCGCCCGTCGTCTCCCGTCCCCCTCGCCTCGCTCTTTCCCGTTCGGACCCCCTTTCCGCCGCCCCTAATTTGATTCGCGTCCCGCCCGACGGAGACCGTATGTCGCACACGACTGCCGATTACGAGGACGTGGACCCGGTCGGCGGGGGACTGCACTTCCTCCGGGACGAACTTGACTGCGAGAGCCTCGGCTTCTCCGTCTTGGAGGCGGACCCCGGGTGGGTCGGCAAGGAACACGACCACGCCGAGGACGGCCAAGAGGAGGTGTACTTCCTCGTGGAGGGCGAGGCGACGCTGACCGTAGACGGAGTCGAGGGAACCTCGACAAGCAGCCGGACTTCGTCCGGCGACGGCGAGGAGATTCGCATGGAGGCAGGCGACGCGGTGCGCATCTCCCCCGACGCGACGCGCCGGTTGGAGAACGGACCGCTCGAAAGCACGTTCGTCCTCGCCGGCGCGCCCTGACCGCCGGGCGTCGCCGTCCGCGCGGGTCGTTCGGGAAATCCGACCGTTCGCAGACGTTATCCTGCGCGGGTGAGTACGGTAACCGATGGCACGGATGGAGGACGACCGAATCCCGGTGACCCTCGTCGGCGGAACTCTCGGCGCGGGGAAGACGACGCTCGTGAACAACGTCCTCCGGAACGCCGGAGCGTACGACGTGGCGGTCCTCGTCAACGACATGGGCGAGGTGAACATCGACGCTGAACTCATCGCGGGATCGGCCGACGACGACGTGATAGACCTCACGAACGGCTGTATCTGCTGTCGGTTGCGGGACGACTTGGTGACGGAGGTGAACCGCTTGGCGAGAGAGCGGTCGTTCGACGTCCTCCTCGTGGAGGCGTCGGGAATCAGCGACCCCGTCCCCGTCGCGCGGACGTTCCTCGGCGACACCGAGGGCGACGAGGACCCGACCGACCACTACCGGTTGGATACGGTCGTCAGCGTCGTGGACGCCTACGGCTTCTGGAAGGAGTTCGACCCCGAGGCCGAACGGCCCGACGAGTCGGACGCGCCGGGTCGGACGCTCGCGGACGTCCTCGTGGACCAAGTGGAGTTCTGCGACGTGTTGGTGCTGAACAAGTGCGATCTGGTCCCCGACGACGAACTCGACGAGGTGGAACGGGTCGTCCGGGAACTCCAACCGCGCGCGACCGTCTACCGGGAGACGTACGCCGACGTGAATCCGGAGGCCGTCCTCGACACCGGCCTGTTCAACTACGAGGAGGTGAGTCGGGCCGCCGGGTGGAAGCGCCGCCTGAGGGAGGGCGACGGCGGAGAGGGGCACGGCGGCGACGCGGCGGGACACGGCGACGGACACGAGGGACACGACCACGCCGCCGTCCACGGCGTCACCTCGTTCCTCTACGAGTCGGACCGCCCGTTCCACCCCGAACGCCTCAACGACTACCTCGAAGCGTGGCCCGACGGCGTCGTCAGGGCGAAGGGGTTCTTCCGCCTCGCCACCCGCCCCGAGACGGTGATGGGGTTGAACCGGGCCGGGCCGTCGGTCACCGCCGGCCCCATCGGTCGGTGGGACGAGGACGACGACAGGCGGACGCGACTCGTCTTCATCGGCACCGACGTGCCCGAGGCGTCGGTGCGGAGCGCACTCGACGACTGTCTGGCGACGGACGCGGAACTCGAAGACCCGGAGGGACTCAGCGACCCGTTCCCGTCTCCGTCGGAGTGACCTGCTCTTTCAACTCGTCCCACGATTCGTCGAACCCGTAGTTCGACCGTTCGGCCTCCGCCTCCGCGAGAGCGTCCTGGTACACGTCGTCGTACTCCAACAGTTGCTCCCACCCCGACTCGCGTATGCTGCAGTAGATGCACATGGGTACGGAATCCTGTTCGCGGAGCCGCATAATCGTTTCGAGCGGATTACATACAGTTCAGAAAGAGTATAGTCAATGGGTCTAAGGCGGTAGCGATGGTAAGAAAGATGATGTCAGGGTATCGAGCAACCGTCTCCGGTCATTGCGATTACTGCGAGTGGGAAGCGCTCTCTACCTCGTACACGGAGATGGTGAAGATGTACCAGGACCACCTCCGGGCGGAACACCCGAAGGCGTGGATGCGGTCCTGAGACGGGTCGTCTCCGTTACGGTTCGAGGACGACCTTCGTCACGCCTTCGTCGCGGTTGTCGAACCTCTCGTACATCTCCGGCGCTTCGTCGAGGCCGACGCGGTGGGAGACGACCCAACTCGGGTCGGCGCGCCCCTCGATGATGAGGTCGCGCAGTTGTCGGTTGTACTGCTTCACGTTGGCCTGACCCGTTCCGAACTTGTGGCCCTTCTCGAACAGTTTCCCGAAGTCGATGCCGATGCGGCCCTGCGCGGACATCTCGTCCGGCGCGCCGGGGTCCACGGGGAGGTACAGACCCACGACGCCTATCTGGCCGGTCGGTCGGACCGTCCGGACGAGTTGGTTGAGGACGATGGCCGGGTTCTCCTTCGCCGGGTCGTACGGTTCGTCCGGGTTATCGCGCACCTCCTCGGGGTCTATGGCCTGATAGCCGACGGCGTCGACGCCCTTGTCGACTTGGTCGCCGTGTTCGTCGATTATCTGTTCGACTGGGTCGCTCTCCTGGAAGTTGATGGCCTTCGCGTCGGTGTTCTCCTCCACCATGTCGAGGCGGCTATCCACGCGGTCCACGACGTAGATCTCCGAGGCGCCCTTGATGTCGGCGCTGTAGGCGGCCATCATGCCGACCGGGCCCGCGCCGTAGATGGCGATGGACTCCCCGGGTTGGAGGTTCGCCAGTTCGGTGCCGTGCCACCCCGTCGGGAAGATGTCCGCCAGCATGGCGAAGGCGTCCTCGTGTTCGTCGCCTTCGGGGAGTTTCAGGGCGTTGAAGTCCGCGTACGGGATGCGGAGTTGTTCGGCCTGTCCGCCCTGATACGGTCCCATCGCCACGTACCCGTACGCCCCGCCGGCGAACCCGGGATTGACGTTGGTACAGAACCCGGTGTAGCCGTTCTCGCAGTTCCGACAGAACCCGCAGGCCACGTTGAACGGGGCGACGACCCTGTCGCCCTCTTCGAGGGTGCTGACGCCTTCGCCCACCTCGGTGACGACGCCCATGTTCTCGTGCCCGAACACCAGACCCGGGTCCGCGTCGGTCCGCCCCTCGTACATGTGTAGGTCGGACCCGCAGATGGCCGTCGTCGTGATGTCGATGACCACGTCGCTCGGGTGTTGAATCTCCGGTTCGTCCACGTCCTCGATGGCCACGTCCTTCGGCCCCTGATAGACTACTGCGCGCATTGTGGTGCTTGTTACCTCCACCCATTGCTGAGGGCGGTCGGCAAATATATCATTTTAAAGACAAGAGAGACTGTCGCCGGCACTGTTCGCAATTTACGCCGACGCTTTCACAGCCGCCGCGTCCCGGAAATATTTGCCTCTTCCCGGCGGAGAGCGACGACGACGGCATTTTGACGGCGGGGGCCGTCGCCCCGGTATGACCGCAGGAGACGGACCGGACCCGGTGACCGACCCCGCCGTCCTCGGCGACGCGGTGGCGCGCGACCGGCGCGCGTCGGCGACCGCACTCCGGGCGGACGCGCCAGGGCGGTCGTACAGTTACCACCACTTCGTCACCTCCTCGTACAAAGCCGGGAACGTCCTCCGGTATCTCGGCGTCCGCGAGGGCGACCGGGTGGACGTCGAACCCGACCGCCTCCCCGAACCGGTGCTGACGTTCTACGGCGCGGCGCAGTTGGGGGCCGTCGTCTCGTTCGACCCCGACCCCGACGCGTCGGACCCGCCGCGCGCCGCCGTCGTCCCCGTCGGACGGGAGTCCGAGTTCGCCCCCGAACCGGGGAGCAAGCTCGCCGTCTACGGCGGCCCGCCGGAACGCCCGACGACGACCCACTGGGAGAAGGAGGTCTGGAGCGAGAACCCGGCGGTCCACCCCGCGTCGGTGGCGGCGGACGACCCACTCCTCGCGGCGGACCGGACGTACTCCCACGCCGACGTTCTCTCCGCCGCGGCGGCCGTCGTCGAGGACGCCGACCTGCGACCGGGCGAGGAAGTCGCCGTCCGGGCCCCCCTCTCGACCCCCGGCGTCGTCGCCGCCGGACTCGTCGCGCCCGTTCTCGTCGGCGCGACGGTGCTGTTCCCCGACGAGGGGACCGAGGGAGACGTCCGCGTCGGTCCGGGGTCCGAACCGCGGACTATCGACCCCGAAGCGGTTTTCGGCGGCGAGTGAGGCCGCCGGGACCGAAGCCCGTTACCGCGCCTCGCGCAGTTCGTCGAGGGCGGCGGGGTTCTCGATGCTGCTCATGTCGCCCAGTTCGTCGCCTTGGTGGATCGCCGAGATGGCGCGCCGGATTATCTTCCCGGACTGCGTCTTCGGGAACTCCGAGACGAACAGGAGTTCCCGCGGGCGGAACGGCTTCCCCTGCTCCTCGCCGACGAGTTCGCGGAGTTCCTCGCGGAGGTCCTCCGACGGCTCGAATCCGTCTTCGAGGACGACATAGGCGACGACGGCCGTCCCCGTCGTCTCGTCGTCCACGCCGACGGCCGCGGCCTGATTCACGGCGTCGTGTTCGATGAGGACGCCCTCTATCTCGGCGGGGCCGACCTTCCGCCCGGCGACGTTGAGGGCGTCGTCGGCGCGCCCGTGGAGGAACCAGAAGCCGTCCTCGTCCTTCTGGGCCCAGTCGCCGTGGTTCCAGAGCGGCGGCTCTTCGAACCGACTCCAGTAGGCGTCGAGGTAGCGGTCGTCGCCGGACCACAGCGACTTCGTCATCGACGGGCAGGAGTCCCGCGCGACGAGGTAGCCGCGTTCGTGGTCGTCGGCGATGCTCTCGCCCTCGGCGTCCACGATGTCGACGTCCATCCCGAGTCCGGGGCCGCCCAGACTGCACGGTTTCAGCGGTTGGTCCGGCATCGGCATGAGGAAACAGCCGCATATCTCGGTGCCGCCGGAGATGTTCATGATGGGCGCCTCCCGGTTCCCGATTCGGTCGTAGAACCACATCCACGACTCGGGGTCCCACGGTTCGCCCGTCGAACCCAGCAGACGGAGCGACGACAGGTCGTGCTTCTCGACCCACTCGTCGCCGTGCTTCCTGAGCGCTCTGATGGCCGTCGGCGAGATGCCGAACACCGTCAGGCCGTGGCGGTCTATCATCTCCCAGAAGCGGTCGGGTTCCGGGTGGTCGGGCGCCCCCTCGTACATGAAGACGGTGCCGCCGAACGTGTGGTTCCCGATCAGCGTCCACGGCCCCATCATCCACCCGATGTCCGACACCCAGAAGAAGCGGTCCTCGGGCTTGTGGTCGAAGCCGAAGTAGATCTCCTTGGCCGTCTGCATCTGGATGCCCGCGTGGGTGTGGACGATGCCCTTCGGCTTCCCCGTCGTCCCCGAGGAGTACAGCAGCATCGACTCCTGATTCGCGTCGAGTTCCTTCGTCTCGTACTCCGGGGACTGTGACTCGACCGCCCTCTCCCACCACTCGTCGCGGGCGGTCCACGCGATGGTCGCGTCGTCCCTGTCGGCGACTCCCAGACGGTCGTAGACGACGGTGTGTTCGACGCTTCCGGCCTCCTCGATCGCTTCGTCGGCGGCGTCCTTCAGTGTGACTTCGCCGCCCCGCCGGTAGAAGCCGTCCGCGGTGAACAGCACCGAACACCCCGAGTCCTCGATTCGCGTCGCCGTCGCGTCCACGCCGAACCCCGAGAAGATGGGCACCGCTATCGCGCCGACTTTGAAACAGCCGTAGAGGATGGAGATGACCTCCGGCACCATCGGCATGTAGAGACCGACCGTATCGCCCGTCTCGACGCCGTACGACTCCAGCAGGTTCGCCACCCGGTTCGACTCGCGGTGCAGGTCGTGGTAGGTGACCTGCCGCACGTCGCCGGGTTCGCCCTCCCAGATGCACGCCACGCGGTTCCGGTCGGGGCTATCGACGGCGGCGTGCCTGTCGAGGACGTTGTGCGCGATGTTCAGTTTCCCGCCGGGGTACCACTCCGTGAACTGCGGTCCCTCGCTGTCGTCGCGCACCGAGTCGTACCCCTCGTAGAACTCGATTCCGAGGTACTCGACGAGTTCGTCCCAGAACCACTCCACGTCCGAACAGGTCCGGTCTATCAGTTCGTCGTAGTCGTCGATGCCGTACTCCCGCATGAACGCCCGGACGTTCGTCGCCTCCGCGAACTCCGGGGAGGGCCGGTGGACCACCTCGTCGGTGTCGGGTACCTGCATATCGTCCGTCTCTTTCTCGGCCCTCACGAAGTAACTTACCCGGACGATAGTGCAGGACGTTCGCGCGAGCCGACGGTTCCCGTCTCGCCTCGCAAATCCTTTTTCGCGCGCGGGCCCTACGTGGTCCTATGTACGTCCGGGACGCTAAAAACCGAGACGAGGTCTGGTTGCTTGACCGAATCGAGGAGATGGACCTCACAGACCCCGCGTTCCGCTCTCGCGACTACGTCATCGCCCTCGACGAGGAGACGAACGAACGGGCGGGATTCGGTCGCATCCGCGTCCACCGGGACGGCGACGAGGGGGACGAGGAGTTCTGCGAACTCGCCCTCGTGGCGACGCTCGAACGCTGGCGGGGCCAGGGCGTCGGCGCGCACGTGGTCGAACGACTGCTGACGAAGGCGGGCGACGAGGGGTTCGACGACGTGTACGGGTTCACGGCGCAACCCGGCTACCTCCTCCAGTTCGGCTTCTCGCCCGTGGACGGAGAGGACCTCCCCCCGACCCTCGCGGACCGACTCGACGCCGTCCGCGAGGAACGCGGCGACGACGCCATCGCCGTCCGAATCGCCGTCGAGGAGTTCGAGATGCCGACGCGACTCAGAGAGCGGTTCAAGGAGGCCGCGCCCGGCGACGACGACGGCGAGGTCACAGTCGAGGAGACGGCCGAGGACTTCGGCATCGACCCCGAGGAGGTCACCTACAAGTACGATACGGGGTAGCGCGCGGAGACGACGGAGTCGCGCGGCGCGGTCACGTCCGGTCGTCGAGGAAGTCGGTGCTGAAGACGATGTACGCGAGCACCGTACAGAACAGGATGGGCGGGAGGATGGCGAACCCCCAGAGGGGTTCGGTGCCCATGCCGACGATGAGGACGACGTTGGCGAGACCGATGAAGAGGAACGGGAGCACCGCGAGCACCGCCCGCCGTCGGTTCCTACCGCCGGTTTCGGGCTGAAGCGGTTCCTCGAACTCGTCCGCGTTCGCGTCCGGGCCTGCGCCGGCGTCCGCCTCCGACTCGTCGTCGGCGGACGTAGAGGAGGTGGCCATACCGAAACTGGGGACTCCCAGCGACAAAAACGACGCGCCTGTGCCCCGCCCGCGGACCGACCCGCGGACTCTCCGGTTACCTCAGTCCGCGTCTTCGTACCGCGACGCGACGGCGACGAGGCCGAACAGGGCGGCGAGGACGGCCGTCGTGACGAAGACGGCGTACAGAGACATCGAGAGCGGCGTCGTCGGGATGGTGACCAGACCGCCGAGAACCGCCGCCCGCGGGACGGTTTCGGCCCCGTTGCTCCCGACGAAGAAGCCGACGATGCCGGCGAGTGCGACGACGACGGCACCCACCCCCAGTAGGATGCGCCTGCCGAGTCCCGGCGTCCCGGACGCCGGTTCGCCGCGGTTCGTCGAATCGGATTCTGCTGACACGTCGTCGCCTACGGCGGCCGGCCGTTTGGCACTTGCCTTTCTCGCCCCGCCGCGGTCCGTCGCCCGGGAGACCCCCGGGACGGCAAAGTACAAACGGCTCCCCCGGAAACTCGGTGTCGATGCCAGAGGAACTCGTCACCCGCGCCCGCGACGCCCTCGAAAACGCCTACGTCCCGTACTCTGAGTACTCGGTCGGCGCCGCGCTTCGAACCGCCGACGGCGAGGTGTACGTCGGATGCAACATCGAGAACGCGAACTACTCGAACAGCCTCCACGCCGAGGAAGTCGCCGTCGCGGAGGCGGTGAAGAACGGTCACACGGCGTTCGAACGCGTCGCCGTCACCTCGGGCGCGAAGGACGGCGTCACGCCCTGCGGGATGTGCCGACAGACCCTCGCGGAGTTCGCCGACGAGAGCCTCGTCGTCGTCTGCGACGAGGGCGGCGAGGAGACGACGGAGTACGCCCTCGGCGAACTCCTGCCCGACACCATCTCCCTGGACACGCTGAACGCGGCGGCGGCGGCGCGCGAGGGCGAGTGACCGGTCCTGCGCCGAACCGTCCCCCCGGCGGAAGGAGTGGTTATTTTTGCCGGGGGACCGCACACCCGGCATGAGCGACAGCGAGGACCCGAACGACGAGGTCCAGTACCACATCGAAGTCGGCCCCGAAGACGTCGCGGACGCCGTTCTCCTCCCCGGGAACCCCGAACGGGTGGACAAGATAACCGCCCTGTGGGACGAGTTCGAGGAACGCGCCTCCCACCGCGAGTACCGCACCGCGACGGGGACGTACGAGGGAACGCCCATCTCCGTCACCTCGACGGGCATCGGCGGTCCCTCCGCGGCCATCGCCGTCGAGGAACTCGCCCGCGTCGGCGCGGACACTTTCGTCCGCGTCGGGTCCTGTGGCGCCATCCAACCCGAGATGGACGTGGGCGATCTGGTCATCACCTCCGGGGCCGTCCGGCAGGAGGGCACCTCCAAGGAGTACGTCCGCGAGGACTACCCGGCCACGGCGGACCACGAAGTCGTCTGCGCACTCGTCGCGGCCGCCGAACGCCTCGGCTACGACTACCACGTCGGCCTGACGATGAGCGCCGATTCCTTCTACGCGGGACAGGGTCGCCCCGGGTTCGAGGGGTTCGAGGCCGCGGGGTCGGAGTCGCTGGTCGGGGACCTCCGCGAGGCGAACGTGAAGAACATCGAGATGGAGGCGGCGACGCTTCTGACCCTCGCGAACGTGTACGGCCTCCGCGCGGGCGCGGTCTGCACCGTCTACGCGAACCGCGTCACCGGGGAGTTCCGGACGGAGGGGGAGTCGCGCGCGGCGAAGACGGCGAGTCTCGCGGTCCACCTCCTCGCGCGCATGGACGAGGTCAAGCGCGCGGCGGGCGTCGACCGCTGGCACGCCGGACTCTCCGTCGACTGACTTCCGCTTTCCGAGAACTGTTCGCCCTCGCACTGCACTGTTTGCAACTAGATGGCAATCCCCGACGCTCTCCGGCGGTCTCGCTCTCGTACGTTTCAAAGGTCCTTTATCTAATGCCTACGAGGGCCTTCCTATGAGCACGCAGGTCGTCGTCCTCGGCTCCGGCTACGCAGGCACGGGTGCCGTCAAACGCCTCGAAGATGAACTCGGCTCGGACGCTGAACTGACGTGGGTCTCGGAGAACGACTACCACCTCGTCCTCCACGAGGCGCACCGCTGCATCCGCGACCCGAGCGTCGAGTCGAAGATAGCCCTCCCCGTAGACGACATCAAAGCCCCCGAGACGAAGTTCGTGAAGGGCCGCGTCGAGAACATCGACGTGGACGACCGCGTCGTCGAACTCGACGGCGACGAAGTCGAGTACGACTACCTCCTCGTCTGTCTCGGCTCTGCGACCGCGTTCTACGGCATCGAGGGCCTCGAAGAGTACTCCCACGAACTCAAGAGCCTCGACGACGCGCGCGAGATTCACAGCGCCATCAAGTCGGCCGCCGAAGACGCCTCCCGGGACGACCCCGCGAAGGTCATCGTCGGCGGCGCGGGTCTCTCCGGCATCCAGTCCGCCGGCGAGATAGCGGAGTACCGCGACACCCACCGCGCGCCCATCGACATCACCATCGTCGAGGGCCTCGACGAGGTGTTCCCCGGTAACGACCCCGAACTGCAGGGTGCGCTCCGCAAGCGCCTCGTCGAGAAGGACGTCGAGATCCTCACGGGCGACTTCATCTCGAAGGTCGACGAGGAGAACATCTACCTCGGCGGCGGCGAGGACGAGGAACCCGACACGCTGGAGTACGACGTTCTCCTCTGGACCGGCGGCATCACGGGCCAAGAGGAGGTCGCGGACGCCGAGGTGGACAAAGACGAGCGTTCGAACCGCATCTACGCGGACGCGGACTTCCAGACGAGCGACGACCGGGTGTTCGCCCTCGGCGACTCCGCCCTCGTCGAACAGGGGTCCGACTCCGTCGCGCCGCCCACCGCGCAGGCCGCGTGGCAGGCCGCCGACGTGGCGGGCGAGAACGTCGCCCGCGCCGTCAAGGGCCAACCGCTGAAGACGTGGAGCCACGAGGACAAGGGGACGCTCATCTCCATCGGCGACGACGCCGTCGCACACGGCGTGAAGCTGCCGATGCTCGGGAAGGTTCCCGTCAACGTGTTCGGCGGCCCCGCCGCGCGAACGCTGAAGAAGAGCGTCGCCACCCGGTGGATCGCGGACATCACCTCCCCGCGCCGCGCGTACGAGGCGTGGGGGGACATGTAAGCCGGGGACGAACGCGCGGGAACCGACTCGTTTTTTCGGAGCGACCGACGCCGCGGAGCAACGCCGTTACGGTACGTCCGGCGGTCCGACTGTCGTCACTACCGACCGCGACGGCAGAGAGAAAAGATGCCGACGTCCGGTCGGCATCGACGTGTCCGCAGAGAGCCTCAGTGGTTCGGCTCGCCGACGGGCGCGCGCATGTCGTCGATACGGAGTATGAGGATGTTGCTCGTGTCGTCCTTTCCGTCGACGATACCCTCGACGACGAGCTTCGAAAGCGGCGTCGGACCGACTTTCACTTCGTCGCCCTCGTGGAAGTCTCGGACGGAGCCTTGGACGTGAATCTCGGCGCGGCACAGCTCCGGGTGGTGGACCGACGAGAGGTCGATCCCGTCCACGTTCACGCCGGTGACCGTCTCCCCGTTGTGCTGGAGGGGAACCGAGGCGGGTTCGTCCATCTGGTCGACGTCGAGCGCTTCGTACGCATTCGCCGTCGGCTTGTAGCCGCCCTTCGGCCCCGGAACGCCCTCGACCAACTGCAGCGCCTTCAGACTCTGCATCTGGTTGCGGATCGTCCCCGGATTCCGGTTTACCTCTTCTGCGATGTCCTCGCCCTTCACTGCGTCCTCACTCTGCCGATAGAGGTTTATCAGCGCCGTGAGGATGGTTTTCTGACTCGACGTCAGCTCGATTGATGACATGGTGATTCGTTCGAAGTATACGTCCTTAAATGCGATGGATGAACGGGAGAAACCCGGAGCCGTCTGACAATTACCGGGTAGATACGTGCGCTATTTTCACAAACGAAGCCCGTGTCCGGGCCGGGTAATCCCGTGCCGGTAGTAATTTACTTGCAGGTCGTTGTGTGCTACCCATGAAGGAGAAACGGGTCCTCGTCACCGGGGGTGCCGGATTTATCGGTTCGAATCTCGCGAACCATCTCGCGGACGACAACGACGTTATCGCCGTCGACGACCTCCACCTCGGGACGCCGGAGAACGTAGACGAAGACGTGGAGTTCGTAGACGCCAGCGTCCTCGACGACGACTTGCCCACCGAGGGCGTCGACGTCCTGTTCCACCTCGCGGCGTACTCCTCGTACACGATGGCCGAGGAGAACAAGCGCGAGGCGACGCGCGTGAACGTCGAGGGGTTCGTCAACGCGGTCGAACAGGCGCGGGAAGACGGATGCGACACCGTCGCCTATGCGACCACCTCGTCCATCTACGGGTCGCGCACCGAACCGTCCCCGGAGGACATGCCCGTGGAAGCGCGAACGTGCTACGAGGCGTCGAAGCTCGCGCGCGAACAGTACGGCGAGTACTTCCACCACCACTACGACATGACGCTCGCGGGCCTCCGCTTCTTCTCGGTGTACCAGGGCTACGGCGGGGCCGAAGAGCACAAAGGCGAGTACGCGAACACCGTCGCCCAGTTCGCGCACAAGATCGCCAACGGCGAACGGCCGGAGCTGTTCGGCGACGGCACCCAGACCCGCGATTTCACGCACGTCGACGACATCGTCCGCGGCATCGAACTCGCCGCCGACCACGAACTGCAGGGCGTCTACAACCTCGGCACGGGCGAGAGTTACGACTTCAACACGATGGTCGAGATGATAAACGAGGAACTCGGCACCGATATCGAACCGAAGTACATCGAGAACCCCCTCGACGTCTACGTCCACGACACGAAGGCCGATCCGACGAAGATGCGGGAGGCGACCGGGTGGGAGCCGCAGATACCCTTCGAGGAGGGCGTCGCGCGCGTCTGCGCGCCCTACCGCGAGGACTGACCGACGACCGGAAGCCGATACCGCGGGCGCGCCGTACCGACTTCCCACCGCCCGACTACGGCGAATCTTTCTGCTGTTCGACGAACTCGACGGTGACGGTCACTCGCTCGTCGGTTTCGGCGGTGATGGCTCGACGCAACACCCCCGCCAGCGACGGGTACGACCGGTCCACCGGGCGTCTGACGGTGACGGTCACCTCCCGCCTGTCCTCGGAAACGCCGAGGTCCGAGAACTCGATCTCGACGGCGCTCAGTTCGAGGTCCTCGTACCCCGGTCCCTCGATGACGTCCTGGACGGCGGTCGTCGCCTGATTCTCGAAGGCTATCTGCTGGGCGAGGAGCACCCCCGGACCGATGGCCGTCGTCACGAACAGGCCGAGGACGACGTACGTCGTCGGGCGTCCGAGCAGGGTGCGCACCTTCGCCGTCGCACTCGCGGCCTCCGACCAGTGTTGGGGCCGGTACCCGAGGTACCACAGCGTCGCCGCCCCGGCCAACACGATGCCGGTGACGTTGACCGCGAGGAGGACGAACGCGCCCAGCGCCACCGTCGGTATCACCCACGCCATGCCGATTCCCACCGCCGCGGCGGCGGGGAGGATGGCCGCGGCGACGGCGACGCCGACGATGGAGACGGGAAGCTCGGTCGCCAGTCCGAACCCGCCTGCGGACCCCGCACAGAGGGCGACCAGGAGCGTCAGCAGGCCCGGCGACGTCCGACTCGATATCTGCTGGACGGTCGTCACGCTGAGAGAGGGCGCGACGAACTGCGCCGTCTTCAACCCCCACCCGAGGACGGCGGCGGCGACGATGGCGACGACGAGGCCGGCGAGCGTCGATTTGATGCCCTCCACGAACAGCGACCGTTCGTCGAGGGCCGTGCCGACGCTCGCGGTGAGCGCGGCCCCTATCTGGGGGGCGATGACCATCGACCCGACGACGAGTGCGGGCGAGTCCAACAGCAACCCCGCTGTCGCGACGAACGCGCTCAGGACGGTCATGCTGTAGTACGTCGTCGGCCGCGGGTTGAGGTTGCGCACCTTCGTCCGAATCTCCTCGTTGGAGATGCGCTCTTCCTCCTCGGTGCCCTCCATGTACCGGTCTACGAGCGCCGAGTAGTGCGGCGTCGCCGCCGTCTCCGCGTTGACGATGACGAGGTACTCCTCCTTGATTCCGATGTCGGTCATCGCGTCGCGGACGCGGTCGACCGCCTCCGTCGGCACCGGGAACTGGACCATCTTCCGACCGGGGCCGCTCTCGGGGGCGTCGGCGTCGGCGTCACTGTCGCTGTTGCTGCCGGCGCCTCGGACGAAGTCTCCGCCGTCGTCCACCGAGAACACCACCGGGTCGATGTCCTCCTCGCGGAGTGTGTCCAACACGTCGTCGAGGTGTTCGGTCTCGACCAACACCTGCAGCAGTCGCATCGAGCGTGGAGAGTGGGGCCGCGAAGAAAGCCGCTCTCCCGGGTCGCACGGGGCGAAAGTCCTTCTCGCCGCCTCGAAACCTCCTCTCGTCCCGTTTCGATGACCATAAGCGCGCGAGCGGTGCAGATACGACCATGACGCGACCAACCCGAATCATCGGCGCGCCCATCGACTACGGGGCGAATCGACGCGGCGTGGACATGGGCCCGTCGGCCATCCGCTACGGCGGCCTCGCGGCGCAACTGGAGGACGCGGGGGCCACCGTCGCCGACGACGGCGACGTCTCCGCGCCCCGGGCCGAGGAACGCGACCCAGAGGCGGAGACGCCGAGCGAAGGCCGGGCGAAGTTCCTCCGCGAGACGAAGGCGGTCTGTACGGCGCTCTCAGACCGCGTGGCCGAGACGCTCGATTCGGGGGAGTTACCCCTCGTCCTCGGCGGCGACCACTCCATCGCCATCGGGTCCGTCACCGGAAGCGCCCGGGACGCCGACGTCGGCGTCGTCTGGTTCGACGCCCACGGCGACTTCAACACCCCCGCCACGTCGCCGTCGGGGAACGTCCACGGGATGCCCCTCGCGGCACTGCTCGGGATCGGCGACTTCGCGGGCGTCGAGTGGGCCAACGCCGACGGCCTCCGCGAGGAGAACGTCGCCATCGTCGGCCTCCGGTCCGTCGACGAGGCCGAACGCGAGGCCATCCGAGAGAGCGAGGTGACCGCCTTCACGATGTCCGACATCGACGAGGAGGGCATCACCGCCGTCGTCGAGGGGGCCCTCGAAATCGCCACGGCGGGCACCGACGGCATCCACGTCAGCCTCGATTTGGACTGGCTCGACCCCCGGGAGGCGCCGGGCGTCGGGACGCCCGTCCGCGGCGGGGTGAACTACCGCGAGGCCCACTCCGCGCTCGAAACCGTCGCCGAGACGGGCGCGCTCCGCTCTCTGGAACTCGTCGAGGTGAACCCCATCCTCGACGAACAGAACGAGACGGCGTCGCTTGCGACCGAACTCGCCGCCAGCGCACTCGGAAAGCGCATCCTGTGAGGTTCGCCCCTGCGTCTCCCGCGGCGCGCGCCCGATGCGCCCCGGGAGACGGCCCCACACCTCGTTTCCGGTGAACTGACGGGGTATCGGGCGGCGTCGCTCCCGGAATCGGGGGCGCGGCGAAAAGAAAAACGGTCGTCAGAGGGGCGTTACTCGGAGTCGAGGGCGCCGTCTTCGAGACCCTCGGACGCGAACTCGCTGTCGGTCGCCTCGCGGAGTTCCTCGGCGTCGAGTTCGCCGTTGGTCCCCGCGTCGGCGTCAGGGTCGGATTCCGCGTCCGTGTCGGCGTCGACCGCGGTCGAACGCTCCTCGTTGTACACGTCCACGGACGCGACGGCGTCGCCGCCGGCTAAGTCCATCACAATGACGCCCATCGTGTTCCGCCCGACGGTGGAGACGTCCTCGACGGGCGTGCGGACGATTTGCCCCTCGGAACTCATGACGAACAGGTGGTCGCCGTCGCCGACGGTCTCCATCGCGCAGACGGGGCCGTTCCGCTCGTTCGTCTTGATGTCTATCAGGCCCTTCCCGTTGCGGGACTGCGGCCGGTAGTTCTCGATGTCCGTCCGCTTGCCGTACCCGTTCTCGGTGACGGTGAGCACCCAGTTGTGGACGTCCTCGTCCACGGCGGCGACGCCCGCCACCCTGTCCTCGCCTTCGAGTTTGATGCCGCGGACGCCGCGGGCGGACCGGCCCATCGGGCGAACCTCGTCCTCGTGGAAGCGGATGGACATCCCCTCGCGGGTGGCGATGACGATGTCGCGTTCGCCGTCGGTCACCTCCACGTCGGCGAGTTCGTCGCCGTCGTCCAACGTGGTGGCGATGATGCCCGTCGAGAGGATGTTCTGGAAGTTCTCGACGTGCGTCCGCTTGATGTACCCGTCGCGGGTGACCATCGTGAGGTACTTGTCCGTCTCGTCCGCGATGTCGGCGCAGTTGACGACGGCGGTAATCTGCTCGCCGTCGTCCAAGTCGAGCAGGTTCACCGCGGACTTCCCGCGGGCGGTCCTCCCCATCTCGGGTATCTGGTACGTCTTCAGCTGGTACACCTGCCCATGGTTCGTGAAGTACAGCAGGTAGTCGTGGGTGCTGGCGACGAACACCGACGACACCCGGTCGCCCTCCTTCAGTTCGGTGCCGATGATGCCCTTCCCGCCGCGGCGTTGCGCGCGGAAACTGTCGAGGGACATCCGCTTGATGTAGTCCTCCTCGGTGACGACGACGACGACGTCCTCCTCGGCGATGAGGTCCTCGTGGGTGACGCTGCCGGTGTCCTCGATGAACGAGGTGCGACGCTCGTCGGCGTACTCCTCTCTGATGTTGAGGAGTTCCTCCTCGATGACCGCGTCGAGCTCCGACGTGTCCGAGAGGATTTCGTTCAGGCGGTCGATGCGCGCCTGCACCTCCTCGTACTCGGACTCTATCTCCTCGGCCTCCATCGAGGTGAGCGAACCGAGCTGCATCGCGACGATGTGGTTCGCCTGATCCTCCGAGAAGTCGAACGACGGCAGTTCCTCGCCGTCCACCTCGACGGTCTGTTCGCCGCGGAGTGCGGCCTTCGCGTCGTCGCGGCTCTCGGAGTTGCGGATGGTTTCGACCACCGCGTCGATGTTGTCGAGCGCGGTCAGTCGGCCCTCGAGGATGTGCGCTCTGTTCTCCGCCTCGTCGAGTTCGTACTGGGAGCGCCGACGCACGACCTCTCGCCGGTGGTCGAGGTACTCCTCTAAGGTCTCCTTCAGCGTGAGAACCCGGGGCTGGCCGTCCACGAGAGCGAGGTTGATGACGCCGAACGTGGATTCGAGGTGGTGTTCCAACAGTTGGTTCTTCACCACCTCGGCGTTCGCGCCGCGCTTGAGTTCGACGACGACGCGGATGCCGTCGCGGTCGGACTCGTCGCGCAGGTCGCGGATGCCCTCTATCTTCCCCTCGTTGACGTCGTCGGCGATGCGTTCGATGAGGCGCGCCTTGTTCTCCTGGTAGGGCAGTTCCGTGATGACGATGCGGTCGTCGTCTTCGACTTCGAACTCGGCGCGGACGCGGATGCGCCCGCGGCCGGTCTTGTACGCCTTGTGGACGGCGTTTCGGCCGACGATGTTCGCGCCGGTCGGGAAGTCGGGCCCCTTGACGTGTTCCATCAGGTCCTCGACCGTACAGTCGGGGTCCTCGATGAGGTGGACCGTCGCGTCGATGACCTCGCCGAGGTTGTGCGGCGGGATGTTGGTGGACATCCCGACGGCGATGCCGGACGACCCGTTGACGAGCAGGTTCGGGAACGCGGAGGGGAGCACCGCCGGTTCCTGCTTCCGGTCGTCGTAGTTCGCCTGGAAGTCGACGGTGTCTTTGTCGATATCGGCGAGTAACTCCTCTGCGATGGAGTCCATCCGGGCTTCCGTGTACCGCATGGCGGCCGGCGGGTCGCCGTCGACGGACCCGAAGTTCCCCTGCCCGTCGACGAGGGGGTAGCGCATCGAGAAGTCCTGCGCCATGCGCGCGAGGGCATCGTAGATGGCGGAGTCGCCGTGCGGGTGGTAGTCACCCATCGTCTCGCCCACGATGGACGAGGACTTCCGGTGCGAGGTTCGGGAGGTGACGCCCGCCTCGTGCATCGCATAGAGGATGCGCCGGTGGACGGGCTTCAGTCCGTCGCGGACGTCCGGGAGGGCCCGGCCCGCGATGACGGACATCGCGTAGTCGATGTACGACTGTTCCATCTCCTGTTCGATGCGGGCCGTCTCCACGCTGGCGGCGATGCCCGCACCCGGTTCAAATTTGTCTGGTGCGTCGGAACTCATTGGTGATTTTCGGGGGGTGAGTTAGGTTAGATGTCCACCCACTCGGCGTCGGTGGCGTGTTCTTTGATGAACTGTTTCCGCGGTTCGACGGCGTCGCCCATCAGGATGTTGAACATCCGGTCGGCGGCCGCGGCGTCTTCGATGCTTATCTGCTTGAGAACCCTGTTCTCGGGGTTCATCGTCGTGTCCCACAGCTGGTCGGGGTTCATCTCGCCGAGACCCTTGAACCGCTGGACCTGCGTCGGGTTGCCGTTACACTTCTCCTCGACGATCCGGTCGCGTTCGGCCTCGGTCATCGCGTCGTACGTCTCGCCGCGGTAGCGAACCCGGTACAGCGGCGGTTTCGCCGCGTAGACGTACCCCGCTTCCAGAAGCGGGCGCATGTGGCGATAGAGGAGGGTCAAAAGCAACGTTCGGATGTGCGCGCCGTCGACGTCGGCGTCCGTCATCAGGATGATGCGGTGGTAGCGCGCGTCCTCGATGTCGAACTCCTCGCCGACGCCCGCCCCGATGGCGGTGATGAGCGACCGGACCTCGTTGTTCTCCAGCACGCGGTCCAGCCGGTGCTTCTCGACGTTCAGAATCTTCCCCTTCAGGGGGAGGATGGCCTGGAACCGCCGGTCGCGGCCCTGCTTCGCGGACCCGCCCGCGGAGTCGCCCTCGACGACGAACAGTTCGGACTCGCCGGGGTCTTTCGACTGGCAGTCGGCCAGCTTCCCCGGAAGCGCCGTCGATTCGAGCGCGGACTTCCGGCGCGTCAGTTCCTCGGCCTTCTTCGCGGCCTTGCGCGCCTTCGCCGCCTCGACGGCCTTCATGATTATCGACTGGGCCGTGCCCGGATTCTCCTCGAAGTACGTCCCGAGCTGTTCGTGGGTGACGGACTCGACGATGCCCCGGACTTCGCTGTTGCCGAGTTTCGTCTTCGTCTGCCCCTCGAACTGCGGGTCGGGGTGCTTCACGGAGATGACCGCCGTCAGACCCTCGCGGACGTCTTCTCCCTTCAGGGAATCGAGGTCGTCGAGCAGGTTGTTGCTCTTCGCGTAGTCGTTGACGACGCGCGTGAGGGCCGTCTTGAAGCCCGTGAGGTGGGTGCCGCCCTCGCGGGTGTTGATGTTGTTGGCGAAGGCGTGGATGGAGCCCTGCAGCTCCTCGGTGGCCTGCATCGCCACCTCGACTTCGATGTTCTGGTCCTCGTCGTCGTAGTAGATAGTGTCGTCGTGGAGGACCGTCTTCGTCTCGTTGAGGTAGCCGACGAACTCCCGGATGCCGCCGTCGAAGCGGAAACTGCTCTCCTCGTCGGCCACTTCGTCCCGGAGGGAGATCTGGACGCCGGAGTTGAGGAACGCGAGCTCCCGGAGGCGGTTCTCCAGCGTCGAGAAGTCGAAGTCGGTCGTCTCGAAGATGTCGTCGTCGGGCCAGAACTGGATCGTCGTCCCCGTGTCCTCGCCGGATTCGAGGTCGCGGACGCGTTCGAAGGCGTCGGCCACGGGTTCGCCGTGGTCGAACTCGTGTTTCCACACCGCGCCGTCGCGCTTTATCTCGACTTCCAACCGCTGAGAGAGGGCGTTGACGACGGAGACGCCGACGCCGTGGAGGCCGCCGGACACTTGATACGACTTGTTGTCGAACTTCCCGCCCGCGTGGAGGACGGTCATGATGACCTCGACCGCGGGCCGATCGTACTGTTCGTGGGTGTCGACCGGGATGCCGCGGCCGTTGTCGGTGACAGAGACGGACCCGTCGTCGTTGACTGCGACCTCTATCTCGTCGCAGTATCCCGCGAGGGCCTCGTCGATGGAGTTGTCCACGACCTCGTACACGAGGTGGTGTAATCCCCGTGAGTCCGTGGACCCGATGTACATCGCCGGACGTTTTCGGACGGCTTCTAGGCCTTCGAGGACCTGAATTTGCCCGGCCCCGTACTCGCTTTCTCGTGACATAGAACCTGTTACCGACTAGGCTAGCTCCTCCCTTAAACCCCTCGTACGCGCGCCCGCGTGAGAGAACATAAAACAAGTTCAGGACGGAGTGAATCGCTCGGGTGACGCGATTTCGCTTTTGCCGCGCGCGCCGTCGGTCGCCCCTCCGTCGGTCGGTCGTCCCGTTCACTTTCACTCCGCTCCCGAACACGTTTTAACCGTCCATCGGGAACTTCTCGGCACAGAATGACCTCGTTCCAGTCGACGCTCGGCGAGGAGTCGGGGATCGCCGAGGAGCTGGCGGAGAGCCAGCGGGCCATCTCCATCGCCGAGTTCTTCGAGAAGAACAAGCACATGCTCGGCTTCGACTCGGGCGCTCGGGGGATGGTCACCGCCGTCAAGGAGGCGGTCGACAACGCCCTCGACGCGACCGAAGAAGCGGGAATCATGCCCGACATCTCCATCGAGATACGGGAGTCGGGCGACTACTACACGCTCGTCGTCGAAGACAACGGGCCGGGTATCACCAGAGAGCAGATCCCGAAGGTCTTCGGGAAGCTCCTCTACGGCTCTCGCTTCCACGCGCGCGAACAGTCCCGCGGTCAGCAGGGTATCGGTATCTCCGCGTCCGTCCTCTACTCGCAGCTCACCTCGGGCAAACCCGCGAAGATTACGAGTCGGACGCAGGGGTCGGAGACGGCGCAGTACTTCGAGCTCATCATCGACACCGACACGAACGAACCCGAGATTCAGGTCGAAAAGGAGCTCTCGCCCGCGGAGTCCGACCTCTCGCCGACCCACGGCACCCGAATCGAAGTCGAGATGGAGGCGAACATGCGCGCCCGCCAACAGCTCCACAACTACGTGAAGCACACGGCGGTCGTCAACCCCCACGCGCGACTCGTCCTCGACGAACCGGGACTCGACGAACCGCGACAGTACGAACGCGTCGAGGGCGCGAGCCTCCCCGCCGAGACCGAGGAGATCCGACCCCACCCCCACGGGGTCGAACTCGGGACGCTCATCAAGATGCTCGGCGTGACGGAGTCGTACTCCGTCTCCGGGTTCCTGCAGGAGGAGTTCACCCGCGTCGGCGCGAAGACGGCCGAGAAGGTGCTGGACAACTTCCGCGACCGGCACTTCGGACGGGAGATGGCGTGGCGCGCGCCCGAACCGGGCACCGAACCCGAGACGGACCTCGAAACCGCCATCGAGGACGCCGTCGTCAACAAGGGCGCCGAGGCCACCTCGGCGCTCGCCTCCCAGGTCGCCGACACCCTCCGAAACCGCGACCGGACCGCCTACCATGAACTCGAATCCATCGTCTCCACCGTCGCCGACGACGTGGGCGGGGAACGCGGCGTCAGCTTCGGCGCGACGGTCCAGGAGAACGCCGTCGAAGCGGCGTGGGAGGTTCTCACCGCCGACGTGACGCCCGACCTCTACGGCCTCGTTGACGGCGCGACCAGCACCCGGAAGGACGACCTGACGGTCGAGGGCCTCGCCGACCGCCTCGGCGAGAAGTTCACGGGCGGCCCCGCCCGACACCGCGCGACGCGGAAGCAGGTCCGCGAGTACGTCGACCGGTCGGCGGACGTCCTCGTCTCCACGAACGAGGACATCACCATCGGCGAGACGGCCCGCGAGAACGTCGCGGAGGCCGTCTGGAAGGTGATGCGGACCGTCCCCGACGACGTGCCGAAGGTCTCGGAGGTGGCCGACGACAGGGACACCGCCTCCGAACTGCTGGAGGCGATGCGCGAGACGGACATCCTCGCGCCGCCGACGAACTGCCTGTCGCCCATCACCGCCGAACTCGTCGAGGCCGGCCTCCGGAAGGAGTACGACGCCGACTTCTACGCCGCGGCGACGCGCGACGCGGAAGTCCACGGCGGCGACCCCTTCATCGTCGAGGCGGGCATCGCCTACGGCGGCGACCTGCCGGACGGCGGGTCGGTCGACCTGCTTCGCTTCGCCAACCGCGTCCCCCTCGTCTACCAGCGAGGGGCCTGCGCCACGACGGACGTGGTCAAGCGCATCGGCTGGCGGAACTACGGCCTCGACCAACCCGGCGGATCCGGGATGCCGAACGGCCCGGCGGTCATCATGGTCCACGTCGCCTCCACGAACGTCCCGTTCACGAGCGAGTCGAAGGACGCCCTCGCCAACATCCCGGAGATAGAAGACGAGATAGAACTCGCCATCCGGGAGGCCGCCCGCGACCTGAAGTCCTACCTCAACAAGCGGCGGTCGATGCAGAAGCGCCGGAAGAAACAGGACGTCCTCGGGAAGATCCTGCCCGATATGGCCGACAAGCTCTCGGAGGTGACGGGCCGGGAACGGCCGAACATCGACGGCGCGTTGGCGCGCATCATGAACAACGTCGGCGTCGAACGCGTCGTCGAGGGCGACACCGTCACCCTGAGCGTCGAGAACCACTCCGACCGCACGGAGGAACCGGACATCACCGAAATCGTCTCCACCGAACCGGCGGACGTGCCCGACGAGGCCACGGTCGTGGACTTAGACGGCGAGTGGTTCGTCAAGTGGAACCCCTCCGTCTCCGCCGGGGAGACGGTCGAACTCACCTACACCGTCGCATCGGACGCGTCGTTCGACATCAACGTCGACGGCGTCGAGACGGAGAAACTGACCGTTAACACGTAAGACAATGAGCACGAAACTAGACGACGACCTCGCGCGCGAACGTCTCATCGACCTCGCCATTGAGTTCTACGACCAGTTCGACCAGGGGGACATCCCCCACATGGACATCCCCACGCGGACGAAGAGCAACATCGTCTTCGACGAGGACTCGAAGGTGTGGGTGTACGGCGACCGCAAATCGACCCGTTCCGCCAACAGCGTCCGCGGGGCGCGGAAACTGCTGAAGGCGACGTACGCCATCGAGTTCCTCGTCCGCCAACTCGAAGAGGACCGCTCTTCGACCCTGCGTGAACTCTACTACCTCTCGGAGTCGTGGGACGCCGAAGAGGCGCACTTCAACGACCAAGACGAGTCGAACCAGCTGATAGAGGACCTCGAAATCGTCTCGAAGGTCACCCGCGAGGACTTCCACATGCGCCCGGAGGAGTCCGGCGCGACGCTCATGGGTCCGCTCGAACTCCGCGAGCAGACCCGCCGCGGGGAACGCGAGATTCACTGCCAAGAGGACGTGGGCGAAGGTGGCTACCAGATTCCGAACAACCCCGACACCATCGAGTTCCTCGACCACGACATCGACTTCATCCTCTGCGTGGAGACCGGCGGTATGCGCGACCGCCTCATCGAGAACGGCTTCGACGCGGACTACAACGCCCTCATCGTCCACCTGAAGGGGCAACCCGCCCGCGCGACGCGCCGCATCACCAAGCGCCTGCACGACGAACTCGACCTGCCCGTCGTGGTCTTCACCGACGGCGACCCGTGGTCGTACCGCATCTACGGGTCGGTCGCCTACGGGTCGATCAAGTCCGCGCACCTCTCTGAGTACCTCGCGACGCCCGAAGCGCAGTTCGTCGGCATCCAACCCCGCGACATCGTGGAGTACGACCTGCCGACGGACCCCCTCTCGGACTCGGACGTGAACGCCCTGCAGTCGGAGCTTGACGACCCGCGCTTCCAGTCCGACTACTGGACCGAGCAGATAGAGCTCCAACTCGACATCGAGAAGAAGGCCGAACAGCAGGCGCTGGCCTCCCGCGGTCTGGACTTCGTGACCGACGAGTACCTGCCCACTCGTCTCGACGAGATGGGCGTCATCTGAGCGGTCACGACAACTCCGCCACCGCGTCTCCCCTCGCGCGGAGGAACGCCGTCAGGTGGTCGCCGTCGTACGCGTCGCTTTTCGCGTCCGGAATCCGCTCGGCCAGCCACCGCGCCGCCGTCGCCGTCGCGTTTCTGTCCGCCCGCCCGTAGCGCACCGCCGTCTCGACGGTCACCTCGCCCGGGTCGAACCCCCACGGACGCTCGAACAGACGCGTCTCTCGGGCGACTCCCGCCGCCCCGCACCGGAACGCCGCCTCGAAGTCGGCCGCCAGCGTCTCGAAGACGCCCTCGGGGTCGGAGACGACCGCTCGAACGCCGTCGGGGTCGCCGTACAGCGACGCCACCGTCTCCGGCGGGGCGTCTCCGAGCGTCCTGGCCTGCGCGGCCAACAGGGGTCGTAAGAGGAACGGCGCGTACCGGCCGAGAGCGGAGAGAACGCGCAACTCCGCGGCGGTGTCGCCCGTCGGCGCGTCCGGCGGCGACGGCGGGCAGACGAGCGACAGCTTCGAGACGCGACTCGGGTGCGTCGCCGCGAGGGCGAGGGCGTGCGGCGCGCCGCCGGAGAACCCGAGTACGGGGACCGAACCGACCCCCGCACCGTCGGCGACGGCGAGAGCGTCCGCCGCCCGTTCCGCCAGCGAAGCCTCCGGAAGGGGGTCCGTCCCCCCGATGCCCGGGCGGTCCGGACAGAGGAGGCGGACGCCGCGTTCGCGGGCCGCCTCGGCGAGGAGACTCCCCGAGAGACGCGACCCGGGCGTCCCGTGGAAGAAGAAGGCGGGGTCGCCGCCCGCGTCGCCGAACTCGGCGTACGCGACGGTTCGACCGTCCGCCGCCGTCGTCCGCGTTCGTCGCACCGATTCCGCGTCCGCACTCGCGTCCTCGCGTTCGCTCACGGTCGTTCCCTCGCGGACTCGCCCTCGGCGTCGGGAGCGTCCCGTTCGCCGACGTACAGTATCTCGGCTATCTCGCGCCGCGGGTTCTCGTCGTCGTCGCCCTCGTACTCGTACACCGTCCCCTCGTCTTCGTCGCGGGTCGCTCGGTGCGACCCGTCGCAGAACGGCCGGTCAGCCGAGAGTCCGCACAGACAGATGGCGACGTCGCCGTACTCCTCGTCGATGTCGTCCCCGTCGATTTTCAGCGGCCCGGTCGCGTCGTGCCGCACCTCTCGTGCCATACGTTCGACTGCCGGGCGGTCGGACTTAGGTTTTCCCGGCCCGTCAGAGGGATTCGCCCCGGAGGAACCGCCGCACGACGCCGGTGAACTGGTCGTGGTTCTCGTCCATCGCGGCGTGGCCCGCCCCGCGGAGGAGGGCGAGTTTCGCGCCGGGGATTCCCTCCTTCGTCGCCCGCAGGCGCGACTCCGGAAACAGTCGGTCCTCCGTCCCGCCGACGACCAGCGTCGGCACGTCGACGTCGCCGAGGCGGTCGCCGGTATCGTGTTCGAGACACGCGTCGCAGGAGACGACCACGTCGGAGGGAACCGGCGGGGAGAACACCCCGCCGAAGGCGCGAACCACCCGCGGATAGACGCTCTGTCGCCACCCCACGTACCCCTCCCGGGTGACGGAGTCGTAGAGCCGACTCCACTCGCCGTTCTCGGCCAGTTCGCGCCACTCTTCGACGATAGAGACGCCCTTCTCGCCGAGTCTGTCGGCCGACGCGCCGACGACGAGGCGGTCCACGAGGTCCGGGTAGTCCGCGGCGAGGTGCTGGGCGACGAACCCGCCCATCGAGTAGCCGAGAACGTCCGCGCCGCCGAGTTCGTCGAGGACCGTCGCGTACGACCCCGCGAGGTCGCGCGTCGTCGTCCCCGAGTCGAGGCCGCGGGGCCGACTCACCGTCCAGACGGTGTACTCGTCGGTGAACCCGCGGTACGCCTGTCCCAACACCTGCGCGATTCGCCAGTCCGCGCGCCCGCCGAACGCGTCGTTCAGCCCGGGAACGAAGAGGAGCGTCTTCGGACCGTCGCCCACGCGGTAGTAGGGGAGACGCCCGTCGATCCACCCGTGGTCGGTGGGATCGGTCGCCGGTTGTATCATCTATCGGTCACGACGGTCCGCCGGCGCAAAATCCTTTCCGCGGTTCGCGGGTTCGGGGAACGGCTCAGACCGGACGTTCCTCGGGGTCGTCGATGACGACGGGGACGCCGCGGGAGGCGACGTCAGCGGCGAACGCCTTCGGGTCGGCGGTGAGGATGTCGATGGTGTTGTAGTGAATCGGGAGGACGAGTTCGGGGTCGAGCGCCTCCGCGAGGTCGGCGGCCTCGTGGCGGTCCATCACGCCGGTCCCGCCGATGTTGGCGAGGAACACGTCCACCGAGAGGCGTTCGAAGCCGTCGAGGGCGTCGGAGTCGCCGGGCCAGAAGAAGGAGGTTCCGTCCACGGAGAGGCGGTAGCCGCACCCGAACCCCTCGGGGTGGGTGACGCTCCCGTCGTCGTTCACGTGGGGGCCGTCGGGTTCGTTGTACGCCGGGACGCTCCAGACGTCCGCCGGACCGACCGCGAGGTGGTCCTCCTGACCCACGCGCACCGTCTCGTAGGGGAGGTCTTCGACGGGCGTCACGTCGCGGTCGATGTTCGCGGCGTCCACGGCCTCGAACGCGACGACGGTGGCGTCCTCGTCGGCCACCCGTTCGACCGCGTCGGAGTCGTAGTGGTGGTCGTGGGTGATGCAGACCAGGTCGCCGTCCCGGGCGTAGTAGTCGTCTAAGACGCCGTACCGGCCGGGGTCGAGGTAGGCGACGAAGCCGTCGGGCGTCTCGATGCGGGTGGTGGCGTACCCGAGCCACGAAACCGAGAGGTCGCGGTGTCGAACGGTCATGCCTCCCTCTACAGACCGCGGGTAATAACCCGTTGTGGAAGCGTCATCGAGGCGTCACCCGGGGGGTCGCCCCGTCACTGCCCGTCGGCGAGGCGTTCGACGCGTTCGAGCGAATCGGCGTCCTCGGGGTCTTTGTCCTCGCGGACGGAGACGAACCGCGGGAACCGGAGGGCGTACCCCGAGGTGTACGTCGGCGAGCGCTGTATCTCCTCGTAGCCCACCTCGAAGACGACCGAGGGCCGGAGGTCCACCTCTTGGCCCTCCTCCGCCCGTATCTCGGGTTCGAGCAGTTCCGTCAGTTCCGCGAGTTTCTCGTCGGTGATGCCCGTCGCCACCTTCCCGATGGTCTCGTAGCCGTCGTCGGCGCGGGCGGACAGCAGGAACGTCCCGAGGAACTTCGCGCGCCGGCCTTCGCCCCACTCCGCGCCCGTGACCACGAGGTCCAACGTCTCCACGTCGGGCTTTCGCTTCAGCCAGTTCTTCCCCCGGTTGCCGGGCGAGTACGCCGAGTCGGGGTTCTTCAGCATGATTCCCTCGTGGCCCGCCTCCAACGCTCGCTCCTCGAAGGCGGCTATCTCGTCGGCGTCCGCGGAGACGAGCAGTTCCGACACCGCGCCCGTCCCGCCGAGAACGTCGGTCAGACGCTCGTGCCGGACGGTCAACGGCGCGTCTAGCAGGTCCTCGCCGTCGGCGTGGAGGCAGTCGAACGCGCGGAGTTCGACGCGAACCTCCTCGCGCATCCGACTCACGTCGTGCTTGCGGCGGAACCGGCGGAGAATCTCCTGAAACGGCAGGGGGTCGCCCTCCTCGTCGATGGCGACGACTTCCCCGTCTAGGATGACCGACTCCTCGACGTGCGCCTCCACGAACTCGACGACTTCCGGCAACGGGTCCGTCACGTCGTCCATGTTCCGGGAGTACAGCGACACCTCGTCGGCCGCCTCGTCGTAGTGGACCTGCACCCGCGCGCCGTCGAACTTCGTCTCCACGGCGGCCGCCTCCCACTCGTCTAAGGCGTCCGTGACGGTGCCCGCCTGCGCCAGCATCGCCTGCACCGGGCGGCCCACGTCGAGGCGCACCTCGGCGAGACCCGACTCGCCCCCGTCGCGCGCCACCGTCGCCACCATCCCGTAGTCGTTCGACACCTGCAGGGCCCGCTCGACGGCGGCGAGTTCGTCGTCCGTCGCCCGCATCGTCGGCCCCTCGTCTTCGTCCTCGTCGCTCTCGTCCGCCTCCTCGTCGGCGCTCGCTTCCTCTTCGTCCGCCTCGGCGGCCGAATCCGCGCCGCCGTCCTCCGAGTCCGCCTCGGCGAGGAACGCCTCGGCGATGGCGTCTCTGACCGTCCCCTCGCCGACGCCGATGCGCATCTCCGAGAGGACGAGGCGGGCGAGGAACTTCGCCTCCTCGGGCGAACAGCGGTTGAACAGGCCGAACAGCGCGCTCAGCTTGCGGTCTTCGCTCCCCTCGCCGTCGGCGGCGGCCACCTCCCGGAGCGTCTCGTCCACCTCCGCGACGGTGAGGCCGTCCGTCCCGCCGGCGAACGCGGCCAGCCCCCGCTGTCCGCCGAACTCGTAGCTCTCCGCGACGGACCCGATCTCCCCGATGTCCGCGAGTTCGTCTTCTACGTCGTCTGCGGTCACGTTCGTCCCCGCCGCGCGGGCGATGGCCTCGTGGAGGAGGCGCGGGCCGATGTCGAGCGTGGTCGAATCCCACGCCGGGAACACCCGGCCCTGCGCGAAGCGGACGACGACGGGCAGGTCGTCGCCGGCGTCGCGGAACAGGTCGCGGACCAGCGCCACGGTGGCGAGGTCCGCCGGCTCTCCTTCCATCTCCGACGCGCGGGCGGCGAACTCGGCGAACTCCATCGATCCGGTGTAGCCGTCGGGAGCGAAAAAGTCCGCCGACTCGCTCCGACCGCGGGACGGCGCGGGCGCGAACCCGCGACCGGCGGGGTGTGGTCGTCGTTGACACTGCGCCGCGTAGCCACCGGATTCATACGACTTCCCTTCAGACGGGAGGGTATGAGCGACGACCTCGCGGCGCGCGTAGAGGACGCACTCACCGTGGATCCCGAGGAGTACGAGGCGCAGGCGCGGGCGGACGCGGACGTGGTGAAGTCGGAACTCGCCGACGGGACGTTCGACAACCACCAGTCCATCGTCGGATTCGAGTACGAGTTCTACGCCGTCGCAGACGGTCGGTGGTCCGCGAGCGGCGAGGACGACGAGGGCGTCCACGCCCTGATGCGCGTTCCGCGACGACTCCTCGAACTCATGGGGTTCGAAAAGGAGTTGGGCCTCCACAACGCCGAGATGACGACGAGTCCGCAACCGCTGAACCCCCACGGACTCCGCGCGCAGGAGGCGGAGGTTCGCTCCCGCCTCTCGGCGGCGCTGGACTGCACGGGTTCGGAGGGGATACGCCTCGTCAGCGACGGCCTCTGGACCATCCCTCCGGCGGGGGAGACGGCCCGCGGGTACCTCACCGACAGCGTCAGCTTCGAGGACGTGCGCGTCGCGACGAACATGAGCGACTCCGTCCGGTACCACGCGATGGCGAACGGGCCGAACGTGCCGGACACGATGAGCGTCGACGCGCCGCACGTCCACCTCGAAGCGGACACGGTGATGCCCGAGTCGCTCATCACCTCCGTCCAACCGCACTACCAGGTGGCGCACGCCGCCGACCTGCCGACGTACTTCAACTACGCACTCCGAATCGCCGGACCGCTCTTGGCTCTCGGCGTGAACTCGCCGTTCTTCCCGCCGGACCTCTACGACGACGTGGGCGCACAGAAGATTCTCGAAGACGGCTACATGGAGAACCGAATCGTCGTCTTCGAGTCCGTCCTCAACACCGGCGACACGGAGAAGGTGCGCTTCCCGAAGGACCTCTCGGACATCGAGGAGGCGGTGGACCGCGTCGCGCAGGACGCGACGACGGTGCCGATGCCCGTCCCCCGCGGCGACCGGTTCGACGACTCCTTCGCCACCCTGCGGCGGAAACACGGCACGTTCTGGCGGTGGGTTCGCCCGGTGTTCGAGGGCGCGACGAAGTCCTCGGCGAACGCCCGCATCGAGTTCCGCCCCGTCGCGGCCCAACCGACGGTGCGCGACTCCATCGCGTTCCAAGCGGCGTTCGCGGGGTTGATGGAGAGTCTCCCGACGCGCCAACACCCGGTCATCGACCAGAACTGGGCCACCGCGCGGGAGAACTTCTACTCGGCGATGCGCGACGGGCTAGAGAGCGGCCAACGCTGGATAACGAACGCCGGCGAGGAGACGATCGACAGAGAGAGCGTCTACGAGGACCTATTGGCCCACGCCGCCGACGGACTCCGCTCTGCGGGGTGTTCGGACGAGGAGGCGGACTACTACCTCGAACCGTTGCGCGCGCGCCTCGATTCGGGGTGTACGCCCGCGACGTGGAAGGTGACCCGGGTTCGGGAGGCACTCGCCGACGGCGCGTCGTTCGAGGACGCCGTCACGTCGATGCAACGGGAGTACATCCGACGGCAGAGCGAGACGCTCGTCGACGGATCGTTCGTAGACTGGTTGTGAAAGGGAGCGACTGCGACTGTTCTCCGCGGCCGGGCCGACTTACAGGAGGTCCGTGAAGTCCTTGTGCCGCGTGATATCGACGCCCTCCTCGGTGACGACGGCGACGTTGATGCCGTTCCCGGAGGCGAGGTCGCGTTCGACGGCGCTCTGGATGGCGCGGGCGGCCACCGTCTTCGCCTCGTCGATGCTCAGGCCTTCGTCGTACTCCTGTTCGAGCACACCGAGGGCGTACTGGCTGCCCGACCCGGTGACGGTGTACTCCTCTTCGAGGATGGAGCCCGCGGGGTCGATGCTGTAGATGTGCGCGCCCTCGTCGTCGATGCCGCCGAGGATGGGTTGGACGATGTAGAACGCCCCGGAGCGCAGGAAGTTACCGAGGAGCGTCGAGAGCGCCTTCATGCTCATGTCCTCGCCGCGGCGCGACTCGTAGAGGCGCACCTCCGCGCGGATGGACCGGATGAGCGACTGCGCCGCCGAGACGGACCCGGCGATGGTCAACGCGCCCGTCGGGTGAATCTCCTCGACCTTCTGGACGTCCTTCGAGGAGACCATGTGACCGAGGCTCGCGCGCATGTCGGTGGCGAGGACGACGCCCTCGTCCGTCTTCAGGCCGACGGTCGTCGTCCCGGTCTTCGTCTCTTTGTCGCCCATCTGATTCGCTCGTTCGTTCGCGTTGGGGAACTCGCCGAGTTCCGGCGCGAACACGTTGGAGTGGTCGCCGTTCAGCGGGTCGAGGCGGCCAGAGATGTCGTCGCTCGGAGTTCGCATTACCCGACCTTGCAGCCCTGCGCTGATAAATGCAACCCTTACAACCTCTGTTGCCCGTATCGTCTGACGGTCGAAAACCGGGGGACGAGAGGCCGGAGAGAGCGCGGCCGCTCGCCGTGTTCGAGTGTCGCTGCAGAACGACGCGGCGTTCAGTTCACCTGCGCCCGCTTCGGGAGTCCGCACGCTCGTACGCCGTCCCAGCGGCTTCGACGAGTCGGCCGACCGGGAGGCTGACGCCGAGTCGCCGCGCGAACAGCGCGACGGGCATCATGAGGATTCCGAGCATCAGGGTGAGCTGATAGAGGACGAACGTGACGCCCCTGTGCATTGCGTTTAACATCGCAGTATCGATCGAGCGGCGACGGTAGCATATAAATCTTCCCCGTCGAGCGTCGCAGCCACCCCGACGCCGTACGGCGATTAAAGCGCACTTGTTCCTCGGACAAATCTATTGGCCTTCGACGGCCTCACTCGGTAGGGACGCCATTAGCAGTGGGGTTCGTCTGCATAAGTTATCGGGATGATTTCGGTCGCATCCGCGTTCTCGGCCACGCTCGCGCGTGTTTCTGTCTATCGCGGTCCGTATCCGCATCCGAATTCGGCCGCGTCGAACCGTCTCCGCCGCGCGGGCGTGGGACGTGAAGGCACGCCTGCCGGACAGCCGAACCACAAGACACGAAACCCCGCGGCGTGAGAACGTAGTATGAGCAATTATCTCGTAGCGATGGAAGCCGCGTGGCTCGTCCGCGACGTCGAGGGTATCGACGACGCCATCGGCGTCGCCGTCAGCGAGGCGGGCAAGCGCCTGAACGACAAGAACAAGGAGTACGTCGAGGTGGAAGTCGGCGCGACGCCGTGTCCCGCCTGCGGCGAACCGTTCGACTCGGCGTTCATCGCCGCCAACACGGCGCTCGTCGGTCTCCTCCTCGAAATCGACGTGTTCAACGCCGACGGCGAGAAGCACGCCTCCCGCATCGCGAAGAGCGAAGTCGGCGGCGCACTCCGCGACGTTCCCCTCGACATCATCGACGTCGTCGAAACCGAAGCGGACGACGACGAGTAGGGCACCGCGGTCCCCGAAACCTTTTCGTATAACCTCTGGTAATCAGAAGATATGGAACTTCCGACCCCGCAGGACTTACGCGAACGACGGAAGACGTTGGACCTGACGCAGAGCAGTCTCGCCGAGATGGCCGGGGTGTCCCAACCGCTCATCGCCCGCATCGAGGGCGGCGACGTGGACCCTCGACTGTCGACGCTCCGCCGAATCGTCAACGCCTTAGACGAGGCGGAGGGGAGCGTCGTCCGCGCGCGGGACCTGATGAACGAGTCCGTCGTCAGCATCTCGCCGGACGACTCGGTCCGCCACGCCCGAGACAGGATGCTCGACGAGGGGTTCTCCCAACTCCCGGTCATCCGGGACGGGTCGCCGGTCGGCATCATCTCCAACAGCGACATCCGCCACGTCCAAGAGGAGAACGTCGGCGAACTCCCCGTCGCCGAGGTGATGCGGGAGTCGTACACAACGGTCGAACCGACCGCGACGCTCGAAGAGATAGACGCCTACCTCGACCACAACGCCGCCATCCTCGTCGTCGAGGGGGGCCGAACCGTCGGCATCGTCACCGAGGCGGACGTGGCCGCCCACCTCTAACACCGCGACGAACTGCGGGGTTGCGCCGCCAGCGTCTCTGTTCTCCGGTCGGTCGTCAGCGTTCTCTCACCCGCATCGGTACGTCGCCGACCGGTTGGACCGTCATCTGCGGGCGGACCGATAGTTCGCCCTCGCCCGCCCACTCCAACCGATAGCGGCGCGCCACCTCCGCGATGACGAGTTTCGCCTCGACGGTGGCGAACGCGCGCCCCATGCACCGGCGCGGCCCCGCCCCGAACGGCGCGTAGGCGTACTCTGGCCGCGCGGCGGCGCGTTCCTCCGCCCACCGGTCCGGGTCGAACGCCGCCGGGTCGTCGTAGAACCGACTGTCGCGGTGGACGTTCACCACCGTGAGGAGAACCTCCGACCCCGCCGGAATCCGGTAGTCGCCCGCCGCTACCTCGCGCGTCGTCCGGCGGGGGAGCGTGTGGATGGGCGGGTAGAGTCGAAGCGCCTCCTTGAACACGCGTTCGGTGTACGTCAGGTCCGCCACGTGCGACATCTCCACCGGCCCGTCGCCGACGACGGCGTCCACCTCCTCGTGGAGTCGGTCCCGCGCGTCCGGGTTGCGCGCGAGGAGGTACCAGACGAACGTCAGCGCCAAAGCGGTGGTCTCGTGGCCGGCGAACACCATCCCGACGAGTTGGTCCGACACGTCGTCGTCGCTTCGGGGGTAGCCGTCCGCATCGCGCGCCGCCGCGAGCACCGAGAGCAGGTCGGGTTCCTCCGCGTCGGCGTCCGACCCCGCCGCGTCCGCCTCCCGGAGGAGTCGCTCTACTTCCCCCCGGAGCGTCGAGACGGCGTCGTCGAACCGCCGGCGGTTGCGGGTCGGCACCCACTCCGGAAGCGCCCACGTCCCGGGCGAAAAGCGCGCGTTGAGGTTGTCGGCGGCGGCGCGGAGTTCCGCGTCGTCGCCCTCGCCGTCCCCGGCGGGGTCGCGGCCGAGGAGCGTCGAAGCGAGGACGTCGAACGTGAGTCCCTTCATCTCATCGACCATGGAGTACGTCTCCCCGGGCGTCCACGACTCGACCCGCCGCGTCGCCTGCGCGCGCATCCGCGGCGCGTACGAGCGGATTCGGCGGAAGAAGAAGAACGGGTCCAGTAACGCTCGCTGTTCTCGCCACGCCTCCCCCTCGACGGCGAGGACGCTCTCGCCGAAGGCGAGGCGGAAGTCGTCGGTCTTCGCGAAGGCGTCTCGGTCGGTCACCAACGCCCGTTCGATGTGTTCGGGGTGCGCCAGCAGGTACCGGTCTTCGCCGGGGAGGGAGAGTCGGACCGCGTCGCCGTGTTCGGCCACGGCGGCGGCGATGAACCCGAACGGGTCGCGGGCGAACCCGACGGCGTTGCCGAGGAGGGGGAGGCCGTCGGGCGCGGGCGGTCTGCGGTCGGTCACGGGTGTCGGTACCGCGGTATCGGATATGAACCTTCGGTGCGGTGATAGATGACGGCGCGACTCGGCAGAGGAGAGAGGCGGTTCCGCGTTACAGTTCCAGACCGCGGACGGAGACGCCCTCGCCCTCCTCGATGCGCCCGATGACGCGGCCGTCCGTCTCGGCGGCGAGTGCTTCGGCGTCCTCCGGCGGGAGGGCGGCGACGAACCCGGTCCCCATGTTGAACGTGCGGTGCATCTCCTCGTCCGTGACGTTCCCCTCCGACTGGACGAACTCGAACACGGGGTGGGGGTCGAAGGCGTCCTCGACGACGTACCGGAACTCGCCCATCCGTTCGAGGTTCGTCCACCCGCCGCCGGTGACGTGCGCGGCGGCGCGGACGCCGCGTTCGCGCATCGGGTCCAGGAGGTGCGCGTAGATGCGCGTCGGTTCCAAGAGGGCCTCGCCGACCGTCTCGTACCCCTCGAACGGGCAGGGGTCGGTGTACTCGTGGTTCCGCGTCGCCGCCTTCCGCGCGAGGGTGAGGCCGTTCGAGTGGATACCCGACGATCGGAACCCGACGAGGGCGTCGCCCGCCTCCGCCTCGCCGGGGAAGATGGCGTCCTTCCGCGCGAGTCCGGCGCAGGTGCCCGCGAGGTCCAACCCCTTGATGACCTCGGGCATCACCGCCGTCTCGCCGCCGACGAGTTCCATGTCGGCCTCCTCGGCACCGGCGGAGAGGCCCTCGCCGACCTGCTGGGCGAACCCCTCGTCCGGTCGGTCCACGGCGAGGTAGTCCACGAACGCGACGGGGCGGACGCCCGCGGCCACCAGGTCGTTGACGTTCATGGCGATGCAGTCGATGCCGACCGTCGAGTAGTCCGAGAGGGCCTCCGCGACGATGAGTTTCGTCCCCACGCCGTCCGTCGCCAGCGCCAGATACCGGTCGCCGATGTCGAGCAGTCCGGCGTAGTCGCCCTCGCTCTCGCCGACGGCCCCGATGAGGGCCGCCGTCGCCGCCTCGCTGGCGTCGATATCGACACCCGCGTCGGCGTAGGTCAGTTCCGCGGTCTCCTCGTCGTCGACGGGGTCTCCACCCGCGCCGGTGCCAGTCATGTGCGAACCCGCGCGGTGCCGGTGCAAAAGATGCTCGGTCCGCTTTCGGTCGGTCCGAGGTTCGGCCCCGCCTACCCCGGTCCGCGACCCCCTCTAGAGAGTGACTTACTGCCCAGCGGAACCTACCGATAGTGTGAACGATTAGACTGTCTCAGAACGCTCCGTGAAACTTCTAAACGTCTCTCGTCAATTCGTGAAAGGTCGGTGAAACGTCGCGTTTCGGTGAACGATCAGAAATTCAGGCCAACGCTCGTACCCCTATATGTGGATGCCGACCTATCGGATTATACGACGGTCCCAACTATGTCAAGCGTCTCTTCCCCCCACAACGAAACCCCCCTTCGCCGAAGCATCGGCGTCGCGAGCACCGCCGCCAAGATGGGTCTCCGGTCGATGGAGGCCGTCACCTTCTGGGCGGCAGTCCTGCTCCCCTTCGCCTATCTCCCGCTCCTCGTCGGCGGCCTCGGCGAGAGCGAACAGCTCGTGTTCGCCGCGCTCGTGGCGGCGAACGTCTTCGCGCTCGTCGTCGGTCACGACCACGGCCGCTGAAGACGCTCCGCGAACCCGGTGACGACAGCCCTCCCGACGCCCCGCCCGCCGAACCCGCTTCGGCGTCTCCGCCCCCTCTCCGTCTCCGACTCTCCGCCTCCGCTTCTCTCGCTTTCCCTCTGCCTCTCGTTCCGTCTTCCCCTCCGTTCTCCTCTCGTTCCATCTCGTCCGTCCTCCCGTCGAGTCGGCGCGAACCGCGAAAGAGGGGAGTCGGGTCGTCAGAAGCCGAGTCCGAAGAGGAACGCCCCGGCAGTCAGGAGAACCGAGGGCACGAAGACGGCGAGGAACGCCAGTTTGCTCCAGCCAAACACCGTCTTCCCGTCGAGGGAGCCGAACGGGAGCATGTTGAACGCCGCCAGAAAGAGGTTGATGACGACTCCGCGACTCCCCAGAAGCGAGAGGAACGACGACCCGAGGGTGACGCCGCCGACGAAGACGGGGACGAAGACGGCGGCCAAAAGCAGGTTCGTCACCGGTCCGGCGAGGGCGATGAGGCCGTGCTGACGGTCGGTGAGTCGCCCGCGGTGGTACACCGCGCCCGGCGCGGCGAAGATGAAGCCGACCATCGCGCTCATTATCGCCAGAAACAGCATGCCGTAGTCGGCGCGGAACTCCGCTACCTGGCCGTACCGGACGGCGACGACTTTGTGCGCGAGTTCGTGGAGCAGAAAGCCCACGCCCGCGGTGAGCAGGCTGACGAGGAACGGCCCGGCGACGCCGCCGCCCACGACGTTCGCCAGCGCTCGCTGGCCGCCCCCGGCGAAGAAGATGGCGAACGCCAGACCGAGCGCCACCCACGCGACCAACAGGTCGCGGAGCTCGCGGGAGCTGAATCTGAGTGTCGAGTTCGTACTCATGAGTGTGGTGTCTCGTGAAGCGTTGGAGGGGGAGGGAATTGGGCCTTGCGGGTCAGGAACCGCCGACGAGCGCGCTCCAGACGATGTCCCAGCCGTTCCGCGCGCCTTCGAGCATCAGCCGCGTGATGCCCTCCGCGCCGCCCAAATCGAGCGCGAACAGGGGCAGGACGTACGCGAGGAACAGCAAGGAGGCGATGATGCTGCCGACGTTCGTCGCCGCGACGACCATGATGAGGCGGAACAGCGGCACGTCGAACATCTCCGAGACGAGTTCGCCGAGCGGTCTCTCCTCGTCGCTCAGCAGCTCGTTGAGCCTGCCGATGTCGCTGACGTTCACCGGCGTGTGGCGCAGCTCCATGTAGCCCGTGAACCACCCCGGAGCGAGCAGGGGGTTGATGGACGTCATCCACGCGACGGCGCCGCCGACGAGGGCGGAGAGCCACCGCGACCCGGCGGCCTTCGCGAGTCCGGCGGCGAAGACGCCGTTGATGAGGAACCACGCGAGGAACAGCCGGATCAGCGCGCTGTTGCCCACCGTCGAGAGCGCCAACAGGACGAACGACCCCACCGCGACGAGCGAGATGAGCGTCCCGACTATCTTGCCCCACGGAAAGCGTCCCGCCGTCGTCCCCGTCAGAGACGCCATCGGCGGCAGTTCCTTGGGGTGTTCGAGGTAGCGTTCGATACCCTCGCGGTGGCCCGCGCCGACGACGGCGACGACGTTCGCGCCCGACTGCCGGAGGCCGACGAGCCGGTGGGCGATGTACGCGTCGCGTTCGTCGATGAGGGCCTCCGCGCCGCCGGGGGAGAACGCGCGGAACTCCTCCATCATCGCGCTCACCACGTCCGTGTCGGTCATCCTCGACATGTCGATGTCCTCCACGTCGTCGCCCGCGCCGCCCCCGAACGCGCCGACGACGACGCCCGCGGCGGTTCCGAGCGTCACGCCGGTCAGGAGTCCGAGCGCCATGCTGCCGACGATGCGGACGAGGAACGGGCTCAGCGACGCGACGAGCGGATCTGCGACGCCGAGTCCGAACCCGACGACGCCGCCGAGGGCGACGCCGACGCCGACTGCGGCGAGGGCGCGGTCCTCGGCGTCCAACGCCGCCGCGCCGAGGATCCAGACGAGAGCGCCCGCGGCGACGGCGACGACGACGCCGCCGGTGACGCGGGCGAGAATCGGCATCCCGATGCCGAGACCGCCGCCGAAGACGGCGACCACGGGCCCGATGAAGAAGCCGAGAAGGAGGCCGAGGACGACGCCGACGCCCCGCACGTCGCCGAGTCCGAAGGCGAGGCCGCCGACCATCTGCAGCTTCTCTATCAGGCTCATCCGCGACCAGAAGCGCTGCATCGTCTCCTGGATGTCCCGGTCCACGAGGGCGACGTCGATGCCGAGCTCTTCGGCCGTCTCGACGGCGGCGAGCATGTCCGCGCCGGGTTCGACGTCGAACCGTTCGCCGAGCTGCGCTTGGACGTACGAGAGCATCCAGTAGGCGATGAACTGGAAGACGGTGTTACCGCGGAGCAGGTCCCCTGGCTCGATGTCGTCGGGGGTCCCGCCCTTCATCGACCGGTAGCGGCCCTCGTCCAGTTCGACGGCGACCACGTCGGGTCGGTCCTCCTCTATCGCGTCTTCGACCTCTCGGATGCTGTCGGCGGAGACGTGGGCGGTGCCCACGACCCGGACGCGACCCTCTCCGGCCGCTTCCTCACTCATTGTACTCCGCTTTCGGGGCACGCTTTTTACCCTTGTCGGAGCGTGTCGCACGTATGCGCGATGTCACGTTAGACGCCGACGCACCCACGCCGGCGCACGAGACTGCGTTGGCCTGCCTGCGAGACGCCGTCGAAGCGGTGCTCCCGTACCGCGTCGTCCGCGACTCCGTGTCGCTCGACGGCGAGACGCTCACGGTCGCCGATGAGTCGTACGACCTCGGCGGCTTCGACCGCATCGTCGTCGTCGGCGGCGGGAAGGCCGCGAACGGAGTCGCGGACGCCCTCGAGGCCGTCCTCGGGGAGAGGATCGACGCGGGGGCCGTCGTCACGCCGAATCCCGAGGACTCCGGCGAGTCGAGCGAGTCGGGGGAGTCGAGCGACGACGGCGGGAGAATCGAGCGACTGCCGGGCGACCACCCCGTCCCCTCCCAACGCGGCGTCGAGAGTTCCCGCCGACTCGTCGAGATTCTCGACGCCGCGGACGAGAGAACGCTCGTCCTCGCGGCGATAACCGGCGGCGGGAGCGCCGTGATTCCGACGCCCGCCGAGGGTATCTCGCTGTCGGACCTGCGGACGACCACCGACGAACTCCTCCGGTCGGGCGCGGACATCTCGGAACTCAACGCCGTCCGCAAGCACCTCTCGACGCTCAAGGGCGGGGGACTCGCCGAACGCGCCGCGCCCGCGACGGTGGTCGGACTGATGCTCAGCGACGTGGTGGGCAACGACCTGGGCGTCATCGCCTCCGGGCCGACGGCCCCCGACGAGACGACGTACGACGACGCCCTGTCCGTCCTCGACCGCTACGACCTCTCGGTCCCCGAGTCGGTGCGCGACAGACTCGAACGCGGGGCCGCCGGGGAGGTGCCCGAGACGCCCACCCGCGGCGACGCCGTCTTCGAACGGGTCCACAACCACATCCTCGCGGACGGGCACACGGCGCTCTCGGCCGCCCGGGACGCCGCCCGCGAACGGGGGTACGACGCCCTCGTCCTCTCCTCGCGCGTCCGCGGCGAGGCGCGCGAAGCGGCGAAGACGCACGCCGCCGTCGCGGAGGAGGCGGCGGCGACGGGCGACCCCCTCTCGCCGCCCGCCGTCGTCCTCTCCGGCGGCGAGTGCACCGTCACCGTCCGCGGCGACGGCGAGGGCGGTCCGAACTTGGAGTTCTGCCTCTCGGCGGCCCGGGAACTGGACGCCCGCGCCGTCGTCGCCGCCCTCGACAGCGACGGCGAGGACGGCGGAACGACCGTCGCGGGTGCGATAGTGGACGACGAGACGGTCGAATCCGGAGACGAGGCGGCGGCGGCACTCGCCGAGAACGACGCCCTCCCCTACCTCCGGGACCGTGGGGCGCTGATTCGGACCGGCCCGACGGGGACGAACGTCAACGACCTGCGGGTGGTCGTCGTCGGGGGCGGGGCGGACGACGCCGGCGGCGACTGACGGGCGACGCCGATAGCACAACGGCGCAGAGGGGAATCGTGACGGCCGGCGTGACAACAAGTTTGTATCCCAGTACGTCGTAGTCGCTGTCATGGCCCCCCTGTTGCGTACCGCATCGGACACCGAGGTAGACGCCGGTCCCCGCGTCATCGGATTAGACGACGACGACGCTGACGAGATACTGTCGGTGCTCTCCTCCGCGACGGCGCGTCGCCTCCTCGCGACGCTTCACGAAGACCCGGCGAACGCCGCCGCCCTCGCGGAGGCGGTGGACACCTCCCTCCAGAACGTCCAGTACCACCTCGGCCGATTGGAGGACGCCGGTGCGGTCGAAGTCGTGGACACCGTCTACTCCGAGAAGGGCAGGGAGATGAAGGTGTACGCCCCCTCGGACAAACCCCTCGTCGTCGTCGCCGCCGACTCCGAGGAGACGACCGGACTCGTCGCGTCGCTTCGCCGCCTGCTTGCGGGTATCGGACTCGTCGGACTGGCGAGTCTCCTCGTCCAGTGGGTCGCCACCCGCGGGACGGCGGCGGGCGGCACCATCGCCACCTCGGCGGGCGGCGACGGCGCGGCCGCAGAAGCGACGCGGGTCGGGTCCGCGGCCGCCGCATCCGGTCTGCCGCCGGGACTGCTCTTCTTCCTCGGCGGCCTGACGGTCCTGCTCGTATTGTACGGAATCTGGTACGTCAGAACCGAGTAACCGCGGCGTATTCGCTCCTAACCCCTCGCTGCTGGGGTAGGTATTCATACCCGGACGACCAACGTTGAACCATGAATCACCGGGCCGAGGTGAAAGGTATCGGCGTCGGAATGGACTCCGAGGGCGGAAACGTCCCGGCGGTCATCTTGCGGGCGCGAGACGAGTACCTCCCCATCATCATCACCACCGACCAGGCGCAGGCCATCCAACTGTCGCTGTCGGGCGAACCGTTCGAGCGACCGTTGACGCACGACTTGCTCGTGGAGATGATAACGGAGTTCGGCGGCGCGATAGACACCATCAGAATCGACGACCTCTCCGACGGGACGTTCTACGCGAAGATAGACGCCGAACGCTACGAGGACGGCGAACCGCGGAAGTTCGTGTTCGACGCCCGACCCAGCGACGCGGTGGCCCTCGCGGTCAGGGTGGACTGCCCCATCCTCGTCTCCGACGAGGTGATGGACGACGCGGGGCAACCGCCGGAGCGATTCGACCTCGGCGAGTCGCCCGGTGACGACGACTTCGAGTTCTGAACGACGTCAGTTACTCTCCGCGGCCTGTTTCCCCTTCTCGCCGGCGAGCGCTTCGTCCCGGAGGCGTTCGCCCTGCTCGGAACTCACCGTGAGTTCCGGGACGGGCGTCGGTTCCCGCGCGTCGTCGATGGCGACGTAGACGAAGTACGACTCCGTGGTCGGTTCGCGTTCGCCGGTCTGCGGGTCCTCGCGGAACGCCTTCAGTCGCACCTTGACGCTCGTCCGCCCGGCGTCGTAGACGTACGACTGGATGAACACCGTGTCGCCGCGGGGGATCGGCCGGACGAAATCGACCTGATTCATCCGGGCGGTGACGCACGTCTCGCCCGCGAACCGCATCGCCGAGAGTGCGCCGACGATGTCCATCCACTTCATCACGTTGCCCCCGTGGGCCATGTCGTAGTTGTTCGTGTGGTTCGGTTGGACCAACTGGCGGTTCTCGATGTAGGTGTCCATCAGGTCCGTCATGTGGAACCGGGTTCTCGCGCCGGAGGGATGAGCGTACCGCCTGTCACGGCGTCGAGGGGTCGTCGCCCGCGGCCCGCCGTCGGCGGACGGACGACGGCGAGTGCGCCGGGGAAGTGCGCCGGTGCTTATACCTCGCGACGACCAACACCCGCCCATGACGCTCGACGTGGAGACGCCCTCGCCACCGACGCTGAAGTCCGCGGTGGACCCCAACGAGTACGACGACACGACCGTCTCGGCCGACGACGACTACAGGCGGGACCAACTCTCGACCCTCCTCCGGGAGGGCGCGTGGGAGGACGCCTTCGAGGAGTGGGCCGCCGACGCGTCGATGACCGAGGACGAGTGGAACATCGTCACAGACCTCGATCTGGTCTCGCGGTTCGACTTCTTCTGGGACGACTTCGCGGACCGGGTGGGCTACCACGCGCCGGGCATCCCCGAGGACTGGAAGGAACGGGAGGTCCACCCCGAACTCTCCTCGTGGAAGGAGGTGTCGAGCATCAACGCCGGACTCACCGAGTTCGGGCAACTCGTCTGCGAGGTGCTGAAAGAGGAGTACATCACGTGGGAGTCGGAGTACGAAGCGCCGGACGACCTGCCCGACTTCTGACCGTCGGCGTCCGACGGCCCGACTGCCGCGCCCGTCCGCCGACGCTCACTCGTAGTGGAGTTCGAGGTAGCCGACGATTTCGTCCGCCTCGTACACCGCCTCCTCGCGTTCCCTGTCGAGGAGGAACGGAATCTGGTCCTCGCCGCCGATGGCGGTCAGTTCGCCGTGCGTCTGTTCGTTCTTCACGTCGCCGCCCTCGTGACCCGGCAGTCGGGGGTTGTGAATCACGTAGGAGACGCCCAAGTCGGTGAGTTTGCTCCGAACGTCCTCGCTGTACGGACAGCCCTCCGCCTGATACAGTTCGAGCATTACGCCCCGTCGTTGGCCCTCGCGTCACTCAAGTGTCGTCGCCGGAGTCGAGAACGACCGGCGCGGTGGACAGTCCGCTCCGGGCGTCTACCCTACACGGGAGAATTACCATTCTATACGGACTTAAGACTCTGCGGGCGACAGTACCGACGATGCGCCGCAGAGCCCTCCTCTCCGCAACCGCCGTCGCCGGAACTGCCGCCCTCTCGGGATGTCTCGGGGACGTCCGCCGCGAACTGAGCGGGCAGATACTCGCCCGCCACGCGAGTGCGACGCTTCGCCCCGCCGAAGAGCAGTGGGTCGTCGGCGGTCTGTCGGCCGAGACGAACGAGTACGCTCGCGCCGTCCTCTTCACCGAATCTCCGCCGCGCGACGCCGACCTGTTCACCGACGACTACCCCCGGAAGGAGGAGTCGTTCGACAACGAGGTGCTGAACGGGGACTACGAGAACGGCTTTACGCTCCTCTACGAGGTGAAGATGCCGGCCGAGGACGCGTTCGTCGCACTTCCGCGGAGTACCTCGGGCGCGGAGTGGACCGGGTGGTCCGCGGCGACGCTTCCGATGGAGATGTCCCGGTACGAGGAGTCCCGCCTCACCGAGGCCGAACGCGAGGCGGACGAACTCGTCGCCATCTCGGTGATGTACTACGAGGCCGACCGCGCGCCCTCGCGCGCCGAGGTGACCCTCTCCGACGAGAGGGGGAACCGGCGAGGCGGGAGTGCGACCGCGACTCCGTGGTCGTCGGCCTGAGGCGCGCGGTTCCACGGATTTGATATACGTTCGCGGTTCAGTTCCTGTATGGACGAAGTCGAAGACCAGTACGCGCCCGAGGACGTCGAGTCCGCGGTCGGGGAGTACTGGGACGAGAACGACGCCTACGAGGCGACGAAGGAGGCCCACGCCGACGACCCGGCCTTCTTCTTCGTCGACGGCCCGCCGTACACGTCGGGGCAGATGCACCTCGGGACGGCGTGGAACAAGACGCTGAAAGACGCCGTCATCCGGCACAAGCGCATGACGGGCCACCGGGTCACGGACCGCCCCGGGTACGACATGCACGGCCTCCCCATCGAGGTCAAAGTCGAGGAGGAACTCGGCTTCGAGACCAAGCGGGACATCGAGGAGTACGGGATGGAGCCGTTCATCGACCGCTGTAAGGAGTTCGCGGTCCGCAACCGCGAGGCGATGGACGACGACTTCCAGTCCATCGGCGTGTGGATGGACTGGGAGAACCCCTACCAGACGCTCTCGCCGGAGTACATGGAGGCCGCGTGGTGGGCGTTCCGGCAGGTGAACGAGCGCGGACTGGTCGAACAGGGCAAGCGGTCGGTCAACTACTGCCCGCGGTGTCAGACCGCCATCGCCGCGAACGAGGTGGAGTACGACCAGATAGAGTCGCCCTCCATCTACGTGAAGTTCCCCCTCCGGGACCGAGAGGGGAGCCTCGTCATCTGGACGACGACGCCGTGGACCATCCCCGCGAACACGTTCGTCGCCGTCGACGGCGAGATGACCTACCAAGCGGTCCGCGCGTGGAAGGGCGGCGACAGCGAGGCGCAGAGCGCCTCGGACGGTTCGAGCGGCGATGAGCCGCGAGAAAGCGAGGTGCTGTACCTCGCGGAACCGTGCGTCGAGGAGGCCCTGAAGAAGGGCCGCTACGAGGACTACGAGGTCATCGAGGAACTCTCCGGCGAGGAGATGGTGGGCTGGGAGTACGACCACCCCCTCGCCGACGAACTGAACGCCTACGCCGACTTCGAGGGCGCGGGACAGGTGTACACCGCAGAGTACGTCGAGGCCGACCGGACGGGCCTCGTCCACTCCGCGCCCGGCCACGGCCAGGAGGACTTCGCCCGCGGGCAGGAACTCGGACTTGACGTGTACGTCCCCGTGGACCAACGCGGCGAGTTCACGGACGCCGCCGGGACGTACGCCGGCGAGTTCGTCCGCGACGCGAACCCCGCCATCGTCGAGGACTTGGAGGACGCCGGGTATCTGCTCTACTCCGGCGAACACGAACACCGCTACGGCCACTGTTGGCGGTGCGACACGGACATCATCTTCCTCGCCACCGACCAGTGGTTCATCACGGTCACCGACATCAAAGACGAACTCCTCGACAACATCGAGGAGTCCGAGTGGCACCCGCAGTGGGCGCGCGACAACCGCTTCCGCGACTTCGTCTCCGACGCGCCCGATTGGAACATCTCCCGGCAGCGCTACTGGGGCATCCCGCTTCCCATCTGGCAGGCCGACGACGGCGACTTCGTCGTCGTGGGGACGCGCGAGGAACTCGCCGAACGCGCCGACCAGGACGTGGACCCCGAGGAACTCGACTTACACCGCCCGTCGGTGGACCCCATCACCATCACCGAGGACGGCAAGACGTACGAACGCGTCCCCGACGTGTTCGACGTCTGGATAGACTCCTCCGTCGCGACGTGGGGCACCCTCGACTACCCGAGCGAGGAGGAGGCGTACGAGGAACTGTGGCCCGCGGACCTCATCGTCGAGGCGCACGACCAGACCCGCGGGTGGTTCTGGTCGCAACTCGGCATGTCCACCGCGGCGACGGGCGAGAGTCCGTACGACGAGGTGGTCATGCACGGGTTCGCCAACGACGAGAACGGGCGGAAGATGTCGAAGTCGCTCGGGAACATCGTCACGCCCGAGGAGGCCATCGAACGCGCCGGGCGCGACCCCCTCCGCGCGTACCTCCTCAGCCACGACCAACAGGGGACGGACCTCTCGTTCGAGTGGGACGGCCTCGCGGACATGCAGTCCTCGCTCAACATCTTCTGGAACGTCTTCCGCTTCCCGCTCCCGTACATGGACTTAGACGGCTACGACCCCGCGGAGGCCGACCTGTCCGCGGGCGAACTCTCCGTCGTCGACGAGTGGGTGCTGTCGCGCCTGCAGACCGTGAAAGCGGACGTCGCCGACGCGTGGGACGACTACGAGGTCCACGACGCCCTGAACGCCGTCTTGGACTTCGTGACGCAGGACGTCTCGCGCTTCTACGTGAAGGCCATCCGCGAGCGGATGTGGGAGGAGGAGGACTCCGACTCCAAGCGCGGCGCGTACGCGACGCTCTCGACGGTGTTGCAGGAGACGGTGCGCCTCGTCGCGCCCTTCACCCCCTACGTCGCCGAGCGGATGTACCAGATTCTCGACGGCACCGAGACGACGGTGCACGCCTTGGACTACCCGACGGTGGACGAGGAGTGGCGCGACGAGGAACTTGAACGCCACATGGCCGTCCTCCGGAGCGTCGAGGAGGCCGCCGCCAACGCCCGCCAACAGGGCGGCCGAAAACTGCGGTGGCCCGTCCCGCGCGTCGTCGTCGCCACCGAGGACGACGAGGTGGCCGAGGCCGTCGAGGCCCTCTCGGACCTCCTCGGGGAACGGGTGAACGCCCGCGAACTCCGCGTCGTCGAGGCGTTCGACGAACTGGTCGAACGCGCCGAACCGCAGATGGGCGTCATCGGCCCCGAGTTCGGCGCGGACGCCCAGAAGGTGATGGAGGCCGTGAAGGGCCGCACCCGCGAGGAAGTCGAGTCCGGCGTCGAAGTCGACGGCGAGACGTACGACCTCACCGACGAGATGGTCGAGTACGCCGCCGAACCGCCGGAGAACATCTCCGAGGCGGAGTTCGAAGGGGGGGCCGTCTACGTCGATACCTCCCTCACCGAGGACATCGAAGCCGAGGGGTACGCCCGCGACGTCATCCGCCGCGTGCAGGAGATGCGCAAGCAACTCGACTTAGACGTCGAGGAGGAGATCCACGCGAGCATCGACGTGGCCGACGACCGAATCGCCGAACTCGTAGACCGCCACCGGGAGTTCATCGCCGAGGAGACGCGGACCGCCGCGTACGTCGAGGAGGACGCCGACATGGACCTCGTAGAGGAGTGGGACGTCGAGGGCGTCGCCGTCACCATCGGCATCGAACGACTCGAAACCGAACAGACCGCGCAGTAACTCTCTTCCGCCTCGTCGGCGTTCGGGCGGTATCCGCTCGGCGTCCGGTCGGTTCGACCGAGCGATTCGTCGCCGTGCGGCCGTCAGACGCGAAGCGGTCCCCAGTTTTCGCGGCCGACGCCGACGTCCCTCTCACGAACACTTTTGCCGTCTTCGGACATCTATCACGATGCACTATGAAGAAACTCATCAACGACCCGTCCGACTACGTGGACGAGATGTTGGACGGCATGGTGGCGGCGTACCCCGATAGGCTCCGGCGGTTGGAGGGGACGAAGGTGCTGGTACGCGCCGACGGCCCCGTCGAGGGGAAGGTGGCCGTCGTCTCCGGCGGCGGGAGCGGTCACGAACCGACGCACGCCGGATTCATCGGCGACGGGATGCTCGACGGGGCGGCGTCCGGCGAGGTGTTCACCTCCCCGACGGCGAACGAACTCGACGAGATGGTGCAGGCCGCCGACGCCGGCGAGGGCGTCCTCTGCGTCGTCAAGAACTACGAGGGCGACGTGATGAACTTCGACACGGCGGCCGAGATGGCCGACATGGAGGGCGTCGAGGTCGAACAGGTCGTCGTCAACGACGACGTGGCCGTCGAGGACTCCCTGTACACCTCCGGTCGCCGCGGCGTTGCGGGCACCATCTTCGTCCACAAGGTCGCCGGCGCGAAGGCTGCCGAGGGCGGCAGTTTAGAGGAGGTAAAGGAGGTCGCGGAGAAGGCCATCGACAACGTGCGGACGATGGGGATGGCGCTCACGTCGTGTATCACCCCCGAGAAGGGCGAGGAGACGTTCGACCTCGGCGAGGACGAGATCGAACTCGGCATCGGCATCCACGGCGAACCCGGCACCGAGCGCACCGACCTGATGAGCGCCGACGAGGTGGCCGAACACCTCACGACGAACGTCCTCGACGACCTGGAGGTCGAAGACGGAGAGGAAGTCGTCGTCATGGTCAACGGGATGGGCGGGACGCCCCTCTCGGAACTGTTCATCGTCAACCGGAAAGTGCAGGAAATCGTCTCGGACCGCGGACTCGACGTGTGGGACACGTGGGTCGGCGACTACATGACCTCCCTCGACATGGAGGGCTGTTCGGTGACCGTCCTCCGCGTGGACGACGAACTGAAAGAGCTGCTGGAAGCGAGCGTCGATACGCCCGCCCTGAAGCGCTGATCCGATTCGTCACGAACCGCGGACTTTTTCGGAGACTGACCGACAGCGTAGTTTCAAGCCGCCGGCGTCCGTCTATCGGTGTATGGCTGACGAATCCGTTCAACGCGAGGCACTCATCGCGGCCGTCGAGAACGTCGCGGCGCGCATCGAGGAGGAGAAATCGTACCTCACAGACCTCGACTCCGCCATCGGCGACGCCGACCACGGGAACAACATGCACCGCGGGTTTCAGGCCGTCGCCGAGAAGACCGAGGACTTCGAGGACATGTCGCCCGGCGACATCGTGAAGACGGTGGGGACGACCATCATCGGCAACGTCGGCGGCGCGGCGGGTCCGCTGTACGGCGGGTCGCTCATGACCGCGAGTCAGGAACTCGAAGACGGCATCACCGCCGAGACGTCCGTGGCGTTCGCGGAGGCGTACCTCGACAAGGTGAAGGACAGGGGCGACGCCCCCGTCGGCGCGAAGACGATGGTGGACGCGCTCACCCCGGCGGTCCACACGTACAAGAAGTCCGTCGAACAGGACGACTTAGCGCCGCTGACGGCGTTCGCCAAGGCCGTGGACGCCGCCGAACGCGGCGTCGAGTTCACCGTCCCCATCAAGGCGCTGAAGGGCCGCGCCTCCTTCCTCGATTGGCGGTCCGTCGGCCACCAGGACCCCGGCGCGACGAGCACGCTCATCATCATGGAGGAGATTCTGAAGACCGCAGAGGAGTACCTCGACGGCGACACCGACGCGGAAGCGGTCGCCGAGACGGTACCGGACGAGACGCCGGGTGACGACGAATGATAGGGCTGGTCGTCGTCTCCCACAGTTCGAAGGCGGCGGAGGGCATCCGCGACATCGCCGGGCAGATGGGCGGCGGGAAGGCGCGCATCGAAGTCGCCGGCGGCGACGTGGACGGCGGCATCGGAACCGACGCGAACGCCATCAAGGAGGCCATCGAGGCGGCCGACGACGGCGACGGCGTCGTCGTCCTCGTCGATCTGGGGAGCGCCGTGATGAACACCGAACTCGCGTTCGAGATGACCGACGTGGAGGCGGAGATAGCCGACGCGCCCGTGTTGGAGGGTGCGCTCAACGCGGCCGTCGAATCCACGAGCAAGAAGGCGACGCTCGACTCGGTCGTCTCCTCGGCGGAGGACGCGCGCGACTACCGCAAAACCGACTGAGCGGTTTTCGACTCTACTCGCCGTCTTCGGGCGTCGTGAGCACTTCTTCGAGGGCGTCCAGCGCCGCCTCGGCGTCCTCGCCCTCGGCGGTGAGAACCACCTCGTCGCCGTGTCCCGCGCCGAGACCGGTGACCGCGAGCATGCTCCGGGCGTCCACTCTGTCGCCGTCCGGGGGACCGACCGTCACGTCCGCGTCGAACTCGTTTGCCGTCTCGACGAACTTCGAGGCCGGGCGCGCGTGCAGACCCGCCTCCGGGACGATTGTGACCGTTCGTTCCATACTCCCCGTTCAGAGCCTGCGACTAAACGGTTACCGATGCGTACAAAAATAGATGGGAATCCGGCTCAGATTCCGAGCGTCGGGACGTACGACGCGCCGGGGAAGACCCCGAGGACGTACATCACGAACACCAGGAACGACCCGAAGACGATGGCCGCGGCGGGCGGGTCCCAGTGGGTGTCGCCGTGCGCGTAGAAGACGCGCTGGAACAACTCGCCGAACAGCCCGGACACCAGACCGAACGCGCCCGCCCACAGCAGAGCCACGAGGAGCGACCCGTCGCCGCCGCCGGTGACCGCGATGGCCGCGGCGCTCGCGGGCAGCGTCATGTGGTGGGTGACGGGAATCCGCTCGACGCCGAGGTTCAAGAACAGCAGCGACGCCGCGCTGATGCCGAACGCGAGGAATGTGCTTCCGGTCACCATGGCGATGTACCCGCCGAACAGGCCCGCGACGAGGCTTATCGCGGCGACGCCACCCCACTCGTACTGGTGGGGGAGCCACGGTTCGACCGCCAGACGCGTCTCCTGTCCGCCGTCGGTCGGCGTCCGACTCTCCTCCGTCGCCGTCGCCGACTGGTCGCCGACCGGGCGGAGTTCCTCCCGCTCGAACGGCGACATATCGAGGATGCCGTCGCCGCGAACTTCCCCGATTATCGGGTAGCCGAAGGCGATTCGGTGGAGCAACGCCGAGAGCGTGACGCCCATCGCGATGGCGTCGTACGGCAAGGCGAACGTGCTCGAGAGCACCGTCAGCCAGTAGCCGAGGATGCCGAAGACGCCGCCGACCGCCAACACGTCGGGTTTCGTCCCGAGCGCGAACGTGATGTCCTTGGCGTTGTGATAGTCGAAGCCCGACTGCATGTAGCCGCGCTTGGCGGCGTACGCCGCGGCGGCCGCGCCGCCCGCGAAGCTGATGGCTGGCGAGAACGGCGCGCCGAACGCGACGGAGCCTGTGATGGCTCCGGCGTCGGCGTTGGCGATGCTCGCCGCCTCGCCGGCGATGACCATGAAACCGGTGAAGACGAACGCCGGAAGCGCGCCGAGTGCGGCCCCGAACGCCCCGCCCGCGAAGGCGGCGATTATCACCTCGATGGCCCATAGGTCCGCGAGCGCCACGCTCACTCACCTCCGTCGCGCGCCCAGTCGAGCGACCGTTCGACCGCGTCCTTCCAGCGACCGTAGCGCTGTTCGACGTTCTGGGGGTCCTCGGGAGCGAACTCCCTGTCTATCTGCCAGTTGTCGCGGAGTTCGTCCACCGTCTCCCAGTAGCCGACGGCCAGGCCCGCGGCGTACGCCGACCCCAGCGCCGTCGTCTCGTCGACGACCGGACGGACGATGTCTGTGCCGACGATGTTCGCCTGGAGCTGACAGAGGAAGTTGTTCTTCACCGCGCCGCCGTCGACGCGGAGGTCGGTCAGTTCGATGCCCGAGTCGGACTCCATCGCCTCGGCCACGTCGCGCGTCTGGAACGCGATGGACTCCAACGCCGCGCGGACGACGTGTTCGCGGCGGGTGCCGCGCGTCATGCCGATGATGGTGCCGCGAGCGCGCTGGTCCCAGTGGGGCGCGCCGAGCCCGGTGAACGCCGGGACGAAGTAGACGCCGTCCGTCGAGTCCACGGAGCGCGCGAGGTTCTCCGTCTCGGCGGCGTCCTCGATGAGCGTCATGTCCTCGAGCCACTCGATGGCCGCGCCCGTGATGAAAATCGCCCCCTCGAGGGCGTACTTCACGGGTTCGCCAGAGCGCTGGAAGCCGACGGTCGTCAGTAGACCGTGCTCGCTCTCGACGGCCTCGTCGCCGGTGTTCATCAGCATGAACGACCCCGTGCCGTAGGTGTTCTTCGCGTCGCCCTCGTCGAAACAGGTCTGGCCGAACAGCGCCGCCTGCTGGTCGCCGAGTGCGCCCGCGACCGGAATCTCCTCGCCGAGGAAGCCGTCGGCGTCCGTCGTTCCGTAGTGGTTCTCGTCGGAGGAGGGTCGTACTTCGGGAAGGGTCGCCTCGGGGACGTTGAACTCTTCGAGGAGTTCTTCGTCCCAGTCCATCTCGTGGATGTTGAACAGCATCGTCCGCGAGGCGTTCGTCACGTCCGTGATGTGGTTCCCCGTCAGCTTGTAGATGAGCCACGAGTCGATGGTGCCGAACATCAACTCGCCCTGCTCGGCTCTCTCGCGGACGTCGTCGGGGCGCATCCGCTGGAGCTTGATCTGGTCGGTGTTGTCCAGCAGCCACTCGGCCTTCGTCGCCGAGAAGTACGCGTCCGGTTCGAGACCGGTCTTCTCGCGGATCCACCCTTCCTTGCCCTCCTCTTGGAGTTTCTCGACGCGGTCGGTGGTGCGTCGGTCCTGCCAGACGATGGCGTTGTTGAGCGGTCGACCGCTCTCTCGATCCCAGATGAGCGTCGTCTCGCGCTGGTTCGTGATGCCGATGGCTTCCAACTGGTCGGCGCTCAGGTCGGCGTTCCCCAGCGCTTCCTGGATTACGTCCTGCGTGTTCTCCCAGATCTCCTCGGGGTCGTGTTCGACCCACCCCGGTTCCGGGTATATCTGTTCGTGCTTCTGGTAGGCGTTCGCGACCACCTTGCCGCTGTGGTCGAACACCATGAATCTCGTTCCCGTCGTTCCCTGGTCAACTGCCCCGATGTAGGTATCTTGTGCCATTGTGTCACCAACTCCGTACCGCGACGGGCGGAACCCGCCGCCGGCGTCAGGATAGACGCCGAACGTGCTAACAAATAACTAGGCGATCCATTAAATGTTTCCACGAAAACGAGGGTGAAATTCCAACGGATCTTGAACTATATGGAAATACATAACGAAGTTATTCGAATCTAACCCGTCCGCCGTCAGTTCCAAACCGCGCAGTGCCCAACGTCTTCCAATGGTGGATACGACCGAGGTTCTCGTCGTCGGCGGCGGCGCGACCGGGACGGGCATCGCCCGCGACCTCGCACTCCGCGGCCTCGACGTCACCCTCGCGGAGCGACGCGGACTCGCGGGCGGGACGTCGGGTCGGTCGCACAGTCTGCTTCACAGCGGTGCACGCTACGCCGAGGCCGACCCGGTCGGCGCGGAGGAGTGCATCGAGGAGAACCGCATCCTGCGACGCATCGCGGGCGAGTGCATCCGCGAGAGCGGCGGTCTGTTCGTCCAACTCGAAGACGACGACCCGGCGTACTTCGAGGAGAAGCGCGAGGCCTGCGAGGAACTGGGCATCCCCGCGGAGGTGATAGACGGCGACGAGGCGCGGCGTCGCGTCCCTGGCCTCTCGGAGGACGCGGTTCGCGCGATGGCCGTCCCGGACGGCGTCGTCTACCCCTCCCGCCTCGCCGCCGCCAACGCCGCCGACGCCCGCGACAACGGGGCGACGATACTCACCCACGCCCCCGTCGAGGGGATGACGGTCGAGGGCGGCCGCATCGTCCGCGTCGAACTCGGCGGCGCGGAGGACGTCGAACCCGACTACGTCGTCAACGCCACCGGGACGTGGGCGGGCCAAGTCGCCGCGATGGCGGGCGTCGAGTTGGAGATGCGGCCGACGAAGGGCGTGATGGTATCCGTCTACTACGACGGCCTCGACCCCGTGTTGAACCGGTGTCGCCCGCCCGCCGACGGGGACATCGTCGTCCCGCACGACCACGAGGTGGTCCTCGGGACGACGAGCGTCGAGGTGGACGACCCCGACGACTTCGAGGAGGAAGAGTGGGAGGTGGAGGCGATGTTCGACGAGTGCTCGAAGATGCTTCCGCCCGTCGCGGACGCCGAGGTGTCCCGGCGGTGGTGGGGCGTTCGCCCCCTCTACGCGCCCGACGAGGCGAGTCGCGGCGGCCGCGGCATCTCGCGCGGGTTCTTCGTCGTCGACCACGCCGCGGACCCCGACGACGAAACCGCGGCGGGCCGTTCGGCGTCGCCCGGCGAGAACGTCGAGAACTTCGCGAGCATCGTCGGCGGGAAACTGACGACGTACCGCGTGATGGCCGAGCAGATGTCTGACCTCGTCGCCGACCGACTCGGCGCGGACGAAGCGTGCGTCACCGACGAACGCCGCCTGCCGGGGGCGGACGACCCCGAACGACTCGACGCGTTCGTGGAGGCGTTCGACGCCCGGTCGCCGAGCGACGAGGACGTTCTCAGTCCGTCGGTGCGCAGAGAGGACTGAAAAGAGAACCGCACCGCGCCGACCCGACGGCGCTCAGACCAGCGCTTCTTCGAGCAGTTGGAGGGGGTGTTTGATGTCGTAGCCGGTACCGTGCTCCATCTGCATCGAGCAGGTGGGACACTCCGTCATGCCGACGTTCCCCTCGGCGTGGTGCATGTGGTCGAACATCTCCTCGCCTATCTTCATCGACGTCTCGTACTTCTCCTCCTTCCAGCCGTAGGTGCCGGAGATGCCGGAACAGGAGTCGCCGACGTCCTCGATGGTGACGCCGTCCAACTCGCGGAACAGTTCGACCGACTGTCGGTTGAGTCCCTGATTCCGGGCGTGGCACGGCGCGTGGTAGGCGAACGCCTGGTCCGGGACGGAGGCGTCCGCGACTGCGCCCTCCACGTCCTCGTGGATGCGGAGGTACTCTATCGCCTCGTAGGTGTGCGACGAGAGGTCCTGAATCCCGTCGATGTCGAACAGTTCGGGGTACTCCTGTTTGAGCGACAGCGAACAGGAGGTACAGGAGGCGATGATGTCGTAGCCCTCCGGGATGAGGCCGGAGAAGTTCTCGACGTTGATGCCCGCCGCGCGCTTGGCGTCGTCGAGCATCCCGTTCGCGAACATGGGCGTGCCCGAACAGCGCTGTTGGGGGACGACGACTTCGTAGCCGAACTCCTCGAAGACGCGGACCATCGCCTTGCCGACTTCTGGCGTGTTGTAGTTCGAGTAACAGCCGTGGAAGTAGGCGACGCGTTTCTCCTCGGAGCGAACCTGCGGGCCGCCGCGTTCCTCCCACCACTCGCGGAACGTCTGCCGGGCGAACTCGGGGAACTCCCGTTCGGCGGTGACGCCGAGCGTCTTCTCCATCACCCACCGCGCGGGGCCGAAGTTCATCGCGATGTTCGCCAGTCGCGGCACCTTCGACGCTATCTCCGCCGACGTGCGGTAGTTCGAGAGGATGCGGTTGCGGATGTACTCCGCGGAGAGTTTGTCCATGTGGTTCTCGACGTACTCCCCGCGGGCGGTGTTGTGCATCTGGCTGAGGGGGACGCCCGACGGGCAGGCGTCGTCACAGCGCATGCAGTTCGAACACTTCATGACGGAGCCGTCGATGTCGGTGTCCTCCTTGCGCTTGAGACGCCACTGCTCTGGGCCTTGGAACTTCGGCCCCGGGAAGTCGTCGTCCACCTCCGCCACCGGGCAGGAGGTGTCGCAGGAGGTGCATTTGTAGCAGTTGTCCGCGCCGGGGCGGAGGTCCATCCCCGTCCCGTCGTCGAACACCTGCACCGGTTCGAAGTCGTCCTGTTCCGTCGTTCCGAAGTCTGCGTCTATCTGTGATTCTGCGTCGCTCATCTGCGTACCTCCTCGCCCGCGCGGGTGCCGGCGACGGCCGCCGTCGCGAGGGAGACGCCGCCCGCGGAGTTCTCGCGGGCCACGTTCGCCCCGCCGACGACGCCGCCGGCCGCGCGGAGATTCTCGAACTGCGGTTCTCCCGTCTCCGTCGTCGGTCGCATCTCGCCGTCCGGGACGACGCCGAACCGGGCGAAGGCGTGGTCGCCGAACGCCTCCGACTCGGACCACTCGTAGCGGTCCTCCGGGTGCGGCACGCGGAGGCCGAACACGGGCTCTTCGACCCGTTCGCGGTTCGACCGGACGCCCTTGCCGACGAGTCCGCCCGTCGCGAGGACGAACTCCTCGGCGTGGTAGGGGACGCGCTTGTGCTTCTGGTCCACGTACACGGCCTCGATTCGGCCGTTCTCGGCCTCGTAGTCCAAGACGGGGTTGCCCACCGACATGCGGACGCCCGCCTCGTTGAGGGCGTCGAACAGCAGGTCTTCGAGGCTGAGACCGAGCAGACTCGGCGGCCCCGTCGGCACCTCGAACACCGTCGCGCCGATGCGTTCGGAGAGGTCTTGGCGCACCTCCTCGGCGTTGTCGTCGCCGAGCATCGCCGGGAACCCGACGCGCGCCTCGCCGTCGAGTTCGTCGGCGACGGCTTCCGCGACGGCGCGGCGCACGCCCGTTCCGTCGTTGAGCCGTTCGTCCTCGTCTAAGGCCTGCGCGTACCGCGTCACCTTCGCGTCGGCGCGGAACTCCATCGGGAAGCGGAGCGTCGCGCCGCGGACGTCGAAGGGGACGCCCGAGGCGTCGATGTGCTCCGCCGCGAGGGGTGCCTCGAAGTCGGTGAGCGTCTCGAAGCCGACCAGCAGGGCGTCCTCCTCGACGCTGGCGAGGCCGGGAGCGACGGACTCGGGGTAGCGAGCCGTCGGTTTCACCGTCCCGGCGTGGGTCGGCACGAGGGCGTTCGCGTCGGTGTGGCCGCCGCGGTAGGCGTCGCCCACCGCCTCGTCGAAGAGGCGCAGTCCCTCGCGGACCGCATCCTCGCCGACGACGCTGTAGGGGTGTTCGTCGGGCAACTCGGCCATCGCCGCGAACGGGTCGGCGTGCGGTCCCTCGCCGTCCACGTAGCCGAGCACGTCTATCAGGCCGCTCGCCTGCCGGAGCGTGCTCTTCTTGTGGGAGACGAGTCTGACGCTCGCGCCGGACTCGGCGGCCGCGAGTGCCGCGATGCTCCCGGCGAGGCCGCCGCCGATGACCACCACGTCCTCACGAATTGGCATCGTCGCCCCCTTTTCTCCCACCGCCGGACCGAAGGTCCGACGTGCTCCCGACGTGGTCGGGACCGCCGTCGGTCGCCGCCCTGTCCGCTCCCGTCCCCGCCGCGTCCGAGGCGGCGTCCGGTCCGGCGTCGAACGCGCCGAAGTCGACCGGTTCGTCTCGGGACGCCGCGTCGCCGTCGCGGTTCATCGTCGTCGCGTGGAGCATGTGCTTCAGCATCGCCTGCGACAACTGCTCGCCCCAGAGGGCGTGGCGTTCGCCCTTCCAGCGCTCCTGGTACAGGTCGTCCAGCGAATCGCGGACGACGAGTTCGTCGTACTGCGGGAACAGTTCGTTCGCCATGCGGTGACAGCACATCGCGCCCTGACAGTTGCCCATCGAGGCGCGCGTGCGGATGCGGACGGCGTTGAGGTCCGTCCCCGAGGAGTCGATGGCGTCCTGAATCTCCGCGCGGGTGACCGCCTCGCAGTCGCAGACGACGGGGTTGGGGCCCTCCCACCCGCCGAGTACCTCGTCCGCGCGCGACCCGAGGCGCTGGGCGCTCCGCCGCCCGATGGGCGACCGGATGCCGAAGTCCTCCATGTAGTCGCGCAGGACGGTGAAGTCCTCCGACCCCGGAAGCGGAACCTCCGCGGTGCGGCACTCCGCCTCGACGCCGAGTTTCCCGCAGACGTGGTCGGAAATCTGCTCGGCCATCATGCGGTAGGTGGTGAACTTCCCGCCGACGATGGAGGACATCCCCGGCAGGTCGTCCCTCTCGTCGTGGTCCAAGAGGAAGAAATCGCGCGTGATGTCCGTCGAGTCGGTCGTTCCCGTCCCCGGCGGTTCGTACAGGGGGCGGACGCCCCAGAACGACCGGATGGTGCGGGCCTCCGAGAGGATGGGCACCAACTCCGAGAGGGTGTCTATCATCAGGTCCACCTCCCACCCCTCCTCGGGGTAGTCCTCGGGGTCCTCGACTTCCTCGTCGGTCGTCCCGAGGATGCACGTCGTCTCGTGGGGGACGACGATGTCGGCGTCGCCCTTCGGTCGGCACCGGTTGACGACGGTGTCGACCTGCCGGACGTTCATGATGGTCATGACGCCCTTCGAGGGGCGGACTTCCACGTCCACGCCGGCCATGTCGCCGATTCGGCCGGCCCACGCGCCCGTCGCGTTCACGACGTAGTCGGCGCGAATCTCCTCGGTCGTTCCGGGTCGGCCGTGGACGTGCACGCCCTCTCCGGACTGGTGTTCCACTTCGACGCCGACGACTTCGCCGCCCTTGACGAGGACGTCGGTGACTTCGGCGTGCGTCTCGATGCGCGCGCCGTGTTCGACGGCGCTGGCGGCGTTGGCGACGCAGAGGCGGAACGGGTCCACCGCCCCGTCGGGGACGCGGATGGCCCGCTTGATGTCGTCCGCGAGGTACGGTTCCATCTCGCGGGCCTCCTCGGCGGAGAGCACCTCCGCGGGAATCCCGCACTCGCGGCAGCCCTCCAGTTTCTCCTCGAAGTACTCGTCGTCGTCCTCGGGTCGCTGGACGAACAGCCCCCCGGTCATCTCGACGCAGTGGCTCGCTATACGGCGCAGGACGCGGTTCTCCTCGATGCACTCCTTCGCTGACGCCTGGTCCGAGACGGCGTACCGACCGCCGCTGTGGAGCAGGCCGTGCATCCGACCCGTCGTCCCGTGGGTCAGGTTCCCCTTCTCGACGAGGGTGACGTCGAGCCCGCGCATCGCTAAGTCCCGCGCGATGCCGCACCCGGTCGAACCCCCGCCGATGACGAGGACGCTCGGCGTTTCAGTCATCTCACTTCCGGATGGTTGGTCGCACCCTACTTTATTTTACCTCTCGCTCCGACCAATCCGTAAATTATCCGCGAGGTTCCGCCTCGACGACTCGATTCGCATTTCAACCCGGTCTACAGCCCGTTTTTCGCCGCTTCGTCGGAAGGAGGTCGCCCTGTTCGCCGATTTGTAACTGAACGATTGCAATAGTTACGGACGGTCACTCGACGCGAATAGTTCGACGGCGGATCCCGTCGCGGTTATTCGAAGAAAAGCCGGTTTCGAGCGGTGAATCACCCGTTTCGGGCGAGGCGGCGGGACACCCTCAATTTTTATTCCCGGGAGGTGAACCGGGGGAATGACCGAGGACTCGCGCATGCGATTAGACGAGCGAATCGAACGGCGGAGGCGACGTGAGAGCGGGGCGAACCGGCTGGTTCGGGACATCTCGGCGTTGGACCCGACCGCACACCCCGCCGAACCGACCGGGCGGGGGCCGACGCTCGAACGACTGCTCGACCGCCTCGATCCGGCGTTCGCGGGCGAACTGCCGGACGACACCTACGTGTACGGTCCGAAGGGGGCCGGGAAGTCGGCCCTCGTCGCCGCCCTGTTCGACCGCCTCGCCGAAACCGCGCGGAACCACCCGCGGGCCATCCACACGACCACCCGCGCGTCGTCGCCGCCGCCGGTGGAGTTCGCCTACGTGGACGCGCGCGCCGCGACCAGCGAGTTCGCCCTGCTCCGCGCCGTCCTCGACGCAGTCGTCGAGGAGTCCGTCCCGTCCGGCGGCGTCGGCACCGCCGCGGTGAGAGAGCGACTCGGAGACGAACTCGGGCACGCCCGCCGCGTCGTCGTCGCCGTGGACCACGTGGGTGAACCCGAGACGCTCCCCGTCGAACGCCTCGGCGACGTGTTCGCCCCCGTCTCGGAGTCGCTCTCCCACGTCGCCGTCGGCCGCGCCGACCCGCCGAGCACGGACCTCGCGACGGTCGAAGTGCCGCCTTACGAGCGACACGCCCTCGCCGACGTGCTCACGAGTCGGACCTCGGACGGACTCGCCCGCCACGCCCTCGGCCACGACGCCGTCAGCGACGTGGCGGCGTGGGCCGACGGCGACGCCCACGACGCACTCGCCGCACTCTACGGGGCGGCCGTCGAGGCGGCCGACGCGGCGACGGGCAGGATTGAACCCCGCCACGTCGAGGCGGGGATGGCGGGCGTCCCCGCCGACTGCTGTTCGCTCGGGCGCGTCGGGTCGCTCTCGGCCAGTCGTCGCCGCGTCCTCCTCGAACTCGTCGGACTCGACGGCGACGACCGGGGGTCCGTCACCCGCGCCGCCGCCGCCATCGCCGACGCGCCGACCGTGGACCTCTCGGCGGCCACCGTCAAGCGCCTCCTCTACGAACTCTCGGAGGTCGGCGTGGTTCGCCGCGTCGCGGGGGACGCCGAGGGCGACGGCGGCCCCGGCCGACCGCCGAGCAGACCGGAACCGAACTTCCCGATGCGGGTGTTCGAGCGACTCGGCGACCCCGAAGCCGAACGGCGGGGCGCCGACTCCGCGGCGACGTAGGGTTCTCGGTCGCGACTTCCGAGAGCGGAGCACCTTTCCTTGCGGTCCCCGATGCGTCCCCATGGAAACCGCGGTTCCGCCCATCGTGTTGGACATCGACGGGACGCTGACGGACGCCCCGGGACGACTCGACCCGCGCGTGTTCGACGTGCTTCCGACGTGGGACGCGCCGGTCGTCCTCGCGACGGGGAAGGCGTTCCCCTACCCGGTGAGCCTCTGTCACTACATCGGCATCGAACAGACCGTCGTCGCGGAGAACGGCGGCGTCGTCCTCGCCGCCGGCGAGGTGTCGTACAACGCCGACAGGGACGCCGCGCAGGCCGCCGCCGAGGAGTTCGAGGCCCGCGGCGGCGACATCGGGTGGGGGGAGTTCGACGCCGTCAACAAGTGGCGCGAGACGGAGGTGGCGGTGAACCTCTCGGCGGACGAAGACCTGTTGCGCGAGGTGGCCGCAGAGTACGACCTCGACGTGTTGGACACGGGCTACGCCTACCACGTGAAGACGCCCGGCATCGAGAAGGGAGACGGCTTGCGGGCGATATGCGAGACGCTGGACCTCGACCCCGCCGACTTCGTCGCAATCGGCGACAGCGAGAACGACGCCTCGACGTTCGAAGTCGCCGGACGGTCCTACGCCGTCGCCAACGCCGACGACGTGGCGAAAGCCGCCGCCGACGAGGTTCTCGAAGAGTCGTACATGGACGGGACGCTCTCGGTGCTCGATTCGCTCCGGGAGCGATAGTCGCGGCGCGAGGCGGGGCGGCGTCAGTCGTCCGCGCTGTTTACGCCGTCCGCGTCGTCTTCGCCGCCGTCCGCGGTCTCCGGTCCGGTCGACTCCTCGACCCACGACGCGTAGGCGGGAAGCGCGTCCGCCCGGTCGAACCGTTCGACGCACGGCACGTCGTAGGGGTGTAACTCCTCGATTCTATCGCGGAGCGCGGTGTAGCCGTCCTCCGTCGTCTTCGCTAAGAGAACGACTTCGGACTCCTCGTACACCTCTCCCTCCCAGCGATAGACGGACTCGCAGTCGAGGCGGTTCACGCAGGCGGCCAGTCGTTCCTCCACGAGGGTTCGCGCGAGTTCCGGCGCGGCGTCGGGGGGTGCCGTGACGAATGCGGTCGGCATACTCCCTCTCGGCGCGCCGAGCGTTTCCTCGTTTCGACCGGTCCGTCGGCCCCGTCAGACCTCGGCGGCGTCGGTGTCGTCTCCGAAGGGGGCGAACGCGCCGTTTATGTCCCACTCGTGGATGCAGTAGGGGTTCCCGACGCGCGGCGTCCCCTCCTCTCTGACGACGCGCCACGTCTCCTCGCTCTGGTCCCATCGTTCGACCCGTCCGCACCGCTCGCAGGTCCGTTTCGTCGGCGTGCGCAGTTTCCCGTCGGACATCGTTCCTACTCCAACGAGGGGGCGTGCAACTAATTAACGTTGACTCCCGCGGCAGCGGTGACCACCGACCCGCGGGGTGCGTATTTGAGTCCCGCCCGAGTAGTCCGACCATGGGATTTCACACGTTCGACGTCGCCCGCGCGGAGTCGCTCGACGACGAGGGGCGGTACCGGTACTGTTCGCGGGAGGAACTCCTCGCGCTCTTGGCCCCCTCGCCGGGGGAGGCGGTCGCCGACCTCGGGAGCGGAACCGGCTTCTACACGGACGACGTCGCGCCCGCCGTCGGAACGCTGTACGCCGTGGACGTGCAGGCGGCGATGCACGAGTTCTACCGGGAGAAGGGCGTCCCCCCGAACGTGGAACTGGTCACGGCGGACGTCGAATCGCTCCCCTTCGCGGACGGCGAACTCGACGCCGCCCTCTCGACGATGGTGTACCACGAGTTCGCATCCGACGACGCCGTCACCGAACTCGGGCGCGTCCTCCGCCCGGACGGACGCCTCGTCACCGTCGATTGGTCGAAGGCCGGGCCGGGCGAGGCGGGGCCGCCGACCGACGAGCGATTCGGACTCGGAGACGCCGTCTCCACGCTGGAGGACGGGGGGTTCGTCGTGACGGAGGCCGCCTCGCGCCGCGAGACGTTCGTCTGCGTTGCGAGACGAACGGAGTAACCCGGCCGCGATCCCGTCTCTCCCGCCGTCGCCTGCGCGAACTGCGGCGGCGACGGCGTGCGGAACATCTCGGTTCCGCGAGCGTAGTCGTCAATCGAGGCCGCCGGAGGCGGCCGTCTCTTCCCGTTCGTCCGCCCCGCGCGGCGGTTCGTCCTCGACGTCGCCCAGTCCGGCGTAGCGGTCCACGACGAGGACGGCGACGGCGCCGACGATGGCCGTGAGGGCGAACACGCCGACGAGTTCGGCGGTCCACGTCCGGCCCATCTCCGCGAGTTGGCTCCCGGTGCTCTCGACGGGCGCTCTGAGCGCTCCGACGATGAGTGCGACGAGGAACGCGAGCGTCGGCTTTCGGTGGTGTTCGAGCGCCCACCGGACGGCGTGCGCGACGGTGAACAGACCGACGAAGGCGCCGAGGACGAACGCGACGACGATCGCGCCGTTCTCGACGACGGGCACGACGCTCCCGCCGAGGACGACGGCCAACAGGCCGTCAACGAACGCCTTCAGCGCCCCGGTCATGAACTCGTACTGCCCGAGGAGAATGAGGAGCAACGACCCCGAGAGCCCCGGCAGTATCATCGCGCTGACGGCTATCGCTCCCGCGACGAACGTCACGACGGGACCCGTCCCCAGGGCGGCTTCGGCGCTCCCGGAGACGACGAACGCGACGACGAACCCGGCGACGGCGGCGCCGACGCGTCCGGGCGTGTCGAGCGACAGTTCGCTCAAGAGCACCCACGCCGAGGCGGCGATGAGACCGAAGAAGAACCCGAACGTCGGGACAGGAAACTCCGTGATGCCCGTGTGGACGAGTCGGGTCACCGTGACGACGGCCGTCATTATGCCCGCGCCGAGGACGACGAGGAACGCGGCGTCAACCGCGCGGAGGGCTTCGACCGCGCGTTCGCGGCGGCCGGGGAGGACGCCGCCGACCACGTCGAGTATCCGGCCGGGGGAGACGTTCGTCACGGCGTCGATGAGTCGTTCGTAGATGCCGGTCAGGAGGGCGATGGTCCCGCCGGAGACGCCGGGGACGGCGTCGGCGGTGCCCATACAGAGGCCCTTCAGGTAGATCACGAGCCACGCGGTGCGGTCGGCGCGCGACTCGTCGGGGTCGGGGGACATGCGACTCCCTTCGACACCCCGCTACTCCGTTGTTTCGCTTCTCGCACGCGTTCGGACTCGGACGCGCTCCGATGCGGCCGTTTCGCCGACTGGGAGCGAGGAGAACGTTGAAAGTGACGGGGACTGACTACTCGCCCAATGAAGATCAGCATCATCGGTAGCGGGTACGTCGGCACGACTATCGCCGCGTGCTTCGCGGAGGTGGGTCACGACGTCGTGAACGTCGATATCGACGAGGACATCGTGGCGTCGCTGAACGACGGCGAGGCGCCCATCCACGAACCCGGCCTCGACGAACTCGTCGAGAAACACGCGGGCGACCGACTGCGGGCGACGACCGACTACGACGCCATCGTAGAGACGGACGCGACGTTCCTCGCGCTTCCGACCCCCTCCGAGGACGACGGCCACATCGACCTCTCCATCATGGAGGCGGGCGCGCGGTCCGTCGGCCGAACGCTCGCCGACAAGGACGGCTACCACCTCGTCGTCACCAAGAGCACCGTCGTCCCGACGACGACGGAGGAGGTCATCGCGCCCATCCTCGAAGCGGAGTCGGGCCTCGAACTCGGGAGCGACTTCGACGTCGGCATGAACCCCGAGTTCCTCCGCGAGGGGAGCGCCGTCTCCGACTTTCTCGACCCCGACAAGGTCGTCCTCGGGTCCGAGACGGACCGCGCGGCGACGCTCCTCCGGGACGTGTTCGACCCCCTCGTCGAACAGGCGGACTCGCCGCCGGTCGTCGAAACGGGCGTCCGCGAGGCGGAGATGATAAAGTACGCCAACAACGCCTTCCTCGCCTCGAAGATATCGCTCGCGAACGACCTCGCGAACATCTGCAAGGAGTACGACATCGACTCCGAGGAGGTGTTGGACGCCGTCGGTCTGGACTCCCGCATCGGGTCGGCGTTCCTCGGTGCGGGCGTCGGGTGGGGGGGCAGTTGCTTCCCGAAGGACGTCGCCGCCATCGTCGCCGCGGCGCGGGACGCGGGGTACGAGGCCAAGATGCTCGAAGCGGCGGTCGAGGTCAACGACAGACAGCCCGTCCGGATGCTCGACATCCTCCGCGACCACGCGGACCCCTCGGGCGCCCGCGTCGCCGTGTTGGGTCTGGCGTTCAAACCCGGCACCGACGACGTGCGTAACTCCCGCGCCATCCCCCTCATCGACGCTCTCCTCGATTCGGGCGCGGACGTGGTGGGCTACGACCCGGTGGCGACGGCGAACATGCGCGAGCACTTCCCGGACATCGACTACGCCGACTCCGCGGCGGACGCGTTGGCCGGGGCCGACGCCGCACTCGTCGTCACCGACTGGGACGAGTTCGCCGCCCTGGACGACGAGTTCGACGCGATGACCGACGCCGTCGTCGTGGACGGCCGCCGAATCGTCTCCCGCCGCGACGGCATCGTCTACGAGTCGCTGGTCTAACTCCGCGCTCGGATCGCGCGGCCGCATCTACGCTACTCCTCTATTCGCCGTCTACTCTACTCCCCTTCTCGCCGGTACGTCCGGGAGTCGCAGCAGTCGCTACGAGAAGCGATACCGGAAGCGTCGGTACTGGACGCGTCGAAGCCGAAAGCGACAGCGGACGGAGAGAAAGAAACCGAGCGTCGGAGTCGAACGGCGGTTACGCGGCGCGGGCCGCGGCCGTCTCCGCCGTCACGTCCGCGTCGGACGCCGTGAGCGACGACTGGCTGCTCGACCCGGCGTCCGAGGAACCGGAGTCGGACGACCCGGCGCTCGAAGAGCCGGAGTTGACCTGAAGTTTCTGCGCGTTGCGCTGCAGTTCGACGGAGAGGTTACCGTCCTCCGCGCCGTTGACCTGCCCCTCCTCGACGGAGAGGTTCGCCTGCTGGCTGACGACGTAGCCGCTCTCGTTGAGCGACGCGCCCGCGGAGATGGTGTACGGGCCGTTCGCGCGGACGCTGACGTTCGTGTAGCCGTTCTGGGGGCCGTACTCGTCGTAGCCCGTCGTGGCGTACGGCAGCGTCATGGTGAACTCGCCGTTCTCGTCGGCCTGCGCTTGCTGCGTGTAGGTGAACGTGGAGTTCGTCGTCGGCACCTTCATCTCGACGCTCGCGGTGACGGTGGCGTTCGCGGGCGCGCCGCTTCCCTGCACCGTCGCGCCGGGCACGCGTTCGAAGGACTTCACCCACGCGGGGTTACTGGGGAACGTGGCCTGCGGGTTGATGCCCGCCATCTGCCCGTCGCTGTACGCCTGTCGGAGGTAATCGCCCGACTGCGTCGCGGAGGCGTTCGACACCTTCACGAGGCGGTAGTGCTGGAGCGCCGGAACGCGCTCGGAGGGGAACGACCCGATACCGCCTATCTGCGACGTGCCGTCCTGTTGGACGTACTGCCGCGCGGCGCTCATGTTGTCGAACGTCTTGACGGTGGTCTCGTTGCCCTGCGGAACCGCCTTCACCGTCGTCTGGCCGGAACTGGTGCTGACGGCCTGGGGTTCCCAGTCTGTGACGACCGGACTCGGCTCCTGGGCGCTCCCGTGGTAGAGGTAGAGTCGCGTCATCAGGCTGTCGTAGTAGCGCTGGTGACGGACGAGGTAGTTACCCTGGTACTGTCCCTCCTGGTTGAACCGGTATATCGGCTCGTAGAACTGGCTCTGCGAGATGTTACCGGCGTCGTAGAACACCGTCGGTGCGCCGAACTTCGAGCCGGGGGTCGCCATCTTCCAGTCGATCATCACGTACCGGGTCTGGTTACCCTCGGTGCTCTGCGAGGCGAGGACGTCCTGCGCCTGCGTCTCGTTGGGCGCGAGCAGGAAGTTCGCGGCCGTGTTGGCCCCCTGCTGGAACGGGTTGGCGTTCGGGATGCGCTCGCCCTCGACGGTTATCCAGTGGCCGTAGTCCCACCACGACATCACGCCGTAGGAGCCTTCGCCGTACTGGTAGTCGTCCGTTCTCTCGTACTTCCCGTAGTACTCCATATCGTTCGACGCGCCGCCGAACGTGCCCTCAGAGGGCGTCTGTCGGCTCATCCACTCGAGGCTTCCTTCCCACTGCATGACGTCGCCCGGACCGGCGAACTCGGCGGTCTGCCACGCCGTGTTCGTCTTGTCGGCGGCGGCGTTGCCGGTGTTCCGAACGTTGAGGGGGACGACGAGAACCGGCGCGGCGACGAGGATGAGGACCGCACCGATGGCCGCCATCTGGTACGTTTCGAGGTCGGAGACCTTCGTGGCCGCCGTCCTGACGTTCAGCAACCGGAGCACCTCCACGAGGAAGTACGCGTTCAGCACTACCACGACGACGGCGAGGTAGTAGTTGAAGCGAACCTGCGTGAACGCGGCCGAGGTGATGAACGCCCCCCAGACGACGACGAACAGCCGTTCGGGGTCGCGGTAGGTGAGGAGTGCGGCGCCGACGATGATGGCGCTGACGATTCCGAGCGAGACGAGTTGGCCGTCGAGACCGACGAGTTCCCCGATTCCGGCCGGAATCGACGGCACGAGAAAGAGGAGACCGACGACGGCGAGGCTGCCGACGACGTAGCCGATGTCGCGGGTCTCTCCACCTTTCAGAAGCGGCTTCGCGAGCATCCACACGACTGCCGCGACGGCGGTGAAGAACGTGAAGCCGTAGTCGGAGACGATCCGGTTGACGGCCGTCATCTGGAGCTGATTGAGCGTGCTCTGTGAGAGGTACGGTTGGGCCTCACCGATGGTCCGAGTCGCGGCGTTCGCGCTAAACCCGAGGATGCGGAAGAAGTTCGAGGAGATGAGATTGCCGACGCTCGGCAGAACGAGGAAGACGAGTCCGAGGCCGACGACGACGAGTCCGAAGACGGCCGCGGGGTACGCCACGGTGTCTACGTCGCGCGCCTCCCACTCGCGGGCGAGCCACGCGAGGAAGACCGTTCCCGCAGCGACGGCGAACGAGAGTCCGGGCTGAACGAGAGAGAAGTGGGTGGACGAGAACCCGAACTCGTCTATCTGGACGAGCATCAGAACGCCCGTGACTATCATCGACGTGGCGGCGACGAACGCCGTCGCCTCGGGAGAACGACCGTTGACGACGTCGCTCGACATCTTCAGGACGACGAACGTGCCCACGATGGCGACGAGGAGGACCCCCGGCGGCCAGACCCACATGTACAGCGCAATCGCGACGCCCGCGAGAACCGACCACAGGAGGGGCGACCGGAGGGCGTCGACGTCGCGGTCGGTGACGAGTTCCCAGACGGGCATCTCGCGCTCGGCGACGCCCAAGGCGACCATCAACGCGGCGACGGCCATGGACATGAAGAACGGCTCGGCGGCGTTGTGGTCCGCGAACCCGACGAGGGTGCGCTGGAGGAACGTCCCCGGCATCAGGCCGAGGAGGAGAGCGCCGAACAGCGCCGGTCCGCGACCGGCGAGGCGTTTCCCGATGAGATACGCCGGAATCGCCGTGAGCGCACCGAAAACGGCCGGTGCGACGAGAAGCGTCTTCCCGACGAGCGCCTCACTCGGACTTCCGAGTCCGATTATCAGGGCGGCCGTCGCGATAATCTGGTCGTACAGCGTCCCGAACTGCCCGACACTCGTCCCGTAGGGGAAGTTCGTCCACGGGTCGAACGGCATCGTGAACGGCCAGTTCCTGACAGTGTAGCTCACCTCTCGGAGGTGATACCATGCGTCGTTTCCGGAGAAGAACACCTCTCCGTTTCGTATGAATCTACCGTACGACTGGAGTCGGATGGCCAGCATCACGGCCATCACCACGAGGAGGGCGGGGACGTGGTACCAGTCTGCGAAGCGTTCGAGGACCGACGGTGATTCGTAGTCCTCGCGACGCTCGTTGTCTACGCTCATCGCTTGGAGGGAGTGCCAAACCGTGTATAAGCCTTATGATGCAGTCAGGCGGATTTCTCTCCCGGCGGTGAACGTCCCTCGATACGACGCTAGGTGCCGCCCTCTGCCGACCGGAGGGTGACTTCCACCGTCGCTGAGAACCGCGGCGAATCGGAACACGTGTCAAATCCGTCATCAATGGATTTAACCCGAGTCACCGGGAATCGGCTGGCCAGCCAACGATCATGACGGGCGTCATCCGCGAGTTGAGTCGGGGAGCACGGCTCTCACCGCTCCCCGACGGTAACACGAACGGCTCCGTCGAGGTGGCCTCGGAGTCGCTTCTCGTGTGCTGTTTCGACGAACGCGGCGAACGGCGAGTCGGCGTCGGCCACCCCGAAGATGGCACACAGACGGAACAATCGCTCACGGACAACTAACTTACACGAATGCATTTCATTGGATACTTTCCGGGTTCGGACTTCGCGTCCGAGTCACAGTACGGCCGCCGGACACACGTCTTCAAACTCACTCAGGAGATAGGCGAGCGAACCGACGTACGAAGCACGTTCTACTTCGGGAACCCAGCAGGAGAGTTCGCAAATCTCGACGTTCGGTCGGTCGACGCTTCTGGGTCCTTCGCAGTGAAACTGAAGAAGGAACTCGAACTAGCGCGAACTCTCGTCACGGAGGTTCGTTCGTCGCCGGAACCGACGGTCATCTACTGCCGCGAAGCGCCAGACCTCGCCCCGACGATTGCCGCACGGTTCACCGACGCAGCCCTCGTCGTCGAGGCGAACAGCGGCCACGTGGAAGAGCTAGAGGATCACGACTCTGTGTTCGAGTCCTACCGACACAGACTCCTCCGAGAGATGAAGTGGCGGACGGCCGACCGCGTCATCGCCGTCTCCGCTGACATCGCGGAACAACTCTCCGAGCGAGGAGTGACCGACGTAACGGTCGTTGAGAACGGTGTCGACGTCGATCTCTTCTCCGTTCGGCGGCCCGTCTCCACCGAACCGCCGTACACGATCGGGTACGTCGGCGGTCTCCAACCGCAGCAGAACGTCGAGTTCATGTTCGATGTCGTCGCGGCCCTCGACACACCCGTTCAGTTCAACGTCGTCGGAGGAAGCGAGTCCGAGGTGAGCCGACTCGAAGCCATCGTGACGGATCTCGAACTCGAAGACAAGGTGGAGTTCTTCGGGCGCGTTCCCCACGAGGACGTCCCCGAGTACATGAACGACGCAGACCTGTGTTTCGGTCCGTTCGAGAGGATTAGACCGTCGTCGCCGCTGAAAATTTACGAGTACCTCGCGTGCGGCCGAACGGTTGTCGTGGTCAACGACGAGGGCCTCCAGTACTTCACCGACTATCCGGGGGTCCACGTGTTCCCCCACGGCGACGCCGCCGATATCGCGTCGAAGGTAGACGCCGTACTTGACACCGTGGAGACCAACGAGGCGGGCGCGGCGTACGTCCGCGAAAACCGGTCGTGGCAGGCTATCGCGGACCGCACGGTGGATATCTGTCGAGAGGCGGTTCGAGATAACCGATAGTCCTCCGATACTCCGATACTCCGTCCGTTCTCGTCACGCCCGTCACTCGGTGGCGTTCTGGTACACCGCCCTGAGCGTCACGCGGAAGGAGTGACTGGCGACGACCAACACCCCGAAGTATACGGCTCCCCCGATGGCGAGGAGCACTCCGAGGTGAACCCACGATTTCACCGCGATGGCGAACTCGAAGGCTGCCTTCACCACCGCGAACATCAGCGCACCGGCGAGCAACTGTTCTTTCAGCGGCCGGGGCAGGAGTTCCGCTCCCGTCTCCCGACGGACGAGGCGGAAGAACAGGAGGTATCGGATGGACTCCGCGACGATGGTCGCGAGGACGGCTCCCAGCGCGCCGAACTCGAGGATGAGTGGTACGCCGATAACGACGTTGAGGCCCAACGTGAACGCCGACACCTTGACGATGAGGTTCGGGAGATCAAGTCCGTTGACGACGCTCTCCATCGGGTTCGACTGCGACCGGAAGACGGAGAACAGCGTGAGGCCGACGAGGAGTGTCGCCGCCTCGACGTACTCTGAGCCGTACACGGTGACGATGAGGGGGCGCGCGATGGCGAGTGCGCCGAAGAACAACGGTATTGAGATGATACTCGCGTACGACATCGTGTTGGTGATGTCCATCGTGGAGGACTCGCCTCTGCTCGACGAACTACTCACTTTGTTCATCAACCCCGTACCGGCGAGACCAGAGACGAACATCGCGGGAACCGTGAACTTCAGCGCCACCTCGTAGTACCCCACCGCCGCGGGTGTCACGAGGAACCCGATGAGAAGGATGTCCAACCGGTCGTACGCGTGGCCGACGATTCGATTGAAGACGCTGTAACGGGCGAATCGCCACACCGAGGCGAGCGTCTCACGCGACGGAGCCTTCGGGATCGTCCGAAGGTAGTAGTGGGTGATCGGTATCGTCAGGTACGTCGCGGCAGAGAGGCCGTACACCATCCCGGCGGCGCCGAACCCGACGAAGACGAAGAGTACCTGCAACCCCGTCGTGAAGACGGACCTGAGCGTGTCGTTCCACACCTCCACCCCGATACGCCCGCGCGCCGGGAGGAGTTGCTGGAACGACGCGAAGAAGACGAGGGCGACGAGGAGGACGGCGTAGAGCGGAGCCGACCCCTCGATGCCGGTGTAGGCGTCAAAGCGGCCCTTGAGGAGGAACGCCACCGGTACAAGGAGACCGACGAGCACCACGTTGAACAGCAGTTGGGTACCGACTATCTCCCGGCGGTCCGTCCCGGACTCCGAGAACCGCTTCATCGAGGCGTTCGCGACGCCCATCACCGGACGGAGCGACATCTGTACTACCGTATGCAGGAGGTAGAACCCCCCGAACGATGCCGGCCCGAGAACGCGCGCGAACAGGATAGTCCCCGCGAAGCCGAGAACCGCCTGTATCAACTTGCCTGAAAACCCCTTTGCGACTTCGAGGCTGAGGCTCGTATCGTCTATCTCTGACTTCTCTCCGCCTTCGTCGGGAGATCGATTCTCGGACATTCTCGGTGCTACGGACGAGCCGCCTTTAGGAAGACTGTTCCCTCGCGTCGGAATATCTCCGAGGTGCTCAGGCCGAACTCGTTGAAACGGCGCGTCACGTCGTCGATCGTCACCGTGTCTAGGTGGACTTCACAGTAGATAACGCGCGCCTCGGCGAGCGTGTCTCGGAGACCGTCGATGACCCCTAACTCGGCTCCTTCGACGTCGATCTTCACGACGTCCGGTTCGTCGATGTCGGCTGAGTCGACGTATTTGTCCCCGACGACGAGCGATACGTCCCACGTCCTGGCCGTCGAGGACGAATCGGTGATCGTGAACGTTCCGACGCCGACCTCGTCGTTGTCTCCAACGGGGAGGCCCAACTCCGCCGTGCCCTCCGAGTCGGAGAGGGCCACCTCGTGGACGGTGAACTCCCCTCCGTTTTGGCTGAGGTTCGCCCTGAGTCGGCGCGCGGTCTCGGGATGCGGCTCGAAGGCGTGGACCGTCGCCGCGACTTGCCCGGCGAAACAACTGTGGGTCCCGATGTTCGCGCCGATGTCGTAGAACACGTCGCCCGGCCGGAGTTCGGAGACGATGTCCGAAATCACGTCTTCCTCATCAGTCAGCGTCCGGACGCGTCGGTACTCGTGGAACGTCGAGGGAACGAACTCGGCTGTGACGCCACTGACGGTTCGAGACTGAACGTCCGAGCTCAGTTCGTACAGCGCCCGAAGGTACCACCAGCGTAGATTGATGTCGAGACCGAACACAGTAGAGAGGGTCGCCATTGCTCACCTCTCTTAGTGCTGGCTATTTGAAAACCACGGGTTTCACTCTGTCCAGTAGACCGAACGTACGGACAGGGCGACGCAGACACGGACGGTCGCCTTCGCGTTCACTCCAAGTACCCCAGGTCGGCCAGTCGCTCTTCGACCTCTCCATCGTCCGTCTGCACTCGGTCCGCCACCTCGAACTCGGGGTAAGATATCGGCTCGACGGCGTCCACCACGGCGAGCGTCTCGCCGTCCATCTCTTCGTCGGGCGCGACGCCGAACGTCGAGAGGACGGTCGGCGCGATATCGAACAGGTGCGCTCCCGAGAGGTCGGCGTCGGCGTCGACATCTTCACCCGCCACGGCCACGACGCCGTCGGGTTTGTGGTTCCACGGTTCGGGCGAATCGAAGGTGTCACCGACGTGCACCGACAGCGAGTTCTCGAAGTCCCGCGGGACGCAGAGCACGTCGACCGCCTCGTCCGCGTAGGGGCCGTAGATGTGCGTCTCGCGCGGAACCACCTCGTCGAACACGGGGCGTCCCTCGGGGTCGGTCAGCGATTCGAGGACCGAAATCACGTCGTCGCGGGCGGACTCGTACTTGGACGCGGGGACGACGCCCGACGGATCGCGACCCTCGACGTTGAGCCTGACGCCGAGTTCCGACCCCGAACGGAGGTACGCCCGGGAGGACTCGAAGGAGACGCTCTCGCTGGCGGCGAAGACGGCCCCAATGGGGACGTGCTTCCCGACGAACTCCGCCAAGCCGAGACGTTCGAGCACCGCCTTTCCGCGCTGGTAGGTCAGTCCGCCCTTCGCGGCGAACGCGGCGAGTCGTTCGACCGCGGTCGGTCCGTCGTCGGCGTCGGTGTCGGCGTCGGCGTCGCCTCCAACGAGTTGCTCGTCTTTGACTTGGAACCATGACGGCACGCCCCGGCCGTCGGTGGCCGTGTCCAGCAGTCCCTCCCGACGCAAGAACTCGTTGACCTGAACCTCGTACCCGTCGTACTCACCGATTCCGTGGTCCGAGGCGACGACGACCACGTCGGGGTCGCACGCCGACAGCGTCTCGCCGAGTTCCTCGTCTACCGCCTCGTACACCGCTCGAACCTTCTCCGAGTCGCCGGGGAAGTCGTGGAAGACGGCGTCTGTCTTCTGAAACTGGACGAAGCCGAAGTCGGGGTCGAAGCGGTCCGCGAGGTAGCGGAACGCCTCGCCGCGAAGGTGGGTGAGCGCGAGGTACTCGTCGAACTTCGCCTCGTCGTCCACCCGGTCGTCGGTCTCTCGTTCGGCGTAGACGCGGTACTCGCCGACGGCGTCGCGAACGTCGTCGAGGATGCCCTCGGGATGACAGTCGGGTTCGTCGGGTGCGAGATAGCCCGGAATCACCGCCCCGTCGATGTCGCGCGGCGGGTGGGTGACCGGGGCGTTGACGACGACGCTCGACAGACCGTTCTCGTCGAGGTAGTCCCACATCGTCCGCGCCTTCACGTCGGACCCGTTGACGACGTCCCAGTCGTAGCCGTCGAACGCGAGGAAGTCGAAGACGCCGTGTTTGCCGGGGTTCTTCCCGGTGTAGAGAGACGGCCACGCGCTCGCCGTCCACGGCGGAATCTGCGAGCGCAGGGGGCCGGTCGCTCCGTCTTCGAATACCTCTTCTAAGTTCGGCAGAGCGCCCTCCTCCAACAGGGGGTCGAGGATAGGGCCGCAGGCGGCGTCGAGACCGACGAGTAACGTACGCATGTTCGGGCAAACGACGATACCGACTAAAAATCCTCCCGTCCTGTGTCACCCGAGGTAGCCGAGGTCACGAAGATTTCGCTGCACGGCGTCGCTGTACTCGCGTTCGTCGCCGTCGCCGTCACCGCGGTTGAACTCGTCGTCGACCTCCGCCGTCAGTCGGTCGCGGAGGTCGGACACCACGTCGGGATCGGGATCCACCACCTCCTCTTGGGACGGCAGGCGGTAGAGAGACGAGGATCCGTCGGACCGGAGTTCGAGGCGGTAATCCTCGGTTCGGATGCTCTTTCGTCCGACCCGCATCCACGCGAGCGTTTCCTCGGACACTTCTGACTCGGCTTCGGGGTTGCCGTGTTCGGTGTACGCTCGCTCGGCGACGACGTGGTCGCGTCGCTCCGGTCCGAAGAGGTCGATGCCGTCTGTCTCGGGTGCCTCCACGTCCGAGAGCGCACAGACCGTCGCGAACACGTCTGCGAGCGACGCCAGGTCCTCCCGTCGGCTCCCGGTCGGAACGCCCGGCCCGGCGAAGATGAGCGGAACGCGGAGGACTTCGTCGTAGAGACCGACACTGTGGTAGAGCAGGCCGTGTTCGCCAAAGTACTCTCCGTGGTCGGAGGTGAGGACGAACACGGTGTCGTCGGTCAAGTTACGTTCGTCGAACCACCCGAGGATGCGACCCACCTGGTCGTCGAGGTACTCGACGCTCGCGCGGTACCACTCTCTGACGATAGCGAGTTCCTCGTCGGAGACGTACGAATCGTCGTCGTAGTATCGAAAGCGGATGTTGTTCGAGCGTTTTCCGTCAGCGACCGCGAACACCCGCTCGTCCCTGACCGAGTCGTCCTCGATTCGACCGGGCGTGAGCAACTCCTCGAACACATGAAGCGGCGGTCGGGACAGCGACGGCGTTCGGTCCGTCTTGTACGGCCGCGGCGGGTCGTACGGCGCGTGCACCGTCGTCAGATTCATCATGCCGAAGAACGGCGACTCCGCGCCCCCGAGTGCGTCGAGGAACTTCTCTATCCGTAGTTCGTTATAGTAGTCGTTTCCCCGCGTGAATAGCCGGAACGTGTCACGTCGGACGGAATCGTCGGTCAGCAGTTGTTCGAACCACTCGACGGACGGTCGCTCGGCGACGTGATCCCACGGTTCGTAGTACCAATCGAATCCGCGGTCGAGGTTCGTCGGCGACGCCATCTTCGAGGGCCCCGACACGCCGTAGGTGTCGTACCCGGCGTCGCGGAGGCGGTCCGCCAGAAGCGGGACATCATCGTCCATCGTCGGCATGTTCCCTTGAAACCCCGAGTTCGAGGGCCACAACCCGGAGAAGAGCGTTCCGTGGGCGGGCGGCGTCCACGCCCCCGCGGAGAACGCGCTCTCGAAGCGGGTTCCGGACTCGGCGATCCGGTCGAGGTTCGGCGTCTCCACCGCGTCGTCGTCGTAGCACGAGAGGGCGTCGGCCCGAAGCGTGTCGAATACGAGGAGAACGACGTTCGGACGAGGGGTCATACCCCGTGTATTCGACCGAATCGGATAAATCGTAGACGCCGTTCGCACCCGGTGGCGGACGACTGCAGGCGTTGCGCTATCTCCGCTTCACTTTTCTGGGATGACCGGGCACCTGTTCGAAAGATGAACCCCGACTCTGCTCGCGTCGCCATGCTGTATCAGGATCCGCACCCCGCCCACCGAGGGTTCGCGGAGGCCATCGGCGCCGACCTGGTGGACTTTCGGGGCTTCTCTCCCGACGCCCTCGGCGACGGCCTGCCGGCCGACGTCGTGAACGGACTCCGCGCGCCACCGTACGACGTCTACCTCGTAGAGGGTTCTCGACCGCTCTACGCCGCCCTCGTCAACCGCGTCGTTCGCGGCTCTCGGCTCGTCTACCTCTGTGCGGACCACGGGCTCTACAGCCTCGGCCGAGACGACTTCGAGGGGAGTTCGGGACTGAAGTCGCTCGTCGGACGGTTCGGCGGGCCGGCGGTCAGCGCCGTCGGTCGTCGATACGTCGACGGCGTGGTCGCCGTCTCCGAGTTCGCCGCGGACTTCACCCGTCCTATCGTGGGCGCGGACACGCCGATGGCCGTCGCGCACCCGTACGTCCAACCCGACGTGTACGACTCTCTCGGCGGTGTCGCGCCGTCGCTCGACGGGAAGGTCGCGGTGACCGTCGGTCGGCCGAGCGAGTACAAGGGCGTGGACTTGCTCGTCGAGGCGTGGCCGCGCGTCCGGGAGCGACATCCCGAGGCGGAACTCCACGTCGTCGGCGGCGGCCACCCTGAGTCGTACGCCGACACGCCCGGCGTTCGGGTTCGCGGATACGTCGAGGACCTCGCGGACGCGTTCGTGCCCGCATCGTTGTACGTCCAGCCGTCGCGGATGGACACCTTCCCGGTGAGCGTCTTAGAGGCGATGCGTGCGGGGCTTCCGCCCCTCGTCACCGACACCACGGGGACGCGGTCCGAAGCGCGCGAGGTGGACCCCTCGCTCGTCGTCTCAGCGGACCCCGAGTCGCTCGCGGGAGGTGTCTCGACGTACTTCGACCGAGTGTCGGAAGAGCGCCGTCGCCTCTCCGACCTCGCCCGGAAACGAGGGTCGACGTTCGACGCGGAGTCGCGGAAGGCGGCGTTCGCCGAGGCGTTCCGCGGCGTACTCGAAGAACTTTAACGACGCTGCTTCGATGGTACCGCTATGACCGTCTACGTCGTCGGCCTCGACGGAGCCGACTGGTCGCTCCTCCGACGTTGGATGGACGAGGGCGCGCTTCCGGCGTTCGAGCGTCTCTGCGCGGAGGGCGTCACCGGCGACCTGCGGAGTACGCTCCCGCCCATCACGTTCCCCGCGTGGAAGTGCTACTCCACCGGGAAGACGCCCGGGAAACTCGGCGTCTACGAGTGGTTCTCGTTCGACCGGGAGCGCTGCGAGATAGCGACAAACGACTCCTCGGACTTCAGGTCCCGCGAGTACTGGGACGTCCTCGCGGACGCCGACCGCGACGCCGCGGTCGTCAACATGCCGACGACGCACCCGCCGCGGACCGCCGACGGCGTCCTGACCGTCGCGGGGAGTCCGGCGTCCGAGCGGGGGGAGTTCACCTCTCCGGAGTCGCTGAAACCCGACCTCCTCGACGCCGTTCCGTCTTACCGGGTGAAGCCGAACCTCGTCCTCGGTGAAGCGTCGCCAGACGAACTGGTAACCGAGGCGCGAACGCTCGTCGACCAGCGCTTCGACGCGGCGGAGTGGTTCGCCGCGGAGCGCGACCGCGACCTCGTCCACCTCACCGTCTTCATCACGGACACGGTTCAGCACCGCCTGTGGGACCGCCCGGGGCACATCCGCCGGTTGTACGAACGCATCGACGACCGACTGGGAGAACTGCTCGACGACGAGGGGACGGAGGCCGTCTTCCTCATGAGCGATCACGGCTTCGTCGAGATAGACGAGACGTTCCTCGTCAACCAGTGGTTGGCGAACCGCGGCGATCTGGTGGTGGGCGAGGACTCCTCGCGGACCGTCCTCTCGTCGCTGGGGCTCACCGAGGAGCGACTCAAGCGATTGGTCGACAGGCTCGGCCTCGTGAACCTCGCGCAGGCCGTCGTCCCCGAGTCGATTCAGCGGCGCGTCCCGAACGAAAGCGGACGCCTGTCGGTACAGGATGCGCCGGTTGATTGGGAGCAGACGAAGGCCATCTCGCTCGGTCGGGGGCCCGTGTACGTCAACGACCGCGCGTTCGACTCGGACTCGTCGAAGGCGGCGTACGTCGAGGAACTCGCAACGGCGTTCGAGTCGCTGGAGACGCCCGACGGGACGCCCGTCGCGGCGGCGGTTCACGACCCCGGGGACATCTACACCGGGGAGATGGCTCTCGCGCCCGACCTCGTCGTCGAGTACACCACGGGCGTCGACGCGCCCGAATCGCTCGGCGGCGAGGTGTTCGGCGAGCGGTTGGAGTGGCTCGCCACTCACCGGCACACCGGCGTTTTCGCCGCGTGGGGGGAGGACGTCGCCGAACGCGACGAGGCGGCGGAACTGTCGCTGTACGACCTCGCACCGACCATCCTCCACCGCCTCGGCGTCGCCGTCCCGGAGGACGTCGACGGGGACGTCGCGTTCGACGTCCTCGCCGGCGACGCCGCCGCGCGCGACGTCGAAGTGGGTCCCGCGACGGCGACCGGAACGGGAGACCGTAGAGCGGACCAGCGAGACGTCGAGGAGACGCTGAAGGATCTCGGGTACGTGGAGTAGGCAAGTCCGGTCTTTCTTGCTATGCACTTACCAAAGGCGCTGTGCGGTCCGACGGAGCGCTGAGACGGGGCAGTGCATAGACGATCACTGGTCCTCTGCGGAGTACGGTAACGGACGTAGGGACGACGGAAGGAACGTTCCGAGCAGGTACCCCGCGGTGGTCGAACGCTACGCTCCGACCGACGACGTCAGAGGTACCCGAGCGCGGATAGCTTCTCCTCTACGGTCCCTTCGTCTCGCGCGCTCCGTTCCGTGTCCTGTTTCGGATCGTACTCGCCCGTATCTTCGGCGCTCGTCTCGTACCAGGGGACCCGACGGATCGACGGTATCGGAACCTTCGGATGTCCGTACACGCCCAGTTCACCGGCGGCGTTCCCGTGGTCGGCGGTGACGACGACCCGTTCGGCGTCCACGCTGCCGAGCAACAGTTCGACCTCTCCGAGGATGTACCGGAGGTTGTCGCGGTAGCTGCGCCACACTCTCTCGCGAGTTAGCTCCCCCTTCCGCAGTCTGTCCCACGGGTCTTCCCACCCCGCGCCTTCCCCCAACGTCTCGGCGTTCATCCCCCCTCCCAACGGGTCGGGAATCGACGGGAAGTGCGGTTGCATGTAGTGGACGATGAGTCGGTCCGGGTCGAGTTCACGCTTCGTGCTGATAGCGCGGTCGGTTATCGGTCGCCCCGGAATCGTGCCCGCCTCGTCGTCCCACTCGTACCGCCACACTTCGTCGAGTTTGCGCAACGAATCGTCGTCGAGCACGCGGTGGCTGAACGGATTTCCGGTGACGTACGCTGTCCGCTTCATCTCGTCCCGCCGACGCTCGGTGAACGTGTTCTCGAGCCATTCGATGGAAGAACTCCCGACCGAGACGAGTTCGTCCGGCCGGTTGAGGAAGGGGTACTCGTCCGCGACTTCGTCGATGACGTCGACCCGGCACGCATCGAGGACGAGGAGCACGTCCCACTCCCGGTCGTAGACGTTCGTCGTTCCCGGATAGAACTTGTTGAGCCGTCGCAGCCCTCCGATGTACAACTCGTAGCCGCCCTCTCGTAGTCCGTCTACCGGGCCCCGCTCTCGAACGCTCGTCCTCGTCTTGCGGATCCAATCGCTGAATGTCATTGTAGGTATCCAAGTTCTCGCAGGTGGTCTTCGACCATCTCGTCGTCCTCGTCGACGCCGCGTTCCCCGCGCCGCATCTCCGCCATTCGGCGCTGGTGGTCGTCGAGGGCGGCGGCGAGTTCGTCGTACACCTCGCTCTCCTCGCCGGAGCGGTCGTCCCCCGGTTGTTCGTCGGGCGTCTCGCTCACGTCGAAGAGGAACTCGCCGTCGTCGGCGTGGCGGAGGAGTTTCCACCCGTCGCTCCGGCGCGCGAAGCTCCGGCTGTAATCTATCTGCCGACCCACGTCGCCGAAGGCGAACTCCCGCGCCTCGACGTCACCGCGGGCGACATCGAGGGCGGAGGCGCCCTGCCACTCGTCCGGCGGGGCGACGCCGGCGGCGTCCGCGAGCGTCGGGGCGGTGTCGAGGAGTCGGACCTGCCCGTCGACGGTTCCCGTCTCGCCGACGCCGTCGACGAGGAAGGGGACGCGCACGACGCCCTCCCAGAACTCCGGCGGGTGGCCCGCGTGGCCGTGTTCGCCCACGAGTTCGCCGTGGTCCGCGGTGAAGCAGACGACGGTGTCGTCTCGGACTCCGCGGGCGTCGAGTTCGGATACGAGCGAGGCGAACTGGTCGTCCGCGTAGGCGCACTCGGCGTCGTACAGGTTCTTGATCAGGTCCCACTCCTCGTCGGTGACGTCCTCGGGGTGGTGCGTCCCCTTTCGCGAGAGGCGGCGACACTCGGCGACGCCCATCTGTTCGTCGAGGAACCGTCGCTGGTACTCCTCGGGCGCCTCGTAGGGGTGGTGGACGTCCATGTAGTGGAGCCAGACGAACCAGTCCTCGTCGGCGTCCCTCTCGTCTATCCACTCGAGGGCGCGGCGGTTGAGCGAGGCGGCGCGTTCGTACTCGCTGTCGTTGCCGGTCGTCTCCGACCAGAACGCGTCGAGGCGGGTGTAGACGCGTTCGATGGTCTTGAACAGGAGGCCGCTCTTGTCGAGGTTCGACTGGACGAACTGCTTCAGTCTCCCCGCTTCGGTCGAACCGCTGGCGTCGTGCATCACGTCGAACCCGCGGTCGTAGTTGTACGACCCGCTGGCGAAGTGGTTGTCCGTGTACCCCGCGGTGGCGTAGCCGGCGTCCCGAAGACGCTCTGCGAGAGTGACGACGCCACCCTCTGCGGGGATTCCGAGCCCCTCGATGCTCGCGAAGTGACGGCTCGCGTGGATGGACGGGAACGAGGCGGGCGTAGAGGGACCGTTCGCGATGCACTGTCTGAATTCGAGTGCGTCGTCCGCGAACGACCGCGTGAAGGGCATGACCCTCTCGTTCACCCTATCAGCGCGGAGCGAGTCCACGGTGACGAGTAGGACGTTCATACTCCTTGCTCCTACCGACGCGACAAAAGCACTCTGTACTTCTCCTCGATCCGATCGGTGACCGCCTCCCAATCGGGGAGGCCGGCGGAAGACGTGTCGCGGTTCACGACCTCGGTGATCGCTTCCGCGACCGTGGCGGGTTCGACGTCTCCGACGCCGACGCACCCGTCGCGGCCGACCCAGTCGGAGAGTGCCCCCGCTTTGCGCACCACGCACGGCGTCCCTGCGGCCAACGACTCGGCGACGGTCATTCCGTACGCCTCGAACGACGAGAGCGTCAGGTGAGCGCTGGCGCCGGCGTAGAGCGAGGGGATGCGGTCGGCGTCGACGAATCCGAGGAACGACACTCTGTCGTCCACGCCCTCCTCCCGAGCGATCCGTTCGAGTTCGTCGCGGTACGGTCCCGACCCCACCACGAGAAGGTCGTACGCCGACAGTTCGGAGAGGGCTCGAATCGCGTGTTGGACGCCCTTGTACTCCTCCAATCGACCGACAGTCAGGAGGTACGGTCGGTCCCGGACGACCGGTTCGGCGCGCTCGAATCGGTCCACGTCGAGTCCGTTCGGGATCACCGTCGCATCGACGCCGAAGTCGTCGGCCAACCGCTCTCGCTCCCAGTCGCTGACGGCGACGACGGCGTCGGCGCGTCGGACGGCCCGCCGACCGAGCGGTCGGTACAGCGAGAGCAACCGATCTCTGAGGGAGTCCGCGCTCCCGCCGTGGTAGTGCGGCGTCGCGACGAACCGTCGGTCGCCGACGCCGAGGGCGGCGAAAAAGAGGGGGAACGAGTGGTAGTTGTGCGCGTGGACGATGTCCGCGTCGCGACGTCGGACGGCGGCGGTCACCTGCGGGCAGACGTGCATCGCCCCGCCCGGTGCGAGTCCCCGGTGCCGACGCACCCGAACGCCGTTGCGGCGTTCCCGCCGGAAACCGCCATCTCCGGCGTCGGCGGTGACCACCGTCACGTCGTGACCGCGTTCGACCAGTCGCTCGGAGATCTCACGAACGTGCGTCTCCACGCCGCCCGACTGCGGCGGGTACCGCGGCGTCACCTGCAGTATCTTCATTCGTACACGTCCCGGAGTTCCTCGTCCACGTCCCAGATCGCCGACCCCTCGCCGCGCAGCAGCTTCACCGCAGCGAAGAGCAGCGACACCTGCGTGTCGAACACGGCGTAGATGGGTTGGAGGCCCCCCAAGCGGTCCCGAGAGCCGAGGAGGGTGAACGCCCCCAGCGCGGCCGGAACGGCGAGACCGAACGGCCCCGCGACGGCGAGTCCGGCGAGCGTCGTCGCCGCCACCGCGCCCGCGAGAAGCCACGGCGAGAGTATCATGAACCACCAGTTGAACGGGAGGACGACGCCGCCGTAGAGGCCGTGTCGCCCGAGTGCGTCGCGGTGCTGGACCAACAGCCGAATCAGGCCCATCGCCCGGCGGTCCTTCTGCGTCCGTCGCTTCCCGAACTCGGAGTGAGACGCCTCCATGTAGCGGACGTCGGGGTCGAAGACGACGCGCTTGCCGTTGCGCCGAATCTTCAGGGCGAGTTCGGTGTCGTCCGCGATGGAGTTCGGGTCGATGGGGACGATCTCGTCGTTCTCGAACGCGGAGAACGGCCCGTGGAAGATGAGCGTCGAGTCGATGTGGCTCTCCAGCGTCTGAATCATCGCCTGGACGCCGCGGTACCCCTCCTCGACTTCGCTCCCGCCGAGGACCTCGACGTTGCGGCCGGTGACCGCGCCCACGTCGGGGTCGGCGAGGTTCGCGGCGGCCTCGCGGAGGGCGTCGGCGGCGACTTTCGAGTCGCAGTCCGTCTTGACGACCATCTCGTTTTCCGCGGCGGCGTAGGCGTCGTTGAGGGCGGGCGCGAGTCCCCGCCGTTCGTCCTCTTCGAGGAGGTTCAGCGTCGGGTGTTCACGTTCGGCGAAGAAGCTCCGAACGATGTCTCGCGTGTCGTCGTCGCTGGAGTCGACGACGACGACTTCGACTTTCTCCGTGGGGTAGTCGAGCGAGACGATGTCGCGGAGTTTGTTCTCGATGATGCGTTCCTCGTTGTACGTCGGGAGGACGACGCTGACCGTCGGTTCGGCGGGTTCCTTCTTCGCGGGCGACCCGGAGGGGTTCCAGACCTTGTACAGCAGAAGATACAGCACGTAGGGTAACCCCGTCAACGACAGTAATCCCGCGACTGCGGAGACGAGGCGGCGGACGAACGTACGCATACCCGTCCTTCAGGGACGGAGATAAAAATCCCCGCGGTCTGAGTCGTCGTCCGCGTTCGTCTCGTCCGGGCGTCGGTGCGATTACTCCGACTCGCCCTCGGCGCTCGCTTGCCCCGCCCCCTCGTCGCCGCGTTCGGCCTGTATCCTCCGCTCTGCTTCGTCCCGGTCTTCGGGGTAGCCGACGTCGATGCGCCACCCTTCGAGGCGCAGGGCGTCGATGGTCCGTCCGCTCTCTATCAACAGGTCGACGGCGTCCGAAATCTCGTACTCGCCGCGGTCGGACGGTTGCACGAGGCGGCACGCGTGGAATATCGCCGGCGAGAAGGTGTAAAATCCGGTCATGACGAGATTCGACGGCGGGTCGTCGGGTTTCTCGACGACGTCGGTAATCTCGCCGTACTTGTTGGTGTCGCAGACGCCGTACCGACTCGCTTCCTCCCACGGCACCTCCTCGACGAGGAAGGCGGCGTCGGCCCGGTCCTCGCGTTGCCGTCGGACGACGTCCTTCAGGTTCGCCCGGAAGACGTTGTCTCCGAGCATGAGCATGAAGTCGTCGTCGATGTGTTCTTCGACGGTCAGCAACGCGTGCGCGAGTCCCTTCTGTTCGCGTTGGTGGGCGTAGGTTATCGGAATGCCCTCGTACTCGTCGCCGTAGTGGCTGATTATCCTCTCCTTCAGGTACCCGACCACGAGGACGAACTCGTCGGCGCCGAGCTCTCGGAGTTGGTCGAGGCAGTGGGTGATGATCGGTTCGCCGTCGATTTCGACCATCCCCTTCGGTTTGTCGTCGGTGAGGGGTCGAAGTCGAGTTCCTTTGCCCGCCGCGAGAACCACTGCTTGCATGTCCGGTTCTTCTCCGTAAGCGCGTATATATCTCATGTGTAAACGCATCCGCTATATCGAGACGCATCTCCTGCGTGTCGACCGAACGCCGCCGGCGACGGTGACGAGACGCGAAGCGTCTTGTCCGCCAACCGGAACGCGAAGCGTTCTGGTGACGTTGCCGACAGAGACAGCAACCCTTTTGCGCTACCCCCAAAGAAATCCGTCCAATGCCGCCACTCGACTCCGTCTGCGTTCTCATCCCCACCTACAACGAGGCCGAGACCATCGGCCGCGTCGTAGAGAATTTCCGCGAGGAGGGCTTCGAGAACATCCTCGTCATCGACGGCGGGTCCGAAGACGGCACCGCGGAGGTCGCCGAGGAACGCGGCGCGCGCGTCGCCATGCAGTCGGGGTCCGGAAAGGGACAGGCCATCCGCGAGGCGGTCGAGTACCACATCGACGCGCCGTACGTCCTGATGCTCGACGGCGACGCGACGTACCGCGCGGAGGACGCGCAGGCGATGCTGGAACCCTTAGACGAGGGGTACGAACACGTCATCGGCGACCGGTTCGCCGACATGCGCGACGGGGCGATGACGAAGTTCAACCAGATCGGAAACGGCATCGTCAACGACGCCTTCGCGGCCATCCACGGCCAGAACTTCGAGGACATCCTCTCGGGCTACCGCGCCTTCACGCGCGAATCGTTCTCGCGGATGACCCTCACGGCGGACGGGTTCGGCGTCGAGACGGAGATGGCCGTCGAGTGCATCAAGCGGAACATCAAGACGGCGGTCGTCCCCATCGCGTACCTCCCCCGTCCGTCCGGGTCGGACACGAACCTGCGGCCCATCCGCGACGGCGGCATCATCTTTCTGGAGCTGTACCGCCGAGCGAAGACGAACAACCCGCTGTTCTACTTCGGGAGCGTCGGCGGTATCTCCACCCTCATCGGGATCCTCGTCGCCGTCTACGTCGCCGTCGAGTGGGTGACGGTCCGCGTCTCGCACGAGGTGCTCGCCGTCGTCGCCGCGGGCGCCATCCTGTTCGGCGTCCAACTCCTGATGTTCGGCGTCCTCTCCGACCTCATCCTGACGCTGCACCGCGACACGCTCCGAAAGATAGACGACGAGTTCGAGTCGAGCGAGTCCGGCGAGACGACGAGGGCGGCGAAAAGGGCGGACGCCGCCGAGGACGCGCCCGCGCCGGACGGGGAGACGGTCGAACGGACGAACCGGGGCTGAACGCGGCGGCGGTTGGCGACCCGCGGGAGACGAGAAACGACGGACCGCGCGAGAGGGGGCGACGGCGAGGAGAGGCGACGACTCAGAAGGGGAGCAGACTTCGAAGCTGCTGTAAGAACCCGCCGGACGCCGAGGAGCGGTACTCCTCGAACACCGGGTGCAGTTGGTTCAGAAGCTCCGTCTCGGTATCGAACTCCGAGGACGGGACCGACGAGAGCGCTTCCTCGATCGCGACGCCGTTGCCCGAGGCGTCGTACGGTATCTTCGCGTTGTCGAGGGCGCGGACCACTTCGTCGTCGGTGGCCGGGAACTGAATCTCGGCTTCGGACAGTCGAGCGTCGAGCGCCGCGATACCGAACTCGAGCGTGTCCGGTTCGTCCCCTCCCTGCTGTGGTGGTCTGACCGCCATTACGGGCCGATACGTGTTCATCGTTGGAAAAACCCCCGACTGACGCTCTGGCGGACGAGACGCGGGAATCTCCCCTCGACGTCGCCGTCGGACTCCATCCGCGGTCCTCGGTTCCGTCTGCGGTCCTCGATTCCGCCCGGAGCCGAATCGGCCGCCGTCCGTCGCCGATTCGGGGCCGACACGCTCGGCGGGACGGCGGCGGACCGGGGGAATCGAGCGCATCCGTTATACTTACCCGGAACGTCGTCACCGACGAGAACGACGATGACGGACTACACCACCGTGTCCATCCCGAAGGACCTCGCGGACCGCGTCGAAGAGACCATCGAGGGGACGAGTTTCTCCAGTACGAGCGACCTCGTTCGGTTCCTCCTGCGGAGTATCGTCATCCAACACCAGAAGGAGGGACAGCTCACGGAGGCACAGTTCGAGGAGATAACCGACCAACTCGCGGATTTGGGGTATCTCGACAGGTGATCGGGTAGTTACTCGGAGGCGAGCGACTCGTTCGGCGGGTGGGCGTCCACGACGTCGAGTCCGAACCCGCGTCCGCTCCGGTCGAACGCCTTGACCGACTCGTCCTCCCACGGGGGGACGGCGACGATGACGGCCGCGGCGAAGTCGTCCTCTCGCGTCGGCCGGGGCGGCCCCTGCGGGTGAGAGACGAACCTCGCGCGCCCGCGCCCGGCGGGCGTCCCGAGGTCCAAGCCGAAGACGGCGTTGACGGAGCTGCCGGCATCGGGGAGGTAGAACGTCGTCAGTACGGGCGTCTCGGGGTCTAGGCCGACGTCTCGTTCGAAGTCGCCGGCGGGCGTCGCCGTGAGGACGACGCTCATCCGCTCGGGTTCGCTCTCCTCGGCCATGTCGAGGAGAACGTCGAGCAAGCCGCGGGTGATGTGTACCACGGTAGAACTACGGGGGGAACAGATAAAAAACGTGACCGGATTCGACGCCGCTCGGCGGACTCGCGCCGGGAACGGCGCTTCGAGGGCGTCGTTTCAGGAGACCATCTCCCTGACCGCGCGCCCGTACGCGCCCGGCATGTTCCGCCGCGCGTCGTCCAGCGCTTGTTCGAGTGCGCGGGCCGCCCCCGCGAGAACGCCCTCGCCGTGGCCGACGAGGAGTCGTTCGGGGTCGTACCCCGAGAGGTTCTTCCGCGGCGGGAACGGCCGGCGCATCGGGTGGACGCCCACCGTCTCGCCCGGCGCGCGGAAGAACGACGCGGTGCCCACCGACTCGGGGACGACCATCGTCCCGTCGGACCGGCGGACGAACCCCGCCTCCTGCCACGGCGGGATGGAGGCGTCGCGGACGACGAACGACTCGAACCCGGAGTCGCCGAGGCGGCGGCCGAACCGTTCGACGGGCGCGGCTATCTCCTCTACCACACCCGCCATCCAGTCGGGAACGTACACCGAAACCCCGTGGCGGGTCGCTATCTCGGCGGCGTCGCGCTTGTGCCGGTCGAGTCCGACGACGACGCCCGCGACGTCCCCGAACTCGGCCAACAGGTCGTCGAGTTCCGGCGCGTCCACCGGGTCGAACACCCAGACGCCCCCGTCGTCGCCGACGACGGCGTGACTGGCCCGTTGCATGTCCTCCTCGGGGTACGCTATCCACCCGACCCCGTCGTCCCAGCGGTCGATTTCGCGGTACTCGCTCGAACCGCTCCCCTTCATCGGCATGCCCGAACAGAGGGCCGGAACGCGCTTAAACGCTCCCGCCGTGACACGCCCGGCGGGCGACGGTTCGCGGATCGGAGCGAAACGCTCGCGGGTCAGAGGGATCTATTTCGGGCCGGCGCGCGTAGGGCCGCCATGCTCACCCACCTCTGCCGCCTCGCACTCGAAGTGAAGTACGTCGGGTCCGCCCGCGAGTTCTACGAGACTCGGCTCGGGCTGGTCCCGGCCGACGAGTCGGACTCGGAAGTCGCCTACGACGTGGGGGAGACGACGCTCGTCCTCCGGCGACCGACCGCCGTCCCCCGCGGCGGAATCCACACCCACTACGCCTTCTCGACCACCCGCGAGGCGTACAACGGGTGGGTCGAACGCTTCTCCGATCTGGACCCCGTGGAGTTCTCCTTCGGGTCGTCGCGGTCGGTGTACGTCTACGACCCCGACGGGAACTGCGTCGAAGTCGGCGGCACGGAGTCGGCCGAGTCGGCGGGCGCGGACGGGGCCGTCGGACCGGACGACGCCGGCCCCCTCACCGGCATCTTCGAGGTGGTGTTGGAGGTGGCCGATTTAGACAGCGCCGAGGAACGGTACCGCGCTCTCGGGTTCGAAGTCGTAGACGAGGGCGCGGAGAGGCGGCGAGTTCGCCTCTCCGGACCGGTCGATATCGAACTGTGGGAACCGCAGTTGGGAATCGCGGACGCGCGCGGGGGCGTCCACGTGGACCTGACGTTCGCCGCGGAGGACGCCGAGGCGGCGGTCGAAGCCGGCGGTCCGTGGGCCGACGGCCCGGAAGAGGTAGACGGCGGCCTTCGCGTCCGCGACGCCGACGGCCACGTCCTGACGTTCAGAGACGGTCGGTGTTGATGTTCGTCCCCGGCGGCGTGACAACGAGGAAGTTCCGGAAGTGCATCAGGCTCCCGCCCATGTCCTTGATCTCGCGCGCGAACCCCGTCGCCAGTTCGTTCAGGTCCCCCTCGATGGCGAGAAACAGGACGTTCCCGTTCTCGACGCTCCGAATCCACTCGTCGGGGTCGGTCGTTCCGTCGAGGGCCGCTAGCACCACGTCCCCCTCTGCGTTCTCCTCGTCGAGATGCTCCTCGGCGGAGGCGAGGTTGAGTTTGAAGTCGCCCATATCGGTTCGGATTGGAGACCAACACGAAAAGCGTTCGGTCGTCTCGACGGTCTCCTGACTGAGAACTGACGGGAACCGAACCCGTCGAATCGCGCCCGCCGGTCCGAGGCGTGCGGCGTCGCCTCCTCCTCTCGGCCCCCGCCCCGTCCCCGCCGGACGCTCCACGTTCGTCCACATCGGACCGCGCGCGAGGACGCCGAGAGATAATTCCTCAACTTTAGAGACGAAATTTGACTATTGTACGGAACGCCAACCGGTTCGACCGCCGCAGGAATATAAGGTGATACAAACACCTTGGATTGACCAATCCCGTTTACGTCGTGCGATTACGGGGTTCGAGGCGGTTGCGTCGAGGGAGCGAGTACCAGCCGTGTCACTGTCTCACGGAAACGCTTATATACCGCTGTAGGCACGGGACTGATACAATGTCTAACGACAAGGAGGCTTCGTCGGATTCCCCGGCGGGTCGAGTTCTTCCAGGGCACATTAGCCCAAATTACTGAACCAGAAATTCAGAACGTACGGATTTTCGACACCACGCTGCGCGACGGCGAGCAGTCGCCACGCACCTCGTTCAGCTACGAGGAGAAGCGGGACATCGCGGCCACCCTCGACGAGATGGGGACGCACGTCATCGAGGCGGGCTTCCCGGTCAACTCGGACGCCGAGTTCGAGGCCGTGAGCGACATCGCCGCCGCCACCGACACGACCGTGTGCGGTCTGGCGCGCGTCGTCGACAAGGACGTGGAGGCCGCCCTCGATTCGGGGGTGGAGATGGTCCACGTCTTCGTCAGCACCAGCGACGTGCAACTGGCGGACTCGATGCACGCCTCGAAGGAGGAGGCCGTCGAGCGCGCAGTCGCCAGTGTCGAGCGTGCGAAGGAAGCCGGCGTCGAAGTCATGTTCTCGCCGATGGACGCCACGCGAACGGACGTGGAGTTCCTCGCCGAGATACTGGAGGCGACGGACGACGCCGGGGCTGACTGGGTCAACATCCCGGACACGTGCGGCGTCGCGACGCCGACGCGCTTCGCGGACCTGATTCGGACGGTCCGAGAGCACACGTCGGCGAAGATAGACGTCCACGCCCACGACGACTTCGGGCTGGCCACCGCCAACGCGATGGCCGGCTTCGAGGCGGGCGCGTCGCAGGCGCAGGTGTCGGTCAACGGCATCGGCGAACGCGCCGGCAACGCCGCCTACGAGGAGGTCGTCATGTCCGCGGAGTCGCTGTACGACGTGGACAGCGGCATCGACACCACGCGCATTACGGAACTCTCCCGGATGGTCGAAGAGGCGAGCGACATCCCGGTGCCGGCGAACAAGCCGGTCGTCGGGCGCAACGCCTTCTCCCACGAGAGCGGCATCCACGCCGCGGGCGTCATCGAGAACTCGGACACGTTCGAGCCGGGCGTGATGACGCCGGAGATGGTGGGCGCACAGCGCGAGTTCGTCCTCGGCAAGCACACCGGCGCACACTCCGTCCGCAAGCGACTGGAGGACTCCGGCTTCGTCCCGACGGACGACGAGGTCCGCGAGGTGACGCGCCGGGTCAAAGACTACGGCGCGGAGAAAGAGCGCGTGACGGTGGACGTGCTCACGCGCTTCGCCCGCGAGGTGGGCGTCGAGCGCGACGACGAAGAGGAGGAGGTTCGCGCCTGATGCCGCGCGCCCCGTTCGCTCACGCTCGTGAGCCGCGGGTGCGCGACGCCCGGGCCGTCCCCTGCAATCGTTGCGCCGCGCGAAACGTTGATAAGCGACCGGACGAATCCAACGAGTACGATGCGACAGCAGGCCGTACTCGACGCGTCCGTCCCCGCCGCCCAGCCCGTAGTGGCGGCGACGGACGACGTGGCCGCTGTCCGGTCGCTCATTATTGTAGGGGCTGCCTAGCCCCTTACTTCACTTCTATCGACGGACTGCGCACCGCGTTCACAACACCACCAGAGAACCACGAGTACACCCGGTAATGGAGCACCAGCAACCCCACGCACGCGACCGACGGCGGACGTATCGACACCCGACCACGCGACACTCCCGACGGGGGGCCGCGACATGAGCGAACACGCGCCCCCCTCGCAGGACGACGACGCCGCGTCCGAGGAGTCGGCCGACCGGACGCCGGTCACCACCGGCGCGTCCTCGGTCGTCCGCGCCCTCGAAAACGCCGGCGTCGAAGCCGCGTTCGGCGTCCAGGGCGGGGCGATCATGCCCGTCTACGACGCCCTCTATAGTTCCGACATCCGGCACGTGACGATGGCGCACGAACAGGGCGCCGCCCACGCCGCCGACGCGTACGGCGTCGTCCGCGGCGACCCCGGCCTCTGTCTCGCCACGTCCGGTCCGGGCGCGACCAACCTCGTCACCGGCATCGCCGACGCCAACATGGACTCCGACGCGATGCTCGCGCTGACGGGACAGGTCCCCTCGGACATGGTCGGGTCGGACGCGTTCCAAGAGACCGACACGACGGGCGTCACCGCGCCGATAACGAAGCACAACTACTTCGCGGGCGACGCCGACAGCGTCGGCGACACCGTCGGCGAGGCGTTCGCCCTCGCCGGGCAGGGCCGCCCGGGCCCGACGCTCGTCGACCTGCCGAAGGACGTCACCCTCGGCGAGACGGACCGCGAACCCGGCCCGGCGGAGACGCCGGAGACGACGGAACCCCAGTTGGAGGCCGACCCCGACGACGTGGAGACGGCCGCGAAGGCCATCGAAGCCGCCGAGAAGCCGGTGCTTCTGTTCGGCGGCGGCGTCGTCAAGGGCAACGCCTCCGAGGAAGCCCGTTCGTTCGCCATCGACCACGGCGTCCCCGTGGTGACGACGATGCCCGGCATCGGGTCGTTCCCGGAGGATCACGACCTCTGTCTGTCGTGGGCCGGGATGCACGGAACCGGCTACGCGAACATGGCCATCACGCACACCGACCTGCTGATAGCGGTCGGGACGCGCTTCGACGACCGCCTCACCGGCGGCATCGACACGTTCGCGCCGGAGGCCGAAGTCGTCCACATCGACATCGACCCCGCGGAGATATCGAAGAACATCCACGCGGACTACCCCCTCGTGGGCGACGCGGGCCGCGTCATCGAGCAGATAGACGACGCGATGGAGCGCAGTCCGGACATCAAAGAGTGGCGCGACCAGTGTCGGACGTGGAAGTCCGAGTACCCGATGGACTACGCGACGCCGGACGACGAACCGGTGAAACCGCAGTTCGTCGTCGAGTGCCTCGACGAGGCCACCGACGACGACACCGTCGTCACGTCGGGCGTCGGCCAACACCAGATGTGGGCCGCGCAGTACTGGACGTTCACGGAGCCCCGGACGTGGGTCTCCTCGCACGGCCTCGGGACGATGGGCTACGGCCTCCCGGCCGCCATCGGCGCGCGACTCGCCGCGGACGACGACCAAGACGTCGTCTGCATCGACGGCGACGGGTCGTTCCTGATGACGATTCAGGAACTGTCCGTCGCGGTCCGCGAGGAACTCGACATCACCGTCGCCGTACTCAACAACGAGTACATCGGGATGGTCCGCCAGTGGCAGGACGCCTTCTTCGAGCGTCGCCGCATGGCGGCCGACTACGGCTGGTGCCCCGAGTTCGACAAACTCGCCGAGGCGTTCGGCGCGCGCGGATTCCGCGTGGACGAGTACGACGAAGTCGCAGAGACCATCGAGGCGGCACTCGACTACGACGGCCCCTCGGTCATCGACTTCCACATCGACCCCGCGGAGAACGTCTACCCGATGGTCGCCTCGGGCGCGCCGAACGGGAAGTTCGCGCTGACGGAGGATCAACTATGAGCTCGCAGGACTCCGATTCCGACGACTCCCCGCCGAAGCACGGACTGAAAGGGCCCGCGCCGGAGGAACGACCGCACCCGGACGGGCGGCGCAACTCCCAAGGTATCCGCATCGACCCCGAAGTCGAGGCGGAGCACGACCCCCGTCGGGCGGTCATCTCGGCGTTAGTCGAGAACGAACCGGGCGTGCTGTCGCGCATCGCGGGACTCGTCTCGCGGCGGCAGTTCAACATCGAGAGCCTCACCGTCGGCCCGACGACGGTCGACGGCCACGCCCGGATCACGATGGTCGTCGAGGAACCCGACCCCGGCATCGACCAGATAAAGAAGCAGCTCTCGAAGCTGAAGCCGGTCATCAACGCCGGCGAACTCGACGACGACGCCGTGCGGACGGAACTCGTCCTCCTGAAAGTCGAGGGCGACGAACCCGACAAGGTGCACGCCGTCACGGAGATGTACGAGGGCAAGACGCTCGACGCCGGGCCGCGGACCATCACGGTCCAACTCACCGGCGACGAGCAGAAGATAGACGACGCCATCGACGCGTTCCGCCAGTTCGGCATCATCGAGATAGCCCGGACGGGCCAGACGGCGCTGGCGCGCGGCGACCAAGCGACAGTCCCCGGAGAGAAACCCGCGACCTCCGGCGAACCGACGAAACCCACCCATACACACAAATGACTGATCTCAACACGAAGGTATACTACGACGACGACGCGGACCGCTCGCAGATCGACGACAAGACCGTAGCCATCCTCGGCTACGGCAGTCAGGGCCACGCCCACGCGCAGAACCTCGCAGAGAGCGGGGTCGACGTGGTCGTCGGCCTCCGCGAGGGGTCGTCCTCTCGCTCCGCCGCAGAGTCGGACGGCCTGCGCGTGGCCACGCCCGTCGAGGCGGCTGCCGAGGGCGACATCGTCTCCGTGCTCGTCCCTGACACCGTCCAGCCGGCGGTGTTCGAGCAGATCCGGGACAGCTTAGACGAGGGCGACACGCTCCAGTTCGCCCACGGGTTCAACATCCACTACAACCAGATTCAGCCCCCCGAGGACGTGGACGTGACGATGGTCGCCCCGAAGTCGCCGGGCCACCTCGTCCGCCGAAACTACGAGAACGACGAGGGGACGCCCGGCCTCATCGCCGTCTACCAGGACGTGACGGGCGACGCGAAGGAGGAGGCGCTGGCGTACTCGCACGCCATCGGCTGCACCCGCGCGGGCGTCATCGAGACGACGTTCCAAGAGGAGGTCGAGACCGACCTGTTCGGCGAACAGGTCGTCCTCTGCGGCGGCGTCACCTCGCTGGTGAAGCAGGGCTACGAGACGCTCGTGGACGCGGGCTACTCCCCCGAAATGGCCTACTTCGAGTGCCTGAACGAGCTCAAGCTCATCGTGGACCTGATGTACGAGGGCGGACTCGAGGAGATGTGGAACTCCGTCTCCGACACCGCCGAGTACGGCGGCCTCACGCGCGGCGACCGCGTCGTGGACGAACACGCCCGCGAGAACATGGAGGAGATCCTCGAAGAGGTCCAGAACGGCACGTTCGCCCGCGAGTGGATCGCGGAGAACCAGGCGGGCCGTCCCTCCTACACCCAACTGAAGGACGCGGAAGAGAACCACCACATCGAGGAAGTCGGTCGGCCCCTGCGCGACCTGTTCGCGTGGTCCGACGACGGAGACGAGGACGAAGAGACGGCGGAAGCACCCGCGGACGACTGACGACGATGACAGACCGAACACCGATGAAGGAGATAAGCCACGCGCACCCGGAGACGGGCGAGACGTTCGGCTACGACGTGTACCGGCGCGGACCGGCCGTGGCCGACGGTGGCGAGAACCGAGACGACGGAGACGACGCGGCGGACGAGATGTCCGACGTGGACCACACCCCCCGGAACGGCGAGGGGGCGAACGAGGTATGGAAGCGCGGCGACGGTGATGTAGATGAGTGAGGGAACGCTGTACGACAAGGTGTGGGAGGAACACACCGTCTCGGAGCTGCCGACCGGGCAGACGCAGCTGTTCGTCGGCCTCCACCTCATCCACGAGGTGACGAGTCCGCAGGCGTTCGGCATGCTGCAGGAACGCGACTTAGAGGTCGCCTACCCCCAACTCACCCACGCCACCGTCGACCACATTGTCCCGACGGCGGACCAGTCGCGGCCGTTCCGCGACGACGCCGCCGAGGAGATGATGTCCGAACTCGAACAGAACGTCCGCGACGCCGGCATCGAGTTCTCCGACCCCACCTCGGGCGAACAGGGCATCGTCCACGTCATCGGGCCCGAACAGGGACTCACCCAACCCGGGAAGACCATCGTCTGCGGCGACTCCCACACCTCGACGCACGGCGCGTTCGGCGCACTCGCGTTCGGTATCGGGACGAGCCAGATTCGCGACGTGCTGGCGACCCAGACCGTCGCGATGGAGAAGAAGGACGTCCGGAAGATAGAGGTCACCGGCGAACTCGGCGACGGCGTCGAGGCGAAGGACATCATCCTCGAAGTCATCCGCCGCCTCGGTACCGAGGGCGGCGTCGGCTACGTGTACGAGTACGCCGGCGAGGCCATCGAGAACCTCGACATGGAGGGCCGGATGAGCATCTGCAACATGTCCATCGAGGGCGGCGCGCGCGCGGGATACGTCAACCCCGACGAGACCACCTACGAGTGGCTGAAAGAGACCGACTACTTCCGAGAGAACCCCGAGAAGTTCGACGAACTGAAGCCCTACTGGGAGTCCGTACGGTCGGACGAGGACGCCGTCTACGACGACGTGGTCACAATCGACGGCTCCGAACTCGAACCCGTCGTCACGTGGGGGACGACCCCCGGGCAGGGAATCGGCATCACCGATCCGATTCCGGCCCCGGAGGACCTCCCCGCGGGCAAGCGGGACACCGCGCGACGCGCCCAAGAGCACATGCGCGTCGAACCCGGCGACACGATGGAGGGCTACCAGATAGACGTCGCCTTCCTCGGGTCGTGCACGAACGCTCGCCTCCCCGACCTGCGCCGCGCGGCGCGGGTCGTCGAGGGGCGGCAGGTTCACGAGGACGTCCGCGCGATGGTCGTCCCCGGCAGTCAGCGCGTGAAGGCCGCCGCCGAGGAGGAGGGCTTAGACGAGATATTCAAGGAAGCCGGCTTCGAGTGGCGCGGCGCGGGCTGTTCGATGTGTCTCGGCATGAACGAGGACCAACTGGAGGGCGACGAGGCGTGCGCGTCCTCCTCGAACCGCAACTTCATCGGTCGGCAGGGGTCGAAAGACGGCCGCACCGTGCTGATGAACCCCCGGATGGTGGCCGCCGCGGCCATCGAGGGGAAGGTGACCGACGTGCGCGACCTGAAGGAGGTGAAACTGGCATGACCGACGAGATACCCGAAATCGACTCCGTCTCGGGGTCCGGCGTCCCCATTCGAGGGAACGACATCGACACCGACCAGATAATCCCGGCGCGGTTCATGAAGGTCGTCACGTTCGACGGCCTCGGGGAGTTCGCGTTCTTCGACCAGCGATTCGACGAGAACGACGACCAGAAGGACCACCCGTTCAACGAACCGCAGTTCCAGGACGCCTCGGTGATGGTCGTCAACGCCAACTTCGGCTGCGGGTCCTCCCGCGAACACGCCCCCCAAGCGCTGATGCGGTGGGGCATCGACGCCATCGTCGGCGAGTCGTTCGCCGAAATCTTCGCGGGTAACTGCCTCGCACTCGGCATCCCGACGGTCACCGCGGACCACGAGACGATCACCGAACTCCAAGACTGGGTCGAGGAACACCCCGACGAGGAGATAGACGTGGACGTGGGGAACGAGACGGTCACCTACGGAGAGACGACCATCGAGGCGACGGTGGACGACGCACAGCGGAGAGCCCTCACCGAGGGCGTCTGGGACACGACGGCGCTGATGAAGTCCAACGCCGACGCCGTCGCGCAGAAGGCCGCCTCCCTGCCCTACGTCGATGACTGAGGAGATCGTCGTTATCCCCGGCGACGGCATCGGGAAGGAAGTCGTCCCGGCGGCGGTGTCAGTCCTCGAAGCGGTCGGCGACTTCGAGTTCGTCGAGGCCGACGCCGGCGACGCCGTGAAGGAGGAGACGGGCGAGGCACTGCCCGAGGAGACGTACGAGTTGGCCGCCTCCGCCGACGCCACCCTGTTCGGCGCGGCGGGCGAGACGGCCGCAGACGTCATCCTCCCCCTCCGAACCGCGGTGGACTCGTTCGTCAACGTCCGCCCGGCGAAGGCGTACCCCGGCGTGGACGCCCTGCGGCCGGAGACGGACCTGGTGTTCCTCAGAGAGAACACCGAGGGCGTCTACTCGGGCCACGAGGACCGCCTCTCGGAGGACCTCTCGACTCTGACGCGCGTCGTGACCACCTCCGCCTCGGAGCGACTCGCCGAGTTCGCCTGCGACTACGTGGCAGACCGCGAGTACGACGGGTTCTCCGTCGCGCACAAGGCGAACGTGATGCGCGAGACGGACGGTCGGTTCCGCGACGCCGTCGTCTCCGTCGCCGAGGACCGCGGCGTCGAGACGGACGAGGTGCTGATGGACGCGTTCGCCACGCGCGTCTGTCTCGACCCGACGCAGTTCGACGTGGTCGTCTGCCCGAACCTCGCGGGCGACGTGCTCTCGGACCTCGCCGCCGGTCTGGTCGGGGGCCTCGGCCTCCTGCCGTCGGCGAACATCGGGCCCGAACGCGCCCTCTTCGAACCCGTCCACGGCACCGCGCCGGACATCGCGGGCGAGGGCGTCGCCAACCCCTCGGCGACCATCGTCTCCGCCGCGATGCTGTTGGAGTATCTCGGCTACGACGGGGAGGGACGGCGGGTTCGAGACGCCGTCGAGGGCGTCCTCGCCGACGGGCCGCGAACGCCCGACTTAGGCGGCGACGCGTCCACCGAGGACGTGACGAACGCCGTCCTCGACCGTCTCGACTGACCGCCGAGCGCGGTTTTCGTTTCTGTTCCCGTTCGATTCTCGGCCGCGTCCTCGGTTCCGTTCGCCGACGGCAGTCTCGGCGCGGGACGGACCGCACTCCCGCGGAGCGCCGTGTTCGTTCGTCTTCGGTTTTCGATCGAACCGAACAGAGACGGTCGATTCTCGAACACAAACAATTAACAACGAACGGCGGTAATCCGCGTACACGACCGACGCCCATGTTACCCGCAGAGCGAAAACGGCGAATCGTGGAACTCGTTTCGGCGGACGACGGACGGTCCGTCGAGGGTCTCTCGGAGGAACTCGACTACTCGAAGGCGACCATCAGGCGCGACCTTCGGGAGTTAGAGGACCGCGGCCTCATCGAACGGTCCCACGGAGGCGCAGTCCCCGTCACCACCGTCGGACGCGAACAGACGTACGGACAGAAGGAGGTGCAGAACCTCGACGGGAAGCGAGCGATAGCGGACGGAGCGGTCTCGGAGATATCGGACGGACAGGTCGTCTTCTTCGACTCCGGGACGACGACGATGCAGGTGGCCCAGAAGGCCCCGAAGGACGGGTCCATCCTCGCGGTGACGAACTCGCCGCGTCTCGCCGTCGAACTCGGTAAGGAGGACAACGACGTGAAGTTGACCGGCGGCACCCTCCGCCGCCGGACGCGCGCCCTGGTCGGACCGACGGCGGAGTCGTTCATGGAGCGGACGAACTTCGACCTGCTGTTTCTCGGCACGAACGCCGTCGACGTGGACGGCGGCCTGACGACGCCGAACGAGGACGAAGCGCGGATGAAGCAGCTGATGGTCGAGAAGGCGTCCCGCGTCGTCCTCGTCGCGGACACGACGAAGGTCGGAAAGCGGAGCTTCGTCCAGTTCGCGGAGGTGGACGACGTGGACCTGTTCGTCACGGACGGCGACCTCCCGACCCGCGAACGCGAGGCGTTCGAGAACGAGGGGATGACGGTCCGCGAGGTGACTCCGGAGTGACCGACGACCTGGTGACGGTCACGATGAACCCGGCGGTGGACCACACCCTCCGCATCGACGAACCGCTGAAATCGGGGGCCGTCGCCCGAACGGACGACGCCCAGTTCGACGCCGGCGGCAAGGGGATCAACGTCTCGAAGTACCTCACCGCGCTCGACGTCTCCGCGCCGGCGACGGGCTTTCTCGGCGGCCCCTTCGGTCGGATGATCCGGACGCAACTCGACGACGACGGCGTCCCCAACGACTTCGTGGAGATCCCCGACCGGACGCGACTGAACACGACCGTCCTGAGTCCGGACGCCGAGTACAAGATAAACCACGACGGCCCGACGGTCGGCGAGGACGCCGTCTCGGACCTCGTCGAACGGGTCGGGACGCACGACCCGGACACCGTCGTCGTCGCCGGGAGCCTCCCCGCCGGCGTCACGACGGACGCGGTGGACAGACTCGCCCGCGCGGGCGAGTGGGACACCGCCGTCGATACGAGCGGGTCGCTCCTCACGGAACTGGACGCCGAGTACCTCGTCTGCAAGCCGAACCGCGAGGAACTGGGCGAGGCGACCGGCCGGTCGGTCGATTCCATCGAGGAGTGCGCCGCGGCGGCCGCCGAACTCCGGGAGCGAGGCTTCCGCTACGTCGTCGCGTCGCTCGGACCGGACGGTGCCCTCCTCGTCTCCGAGTCGGAGTCCGTTCACGCGCCCGCCGCGGACGCGGACGTGGTTGATACGGTCGGCGCGGGCGACGCCCTCCTCTCGGGCTTCCTCGCGGGGCTGGCCCGCGGCGAATCCGAAACCGTCGCCCTCCAGACGGGCGTGACCGTCGCCGCGCGCGTCGTCTCCGTCTCCGGCACCCGCGTGCCCGACTTCGACGGCGTGTTCGACGCTCGAAGCGGCGTAAACGTCTCTCAGACCTGACACGAGTGCTCGTTCGTGCCCTCGCACGGGACAAAACGATCAAAAACGCTCGTATCCGAAAGGGTTTTTGAATTCATTTAGTAACTATCGTGAAGGAGCAGACCATGTCCAGTAAATCAGCGGAGAACGCGTACAGGTCCTACCTGACTTCCGTCAAGGAGGACCTGATGACCGGCGTATCGTACATGATTCCGTTCGTCACCATCGGCGGTATCTTCCTCGCTCTCGGGTACGCCGTGGCGGGGGTCACCGGCACGGGCGTCGAGAACGTGTTCGACGCCACGGGGACGCTCGGGTGGTTCCTCTCCCAGATCGGGAGCGCGGGCCTCACCCTCATGGTCCCCGCACTCGGCGCGTACATCGCGTACGCCATCGCCGACCGCCCGGGCCTCGCCCCGGGCTTCGTCCTCTCGTGGATACTCCAACAGGGGGCCGTACTGAAGGCGGCGGGCGACGTCGTCGGACTGCAGGGCGGCGAGGCCGGGGCCGGCTACCTCGGCGCACTCGTCGCCGGCCTCCTCACGGGGTACGTCGCGCTCTGGATCAAGAACCGGGACGTCCCCGGGTTCGTCCAGCCGATGATGCCGGTGCTTATCGTGCCGGTACTGACGGTGGCGATCCTCGCGCCGATTCTGCTGTTCGTCGTCGGCGTTCCGGTGGCGACGGCGAACGCGGCGCTGAACGCCTTCCTCGAGGGGGCGCAGGGAGGACAGGCCGTCATCATCGGCGCTCTCCTCGGCGCGATGATGGCCTTCGACATGGGCGGTCCGGTGAACAAGGTGGCGTACCTGTTCGCCGTCGGCCTCATCGGCGAGGGCGTCTACGGGCCCATGGCCGCCGTGATGATCGGGGGGATGATCCCGCCCATCGGGCTGGCCATCTCGAACTTCATCGCCCCGCAGAAGTACGCCGCGGAGATGTACGAGAACGCCAAGTCCGGCATCGTCCTCGGCCTCTCGTTCATCACGGAGGGTGCGATTCCGTACGCCTCCGCCGACCCCCTGCGCGTCATCCCGTCCATCATCGCCGGGAGCGCCGTCGGCGGCGCGATATCGATGTCGATGAACGTCACGATGCCCGCCCCGCACGGCGGCATCTTCGTCGTCCCCCTCTCGAACAAACCGCTGATGTTCCTCGCGGCCCTCCTCATCGGGTCGCTCGTCACCGCGGTCATCGCCACGGTCATCAAGCCCGACTTCGACGAACGCGTCGCGGCGGAGGGCGAAACTAGCACGGCGACGTCCAGCGACTGAGGACGAACACAACTACCTTACGAATCCCGTTCCCATATTCGAACGAAAATGCTCGAAGATGACATCGACCGACTGTTGCCGAAAGCGCACATCTCGCTCGAAGAGCCTCCGGCGTCGAAGGAGGGAGCCATCGAGTACCTCCTCGACCTCATCGTCGAGAACGGTCGCGTGACCGACCGCGAGGCGGCGCTCGAAGCCCTGCACGAACGCGAGAAGGAGGCGACCACCGGCGTCGGCATGGGTATCGGCATCCCGCACGCCAAGACCGAGGCCGTCGAGGAACCGTCCGTCGCGTTCGCTCGCTCTCAGGAGGGCATCGACTTCGACGCGATGGACGACGAGCCCGCGAAACTGCTGTTCATGATTCTCGTCCCCGCCGAGGGCGGCGAGGAACACCTCCAGATCCTCAGTTCGCTCTCGCGGGCGCTCATGCACGAGGACGTCCGCGAGAAACTGCTAGACGCCGAGAGTAAAGACACCGTCCAGAACACCGTCCGGGAGGCGGTCGAGTGATGCCCGAACGCGTCGTCACCGTCGTCCCCGAGGACGGCCTGCACGCGCGCCCGGCGTCGCTGTTCGTCGAACGGGCCAACGAGTACGACGCGACGGTCGAGGTCGGCCCCGCCGACGGCGACCTCGTGAACGCGTCGAGCATGCTCTCGGTCACCGGCCTCGGCGTCGCCGCGGGCGACGAGGTTCGCCTCGTCGCGGAGGGCGAGGACGCCGAGGCGGCACTCGACGCTCTGGAGGAGATACTTACCACGCCCGAGGACGAACTCTGAACTATGACCGAACGACGATTCGACGGCATCGGCGTGACGCCCCTCTCGGGGGTCGGAACGGTCGTCTGGTACTCGCCCGACGCGGAACTCGACGACCCGCCGGAACCCGAGGAAGTGGACACCGAGGCCGAGACGGCCCGGTTCGATGACGCCCGGACGACCGCCAGAGAGGAACTAGAGGCCGAACGCGAGCGAACCGCCGAACGCGTCGGCGAGGACGAGGCGGCGGTGTTCGACGCGCACGTCCAGTTCCTCGACGACCCGCAGATAACCGACGGCGTCGAGGAGCGAATCGGGGACGGCCTCCCGGCCGAACACGCCGTCTCCGAGACGTTCGCGGGGTTCATCGAGCAGTTCGAGGGGATGGAGGGTCGGATGGCCGAACGCGCCGACGACCTGCGCGACGTGCGCGACAGACTCGTGCGCGTCCTCTCGGGCGGCGAACGCGTGAACCTCGGCGACCTGCCGGAGGGGAGCGTCGTCCTCGCGGAGCGACTGACGCCCAGCGACACGGCGCAACTGGACCCCTCGAAGGTGGCCGGGTTCGTCACCATCGCCGGCGGCCGAACGTCGCACGCGGCCATCTTCGCCCGGTCGCTGGCGCTTCCGGCCGTCGTCGGCGTCGGCGACGAACTGCACGAGGTCGAAGACGGCACCGACGTGGTGGTGAACGGCACCGACGGCGTCGTCGTCTTCGACCCCGACGAGGAGACGCGGGAGGCCGCCGCGGGCGGCGACGACGCGGAGATCCGCGCGGACCCCGTCTCGACGGCCGACGGCACGGAGATAGAAATCGCCGCCAACGTCGGGACGCGGACGGACCTCGGCCCGGCGACGGAACGCGGCGCGGACGGCATCGGCCTCTACCGCACCGAGTTCCTCTTCCTCGACAGGGAGTCACCCCCGGACGAGGACGAACAGTACGAGGCGTACGTCGAGGCACTCGACGCGTTCCCTGACGGGCGCGTCGTCGTCCGAACGCTCGACGTGGGCGGCGACAAGCCCATCGACTACCTCGACCTGCCCGAGGAGGAGAACCCGTTCCTCGGCGAACGCGGCATCCGTCGCTCCCTCGGCCCCGACTCGGACCTGTTCGAGACGCAACTCCGCGCACTCCTGCGCGCCTGCGGGAGCGAGAACGGCGACGGGTTGGCCGTCATGCTCCCCCTCGTCGCCACCGTCGAGGAGGTTCGGGCCGCCCGCGAGAAGATGGACGAGGTGGCCGCCGACTTGGACGAGGAGGGCGCAGAGTACGCCCGTCCGGAGTTCGGCGTGATGGTCGAGACGCCCGCCGCGGCGTTCGTCGCGGACGAACTCGTCGAACACGTCGAGTTCTTCAGCATCGGTACGAACGACCTCGCGCAGTACGTGATGGCCGCCGAACGCGGCAACGAACGCGTCTCCGAACTCGGCGACTACCGCCAACCCGCGGTCCTCCGAGCCATCCGCGCGACGGTCGAAGCGACGGAGGGCGCGGACGCGTGGGTCGGCATGTGCGGCGAGATGGCGGGCGACCCCGACCTGACGGCGTTGCTCCTCGGCCTCGGACTCGACGAACTCAGCATGAGTGCGGTCACCGTCCCGCAGGTCAAGGAGGCGGTGACGAAGACGTCGCTCCCGGACGCCCGAGCACTCGCCGAGGACGCCCTCGACGCCGGCACGAAAGATGAAGTACAGAGAGTGTTAACAAACAACATCCAACGATGAAATTAGTCGCAATCACGTCCTGTCCCACCGGTATCGCACACAGCCAGATGGCCGCGGAGAACCTCGAACAGACCGCCGACAGACTCGGCCACGACATCAAAGTCGAAGTTCAAGGCGCGATGGGCGCGGAGAACGAACTCAGCAGCGAGGACGTCGCCGAGGCGGACGCGGTCATCGTCGCCTCCGACACCTCCGTCTCCCGGGACCGATTCGAGGGCAAGCCCCTCGTCAAAGGCACCGTTAAAGACGGCGTCAACGACCCCGAGGGCCTCATCGAACAGGCCGCCGAACTGGTCGAGAGCGGAGAGTCCGGAACGGTCGAACTCGACGACGCCGCGGCGGAGGGAGACGACGAGTCCCTCGCGTCCCAGGCGGAACCCGAGAAAGCGAAGGAACCGCAGGGCCAGCGTCGCGGCGGCGACCCGGAGAAGAGCCTGATCAACCGCCTGAAGAGACTCTTCTCGTAACTCCTCTTTCGACGCTCTCTTTCCTCGGCCGACGCTCTCCGGGAACTGACTATTTCCGTCCGGGTAGTCGCAGAACAAACAGTACTCGTATCGAGGCGTTCAAAACCAATCAGCGAAGACGGCCTTCTCGGTGGTTCTATCTGCCGGGCGAATCCGCGAACTGAACGCTACCGCACTATCTCCTCGGCGTTTCGGTCGAAATCGAACGGACGCGCAGAAACAGTACGCCTTCGCATACGTTATTACGTTCGCTCGTGAGGATTCGAACGAGGTGACACAGATTGCCGTTCTACGGCGGAGATGAACTCGCAAAGGTGTACGACGAGGCCCTAAACGAGGGGTTCGGCCTCGTCGCCAGCAACGTGGCCGAACCGAACGTCATGATGGGGTTGATGGAGGGCGCGGACCGGGCGGACTCGGATCTCCTCCTGCAGATGAGCGGCGGTGCGTGTACGTTCGCGGGCGACGGCGACCCGGTGGCCGGGCTGAAGGCGATGGGGAACTATATCGAGGTGATGGCCGACCGGTACGATATCGGCGTCTTCCTCAACATGGACCACCAGACGGACCTGGAGTTCATCGAGACGCAGATGGAACTCGACGTCCCCTCCTCGATAATGATAGACGCCTCCCACGAACCGTTCGAGGAGAACGTCGAGCGGAGTCGCCGCGTCGTCGAGATGGCCGAAGAGGAGGGCGCGGACGTCCTCGTCGAGGCGGAACTCGGCCAGATAAAGGGCGTCGAGGACGAAATCGAGTCCGAGGAGGCGTTCTACACGGACCCCGAACAGGCCGTCGAGTTCGTGGACCGGACCGGCTGTGACCTGCTGGCGATATCGGTCGGGACGCAACACGGCGTCGCCAAGGGGAAGGATCTCGAACTGCGGCCGGACCTCGCGGCGGACATCCGCGAGGCCCTGCGCGACCACGGCCTCGACACGCCTCTCGTCCTGCACGGGTCCTCGGGCGTCCAACCGGACCAACTCCGACAGATGCTCCAGCACGGTATCTGCAAGGTGAACAAAGACACCCGCTACCAGTACGAGTACACCCGGACGGCGTACGACCTCTACCGCGAGAGCCCCGGGGCCATCGTGCCGCCGGAGGGCGTCGAAGACGACCGGGACACGTTCTTCAACGACACCGAGTGGTCGCCGAATAAGGACGTGTTCGACCCCCGCGTCGTCGGCCGGGACATCCGCGCCCGCATCGCCGACGTCCACGCCAACTTGGCGGAAGTCGCCGGAAGCGCGGGTCGAAGCCTCCACAAGTGAGGCGTCGGCGTGCGCTCGGGGCCGCCCGGCGCCCTCGACCCGTCGGCTCTTTAGAAGTTGTCTGAAATTGATCCACTCCCCGGTGCTTAAGTCTCTCCCAGTCGATTTCTCACCTATGCCGCAGATTACCCTCGACGAAGAGACGGTGTCGCGCCTCGACAGCCTGCGGGTGGAAGACGAGGACTACGACGAGATAATAACCGAACTCATCAACATCTACGAGGCGGAGGAGATGACGCTGTTCCACGGCGGCGACGAGATCTGACCGCCGGGAGTCGAGTTCGCATCGAGGGGACGGCGCACCGCGAGAGGTGACCGACCGTCGGCGCTTCGCGTCACTCCTGATACGCGATACGGACCTGTTCCCACTTGCCGCGACTCTCGAGGTGGCTCTGCAGTTCGTCGGCGTACTCCTGCACGAGTCGCTCCGCCGCGTCCAGTCGTTCTTGGTCGCCGCCGCCGCCGCCGAGTCCGAGTGCGCCCTTTATCGAGTCGAACAGTCCGCCGCCCGAACTCCCGCCGCCGCCGGGCGACCCGCCCATCTGCGCCATCTGCGAGCGGACGTTCTCCAGTTCGGGCATTATCTGCGGCAACTTCTCCGTGTCGGCGACGATGCGCGCCTCCTCTGGGTCGGAGGCGTTCGCTATCTCGAACTCGGTCGCCGTCATGATGAGTCCCCACTCCTGTCGCGTGAACTCCGAGTTGGTGACTCGGTCGTTGAACTCCCTATCGACCGTCATCCGGTCGCCGACGATGGCGTCGGTCCAGTCAGACATGCCACGGCGTACGGATAGCAACCGTTTGAGGGTTTCCCCACCGGAACCGCCGCCCGCGGCAGGCGTCGCCGTGCGGGCACCCTTTTTCACCCCGGAGCGCAGGGAGTCAGTATGGAGCGGTACGACCTCATCTTTCGCCTCTACGCCGACTTCGACGCGGAGGCGCTTCGAGACGTGCAGGACTTCCTCGACGTGTTCCCCCCGGTGGACTCCCGGACAGCGCTGGAGTACTGGCAGGACGCGAGCGAGGAACTGGAGGACCGGAAAGACGAGATACGCGAGGCGTTCGCCGCGGGCGAGGAGTTCGCCGAGATGGCCGCCCGCGCCTCACGGGACCAGGCGTTCACCGCCTTGGACCTCCACTCGAAGTACGACCGCAGGGTGAACGCCCTCGTCTTAGACGTGGACGAGACGCTCCGGTCGGCGGGGCGGACGGACAACGAGATTCCGCGCCAGACGCTGCACCTCCTGACGCAGTTCCACGAGGCGGGCGTCCCCATCGTCATCTGCACGGGGCAGACGCTGGAGAACGTCAAGGGGTTCATGATTCAGGGCCTCGGCAACGAACTCGTCCACTCGGGCGATTTCAGCATCGTCTACGAGGCCGGGACCGGCGTGTTCACGCCCGGGCACGGGTCGCAGACGAAGAAACTCCTCTACGACGGGCTGGACCCGGAAGTCCGCGAGGTGTTCGACGAGGTTCGCTCGCGCGTCCTCCCGCAGGCCCCGGACGACCTGCGCGAGTCGGCCCATCTGCAGGGCAACGAGTTCAACGTCACGCTGAAGCCGAACTTCGACATCGGGAGCGACAGGGCCGAGGACGTCATCGACCGCGGTCTTGTCTACCTCGTGGACCTCCTCGGCCGCGCGGTGTACAACGCCGCGGACGTCGCCGACGTCGCCGACGGGGAGGCCGACCCGGAGGGGTGGGCGCGGGCGTACTACGCGGACGCCGACCCCGAGATTACGGCGGTTCTCGACGCCGAGGACGCCGCACCCGACCGCGACCCCGAGGACGTTCCGGACCCGATTCGGTCGCTCTTCGAACGCATCGACGTGGCGTACTACCACGCCGACGCGGCCGAAATCGGCTCGCTCGAACTCAACAAGACCGAGGGCGTGAAGGCCGCCCTCGACGTTCTCGACGTCACCGACCCGTTCGTCCTCGTGATGGGCGACAGCAAGTCCGACCTCCGCGTGATGCGGTGGGCCGCGGAGGAAGACGCCGGAATCTCGGCCGCGCCGGAGCACGCCTCCTCGGACGTCCTCGACCACGTCCGGAGCACCGACGAACTCGTCTACGACCGGGGCGACGCCGCCTCGATGCTCCGCATCGCGTACGTGCTGAACGTCCTCGACGAACTCTGAACCCCCTCGCCGTCCGTCGACTCGCCGGGATTCTCACGAGCGTTAGCGAGTGAGAAGTCGCCGGGGAAGTGAGCGAAGCGAACGGACCCGGCGGAATTCCGTTCCGGCCCGGCCTGTCGGAGTGCAAAGATTTACACCTTATCGAGTAAACCCGGGACTATGAGCAAAGACTACTCGGAACTCCACGACCCGAACGCGGAGTACACGATGCGGGAACTGTCCGCCGAGACGATGGGCGCCACCGCAAAAAGAGGTGGCGGCCGGGACGTCGAGATTACCGACGTCCAGACGACGATGATCGACGGCAACTTCCCGTGGACCCTCGTCCGAGTGTACACGGACGCAGGCGTCGTCGGCACCGGCGAAGCCTACTGGGGTGCCGGCGTCCCCGAACTCATCGAGCGAATGAAGCCGTTCGTCGTCGGCGAGAATCCCCTCGACATCGACCGCTTATTCGAACATCTCGTCCAGAAGATGTCCGGCGAGGGCTCCGTCGAGGGCGTCACCGTCACGGCGATTTCGGGCATCGAAATCGCACTTCACGACCTCGCGGGCAAGATTCTCGACATCCCCGCGTACCAACTGCTCGGCGGGAAGTACCGCGACAAGGTGCGCGTCTACTGCGACTGTCACACCGAACAGGAAGCCGACCCCGACGCCTGCGCCGACGAGGCCGAACGCGTCGTCGAGGAACTCGGCTACGATGCACTCAAATTCGACCTTGACGTGCCGTCGGGCTTCGAGAAGGACCGCGCGAACCGCCACCTCCGCCCCGGTGAGGTCCGCCATAAGGCCGAGATCGTCGAGAAGGTGACCGAACGCGTGAAAGACCGCGCGGACGTGGCGTTCGACTGCCACTGGACGTTCTCGGCGAACTCCGCGCAACGCCTCGCGGCCGCCATCGAGGACTACGACGTCTGGTGGTTAGAGGACCCCGTCCCGCCGGAGAACCTCGACGTTCAAGAGCAGGTCACGAAGTCCACGACGACGCCAATTACGGTGGGCGAGAACCGCTACCGCGTCACCGAGGAACGCCGTCTCATCGAGAACCAAGCGGTGGACATCATCGCGCCGGACCTGCCGAAGGTCGGCGGAATGCGCGAGACGCGGAAGATAGCGGACGTTGCCAACCAGTACTACATTCCGGTGGCGATGCACAACGTCTCGTCGCCCATCGCGACGATGGCCTCCGCACACGTCGGAACGGCCATCCCCAACTCGCTCGCGGTGGAGTACCACTCGTACGAACTCGGTTGGTGGAGCGACCTGGTGGAGGAGACGGTCATCGAGGACGGCTACATCGAGATTCCCGAGAAACCCGGCCTCGGCCTGACGCTCGACATGGACACGGTGGAAGAGCACATGGTCGCGGGTGAGACGTTGTTCGACGAAGCGTAAGCGAAGTCGGGCCAGCGAATCTTCGATTCGCGCTGTTCGACGAAGCGTAAGCGAAGTCGGGCCAGCGAATCTTCGATTCGCGCTGTTCGACGAAGCGTAAGCGAAGTCGGGCCAGCGAATCTTCGATTCGCGCTGTTCGACGAAGCGTAAACGCCGGCTCCCGGCCGTCCGACGCCTCGCGCGTATCTTTTCGGCAACTACACCTTCATACTCCCTCGATGCGTCTATCGTTACCGAATGCCTTCCAGCGACTACATCGTGGATCACGAACTGAGCGACGACGACGAGAACGTCCACCACGTCTGGGACAACGGTATCGACCCGGCGGTGACGGTCGAACCGGGCGACGTGGTCCGCTTCGAGTGCCGCGACGCGTTGAACGGGCAGGTCGGTCCCGACGGGACTCTGGAGGACCTGATAAACGTCGACCTCGCCCCTGTCCACCCCCTCACCGGTCCCGTGCGCGTCGAGGGCGCGGAACCCGGCGACGTCCTCGCCGTCGAACTCCTCGACTTCGAGCACAAGGGGTGGGGATTCACCGGCTTTCTGCCCGGCGAGATGGGCCTCGGCCTCCTCCCGGAGGACTTCGAGGAGGGCGGCCTGCACGTCTGGGAGTTGGAGGACGACACCGCGGAGTTCGTAAACGGCATCGAGATTCCGCTGGACCCGTTCCCGGGCATCATCGGCGTTGCGCCCGGCGAGGAGGGCGAACACGACACGCTCCCGCCGCGCGACGTCGGCGGCAACGTGGACGTAAAGCACATGACGACGGGGTCGACGGTGTACCTCCCGGTGGAAGTCGAGGGGGCGTTGTTCTCGACGGGCGACTGCCACGCCGCGCAGGGCGACGGCGAGGTGTCCGTCACGGGGGTCGAAGCGCCGATGTTCGTCACCGCGCGGTTCGACGTTCTGAAGGACAAGTCCATCGAGCAACCGGAGTTGGAGACGACGGGGCCGTTCACGCCGACCGGCGCGGACGAACCGATGTACGCCACGACCGGCATCGCCGCCGACCTGATGGTGGCGACGAAGAAGGCGATACGGCACATGATAAACCACCTCGAATCCGAACGCGACCTGACGCGCGGGGAGGCGTACATCCTCTGTTCGGCCGCGGTGGACCTCAAGATAAGTCAGGTGGTGGACGCGCCCAACTGGACGGTGACGGCGTACCTCCCCGAGAGCATCTTCCCCTGACCCCTCGGCTACCCGGATCCGTCGCTCTCGCCGCGCAGACGGTCGATGATCGACCGCCCATCGGTCCGGGGGTCGGCCTCCACCACTTCGAGTTCGTCGCCGACGCTGACCGTGCCCGGAGACACAACGTCGGCGCAGATGCCGCCCCGGCCGTCGCCGAGTGCGCGGGCGACGCCCTCCTCGCCGGCGACGCGTTCGACGTGCGCGCAGGGCGGACGCGGGCGCGTCCCCCGGAACTCCGCCTCGCCGATCCGGAACGTCGTCTCCAGCAACGCGCGGAGGTCCGCGACGCTCACGACGACGTTTCGCCGGTGGCGGCCGTCCGAGAGGTCGATGCCCGTCTCCTCGCGTATCTCCTCGATGGCCGACGCCGAGACGAACGTCACCTGACAGACGTCGTACGGCGAGTAGTAGCCCGTCCCGAGGAGGTACCGGTCGCCGCGGAGTCCGCCCTCCACCGCCTCGACCGACGCGTTGGACTCCATCGGCGCGCCCTCCTCCGGACTCGTCCAGATGGCCTCGACGCGGCCGCGGACGTCCGTCATCAGCACACCGACCGCGGGTCGAACCCGAGGTTTCTGAGGGCGTCGGCGTAGTCGTCGTAGGCGAGTTGGACGGTGTACTCCGCGATCATCCGCGCGGCCTGCCGGTCGTCGTCCGTCTCGCACGTCGCTTCGAGGAGTTCGAGGCCGTCGTCCAACACCTCCTCCGTCTCGGCCTTCAGACCGCGTATCACGTCCGCCCGGCGTTCGTCCGCCTCGTTGACGAAGAAGCCGACGAGTTGGTTGTGCGTCCGAAGGCTCACCAACGGCCGCCCGACCATGCCGCCGCCGATTCGCTCTACCGTCGCCTCGCGCCCCCGCAGGTAGGCGTGCATCGGCCCCGGTTCGCCGTCGGCCTCCCACTCCCCGTCGAGTTCGTCGGTCACCCAGCGGAGGTGGTCGTCCTCCTGTTCGGCGACGGCGGCGAACGCCTCCCGGGCGTCGGCGTCGTCCTCGTCGTCGGCCCACCCTCGGAACGTCTCCCGCGCGGCGTGTTCGCTCGCCGCTGCCACGTCGAGGACGCGTTCGGGCGTCAGTTGCGCGTCGGTCAACGCGACGAGCAACTGCTGGGAGCCGAGTCGGTTCAACTCCGTCGCCTTCGACTCCTCGATCTCGCTCCGAAGTTGCGCTCCGTCCATGCGTCGAGAGACGCGTCCGCGCGCCCTGAAACTTCGGTCCGCCTCGGTCCGCGGAGCGTTCTTCCCCCTCGCCGACGTACCTCTCCGCATGACCCCCGAGGAACTCCACCGCGCGATAGAACGCGGCGGCGTAGCCGAACAGAGTTCGGCTGCCCGCCAGACGCAGTCCGGCGACGGCGTTCGCCTCCTCGACGTCCGGAACCGCGACGAGTACGAGGCGTGGCGCATCTCCGGCGAGACGGTCGATGCGACCGTCGTCCCCTACTCCCGGTTCATGGCGGCCGAGGTGCAGGGGACCGTGGACGAACTCGCCGCGGAAAACGGTATCTCCGAGGACGAGAACGTAGTCGTCGTCTGCGGACGGGGGGAGGCCAGCGACTACGTGGCGGAACTCCTCCGCGAGGCGGGGTTCGACGCCGAGAACCTCGAACGCGGCATGCGCGGGTGGGCGCGGGTGTACGACGCCCGCGAGGTAGCCACCGATGCGGGTGTGACTGTCCTCCAGTACCGCCGCCCCTCCAGCGGATGCCTCGCGTACCTCGTCGTCTCCGGCGAGGAAGCCGCAGTCGTGGACCCCCTGCGCGCCTTCGCCGACCGGTACGCCGAGGACGCCCGCGAACGCGGCGCGGAACTCCGGTACGCGATAGACACGCACGTCCACGCCGACCACGTGAGCGGCGTCCGCGACGTGGCGGACCGAACCGGCGCGGAAATCGTCCTCCCGGCGGGCGCACGGGAGAGGGGCCTCGCCTACGGCGACGACGAGTACGACGTTCGGTTCATTGCGGGGGGAGACGAGATTCGCGTCGGAGACGCGACGCTCACCGCCGTCCGCGCGCCCGGACACACCACCGAGATGACGGCGTACCGCCTCGCGGACCTGCTTCTCTCGGGCGACAGCCTGTTCGTCGAGAGCGTCGCCCGCCCCGACTTGGAGGAGGGAGACGAGGGCGCGCCCGACGCCGCGCGGCGACTCCACCGCACCCTGACGGAGACGTACGCGGCGTTCGACGACGGGGTGCGTGTCGCGCCCGGCCACTACGGGGAGGCCGCCGAACCCGCCGCGGACGGGACGTACACGGCGACGCTCGGAACGCTCCGAGACCGACTCTCGGCGCTGTCGATGGACGAGGAGGCGTTCGTCGCGCACGTCATCGAGGACGCGCCGCCGCGACCCGCGAACTACGGGGAGATAGTCGAGGCGAACCTCGGGCGGGCGTCCGTCGCGGACGACGAGGCGTTCGAGTTGGAGCTCGGGCCGAACAACTGCGCCGCGACGGCGTAGGGCGTTACTCTTCGACTCTCTCGTTCACCTGCGCGGCGACGCGTTCGCCCGGCCGCCGGAGTTCGCCGCTCTCGACTTCGTACACGTAACCCGTCACGGTCACGTCGTCGGGAATCAACTCGTGGTCTTCGAGGTACGCCACCTGCGCGGCGCACGCCTCGTCGATGTCGTCGGTCATGCGGACCCACTCGGCTATCGACGCGTCGCCGATGTCGAGTTCCGGCAGCGACGGGTCCAACTCCACGTCGTCCAACGACCCGCCGGCCTGCGCTTCCAGTCCTTCCACCACGGCGTCGTCGGGTGCGCTCATCATCCCGCAGTCGGTGTGGTTGACGACGATGATCTCCTCGGTCTCGAAGAAGTTCGTCGTCAACGCCGCGCTTCGAATCACGTCGTCCGTCACCTTCCCGCCCGCGTTGCGGTACACCTGCGCGTCGCCGAGTTCGAGGCCCAACGCCGCCTCCACGGGGATGCGTTCATCCATGCAGGCGACCACCAACAGTCGTTCGTCCGTCGGAATCCCCTTCCGTCGCCGCCGCGCCCAGTCGTCGCGTTCCTCGACGGCGGCGTCGACGCGTTCGTGAACCGCACCGTTCCCGCCTTCCCGTCCGCGTTCGTGTTCGTCAGAAGGCATGCGTGGAGGTTCGCGCGCCGACGACTCCCTCCTTCCCCTCTCGGAGACGCGTTCCCCCACCTACGACGCCGCGAGGGGCGTCTCCGCGGCGCGTAAGGGACTCACTTCGGGCGACGGGACGCGTCGACCCGTCTCGGCTAGTGAGTTAGGTGGTAACACGTGTCATTGGTGGCGGCGAAAACGACGGCTATCCGAAACGGGCGTCGGTCGGCGAGAAGGAATCGGAGAGACCCGTCAGTCGTCGTCGGCGGCCGTGGCCGAGGAGGCGGCGTCGTCCTCGATGCTCGGGGGGTAGACGCCGCGGTCGAGTTTCAGGTCGCTCTGCGGGCGCGCCATGCAGGTGAGAGCGAATCGCTCGGCCTCCTCGTCGGTCAGGCCGCGGGCGGCGGGTTGGGTCACTTCGCCCTCGACGATTTCGGCGGAACAGGCCAGACACATCCCGACGCGGCAGGAGTACTCCTGTGCGATGCCCTCCTCGATGCAGGCTTTGAGGATGGTCTGTTTGTCGGACACTTCGATGGTCTCGTCCGTCCTGACGAACTCGACGGTGTACTCAGTCATGAATTCCGGTACGAGGGACCGTGCCTAAACTCTTTATGGAGCGATTCCGTCCCCGAAAAAAGGTCTGATACCCCGCCTCAGACGGCCGTCTCGTCCTCCGTTTCGGCGGGCTGGCCGTCCATGCGGACCGTCAGGACCGGTACGTCGGAACGTCTGACGACTTTCTCGGTGACGCTCCCAAGCAGGTAGCGGTCGATTCCGGTCCGGCCGTGCGTCCCCATCACGATGAGATCGATGCCGTGGTCGTCGGCGTAGTCGAGGATGCTCTGGTGGGTGGACCCGGAGACGACGGCCGACTCCGACTCGACGCCCGCGGCGCGCGCCCGGTCCGTCACCTCCGCTATCGCCTTCTGTCCCTCTTCCTCCAAGGACTCGACGACGAGGTCGGCCCCCGTCTCGATGGAGGTGTAGACGCTCGCGTCTACCACGTACAACGCGTGGATGGTGGCGTCGTACTGCGATGCGATGTCGATGGCGTTCCGAATCGCCCCGTCCGCCGCCTCGCTTCCGTCGGTCGGAACGAGTATTCGCTCGTACATACGTGGACGTACGGGGAGAAACGGTTAGAAACTATGCCCGGATTCGACGGCGACTCCCCGCGGTTTCTCGATTCGGCTCGGCCGTCACGCCGACTCGGCGTCGCCGTCGGAGTCGTCGCCGTCGGGGTCGGCAGCGGTGTCGGAATCGTCGTCGGTCTCGCCGCGGAACGCCCACACCGCCTCCTCGCAGGCCTGCAGTCCTTCGAGTCGTTCCCGGCCGTCCAGCGAGACGGTTTCGACGACGGTCCACGTCCCGCCCTCCTCGTCGAACGCGAGTCCCTTCACCCACTCGTTGGTCGCGAGGAGGAGACTCCGCGCATCCCCGTCGCCGGACTGCGTCCGGCGGGCCGACGAGCGTTGCTCGTCGACGTCGCTCTCGACGGAGACGGCCAACTCGAACGCGTCGGCGGTGTTGAGCCCGGTGAGTTCCTTCGGCGATAGCGGCCGCGGCGGAAGCGACTCCACGAGTGTCATACCGTCGCGTCGGCCGCGCCGGGGTTTGTGCTTTGCGAACCGCGCCGCGGCGGCGTCCGCGCACCAAAAAGTTTCTACCCGGTCACGGCCGAGACTCGCGCATGTCTGGCAACACCGACGAGGGACTCTCGTCGGGCCATCAGACGCAGTCTGATGTCACCACCGGAGACGGAGGGACGCCGGCGGAGTCCGAACGGCGGTCGGAGAGCGGTCGGGACTTCCTCCTCTCCGTCGTCGCCGCTCTCGCCGTCCTCGCCGTCCTCGCTCGCCTCGTCGGTCTCGGCGCGCGCCCGTTCCACTGGGACGAGGCCCGCGTCGGCTACTGGACGCTCAGATACCTCGAAAGCGGCGCGTTCGAGTACCGCCCCGTCGCGGGCGGGCCACTCCTGTACCTCGTGGACCGCCACGTCTTCGCCCTCCTCGGCGCGTCGGACGCGACGGCGCGACTCCCCGCGGCCGTCCTCGGGGGGCTCCTCCCGCTCTGCGCCCTGCTCTTTCGGGACCGACTCGACGACGTCGAGGCGTTCGTCTTCGCCGCCGTCTTGGCGTTCAACCCACTCTTGGTCTACTACTCGCGGTTCCTCCGCGGCGACGTTCCGCTGGCGTTCTTCGCGCTGGCGTTCGTCGGGTTCGCGGTGCGCGCGTACGACCGCGGGAGTCGGCGCGACGCGTACGCCGCCGCGGCGGCGCTTCCCCTCGCAGTCGCCTCCTCGGGGTTCGCCGCGGGGTACGTCCTCTGTTGGGTCGCCGCGGGCGTCCTCGTCCTCGACCAACCGAGCGCCGTCGTAGACCGGGGAGCGTCCGCCAGAGCGACCGTCGCGGAACTCCGCGCCCGCGTCGCGGGGCGGTGGAACGCCGCCGCCCGCGCGTTCCTCGTCTTCCTCGGGGTGACCGTCTACTGCTTCGCCCCCCGCGCCGGGCCGACGGTGGACGCCGGCCTCTGGAAACCGACGACGTGGCACCTCGTCCTCTGGGAGGCGACCGGGGGGGCCCTCTGGAAGTTCTTCGGTGTTCGGGTGGCGAACCGCTACCCCGACGCCATCCACGAACTGTTCCCGTACGTCTTCGACACGTTCGATACGCTCGCTCGGACGGCGCTTCCGGTACTCGTCGCGGCCGTCGCCGCGTTCCTCTGGACGCGGTACGCCCGCGCGGACCGACGACCCCTCGTCGCGGGGTTCGCCTACTGGGGCGCGGCGGCGGCGTTCGTCTTCCCCGTCGTCACCGAGGTGTCCGCGCCCTGGGTCGCCGTCCACGTCCTCCTGCCCCTCTCGCTCCCCGGCGCGGTCGGTATCGCCGCCCTGTTGACCCGCGCCGCCGCGGCGGCGAGGGCGACTGACGCCGACGGCGCGTCGTTCGGCGGCGGACTCGCCTCGGCGGACGCGGCGACGGTGGCCGCGGTCGTTCTCGTCGTCGTCGCCGTCGTCGCGCAGGCCGGCGCGGTGACCGCCGCGGGCGTGTACGGCCCCTCGGACCGAACGAACCACCTCGCGCAGTACGGGCAACCGAGCGACGACGTCGAACCGCTGGTGGCGAACGTCTCGAAGTTCGCCGACGGGAACCGTTCGACGCCCGAGGTTCTGTACGTCGGGTCCGAGTACGCGACGGGGTGGGACCCCGGAAACGAGTTCCCGCCGGTGGCGGACTCGTGGGGCAACAGACTCCCGCTTCCGTGGTACTTCGAGCGCGCCGGGTTGGACGAGGTGAGCACGAAGAACGCGACGACGTTCGACGAACGCGCGGAACGCGGCGAGATTCCGCCGGTGGTCGTGACGAGTCCGAGTCTCCGCGAACGGGTGAGCGACCGACTCGGCGACGACTACGAGGCGCGGTCGTACCGACTCGGTCTGTGGGGCCGGGACGTCGTCGTGTTCGTCGCGCGGTCGGAGTGAGGCGGGACGACTCGGCGAGGGAGGGGCGGAGCGACGGACGACGGGAGCGCGGAAGCAAGGGCGATAGCGAAAAGAAAGCGGAAGAGAGTCAGAGCAATAGAGAGAACAGTTCGAGCGTCCGGGGCCGGCGCGCGCCGCGCCGATTCAGCGGAAGCCCATCGCTTCTATCTGCTCTTGGTAGCGGTTGCGGATGGTCACTTCCGTCACCTGTGCCACGTCGGCGACTTCGCGTTGGGTCTTCTTCTCGTTACAGAGCAGCGACGCGGCGTAGATGGCGGCGGCGGCGAACCCGGTGGGCGACTTGCCCGACAGCAGGCCCTGCTCCGCGGAGACGTCGATTATCTCGGTCGCCTTCGCCTGCACTTCCTCGGAGAGGCCGAGGGCGGAGGCGAAGCGCGGGACGAACTGCTTGGGGTCGACGGGCTTCAGTTCGAGGCCGAGTTCCTGGGAGATGTATCGGTACGTCCGGCCGATCTCCTTCTGCGGCACGCGCGAGACTTCGGCGACTTCGTCGAGCGACCGGGGGATGCCCTCCTGCCGGCAGGCGGCGTAGAGCGCGGAGGTGGCGACGCCCTCGATGGAACGGCCGCGGATCAGGTCCTCGTTCAGCGCGCGCCGATAGATGACGGAGGCGACTTCCCGCACCGACCGCGGAACGCCGAGCGCAGACGCCATGCGGTCGATCTCCGAGAGCGCGAACTGCAGGTTGCGCTCGCCCGCGTCCTTCGTCCGGATGCGCTCCTGCCACTTGCGGAGGCGGTGCATCTGCGACCGCTTCTCGGAGGAGAGCGACCGACCGTAGGCGTCCTTGTCCTTCCAGTCGATGGTCGTCGTCAGCCCCCGGTCGTGCATCGTCTCCGTTATCGGCGCGCCGACGCGCGACTTCGACTGACGCTCCGAGTGGTTGAACGCGCGCCACTCCGGGCCGCGGTCTATCTGCCGTTCGTCTAAGACGAGTCCGCAGTCGTCACAGACCAGTTCCCCCTGGTCGGCGTCGGTGACGATGTTGGTGGACTCACACTCCGGGCACGCGATGAGTTCGTCGGCCTCTGTCTCCGTTTCCTGCTCTCGCTGGCGCTGGCGGCTCGGACGTTCCATTATAAGGTTTGTGGTGGAGCGCAAATTTAAACCTTTGTACCGAGATGACGGTACTCCAACCATTACCGGGCGTCGAACGCGACTCGCGGCGGGCGATTGCGTTATACGGCGGTGCGCCGAACGGCGTGCGTATGCGACGGCGATATCCGCTCTGCGTCCTCCTCGCGATCTCTCTCGCCGCCTGCCTCGGCGGATTCGGCGTCGCGCCGACGCCCGGAGACGAGACGGAACCGGGCACCGCGACGGAACGCGGGCCCGACACCGGCGTCCGCGCGACGGTGACGCGCGTCGCGGACGGAGACACGGCGAACGTCAGGTTCTCCAACGGGTCGGCGGACACCGTCCGCCTCCTCGGGGTGGACTCGCCGGAGGTGCGCGGGTCGAACTCGCCCGGGGAGTTCGAGGGCGTCCCCGACACGGCGGCGGGGAGGGCGTGCCTCGCCGACGCCGGCGAAGCGGCGGCGTCGTACGCGAGAGAGCGACTCGCCGGGGAGGAGGTTCGCCTCGTCTTCGACGAGAGGGCGGACCGGCGGGACTCTCACGGCCGTCTCTTAGCGTACGTCCGCGTCGGCGGTGGGTCGGTCAACCGCGATCTGCTCCGTCGCGGGCACGCCCGTCTGTACGACGGAACATTTACCGAACGTGAACGTTACTTCGCGGCGGAACGTCGCGCCCGCGAGGAGGGGCGCGGACTGTGGTCGTGCGCGACGCCCGCGGCGCGGGGCGAACGGTCCGCGTCGAGCGCGACTGTCGCTGTCGTCCGGGTGCACGCCGACGCCGAGGGCCGCGACGGGGAGAATCTGAACGGCGAGTACGTCGTCCTCCGGAACGAGGGCGAGGCGGCGGTGGACCTCTCCGGGTGGACGGTGGCCGACGGGGCGGGCGCGACGTACGCCGTTCCAGCGGGGACGACGCTCCCGCCGGGCGGGGAACTGACGCTCCGAACCGGGTCGGGAACCGACGGTGACGGCACCCATCACTGGGGGAAGGGCCGGCCGGTGTGGAACAACGACGGCGACGCGGTAGTCGTCCGCGACGCGAACGGGACGCTCGTCGTCGAACGTCGGTACTGAAAGGGGGAGGGGGAAGCGGAGCGTGCTTCCCGTTACCAATCCACATCCATACACCTTGAGTACCGGTGGTCGTTTTACCGGACTCGCCGTCTCGGTTTCGCCTGCCGATAACGCGCCCGTAATATTACCATTGCGCATTTCACAAAGGCTTTTGTATAACCGGTGACTATCGAGGAGCAACATGAGTACGACGAACGCCCCGAACGGGAGCGCGGAGGGAGCCGAAACCATCGATACAGACGCCGTCGCGGACGTGACGCCGGTCCGAATCGAGGCGAGTGCGCTCGCTTCGACGTCGCCGTCGTACCTGCGCGACCTGAAGGCCGGACTCGCCGACGAGGGGTGTCAGCCCGCCGTGTTGACCGTCGAGACGTGTTTCGACGACGACTGTCGACTCGCGACCCAGTCCGTCGCCGACGACGTCCGCGGGTTCGTCCGCGCGGCGGCGTTTCTCGGCGCGGCGCGCGTCGAAGTGACGGTCACCGACGTGGCCGACGAGGACGTCGCGCGGGACGCCCTCCGCGCCGTCGAGGAACGCGGTCGCAGAGAGGGCGTCGCGGTCGATATCTCCGGCTGCGTCTCCTGCTGATGCCGACGAAATCCGCCCTGGAGACGCAACTCGCGGTCGTCGCGGGCTTCGACGCGCCGCGGGCGGACCTCGAACAGTACCCGACGCCGCCGGACCTCGCGGCCCACGTCGTCCATGTCGCCGACCTCAACGGCGACGTCGAGGACCGAACAGTCGTGGACCTCGGCACCGGGACGGGGATGCTCGCACTGGGCGCGGCCCTCCGCGGACCCGAGCGCGTCGTCGGCGTCGATGTCGACCGCGGCGCGTTGGAGACGGCGGCCGAGAACCGCGTCCGCGTCGGGACGGCGACGGACATCGACTGGATACTCGCGGACGCGACGCGGCCGCCCCTCCGGCCCGAAGGGCAGACGACGGTACTGATGAACCCGCCGTTCGGGGCGCAACGCGGGCACGAACACGCCGACCGGGCGTTTCTCTCCACCGCCGCCGAGGTGGCGGACGTCTCCTACTCCATCCACAACGCCGGGTCGCGGGAGTTCGTCGAGGCGTTCACCGAGGACGAGGGCGGCGAGGTGACCCACGCCTTCCGCGCGACGTTCACGCTCGACAGGCAGTTCGGCTTCCACGACGCCGACTCGAAGGACATCGAGACGGAACTGTACAGAATCGAGTGGGCGAGGTAGCGCGGCGGGCCGCGGCGTTCGGGGCCCGGAGTGCGCCTCAGCCTCCGCGGTACCGCTCTTTCTTCAGCACCCGCACGCGCGTCCCGCCGAACTCCGCGTATATCTTGTTCTTCTCGCGGGTGAACGTAATCTGGTTCACGGTGACTGACTCGCCCCGGTCCGGGAGGGGGGCGCTCACCGTCTCGTCTCTGCGCTCCACCTCGACGTAGTAGCCGTCGGTGGTGGGGACGACGGAGATGTTCCGCCCGCCGACGACCGCTTCGGCCGTCGTCGCGTTCGAGGTATAGACGACGCGCGACTCGCCGTCCTCCCGCAGGTGGATTCGGTAGGCGGTCCCGCCGCCGATGGCGACCCACCCGTCGCGTTCGGCGTACACCGTCTCGCGCCACCCGACGCCGCCGAGCGTGATGAGTACCTTCCCGGCGAACGCCAACCGGCCTTTGCTCGCCGCCGTCGTCCAGATGCCGCGGGACTCGCTCTTGACTATCACGCCCGACGTCTTCACGTTCGTCGTCTCGCCGAACGCGTCCACTTGGAACGCCGAGACCATCCCGTTCTGGACGCCCTCGGCGTACGTCACCTCGTAGTCTTCGACCCGAACGGGTTCGCCGGGCAGTTCGCCGCCGGACGTGGTGTAGAGGTTGTACGGCACCGCGGGGCCGGAGACGGCGGCGGCGACGAGGAGGAGACAGGCCGTGCCCGCCTGCCACCGCCGGAAGGAGAACTGCCCGCCGAAGACGCCCGTCAGCGCGGGGCGGTCGGAGGCGACGGCGGCGAAGACGACGAGCAACGCCAACAGGGCGACGAGGGCGACCCCGACGGCGCGGTAGAGGACGTACGTCTCGCCGCCGCGGTACCAGTAGATGGCCCACATCGACTGCGAGACGGCGAACAGCACCGACCCGGTCCACAGTTTCAGCGCCGACGGCCGGTCAACCGACGGGCGCGCGCGGACGACGTACAGACCCAAGATGACGCCGATGAACAGGCCAAGCGCGTGGCCCTGAATGGCGATGTCGGCCCACCACGGCGTGACGTAGGTGGGGTGGCCGCTGGCGGTGACCGTCGGTTCCAGCATCGCGTTGTAGACGAGGCGGAACGCTCGCCCGCCGGCCAACGCTACCACCGTCTTCAGCGGGTAGTTGACGAGGGCGAACCCCGCGAACGCGAAGACGACGCCGGAGAAGCCGATGATGGGCCCGAGGGCGAAGGCGGACGTCGCGAGGCCGACGACGAGGACGGCGGCGGGGAAGACGACGAACGCGCGCACGTACGGGTTCGCCCGCCACGACGACATCGACGTCGTCCCCCGTTCGCGCGGGTAGTGCCCCCACGCGTACTCGGCCAACGGTGCGAGCGTCAGCGTCGCCGCGAGGTTCCCCAGCAGGTGCCCGGCCCCGTTGTGCGAGAACGGCGCGGTGACGATGCCCAACGGGTAGAAGTACGACCACGCTCGGAACGGAAGCGTCACCGGCGCGTACCAGTGACGGAGTCCGTCTTGGAGGAACAGGTACACGGCGACGACGAACGCGACGGTCACGACGGTTCCCCACGGAACCCCGAGCAGGAATCGCCGGCGAAGCGCGGCCCCCCACCGACCCTCCGGTCGGTCGACTGCGTAGACAGCGATTCCGGCGAGGAGGAACGCGACGACCATCGCCCCCTGTTGTAGCGGCACCCATCCCGGAATGTCAATCATGCGTATGTGTCACACGGACCCGTTATCAACTTCTCGCCGCGCCCGCGGGCGGGCGTCGGCGGTGTGCGGTCCGATACCACACACTATTCGGTCGTCCCTGATACTCGTATCGGTGCCGGCGGCGGCCAAGAATATCGGATTACCGCTCGGACGCCGGGGCGTCGTCCCGCCGTCCGGAGTCGGGATGGGTCGGGCGACCCGACTCAGAGCTTCGACTCTGCATCGTCTGCCAGCTCCTGCATTCGCTTGCCGACGCGGCCCGCGTTGGAGAACTCGTCCTCGCTCATCGCCGTCGCGAGGGCGTTGCCGAGGACGAAGACGGCGTGTTTGTGTTCGCTCTTGGACTTGTGGACGTGCGAGGGGTTGACCCCGAGTTGCTCGTAGGGTTCGAATATCTCCTCGTTGACGTCCTCGCGCGCCGCGAAGTTGTTCTTGATGATGAGCATCTGTTCGTGGAGTTCGAGCAGTTCGTCCTTGTGCATGTCCGGAGTTAGGCGAGATGCCGCTTTAAGGGTTTTTGGCTATTCGTCCCACGGGGGGTTAGAAGACGTACTCGTCTTCGTGACCCATCATCCCGTCGTCCTCGAATCCGCGGTCGTCGTCGTCGATGGGTCCGCTCGTCTTGAACGCGCGGATACCCGTCGAGAGGAGTTCGGAGATGGCTTCCTCGCGGCTGACGAACTCGCCCTGTTCGACGAGCTGTGCGATCTGCATCTCGAGGTGCTCTGGCACGTTTATATTGACTTTGGGCATCTGAACGTCCGGGGGTTTGGAGCCGGGTTATTTAATTCCTACGCCCGGCGTTGCCGTTAGCAGAACGAACAACGGCGTTTCGTAGAGATTCTTTTTCGACGGCCGAAACGGAGTTCGCGATTCCCGTATTCGGCCGCGGGAGCAGTCGTCAGCGTTAGGTGCGTCGCCGCGAACCCTCTCACATGGCGAAAGACGTCACGGGCTTGTACGAGGAGTTCGGCGACGAACGACTCCCGCCGGGGCAGCGAGAGACGTCGCGGTTCCCCGTCCTCTCGAAGAGCGGAACCCCCTCGTGGGACCGAGACTCCTGGCAGTTCGAGGCGTGGGGGGCGGTCGAAGACGAGCTGTCGCTCTCCTACGAGGAGTTCACCTCGCTCCCCTCGGAGACGCAGATTCAGGACTTCCACTGCGTCACCGGGTGGAGCAAGTTCGACTGCGAGTTCACCGGCGTCACGTTCCCGACGCTGGCGGAACGGGCGGGCGTCGAGGACGACGCGGTCCACGTCATGTTCCACGCCCTCGACGGCTACACGACGAACCTCTCCTTGGAGGAGTGTCGACGGCAGGAGGTCATGTTCGTCTACGAGTACGACGGCGACCCCCTCCCCGCGGACCACGGCGGCCCCCTCCGCGTCGTGACGCCCCACAAGTACGCCTACAAGGGCGCGAAGTGGGTTTCGGGCGTCGAGTTCCTCACCGAACCCGAACGCGGGTACTGGGAGAAGCGCGGGTACTCGAACACGGCGAACCCGTGGAACGAGGAGCGGTACAGTTAGACGCGGCGCGTCGGGACGGCGCGAACGCGGCGCTCGGCCGGTCGAACGGGCAAATATCTCTCCTACCGGGGATAGTCAGGTAAAAGAGCGTGGGGTCCTCATCTCCCGTCGATGGAATCGCTGGGGAGCGACGAGGCGGGCGCACGCCCCGTCAGCAGGTCCGTCAGGATATCGAAGCCGCGGTTTCGGGCCGTCCTCCGCGCCGCCGACGCGCCGCGGACCGTCTGGTCCGCGCCCGACGAAGCGACGGTGGTCGGAGGCGGTGCCGCGGCGACGGTGACCGCCGACGGACCGAACCGGTTCGAACGCGTCCGCGAGGCCGCGGAAGCCCTCTTCTCGTCGGGCGACGTCCACGCCGGCACCGAGGCGGCCCGCCCCCGACTGTTTGGCGGGTTCGCGTTCCACGGCGACAGCGTCGCCGGCCCCCCCTGGAAGCAGTTCCCCGGCGCGCGCTTCGTCCTCCCGCGCGTGCAGGTGACGTACGCGGAGAACGGGACGTGGCTGACGGTCAACGCCGTCGGCCCGGACGCCGACCCGCGGACGGTCGAGAGGGAACTCGACCGCCACCGAGAGCGATTACGGTCGCTGCCGGACCCCGGCCCGCCGGCCGACCCGCCGGGCGTCGTCGGACGGCGGCGGACGACGGCGAAGGGGGACTGGCGTTCGAGCGTGAACGCCGCCGTCGAACGCATCCGCGCGGGCGACTTGGAGAAAGTCGTCCTCGCGCAGGCCCTCGACGTCGATTTGGAGGCCGACCTGTCGGTGCCGGACGTCCTCTGGCGACTCGGCGAGGCGTACCCCGACTGCTACCGCTTCCTCGTCGAACCCGCCGGCGACGGCGGGCCACGGGCGTCCTTCTTCGGCGCGACGCCCGAACGACTCGTCGGCCTCCGGGGGCGAACCGTCGAGACGGACGCCCTCGCGGGGACGACGGGCCGCGGCGAGACGCCCGCCGAGGACGAGTGGTTGGCGAACGAACTGCTGACCGACGAGAAGAACGTCCACGAACACGAACTCGTCGCCGAGACAATCCGCGACCAACTGGCCCCCTTCGCCTCCTCGGTGAACGCCGGCGCGCGCCGGGTGAAGCGCCTCGCCACCGTGCAACACCTCTGGACGCCGATAACGGCGGAACTGGCGACGGACGAGCACGTCCTCTCGCTGGTTGAGGCGCTCCACCCCACGCCCGCCGTCGGCGGCCTGCCGCCGGACCGAGCGCTCTCGACCATCCGCGACACCGAACCGTTCGACCGCGGGTGGTACGCCGCCCCCGTGGGGTGGGTGGACGCCGCCGGCTACGGGTCGTTCGCCGTCGCCCTCCGCTCGGCCGTTTCGCGCGGGGACTCGGCGACCCTGTTCGCGGGCGTCGGCGTCGTCTCCGACTCGGACCCGGACCGCGAGTGGGACGAAGTGCAGCTGAAGTACCGCCCGATACTCGACGAACTGGAACGCTCCTGACGACTCTCTCCTACCCATGACCGCACCTAACCGCAACACCCTCTGGGCGCGCGCGTTCGTAGACGAACTGGCCGAGGGCGGCGTCTCCGCCGTCTGCATCACCCCCGGTAGCCGTTCGACGCCGCTGACCGAGGCGTTCGAGAGACACGACGACGTCCGCGTCTTCTCGCACCTCGACGAACGCTCCTCGGCGTACTTCGCGCTCGGACGCGCCCGGCGGACGGGCGACGTGACGCCGCTGGTCTGCACCTCCGGCACCGCCGCGGCGAACTTCCACCCCGCGGTCATCGAGGCGTACCAATCGCGTGTTCCCCTCCTCCTTCTGACGGCGGACCGCCCGCCGGAACTCCGCGACTCCGGCGCGAACCAGACCGTCGACCAAGAGAAGTTGTACGGCGACGCCGTGCGCTGGTACAAGGACCTCCCCGAACCCGAGGCCGAACCCAGAAAGCTCCGCTCGCTCCGAACGACGGCGGCGCGCGCCCTCTCGGAGGCGACGGGGACGCCGTCGGGACCGGTCCACCTCAACGTCCCGTTCCGCAAACCGCTGGAACCGACGCCCGTCGAGGGCGACGTGCCCGACGACTTACCGGAACTCGCGGCGTCGGGCCGCGACGGCGCGTTCGTGAAGACGACGCCGGGCGTCCCCGAACTCGGAGACGACGAACTGCGTTCGCTGGCCGACCGCATCTCGGTGCCGCGCGGACTCGTCGTCGCCGGCCCGGCGGACGCCCCCGGCGTGGACGCCGAGGCGGTCGCCGCGTTCGCCCACGCGTCGGGCTTCCCCGTCCTCGCGGACCCGCTATCGGGCGTCCGCTTCGGCGGACACGTCCGCGTCACGCCCACCCTCGGCGGCTACGACTCCTTCCTCGACCCGCGCGTCACTGCCGAGTGGCCCGACCCGGACGTGGTGATTCGCTTCGGCGCGTCGCCCACCTCGAAGACGCTCCGGACGTACCTCGCGCGGACGGACGCCGAGCAACTCGTCGTCGACCCCGCGGGCGAGTGGCGCGAAGCGGAGTTCGCGGCGACGGACCTTGTCGTCGCCGACCCCTCGCGCCTCCTCGCGCGCCTCGCTCGCCTGCTGGCGGGCCCCGGAAGCGCCGAGTGGCGGCGGCGGTTCGAGGCGGCGGAGGCGGCCCACTGGGAGGCGTTCGACGCGAGTGCGGGCGCGGACGCCGACGACGCCGACGACGCCGAGGCGGCGGTGCCCGCCGAGGGGCGCGTCCTCGCGGACGTGGCCGAACTCGCGCCCCAACCCTCGACGGTCTTCGTCTCGAACTCGATGCCCGTCCGCGACGCCGACCGCTTCGCCCGCCCGACGACGAAGGCGCGGACCGTCCTCGGCAACCGCGGCGCGTCGGGGATCGACGGCATCGTCTCCACCGCACTCGGCGCGGGAAGCGCGACGACGGACGATCTGACGCTCGTGACGGGCGACATCGCCTACTACCACGACATGAACGGTCTCCTCGCTCTCGGCCGGTGCGACGTGGACGCGACGGTGGTCCTGATAAATAACGACGGCGGCGGCATCTTCCACATGCTCCCCATCGAGGAGTACGACCCGCCCTTCACCTCGCAGTTCAAGACGCCGCACGGCCTCGATTTCGAACCGACGGCGGACCTCTACGACCTCTCGTACGCCCGAGTCGCGGGCGACGACCGGGAGGGGTTCCGCGAGGCGTACGCCGAGGCGACGGCCGCTGGCGGCTCTCACGTCGTCGAAGTCGTCACCGACGCCGAGGAGAGCCACCGCGCCCGCGAACGACTCCACGAACGCGTCGTCGAGCGACTGACCGAAGACGGCTGACCGCGCGCCGCCTCGGACGCGCCGGGCGTCGGACTGCGAACCGCGCCGTCGCAGTACGTTTTTGACGGTACTGGTCCAACTACGGGCCATGCCCCAGCGAGGTACGGACCGAGCGACCGAGGAACGCCGACTCAGACCGCGCGAGGAGTCCGAGAACGACCCCCTCGGCCGGTGGCTCGAAGACCTCTTCGACGGGACGGCGGAGGGCGTCGTCTTGGGCCTGCCGGCGCTTCTGTTCTCCGTCTTCGCGGGCGACATCGTCGCCTCCTCCGCGGCGATGGGTGCCACCGTCGTCCTCTCGTACGGCATCGCCGCCTACAGGAACGGCCGCATCGCCGTCGGCCCGGAGTGGCCGCCGATGGACGCCGCGTTCGTCGTCCTCCGCTTCGTCTGGTACAACTTCACCCTCCTCGCCGCCATCTTCGCCGGCGCGGCGGCGGCGAACAGTCCCCTCGCCCCGTCGGTACTCGTCGTCGCCGGATTCGTCGGCGGCGGCGTCGCGGCCCTCGGCGTCCTCTCGCTCTCGTCCGTCGCGTCGGTCCTCAAATCGCTCCGGCGAATCTGAGCGTCTCGACCGACCGCGCGCCGGAAGCGAATCTTTTTGCGCGCGCCGTCCCCCCTCTCGGACATGGTTTCGGATATCTTCGACTCCGAGCGGTGGCGTCAGGTGGCGGGGGCCGACGAGTTCGACGACATCACCTACCACCGCGCCGAGGACGTGCCCGCGGTGCGCATCGCGTTCGACCGCCCGGAGGTCCGCAACGCGTTCCGCCCGGGGACGGTGGACGAACTGTACGCCGCACTCGACCACGCCCGAAAGCAGGCCGACGTGGGCTGTGTCCTCCTGACGGGTAACGGCCCCTCCCCGAAGGACGGCGGGTGGGCGTTCTGCGCGGGCGGCGACCAGTCCGTCCGCGGCGGATCCGGCTACGAGTACCGCGAGGGCGACGACGTGGACGAATCGGACGACGAACTCGTCCGCGAGGCGAAGGCCGGACGCCTGCACGTCCTCGAAGTCCAGCGACTGATTCGGTTCATGCCGAAACCCGTCGTCGCCGTCGTCCCCGGGTGGGCCGTCGGCGGCGGCCACTCGCTTCACGTCGTCTGCGACCTGACGCTCGCCTCCGAAGAACGCGCGAAGTTCCTCCAGACGGATCCCGACGTGGCCTCCTTCGACGGCGGGTTCGGGTCGGCCTACCTCGCGAAGCAGATCGGCCAGAAGAAGGCGCGCGAGGTGTTCTTCCGCGGGAAGACCTACTCCGCCGAGGAGGCGGAAGAGATGGGCATGGTGAACGAGGTGGTTCCGCACGCCGACTTAGAGGACGTGGCCTTAGAGTGGGCCGACGAGATGACGAAGAAGTCGCCGACGGCGATGCGGATGCTCAAGTACGCATTCAACATGGCCGACGACGGCATGGTCGGCCAACAGGTGTTCGCGGGCGAGGCGACCAGACTGGCGTACATGACCGAGGAGGCCCAAGAGGGCCGCGACGCGTTCTTGGAGAAGCGCGAACCGAACTTCCGGCGGTACCCCTGGTACTACTAACCCACCTTTTTATCGGGGGTCCTCGGCCGCCGCGATGCGGCGGCCTCGAACCCCCGACAAAAACCTGGAGGGAAAAAAGGCCGCGCGGTACGGAAACGGCGACGCCCTGCGCACCGCGACCGCAGAGTTCCCCCACTCTGCTCTCGCCGCACTACGGCCGCCGCGTCTACCCCTCCGCTATCGCCTCGAACTCCTCGCATCCGCAGGAACAGGACCCGCCCGTTCCCACCGGACGTAACCCGTCGTCGGACTCCTGCACCGGGTACACTTCCCCGCACTCGACGCACTGACCGAACGTTTGCGGTTCACCCCCCGTCCGCGGACTCTCCGTCATACTATCCTACTACTTGACGAGTTATATTTGAGTATTATTCTTCGCGCTCTCTCTCACGAACGATGCGGTCGAAACGGTCGAGAGACGGCGCGTCGGGGCGGTCGCCGCCCGCGGAGCGAGATGCCAACTTTGAGGCTCACCCCGTCCCGAGGTGGACGTAATGAGTACGCAGAGCATCTCGCGGACGAAGGCGTGGGTCATGGCCGCCCGTCCGCAGACGTTGCCCGCGGCGGCGGCCCCCGTAATCGTCGGCGCGGGGTTGGCGCTTCACGACGGCGTGTTCGCCGCGCTTCCGGCGCTTGCGGCGTTCCTCGGCGCGGCCCTCATCCAGATCGGGACCAACTTCGCGAACGACTACTACGACGCGATGCAGGGCGCGGACACCGAGAACAGGGAGGGGTTCACCCGCGTCACCGCGGGCGGCCTCATCGACCCCGTCGAGGTGAAGCGGGCGATGTATCTCACGTTCGCCGCCGCCATCGCGGTGGGGACGTACCTCGTCTCCGTCGGCGGCGTCCCAATCCTCGTCATCGGCCTTCTCTCCGTCGCCTCCGGCATCGCCTACACCGGCGGGCCGTACCCCCTCGGCTACCACGGACTCGGCGACCTGTTCGTCTTCGTCTTCTTCGGCGTCGTCGCCGTCACCGGCACGTACTACGTGCAGGCGGCGTCGGTTCTCGCCGCGCCGTTCCCCGTCGGCGTCCCGCCGAACACGCTCCCACTCGCGGCCGTCGTCGCCTCCCTCCCCGTCGCGGCCATCTCGACGGACATCCTCGTCGTCAACAACGTCCGCGACAAGGAGGAGGACGCGACGACCGGAAAGCGCACGCTCGCCGTCCGGTTCGGCTACGGGTTCTCCCGCGCGGAGTTCCTCGCCATGCTCGGAGTCGCCTACCTCGTCCCCCTCTGGTTCGTCGGCCGCCCCGACTACGGCGTCCCCGTCTTGCTCCCCCTCCTCTCGCTTCCGTACGCCGTCTCGGTGGCCCGAACCGTCTGCACGGAGACGACGGGCGACGCCCTCAACCCTGCCCTCGAACGGACGGGGAAACTGCTGGCGACGTACGCCGTCCTGTTCGCCGCCGGGTTGGCGATCCGAATCCCGTCGTGGTTCTGATGCGCACCGAACGCTTCTCCGTCGAACTCGCCCGCCCCCTCGACACCGCGGCCGGCACCATCGAGTCGCGGACGGGGTACCTCGTCCGAACGGACGACGGGACCGGACTCGGCGAGGCGACGCCGCTTCCGGGGTGGACGGAGTCGTTAGACGAGTGCCGCGCGGCCCTCGACGGCGGGAACCCGGACGGTTCGACACCCGCCGCGCGACACGGCGTCTCCCTTGCCCGCGCGGACGCCGCGGCGCGCGAGTCGGGCGAACGCCTCTGCGACGCACTCGCCGCCGACGCCTTCTCCGCGCCCGCCGCCGACTCCGTCCCCGTCAACGCCACCGTCGGCGACGGGTCCCCGGAGGAAACGGCCGACGCGGTTCGGTCGGCCGTCGAGGAGGGCTACGACTGCGCGAAGGTGAAAGTCGGCGCGCGGGACGCCGACGCGGACGAACGACGCCTGCGCGCCGCCCGCGACGCCGCGGGCGACTCGGTCGAACTCCGCGCCGACGCCAACGGCGCGTGGGACGCGGAGACGGCCGAACGGATGCTCGACGTCGCCGCCGAACTCGACTACTCGTACGTCGAGCAACCGCTTCCCGCAACGGAAGCGACCGAACACGCCGCACTCCGCGGACGGGGCGTCGGCGTCGCACTCGACGAATCGCTCTCGACGACGACAGTCTCGGCCGTCCTCGACGCCGACGCGGCGGACGTTCTCGTCTGCAAACCGATGGCGCTGGGCGGTCCCGACGGGACGCTGGCGGCGGTTCGGCGCGCGCGGGAGGCGGGCGTCGAGTGCGTCGTCACGACGACGATAGACGCCGTCGTCGCGCGCCTCGGTGCATTGCACGTCGCCGCCGCGATTCCGGACGCGCCCGCCTGCGGCCTCGCCACGGGGTCGATGCTCGCGTCCGACCTCGCCCCCGACCCCGCGCCCGTCTCCGAGGGGCGAATGGGAGTACCCGAGGGAGGGGGACTCGGCGACGCGCTGGAACCGTTGTATCGACCGTGACCTTTTCTCCCCCGCACGCGTCGCCGTCCGTATGAGCGACGAAACTGACAACCCGGTCATCGTTTCCTCGTCCGACGGCGTCGTCACCGTGACGCTGAACCGACCCGACGTGCGGAACGCGCTGACGACGGACCTGACCGCGGGCGTTCGCGACGCCCTCGACGGACTGGACGACGACGCGCGGTGCGTCGTCTTCGAGGGCGCGGGCGACGCCTTCTGCGCCGGCGGCGACGTGAACGCCATGATGCGACTGCAGGGCGGCGAGATGACGACCGAGGCGGCGGTTCGCCACGTCATCGAGGACACCGCGGGCGTCGTCAAGCGCGTGTTCGACTGCTCCCTCCCGACGGTGGCGAAGATAGACGGGCCGGCCGTCGGCGCGGGCGCGGCCTTGGCTCTCGCCTGCGACGTGCGCCTGTTTTCGACCGACGGCCGCATCGGGTTCGGCTTCGAGAAACTCGGACTCGCCGTCGATTCGGGCGTCTCGTACCTCCTCCCACGGGAGGTGGGCGCGGGCGTCGCCAAGGAGTTGGTCTACACCGGCGAGGTTCTGGACGCCGAACGAGCGTCGGAACTCGGACTGGCGAACCGCGTCTTCGACGTTGACTCCTTCGAGGCGGAGAGCGAGTCGTTCGTCGCCGAAATCGCGGCGGGGCCGACGGCGGCGTTGCGTACGTCGAAGCGCCTGCTCCGGCGGGGGTTCGAGGTGTCCTTGGAGACGGCGATAGAACACGAGGCGGCCGCGCAGGGGGCGTTGTTCGGGACGGCCGACCACGCCGAGGGCGTCGAGGCGTTCCTCGAACGGCGCGACCCGGAGTTCGAGGGTCGGTAGCCGAATCTCCGCGTTCGAGGTGCGTCGCGTCGCTTCCGCCGCGTCGCTTCCGCCGCGTTCCCGCCCGCCTACGTGGCCAACAGACCGACGACGACGGCGGTGACGAGCAGATCGGCGAACGAGAGGACGAGTAGTCCCTTCCACCCGACTACGATGAGTTGGTCGATGCGGAGTCTGGGAAGCGCGGAACGCGCCCACTGGGTGAACAGGAACACCGCCCAGATCTTGACGAGGAACCAGACGAAGCCGGGGAGCACCGGCCCGGCGGGACCGCCGAGGAACACGGTGGCGATTAGCGCGCCGCCCAAGAAGAGGTGGACGAACTCGCCCATGTAGATGAGCACCCAGTAGACGCTCCCGTACTCCGTCTGGTAACCCGCGACGAGTTCGGTCGGCGCCTCCGGCGCGTCGAACGGGTTGCGGCCCACCTCCGCGAGGTTCGCCACTAAGAACAGCGCGAACGCGAAGGGGTTGACGAACGCGTACCACGACGGGACGTGAACCCCGCCGAGCGTGAGAAGCGGCGTCTGCTGGGCGGCGACGATTCCGCTCGTCCGGAGGGTTCCGGCGAACAGCACCACCGAGGCGGCGGTCACGACGAGGGTATCTCGTAGGCGATGTTCGCCGCGACGGCGCGGAGGCGCGCCTCGTCCGGGCGGTGCTGTGAACGATACGCGCCTGTCGCTCTCGAACGGTGCGCGTCGGACTCGTCGGGCGGGGTGCGAACGGTGGCTACTTACTCGCGCCGTGTGACGCCGGGAGTATGTCAGACGTGCGCGTCACCGTCTGGAACGAGTACCGACACGAACGCGAGGACGAGGAAGTCGCCGAGGTGTACCCCGACGGCATCCACGAGGCCATCGCCGAGGGGTACGAGGAACGCGGATACGAGGTGCGGACGGCGACGTTAGACGACCCCGAACACGGCCTGACCGAGGAGGTTCTCGACGAGACGGACGTGCTGACGTGGTGGGGCCACCGCGCCCACGACGACGTCGACGACGACGTGGTGAACCGCGTGGTCGAACGCGTCTTAGACGGGATGGGACTCCTCGTCCTCCACTCGGGGCACTACTCCAAGCCGTTCAAGCGCCTGATGGGGACGCGGTGTTCACTGAAGTGGCGCGAGTCGGGCGAGAAAGAGCGTCTCTGGGTGACCGAACCCTCCCACCCCATCGCCGACGGACTCGGCGAGTACGTCGAGATTCCCGAAGCCGAGATGTACGGCGAACACTTCGACGTGCCCGCGCCGGAGCAACTCGTCTTCACGAGTTGGTTCGAGGGCGGCGAGGTGTTCCGGTCGGGGTGCTGTTACGCCCGCGGGTCGGGCCGCGTCTTCTACTTCCGGCCGGGCCACGAGACGTACCCCATCTACTACCGCGACGACGTGCGCGATATCCTGGCCAACGCCGCGGAGTGGGCCGCGCCCGGCGACGGACCGACGCCCACCTACGAGAACGTCGACCCCCTCGAAGACCTGAGCGACTGAGCGCCGGCCGTCCGAGACGGACCACCCACCGCGCGAAATAAACGCGCGGCGTCCCAACGAAGGGGTATGGCAGAACCTACGACGGGTCAGCGCCGACTCCTCTACGGGTTGTTCGTCTTCGCGTTCGTCGTGTTCGTCGTCGGCGTCGTCGCCATCCTGTTCCTCTCGGGGTATCTGTAACGCCTCTCCTCACTCGGCGTCGTCGGGGCGGTGCGTCACGCCCGACTGCGCGTCGGCGTTCATCCGGCGAAGCGCGGCGGTGGCGTTCGAGGCGTCGTAGCCGAAGAACACGTCCTTCCCGTACTCGGAGGCCACCTCCGTCGCGTGGATGAGGGCGTCCACGTCCACGTCCACGGCGTACAGCTCTATCGAGAACGACACGTCGAGGGGCGAGAGGAGCGTCTCGAACCCCTTGGCGATGGTCTCCAGCCAGTAGGTCGTCCCGTAGTCCACGTCGTAGAGGGGGACGACGAACTCGTCGACGTACTCCGCGAGTGCCTCCACGTCCAACCCGGCCCGCCGGTAGAGATGCCCCGGGTACGGATCGGGGTAGAGGGTGAGGTACGTCCGACCGGGGATTCGGTCGGCCGCCTCGGCGACGAACTCCGTTATCACCTCGGCGCGCCACGCCATCCGGTCGTCGTGGTCGCTCTCCTCGAACAGTCGGTCGCACCGGTCGCAGCGACAGTACTCCTCGCGCGGGAAGCCAACGTCGTCGAGGCGCACGTCGCCGTTCTCGGCGGCGCAGTCCTCGACGATCTCCAAGAGGCCGGCGCGGTACTCCTCGTTCGTCGGGCAGATGTACGCCCAATCGAAGTACGTCTGGTCGCGGGTGGCGAGGTTCCCCTCCGCGTCCACGGGGACGAGTTCGGGGTCCGAGTTCGCGGCGGCGGTGTCGCCGAAACACGACACCATGTTCACCGCGTTCGGTAGCGGGGACGCCGCCCGTCCGGTCACGTCCTTCACCTCGTAGAACTCGCGGTCGAAGATGTCCCCCTCGACTTCCTCCGCGTTGCGCGTGACGACGCCGTACATGCCACGACGTTTCGCGCCGACGCTGAAGAGTCGTTCGCTGTGGACCGAAAAACGGAGCCGCGGCGGTCGTCCGCCTCTGCGTTCGCGCGTCGTTACTCTTCGATGTCGACTTCTATCGGTTCGGACCCTCCCGACAGCGTCAGGTAGAGGGCCGCCACGAGCGACAGTACGAGGACCAGTTTCGACTTTCCGGACATACTCTCTCGTTCGACCACCCCGTACAAAGTGATTTCGACGAGAGATGTTCTCTGAGAACGACCCTTCACCGTCTGCGGCCGACGGCCCGGCGAACCGCGAGGGACGGCCCGCCGGTCAGGACACCTGGAGGTGCGAGCCGACTTCGTCCTCGCGGACGATGGTTCCGCAGTAGGCGCAGCGCAGGCCGTCCGAGAGCACCTCGAACCGCGTATCGACCGGTTCGTCCGCCGTCGTGATGCAGTTGCGGTTGGGACACGAGAGGATGCCCGCGACGACGTCTGGGCGTTCGACTCGCTTCTTCTCGACCACCTCGTAGTCGCGGACGATGTTGATGGTCGCCTCGGGGGCGATGACCGAGAGGACGTCCACCTCCGACTGGCTGAGTTCGCGCCCCTCGACCTTCACGATGTCCTTGTTGCCGAGGCGGTCGGAGGGGACGTTCATCCCGATGGAGACGCCCTCGCCGCCCGACCCGTCGATGCCGAGGATGGCGAGGACGTTCAACGCCTGCCCCGCGGAGACGTGGTCGATGACGGTGCCGTCGCGTATCTTCGAGACGCGGAGTTCCTTGTTCGAGTTACTCATCGGTCGTCACCTCCCGCGACGGCCGTGCGGTCGACGCGCGCATCGCGTGCGTCGGAACTCATCGCCGACCCTCCAACAGCATGTCCAGAAGCGCCATCCGAACCGGGACGCCGTTGTGCGCCTGTTCGAAGTACTTCGCGTACGCCGTGTCGTCTATCTCCGGCGCGATTTCGTCCACGCGCGGAAGCGGGTGCATCACCGTCAGGGAGTCCTTTGCCCGCGAGAGGTCGTCTACCCCTATCTGGTACTCGCCCGCGACCTTCCGGTACTCGTTCTCGTCGGGGAACCGTTCGCGCTGGATGCGCGTGACGTACAGGACGTCGAGTTCCGGGAGCACCTCGTCGAGTTCGGTGTGTTCGCGGACCTGCGCGCCCGACTCGTGGAGGTCGTAGCGGACGCTCCGCGGCAGTTGGAGGCTCTCGGGACTGACGAAGTGCTGGCGCACGTCGAAGTTCGTCAACGCCTCCGCCAGCGAGTGGACCGTCCGACCGTACTTCAGGTCGCCCATGATGCCGACCGTGATGTCGTCGAGCCCGACGTTCTCGCGGATGGTGTACAGGTCCAACAGCGTCTGCGTGGGGTGTTGCCCCGCGCCGTCGCCGGCGTTGACGAGGGGGACGTCCACGAACTCCGACGCCATCGACGCCGCGCCCTCGTAGGGGTGTCTGAGGACGAGGGCGTCGGCGTACCCCTCGACGACGCGGACGGTGTCCGCGAGCGTCTCGCCTTTCTTGACCGAGGAGGACTCGACGGGGCCCATGTCCACGGTGCGACCGCCCAACCGCTTCATGGCGGTGTCGAAGCTCATCCGCGTGCGGGTGCTGGGTTCGAAAAAGCAGAGACCGAGAACCTGTCCGGCGCGACGTTGCTGCCACGCCGCCGGGTCGGCGTCGATTTCGGCCGCCCGGTCGAGCACCGCCTCGATGTCCTCCCGCGACAGTTGTGCCGCGGAGATGAGGTGGTCCTGACGCATCGTTGAGTAGGGGGCGATGGACCGACTTGAATCACTCGGGTTCCGAACGCGGGCGAGATGCACACGTCCGTGCATCGCTCGCGCCGGAGAGCGAGTCCGCCGGAATCCCACACGTCGCTTCGCCGCGACGACGACGCTCCGAGCGTAGCACGAAGGGTCTCCGGTACGTCCTCTCTCGCTCCGACGAAAAAGAAAAATCGATCCGCGGCCCGTCCCCGGTTACGTCGGGGAGCGTTCAGGGCCAGTTGCCGCTCTCGGCGTAGGCGTCGGCGACGCGTTGGACGGCGACGACGTACGCCGCGGTTCGGAAGTTCGGCAGGTCGTGCGTCTCGTACGCCTCGACGAGGTTGTCGAACGCGTCGGTGATGACCTCTTCGAGCTCCTCGTTGACGCGTTCCTCGGTCCAGTAGAACCGCTGGCGGTTCTGCACCCACTCGAAGTACGAGACGGTGACGCCGCCGGCGTTCGCAAGGATGTCCGGGACGACGGTCACGTCGCGGTCCGTCAGCACCTCGTCGGCCTCCGGCGTCAGCGGACCGTTCGCCGCCTCGGAGATGACGTCGGCCTGCACCTCCTCCGCGAGGTCGCCGTCGATGGCGTTCTCCAGGGCCGCCGGAACGAGGAGGTCCACGTCGAGCGTCAGGAGTTCCTCGTTCGTCAGTTCCTCCTCGGCCCCGTCGTACCCGACGACGGACCCCGTCTCCTGCTTGAACTCTCTGACCTCGCGGGCGTCGAACCCGTCCTCGCTGTAGATGCCTCCGCTGGAGTCGGAGACAGCGACGACGTTCGCGCCGAGGTCCTCCAGGAGGTACGCCGCGATGGACCCGGCGTTACCGTACCCCTGCACCGCGACGGTCGCGCCCTCTATCTCCTTGTCGCGGTAGTCGAACGCCTCGCGGGCGGCGAGCATCGTGGACCGACCCGTCGCCTCGACGCGGCCCTCGGACCCGCCGGACGACAGCGCTTTCCCGGTGACGACGCCGGGTTCCGTCTTGTGTTCCAGCGTCTCGTAGGTGTCCTTTATCCAGTTCATCTCCCGCTGACCCGTGTTCACGTCCGGCGCGGGGATGTCCCGGTCCTCGCCGATGAGCGGTCGGAGTTCCTCGGCGAACGACCGCGTGATGCGTTCGAGTTCGCTCTCGGAGTACTGCTTCGGGTCGATGACGATGCCGCCCTTCCCGCCGCCGTAGGGGATACCTACGACGGCGCACTTGTACACCATCCACCCCGACAGGGCCTTCACCTCGTCGCGTGATACGTTCGGGTGGTAACGGATGCCGCCCTTGTACGGCCCCCGGTCGCCGTTGAACTGAGAACGGAACGCTTCGAACAGTTCTACCTCACCGTCGTCCATCTCGACGGAGAGGTTCAGTTCGAGCACCCGTTCGGGATTCTTCAGACGCTCGATGACGTCGTCCCCCACGTCCAGGTGGGCGGCGGCGTCGTCTATCTGTTCTTGCAGACTTTCGAACGGATTTGCCTCCTCGGGCATATTCCACCGTCCCGGCAGTGGATGGTTAAGTCTGCCGGGTTTGGTACTCCGTCGCAATATTTGTTCGGTTCTGCAGAGATATATCTAGGTGGTATCGTCTCCGGCGCGGTCCAGGATTCGCTCCGCCTGCGCGACGAGGGGCGCGTCTATCATCTCGCCGTCCACGCGGAACACCCCTCGCCCCTCCTCGTCGGCGGCGTCGCGCGCTTCGAGCACCCGTTTCGCCCACTCGACTCGGTCGGACGCGGGGGTGAACGCCTCGTTTATCGGGCCGACCTGCGCGGGGTGAATCGCCATCTTGCCGTCGTACCCGAGCGTCGCGGCGAACTCCGTCGCCTCGCGGAGGCCCGCCTCGTCCTCGAAGTCGGTGTAGACTGTGTCTATCGCGTCCGCGCCCGCCGCCGCCGCGGCGAGGACGACGCGTTCGCGGGCGTACAACACCTCCGTCCCCTCCGCCGTCCGCGTCGCGCCGATGTCCGCCGCCAAGTCCTCCGCGCCGAAGACGAGCGCAGTCGTCGGGTCCGCGGCGGCTATCTCGGGCGCGTTCAACGCGCCGCGGGCGCTTTCGACGAGTGCGAAGACGGGGAGCGTCCGCCCGCGCGCCTCCAGTTCCTCGGCGACGGTTCGCACGTCCCCCGGGGTGCCCGCCTTGGGGACCATCACCGCGTCGAGGCGCACGTCCGCGTCCGCGCCGTCGTCTCCGAGGAGGACGCCGAGGTCGGATTCGTAGTCGTCGCTCACTCGGACGACGACTTCGGCTCCCGGGTCGAACGACGGGTCCGAGAGGACGGCGCGCACCGCCTCGCGGGCCTCCGCTTTCCGGGCGGGCGCGACGGCGTCTTCGAGGTCGAAACAGACGATATCCGCGCCGGTCGCCGGGGCCTTCCGCATCAGTTCCGGGCGGTCGCCGGGCGAGAACAGCAAACTTCGTCTGGCCATATCCGAGGTACGCGAGGCGATGTGTTCAAACCGTGCGGTGCGGGAACGACCGGTACGATTTTTCGCCTCGCGCGCGAGGTTCCCCCATGACCGGGCGGTACTACGAGGAGTTCGAGGTGGGCGAGACCATCGAACACGAGAAGCGCCGAACCGTCTCCGAGGCGGACAACCAGCGGTTCTGCGACGTGACGATGAACCAACAGCCGTTGCACCTCGACGCCGAGTTCGCCGCGGAGACGCAGTTCGGCGAGCGACTCGTCAATGGGCTGTACACGCTCTCTCTCGGCGTCAGCCTGACGATACCCGACACCACCGACGGCACCATCGTCGCCAACCTCTCGTACGACGACGTAGAGCACCCCGAACCCGTCTTCCACGGCGATACCCTCCGCGCGCGGTCCACGGTGACGGACAAGCGGGAGACGTCCGACGGGGAACGCGGCGTCGTGACGATGCGCGTCGAAGTGATGAATCAGGAGGAGACGGTCGTCTGTTCGTTCGAGCGAACCGTGTTGTCGCTGAAGCGTCCCGACGAGTAGTCGCCTACCCGACGACGAGGACGAAGTTCGAAACCGACGCGAGGCCCCACGGCGTCGCCACGGCGAGGGGGATGAGCGGCCGCCCTCGGTTCGGGACGAGGCGGGCGGCGACGACGGCGAATCCGACGACGAGAGCCTTCAGTCCGACCATCGCCGGCAACGGACCGACCGCCGAGATGACGGCCCGGGCGAACGGGTTGCCCTCGGTGTACCCGAGTTCGAGGCCGTACGCCGTCAGGAGAACGTCGAGGACGAACGTCACGCCGACGAGTGCCCACAGCGTTCGTTCGTAGTCGGCAACCGCATCGAGGGTGGCGGCGAAGGCGGACGACGAGGGGGACGCCGTCGAGTTGGGCGCGGCCATGTTCGATGGGTCGGCGGGAGAGATCCTCAGTAGTCGTCACATACGGAGAGACTGTACAAATAAACTGAACGTTACCCCGCCGGTAGCTTCGTCGTATCGGGTTCCTAACGGATACGTCGCGTCCGAACGGGGGCGACCAGTCGGCGCGGAAGACGCATCTCGACGTTGTCGAATCTCGAACCGTGAACTCGTCTGGCGGGACGGGCGGGCGTCGCGGACCATCGCCGTCGAAGCGGACTCCTCGCACTCCATCGAACGAACGGTAGAATCATTACGCGCTGTTCCATCTCCACCACCCATGTCGATAGATTGGGGTGACGTGTCACACGTCACGAAGGTAGACCCCGCCGAAAATCTGCCCGAGGACCTGTCTATCCTCGACGGGACCGACCTCGTCATCGTCGGCGGTTCCGACGGCGTAACCCGGGAGAACTCCCTGAACGCGCTCGAACGGATCCGAGCGCACCACCCGGACGTTCCGTTGTTTCAAGAGCCGTACAGTTCGAGTCACGTCTCGGAGGAGACGATAGACGCGGCGGACTACCTCTCCGTCCCGGCGGTGTACAACGGCGACCGCGAGAACTTCGTCGCGAAGCACGTCAATTTCTTCACCGAAGTCGGCAGCAAACCAGAGGAGATACTCGGGTCGGGGCTTCCGCTCGTCGGCGACCTGATAGCGTCGAGGGGCCGGGACGCGATCGAAGCGATTTCGGAGAAGATCCTCGCGGAGGGGTACGTCGTCCAGAACCTCGACTCGAAGGCGGCCGCCGTCTCGGGCGTCGAATCGACGTTCACCGCGGAGCAGGTGGCGGGGGCGGCGTTGGCGACCGAGTCGTTCTACGGGTTCCCGATATTCTACGTCGAGTACTCCGGGACCTACGGCGGGCCGGAGGACGTCGCGGCGGCGGCGAAGTACCTCGACGACACCGTGTTGCTGTACGGGGGCGGCATCGAGAGTCGAGAACAGACCGAGGAGATACTCGACGCGGGTGCCGACGCCGTCGTCGTCGGGGACTGCTTCCACGAGGACCCGGAACGGTATCGACGGACCCTGTGTTGAGCGGTTCGCCCCCGCCCCCGAAACTCCGGGGAACGCTCGCCCCTACAGCACGGTGCCGTGTTTCTTCTCGGGCAGCGATTTCTCCACCGTCTCGTAGAAGGCGAACCGCCCGGCGAGTTCCGCCCGGAGGTCCGACGGCGGCACGATATCGTCGATGACGACTTCGCTGGCCATCCGGTGGGCGTCGATGTCCTCGCGGTACTCTGCGCGCAGTTCCGCCTCCCGCTTCCGGCGTTCCTCCGGGTCGTCTATCTCGTTCAACTTGTTGGCGTAAACGGCGTTGATGGCCGCCTCCGGTCCCATGATGCCTATCTCGCCCGACGGCAGGGCGATGATGCTCTCGGGGTCGTACGCCGGGCCGCCCATGGCGTAGATGCCCGCGCCGTACGCCTTCCGGACGACAACGGTCTGTTTCGGCACCGTCGCCGAGGAGGTGGCGTAGATGAACTTCTTGCCCTTCTCCAAGATGGCGTCGCGTTCGACCTGCGACCCGGCCATGAACCCCGGCGTGTCGCAGAGGTAGAGCAGGGGAATTTCGTAGGCGTCGCACGTCCAGATGAACTCCGCCGCTTTCTCGGCGGCGTCGGGGAAGATGGCTCCGGACCGCTGAGCGGGTTGGTTGGCGACGACGCCGACGGGTCGGCCGTCGATGCGCGCGAAGGCGGTGACTATCTCCGTCCCGTAGTCGGATTTGAGTTCGAAGACCGACTCGGCGTCGGCGACGCGGTCCAACAGGTCGCGGACGTCGTACGGGCGGTTCGGCGACTCGGGGATGAGTTCGTCGATGCCGTCGGGGGAGTACTTCGGCGGCACCGTCTCCGCTCGCGGCGGTTTCTCGCCCGCCTTGTCGGGGAGATACGTTATCAGGTCGGCGACGAGCTCGCGGGCGTGTTCCTCGTCGCGTGCGACCAAGTCGGCGCTCCCGGACTCCTCGGCGTGCATGCGCGCGCCACCGAGGTCCTGCATCTCTATCTTCTCGCCGGTGACCATCTCCACCATCCGCGGGGAGGCGATGGCCATCGCGGACATCCCCTCGACCATGACGGTGAAGTCCGCGAAGACGGGCGTGTACGCCGCGCCCGCGATGCACGGCCCGTAGAGGACGCAGATCTGCGGGACGCGGCCGGAGAGCATCGAGTGGTTGTAGTAGTACTTCCCGATGCCCTCCCGGTTGGCGAAAAAGCCCGTCTGCTGGTCGATTCGACCGCCGGAGGAGTCCATCAGGTAGAGGACGGGTCTGCCGTTCTTCAGCGCTCGCTGCTGCATCCGGAGGAACTTCTCGACGCCGCGGCGCGCCATCGACCCTGCCTTCACGGTGAAGTCGTTCGCCATGAAGTGGAGTTTCCGCCCCTCGAACTCGGCGGCGCCCGTGATGAGGCCGTCCGCGGGGAGGCGGTTGCCGTCGGTCGCCTCCTCGGCATCGACTTCGGGACTGTCCGGGTGCCACGAGTCGAAGTTGGCGAACTTGCCGTCCTCGAAGAGGACGCCCGACGCCTCGCCGTCCGCCGAAGCCACGCCGTCGGTCGAATCCCCGCCGTCACCGTCGTCGAACCACAGATCGAGGCGGTCGCGGACGAACAGTTTCCCCTGTTCGGAGAGTCGGTTTCGGTACTTCTCTGGCCCGCCTTCGAGGATATCGGCGATCTCCTCGCGGAGTTTCGCCTCCCGGTCGGTCGGACCGAGTTCGTCGTCGAGGGGGTACGCCGTCTCGGGCGGGTCTGCGGTCGCCGCGGGGGAGTCGCCGCCGGCGTACACTTCGACGCTCGTATCCAGGTGGCGGGCGAGTGCGCCGGCGATGGCAGACGCCTCGTCCGCGGAGGCGTCGCCGCCGATTCGGACCTTCATAGGTTCGACTCCGCGGCGTTATTCAAAATGGTTTTCTATGTAAGAGTCCGCCGGCGCTCAGTCGTCGGCGAGGTGCGCCTCGATGGGTTCGACGAGCGATTCGTTGCCGACGTACACCGGCGTCCGCGCGTGCAGTTCGTCCTTCTCGACGTCCATCAACGACTTCTCGCCGTCCGAGGAGTACCCGCCCGCCGTCTCGACGATGTGTCCGACGGGGTACCCCTCGAACTGGACGCGGAGTTTCCCTTCGGGCGTACCCTTCAGCGTCGGGTAGCCGAAGACGCCGCCGTAGGTGAGTACCTGGTTCACGTCGCCTATCATCGACCCGCCGTACCGGAGTTTCATCGAGTCGTCCGACTCTATCTCGCGGACGTACGCCTCGAAGGAGTCGACCCAGTCGGGGACGCGCCCGCCGAACCCGTACACCGTCGGGTCCTCGGGGAGCGTCAGGTCCTCGCGGACGGCGTCGTAGGTGCCGTCGGGGTGGACGACGTACTCGGTGACGGTGCCGTCGCGGGCCGTTATCATCGTCGTCGTCGCCCCGTAGAGGACGTACGCCGCGGCGACGATGTCGTCGCCCGTCGCCGGAAGCGGCGCGTCGTAGACGGAGACGATGGTGCCCATCGTGTTGTTGGGCTTGAGGTTCGAGGAGCCGTCTAACGGGTCCACGCAGACGGAGAGACCCGCGCCCACGCCGATGACCTCCTCGCGTTCCTCGCTGGCGTACTCGCCGACGCCCGCGATGTCGCCGATGCGTTCGAGAAGCAGGTCGTCGGCGAACACGTCGGCCTCCATCGGACGCTCCCCCGAGGGGTTCTCGCCCTCGACGTACTTCCGCCGGGTCGGGAGGCCCTGTCGGATGTCCGGGGCCGTCCGCGCCGTCACGTCCACTATCTGGTCGATTACGGAGGCGGCCGAACTCGCTTCGGTCGGGAGTGAACTCTCTTCGGTGGCCATCTCAGAGCCCCGCCGTTTCCAGCGCCTCGTCCGTGGTCGTTTCCTCGAAGATGACCTGCTCCAAGGCGTCGAGGATGCCTTCCGGGTCCTCGCGTTGGAACACGTTGCGTCCGACGGCGAGTCCCTGCGCGCCCGCGTTCATCGCGGACTCGACCGTCTCCAAGAAGTCGCGGTCGGACGCCTTCGACCCGCCGCTCATGACGACGCTCGTCGGTCCGGCGGCGCGTACCGCCTGCTGCATCGCGTCCTCCGAGCCGGGGTACTTCACCTTCGCGATGTCCGCGCCGAGTTCGAGAGCGAGGCGGGCGGCGTAGGCGATGGTGCCCGGCTTCTTGTCGTTCTTGAGGCCCTGTCCGCGCGGGTAGGACCACATCACGACGCCCATGTCGTTCTCGCGGGCGGCCTCTTGGGCGTCGCGGAACTCCTCTTGCATCTCAACCTCGTGGTTCGACCCGCCGTAGAGGGTGAACCCGATGGCGTCCGCGCCGAGGTCCGCCGCGTTCTCAACCGTCCAGTTGACGGCGGAGTCCGGTTCGCCCATCCAGAGGTTGCTCGTGCCGTTCAGCTTCGCGAGGAGCGACACGTCGTCCTCGTAGGAGGGGTAGTACGCCTCCGCGACGCCCTTCTGGACGGCGAAGGCCGTCACCGCCGAGTGGGTCGCCAAGTCCCACAGGACCTCGGGGTCGGCCGTCTCCGGCACCGGGTCGAAGTCCGACGGTCCGTGCTCCAGTCCGTGGTCGTACGCGAGGATGATGGACTTGCCGTTCCGAGTGATGGCGGAGTCGGCTCCGGGTTTCATTACTTCCATTTCGGGTAACTATCTATATAAGCTCTTTGCAGGTCGTCATTCTCGTGCCCGCAGAATCAAATGCAGAATATTTGCTTTAGAAACCGTGACAAGCCAGAACTGCCGGAAGTGGGAAATTAACTCGAAAAGTAAAAAGTTCTTCAAACGCCGTCGAGTCGCTCGTCGGCGGCGCGGACCCACCCCTCGACGAGGGACTGGTCCAACTGCAGGGCGTCGGCGACGCTCTCGGGGTCGGCGGTGGCGAGGCGGCGGACCGAGCGAATCCCGGCGTCGGCGAGTTCCCGAGCGTCCGCCTCCTCCACGCCGTCGAGGACCGTCACGGGAGTCGGGAGGCTCTCGGCGCGCCACGCGGCCTCCTCGTCCTCGGGCGCGGCGGACGCGTCGGCACCGGTCGCGTCAGACCGCCACGCCGCCTCCTCGTCGGTCACGTTCGAGTCGCGTTCGCCCCCCCGCATCGACTCGGCGCGCCACGCGGCCTCCTCGTCCTCGGGCGCGGCGTCGTCGGACGCGCCGTTCCGGTCGCTCTCGACGCTCCGACTCCGCCACGTCTCCTCGTCCGCGGTGGCGTCGTCGCCCGAACCCTCCGTTCCCGAGTCCGCCGACGCCGAGGCGGCGCGTTCGCGCCACGTCGACTCGTCCACGGGGTCGGCGTCCGTCGGTCGCCGGCCGTCCGGTCGCGCGTCCGCCTCGGCGGATTCGGTCCGACGGTCGACGGCGGCCCGGTCGCCGTCGCCCCCGGATTCGTCCGCGTCGCTCTCGTCGTCGCCCCATCCGGTCGAACTCGCGGCTATCCACGCCCGTTCCTCGTCGTCCAAGCCGCGGACCTGCGTGGACCGCCGCGAGAGGTCCGTGTCCGCCGCGTCGAACGACCACGACAGGGAGTGCTCGCGCCGTATCTTCGCCGCGACGCCGGGGTTGACGCCGATCTCGGTCAGATTCCGGTACGAGATGCGCTTTCGGACGAAGTCCGACAGTTCTATCTCCGACGATTCGAGCGCCTCGGCCGTCTTCGGCCCGACGAACCGGAGGTCCTCGAACGTCTCGGGGCCCTCGTCGTCGTCCGCCGCGTCGCTCTCGTCGGTGCTGTGCCACGGAAGCGGAATCTCCTCTCCCTCGTCCGCCTCGCCGGTCCCCTCCACGTCCGACAGGCGGTTGCGGTCGCTCACTCGTCCCGCTTCGACGTACTCGTTCACGCCGTCGCCGGCGTCTCCGCCTTCGGTCACGATGTCACCCGTTGGGTGTACCTTCACTGTTTCCGACTTGAGCGTTTCCGTGCCTATCTCCGGGCAATCATGTTGTCCGACGGCCGACGGAAGCGACGAAACCGACCGACGGGGGAACGTCCCCTCCGGCACGTTTACCACGCGACCGGACGCACGTCCTCCATGGACGTTCGTGACGTAAACGAAGCGGAGACGGTCGGCGTCGTCGGCGCGGGCACGATGGGCAACGGCATCGCACAAGTGGCGGCGACGGCGGGATACGACGTCGTGATGCGCGACATCGAACCGGAGTACGTCGAGCGCGGGTTTTCGAGCATCGAGGAGAGCCTCGACCGACTCGTCGGAAGCGACCGCCTGACCGACGAGGAGGCCGAGGCGGCGCGAGCGAGGATAACCGGGACGACCGACCTCTCGGACCTCTCCTCGTGCGACGTGGTCGTCGAGGCGGCCGTCGAGAACATGGACGTAAAGCGGGACATCTTCGCCGACTTAGACGGACTCGTCGACGACGACGCGGTGTTGGCGACGAACACAAGTACGCTCTCGGTGACGACCATCGCCGCCGCGACGGACGCGCCCGAACGCGTCGTCGGCGTCCACTTCATGAACCCCGTGCCGGTGATGAAGGGCGTCGAAATCGTCGTCGGCGAGAAGACGGCCGAACCCGTCGTTGAGTTCGCCCGCGACTTCTCGGACCGACTCGGCAAGGAGACGTGGGAGTCCGACGACAAACCGGGGTTCGTCACTAACCGCATCCTGATGCCGTGGCTGAACGAGGGCATCCGCGCCTACGACGAGGGCGTCGCCTCGAAGGAGGACATCGACCGCGGGATGAAACTCGGGACGAACGCGCCGATGGGCCCCCTCGAACTCGCTGACCACATCGGCCTCGACATCTGTCTCGACGCCTCGAAGACCCTGTTCGAGGAACTCGGCGACCGCTACAAGCCCGCCTACCTCCTCAAGCGGAAGGTCGCCGCCGGCGACTTGGGGAGGAAGACGGGGGAGGGGTTCTACGAGTACGACTGACTCCGCGACTCACCACGTGCAGTACTCGCACCGGTCGCCGTCGAGTTCCTCGGGGTCCGCCTCCCGTTCCTCGGCGGGGTCGATGACGCTCGACCGCTGACACCCCAAGATGTCCGTCCGGTGCCAGTCTCCGTCCGCCGCGCGAATCACCGTGAGTTCGGGTGCCATACGAGAATGGTCACTCTCTCGTCACGAAAAAGTATCGCCGACGGTGCGGGGGCGCGACGCCGGGGGAACCACTCGTTCGTTCGTTCGTCCGTTCGTCCGTCACCGGGCGAGAAGCGCCGCGGCGGCCAGAGAGAGGAGGAGAAAGACGACGCCGAGTCCGGCGAGTGCGCCCGAGAGCGCCCTCACCGCCGGAATCAGGTCGCCCGCGGCGACGTACGCCAGCAGGGCGGCGAACCCGAACAACCCCGCGACGAAAACGCCCACGAACGCCGCCGTCGTCGCGTCGAGGTAGTCGTCTGCCGGCACGACGCCCCCTTCTCGGTCCGACCCCAAATGGGTACCGAGGCGACAGTCTGAGTATCAGGACTGAACATCTGCGCGAACGCTTTATCGGGGGGAGTGCCGTTGCCGTTCGCATGATTACCGTCGAGAACCTCAGGAAGACCTACGAGGGGTTCCCCGCAGTCGTCGGGAGTTCCTTCGAGGTGGACCGCGGCGAGATATTCGGCGTCGTCGGCCCCAACGGCGCGGGGAAGACGACGACGCTGAAGATGCTCGCCGGACTCATCGAACCGACGGCGGGCGCGGCGCGCGTCGGCGAGTTCGACGCCGGCGACCCGGAGATGCGGCGATGCCTCGGCTTCCTCCCCGAGGAGTCACCCCTCTACGAGGACATGACGCCGCGGTCGTACCTCCGTTTCTTCGCCGACCTGCACGACGTGCCGTACGCGGAGGCGACGCGCCGGACGGAGCGAACGTTCGACCGACTCGAACTCGAACACCGGGAGCGTCGCCTCGGCGACATGTCGAAGGGGATGAAGCGGAAGGTGGCCATCGCCCGGTCGTTGGTGAACGACCCCGACCTGCTCATCTACGACGAACCCGCGTCGGGACTCGACCCTCTGACGACGAACTACGTCTTGGAGTTCACCCGCGAACTCGCCGAACGGGGCAAGACCATCGTCTTCAGCGCGCACAACCTCTATCACGTCGAGAGCGTCTGCGACCGGGTGGTCATCATGAACCGCGGCGAGATAATCGCCCGCGGGACGGTCCCCGAGATACGCGACGAACACGGGGAGACGACGTACCACGTCTTCACGACCGTTCCCGTCCCCGACGCCGAACCCGTCGGCGACGGGCGGCACCGGCGCGTCGTAGCCGACATGGACGCCGTCGAGTCCGTCCGCGCCGCCGCCGAGTCCGCGGGCGGCGAGGTGGACGTGGCCGTTTCCGGCGACGCCACCTCGGACCTGATACGGGCGGCGTCGTCCGTCGGCGGCATCGACGCCAGACCGTACCGGTCGGAGGACGCCGCGATGTGGGCCTTCGACAGGGGCGACGCGGACGCCGTCCTCTCGGCGGAACGGTTGCACGGGCGGGTGTTCGTGACGGCGACGGCCCCCGACTCGAACATCGCGACCACGGTGGTCGTCGTCCGACTCCGCGACGCCCTCCGCGAGTTCGAGCGGACCGAACGGGCCGAGCGGTCGGCGTTCCTGACGAGTTCGACGCTGGAGTTGCCGTCGGAGACGAAGTCGAGCCCGTACTACGGCTTCACGTACACGGTGCTCGTCCCGCTTCTCCTCTACCTCCCGGTGTTCATCAGCGGCTCTATCACCGTCGACTCCATCACCGAGGAGATAGACCGCGGGACGCTCGAACTGCTCCGGGTCGCACCGCTGTCGCTGTCGGACGTGGTGGACGGAAAACTCCTCGCGGCGGCGACGCTCGCGCCCGCCCAGTCGGTGCTGTGGATTCTCCTCCTCGGCGTCAACGGGACGCCCGTCTCGAACCCGCTGTCGCTCTTAGTGATGGTCGCCGCGCTCTCGACGCTCGTCTGCTCGCTCGGCGCGGCGGTGGCGCTCCTCTCGCCCGAACGGCGCGCCGCGTAGTTCCTCTACTCCATCGGCGTGCTGTTCGTCTTCGGCGGCACCACGCTGTTCCCGCACAATCCCGTCAACACGTCCGCGCGCCTCGCAATCGGGAGCCCGGACCCCCTCGCGCCCGCCGTCGTCGCGTCGTACGTCGTCCTCGACGCGGGCGCGTATCTGGCGGTCCGGTACCTCGTCGGCGGCGTGGATCCGAACGAACTGTGAACTCTACTCGACGAACTCCACGCCGGTAATCTCGAACCGCCCGCCGCCCTCCGGCCCCTCCGCGGCGGTCACCTCCCACCCGTGAGCGTCGGCGACGCGCCGCACTATCGAGAGGCCGAACCCCGTCCCGTCGCGCGTCGTCGAGTAGCCCGTCTCGAACACGTCGTCCCGCCGGTCCGGCGGGATGCCGGGGCCGTCGTCCTCGACGTGGAAGCCGCGGGCCGATTCGCCGACGCGGACGGTCACGTCCGGGCCGCCGTGTTCCACGGCGTTCCGGACGAGGTTCTCCAGCAGTTGTTGCATCCGCCCCTCGTCCGCGCGGACGACGCGACCCGCGTCGGCGATGAGCGTCGCGTCCGCCGTCTCGACGTTCCGCCACGCCGATTCGACGGCGTCGCCGAGGGCCACCGGTCTGGTCTGCGTCGCCGCCTCGCCCTCCCGCGCGAGCGCCAACAGGTCGTCTATCAGCCTCCCCATCCGTTCGTGGGCGTTCGCCACGTCCCGGAGGTGGTCGCTGTCGCACTCCTCGGCGGCGAGTCCGAGGCGTCCTTGGGCGACGTTCAGCGGGTTCCGCAGGTCGTGGGAGACGACGCTGGAGAACTCGTCGAGTCGCTCGTTCTGCTGGCGGAGTTCGCGCTTGCTCGCCAACTGGTCGAGCGCCTGCCCCGTGTGCGAGACGAGCAGTTCGGCCAGTTCCACGTCGTCCTCGTCGAACGCGCCGGCCCGTTCGCTGACCGCCTGAAAGACGCCGTGGTCGCCGAGGGGGACGCTGAGCGCCCCGCGGTACGGCCCCTGCGGGTTCGCCTCCTCGGCCGTCCGCACGTCGTCGAACAGGTACGACTCGCCGGTCCGGTACGTCTTCCCGACGATGCCGTCCTCGACGGACATGGGGGCGACGCCGTCCGACGGAACCTCCTCGGAGACGGCCACGACCGACAGCAGGCCGTCGTCTTCGAGGTTTATCACGCACTGGTCGAACTCTAGGATGCTCTCGGCGACGTCCACCGTCCGCCGACAGACCTCCTCCGGCGTGCCGAACGTCGTGATGTCGGTGGCGATGCCGTGGAGCTCCTCCAGCGCCCTCTCGCGCTCTCGCTGCCGTCGGTTGCTGAGCACGCGGAGCACCTGGTCCGCGAGTTCCCCGGCGAACCGGCGCTCGTCGGCGAACCACTCGCGCGGTTCGCCGACGTGTTCGTGGCAGACGACGCCGACGACGCCGCCGTTCGACCGAATCGTCGCGTCCAGGACCGAGCCGATTTCGAGCGGTTCGAGGTACGCTTCGGCGAGTTCGGCGGTTCGCGGGTCGGTCCGCGCGTCCTCGGCGGCGAGAGAGCGGTGCGCCTCCAACGCCTCGAAGTAGGTGGGGTAGTCCGCGGCGGTCAGTTCCTCGCCCTCGGCGTGCGCGTCGGCGGACCGTTCGTACAGGTCCGCGCAGCGGAGGACGCTGTTACCGTCCTCGAACAGCCAGATTCCGACGCGGTCCACGTCGAGCGTCTCGGCGGCCGTCTCGGTTATCGTTCGCTTCCCGGTCTCGAAGTCGCCGTCGGTGATGCGCTCGTCGGTCGAGAGTTCGACGACCGTCCGTCGCTGCCGCGCCCGACGCTCTCGACTGTGGTAGTCGTCCGTCACGTCGCGGAAGACGAGCACGACGCCGATTACCTCGCCGCGCTCGCTCTCTATCGGCGACGCGCTGTCGGCGACGAACCGCTCGGTGCCGTCCCTCCCGACGAGGACCGTCCCGTTGGTCAGTCCGACCGCGCCGCCCGTCTCCAACACCCGCCGTGCGGGGTTCTCCTCCGGTTCGCGCGTCTCGTGGTCGATAATCTCGAACACCTCCGAGAGCGGTTCGCCGGCCGCCTCCTCGGCGGACCACCCCGTCAGTTCCTCCGCGACCGGGTTCATCCGCGTCACCCGCCCCTCGACGCCGGTGGTGATGACGGCGTCGCCGATGCATTCGAGGGTGACCCGGAGGTTCTCCTCTCGCTTCCGCAGGCGACGCTGGGTGCGGTGGTGTTCGTGCTCCTGTACGATGGCCCGCGCGAGGACGCCGTACTGCGAGGTGGGGTCGCCGCCCTTCCGGAGGTAGCGGTCCGCGCCGAGGTTGAGCGCCTCTATCGCCACCTCCTTTCTGCCCCTCCCGGTGAACATGATGAACGGCACGTCGTCCTCGAACTCCTGACGCACCGTCTCGAGCACTTCGAGGCCGTCCATCTCCGGTATCTGGTAGTCGCAGACGACGACGTCCACCTCGCGGCGCTCTATCGATTCCAGCCCCCGCCGCGGGGACGACGTCGTCTCGACTTCGATTCGCGGCGTCTCCGTCTCCAAGAAGCGTCGCGTGAGCTCCAAGAGACTCTCGTCGTCGTCGATGTAGAGCGTCCGAATCGGCGAGACGCGCTCGAAGTCCCCTTGCTCCCGCATCAGTGGGACTCCTTTCGCGCAATAGATTAAAAGAGTTACCAGCACCCGAACGCGCGCGTCGCAGGCTCCGCCCTCCCGCGTCCGAGAGGCGTCGGGTCATGCCCGGTGAAGGGTTCCCCGCGTGGAACATCCGAGTCGGAACGCACTCAAGGTAAGAGGACGGTGTTCGAGGTATGGGACTCGGAGGAACCGCGAAGAAGCTTCAGAAAGTGGCCGAGATGGCAGAGGACGTCTACGCTCGATTGAACGACTTGCGCGACCAGATTCACGCGATGCGCGAGACGGTCGACGAGACGAAAGACCGCGTGGACACCCTCGAAACGGAGTCCGCCGAACAGCGAGCCATCCTCGAAGCCATCGCCGAAGAGCAGGGTATCGACGTCGAAACCGTCACCGCGACGGCGCACATCAAAGAGGCCGAGGCGGACGAAACCGCGGGGGCGGGCGACGCCGACGCCGCGGACGCCCCGACGGACGCCGACGCGACGGACGCCGACGCGACGGACGCGGGGACCGCCGACCCCGAACCCGCCGACGAAGCGTAACGCCGCTTCGGCACCGCGATTCACGTCGGCGCGCGACCCGACCGGTAGTAGTTCGGCTCCCGTCCGCCGCCGACGGATGACAACCTTCAGGTTCGGGGGCAACTTTTGCCACCGCATGACCACGGACCGCGAGCCGCTTTCCTCGGTGTTGGAAACCATCGGCCGGACGCCGTTGGTCCGCGTCCACGCCTCGCCCGACGAGGTGCCCGTCTACGCCAAGGTGGAGTCGTTCAACCCGGGCGCGAGCGTCAAGGACCGCATCGGGAAGTACATGCTCGAACGGATGCTAGAGGAGGGGACGCTCCCCGAGGGCGGCACCGTCGTGGAACCGACCGCCGGGAACACCGGCATCGGCATCGCCGTCGCCGCGGGGCAGCTCGGCGTCGACGCCGTGTTCGTCGTCCCCGAACGATTCAGCGTCGAGAAGCAGCAACTCATGCGCGCGCTCGGCGCGACGGTCGTCAACACCCCGACCGAGAAGGGGATGGACGGAGCGATACGGCGCGCGCACGACATCGCCGACGACTTGGACGACGCCGTCGTCCCCCAGCAGTTCTCAAACCCCCTGAACGCCGAAGCGCACTACGAGACGACGGGGCCGGAGATTTACGAGGCGCTGGACGACGAGGTGGGCGCGGTCGTAATCGGGTGCGGCACGGCGGGAACGCTCATGGGCGTCGCCCGGTACGCCCGCGAACGGAACGAGGACACCTACGTCGTCGCCGTCGAACCCGAGGGGTCGCTGTACTCCAGACTCGAAGGCGAGGACGTCGAGGAGGCCGACTACAAGACGGAGGGCATCGGAACGCACAACCTCGAGACGAACGAACTGTTCGACGACTCCCTCGTGGACGAAATCGTCCAGATAGCCGACCGAGACACCCACGCAGAGGTCAAGCGACTCGCGAGCGAGGAGGGGCACCTCGTCGCCTCCTCCTCCGCCGCCGCGAGTCTCGCCGCGCGCGGCGTCGCCGAACGCATCCGCGACGGCGAGGTCGACGCGCCGCACGACACCGTCGTCACCATCTTCCCCGACTCCAGCGAACGCTACCTCTCGAAGGGAATCTACCGCGACTTCGAGTCGTGGGAGGGGTAGTCGGCGCGGCGTCGCGACGGCGGAGCACGACACCGCCGCGATACCGCCGCGTTACCGCACGAGGCGGCCGTGCTCTACCTTCATACACCTGTCCTGCACGACGGTTAGCCCCGCCTCCTCGGCGCGCGCGGCCGCCTCGTCGTCTCGTATCCCCTGTTGGAGCCAGATTGCGTTCGCGTCGCCGGCCGACTCGTGACGTTCGAGCACGTCGTCGACGATTCCCGGAACCTCCTCGCTGGGGCGGAACACGTCCACGACGTCTATCTCGGCGTTCTCCGGCACGTCCGCCAGCGAGTCGTACGCCGTCTCGCCGAGAACCTCGTCGGCGAAGGGGTTGACGGGAACCACCTCGTACCCGTGGCGTTGGAGGTACGCGGGTATCTCGTGGGCGGCCTTCCCGGCGGTGGTCGAACAGCCGACGACCGCGATGGTTTCGGCGTCGAGTACGTCCCTCATTCCGGCGTCGTCGGTGACTGGCATGGGTACACGGAGGGCGGGCGCGAACAAAAATCGTGGCCGTACGTGCGCACGCGTCACACAGTCAGGCGGCGGGAAGTCAGTCCGAAGCGAGAAGTTCAGTCCGCGGCGAGGCGAATCTCGGGGTCGCCGTCCTCGCGGGTGGTGACGATGCCGTCGAACAACTGCTTCAGCGTGTTCATCGTCTGGTCGTCGTAGGCGCTGGAGTCGATGGCGAACAGGCCCAGTCCGTCCACGCTCTGGATGCGCCCGGTGAACACGTGCAGGAAGCGGAACACCGTCTGCAGGTCGGCGTACATCAGGAGCGTCGAGAGCGAGTGCAGCATGACGCGGTTCTGCTCGATGTGGCGGTCCCGATAGAACGCCTGCAGGAACTCCGAGAGCTTGATTCCGATGCCCGTCATGTCCACGGGCGAGGACGTGTACTTGATGCGGTCGTCGTCGCGGATGTCGCCGAGATCCTGCTGGCGCGTCACGCAGTCCACGACCGCGACCGGCTTCCCCTCGTAGGGGACGCGCTTGCCGAAGTCCGAGAGGACGCGCTGTGCGCCGTCCTTCGTGGTGACGATTATCGCGCCGTCGCCGCGCTCGGTCCCCTCCGCGAGGACGTCGAGCGCCAGCGACCGCTTTCCGGTGAGCGGCGGTCCGCTGATGAGGATGTTCGTTCCCGGTTGGACCTCCGTGTCGAGATCGGGGCCGAGGTCATACATGCGGGTCCCTCGGGGCTGAGCCGTCAGCATGGAGATAAACGTTCGCGTGACGGGTCGACTCGCCGGGAGTCATTAGATGTAAGGTGATATCGTGATGCGATAATATTCTTTTTGATTCCGTAACAAGCGACCGATTCGGCGAGCGACGGACTCCGTCGAGCGACCCCTTCGCCGCCGGTTCGGCGGACACTCACGCGGGTACGCCGCCGGACGCGGTGATTCGCCCGGCGATGAACGCCGCCGTCGCCAGCAACATCCCCTGTTTCAGTCGCGACTGGCCGGCCGACGGGTCGGAGAACGCCCGCGCCGCGCCCCAGAGCATGACGCTGTCGGCGGGGAGCACGAGTGCGAGGTAAGCGGCGCCGAACCCGCCGACGAGGAACGGGACGACGCTCGACGCGACGGCGACGGCCAACACGGCGACGCCGAGCGTCAGGGACCGCCGTTCGCCGACCACTATCGGAAGCGTCCGCAGGCCCTCCTCTCTGTCGCCCGCGACGTCTTCGACGTCCTTGGCCACCTCCCGCGCGAACGTCGCCATCGCCGAGAGGGCGAAGAGGACGAGCACCGTCGTCTCGAACGCGCCGTCCACCGCGGCCGCGCCGAACAGGAACGTAGACCCCGTGAGATACGCGACGACGACGTTTCCGACGCCGGGGAGGCCCTTGAAGAGCTCCGTGTAGGCGAGCAACGCGACGAGGTTCACCACGGCGATGGCGATGGCCGTGACGGGGAGGACGGCCGCGGAGACGACCGCCCCCGCGAAGAGCGCGACGCTGAACCAGAGCGCGCCGCGTTCGCTCACCGCGCCGCGCGGAATCGGGCGGCTTGGGCGGTTGATTCGGTCTATCTCGCGGTCGAAGTAGTCGTTCACCGCGTTGCCCGCCGCCGTGGCGAATATCGTGGCGGCGACGGCGGCGACGATGGCGGCCGGCGCGAGGAGTCCGTCCGCGACGAACGCGCCCGTGAACGTGAGGACGCCCGCCGCCGCGACGTTGCCGGGACGGGTGAGTTCGAGGAGTCCGCGCGCCGTCTCCGACGGCGACGACTCCGCCTCGCGGACGCTCGATTCGGACTCTGCGGCCGGTGGCATACGACGTACTCCCGAAGCCGCGGAGATAAATGGCGCGGAGTCGGACGGATTCGCACGACGAGTCCGAATCCGTGGGTTTAAAACGAATCGCCTCACTACGTAGTAGCGAGGGCGCTTAGCTCAGTCTGGACAGAGTGCTTGGCTTCGGACCAAGTTGCCGTGGGTTCAAATCCTGCAGCGCCCACTTCTCTGCGAGGAACGTACGTGACGAGCGAGACGTTTACGCGAAGGATTTGAATCGGGGAGCGAGCGACCGAGGTTCAAATCCTGCAGCGCCCATGATTCTTCCGCGAACAACGTGAGCGGAGAATCATCTACCGCGAAGGATTCGAACGAGACCGAGGTTCTGCGGAAGCGTGGGTTCTCGGGCGTAGTCCACGATCCTGCAGGGTCCACGGAATCGATAGATTACAGCGTAGAATGTCGCCCGCCCTCTACGAGAGTTCGAGAAGTTGTTGAGCCAGTTTTCGAGGCACCGACACCATCGGCCAGTGCCCCGTGTCCAGTTCGCGGAGTTGCCACCCTCGCTGCTCACACAACTGCCGAATCATATCCAGGGTGGAGTCGTCCATCCCGTTCTGGGTGCAGAGAATATAGCTGGTGAGTAACGCTGCGTCCGGATTACCGACGTTCACCGGCTGTTTGAACGTGTTCAGCGGATGCGGAACAGCCTTTTCCCGCATCCACCGCGTGTCCTCGTCCGAGATGCCCACCCAGCCTGGAGGGTCATCTGGGAGCGACCAACCTCCAGCATGGCCTTTTGCCGACGCTTCCATGGCTTCCCACTCGTCCGGAGGATAGAACTCAGATGCCGAAACCGGCTCGTCGTTCATCGGAACCAGTGCATCCAAATAGACGACGTGTGCGAGCCGCTCGGGGACTCGTTCTGCCACGCCGGTCACTACAAGCCCCGCATAGCTGTGCCCGAGGAGAACAACGTCCGTGAGCTCGTTGTATTCGAGTGCATTCACGATATCCGTGATGTGCGTTTCTAAGTCGATCTCGAACTGAGCAAGGTGTTCTCGTTCACCAAGCCCAGTGAGTGTCGGTGTGTATACTTCGTGTCCCTCGTCACGGAGCAGAGGGGTGAGGTACTTCCAGCACCAGCCGCCGAGCCATGCTCCAGGAACGAGAACGAACTGTCGTGCCATGGTTCTTAGAACGGTTGCGAGCCTGATATAGATCTCTGCGAGGAACGTACGCGACGAGAGAGCAGTTTACCGCGACGGATTTGAGTCGGGGAGCGAGCAGTAGCGAGCGACCGAGGTTCGAATTCTGCAGCGCCCACTTCTCGATTGGAGTCCACTATTAGCGGAGACGCGTCGCTCCCCCGTTTCGTGAGACGCGTACGGATTCGACGTCGGTGCCCGCCGCCGGAAGCGTACCCGGTCCACCGTCGATGACCGACCGGTACGTTCGGTGCTCGGCCGAGGACGAGTCCGACCCGGAACGGTCGAAAAATACGTCGAACGGTGCTGTTCTCCGTAACTTCCGTTACGTTCCCGACGAACCCCCTTCGCTATCCCTCTTCTCGTCGTGACCGTTCCTCCTGCCGGTCGTGCTATTGTCTTCGATAGGAATGTTCTCCTCGCCGTCGAGACCGTGCCAGACGCCGTTATCTCCGACGATATCGGCGCGGCCTCGGTCATTGTCGACGAACAGCCGGACGATCGACGCCGGTCCGACCTCGAGTGTCACCGTGCCGTCACCGTCGACGTCTTCGACCGCGTGCTCGACCGCGTGGTTCGTCGGTTCGTCCCACGAGGACGGTAGCTCGTGGGGCAGTGGACGTTCCGCGGTGGCCGGTTTGAGCTGGACGACTTCGACCGACTTGTCGGCGTACCGGTCGCCCAGTTCGACCGTCACCTCGCTCGGTGCGCGGAGGTTGCGGTTGGTCAGGAACACGGCCAGTTCCTTTCCGCGTCGGTTCTGCATCGCGGCGGCGTCGACGTACGAGACGTCGTCCATCGGATCGATCCGCGGTCCGGTGTCGGGGAGGTTACGGCTAGCACCGCTCGTCGCGACGTCGACGGCGTGCCACTCGGCGTCGAGCTCGAAGACGGCGGAGTACAGTCCGGTCACGGAGCCGTCGGGACGGAGGGGATTCGGATCCGGCGGGTGATCGACCGTTTTCATCGGAACCCACGACTTGATCGGGACCCACGTCTGAGCGGCCCACCTGACGGTATCGGTCTCCCGAATGCACGCGTTGAGGACGCCCGCGACGTAGGACGCGCCGGGCATCGTATCCGGACCCGGATACGGCGCGCCGTCCGCGACGGTCGGGAAGATTCCGATTTCGCTGAGGTTGACGTAGAAGTCGTCGCCGTAGCCGTGTTCGTCAGCGAGCGTTCCGAGCTCGCCGAGTTGTTCGCCCAGCTGGGTCGCGGCCATCACGATCACTTCGTTGTAGTCCCAGTCGTCGGCGTCGTGTTCGTCTTTCCACGATTCGACGTCCTCGGCGCTGTCTAAGCCCCACTGGTAGCGGTGGATATTCAGCCCGTCGAGCTGATCGGGCGACAGTTCGTCCAACAGCGTTTCGTTCCACGGATTGTCGTTGTGTTCGGCCTCGGCCGGGTCCCAGCCGCTCGCGATGATCGTGATCGAATCGTCGACCTCGCGCATCGCCGCGGCGTACTCGTCGAAGCCGATCCGCTCTTCGGAGCCGGTGGCGTACTCCGAGGCGTCGGACGTGTGACCGAACTGCCAGTCGCCCCAGACCTCGTTTCCGACGCCCCAGTGTTCGACGTTCCAGGCGTCAGTGTAGCCGTGTTCGGCCCGTAGCGCCCCCAGCTCGGTGTCGGTCGAGCCGTTGACGTACTCGACCCAGTCGGCGGCGTCCTCGGGGAGGATCTGCCGCTCTTCGCCCCACTCCGGCGCGTTGTCGTGCCAGCCGATCGTGATCTCGGGAACGAGGTCGGCCACCTCGCACAGTTCGAGGTACTCGGCGGTCCCGAAGAAGTTCGGCTGCATCCCCTGCCAGGCGTGATTGAACCGGGGCGTCCGCTCCTCGAGCGGGCCGATCCCGTCGCGCCAGTTGTACTGGCTGGTGACGTTGCCGCCGGGCCACTTCAGCCACGTGCCGTTTTGGTCTTCGAGGAGTTCGATCGTGAGCGGGTTGAACTTGCCGTTGACGGCGTCGTCGGCAGCGAGTTCGATGAAGTCGATGTCGAAGTGTCCGTCGCCCTCGGCCGTGAACTCCACGGCGTACCGGCCGTACGGCGTCTCGACGTCGTCGACGGCGCCGCCCACGTATTCGTCGCCGCTCTTCTCCTCGAGTTCGAGCGTCGGCTCGTGGCGCGTCCACTCGCCGGTGACATCCACCTCCGTCGAGGCGAGGACATCGCCCTCGAGCGTCGTGATCGAGGCCGCAACGGCGTCGACGTCGCCGCGCACCGAGAAGCCGAGGTCGTAGCCCAGCGTCCGGTAGTCCGGCAGGACGATTCGCTGTTTGATACCGCCGGTCGAGCCGTCCTCGACGGCGATGCGCTCGTAGCCGACCGTCCCGTGGGAGGCCGATCCGCCGGCGACGCGCTCGCCGTCGGTCCGGTGTTCGAGGCTCACTCCGGTCTCTCCCACCGGCTCCCACGGGTACGGGAGCATGTCGTGGCGCTCGACCTCGTAGAACGTATCGATCTCGTTCGCGTCGAACCAGTAGTCCGGCGTCCGCCAGAACGTCGGGTTCATCACGTGCAGTGAGTAGACGCCCGGATAGATCGTCGCGTCGCCGTAGTGTTCGTTCAGGCGGCCGAACAGCGTATCGGGGACTGCACTCGCCGACCGAGCGTCGGTATCGACGGTCACCGTGTTCTCGACCGCGTTCCCTGATGTCGCCGACACGACGCCGGGCCCTAGCCCGACCGCCGACCCGGCGACCAGCATCGATTGTGCCGCGAGAACCTGTCGCCGAGAGACGCCGTTTCCGTCCGTCTCACTGTTTCCGTCGTCGTCGTTCTTTGGATCTACCGTCATCCACCGGCGAATAGATCATTATAGTATTAAATGATTGCTAGGTGTCATGAAAGATGAATACGAGACCGGATCGAGCACAGCGAGGGAGCCTATAACCGATCTAAGAGCTGCCAGAACTGGTAGTCTTGCAAGGGCCAAATTCGGCCGACTCGCGCCTCAGAGGTCGATTCGTTCGATAGTCGAACCGGAGCCTGCAGCGCCCATCTTCCTGCGACGAACGAGGCGATAAGACGCTACTCTCTCACTCACTCAACGGACGCTCCAACGCCTCGTCTATCGGTTCGTCGCCGGACCCGAGTTCGAACGTCTTCCCGTGGGTGTTCTCGGCCGTGAGCGACGCGGCGAGCGTTCGAGCCACGTCCTCGCGCGGAATCTCCGCGCTGTCGCGGTCGATTTCCTCCCCGACTTCGACCCGCCCGGTTCCTTCCTCGTTCGTCAGGGGGCCGGGGCGGACGATGGTGTAGGTCAGGTCGCTCTCGCGGAGGTACTCGTCGGCTTCGGCCTTCGCGCGCAGGTACTCTCGAAGCTCCTCGGGACTGTTCTCGGGTCGGTCGGCGTTGATGGAACTGAGCATCACGAACCGCTCTGCGCCCGCCTCCTCCGCGGCGTCGACGATGTTCATCGCGCCGTCGCGGTCGACGCCCCACACGTCCTCGCCGCCGGACCCCGCGGCGAAGACGACGGCGTCGCGCCCCTCGACGGCGTGCGTCACGTCCTCGGTCAGGTCGGCGACGACCGGTTCCGCGCCGAGCGATTCGATGTCTTCGACCTGCGCCTCGTCACGGACCATCCCGTAGGCGTCGTGGTCGCTCTCGGCAAGGATTCTCGTCAGGTGTTGCCCCACCTGTCCGTGCGACCCTGCGACGAGCACGTTCATGGCCCGGAGTTCGCCCGGAGTTCCGAAGAACCTGTTGCCCGGCCGCGCGACGAGGCGCAACCGATTTCGGCCCGTCCGCCCCTCCTTACCGCGGGCGCGCCTCTATCGTGGTGACGATACCGAACAGGGCCGTATCGGACCGCACGACGGGTAGCCCCGCCTCCGCGACGAGTTCGAGGGGTTCCTGGGTCCACCGACAGCCCATCTTCTCGTAGTGGGCGTCGGCGCGCCACTCTTGGAAGCGCGCGAACGGTCCGAAGTCGCTCTTCCCGTGTTCGACGAGCAGAATCCGCCCGGAGGGCGTACAGACGCGGCTCATCTCGCGAAGCGCGGCGACGGGGTCGGGGAACGTGCAGGTCGAGAGCGACGAGATGACGGTGTCGAACTCGTCGTCGTCGAAGTCGAGGTCCTGCGCGTCCATCTCGCGGAGGGTGTCGTCGCGGCCGAGTTCGTCGAGTCGCTCCCGGGCGTTCGCCAGCATCTCGGGGCTGATGTCGATGCCGACCAACTCGACGGACGCCGGCAGGTACCGGAAGTTCGGCCCCGTGCCGCAGGCCACGTCGAGGACGCGGCCCTCCGCGGTGGCGAACTGCCGCCGGCGGTATCGCCCGGCGAGAAACCGGTCGAGCCACTCCATCCGCGCCATCAAGTCGGCGCACTCCGCGTACGACGTCCGAATCTCCGCTATCGACTTCGGTCGCCGCTCCGACGGCGAGGAGTCGGTCGGTTCGGTCGAACTCACGAGTGATACCTCTCGTTCCACCGAGGTTCTACTGGCGCATAAAGATTGACGGCGGCGGTTACAGCGACGGAAGGACGCTCACAGCACCGCCGGAACGACGCTCGACAGCACCACCGTCGTGACGAGCCCAGTGAGGGAGATGATCGTCGTGAGGGCGGTCCACGTCCGGAGCGTCTCGCCGATGGTGAGGCCGCCGATCTCCTTGACCAGCCAGAACCCGGAGTCGTTGTACCACGAGAAGATGTTCCCGCCGGCCCCGATGGCCATCACGAGGAACGCGGGGTGGACGTCGAGTTGCGACACCTGCGGAGCCATGATGCCGGCGGTGGTCAGCATCGCCGCCGTCGCCGACCCCTGCGCGATGCGCACGATGGCGGCTATCAGCCACGCGCTGACTATCAGCGGGATGCCGATGCCGGCGAGGATGCCGGTTATGTAGTCGCCGATGCCGGACGCCGCCAGTAGCGCGCCGAACGCGCCGCCGGCGGCGGTAATCGCGGCGATGTTCCCGCCGCTTCGCAGCGCTTCGGTCAACTCCTCGGTCCACTCTTCGCGCTCCAAGTCGTTGTGGCGGTAGAACGTGTGCGCGGCCGCCATCGCCGCGATGGTGAGCGCCACGTTCTTGTTGCCGATGAACTGAATGTACGGCCGAATCGCCTCCAGCGCCGGGAACACGTCCCGGAAGGAGTTGACGAACGTCAGCGCGCCGACCAAGAGGACGGCGAGAAGGATGGGGAGGAGCGACTCGAACATGCCCGGAAGGGAACTCGTGTTCCGGTCGGCCAGTTCCTCGAGTTCCTCCGTCGTCGTCGCCATCGTGTCGCGGAGGGGGATGTCGAGTCGCTTGTTGATCCACCGCCCGTACACGATGCCGGCCAGAAACGCCGCCGGAAGGGCGGTGGCGATGCCGACGAGAATCGTCATCCCGAGGTTGACGCCGATTTCGTTCGCCACCGCGAGGGGGCCCGGCGTCGGCGGGACGAACACGTGCGTCGTCGCCGCGCCCGCGCCGACCACGACGATGAACAGGGTGTAGTCGCGGCCGACCCGCGCGCGCATCGACCGCGCGAGGGGTGCCATGAGGTAGAACACGCTGTCGAAGAAGACGGGGACGGCGAGCACGGTACTGCTCCCCCACAGGGCGATGTCGGAGTTCTCTCGGCCGAGTGCGCTCTGGAACCCGCGGACGACGCGCTGGGCGGAGCCGCTTTCGAGCATCGACTTTCCGATTATCGCGGCCATCAGAATCGGTATCCCGATGCCGGCCATGTTCTCGCCGAACGCGGCGGCGACTCGGCTAGCGGCGTCGGCCCACGCGAAGTCGGGCACGAACACCGCGTTGATGATGCCGACGAAGAACGCGGCGATGATTAGCCCGACGAACGCCGGGAGGTCCCACACGACTAACAGTAGTATGACCGCTGCCAACGCCAGGATGAACGTCAACAGCGGGCTATGTGCGAACTCTATTGCCATGGTTTGTTGTGATACTCTTCTCACTGCACAGTCGGGGTATAATTATCCACCGAAAACGAGTATTATATATAGAAATTATTATAAGAATAATCTATGAACCGAGCGTAAAATAATGACAGAACTTCACTCTCTGCATCTACGAGGTAGAGTGTGCGTCCCCGGGCGGAGAATGAGTTGAACGGACTACCGGGTTTACCGCCCGTACGTCGCCTCCCGCGCCACCGTGGACGGGTCACCGGTTCGGACGGCGGTCCGACGTCCGACGACGCTTGAGGCTGGAGCCGTCGGGAATCGTACATGTATCCGACGAAAACACTAGTTCTCGGCGGCCATAGCGCCCTTACGGGTAATCGCCTTGGTGTCGGTATGGCCTCCTATTACGTCGCTCTCATCGTGGTGAGCCTCGCCATTCTCGGAGCGGCGGTGCTCCCCCGGGTGTTCGCCGACAAACCGATATCGCTCCCCATAATCTACCTCGCGTCGGGGGCGGTGCTGTTCTTCGTCGCAGGGGTGGACGTCCCGCACCCGGTGGCCCGCCCCGAGGTCACGGAACGCCTCACCGAACTCGTGGTCATCATCGCGCTGATGGGCGCTGGCCTCAAACTCGACCGGCCGTTCGACTGGGGAGCGTGGTCCTCGACGTGGCGACTGCTCGCGATTACGATGCCGCTCTCCATCGCCGGCACCGCCCTCCTCGGCTGGTGGGTGCTCGGCGCGCACGTCGCGACGGCGATTCTCATGGGCGCGGTCATCGCCCCCACCGACCCGGTTCTCGCGGCGGACGTCCAGACGGGTCCCCCGGCGGAGGGCACCGACGAGGAGATAGACCCCGAGGAACAGGAGGGGACGATTCGGTTCGCGCTCACGTCGGAGGCCGGACTCAACGACGGACTGGCGTTCCCGTTCACCAACCTTGCCATCGCCCTCGCCGGCGCGGCGTCCCTCGCGGCGGGCGAGTGGCTCCGAGACTGGGTGCTCGTGGACGTGCTGTACAAGATTATCGTCGGCGTCATCGCGGGGTATGTCGTCGGGCGACTCATCGCGCGGTTCGTCTTCGGGGAACCCGCGAGTACGAGACTCGCCGTGGTGATGGAGGGTTCGGAGGCGTTGGCGGCGACGCTGTTCGCCTACGGCGCGACCGAACTGGTCCACGGCTACGGGTTCATCGCCGTCTTCGTCACCGCCCTCGTCCTCCGGCACTACGAGTGGGAACACGGCTACTACGAACACCTCCACGACTTCGCGGTGATGACCGAACGCCTGCTGATGGCCGGCATCCTCGTCCTCTTCGGCGGTACCCTCGTCAACGGACTGCTCGATCCCCTCACGTTGCCGATGGTCGGCGTCGGCCTCCTCATCCTGTTCGTCGTCCGACCGGTGGCGGGGATGGTGGGACTCCTCGGACACTCCGCACACTGGGCCGAACGACTCGTCATCGCGACGTTCGGCATCCGGGGTATCGGCTCCTTCTACTACCTCGCGCACGCGCTGAACGAGGCGACGTTCAAAGAGCAGGAACTCATCGTCGCCGCCGAGGAACTGTGGGCGCTACTCGGGTTCATCGTCGCCACCTCGACGGTGGTGCACGGAATCGCCGCGTCGCCGGTGATGGAGTGGTTGGACGAACGCCGCGCGTAGCACCCTTTCGCCCCGTCTCCCTCTCGTACCGACGGGTACGCGTTCTCGGCGTGTACGAGGTTCGCGCTGCGCGAGTGACCGTTCTGAAACGGAAACGACATACAAGTGCGTGGCCTCCGAACGGTGCGTTCACCGTGCCACGTGAACGCTCAGTCGATTTCTCGATAGACTACCTGCAGGTGCTCGCCCCCGACGGGTCCGCGGACGATGACCTCGACCCGGACCTCTCGGAGGACCGCCTGCTCGAGCTGTACCGGACGATGAAACGCTCGCGGCGACTCGACGAACGGGCCGTCTCCCTCCAGCGACGGGGGGAACTCGGGACGTACGCGCCGGCCATCGGACAGGAGGCCGCGCAGGTCGGAAGCGCGGGCGCCCTCGAAGAGACGGACTGGATGGTGACCTCGTTCCGCGAGACGCCCGCGTACCTCGCGCGCGGGACGCCGCCGCGGGCGATACTCCAGTACGCGATGGGGATGGAGGAGGGATCCGCCACCCCGCGCGAGGAGCGCAACTTCCCGCCTTCGGTCCCCGTCGGGTCCCAAGCCCTGCACACGGCGGGACTCGGGTGGGCCCAAGAGATAACCGGCGAGGACGCCGCGACCATCGGCTACTTCGGCGACGGCGCGACCAGCGAAGGCGACGTGTACGAAGCGCTCAACCTCGCCGGCGTGTTCGACGCGCACGCGGTCTTCCTCTGTCAGAACAACCAGTACGCCATCTCCGTCCCCCGAGCGAAGCAGACTCGCGCGGAGACGCTGGCGCAGAAGGCCATCGCGGCCGGAATCGACGGGATCCAAGTAGACGGTAACGACGTGCTCGGGACGTACACGGCAGTGCGAGATGCCTTAGAGAGCGCTCGGAACGGCGACCCGGTGTTCATCGAGGCGTTGACGTACCGTCGCTCGATCCACACCACCTCTGACGATCCGTCGGTGTACCGAAAGGTGGAGGAGGAAGACGAGTGGGAGGAACGCGACCCGATAGTCCGGTTCGAGACGTACCTCCGGGAGCGCGGCGTCTTGGACGACGACCGAGTCGAGGAGATACAGGAGGACATCGAGGAGGAACTCCGCGAGGAGATTCGACTCGCCAACGAGGCGCGGGAGGCCCTCGACGCGGCGGACATGTTCGACTACGTCTACGAGTCCCGCCCGCCGGAGGTAGACAGACAGCGCGCGGCGTTCACGGGGGAGGAGAATGGCCGATAAGCTGCGGATGGTCGAGGCGATTCGGGAGACGCTGTTCGAGGAGATGGACCGCGACGAGGGCGTCGTCGTCTACGGGCAGGACGTCGGCGTCAACGGCGGCGTCTTCCGCGCGACGCAGGGCCTCCTCGACGAGTACCCGAACCGCGTGTACGACGCGCCCGTCGCGGAGGCGGGCATCGTCGGCCTCGGCGTCGGCCTCGGCGCGTACGGGCTGACGCCGGTGCCCGAAATCGAGTTCTCGGGCTTCATGCACCAAGCGTTCCACCAGATACAGCAGCACGTCGCCCGCCTCCGGACGCGGACGCGCGGGGAACTCAACTGCCCGATGACGATTCGCGCGCCGTACGGCGGCGGCATCCGGGCGTTGGAGCACCACTCCGAGAGCTTCGAGGCCGGATACGCCCACACGCCCGGCCTGAAAGTCGTCGTCCCCGCGACGCCCGCGGACGCGAAGGGCCTCCTCGCCTCGGCGATACGCGACCCCGACCCGGTCGTCTACTTCGAACCGACGCGGCTCTACCGCGCGTTCCGCGAGGACGTGCCCGAGGGCGACTACACCGTCCCCCTCGGCGAGGCGGACGTGGTGCAGGAGGGCGACGACGTGACCGTCGTCGCGTGGGGCGCGATGCGCCACCGCGCGATAGACGCCGCGGAGGACGTGGACGCGAGCGTGGAGATAATCGACCCCAGAACCATCTCCCCCCTCGACTCGGAGGCGATTCTGGACTCCGTCAGGAAGACCGGTCGCTGCGTCGTCGTCCACGAAGCGCCGAAGACGGCGGGGATGGCCGCCGAGATAATCGCGCAGATAAACGACGATGCGCTCTACTATCTCGAATCGCCGGTCCAACGGGTCACCGGGTACGACGTGCCGTATCCGCTGTTCGCCCGCGAGGACGAGTACGTCCCCGGCGAGGAACGGATCCGAGGCGGTATCGAACGAGCGCTGTCGGAATAAGAGGGGGCGTACCGCCCGCGGCGGCGGCGCGGCGTTACTCCTCGTTACCGGACTTCGTCCGGTGGGCCGACGAGTTTCACTCGTCGACGTCGTCAGACTGCGTCTGACGGCCCGCCGAAGTCTCTTCGGCGGCGTCGCTGTTCTCTTCCATGTACTCCCGCGCCGCCGAGAGTGCGCCGTCGCGGTCGGTCGGTTCGGCGGTCAGGGGGACCTGATTCGACGTTCCGAGTTCGCCGCGCGGTTGGGAGTACACTATCCACTCGTCGCCGCCGCCGGCCTTCTCGGTGCAGACGACCCGTTCCTGCGGCCCTAACCACGAGTGCACGTCGTCGTCGGACTCTTCTGTCGTCCACCCGGACGGGGCGTCGTCGGGCGCGTCGGTAGCGGAACCCATTGTGGGATACCACGCCGCCGAGCGACATAGATGTTCACCGACCGCCACGTTTTCCGACGAGTTCGGTCGTCTCGCTTCGTTCGACTCTCTCTCGTCGGCGACCACCTCGCTTCGTCGCCCCCTTTCGATCCTGTCGGATTCGAAGTCGTTTCGCCGACGACGAAACTCCACCGCGTCGGCCCAATCTCACATCCCTCTGACCCTCCACGATTCGAGTATGCGCGACGATAGTCAATACGACGACTCCCGAGACGAGTACGGCTACGAGGAGATGAACGATCGGTCGTCGTCGCAGTCCCGGCTTCCCGTGCCCACCATCCCGTGGGGGTGGGCCCCCGCCTCCTTCCGAAGCGGAGACGACCACGTGACCGGCGACGAGGACTACGACACCGTGGCGGGCGACGACGAGGGCTACCGCCGGTCCGAGGACGACCAGTTCGCCGGCGGCCCCGACGACCGCCCGTCCGGGGGCGATGACGACTCGTGGTTGGACGAGGGACTCATCACCCTCCTCATCGTCAGCGGCGCGTTGCTGTTCCTCTTCCCGGAACCGGCGACGTCCGCGGTCGGAATCGTCCTCCTCGGCATCGGCATCATCGCGTGGGCCGCCGACATCATGCTGTGAGGTGCCGGCCCTCGCAGACGGCGGCGACGCCACCGACGTCGCGGCCCGTTTCAGAGGCCCTTCGCGGCTCTGCGACGCCGTGAGACAACCGTTTTACCGCGGTTAACTCCCGGATAACTCCGATAGCGGCTACATACTATTATGCCGATATGTATTACCCCGGCCCATGGTAGATGTCTCCGTAATCATCCCGACGCTGAAGCCGCCGGAGGAGATAGAGGCGGTCGAGTATCTGAAACGCGGGACGTTCGACGACTACGAGGTGGTCGTCTCGGACGCGTATCCAGTCACGCGGGCGCGGAACGAGGGTATCGAACACGCAAAGGCGGACAAGCTGGTGTTCCTCGACGACGACTCCCGCCCTCGTGAGAACTACCTCGAACGCGCCTCGGAGACGTTGGAGGACCAGTACGCCGTCGCCGGACGCATCTTCCACCCCCGCGACGACATCTTCGCGCGCTACTTCACCGCCCACTACGGTCACGGCGACGAACCGAAGACCGTAGACCGCTTCTGGGGCTGTAACATGGCGATGCGCCGAGAGGTGATAGAGGCCGTCGGCGGGTGGGACGAGCAGATGGGCTGGGGCCACGAGGAGAAGGAACTCGCCGACCGAGTGCAGGAGGAGTACGACATCTACTACGACCCCGAGATGGTCGTAGACCACCCCTACGCGGAGGGTATCTTGGACTACTGGCGCAAGCGCTACCAACTGGCGAAGCAGACGCCGTACTACTGGCAGACGCAGGGGCTCTCGCAGTCGGCGCAGGTGAAAGAGACGCTGAAGTCCCTCGTCCACCCGCTGAACTACCTCGGTCGCACCCCCACCGCCGCCCTCACGAGAACCGGCGGAACCCTCGCGCAGGGCGTCGGCCGGGTGCAGGGGTTGTTGGGAAACCGAATGCAGGAGTCCCCGAAGACGCCGACGACCGAGTACAAAGAGCCCGTGGGGGGAAAACAATGAGTTACGACGTCGCCGTCGTCGGCACCGGCGCGAACCCCGAGGAGAAGGACACCGACGGGTTCGCCATGGCGTACCGACACGCGGAGGCGTACGACCGCCTCGACGCCTGCGAACTCGTCGCCTGCACCGACATCGTCCGCGAGAACGCCGAGGCGTTCGCCGACTACTGGGACATCGCGGATGGGAACGTCTACACGGAGCTCGACCGGATGCTCCGCGAGGTCGAACCCGACGTGGTGAGCGTCTGCGTCCCGCCGGCGTTCCACGCCGACATCGTCGTGCAGTGCGCCGAGAGTGGCGTCGTCCGGGCCATCCACTGCGAGAAGCCGATGGCGAAGACGTGGGAGGGGTGCCGCCGGATGGTCGAACGCTGCGACGCCCACGGCGTCCAACTCACGTTCAACCACCAGCGACGCTTCGGCGGCCCGTTCCGCCGGGCGAAGGAACTCCTCGACGCGGGCGAGATAGGCTCGCTCCGACGCATCGAACTCGGCGGCAAGAACCTCTACGACTACGGGTCGCACTACTTCGACCTCTGCGGGTTCTTCACCGACCAGAGCGACCCCCTCTGGGCGATGGCCGGCATCGACTACTCCCAGGAGAACGTCCAGTTCGGCGTCCACAACGAGAACGGCGCTATCGCGCAGTGGCGCTACGAGAACGGCGTCCACGGCCTCGCCTCGACAGGCGAGTCGAGCATCATCCCCTGCGAGATTCGGCTCACCGGCACGGACGGGATGATAGACATCGGCGTCGACGACGGCCCCACGCTTCGGATGTTCAACGAGTCCTCGGGCGGGTGGAAGACGGTGGACGCCGACGGCGACGACATCCACTCGCCGAACTGGTCGAAACCCCGGACGGCGGCGCTGAAAATCGCCGAGCGCGTCCCCTTCCTCCCCGAGGAGTGGGTGAAGCAACCGACGTTCATCGACCGCGCGATAGCCGACGTGGTGGGCGCCCTCGACTCCGGCCGAAAACCCGAACTGGCCGCCGAGAACGTCGTCCAATCGACGGAACTGATATTCGCCTGCTGGGAGGCCGCCCGTCGGCGGACGAAGGTCGAACTCCCCCTCGACGTGGACGGCAACCCCCTCGAGGAGATGGTCGAAGACGGCGAACTGCTGGCCGACGAGCCCGAGAAACCGAAACAGACGCCGTAACCGGCGGCGCGGACGGACCGAGCGGCGAAGTACCTCTCCTCGACGGCCCGACGCGTCGGGCGCGCCTCCGATCGCTTCGGACGTAACTGTCATCCGAGAGACGGGCGTAGGCGATGCATGGAGTGGACACCGCTCGTCGCAGAACCGGTGGCGCGGTTCCCCGTCCTCACCCCCCTCCTCGCCGTCGTCCTCGCGGCGGTTCACGTCGTCACGGCGTACGTTCCCCACAAGGCATCGCTGCGAAGCAGGCAGTTGCTCTCCATGGGCGCGGGAACGTCCGTCGCGTACGTGTTCGTCCTCCTCTTTCCGGAGGTCGCGAAGGCGGCCGCCGAGGTGCGCACGATGTACGCGGGGCAGTTCTTCGCGGAGCAACTCGTCTTCCTCGCCGCGTTGGCCGGCCTCGTCGCGTTCTACGGATTGGAGGTGTACGCGGCGCACCGCATCGACGGTCGATTCGAGTCGTCCCGCGGCGGATACACCATCCACCTCGGGAGTTTCACCGCCTACTCCGCGCTCATCGGCTACCTCCTCTTCCATCAGGAGGTGGAGGGCGCACCCAACCTCGTGTTGTACACGGTGGCGATGGGACTGCATTTCCTGAACTTCGACAGGGGGTTGGACCGCCGGCACGGGGACCGGTTCAGGTCCACCGGTCGCTGGATTCTGGCCGGCGCGACGCTCCTCGGCGCGGGCATCGGAATCGTGACGCACGTCGGCGAACTCGCCCTCGGGATGCTGCTCGCGTTCCTCTCCGGCGGGTTGGTGTTCAACACGTTCAAAGAGGAGGTGCCCGAGGTCGACAAGGGACTCTTCCCCCCGTTCTTCGCGGGCGCGGCCGTCTACTCCGCCATCGTGCTCTTCATCTGAGTCTCGCGAAGAGCGTCTCACCACCACTCTTATGCGACCCCTCGCCGAACCACCGAGCAAATGAACCGTCCGCTCGCCGCCGTCGGGGGTGGATTCGTGGGAACGGTCGCGCTGAGCCTTTTGCTTTTACTGTTCGAGGTGGAGACGCGGTCGCGAATCCGCATGTTCGACGCCGTCGCGCGATTCGTCGGCGTCCCCGGCGACACCACTGTCGGATTTGTGCTCTTCGTCGTCGCCGGCGTCTTCGCGTGGCCGCTTCTGTTCGCCGCCGTCGAACAGTCGCTCCCCGGCGACGACCCCGCGATGAAAGGGATGGCCCTCGGAATCCTGCTTTGGGTGGCGTTCGTCCTCCTCGGACGCGGCGACCTCTCAGGGCCGATAATCGCCGCCTTCGCCGGCCTGACGCTCATGGCGCACCTCGCGTACGGATTCGTCCTCGGGAGCGCTTACGCCCGGTTCACGGGCGCGACACCCACCCACGACGCCGGTACCGAATCGGAGATGAGGTGGTGAGAGACGTTCTCGGAAGCCTAGAACTGCCCTTTGAACTTATGCCCGTGTTCTCCCTACCCCCCTGACACGCACTTCGTGCGATGCTATCGATGAATATTCCCCCCTTCGTCGTTCTCATCGTCGCCAGTCTCTTCGCCGCGAGCGTGGCGTACTGGCGGCGTCGTCGGAACGACGCGACGGCAGCGACCGAACTGCTCACCGACCGACTGCGGGCGGACGGCGGCGAACGACGTTCGCCCGACGACGAGGCGAACGAGACGTCCGCCACGGACGGCGGCGTTCCCCCGGCGGCGGGCATGCTGTTCAAGCGACAGCACAAGACGAGCAAACCCTACGGCCTGATGCGGTGGTTCACCACCGTGGACCACAAGGACATCGGATTTCTCTACCTCCTCTTCGGACTCGCGGCGGCGCTGTGGGGCGCGACGGACGCCTTCATGGTCCGGACGGAACTCGTTACGCCGAGTATAGACGTCTGGGACGCCGAGACGTACAACGCGCTGTTTACGACCCACGGGCTGACGATGCTCCTGTTCTTCGTGACGCCCGTGTTCAACGGCTTCGCGAACTACTTCCTCCCGCTGTTTCTCGACGCCGACGACATGGCGTACCCGCGAATCAACGCCATCGCCTTCTGGTTGGTCCCCCTCTCGTTCGTGATGGTTCGCGCGGGACTCCTGACTGAGGTGTTGGCGAAGATCATCGACGTGTTCGGGCCGAGCCTCACCTTCCTCTACGCGTTGGAACCCCCGGCCACCGGGTGGACGCTGTACGTTCCGCTGTCGGTGCAGATACCGAACCCCCAGATCGACCTGCTGCTCCTCGGGTTGCACCTCTCGGGGATAGCGACGGTCATCGGCGCGATAAACATCATCGTCACCGTGTTCACCGAACGTGGCGAGGGTGTCACGTGGTCGGACATGGACATCTTCTCGTGGTCGATACTCACCACGAGCGGTCTCATCCTGTTCGCGTTCCCCCTCTTGGGGAGCGCGCTCTTGATGCTCATCGCCGACCGAAACTTCGGCACGACGTTCTACGCCGTCGAAGTGCAGGGGCCGATACTGTGGCAGCACCTGTTTTGGTTCTTCGGCCACCCCGAGGTGTACATCCTCGTGTTACCCGCGTTCGGGTTGACGAGCCAGATCCTCCCGAAGTTCAGCGGTCGGACGCTGTTCGGCTACAAGTTCATCGTCTACTCGACGCTGGCCATCGGCGTCCTCTCGTTCGGCGTCTGGGCGCACCACATGTTCGCGACGGGCATCGACCCGCGGATCAAAGCCTCCTTCATGGTGGTCACGCTCTCCATCGCCGTCCCGTCGGCGGTGAAGACGTTCAACTGGATATCGACGATGTGGAACGGCGACGTCAGACTCGCCGCGCCGATGCAGTTCCTCGTCGGCGGCATCGGCCTGTTCATCGTCGGCGGCGTCACCGGCGTCTTCCTCGCGTCGATTCCGGTCGACCTCCTCGTCCACGGGACGTACTACGTCGTCGCGCACTTCCACTTCTTCGTCGCCGGCATCATCGCCTTCTCGATGTTCGCCGCGTCGTACTACTGGTACCCGCTTTTCACCGGCCGGTGGTACAGCAGACGCCTCGCGAACATCCACGCGGCCCTGAGCATCTCGGGCGTCGTCGTGACGTTCACGCCGCTTTTCATCATCGGGATGATGGGGCTCCCCCGCCGTTCGGCGTCGTACCCCGAGCAGTTCGCGCCGTTGCAACAGGTCGCCTCGTTCGGCGCACTCCTCATCGCCCTCAGCGTCGGCGTCTGGCTCTTCAACATGGTCCAGTCGTACCGCGTCGGACCGCGGATCCGGAGCGCGGACCCGTGGAACCTCAAGGCGACGGGGCAGTTCTCCAACGAGTGGCAGTGGTTCGAACGGCGACTCGAACAGGAGTTCGACTACGTCGTCGCCGACGAGGGGTCGGAACTCGACACGGGCCGAAACCGGACGGACAACCCCGAACGCTCCTCCGAGACCGAGGACGAGGGGACGCAGGGGGCGTCGGCGGAAGACGACTACTGACTACCGGTTGCCGGGGGTTCGGGGGTCCACCCGCCCCTCCCGGACGCGTTCGTCGTCTACGAACCGGTGGCTGTCGGTTCGTCTGTCCACGAGGAGCGCCACGTCGGCGGCGTCGTACAGCGTGAAGAAGGTGTCCCAATCGACCGCCCTGCTCGCGTCTCTCTCGTCCACGAGGTCAAGGCGCACCGACCCGCCGGGCGTCGCCGCGACGACGGGGCGCTTCCTGGCGGCGGCGGCCCACCCCTCGATCGCGCTCCGCTCCGAGAGCGCGTGTTCGGCTGACGGGTCCCTCGCCTGTCTGTCGGTGTCGTTCTCGGGAGGCATCGTCTCCGTGTCGTTGCCGCGGCACGGTGACGGTTCTCCTGCTTGCGATGGCAAGGACGCGTCGTCGCGGGACGGCCTCGCTCCGAAGTCGGGATCCGCTTGAAGGGCCGCGTTCGCGGGACTCAGCCGTCCGTTCGCACGCCGAGTTCCTCCTCGGCCAGTTCCGCGGCTTGCCGAATCGACCCGACGGAGGTGAGGTGTCCCGCGCCGACGGACGTCTTCATCGCCTTCGCGGGCGCGCCGGTGAACACCTTCGGGCCGAGTTGGGCCACTGCGCCGTCGCCGACGGAGACGATCCACCCCGGCACGTCGAACCGGTAGGGGTCGAGTCGCGGGGCGAAGTCGTCGCCGCCGCCCCGTTCGTGTTCGACCAGTCGGGCGACGTTCGTCGCCACCGTCCGCGCCTCCCGGATGGCCGCCGAGGCGGACGCGGGGACGGCCTCCCCGTCGGCGTCCACCGCCCGCGCGGCGTCGCCGACGACGAACGTCCGGTCGTCGAGTCGCAGGTCGCTCCTGACGAGGGGTCGGTCCCCGCCCATCGCCGCCGCGCCGGTGATGCCGCCGGTCCAGACGAACACGTCCGCCGGGAGCGTCTCGGCGTCCGTCTCGACGGCGTCGGCAGTGGCCCGGACGACGGGCGTCTCAGTCCGCACGTCGACGCCGCGGGCGGTCAGTTCCTCGCGCACCGCGTCGCGGAAGTTCTCCGGGAAGTTCGGCGCGACGTCGCCGAGTCGTTCGAGGACGGTCACGTCGGCGTCGAGATTCTCCTCGCGCGCGAGTGCGGCGAGTTCGCCCGCCGTCTGGACGCCCGAGAGGCCCGCCCCGCCGACGACGATTCGCACACCCTCGCCCGCGTCGAGGACCGCATCGCGGATGGCGAGGGCGTCGTCGACTCGCTTCAGCGGGTGCGAGTGCTCCTCGACGCCGGGAAGCCCGTAGTACGCCGTCTCCGCGCCGAGGCAGACGGCGGCGTAGTCGTAGGAGAGGGAGTCGTCGCCCTCGAAGTACACCTCGCGGGCGTCCCTGTCGAGGCGTTCGACGCGCGCCACCCGCGGTTCGGCCCGGTCGAACATCTCCGTCAGGGGGACTCGGATGGCGTCGGCGACGCTCGGTCTGCGGATGACCCGGTGGACCTCGTGTTGGACGAGGTGGGCGTCGGACTCGTCCACGACGACGAGTTCGGCCTCGGACGGGAGGCTCGATTCGAGTCGGCGAGCGAGCGTCACGCCGGCGTAGCCCGCGCCGAGTACCAGAATTCGCATACGGTCGCTTGGCGCGCCGCGACCAAAGAGCGTGCGGGTCGCCGGGCCGAACGGTCGGGCGGAGTCGCGCGGGGCGGAGGAACCGCCTCAGAAGAGGGCGTCGGACTCGGGGAGAATCTCGGCGGGGCCGCCGACGGACCAGACGTCCGTCTCCACGTCGCACGCCGCGACGGCGGACTCGACGCGTTCGACGTGTTCCTCGGTCGTGTTCACGTAGACGCTCGCACCCGTGTCCGTCGAGAAGTATACCGGGACGTCCTCCTCCTCGCGGAGTTCACGCACGGCGTTGAACACGGCGATGGTCCGCGGTTGCCAGTACACCCACCCGGCGGGGCCGGTCATCGTCGTCGCCGTCAGCGACAGCGAGTCGTGTTCGGCCAACTCGAACGCCCGGTCGAAGTCCGCCTCGCGGAGGGCGTCGCGCATCGTCTGTAACTGCTCGTGGACGTGCGCCATCCGCGCCTCGAACATGTGGCTCTCCGCGGCCTCCTCGTGGGCCTGTTCGGTCTCCTTGTAGGCGGGGACGTGCGCCGCGACGATTCGCAGGTCGTCTTCGAGGTCGGACTCGATGCGCTCCGATCGGCAGTCCTCGTCGTTGAGTCCGGCGTACAGGTGGGAGAACGCGCCGGTCACCGCGCGCGCCGCCGAGGAGGACCCGCGACGGGCGATCGTCGAGATATCGGGGCGGGAGAGGTCGAGGCCGGCGGCCTCGGCGAGGGCCATCGCCGCGGCGGCGAACCCCGACGAGGACGACCCGAAGCCGATGTTCGAGGGGAAGGAGTTCTCGCTCTCCAGTCTGACCGCGTGGTCGAACTCGGCGAGTCCGCGGACGTGGTCCACGACGGCGTCGATGCGTTCCGCGCCGCGGCCCGTCACTTCCTCGCCGCCGATGCGGTAGACGTCCTCGGCGGCGTCGGGTCGGAACTCCACCGTCGTCTTCGTGTGCGTCGGGGCGGTGCAGACGCTGATACTGTCGTGGTAGGGGAGTCGCAACTCCTCGTCTCGCATCCCGTGGTACTTTACGAGACCCTGAATCGGGTGTGCCTTCGCGGTGGCCTTCATGCACCTACGCGGGAGTGACTCCCGGTTAAACGTCCCGATGGGTCACGAGGAAGGGTCGCTCAGTCGTCGGACGGTTCTTCCGCCTTCGTCTCCGCCTCCGGCCCGCGTTGCCAGACGTTCGTGACGGGTTCGCCGGACGGCGGCGTGTGACTGACGTGCTTCATCGAGGTTCGGTCCGAGTTCATCGTGATATCTCTTCTCGTGGGGCGGCTTAACGCTTCGCTGGATATGCCTAGTACCTTCATTAGCATACTTAGGTGTATAAGGTGGACGAGACGCGGTGGCGCTCCGCTACCGCCAGAACGCCGCAGAAGAGGACGCGCGAGGAGAAGACGAGGCCGGAACCGGCGCTTTCGAACTGATCTCTGGTAACATCACGTTACTGCCTACTCTCCCGAACTAATATATCACTTCACGGACAATGGGGCAACCGGGTGACGCAGGTGTTACGTGGTCACGACGACGAAACTTTGATTATGGATTGGACTTAATCAACGCGACACATTCCGAAATTTATCCCCTGAGCGTGCGAATCATCGGAACTTCGAGCCGAGTGGTATCCAAATGAAAACTTGCCCCCACCGTCGAATCCCCCGTCGAACCGCCCCCATGAATTGTGCCCGAACCAACAGGAGCCCTCTCGAACATGTCTGAAACGTGGGACGCCGCGGGATACATCGCGAGTTCCCGCTACCGACTCGCGGTCTGTAAGTTGCTCGCGCGGAACGGACCGGACCTGCCCTCGCGGATAGCCGAGGAACTGGACTTGGCCCAACCGCACGTCTCGCGTGCGCTCTCGGAACTCCGCGAGAGAGACATCGTCGAACTACTCGTCCCCGAGTCCCAGCAGAAAGGGCGGCTGTACGGCCTCACCGGGGACGGTCAGGCCGCCCTCGCCCGACTGCGCGGACAGGCGGTGAACGTCGAGTTCGTCGACGAGTCGCGTTTCCCCCACGCGAACCTCCTCGACTACCTCCTCGACGCTCACGAGTCCGAACTCCGACTCGCTATCTCCCACCACGAGGACCGGACGGACGTCTACCTCGCCGCCGACGCCGCCGCGCGCACCCACGACGAGGAGTCGATTTCGAGCCTCGTCGCGTCGCTGGAAACTGACGGCTGCGACGGCGTCGAGTCCTCCGTCGTCGGACGGACGACGTTCGTCGTCCGCGGACTCGAAGGCGCGACGCTGGTCCAACTCCCCACGGACTGCGACGAAGACGTGTTCCTCTCGCTCGAACGAGGGGCCGACGTCTCCGTCGAATCGTTCGTCGAGAACTGCCAAGCGCACCTCTCCACCGAGAACTAACCGTCGCCTGCCTCCGAACGGGCGAATTCGTCGAAAGAGCGCACTGTCGGTGAGTCGAACATATCGGAGTTTGACGGGCGATACTAAGACGGGAAGGTGTTTAATCACGTAACAGACGTCCATACGTGTATTATAACAACGACTTTGTGTTCGGTCCTCCATCCGTCACTCGGCGTGGACCACCGCTCCGTCCACGAGTCAGTATCGAGTGCCGTCGTCACCGGGTTCACGCCGTCGAAGATACCATGTCCGTGCCGGCGACCGTTCGCCGCGGCCGCCGCTTTTCGTCTTTTCCGCCGGTTCGAGGCGTCAGTCACCGATTTCTCTCCTCTGGACCGCGCGGGCCGCGGAAACTGCCGCTCACCGTCCGTTAGTTGTTGTAATATTCTACTACAAGAGAAACGGCGGAGTAGTTTGTAGAAATTTACAACACCTTATGTAGTACCCGCCCATCTCGGTATCCAAGAACCGCCGGCGCGTCCGGTGGCGACCGGTTGCCCGGAACCGGTCAGGACGGAAACCCCGGGAGCCCCCACAATGATACGAAAGGTACTCGCGGTAGTCCTCGTCGGCGCACTGATTTCGAGTGCAGTTCCGGTCGCCGCACAGACCGTGGACCCGGAACTTCGGACGTACGTCTCCTCCCCGACGCTGACTCCCGGTCAGGTGAACGAGGTACAGGTGCAGTTGGTGAACGACGCGACCGACTTCGACGACACTGCGCGCACGGCGAAGAACATCAACGTCAACCCGAAGGACACGGGCCGCCTCGACGTGCAGACGGGGAGTCTGTTCCTCCCCACGCTGGCGGACCCGGACGCGGCCCAACAGGGTTCGGCAGCGACGCAAGAGATAACCATCGCGGTGAAGGTGCCCTCCGACATCGAAGCGGGGACGTACCGGATTCCGATAAAGGTCCAGTACGAGTGGGATGGCGAGAACGGGCCGCGCGAACGCACCACCACGGAGTACGCCACCGTTCGCGTCGAGGAGGGTCCGCGCTTCGCCGTCGTCGATACGAACTCGACGACCACCGTCGGCGGAAGCGGGACGTTCGAGGTGACGATGGAGAACGTCGGCGAACAGGACGCGAGGGACGCGAGCCTGACGCTCTCCTCGCAGAGCGGAGACGTCTCCATCAGCGGCGGCCAGCAGGGTAACCGGTACGTGGACCGGTGGGAGACGGGCGAGACGCGCACGTTCGAGTTCGACACCAGCCTCACCAACACGGCCCGACCCGGAAACTACACGCTCAACGCCTTGGTGTCGTACAAGGACGCCAACGGCAACGACGGTCGGAGCCCCAACATCTCGCTCGGGATGAACGCCCTGCCCGAACAGACGTTCGACATCAGCGGCGTCAACAGTTCGCTCCGCGTCGGCGAGGAGGGGACGCTCTCCGCCGAGGTGACGAACAACGGCCCGCAACCGGCGAAGAACGCGGTGGTCGTCATCGACCAATCGGGGGAGACGGTGACGCCCATCGAGACGGAGTACGCCGTCGGTGACTTAGCGCCCGGCGAGTCCGCGCCCGTCTCGTTCGACGTGGAGGTGTCGTCGGAGGCCACCTCCGGCCCGCGCCAACTCGGCATGTCCGTCAAGTACCGCGGCGACGACGGCACGCAGCGACAGTCCGACACCATCGACGTCCGGGCCGAAGTCGCCCCGCAGACCGACGAGTTCGAGGTCGAACCGGTGAACGCGACGTTCGCGGCGGGCGACGGCGGAACGCTCGAACTGACGGTGACGAACACCCGCGACGAGACGCTGACCGACATCTCGGCGAAGATATACCCCGAAGCACCGCTCTCCTCGACCAACGACCAGGCGTTCATCGAGAAACTCGGTCCGGGCGAGTCCGAGACCATCGTCTTCCAGACGAGTGCTGGCGGCGACGCGATGCCGAAGACGTACCCGATGAAACTCGACTTCCAGTACGACGACGCCGACGGTGACACCATCATCTCCGACACGTACCAAGTCCCCGTCCGGGTGACCGAATCCGAAGGCGGCGGCCTGCCGTTCGTCGTCGCGGGCGTCGCCCTCGCCCTCCTCGGCGCGGGCGGAGCGCTCGTCTACCGCCGGCGGGACTGATAGATGGACCTCGACCACCAACGCGTCGTCGACTGGGCCGACGACCACATCGTCGAGCGACCGGGGAAGGTGATGCTCGCCTTCTTCGTCGTCACCGCGGTGTTCACGGTCGGTCTGGGAAACGTCTCGACGGAAGCCGGAACGCAGCAGTTCGCCGAAGACATCCCCGCACAAGAGGCGCTCGATAGGGTGAACGACGAGTTCAGCTCGTCGTACGGCGCGGACACCGGCAGCACGCAGCTCATCCAACGCGACCAGAACGTCCTCTCGAAGCAGTCGATGGTGAACATGTTGCGGTTGCAGCAGAAGTTAGAGGAGCGACCGGAGATGCGCGTCAGCGGAACGTCGTCGGCCGCCTCCGTCGTCGCACAGACCATCGACCCGAACGCGACGACGCTGGACCAGCAGATAACGACCCTCGAACGGGCGACGCAGACCGACGTTCGGCGGGCGGTCCGGCAGAACGCCGACAACCCGGCGTTCACCGGCACCCTGAGCAACGACTTCAACGAGGAGGACGCCTCCGCGTCGGCGACCATCGGCGTCGTCGAGCACACGCTCCCGACCGGCCTCTCCAGCTCGTCGGCGGGACAGTCGGGGGAGAGTCCGCTCACCCCGATTCAGACGCAGGCGCAGCGTATCGCGGCCACCTCCGACGGCGACATCACCGTCTTCGGGAGCGGCATCATCTCGCAGGAGTTCTCGACGGTGACGACGGACTCGCTTCTCATCGTCACGCCCGCGGCGGTGCTTCTCATCGTCCTGTTCCTCGTCATCGCCTACCGCGACTTGGTGGACCTCCTGTTGGGGGCGTTCGCGCTGGCGATGGCGGTCATCTGGACGTTCGGCTTCCTCGGGTTGGCGGGCATCCCGTTCAACCAGATAATGATCGCCGTCCCGCCGTTGCTCCTCGCGGTGGGGATCGACTTCGGCATCCACGCGGTGAACCGCTACCGCGAGGACCGCCAGACCGGACTCGACATCGACGCGGCGATGCGGGTGGCGACCGACCAGCTTCTCGTCGCCTTCTTCATCGTCACGGGGACGACGGTCATCGGCTTCCTCTCGAACCTCGCCTCCGACCTGCCGCCCATCCGCGACTTCGGCGTCGTCGCGGGCGTCGGCATCACCTTCACCTTCCTCATCTTCGGGGTGTTCCTCCCCGCGGCGAAGGTGTGGATAGACCACAAGCGCGAGCGGTACCCCATCCCGACGTTCAGCCAGTCGCCCCTCGGACAGGAGGGGTCGGCCCTCGGCGACGTGCTGAGCGTCGGCGTCGGCATCGCGGACAGAGCGCCCGTCATCTTCCTCGTCGCGACGCTCCTTCTCAGCGCCGGCGCGGGCGCGTACGCGACGGGCGTGGACACCTCGTTCTCGCAGGAGGACTTCCTCCCGCCGGAGGAGGTGCCCGCCTACCTGAAGGCGCTTCCCGAACCGTTCGCGCCGAGCGAGTACACCGTCGTCTCGCAGCTGAACTTCCTCGAAGACAAGTTCACCAGCACGCAGGGGGGGACGGTCACCATCTACGTCGAGGGCAGGATGGAAAACGACGCCGCACTCGAACAGGTGTACCGCGCGGGCGAGGACCCGCCGGACTCGTTCGTCTCGGAGAACCGCCGCGCGGAGTCAGAGAGCATCGTGACCGTCATCCAGTCGTTGGCCGAACAGGACGAGGAGTTCGCGGCCCTCGTCGACCGCAACGACAGGGACGACAACGGCGTCCCCGACGACAACCTCGGCGAGATCTACGACTACCTCGAATCCTCGCCGATGGAGTCGCAGGCGTCGCAGTACCTCGCGGAGGACCACCGGAGCACTCGCGTCGTCTACACCGTCTCGGCGGACGCGTCCGACCGCGAAGTGACGAACGACGCGCGCCAGGTCGCCGACCGGTTCCGCTCCGACTACGACGCCATCGCCACCGGGAGCACCATCGTCTTCCTGGAGGTGTCCGACCTCATCTTTACGTCTGCGGTGACGAGTCTGGCGCTCGCGCTCGGGGGAACCGTCGTCTTCCTCGTGTTCATCTACTGGCTCCTCGAGGACTTGCCCTCTATCGCCGTCGCTAACCTCATCCCCATCGTCGCCTCCGTGGCGTTCGTCGCCGCGACGATGCGACTGCTCGGCATCTCCTTCAACGCCTTCACGGCGACGATCCTCTCGCTCACCATCGGCCTCGGCATCGACTACTCCGTCCACGTCGTCCACCGGTTCATCGACGAACGCAAGGAGACGGACGTGATGACGGCGCTCCGGCGCACCGTCGTCGGGACGGGCGGGGCCCTGATGGGGAGCATGTTCACCACGGCGTTCGGCATCGGCGTCCTCGTCCTCTCCGTCCTCTCCGTCCTCGGGCAGTTCGGGGTGCTGACGGCCATCTCCATCATCTACTCGTTCGTCACGTCGCTCGTGGTCCTCCCGCCGGCCCTCGTCCTGTGGGACCGCATCGTGAACGACGACCCGAACGAACCGATGGGCGGCGGCCGCGACTCGCCGTCGGACTCCGACAGTCCTATGACCGCGACGGCGGACGGTGATTTGCTGTGAACCCACTCCGACCGGACGGCGGCAGTTCGCGGGACGGGGACGACGCACCCGCCGACGCCTCCGACGCGTCCCTCGATGCGCCCGGCGCGGCCGCCGACGGCGAACACGAGGCGGTCGAATCGCTCGAAGCGCTGGGGTTGTCGAACTACGCCGCCCGCGTCTTCGTCGCGCTACAGAAGCTCGGCGCGGGGACGGCCAAGGAGATTCACGACCTCGCGAACGTGCCGCGGTCGCAGGTGTACGGCGCGGCGGAGGAACTGGAGTCGCTCGGCTTGGTCGAACTCCAACAGGCCACGCCGAAGCGGTACCGGCCCGTGGGACTGGACGCCGCCCGGCGGCGACTCGCCGAGGAACTGAAGAGCGAGGCCGACCGGGCGTTCGACTACTTGGAGGCGGCGCGGCGACAGCGCACATCGGGCGAGACGCGCGACGACGTCTGGACCGTCCGCGGGCGCGAACCGGTCAACAACCGCCTCATAGAGCTCGCGGAACGGGCCAAAGAGCGGGTGGTCTTCGCCGCGCCCGACACCGACCTCGTCCCGACGGAGCTCGTCGCCGTCCTCGCGGAACGGGCCGACGACGGCGTCGCGGTGTGCGTCGTCAGCGAGAGCGAGGCGGTCCGAACCCGGTTCGCCGAGGCGGCGTCGTCGGTCGGCGTCCTGGAACCGCCGAACGAACCCCCGGCGTCGGACTTCACCGGCCGGGTGTTGCTCGTCGACGGCCGCGTGGTCTTTCTCTCCGTCGCGCCGGCGGCCGAGTCCGGCGGCGAGGAGACGGCCATCTGGAGCGCCGATACGGCGATGGCCGACATGCTCTCTCGCATCATCGAGGGAACGCTGGTCGAACGCTGACGGCCTCCTCGCGGGTCGGACGCCGCCCGTCGCTTACGACCCGACGCCGACGGCGCGCGTCGCCCCCCACGTCAGGACGACGATGCCGACGACGAACCCGCAGAGGGCGACGAGCATCGGGACGGGGTCGAGCAGCTTCTGACCGAGGAACGGTCCGCGGACGAGGAGGAACCCCGTGGCGACTGTCGCCGCGAGGCCGACGGTCGTCACGAACCCGTAGAAGTAGGTCAACACGCCGAGGCCGGCGCGGTCCGTCTCGAACTGTGAGGTGCGAGGCATACCGGAACCTGTAGATTCCGGTGACTTAGCCCTTCTCGTACGTGTCAGCCGACGCGTCGGTGTCGGACGCGCGTCCGACTTCGACTCCGACTCACCAGCGAATCTCGAAGCCCTCCTCGCCCTCGGGGTCGTCGTAGGTGGCGTCTACGTCCTCCACCTCGGCGGCGCTACTTCCGGTGTGACACCACTCGACCATCTCCTCGACGGCCGGGCGCGGCCCCTCGAAGACGGCCTCGACGCGGCCGTCGTCGCGGTTGTGGACCCACCCGTCCACGTCGCGTTCTCTGGCGGCGTCGCGTGTGCTCGCCCGGTAGTAGACGCCCTGTACCGTCCCGGAGACGAAGACGTGCGCGCGCACGCGGTCGTCTGTGGAACTCATACGTCGGCGTACGCGTTCCCGCCGGAAATATCGCCGGGAAAACCGCGGGGCGCGAGGAGGAGAAACCGCCGGACGCGACGCGGTGACTCGGAGCCGGCCGGGACGCCGCGCCGGAATTGGAGGAATCTAAGTGGGGGCCGTCCAACTCTCTCGTATGGAACTCTTCGGAACCGCGGGTATCCGCGGCGACGTCACGTCCCGGGTGACCCCGGAACTCGTACTCGCCGTGGGTCGCGCCGTGGGCCTCGACGTCGTGGAGTCCGGCGGACGGCCGGACGTGGTCGTGGGGCGCGACGGGCGAACGACGGGGGCGGGCCTCGCCGCGGCGGTGGAGTCGGGGCTGGAGTCCGCCGGCGCAAACGTGCTCAGAGTCGGCGTCGTCCCCACGCCGGCCCTCGCGTACGCCTCGCAGGGACGGCACGGCGTGATGCTCACCGCCTCGCACAACCCGCCGACGGACAACGGCATCAAACTGTTCGTGGACGGCGAGGAGTACGACAGGACGCTCGAACGCGCCGTCGAGGAACGCGTGGAGGCGGGCACCTCCCCCGCCGCGTGGGACGAGTGGGGCGACGCCTACTCGATGGAGTTACTGCCCGAGTACCGCGAGGCCGTCGCCTCGTACGCGCGGGCGTACGGCGCGTCCTGCGAGGGCCTCCGAATCGCCGTGGACTGCGGCAACGGCGTCTCCGCGCACGCGACGCCGCGCGTCCTCGACGAACTCGGCGCGCACGTCGTGACCCTCAACGGGCAGGTGGACGGCCACTTCCCCGGCCGGGAGTCGAAACCGACGCCCGAGACGCTTCGGGACCTCCGGGCGTTCGTCGCCGACTCCGAGTGCGACTTCGGCATCGGACACGACGGCGACTCCGACCGCATCGTCGTCGTCGGCCCCGACGGCGACGTGGTCCACGAGGACACCGTGGTCGCCATCCTCGCGGAACACTACGTCCGTTCCGGCGACGCGGACGACCCCGTGGTCGTGACGACGCCCAACGCCTCGGGCCGCATCGACGAACGGGTGTCGGCGGCGGGCGGACGGGTCGAACGCGTCCGCCTCGGCGCACTCCACGAGGGCATCGCCGCGGCCAGAGAAGGGGGCGGCGACGTGGTGTTCGCCGCGGAACCGTGGAAGCACGTCCACACCGCGTTCGGCGGGTGGATAGACGGCGTCGCGTCGGCGGCGGTGTTCGCCCGACTCGTCGCCGAGTCCGGCCTCGACGGCCTCCGCGAACCCGTGACGGAACGCCCCTACCGGAAGGTGAGCGTCGCCTGCCCGGACGCAGCGAAGGAGGAGACGATGCGGACGCTCGAATCGACGCTCCCGGAGGCGTTCCCCGACGCGTCGGTGAACACAGACTACGGCGTCAGGGTCGAACGTCCGGACAACTCGTGGATACTCGTCCGGCCCTCCGGGACCGAACCGTACGTCAGGGTGTACGCCGAGGCGGACGACGTGGACGCCCTGGTCGAGGCGGCCACCGACGCCGTCGAGGACGCCGTCGAGTCGGCGTCCTGAGGGGCGACCCGACGAACGGAGAGCGAGACCGAATCGACGGACGGGCGTCCGGTCGCGAGATAATCGGTCGTACGTCGAGAAACCGCGAATTTTTCGAACATATCGGTCAGCGAAGAAGCGGAGCATTTATGCGCATCTCTGAGACCTATCCTCAATAGGTGACCACACTCATGGATAGACGGAAATTCATCAAGGCGACCGGCCTCGCGGGCGCAGTGGGCCTCGCAGGTTGCACCGGCGGACCGAGTGGAGAGGGAACTAGCGGCGAGTCCGAGACGACGGGGTCCTCGGGAGAGGGCGACTCCTCGGCGACCGAACAGACGACGGGGTCCTCCGAACCGGAGGCGCACGTCGGCGTCGTGTACGCGACCGGCGGCCTCGGCGACGGGTCGTTCAACGACCAGGCCCAGCAGGGCATCCAGCAGGCCGCAGACGAGTTCAACGTCGCGTACAACGAGGCGCAACCGGACGAGGTGTCCCAGTTCCAGAACTTCCAGCAGCAGTTCGCCAGTTCGACGAGTCCGAACTACGACCTCGTCTCCTGCATCGGGTTCCTGCAGGCGGACGCACTCTCGCAGACCGCACCGCAGTACCCGGACCAGCAGTTCATGATCGTCGACAGCACCGTCGACGCCGACAACGTCGCGAGCTACGTGTTCAAGGAGCACCAAGGCTCGTTCCTCGCCGGTCAGATGGCCGGTCTGCTGACGACGCAGGAGTTCAGCGCGGGCGACGGCGCGACGAACCCCGACCAGAAGACGGTCGGCTTCGTCGGCGGCGTCGAGAGCGGCCTCATCGCCAAGTTCGAGGCCGGGTACAAGGCCGGCGTCAAGAACGCCGACGACTCGGTCAACGTCCAGTCCACGTACGTGGGCAGCTTCAACGACCCCTCCGCGGGGAAGGAGGCGGCGCTGTCGATGTACAACAGCGGTGCGGACATCGTCTACCACGCCGCGGGGAACACCGGCACCGGCGTCTTCCAAGCCGCCAAAGAGCAGGGCGCGTTCGCCATCGGCGTGGACCGCGACCAGTCGCTCACGAAGCCCTCCTTCGCGAGCGTCATCCTCGGGAGCATGGTCAAGCGCGTCGACACCGCGGTGTACAACGCCGTGAAGTCGGTCGTCAAGGGCAACTTCGAGGGCGGTTCCACGGTCACGCTCGGTCTGAAGCAAGAGGGCGTCGCCCTCGTGTACGGCGACGCCATCGGCTCGGAGATTCCGTCCGACGTGAAGGACTCGGTCAGTTCCGTCCGCGAGAAGATAATCGGCGGTTCCATCTCCGTGCCGACGGACCCGTCCGAAGTCTAACGTCGAATCGGCGGAACTAAACTATTCCTCAATCATTTACCCACAATGTCAACAGCCGTTCGACTCGCCGGGATAACGAAGCGGTTCCCGGGGGTCATCGCGAACGACGACGTAGACATGTCCGTCGAGGGTGGGACGGTGCATGCGCTTCTCGGTGAGAACGGGGCCGGGAAGACGACATTGATGAACGTCCTCTACGGGCTGTACGAACCGACCGAGGGAACCGTCTACATCGACGGGACGCCGCGCTCGTTCGACTCGCCGCGAGACGCCATCGACGCCGGCATCGGGATGATCCACCAGCACTTCATGCTGGTCGACCCGATGACCGTCACCGAGAACATCACGCTCGGCAACGAACCGCGGAAGTGGGGCGGGTTGGCCATCGACCGCGAGACGGCCCGGGAGGAAGTCGCCGAACTGTCGGAACGGTACGGGTTCGACGTGGACCCCGACGCCCGAATCGAAGACATCTCCGTCGGCGCGCAACAACGCGTCGAGATTCTGAAGGCCATCTACCGCGGCGCGGACGTTCTCATCCTCGACGAACCGACCGCCGTCCTGACCCCGCAGGAGGTGGAGGAACTGTTCGCCGTCCTCGAAGAACTCACCGCGCAGGGGAAGACGATTATCTTCATCTCGCACAAGCTCGGCGAGGTGCTGGAGGCGGCCGACGAGGTGACCGTCCTCCGCGACGGGAAGAACGTCGGCACCGTCGCCACCGACGAGACGACGCGGGAGGAACTCGCGGAACTGATGGTCGGGCGGGAAGTGCTGATGGAGGTGGACAAACCGGCGATGGACGCCGGCGACTCCGTCCTCTCGGTCCGCGACCTGTCGGTCGAGGACGAACGCGACGTGGAAGTCGTCGGGGACGTGTCGTTCGAGGTTCGCTCCGGCGAGGTGTTCGGAATCGCGGGCGTGGACGGCAACGGGCAGGCCGAACTCGTCGAGGCCATCACCGGCCTGCGGACGCAGGAGTCCGGCACCGTCTCCTTCGAGGGCGAACGCATCGACGGGTGGTCGCGCCGAAAGCGCATCCGGGAGGGGATGGCCTACATCCCGGAGGACCGCCAAGAGCGCGGACTGGTGATGGAGTTCGACCTCGTGGAGAACGGCATCCTCGGGAGCCAGCACGCCGAACCGTTCGCCTCCGAGGGTCGAATCGACTGGGACACGTCCCGGTCGCACGCCGAGGACATCATCCGGAAGTACGACGTTCGCCCGCCGAACGCCGACGCCGACGCCGTCTCCTTCTCCGGCGGGAACCAACAGAAGTTCATCGTCGGCCGCGAGTTCGAACGCGACCCGTCGCTCGTCGTCGCGACGCATCCGACGCGCGGCGTGGACATCGGTTCGACCGAGTTCATCCACGAACGACTGCTCGACCTCCGGCGGGAGGGGAAGGGAGTGCTCCTGATATCCTCGAAGTTAGAGGAGGTACAGGGCCTCTCGGACCGCCTCGCGGTCATGTACGAGGGCGAGATAATGGACGTGGTGGACCCGGCGGCGGTGACCGAGGAGGAGCTCGGCCTCCTCATGGCGGGGGAGTACCCCGACTCCTACGAGTCGTCGCGTCGAACGGACGCCGCGGAACCCGCGGGTGAGCGTCGATGAGCGTCAAAGACGGCGTCGAACGACTCGTCGGCGCGTCGGCGTTCGAGCGGTTTCTCATCAGCGGTGCGGCGTTGCTGCTCTCCGTCGCCGTCGGGTTCGTCCTCATCCTCGCGGCGGGGCGGATGACGACGTGCGGGGCCGCCGCCGCGACGTACTTCGGCGTCGGGTTCTGTTACGACCCGTTCCTCATCTACGACCGCCTGTTCCTCGGCGCGTTCGGCAACTTCTCGGCGAACCCGCTCAACGGGCAGTTCGCCACGACGCTCTCGGAGACGACGATACTGATGTTCACCGGCGTCGCCGTCGCCGTCGCCTTCCGCGCCGGCATCTTCAACATCGGGACGCAGGGGCAGCTCGTCGTCGGCGGTCTGGTGACCGCGGTGGCGATTCCCGCCGTCGCGGCGACGATACCGGCCGGCGTCGGCGCGTTCGTCCTCCTGCCGTTCGGCCTCCTCCTCGGGGCCGTCGCCGGCGGCATCTACGGCGCGATACCGGGCGCGCTGAAGGCGTACGCCGACGCGAACGAGGTCATCACGACCATCATGCTCAACTTCGTCGCCACCTCGATCGCGCTGTACCTCGTGCAGAGTCACTTCAAGGACCCCGAGAGCTTCGCGACTCAGACGGTGCCGGTCCCGGACCAAGCGCTGTTCCCGACGCTGGTGTTCAACCCCCGCAACGACTTCTCGCTCGTCGCGTTCGGCCTCGCCGTCGCCCTCCTCGTGGCCGTCTACCTGATCCTCGAACGCACGTCGTTCGGGTACGACCTCCGGACGAGCGGTCTGCAGTCGGAGGCCGCCGAGTACGGCGGCGTCGACGCCGCCCGAACCGTCGTCGCGAGCATGACGTTCTCCGGAGCGCTCGCCGGCATCGGCGGCTCGATATACGTCCTGATGGTGCTGGGTAACTTCCAGACGGGCGTCCCCGCGTACGGGTTCGACGGCATCACCGTCTCCATCCTCGCGGGGAACAACCCCCTGGGCGTCGGCTTGGCGGCGCTGCTGTTCGGCGTCCTCAAGAGCGGGTCCATCGTCGTGGACGTAGCCACGGACGTGCCGCCGCAACTCGTCGGCGTCCTCCGGGGCCTCATCATCCTCTTCGTCGCCATGCCCGAGTTCTTCCGCCTCATCGGCAGACGCGTCTGGACGTTCGAAGACGAGGCGACCGGTCGTCCGGTCACCGACGGCGGCGTGGGAGGTGAGGCCGATGAGTGAGGCCAACCTCCGTTCCGGCCTGACGAGGGGCATCGACTCGCGGCGACTCGTCGCCGGCGTCGCGCTCTTCGCCCTCGCGGCCGTCGCCGTCCTCGGCGTCCTGTTCCCGTCGTCGGGCGCCGGGCAGTTGCTCTCCATCATGACCGCGAAGAGCACGATGTCCGCGACGCTCCGGCTGTCGGTTCCCATCGCGTTCGCCGCCCTCGGCGGTATCTTCGCCGAGAAGAGCGGCGTCATCAACATCGGACTCGAAGGGCTGCTCATCATCTCCGCGTTCGGCGGCGTCTACTTCGCCGACGTGACCGGGAGCACGTGGCTCGGCGTCGCCGCGGGCGTCGTCGCCAGCACCCTGCTGGCCGCGGTGTTCGCCGTCGTCTGCATCGAGTTTCGCGCCGACCAGATCATCGCCGGCCTCGCCATCTGGCTCATCGCGCTCGGGTTGGCCCCCTTCGCGTCGCAGGTGGTGTACGGCGGGCCGAACACCACGAGCGTTCCGACGGTGGGGACGGTTACGGTTCCGTTCCTCTCGAACCCGAAGTTCGGCGCGTTCGCCGCGCTCTTCGACGCGACGCCGTTCGTCTACCTGATGTTCGTCGCCGTCGTCGCCTCGTGGTGGACGCTCAACCGGACCGCGTTCGGTCGGTGGGTCCGCGCCAGCGGCGAGAACCCGAAGGCGCTGGACACCGCGGGCGTGGACGTGCAACGCGTCCGCTACGCCGCGGCCATCCTCTCGGGCGTCCTCGCCGGCATCGGCGGGGCGGCGCTGTCGCTCAGCATCGGACAGTTCACGGGTAACGGCCCGACGATGGTCAACGGCAAGGGGTTCATCGCCATCGTCGCCTACCTGTTCGGCAACTACAACCCCATCGGCGCGATGCTCTCGACGATGCTGTTCGCCGGACTGGACGCGCTTCAACTGACGCTGCAGGCGCGCGACGTGTTCGCGATCCCGCAACCCCTCGTGCGGACCATCCCGTACGTGACGGTCATCATCGTCCTCGCACTCGTCGGTCGGACCCGCATCCCCGAGGCCGCGGGCGACCACTACGAGTCGGGCGAAGACTGAGGCACCGCGCCGATTTTCGCCCTCTGCGTCGTCCGCTTCCGCCGTTCTCTTTTCGCCGTTCTCCGTTCACCGCTCTCCGTTCGCCGCCCGTCGCCATCCGGTCGGATATACTATTTTTCTGACCTTCTAACACGTCTGGGGGATTTATTATCAGGAACGGTGATGCGCCGCATATGCGCCCGCGAGACGCTGTCCGAAGTGCCGCCCGGTACCACCTCCGTGCGTTCGTCCCGACGGCCGTCGGCGTGGGTCTCGCCGGTGTCGGCCTCTGGTTCGGACTCCGAGGAGGCGGAACCCTCTCCCCGACCGCCCTGGCCGCCTCGGGCCGCGTCGTTCCGACCGCCCTCCTCGTCGGCGTCGGCCTCCTCGTCGCCGCGTTCGGCCGAACCGCCGCCCGCCTCGCCGCCACCGCCGACCTCGTCGCCGTCGAAGTCGAGGACGCGCGGGGCGGGGACGACGGAATCGACCCCGACGACCTGCGCGAGACGGTGTCGCTGGCGGTGCAACACGCCGTCGCCGACACGATGGACGTTGCGTCGGACCAGATAGAGGAGAACGTCGAAGACGCCGTCTCCCGCGCCCTCGCCGAACGCGGCGGGTCCGGGGCGGCCGACTCCGTCCGGAAAGTCGTCGACCCGACGGGCGAACGGGAGGTCCGCGAACTCGACGAACGACCCCCGTCCGCCGACCGCCCGTCCGCCGGGAGCGTGAACGGGGACGTCACCGCCGACGGGCCCCCCGCCGACCCTCTCGCCGAACGGCCGCGCGGCGACGAGGAGACGCACGACCCTCTCTCGGAGGCGTCCCGGCGGGCCAGCGAACGGATGCAGTCCCTCCTCGACGACGACAACAGCGAGTTCCCGGCGGAGGCGTCGCCCGACGCGCCCGCCGACGGCGCGGAGATACTCACCGACGACGGCGACGACGGCGGCGAGGAGTCTCGGCTCCCGGACGGTTCGACGGCGACGGCGGACGACGCGGAGATTATCGACGGGGACCGACGCGACGGCGAAGCGACCGGGGAGGAGGCGGCGGACGCCGACGCCGGGATGGTGTTCGGCACGGAACTGAAGGACGCGGAGTGACCGCGCTACTCGGTCTCGCCGGCCCGGCGGCGTGCGTTCGCGCCCGTCCCGTCGAACTGTCGCCTCGTAGGCGACCGAACCGGGCATAAAGAGTATTTCTTACACTGGGTTTTACCAATACTCATCATGTCTGACCTGTTATGGGGTCGCTCACCGACTACGCTGGGTACGGACGGAAGTTCCGGAAGGAACTCGACAAACTCGACCACCACACCGACGCCGATCGGCCGCACGTCAAGCGCTGGCTGAACAGCCTCGACGGCAACGTCACCGAGGGTACGATGGGCGAGTATCTCCGCCAGTTGCGCATCGCCTCGAAGAGACTCGACTGCCCGCTCGTCGAACTGACCGAGGACCGCATGGACGCCTACAAGTTCGAGATGCGCCACGAACGGCAGGGCGGTGACGGCCTCTCGGACTTCACCGTCAAACAGCGCCAGTTCGTCATCCGGCGCTTCCTCCAGTTCGTCAACAGCGACCTCGACGGCCTCGACTGGGCCGACGACTACGAACTCGTCAAACCCGACAGTAAGACCATCAGCGCCGACGACATGCTCACGCAGGAGGACATCCGCAAACTCACCGAGGGAGCGCAGAACCTCCGCGATATCGCCGTCATCGAGTTCCTCGCGGACACAGGCGCGCGCCTCTCGCTCATGGGGTCGCTCCGCGTCGGCGACGTCGACCTGGATACCGAGCAGGCTACCTACACCCCGAACGACGAAGCGAGAGGCCTGAAGGGTGCGCCGATCACCGAGTACCCGCTCATCGACTCGAAGGCGAGCCTGCGGACGTATCTCCGGAACACGCACCCCCGACCGGATGTCGACGAAGCGGCCTTCTTCCACAAGTTGAGCGAAACCAGACGGACGTGGCGTGAGGACGACGGCGCCGTCTCGCCGAACACGATCCGCCGGCAACTCCGTCGAGCGGCCGAACACGGCGGCGTCGACAAGCCCGTCAACCCCCACAACTTCCGACACTCTGCGGTGACGCGGATGGCTCGCGAAGGCTATACGAGAAGCCAGATCGAGCACCGCGTCCACTGGACCATCGACACGGACATGTGGGAGACGTACGAGCACATCGCGAGCGAACAGCACAACTCGGACATCTTCGCGCAGGCGGGCGTCATCGATCCCGAGGACCGCGACGGCCCGAGTCGGGAGCGACACCCCTGCGGAAACTGCCACGAGACGCTCGCCCCGCACCACGAGTTCTGCCCGCGGTGCGGCGAGCCCGCGACGCCCGAGCGACGCGAAGAGGTGGACGCCAAACGCGACGTCGTCGTCGACGAACTCGTGAAGGCGACCGACGCGGAGACGCGCCAGCAGCTGCGGACGCTGCTCGACGCCATCGACGAGAACCCGCAGCACGCCGTCGACGGGTCGTGAATCGTCTGCCGCGATACGAAGAGCGGGGGTCGTAGTCGCGGACATCGCAGTCTCCAACTTACGACACCTCCGAGAGTACGACGTCGTCACCGAGGCGGTGCCACGAGTTTCCGTGGGTGTCGCTACAGTAGATGATTCGAGCGACAGCGTCGGCGTTTTCGACGCACTCGGTGTGGTACGGCTCTCCGTCTTTAAGCGGGGCTACTTTCGTGTCCCAGTCGAGTTCCTCGTCACAACCGGGACAGGTGAAGTAGCCGCGTTCCTTGAACCGCTGAATCTCGCTGGTCTCTGTCTCACTCATCGTCGGTCCTCCCGTCGAGGACGGACTGGGCGAGTTCACCGATTTCCTCGCCTTCGTACTTCTTGACGAGTGCACGCAGCGCTTCGTCAGTCGAGTCCGTGTACTCGCCCGCGTTGGGAGCGTCACTCGAACTCATCGTTTCCTCCGAGGATCGACCTTCTCGGTCGATCGGTTCGGGCAGTCCTCGCGCGTCCCGTCCGTGTGCGGGCTCTTGTTCCACGCGCGGGCGTGCCCGTACTCGACGCCGTCACCGTCGACCGTGATCCAGTAGTTGCAGTCTACACAGACCGCATCGTGGTTCGGGTGCTCGACGGGGATGAGGTGTGATGGGAACTTCTGATCCGTCTCTGCTGGCGTCCAGTCGCTCCGGGCGCTGTTGTCGCGCGAGGGGTTCGCGGGTAGCGTCGTCATGCTGACCCTCCCACGTCGTCGGGATCGGCGTCGGCGAGCTTTCGCGCGAGGCCGTACCGAACCGGGCCCTCTTGGATGGGGCGAATCTTTGGTTCGCGGAAGGTGGCCTGACAGCGGTCACAGTAGTACGCCTCGGCCTCACTGGGCGGGTCCGACGAGATCCCACCCGGCCGGCGGCGAACCTGCGTCTCGTTACACTCGGGACAGGCACGCACCTCGCCCTTGCCAGTGACCGGTCGGCTCATAGGACCACCCCGATGGCGTACCCGACGAGCACGCCGACCTCGAAGATGATCGCGGCGATCCAGATGGCGAGGAACCAGAACGGGCACGTCCGAATCCGGCGGTGGAGTCTCGCCACCTGCCGGTGGAACCGCGTCATCAGGGCCATAGGTCTCCCCCTCCCTGCTTTTCGCGGACTTCTGCGACGTTTTCGAGGTACGTCGCGCCCTTGCGGATCTCGTTGGGATCGACGTTTGTGTGCCGGTCGACGAGTTGTTTGAGTTCCTCACGCCATTCTTCAGCGCTCATTCGGCACTCACCTCAAATTCCTCGTCGCTGCCGGTCTCGGTGAGGAACGTCTGGTCGGAGTCGGGGAGCGACGCGTACTCCAGCAGTTCCTCACGAAGCCACTTCGCGAACGTCGGCGTCGCCATCGTCGTGAACACGGCGACGTAGCCCGAGGCCGCGGCCGTCCCGCGGACGCTCGTCCCGTTCCACGAGTAGCGGAAGCCGAGTTGCGACGTCTCACGCCCGTCGGTCTGGCTGAGGTGGGCGTCGGCGTGGTAGTCGATACTGATGCGCGGGTTATCGGGGTCGGTCTTGTCGCTCGCCCCGACGTGCCACGCCTCGGCGGTGTCGTCGTCGCGCAGGTCGCTCGCCCACGCATCCAAGTCGAGGACGGCGCGGTCGATCCAGACGCCCGCACGCGCACCGAGGTAGTCGAACAGCCACTCGCCGTCTGAGGAGTCGACGCCGACGAAGCCCGCATCGAGGTCGGCATAGAAGTCGCACGCCACCTCGCGGAGCCCGTCGACCTTCTCGGTCGAGATGCCGGTCTCGTCGTCAACCCAGACGTCGGTCGTCTGCGTATCGATGGTGTTCGCGCAGGTGCCGTGGTACACTTCCGCGCCGTCGAGGTAGGCCGTCGACTCGGCATCGATGGCGGGAAAGCCGCTGTCGAGCCGGGAGTCGATGGTGGTCGTCTCCGCCGGGCCGTCGGTGAGACCGAGAATGCACGCGTGCATCAGTCGGCCACCTCCCGAAGGGCGGCGATGCGCTCTTCGAGCACGTCGTCCTCGACGAGCGTCTCGTTCGACTGCAGCAGCCCCAACTTCCCGAGGAGGTCCTTCGTCGTCATGAGCGAGTTCATGCCGATACGTCGGTGGACATCGAGCGCCGTCTCCTGGGCCTCGACCTCATTGAGCACTTCCGCGAGCGTACGCGGCGTCGTCGCGTCAGCGACAATTTGGCTCGGGTGTCCGTCGCACCACTCGGGAATGTCTGCGTCGTTCGACGCCTCCGGGCTCTGATCAAGCGGGGCGTCGGGCTCGTGATCGAGCGGAATGGGCTCGTCGTCGGGGTGCATCTGCCCGTGGTGAATGTTGAGGCTCTGGTAGGGGCCCTTGCCGCAGATGCCGCACCAGACTTTGGACTCGCTGTCGTCGGCGTCGTCGGCGTCGTACCGGTCGGCGTCGTCTTCGGCACTGGCCTCCGAGTCGTCCTCCTCACGCTCGTCGGTCTGGATATCGGGGGACTCGACTGCGTCGGCACCGTCGTCGATGACCGTGGCGAACGCTCCGAGGTCGAGACCATCCACGCGGTCACGCAGTTCGGCGATGCCCTCGACGACGAGGGGGAACATCTCTCGCGAGAGCGACGTCGTCCCTACGGGCGCGATGCGCGCAAGCCGGACGCCCTCGCCCCCGGACGTGCCTGACGCCGTCAGGACGACCGCGTGATCGTCGTCGCCGTCGATGCGGACGACGAGCTGGTCGACCGCGCCATCGCTGAACGTCTCTTCGACCTTCGCGAGCGTGGGCGTCACTCCGGCGGTCGGCGTCTCGATGCTCATCACCGCCACCCCCCGAGGTCGACGAGGTCGTCTTCGCTGGCGAGTCCCTTCTCCGTCTCGTCGGGGTCGATGGCCCCCGAATCGATCCACGAACGACCGGTCGCAGACTCGACGACGTGATAGTCCTCGCCGGCACGGCCGCCCGTCACGGGAACGCAGGCCAACGGAAGCGTGGCCGGCGACTCCCACGGGGAGCCGATGCCTTCGGCGGCGCGATGGCTGACGGCGGCCTCTTCATGTCCGGGCGACGCGCCCGGCGCAGTGGGCCACCCGCCAGAGTCTCGCTTATCGACCGTGGACATCACTCGCTCACCACCCACTCGTCGGTCTCCAACTCTCGTTTAGGCATGAACCCCATCGCGATGAACGAGAGGCAGAACATCGCCAGTCCTACGAGGGCGATGAGCATCGTATCGTATCCGAAAAACGTGCCGAAGAGGCCGACGGCGACACCGACGATACCGACGCCTGCGATTGCAGAAAGGCCATCGTGGTAACCGACTCGCGACATCAGGCGTCACCTCCGACGGTGACGCGGACGCCAGCGACTTGCCCGCAGTCGGGGCAGACGAAGCCGCCCGCCCGTCGCTTAGTCATCGTCGCGCCGTCGTTCCGGCAGGAGAGGGTAACCGCCATCACATCTCACTCCCGTGGGCGATGGCAGGCTCGATGTCGCCGGACCGGAGTCGAATCTCGGCGAGTTCGGCGGCGTCGCGGACGAGGTCCGCATCGACACCGGCGTCTTCGGCGAGCAGCGCGACGGCGGTGGGCATGTGGCCGTCGGCCCACTCGTCGGCAGCGACCATCAGGTCCGCGAGGAAGTGGAGCACGTCGGCGCTCATTCGCCGGCTCCCTCTAATACGGGGATGGAGACGCCGCGCTTCTTAGCCATCCAACGAAGCTTCGCGTCGATCGTCGAACGCCCCTTCTCAGTCAGTTCGTACTCGTTCGTCCGCTTGTCGAGTTCCGACTTGCTGATGAACCCGCCCTCGACGAGTTCGTCGAGGTTCGGATATAGCCGGCCGTGGTTTACGTCTTCGCCATAATAGTCTTCGAGGTCGGCTTTGACCCCGAGGCCGTGCTGGGGGCCGTCGGCGAGTATCGTTAGTATGTTCTGCTGAAAATCGCGCAGCTCAGTCGGCCGCAGCTTTTCTTGCGCTTCAGTTCCTCCCGTATCGTTGGGACAATCATTATTGCCCCGGTGGGTGTCTGCTGTCATGGGTACGGTCCCCGATACGATCCTCGATTGGATCCTCGGACATCTCGTCCGAGTTCGTTCACGGCACCGACACGGTGTCACGAATCCCCAGGGTAGGGGATCGGCCCATCCGGCGTGCGCCAACACGCCGGTTCTTCCGAACGATGATGGGACAGATTGACTATATCGCTCCCTCTACATATAGCTTACTGACAACTAGTCACCACCGTGGTGAGGTGGGGACTACACACAGTATTGTAGGCGTCACATCTAATACTCCCCATCCTGTACTGATGTGTAATCAGAACTACTATGAGCGTAGTCACAGATGGGTCAGACATGCGTAAGGGGGCTGAGTGGATGACCCGCCCCGCTGACGACAGCATCTTGGAGCTGCTGCGGGAGTACGGGAATCTCACGCCAACGGCTGTCGGAGTCCTCAGCGAGGGGGATCTGTCCCAAAGTCACGTCGGCAACCGCTTGCCCACGCTCGCGAAGTATGGGATGACCGGCCGCATCGCGCGTGGCCTCTATTATATCTCTGAGATCGGCTTGGCGTGGCTCGACGAGGAGGTCGACGCCTCGGAGTTGCCCGAACGGGACGAGCCGCTCGGTCCCGAGGACGCCCCCGCGTTCGTCTACGTCACCGACGAGTGAGAGGTGCCTCTGATCCTCGCCGGAGTGCCCCTTATCTCGCGGCGAACTGATCCTCTTCTTATGATCCCTCACGGAGCCGTCGGTGGATGCCCCATCGAGTACCGACGTCCCGTGCATCCACGTGAGACCACGATCTGACGCCGCGTAACTGGCTGCGACCGCGGAGGATATGGATGGCATAGAGCAGTCGGGATCGAAGTATTTCCGACCTCCCCGACACAGATTCATCTGCATGTCACCTACTTATACCTTTCCCGCATCGTCTCGTGTCAATACGACAATGAACGCTTACACCATTCGATGTATTATGATACGATATGATGTACTGTCCAGCAGTACGTCGTCTCATAGGACTGTCTATACCGTTGCCACTATGCCTACCTCGGGTGGATAGCCACACGAAATGGTTCGTAAGCCGGGGGCGTGGATGACGCCCGGAACCGATGAGCGCATTCTCGAGTACATGCGGGCGGAAGGGAACATGACGCCGCTGGCGCTGTCGCGCGATGGAGAGCAACCCCGGCTGGACAAGTCGCGCCAGCACATGAGCAACCGACTCGGAAAACTCGCCGAACGCGGGCTGGTCTACAAGCTCGACAAGGGGTTGTACGGGCTCACCGAGGCAGGCGAGGCGTACCTCGATGGCCGCCTCGACGCCCGCAGCCTTGAGCCCGTCGCCGACCTCACGGACCCAACGGGCCCGCTGCCCGGCGAGACTGAGAAGTGACATTGGTACGAGCCAACTAGTCAATCCCTGCGATAATGAATGTCTGCCGTACCCCTGGAGTGAAAGTGAAAGAAACGGCGAAAGTAGAACTCGTTCGGACAGTTCAAGCCCTGAATCACTAATCTACGGTTCTGGGGCCAATAACGTCTAATAACTGACGGACTGGAATTGCGATAGCGGTTCATATGTGATAGTCACAGACGTTAATGTGGTGACCTGTCATATGAACCTGGATCACTGAGCAGGTATTTACAGCCCGGTGAGTCGTCTGTGCGGTGTTAGCACGTCATAAGATCTTCTTGCACGCGTCCTAATCGTGCCGAGGGGCTAACACTTACGACGGTGCGCCCGAGTGGTTCGTTCCATGGACCGACGTACATTCTTAACACTCACCGGAACTGGACTACTAACTGGAATCGCCGGCTGTAGCGGTGACGCAAGTGAGACGACCACGACTGGCGGTGGTGGCGAGCAAACGACCGCCGCTGCGACGACGTCCTCGACGCCGAGCAAGACCGAAACGGAGACAGCGACCGAGACCGCGACTCCGACCGGCGAGGCCGCGGTCACTGCGACGAAGGAGGCGACGCTACAGGTCAAAGAGGGCGATTACACCACGAAGGCGTGGGCCGAGGCCGAACTCACGAACAAGGGCGACGCTCCGTCGGGCCAACTCCAGGTCGACGTCCGCTTCTACGATGCCGACGACAACATTCTCAGCACCGAAACCGGGTATCTCGCAACGCTCGGCCCGGGGGAGACGTGGCGGGCGTTCATCCCACTGTTTGGCGGCGACGCCAAAAACGCCGACCACGTCGAGGCCGAAGGCAAATTCTCGAAAGATCCGCCGGCCGTTCGCGATGGTGTTACTGTCGCTGAGAGCAGCCTCTCGGGTGGCGACACCGACAAGGTCGTTTCGACGGGTATCGTCGAGAACGGGAGCGACCGCGAAATTAGCTATCTCGAAGCCATCACCAAATTTTACGCCGGCGATGGCGTGGTCGTCAACACCGAGTTCTCGAATATCGACGGCCTCCCCGCGGGCGAGACGTGGAAATTCGAACACACCTACCTGCGGCAGTACGCGCCCGCGGTGACCGACCACACGGTCGTCCTCAACGAAAATATCTGAAAAGGAGTCCGGGGTTGGCTGAGGCGAGGTCAGTCTTTGCACCCGCCGTCGGTACGGACGTGCCGTCGCCCGCCATCGGTCGCACGCCCCTTCTCGATGCCGAGATTGTGCCGGGCCAAGGAGCAAACTTCCGAATGTTCAATCTGAGATAATGTCTCGTCACCAGCGAAGCACTCACAGCACCAGAAGTGGACGACCGTCCCTTGGATATAGCCGTGTGCCTTGTTCACCTCGCCAGCTTGGAGGATCACGAACTCGTGGTCCGCCTTGATCGCCTCACGGAACACGTCGGTACTGGGCTCGTGGGCCTCGTAGTCGAATTTCTCTGTGAGCGGGCAGTGATCTAAGTGGTCGATTTCGGCGATTTCCTCGTCCGACTGCTCGCACTGCCAGCACCTGTACCCGGCCCCGATACCGGCGGGCAGGTCGTATGCAGGCAGCGAGTCCATCGTCACCATCCGCTCGATGGGCAGGCCGTCGACCTGATCGAAGCGGACGCGGATGCTCATATCGGCACCGCCATGTCGGCGTCACATTCGAGCGTCGCCGGCGCCGTCACCGACTCTTGACCGCGCGTCATCCAGTCCTCGACGACCGGATCGTACACCTGCTCGACGCGCCGCCACGGGTACGGGTCGGCGTCGGCGACCTCCTCCCGCGGTTCGTAGACGACGCGCCGCCGTGGAGCGTCGCGGACGTCGTACTCGACGATGAGCTTCTTCCCGTTGCGGATGACCGTCGGCCCGTCGCGCTCACTCATCGTCCGTCACCCCAAGGTCGGCCTGCAGACCATTGGCCACCTGCTCGACCGACACCCACCACGGGAGTTCGACGTAGCGCTCGACGAGGAGCGCACGGATCAGGTGCTTGCAGCGCTTCCCTTCGTCACGCTTCCGATAGACGAAGTCGCCACAGTCGCACTGCAGCGCGTCGAGATTGACGACATGTTCACGTACCTCGTCGTCGACCTCGTTGATCACGACGACCTCGTGGTCGCCCCATGCGTTAGGGTGGTCGCGCTCGACGCGCAGCGGTTCGGTGAGCGCTCGACGCGTCGTCTCGCTGACGGGGAGCGGCTTGCGGTGGAGGTCGTGGTCGTCGTCGGTCATGGTCGGGGCGCTCTTACTCATCGGGAATTCCTCCCTGACGCTTCGGCGGCAGCTCCGGGTCGGGATTCCCCCAATCGGCGGGCACCTCGGCGACGGTCGTCGCGAGCCACGCCTCGTCGGACGCGCCCGGTCCGGTTTCGACGAGTCGCCAGCAGTCGTCGTCACCGTCCTGCGGACGGAGGAGATCGCACCACCGGTCGGGGCCGCCATGGCCGACCCACGCATCGTCGGAGCGCTTGGTCGCGCTCATTGGCCGTCGTCCTCCTGGTGGACGCACGAAACGCGGTATCGCTGGCAGTCCTCACAAAACGTCGCCTCAGGGTGATCAGAGGCGAGCATTAGTCGTCACCTCCGACACGCCGCACGCTCACCGAGTGGTGCATGTCGAGGATCACTTTGCCAGTGCGCTCGCCCTCGCGGAAGTGGCGTTGGTTGACGAGCAGGTATGTGTTCGCGTTCGCCCACTCGCCGGAGACTTCCACGGCGTGCTGTTCGACCGCCCCGTTCTCCATCGTCTCGAACGGCCGGGAGCCGGCGTCGCGGACGACGAGCGGTTTGCTTCGGTCCCCGAAAAGGACTTCGTCCCCGACGTCGAGGTCGCGGACGTCGTCGATGCGTTCGATGCGTTCTTCCGTACTGCGGTATTTCGTAGACATGCTTTCGTTTCCTGCGAAAGCGCGGTCGGTGTCTCCAGCACCGGCCGATTCTGCGACAGTCCGAATCGGCGAGCCACGCTTCACAGATGTTAGTACATTTGCTAACACCATAAAGGTTAGAGCACTTGCTAACATTACGATATGCGCTAAGTATTAGTAGATGCGCTAACTACCATTGGGTGAGAGGTTAGCAAATACTACAATGCAAACAGATGTAGTCCGGGGCATGGCGAAAACTCGGGCACTCCTTACTGAAACAGAGCGTGAACAGTTGGCAGGAGACCATGGGAATAACCGAAAGTACCAGGCGACATCACGGGCGAGACGGCGAATCGAAGACGAACTCCCTGCGGACGTGCGAGTGATGCAAGAACATCAGCAGGACCTGTTAGGCGAACTCCGTGGGGTTGTTTGCCCCGACGAGACGGCCGACGTCGACCTTGACGCCGTCCGCGACGCCACACGGGATGCGAGAGAGGCGTACGAGAGCGTCGACGGCAACGGCGTTGAGGACGCCCTCGACCGGCTCGAAGAGCTACTCGGGATGGAGGACACCGATGGCGACGTGTGAGACCTGCGGCGAGTACATCAGCCTCAAACTCGTGTCGTCGCACGACTCGGACCCGATCTCGACATTAGTTTCTTCCCCGCTCAAGAGTCTGGGGAAGTCGGGAAGAGTGTCCCGCGGAACTTCTACTGCGGGACAGAGTGCGCGATGGAACGCTTCGGCGAGGTGCTCTGTCGGGACTGTTCGTCGAAGCCGGTCGTGTTCCGGGTGAGGTGTTCGAGCGGGCTCTGTTCCTGGACGTACCGCGTTGAGGAGACGGAGTTCAACCGCGGACACGCGAAGACATTGGCTCAACAGGAGGCGAACAACCACGAGAAAGAGAAACGCATCTTCGACGACGATCCGATGCACACGACGACCGTCGAGGAGGCGGCCCGTGGCGAGTAAGACACTTCGACCTACAGGGAGAAGGAACGGTTGAGGGCCCTCATGACTGACGAACGCCGATTCACCCACTGCCCCCGATGCGGTACAGAAACCAACGGCAACGAGGTCTACCGGATGCCGATACAAGGGGACACACCGGACGCCAATCCCGCTGACGAAGCCGCGACCCCCGACCGCCAGATGGTCAACACCGAAGAGTGGATACGGTTCCTCCCCTGCGAGTGCGTCGTCCCGCCCGAAGAGTACGTAGAACTGTTCAAAGAGCGCATGGGCCGATGAGCGACGCACCACGCGGCGCGGCGGGCGTGGAGTTCCTCCGTCTCATCGCGGCGGTGACGAGTTGGTTCCTGAGAGTCATCATCCGGTCGGACTCGTGTCCATCGTCGTGGTCGTTCCCTACGCGGCCTTCATCGTGTGGGCAACTCCGGAAGTCGGGGACGTCCTTGGGACGGGCGGGATGGCGGTGGCGCTACTCGTGTTCTTGCTCCTGACCATGCCGGCGCTGGCCGTCTGCTTGCTTGTCGTCTCGCTCGTCGCAATGGAATACGTCCCATGGGACGTGGTCGACGCCGGGGGTCCGCGATGAGTGACTTCGACATGTTCGAGTATGGGTGGTTCTACGCGACGACCGAGGGGCGCGTGAGTATGCTCTCCTCCAAGAGCAATCTTCACGACATGACCGTCGATGAGGCGAAAGCCCTCCGAGACGAGTTAGAGAAGGCCATCCAGAAGGCCGAGGAGTTCGACGATGACTGACGGCGAGACTATTCCGAGTCGCCGCCGACTGCTTCAGCTATCTCGATGAACCATCCGACCATCTTCTGAAGGGCAAACATCGTGGTAAGAGTGGTGAGTGCGACAAAATGGCCGAGGGTAAATATAAGCAGCGCGGCAAGCCCCCAACGAACCATCATCTTCCAAGGACTGCCACCGCACACCAGATCCACGAACCATGATAGCAGCATCGCTCCGGTCTCGTAATTTGCCCGGATGCCGAGTACCGAGGAGAACACTCTCGGTGTCGACGACGTCGGCGTGGCGAAGGGGTCCGCGGCCGTCGTGGTCGTCGTGGCCGACCGTCGCCGCCGTCGCGACGCACCGCCAGTCGGCGTTCCAGCCTGCCCGATCGCGTCGCCGATCGCGTTGAGGTGGCTCTCTGTCACCGAGTCGAGCTTCTGCGCAGCTTCGAACACCGATTCGAGGTCGGGCATCGCGTTGTGAGTCGGGGCGAGCGCGTCAGCGGCCGTTTCGTTGACAGCAGCGACGTGTTCGAGAGTACCCCTGAGTGGTTCGAGTTTCTCCTGCTCTTTGGCCATGCGTTCCGCAGCGGGTTGGTACGTCTCTGCAGCGTTAAGCGAGGCCTCCGTGACTGGTCCGAGCGCCTTCTGCATCGACTCCAACATGTCGGGGGAGATGAACGGTCCGAAGGTGTTCTCGTCGTCGTCATCGTTGGAGTCCGACATTTATGAATCGCCTCCGAGAGGGACCTGACCCCGGCCGCTGAGCCAATCGCCGAGTAGTTCTGTCACAAATATTGCCGATGAAGTCGAGTATTAAAGCCGTTGCGTCTCCGTCCGCGTCAGAGACGTTCAGCTCCGCACACACCACCGTTTCCAGTGAACCTGCCCTCGCCTGAGTTCAGATGTCTCTCACGGCGGGCTGACAGACCACGAAAAACAGCGCCGAGGCTACGGCTCGTACGGCTCGCCGTCCAACAGCACCTCGGTATCGTCAGGGACGTGGAGCCGCCGCAGCTCGCCCATGAACATGTAGGTCGCAGACCACCCATGTTGGGCCCGGCCATAGACGTACCACGTACCATCATCCTCTTCAACGGTCGAACTCGCCGGGGAGATGCTCACTTCGTCTTCGGCGACGAAGCCGTACTCGCAGGTCGTCGCGAACGACAGATCAAGCTTGTGCGTCTCCTGCTCGCCGTCGCCCGATCCGCCCGACACCCCCGAGTCAGACTGATCCTCCTCGGGGTCGCTTGCAGCGGTGGGGTCTCTCGCACCGTACTCGCCGTCTGGTTCGGCCTCGCCGTAGTGGTTGTCTCGGACTTCGACGCAGTCCCACTCGTCGACGTGGACCTGAATCACCGCTTCGTCAGTCCACCCGTTCGGCGTCGCACGCGGCTGCTTATCGTTGTAGAACCAGTTCAGGTAGATCTCGGCTTTCTCCGAGGGCGTCCCGCGGATGGCGACCGCCGGGACGCGACCGCCGCCGGAGCGCCCGCCGGCGTTCTCGACGACGCGCACCGTGTTGTGGTGAATCTTCATTCGCGTCCCGCCGGGGCGGTGCTGGTCGAAGACATGCGAGATAGCAGGGGCATCGACGACGTTGTACCGGATTTCGTACCCGCCGCCGTTGCCCTGGACCGCGTGGCGGACGTGCCAGATCCGGTTGTACTCGATGATGGGGTACTCGCTGCCCTCGGTCGCGACGCCGTACCCATGCCCCATCCGCGAGCAGTGATGGATGTCGCAGTAGCGAACACGCGTATCGTCGCCGGTCCGAACGCCGGCGTAGCCCCACCCCGACAGCGAGCAGTTGTCGACTTCGACGCCCGTACTCCCCTGCGCGTCGATGCCGAGTTCCGTCGTCTCCGTCTCGTCAACCCAGTTCCACCGCGGCCCGGCGACGCGGAACCCCGTGATGCGGACGTTATCCCCTGCTTCGAGCATCGCCCACGGGTGCTTCTCCGTCTTCAGAAGCGCGCCCTTCGAGCCGTCGTGCCCGCGGTCCGAGGCGAGCGTCACACCCTTAGGGACCGTGAACTCGCTCTTGCCCATGTCGTCGATGGCGGCGTCGTCGGCGACGAAGACGACGTCACCCGTAGAGGCGTTGAGCAAGGCGTCGTTCAGTTCGGACTTCGATTCACAGACCACGTCGGCATCGTCGGCCGTGACGATGCGCGAGTAGCCCTCGCTGCCACCGATCGGACCGTCAGTTTCAGTCATTTGTTGTGTCCTCGCAGATCGGCGGGCGTGTACGCCTCGCCGTCGATCAGGATCTCGGTATCGTCAGGGAGGTTCACCAACGGGAACGACGCGCCCGTCACCTTGAACACCGGAGACCAGCCGGATTGGGCGTAGCCGTGGACGTACGTTTGTCCGCCCTCTTCGTAGACGTCCGCGCTCTTGGGGTGGTCGTGGATGCTGCCGTCGACGGCAAAGCCGTACTCGACCGTGGTCTTGAACGTGAGTTCGAGCGTCTTCGCGTCGGCAGGAACGTCACGTTCGCCGTCGCTGCTATCGTCGACGGGGTCACCCTCGACGGTCACCTCGGCGTCGCCCTGGAGCAGCTCTACGGACTCGACATCGCCGGCGATGTCGTACGTGTCCGTATCCCCCTTGTCGGTGATCCACGCCGTGATGGTGCCGTCCTTGATGGTGTCCCACTGCTCGACATCGTCGGTCGGCCAGATATCGTCTGTCGTGATGATGCGATACTGCGTCTTCGTGCCCGTGCCCGTCACGACGAGCGACTTCGTCGAGGGACGCGTGGACTCGTCAGGCGCGGTCGTCTCCTCGTCGAGCTGCGGCCGCTGGCAGCCGCTCCCCGCGGCCGTCCCCGTGTCGATCCCCGACGTCGGGCAGGAGAAACACCCGCCGTCGACGGTGACCGAGCGTCCGCCATGCACGCGCGCAGTCCCTGCGCCCGAGAACGAACAGTTCCGGAACGTGATCGACTGATCGTCTGGTTCGGTACCCCAGCGGGCGTTCGTCAGGGCGTCGAAGGGGCGACAGGCCTCAACCTCGGAGCGGAGGCGGGAGTTCTCGATCGTGACCGGGCCCACGTTCCCGTCGGCGAAGGCGAGTCGGGACTTCTCCGGCGCGCTCAACAGGAGGAACTCGGTGTTCGAGATGGTGACCGGAACAGACGAAACGCCCTCTTTGGTGTTCTTCGTTTCGAGCACCGGGCCGTGAGGGTTGATGAACTCACCGCGATTGTCGGGATGGGCGTTGTCGGTGTCGATCACGAATTCGCAGTCGCGGACCGTCGCCGGGCGCTGCCCGCCGCCGAGTCGAATCGACGCCTGGTTGTTGTTCTCGAAGCGTGTCCGAATGAAGTGCGTCGAGCCGCGTGTTCGCGAGCAGTAGATCGCGTTCGTCCCGCAGTTCGCGAACACCGAATCGACGACGTAGAGGTCGCCTTGATGCTTGCTTCCGAGCCAGATGCACCCCTCGTTAGCGTCGCCGTCGAGGTGGCCGTGCGAAACGATGTTCGTCGGGCCTGTTCGCTCGATCCGCCGCAGGATAACCGTCCCGTCCGGGGAGGTGGCCATCACGGCCAGATTGTCGGCCGCGCCGTCGCCGTCCGTCGGGTTGAAGCCCTTGAATCGGACGTTATCGACGAGGATGTCGCCGCCGGCTTTGATGAGAAAGCCCGCGGAGCCCTCCCACTCCTCGCCGTAATCGACGACGACGTTTTCGATCGCGAAGTCGCCGCTTACGCTACCGCGGAGGATGAAGTGCGTACCCGCGCCTTTGTAGCGAATCGTCGCTGTCGGTTCGCCGTTCTCGTCAGTCGGCCCGGAGATGACGCAGTCCGATCGCGGCGGGTTCTCGCGGGTGGTCGTGTACGTGACGCCGTCCTGCAGCTCGAAGCGAGTGGCCTCGTCTGCTCGCTCCAGGGCGCGGTCGAATTCGCCCGGGGGGACACGAATGGTTCTGGTTGTTTGGACGTCCGATGCGTCTTGAAGTGTTCCGTCGGGAATCTCTTCGGTTGTCGTAGGCATGTGTTGAGTGGGAAGGATCGCGCAGCGGTGTGTGTCAGAAAAACGGCGGGGAAACGGAGTGCGGTATAGAAAAACTGCAGTCTGTGAGGTGGATGGTTTCAGTTGACCGCGGCGAGTGAGACGGTGGGAGGGGATTCCGCTCTTAGAGGCCTACCCAGGCCCATTCGCGGAGATGGACTTTTTCTTGAGAAGACGTGTCTGCGGGGGTGATATCAACCCGGATGCGTGGGGTGGTGATCGACGAGATATCGACGTCCGTGTCCGCGACGGTATACGCATATTTTGGGTATCCGTTCGCGTCGACCCGCTCCGTCATGATCCCGAAGCGCTGCGCGTCGGCTTCTTGTTGGGCCGTCAACTCCCGACGGGAGACCGACAACGAAACCCCGGTATCTACGTTGGCCTGTTCAACCCCGTCAACGACAACGACCGCGTGCCATGTCGTATTTGCCACGGGGTCTGCAACGAGCATGGCATGATTCTGTTCGGACTCGTAGAACCCGAACCGGACAGTCGCATCCGAGTCGGTATCGCGGGTGATCGACGCCGAGACGAGGGTATTTCGATGCGGAGTTGTGACACGGCCCGCGGTCGCACACGAAGCGGGTTGACCGTCCCCTCGAATCCGGAGGTCGCCCCAGCGATTCACGGCGACGTCGCCTGTAGTGTCATACTGCGAGACGGTGTCCGTGACGAAGTGATCCCAGTGGGCGGTCGTCTCGCCGTGGACCGCCGCCGTCATGTTCGGCGGCGTCGCCAGTCGCGACCCGCTCCACGCCGCGCGTCCCGGCATCGTCGGGAAGAACGTCTGCGCACGAATATCGAAGGGGGTCGTCGTCTTCGAGTGGTTGTTGTAGACGAAGTTCTGCCCCCAGTCGATGCGGTACCCCGTCGCCTCGTGGCCCTGTTTGTCCCCCTCGGCTTGCACGAAGAGGTGATTACTCTGGCCCTTTGCGACGTGGACGCCGACGTCTTCGATTTGGTTGAGTTGCCCCCACCAAAACGACCGGTCTGAGGTTTGCGGATCGTCTTCGTCGCCGATGATGATACCGCGCTGCATCCCTGTTCCCGACACGCAGATGCGATTCATGTGCCCGCTGATCTGTTGCGCCCGCTTGCGGATGATCGCATCAACCGGGCCGCGGCATTTCGGCCAGTGAATCGTCGACGAACTAATATCACAGAGGTGGAGCACATCGCCCGGATCATCCACGTCCGCGACGTCGAAGGAACCCGGGCCATAGATATTGACGGTGTTGCCGATGCCTTTGGACTCGATGAAGTTCCCCGTGAACGAGTCGATGTCTATATCCGACCCACGGAAGTCGAGTGTGTAAGTCGAATAGTCGGTGTCGGGGAGCGAGAGGGTCTGCGTCCAGTGTCCATCTGGGTTATCCTGGCCGTCCCCATATGCGCCGGGTTCGAGTCCGACGATCCCCCCACACGGCGGGAGTGCGTCCAACTTCGTTTGCATGTCATCCGGCGAGGTCGCCCGTGAAGAGGCCGTCGTGTTAGTCATCGGTCGTTAGATCGGATTCGGTGAAATGCCGTACAGGATGTTCACGTGATACAGGAACATCGTGTCATTCGCCGTCCCGTCCGGGTTTTCGATCGAGACGAACGGGGTGTAATCCAGCGTCGGGTCGGGGAGCGCTGACGCGTCCGTGAGTCGGTTCCCGAACGCGTCCTGATACCGGTGGTAGAGTTCTCCCGACGCGTAATCCCAGTAGATCCCTGACGTGACCGCGCCAGAGGGGATGATATTCCGTGTCGGGAGTAGCGTCTCGGTCCCGGCGTTGGAGACTGCGACATTTGCCGCCCCACTCGACGGGCTGTTGACCGGTTGATGGACGATGCTATTCCCGGCACCGTCCTCGAAGCCGATCCCGACGTTCGCGTCGTCGTAGACGCCGACGTTGCCGCCAAATCCGAACGTGACCTCGAATCCGAAAACCCCGAACCGACCCGCGGCGTCGGGGGTGAATGGCCCCATGTCAACCCGGGCAGCGTCTCCCTGCGTTCCCCCCGTGTCCATGAGCGCCCGTCCTCCCATCGTCGTCTCTGTCGAGAGCGTCGCGGCCCCCGTCGAGGCGTCAGTCATCCAGGACGCAAGCGATCCGTCGAACCCGTGGGAAATCTCCTTTTCAAACCGGAATCTGTTTTTCAGCGTCATTGGTTGATCTCTCCGAGTTTCGCCCGCGCGACACCGATGTTCGAGTTGTTGCTGACTTTCGCGTAGTAGAACATGTGCAAGTATTCGCCGTCGTTGTAGAAGTCGTAGGCGTTCACGCCAGTCGCATCGGCCCACGCCGGGGGCGAATAGACGACTTCACCGCCGCCGAATGCTGTTTTCTCATGATCGCTGAACGGGAGCGCTCGTGCGTGAGGCCCTGCTCGGTCGCCGTAATGGATAGCAACCCTCCCGCCCACCGACGAGAGTGCCGGAGACCCTCCGTTATACTCTCTCGGCGCGTAATTCTGCCACTGAGTGTTGTCGAAGGCAGGGGAGGGCTTCGTCTCCCAATTCTCGCCGTCCATGGACCACGCGACGCCGATCCCGGGGGCGTTGTTCGGGCCGTCTCGCCCCTGGTACACGCCGACGAACTTCCGACCGATCCGGCGGACGGAGAAATAACTACGCTCCTGTTCGTCCCACCGGCCATCCGCGGAGCACTTGAGGACCTTCTTCTGAAGCGTGAACGACGTGCCGTCTCCAGAGAGCGGCGCGGTCATCAGATAGGTGTCCTGGCTCCCTCCATCTGGCGAGTGAACGTAGAGGTTGAGACGGCTGTTCCGGGAATCAACCACGGCAGACGGGGAGGCGACGTGGTTGTCTCCGAGTGCAGTGTCGGAGATGACGCGTCCGTGGAAGGTCCACGGCCCCCACAGCGATGGTGCGGTTGAGAGCTCGATTCCCGCGCCCGCGTCGTGGCCCGACCAATAACAGTAGTAGGTGTCGATCGGGGAGGCGAGGGCTTCTTCGGCATTTATGATCGTCGGGTATGTTGCCCCGTCGGGCGATGCGCTCGCGCTCCCGTCGATTATTGGCGAGCCTTTGTCTTCCCACGTGATATCCTCCCACGACCAGTCCCGCTTTTGGTTCTGGATTCGTGGATTCGCCGGCGTGACCGGCGTCGCAGAGAGGTTATCGACAATTGAGTGCCGCGTGGAGACCAGATCAGCGTCGGCCGTTTCGGGCTTGATATCAAGCCCATCGACAGGCGAGATGTTCGTGTTGATATCCGCGTCGACGTACTTTTCTAGCGGGATGTTCGGGTCGTCGTGAACGAGATCAGCAACGTCGGGCGCGACGATATCCAGTGGTCGGGACGCAGAGACGTCGATGCCTTGTGCATCCCATCTCCAGCTACCGCTCGTCTCGGTGTACCTAACGATTTTTCCAGGTGCCATAGATGTGTCTTGTGAAGTTCTTTCTGCAGTGGTTCGCGGGCGGTGCGTCCGGTGGTCAGTGTGTTACTGGGTCTTCTGCAGGCGGCGGACGTCGCGTTCAAGCCCGTCGAGGATGTCGATCGAGTCCTTTGGCGGGTTGATTTTGAGTGTCGCAGTCGCCTGCCCGATTGATTCGCTATACGAGACGGTTTCGATTGGGTATTGCTCGCCGCCCCACTCGGGGATCTCGAACAGATAGCCGGGAAGGACAAGCTCCGGGATGATTACGATCTCTCCCGAGAGTGTGTCCTGGCGGAGCCGTTCTTCGAGCGCCGAGTCGGCGCGGGCTTGACAGTCCGCGTCCGTCGTGAGTGTCGGGTCGGTGATCCGCCAGGGGATCGTCTCCCCGAGCGCATCGATTTCAGCTTGATCCGATGCCGTCGCCGACACTTGCGTCCCATCAGAGGAGATTTTACCCTTGACGATGACCTTGTTCGCGTAATCAGTCACGCTCCCCGTCGCGGAGTCGTCAACCGACGTCCACGTCCCTTGGCGGACGAGGGCGCCGGGTTTGTACGACTCAACAAGACGATCCGCTGCGGTATGCTGGACGGTGAACCGCATCCCTACGCGCTCGTGGAGGTCTTGAAGGACTTCGAGTGGCGTCCCCTCAAACGTCCCATCCGAGAGCGTCGTCGCCGTTTCCGGGTCATAGACGGTCGCGGTGAACGTCGTGTGATCGGTCCAGAATCGACGGATCGCTTCCGAGACGCGCAGGCCAGAATAGTCGACCGTGATATCCCCACGGGCAAGTTCGAGCGCCGGCCCGCGGCCGGCCAGCGTCGCCTCTTCGCCTCTGCCTGGCCCCGGGAACTCCTCGACGCGCCCCTTGAAGATGAGCGAGTCGCCGTAAAACAGGTCCAAGTCCGCGAACTTGAACGACCCGAGGCCGTTGATCCGCGGGACAGTCAAGGAGACGTCCGACGGCGCCGTATGCTCTAACGTGAGATCCATCCCAATGATGGACGTGATGTCAGTGCGGCGACCGTCGGCAGTCGTCAACCGGGCTCGATAGCCCTGCTCACTCTGTGGGCCGAGCGTCCCGCCCCGCTCCCCGCCGAGAGTCGCCCCCTCACGCTCGCCGAGGGTGAACCCACGAGCGGCCGGGCGCGGGGCGCTCGTCGAAAGGTCAACCATCTCAGGCTCCGTCGGGCGTTACGGCGAGACGGTCGGCTCGCACTTCGCCACTCCCGCCGTGCATCGTGATCCCATAGCCGCGCCCACGGTGCGCCGTCGAGGCCGTCGGCGAGGTGATTTCACCGAGCATCGTGTCCCGGGCTCCCGACGCCGTCGAATAGATGCGGCTCGGATGCACGCCTTCGCCCCCGCCGTCGTAATCGGTCTCCAAGATGTACCAGTTCGGCCACGAGACGGAGACGGAGACGCTCCCGAGCGTGTCGAAGTTATTCGAGTCATCGGCGACTTGCAACCGGAGGAGGCCATCGGGATCGAGGCGGACTCGGTTCCCCGAGTAGTAATCGTCCGACTCGCGGCCGAAGGTGAACCACATAGTCCGCGCGTTCGTCGAGTCGAACCGGACAGCGATCGAGATGCGGTCCCCCGACGAGGCGTAGTAGCTGAGGCCGTCACCAGGCAGCGAGTAGTCGCGCGTCCACGTGTTGTTGCTCCACGCGGCGGCCGCATTCCCCTCGAACGCGGGCGTGTTGAAGGTGTACTCGGAACCGCCACCGCGCCAGTTGGCGTTGATGCTCTCGTCGAACGGCTCAACGACACGCTCGGAGGGGGCGCCGATCGTCCGGACGAGCGTCGTGTTGACGCTATGGACCTCGTTAGTGTCCTCGCGATAAACACGGATCTCGCCCGCAGTCGTGTTCAACCACTGCCGCGTCGAGAGGAGTTCCTCATCCGGAGGATCTGACGAGAGTGCGGGGATCGCCCCGCCACCGGTCCCGGCCTTGATCCGACGATCGGTCCTGAATCGCGGTTCGAGGTCGCCCGACGACGTTGCTCCTGGAGGCACCCAGATTTCGGCGAGCGGGACGGCGTCCAGCGCCGCCGAGTCGGGGGGCGCAGGCTGCCAGGTCTTGTCGCCGACGCGGTCCTCGGGAAGCGGCGGCGCAGGACGCCCCTGTTTCACTCGGATTGCACCCTCTCGATCGACGTAGATCAAGTCCTTCCGCGGGTTGACGGGGTCGCCGGGTTGGAGCGTGACGGCCCCACCGGAGACGGACAGTTGTCGCCCGTCATGGACGACCCGTCCGCTGGCGACCTGCAGCTCGATCGCTGAGGTTGAACCGCCGATGATCACGCCGCAACCGCGGTCCCACCCGTAGCCTTCGCCGCGGCGATTCAGGTTATTCAGTGTGAGCGCGTCGCTACCGTCGCCGATGAAGTTTCGCTGTGGCATGAGTCGAGAAGATGTTCCGGCTTACCGTCGGATCTGAAATGCGTTACGAACGTCCGCGGCCGTCCACTCCTCGCCGAGCCGGTCCGAGAGGAATGTCGCCGCTTCATCCGCCGTGACGACGGACACGTCCGAGTGTTCGGTGAGGCTGTCTGGAACGGTCTCTTCAGTCCGCGCGGCGTAGGCCTCGCCGAGTTCGGGGTGTGAGACGACGAACCCGACGTAATCGAGCCCGATGTCGACCGCCGGGCCGGGGATCGTCACTTCCCCGCGCTTGCGCTCGCCGACCGGGAGCACGATAAACGTCGACATCTCAGATCACCCGCTTGGCGAGGCCATCAATAATGCTCAGGTCGCTTTTCGACCCGTGATTCTCCCAGATGATGCGTAAGCCGGCGTAGTTGGTCAGCTCTGCTTCGGTGGCCGTGATATCGACGAGCGTGTTGGAGGTGTCGAGGCGCGTCTGGGTGAGGCGTATCTCACCCGTACTGTGAGTGTTATCGTCGAAGCGCTTGATGCGCGTCTCGATCCACGTGCTTTCCGGCGGGACTGTCCCGACGCTCGCGACCTCCGAACCCGTCCCGCTAGTCATTTGGTCAAGCGTCGTCTCGCCGTTGGCGACGTCGTTCCGAAGCCGCCAGAAGTTGTTCCCGTCGGAACTCCCGGCGAACTGTAACTGGAAGACCGAGGGTTCGTCGCGGTAGGTGTAGATCCGCGCCTCCTCGCCGAGCTCGAAGTAATGGGGCAGTCCATCGCCCGGATAGGAGTCGATATCGCAAAAGTTCGCGTTAGTGTCGGCGCGGACCGCGCCCGATCCCTCGTAAACGGTGGATGTCTCCGGGCCGAAGTCGCCCGTGTCGCCCGTCCAACCGCTGTGGAGCCCCGTGTTGAACGAGTCGATGGTGAGCCACGAACTCCCGCCGATCGCGCCAGCGGTGGTGATCAGCGCACCCCCGTCAGTCGGAAGCCCACCCATTAGAACACCTGGTATGCGGCGGTTAAGGTGACGCTCGATGGGCCGTCCCCGTCCGCGGTGTAACTCGTCGATGTGTCGTTGTCGATCGTAATGTAGTAGACCGAGGTCGAGTTTGTGGTGTTTTCGACGGACCAGATCGGGTTGCCGGTGGTGTATATGTTGTTTATAGCGTCGGTGCCGCTGACTTGGTTTTTATCGGAATCTGTGAGCTCGACGGTGAGATGGTTCTGCGGGGGGCTTCCGTCCCCCTCCGCGATACCAACCATGAAGACGTCGAGCGTCGCCCCTGGCGGGACATGAACAGGCGAGTAATAGTGATCCCCACCGTTGGGGGCGCCGTCCTCCTCGATCGTAACGTTAATCGAGAGGTTTGGCTGCGCGATGACCGCATTCGGCGTGATCTTGTAGGGGGTAACCGACAGATTCCCCAGGATCTCCCTCGTGACCTTTCGGGAGCCGTCGACCGGGATATATTGCGGGTGATCGTCATCGCTCAACCCCGAGAGATTCCCGTGGTCTGCGGTGATCGACTGGTCGCTGACGACGGGAATCCGTCGATCCCGAACATACTCGACATGGGGGTCATCCAGGTCGTTCGCGCCCGTCGCACGCGCAGGGACCCATATCTCGGCGATCGGGACGCCAGTCGTCCCGACAAGGTCGGGCGGAGAGGGTTGACGCGCTTGTCTCGCTTTCTTCCCCTTCGGTTGCGGAGGTTGCGGGACGCCTATCTCACAGTCAAGGGCACCATTCTCATCGACATAGACGATATCCTTGCGCGCCCAGTCGGAGTCACCCCGTGGGAGCGTGATCGACTGCGCATCCACCGAGACAGTCGTCCCCTTAATCCGGACGTCCCCGGTCGTGACGGAAATCTCGATCTTGTCGTCGCGGTCGACGAGTGACGGATCGGCACCAGAACTCCACCCCGTTCCCGTGAGCGCGTCCGTCAGCTGGCCGATTTCGAGAACGTCAATATCGTCTCCGGTTTGCGTCGTGAACATGTCGGGTAATTACTGATTCCCGCTCTGGACGACGTTCGTCGCGTTCGCGTCGATCGTGACGGTCCCACGGTTGTTCGTCACCCAGACGTAGCTCGCATCGGGTTCGTTCATCTGCACCGCGGTCGCCGTTCCCGCAGTGCAGTCACAGTTCTGAACGCGGAGATTCGTCAACGCGTCATACGAGGCGTTGGTCGCGATGACCGCCGCCACGTTGCCGCTCGACGTGTCGATGCGGGACCTGGAGACGGAGACGAACTCGACAGTCCCCGCGCCCGCGGTGACGACGCCCCGACCGGCATGTCCCCCGACGATGTCGAACTCGTCGAGCGTCACGTTCGAGACGACCTCGCCGGTGGCGCCCGCTTCGATGGTGACCGCGTCGCCAGTCCCCGTCGATTCGAGCCGTCCGGCGAGGGTGACGTCCGAGACGTTCGCGCCGGCCGAGTGGATATAGACGGGGTCACCGCCGCCGGAGACGATATCGAGGTCTAACGCGACGCCCGTGACGGCGCCGGTCGCTCGAACCTCGACGGCGTTTACCATCTGGCCGGACGGATCGTCGATGCGCCCCTCGATGTCAGCCGACCCTGCTTCGATGTAGACGCCCGTTTCAGTCGCTCCGTTCCGCGGGATGAGCGTCACATCCGTCGCGTCGATCCGGCCACCCGCCTCGACGACGAGCCCGCGCCGGCCACAGAGGAGTTCGGTCCCCGAGAGTGTGATCGCGCCACCGCTGTCAGTGACGACGCACCCCCCGGAGGCGGAGGCATTCCCGAAGTCCTCCTGGCCGATGTAGCCGCCGACGACCTCGATATTCTTTACCGGCCCCTGGTGCGTGCTTACACCGGCGAGAGTGAACTGCTCGATCTGCGGGTTGATGACGACCGCATCATGCGAGGACTTGTGAAAGTCGATCCCCCGGCGGACCGGTGTGGTACTCGCACCGCCGCCGGCCACCTTCGGCGCGATGAGCGTGAGGTCCTGCGACTTGTGGTGTTGGAACGCCTCACCCTCCGAGGAGCCGTTCAGATAGGGCTTCTCGATCGTGCAGCGGTCGGTCGTATGTCGCCAGCAGTGATAGACGCCGAGTGCGTTGAAGATGAAGCCGTTGACGTGGACGTCTTCGTAGACGCTGTCCGCACACCAGTCGAACTTGAACCACGACGACGTCTGCGCCGAGTCGTCGCCCTCACAGCGCAGGTTTTCGATGCGCGGCGATTCGAGGAGGTCGACCTGGTAGAGGGTGGCGTTGTTCGCCGTCGTGAAGTCCTCGCGGGCGGTCGTCGACATCGTGACGATATTGTTCGTCGTGTCGACGGACGTCACGCGCCCGAACGTCATCGCGTTCGCGGTGTTGACGTTGACCGAGCCGTTATCGAAGAGGTAAACGTAGTCGTCAACCGAGAAGAGAGAGGCGTCCGTCACCGGGATGTCGTTCGTCCCCTGCGAGACGTCCGCCGATAGCGCCGACGACGCCTGGACGCCACCACCGCGGAAGACGATCGCGCCGTCTTCGTTGATGTCCGTGGAGTTGACCGTCCGGGTGAGGGTCGCGTTCTCGCCGCGGATGGTGAGCGGTTTGTTGATGACGTGCGTGCTGTCGAGTAGATACGTCCCGTCGTCGATAACGAGCGTGTCACCGGGGTTACAGTCCGCGATAGCGAAATCGAGGCCAGTGTCCGATGTCGTTGCCCCGGAGGGGTCGGCGGATTCGTAGTTCGAGAGATAGACGGTGTTCGGCGGCCCTCGCCGTCGCGGTTCGTAGATCTCCTTTGCACTGCCCTGATGGACGAGACGCCGGCCGTTGTTCTCGATCAGCTCCGTCCCCTGCCCGTCGACGACGCCTTTGAGCTCGGCGTTGGTCATGTTCCCGACGCCTTTCGGCGAGTCAACCCCGTTTGCAGAGGTGGCGGACGTCCCCGATATGGCCGTGAACTTCGTCCCCGGCCCGCCAGAGAGGGGGTGCGACCCACTGGAGGCCGTGATGTTACTGCTGACGAGGCCGACGTTCGCCGAGTCGGTCACGTTGATCGCGGTGGCGACGTTGCCCTCCCCGATGTTACAGCCTTTGAGTTTGATGGTGCCCTTCTTGATGCCGACACAGATGCCCGCTGTGCCGTAGTTCCCCTTCTGGTAGATGTTGCAGTCGCGGGCCGTCGCGAAGCCGTTCAGTTGGACCGAGGCGTTGAACTGGATGCCGTCAAGGAACGAGTCCCCCTTCCCATAACACGCCCAATTGATTCCGTTTTCGACGACGACGTCGGCGGGGGCGGAAGGATTGCCTAAGAAGGTCACGTCCGCCAGCGTCGAAAGCCCCGTCATCACGGGGGGCCTGTAGGTATTCGATCCGTTGTTGTAGACCGCCGGGAGATTCCCGTTGCTGTTCGGGACCGTAAACAGATCGATCACTACCTCATCAGAGAGGAAAAACGGCAGTGAGTCGATGGCTCCCTGGAGCGTTAGGGGGTCCGACTGCGTCCCCGCAGCGTCGGCCGTCCCGTTCGGCGAACAGTAGAGCGTCCGCTTGCCGGCATCCCACGCAAGCGGGCGCGAGACGAGACCCTCGGAGACGTTCTCCGTGCTGAAGGTGACCGTCGTGTCGGTCGGGAACTCATCAACGCCATCGAAGTCGATGGTGAACGTCTCGTCCTTATCGTTGTGGGAGGTGGTGATGTCAGCGCCGGCAGTGATGAACCCGGCGACGACGTCGCGAACCGACTCTGCATCGCCGGCAGGCGATCCCAGACGCCGATCTTTGAGATACTGGATCTCAGGGTCGTCGAGGTCCGTCGAGGCGTCCGCCTCTGCAGGGACCCATACCTCCCAAAGGGCGAGGTAGTTGCCCGCCTCACCATCGAGTTCTTCGACGCTCGGTTGGTACGCATCCTCGTCGGTCGTCCCGTCCGGGAGCGCCGGTTCGGGCGTTCCGGGGAGGACGACACACGAACCGGCGGTGTCGACGGCGATCAGGTCCTTCCGCGGATCGTCGAGGTCGCCCGCCTGCAGGGAGACCTGCTGGGCGTTGACCGAGACGGTGGTCCCACCGAGGCGGATCTCCCCGCTCGTGATGTCGACGGTGATGTCCGTCGAGTCACTGGTGAGCGAGGCGTCACACCCGGACTCCCACGCATCACCGTTCGACAGATGCAGGAGTTGGTTTATCGTCAGCGAGTCGATGCTGTTCTCGGATTGGATTTCTAACGGCATGGATTAGTGAAACAAGAGTCAGGGCGCGTCGCGGCCGGTCAGAGACTGTTGCGCCGGCGGGCGGCGATGACGGCCTGCCGGGTCGGGAACTCCGCCGTTGAGGCGATGGTCGTCGTTTCGATCTCGAGCGTACACTGGCGCTCGGGGAGACTCGTCCCGTCACTGACACCAGTTACGACCGCCCAGCGGGGGTCGTGGACGCTGTCGCGCGTCGGCGGTAGCTCACCCGTCGCCGTCGTCGCCGGGGCGTCCGCAGCGAGCGGCCGGATGCGAACCAGATTCGACGCCCCGGCCTGCTGCTCACGAAAGTAGCAGTCCACCTCGGGCGTCTGGTAGACGACGACGCCCGGCGCGCGGCGGCCGTACTGTTTGAGCGCGCGATACCGCTCGACGTGGTCGGCGATTTCGTCGTCGGGCTGCGGCCACATGGCGACGCGATAGGTCGCCGATGCGCCGGGTGTAATCGGCGGGACGCCGTTTTCGGCGCTCAGTCCGTCGACGCGGACGGAGCCGATGTGCCACGGTGCGAGGACGGAGTCAGGTGCACCGCCGTCGCTCCCGCCACCGGGGAGGGAGTAGTTAGTGTTATCGTAGCGTGACTGGTCGTAACGTGGTCTGTCGGGCATGGGTTTGTGAGGAGAGGGCTACTGGGCGGTCGGGGGCGATTCCCTGATACAATCAGTGTATCTGAAGACTGAGGTATACGGACGAAACGCGACGCTCTTTCTCTGAACCGACTCGGAGAAAGGAGGGGTGCGGGAACACCCCACCGCGCTTCTTAGAGAAGAAACACCTACTTCCGATTGCACGTTTCTGTACGAACACGAAAAGTGGACTTTTATTCAAAAGCAGTGTAAGGATACCTCTCATGGTGTAGCGAACGGAGGGAAGAGGGGAACCGCCACCGTTACCGTAAGATAGACGATGAGCGCTCCGATGACCGCAAGCGTCAGGGCGGGATTTCCAGTCGTAATTGATGTCACAAGTCCAGAGGTGAAGATTTCCATACTCATTTTCTTCAGTTCCGCGAGTATCCGGTTGACCATGCTGTTCATGCGAGTCTCACGTTCGTGGTGAAACCCCTCTGAGGATTCGAACCTTATTGACCAGTGTTCGCACCTTTGATGGTCAACCGGCTAGACTTGTGTTCACGTGGTTGATTTTTCCATCTAATAGCAGATAATGTTTGCCTTTGTGCGAACACGGGCTGAGATTGGTAGGGAGAAGAATTAGTCTGTGGCCGGCGTCGGCTGCAATAACTCCCGGTAGTTCTCCGGAAGACGTGTTCCATTAGCCCTCATCTCTTGGACCAACGCGTCTGCTTGCTCGAACGCTATTGACTCAGCACGAATAAGCTCGCGCATAACACCAAGACTACCCATCAACTCTAGTTCGAGGCGTTCACAAACAGTACGCGCTCTTCCATCGTCAAGGACGCAGGAATATGTACTCCCACTCGATTCGTATTTCTCGCCAAGGGCAAGAACGGATAATTCTCCGCGCCCTAGGCCGAGGTACCGGTTCGATAGCTCTTCTCGGCGATCAGGATCAGTATTAACGACCTCAGACTCCGATTGAACCCGCTCCACCATCGGACCATCCGACAACACTTCATCCATTACCGTTTCTGTTGTCACAGGAGCGTAGTCACAATCGATTATAGAGTCGAACACGACCAAATCTTCTAGCTCGTCGCACCAAGAGATGATGACTGAAGCATCCAAGATGAGCCTATGCACGTATCGCCCCTCGGAACTCCGACATCGGTACACCAGCTAGCTCCGACGCTTTCTCAAGACTGACTTTACCGCGTTCATAGAGATGCCGGGCAACCTGCTTCCGTTTCCCTTCTAAGCCCTCCTTCTCCATCGAGTTCTTCGTCATCTCTGGATACGTATAATAGACATAAACCAGCAGTTCGTCCCTAGATAAATCGTTCGCAAAATCCTTGATATCCTCTACGAGATACCGAATTCGATCCGGTATCTCAGCATAGACATCCTCAACCAAATCTTCGCCCTTTGGAGTGAGTGCAACACCAAGACGAGTACGTTGGACGAGACCGTACACCTCGAGTTTGTCGTGTATTCCTTCGACGGTCTCGCTGAATGGACCTCTGAGGTAAGCCTCGAACTCAAGGGCCTCTTCCAGCTTCGGCATATTCTTCGCGACCAGGAACAGCTCCTTCTGTATCCACAAATCTCCTGGTACCGCATCACCCCCATTTGCGTGTAATAGCAGCAGGTAGAGTTTGTCCACCTGATCCAGATCGTCGTCTATCATGCCAATCACCTGTATTTATATGTTGTGCACAGGCTCTTAAGGCTATGCCGAAGCTGAACGTAAAAGTCGATACATTTGACGACAGTTCTCTCTTCGCCCATAAAACCATCCAGCTCGGCTCAAAGAGCATCGAAACTCCCGCCAAAGCACTCCAAATTGACGAAACCACACAAACCGACCAGGTTCTGGACGATGCTCGTGGAGCTAACGAAATTTACGTTTCTACCAATCCAGGGAAGCTCTCAAAAGCACAGGAAGAATTCAAGCCGAATATCAAGAAGAATATCGGACGAGCACTGAACAAAGCAAACGACGACGAGTTCAACTTCGTATTCGCTCAATTCGGTTCCGAACGCCGCTTTGAAGACGACAATCTCGACTTTCTCGTAGATACCATTTACTCGACCTCCGATTTTGTGACGGTGCCATTGATGTCCGACCTAGTTTCTGCCATCGAGGACGACGGCAGTGGTGCAAGCTCGATATATTTCAAAACATATAGAGAAAACGTGAAACGATTCATCGAAACCGCAGAGCAGATCAGCAGCAAGCCGATCATGGGGACTCTTCCACAATTGCCATGGGGACTAACGAACAAAATCGTCGAACTGTATCTTGACAAGGGGATTCGGGCGTTCTGCTTCGACTTCAATGGCCGGACTGTCACAGCACAGTTTCAACTATCCAATATGGTCGTCCCCCTCCTTCGTGAGATTGGGCGACGGAAACTCCAAGAGGAGGTTTTCTTCTACTGTCTGAACGCAAATCGCGGTCGAAGCTCAAACGATGCGAACTTTGTCCCCGCGCGTGACTTCATCTCACTCGGATTTGGGTTCGACCTTGTGGGAGACAAGCACATGTCGTTACCTCTCCCAGCAGATTTCTACGATAAGATGGGTGACTCAGACCCAGAGATCCGGCTATTTGATAAAGACGGGTACTACTATCAGAACCACGAATACGATGGGGACCTCACCGATCAACTGCCAACAGAAACAGGACTTGATCGAGACAGAATCGCCAGTAATCCTAGTGACCACCACCGATCCAAGTTCGAAAAGTTGCTCAATGGAGAGCAGCAGGCGCTGGAGGCGACTGACTTGCGCCCAGCGATCGATGAATACCGTGTATTAGACCACATCGAACCGAAAGCGGGGGTGGACAACACGGTACTCTCAAACTTACAATCGTCAAAGCAGGAATTCGACGATGGCCGGAAGCAAAAGCGACTGAACGATCTCTGGTAGCTGTTGGTGTCGTCTTTTCCTTGAATCCGATGGATTCACGACATACAGAGATTTGTCCTTGATTCTGCAACAACAGATACCCTACTTCGAGACGAAAAATCCATTTGCAGATCCGTGTTTGATCTATTCTGCGGCATGCTGCACCGCTAGCCGGTCAGCTAGCGCATGTCGGGACAGGAGCTTCTATACAATCTTCACTGTACTTACCGAATCGGCGGTGATCGTTTCGGGGGTGATATCGAGCCCGTCGACGAGCGTCAGGTTCGTATTCAGATTCGCATCGGGATACTTCGTCAGCGGGATGTCGGGGTCGTTGTGGACGAGATCGGCCACGTCGGGCGCGACGACCTCTAGCGGCCGGGGCGGCGAGACGTCGATGCCTTGGGCGTCCCAACGCCAGCTGCCGCTGTCTCGGGTATACTTGACGATAACTCCGGGTGCCATGATGTGTGTCTATGAATGGGTGACTGCGGGCGGTTACGAGACGATACACTGCGAAAATGAGTGTCTGAGTCGTGTTAGTTGTCGACGAGACGTCTGAGTTTCCGCTCCTGCTTGCGATCACGGGCGTCGAGCATCCGGCGGAGTTCAGCGACGGCGTCCTCGCCGCCGCCGACTTCGATCTTATCGATGATCGTGCGGGCGTCGATCGGCTGGCCACCCCCACCACCACCGCCGGTGCGCTCGTACGCCTTTGTCTCGGCGGGGGTGAGGACGCGCTCGCCACTATCGACGAGCGCCAGTCCCTCGGACCGGACGTAACCGCCGGAGTGGAACGAGGGGATGTTCCCACCGCCGGCAGAGGCTGCGTCGGCGGCCGCACTCGCGGCGTCGCCCGCGGCGTCCCGGGCCGACGAGAGGGCGTCTGCCGCCGAGGAGGCCGCATCCTTGGCAGTCGAGACGATGTCGCCGGCGATGCCGGAGACAGTCGAGAGCTTCGAGCGGAACGCACCAACGAGTCTGTCTAAGATCCCCGTGATCTGGTCGTACATCCCCTGCACCGCCGAGACGGCCGCATCTTTGGCGGCGTTGAACTCGGACTCGGTCGTCGAACGGACCTGGCCGAAGATGTCCGTGACCGTCGAGAGGATCTGGTTGAGGACGTCCGTGATGAGCGACAGAATCTGATTCCAGATGTCCGTCGCCGTCGTGAGAATCTGGTTGAGAACGTCCGTGATCGTCGTCAGAATCTGGTTCCAGATATCCGTCGCGGTCGTCAGAATCTGATTCAGAACGTCGGTGATCGTCGTCAGAATCTGATTCCAGATGTCAGTCGCCGTCGTGAGAATCTGGTTGAGGATATCCGTGATAGTGGTCAGAATCTGATTCCAGACGTCGGTCGTCGTCGTGAGGATCTGATTCAGGATCGTCTGGACCGTCGTCAGAATCTGATTCCAGACCGTTTGGACCGTGGTTTGGATCGTCGTGAGGATCGTCTGGATCGTTGTCTGGATCGACGTCCAGATCGTTTGGACGGTCGTCTGTATCGTCGTGAGAATCGTCTGGATCGTCGTTTGGATCGTCGTCCAGATGGTTTGGACGGTCGTCTGTATCGCCGTGAGGATCGTCTGAATCGTCGTCTGGATCTGGGTCCAAACGGTTTGGACCGTCGTTTGGATCGTCGTGAGGATCGTCTGGATCGTCGTTTGGATCTGAGTCCACACCGTCTGAACGGTGGTTTGGATCGCAGTGACGACCGTTTGGATCGTCGTCTGAATCGCCGTCCAGACAGTTTGGACCGTGGTTTGGATCGTCGTCAGGACCGTCTGGATTGTCGTGAGGATCGCGTTCCACGCCGTCGTGACGACGTTTTGGATCGCGGTGAGTGTCGTCTGAATCGTCGTCTGGATCTGGGTCCACACCTGCGTCGCCGTCGTCTGAATCTGCGTGACGATCGTCGTGATCGTCGTGAGGATCGTGTTCCAGACCGTCTGAACCGTCGTCTGTATCGTCGTGAGGACGGTCCGGATTGTCGTGAGGATCGCGTTCCACGCCGTCGTGACAACGTTTTGGATCGCGGTGAGAGCCGTCTGGATCACCGTCTGGATCGTCGTCCACACCTGCGTCGCGGTGGTCTGAATCTGCGTGACGATCGTCGTGATCGTCGTGAGGATGGCATTCCAGACCGTTTGGACGGTGGTTTGGATCGTCGTCAGAACCGTCTGGATTGTCGTCAGAATCGCGTTCCACGCCGTCGCAACGACCGTTTTGATGGTGGTAAGCGCGGTTTGGATCGCCGTCTGTATCGCCGTCCAGACTTGCGTCGCGGTGGTTTTGATCTGCGTGACGATCGTCGTGATCGTCGTGAGGATCGCGTTCCAGACCGTTTGGACGGTGGTTTGGATCGTCGCGAGGACGGTCGCGATGGTGGTCTTGATGAGATTCCAGTCGTTGATGATCGCCGTCTTCATCGTGGCAAGAACAGTCTGGATGACCGTCTTGATCTGGTTCCAGACGTTCTTAACCGTCGAGAGAAGCCCATTGAGGGCGTTTAGCACCGCGGTCTTGATCGCGTTCCACGTCGCGGTCGCCCCCGCTTTGAGCGACCGCCACTGCGTGAGGAGAGTGGTGACGATCTGCTTCCCGAGTTGCTGCGCGCTTGCGGCGAGGCCGGTGAGGAACTGGGTGACCGAGTCGATGACGTTCTTCGTGATGTCCCGAATCCCGAGGAAGTTCGTCCGCCACGCGGCGAGCAGGGCGGTCACGACGGCGATGGTTGCCGTGATCGGGTTCGACAGCATGACGAAGGCTGCCGCGACGGCGCCGATGATCGAGATCGCGAGCTGGAGTTCCGAGGAGAGGCTGAGGAACGCTTCGAGGATGCGGTCGACGATGGTGATCGCCGCGGTGATCGCGGGGATGAGCACCTCGGCGACGATGTTTGCCATCTCCCCCAAGACGGGGACGACGTTGTTCCCGACCCACTTCGCGAACTTGACGAGCGTCGGCAGGAACCCCTTGACCGCATCGATCAGCGCCAGCAGCTCCGGCTTCAACTCGGTCACCGCCTGCTGGAATGCCGCGAACGCCTGCGGCGCGTTCGAGACGACGTAATTGATGAGTTCCTTGATCGGCGGCAACAGGCCCTTCGCCCGGGCGAGGAGTTCGTTGATCGTCGGTTGGAGCTGCGTTACCGCGTCCTTGAACGCCTGGAACGCCTTCGGGGCGTTCGTCGCGACGAAGTTGATGAGCTGTGTCAGCGGGGGGATGAGATTCGTCGCGATGAACGTCCCCAGCTCCATGATGAACGGGAGGAGACTGGCGATCGAGGCCGCGAACTCCTTGAAGACGGGGTAGGTCTTCGCGACGACCTGCTGAAGCGACTGAAACGCCGGCCCCGCCGAGGTGGTGAGCATCTTCACCAGATCCATGAACACCGGCAGCGCCTGGTTCGCGAGGCCGACGATCGCCTTGACGATCTGCGGGATGACCTGCATCGCGATCTGGCCGAGCTGCACCATCGCATCCCGGAACTGCCCCACCGGGCCGATGACCGCGAGGATGTTCGCGACCAACTGTGGGAGTGCGCGAACGGCCTGGACGAGGAGCGGGCCGAACACCTCACCCAACGGTTGTATGAGCGCTGTGATCTCCTTCTTCGCGGTCTTGAACGCCGCCTTCAACTCCTCCATGTGCGTCACGACGCCCGTCAGCGCCAGTCCGCCGAAGACGGCGCCGAGTGAGGCGGCCGCGGCGGCGACGCCACCGATGACGACGGCCATCGGAGCAAGGACTGTCGAAAGCGTGATGATCGCCGGGATGAGCGAGGCCGACAGTGCCGACGAAAGCGCGGCCGAAGCCCCGGCGGCGAGGGATGCCGCTCCCGAGTAGGCCGACACACCGCCCGCCGCGGCCGCGCCCTTGACGCCTGCCTGCGTCAGCTCGTCGCCGACGGCGTTGACGCGCCCCTTCGCAAGTTGCGACTTCGCCGCGACGCCGGTCATCGCACCCGAGGCGCGCTTCAACCCCGCGCTCATCGTCGCGGCTTGTGCCGCACTCGTGGCGGCCTCGTTCCCGAGTTTCGAGAGCCCCTTCGCCGCACTCCCGGCCGCTTTCCGGATCAACGCGGCCGACGAGGAGAGGTTATTCGCAGAGGACTCGGCGCGCTTGATTCCTTTAGAGAAACCGGAGGAATCAAGGCTTAAAGAAACTGACAATTTCTCGAAAGGCATGATTTTTGACCTGAATTACATTTTTGGGACACTATCGGCAGTGTCCTCAGTCGGTTGCGGGCGCGGTGCTACTCGGGACGGTCTAATCCAGACGCTACGTGGTCTGAGAACAGCAACAGGGCGGGACGCTACCCGCCGATGTCGGTTAGTTGACGGCGAGGGTCGGGCGCAGCGGGATGCCCTCCCACGTACGGTGGCAGGAGATGCAGAGCGTCACCAGATTCTCCATCCGGTTCGCTTGTTCGTGGTTGAGTTCGCCGTCTTCAACGAACTTGTTTCGCGGGGTGATATGGTGAACGTTCAACCCCTTGCCGTACCTGTCACGCGACTTCTCGCTGTCGAGGCCGCATGCTTGACAGGTGTGGTCATCGCGGGCGAGTACCCTCTCACGACGGGTCTGCCAATTCGGCCCATATCCAAGTGACTCTGAGTCACTGTCGGGTAGTTCAAGGCCTATCGCGGCGAGAACGTCGGGCCACGGGCCGAACATCCGATAGTACACGCTCCATGCGTGCGGTCCTTCGCGTTTGAGGTCTTTTGGAAGTGGGACACGCCCAAGCTCATTGTAGAACTGCCGGAGTTCACGAGCGAGTTCGGTCCGTGTCTGCTTCCCGTTATTGTACCTCTCAAGCCCCGCGGCCTCAAGGGCCTCATCCCATGAGCCAAATCTGCGGGTGTAGATCCCGTGGCTGAACTCCCCGTGCTCGATCATATCCCGGTGGCTGAGACGCCGTCCGAGTTCTTCTCTAAGCCGGCGGAGCTCTGCAAGAAGCTCGTCGGTGGGGATGTTGACGCGGTGGTTAGGGTCCAGTCCCGACGCTTCGAGAGCGTCATTCCACGACCCGAACCGGTCTATGTAGGTCGGTGGAGAGTACTTCCCGTGCTGCCGCATATGGGCAATGGAGGGAACCCGACCGAGTTCTGACGTGAGCCGTTCCAGTTCGTCAAGGAGCGCCCCCTCGCTGATGTCCCTCTCCTTATTTGGGGCGAAGCCAGCTTCTTCGAGCGCCTCGCCCCACGACCCAAAGTGTTTGTTGTAGGTCGGATACGAGGCGACGAGTTCGCCGTCCTTCGCATCCTTCACCTTGGGCGTGCGTCCCAACCGTTCAGCGACCTCTCGAAGGGACTCGATCATCTCCTCTTTCTTGTCGGACTGATGGACGCGGGTCTGGTGGTAGTTCAAACCGCACTCGCTGACGAAGTCGTCGCGCCCGCACGTCGGACACTCGATGCCGTCGGCGCTGTCTTCAGTCGTCGCCATCACACACCACCTCGCGGAGCTCGTCGAGGAGGTCGGGACGGTGTTCACGCAGAACATCGATGTCCTGCGGGAGTTCCTCAGTGATCCGCTTCCGGACGCGGTACACCGACTGATCCCGCTGAGAATCAGACGGCTCTCCGTTGCCGGTGATGTAGTCGCGATCGGTGTCGGTCATGAGTGCACGGTAGCGTCCCATGCCCGACTCTGCAGTCTGAGCCATTACAAGACTGACTATGCACTACTGCAACTAAGAAATTTGCACTAATGCATAGTATAGGACTCAGCCGTTGTTAATTGGCTGACCAGTGAGCGTCAAGCCGATCTTATCGCGATAGTTGCTGGCGGCCGTCTCCAGGAACCGCTGCTCCGCGGGATGGAGTTGGCCCCACTCACCGGGCGTCATGCCCATGACGAGGAGGAGTTCGAAGTACCAGATTCCGCGCTTGCTTTCAGCGAAAGTCGTCGATGTCCTCGGCGGACAGCGAGTCGTCCTCCGCGATCAGTCCCTGCGCGACCGTGATGAGTCGCATGAGCGACAGCGTATCGGACCACCAGTCAGGGTCCGACAGCGACTCGTCGACCGCCTTGTCGCCGAGGATCTCGGAGATGTCGGAAACCATCTCCCGGAACCTGTCGCGAATTTCGCCCTCGTTCTCGGCGTCAACCTCTCCCTCGTCGATCGCCTCGAACTCCTCGCTGATAGCCATCAACCGCGTCGCTTCGTTCGTCGAGAGCGTCGAGAATTCGACCTCGAGGTCCTTGTCCTCGAAGACAGGGACGAAGATCGTCTCTTCGTCGGCCGCCTGTTCGAGCTGCTGCTTGATCGACTGGTTCTTTTTCGCCTCGGCCTTCTTCTCGTCGAGCTTCTCTTGTGCCATCTCCCGGGCCTTCTGGGCCGTCTCGGGATTGTCGTAGTCCGGCCCGATCTCGGGAGAGTTGTCGACCTGTGCGCCGCCGTCCGTTCGGATGTTGTCGTTGGTGTCAGTCATGCTGATGTATTAAAAAGTGAGAGTGCGGTGTTAGGGCGACGTGGACCCGATGTGGTAACCGCCGTTCGCGTCGACCTGGAACGTGATCTCGGAGCCGTCCTGCGGGAGGGCCATCTCGTCGAAGTTGATTTCGCACCGATAGAACTCGAACGTCTGCTGAGGCGCTCCGGCCATGGCCGGCTCGTCGTTGTAGACGTGGAGCCGGATGTCGAGTTCCTGCCGGGCGAGCGGCTGCCCGTTGGAGTCGACGATGCCCAGCGTTTGGAGCTGGGGCATCCCCGCGGCGAGCGCGGTGACGAATTCGAGGCCCACCGCTTCGTGCTCGTTGAACCGCTGGCCCCAGCGGCTTTCGTGGAGCTGGAACTCGGTGGTGGTGTCTTCGGACGAGATGGTGGTCTCACCCATCGTGAAGCCGACGATACTCTCTGTCTCGGACGTCTGGCCGATATCCGAAACGACTGCGATTTCGATGAACGCGCCCGAAAGCACGTTCTTGAGATTGGAATTGTTAGCTGGCATGGATGTGTCTACGTCTGCGGAACTGCGGGACTGCGGAGTCGGTCAGCGAACGATGCGCGAAAAGAGGTCAGACGCCGCGCGTCTGGAACCGGAAGCGTTGCGGGAGGGTGACCTTGCCGACAAGGTCGTCTGCATCCTCGCCGCCGAACTGAAGCTCACCCGGGCCGTTGTTACCCCCGATCGGCGTCACGCCCGGGGCGATACCTCCGTCCAACGCGTCGGCGACGGTGTCGCCGATGTTGTAGATGTGGAGACGGCCGTTTTTCTCCCAGTAGGGTTGCGACATCACGACCGTCACCTGAAAGCCGGCCCGGAGGCGGTTGCCGACCTTCCCCTCGGGGCGTTCGTTCTTGTCGGCGAGCCCGACAGAGACGAACACCTCACCGTCCGGGATGCCCGTCTTCGAGGGATTGTCGATGATACGCGCCGGGTCGCCGTCGAGATAGCCGTCGACGAGCGGCGGATGCGTCTGAAGCGTTTTGATGATCGCTTCGAGGAGGTACCCAATTCTGCCTTCGACTGCTGCCATCTGTTAGGCCCTCCGTTTTGCCCGACTGACGGCCGCCTGGAGGCGGTCGTTTATCTCGCCCTCCGCCGCGTGTAAAGCGGGACCTAAGAAGGGTTGCGCTTTTGCTGGCCCGACACTCTTCCGGAAGATCGTCTCCCCGTCAACGGTGAACTTGAGTGCCTTCCCGTCGGCGGTCACGGGACCACGGCCGAACTCAACGGCAGGCGCGTACTCGACGTTCGTCCCGATGATCGCCTCGAAGTACCCCTCACCGATCGCATTGACGACGTGTCCGATGGAGGCCCGAAGCGTCCCCGTGTCGACCGGGGCGCGTTTCTTCGCCTCACGCTCGATGAGGAGGGCGATATCTCCGACCGCCCGCTCAACCTCGTCCATGAGGATGTCGAGGAACTTCTGGAGCGACCGGGACAACTCTTCAGGCGTCGTGTCCCACTCGACATCGACTGAGACACTCATTTAGACGGCCTCCGAGTAGCGTTCGGCGTCGAAGACGTACATCTCAGGCGTTGCTTTTCGGGCGTAGTGGAGGCGCTCGCCGACGATCTTGTAGAGGTCCGCGGCCGACTCGCCGGCATGTTTCGGCCAGACGCGGACGCGGTCCCCCGTCTGGATCTCGCCCGCTTTCGCACGCGGCGACCAGAGGGTGAGCGCCGCGTCGACAACCTCGCCAGCGTTCGTCCGCCCGAGGTTGCCCGCCTCGGCCGGCGACGCGGCCATACAGTTGAGGCGGAACTGCTCGACCCACTGTTCGGTGGGTTGGCCGAGGTCGTCGGTGCCGCCCGTCGGTTCTTGCCGTTCGACGGCGAGTCGGTGGGCGTCGCGCTGGCGGTGGCTCATGATCGAGTGTGCCTCATGATTCGCGTTCGATCTCGTAGTCTGCGCTCAGTTCGAGAACGGTCCCGCTGGCGTCGAACGTGACCGTGTCGTGTCCTTCGCGGGTGAGCGTTACTTCGGTGGGGCAGACGTACTCGAAGGCTTCTTCAGAGTCTTCGAGGTCAAGGCCCTGCGATTCGAGCCACGCTGTGAGAAGTTCGCCGAGATCCACGCCGTCAACCGCCGGAAGTTGTGTCTCGTCCATGTTGGCATCAGGGGACGCTGCCATTCGAACGTTTCGATGACTCATGTAGGAGGCTCCCTCAGCATCTGGAAGGCGATCATCGCGAGGAGGGCGAGGACAGCGGACTCGAACGACGTTCCGAAGTACTCGTACGCGATGAACGGGGCGAGTACGACGATAGCGTCGACGAGGTTGCGAAGTGTACTCTCCCCCTCTGCCTCAGTCTGGTCGCTCATGAGGGACACTCCCGTAGCATCTGGAAGGCGACGACGGCGAGGAGAACCAGAACGACGGACTGGAACGGCCACCCCAGATACTTATGCCCGACGACCGGGATGAGGATGACGACCCAGTTAACGAGTGCGCCGAGCAGGGACCCCTCGTCGCACATCGTTACTCCTCGTCCTCGGGGAGGTCTTCGACGGCCACGGTGACGGTCACCATCGTCGTGTCCTCGCCGCGGTCTTCGATGTCGACTATCCCACCATCCCGAAGCGTGTGAACTCCCTCGCCGTCAGAGAGGTAGTCGATGAGCCGCCCTGCTCGCCGAGCGTGATCGCCCGGTTTGGGGTCGTTACTCATCGTTGCTCACCTCCAGAGAGCGTCGTGTGAACGTCCGTCTCTATCTCGTAGAGCGCGCCACCGATGCGTACTCGGGTGTGGTCGGCGGTAATGATGAATTCGTCACTCATCATTTCACGTCCTCGGTAACCACGAGTTTGAGATTCTCCCCGTGCGGGAGGGGGTACGTCGACCCGTCGCCGTACGTGATCACGAATTCGATGGGGTAGACGCCCGGCGTGTTGAACTCGCCAGACGCCGGCGTATAGCTGACGACGCCGTTGGGGGCATCGTCAAGCGTGGCGGCGACGCCCGACAGTTCCGCCGTCCCATCGGGCGCGTCGGCCCACACGGAGACGCCCGATACTGTCGAGAGATCGATCGCGTATCCGGCGCGGTTCCGAAGCGTTGTCTGGAACTTCGTGTGATCGTCTCCGGGCTTGCGGGTATGGAACGGCGCCCCGTTGACGGTCGGGGAACCGGTCTGGACGTCCTCGCGTACCTCGATTCGGAGGTTGCGGTCCTGCGGGACGGGTTCGTACGACGTTCCTGTCCCGCGGTTAATGACGAACTCGGCGTAGTAGGTGCCGACGGCGTCGAGTTCGGCCGACCCGAACACGTAGCTGACCTTCCCGTTGGCGGCGTCTTCGAGGGTGGCCGCGGCGCCGTTGACGACGGCCGTCCCGTCTTCGGCATCGACGTAGAGGTCAACGCTCGTCGCGCTGGAGACGTCGATCGGGTCCCCATTTCTGTCGCGGAGCGTGTAGCTGAACTTGCTGTGGTCGTCACTCGGTTTCCGAGTGTGTGCGGTTGCTGTCATGAGTCGCTAAAGTTGGTTGAAGTGATGTGCCGCGACCCACCGCCGAGGCGGCGATACCCCATGTCGCGGAGGTCGCCTTTGATATCGGCGTGTAACTCCTTCGGCGAGCGGTAGTCGTAGCCCGCGCCACTCACGAGATCCTCGCTCGCGATGCCGTCCTCGTGGATGCGGAGGATGCGTGCCCGAGCGAGACGGATGACGGCCTCCGAGATCGTGTACGGCGCGTCGTCGGCGTCGGTCCACGTATGCTCGCTGGTGGTCCACCCGTCAACGCGCTCCGTCGCGGTTTGTAGCGACTCGTCGAGAAGGTCGTTCCAGTCGGTTTCGGACTCAATGCCGAAATCCAGCGGCGAGTAGTCCAGTTCACGCTCAAGAGCCGCGCGAGAGGCATACTGTTTCGGCATCCGTCACTCCTCGGCCGAGTCGTCAGCGAGCTCGTCGCGCCGGTCCTCGATCGCTTCGTGTGCGGTCGTCCGGTCCTCGCCTTCTCGCTCGGCGTGTTGGAGCGCGTCTAACCGCCCGTCGAACTCGCCCGCGTCGAGTGCCTCTTCGAGCTCTGGAACCGTCCCGTTGAGGATGTCGTACGGGCCGCGAACGCGCTCGAACTCGGCATCAGTGTGCTCAGTGAGGAACTCGGGGAGCGTGACCGTCTCCGACTCGGCGTCGTCGGGGGCGCCCTCCGGGGCCGGAAGCGTGACCGTCGCATCCGGGTCGACGTCGAACTCGTTCCCCCGTGTGACAACGATGTCGTGCGCGGGCATTCGGAGTCGCATACTCGGCCCCTCGAAGCGGTAGGTGTGAGTGCGGTCACTCATCGTTCACCTCCGCGCGATGGATGAGCGCCTGCTTCTCGTACTCGACGCGTTGCAGGGCGGCTTTGGCCTCCTGGACGGCGTCGCGGAACGCGCTCGAATCGACTTCGACGGTCGCGTACAGTTCGTCGATGTCGGGCATGTTCACCTCCGCCCCTCGACGGCTTTGAGGACGGAGTCCCGCGGGGACTCCCGCGATTCTTCGGCGTCCTCGACGGCGTCGAGATGAGCGTCGACGTTTCCGTCCTCGATCGCGGAGACGACCGACTGCCACGCATCATCGATGAAGGCCTCGGCGTCGAAGTCCTCCGTCTCAGCGTCGTCTGCAGCGTCGTCATCATCGGCACTCTCGGAGTCGGACGCTTCCGGCGGGCCGTTGGCCCACGAAATCGCATCGTAGGCGGCGACGAGCGCGCGGGCGAGGTCTTCATCCTCGACGCTGAAGCGGTTCGCGCTGTCAGTGTCGAGTTGGACCGTCGTCTCCTCGTCGCGAGGGTCAACCACGGCGCCCCAACCGTCGAGTGCACAGCGCAGTTCAAAGCCCATGGGTCAGTCCCGTTTAGACGCCGCCCTGAACCTTCAGGGCCGCGTCGGGTTCGGTCGGGACCCAGTCGATACGGCCGCTGACCTGGTAGACCCACTGCTTCTTCGAGTCTTCGCGGTAGCGGGTGATGTCGAAGCTCGACCGGGGCGATTCCCACCCGTAAACGCCCGTGTCGACGAGCATCGCTTCGTCGGCGCCGAGGTCTCCCGTGTTCGTCAGGAGGGCGGGGCGGCCCATGATCTCGGTGACGCTCGGGCCAGCGCCGCGCAGTTCGTCCGCGAACGTCTCTGTAGACGAGGCGAACTCGTTCGTGGTGATCCAGTCGCCCCACGCGTCGGGCGAGAGGAACCAGACGAAGCGGTCGGGGTTGTAGCCCGCATCGACGAGCGTCGTGTAGGCGCTGACGGCGGCGTTGTAGTTGAAGTCGGTTCCGTCAGTCCCGATGGTGGTGCTGTTGCGGTTGGCGTTGAGGACGGAGTAGGCGATGCCGTCGAGGCGGCGCTGTTCCTCCTCGGACATCCGCATCTGGGTCGCCAGCGTCACGTTGACGGTGGAGTCCTGGATGTCGTTGTCGTGGATGACAACTTCGAACCCGTAGTCAGTCCACGCGGCGCGGACGCCGTCGTAGTTCATGTCGGCGCGGGGGTAGTCCGAGCCCTGCTCAACTTCGACCATCTCGCCGTCGAAGTCCTCGCTGATGGCAGGGTACTCGACGGAGTCGCCGTCGCGGTTCGGTGCTTCAGAGTCGACTTGATAGGCGTTCCGGAACTGGAACATCTCCTCCGGTTCAGGGAGGAGGACGTTTCGCATGTCCGTCTCAGTCGGGACGCCGCTGTAGTTAACGTTCGTAGGCATGTTGTAAGTGGAGAGAGTGTTACCGCGTCGTTACAGGTTGACCGCCGCGTAGCCGGTCGGCATCGTGCCGCCGTAATCGCCGGCGTCGCCCTCGGGCGTCAGCGTCGAGATGGCCTGCGTGCCACTGCCGAACTGCCCCTCCGTTGCGGAGGAACCGAGTTGTGTGCCGGCGGCCGTCCCGGACGCCACGTTGGCGACGACGGGGCCGGCGATGTGAACAGAGACCTTCTCGGTGTCAGTCTTGCTACCTTGTTCCTGTGCCAGAACGCCGATGACGTGCGGGTCGTTGGTCCCGTCTGCTTGCGTGACCTTGCCAGCACTCATGGCGACAGCGTCACCATCCGAAGCGGTACCGTCGCCAGTCAGCGTAACCGTGATGACGCCCGCGTTGAGCGCCTGTCCGGGGTTCTTTGCCATTGTTAGAGAGCCTCCATGTCGATGTCGTCGTAGCTGTCAACGCCCGCCGCCTCGGCCGCCTCCTCGCGGAGCGACTCCGCGTAACTGGAGTTGACGCCGTTGAGCGTGTCGGCGCGGGCGAGCTTCGAGCGGATCTCCTCGCGTTCGTCCTCCGAGAGGGCGTCCACGCCGTCATCGGCGCCGACGTCCCCACCGTTGGGGTCGGCCGGGTCGTCGTCCGTGCTGCCCGTCTCGGGCGACTGGACGAGTGCCTCGGCGTCGAACTCGCCGTCGTCGGTCTCGAACTCGGCCATCAGGTTGTCGAGCGAGAGGGCTTCGGCGGTCGACGTCTGCATACCGGTGCGCTCGGCGAGGGCGTCGGCCAGTACCGAGCGCACGGTTTCGACGCGCTCGGCGAGGGCGTCGTAGTCTTCGGCTTCGACGACATGCGGGTCGTCGTACGTTTCCATTTCGTCGGCGAGTGCCTCGACGTCGGCCTCCACGACGCTCGGGTCGTCAAGCGTGCGGGCCGTGCGAACGAGGTCCTCTTCAGAATCAGTCAGGTCCATAGATGGTGTCGGATCGTCAGGTCCCAGCGTGCTCGCGCCGTCACCGGGATCGTCGCCAGTGGGTGTCGTGTCGGCATCATCGCCCGCCGGGTCGTCAGGAGTCGCGTCGGATTCCGCCGATTCGTCGTCGGGCTGTGCGCCGCCGTCGTCACCCTCGTCGCCCTCGGCACCGCCGTCCTCGAACGCCGCGCCGAGGGCATCGGCGAGTGCCGTGTTCGACATGGCCTCCGCGGCCGAGGGTGCGGGTTCGATACTCGCGCCCTCCGACGCGCCGTTGGAGACGACCGCGAGGTCGCGCCAGTGGAGGATTTCCTCGGCCTGCAACGCGTCGCGCTGCTCGTCACGCTCGCCGAGGCGGCGAATGACGAACGGCGAGACGTCGACGCGGCCGTTCCGGACGAGGTCGGCGATCTCTGGGTCGTCAACCTCGCCCTCGTAGAGGACACCGACGCCCGGCTTGTATCGTGCGTCAGTCACCTCCCCGACGATCGAGCGCGTCGGTGGCTCAGTCGGAAAATCCCCATCTTCGGGGATATCGTGCGCCGAGTCGTCGACGAGCTTCCGCCCGATCAACGCCTCAGTCGCCTGTTCGAGTGTCTCTCGCGGCCAGTGGACGCGCGTTTGCGAGGCGCCGTGAGTAACATCCCCCTCCCCTAACGCCACCCCCCTGACCACCAAAGGCAAGTCGTCGGTTGATTCGTCCGCGAGGACGGCGATACCAGTCGCTGGAGTGTCGTGCTGGGCGTCGGTCATAGTTAGGTTGGAGGAGTTAGTCTCCGAATCGGTCAGGAGTCGTCGTCAAGGACGGGGATGACAGTCCCCTGGCATTGTGGGTGGAATGGTGGCCCCCCGTGCGGGATGTCGTCGATGGGGTAGACATTCCCAACGAACTCCTGACAATCCTCGCAAGGATCATGCCCGAGAATTTTGACGCGCTCGACGTCTGCCTCTCGGTATCGGGTTTTTGCTGCTTCGTTGTGAGCCCGAGGGATTTCAGTCCGCGCCGTTCGTGTCGCGTTGACCTTCCCGTAGGAATCGATGCGGTCAGTGAGTTCACGGGCCGTCTTCTCCGCCCCCCACCCCTGCGTGAGTGCATCCGACAGGACGCGAGACATCTGCTGGCCCGTCGCCGATGTGATGCCCTCCAGTTCGTTGAAGGTGCGAGTGTACAGCTGTTCGACCGTCTCGATATGGATCGAGCGGGTGAACGCGTCTGCGACCGTCCCGGCCGGCACGCTGGCGCCGGCCTGTTGAAGCCATGTGTCGGCGTGGCGAATGCCCTTCTCGTAGGCGGATCGGACATACTGGATTTCGCCCGCATCGTTACGGACGGGTTCGAGGACTCCGCGGTCGAACTGGCGCCGGAGCCACGCCATGAACTTCTCGTGTTTGCGGGAATCGGTCGCGAACGCGTACGTTTGGAGGTCCTCAATGTCACGGAGTGCATCGGCCGCCGTCGGGGTGAGCCCGAGGCGGTCACGCCGTCCGACATCGCGACGGATTACCGTGTTGATAGAGGCGAATCCCCCGCGGAGCTTCTGTGCGAACTGTTGCTGTTCGGTCTTCGTCTTTGTCGGCGGCGTCGGCATCGTTACTCAGACTCCGGCGGTTGTGCGAGGTCAGGCAACTCTTCAACCGGCGGGGGTGACTCCTCAGACGTGTCGGACTCCTCGAACGCCGCCTCGTCGAGTGCGTCTCCGGGGAGTTGCATTATCAAGTCGGCCAGGTACTCGCGGTCGAAGTACTGGTATGCCTTGTCACCAAAGACGAACTCGATTAATTTGCCGTAGGAGGCCGCGGCCTCCAGTTCGTCGGCGTCCATCGAACGGATCGGCGAGTCGTCATCGTCGGGTTCGAGGACCAGATCCATCCCCGAGGTATCGAGGTCGCGCTGTTCGGCCACGCGCTTCATCGCCGGGAGGAACCCGTCGGTGAGTTCCTCGCGGAGGTCGATGACGCGTTTCTCGTAGCGCCGTTCCTGTTGGGTGGTGACGAACTGGTTGATGTTCTCTTCAAAACCCACCGCATACAGCGGCACCGGCAGCGCCGAGACGATGAGTTTGATGTAGAGATTGATGACGTTCAGCAGTCCGTCGGCGATTTCCCCCTCGAACTTCTCGAAGGTGACCGTCCCGTCGTGGCCGATGATGTCGCCCGGCCCCATCTCCGAGCCGATCTTCTCCTCGATAAACTCCGACTGTTCGTTTGCGGACCACTCGGTGACGATGACCTCGTCGCCCGCCTCGACGACGCCCGTCTCGAACGCCAGCGACCAGATGCCGTATGCCTTCGTCTGGATGGCATTCTCGTTGTCCTTGAGGATCTGCTTGAGCCCGCGGACGAGATCGCGGACGCTGTGCGTCGCGGGCGTCCCCCACAACTCGCCCGGGTCGGGGTCCCGGGCGATTTTCGTCACGTCGTTCTGACTGAGCGGGACAACGTCTTTACCGTCGTACTTGCCACGCTGCCCGAGGACGGAGCGTTTGTGATACTGGAGATACGCCGCCGCCTCCCCGCGTTTGGTCTGGATGATCTCGTCACCACTGGCGTCGGGCGAGAGGAGGATCGGACGCTTATCGAGGGTTTTGAGCGTCACCGACCAGGGCGGGATGCACATGAACCCCGTGATTTTCTCGCCGTCTTCGCCTTTGACGTGCTCGGCGAGGACGTCGCCGGCGGCCACGTAGAGGAGGGCTGCCTGTCGAAGGACGGCCGTGAAGTCCTGGTGGGTCTGCCCGGCGATGATGCCCGCGTTTTCGAGAAAGCCACCATCGGGAGTGCCGTCAGGGGCGTCATCCCCACCGTTGAAGAACGCCTCCGTTTCATCGGAGTCGGCAACCATCCGACAGCCGGGTTCGACGACGTCGGCCGCGTACTGCCCGAGGCCGGCGTTGATGAACGGCGTCGTCTTGTAGGTCAGCCAGTCGTCGTAGCGATCTTCCGGGGCCGAGACAGTGTCGACGTTGCCTGCCGTGAACGATCCCGTCCCGTTCTCGGTTCGGGTCTCGGGCGTCTGTGCCTCATGTCGGAGCGCGTCGGCGAGTGTAGACAGTGGATTACGCATGTGTGAATTAGTGTTTGCCAGTAGAGGCGGGCGACCGGCGGCGGACGGTCTTCTTATCGATGTTCCGGAGTGCGATTTCGATAGCGTCGAGGCGGTCGTCGTGCGTCGCGCTGGGGAACTGCAACCACTCATCGGTCTCGAAGTCGCGCCACGTTTCGGCCGCCGGATCTCCGATGATGCGGAGGTCAGAACTCTCGAACTCCGCGGCCATGTTGTGAATGCGCTCCTCTTTGCTCCCGGTCGACGTCGTCCCCTTCGCCGGGATGGGCGTGTCGTCGCGAAGGCGCTGGGACACGCCACGGTTGGCGTTCTGCTCGACAAGCATCGAATCGACGTTGACGTCGCGCAACTGCTCCACTGCCCAGTCCGCGGCACCCTTCACCGACAGCCCCCGCTTTCGAGCGAGGTGGGTCAGATAACCGCGGTCGGTCGTGGTATCCCACGCAACCACGGCCAGGGTGGTGTAGTCGGTATCATTCTCGACTGCCTGCTGGAGGTCGTCGACGAGCCCGAGGTCCATCCCGGCAACCCACTCGTACGACGATTCGGGGGCCGGAAGTTCGTCGACGTACGTGAGCCACTCGCTCCGAAAGACCTCGCCGCTGAGGGCGTGGGGGTCCTGTTGGTTCTCCCGCCGCCAGATCGGGAGCGAATCGTCGCCGTCGACGATGTCGTACAGAAGCGATTCGGGCGGTTTGTGCTCCGGCCAGAGGACGCGGATCTCCTCGTCGGGGATGACACCGTTGTTCGCGAGGTTGACGTCCGCGGGGAGGTCCGAGACGTCGTCGTACACCTCGCCGTCATCGCCGCGGACTGACCAGGCTCGTTGGTCGACGAGCGGCCAGTCCGTCTCGTGGATGGCCTTGTAGACCTTCGCGTCCCACGTCGCCGACTCCAGGATGTCCGTCGCGTAGAGGTCCCGGGGGTGCTTGCGCGTCCCGATCATCGCCTGGACGGCACCGCCTTTGAGGGCAGAGTCGGGATCGCCGAGGTTCTTCGTGTAGTCGCGGAAGTACTCGCGGACGTTCCGGCGCTGGGTCTTCGTCCGCTGGTTCTCCCAGTCGACGATGTCGTCCCAGATGATGACGTCGAAGTGCTTCCCGGTCAGTTGGCTCTCAAGGCCGTACGCACTGATCGAGGGCTCTTTGTGATCGTTCGCGGCCGTCGTGAGTTGATGGCCCGCCGCGTTGGCGATGTCGATGCCGAAATGCGGCGCCCAGTGCTCGACGGCGTCGACGACCTTCCCCGCCCGTTCCGCGGCGATGTTCGCAGTTTTACTGATGATCGCCACCCGGATGTCGGGGTGGGTGAGCAGCGCCCACGCCGGGAAAACGACACCGACGCCTTCACTTTTGCCGTGTCCCCGGGGGAGGAGACGGGCAACCTTCTTCGGGGCGTGCGGGTAGTCCTCGTCGACCGCCTTCCAGAGCGCATTATACAGCTCCTTGAGGTGGTCGCCCGGGGGCAGCGAGTACTCGAACAGTTGGACCGACGCGACCCCCGGATGCGCGATCGGGTTGCGCTCGGCGATGGCCGACGGCGTCACCTGGTCGGTCTGGCTCATGTCTGCGGCTCGACGTCGAACGCCTGGTCGAGTTCGTCCTTCTCTTCAGTCGAGAGGGTGAGGTCAAGCCCCGCCTCCAGGGCGTCGGCCTGCCGGTCTTCGGGAGAGTCGAGGAGCCCGAGGTCTTTTAGCCACTTGCGGTTCTCGTTTGAGAGCGTCTTCTTCGCCGCCAACGCCGGCGCCTTCTTGTATCGGATTTCTTTGACCGTCCCGTGTTCGTGGGTTTTGATCCTCGTTTCGCGATCGATCATCACCGTCCCCGAATCGAGGTCGTCGGGCTTCTGCGTGCTCCAGTTCTCGACGCGGAGCTCAGTCACCGCGTTTACCGAGAGTTTGAACAGGCGGAGATCGTGGCCGGTCGGGATGTCGCCGTGCGTCTCAAGGTAGCGCTCGCGGTAGTCCTCATAAATGTCGTCGGCGATCTGGCGCTGGGGGTCGGTGAACTTCTCCGAGTAGAGGTTCGATTGATCGGCGTACGCACCGTGAGAAACTGAGTTCGTGTTCTCCTCGGGAGCGCCAGCGCCTTCGCGAGCGCCGCCGGGTGCCGCCCCGCCGTGATACTTGCAGTATCCTTCGCCGAGATGGTCAGTCCCCATCCCGGCCCGTTGACCGCAGTAGCCACCGTCCTGCGTCGGGTGGTAGTTGCAGTTTCCGTCAACAGGTTCGTCGTTACTCATCGATACCCCTCATGGATTGATTGTTTTCTCAGTGTGTGTTCGGTCTGTGTTCAGCCGTCGTCGTGGTAGAATTCGACGGGGGTGTTACGCACTCTGGGGGGTGTGGTTGCTACTCTCCAGTTTGTGATGGCACGGTCGGCAGACGGTGATGAGATTTTGTAATTCATGAGGAGACTCGGCCATATGCGCAGGAGTGCGGTGGTGTACGTGTAACGCCTGCCCGAATCTCTCGTTATGTTCCTCGTTAGTCATCCGGCAGAGGCGGCATTGATAGAAGTCGCGCTCCTTTGCCACCTCTCTTCGCTCAGGCCACGGTTTGTGGTAATGGATACGCCGACCAGAGTTCTCCTCCGCACGCTGCTTGAAGAACTCCCGGCGGCAACCGATTGAACAGAAGTCAAGATCGCACCGTTCAGCGAAAAACTTCTTCTTGTCGAACTTCACCGCACAGTTCTCGCAGGTCACTTCTACCCGATCCCACTGGAACCGGTCGTGGCACTCCGGGCTGCAGAAGTTATTCTCGGACCGTTCCAACCGGCGAGGGGTAACGGTTACCTCGTCTCCACATTCAGCGCATTCAACCGTCTCCCCAGCGATACTCTCACCATGCAGTCGGGCATGGTGAATCTTCATTCCGTGGCGGTTCTTGAAACCCGATTCTCCGCACGTCGGGTAGACGTGTTCGGTACTACTAAACTCGTCCAGCGTCTTTTGATGCATGCTTCGGTTGCTCCCGAAGCGCGGTCGGTGTCTCAAGCACCGGCCGTTTTCCTGAAACGGCGATACCGCGCTTCTTGGCAACCTCTACATCCCGAACGCACTTAGTAGTGGCCCCACCGGAATGTCACCCGTGGTAGAAATCCACGGGTAAATACCAACTCACAATCCGATCGTAGCCGATGCGGAGGTCGGTCTGGTTGTTCGACAGCGTCAGTACTTCGTCGTCGTCGTGGAACGTCGCCGTCCCGAGGCGGATCTCGACTTCGGCGTCCTCCTCTTCGACAGTCGCGTGTACTTCTCCGTGCGCTTCAACGTCGGCCTTGAGTAGGTCTATCTGGCTCATTGGTATGGAAAGGGTGAATGCAGTCGTTCAGCGTCGCGTCATGCGGTCTTCGATCTCGTCGGCGATTTCGCGTTTGAGCATCCCGACGTCGTCAGCAGTGAGTGCATTCGTTCGTTCAGGCTCCCGTGGCACGTTTTCCCCGTCGGCGAGTGCTTCGAGGTACTCCGTCCAGGACACGCCGTCGGGCTTGTCCGCCGAAAGGCGCTCGAACAGCGGGTCATCGATGGAGATCGTCGTCCGGTCAGTCATCGGACCTCCTTAGTCCGCTCATAGTAGTCGTCGGCGGTGGCAAGTTCCTCCTCGCAGGCGAGGAGCGAAATGACGAGGGAGGGGGCGGCGAGGGCGACGAGGAACGTGTCGCCCAGGGCGGCGAACAAGAGCATGAGTCCCGCGTTGACGTAAACGGACCAGAAGGTGAGGGTTGATAGCCCCAACTCGTTGAACCTGCGGACTTTGGTGAGGGTGTCGCGTTCAGTCATCTGGTTACTCCGTGTCCGTGCCGATGCCGAGGCGGACGAATAGCGGGTCGTGGGTCGTGAGATACCACTTAACGACGCGGTCAACTCGTGTGGTGACGAAGAGCGCCATCGCCACGACGTAGAGGGCCGTTTCCGTGCCGTCGGACGCGAGTGCCATGAGGAGGATGCCGAGGGCGACGTGATCCAACGGGGGCGAGGAGAAGGTGTCGCGTTCAGTCATCGCGAGGGACCCCCACCATCCCCTGTCCGAGAAAGAGTACGAGAAGCGCCTGCGCTACTGCGACGCCGTCAAGCGCCAACCACCCGAGCCACCCGATAGCGACGAGGATGAGAAACCACCCAGCGGCACGGATGAGCAGGACACCAAGGGTCGCGAGTGCGACCTTGTAGTAGTCTTTCATGGGTCACAGATCCCCGAGCGTCGGTGTCCGAACCTCTGCGCCGCACCCGACGTGCCATCGGTGGGCGTACTGGCGACGGGTCTCGGTTCGGGGGACGGACGTCTCGCACTCCGGGCAGTACAGCCGGAGGTACGGGGAGCTATCGGGATCGTTGGTAGTCGACATGAGGGAGTCCTCGAAGGGTGGTCAGGTCGTCACTCGGCGTACTCGGCGGCGAGCGTCTCGGGATCGAGTTCGATGACGACCATATGCTGACGGAGGAGGCGAATCTCCTCGCGGGCTTCCGCGGACATCGTCGGGAAGATGACGACCGGGACGTACCGCGGGGAGTGGCTCGCGTACAGTCTCGCCTGTCCGACGCCGCCGATCACGTCGTCGGCCGTGTTCTCTACCTCGATCGCGAAGACTGCGCCGAGTGGCGAGACGACCAACCAGTCGGGGATACGGCCGGTGTGGAGACGCGGCTCGTCTCGGATAGCGTCAGAGGGGAATCGGTCGTGGAGCCATGCGCCGACAAGGTCGTGAAACTCGGTTTCTGGGATCGTCATTGGTCTGATGTATGAAAAAGTGCGTCTGCGTTACCGGCGCGTGTCCGTCCGCCCCGGCCAACACTGCCCGCAGGGAAACGCGCCCTTGGCGCGGGCTTCCGCGGGCATCGTCTCGATCATGCCCGCAGTCGTCGCGAGCTTCGTCGGATCGTGATAGATGAGCCAGTTGTCGGTGACAACGGGCTCGGGTGGGGTCATCATCTCCGGTCGTACTCGATTCCCTCCTCGTCGAGGATCGATTCGAGGCGTCTGGTTCCGCGTTCGACGTCCATGTACTCCTCGGAGAGATGCTCGTCGGGGTGTTCCGTCGGTTCGGGTTCCCAATGCGCCAGCACTTCGAGGCCGTCGGGGTGGTCGAACGCTCGGATGTGGTTCTGCCACTCTTCGATTTCGGGCGGGCCGATCTCGGGGCGGAACTCTGTCCGCCGGAGGTTCTGGATTTCGCCCTTGTAGTAGACGGAGAGCTCCCAGTTCGGGCCGAACGAGCGCCGGCCTAACACGTACCGGAGCGCCCGCTCGGGTGGGATGTTGCCTTCGTCGAGGCCGTAGACGATGAGTCGCGGGACGTCATCGGGTTTCTCAACGGTGTGCTGGGCGACGCGGTAGGCAGCGATGCCGGCCCGGACGAGATGCCACGGGACGCGTTCGATGTACCCGAACGACATTTAGTGCGCGCCGGAGGCGTGGCCTTCTCCGACCATGTGCGACAGCGCGTCGGATACCATCTTGAACTGCTCGCTATACGGGACGGTGACGAGCGAATACCCGAAGAGCGTCCCGGCGATCACCAGGACGAACGCTGTCGAATCGAGCCACTCCTTCGGGATGGGTGTCGAGTTCGGTTGTGCGATGATTCGGAGGGTCGCGTACACGACGCTCGGCCCCCCGACAACCTTCAGCATCGCGTTCGGGTCGTGCGCGAGGGTATGGCCGAGGATGGTGCCGAACGCGGCCGCCAGGAACCACGCGATGAGCGCGCTCCGCCGCACCTCGATCCTGCCATCGCCATCCTTGTCTCGCGGGAGACGCTTCCGGAGGTGTTTCGTGACGCGACCGAGGCGTGCGCGGATGTTCGAGTTCGACGCCGACGTGACGGTGTCGTGTCCGGTCGACGTGAACTCGCCGGCGGCGGCGACGTCGGCCGCCGACTTTCCGTCGGACGTGTCGGGGTGCGTTTTCTTGTGCTCCTTGTACTCGGCTTTCTCGTCCGAACTGAACGTTTCCCCGCAGTAGTCGCACTCGTAGGCGGGTAGGCCACCCGAGTCGGGGGTGTCCGTATCGCTCGACTCGGCGGGTGTGTTCTCGACGATCGTCTGGGCGGCGTGGGTGGAGATTCCCTCGACGCGGGCGAGGTCGTCGACCATCGCGGTTTGGATGTCGGCGATGGTCTCGTAGCCGGCCGCGCGCAGTCGAGCCGCTCGTTTCGTGCCGATGCCGTTGATAGTCGTGAGGTCGTCGCTGGTGGTGTCGTTAGAGTTTGTCATGGGGAATATCTTCGGCGTAGTGGTCGACGATGCGGGTGAATCCGGCGGACATGACGATGAGGACGAGGCCGAGCGAGAACACCACGGCCGACGCGCTCCAGAACGGTGACGCGATCAGTAGGCGGGCGAAGATGCCCATGAACGCCAGTCCGAGCAGGAAGTACAGTGCTTGAAAGACGAACGGGTATCGACGATCTGTCATCCGCAACCACAGGCCGGCGACCAGGAGGCCGAAGCCGACGAAGAGGCCGAATTGGTGTGCGAGGACGCTTTCCGATGGGGGAGCAATCATCTTACTTTGAACCTCCGTTGAGGATCACGTCGACGCCCCAGCCCGCGCCGAGGATCGTGAGAAGCCCGACGACGGTCCAGTACTGCGGCGGGGTGCCGGTGACCGATATGTAAATGATCGCGAGACCGGCGACTGTGCCGACGTAGAATTTGATGCTGTCTCTGTTCATTAGACATGATTCTTGTAGTACACGCCGCCGGGAGTGGCGGGGCTGCACGAGAGGGCTACGAGGAGGGTAGTTTCGGAACAGTACAAGTGAAAAGACGCCGGCGGGGAATCGAACCCCAGCACATGGATGGCCACCGTCGCCGGCTTTAGATCACCGACGCGATAGGTGGCTCCATGCCGCGACCAGCGGGCGTCAGCTGCGGACGCACGGGCTTTGTTGGAACTATTGGACTGGAATCGTACGGAGTCGAATGACAGACGCACCGCGCGATAGCGGGACGAGGGCCGACGTAGTGAAGATGAGTACGCCGATCTGCGGTCCCGAGGAACGTAGTTCCCCTACGAAGAATTGATCATGTCCGCCGGTTGGCGAATGTGCGCCCGCTCGTGTGGCTCTGCGTCCTATCGCCGTCGGTCTCGCGGCTCTCGCCGGTCATCGGGTCATCTAGGACAGGTTAGCAAGTAGTTCGCTGGTTACGTGTCTGTTTCAGTCTGTTCGTCTGATTCAACCTGCTCGTCTCTTTCCTCAACCCCCTCTTCGCTTGATGCACCGGCGAGGACAGGTTGATCTCCTGTGATGAAGTCAGGCTTTTCTGGAGGAGAGTGGCATCGATTATGTTTTGCCTCCGAGAAAGGTACCCACCAGAAAAAGCCCGTTCGGGCGTCGATTTCGCTAAGGAGCTTCGTCCGGGCCATGATCGCCTGTTTTGAGTCGTGCTGAAGGTTGTGTATGGCAAGGTGTGATTTCGGGTGATCGGGGAAGTCTTCTGAAGCTGGGACTGGATCAGCCTCTACAAGCTCGTTATACCATTCTTGATCGTCAATGATCCTCTCGATATTTCGGTAATAGTCTGTCGCGTAATCAAGTTCGTCGCTTGATAGCAACCCAAGCTGAGAGTAGTGCTGGTCATACATCCGGGTGCTGAGATCTCGCTCAAGATTGCTCCGTTTACTGTCTGGCATAGATGCTAAAAAATCGAGATCTTCCTTTGATCTCTTTATCTCTGCTCTTAGCGAGTTTCGAATCGATCGGCGTTTGACTGCATCTCGATAGTACTGAATCGTCCATGACGCAACAGCAGTTAGGATAGATCCGATGATTATGAACCAAAGTTCGCTCGGCACCCATGAGACGAAATCCAAGAAAGGAGAGAAATCTCCAAGCATTGAGAGCACCTTTCATCAGAAATGTATTCATTGACCACACTTGAACCTGTCCAGTAATAATACTGACACTTTGTCGGATGAAATGGTTCGGCCGAAATGCAGTTTTGATTAATAAAATGACACAATCAACTGCTATCACCGTGGGTCAGTCGCGATGAAGTGCCGAATCTCCTCGATCTGCTGGGCCGACCACCGCCCGGACTCCCGCGCGGCGTCGGTGTTGATCGAGACGGGATAGCCTGTCACCACCTCGCGTTCCTCGGTGTCGATGACGAGCCGGTACGTGACGCCGCCGAACGTCTCGCGAAGCCACCAGAGGTCCCGGCCCTGCTTCGTCACGACGCCGTTCTCGATGCAGCCGTTGATGATCTCGCCGTCGAGGTGCCGCTTCCGGTCCGAGTAGCGATCACCGAACCGCTCGCCGAAGTGAATCCCCGGACGGTACGCCGACGGCTCACGGGGCGTCGGGAGGTCATCTGCAGACATGGGTTACTCCTCGTCTGCGGCAGAGGCTCCCGAACGGACGAGCCGATCCAGTTCGTCCATCGTCTCCTCACAGTCTGGGCAGACGTCGTCGATAGACGCTCTCGGTACGCGCTCCCTGCACATCGGGCAGGTCGTCAAGTGTTCGCCGGCGGCGCGACAGATGCCGCAGTAGTCGGGGTCGGCACCGTGGCCGGCGAACCCTCCACAACACTGGCAGCGTGCCTCCCGAGCCGACTGTATGGGTTGGTCGTCCATCATGCGTCCTCGTCTTCGGGGCAGTTGCACTCGTTCGGACAGCACTCGTCCTCGCCGTCGGGCTCGGGTTCGTAGAACGCGCCGCAGTCCGGGCAGCGATGCGGCGTCGCAGGGCCGTTACTCATGGTGATCGAGATTTAACCGGTGAGCGAGTGCGGCCGCGAACTCTTGCACCCCGTCGACGCGCCCCGCCGCGTACTGCGGGTCGTCGACATCGCGAACGTCCTCGGTGAGGGTCCGTTCGACGGCTTGGATATTCTCGTAGAGCGCGTTCCGCTCGGCTTTCGAAAGGTCGTCTGGTGAGTCAGTCATCGAAAATCACCCATGCGAGATACCAGAGGGCGAGGCCGCCACACCCGATGGACGTGAGGGCGAAGAGATACCACGCCAGCCAGTCCATCGTCAGACGACCGCCGGTTCGAGATCGTCGTCGAACGCGTTCTCGTAGAACTCGGTGATCTTCTCACGAATCGCGTCGTCGACGGCGCCGTGGTCCTGCTCGGCGCTGGCGCAGATGGCTTCGGAGCCGAACTTCCCGCCGGGGAACTTCGCGATGGATCCGCAGAGCGGACAGCGTGGCGTGAAGTAGTCGAGCATCCAGCGGGCGGGGTAGCCCTTCGAGGCGAGGCGTTCCGCGAGCGCTAACCAGAGGAACGTATCGCGTGTGTGGTTGCGTTGGGCTTTGAGTTGCTTGATAGCCGCCGCCGCAGCGCAGTCCATCTTCGGGTTCGGTTCGGCGAACTCCTGCCGGTGGACGCGTTTGAAGTAGCCGAGTAGCCCCGCGTCGGACGAACTGAGTTCTCCGTTCGTGAGGGCGCCTTCCCGATTACTCCAGTCAGCGTCGATGGCCTCGTGCGGTTTCGGCGTCCGCAGCGGGACGAACACATGTTCGGGCGCTTCCGAGGGAGTTGTGAACGCACGGTTATCGAGTGGTACGCCTGTATCGGGGTCAAATGCACACGGTCCTTTCATGGGTGGAATGCAGAAGAATCGCGGAGCGGCGGCTGTTATCCGACATCCCTCATCCCCGCGATCACTGCGGGTCGGGGGCCGGAGCGAGTCTATCCAGTATATACGGCTTATGGCGGATAAATCCGGAGATAGCACAGAAATTCTGTGTTACTTTGGTGTCACAAAGAGACAGTGGCGTAAATCGTCGTGTCGATGGGTCCGTTCGAGATGCCCCCGGTCGACTAACTCGCGGGTCGCGACGCGGACCGTCTCACCCGTGTACCCGAGCATCTCGACTAACTCCGACGTCGTGAGCGGGCCGTTGGCAGCGATCGTGTGATAGATGTGTTTCGTTGCTGGCGATGCGTCACGGAGGTCGTCGGGGAGTTCAGGGAGGGATTCGCTCATTCGTGCATCCTCAGTTCGTTCTGGTAGGTCTGTTCACGAGGGCGATCCCACCGGCGTGTGAACGTCTTCGCACAGCGCTTGCACCGCCAAGAGCACTTGGCGCGGTTATTCGAGTTGACGAAGTGATGCGACCCACAGTCCGGACACGGCGGTTCGTGCTCGGTGTCGGTTTGTGCCGACCCCATCACGCCTCACCTCCGAAGGCGTCGAGGCCGGTTTGATCCGTCGCGGCGTGGGGCCCGCGACCGGGGAGGTTGCTCGGGCGGAACTCGGCGAGGTAGTCCCAGCAGGGATAGCAGAGTCCCCAGAGCGAAACGCCGTAGAGTGGACGAGACGATGCTGGTGAACCGCAGCGCTGGCATTCGGCCTCAGCCATCGGCGGCCTCCCATCGTTCCGAGGGCGTCAGCGAGCGGATTGTCGGGGTCGTTGCATCAACCCGGTACTCGTCGGCGCACGTCTCGCAGACGAACAGTTCGTCGATCGAGTCGAGATAGGCGTTCCCACCGAGGTTCCCGACGGCGACGTTCGCCGGCTTCGTACAGCCCTCGTAGGCCTCACATTCGATGCGGGCCTTCGAGAGACAATCGCCGTCGAGTGTTCGCTGGTGGACGGCGTCGGTGGGCTCACTCATCGTCGGTCTCCATGTTCGCCAGCAGGTGGTCGGCTTCCGGCAGCGGTATCTTGAGTCGGCGGGCGAGGTGCCGGACCTGTTCGTCGTGCAGCGGGCGGGTCTGCTCGGTCATTGGCCGAACACCCGGACCGTCCCCTCGCCACCGGGGCGGTACGCCTCCCCCTTCTGACAGAGGACTTCGACTTCGTCTTTTGTCACGCGAGGCTTCAGGCCGAGTTGCTCCTCGGCCTCGCTGCAGAGTTCCCCGACCATGAGCGGCCCCTCGTCGCCCTGCAGTTCGATGATGAGTTGCCGAAGCGATTCCTTCCGTTCTTTCTGAGTCTTCGAGGTGCCCGTCTCGGTGATGTCCGCGTCGAACTCGTTGTCGTCGTTCGTCGCGAACTGCCGCATCGACGCACCGACGAGCCGTTGGGCGCGCTTGACGTCCTGTTCCTCGATGACGGGCGAGAGGCGGGCCCGCGCCGACGCCTCGGCGATACGGTGGACGTCCTGCAGTTTCCGGAACGTCACCGGGACGGCCGCGTCGGGATCGTAACCGTTCGACGAGCGGAGCGTGACGAACTTCTCGCGGGCGTGCTCGCGCACGTCGTCGTCGCGGAACACGGGCGTGTAGTTCGCTCGCGCGTACGCAATATACTTCCGCAGGAACTCGGTGTCGAGGGCGGGTTCGACCGCGGCGCGCTCATCGTCGCCGACGCTGTTCGTGTTGATCGAGAGGCGCTTGCCGATGTCTTTCGACGCCAGCATCGTATCCGAGATGCGCGTGTCACGCTCCTCGTCGGGTTCGTCCGTCAGTTTCCAGATGAGGCCAAAGCGTGAGAGGAGCGCGCCGTCGATGTCGATCTGTTCGTGGGTTTCCTTATAGGGGTCCCACCGGCCGTCCTTCGGGTTCGCCGCGCCCAACAGTGCCGTCTCGGAGGGCAGCGTCGTGTTGATGCCCGCTTTGTTGACGGGGATACGCTGCTGGGAGAGCGCCTTGTGCATCGACTTCACCGCGTCGGGCGAAATCTTGTCGAGTTCGTCGACGCAGGCGAGGCCTTTGTGCGCGTGGACGAGCGCCCCGGCCTCGAGCGTCCACTGTCCGTCGCCGAAGTCGTCGCGAACAGCGGCGGCGGTCAACCCAGAGGCGGAGGCGCCGTGGCCCGAGACGGAGACCGATCGCGGCGCGATCGTCTCGGCGGCGTCCATCAGCAGGGATTTGCCCGTCGAGGGGTCGCCGATGAGGAGCTGGTGGTAGTCGCCCCGTTCGACCGTCCCGTCGGGCATCTCCACGCGCACGCCCGAGACGAGCTGCAGGAAGATGGCGAGTTTGATGTCGTCTTCCTCCTCGACCGTCGGCGCGATGGAGTCGACGGCCAGCTCGAAGATGTCGCCGTCGGTCTCCTCGCTGGCGATATCGCGGATGCGTTCCTCCTCGGCGTCGGTGATTTCGATGTCCTCGAACTCCGCTTCTTTCGTCGTGATCGCGCGGCCGTCCAAGTAGGGGCGGAACTTCCCCGTCTTCGAGTTATTCGCCGTCTGCTGTTCGAGGTGGAGGATGCCCGCGACCGCCACCTTGTCCCCGGGCTCGATCTGTTTGACGAGGTCGTCTTCGAGGAACACGTCGATATGGCTGGTGTCGCCGCCTTTTGCCACCTCGGGCGGTTCCTCGATGCGGAGTTTCTGGGCGTCGATGAACGTCGAGTCGTCGAAATCGACGTCGAAGGGGCCCTGTCGTTCACAGCCCTGGCACTCGTGGGGTTCCTGAAACCCGCTGTCGGTCTGGGGGATGTACGTCGGCGTCCCGCAGCGCTGGCAGACGAACGCCGCTTCGACGATACTCGAGTACGTCTCGGTCGCCTTCGCGACCTGCCCCTCGATGGCGACGTACTCGCCGGCGTGGTCGGTCGGGGAGAACCCACCGGGGTAGTAGGTGTGCTCCACCGGAAGGCCGGTGAGTCGAACCGTGGCTGCCGGAGTGTCAGTCCCTCCGCTGAGGTCGATGTCCGCCGGCAGGTCGTACAGCCGCAGCGCCTCGTCGGCGTACTCCCGTACCGTCTCGGGGTTGCCCACCCAGTCGTCCGCGAGGGCATGGTCGAACGTGAACAGGTCGTCGTAGGTGATGTACAGCGACCGCTGCTCCGACGGGTAGCGTTGCGCGAGCGTGCCGATGGCGTCGCGGTAGTACTTCTCGAAGAACGCGAGGAACCGGTCGATGAGTCCCTCGGTTCCGGCGACGGCGGCGGTGCTCACGCCGCGTCACCTCCCGGCCCGGTGTGTAATCTACACAACACCGAAACAGGTGTGTGTACGGCGGTTGATGCGAGCTGTGCGAGCGTTGTGCGAGCGTAGTGTTGACTAATCGACATTTGCTTTCGTTTCGTGTTCCGCGTAACTTTCACCTAATCCAAGCGAGGTTGCTGAGTGCGTGGGTCACGGCGGGGGCTTGCCTGCCTCGCGTGTTGTGTAAAGTATACACCTCGACTCCGGTGTGTTCACGCCGTGGTCACCTCCAGCTCGTGGCCGGCGACCATCTCGGGGAGATCGCCGTTCCGGAGGTCGAGGACGAGACGCGTGTTGTCCGAACTCGAGCGCGGCTCTTTCTGCTTCCAGAGGACGTTCGGGTTGCCGACCAACTCGACGACGTCGTCCATGAACCCGTACGTGTTCGTCCGGTCGATCGAGCCGCCGAGGGCGTTGACGATGCCCGTGGCGTCGAGTTCACTCCGCGCCGGTTGGGAGTCGGGACGACCGCCGGCACGGCGACCGAGCGTGTTGATGACCTCGACGGCGCGCTTTTCGGTCGTCGTCGCGCCGTTCTTGCGCACGGTCTGGACGAGGTCCGCGCCGCGGCGAAGCGCGTCGTTCTCGGCTTCGAGGTCCTCGACGCGGTCCTCTAACTCGTCGATGCGCTGAAGGGCGGTCTGGTGCTGTTTGAGCAGGCCCTGGAAGTCGCTCTTCAGTTGGTTCACCTCCGAGCGAAGCTCCTCGTCGGTCATCGGACGATACCTCCGGTGGATTGATGGTGGCTAAATTTCATGCTCATACTGTATTCCCAGTTGGGAAACAGCTTAATGCTTTCCCAGTTGGGAATAGACGGAGAGGGAATTTTCCCACATGGGCAAGATTCATGCAGCCTGCAGCCGAACGAATCATCCAATGGAGAAGCGGCTCCTCGACGAGATGGACATCTGCGAGCCGTATACGGCGAGTGAACTCGCCGAGACGCTTGATGCGGAACGTCGGACGGTCCACAACTACCTCGAAGCCCTCGCTGAGGAGGACAAGATTCATCGTAAGAAGCACACGTCGCGCCACGTCTCGTGGTGGCGAACCGAGTAACGCTGGTTCTCACGCCGAGTCACCTCCGAGGCGTTCGATAACCGGATAGTCACGCGCGTGCGTTTTGCAGACCGTCCGGTGGCCGTGGTCGGGGTGATCGACGACAAAACTCGCCGGGCGAGCGCAGCCGAGACAGCCGCAGCCGGGCGGGAGGTCGTCGAGGACGCTCACGCCGACGCACCCCCCTGCGTACGCCGCCCGCGCACGTTCGACGACCGGCGACAGCGCCGGGAGCTCCCGGAACTGCACCTGGACGTCGATGCCGCCGCGGTCGACCGTCAGATACGGGTTCGTCTCGGGCTGTCGCGCACTACTCTGCTTGAAGAAGAACGCGACGTCGTCACGACGGCACTGCCGCAGGATGTCGCGCGCCCACGCGTGATCCATGTCGCGGCGGTCGGCGTCGGGGCCGGACTCGCCGCCGGCGATGACCCAGTCGTAGCCCGACAGGTCGATTTCCCCGAGCGGGCCGATCAGCGGCTCACACGAGAGGAACAGCGTCTCGGCGTCGCACTCCCGGAGCAGGTCGATCCGGTCGGTGACGCGACCGTCCTCGACGCTCGTCCCCATCCAGACGTTCGGCGGCCACTCCAGCGTCATGTGCGTGGCGCGGCCGGGACGCTTCGTGAGGGTCTGGGAGATGTGGTGCGGGCAGTTCCGCATCACCGCGAACACGTCGAGGATGAACTCGTCGGGAACGGCCGCGTGGAACAGGTCGCTCATCGAGTTCACGAAGATGCGCGACGGCTCGGTGAGCGCGTACGGTTCCTTGAGCTTGTCGGGGCGCGTCGAGACGTTCTCGCCGGCGTGCTCGTTCGTCCAGGCGTGGTCGGTGTGGCCGTACTGCCGGCTGATCCGCTCGGCGTAGCAGTTGTCGCAGCCAGCGCTCACCTTCGAGCAGCCGTGGACGGAATTCCACGTGGTGTCGGTCCACGCGATGTCCGTCTCGTTCATGCCGCCATCCCCGTAATTCCGCTCTGCTGACGCGTCACACCCGAAATGTTGAGGGTGTCAACGGTCGAATCGGTTGGCGAGGCGGCTTCTACGACCGATTCGGGGGTGGAATGGCTGGTCTTTGCCCGACTCAGACCAACAAATAAAGAGTTTTCCTGCCACGGCGGAGAAATGCGAGTCAATGAGTACGACCCACGAGTACGACGTCGTCGTCGTCGGCGCGGGCACCGCTGGATGCTACGCCGCCGCGACCGTCGCGAGTGAGGGTCTCGACGCAGTCGTCGTCGAGCGAAAGACCGCCGAGGAGGCGGGGCACATCGCCTGCGGTGACGCCCTGAAGGGCGCAGACGAGTTCCCCGACGCCATCCCGAAGGCGCAGATAGAACCGGCGTTCACGAACACGGATGTCGACCACGGGCGCTTCGAGATACCCAAGGAGGACTCGGTGCTCGACATTCCGGTCCCCGGCGAACTCGCCGTCATCGACCGCTGGGAGTACGGTCGCCGCATCATCGAGGGCGCCGAGAACGCCGGCGCGGAGTTCCACTACGACACCGTCGTCCAGGACGTGACGCAGGACGACGACGGCACCGTCACCGGCGTCAGCGGCAAGCGCAAGGGCGAGGAAGTCGAGTACGACGCCGACATCGTCATCGACGGCGCGGGCGCGTTATCGCTCCTGCAGGACAAGGCGGACTTCTCCGATGCGACGTTCGACACGAACGTCTCGTACTCGCAGTTCTGTTCGGCCTACCGCGAAGTCGTCGAAGTCGAGGAACCGGTTGAGTGGTCCGACGCACTCGTGTTCAAGCCCGCACAGGTCGCCGCCGGGTACATTTGGTACTTCCCGCGGACGGAGACGGAGATAAACGCGGGTCTCGGCTTCCAGATGAACGAGGAACCGATGAAACTCGTCGACGACCTGAAAGACGACCTGCGGAACCGCGAGGAGTTCGAGGGCGCGGAGGTCACCGACAAACTCGGCGCGGCCCTGCCGACGCGTCGCCCCTACGACTCGGCCGTCGCGCCGGGGTTCATCGCCGCCGGCGACTCCGCGGCCCACGTCAACCCGACCACCGGGGGCGGCATCGCTGGCGCGGCGTACGCCGGCGAGTACGCGGGCGAACAGGCCGTCGAAGCCGTCGCGAGCGGTGACGTCTCCGAGGAGACCCTCTGGCGGTACAACGAGCGCGTCATGTCGCACTTCGGCGCGCGGTACGCCGGCCTCGACGTGTACAACATCCTCTCGACGGCCATCAACGTGGACGAACTGATGAGCCTCCTGGCCGCGCTTCCGGGCGAGAAACTCGCCGAAGCGCTGTACTCCGGGACGACGTCGTTCGGCCCGAAACTCGCTCTCAAGACCGCAAAGGAGAGCTACGGCTACTGGGAACTCATCTACGACTTCTACAAGACGAAGAACCTCGCGGACGAACTCATGGACCACTACAAGCGCTATCCCGGCCGCCCCGGCGCACTCGAAGGGTGGCAGGCCGAGCGTGACCGCTTGATGGACGAAATCTACGAGGTCACGGGCGCGGAACCGAAGTACTGAAAAAAGAAGACGCAGACGGTTCGGAACGTTTTCTTACGTCTCGACGGTCACGTTACCGGACGCTTCGGTCGTCGTGTTCTCTCCGACCGGCGTCGCGGTGTCGTTCGTCGTTGTGTTGTTCGTCGCGGTGGCGTTCGTCGTCGTCTCGTTGACGATCACCGTATCGTTGGCGGTGTCGTTCGTCGTCTCGTTGATGACCACCGTATCGTTAGCGGTGTCGTTCGCCGTCGTCTCGTTCAGTTCGGTATTCGTCTCGTCGGTGTCCGTATCGTTGACGATCACCGTGTCGTTCATTCCTATCGTCTCGTTTTCGTCGGTATCGTTGACGATCACCGTGTCGTTCTCGGTCGTCTCGTTTTCGGCAGTGTCGTTGACGATCACCGTGTCGTTCTCGGCCGTCTCGTTTTCGGCGGTGTCGTTCGTCGTCTGGCCGACGAGGGCGTAGGTGCCGTTCCCGTCGACCATCGCGGTCGCGTTGTTGGTAGAGACGTTGACGTGCGTACCGGTCACGGGGCTCCACGAGTCACCGCTGACCTCGTAGATGCTGAGGGAGAACTCGTCGGTCCCCGCGTCTTCCAGCTCGGACTCCTGGTAGATGAACGACAGTTGGAACGTGGCGTTCTCGGACATCGCTTCGGTCTGGAGGGGCTGACCGAGGACGGCGACGCCCTCGGGGGCGTCGGGGTAGTCCGTCGCCGGGCGGATGTTCACGTCTCGGAACGTCGCGGAGAACGTCGTCTCGTTGACGGTGACGTTCTCGACGGAGTTGTTCTGGGTGACGTTCGCGCTAGCGTTTTGGCTCGCGTTGCTCGCGTTGTTCAGCGCTTCGGTGTTCTGACTGGAGACCGTCCAACCGGTCGTGTTGTTGACGACGGCCTCACGGACGGTGTTGTTAGTCGAGTTCACGAAGGCGAACGCGCCGGAGAACGTGTCGTTCGACTCGTTCGTCTCGGTGTCGTTGATCTCCGTCTCGTTAATCTCGGTGTCGTTGATCTCCGTCTCGTTAATCTCGGTGTCGTTGATCTCCGTCTCGTTCAGTTGGCTGGTGGAGACGTTATCCGCGGTGACGTTCTCGACGACGCTGTCGGACGCGCCCGCGAAGACGACGGCGGCGCGTTCGGTGTCTCTCGCTTCGAGGTTGTTCACCGAGGCGTTCTCGGTGCCGGCGAGGTGGACGCCGACGTCGAAGTCCGAGACGGTCGGGTACTGAACCGTGGCGTTATCGCCGGCGACGGCGATGCCGACGGTGAGCGATTCGTTGTTCGTCTGATTGGCGGTCGTCCCGTTAGGGGCGCTGATTTCGATGTCCTGTCCGTCGAGAGTCACGTTGTCCGCGGCGATGACGATGCAGGCGGACGCGTTAGCGTCGACGCCGGGGTCCGACACTTCCTGCAGTTCGTCGGCGGAGAAGTTCTCGGAGATGGTGTACGTCCCCGATTCGTTGATGACCGTACACGAGTCGATGGTCCGGTTGTCCTCCTCCTCTTCGACGGGAGTCTCCGTCTCATTCTCGGTCGGAGTTTCCGTCTCATTCTCGGTCGGAGTCACCGTCTCAGTCGGGGTGTCTGTCTCCGTCTCGGTCGGAGTCTCCGTCTCAGTCTCAGTCGGAGTTTCTGTCTCCGTCTCCGTGGTGTTGTTCGTCTCCTCGATCGGAGTGTCTGTGGCCGTGTCTGTCGCCGTCTCGTTCTCAGTTGTCTCCTGTGCGACCACGGGGGCGGCGAAGACGCCGACCGGCGTGGCCACCAAGACCAGAAGAGCAACCGCAACGGTAATCGTTCGTCTACGTGTCATGCAATACCCACATCTCCGTCTGCGTTGATAAAAATTGTAAGCGGGCTTACATAGTTTCCACGGGAAATGAATATATTATTATCTATCCTAAACCTCCGGTTTTGGCAGTAAGAGGGACTGAAGAATAGGAAAACGAACAATGTGTAAACGTAAGTAAATAACTATCCTCGGTCAGGGTCGGCGCTTCGAGAGTTCCCGGATGGACTGAGAGAGGACGTCGATGCCGAGGCCGATGCTGTCTTCGTCCACGTCGAACGTGCTCGTGTGGTGGCCGCCGGGGTGGTCGGTTCCGACGCCGATGTAGGCCGCTTTGCCGCCGTTCTTCTGTACCTCCTGCATCAGGTAGGTGGCGTCCTCGCTACCGCCGAGGGAGTCGCGTTCGACCAAGGAAGTCACGCCGGCGTTCTCGCCCGCGACGTCGCTCACGATTCCGACGAGTTCGTCGTCGCTCCGCGCCGAGGGGGCTTTCCCCTCCGTCGTAATCTCCACCTCGCAACCGTGCATCTCCGCCGCCGACCGGAGGACGCGACGGGACTTCTCCTCCATGTACTCCATCAGTTCGGTCGTCTCGCCCCGGACTTCGCCCTCGATGAACGCCTCCTCGGGGATGATGTTCGTCGCGGTGCCGCCGCCGACCATCCCGGCGTTGACGCGCGTCGCGCCGTCGGCGTGCCGCGAGATGCCGTAGAGGTTCTGGACGGCCGTCGCCATCGCCTGCACCGCGTTGTCGCCCTCCTCCGGGCGCGCCCCGGCGTGCGACGGCGCGCCGGTGAACTCCGCGCGGAAGTGCGAGACGGCGAGGAAGCCGTCGATGCCCGCGACGATTTCGCCGGAGGGGTGGTCGAGTCCGATGTGGGCGCCGTAGAGGTAGTCCACGTCGTCGAGGAGTCCCGACTTCGACATCGCCCGCCCGCCGGCGACCAGTTCCTCGCCGGGTTGGAAGAACACCTTCAGCGTCCCCGCGAAGTCGCTTTCGAGGACCGAATCGAGGACGCCCAGTCCGATGGCCGCGTGGGCGTCGTGCCCGCAGGCGTGCATGTACCCCTCGTTCTCTGACCGGAACCCCGTCGCCGTCGGTTCGTGGCCGTCGTCCGAGGACTCGGTGATGGGGAGGCCGTCGATGTCGACGCGGAGGGCGACGGTCGGTCCTTCGCCGCGTTCGGCCACCGCCACCGCGCCGGTGTACCCGCCGCGGAGGGCTTCGAGAACGTCCTCGCGGGCACCCGCGGCGAGGGCGCGTTCGTACCACTCGTCGAGTTCCGCCTCGTCGGGGACGGCCATCCGTTCCTCCTCGGCGAGTACCTCGCGCCCGACGTACAGGGCGTCTAAGTCCCGCGTCTCCAGTTCGTCCACGAGGCGCGCGGTGGTGTAGAACTCCCGCCACGCGGGTTCGGGGTGCCGGTGCAAGTCGCGTCGAAGGCTGACGAGGTCGGACGTCGTCATCGTCTGTCGGTGGCGGTGGACGGTGATAAACCTCGCCGAGTACGTCGGGTTTGCCGCCACGCGGTTCGAGTCCGTCCCTGCGCCTCGCCGTCGGCGCGTTGACGGGTCTGCGCGCCGTGTCGGGTCGCTTATGTGGACCCGTCTTCCACCAGTGAGTGAATGACCGACTCAGACGAAACTCGTGAACTGCGATTCCGAGGCGGACGCCTCGCGAGCGCGGTTCCGATAGCGTTCTTCGTCGCGTGGGCCATCGTACAGAGCGGGATACTGGGCATCGGCGACCCGACGGGACTCGTCGTCGGGATGCTCCTCGGACTCATCCTCGGGATGTTCCTCGTCGTCGGGAACTGGAAGGAGTACGCCGACGTGGTGTTCGACGGCATGACCGAACGGGTGGCCGCGACGGCCATCGTCGCGTGGTTGTGGGCCGGGATGTTCGCCGAGACGATTCAGGTCGGCGGCTTCGTCGACGGACTCGTCTGGGCCGCGGACGCGATAAGCGTCGGCGCGGCGTTGTTCCCGGCGCTGACGTTCCTGCTGGCGGCCCTGCTGGCGACGGGTATCGGAACCGGGTACGGGACGGCGATCGCGTTCACCGCCCTCGTCTTCCCGGCGGGCGTCGTCCTCGGCGCGAACCCCGTCCTCATGTTCGGGGCCATCCTCTCGGGCGCGGTGTTCGGCGACAACCTCGCGCCCGTCAGCGACACCACCATCGTCAGCGCCGTGACGCAGAACGCCGACATCGGCGGCGTCGTCGCCTCGCGGTTGAAATACGCCCTCGTTGCCGCCGCCTTCGCCTTCGTCGCCTACCTCGTCGCGGGTGCCGCGATGGCGGGGCAACCCATCGACGTGAGCAACGTGGGAGGCCCCGCCACCGCGCGGGGACTCGCCCACCTCCTCTCCATCGCCATCGTCATTGTGACGGCGGTGCGCGGCCGACACATCATCGAGGCCATCTCGTGGGGTCTCGTCACCTCCGTCGCGTTGAACCTCCTCCTCGACCTCGCCGCGCCCGCGGACATGGTCGCCTTCGAGGCGTCGCGGGCCTCCGAACTCGTGCAGACGGCAGACGCGATTCCCGTCGTCGGTGCGTTCGTCGTCCCGGTCGAACCCGGGAGCGCCGCCGTCTCGGGGAGTCTCTACGCCGGCGCGGCGGGCTTCTTCCCCCTCATCGTCCTCGTCCTCCTCATCGTCGCGGGCGCGCAGGTGATGCAGGTCGGCGGCGCGTTCGACGCGATACAGGAGTTCCTCCTCGAACGCGTGGCCACCAGCGTCCGCCGCGCGGAGACGACGATGGTCCTCGGCACCGCCCTCGTCAACGGGATGATCACCATCAACACCGCCGCCGAAATCGCCATCGCGCCGTACATCGCGACGCTCGGCCGCCGGTTCAACATCAACGGCTACCGCCGGGCGAACATCCTCGACGCGAACACCTCGGCGCTCGGGTACATCTTCCCGTGGGGCGGCGGCTTGCTCGCGGGCTACTCCGCGATGCAACGCCTCCCCGAGCAGTACGAGTGGTTCACCCAGTCGATGGTGGTCAACCCCGCCAGCGTCTGGCCGTACGTGTTCCACGGTTGGTTCCTCGTCGCGGTGTTCCTCTTTGCGGCGTGGACCGGGTACGGACGCGAGTACGTCTCCGACCGGCAGTCCGGGGAGGTGAGCCGCGTATGAGCTTCCTCGACTTCCTGTTCGCCGAGGAGACGTTCCGCGCCTCGAAGCCCGCCTTCGAAGCCGGCGAGACGGTGACGGCGTTCGTCACCCGCATCACCGGCGACGGCGCGATCGTCCGAATCGGCGACACCGTCATCGAACTGCCGGGGGCGGACCCGACGCTCCTCGAACGGCGCGTCCGGTTCGAAATCGAGGAGTTCGACGCCGCGTCGAGTCGCGGCCGCGGACGACTCGTCGAAGTGCTCGACGACCGAGGATAGCGAGAACGGAGACGCGAAAGGAAAATTGGAGAGCGTCGGCGGCGGCGGAGAGAAGAACGCGGGAGCGAGAGAGTCGGTCGCTCTCCGTCTACTTCCGTCGGTGGCCGAGCGGTTTCTTCTGTTCGACCTCTATCTCGACGTGGATGCTCTCGGGGAACGCCATGTGGCCGACTTCGCGCGCGATGTGGTCGTTGCCGTGAATCTCGAGTTTCCGCGAGTAGACGGTGTACTCCCACGGCGAGAACTCGTCGCCCGGCGCGAGATTCCTGTACTGCGGGACGCGGACGTTCTCCGGCGGTTGGGCGTGCGGGCCTTTGCATTCGGCGCCCTTCTTCTCGACGAGTTCTTTGAGACTCGACACTTCGTCTTCGAGTTCGTATCGATTCCCGCTCTGGAAGGTGAGTTTGGTTACGAAGGTCATGGCTGGGTGGTGGCCGTTACACCCATCGAGAGTACGGAGCGGTAAAAACGCACCTACACGCGGAATCCGTGCGCGAGCGTGACAGACAGAGACGACGAGGTGTCGGTATCTTTCAACAAGAAGAGAAGAACGACTCTCCGATACCCTCTTAAATCCCCGTATATATACATTCACCAATGACAGTGGAAGCGGTGAGCGCTGGAGCCATCCTCTTCCGCGACACCCGCGGCCGAAGGGAGTACCTGCTCCTGAAGAGCCGACCGGGGGACTGGGAGTTCCCCAAGGGCGGGGTCGAAGGAAACGAGGAGCTCCAGCAGACAGCGATACGCGAAATCAAAGAGGAGGCGGGAATCGAAGACTTCCGCCTCATCGACGGGTTCCGCGAGGACTACGACTACGTGTTCGAGGCGAACGGCAAGACGATTCACAAGACGGTGCACCTGTTCATCGCGCGCTCCTTCGAGGCGAGCGCCGAACTCTCCCGGGAGCACCGGGACCTGCAGTGGCGCGACTACGAGCAGGCGATAAACACCATCACGCAGGACGGTCCGCGCGACATCCTGGAGAAGGCGCACTCGTTCCTCGACGACCTCCTCGCGGAGAGCGACGAGGAGAACCGCCGGTACATCGCCTGAACCGTCGTCCCTCCGACGCAGAGCCGTAGCCCCTCCTCGCGGTCCGACTCCGCGCGAGTCGGTCCGTCCCCGTAGCGACGGCGTTTTCGCTCCCGTTCGACGCCGACCCGAAACCGTTTCCTCCCCCGACCGAAGACCACCGGACGTGTACCCCGCAGACGCCGAGTTCGGGTTCGAGTTGCTCGTCTGTCGGTGGGCCGAGGAGTCGTGGCCCCCGGACGGAGAGCGAGACTCGGCTGTTCTCGTCGCGCGCCAACTCGGGACGAAGCGCCGCCGGTGGGACACCGTCGTCGTCGAGTGCGACTCGGCGGGACTCGCCGCGCGCGCGGCGTTCGGCGACCGAACGCTCGATTCCGACCTCCTGCACGTCGTCCGCAACGCGCCCGAGGAGTGGGCGTGGTACCGCGACGCCCTCCCGCACCCGGGCTACCCGTGGCGGTACGTCCGCGCGGCCGTCCACCGCGCGGCGGGCCGCGGCGTCGTCGAGAAGCGTCGCCGCGGCAACCGCATCGAGATTCGGCGCATCGCGCCCTACCCCGACTGGGTGCGCCGCATCGTCGCCGTCGAGAACAAACCGGACCTGGACGCCTCCGCCGCCCGCGCCCTCTCGGACCAACTCGAACGCGACGTGGAGACGGGACTGGCCGACGAGGTGTGGGTGGCGACGACGGCGACGGGGCGGCGCGTCGAACCCGCGCTTCTCGAAGACGTGCCCGTCGAGGTGGGAATCCTCACGATGTCGTTCGACCCCGACGAGAGAGCGTGGGCGACGGCGGACGTGGAGTGGCACCCCAGCGACGTGACGCCCGCGGACGACGACGCCGACCGGGAGACGACCCGCCTCAAACTCGCCGAACGCGCCTACGGCAAGGGCTGGCGGTCGTTCCACGAGACGATGCGGCCGGACTGCCGCCACTTCGAACTCCGGCGGTTCGGCGGGGTCACCGGACGCAGTCCGGTGGGCTGTCGAGGTTCGCTCGGCAGTGTCCTCGTCCCCCACTGCGCGGCCAAGGGGCGGTCGCAGACCGCCGCGGAGTGCGCCGGGTCCTGTCCCGACTTCGAACCCGAACCGCCCGCGTGGCGGACGAGGGGGTGGCCCATCGAGGGCGGACCGGGGAAGGCGATACGGCGACTGCTCGGCGACAGGCGGGAACGCGTCCGCGAGAGAGAAACCGAGCGGACGGGTTAGTCGGTCACTTCCACGTCCACCTCGTCGCGTTCGACGGCGAGGCGGAACGTCGGGACGGTTCGGTAGACGACTTCGACGACGCCCTTCCGGCGGAGACTCTGGAGGGCGCGGCGGACGTCCTCGACGTCGGGGTCGTCGTCGAACCGGTCCCGTATCTTGTTGAGGACGCTCACGACGCTCTCGGAGCGTTCCTCCGGGCCGGCGACGACCTCGAACACCTTCGATTCGAGGGCGGGGACGCGGATGACCGAGGGCACCCCCTCCTCCTCGTCGGCGTCGGTCTCGACGCCCGGTTCGACGTCCACGAGGTCCGCCGCCTCGGCGGTGGCGCGGATGAGACTGTTGTCGTCGCGGTAGTAGTACTCCTTGAGGTTGTCCTCCAGATAGCGATGCACGTCGCTCCCGGAGTCGAGCCCCCACCGTTCCTGTAACTCCTTGTTCTTCGTCGGCTGGAGACGAACGACGTCGGCGAGTCGTTCCTTCTCTTCGTCCGAGAGTGCCATTGCGTCCAAATTTGCACCGGGGGATATAGACCTGTTTTCTCCGCGCGGCGGCGGACTGTCTCCCCCGCGTGAACGAGCGTTGAAGCGGAGAGGACCGAACGGCGGGGCGAGGGGGGACCGAACGCGGGGCCGGGGGAACGCTTACACGCGCGCCGCGCGTCGCGCCCCCATGGCTTGGGATACCGTCCGACTGGAGTGGGACGACGAGGTGGCGACGCTCGTGATCGACCGCCCCGACCGGCTGAACGCGCTGAACCCCGAGACGTTGGACGCGGTCGAGGAGGCGGTCACGGAGGCCCGAGAAGAGAGCGCTCGCGTCCTCGTCATCACCGGTGCGGGCGACGAGGCGTTCGTCGCCGGCGCGGACATCGAACGGATGCGGGGGTTCGACACCGCCGAGGCGCAGGCGTACGCCGAACAGGGCCACCGCATCGCCTCGGCGGTCGAGTCGTTCCCCGCGCCGACCGTCGCCGCGGTCAACGGGTACGCCTTCGGCGGCGGGTGCGAACTCGCGTTGGCGTGCGACCTGCGCGTCGCCTCCGAACGGGCCGTCCTCGGGCAGACCGAGATCGACCTCGGAATCATCCCCGGGTGGGGCGGCACCCAGAGACTCCCCGCACTCGTCGGCGACGAGACGGCCCGCCGGATGATATTCTTCGGCGAACGCATCGACGCCACCGACGCCTACGAACGCGGACTCGTCGGCGAGGTGGTCGCCCACGACCAACTGCGCGACCGAGTCGCGGAGACGGCCGCCGAACTCGCCGAGAAACCGCGGCACGCCCTCCACGCGGCGAAGGAGGCGATAAACGCCGGCCACGAGGCCCCGCGGTCGGCCGCCTTGGAACACGAGGCGCGGGCGTGGAGCGGACTGTTCGGCACGCACGATCAGAGAGAAGGGATGGAGGCGTTCGTCGAGAAACGCGACCCGGAGTTCGAGTAGTTACGTCGCGTCGATGACGTCGGTTCCGTCGGCGGCGTCGATGGACGATATCGCCGCTTCGAGTTCGCTCGCGGACGCCTCGATGTCCTCGACGACTGCCATCTGGTCGTCGTTGGCCGTCGCCGCTTCCGTCACCTCGGCGCGGACGGACTTCGAACGTTCGGCGGCGGTGTCGACCATGCTCGCGACTTCCTCCGTCCGGACGGCTTGGTCGTCCGTCGCCGCGGCGATGTCGTTCATCCCGGTCGAGGTGGCGCGAACCTCCTCGGCGATGGCGTTCTGGTTCTCGACCATCTCGCGGACGGCGTCGGCGTTCGAGCGAACCTCCTCGGTGACCGACTCGATGCTCTCGACCGTCTCGCCGGCGTCGCCGCGCGTCTCCTGAATTATCTCCTCGATGCGCTCGGATTCGTTCTGCACCTCGTTCGCCAACGATTTGACCTCGTTCGCGACGACGGCGAATCCTTCGCCGGCCTCGCCCGCCCGCGCCGCCTCGATGTTGGCGTTGAGGGCGAGGATGTTCGTCTGGTCGGCGATGTCGTTGATGACTTCGACGATGTCGTCGATTTCGGCGACCTGTTCGGCGAGTTCGCGTGTTTGTTCGGCCGCTTGGTCGCCGCTCTCCGCGACGCCCTCCATCGCCCGAACGGCGTCTTCGCCCGCTTCGGTGCTCGCCTCCGCGAGGCGTTCTGCCTCCTCGGAGCGTTCGTTGACCTCCTCGGCGGAGGCGGCGATCTCTTCGACGGTGGCCGAGAGCGACCCGACTTCCCCGGAGACTTCGTCCATGTTCTCCGCCTGTTCGCCGGCCAGCGACGCCGCCTCGCCGAGTGCGTCGTCCACGCGTTCGCTCGCGTCCGTCGCCCCGTCGATGGCGTTCCGGAGCGTCTGTTCGACGCTCGTCTGCGCTCCGACTATCGCCTCGCGTTGCTCCACGAACTCCGTCATTGAGGACGTCGTCTCGAACGCGCCGACGACGTTCCCCTCGCCGTCGAAAAGCGGCACCGCGTTCGAGCGAACCCACTCCGTGCCGTTCGGCGTGTGGACTTCGCGGAACTCGTCTTCTCGGGCCGCCTCGCGCGTCCGAAGCGTCTCCTCGGCGAACGTCTCCTCGTTGCCGGACTCTCGGAACGCCTCCTCGGTCGTCAGTCCGAGCATCTCCGCTCTGTGTATCCCGTACGACGAGGCGGCGGTCTCGTTGAAATACGCCACCCTGTCGTCGGCGCTGACGACGAACGCAGGTTCCGGGAACGACTCGACGACTTGTTCGAAGAGGCCGCGCCAGTAGTCGCGTTCCGTCCGCAGTCGTTCGGTCTCGCTCGACGCGTCCACGTCGGGGTCTAATCCTCCGGCGCGGTCCGGCGTCTCCGGCGACGCGCCCGCATCCGTCGCGGGGCCGTCGTCCGAGATGACGCCCCCGTCGGTCCGTTTCTCCCTCGTCTCCTCGCCCCCGTTTCGTAATCGACGTGTGAACCAACCGAAATCCATGTTCTACGTTCCGAGAATGAGCCGTATAAATCCCACATCCCCGTTATCAGAACTGAGACTTCTGTCCCGTTCTCGTTCCGCGACGCGGCCGTCGCCGACCGGGAGAAAGAGGAGCAATGCCGGATACGTTGACTGTACAATTCGCTAACGTAGCACAAGGATAAGGCGTCGGGAGACGAAAGGAGATGTATGACCGAAGACGTCAAACTGAGTCGAGTCGAGCCGAGATTAGAACAGCTCTCGTACCCGATATCGCGGTCCGACGCGGCCGAACAGTGCTCGGACGTCGAGTTACAACTGGCCGACGGGGAGGTGAACCTCGGCGACGTCATCGCCGACACGCAGAGCGACTCGTTCGGCGGGCCGGGCGAACTGTACGAGGAACTGCAGAACTCGCTCCCGATGGAAGCCCTCGGCGAGCCGAGACAGTCGGACGGAGACGCCTGACATCGCCCGCGTCCGGGACTCTCCGCCGGGGTCGTTTCCGGACGTTTAAGTGCCAGAAGCGACTGTCTCTTGTAACAATGGAGTTCTGCGACGAATGCGGTTCGATGATGAAGACGGACGGCGACAAGTGGGTCTGCGGGAGCTGCGGCTACGAGAAACTCCGCGACGAGGCCAAGGAGTCGCACATGACCTCCACCGCCTCCCGCGAGGACGGCGGAGTCGTCGACATGTCCGACGTGGACGACGCCGAGATCGGCCCCACGACCACGGTCATCTGCCCGAAGTGCGGACACGACAAGGCGCGCTACGAGATGAAGCAGATTCGCTCGGCCGACGAGTCCGAGACGCGCTTTTTCACCTGCGTCGAGTGCAGTCACAAGTGGCGCGAAGACGACCACTGATACCGTAGCGACGCGTTTCTCCGGCGAGTTAAGTCCGCGCCGCCCGTAGCGGCGTCCATGCGCCCGTCGGACGTGCCGCCGCCGGCGGTTCCGTCGCCCGAGGGATGGCGCGTCGTCTCCGAGGAGGCGACGACGCCGTTCGACGCCGTCGTCGTCGCCGTCCGCGCCCGCACGGTGCTTCTCGCGGACGAACGCCTCCGCGAACGGGTGACCGCGAGGGCGGGCGCGGCGGGGTCGGACGCCGCCACAGGTTCCGACGCGGAGGCGGACGACGCGACGTGGCGGTTCTTCTTCGCCAGTCGCCTCCGCATCGAACCCGCCGCGCCGCCCTCCCGCGCGGTGACCCGACTCGTGACGAAGCGAGCGAACGCCGGGTTCGCGGACGTCCTCCGCGAACGGGGGTTCGACTCCGTCCGCGCCGTCGAGTCCCGCCCGTTTCGGATTCGGGACGAAGAGGCCGACCTGACGCGCTACCGGGCGCGCGTCCCTCTCTCCGAGTTCGCTCTCCTCGCCGAGGCGTACGTCGCGGTGTGGCCCGACGGCGGCGGCGGGTTCCTCGTCGCCGGGGGCGCGTACCCGCGGGACGTCGAATCCGGTCCCGCCGAGGAGTTGTCGGCGCTACTGGAGCCCGACAGGTTCAGAGAAGAGCTGTTCGAGATGGTGCGCGCGACGGAGTGACGCTACTCGTTCCGCGCGAACGTGAGATAGCCCGTGTGGCCGACGCCCGCGGTGGAGGGGCGCGATCCGCGTTCGCCGAAGTCCATCTCTCGCTGGATGGTCTCGAACGTCTCCACCGCCGAGAGGCCGACGTCGCGGGCGGCCAAAGAGGTCTCGCGACTCTGCTCGACGAACGGCGAGTAGACGGCGACGTAGCCGCCGCTTACGAGCAGTTCGGGGGCGCGCCGGACGACGTCCGCCGCGTCGCCCGTATCGAGGGTGAGGAGGTCGAACCCGCCGTCGAGTTCGTCGAGTTCCTCCGTCAGGTCGCCCGTCCGAACCTCGACGGTCCCGGCGACGCCGGCCATCTCCATGTTCTCGCGGGCCACGTCGGCGAAGTCCGCGTCGCGTTCGTACGTCGTCACCGCCGCGCCCATCCGGCCGAGGTACGCGGAGAGGACGCCCGTGCCGGTGCCGGCGTCGAGGACGCGGTCGCCCGCGGCGATGCCCGTGTGGCCGACGATGAGTCCGATGTCGCGCGGCATCATCGGCGCGCCGGTGCGTTCGAGGTGGTTGAACAGGTCCGGGCCGCGCAGGCCGCGGACGAGGAACTCCTCGCCGAGATGCGTCTCGAGCGTATCGCCCGGTTCGACGCCCTCGGGGACGTCGAGAACGCCGAGGTCGGTGTGGAGTTCCTCGCCCGGGCCGCGGAGGTACTCGCGGTCCCCGTGGACGAGCAGGTACACTTATTCGAGCCGCGAGATAGCGGCCGCGAGGTCGCCGTTCTCGGCTTCGAGCGCGTCCCGCGCCTCGTCCTTGCCGACGCCCGCGCGCTGGGCGACGATTTTGATATCGGAGTCGGGGATTTCGGCGTCGCCCTCGGAGGCGGACTCGTCGGCCTCGGATTCGCCGCCCGCCCCGGAGGCGTCGCTCGCCCCGGCGTCGCCCGACCCGAGTTCGGTCGACTCGGGTTGGCCGACTATCTGGTACGTCTCTTGGCCTTGGGCGTCCATCCGCGTGACCTGCGCGTCGGAGAAGACGAGCTCCTCGTCGGCCGTCCTGATGACGACCTCCTCGGCGTCGAGCTCCGTCACGTCGATGCCCATCTGTTTCATCATCTGCTTCATCTTCCGCGGGTTCATACCGCCTCCGCCAAACATACCCGAAGCGTCGGGGTCCGGTAGCAAAAGCGTGGCGAACGCTCCTCGGCGGGTCGGTTCGGTCTGCTGATGGACGGCGTCCGACGCCGCCGGACGCCCGCCCCGCGATCAGGCGTCGGCGTCGGTCCGACCGGTGCGGACGCTGACCGCCAGTCCGTTCCCTATCGGGAGCAGGACCGTCTCGTACTCCGGGTCGGCCCGCACGGCGTCGAGGTAGGACGCGACGCCCTTCGTGTGTTCGTCGGGGGCGTCGAGCGATTCACCCTCGACGTACCGGGCGAGTGCCGCCGCGTCCGCGGGGCCGCGCGTCACGTTGTCGGCGACGACGACGCCGCCGCGGGCGACTTTCGACCGGACGGCCCGGAACGCCTCGGCGTACCGCGACTTCTCGTGGTCCACGAGGACGACGTCGAACGGACCGTCGTACTCCTCGACGGCCGCCACCGCGTCGCCCTCGTGGAACTCCGTGCGGTCGGACAGACCCGCGCGTTCGAAGAACTCCCGGGCCATGTCGAGTTCGTCGGCGTCGTACTCGGTGAGGATGAACTGCGCGTCCGGCGCGGCGCCCTTCGAGAACCAATAGGCGGAGTACCCGAACCCGGACCCGAACTCGAACACGTGCGCGGCGTCGGTGAGGCGCGCGAGGAGTCTGAGCGCCCCGCCCGCCTCTAGCCCGACGATGGGGAAGCCGTGTTCGTCGGCGTAGGCGGCCATCTCCGCGTGTATCTCGTCGTGTTCCGGAGACAACCCCCGAACGAGCCTTCGGATCGCCTCGGCGTCGTCGCTCATGGCCGGCCCGTTCGACGGGCGGGGACGTAAGCGTACGGTCGGTGCGAGACAGCTTCGATACGAGCACTGTATCGGAAGGCGAACCGTCTCTCGGCTCACCGGAAACCCGGTGTGCGGCGGTCCTCGGTCGGGCTCTCGGTCGGCACCCCCCGTCGGACATCGTTAAGGCCACTGACCCACATATTCGACCATGTTCGACCCGGACGAGTTAGAGCGGATCCGCGACGCGAAAGCGGAGTGGGAGGAGGAGACGCTCTCGCCGACGCTGAGCCGATTCGGGGAACGCGAGGAGGAGTTCATCACCGACACGCAGGGGCAGTCGGTGAAGCGACTGTACACGCCCGAGGACGTGGCGGACCACGACTACTTCGCGGACGAGGGGTTCCCCGGCGAGGAACCGTACACCCGCGGCGTCTACCCGACGATGCACCGGGGCCGCCTCTGGACGATGCGGCAGTACGCCGGGTTCGGCACCGCCGAGGAGACGAACGAGCGGTACCACTACCTCATCGACAACGGGCAGACGGGCCTCTCGGTGGCGTTCGACCTGCCGACGCAGATGGGGTACGACTCCGACGCCGAGATGGCCGCGGGCGAGGTGGGGAAATCGGGCGTCGCCATCGACTCCCTGCGGGACATGGAGACGCTGTTCGACGGCATCCCCTTGGACGAGGTGTCCACGTCGATGACCATCAACGCGCCCGCGTCGGTTCTCTTGGCGATGTACGTCGCCGTCGGCGACCAACAGGGCGTCCCCCGCGAGGAACTCCGCGGCACCGTCCAGAACGACATCATGAAGGAGTACGTCGCGCGGAACCTCTACATCTACCCGCCCGAGGAGTCGATGCGCATCATCACGGACGTCTTCGAGTTCTGCGCGGCGGAGACGCCGAAGTTCAACACCATCTCCATCTCCGGGTACCACATCCGCGAAGCCGGTTCCACCGCCGCACAGGAGATTGCGTTCACGCTCGGAAACGGCATCGAGTACGTGCAGGCGGCCCTCGACGCCGGGCAGGACGTAGACGAGTTCGCGCCGCAACTGTCCTTCTTCTTCAACGCGCACAACAACGTCTTCGAGGAGGTGGCGAAGTTCCGCGCCGCCCGGCGCATGTGGGCGAAGATAATGGAGGAGAGGTTCGGCGCGGAGAACCCCGAATCGAAGCAACTGAAGTTCCACAGCCAGACGGGCGGTTCGACGCTGACGGCCCAGCAGGTGGAGAACAACGTCGTCCGCGTCGCCTATCAGGCGATGGCCGCCGTCCTCGGCGGGACCCAGAGCCTCCACACCAACGGGAAGGACGAGGCGCTATCGCTCCCGACCGAACAGAGCGTCCGAACCGCACTTCGGACCCAGCAGATCCTCGCCCACGAGTCGGGCGTCGCGGACACCATCGACCCCCTCGCGGGGAGTTACTACGTCGAGTCGCTCACCGACGAGGTGGAGGCGGAGGCGTTCGATATCTTAGCGGAGATAGACGAACGCGGCGGCATGCTGGAGGCGGTGAAGTCCCAGTGGGTCCAACGGCAGATACAGGACGTCGCCTACGAACGGCAACGCGAGATAGAGGAGGGCGAGCGAATCATCGTCGGCGTCAACGAGTTCCGCACGGACGAGGACCCGGACCCCGACGTGCAGGAGGTGGACGAGGAGGACGAGGCCCGACAACTCGACAGACTCGACGAGGTGCGGGCCGAACGCGACGACGAGGCGGTGGAGGCGACCCTGGAAGCCCTGCGGACGGCGGCGAACGGCGACGACAACCTCGTCCCCTACATCGTGGACGCGGTGAAGGCGTACGCCACCGTCGGCGAGATATCGAACGTCCTCCGCGACGAGTTCGGCGAGTACCACCCGAGCCACGCGTGACACCGACTCCCGCACCACCGAAACGATGATTTTCTGACACCTCGTCGGTAGGGTACGATGACCCTCCTTCCGTTCTGACCGCGCGCACTCGCATCGAATCGGGTCCGTCTCCCCGCTTTCGCGACGGTGCGGACTCGACGTGCGCCGGTTCTCGTCCCGCGACGCGTAGCGTCGCCGCCGTCCAGTAGTCGAACGACCCCTCACCAGAGACAGATGTCACGACCCGACTCAGACTCGCCGTATCGCCCGCGAACGCTCGTCCCCACCCGAACCCTCCGCCCGTCGTCTCCGTCGCCCGCCGCGCGGGCGGGATTCGCCGCCGCCGTCGCTGCCGTCGTCGGCGTCGTCGGCGTCGTCGCCGCCGCCTCGTTCCCCCTCGCGGCCGTCGCCGTCGTCACGTACGCCGTCGTTCGCGCCGCCGTCGGTGCCGTCCGGCGGCGTTCTCGTCGCTCCGCGGACGGCACGACGGTTAGCGTGCCGGGCGTCTCCGTCGAGGTGACCGTCGCGCGGACGGACGGCGAGTAGTCCGCCGTCGCTCGCGACGGACGAGGGGACTCCTCCCCGACGTTCGCTCGTCGCCTAGAATTATGCGTGCCGCCGCCGTTGTGACGGTCACCAATGGAACTGGACCACGTCGGCGTCGCCGCCGCCGACGCCTCGGGTTTGGCAGCGATGTTCGGAGAGTTGTTCGACGCCCCGGTCGTCCACGAGGAGGAGTTCGACGGGATGTCGGTGTTGTTTCTGGAACTCGGCGGGAGTTACTTCGAGTTGCTCGAACCGCACGAGGACGGGGCGATAGGGCAGTACCTAAACACGCACGGGCCGGGAATCCACCACGTGGCCGTCCGGACGGACGACGTCTCGGACGCGCTCGACACGGCCCGGGAGGCGGGCGTCGAACTCATAGACGAGGAACCGCGGCAGGGGGCGTGGGGGCACGAGGTGGCGTTCCTCCACCCCAACTCGACCGGCGGCGTCCTCGTCGAGTTCGTCTCGCACTGACCGCCGCGGACGGCACCGCCGCGTCCGGGTGTGCGACTCGCCCTCGTCTCGGTGCGGACTCCGACCGACACCCCCGACCGGAACCCCGGCGGAGATGTCGCAGTCGGTCGATTACGCGACGACCGACAGACGGTACTATATTTACCTCTCGGCGAGAGTAGCGGACGAATGCGCGACTGGCTCTCTCACCGGGTTCGGGCGTCGCCGAACGCGACGGCCCTGATACTCGCTTCGACGGGGGAATCGTGGACCTTCGCGGAGCTCGATTCGATGGTCGAGGAGACGGCGGGCCGCCTCGCCGCCCTCGGCGTCGAGTCGGGCGACCACCTCGGCGTCGTCACGGAGACGCGAGTCGCCTCTGTCCGCTTGCTCCACGCCGCGATGCGCCTCGGGGTGACGCTGGTCCCCATGGGTGACAGCCTGACCGCGGGCGAACTCCGGTCGCAGGCGGAGACGGCGGACGTGACCGCCGTCGTCTGCGGGTCGGCCACGGAGGGGCGGGCCGTCGAGGCGGCGGGGGACGCGCCGGTCGTCAGCGTGGACCCGCCCGCGACGGACGAAGCGACCGCCCTCGAAGACGCCTCTCCCGAGAGCGTCGAACCCGCGTCGCGGGAACTCGACGACCCGCAACTGCTGCTTTTCACCTCGGGGACGACGGGCGACCCGAAGGCAGTCACCCTGACGATTCGGAACCTGCTTTCGAGCGCAGTCGCCTCCGCGTTCCGCCTCGGGTTCGACCCGGCCGACAGGTGGTTGGTCGCGCTTTCGCTGCACCACATGGGCGGCATCGCGCCCGTCCTCCGGATGCCCCTCTACGGGATGACCGTCGTCCTCAGGCCGGAGTTCCGAGCCGGGCCGACCGCCGACGACATCGAACGCCACGAGGTGACCGCCGTCTCTCTGGTGCCGACGATGCTCCGCCGGATGCTGGAGAAGCGCGGAACGCTCTCGGAGTCGCTCAGGGTCGTCCTCCTCGGCGGCGCGCCCGCGTCGTCGGAACTGATAGCGCGGTGTCGGAACTACTCCGTCCCCGTCTACCCGACGTACGGGATGACCGAAACCGCCTCCCAGATAGCCACGGCGCGCCCGAAGGAGGCGTTCCGGAACGTCGGCACCGTGGGTCGCCCCCTCTACTGGACGGACCTCACCGTCGTCGGCGAGTCCGGCACCCCCGTCGAACGCGGCGAGACGGGCGAACTCGTCGTCTCGGGGCCGACGGTCACGCCGGGGTACTACGGCGACTCGGAGGCGACGGCGGAGGCCTTCTGCGAGTACGGTCTGAAGACGGGCGACGCAGGCTACCTCGACGCCGAGGGCCGACTGTACGTGCTCAACCGTGTGGACGACCGAATCATCACCGGCGGCGAGAACGTCGAACCCGGCGAGGTGGTGGACGTCCTCCGCTCGCACCCCGAGGTTCGCGACGCCGCCGTCGTCGGCGTCCCCGACCCGGAGTGGGGCGAACGCGTCGGCGCACTCGTCGTCCCCGGGTCCGAGGAGGTGACGCGCGACGGGGTGGAGGAGTACGCCCGAGAGCGACTCGCGGGGTTCAAACTCCCCCGAATCGTCGCGTTCGCCGACGAACTGCCCCGAACCGTCTCAGGGACGGTGAAACGCGACGCCGTCCGCGAACGACTCGAAGCGGTCGCGGAGGGGGAGGACGAGGAAGCAGAAGACGAGGCGGTGGACGGTGAAGCAGAAGACGAGGCGGTGGACGGTGAAGCGGACGACGAGAAAGCGGAGGGCGGTGACGAGGGGGTTGGCGGCGACGAATCAGATGCGGACGCGAACGACGAGTCCGACGAACCCGCGGAGGCGGGCGAGGACGAAGACGAACTCGCGGAGGCGGATGCGGACACCGACGCGGAAGCCGACGCCGAATCGAGCGACGGCGACGACTCCGCGGACGGAGACGCAACGGGCGAGTCGCCCGAGTGAGTCCGCGACGACGGTCTTCTCCCCAACCCACACAAACGATAATTAACGATGCTGCCGTTGGTGTGAGGTATGCCCGGAGCAACCGACCAGACGTTGCGGCCGTTCCTGTGGCGCGCGAGCAAACTGTTCCCCGACCGAGAAGTCGTCTCGCGGACGCACGACGGCGTAGAGCGGTACACGTACTCGGAGTACGAGGACCGCGTCGGTCAGTTGGCGAACGCCCTCGACGCCGCGGGCGTCGAACGCGGCGACCGAGTGGGGACGTTCTGTTGGAACCACCACCGGCACTTCGAGACGTACTTCGGCGTCCCCTCGATGGGTGCGCAACTGCACACCATCAACCCCCTGTTGCCCGACCACCACATCCAGTACATCGTCGAGAACGCGGCGGATACGGTGCTGTTCGTGGACCCGTCCTTGGTCGAGAAGCTAGCGGGGGCGTACGACGAGGAGGTGTTCGCCTCCGTCGAACGGTACGTCGTGGTCGGCGAGGAGGTGCCGGAGACGTCGCTGTCGCCGGTGACGGATTACGAGTCGTTCGTCGCCGAGGCGGACGCCGCGTACGACTGGCCCGACCTGTCCGAGGAGCAACCGGCGGGGATGTGCTACACCTCCGGGACGACGGGGAAACCGAAGGGCGTCGAGTACACCCAACAGATGCTCTGGTCGCACACGATGGCGACCCTCCCGGAGTCCGGACTCGACATCCGGTCGTCCGACGTGGTGATGCCCGTCGTGCCGATGTTCCACGTCAACGCGTGGGGTCTGCCCTTCTCGACCACCGCCGCGGGCGCGAAGCACGTCTACCCCGGGCCGTCGCCGTCGCCCGAGGACCTCGCCTCCCTCATCGAGGAGGAGGGCGTCACCCTCACCGCGGGCGTCCCGACGGTGTGGTTGGGGCTGTTGGACTATCTTGACGAGAACGACGCGGACATCTCCTCGCTCGACCGAATCGTCATCGGCGGGGCGGCGGCCCCCCGGTCGGTCATCCGGCGGTTCGACGAGGAGTACGACGTGGACGTGGTCCACGCGTGGGGGATGACCGAGATGGCCCCCATCGGCACCGTCGCGCACCTCAAACCGGGGATGGAGTCGTGGGACCGAGAAGAGCGGTACGAAAAGCGCGCGAAGCAGGGCCTCCTCGCGTCCGGACTGGAGATGCGCGTCGTCGGCGACGACGGCGAGGAAGTCGAGTGGAACGGCGAGGACTTCGGCGAACTGTGGGTCCGCGGCCCGTGGGTGACGACAGAGTACTACGAACGCCCGGAGGCGAATGAGGAGGACTTCGAGGGGAACTGGCTGAAGACGGGCGACGTGGTGACCGTAGACGAGGAGGGGTACGTGCAGATAGTGGACCGCGCGAAGGACGTCATCAAGTCCGGCGGCGAGTGGATCTCAAGCGTCGAGTTGGAGAACTCCCTCATGGCGCACGACGACGTGGCGGAGGCCACCGTCGTCGGCGTCCCGCACGAACGCTGGCAGGAACGCCCCGTCGCGTTCGTCGTCCCGAAGGACGGCGCGGACCGCGAGGCGTTGCAGTCCGAACTCACCGAGATGGTCAGAGCGGAGTTCCCGAAGTGGTGGGTGCCCGACGAGGTGATGTTCATAGAGGAGGTGCCGAAGACGGCCACCGGCAAGTTCGACAAGAAGGTACTGCGCGAGGAGTACGACGACGAATCGATCGTCGCCGGGAAGTCGCCGGACGACGCCGCGCCCGCCTCGAACGACTGACGGCCGCCGCCGCGACTCGCCCGAGGTGGCCGCCGCGTCGCTTCCGCCGAACAAACGGTAAACTCGTTTTACGGTTTTCGCAGTTCCATGGATTATTTTACGTTAGGAATCCACTCTCGGGCATGGACCTTCTCGACGACACCATCGTACCGGAACACGCCCGAGACGTGAAGCAGGAGGCGCGCGAGTTCGCCGACGAACACATCGCGCCGAACGCCGAGGAGTACTTCGAGAACGCGGAGTACCCGTGGGACGTCCTGGAGGCGGGGATGGACGCCGGCTTGGTCGCCCAGGACATCGGCGAGGAGTACGGCGGACGCGGGTTCGACCTCCAGCAGATGCTCGCCATCAACGAGGAGTTCTACCGCGCCGACGCCGGTATCGCCCTCACCCTGATGCTCGCGTCGTTCGGCTGCGAGATAGTCGAGCAGTACGGCTCCGAGGACCAGAAGGAGGAGTATCTCCGCCCCGTGGCCGAAAACGACCAGATTTCGGGGTTGGCCGTCTCCGAACCGCAGACGGGGTCGGACATGGCCGGGATGACGACGGAGGCCGAGAAGACCGACGACGGCTACGTTCTCGACGGCGAGAAGTACTGGGTCGGAAACGCCGTTGAGGCCGACTGGCTCACTGTCTACGCGAAGACGGGCGAGAGCGAGGACCGCTACTCCAACTACTCGATGTTCATCGTCCCGACGGACGCCGAGGGTTACGAGGCCGAACACATCCCCGAGAAGATGGGCATGCGCGCCTCCAAGCAGGGTCACATCGTCTTCGACGGCTGCGAGGTGCCCGAGGAGAACCTGATCGGCACGGAGGGCGGCGGCTTCTACATGCTCGCGGACTTCTTCAACCACGGGCGCGTCGTCGTCGGCGGCCACGGACTCGGACTCGCCGCGGCGGCCATCGAGGAGACGTACGAGTTCGTCCACGACAGGGAGGCGTTCGGGCGCAACATCGCCGACTTCCAAGCGACCCAGCACACCCTCGCGGAGATGCGCATGGAGTTCGAGGCCGCGCGCGCACTCAACTGGCGCGCCGCCGAGAAAGTCCAGAACGGCGAGGACGCCGGGTTCTGGGCGGCGGTCTGTAAGACCAAATCCACCGAGACGGCGACGGAGTGCTCCGAACGCGGGATGCAACTCCACGGCGGCCGTTCCATCCTCTCGGAACGCCGCATCGCCCGCGTCTTCCGCGACGCCCGCATCCCGGTCATCTACGAGGGCGCGAACGAGATCCAGCGCAACCTCATCTACCGGCAGTGGACCTGAAATCGGTCTGACGCCGCATCTCCGCCCTCTTTCTCGTTCGAATCGGTCGTCCGCGCACTCAGCGTTCGAGACGTATCTCCGACGCTGAGAAATGAACTATGCTATCGTCCCCCATACCTCGAGTGGACCATGACAGCAGACGACTCACTCGACGGCAAGGTGTCCGTCGTGACGGGCGCGGGCGGACAGATAGGCGAGGGCATCGCCGTCGAACTCGCCAAGGCGGGGAGCGACGTGGTCATCGCGGACGTGGACGTCCTCGACACGGAGCACAACCAGCAGGGTTCGAAGGAAGTCGGCGGCGCGACGAGGGCGCGGGAGGTGGCCGAACGCGTGGTCGAACAGGGGTCGCGCGCGCACGTCGTCGAGTGCGACGTGACCGACGCCGAACAGGTCGAGTCGATGGTCGAAGAGACGATTTCGGAGTTCGGCCGACTCGACGTGCTCTGTAACAACGCGGGTATCATCACCGTTGCACCCACCGAGGAGATGGAGGAAGACGAGTGGGACGCGGTGATGGAGGTGAACACGAAGGGGCCGTTCCTCGTCTCTCGGGCGGCGATTCCGCACCTCAGGGAGACGAACGGGACCATCATCAACACCGCCTCCATCGCCGGGGAAATCGGCGCGGCGGGCCTCTCGCACTACTGTTCTTCGAAGCACGCGGTCCTCGGCCTGACCAAGTCGCTCGCCCTCGAACTCGCCGAGGACGACGTGACGGTCAACGCCATCTGTCCCGGCATCGTGGACACGCCGATGTGGAATCAGGTGCTGACGCCGACCCTCCAAGAGGAGTACGAGGACACCATCAAACGCGCCATCCCCCTCGGACGCGACCAGACGCCGGAGGACATGGGCAGACTGGCCGTCTACTACGCGACCAACCGCAACGTCACCGGGCAGGCCCTCGCCGTGGACGGCGGTATCCTCCAGAACGTCCTGTAACTCCCCAGACAACAGTTATCACCGGGGCAACCGAACCGCCGCCATGGTCGACGCGAGCATCAGACTCCTCGACAGGGGGCGGGTCGTCGCCGACGCGGGGTTCGTCCTCGACGGACACACGATGGGCACCGCGGCGAACCCGAACCCCGACCACGAGATGCGGGAGTTCGTCGTCTGGAGCGCGGTGATAGACCACCCCGAGGGGACGTTCCTCTGGGATACGGGGTCGCACCCGGACGCCGGGGAGGGCTACTGGCCCGACCCGTTGTACGCGACGTTCCAACACGTCGATGCCGACGAGCACCCCTTGGAGGACGATTTGGAGGCGGCGGGCTACTCGCTCTCCGACGTCGACGCCGTGGTGATGAGCCACCTGCACCTCGACCACGCGGGCGGCCTCGCGGCGTTCGAGGGGACGGACGTGCCGGTGTACGTCCACGAGGAGGAGTTGAAGTACGCCTACTACTCCGCGAAGACGGACGAGGGCTCTCTCGCCTACCTCGCCGACGACTTCGACCGCGACCTGAACTGGCGCGTCGTCCACCGACACCGCCGCACTCTCGCGGCGGACTTCGAGTTGCTCCACCTGCCGGGGCACACCCCCGGCGTGATGGGCGCGCGAATCGACCTGCCGGAGGAGACGGTCCTCGTCGCGGGCGACGAGTGTTACGTGGACGAGAACTACGCCGGGGAGATTCCCCTCGGCCCCGGCCTGCTTTGGTCCGAACGCGACTGGTTCGAGAGCCTCCGAACGCTCAAAGAGATAGCACGCCGCACCGACGCGGACGTGCTGTTCGGCCACGACAAGCACCGCTTCGAATCGTTCGGTGACGGCTGGAACCTGTCCTGAGCCGGCGAGAGAACGATCAACTCGGGCGATGCGCCCGAATTTTCTCTCTCCGAATCCCGGCGTAGTGTTGCACGAAACACGCAAATCATTTTGAGCCAGCGCCGCCAACGCCCGTCAAGGATGCCCGATTCGATGGCGGAGTACCTGCAGGCCGACATGGAGTGCGAAGGACTGCTCGAGTGCGTTCACGGACTCAAACCCCTCGACAGGGACGTCTTCGAGGTTCTCGTCGAGAGCGACGCCCCCATGACCGTCGACGACGTGGCGGAGGCGGTGGACCGCGAGCGTTCGACGGCGTACCGCGCCGTCCAGCGGCTCCTCCAGTCGGGGTACATCCAGAAGGAGCAGGTGAACTACGAACAGGGGGGGTACTACCACGTCTACCGACCGGCCGACGCCGACGAGGTGGCGGACGACATGCAACGGACGCTGAACGACTGGTACGCGAAGATAGGGCAACTCATCCACGAGTTCCGCGAGAAGTACGACGAGGCGGAGAACGCCGAGACGCCCCCTGCGGAGTGAGTTTTCGCGTCTTTCAGGCGTCTCTACTGGTTCCCTAACGGCTTAGGCTGTCCATCTATCCACCGAAGGCTTGTATACTGTAGGTGAGGTATCAATCATGTCCAAAAGCAAATCGGGCCTCACCGAACTGACCGAGTACTGCGACCGGTGTGACGCCCACACTCCCCACGAAGTCTCGATAACTCTCAAGACCGAGAGTTCCAAGCAGGTCAATCGAGAGTTCTCACGGGAACCTTACCGGGCGACGAAGTGCGTCCACTGCGGCGAAGAGACCCTACAGCGGATGAACGACGCCTGATCGCTCGAACCGGCGTTTCCGGGCCGTCAGGTCGAACCGATTCCCCCGATTCGATCCCCCACGCGATTGAGACCCCCCCGCACGCGACCCCCCGACTCGATGACCGTCGTCCCCCCGACGGACTCTCCGCACGGATGAACGATTCCCCCGAACGCGCACCGACCGACGAACGAACTGTTCTCGTCGCGGACGACGAGGCTGCCTTCACCGACAGTCTCGCCGTCTGGTTGTCCGACGAGTACGCGGTCCGAACCGCGTACTCGGGTCGCGAAGCCGTCGAAGCGTACGACTCGACGGTAGACGCCGTCGTCCTTGACCGTCGGATGCCCGGCCTCTCGGGAGAGGAGGTGTTCGAACGACTCCGCGACCGACCGGGAGACGCGCGAGTCGCGTTACTCACGGCGACGGACCCCCACCGTCTCCGCGAGGGCGACGACGCGCCCCCGTTCGACGAGTACCTCACCAAACCGGTGCGGAAAGACGAAGTTCTGGCGGCGGTCGAACGACTCGCCGAGGAATCGCCGCCGCCCTCCGCGGAGTGAGTGCGGTCAGTCGCTCTCCGTCTGACTCCGCGCGGCGTCGTCGCCCGCGTCGAGACCCGTCTGGTCGAAGAACGTCTCTATCAGTTTTCGCTCCCCCGAGCGCAGGTGCTCGTGGAACGTCGGCGCGGAGATGTTGAGCGACGTGGCCACCTCCTCGGCGGTGCTCCCCCGCGGCCACTCGAAGTAGCCGGAGACGAACGCCGTCTCCAACACGTCGCGCTGGCGGTCGGTGAGTTTGTTCTCCAGTTCGTGGCGGAACGCGTCCGTCGATTGGACCGACCGCTCCACCTCCCGCTTGGCGACGACGCTTATCTCGGGGAACGACTGCTGAACGGAGTCGATGAGCGCTCTGAGGTCGGCGTCGGGCGCGACGGTGGCGACGACGGTTCCCTGGCCGTCGGTGACCGAGAGCGTGTTCACGTCCGCTCCGAACCCGACGAACGTCACGAGCACCGCCGAATCGGTTATCTCCCACTCGAACAGCGTCTCGGAACCGTTCTGGGTGACGATGCGCGCGCGTTCGACCGCCGGGTGCTTCGTCGCCTCCTCCAACAGCGACTCGCTCTCGACGCCCTCGGCGGTGACGTAGCAGGCGACGCTGTCGTTCGACTCCGGGGCGAACCCCTTCAGGGTGAGCGTCCCCCCGAGTTGCCGCGTCAGTTCGACGAACAGGTCGCCGTCGTCCGCGTGTTCGAACTCCAGTTCGACCGCCGTGTCGCCGTAGAGGAGTCGCTTTGACTCGGCGGCGTTGATGCCGTTGCCGATGCTCCGCCCGAGCTGTTCGAACACCTCGACGTGTTCCTCGAAGAACTCCGAGGGACCGTCGGCGTAGACGAAGAGTGCGCCGTACGTCGTCTCCCGGTAGAGGACGGGGACGACGATGACGGAGACGGGGTCCTCGAGGGTGCTCTCGGACGGGAACGCCGCTTCGCGGTGTTCGTCGGTGATTCGCTCGACGACCCTGACCGTCTTCGACTCGACGACGTCCCGGACGAGGGGGCGCACCGTCTCGACGCGGTCGCTCAGTCGCGCGGCGTCCACGCCCGCGGCGGCGCGGGGACTCACGCCGTCCATCGCCCGGTTGTAGCGGGCGATCCACGCGCCCCGATAGGACCCCTCGTCCGCCACGGAGAGACAGACCGCCTCCTCTATCTCCTCGCGCGTCGTCGCGTCCACTATCGCTCGGTCCACCTCGCGCAACAGGTCGTTGACGTGGTGGAGGTGGTCGAGTTGACGCTGACGCAGCTCTATCTCGTCGGCGCGTTCGCTCCGGAGCGATTCGACGTTCGCGCGGAGCGATTCGAGCGTCTCCGGGTCCCTGAGCTCGTCGGTGTCCCGGCTTTCGAGCACCGTCTCGGTGGACTCCAACGCGAAGAACCGCTGTACCTCGTCTTCGAAGTTTGACCGGACGAGGAGTTCCTCGACCGTCTCTCGGACGTCCGTCTTGGTGACGGGCTTGACGAGGTAGTCGTCGAACCGCATGTCGACGATGTCGGTGTCGGGTTCGACGGCCGTCATCATCGCGATACGGCAGTCTAACTCGCGCTCTTCGAGGGATTGGAGGACGTCGTCGCCGGAGACGGTCGGCATGCGCCTGTCGAGGAGGACGACGTCCACGGTTTCGTCTACCGCGTCGAGGGCCTCCCGGCCGCCGTACGCGACGCGAACGTCGTAGTCGTCGCGCAGCCAGTACTCGCAGGTGTCCGCCAAGTCCTCGTCGTCGTCGACGACGAGAACGACCGGCGTCGCCGATTGGTCTTCGCTCTCCGGACTCGGCGAACGCTTGGTGGACATCGGATACCGTAGCCACTCCCCCTACGAGTAAATATCTGGCCATAAATCGAACAGAGTTTATCGACCGACTGTCTGTCTCTCGTGAGTGAACGTAACCGTCCGTCGCAGACTCGGTGGTCGAGCGAGATGCCGCGCAGAGCCCCTCGACGGCGGTTCGTGGCGGTCAGGCGATCTGGAGCGACACCGTGAACACCGCGCCTTCGGGGTCGTTGTCGCCGACGGTGATGGTGCCGCCGTAGCAGTCTACGAGTTCCTTCACGAGGAAGAGACCGAACCCGCTGCCGGGCGTCGAGAGTTGTTCGACGCTCTTGTCGACGATTCGCTCCTTGGCCTCGTCCGAAACTCCCGGGCCGTTGTCGGCGACGCGAACCTCGACGCACTCCTCGCCGGGGTCGACCGACACCGTCACCCGCGGTTCGTCCTTGTCGTTGTGCTGGACGGCGTTCGTCAGGAGGTGTTCGAACACCGTCGAGAGGAGTTCGTCGGCCATCACCTCCACCTCGGGGAGGGGACCGTCGGTGGCGACGGTGGCGCGGTCGTACTCGTCGTCTATCGCCTCCAGTTCGCGTGCGAGCGTCGAACCGAGTTCGACGGGTTCGAGGTTGTGCGACTCCTGCCCGACCGCCCGCGTGAACGACCGCATCGTCTCCACGAGGCCGGCCATCTCCGCGACCCGGTCGCGGAGCGTTTCGAGGTGGGTCTTACCGTCTTCGGGGACGAAGTCGCCGAGGATGTCGGCCCGAGCGCTCACGACGTTCAGCCCGTTGAGGAGGTTGTGCCGGAGGACGCGGTTCATGAACTCCATGCGCTCGCGTTCGCGCCGCAGTTCGTGTTCCCGCCGCTTTCGCTCCGTGATGTCGCGCCCTTCGAGGACGAGAAGCACCACCTCGCCCGTCTCGTCGGTCACGGGCGTGATGGAGACGTCCACGGTCACCTCGGTGTCGCGGTCCGGCGCGTCCGCGTTCGTCTCGAACCGGACGAACTCGCCGGCGGCGGCCCACCGGATGGCGTCGCGCAGTCCGGCCACCTCGTCGTCGCCCCCCCACCACGGAACCTCCCAGAACGGGTTGCCGATGAGGTCGTCGCGTTCCGTCGCGGCGAACTGCACCGCCGCGTCGTTCACCTTGACGACGGTCCCGTCCGGTTCCAGCAGACCCATGAACTGGAACGTCTTGTTGAACACCGCCTCCAAGCGGCGTTCGCGGCGCTTCCGTTCGGTCATGTCGCGGACGACCTTGATGTACCCGCGGAGGTTGCCCTCCTCGTCGGTCAGCGCCGTGATGGCGACGGACGCCCAGAACCGCGACCCGTCCTTCCGGACGCGCCACCCCTCGTGTTTGGCCTGCCCCTCCTCGGCGGCGCGTTCGAGGAGTTCCGTCGGAAGTCCGTCCGCCCTGTCCTCCTCGGGGTAGAACGTCGAGAAGTGCCTGCCGAGTATCTCGCGTTCCTCGTAGCCCTTTATCTCCTCGGCGCCGCGGTTCCAACTGGCGACGTGGCCCTCGGCGTCCAGACGGAAGATGGCGTACTCCTCGACGTCTTCCACCAGCGCGGAGAACTCCTCGCGCCGGCGGCGCAACTCGCGTTCGCGCTCTCTCTGTTCCACCGTGTGGACGGCGTGCGCCACGGTGTCGGCCAGCCTGTCCAGCGGTCCGGCCTCGTCGTGCGGTTCGGCGAACGCGTTCTCCCGCCCGGCGTACAGGCCGAGGATGCCGTACGTCCGGCCGTCGTACCGGAGCGGTAAGCAGGCGCAGGAGCGATACCCGCGTTCGAGGGCGGCCTCGCGCCACGGTTCGAACTCCGGGGCCGTCTCGATGGCGTGCGTCACCTGCACCTCGCCGGTGGCCGCCGCGCGCCCCGCCGGTCCCCGTCCCGTCTCGGAGTCGTCGGCGGTGATGGTCACCTCGTCGAGGTAGCCGTCCTCGTGTCCGGCCCACGCCGAGGGGACGAGTTCCTCCCCCGGCCCCTCGAAGCGACCGGCCCACGCGAACCGCAGCGACGTCGTCTCCACGAGGCGGCTACACACCATCTGCTCGATGTGGGTCCGAGACACCGCCTCCTCCGTCGCGTTGCTGACGTCCGCGACGACGTGGGTGAACGTCTCCAACAGGTCGAGTCGGTCGCGCTGAACCTCTATCCGTCGCTCCCGTTCCTGTTGCGCCGTCACGTCGCGGAAGTAGACGGTGAGTCCCGTCTCGGTGGGGAACGCGTTCACCTCGAACCACGTCTCCAAGGGGTCGTAGTACTCGGTGAACGTCACGTCCTCCATCTCTCGAAGCGCGCGTTCGTACTTCCGCTGGAACTCCGTCCCCGTCGCTTCGGGGAACTCGTCCCAGAGGACCGACCCGAGGAGGTCGGACTCGTCGCGTTCGAGCAACTGCTGGGCCTTCTCGTTCAGGTAGGTGAACCGGAACTCCGAGTCGAGGGCGAAGACGGCGTCCGAGACGCGGTCGAGGTGTTCACGGACGTCGGTACCGAGTCGGCTCTCCTGTCCGTTTCGGGTGTCTTCCATGGTTCGTCGGGTCGGCGGCGTTCGCGCGCACCGTCGTTCGATCGAAAGACGAGGGCAGAGGCATTTACCGCTTTCCCCGCGCCCGGCGAGAACCCTAACACCATAGGCACCCTACTTACGCGATATTCCGCCGTCGATAGGCACGAGCATGTTCGTCAGACCGACCCCCGACGACGCATTGGTCGCACGAGCGACGAGTACGACGTCTCGGGAGGTGACCCACGATGCCTGAGTGTCAGAACTGCGGGTCGTTCGTGACGCAGAACTACGTCAGAGTGTTCGCGCCGCAGGACAACGACGACCCGCGCGTCTGTCCCCACTGCGAGGACATGATGCGCGACGGGTCGGACGTCCGCGAGGCGCGGTCCAAGCGGGTCACGTAACGGACGCCGACCGGCGCGGGTTCCCCCGCCGCGCCGACCCTCTCTTCTCCTTTCGTTCCGCACAACGTCCGCCATATTGTAACCCTCTCTGCGCTCCCAATTTCGCGTCTGATTGCACGAAGCGGGCCGCTTACCTTGCTTGAGCACGTACGTGTACATCCGATGAAGAAGAACGAACTGGTCCACTATCACGCCCTGCTCAGGGAGATATCGACGGACTTCGCGGACCGCGGCATCGTCACGCGCGACGACTTCGACGAGTACGAGCGACTCGACGTGTCGCCGGTGGCCCTGCGGGCGTCGCGCGACGACCACGAGGAGGCGGTTCTGCTACTGGCGGAGGTTCTCTCCCTCGCCGCGGAGCGTTCCACCGACGAGGCGACTCCCGGCTCCGAGTCGTCCGCCGACGAGCGTCCCGTTCCCTCCTGGTAACGCCTCTTCTCCGCTGACTCGACCGAGTAGTGGCGACGCCGCCGGTCGAGGGACCAGTTCCGCCGCGGACGGGCAACCTACAAGACCCGGCCCGAGTAGTTCTCGGTATGCGACTTGAGGACTACTGGGGGGTCGGTCCGAAGACGAGCGAACGCCTCGCGGAGACGCTGGGCGTCGAACGTGCCGTCGAAGCGATAGAGCAGGCCGACATCCGCGCGCTCTCGGAGGCGGGCGTCCCGCGCGGGCGGGCCGTCCGCATCCTGCGGCGGGCCAACGGCGCGGCGGGGATGGACGCGCTGGGAACGCGCGACGCGCGAAACGTCTACGACGACCTGTTGACGCTGGCGAGTCAGTACGCCATCACCGAACACGCGGCGGACCGCATCCGCGTCACGACGCCGTTGGAGGACGCCGACGCGCGCGAGGACCGACTCGACGGGGTCCTCGCCGCCCGCGACGCGTGGGCGTCGCTCGACGACGACGCCCGCGACGCCGTCCTCGACGCCTTCGCGGAGTACGACGAGGCGGGGGGAACCGACCGCGCCGCCGTCGAAACCGCGCTCACGCTCCGCGAGGCGGGGCTCCGCGGGCGGACGTTCGACACCCTCGACGGCGTGGACGACGAGGCGCTTCGGGACGCCGCGGGCGCACTCGGCTACGTGAACGAGGACGGCACCGTCGCCGAGGGGGCAGACGAGGAACTCGACAGACTGCGCGAGACGCTGGAATCCGTCGAGTCCTTGGAGAGCGGCGCATTGGACGTGCTCGAATCCGTCCGCTCCCGCGGCGTCCAGAGCCTCGACGAGTTCCGGTCGGCGTTCGTCGAGTACGTCGCGCGGGAGACGGACCTCCGCCGCGGGCGAATCGAGTCCGCCGCCGCCGGGGACGCCTACGACGAGGCGGACTTCGCCAGCACATCGCTGCGAACGCTCGTGGAGGAACTGCAGGCCGAGGTGGCGGAACGGGAGGCCGACGTCGCCGCCGACCTGCAGGAGGACGTGGAGTCGGCCCGCGAGGACGTGGACGCGGCGGTCGAAGCCGTCTCTGACATCGCCTTCGAGCTCTCCTTGGGCCGGTTCGCCGTCGAACACGACCTGAACCGCCCGCGACTCGTCGAGGACGGCCTCGCCGTCTCCGGGGCGCGCAACCTCGCCCTCTCCGGCGACGTGCAGTCGGTCACGTACGGCGTCGGGACGCACGGACTCGGCCCCGAGGGGGCGGACGCCGACGAGGACGACGCCCCCCGCCCGCCGTCGGGCGACCGGGTGACCGTCCTCACCGGGGCGAACAGCGGCGGGAAGACGACGCTCTTAGAGACGCTCTGTCAGGTCACGCTGCTCGCGATGATGGGGATGCCCGTCCCGGCGGACCGCGCCGAAGTCGGCTCGTTCGACAGCGTGGTGTTCCACCGCCGCCACGCCAGTTTCAACGCGGGCGTGCTCGAATCGACGCTGAAGTCCATCGTCCCGCCCCTCTCCTCGGAGGACCGCACGCTCATGCTGGTGGACGAGTTCGAGGCCATCACCGAACCGGGGCGGGCCGCCGACCTGCTCAACGGGTTGGTGGACCTCACCGTCCAACAGGACGCGCTCGGCGTCTACGTCACCCACCTCGCCGACGACTTAGACCCGCTCCCGCCGGAGGCCCGCATCGACGGCATCTTCGCCGAGGGGTTGACCGAGGAGTTGGCGCTCCGCGTGGACTACCAACCGCGGTTCGGCACCGTCGGCAAGTCCACGCCGGAGTTCATCGTCTCCCGCCTCGTCGCCAACGCGCGCGACCGGTCGGAGCGGATGGGGTTCGAGGCGCTGGCGGCCGCCGTCGGCGAGGAGGCCGTCCAGCGGACGCTCTCGGACGCGGAGTGGACGGAGTCCTGACGGACCGAGGAAGAACGAACGCCGCGAACCGACGCCTCAGCGGTACTCTTCGAGGCCGACGAACGCGTCCTGATTCGCGGTCAACCACGACTGCATCCGGTCTCGACAACTCTCCCGCCGGGGGTACAGCGTGCATCGGTCCGGGCGGCCGTCGTACCGGACGACGACGCTGTGGAGGGCGAAATCTCGCCCGTCGATTGCTCGGTCGCCGACGGCTTCGTCGGTCGACCGCGGTTCGGGCGTCCACGTTGAATCTGCGGATGAGTCGGACATCACGGGGGTCCTCGTTCGTACGTCCGCCGCGGAGAGTACATAACCTCTGCTAAGTCAACTCTATAGACACCATCACGGTTATCGAGACGACCGGACCGGTCCGGAACGCCCCCAACCGCCGCCCCGAGGCCGTTCGGGCCCAGACCGTTCGCGGTTCTCCGCCGGACGAGAGGCAAGTACCGCCGCCTGAGACGGAGTGAAGCGTCCCCGAGCGAACTCCCGAGAGCGATGGTGGACCCTACCTCGGACATCGGCGAAGACGCAGACGAGAGTACCGCGCAGGAGTGCGCCAACTGCGGCGAGAAGATACTGCAGTCGCCGACGCACCGGGTCGTCACGCGGGTCGAAGACGGCGAGGCGCGACACCGGCACTTCTGTTCCGACGAGTGTCGGGCGGCCTACGGCGAGTCGAGGTCGGAGTCGGACGAACCGACCGACGAGTAGGGGCGACTCACTCGACGGACGACCAGAACCGTTCGACGCCGAACCCGAGCATGTCGGGGCTGACCGGTTGGAACTCCTCGCGTTCCCCCGGCGGGAAGTACTCGCGGACGCCGTTCCACGACTCCCGGGCGTACCGCGCGTCCACGAACGCGCGGATGCCGACCTCGTCCGCCCCGCGGATGACGCGCCCGATGGCCTGCCGCGCCTTCCTGACCGCCGGGACGGTCAGGGCGGCTTCGAAGCCGTCGCCGAACTTCCGGTCGTACGCCGTCTTCAGCGCGCGCGTCCGCGGACTCGACGTGTTGATGATGGGGACGCCGCAGACGACGGCCGCCGAGAGGCGGTCGCCGCGGTAATCGACGCCCTCGGTGAGCGTTCCGCGGAGACTCGTCACCAGCACCTTCTCGTCGCCGCCGAAGAAGTCCGCCTTCAACCGCTCCGTCGCGCCGTCGTCGCTCGCTTCGTCCAGGAGGACGGGCTTGTCGAGGCGCGACTCCAACGCCCCGGCCATCCACTCCGCCTCGGCATAACTCGGCATCCCGACGAGGACGTTTCCGGGCGACTGGGCCACGTCTTCGACGGCGTCCACGTACGCCCGCCGCGTCTCGTTGTCCTCGCCCGGCGGGCCGCGGTTCTCGTAGGTGAACTTCGGCGCGTCCACGGCGAACGACGCGCGGTTCTCCGCCGGGAACGAGAGCCCGTACGTCCGTTCGACGACCGGCCGACCCGACGATTCGAGGGCGTTCAGTCCGGTCACCTCCCTGAACACGTCCAAGGGAGCCAGCGTCGCGGACATCAACACGCCGCCGCCGAACTCGCCGAGTCGTTCGGCGATGGCGTCGCCGGGGACGCAGTTGTGAAGCGCCAGGTGGGCGTTGTACGCGCGTCGCCACGAGTCCGGCCGCGCCGTCTCGTCCCACGTCCGGTCGAGCGTTATCTCCCGGAAGTACGTCTCGTGGTCCTGCCGCGCCCAGTTGGCGAGGGTTCGCCCGACCGGAAGCGACGCGCGCCGCCTGTCCTCCTCCTCGACTTCGTTCAGGATTCGGGCGACCACCGCGCCGACCGACTCCGCGCGGATCCACGTCCCCTCGTCGTAGCCCGCCTCCTCGGCCCACTCGGTTATCTCGTCCACCTCGGGCGTCTCGGGGTCTCTGAGCGGAATCTCGTCGTCGTCCAGTCGGGTGAGGTCCGCGCGCCAGTCGGGCGTCGTCCGGTCGAGGTGGGCTGTCACCCGCCGGTCGAGCTCCTCGCGCAGGTCCCGCAGGAAGTCGCGCGCCTCCTCCAACTCGCGGAGGGTCACGTCCGCGTCTTCGAGTTCGCCGCGGACGAGGTCGGCGTCCTCGACGCCCTTCCCGTCGTCGTCGAACGTCAGCGGTTGTACGACGCGCGTCAGTTCGTTCTCGGCGTCGCGAAGGGTAGCGTCGCCCACGCCGTCGCTGACGAGTTCGCGCACGCGCGGTTCGAGCATGTGCGCCTCGTCGCAGACGACGAACGTCGAATCGTCCACCAACGCGCCCGTGAACGACCCGACGGTCGTGGGGTCGAACGCGTGGTAGTAGTTGCCGACGACGACTTCGACGTGCGGGAGGACCGCCCCCATCGCGGAGTGGGGGCAGGTGCCGTACCCGGCGGCGAGGCGGACGAGTTCCTCCGTGTCCACCAAGCCGAGTTCGGTCACGTCGAACGGCACCGCCTCTATCGGGTCGCCGTCCTCCGGCAGGTCGTCCAAGAACGTCGCGTAGAACGGGCAGAACTCGGTTCCGTCGTACTCGCCCGTCTCGGGGAGGTACGGCGTCGGTTCGCCCGCCGTCTCCAGATACGTCGGTCCGCCGTCGCTCCCGGAGTCCAGTAGCCCCGTCTGGGCCGCCCCCGCCTCGCGGACGAGGGCGGAGGTGGAGGTGACTCCCCCATCGCCGGACGACGTCCGGCGGCCCGCCGGGGTTCCCCCGGCGACGTCGCCGACGAGGTTCCGCGTCCGTTCGCGCAGGCCCTCACAGCGGTCGTAGACGGTCTGGTCGTCGATGCCGGCGACGTTCTCCCTGCTGTAGGGGCAGACGTCCGCCTTCCCGACCATCGTGAGGCCGGAGACGGGTCGCCAGTCGTCGGGCAGGTTCTCGTTTATCGTCCGTAGGTCGGCCTCGAACTGGCGCAGTTGCTGTTTGACGCTCGTCAGGACGAGGACGCGTTCGTACTTCGAGTCGGGGTCCCGCACCCGGTCGATGCCCGCCGTCAACGCGAGCATCGTCTTCCCCGTTCCGCACGCGCCCTCGACGACGAGAAAACCGTCGTCGTCCGCCGCCTCGGCGGCGGCCTCGATGCCGTCGGCTTGCTCTTCGTACGCTTCCTGATGGCCGAAGACCGCCTGCCAACTCACGTTCGCCCCTCGCGCCCCCGTGGTCATATCGGTGTCGGTGACTGGCCCCGTCTCCCCACTTCAACGTTCGGCGGGGCGACCGGTCACTCCTCGCGCGGAGCGTCGGCGGGGGAGTCGGAATCGGATCCGGCGGACGGGAGGAACCCGAGGGCTTCGACGAACCGGTCGATTCGGTCGAGGAGCGTCGATCTGTCGTCCGTCCCGCCGACGCAGACGACGAACGCGTCGTCCGTCGGCGCGTACACCTTCATCTCGCGGCCCTTCACCGAGTAGCACGTGTCCGCGACGTGGACGAGGTCCGCGTCCCGGAGGTTGCCGAGGTGGTGGCGGACGTTCTGGACGGAGGTGTCCACAGCGTCGGCGAGTTCGGACGCCGTCGCCGGGTCCCGCTGGAGAGCGGAGAGCGTCGAACGGGCCGTCTCGGAGGAGAGAGAACAGATGAGCCGCTCCGCCTCGTCGTCGTCGAGCCAGAGCACGCGGAGGTCCTCGTCCGCTTTCGAGACGTCGATATCCGACGGAAGGAGAGTCGACATGTCGTCCGATTCATATCTCTTCATTGTAAGCATTTCGGAGGTGAACGGTGACGGAGGCGGCGCAGTACGTCGGTTACGCCTCTCGTGACCGTCCCGATCACTCGCCACTTGTCCGGTCACGGACCCTTTCTACGCCGGCGCGTCGCCCGCGCCGGGGAGTCGTCCGGAGAGATACAGCACCGTCAGGAGGGCGACGACGACGACGAGGAAGCCGGCGAACGCGCGGAACACCTCGTCGAACCCGTACCCCGCCCCCGTGAGGAAGCCGACGGCTCCGCTCCCGTTGGCCTCCAGAAGGAGCGACGCGCCGCTGAACACCGCGTAGGCGCTCCCGCGGACATCCTCGGGGAGCGTGCCGAGGAGCCACGCGTCCAGCGCCGGAAAGAGGCTGTGGATTGTGTAGCCGAGGATGGCGGTGACGAGGAGCACCGGCACGAACCCGCGCACGGCGGTCAGCGCGAACAGCGAAGCGACGTAGGCGGCCAGTATCGCGATGAGGTACGGGATGCGCGGGAGGCGGTCCGCGAGGCTCCCCGAGATCCAGAACGCCGGGACGCCCGCGGCGAAGACGACGGTGAGCATCGTGCTCGCGGCGTTCTGCGTGAACGACTTCGCCTGGACGAGGTAGGAGACGTAGAAGTTGAAGAGACCCTGCCAGACGAACCCGGCGGTGGCGACGATGAGCATCCCGGTGAGGATGAGTCGCCAGTGGCGAAGCGCGCCCGCGAAGTTACGGTCCGCGCCGGCTCCGGGCGTGCCGTCCATCTGCCGAACCGTCGCGTAGACGAGGAGCGTCACCACCGCGGCCCCCGCGGCGAGGACCCAGAACGTCGCCCGCCACGACGCGGTGGCGAGAAAGAGGACGGCCATCGGCGCGGCGGCGACGGCGGCGAGTTGCGAGGCGGTGCCGTGGATGCCGAGCGTCCGCCCGACGGCGTCCGGGTAGAGTTCGCCCACGAGGGGGACGGCGGCGACGAAGTACGCCCCGGAGGCGATGCCGATGGCGAACGCGCCGACTTGGAGCATCAGGATCGACGTCGCGGACGCCGCGAACGCCGCGGCGGCGGCGAGGAGAGCGCCGGTGGCGAGGACGACGCGGTGGCGCGGGACGCGCGTCAGCAGGTAGCCCACCGGGATGCGCGGCAACGCCGTGCCGACCCAGACGAGCGTCGTCACGACGCCGACCGTCGCGGGGCCGACGCCGAACTCCGACTGGAACGTCTCGACGAGCGGCGCGAACGCGGTTCGGCCGAGGTTGACGAGAAAGACCAGCCCGCAGAGCGTCCCGAACAGTCGTCGCGTCACGGCCCGCGATTCGTCCGACCCCGTGAGTAATGTTGCGAAAGCGGAAGCGGCGGGAGCGAGCGTCGAACCGACGAACGACCGAATACGCCCCGCACCGTACGCTCACGCATGAGAGACGTACGCCTCGGCAAGCACGGCGCGGTACTGCTCGCCGTCCTGTTCGTCGTCCTCCTCGCAGAGGACGCGCTCATCTGGCTCCGCGGCGGAGCCGTCCCCGGCATCGAGTTCTTCGCGGGGACGCTGGCGGTGCTGGCGGTCGTCGCCGTCGCGGTTTACGAGGCGAACCGCCACCCGCCGGTCGGTCGGTGAGCGGTCGAAAGAAGAGTCCGCGGCGGCGGTCGAGCCGATTACGACTGGAACGGCTCCTCGTCGCGGTGGTTGTCGACGTTCTCCTGGTCTTCGGCCTCCCGTTCGCGCATCTCGTCTTCCTCGTCCGGTTCCTCCTCCTCCTCCCTCTCGGCGTCCACCTCGTCGGACTCCTCCGGGGACGACGCTCCGGCGTCGCCGCCGCCTTCGACCGACACGCCGTGGCCCTCCTCGTCTTCGACGTCCGGGTCGCGGTCGGTGACGTCCGCCTCGGTTTCGTCGGACATGGTCGAATCGACGGGCGACGCGCGGTTAGGTGTGGCGGCCATCCGACGCTCGACGCGGACGTCAGGGAGCTCGGACTGCGGGACCGCGCCGCGACGCCGCCGGACCCGCGCTCCGCGCGACACCCCCTTTTACCACGCCGCCGACCGAACGGTCGAGCATGATATCGAGCGAGCGAATGGCCGCGGTGGACGAGAACGCCGACGCCCTCGGCGTCCCGCGGAAACAGCTCATGGAGTCGAGCGGAAACGCCGTCGCGCGGGCGGTGCGCCGCGTCGCGGACCCCGACTCCTCGGTGGCTATCGTCGCGGGGCGCGGCAACAACGGCGGCGACGCGTTCGTCGCGGCCCGGTTTCTGGACGAGTACGACCCGACCGTCCACCTCCTCGGCCGCCCCGAAACGATTTCGACGGACATCGCCCGCAAGAACTGGGAGGCACTCGTCGCCGCGGAGTACGACGCGCGGACGGTGACCGACTCGAAATCGCTCGAACTCGGCGACCCGGACGTGGTCGTAGACGCCATGCTCGGCACGGGCGTCACCGGCGAACTCCGGGAACCGGAGGCGACGGCCGCCGAGGCCATCGACGCCCTCGACGCGACCGTCGTCTCGGTGGACGTGCCCTCGGGCCTCGACGCCGACACCGGCGAACGGGCCGACTCGGCCGTCTCCGCGGACCACGTCGTCACCTTCCACGACGAGAAGCCCGGCCTGACGGAACTCGACGCGGAGGTGACCGTCGCAGACATCGGCATCCCGGCGGCCGCGGAACTGTTCGTCGGGCCGGGCGACCTGCGCTCCGTCCGTCGGGGCGTCCGCGGCGGCGACTCGCGCGTGTTCGTCATCGGCGGCGGCCCGTACACGGGCGCGCCCGCCCTCGCCGGGCAGGCCGCCCTCCGCGCGGGGGCCTCCCTCTCGTTCGTCGCCGCGCCGGAGAAGGTAGCCGGGCAGATACAGGGCTACGCGGAGGACCTCATCGTGCAGGACTACGCGGGCGACCACCTCACCCCCGACCAAGTGGACGGCCTCGTGCAGACGGCCCACGACTACGACGACGTGGTGGTCATCGGTCCGGGCCTCGGCGACGACGACGAGACGTTGGAGGCCGCGCGGCGGTTCCTCGACGCGTTCGAGGGCGAGGCGGTGGTGGACGCCGACGCCCTCCCCGTCGTGTCGGAGGTGGACACCGACGCCACCCTCGTCTGCACGCCGAACCGAAAGGAACTGGCCAAGATGGGCGGCCCCGACGTCGAGGGGCCGTTGCGCGACGCCCGCGACGACATCGCCTCGTTCGCGGCCGACATCGGCCACGTCGTCGTGGCGAAGGCGGCGGAGGACGTGGTCACGGACGGCGAGCGAACGCGAATCGTCCGCGCGGGCACGCCCGCGATGGCCGTGGGCGGCACTGGCGACACCCTCGCGGGGGTGATAGCGGGCCTCCTCGGCACGCAGGACTCGTTCGACGCGGCGTGCGCCGGCCCGTTCGTCAACGGCCTCGCGGGCGAACGCCTCGACGCGGAACGCGGCGACGGCCTCCTCGCGTCGGACCTCCTGGACGCCATCCCGCGAGCGCTCTGGGGTGACGAGCGGTGAGCGACGAGGAGAGGGTCGACGCGATGCCCGACGAGGACGAGAGCGACGCGGAGGGCGACGACCTGACGCACGTCGACGAGGCGGGGAACGTCCAGATGGTGGACGTGGGGGAGAAACCGGACTCGCAGCGGCGCGCCGTCGCCCGCGGCACCGTCCGCCTCACCGAATCAACCGTCGAAGCCGTCCGCGACGACGAAATCGGGAAGGGCGACGTGCTGGCGACGGCCCGAATCGGCGCGATTCAGGCGGTCAAACACACGTGGGAGACGATTCCCATGTGCCACCAGATACCCATCACGAACGTCGAGACGGAGTTCGACGTGGGGGAGGCGGAGGTGACTCTCTCCGTCGCCGTCGAGACGACGGGCAAGACCGGGTGCGAGATGGAGGCGCTCGAAGGCGTCACCACCGGTCTGAACGTCGTCTGGGACATGGTGAAGGCGGCGGAGAAAGACGACGACGGCCAGTATCCGGACACGAGAATCGACGACGTGCGCGTCGTCTCGAAGGAGAAGCGGACGCCGGAGTAGCGCGCCCGAATCCCCCGGGTTCGACTACGGCGAATCGACGACGCCGTCGGTCTCCGCGCCGCGCCGGAGGTTCGCCGCCTTCGACCGGGCTTTCTCCACGATGGCCGGTTGGGCCTTGAACTCCAGGAACACCTGCTGGCCCTCGTACTCCTCCGCTTCGACGTGGCCGTGGTCGTGGACCCACGAGACGAGGCTCATCGCGTCGTCGTTCATCGGGAGGAGCAGACGCTCCTCTTCCCACGGCGGCAGTTCGTGTTCGATTCGGTCGCAGAGTTCCTCGACGTTCTCGCCGGTGAGACCGGAGACGACCACCGGGTTCGGCGCGAGTGCGCTGAGCGCGTTCGTCTTCTCTTCGAGTTCGCCCTCGTCGAGCTTGTCGCACTTGTTCAGCACCGTCACGATGGGCGCTTCGTTTCGCTCGTACAGCGTGTCGTGGCAGGTGACGAGTTTCTCGCGCATCTCCTCGACCGGTTCGGAGGCGTCCACGACGAGGAGGACGAGGTCCGCGCGGTAGACGGAGTCGAGCGTGGACTTGAACGACTCGACCAACCAGTGCGGGAGGTCCGAGATGAACCCGACCGTGTCGGTCAGGAGGACGTTCCGCGTCCCCGTGTCCGCGCGGCGCGTCGTCGTCCCGAGCGTCGTGAACAGGCGGTCCTCGGACTCGGCGGTCGTCTCCAAGTCGGGGTGCAACTCGTCGTTCTGCCCGACTTCGAGGTCCTCGGCGAGTCGTTGCATCAGCGTGGACTTCCCGGCGTTCGTGTACCCCGCGAGGGCCACGAGGTCGAACCCGGACTCGCGGCGTTGCTCCCTGCGGGTCTCCTCCTTGTCGGCGATGGAGTCGAGTTCGCGCTTGATGCGGGAAATCTGCGCTTTGATGTCCTGTTCGCGCGACTGGTCGTACTCGCCGAGACCCATGAACCCCGGCCGTTCGTCGCGTTTCGCCAGCGACGCCTTCGCCTCCGCGCGCGGCAGTTCGTACCGGAGTTCCGCGAGTTCGACCTGCAACTGTGCCTTGCGCGTGTTCGCTCGCTGGCCGAATATCTCCAGGATGAGCGTGAAGCGGTCGACGACTTCCGTCCCCTCGGGGAGTTTCGCCCCGATGTTGAACGTCTGGTACGGGCCGAGTCGGTTATCGACGATGACCGCCGCGGCGTCCGTCTCGGCCATGAGCGTCGCCAACTCCTCGACTTTGCCCTCGCCGAAGTGGAACGCGGCGTCCTCCTCCCGACTCTGCGTGAGTTCGCCGACCACGTCGTACCCGGCGGCGCGCGCGAGGTCGGTAATCTCGGTCAAGTCGGCCGTCCCGGAGTCCACCCGCTTTGCGACGACGGCTCTCGTTCCGTGACTCATCTGACCACCCGGCCGGCCGTCCGGGACCCGACCGTGGTCGGTAATCTTGCATGCACGGTTCGGTTCGAACGTTGGGTATCGACGCACTTGAACCCTCCTCGGGCACCGTCGAGCGAACGGAGAGACGAGATGTTACCTCGGCACCTCCGTTGAGGACGCACCGTGGCATACGCTAACCATGGGCTCGAATTGGGCATCGATCGCCTTGTATGTTCCCGCCCGTCGGTCGCTCGTCTGACAGATTGGGATTCCGAACGGTCACGTTCCCACAAACGACTTATACTGAGACGCGCGAGAGTGCCCTATGTCCGACCCGTTGCAACTGTCGCTCGACCCGACCGCTCTCGGCATCGACTTCGGAAGCGGTGCCGTCATCGGCGGCGTCATCGGCTTCGCGGCGAAGAAGATAGCGAAGTTGGTCGCCGTCATCGTCGGCGTCGAACTCGCCGTGTTCAAGTTCCTCGAATCGCGGGGGATCCTCACCGTGGACTGGGAACGCCTCTCGGCGGGACTGGTCTCGAAGACGCAGGACGCCGCGGCGGGGACGCCCCCGGATTGGCTCTCCAGTCTCCTCTCTACGCTGTCCATCTCGGCGGGGTTCACCGGCGGCTTCCTCGTCGGCTTCAAGAAGGGATAGTCCGCGCTGCGCCCCGGTTACCCGATGCGCTCTCGGTTCGAACCGGCACGTCGGCGCGACGACGAACACGGAAGCGGGCCGCCCGCGTCCGACGTGTTTCGACTACCGCGTCTTCAGGTCGTCTTTGTCCTTGACGATTCGCGTCTCCGCCTCGCCGGAGGTCATGTCGTTGACCATGTCGAAGAAGTCGTTCTGCATCCCGGCGGGGAACGTGACGACGCCGACCCACGACCCGTCGTTCTGCCACTCCTCGCGGTCCAAGGAGCCGTACTCGCGGACCTTCGCCTGCGTCTTTCCGGCGTACTCCGGGGGAATCTGGACGGCGATGGTCACCTCGTCGAACCGGATGGGGATGACCGGCCGCAGGGCGTCGAGGGCGTCGTCCACCTGCGATTCGACCTTCTCCATCGGATCGACCTTGAATCCGGCCTCCTCTAAGGCGCGTTCGATGCGTTCCGGCGGGTGGGGCGCGTTGTCCATCTGCGGGTTGACCGCGTTCCGCGTGATGCGGTTGATGAGTTGCTTCCGCTTTTGCTCCTGCATCTCGCGGCGTTGCTCGGCGGTGATCTGTATCTCGCCGCGCTTGACGACCTCCGGGATGATCTCCATGGGGTCGGTCGTCCCGAACACCTCCTCCAAGTCGTTCTCGGCGGGCCTGTCGCCGCGGGACGCGTCCTCGAACACGTCCTCGGCGGCGATGACGTCCTCTAACTCCCCCTCGAACTCGCCGCGTTTGATGTCGAGGGCCGCGTCGGGGTCGATGAGTACCTCGAACCGTTCGCCGTGAGATTCGAGTCGGGCGGTGACCGCCTCGTCGAGTGATATCATACGGATAGATACTCCTCCCGAATTAAAAAGCCCTCCCCGATTCGACCGCAGGGCGGCGGCGACGTCCGCGACGGCCGGGGAGGGAAACGCTATATCGCCCGACGCCCTCCCCACCGCTATGAGTACCGAATCGCCGTCCGACGCCCCCGAAAATGACCTCGAAGAGCGCATCGAACGGTTCATGCGGCGGAACTTCCCCCAGATTCAGATGCACGGCGGGGACGCCGGCATCGAGGCCATCGACGAGGACGCCGGCGAGGTGTGGATTTCGCTCACCGGCGCGTGTTCGGGGTGCGGCATCTCGCCGATGACCATCCAAGCGCTGAAGTCGCGGATGGTCGCCGAGTTCGAGGAGGTGTCGGAAGTCCACGCCTCCACCGGCGACCCGTTCGACTACGAGGCCGACGCCGAGAGCGACCCCTTCGAGCGAAGTCGCTCCGACGCGCCGTTCTGACCCGAGGAACCGTCGGACTCGCCGACCCTCTCGCGCTTCGATAGAAACGTACCGCGTCTGCCACTTTGAGGCGTCGGTTCGATAACTCGCCGAGTTGCGCGTCCGTCCGCCGCGTGTGGAACTAGTTATTTATGTATTCCGCGTATCACTTCAGGCATGATAGATGATAACGCTGGACACGGAACGGCGGCCGGGAACGCAGGAGGGGTGACGCGGCGTACCGTCCTCCGAACCGTCGCCGTCGGCGGCGGGGCGGTGGCGAGTGGAGGCGTCGTCGGGGCGACCCGGCGAACGGCGCAGTCGCCGATGCACACGCTGATGATCGCGGCGAACGGTCCGGCCGAGTACTCCGTCACCGTCGACGGCGAACTCGAACCTGACACGGAGGGCGGCGCGTTCGCGGCCGACGACGACGACGAGATTCGACCGGTGGAACGGGAGGACGTCGCCGAGATACGCGACGAGGTGACCGGACCGCGCGAAGAGTCGGCGGGCGGTACTGCCTACTACGGCGACCGCTTCCGGGCGCAGATTCCGGTGGCGTTGGACATCCGTCCGCAGGGCGACTACGACGTCAACGTGTACGTGAACGAGCGTCGCGTCGGCGGCGCGGAGGTCACCACCGCCGAACCCGCGTCCGGGTGGGACGGACCGTTCTCGCTCATGGTGACGGCGAACGGGCCGACTACCTACTCGTGTCGATTTCACGAGGCCGACCCCGCACTCGATACCGACGCCGGCACGTTCTCGGCCGACGCCGACGACGCGGTGACGAGGAACTCCGACGGGACGCTGACGGCCGCCGACGAAACCGGCGCGCGGCCCGAGGACGCCGGCGGGTTGCACGTCCTCGGCGACCGGTACCTGTTCTCGGGGCGCGTGGAGGCGTTCGAGGTGAACTCTGCCCCCGATACGGACGTGTTCGTCTACGTGGACGAACGCGACACCACCCCCGCGCGCGTGCGGACCAACGCGTTCTGAGAGGGATCTGTCGCTCGTCGTGCGTCCTCTCGGACGGCCGCTCCGGGCCTCCCTCGACACCGTAGGCGGCGTCTACCGTCGCGTACGCGCTGCGAACCGGTCGTATATGCGACGTTTACTTATGTCCCCTCGCGGGGACGCTCGGACCGACGAGAGATGACACGGAGTCGATCACGGTCCGAAGAAGGGTCGAACGAAGGCGTAACCGCGCAGTACTACCACGTCGTCTGCCACGACTGTCGGGTAGAGTCGCTCGAAGTGGACGCGGAGGACGCCCGCAACATGGCGGACCGGCACGACGAGAAGACCGGCCACAGCGTCACCGTCGGCCGCCTGTGAGGGCCGGTCCTCCGAGGCGGCGGTGACGAATCGACGGGAGAAGGCGCTCAGTTCGAGAGCTGGTCGATTATCTCGACGAGGTCGTCTTTGTCCTGCACGCCGATGACCTGCTTGGCCTGGTCGCCGTTGTGGTAGAACTGGAGCGTCGGCACCGAGCGGATTCCCTGCTCTTGGGCGAGTTCCTGCAGTTCGTCGATGTCCACCTTCAGGACGGCGGCGTCCGTCTCCTCGGCTATCTCCTCGACCGTCGGTTCGAGCATCTTGCACGGACCGCACCAGTCCGCGTAGTAGTCGACGAGAACGACGTCGTTGTCCGAGACGAGTTCGTCGAGGTGTTCCGCGCTCTCGACGTGGACGGGCGAGCCAGTAGATTCCGGTGTGCTCATACCACGTCTTACAGCCGGGACCGCCTTAACTATTGAGCGTCTCTGTTCGGCGTCCGCACGACCGCTCGGTCGAGGCCCCCGTCGGGGGACCGACGCGTCCCCGCCGCGCCTCACCGTTCGGTCGCCCCTACTCCACGTCGTACGAGAGCAGAACGCCGTCGTCCAGGCGTTCCACCTCGCGCAGCGAGAGGGTCGGAAACCCCTCGACGAACCCCTCACCGTCGGCCAGCGTCGGCGCGTCGCGCCCGCCGACGACCATCGACCCGACGTAGACGCGCAGTTCGTCCGCCGCGCCCTCCTCGAACAGCGAGAAGATGACCTCGCCGCCGCCTTCCACCATCACCGACTCGACGCCGCAGGATTCGAGCGACCGGAACGCCTCCGAGAGGGAGACGCGTTCCTCGCCCGTGACGATGACCGTCGCCCCCGCCGATTCGAGCGCCTCGATTCGGTTCTCGGGGGCGGCCTCCGAGACGAGGACGTACGTCTCCGCCGCCTCGTCGAGGATGCGAGCGTCCGTCGGCGTCCGTCCGCGGGAGTCCGCGACGACGCGGACCGGATTCGCCGGGCGGCCCTCGGCCTGTCGGGCCGCCCGAAGCGACTGCCCGTCCACGGTGAGGTGGGGGTCGTCCGCGAGGACGGTCCCGATACCGACGAGGACGGCGTCGTTCTCCGCGCGGACGCGGTCCACGCGGGCGAAGTCCTCCTCGCCGCTTATCTCCACCTGTTCGCGCCGCCTGTTCGAGAGTTTCCCGTCCACGCTCGCGGCGGCGTTGACGACGACGTGCATGCGCGAACGTGGGTGCGGTCGGCGTATTCGACTTTCGGTCGCGGAGACGCCGAACGGTCACGAATTATATAAGCCACCGTGTCATTGTGGCGCACGTATGTCGCCGAAGATTCTGATGCTCGGATGGGGGTTCCCTCCGAACGTGAGTGGCGGACTCGACACGCACGTCGGAGAGTTGTTCGACGGCCTGCAAGCGAGGGGAACCGACATCGAGTTGGTGCTCCCCGCCGAGTACGCGCCGGAGGACCGCGACGGAATCATCGGCGTTCCGACCGGCGACGGCGACATCATCACCCGCATCGGTCAGCTCAGTTCGACCTTCGCGGAACGCGCCGAGGACGCCGACATCGTCCACACGCACGACTGGTTCGGCTACGGTCCGGGTTCGCGCGCGAAGTCCAACGACGACGCGGACGTGGAGTGGGTGACGACGTTCCACTCGCTCTCCTCGGATCGGAACATCGACCCGCCGAAGCGGGAAGTCGAGACGGAACGCCGCGTCGTCGAACGCTGCGACCACTTGCTGGCGGTGAGCGAACTGCTGGCGAACAAGGTGAACGAGGAGTACGGGCGGAAACCGGAGGTCATCTACAACGGCTTCTCCACCGTCGAGACGACCGGCCGCGACCTGAAGGAGGAACTCGGCATCGACGGCCACATGGTGTTCTTCGTCGGGCGACACACCGACCAGAAGGGTATCGCACATCTCGTCTACGCACTCGACAAACTCCGCCGCGACGACGTGACCCTCGTGATGGGCGGGTCCGGCCACCTGACGGACCAACTGAAGCGGTTCGCGGAACTGCTGGGCGTCGAGGACCGAATCGAGTGGGTCGGCTACGTCCCCGAGGAGGAACTCGGCGACTACTACGCCTCGGCGGACCTGTTCGTCTCGCCCTCGCTTTCGGAACCGTTCGGCATCACCATCGTCGAAGCCCTCTCGGTGGGCACGCGCGTCGTCGCCACCGAGAGCGGTGCCGCGGAGGTGTTACCGGAGGACTGCGTCATCGAGGTGGACCCCAACTCCCAGTCCATCGCCGAGGGCATCGAGTACGGCCTCTCCTTGGAGGGGCCGCCGGAGTACGAACCGCTGACGTGGGACGAGGTGGTGGACCAGACCATCGAGTTCTACGAGCGAATCGCCTGAGCGAACGGCCGCAGAGTCTCTTCTCTCGTACCCGTCGCCGCCGAACTACCGCAGGACGCGAACGTCCGTCGCGGGTTCGGGGTGGCGGATGCGGTAGCCGTCCGCCGTCGGGACGAGGCCCTCGCTGGGGAGACTCTGCCGCGCGGGTTGGTACGGGCTGTCGGAGTCCGCCGACTGGTACGGGCTGTCGGAACTCACCGACTGGTAGGGACTGTCCGACTCCGCAGACTGGTACGGGCTGTCCGAACGCACCGACTGGTACGGGCTGTCGTCGGACTCCCGCGGGTTCCGACGGAAGTCCTCGGGGGGTAGGTAGATGCGCTCTCCCGACTCCGAACGGACGACCACCGCGGTGTCCCTGTCGCCGCGCATCGTTATCTCCGTCGTTCCGTCCTCGATGGTGACGCTGAACGTGACGGACTCCTCGTCGTCCTCGTCGCCCTCGTCTGGTGACGCTGCCATACGTTGTCGGGTGTCGGCCCCGCCACTTAGCAGTTCGTGCCGCGGGACCCCCGCGCCGGAAACCCTTTTTACGGTACGAGAGCGAATCTCGATACGATGGACGTAGACGACCATGCCGAGGAACTCGCCTCCACCCTCGGCGTAGACAAAGCGGAGGTCAAATCCGACCTACAGAACCTGTTAGAGTACAGCGTCCCGATAGACGAGGCGAAACAGAGCGTCCGGCGCAAGCACGGCGGCGGCGACGGCGGCGGGAGTTCGCCCGCCTCGAAGGACGTGGCGGACATCACCACCGAGGACGGCAACGTCACCGTCACCGTGCGCGTGTTGACCGTCGGCCGACGCTCGATTCGCTATCAGGGCGAAGAACAGACCATCCGAGAGGGCGAACTCGCCGACGAGACGGGGAAGATATCCTACACCGCGTGGGAGGACTTCGGCTTCGAACCCGGCGACTCCGTCACCGTCGGCAACGCCGGCGTCCGCGAGTGGGACGGCGAACCGGAACTCAACCTCGGTTCCAGTTCCACCGTCGCCGTCGAGACGACGCCCGTCGAGACGCCGTACGAGGTGGGCGGCGAAACCGACCTCGTGGACGTCCGCGCGGGTGACCGCGGTCGGACGGTCGAAGTCCGCGTCCTCGAATCCGAGGAACGGACCATCGACGGCCGCGACGGCGAGACGCTCATCCGGTCGGGCGTCGTCGCCGACGAGACGGGCCGCCTCCCCTTCACCGACTGGGGCGCGCGGCCCGACCTGCGGGATGGCGCGACCCTGCGGTTCGAGGACGTGTACGTCCGCGAGTTCCGCGGCGTCCCCCAGATCAACCTCTCGGAGTTCACCACCGTCACGCCGTTGGGCCGCGACGTCGAGGTCAACGAGTCGGCCCCGCGGATGCGAATCGGCGAGGCCGTCGGGTCCGGCGGGATGTTCGACGTGGAGGTGACCGGCAACCTGCTGGAAGTCCGCGACGGGTCCGGCCTCATCGAACGCTGCCCCGACTGCGGGCGCGTCCTCCAGAACGGCCAGTGTCGCTCCCACGGCGACGTGGACGGCGAGGACGACATGCGCGTGAAGGCCATCCTCGACGACGGCACCGGCACCGTCACCGTCGTCTTAGACCGCGACCTGACGGAGACGCTGTACGGCGGCACGATGGAGGAGGCGATGGAACAGGCCCGCGAGGCGATGGACAAGGAAGTCGTCGCCGACGACATCCGCGACACCGTCGTCGGGCGGGAGTTCCGCGTCCGCGGCAACCTCTCGGTGGACGACTACGGCGCGAACCTCGAAGCCACGGAGTTCGAGGAGACGGAGGACGACCCGGCCGACCGCGCCGCCGCCCTCCGCGAGGAGGTGGGCGCATGAGCGTCGTCGAGAACCGCCGCGAGGTGGCTCACCGGATGTTCGCAGCCGAGTTCGACGACGCGTCGTTCTCCTACTCGGAGGGCGACGAGGAACGCGCGCCGAACTACGTCGTGACGCCGACCGGCGCGCGGGTGAACCGCCTGTTCGCCGTCGGCGTCCTCACGGAGATAGAGAACGTCAACGAGGAGGTCCTCCGCGGCCGCGTCGTGGATCCCTCCGGCGCGTTCGTCACCTACGCCGGGCAGTACCAACCCGAGGCGATGGCGTTCCTCGATCAAGCCTCTCCGCCCGCGTTCGTCTCCCTGACGGGGAAGGCGCGGACGTACGAACCGGAGGATTCGGACCGCGTGTTCACCTCGGTTCGCCCCGAGAGCATCAATGACGTGGACGCCGACACGCGCGACCGGTGGGTCGTCTCTGCGGCGGAGGCCACCCTCGAACGCGTGGCGACGTTCGCCGAGGCGTTGGAGATGGACGAACGCGGCGACGACCTGCGCCGCGCCCTCGAAGCCCGCGGCGTCGAATCGACGCTGGCGACGGGCATCCCGATGGCCATCGAACACTACGGGACGACCGAACACTACCTCGAAGCGGTCCGACGCCTCGCGGTCGAGGCGTTGGAACTCGTCTCGGGCGACGTGGACTCCGTCGGGCCCCTCGACGTCGCGCCCGGCGACGACGGGCCGAACACGCTGGGTCCGCTTCCGGACATCGACATCGGCGAGTACTCGCCCGTCGAAACCGCGGCGGAGGCGACGACGCCCGACGAGGAGGCGACGTCCGCCGAGGGTGCGGCCTCCGACGAGGAACCGGAACCAGACGCCGACGACGTGACCGCCACGGATCCGACGACCGACGACGTGACCCCCGACGAGGGAACGGTCGAGTCCACCGTCGAGGACACCGAGGGACTGGCGGGCGAGGACGCCGTCTCCGCCGACGACGTGGCGACGGCCGACGAGTCGGCCGCGGACGTGCGGACGGCCGACGAAGGGACGGAGACGGACGAGACGGCCGCCGACTCGACGGACGCCGATTCGCTACCCTCCGACGTCGACGAGACGCAGAGCGTCTCGTCCGCAAACCGGAATGCGGAGCGTTCCGGTGACGTCGACGCGGACGAGGTGTCCCCCACGGACCCGACGGCGGGCGACGGCCCCGAGTCCACCCCCGAACCGGTCCCCGACGCGGGCGATGCCGGCGACGAGACTGAGGACACCACCGAACGGACGCCGGAACCCGCCGGCGACGCGGCGTCGGTCCTCGAATCCGACGACGCGCCGGCCGACCCCGAACCGGTCCCCTCCGAGTCGGACTCGACGGACGACCTGGGCGACTTCGGGGCGGACGAACCGGCCGCGGAGACCGAACCCGAGACCGAGGCGACGGACGACTTGGGCGACTTCGGCGACGACGCCTCGCCCACCGGCGAGTCCGACGAACTGGCGTCGAACGGGACCGACGCCGACTCGGCGACGACCGACGAGATGTACGAGATGGACGAGGAGGAACGCCGGCAGGTCGAAGAGGAGTTCGGCACGGAGTTCTCCACCGGCGCGGAGGTCGATTCGCCCGGCGAGGCCGACATCGACGTGCCGGACGTCGACGAGGTGTCGGAGTCCGGCCCGGCGTCCGGCGGCGTGGACGCCGAAGAGGCGACGAACGAGTCCGAGTCCGTCGAGACGGCGGAACCCGACGCCGACGAGGCGGAGGCGGCGGAGACCGATTCGGACGCCGACGAGGCCGAGGAAGAGGCCGACCTCGAAGACGTGGACCTCGAAGACGCCGCCGTCGAGGTGATGTCGGACCTCGACGACGGCGACGGCGCGGACCGAGAGGAAGTCGTCGCCGCCGTCGTGGACCGGTACGGCGCGGACCCCGGCGACGTGGAGGACGCCATCGAGGACGCGTTGATGGGCGGGAAGTGCTACGAACCCGCCGAGGGTACGCTGAAGTCCATCTGAGGCGTCGATGGCACCCCCGCGCCGCACCGGCCCGTTGGTCGAACCCGTCTCCGGCGAACCGGCGGCCGTCGCCGACGTCGGCGGCGAACGCGCACTCGTCGTCGCCGACTACCACGCCGGCATCGAGGCGGGTCTCCGGTACGAACGCGGCGTCGAACTCGACAGCGACGCGGACGTCCGGCGCGCCCGAATCGAGTCGCTCCTCGACCGGACAGACCCCGACAGACTCGTCATCCTCGGCGACTTGGGGCACCGAATCGGCGGCCCGAAGGGCGACGAGGAGGGCGAACTTGCGGCGTTCGCGGCGGCGGTGACCGACCGCGTCCCCGTCACCCTCGTCCGCGGGAACCACGACGGCGGCGTCGAGGAACGACTCGCCCCCGAGTACGGCGACCGGTTCGCCGTCACCGACGGGGCGGGCGTCCGCCTCGGCGACGTGGGGTTCGTCCACGGCCACCGGTGGCCCAAGCGGGAGGTAATCGAGGCCGACGTGGTCTGCTCGGCGCACGAACACCCCGCCGTCAGACTCGAGGATTCGGTCGGCGGCGGGCGCAAGGAACGCGCGTGGTTGCGCGGCCCCCTCCGGCCCGAACCGTTCGCAGCGCACCTCGAACTCGACGTTTCGGAACTCGACTGGAGGAGTCCGGAACTCGTCGTCTTCCCGGCGTTCAACAACCGGTCGGGCGGAACGTGGGTCAACGTCGAGGGGCAGGGCTTCCTCTCGCCGTTCCTCCCCGACGCGCTCCTCTCGGCGGACGCGTACCTCCTCGACGGGACGCGCCTCGGCGCGTACGACTCGCTGTAAGTCGGCTGAGGCGACTGTCACCCCGCGCGGCAACACCGCATTTCCGTCCGCCGGGAGTGCGAGTGGGTATGCGACTCTCCACGGTAGTCATGGCTCTCGGCGTACTGCTGTTCGTCCTCCCCGTGCCCGTCACGTTCATCGCCGGTGGCATCGTCTTCCTCGCGGGCGTCGCGTTGCGACTCCTCGGGAAGTAAAAGACCGCCGTTCGGCGGGGCGAGACGCCGAGAGCGGTGCGCTTAATCCGCTCGCGCCGCTAGCGGAAACGATGCAAAACGGGCCGTCCGCGCAGGGTATGGACGCGTTCACGTTCCTGGGCGAAACCGTCTGCGACGCGCTATCGAAGCGAGGGTTCACCACCCCCACGGAGCCGCAGCGTCGGGCGATTCCGCCCCTCGCGGCGGGGAAGAACGCCCTCGTCATCGCCCCCACCGGGACGGGGAAGACGGAGACGGCGATGCTCCCCGTGCTGAACTCGATCGTCGAATCTCCCGACGAGGACCGAGAGGGCCTCTCGGCGCTGTACATCACGCCGCTTCGCGCCCTGAACCGCGACATGCGGGAGCGACTGGAGTGGTGGGGCGAGGAGTTGGACGTGGAGATAGACGTCCGCCACGGCGACACCACCCAGTACCAACGGCAGAAGCAGGCGAACGACCCGCCGGACGTGTTGGTGACGACGCCGGAGACGCTACAGGCGATGCTGACCGGGAAGAAACTCCGGCAGGCGCTCTCGGACGTTCGGCACGTCGTCGTCGACGAGGTGCACGAACTCGCCTCGGCCAAGCGCGGCGCGCAGTTGACCATCGGCCTCGAACGCCTGCGGGAACTCGCCGGGCCGTTCCAGCGAATCGGCCTCTCGGCCACCGTCGGGTCGCCCGAGGAGGTGGGGAAGTTCCTCACCGGCGACCGGTCCTTCGAGATAGTCGAGGTGGACGTCGCCAGCAAGGTGGACTTCACCGTCGTCCACCCCGAAGTGACGCGCGAGGACGAGACGCTGTCGGGCGAACTCGCCACGGACGCCGAGATAGCGAGTCACGTCCGCCTCGTCCGCGACTTGGTGCGCGAGCACGAATCGACGCTCGTGTTCGTCAACACCCGTCAGACCGCCGAAGCGCTCGGGTCGCGGGTGAAGAAACTCGGCGCGCCCATCGAAGTCCACCACGGGTCGCTCTCGAAGGACGTGCGAATCGACGTGGAGGACCGGTTCAAGGCGGGCGAACTCGACGCGCTCGTCTGCACGTCGTCGATGGAACTCGGCATCGACGTCGGGCGGGTGGACCACGTCGTCCAGTACGGCAGTCCGCGCGAGGTGTCGCGCCTCCTCCAACGCGTCGGCCGGGCGGGGCACCGCCGCGACGAGGTGTCCCGCGGCACCATCATCACCGCCGACCCGGACGACACCCTCGAAGCCCTCGCCATCGCCCGCCGCGCCGAGGCGGGCGACGTGGAACCCGCCCACATCCACCACGGCAGTCTCGACACCGTCGCCAACCAGATCGTCGGCATCGTCATGGACACCGGCGAGGCGTCGGCACGGAAGGCGTACGAATTCGTCACGTCGGCCTACCCGTTCCGCGACCTCTCGGAGGAGAAGTTCCGCGAGGTGGTCCGCGAACTGAGCAGCAACCGCCTGCTGTGGTTGGACGAGGAGAAGGACCTCCTGGAGAAGTCCGGCGGGACGTGGCAGTACTTCTACGCCAACCTGTCGATGATCCCCGACGAGGAGACGTACGACGTCCACGACATGTCCTCGCGGCGGCAGATAGGCACCCTCGACGAGCGGTTCGTCGTCAACTTCGCGGAACCCGGCGCGTCGTTCATCCAACGCGGCGAGATGTGGCGCATCAACGACATCGACGACGACGAGGCGCGGGTGAACGTCACGCCCATCGAGGACCCCGCCGGCGAGGTGCCGTCGTGGACCGGGTCGGAGATCCCCGTCCCCGAACCCGTCGCGGGCGAAGTCGGCGAGATACGCGACATCGCCGCCCGGCAGTTCGAGGCGGGGGCCGACCGGTCGGCCGTCGCCCGCGACGTACTGACGCGCTATCCGACCGACGAATACACGCTCTCGGAGGCGTTGAAACCCGTCGAGAGGCAGGTGGAGGCGGGTCACCCGATTCCGACGGCGGACCGCCTCGTCCTCGAGGGCCAAGCGCGGCGGGTCGTCCTCAACTCCTGTCACGGCCACCGCGTGAACGAGACGCTCGGCCGACTGCTTGCGGCCCTCGTCGGCCAGCGAACCGGGTCGTCCGTCGGCATCGAGGTGGACCCCTACCGCGTCTCCTTCGAGGTGCCGCCGAAGGTGTCCGTCCACGCGTTCGTCGAGGTTCTGGAGGCGACGGACCCCGACCACGTCGAGGGACTCCTCGAACTCGCGTTGAAGCACTCCGACTCGCTGAAGTTCACCCTCGCGCAGGTGGCCGCGAAGTTCGGCGCACTGAAGCGCTATCAGGGGAACAAGCGCTTCGGCGCGGACCGACTCGTCGCCGCCCTCGAAGACACCCCCGTCTACGACGAGGCGGTGCGCGAGGTGTTCCACGTTGATCTGGCCGTCCCGGAGGCGACGGCCCTCCTCCGCCGAATCCACGAGGGAGCGGTGGAACTGGCCACCGCCCGCGAACGCACGCCCATCGGCATCGACGGGAGTTCGGGCGGGCGCGACTTCCTCGTCCCCGAGAACGCCGACGCGAGCGTCATCGAGGCCATCAAGGATCGAATCCAGAACGACCGGGTCATCCTGTTGTGTCTCCACTGCAAGGACTGGAAGCGCAAGACGAAGGTGCGGCGCGTCCCCGACGAACCCGAGTGCCCGGAGTGCGGCGCGACGCGCATCGCCTGCCTCAACCCGTGGGACGAGGAGACGGTGAAGGCGGTTCGCGCGGCGGAGAAAGACGACGAACAGGAGCGACTGACGAGGCGCGCGTATCGCTCCGCTAGCCTCGTCCAGAGTCACGGCAAGCAGGCCGTAATCGCGTTGGCCGCCCGCGGCGTCGGCCCGCAGAACGCCGCGCGAATCATCGCCAAACTCCGCGAGGACGAGGCCGACTTCTACCGCGACATCCTCCAACAGGAGCGACAGTACGCGCGAACGCAGTCGTTCTGGGACTGAGGGACGGTCGCCCTGGATATGACAGTTAGTAGCACACGTCAGGGTTTTATCACTTCTCGGGGAGATGTCCTCTCCATGCCGGACGACGCACTCGGTGCGGCGATGTTGGACTACGTTCGCGGCGACTACGACGGGTCGTGCGTCCACTACGACCCCGAGACGGGGGAGGCGTGGGACGCGAACGTCGAGTCGTTCTACTTCGCGCCGCCCGACGAGTGGTCGGAGTCGCTTCGGTCACTCGTAGACGGCCTCCGGACGCCCGTCCTCGACGTGGGGTGCGGCGCGGGCAACCACGCGCTCGCCGTCCAAAATCGGGGGACGGTGGTCGGGTTCGACGCGAGTCCGAGGGCGGTCCGCGCGGCGCGCGAACGCGGCGTCGAGCGCGCGTTCGTCGCGGACATGTTCCGGATGCCGGTCGCCTCCGACCGCTTCAAGACGGCGTTCGTACGCGGCACGCAGGCGGCGCTTGCATCCTCGCGGGCGGAACTGGTCTCCTTCCTCGACGCACTCGCCCGCGCGACGACGGAGACGGGCGAGGCGGTCGTGGACTCCTACGACCCCGCCGACGCCGACGGGTCGCACGGACACCGACCGACCGACGAGGCGGGCGTCGGCCGCCGAACCTTCCGCGTCGAGTACCGGGGCCGCGGACTCGTCGGGCCGCGACTCGACTTTCGGACGTTCTCGCCGGGCGAACTCCGCGCGGCGTGCGCCGAGACGGCGTGGACCGTCGCAGAGGTGACGGACGGCGGCGACGCGGGATACTACAGCGCACGCTTGCAGAAGTGAGCGTTACCCTCGCAAACACGCTTAACGCGGCCCCGCTTGTAGCGGACGCTATGACCCGTCTGCCATCGGAGCGGTCGCGCATCGCGTGGTGGGGACTGACGGCGACGCTCGCGCTGTTTCTCGCCTTCGCGGTGTACCAGTTCATCGGCACCGTCGCCCTCGCGATATTCGTCTACTACGGGACGCGCCCGGTGTTTCACCGCCTCCGACCGCACCTCGGATCGGACGAACACGCCGCGTCGGCGACGGTGTTCCTCCTCGCGGTTCCCGTCTTCGCCCTCCTCGCGTACTTCTTCCTCGTCGGCCTCAACGAAGTCGGCGCGGTCGCCGAACAGTATCAACGACTCCTGCAACCGTACGTCAACGTGGACGCGTTGCGCTCGAACCCGGTCGAGACGGTTCGCTCGGCGGTTCGGAGTTCCGGCGGCGGAAGCGGCGAGGAAGCGATCACGGCCGCGATGGAGACGCTCGGCGCGGCGACGACGGCGGTGATGCACGTGTTCTTCGCGCTTCTCGTCGCCTACTACCTCCTCCGGGAGGGGCGGGACATCGACGGGTGGTTCCGGTCGGAGGTGGCCGACGAGGACTCCGCGGGGTACGCCTACGCCACCGCCGTGGACACCGACCTCGAAACCGTCTACTTCAGCACCACCCTGCTGGTGTTCGTCGTGGGCATCCTCTCGGGCGTCATCTACAACGGCTACAACCTCGTCGCGCCGCAGGCCGTCTCGATTCCGCTCCCGACGGCGTTTGCCCTCGCGACCGGACTGGCGACGCTGATTCCGCTGGTCGTCGGAAAAGTCGTCTACGTGCCGTTGGTCGGCTACCTCGCGTTCGCGGCCGTCCGAACCGGCGGGCCGTTGCTCGTCTACCCGGCTGTGCTGTTGGTCGTCGCGTTCATCTTCCTCGATTTCGTCCCGCTCACGTTCGTCCTGCCGAAACTGGCCGGTCGGAGCACCCACACCGGGTTGGTCCTGTTCGGCTACATCGGCGGGCCGATGCTGTTCGGGTGGTACGGGCTGTTCCTCGGCCCCCTCATCGTCGTCCTCTCGGTCCAGGTCGTCCGCATCGCGTTCAGCGAGTTGATACACGGCCAACCGGTCACGCCGCACGTCACCGCCGCCCGGTCTATCGGGTCGGACCCGCCGTCGAACGACGACTGACGGAGAACGCGCTTCGGTCGCTTACGCCGGCGAACCCGCCGGTCGAACCGAGTCGAGGGCGGCGTCGAAGTGTTCCCGGCGGATGCGCACCTCGTCGGCGTGGTCGTTCGCCGCCTCGCCCTCGTAGGCCGACGCCACCTCCTCGATGGCGCGCATCGCCGCCTCGCGGCACACCGCCGCCACGTCCGCCCCGGAGTAGCCCTCCATCCGCCCCGCCAACGCGTCTAAGTCCACGTCCTCCGCGACGGGTTTCTCGCGGGTGTGGACGCCGAGGATGGCGCGCCGGGCGTCCGCGTCGGGCGCGGGCACCTCGACGTGCGATTCGAGGCGGCCCGGTCGGAGAAGCGCGGGGTCCAGCGCGTCCTTCCGGTTCGTCGCCGCGAGGACGACGAGGTTCGGGTTGTCCGCCAGTCGGTCCAACTCGGTCAAGAGTTGGGAGACGACGCGTTCGGTGACGCCGGAGTCGCCGCCCATCGAGTCGCGGTTCGTGGCGATGGCGTCTATCTCGTCGAAGAAGACGATGGCCGGGGCGGCCTGCCGCGCCCGTTCGAACACCTCGCGGACGGACTTCTCGGACTCGCCGACGTAGCGGTCCAGCAGTTCGGGTCCGCGCACGTGGATGAAGTTGACGCCGCTCTCGCCCGCGATGGCCCGCGCGAGGAGCGTCTTCCCGGTTCCCGGGGGGCCGTGCAACAGGACGCCGGAGGGCGCGTCCGTGTTCGCCGCCTCGAACAACGGCGCGTACGTCAGCGGCCACGTCACGGCGCGTTCGAGCGTTCCCTTCGCCTCCTCCAGGCCGCCCACCTCGTCGAACGTCGTCGTCGGCGACTCGGCGACGAACTCCCGCATCGCCGAGGGTTCGACCGACGCCATCGCGGACTCGAAGTCGGCGGCCGTCACCTCCAACTCGGTGAGCGAATCGGGCGCGTCGCCCGTCTCCCCGCGCCGGGAGCGTCGTAACGCGGTCATCGCCGCCTCCTTCGCCAGCGATTCGAGGTCCGCGCCGACGAAGCCGTGCGTTCGGGCGGCGAGGCGTTCCAAGTCCACGTTCTCCGCGAGAGGCATCCGGCGGGTGTGGACGTCGAGGATCTCGCGGCGGCCCCGTTCGTTCGGCACGCCGATCTCTATCTCGCGGTCGAAGCGGCCGCCGCGGCGCAGGGCCGGGTCGAGCGTATCGACGCGGTTCGTCGCGCCGATGACGATGACGTCGCCGCGGGCGTCCAACCCGTCCATGAGAGAGAGGAGTTGGCCGACGATGCGGTTCTCCACGTCGCCGCCGTCCTCTCGCTTCGATGCGATCGAGTCTATCTCGTCGAAGAAGACGATGGCCGGGGCGTTCTCTCTGGCCTCCTCGAACCGTTCGCGGAGTTTCTCCTCGGACTCGCCCTTGTACTTCGACATTATCTCCGGGCCGGAGATGGTGAGGAAGGTGGCGTCGACCTCGTTCGCGACGGCTTTGGCGATGAGCGTCTTCCCCGTCCCCGGCGGGCCGTGAAGCAGGACGCCCTTCGGCGGGTCGATGCCGAGGTGGGCGAACACCTCCGGTTCCGAGAGGGGGAGCTCTATCATCTCCCGCACCAAGTCCAGTTCCTCGTCCAGTCCGCCGATGTCCTCGTAGGTGACGCCGGTCGACTGCTGGTCCTCGTCGTCGGAGGGGCCGACGGAGGCGACGACGCGTTCGACGCGCCCCCGCCTGACGAGTTCGAGCCTCGTCGAGCGGGTGATTCGGACCATCCCGTCGGGGTTCGTCTCCGAGACGACGAACGGGTCCCTGCTGAGCCGTTCGAAGTGAATCTGCCCGCCCGCCTGTATCGGCCGGTCCTGCAGGCTGGTCTTGATGAGGTCCACCGCCCGGTCTTGGTCTTCGAACGCCACGTCGTCGGGCATCGCCAGCGTGACGGAGCGGGCGTCCTCGACGTCCACCTTCGAGACGCGGACGGACTCGTCTATCTTCGCGCCCGCGTTGGCGCGCGTGTCGGCGTCGATGAGGACGACGCCCTCGGGGACGGTGCTCCCGGCGGGCCACACCTTCGCCACCGTCTCGCGCGACCCCTCGACGACGACGGTGTCGCCGCTGAGGACGCCGAGTTTGCGGCGCGTCGCCTCCGGAAGCCGGGCGATCCCCCGCCCGGCGTCGCGTTTCTCCGCGCCGCGGACGGTCAGCGTGAGACCCTCCTCGTCGGTCATACCCGGCCCTTAGGTGGGCCCTTTCTTTATCCTTCCGCGCTGACACCGCGCGGCGAACGTCCTCCGATCGCTGAATTTCTGGACGATTTTTTATGGTACGATAGCGAACAGCCGGGTATGGTATCTACGACCGAACGAGACGACATGACGTGGTACCAGTGCGACGGGTGCGGGTTGCTGTTCGACACGAAGGAGGAGGCGAAACAGCACGAAGGCAACTGCGACACGGAGAGTCCGTCGTACCTCCAGTAAGGCGGCGGTTCGTGGCACCCCGGCCCGTCGCCTTCGGCACCGCGAACTACAGGTCGTCGAGCAGTCGTTCCGCGTGGTCCGGCGACTGGGCGCGCTTCCAGCGGACTTTCTCGGCCGACCCGTAGGAGAGTTCCTCCCTGAGAACGTCCGGGAGGAGTCCGGCCGTTGCCTCTATGACGTCGCCCGATTCGTCGCCGAACTCGACGACGCCGTAGGCGTCGGGCGTCTCGCCGACCGTCGAACGCGTCAGCGGTCGCCAGCGCTTCCGGAGCGACATCAGTCCTCGTCGACGAACTCGTAGGAGTCTTCGCCCCAGTCGTCCTCCGCGAAGACGAAGACGCGCCCGCGCGCCTCCTCGGGGTCGGCCTCCACCTCGGTCCGCATCCCGGCGACGCTTCGGACCGTGACGCCGGGGAATATCTCCTCCTCTTCGCCCTTCTCCAGGATGACGCGCCCGACGCCCGTCGATTCGAGGATGTCGTCGTGCGTCTTGAGGTCGTTGACGTACACCATCACGCCCTCCGTCTCCGTCGGGTCGGTGACGAGGACGTGCACCTGCTTGCCCGGACTCGTCGTGAGCGTCCCGTCGACTTTCTCGGGGACGCCCCGGTAGAGCGTCGTCCGCCCGTCGGTGTACTCGACCTGCACCCCGTGTTCGAGGAGTTCGACGCCGAGCGTACTCGGCGCCACGTCGTTGCGCGCGCTCATACTCTCGCGTTGGCGCGGGCCGGTGAAAAGGTGCGCGATGGGTCTGTTCCCCGCCGCGGAGACGGCTAAATCCGCACCCACCGCTACACCTTTCCGTTCGCTCGCGTCCCTACTGGTATGCACGGCCGCGCAGTAGCGCTCGGTGCGGGGACGGTCCTGAACGCCCTCGCGACGGGCGTCGGGTCCGCCTTCGCCATCGACGCCGAGACGACGGCGACGGTGGAACTCGACGACTCCGGCACCGTCGCAGGCGAGGTGGCGGAGGACGCCGAGGCGGACACGCGCCTGATCGAACGGTGCGTCGAACTCGCCGTCGAACGCTACGGCGACGGCGCGGAGTACGGCGGCCGCGTCCGCACGGAGAGCGAGGTGCCGATGGCCGCGGGGCTGAAAAGTTCCAGCGCCGCCGCGAACGCCTCCGTCCTGGCCGCCGCCGCCGCCCTCGGCGTCGACCCCGACCGGGAGGAGGCCTGCCGCCTCGGCGTCCGCGCCGCCCGCGACACCGGCGTCGCCGTCACCGGGGCGTTCGACGACGCCTCCGCGTCGATGCTCGGCGGCGTCACCGTGACGGACAACCGCGAGGACGAACTCCTCGCCCGCGACGAAGTCGAGTGGGACGTCCTCGTGTGGACGCCCGACGAACGCGCCTACAGCGCCGACGCCGACGTCGAACGCTGCGAGAACGTCGCGCCGATGGCCGAACTGGTGGCCGACCTCGCGGTGGAGGGCCGGTACGCCGAGGCGATGACGGTGAACGGGCTGGCGTTCTCCGCCGCCCTCGGCTTCCCGGCGGACCCCGCCGTCGAGGCGATGCCCCACGCGGCGGGCGTCTCCCTCTCCGGAACCGGACCGAGCGTCGTCGCGGTGGGCGACCGCTCGGACCTCGAACGCGTGAGGGACCTGTGGGACCGACGCGACGGCCGGACGCGACTGCTGACGACCCGAACAGACGGAGCACGCACACTATGACACGAGACACCGACGCAGACGACGCACGACGACCGGACGAGATGACGCTGGACGAACTCCGCGAGGAGATAGAGGACATCGACCGCGAGATAGTCGAACTCATCGCCCGCCGGACGTACGTCGCCGAGACCGTCGCGCAGGTGAAAGCAGAGCGGGACCTGCCGACGACCGACGAGGGGCAGGAAGAGCAGGTGATGCGACGCGCCGGCGAGAACGCCGAACGGTTCGACGTGGACTCGAACCTGGTGAAGGCCGTCTTCCGGTTGCTCATCGAACTGAACAAGGTGGAGCAACGGAACAAGCGATAGTCGAAAGCGAGCGTTTTGAGGCATCTGGTGCGGTTGGATTAGTCGAATCTTCCTCCAGTGGTCGTTCTTTCGCTCTCGGTCGGTGAACGAGTACCCGGTTCCGGAGGCGAACGGGCACCGGGCCGAATTCGGCGTGTGAACCGTAGATATGTTAATTGCCTCACATGCCAATTGAGTAGGTGAGTATGAGCGTGTCTAGCCCTCCTTCTGCCCGAGAGGTTTCCGAACTCGTGATGGCGAACCGAGCGATCAGAGCACCCTACTACCAAGCCGACCACGACGATGGCGTTCGCTTTACGGATTTAGAGAAGGGTCTCCAATGGGGTGCCGACGTCGTTCCAGCGATGTTGGGTCTGTTCCGCGTGGAGCGAGACGTCCGGGACGACCACATCGACGGCTGGGTGGGATTCGCTCGCCACTGGCGAGGAGGGACGCTGCGGCTGGACTTCGACCTGTTTTCCGGTTCCGAAGAGTCGGAGCCGATCGCGGTCGTGACCGCGGTATCGGGCCGGAAGGGGGAGAACACCGTCGCGGACGAGGACTTCGGGGAAATCGAGTTACCGGATCACGTTCCGACGCAGGAGGAGTGGGAAGACCGAGAAAAGCAGTATCAGAAGGCGCGGCGGAACGACGATACCGACGGGTCGGCGGCCGTTGAGGCATACATCGCAGCGTTACCGGGGTGGAAGCGGGAGTTCGCGACGCGGTTCGACGAACTCGTCCGACGCGAGGTGCCCCATGTGCGCCGCGCCGTCCGGTATCACCAGCCGTTCTACGGCGTCGAGGACAACGGATGGTTCGCGTCTTTCAGCGCATTCTCGAAGCACGTGAAACTCTCGTTCGTGTGCGAAACGCACCTCGAACCGGAGCCACCTAGCGGAACGGCGCCGCAGAGACAGGCTCTCGACCTGACGGAGACGGACACGCTGGACGAAGAGCAGGTCGCGTCCTGGATACGGCAAGCCGCCGACGACCCGGGAATGAATTGGTGAGGAGTAACCCGACGCCTAGGAGAGGGGTTCGACAACAAAAGTTCCCGACGGCCCGAACGACCAGCTAACGGACGAGTACTGCGACTCCCGCGACGGTTACGGTCAGATCGAGAGCGAACGCTACGACGCCGATTACGACTCCGGCCGTGACTCCCGCCCGTCTGACCCCCTCACTACGAACTGGCACAGAAATATCAAATAATAAATACTACGGGCAGATAAGCTCTCACGAGGTTCTCAGAGTCGGACGACAAAATATGACGACGCTCGATCGACGCCTCGAACACCGAACCGAAGCGTGGCCCTGCCTCGGGTGACGATACGTTCGAGGTTCTGCCGGTGGTCGCTCGCTGATATCGAAGTTCCCTTCTGGCCGTCGATAGTGTACATCCATAATGAAGGGCGCTTCGGGGACCGAACAACGGATTCGAGAAGCCGCATTCCGTGCGCTCGCTGAGCACGGCTACGCGGACCTCACGATCGTGGATATCGGCGACGAACTCGGGCAGAATCCGTCGCTCATCTACCACTACTTCGACAGCAAGGACGAGTTACTACTTTCGATGCTTGACGTCTTCGTGGACCTCTTCGTCACAGGGGTAGACGAGGAACCGGTCCACGACCCGGAGGCGGAACTCCGACAAGTCGTCGCGCAACTACTCCATCCCGACCCCGTACGAGTCCAACAGGTGATGGAGTCGCCGCCAACCGATATCGAGACGGCGATGTCGCGCGTGTTCGTGGAGTTGTGGGGACACGCAATCTGGGACGACGACTTCCGCGCGGAGACGACAGCCCTGGAGGAACGCGTCCGCGAGGCTATCACAGCGATTCTCAGGACCGGTATCGAGCGCGGCGAATTCCGCCCTGTCGACCCGAAACTGACGGCTGATCATCTTTTCTTCCTGCTCATGCAGGCCACCCACACTCGAGCGACAACGAACTGGGAGACGGCCACTGACCGAGTAGAAGAAATCGTCGACGACATCATCGACGATATCGCTCGCGACGACTGACGCCTGCTACTTTCCGGGTTTTCTGCCCTCACGCGTTTCGCCCGCTTTCGACCTAATTACCGGCCAGCGTACGACGCTGATCGACCGGAATCGCCGAAAGGCCTATAATTAATTAATTGATCAATTAACCCATGCAGTCAACTGATTCGATCGATAGCGCCCGACAGATACCGGCCCCGTTACGGAGCCGTGACGCGAAGCTTGCGCCGTTCGACTGGTACACCGAGATGCGGCGCGAAGCCCCTGTCCACTACGACGAAGAACGCAAGACGTGGGACGTCTTCCGCTACGAGGACGTCGATCGCGTCCTCCGCGATCACGAGACGTTCTCGGCGGATCGGTCCGGGAGTGCTGAGAACCCCTCGGGTGACGCTGGGAGCGATATGGCGGTACTCAAAACCATGATCAGCACCGACCCCCCGGAGCACGAGCGTCTACGGGGGTTCGTAAACGAGCGTTTCCAACCCGGTGCACTTCGCGAATACCGACCTCGGCTCGGAGAACTCACCGACAAGCTAGTAGACGGACTCGAAGACGCGGGCCGATTTGACTTCGTCGAGGAGTTCGCCATTCCGTTCCCGGTGACGGTCATTGCGGAACTACTGGGTATCCCTGCCGAACGCCGCGACCGGTTCAAAGAGTGGTCAGACGCGCTCATCGCCCGCCCCGAAGACAGTAGCGAGGAAGCTATCCAGCGGATGAAGCGACGGAGAGAAACCGCTCAAAAGGAGATGGGCCAGTACTTCGCTAAACTTCTCAACGAACGACAGGCGGGCGAGGGAGACGATCTCATCACGCTAGCGGCGACGGCGGACGAACTGAACCTGCAAGAGAAGATCGGCTTCTGTATGATCCTTCTCCTCGCGGGTAACATTACGACGACGAACCTCCTTACTAACGCCATCTGGTGTTTCGAGGAACAAGGCATAACGGAGGCCGTGGCGTCGGGCGAAATCGACCACAAGAAGGCCATCGAAGAGGTGCTTCGCTATCGGTCCCCGATACAGGAAGTACAGCGCGTTGCCGTCGAGGACGTCGAACTTAGCGGGCAGCAGATCGAGGCGGGGGAGGTCGTGAACGTCTGGGTGGGCGCCGCGAACCGTGATCCAGAGGTCTTCGACGGACCGGAGGCGTTCCGTCCAGAGCGTCGGCCGAACCAACACCTCGCATTCGGAAAGGGCGTCCACTACTGTTTAGGCGCACCGCTCGCGCGTCTCGAGGCGGATATCGCGCTCGACCGACTTCTCACGCGCTTCGACAGTCTCGATGCGGATCTGTCTGGGCTTCGACCGATATCGGAACACTACGGTCTCCGATCTCTCCCCTGTCGGGTGAGCTAGATCGCTACCGAATCGGCAGTCCATCATCCCTCATCGGCGAGAGATGCGAGGAGAAAGATCGTGCAAATAACGACATCAATCGACGCGAAGTAAACATATGGATGGATTGGAAGAGAAGACGGCACTAGTAACAGGAGCAGGATCGGGGATCGGACGTGCGTCGGCACAGCGTCTCGCAGCGGAGGGAGCCAACGTCGTCGTCGCGGACGTCGTCGAAGAAACCGGTCGCGAGACGGTAGACCTAATTGAGGACTCCGGCGGTGACGCAACCTTCGTTGAAGTCGACGTTTCCGACACTGAGTCGGTCGAGCGACTGGTAGACGTCGCGGTCGACACCTACGGAAGTCTCGACTTCGCGCACAACAACGCCGGCATTACTGATTTTGCGGCAGTGACGGACATCGAGGACGAACAGTGGGACCGGCTTCTCGACATCAACCTGAAGGGGGTATGGGCCTGCGTGAAAGCCGAACTGCCCGTCATGGCAGAACAGGAGAACGGTGCGATTGTCAATACTGCGTCGGAGGCCGGATTGGTGGGGATGGCTGGGCTCTCCAGTTACTCGGCTAGTAAGCACGGAGTCGTTGGTCTGACGAAATCGGTCGCGCTCGAATACGCGGCTCAAGAAATCAGGGTCAATGCCGTCGCTCCGGGCCCGACGAAGACGAACATTCAAGCGAACTCGGAAGCTCGACAAAGCGGCCCTGATTCGATGCCGTTCGACGTGTCGGCGATGACCGATGTCCCGATGGAACGCGTCGCGGAACCGGAGGAGATAGCTGGCGTCGTCGCCTTCCTCTTCTCGTCCGACGCCTCGTACATCACCGGCCATACGATCCCCGTCGACGGCGGTCAGGCCGCTGACTGAAACGGACGGCCAACTTCCCTTTTCGACTGTCGGTCTGTCTCGGGTACAGAATGCCGTCTCTAGACCGACAAGACTTATGACTAACTGACTGATTAGTCAGTACATGCAAGAACGGCTTTCGCGAAAACGGCCGTGGCTCGCTGCACTACTTGCTACGGTCGCTACTGGACTCGGCCACCTCTACCTCCGGCGGTGGAAACGCGCTTTCGGGTGGCTCGCTGTACTCTTTGCTGTGACTGCTCTCTTCGTCGACCCCAGCACTATCTCGGCCCTCCGAGCGGGAAGCACGGTGAGTCCGTCGGCTATCGCCCCGGTTCTAATCGTGGGGGGACTCAGTACCGTTGATGCGTACCTTCTCGCACACGCGCAGAATGCAATCTCTCGAATAACAGTTACGTCGAACGGACGGTTCACGCACTGTCCGAACTGTCGTCGAGAACTCGATGCAGAACTCGATTTCTGTCATTGGTGCGCAACGAACGACATCGACCCGGAAGCAGCGCTTTCGGATAAACCGGTCAGTCGAGAGAGGAATTGACGAACTGACATCCGGAGACAGATCGTTTCGATAAACGCCACTCTCGGAGCGAAGGGCGAATACGATGAACTATCCAAATCAAGTAGCCAGAATCGACGCGCAACTCGCGAGTGTCGCATGTACTGCAGACCAAGCCGGAGTGACGCTCGTTCGGCGGACGCTCGAAGAACTGGACGATAGGTGGTACGGGAAGTTCGTCGTCGGGGTCTATGGTTCGCTGGCGGACGCGCCAGACATCGAGGCAGTCATCCCCGCCGCGACGGCGATCGAACTCCTCCGGGGGTACTGCCGTCTCCGGAGCGAACTTCTCGTTCAGGTCACCGACGAACGAGCGCACTCTCTCTCCCACGATGAATCGACGGCGCTGTTGGCCGGGGATTACCTATACACGTCAGCGTATTCGTTGCTCGATTCGCTCGGGTATCCAGCACTCGGCGCTTGTTCCGAGATCCTCACCGACGTGCTGATGGATGTCACGGCGGCATTCGTGACGGGGTATCGTCAGCAGTCACCGTCTAAGCTAGACTCGACGGCCTTCTTCGACGCAACGACGGGTACCATCGGTGAAGGTGCCGCCCTCCTCGGGGCGACACTCGCTAGAGCCGAGGAAAACAAGTACGAATCTATCGCAAGAGTTGGACGCGGATACAGCACGTCGAGACAGATACGTCGCATCCTCGGTGCCGACCCCGGCCTGTTTAAGGTCGTACCGCGTCTCATCGACGAGTCGAAATTGCAAACGCACGCGGACTTCTGGCGAGAGAACGCGGAGGTAGCGCTCTGTGATCTCTCGACGACGACGGACGTCACTCCGCTTCGACTACTCGTGGAGGCGAACGAATAACGGCAGTTACTAGTTCGCTGGCCCTCGGCGATATGCACTCGCATCCGCTCACCGACTGTCTCTTGCCTGAAATGCCACCCGGTCGATGCGGAAGTCGATGCGTCAAAAACCGCGCCGGTAGTTTCTCCTGACTCGCTCTACTAGGAACCGTAGAGCGTTCATGTCACTATCCATAACGTAACTGACGACGCTTCCGTTCTACGGGCATGCTCCCGCCCTCCACGACACCCGACTTCGTTCTCTCCGTGACCGCCGCCACCGTGGCAACGTGGTGGTTCCTCCGAATGCGGGAGACTCGGCTAAGGCAGTCACGGATGCCCGTCACCGTGGTCGCGTTAGTTGGAGCGGTCGCACTCCTCTCTTGCACCTCCTTCGGTTCGACTACGTCGCGGTACCGTCTCCTCCGTCGGGATTCGGTTCCGGGGCGTATCGGCGCGTCCTCCCCGTTATCGCGGCGGAGGGACTCAGCGTCGCCCTATCTCTCCTCGTCCTCGCGAGGGACAGATCGTGAGCGCCGACGGGGCCCGCTTGAGGGGCCCTCGCTCAGAGGCGGACGCCGCCGTCCACGACCAGCGTCTCGCCGGTGATCGCCGACGTGGTGGCGAACGTTCGGACCGCCTCCGCGACTTCCTCGGGTTCGACGAGTCGATCTATCGGCGACGCCTCCCGTGTGGCCGGTCGTCGCTCCTCCGCGAACATCTCCGTTTTCACCGGCCCCGGTGCGACCGCGTTCGAGAAGACACCGTCCTCGGTGTACTGCTTCGCGAGGGACTTCGTGAGTCCGAGCAGGCCGCTCTTCGACGCGCCGTACGTGACGTCCGTCGGGCTTCCGTCCGTCCCGGCGGTCGAGGAGACGTTCACGATTCGCCCCTCGCCGCGGTCGCGCATCCCGGGGAGGACGGCCCGCACGCAGTAGACCGCACCTTCGAGGTTCACGCGGAGCGTCTGTTGGATGGCCTCGTCCGACGCCGTCTCCAGCGGGGTCCCGTGCAACACGCCCGCGTTGTTGACGAGGACGTCGACGCCGCCGAGTTCGTCGCGCGCGCGGTCGACCATCTTCTCGACGTCGTCGGGGTCGCTGACGTCGCACCGGTGAGTGATCGCCTCCCGTCCGGCTTCTCTGACGTCCTCGGCGACGGCGTCCGCGCCCTCGCTGTCGCTGTGGTAGTGGACGACGACGTCGTGGTCGCGCCCGAGTTCGCGCGCTATCGCGCTCCCGATTCCGCCGCTCGCGCCGGTGACGAGTGCAGTGGGTGCCATCTGTCTCCGAGTTCTCGCTCTACACAAAAAGTCGTTTCAGCGGCGTGTCCGGAGCCCGCTTTCGCCGCGGACTCGTTCCCCCACCACAGAGTATATTACTAAGTGGTATTACTAGGTTGTCGATGGCAAAGACCCAACTCCAGCGCGCCCGAGGGGGCGAAACTACCCCCGCCGTGGAACGAGTCGCCGAGCGAGAGAACGCCGACCCGGAGTTCGTCCGACGGCAGGTTGCAGACGGGCGGGCGGTGATTCCGAACAACCGCGCCCACGAGTCGCTCGACCCGATGATAATCGGGCGGGAGTTCTCCACGAAGGTGAACGCGAACATCGGCAACAGCGATACGACCGGCGACGCCGAGGGGGAACTTCGGAAACTCCACGCCGCGGTCCACTACGGTGCCGACACGGTCATGGACCTCTCGACGGGCGAGAACCTCGACGAGACGCGCGAGGCGAACGTCGAACACTCGCCGGTTCCGATCGGGACGGTGCCGATTTACGAGGCCGTCAAGCGAGCGGACGGTCCCGAGGACATCACGCACGAACTGCTTCTCGACGTCGTCGAGAAGCAGGCCGAACAGGGCGTCGATTACATGACCATCCATGCGGGCGTGCTGATGGAGCACCTACCGCTGACCGACGGTCGGAAGACGGGTATCGTCTCGCGGGGCGGCTCCATCCTCGCCCGATGGATGGAGGAGAACGGGATGCAGAACCCCCTGTACGCGAAGTTCGAGGAGATATGCGACATCTTCGCCGAGCACGACGTGACGTTCTCGCTGGGGGACGGCCTCCGCCCCGGCAGTATCGCCGACGCCGGCGACGAGGCGCAGTTCGCCGAACTTGAGACGCTCGGGGAACTCACGCGCACCGCGCGGGAACGCGGCGTGCAGGTGATGGTCGAGGGGCCGGGCCACGTCCCGATGGACGAGATCGCCGACAACGTGGCGCGACAGCAGGACGTCTGCGACGGCGCGCCGTTCTACGTTCTCGGACCCCTCGTCACCGACATCGCGCCGGGGTACGACCACATCACGAGCGCGATCGGCGCGGCCGAGGCCGGACGCGCGGGCGCGGCGATGCTCTGTTACGTCACGCCCAAGGAGCACCTCGGCCTCCCCGACGAGGGAGACGTCCGAGACGGTCTCGCGGCGTACAGAATCGCGGCCCACGCCGCCGACGTCGCCAACGGCCTGCCGGGCGCGCGCGACTGGGACGACGCGCTCTCGGAGGCCCGGTACGAGTTCGACTGGCGGCGGCAGTTCGAACTCGCCTTGGACCCCGAACGCGCCCGGAGTTATCACGACCAGACGCTGCCCGGTGACAACTACAAGGACGCGCAGTTCTGCTCGATGTGCGGCGTCGAGTTCTGCTCGATGCGCATCGACCGGGACGCGCGGGACGCCGACGGCGAGATGGAGGCGATAGACGACGGGACGAATCTCGATACCTCCCCCGCCGCGGAGGCGAACCTCCCGCCGGTCGGCACCCACGACACCAGTCGCGTCCCCGACGAGATAGAAGTCGGCGGGGTCACGTTCACGCCCGAGGAGTCGCACGGAGGCGACTGAGAGCCGCCGCTCTCGAACGCTCCCGCGCGTCGAGGCGTACCGGACGAAGATATATCTCCGACGGGGCGCGATTGTCACCAACAGGAAGCTCATGTCCGCGACACGAACCCGCCGAGTGATGTACCCCGGACGGTGGTGGATTCCGGTTCTGGCGGTTCCCGTCCTGTTTCTCCTCTGGCTTTCGGTCAAACTGGTGAACCTCGCGTTCGGGCTGTCTCTCGGGCCGCGCGTTTCGGGGTACCTCGTTGAGACTGCATCGGCGCTCGTCGCCGTCAGTTACGCAATCTCCCTGTTCGCACCGTTCGCGCTCTACCACGACCGCGGGTACGTGAGCGAACGGTCCGAGTGGACGCCGACGCTCCTCTCCCTGTTCGTCTTCGTTCCGCTCCTGAACGTGCCGATAGCGACCCTCTATCTGGTCCGGCGTCGCCGGTTCGTGGGCGCTCCATAGTTCGTTCTCCCTACCCCCCGATGGTGAGCGAGAACCCCCACTCGAAGAGACCGTAATAGTGCGGGGCGAAGAGCTGTCCTCCGACGGTACCGAGGGGTCGTGACCGTCTCGATCGCTCCCCTCTCCGACGGATGAAGTGGCGGAACGGACGAATTACGTCGTATCCGACTACTTCTGCCCCAGCGGTAAAGAGCCGACGTCCGCTATCACTTATATGGCCGGTGTCTCCGAGGAGACGAACGTTGGTCGAGAGGGGGCCGCGAACCGGGACGGCGAAACGCCGGTCGTCGAACGGCCCGAGACGGCCGACGAGGCGACCGTCCACGAGGAGGGGACGGAACTCGAACGAACGATCGGCGTTCGGGGCGGCGTCGCCATCGGCGTCGGGACGATGATAGGCGCGGGCATCTTCGTGTTTCCGGGCATCGCCGCCGGGCAGGCGGGCCCCGCCGCCGCCGGATCGTTCGCGATCGGCGCAGTCATCGCACTTCTCGTCGCCTTACCTACGTCGGAACTGGCGACGGCGATGCCCCGAAGCGGCGGCGGGTACTACTTCATCTCTCGGGGTATGGGGTCGCTGTTCGGCGCCATCGTCGGCCTCTCGCTTTGGTTCGGCCTGGTGTTCGCCTCCGCGTTCTACCTTGTCGGGTTCGGGTTCTACGCGGAGGCCGTCCTCACCAGACTCGGCGTCTCGCTCGGCGGGTTCGACATCGTCGTCCCGTTGGCGCTTCTGTTCGGCGCGTTCCTGACCGCGCTGAACGTCACTGGGACGGAGAACGCGGCGAAGCTCCAGAACGGCGTGGTCGGAGTTCTGTTGGTCATCATCGTCGGATTCCTCACGTTCGGCGGCCTCTCGGCGTTCGGGTTCGTCGGCGACCCCGAACCCATTAGCGAACCGTTCCTGTCGCAGGGCGCGTTCTCGGTGTTGACCACCGCCGCGTTGGTATTCACGTCCTACCTCGGGTTCGCGCAGGTGGCCACCGTCGCCGGCGAAATCAAACAACCGGGGCGGAACCTCCCGCTGGCGATGGTCGGGTCCGTCGTCATCGTCGGCGTTCTGTACGTGGCGACTATCTTCGTGGCGGTCAGCGCCTTCGGCAGCGAACGCCTCTCGACGCTCGGGGAGACGGCGATGGTGACCGTCGCCGAGAGCTTCATGGGACCGCTCGGCGCGTTCCTCATCCTCGTCGGCGGGTTGCTCGCGACGGTGTCGAGCGCGAACGCGTCGATTCTCAGCACCTCGCGCGCGATTTACGCGGTGAGCAAGGACGCCCTCCTCCCGCGCGCCGCGAGTCGAATCAACCTGAAGTACGGCACCCCGCACGTCGCACTCGGGATGGCCGGCGGCCCGATTCTCGCGCTCATCCTCCTGGGCGAGGTGGACGTCCTCGCGGAAGTCGCCTCCTTCCTCCACCTCGTCATGTACGGGCTGATGTGCGTCGCGCTCATCGCGCTTCGCCGAGACGAACCCGAGTGGTACGACCCCGACTTCCGCGTCCCCGGCTACCCGGTCGTCCCGGTACTCGGCGGACTGGCCAGCTTCGCGCTCATCGGGTTCATGCAACCCGCTTCCCAGTTGATCGGTGCCGCGATAATGCTGCTCTCCGCGGGCTGGTACTTCTATTACGCTCGCGGCGTGAAGCTCAGGGGGGTCCTCTGATGACCGAACCCGACTGGACGGTACTCGTACCGTTGGAAGTCCTCGAAGGCGAGGCGGTGCCCGACACCGTCGTCGAACTGCTCTCGACGCTCTCCGTCGTCGTGCTGGGGTACCACGTGCTGCCCGAACAGACCCCGCCGGGACAGGCGCGGATGCAGTTCGAAGACCGGGCGCAGTCGATACTGGACGACGTGGCGAGCGACTTCCGCGAGGCCGGAAGCGCCTGCGAGACTCGCCTCGTGTTCACCCACGACGAGGAGCAGACGATGAACCGCGTCGCCGACGAGACGGGGTGCGGAGCGATCCTCGTGCCGAACCCGTCCTCGCGCGTCGAACGGGTGCTGGTCCCCCTCCGCGGGGAGGTGGACGTCGCCCGCGTCACGTCGTTCGTCGCGTCGATGCTCGGCGGCCGCGACGTCGGAGTGACGCTCTACCACGTCGCCGACGACGAGGCGTCCGAACCGGCGGGCCGGTCGATGGTGGAGGGCGCGGCGACGCGACTGCGCGAACGCGGCGTCCCGTCGGCCGGAATCGAGACGGAAGTCGCCGTCTCCGGCGCGCCGGTCCGAACCATCGCGGCCGCGGCCGCCGACCACGACGTCGTCGTCATGGGCGAGAGCGAACCGTCGCTCCGGTCGTTCCTCTTCGGCGAGACGGCCGAACAGGTCGCGGCCCAGTCGTTCGGACCGGTAGTCGTCGTCCGGCGTCCGCGGGGCGCGAACGCCAGCGAGTGACCGAGGCGTTCACTCCCGGATGACCACCACGGGGAGGTGAGTCTGGTCGGCGATGGATTGGTACGTGTTGCCGAAAACTCGCTCGAAGGTGGGTTCGCCCGTCTCGCCCATGACGATGAGGTCGTAGTCCCGGGATTTCTGGCTTATCTCGAACGGCGGGTCGTCGGACTCGGCCACCTCCGTGTCGATGGAGAACTTCGAGAACCCGGCGTCGACGAGTCTCTCCTTCAGCGAGGCGAGCATCTCCTCTTTCTCCGCGACGTCGTCCGCGTCGGTGACGTTGAGGAGCGTCGTGTGGTGGATGACGTCCTCGTTCAGCGTTCCGACGAACCGGGCGATGGACTCGGCGAACGTCTCGTCGCGGACGGCGATGAGGACTCTCCCGAGGTGCGTGATCGGGTTCGGAACCAACAGCGCGTCCACGTCGCGTTCCTCCGCGACGGCCGTCGGCGTCCCTTCTAACTCCTGCCCCGTGACCAGTTCGACCTCCGCGGTTTCGCCGGAGCGGACGAACTGGTGGGCCAGCGAGTACAGCGTGTAGTTCGCCTCGATTTCGCGTCGCTGCCGTTCGTCGGGGTCCACGTCGTCGGGCATCTCGTAGACGCCGAGGAGGATGACTCGACAGGAGGTGAAGCCGCCCACGAAGGAGGACGGAAGCGGGTCGGGGTCGGGGAACTCGATCGGAACCAAGAGCGTCGGTGAGGACATCGATAAATCACCTACGCCGACGTACGGACGACGCGGTAAAGTGTCTTTTCGATTAGACGAACGGGGATTCCGTCGACGGCACCGACCCGCGCCCGCAGGTGGACGACTGCGAGTCCGATCACCGTCGGCCCGAGGGCGGCGACGCCGTCGCCGCGTCGGAGTCCCGCACCGTCGGCGTAGGGGTACCGGAGAGAGTCTTCGAGCACGGTTACGCTCCATCGCTGCCTGTCCGACCTGAGAGAACCGTACGATGCGGTACCTATCGCTCGCTGAGGAGGAAACGGACTCTCGCGGACCGGCCTCCGCGGACGGGTTCGAGCGTTCTTTTCCCTTCCGTGCTAAGTAGTCCCAAGGTACTTCGCCCCGCGGGGCGTGACTCTACGCGCCATGTCCTTCGACCCCGACGCAGTCGAGACCATCGCGTTCGACTCCTACGGCACTATCGTGGACGTCACGGCGGTGGCGGAACCGCTCTCGGAGCACGTCGAGTCGCCCGACGCCGTCTCGAAACTCTGGCGGAACCGATCGCTGCTGTACGCGACGGTCGGGAACGCCATCGGAGAGTACGACTCGTTCTTCGAGATGAACTGCCACGCGCTCCGGTACGCCCTCGAAACGCTGGGAATCGACCTCTCGGAGGACGAACGCGAGGAGGTGCTCTCGACGTACCACGAACTGCCGGTGTTCGACGACGTCCGCGAGGGGATGGAGCGACTGCACGACGCGGGCTACGACCTGTACGTCGTCTCCAACGGCAGCGAGGAGATGCTCGAATCGATGGTCGAACACGCGGATCTCGGCGACCTGATAGCGGAGACGGTGAGCGCCGACGAGATTGAGCAGTTCAAACCCGACCCCGGCCTGTACGAACACGCCGCCGACCGAATCGGGACGCCGATAGAGGAGATAACGTTCGTCGCCGCGGGGTGGTGGGACGTGCCGGGGGCGATGAACGCCGGGATGCAGGGCGTCTGGGTCAACCGGCAGGACACGCTCTGGGGTCCCTACGAGGCGGACCCCGATATGACCGTCGAGACGTTCGTCGAGTTCGCCGACGAACTCGGGGTCTGACCGCCTCCCGTCACTCGCCGCCGTCGCCGAACACCTCGACGATCTGCTCGCAGTACGCGTCGAGGTCGTCCGGTTTCCGACTCGTCACCAACCGCCCGTCGGTGACGACTTCCTCGTCCACCCACTCGCCGCCCGCGTTCCGGATGTCGGTCCGGAGGCTCGGGTAGGAGGTGAGCGTCCGACCCTCCACGACGTCGGCCTCGACCAGCGTCCACGGGCCGTGACAGATCGCGCCGACCGGCTTGTCCGCCTCGAAGAACTCGCGGACGAACGACACCGTCTCCTCGTCGGCGCGGAGTTTGTCCGCCCCGACGGTGCCGCCCGGGACGAGCAACGCGTCGTAATCGTCGGCGGAGACGTCGGAGACCGCCTTCTCTACCTCGTGCGTCCCGGCCGAGTTGAGGTCGCTCTCGACGGTCTGGGCGTCGCCCGTCTCCGGGCCGACCGCGTCCGCGTTCGCCCCGGCGTCCTCGACGGCCTGCCGCGGTTCGGTGAACTCGACCTCTTCTGTCCCCTCCGGTGCGAGCAGAATCGCCACGTTCGTATCGTCGAGCGCAGTCATGGTGTCTCGTCTCGAAACTGCGCCTCGACGTCCCTAAGTCGTGTGGCGAACCGTTCTTCCCCGCCGAGAACGCCGCGTCGAGGACCTCGCCGACGGACTCACGCGCCGTCGGCGCGGGCGAGCAGTTGGCGTCGGAGGCGTCGCACGTCCCGTCGCTCCCTGTCGCGCCACGGTTTGAACAGGAGGAAAAGCGCCCGTCGTCGGAGGAACCGAGCGAGGTAGGCGACGCTCGCATCCGAGAGCGTGACCGTCTGGAGGGTCGCGCCCGTCTCCTCTGTGTCCCCCAGTTGGGTCTCGATGGACCGCCGCAGTTCGTAGACGTACTCCCACTCCTCGGACCGAGAGCGGAGGGCGTACATCGCCCTGTTCTCCCGCGACCGCAACCAGTTACAGAGGACGTACCACTCTTCGGACTCCAACGCGATATCGCGGGGCATCGTCTCGGGGACCGTGCTACCGGGGCCGAAAGTATTGGTATTGTGGCCGCGCTACCCCGAACCCCCATGGCCGGCGATGTCTCCGTCGCTATCGACCCGCACGTCCACTCTGAGGGCTCCTACGACGGCCGTGAACCGGTTGAGTTGCTCCTCGAACAGGCCGACGACATCGGTCTGGACGGCATCGTCGTCACGGACCACGACGAGATAGACGAGTCCCTCCGGGCCGCCGAGTTGGCCCCCGAGTACGGCCTCGTCGGCATCCCCGGCGTCGAAGTCTCCACCGCCGCGGGGCACGTCCTCGCCATCGGCGTCGAAGAACGGCCGGAACCCCGACGGCCGTTCGACGAGACGGTCGAGACCGTCCGCGAGTTGGGCGGCGTCGCCGTCGTCCCCCACCCGTTCCAGCGAACCCGCCACGGCGTCCGAAAGCGACGAATCACGGACTGCGACGCCGTCGAGGTGTTCAACTCGTGGGTGTTCACGGGCTACCGCAACCGCCGGGCGAAGCGGTTCGCCGAGAACGAGGGCTACCCCGGCGTCGCCGCCAGCGACGCCCACTCGGCGGGGTATCTCGGGCGCGCGTTCACGGAGTTCACGGTACCCGACGCCGAGTCGAAAGCCGAGATCGACGGCGACGACGTGGTGGAGGCGATGGACGACGGCAGCGCGGAGATTCACGGCCGCCGCCAACCGCTGATTCGGAGCGCACACCACTACCTCGTCGGCGCGGGGCGGAAGACGGGGTGGGCGCTCAGCCGTCGCGCGCCGAACATTCTGTGACTCGGTGGACTGCCGCGGGCACCCACGAGAACGACCACACGGGCTCGAAGGCTCGGCGAACAATCGGGCGTCGCAGTCGAAGCGTGGGTTCTCGGGCGTCACTCAGCGGAGTCACTCCTCGGAGTCGAACACGTCGGGGTTCTCCGGCCCCTCGGCGCGGACGAACGCCTGCCCGACGGCGAGGAGTGACCGCGACTAGCCCCTCCCGGCGAAGAACCGGGCCAACCCGGCGCTTGTGACCATCTCGACGACGCCGAACGCGACGGCGGGGAGGGACGCCGCCGGGGGGAACCCCGCGGCGACGACGAGGGCGGCGGCGACGGCGAAGTCCCGCATCCCCACCGAGAGCGTCGCGGCGATCCGTTCCTCGGGGGCGAGGGACCGTCCGGCGACCCAGCCGAGGGCGTAGCCCCCGCCGTTGAGGGCGAGAGCGCCGACGGCGACGACGGCCAGTAGCGTCCCCCCGGACCGGACGACCGGCGCGTTCGCCGCCGCGACGATGCCGATGACGAGGACGACCATCAGCGCCGACACCGACGGGTACACGCCGTCGTACCGGCCCACGCGCCGCGGCCACCGCCACCGCGCGGCTATCGCCGCCGTCATCGGAATCACCACGGCGACGGCGAGTTGCTTGACGATCACGAGGGCGTCCACCGACACCGCGTCCCCGAGGAGGACGCGCAGAACCCCCGGGACGAAGGCGACCGTTCCGAACCCGACGGCGACGAGCGAAACCGTCGAGAGCGCCGTGTCGCCGCCGCTCAGTTCGGTCATCGTCGGCGTCACCAACTCCGGCGTCACCGCCCCGAGGACGACGAACCCCGCGGTCAACGGCGGGGACAGTCCGAGGAGGCGGGCGACGCCGAAGGCGACGAACGGCATCGCCGACTGGACGAGCAGAATCGTCGCCACCGCCCTGCCGCGCAACCCGCGGAACCGTTCCGGCGAGAGCGTCAGCGAGACGCTCCCGACCATGACCGCGAGAATCGGCGTCGAAAGCGGCGTGAGAGCGGAGAGCGACGGCGCGGCGAACCCGACGCCGACGGACAGAAGCACCAACGCGAGGAGGTGGTCGTCCACGAAGGCGGCCGCCCGACCGAGGCGAGAGGGTGGCATCGGACACCGCCGTCTTTCGGCGGTCCCGGCTTGTCGGTTCTGGTTCGGGGCCTCGGATGCCCCGAACCGTCTCGACGGCGACGAGGGAGAACCCGCCGTGCGGGAGGGTGCTGAGAACGACCGAACTTCGCTCCGGGACGCTCGACCCGACGGCCGCGACGACGGCCCCGCGGACGGCCACCGGCAGGCCGTCCCGCCTGCTGAGTCGCCCGGCGGCGCGGCGACTCGGGATCCTCGCCAGCATATTAGTTCTCTCCGGTCTCTATGCTACCTATGTACGACGCGATACTCGTTCCGACCGACGGAAGCGAGGCGGCGATGGACGCGGCGAAGCACGCGTACAGCCTCGGCGAACGGTACGACGCGACGGTCCACGTCCTCTCGGTCGTCACGAACAGCGAAAGCGCCACGATAGTCGGACAGGGAGACGAGAAGCTGGACACCCTCCGCGAACGCGGGACCGACTCGACGCGACGAATCGTCGAAGAGGCTCTCTCGCGGGACGTCGACGCCGTCGGCGCGGTCGAGATCGGAACCCCCGACCGGACGATTCTCGGCTACGCGGAGGAGAACGATATCGACGTCATCGTGATGAGCACCCACGCTCGGTCCGGCGTCGGCCGGTTCCTCAGGGGGAGCGTCACCGAACAGGTCATCCGCGACGGGGAGACGCCCGTGCTCGCGATACAGCGGTAACCGGAGAGCGCGAGTCGGTCGGACGGCGGAGGGGGAGCGCTCGAGAACGTAAATCAAGCCCCCCTCCACCCCGTATCCGCCTCTAATGGACATCGCCCGGTTGAACGAACGCGAGTTCCACCACATGCTTCTGGTCGCCGCCGTCTTGGGCGTCGGCGTCGGCCTCGTCGCCACTGGTTTCCGTCTCGTCTGGCTCTTCGTCAAGCACCACCTCTGGGGGGCGTTGGCCGCGCCCTACTGGCGCGTCCCGGTCAGCGTCGCCGCGGGTATCCTCATCGGCGCTATCCTCTATGCGACGTTCTACCCGGGGGCGCTCTCCACCCTCGTCCAGCAGTTCCACGCCGAGGGGCGCGTCGAAATCGAGGAGAACGTCCCCATCATCCCCGTCGGTCTCATCGGTCTGGTCGCCGGGCAGAACGCCGGCCCCGAGGGCGTGATGTCGGTCGTGGGCGGGTCGTTCGGGACGTACGTCTCTGAGCTGTTCGAGTTCGAGAACTCCGCGAAGTTGCTGACCCTCGCGGGGATGGGCGCGGGGTTCGGGGCGATTCTGGGCGCGCCCATCGGCGGCGCACTGCTCTGGTTAGAACTCCCCCACGAACGCGGACTGGAGTACTACGAGGCTATCGTCCCCACGTTCGTCGCCTCGTTCGCCGGTTACCTCACCGAAGTCGTCCTCGGCGGGATGGAACTGTTCCCCGCGTGGAAGACGGCGTCCATCGTGCCGCTGACCCCCGCGCAGTTGGGGTGGGCCGTCGCCGTTGGTCTCCTCTGTATCCCGTTCGGACTAGTGTACTCGAAGACGTTCTCGGTGATAGGACGGCTGTTTCGTCGGATGTCGCTCGCCGTCTACGTCCGAACGACGCTCGCCGGCGGCGTCATCGGCGTGCTCGGTTGGCTCGTTCCGCTGTCGTACTTCTACGGCGGTTCGAAGATGAACGTCCTGATGGAACGGGGTGCGTCGCTCGGTCCCGAGGGGTTGATGCTCACGCTCGCCGCGGTGATGGTCGCCGCCGGGTTCACGATTCACGGCAACTGGATCGGCGGCCTCATCATCCCGCACATGTTCATGGGGGCACTCGTCGGTCAAGCGGCGGCGTTGGTTGTTCCCGGCCTCTCGCCCGTGCTGGCGACGCTCGCGGGGATGGCCGCGTTCAACTCCGTCGTGACGGGGACGCCGCTCTCCTCGGCGCTCATCGCCATCGCCCTCACGGACGGTGCGAGCATCACTCCGGTGTTCCTCGCATCGCTCGTGGCGTTCGGAGCGAGTCCGTCCGTGCGGTTCCTCGACGAAGCCGCGCCGCGCTCGGAGTCTCCAAACTTCCACATCTCCGACGACTGACCGCGCCGCGCGACGAGCGCTCGAACCGTTCGGTCAGAGTGTTGAACAGGGCGGGGAACGACGGAGACGTATGAACCGGCGGCGAATGGGGACGAGCCTGTACGCGGGGGTGCTATTTAGCATCCTCGGGCTCGTCGGGTGGGTGAGCGGACATCCGTTCATCTTCCCGAGTCTCGGACCGTCGGCGTTCATCCTCGCGTTCGAGCGTCGCGGCGAACGGACGAGGACGTACCGAATCGTCGGGGGCCACCTCATCGGCGGCGTCTGCGGACTGTTCGCCTACTGGCTCCTCGCCGCGGGGACGGTGCTCACGACGTCTCCGCCCGGTCTCTCCCTGGAGGGCCTTCGGCTCGCCGCGAGCGGGTTTCTCTCCGTCGTCCTGACGAGTTGGGGGATGATAGCGACCGACACGAAGCACGCGCCGGCCTGCGCGACGACGCTCATCGTCTCGCTCGGACTGCTCTCGTCGCTGACCGAAGTCGCCATCATCGTCGCGAGCGTCGTTATCCTCGTCGAAACGCACTTGGGCGTGCTGTGGGCGTTCGAGCGGATCGTCGGCGACATCCCCGAACCGTCCGCGGCGGGCGACGAGGCCGAATCGACCGAGTGACCGAGAAGGGCACGCGCGACGGACGGAGGGCCCCTCACTGTTCCTGTTCGGGCGTCGTGAACGGAATCGTCGCGGCCGTCCGTTTCGTGACGGTGGCGATGCGGAGGATGTACGCGAACAGGACCGAGAGGGGGGCGAGGCCGACAGTCACGACCGCGGGGACCAACAGGGGGACGACGAACGACGGGACGGACGCCCCCGACGAGGCGGTGAACAGGAACAAGCCGGACGCGACGCCGGCCACCGCGGGAAGTCCGACGTAGAACAGGCGACGCGACAGTTCGGCGAGTTGCTGTTGGAGGTAGATGGATTTGAAGTACTGCCGCGCGACGTCGATGCGCTGGAGTTCGTCGATGAGCCTGTCTATCGCCTCCTTCACGTGCCCCGGGAGGCTGTCGTCGTGCCGCGATTTGATCCGGCGGAGGCGGTTGATGTCCCTCGCGTAGTTGGTGGTGAGCGTCGCCGAGAGGACGTGGAACGTCGACGCGTCCGACTTTTGGAGGAGCCGGTCCGTCCGGTCCAGTTGTTCGGTCACCCGCGAGACGGCGGCGTCGACTTCGCCGTACACCTCGTCGTTCGTCTCCGCGATGGAGAGGCCGCCTAACTCCTGCGCCGCCTTCCGCGTGTTCTCGACGACCAACCGGAGGAAACCCAACGGTTCCACCGGGGCGATTCGCCCGGCGGCGTCCTCGACGTCCGTCCGGTAGTCGATGACGCCCTCCATCTGCGACTCCAGTTCGTCGGGCGTGCCTAGCTCCCGCGAGAGCAACAGTTGACTGATGGAGACGACGACGGTGATGACGGTGAGGTTGCCGCTGATCAGTCCGCCGTACACGTAGTAGATAGGCTGCTTACTCACGAACAGGCTCAGGCCCGAGAGACTCAGTGAGGTGACGAAGACGAACAGAGCGAGGGCCGTTATCCCCGCGACGACGGCTCTGCTGCCGTCGAGCAAGAACCACTCTCTCCACTTCCCTTTGGAGGCCCAAGACTCCTCCTTCGATGACATCGACGTCGACTAGGACACCGATTTCAAAAGACTCCTCGGCCGTCGCGCCGCGTACGGCGTTTTCAGCGCGAAGATTCGAACAGGTCGCGCAGTTCCGCCACGTCGCCGGGCGTCGTCCCGCCGAAGAACTCCCTGTCTCGCTTCGACATCCGGCGAATCTCCGCCTCGGTGAACGTCATCTCCGGGTCTATCGACGCTCTCGGTTCGACGCAGCGACTCGCGTCTATCTCGTACTCCTGGCCGAAACACCGCTCGAAGATGTACTTCGCCCGTCGCAGGTGCAGGCAGGAACTGACGACGCGGACGGTGTCGCCGCCCCAGTCAAGTTCGTCCACGAGGAGGCGGGTGAAGAAGCCGTTCTCCCGCGTGTTACGGGCGTTCGACTCCACCAGCACCGTCTCTCGGGGGACGCCGCGCGTCACCGCGTAGTCGCGCATCGCCTCGGCCTCCGACTTCGGAACGTCCGGGTTCGTCGCCCCGCCGGTGAAAATCAGGTACGGGGCGTCCGTCTCTCGGAACACGTCGATGGAGAGGTCCACGCGCCGCCGGAGGTGCGTGTGAACCTCCTCGCCGATCAACCGCTGTCCGAGCGTAATCACGACCATGGGCGGATACCGCGCCCGCGGCGACGTAAGTGGCGGTGAAGTCCGTCGGCCCCGCCCGACGCCTCCCGAACGTATATGGCTCGGGTGCCTGCCACATCCTCCCATAGCCAGTGCAGGCATCGAGTTCCTGTTCGAGTCGGCCGCCGCCCGCGGTTCGTCCGAGCGTACCTGCCCGAGGCGTGGGACCGGTTCGACGGCCTCGACTCGCGGAGGCTCGCGACGTACGGTGAGGAGGGGTACGACAGCCTCCTCGAACAGCAACAGGACGCCAAGGGCGAGGCGGGCGGCGAGTGGGACTACCGGCTGAAACCCCTCGTCTCGGAGTTCTCGCTGTCGTACCTCCGCGAATTCGGGGAGACGCTTCCGCCGGTCGGGGACGAACGCGACGGGAACCCCCTGGCGTTCGGCTTCTGGGCCGTCATCCACTACGCGATGATTCAGTGCGGGTACGACTGGTACGAAGAGACGGCCGCCTGCGGGAAGGCGATGCGGAACCGGCTGAAGTCCGTCGCGGCCTACCGCGGGGCCGACGCCGCCCGCGAGGAGTACGACCGACTGCCCGCCGAGTTGGAGGCGTACGAAGCCGAGTTGGAGGCGTACCTCGACGCTCACCCGACGAGCGAGGCGACGATACGCTGACGGTCGGCCGTCCTTCCTCTCGCCGCGAGAACAGTCGACTGCGCCGCGTTCGGAACGCGTCCGGCGACGTTACGGCCCGGCCCCGGAGTCGTCGGGCGTCTGCTCCAGGAGCGTCCGACCGTCGTCCTCGAACGCCTCCGGCACCTCGCCGTTCTCGACGAGGTTTTCGAGCATCGGCTTACACTGCGGGTGCGCGAGGCTCTCTAACGCCTGTTTCCGCAGGTCGTCTCCGAGGCCGTCGTTCCGGACCAATTCGGCCAGCGTGTCGCACTCGTTCGCCGCTTCGAGTTGGTCTATCGCCCGTTCGCGCTCCTCTCTGTCGCTCGATTCGTCGAGCGCGATTTCGTGGTTCTCCTCGGGGGTTGCCATGACGGACAGAGAGTTTCGGTGGTCGCCACTATACCCTTGTGGGCACCGTTCGCGCACGCTACCTGTCGATCTCGCCGCACGTTCGTCGCGCGGACGCCGACGCGCAGAATCGAGAGCGGGTCGCTCGCCGTCCCCTCCCTCCGCGACTTCCGGCGGCGTCGGAGTCGCCGAAAGCGGGGGGACGCTCCGACCGTTCGCGGCGAACGAGCCGGGTCGATATTCATCTATAGATGACGACATCTGGGTGCCCGAGCGCGAAATTAGCATATGGCGAATTCCTGTATTGGTTCGGTAGAGTCACTCTCTACAGGATTTCAACGTACGACAGTTGCGACTGTCTGTAATGTCAGCCATATGAATTTTTTACGTGGCGACCGACCGACGACGTGGATGTTTTACCACGACAACGACCTGCAGTACCCCGTCGAAGTCGAAGAGCCCGACCCGAGATTCGCGAAGATGCTGCAGGAGGCCATCGGCGGCGTCGAAGGCGAGATGCGCGTCTGCCTCCAGTACCTCTTCCAGTCTTGGGGCGTCCCGGACGAACACGAGGAGTACCGGAAACTGCTCTTGGAGACCGCGACGGAGGAGATAGGCCACATCGAGATGCTGGCGACGGCGGTGACGAAGAACCTCGAAGGCGCGCCGACGCAACTGAAAGACGAGATGACGGAGGACCCCGTCATCAACGCGACGATGTCCGGCATGATGCCGCGACAGTACCTCTCCTCGGGCCTGAAGGCGATGCCCGTGGACGCCAACGGCAACCCCTTCAACGCGAGTTACGTCGTCGCGTCGGGTAACCTCGCGGCCGACATGTACGCGAACGTCATGGCCGAATCGACCGGTCGGCTTCTGGCGACGCGCCTGTACGAGATGACCGACGACCCCGGCATGAAGGACATGCTCGCGTACCTCATCGCCCGCGACACGATGCACCAGAACCAGTTCCTGAAGGCGGTGCAGTCGCTCGGTGACCCGGACGACCCCCACGACCACCTGCCGATTCCGGACAGCTTCCCCGACGCCAAGGAACTGGAGGAGTACAACTACTCGTTCCTCTCGACGATGCGCGAGAAGGCCGACTACGAAGCGCCGTGGACCGAGGGCATGTCGGTGGACGGCGAGGGCGAGTTCTCCCTCCTGCACGAACTGGACCTCGAAGGCGGCGAACGGAGCGTCCCGAAGGCGAACCCCGAGACGCACAACGAAGTCAAGGAGAAAGGCGAGGACTGAGGCGCGCCGACCGCCGAACGCGCAGTCGCCGCCTTCCCCGGCTACCTTTTTCTCGCGCCGCCCCGAACCGCCGCCCGTGACCGCCATCGTGTTCGACCTCGACGGGACGCTTCTCCGTCCGACGCGACCCTACCGCGACGTCCTCTCCGACGCCTTCGAGGCGGCGACGGGCGAAGTCAGGCCGGAGTGGGTGGACGCCTACGACGAGGCGTTCTGGGACCTGTTCTCCGACTGCGAGCCCGACCCGTTTCGCGGCGCGTTCTCCCGGATAGACGGGTGCCCCGACCCGGACTCGCTGGTCGAGTCGCTTCGAGAGTACGAGTGCGAGTCGATGCGCCCGCCCGACGGGGTCCGCGCCGACCTCGAACGCCTCTCCGAGGAGTACCGACTGGGCGTCCTCACCAACGGCGTCCGTGAGTGGCAGGTGCACAAACTCCGGACACACGGCCTGTTCGACTACTTCGACGCGGTGGTGGCGTCCTACGAAGTCGGCGCGCACAAACCGGACGCCGCGCCCTACCGCGCCGTCGAGGAACGCCTCCCCGCCGAGGCGTACGCGATGGTCGGCGACTCCGAGACGGACGTTCGGGGCGCGCGCGACGCCGGGTGGACCGCCCACCGGTACGACGGCGGCGGGTTCGGCGACCTTCCGGACGCCCTCGTCGGTGCGTGAGTCCGGGCCTCGCGGACGCTCAGTCGATATCCCCGGAGGTGAGGGTGAACCCGCCCGGGTCGAGCGAGTACTTCGAGACGACGAGGATTCTGAGCATGTAGGAACTCAACAGCACGTACGGCGAGAGTGCGATGACGAACGCGATGCTGACGTAGAGGAGTCGGGGTTGTATCCCGAACGCCGTCGCCGTCGGGAACAGTCCGGCGTCGATGGCCAAGAGGACGAACGACGTGAAGACGATGACCGGAAGCGACAGCACCAGGAGGTCACTCGAGAGGCTTCGAACCTCCCGTCGGTAGTAGAGCGTCGTGAAGTACTCCCTCCCAGAGGCGAAGTGAGTCAGAATCGATTGGAGGCTCTCCAACGCCGACAGTTGGGCGTCGTCGAGTTGACCGTCGTACTGCCACTCCAAGTAGCGCGCGCGGTTGATTCGGGCCGCGTAGTCGAAGTCCAACCCGGCGAGAAGCGTCGCAGGGACGTCCCGATTCCCCGACCGAAGGCGCGTCCGGATGCGTTCGACGTCCGCCGCGACAGTCTCGGCGAACGCTGTCACCTCCCGGTTGGCCCTCGACTCGCCTCGTTCTCTCGTCGCGTCGAGGAGTGCGTCCGTCTGCCGTCTGATGCCGTACGCGACGAACCGGTAGAATCCGCCGACTTCCGCCGGGCTGACGCCGGATCCGAGCGACTGTTCGAGGTCCATCTGGTACGCTATCGAGTCTTCGACCTGCGTCTGTTTCGTCCGAAGCGGTCCGGACTCCTCCGAGAGGAAGGCGGTGTTTATCGAGAGGACGACGGAGACGAACAGGATGATGCCGCCGAGGAGCGTGTTGAAGAGCGTCTGAATCGCCCTCGTCTCCGTCACCAGCGTCTCCATCTCTATCTCCCACGTCGTCCCGACGGCGACGAGAAAGAGGAGTATCGACGCGGAGAGGAAGACGGCGAGCGTTCGTCGACTGCCCGTGAGAAACGCCCACCGGAGCGGATACGCCTCCAATCGCTGGCGGCGACTCCCCGTCGAACCGCGTTCTGCCGTCTCGTCGTTCATCGTGGATTTCCACCATCGACACCTGTCGGAATAACGGTTCTTGCTCCGTCCTCTCCGAGGAACCCCGCCCTCACCAGTCTCTCCGGAGAACTGTACTCTTCGAGGGATAGTTCCGACAGCACGAACGTTTTTACGTGGGCTTCGCGCAGGGAGGGTAATGAGTCGTCGTCTCGGTATCGCCGTCTTCGTCCTCGTCGCCGGCGCGGGCGTCCTATCGACGTACGCCGCGGGCGGCGATACGGCGACGATGGCGTCGTGGGTGTTCCTCGCCGTCGTCCCCGCCGCCATCGTCGGCCTCGGTAGTACGCCGTCCGGATACTCCGACCGCTCAGACTGAGTCGAGGTACGTCTCCGCGAGTGCGTCGAGCGATTCGTGGTGTTCCGTCGTGTGCGGCGCGGTCAGCGGCGACACCGACACGCGCCCCTCGACGACGGCGCGGCGGTCGGTCCCCTCCGGGTCGGGCAGATCGTTCTCGCGCATCCGGTCCCACACCCCGTCGTGGAGCGTCACTTGGCCGTTCTCCTCGTCGCGCCGGGCGGTCATGTCGTACAGCGTCGAGGGCGTGGTCACCTCCAACGGCGCGGGAGAGCCGTCTCCGGCGGGCATCGGCGCGTTCACGTTGAGATACTCCGCCTGTTCGAAGACGCCCGCGCCGAGTGCGTGCTTCGCGAGGTACGTCGCCGCGTTCGTCGCGTTCCGGTAGTCCTCGGGGTCGGTCGCCTTCTCGTGCCACGACGCGTCGCCGCCGTTCGGAACGTACAGCGAGACGGCGATGGACGGCACGTCGAAGAACGCTGCCTCCACCGCGGCGCTTACGGTCCCGGACCGACCGAGGACGTACGCGCCGAGGTTCGCGCCCTTGTTGCACCCGGCGACGACCAAGTCCACGTCCGGGCAGAGCGCTTCCAACCCGACGATCGTACAGTCGGCGGGCGTGCCGTGGATGGCGTAGCCGAGTTCGTGCCTCGACACGTCCACGTCCTTCGACATCTGCCGTCCGACCGCGCTTTGGTCCTCGGCGGGCGCGACGGCCGTCACGTCCGCGAACTCCTCGAAGGCGTCGTACAACGCGCGAAAGCCCACACTGTCGATGCCGTCGTCGTTGGTGAGGAGGATAGAGAGCGACTCGCTCATGGTTCACACTCCGACGGGGGGTGCAAAGGTGTACCGCTTGGCACGGAGGCGTCCGCGACGGCGAGGTTCGGACCACGAACCCTCACCGCTCCACGCGGCAGCCGAGTGCTTCGAGTTTCCGGACGGCCGGTTCGATATCGTCGTCTTTAACGAGGACGTGGTCGGTCGAATGCGCCGACAGAGCGAAGACGGAGACGCTTTCCTCGGCGAGTGCGCCGGCGACCACCGCCAAGAAGCCGACGAGTTCGAAGGGGAGCGTCGTCTCGAACGTGAGTATCCGCCACCCCTCCTCCGCTTCTATCGCGTCTTCCTCGTCGTAGGCGTCCTGTTCGACGACGACGGTCGTCTCGTCGCCGTCTCGGACGGACGCGAACGCGTCCGGGTCGTCTCGGGTCGCTTTAAGCACGGCGTATCTGCTCTCGGAGACGCTGACGGTCCCGCCGTCGAAGTACTCCGCGAGTTCCATATCCGAAGAGGACTCCGTCGCGGCTTGTGGCTGTCTGCCCAAACCGATCCGAGGAGACGCAACGGTCGGCGCTCCGGACCCGGTTCGCCGGACGCCGTTCGCGCCGTTCAGGCGACTCTGTCGACCACAACCTCGCCGTCCACGACGAGGTTGTACGCCTCCTCGTCGTCGTTCCACAGACAGAGGACGTTCTCGAAGGCCAGTATATCGCCGTAGTCGGCGCGCGCGAGTTCCTCGTTGAGTGCGTCGCGGTGGGTCAAGACGGCGTAGTGACCCACGGACTCGCTCCCGTCGCTCACCTTGTAGAGGGGGTTCGCCCCGTCCTCGGCGAGGTTCCGACTCAGTTTCACCGCCAGCAGGTCGATTCGCTCCGTGACGTGCCGGTCCATCTCTGCCATCTTGGCGAACCGGTCCGCGGAGGCGGTCACCTCGCGGCGGCGAACGCCGTCGGTCCGGAGGATAGAGTAGGAGAACTGCACCGTCTCGTTCAGGAAGGTGCCGTCGTCGTCGCCCGCCTCATCCAGTCGTCGCTGGAACGCCGGGGCGGCGATGTCGTCGCGTCTGTCGAACGACCACCCGCGGTCCGAGGGGGCCTCGCCCGGCCAGAGGCGGAGCGTCGGCGAGTAGACGGTCACTTCGCCGTCGGGGGGCGTGACGGCGCGTTCCACCTCCCGCAGGCCGACGCTGGTGTTGAGGTCCGCGGGCGCGAGAGCGACGACGGACCCGTCGTCCGCGAGGACGTCGAGGTACTTTCGGACGACCGATTCGGGGTCGTCCAGTTCGCTCAGGACGTTCGCGAAGAGGACGACGTCGAACTCGTCGGAGTCGTCGCCGTCCCCGCCGTCTACGACGCCGCGCGCGTCGAAGTCCTCCGCCGTCTCGCGGTGGACCGTCGTTCGGAAGTTCGGCCCCGTCTCCTCCAGCATCCGTTCGAGGACGTCCGCGGAGGCGGACGGTTCGACGGCGTGGTAGTCAACGAGGGCGTCCTCGGGCAGGTAGTCGTGCAGGCCCAACGCGGGGCCGCCGGTGCCCGCGCCCACGTCGAGGACGCGGCAGACGCGCGGGAGTCGGCCCGTCTCCGCCAAATCGTCGAGGACGTAGCCGACGGCGGCGTAGTAGTCCGGCAGGTGGTAGAGGCCGTAGCCGAGTGCGGCCGTCTCGTCGTACTCGACGGGGTTCTGCCGGTAGTAGTCCTCCTTCAGGCGGCGGATCGTCTCTCTGAGTTCGTCGCCGGAGTTGTCGGACGAAGTCCGACTGCCCGACGAACTGCGTTCGTCGAAGTCGCCGCGGTGCCAGTTGACGCCGCGGCGTTCGACGAGGATATCCTCGAACGCGAAGGCGTACGCCTCCGGGAACTCGGTGGGGTTCCACGATTCGAGGGGCGCGGGGTCGTCGTTCGCCGGTACGAACGTCCCGTCGTCGCGTTCGATCAAGCGGAGGTCGTACGCCTCCTCCCGGAGGGTCTGCCTGACGACGGCGGGGTGGGGCGTCCCCTCGATGTACTCGCATATCTCCTCGGGGTCTATCGGCCGGACGTTCCGCAGGTACTTCGCGTTCGAGCGAACCGCCTCGCGGTCTATCACCGGCGCTCACCCCCCGACCCCGATCCGAACGCGCCGTCTCCGGCCGCCTCCTCGTACAGGTCCTCGAACGCCTCGCCGTCGGCGTCGGCGACGCGTCGGGCCGCCTCCGCCACCCGGTCCGCGCCGGGGAACGACTCCTGAATCTCACGGTAGACGCGGGGCGTCCCCGTCGTCACCGCCTCGACGAGTTCCTCCAAGCCGGCGGATATCGGCGTGGCGAACTCCTCGCGCACGTCCTCGGCGGCGAGTGCGTACGCGAGGATGGCCGCGTGCGCGCCCGCCTGCACCGTCTCCATCGCGGCGTCGTGTTCCGTCGCCGTCGTCTCGAACACCTCGTTGCCCGCGTCGGCTATCGCGCCGAGAATCGCGTCCGAAACCGGACCGGGTGCGTCGGCGACGACGGCGACGTTGCCGGGGGCGTTCTCCGGCGCGAACAACGGGTGCAGGCTGACCCGTTCCCGGTCGGGTGCGGCCGCCCGCATCGCCGCCACGGGCGCGTCCATCACGCCCGTCACGTCTGCAACCGCGCGTTCCGCCTTCGGCGCGTGCGCCCTGACCGCCTCCCGGACGGCCGAGATGGGGACGGCCAGACAGACGGCGTCGAACGACTCCTCGGCGTCCAGCGAAACCGCTCGGCCGCCCGCCTCGGCGGCCGCCCTCGCGGCGGCCTCGGGGTCCCTGTCGGCGTACGCCACGTCGAACTCGGCGGCCAACGTCTCTCCGGCCCAACGGCCCATCGCGCCCGCGCCGACGACGAGTACCTCCATCGCCGCCGACTACGCACCGGGCGCGTCAAAAGGAGTTCGGTGCGCGCCCCGCCTCGCGCCGCGTACCGGGCGACGACGCCTCCGTCCGCGACCGGACGAACGCCGCACTCACCGACCCACGGGCGGGGTAAGGTGAAGTACCTCCCCCCGGTACGTGTGAGCATGCCATCGAATAAACTCGACGGGCGTGTAGCGTTTATCACCGGGACGAGTCGGGGAATCGGGAAGGCGTTGGCGCTTCACCTCGCCGAACGCGGCGTCCGCGTCGTCTCGACCGGGAAGACGGTCGAACCGCGGGACGACCTGCCGGGGACCATCGTCGAGACGACGGAGGAGATACGCGAACGGGGCGGCGAGTCCATCTGGCGGCAGATAGACGTGCGCGACGAAGAGTCGGTCGAGGCGGCGATAACGGAGACGGTCGAGGAGTTCGGCGGCCTCGACTTCGTGGTGAACAACGCCGGCGCTATCCACATGGCCCCGTTCGAGGAGACGCCGCCGAAGCGGTTCGACCTGCTGAACGACGTGAACGCCCGCGGCGCGTACGTCACGACGTACGCGGCCCTCCCGCACTTGAGAGAGAGCGACCACGCGCACGTGCTGGCGTTCTCGCCCCCCGTCACCGACCCCGGCCGGCCGGGGATGGCCGCCTACGCCGTCTCGAAGTACGGGATGACCGTGACGATGCAGTCGTTGGCCGGCGAACTCGACGACGACGGAATCGCCGCCAACTCCCTGTGGCCCGTCGCCGCCGTCGAGAGCGAAGCGACGCGGCACTTCGGCATGGGCACGGAGGAAGACTGGCGGCGACCCGAAATCGTCTGCGACGCCGTCGAGGCGGTTCTCCGGCGCGACCCCGCCGACTGCACGGGCAACGCCTTCTACGACGAGGCGATTCTCCGCGAGGAGGGCGTCGAGGACTTCTCGCGGTACAACGTCGTCGAGGACGCCGACCCCGGCCCGATGTCCGCCCGCCTGTTCGACCCCGATTTCGAGCGACCCGCGTAGCTGACAGTAACGGTGATATCAGGTGTGATATTTAGACGCATAACGTTAAAGGGGAGACGCCCATCGGACGACTTGGGGTTAGTAAGCGTGCGACGCTAGGTGCGGCCCACGAAGGGGGGAATGCACCTCACGTTTCAGTTTTGACATACGACGGTACGTTCGAGGCCCGTTCCGATGAACCGCCGGTATCCGCCGTTAACAGCGTCTTCCGGCCGTCAGACGTATAAACTCGCGCTGATAGGTGGGTAGTTTTATACTGTAGTAGACACATTAGACGAACCGATGAGATTCCCTTCGGTCCCGGGGCGAGACACCGACGGTCAGCGAGTGAAACTACCGGACGACTTCGAGGGGGACCAGACGCTCGTCGTCATCAGCTTTCACGCACGCCAACAGACGCTCGTCGACTCGTGGCGGGGGTTCGCGAACGACCTCGAAGACGAGTACGACCACTTCACCTACTACGAACTGTTCGTCTCCGGGAGCCGAAGCGGGATGCTCCCGCCGACGGCGACGGGCGGTCTCTCACCGGCGAACGCCCGGCGGAAACTCCACGACCGGACGGTCCTCGTCCCCGTGGACAAGAGCGCCTTCCGACGCCGCCTCGGCCTCCTCGGCGAACAGACCATCTACGCGTTCCTCGTCGAGGACGGCGAAGTGGTCCGACAGGCGGCGGGCGTGCTGACGCCGAAGACCGCCGAAGCGCTCGAATCGCTCCTCGCGGAGTGGGCGCACGCGCAGTCGCGGTGGTCGGAACTCGGCGGCGAGACGGCGGAAGAACCCTCGGACGACTGACCGCTCACCCCCTACGGACGACTCGCTCTCTAACTGCCCGCCCTCCTTCTCAGACGACGAGTTCGACCGGATACGACGTGAGGTTCTCGTACCCGTCTTCGGTGACGACGACGATGTCCTCGATGCGGACGCCGCCCACCTCGGGGTCGTACAGTCCCGGTTCTATCGTTATCACGTGCCCCGGCTTCAGTTCGCCGCCGTCGAGGGAGACGCGCGGGCGTTCGTGCACGTCGAGTCCGACGCCGTGGCCCGTCGAGTGGATGAACCCCGTCTCCGTCGTCGGGTCCGATCGGAGCGTCGGGTGGCCCGCCTCCTCGTACACGTCGCAGACCGCCCCGTGAACGTCCGCTCCGGTCGCACCCGGTTCCACGGCGTCGAGGGCCGCCTTCCGCGCCGCGTCGGTCAACTCGAACCACTCGCGGACCGTCTCGGAGGCGTCGCCCTTCAGGAACGTCCGCGTCATGTCGGCGTGGTACTTCGTTTCTTTCGACCGGGGAAAGATGTCGATTATGACGGGTTCGTCCGCTCTGAGGGGACCGCTCCCGCGGTTGTGCGGGTCCGCGGCGTCCGCGCCGCAGGCGACGATAGTCTCGTCCAGCGCGCACCCGTTCCGGAGGAGGGTGACCTCTATCTCCTCTTTCACCCGTTCGGCGGTGAGCGGTTCCCCCTCGTAGACGAGCGTTCCGTCCCGCACCTCGGCGTCGGCGAGGAGGTTCTCCGCGGCGCGCATGGCCTCCTCGTTCGCGTCCTGCGCGTCGCGGACGTGCGCCACCTCCTCGTCGGTCTTCGTCGCGCGAATCTCCGTCACCACGTCCTCCGTCTCCGGTTCGACCGTCACGCCCCGTTCGCGGAGGATGTCCGCGGGGCCGAGGGGGAAGCGTTCGGGCGCGGCGACCGAGTCGACGCCCTCGTCGTCGAGGAAGGCGGCGACGGCGCGGGCGGTGGCCTCCGCCGAACCGTGTTCGGCGGCGAGTTCGCGGTAGCCGTAATCGACGAGGCGGGTGACCCCGTCGGCCCGGGACTCCTTCTTCGCGCGGCCGTACTCCAGCGAGGAGACCAGAAGCGACGTTCGCTCGGGGGTGTAGAGCGTGACGAACGGGTCGGGCGCGTCGAAGCCCGAGACGTACCGCTGCGTCGAGTCCGTGCTGGCCGCGTTCACGAGGTAGCCGTCGAGTCCGCGGTCGGCGAGGTACTCGTCGAGACGCGAGAGGTCCGGTTCCATGGCCCGCGATTGGCCCGCTTCGGTTAAATCCTCACGCATCGCGGAACTCTCGGCGGGCGGACCGACGGTCGCCCGGACCTTCCGAAACGTCGAAACGTAGCCCCTTCCGGTACCCTCATGCCTCACCCCGCGTCATCCCTGCGCATGAACGTCACCATCTCGAACTCCCGCGTCCGCGGACGGACGCGGGCGCCGCCCTCGAAGAGTTACACCCACCGGGCTATCCTCGCCGCCGGGTACGGAGGCGACGCCACCGTCCGCGACCCCCTCGTCAGCGCCGACACGAAGGCGACGATGCGCGCGGTGGAGGCCTTCGGCGGGTCCGTCGAACGCGCGGAGGACGATACCCACCTCGTCGTCTCCGGGTTCGGGGGCCGCCCGGGCGTCCCTGACGACGTGGTGAACTGCGAGAACTCGGGGACGACGATGCGCCTCGTCACCGCCTGCGGCGCACTCGCGGACGGGTTGGTCGTCCTGACGGGCGATGACTCGCTTCGGTCGCGCCCGCAGGGACCCCTCCTCTCGGCCATCGAGGACCTCGGCGGGCGCGGCGAGTCCACGCGCGGGAACGGACGGGCCCCCCTCGTCGTCGGCGGTTCGACGCCCGGCGGGCGCGTCTCCATCCCCGGCGACGTCTCCTCGCAGTACATCACCGCCCTGCTGATGGCCGGCGCGGTCACCGACGAGGGAGCCGAGGTGGAGTTGGAGACGGAACTGAAGTCCGCGCCGTACGTGGACATCACCGTCGAAGTGCTGGACGACTTCGGCGTCGAGGTGGAGCGAACCGAGGCGGGGTTCGCCGTCGAGGGCGGCCAGTCGTACGCCCCCGAGGGCGGCGAGTACGCCGTCCCGGGCGACTTCTCCTCGATGTCGTACCTGCTCGCGGCGGGGGCCGTCGCCGCCGAGGGGGGCGAGTCCGTCGTCGTGGAGGGCGCGCGCCCCAGCGCACAGGGCGACAGCGCCATCGTCGATATCCTCGACTCGATGGGCGCGGCGGTGTCGTGGGACCGCGAGGCGGGCGAGATCACGGTCTCGCGGGGCGACCTGACCGGGACGACGGTGGACGTGGGCGACACCCCCGACCTCCTGCCGACGATAGCGACGCTCGGCGCGGCGGCGGAGGGCGACACCGTCATCGAGAACTGCGAACACGTCCGGTACAAGGAAACAGACAGAGTCAGCGCGATGGCCGAGGAGCTCGGAAAGATGGGCGCGTCGGTGACCGAAGAGCGGGACCGCCTCACCGTTCACGGCGGCGAGACGGAGCTCTCGGGCGCGCGGGTGGACGGACGGCACGACCACCGCATCGTGATGTCCCTCGCCGTCGCGGGCCTCGTCGCGGAGGGCGAGACGACCGTCGAGGGCGCGGAGCACGTGGACGTGTCGTTCCCGGACTTCTTCGAGTCGATGGAGTCGCTGGGCGTCGAACTCCGGCGAGAGTGACTCCGGGAGGAGTGACCCCCGAACGGTCCTGTGCGAGTCAGCCGGTTCGGAAGGAGTAGTCCAAGGCCGGGGCCGAGTGGGTGAGACACCCCATGGAGACGATGTCCACGCCCGTCGCGGCGTAGTCGGGGACCGTCTCGACGGTGATGCCGCCCGACGCCTCCGTGCGAACCTCCCGGCCCAGTTCCGCGGCCGCGTCGTTCACCAACTCGACCGCCCGCGCCGTCGCTTCCGGGGTCATGTTGTCCAAGAGGACGATGTCCGCGCCCGCACGGGCGGCCCGCGGGGCGTCCCCGGGGTCGTCCACCTCTACCTCGATTTTCGTGGCGAAGGAGGCGCGCTCGCGGAACCGTTCGACGGCCGGTTCGAGCCCTCGCTCGGCGATGTGGTTGTCCTTGACCATCACCATGTGCGAGAGGTCGAGTCGGTGCGTGTCGCCGCCGCCGGCGGCGATGGCGCGCTTCTCGACGCCGCGGAGTCCGGGCGTCGTCTTCCGCGTGCCGGCGACCCTGACGCCCGACCCGCCGTCCACCTCGCACGCCGCTTCGACCGCCTCGCGTGTCTTCGTCGCGACGCCGGAGGCGTGTCCGGCGACGTTCACCGCGACGCGTTCGGCGCGGAGGACGTCCTCGGCGGGGCCCTCCACTTCGAGCGCCGTCTGCCCCGCGTCGAGTTCGTCGCCGGCGGCCGCGCTCTCGGTGACGGAGGCGTCGAAGTACTCGAAGACGGCCCTCGCGGCGTCGAGGCCGGCGGCGACTCCCGACTCGGTGGCGACGAGTCGCCCCGTCGTCTCGCCGGGCACGTCGTTGGTCACGTCGTGGTGTCCGACGTCCTCGCGGAGCCACACTTCGACCGTGGAGTTCGGAATCATCGGTCCGTCACTCCGCCCTCGGCTCCGCCGACTCCTCGACGACGCTGTGGGTGCCGACGCACCGGTCGTTCTCGCTGGCGGCCCGCATCACCAACAGGGCGGTGACCGTCGCGGAGCGCAGTTCGTACAGCGAACGGGTCGTCCGCGTGCGGACGTAGGCGTCCACCTCCCCCTTCAGTCGGCGGAGCGCCGCCCGCCCCCGTTCGAGTTCCGACGGCCGACGCCGCAGTCCGGCGTACTCGCCCATCGCGCGGCGCAGGCGGACGAACTTCTCGCTCGCGAAGGCGTCCGGAAGTTCGGGATCGGTGTCGAGGAGTTCCGGGACTTCGACCGCCTCCGGCGAGCGACCGGCCGCGTCGCCGCCGGCGCGGAGGCCCCAGACGAGTCCTTCGAGCAGGGACGTCGAAGCCAAGCGATTCGCGCCGTGGACGCCGGTCCGGGCGCATTCGCCGACCGCGTACAGTCGGTCGAGCGACGAGCGACCGACCGAATCGACGGCGACGCCGCCGCAGAGGAAGTGCTCCGCCGGCGCGACCGGAATTCCGGACGCCCACTCGACGCCGCGGTCCTCGCACGTCGCGGCCAAGTCGGGGAACTCCTCGGCGAACTCGACCGGCGAGACGTCCAAGACGACCTCTCCGGTCGCCTCCCGCTCGGTTCGGACCGCCCGCGCGACCACGTCTCGCGGGGCCAGTTCGGCGTCCTCGTGGTAGTCGGGCATGAACCGTTCGCCCGCGGCGTTCCGGAGGACGGCCCCCTCGCCGCGGACGGCCTCGCTGACGAGGAACGGGTCGGCACCGTCGGTCGCTCCGGCGTCCCCGTCTCCGTCGCCGGTCCCGTCGCCGTCCGGCGGCGCGTAGACCGTCGGGTGGAACTGGACGTACTCCATGTCCTCGACGTCCGCCCCGGCGAGTGCCGCCATGGCGACGCCGTCGCCGGTCGAACCGGCGGGGTTGGTCGAACGGGGGTACAGATCGCCGATGCCGCCCGTCGCGAGAATCGTCGCCCCCGCGACGGCCGGTGTCACCGCCCCGTCGCGTTCGAGCATCGCGCCGCGGACGCTGCCCTCGTGCGTGACGAGTTCGAGCGCCGCGGTGTCCTCCAGAATCGTCACGTCGTCGCGGGCGTCGAGGTAGTCGAGGAAGGGGACGTGGACGTGCTTGCCGGTCGAGGCGTCCACGTGGAGGATTCGCGGTTCGTCGTGGGCGGCCTCGCGGCCGAAGTCGTACCCCGCCCCGTCCGCGTCGAACTCGACCCCGAGGGTGTCGAGCAACACGTCCTCGACGGCGTCATCGGCGTTCTCGACGAGGACGTCCACGGCGTCGGGGTCGGCGGTATCGTCGCTCGCGGTCAGGACGTCACGTTTGAACTGCGCCGGATCGTCGCGGGAGACGGCGATACCGCCCTGCGCCCACCACGACGAGGCGTCCGCCGGTCGCGTGGCTTTCGTCGCGACGGTGACGGTGGCCCCTTCCCGCGCGGCTCCCAGTGCCGCCGCGAGGCCGGCGATTCCGGACCCGACGACCAGCACGTCCGTCTCGCGGCGGTCGTCGGACCCCGCCGCCGGTTCGTCGGTCACGAGTCCACCTCCAGCATCCTGTCGAGTGCGACCTTCGCGAGTCGCTTCTCCTCGGGCGCGACTTCAATGACGTTGCGCTCGCGGCCCGCCGCGAGTTCTTCGAGGACCCACGTCAGGTAGTTGGGGTCTATCTGCCGCATGGCGTTGCAGTCCATGCAGGCGTCGCCGCACAACGGGAGCACCTCCACGTCGGGGTGCCACCGGTCGAGGTGCTTCGCGAGGTGGACTTCGGTGCCGACGGCCCACGCCTCCCCGGGGTCGGCGTCCGCGACGGTCTGACGGATGGTCGCCGTCGAACCGACCACGTCGGCCGCCTCGACCACCTCGCGGCGGCACTCCGGGTGGACGACGACGCCGACGTCCGGTCGTTCCTCCCGAATCGCCTCGACGTGGGACTCGCGGAATCGCTCGTGGACCTGACAGTAGCCGTCCCAGAGGATGATATCGTTGTCCACCACGTCGGCGGCGTCTCTGCCGTCGGGGTTCCACGGGTCCCACACGACGGTTCGGTCCTCCATCCCGAGTCGGTGGGCGGTGTTCTCGCCGAGGTGCTTGTCCGGCAGGAAGAGCACCGTGTCGCCGCGTTCGAACGCGTACTCGAAGGCCTCGGGGGCGTTCGAGGAGGTGCAGACGAGTCCGCCCTGCTCCGCGCAGAACGCCTTCAGATCGGCGTAACTGTTCATGTACGTCACCGGGACGATATCCGCGTCGGGCGCGGCGGCGGCGATTTCGGCCCAGACGGCGTCCACCTGTAGCGCCTCGGCCATCCCGGCCATCGGACAGGACGCCTCCATGCTCGGCAGAATCACCGACTGGTCGTCGTCGGTGATGATATCGGCGGACTCGGCCATGAACGTCACGCCGCCGAAGACGACGTAGTCGGCGTCGGTGTTCGCCGCCTCCTTCGAGAGTTGGTAAGAGTCGCCGACGAAGTCCGCGTGTTCGACGATCTCCCGGCGCTGGTAGTTGTGGCCGAGGACGACCACGTCGTCGCCGAGTTCGTCGCGCGCCGCCTCGATTCGTCTCGTCCGCTCGGCCTCGTCTAACCCGCGGTACGCCGGCGGAAGCCGCTCTAAGCCGTCGTACTTGAACAGACTGAGGTCCGTCTCGAACTGGGTGGTTTCCATCTCCGGCATGTCTTTGAACTGCGTTGACACGTCTATCAACGCCGGTATTGAAAATATTTTTCCTTCAATGGGGGTGGTTGGGGACTTATTCCACTGGTCTCCGCACTCCGTCGGCTCACAGTCGCACATCACGCCCGACCGATTACTCGGCGGAGAAACGCAGAGAGACGCCGCCGAACCGTCCGTCGCGTCGGTCTCCGGGACGGAAGCGTCGGCGTCCGCCGCCCGTTCCACGATTGCGCCTTTCTACAAAACCTAAATGCCCGGGTAACGGACCGACGAGGTAATGAACGGCAATCGATTCGGCCGACTCTTCCAGGTCACCACCTACGGCGAGAGTCACGGCGACGCCATGGGAGTGACCGTCTCGGGGTGTCCGGCCGGGCTGGAACTCGACGAGGACGACGTACAGAAGGAACTCGACCGGCGGAAACCGGGTCAGTCGATGATAACCACCTCCCGCGGCGAACCCGACGCCGTCGTCATCAACTCGGGGACGCAGGACGGGTACACGACGGGGACGCCCATCGGGATGGTCATCGAGAACAAGGACGCCCGGTCCGGCAAGTACGAACCGTACGTCACCGCGCCGCGCCCGAGTCACGGTGACTTCACCTACTCCGCGAAGTTCGGGACGCGGAACTGGGGCGGCGGCGGTCGGTCCTCCGCCCGGGAGACGGTGAACTGGGTCGCCGCGGGCGCGATAGCGCAGAAGATTCTCGCCGAACACGGCGTCGAGGTGAAAGCGCACGTCAACCAGATAGGCGACGTGGAAGCGCCGCCGGTCACGTTCGAGGAGATGCTCGAACACGCGGAGGAGAACGACGTTCGCTGCGCCCACCCCGAGACGGCCGAGCGGATGATGGAGAAGATAGAGGAGTACCAGAAGGAAGGCGACTCCATCGGCGGGTCCGTCTACTTCGAGGCCAGAGGTGTCCCGCGCGGACTCGGCGCGCCGCGGTTCGACTCGTTCCCCGCGCGACTCGGACAGGCGATGCTCGCCGTCCCGGCGACGACGGGCTTCGAGTACGGACTCGGCCGCGAGGCCCGCGAGTGGACCGGGAAGGACAGAAACGAGGACTGGGAGTTCGGAGAGGACGGCGACCCCACCCCCGTCGGCAACAAACACGGCGGCCTGCAGGGCGGCATCACCACCGGCCAACCCATCTACGGCGAGGTGTCGTTCCACGCGCCCACGTCCATCCCGAAGGAGCAGAAGACGGTAGACTGGGAGACGGGCGAGGAGAAGGACATCCAAGTCGTCGGCCGCCACGACCCGGTTCTGCCGCCGCGGGCCGTCCCGGTGGTCGAGGCGATGTTGAACCTCACCGTCGTGGACTTCATGCTCCTCTCGGGCCGCATCAACCCCGACCGGATGGACGACGAACCCGGCGAGTACGACACCGACTACCACCCGAGCAGTCCGCGCGACGAGTAGCCGACTCGGACCCTCTTTCGGCCGGAGAACTTACCCACTTTCGGGTAGTAACTGCCGCCTGTACCTCGGAATCGACCAGACGAACGTCCACTTTCCGAGGAAATTAGGGTGGTTCATGTAGACATATTAGGACTATCATTATCTTTCCTTGTTATTCCATAGCAAAGGCTTTAATCGCCTCGTAGCGAAAGTTTTCGGTAGTGGCCCACGCGGGCCGTGAGCTCAACATATGACTGACCACGAACTCATCTGGCGAATCGCAGGCGGTTCTGGGGACGGCATCGCCTCGACGAGCCAGAACTTCGCGAAGGCCCTGATGCGGTCGGGGCTCCACGTATTCACGCACCGCCACTATCCGTCGCGCATCCGCGGCGGTCACACGTACACGGAAGTACGAGTCTCCGACGAGCCCGTTCGGTCTCGCGGAGACGGCTACAACTTCCTCCTCGCGCTGGGCGACTCCTTCGCTCGGAACCCGCAGGAGAACGCCTACTACGGCAACGAGGAGGTAAAACCGCTCTCGGAGAACCTCGACGAACTCCGAGAGGGCGGCGTCATCATCTACGACTCCGGTCTGCTCGACGCCTCCGAGATAGAGGACTTCGACGAACGGGTCGAAGAGAACGACTGGCACGTCTACGACATCGACCTGCGCACCATCGCGCGCGAACACGGGCGCGAGGTCATGCGTAACACGGCCGGAGTCGCCGTCACGTGCGCCATCGCGGACATCGAACCGCACGTCATCAAGGACCTGATGGCGGACGCGATGCCCGAGAAGATCCTCGAACCGAACATGACCGTGTTCGACGACGCGTACGAACTCGTCCAAGAGGAGTACGACGTCGACGCGCCGGACATTTCGGTTCCGGAGAGCGAACACGACGAGGAGCAGGTGCTCCTCTCGGGGTCGGACGCCATCGCCTACGGCGCACTCGACGAAGGGTGCCGCTTCATCGCGGGCTACCCGATGACGCCGTGGACGGAAGTGTTCACCATCATGTCGCAGAACCTTCCGGACGTCGGCGGCATCTCCGAGCAGGTCGAAGACGAGATCGCCGCGGCGGCCCTCGCCATCGGCGCGTCCCACGCGGGCGTGAAGGCCATGTCCGGATCGTCCGGCGGCGGGTTCGCGCTGATGTCCGAACCGCTCGGCCTCGCCGAGATGACCGAGACGCCAGTCGTCCTCGTCGAGGCGATGCGCGCCGGTCCCTCGACCGGGATGCCGACGAAGCCCGAGCAGGGCGACCTCGAACACGTCCTGTACACGTCGCAGGGCGACTCCCACCGCGTGGTGTTCGCGCCCGCGGACGCCGAGGAGGCGTACAGGCAGACGCGACGCGCGTTCCAGATCGCGTACGAGTACCAGATTCCGTCCATCGTCCTGTACGACCAGAAGAACGGCGGCGAACTGCGGAACGTTCCCGCCAGCGTCTTCGACGAGGAGCCGAATCCGGACCTCGGTTCGATCCTGACGGAAGCGGAACTGGAGGACGCGCCCCACGACGCCTCGGGCAAGTTCAACCGCTTCCAGTACGACGGCGAGAACGCGGTCAGTCCGCGTTCCATCCCCGGCCAGAAGGAGGGCCGCTACCTCGCGACGGGTAACGAGCACATGCCCGCCGGACACATCTCGGAGGACCCGGACAACCGCGTCCACCAGATGGGTCGCCGGATGCGGAAGCTCGACAACATCCGCGCCGAACTCGACAGCGAGGAGGAGAGCGCGAACACCCACTACGGCCCCGAGGAGGCCGAGTACGGCATCATGACGTTCGGCTCCCAGCAGGGGACCGTCGAGGAGGCCGTCGACCGACTCAACGAACAGGGTCACTCGGTCAAGGCGCTCGGCGTCTCCGAGTTGGCTCCGTACCCGGTCGACCAGGTCAGCGAGTTCTTAGAGAGCGTCGACGAGTGTCTCGTCGTCGAGATGAACGCCTCGGCGCAGTTCCGCGGCCTCACGCAGAAGGAGACCGGTCGCTTCGGCGAGAAGCTGTCGAGCCTCCTGAAGTTCAACGGCAACCCCTTCGAACCCGACGAGATCGTCAGCGGGTTCATCACGAGCATCGTCGAGGACGGAGAGATCTCCGGCCACGAGACCAAATACGTCCCTGCAGCGGGTGACTAACCAATGAGTGCATTCAGCGCAATCGGTGAGGAACAAGAGAGAGACCGAAACGAGTACACGCCCGGCGTCGAACCCCAGCCGACGTGGTGTCCGGGGTGCGGCGACTTCGGGGTCCTGAAGGCCCTGAAGGGTGCCGCGGCGGAACTCGGCCTCTCGCCCGAGGAGATGCTCGTCTGCACGGGCATCGGGTGCTCGGGCAAGTTGAACAGCTACTTCGAGAGCTACGGATTCCACACCATCCACGGACGCGAACTGCCAATCGCCCGCGCCGCGAAGATGGCGAACGACGGCCTGACCGTCATTGCCGCGGGCGGCGACGGCGACAACTACGGTATCGGTGGGAATCACTTCATGCACACGGCGCGTGAGAACCACGACCTCACGCACATCGTGTTCAACAACGAGATATTCGGCCTCACGAAGGGACAGACGTCCCCCACGTCGCCGAAGGGCCACAAGTCCAAGACCCAGCCTCACGGCTCGGCGAAGGACCCCATCCGCCCGCTCTCGATGTCCCTGAACGCGGGCTCCTCGTACATCGCCCGCACCGCGGCCGTCAACCCGAACCAGGCGAAGGAGATAATCGTCGAAGCCATCGAGCACGACGGCTTCAGCCACGTGGACTTCCTCACGCAGTGTCCGACGTGGAACAAGGACGCGAAGCAGTACGTCCCGTACATCGACATCAACGAGTCCGAGGACTACGACATCGACGTCCACGACCGGCGGTCCGCCTCCGAGATGATGTACGAGACGGAGAACGCGCTTCACGAGGGAACCGTCCTCACCGGCCGGTACTACATCGACGACGAGCGACTCTCCTACCAGCAGGAGAAGAAACGCATCGGCGAGATGCCCGAAGAACCGCTGGCGGAGCGGTACTTCGACGAGGACCACGAGTGGGAGCGCTCCCACGACATGTGGCTCGACAAGCACAAGTAACGGTCGGCTCGCGGCCCAGACGCCCTTCGCGCGGCGTTTTCCGTCGGATGGAGAACCGTTTTCGCATTCGCAACATATTTTTTCCGTGGAGCAAAAGCTACCTCCATGGAAGCCACGTCTACGCAGGGGCGCATCCTCGCCGTCTTGGAGGACGACGCACAGGCGTCGTACGCCGAGATAGCGGACAGGGCGGGCGTCTCGAAACCCACGGTTCGGAAGTACATCCAGCAGCTCGAAGAGGAGGGCGTCATCGTCGGCTACTCCGCCGACGTGGACCCGAAGAAGCTCTCCGGGCAGTCCATCGCTCTCGTCGGCATCGACGTCTCCTCGGACAGCTACGTCGAGGCGACGCGGGAACTGAAGGAGTTAGAGTCGGTGGACGCCCTCTACACCTCCTCCGGGGACCACATGCTCATGGCGGAGGTCCGGGCCGCCGACGGCGACGCCCTCGGCGACGTCATCTCCGAGTCGATACTCGACATCGACGGCGTCACCGCCGCCCACCCGTCGTTCCTGCAGGAGCGACTGAAGTGAGGATTCGACGCCCGCGTCCTCCGGTCTGATTCTCTCGCGGGTGCGCCCACTCGTCTCTCGCCGACCGCCGACCCGATAGCGGACGCTCCCCGACGGCGACCGGTCGGCGCGAACCACTTTCACTCCGCTTTGGGAACGCTCAGTACCCTCCGGTACCCACGTGGTGGTGATGGCGGGGGAGACGCTTCCGGGTGTGGACGACGGCGACGAGTCGGGAGCGCCGCGTATCGTCCTCCACGTCGATATGGACTGCTTCTACGCCTCCTGCGAACGCCTCCGCGAACCCGAACTCCGCGGCGAACCCGTCGTCGTCGGGATGGGCTACGAGTCCGGCGAGACGTTCGGCGCGGTGGCGACGGCGAGCTACGAGGCGCGGGAGTACGGCGTCGAGAGCGCGCAACCCATCTCGCAGGCCCTCGACCGCCTGCCGCGCGTCGAGACGGCCGAGGACCCCTCGGAGGCGGGGTACTACCGACCCGTGGACATCGAGTACTACAAGTCCGTCGCGGCGGAGGTCAAGGAGATTCTCCACGACTGCGCCGACGTGGTTCGGGAGGTGAGCATCGACGAGGCGTACCTCGACGTGACCGACAGAACGTCGTGGGAGACGACGCCCGACGGCGACCGAACGCTCGCGGAGGGGTTCGCCCGCCACGTGAAACAGCGAATCGACAGGGAGGTGGGCGTCACCGCCAGCGTCGGCGTCGCGCCCAACATGTCCGCCGCGAAGGTGGCCAGCGACTACAACAAGCCGAACGGACTCGTGGTCGTCCGCCCCGGCGAGGTACGCTCCTTCCTCGCGCCCCTCTCCGTCGAGGAGGTGCACGGCGTCGGGCCGGTCACCGCCCGCGAACTCGGCGAGATGGGCATCGAGACGGCGGGCGAGTTGGCCGCGGCGGACCCCAACGAGGTGGCGTCGAAGTTCGGGTCGCGGGGACGTGAACTCCGCAGTCGCGCCCGCGGCGACGACGACAGGGAGGTGACGCCCGCGGGCCGACCGAAGAGCCTCTCGCGGGAGTCGGCGTTCGCCGAGGCGACGACGGACGCCGAGAAGAAACGCGAGGTGGTGTCCGCACTCGCGGCGGACGTGGCCGAACGCGCCCGGAGTCGCGGCGCGATGTACCGCACCATCGGCATCAAGGTGGTCCTCCCGCCGTACGACGTGAACACGCGCGAACGGTCGCTGTCGGGGCCGGTGGACGAACCGCCCCTCGTCGAGGACGTCGCCCTCGACCTCCTCTCGGAGTTCGACGACGAGGCGGCGCGGAAGGTGGGCGTCCGCGTCTCGAACCTCTCGTTCGCCGACGCCGACCAGTCGAGCCTCGACGGGTGGGAAGCGGCGGGGTCGGAGTCGGCGTCGGCGGAAGCCGAGACGGACGCGGGAACGACCCCCGCGGCGGCGAAGTCCGACGGCGGGACGGCGACGCGCGACTCCGAGGGGTCGCCGACGCTGACCGACTTCGAGGCGGAGGCGGGGTCTCGTTCCGAAGCGGAGTCGGCTGCCGAATCGGAGTCGAAGGCCGCCGGAGACGCCGACGGGCAGGCGTCGTTGGGCCAGTTCGAGTAGCGCTCGCCGGCGTCTGACGGGCGGCGGACGGGAAGGGAGGAACTATGAGGCGCGACGATGACGCGTCGGGTAGATGACGGAGGATACCGAGACGATCACCGTCGCGGACATAAGCGAGGGCGTCGGCGGCAAGGGGGACGCCGAACCCGGGACCGAGGTGGACCTCCCCGTCGTGGACATCCTCACGGGCCGCGGGTTCGTGACCGGGAAGTCCGGGTCCGGGAAGTCGAACACCGCGTCGGTGATAATCGAGAAACTGCTGTCGAACAACTTCCCGGTCCTCATCGTGGACACCGACGGGGAGTACTACGGCCTCAAAGAGCAGTTCGAGTTGCTCCACGCCGGCGCGGACGACGAGTGCGACATCCAGGTCAGTTCGGAGCACGCAGAGAAGATAGCGGGGTTGGCACTCGAACAGAACGTGCCCATCATCCTCGACGTGTCGGGCTACCTCGACGAGGGCGACGCGCAGGAACTTGTCACCGAGGTGGCGAAGAACCTCTTCGCGAAGGAGAAGAAACTGAAGAAGCCGTTCCTGATGCTCGTCGAGGAGTGCCACGAGTACATCCCCGAGGGCGGCGGCATGGACGAGGCCGGGAAGATGCTCATCAAGATAGGCAAGCGGGGCCGAAAACACGGCCTCGGCATCGTCGGCATCAGCCAACGCCCCGCCGACGTGAAGAAGGACTTCATCACCCAGTGCGACTGGCTCGTCTGGCACCGACTCACGTGGCAGAACGACACGAAGGTCGTCGGGCGAATCTTGGGCTCTGAGTACTCCGACGCCATCGAGGAGATGGGCAACGGCGAGGGCTTCCTCGTCACGGACTGGTCGGAGTCGATCCGCCGCGTCCAGTTCAGGAAGAAACAGACGTTCGACGCGGGGGCGACGCCCGGACTCGACGACTTCGAACGCCCCGACCTGAAGTCCGTGGACGGCAACCTCGTCTCCGAACTGCAGAACATCTCCGACGAGAAGGCGCGCCGGGAGAGCCGGATCGCCGAACTCAGACAGGAGTTGGACAAGAAGGAGGCGAGAATCCGCGAACTGGAGCGAGAGTTAGAGGAGGCTCGGGACCTCTCGAACATGGCCGACCAGTTCGCGCAGGCGATGTTCCGGAAGGCGGAGGCCCCGTACCGCGGCGGAGAGGGACGCAACCTGAAGCGACCGACGGAGAAACAGGCCGCACTCGGCGAGTACGACGAGGCGGACGACGCGGCGACGGACGCCTCCGCGACGGGCGACGCGCCCACGCCCGCGGACGGTGACGAGGCGGCCCCCGCGGACGACGCGGTGGACGGCGAGGCGGTGGACGCCGCGGTCACCTCGGCGGCCGCCGGCGCGTACCCCGGGCTCGACGTCGCGGCGACGGACGCCGCCGGCGAGGAGTTCGACGTCGAACCCGAACGCGCCCACGAGAACCTCGCGGGCCTGACCGGGCGGGAGGACGTGATAGAGCGACTGCGAAACGTCGTCCGGTCGATGCACCCCGTCTCCCGTCGGATGCTCGCGTTCTACCGCGAGGTGGACGCCTGCGACCCGGTGGACGCCCACGTCGCGGCCGGGCAGGTGGGCGACAAACACCTCGCATACGGGCGGAACGCCCCCCTCCGACGCGCCGGGTTCGTCGAACACGTCGGCCGCGGGCGGTACGCCTACGCGCTACCGGATCTCGTCCGCGAGGAGTTCGCCGACCGCTTGGACGAGGGCGAACTCCGGGAGGTGGTCTCCGCCGTCGAACGGTCGTTCGTCCCGACGATGGTGGACGAGGAGGAGAGCGACCCGGCCGACGGCGAGGACGCCGACGCGGAAGTCGAAGCTGACGACTGAGCCGCGGTCGAATCGAGGGCGACCGACGACCGAATCGTCGCTGCCGGCGTCGAAGCCGACCGCGGGCGGAGAAGGGTTCAAACGCCGGTCGAGACATCCACGGTCCTGTCCGCTCGGACGGTCACGTCGCACCCGGCGTACCGGAAGGTAATCTCCCCGTTCGCGTCCGGTGCGGAAAAGAGCGCGTTCAAGGCGTCGGGGTCCACCGCCCAGTACAACGGCGGCAGCTCGACCGCCGGCACGTCCGTGGCGGCACTGACCGCTTCGACGACGGCGCGCATCGTCGCCCCCGCGTTCGTCCCTGACTTGTTCAAATTCTCTGATTCCGATACGTCATCTCGCTGCATCTACCATGACATAAGCGTTCGTCAGACGTTGAATTCTGCCCGAAGGCGAGGGGATTATACGTCCGGTGTCCGCTCGGGACGCCCGCGAGTCGCCCGAAAGCGCCTCGACCGAGGGCGGTTCGCGTCCGATTACAGCGGTTCGACGAGGTCTTCGAGGGCCGCGCGCGGGTCGTCGGCCTTGGCGACGCCGGAGGCGAGCAAGATGCCCGTCGCGCCGAGATCGCCGGCGGCCTCGACGTCGTCGCCCGAGGAGATGCCCGCGCCGCAGAACACCTCGACGTTCTCGTCGACGCTCTCGGCCGCCTCGACGGCGTCCTCGACGATATCGGGGTCGGCGGTGGCGACGGAGACGTCGCCGCCGATGAGTTCCGGCGGTTCGACCGCGACGGAGTCGGGACCGAGGGCCGCGGCGGCACCGATCTGAGCCGGGTTGTTCGCACAGACGCAGGTTTCGAGTCCGGCGCGTTCGGCGGCGCGGACGGACCCGTCGATGTCGGCGAGTTTGAGTCGCTTCTCGGAGTGGTTGATGAGGGTTCCTTCGGCACCGGCCTCGGCCACCGCCTCGGCGAGGGTGCTTCCGGTGTGGCTTCCGTGGCCGTTGGGGTCCACGTGCTGTGCCCACGTTTCGACGCCCGTCTCGGCGACGCGGGCGATGTCGGCGGCCTGCGGGGAGACGGCGATGCGGACGCCGGACTCCTCGGACACCTCGCGGGCCGCGGTCGCTACTTCGATGGGGTCGCACGGGTACGCCTTGAGATTGACGAGGATGAACACGCGTTCGTGTCGGGTCTCCGCCGAGAAATAGGTTAATCTTCGGCGTCGGTTCCGCGGAACTTCTCTCGAACGGGAAGTCGATCGGAGAGACGAGGAAAGCGGGTTACTGGACCAACTTGAACTCGACACGATGTCGGTCGCCGCACTCCTCCCGGTGCGTCTCCCGAACGTCGAGAACGTCGTCCAACTCGCCCACCTCTCGCCGGAGACCGCACTCGATGCACGTCACTGTGTACGTCATCTTACTCGTCTCGGTCGGTGCCCCCTCGGGTCACTTAGGATGCCGCGTTCACTCGGAAGATCAACAGCCGTCGGTTACCCGAAACGACTCGGCCGGAGGCGTCGCACGGGTAGCGCCACCGCTGGAGGGAGTCGGTGTCCAAAGAACGCGTCGAATCGGGGCGTCGCGGTCCGCTCAGTCCTTGCGCTTGACCACGTCGCCGAGCGTCGTCGTCGTGGAGGAACCGCCCGACCACTCCTCCTCGTCGTCGTCCGCGCCTTCGACGAGGGAGATGTCGAGTTTCTTCTCCAGTTTCTTCCGGACGGAGTCCGGGGGGAGGATGTCGCCGCGTTCGAGTTTGCGGATGAGGCTCGCCTTCTCGTTGAGCGACTGCGCGAGGTCCTCCTGACTGAGGCCGCGTCCCTCGCGGGCCTCGCGGATCCGGTCGTCGTAGTCCGCCGCGATTTCGTCCATGTCGTCGAACATGTCCCGGCGTCGGCGCTTCGACCCGCCGGAACTGCCTCCGGTTCCGCCGGAGGAACTCGACGAGGACGAGGACGAAGAACTCGACGTGGAGTACTTCGTCGAGGCCGACGAGGAACTCGACTCAGTGCGGACCTCGGTACCGAACTCGGCGCAGTCGTCACAGAGTTCGAGTTCGGCCCCTTCAACCTTGACCGTCTTCAGCGACGGTCGCTCCTTGCCGCACATCTCGCATTGGGGCATACCATCTCATAGCCGAGGGCGCGATATAAAAGGCACGACGCGAAGTAGTCGGATTCGTCAGGTGAGGTCGCTCATCGCGCCCCAGAACCGCTGGAGCGCGGTGAAGTGGCCGATGACCGCGAAGAAACCCAGCAGTAGTTCGACGGGGTGGAAGCCGAGGAGGCTCTGGACCGCCGCGGCGACGAACGCGACGATACCGATGAGCGCCAACCGGTCGGCGCGGCCGACGAGGCCGCCGTACTCTCTGCCCAGCCCGACGGCCTGAATCTGCGTCCCGAGGTAGGAGGTCATCAGGACGCCCGTGACTGCGGCGAGGCCGAGGGCCCACGACCCGACGCCCGCCGCGAGGCCGACGAGCATGGCGATGTCGGCGTACCGGTCGAGGACGTGGTCCAACAGGTCGCCGCCCTCGCTGGCGACGCCCTGCGCCCGCGCGAGTGCGCCGTCGACGAGGTCCAACCAGCCGTTGAGGAAGACGAACACGCCGCCGAGGGCGTACCAGACGGGGTCGGCGGCCGCGAACGCGCCGCCGGCGGCGACGGCGAACCCGAACGCGACGACGCTCACGCCGTCCGGCGAGAGGCCGAGGCGGTCGGCGACGCTGACGAAGGGGTCGAGCAGTCGGTCCGCGACGGAGCGGTACTGGTCGAGCGTCATAGGTAGTCGATGAAGTCGACGGTGCCGACGCGCGGGTCCGTCTCACCTTCGACGGCGGCGACGACGTCCTCGGCGACGGCTTCGGGGTCCCGGTCGGTCGTGTCTATCTCGTAGACGGCGTCCTCGCCGAACCGCTCGACGGTCTCCGCGAGAACCACGTCGAGCGCTTCGCTCTCCGCATTTTCGCGCGCCTTCGCCTCGGTCTCGCCCCGGTCGAGCAGTCGGCGTTCCAGTTCCTCGGGGTGACAGCGCAGGACGACGGCCGCCTCGGCGTCGAAGTGGTGCGCGAGGTGGGATTCGAGGACGCCGTCCCACTCGCCCAACCACTCGGCGACGGCGTCCAAGTCGGTCACGAGCGAATCCCGTTCGGCGTCGCGTTCGGTGAACAGTTTCTCCTCGCGGATGGCGTCGTTGAGGTGGATCACGTCCAGCCCGGTTCTGTCGGCGACTGCCTCGCTGACCGTCGTCTTCCCGGTTCCGGGCGTGCCGGTGAGTGCGACGCGCGTCACGCCCGCGTCCCCTCCGCGGCGACGTCGGCGACGACGTCGTTCAGCACTTCCACGGCCCGTCTCGTCTCCTCGCGCGTCCCACAGGAGACGCGGACGCACTCCGGCAGGCCGAAACTGGAGGTGTCGCGGACGATGACGCCGCGGCGTTGCGCCGCCTCCGCGACGGCCGTCCCGTCGCCGACTTCCACGAGGACGAAGTTGCCGCCGGAGGGCCACGTCCGCGCGTCGAGTTCGTCGCGGTAGTACTCTCGCGCCCACGCCGCCGTCTCGACCGACTCCTCGACGTGTTTCTCGTCGTCGAGGGCGGCGAGGGCGGCTCGGCAGGCGATTTCGTTCGCGGCGAAGGGCGTGTTCACCCGCGCGTAGGCGTCGCCCCACGCCTCGGGGACGACGGCGTACCCGATGCGCAGGCCGGCGAGGCCGTACGCCTTCGAGAACGTGCGCGTCACCGCGAGGTTGTCGTACTCCGAGAGGAGTTCGACCGCCGACGGTTCCGCCGAGTACTCGCCGTACGCCTCGTCCGCGACGACGAGGGTGCGGTCTTCGACCGATTCGAGCAGTTCGACTATCTCGTCGCGGGCCATCACCGACCCCGTGGGGTTGTGCGGCGTCGTGACGTAGACGATTCGCTCGTCGTCGTACGCGTCGAGGACTCCGGCGGCCGTCTGCGCGAAGTCGTCGTCCTTTGAGACGGCGTACTCGGCGGCGTCGCCGTGGTGGTACCGCGCCGACATCGAGTAGTAGGCGAACCCCGGCGTCGGCACCAACACGCGGTCGTCCGGTTCGAGAAACGCCCGCGAGAGGTAATCGAGCGCGCCGTCCGCGCCCGGTCCGACCCACACCTGTTCGGGCGAGACGTCCCACTTCGCCGCCAGTCGCTCCGTGAGGTCCGTGTGCGACGTCTTCGGGTAGACGTTCACGTCGGGGGCGGCGTCCTCCACCGCGGCCACCGCCGCCGGCGACGGCCCGTGGGGGTTCTCGTTCGACGACAGCTTCGTCAACTCGTCGGGGTCCAACCCGAGTTCGCGGGCCACCTCCTCGGTCCCGCGCCCGGGTACGTACGCCTCGTGCGCGGAGAGGTCCCTCGGCATCATATGGTCGAACGATACTCCCGGCGGTTCTTAAGGGTGCTTACACCGGACGGCGGCGGCCTACCCGCCGCGGTAGGACGCGGGGACGTACTGGTCGAACTGCGGGTCCGAAGACAGGGCGTCGGGGAGGAAAAGCGGGTCGCCGCCCGGCCGGAACTCCCGAATCAGTCGCTGTCCGGTCGGACCGGTGAGGAAGCCGACGTACAGCATGGCGAGTTCGTACCGGACGTCGCGCTTCGCGGGGTTGACCGGGATGACGCCGTACTCGTTCAGGAGGAGTTCCGACCCGCCGCCGAGGGGCCCCTCGACGAACGCGTCGAGTCCTATCTCCTCCCGGAAGACGCGGTACGTCCCCCGGTCGGTCAGGGTGTACGCGCCGCGCCGCCCCGCCTGCCGGAGGGTGTCGCCCATGCCGTCGCCCGTCGCCTGGTGCCACCGGCCGCCCGGCGCGGCGTCTGCGCGTCTCCAAATCGCTCGTTCGCGGCGGTGGGTCCCCGACTCGTCGCCGCGGGAGAGGAACAGCGACTCCGCGCGGGCGATTCGCTCGAACGCCGCGACGGGGTCGGAGACGGCCGAGACTCCGGCGGGGTCGTCGGGGGGCCCGACGACGAGGAAGTCGTTGTGCATCAGCGACCGGCGGTTGACCCCGAACCCCTCCTTCAGGAACTCGTCCTCCGCCCCGCGGGCGTGGACGAGAACGGCGTCGGCGTCGCCGTCGCGTCCCCTCCTGAGCGACGCGCCCGTCCCGAGGGAGAGCACCTTCACCCGCAGGCCGAACCGCTCTCGGAGGGCCGGGTGGAGGGCGTCCAACAGTCCGGTGTCGTACGCCGTCGTCGCGGTGGCGAGCGTCAGCGTCCGCGTCTCCGCGCCCGCCGCCTCCGCCGTCGAAGTCGACCCGACCGAGGCGGCGTTCGACCGACTTCCCTCCCTCTCCCCGCTTAGACACCCCGCCCCGGCGACGAGTCCGGTCGCCCCGAGTGCTTCCAGATAGCGGCGTCGGCGCATACGACGACGTGCGTCGGCGGAGACAAGTGCATTTGGTTTCGAACGGAGAGCATCGTAACCAGATTCGGTTTCGTCGGCGGACGACCCCCGTCGGGACGACGCTCAGTACAGTCGGTCTATCGCCAGACCGGCGACGAGGAGGACGAGGACGCCCGGGAGGACGGCGAGTCCCACGTCCACGGGGTAGCCGAGGTTCCACGCGAGGACGACCGCTTGGACGTACGTGAGGAACGCCGACAGGAGGAGTCCGAACGCCGGCGGGACGTCCTCGCTCCCGGCGACGGAGGAGATGCCGCGGACGAACAGCACCGACCCGAGTCCGACGACCGGTAAGAGGAGGACGCCGACGAGGGGCGAGGCGAAGTTGTCGGGGTCGCCGGCCGCGCCGAAGTGGATGGCGAACCGGTCGGGAAGCGACGGGAGGAGGGCGAGGCCGATGACGGCGCTACCGACGAGGAGGGCGACGCTGAGTGCGTCGTACTGGCGGGCGTTCATGTTCGCCGGTACGCCGCGTGAGATGTTTAGTTCTTTGTCACGACTGTCACTCGGAGCGGATCCTACGGGACGCGCACGTCGTGTTCGAGGACGCCGACGCCCTCGACTTCGACTTCGACGGTGTCGCCGTCCGAGAGGGGGCCCACGCCCTCGGGCGTCCCCGTCGAGATGACGTCGCCCGGTTCGAGCGTCACGTACGTTGTAATCTCCGCGATAAGTTCGGGAATCGAGAAGATGAACGCGTCGATGGAGGAGTCCTGTTTCGTCTCGCCGTTCACCCGGAGTTCGATGCTGGCGTCGTCGGGCACCTCGTCGGGCGTGGCGAGGACCGGGCCGAGGGGTGCGCTGTTGTCGAACGCCTTCCCGCGAATCCAGTTCTGCTCTTCACTCTGGTCGTCGCGGTTCGAGATGTCGTTCATGCAGGTGAAGCCCGCCACGTACTCCATCGCCTCCTCCTCGGAGACGTTGCGGCACTGTTCGCCGATTACGACGGCCAACTCCGCCTCCCACTCGACGCGTTCCTTCCCGGCGGGGAGGGTCACGGTGTCGCCGTGGGACGAAAGCGCGTTCGGCGGCTTGAGGAAGAGTAGCGGTCGGTCCGGAACGTCCTCGTTTCGCTCCTCGGCGTGTTTCGCGTAGTTCCGCCCGATGCAGACTATCTTCGTCGGGTCGCACGGCGGCAGGACGTCCACCTCGTCGAGGGCGTACGTCTCGCCGCCGAAGGAGACGCGGTCACCGGACTCCGTCTGATCGCCCGCCGAGGTTCCCTCGGCGATATCGCCGTGCCACTCGCCGCGTCGGACCGACCCCGCGGGGTCGCGGAAGCGTACCTGATGCATACCCGGTGCGTCTCCGCCCCTCCGCTTCGTTCTTTCCCTCCCGGAAATCTCCCTCACTGACCGGACGACGGCGGCGTTGGCAGTTTGGGTATCAACCACGAGAGGAACGCGTCCGCGCTTCGGGTCTGAAGCCACACCCTGCCGTCGCCGCGGAACTCGCAGACGAGTCCCTCTCCGCTCAGGACGGTGGACTTCAGGCCGCCGACGCGACGCACGGTGAAGTCCACGGACTCCTCGAAGGCGACGACGTGGCCCGTATCGACGACGAACGGATCCGCCGCGCCGACGTCTACCTCCTCTATGGCCCCGTAACTCGACAGGAACGCCGGCCCCGACCCTGTGACCTTCAGGAGGAACAGGCCCTCGCCGCCGAAGAACGACCGCGACCCGCCGAACTTCGTGTCCACGTCGAGGGCGGTGTCGCCCGCGAGGTACGACCCGGACTGGACGTACACCGTCTCGCCGTCCAGTTCGACGTGCGTCACGTCGCCGGGGAGGGGCGGCGCGAAGGACACCTCGCCCGCCTCCGCCGCGCGGAACGTGTTCTGGAAGAAGCTCTCGCCGCCGAACGACCGGCGAATCGACTTCAGAAAGCCCCCGGTCGCGTTCGTCTCCATCTCGACGCTCGCGTCGTGAGAGACCATCGCGCCGCCCTCCGCCCGTATCTCCTCGCCCGCCGAGAGCGAGACGGTCAGAAGCGAGTCGGACGGCTGGTGGGTGATATCGTACTCCATACTCGTCCGTCGCCGCGCCGTCGGAAGAACGTAATTCGGCGCGAGAGAGAACGTCTCGAACGGAAGAACGAACCGGTACGACCGGTCCGTTCGCCGCCGGTTCAGAAGTCGAAGCGGAGGTACGACGTTCCGTGCCGGTAGTTGTACGCCTCGACGACGAACCCCGCCGCGGCGAGGGCGGTGAAAACTAACAGAACGACGCCGGCGGCGTCGGAAATCAGGTACCACAGTCCGAACAGGAGGACGCCGTACGCCGCGGAGACGAGGTTGAAGGCGGGGTGCGAGCGAACGGCGTCGAACGCACTCGCGCCGAGGTACAGGACCGTAACGACGGCCAGTACGACTGCAAGCGGCGGAAGCGGCACGGACGCGACGAACAGGGACACTACGACGGCGAACGCGAGTGCGACGACTGCGCGGTAGCGACTGATTCCGCTCCCGAACGCGATGGAGGGCGACATACCCGACGGAACGTCCAGTTCGCGGATATGTCTACCGTCCTCGGCGGTGCGGCGTTCGGCATCTTTTATGGCACTGTCGTGAGTAGTTCTCGCCGACTCATGACGATGGAACTCACTTGGCACGGACACTCCACGTGGCACGTCGACGTAGACGGGACCACCTTCCTCATCGACCCGTTCTTCGACAACCCGTTCACGGACCTCGAACCCGAGGACGTGGAGACGCCGGACTACCTCCTCCTGACGCACGGCCACGCCGACCACATCGCCGACGCCGGCGCGTTCACCGACGCGACGCTGGTCGCCGTGCCGGAGATGACGGCGTTCATGCAGGACGAACACGGCTTCGAGGACGCTATCGGCATGAACCTCGGCGGCACCACCGAGTGCGGCGACGCGTTCGTGACGATGCACCGCGCGGACCACACGAACGGCCTCAACACGAGTTACGAGAACGACATCGGCGTGCCCGCCGGGTTCGTCATCAGCGACGAGAAGCCGTCGCAGGACGAGGACGACGGCGCGACGGCGTTCTACCACGCCGGCGACACGGCGCTCATGTCGGAGATGATAGACGTCATCGCGCCGTTCCTGCAACCCGACGCCGCCGCCCTGCCGTGCGGCGACCACTACACGATGGGTCCGTGGCAGGCCGCCGTCGCCGCCGACTGGTTGGGCGTGGACCACGTGTTCCCGATGCACTACGACACGTTCCCGCCCATCGAAATCGACGTCGACGACTTCGTCGACGAGGTGGAGAAGACGGGGACGGACGCCGACGTCCACATCCTCGACGGCGACGAGTCGTTCACGCTGGAGTGACGCGCCCGCGACGGGCCGAGACGGTCACCTCCCGCGTCCCGTGACCGTCGGTTCAGACGTAATTTCTTCGACACGCTCGGCTTCGAATCGAGCGACGGAGGCACCCTCCGAGAGCGAGTTTGAGCAACCTTTAGGGCGACGGCACCCGAGTGTACGAACGCAATGAGCGACATCCAAACTTCCACCGTCAGCGAGGAAGGCTTCGCGTCCACGAGTCAGGTCGGCGACTTCGAACTCACCATCGACGCCACGAACGAAGACGGCCCTGACCCGAATCAGGTCCTCGTCGCGGACTACGCGTCCTGTTTCCTGCCCGCGTTCCGCGTCGGCGGCCAGCAGACGGGCCACGACGACCTCGGTAAGGTTCAGATCGACGCCGACGCCGACCTGAACGACGACGACGACCTCGAACGCATCAGCTTCGCCATCCACGTCGAGGCGAACCTCGACGACGGCGAGTTCGACGAAATCGTCGACCGCGCCGAGGGCATCTGCCACGTCCACGCGGCCCTCCGCGAGGAGCTCCACGCGGACATCGAGGTCCACGGCGGCGCGTTCTGAGGACGACGAGTCGCACACCCCGACTTTTTTCAAACGAGGTTACCCGCGGTCGCTCTCACCCGGTAGCCGTCGGTGCCGTTATCGGTCGGCGCGCGCTCTGCGCCGCGCGGGTCGAACGGCAGAAGGAGGGCCGTTCAGCGGCGGTGGTACGCCCGGTAACTCATCGCCTCACCGTCTACGATGACGACCTCTCGCTCCTCGGGGTCGCTGAGGTCGGCTTCTTCGATCTCGTCGTTCGACAGGTACGGTCCGTGGGGTTCTTGCACGTCTTCGTCGAAGACGTACGGGCTGTTCGGCTGTCCTTTCATACTCGGTGGTAGCGCACTCGACGATATAAATCTTTGTCAGACATTCCCACGCACTTCGCGTTCGAAAGAACGGTCTCAGTTTCGGGTCAGTCGTCCGCGGCGGCGGGTTCGGCCTCGGATATCTCCGTGCCGAGGAGGTCCAAGAACGCCGCCAACCACTCGGGGTGGTCGGGCCACGCCTGCCCGGTGACGAGGTTCCCGTCCACCGTCACCTCGTCCACCCACGAACACCCCGCCGCCTCGATTTCCGCGCGCACGGCGGGGTAGGCGGTCATCTCGTACCCCTCCAAGACGCCCGCGGCGGCGAGAATCTGCGGGCCGTGACAGAGTGCGGCCACCGGCTTGTCCTCCTCGAAGAAGTGTCGGACGGCGTCGAGAACTTCCTCGTGCGTCCGGAGGTACTCGGGGGCGCGTCCGCCGGGGACGACGAGTGCGTCGTACTCGGCGGGGTCGACGTCGTCGAACGTCGCGTTCAACTCGAAGTCGTGGCCGCGCGACTCGACGTACGTCTGGTCGCCGCGGAAGTCGTGGATAGCCGTCTTCACGGTGTCGCCCGCCTCCTTGTCGGGGCAGACGGCGTCCACCTCGTGTCCGACCATCGTCAGCGCCTGGTACGGCACCATTATCTCGTAGTCCTCCCCGAAGTCGCCGACTATCATCAGGATGTTCTCGGCCATGGTATCACCCAGTTAACACTCTCCGCGAGAGATGATAACGATTGCGCGGGGTTCTCACGCGGTGCCGTCGAGGACGTCGCCGATGTCGCCCAACGAGTCGAGGACGTAGTCGGGTTCGACGGAGGAACGAGAGAGCGTCTCCTCGTCGGTGACGCCGGTTCGGACGAGGACGGTGGTCATGCCGAAGCGTTCGCCGAGGGCGATGTCGGTGTCGAGTCTGTCGCCGACGACCAGCGTCTCCCCGGGGTCGGTGCCCAGTCGTTCCAGCGCCATCGTCCGCGCCGTCTCGGAGGGCTTTCCCAACACCGCGTCGGGTTCCCTCTCGGTGACGCCCGCCACGGCGTTTATGACCGCGCCGGACCCCGGCACGTCGCGTTCCGCCGCCGGGATGACCATGTCCGGGTCGGTGCCGACGAAGGCGACGCCGTCGTCGGCGAGGACGTCGAGCGCCTCACAGAGGGTGTCGTAGTCGAACGACCGGTCGATGGAGGCGAGGTAGACGTCGGCGTCGGCGGCGTCCCCGACGACGGAGACGCCCGCGTCGTCGAGTATCTCGACGAGTCCGGGTTCGCCGACGACGTACACCGCCGCGTCGGGGCGTTCCTCGGCGAAGTACCGCGCCGTCACGGTGCCGGCGGTGACGACTTCCTCGGCGGACACCTCGAAACCCGCGCGCGCGAACCGTTCCTCGTACGCCGACGGTTGCTTCGCCGGGTTGTTCGAGACGAAGACGCGCCCGAGTCCCGCCGACTCGACGGCGGCCAGTCCGTCGCCCGCGCCGGGTATCGGTTCGTCGCCCCGCACCACCGTGCCGTCCACGTCCAAGATGGCCCCGCGGTAGTTCATCGTCCCCCCGTTCGAGCGGTTCGGTGTTGAATCCGACGCCGGTAGGAGGAGTTATGGTATATGCTAACGTACGTCTACGTATGTTGTTCGTCGCCCACCCCGGCGGTGCGGGACCGAGAGGGAGAGCGCCGGAGTCGAGGGCGGGAGGCGATGCCCTCGGGAGGGGTTACTACGTCTGCGGCGCGTTGAGTCTCGGCGCGGCCCTGTTGGCGATGTTCCTCGCGTACTCCGTGTTGGTTGCCGTCGCCAGTCTCGTCCCCCTCCTCTCTACGACGACCATCGCGTTCGCGGGCGTCCTGACGTGGTTGGTGCTGTGGTTGGCATTCGACGCGGTGCGCCTGTGGCTTCTCGGCCGAACGACCGCGTGACCGACGGGAGCGTCGGTCTCCGCGACGTGCAAGAACCAAAGAACGATATGCGAGTCTCCCTTCGGACGAAGTGTGACGAACACGCAGCTTTCGCTCATCCAGATAGACAACTACGGTCCGTGGACGGTCACCCCGGAACCGCGACGGGAGATGGACCTTCAGACGCTCCAGTCGCGGTTGTTCGCGGACCTCGCGCAGTTCGTCGGCAGTCGGGACGGGTACGTCTTCTTCACGCGGTTCGACAACATGGTAGCCGTCACGAACGGCCTCGACGGCGACGACCACGAACTCATGCAGGAGTCCATCGGTAACCGCTACCCGGTGAGTATCAGCGTCGGCGTCGGCGTCGATTCGACGCCGATAGACGCCCTGGAGACGGCCACCGCGGGTCTCCAACGCGCCGGAAGCGCGCAGGACGGCGACCGGCGGGAGGTGTTCGCGGGCACGACGCTCACCGAACGGGACCGGACGCCGACGGACGTGCAGATCGCCCACTTCGACGTGAACGACGCGACGAGCAAGTACACCGACCGACTCAACGAGTTCGACTCGTTCATCGAGATAGAGCAGGGGTACGCCTCGCTCATGCGCCACCTCCGGGAGGAACGCGGCGCGCTCTCCTTCTTCGTCGGCGGCGACAACATCATCTCGGTCTGCCCCGACATGGACGAGTCGGCGTACCGGTCGGCCATCGACCACGTCGAACGCGAAGTCGGCGTCGAACTCAAAGTCGGCGTCGGCGTCGCGGACAACGTCCAAGAGGCGGGGATAGCCGCCAAGCACGCCCTCGAAGAGTGCCGCCACCGCGGCACCGTCGTCGAGATGGACGTCCCCCGTCCCGACGTCGGACTCGCCGAGGACTGAGCCCCCGCCCGAATCAGCGTCGCCTCTCCTTCCACACGAGGCCGGCTATCTCTCCGGTCATCACGGTTTCTCCCCCCTCGTCCTCGGAGCGAACCTCGACGACGAGTTCGTACCGGTCGTCGCGTTCCGTCACGTCCGCGACGGTGCAGGTGCAGGTCACCGTCGTCCCCGCGTACACCGGTTCGACGAACTCGAAGGTCATCTCGCGGGCGAGGACGCCCAGTTCGCCGCCGATTTTCGTCGGCATCGTCGCCGTCAACAGACCGTGGACCAGCACCCGGCCGTCGTCGTCCGGTTCGGTGTGTCTCGGCTGGGTGTCGCCCGAGAGTTCCGCGAACCGCCGCACCTCCGCCGCGGTGAACGTTCGCTCGAACGCGTGCGCGTCGCCTTCGGTCGGCGGGTTGCAGGTCATTCTCCGGGCTTTCTGAGGACTATCGGTCCAATGGCGAGCGTTCGCTTCGCCGCCGTCGCGATGCGGAACACGTAGGAGGTGAACAACAGGAACGGCAGGGTGGTGACCGTGAACGCCGCGGAGGTGACCCACACGATGTCGTTGATACCGAACGTCGTCCCCGGGAACGTCCCCGCGCCGACGAACGTGAGCATGCACCCCGCGACGACGATGGCCGGCACCGCGATGTAGAGGATGTACTGCGAGAGGTCCACCAGCGCCCACTGGAAGTAGAGCGTCTTGATGTGCTCGCGGGCGGGGCCGAACATCGAGAGCGCCGTCTGCAGTCGGGCGAACGCCTCGTCTTCGTCGTCGCTCAGACTCTCCCCGAACTCGGCGGTCATGCGCTCTATCTGGTAGATCTTCCACGAGTAGTTGAAGTTCAACGCGGCGGTCATCACCTCGAACGTCCCGAACTCCGCGTCGTCGAGCTGGTCGTCCACTTTCTCGGCGTTACCCTGCAGGCTCTCGACGAACTCCGAAACCTGTCTGCGGAGCTCGTCGTCGTCGTCGTTCTCTGCGACGATTCGGCCGAGCGCGGCCGCCCGTTGCTCGCTCGTCCGGACGAGCTGTTGGAGGAGCTCCGACGGATGGGCGGGCGGGGCCTCCTCGAAAAGCTCTGCGGCGTACGTCCGGTAGTCCATCGCGTCGCTCATCCGCTTTCGCTGGTCGCCCAACGGCCCCGTCTCCTGCGAGAGGACGAGTTGGTTGATGGTGACGACGAGCGTCGTGCCGGTGATGACGACGCCTATCATCGAGGAGAAGATGGTCTCGATGGTGTCGGTGGTCTGTATCTCCTGCTGTAACGACGGCCGAAGCACTGTGCTGGCCACGATGAACGAGACGAAGACGAAGAGTGCGAGGAGGGCGGCGACGGCGAACCGGTCCGCGTCCAAGAGGAGCCACATCTTCGCCCGGCTCTCGCCGGCCCGTTCGCGCATCGTGTTCGCCGTGCCGATGGCCTTGTCGTCTGCGTCACTCATTCCCGTCCCTCTCCGCGCCGGCGGGTCGCTTCAGGACGAGGTACTTCGTCCCGCCGCCGGTGTAGTCGATGGTTTCGACGAGTTCCCACCCCTCGCGACCGAGTTCGTTCAGTTCGTCGGCCGGGTCCTGCGCCTCCTTCTGCGTGCTCTCGCGCGGCGGTTCCAACGTCCGGTACTCCCATCTCCGTGGCGACGACGCGTCCATTCGTCGTAGGATACGAGGGCATCCGGACTAAACGTGGTGCCCGACGCGGCGGGAGTTCCGTTCGGTCGCTCGGTCCGTGTCGGCTCCCGAACGTTCACGGAGACGTACACCCAGCGAAATAACACTCTCTCAGTAGTTGTCGTTAGTCTGACGAATGATTATGGTGTCTGGTTCTAGAGGACGGTACGTATGAGAGCAGACGAAAACGAGATCCATCGGAACCTAGACACCGATGCGAACCCCACGGCACAAGTCGTACAGGCCGTCGCCGACCAGAAGGGTATGGACCCGATGAGTCTGCAGAGTGCGTGGAACGCCATCGGCCAGGTGCTCGACCCCCTCTTCTCGACTCCGCCGTCGCCGGACGCCGACGTGGAGATAACGTTCAACTACGAGGGGTACCGCATCACCGTCGGGCAGGACGGGTGTGCGACGTTCGACGAACTCGAATAACTCGGGGCGAGTTACGTCGGGTGAGCGGGTTCGACGGCGAGTGGACGTGGAACTGCGAGCGACTCGCTCGGAGAACGGGGCCGGAGCGACACGCTCGATACGTTCCTCCCGTCTCTCGTCGATCGATCCTCGATACGGCCACGTCGCTCCCCGTCTCTGTCCTCGTCGTCCTGTCCGTCGCCAATCGGCTACACCGGGTCGCGTAGGGGGTGCCGTGCGGTTCTCCGGCCCCGTCAGATTTCACCACCCCGCCACGATATCGGGGAGATGGTGATTCTCGCACCGTCTATCCCCGGGACTCCGTCGCTCGGACGAAGGCTCGAATCTCCGCAGCGACGCGGTCGGGGGCCGAGTCGGTGGCGGCGTGTCCAACGCCGTCGAGTGCTGCGATACGACTCTCCGGAAGGCGTTCGTCCAGTTCGAACACGGCGTCTCGCAGGTGATCAGGACCGTGTTCGCCCGTCAGCAGAAGCGTTGGAACGTCGACGTCCACGTCCTCGGAGAGGTCGTACCCCTCTACGGCGTAGTTCTCCCGAATTACGGTATCGACGAGGTCGAAGTTCACCCCGTCGGGCCAGAACGGCAACCGCTCAGGGTCCGGGATACCGGCGCCGTTCCGGTAGAACAGCTTCATCGCGTTCTCCGGGTCGCCGGCGTCGAGCCTCTCTCGCATCCGGTCGGCTAGGTCGTCGTCGCGGTGCTCACCGACGAGGATCGCCGGTTCGTAGAGGACGAGTCGGTCGATATCCGCCTCGCTCGCAGCCGCAAGCGCGACGAGACCGCCGAAGGAATGTCCGAACACCGTCGGGTCGCCGTCGACGGCGTCAACGAGCGCACGCGCGTCGGCAGCCTCGCGGTCGAGGTGGTACTCGTCGGCGTCGCCGCTGTCGCCCCGCCCCCGCCGGTCGGGAACGACGAGCGTGAAGTCGTCGGCGAGGTGCGGTCGGAGAGCGTCCCACGTCTGACGGGTTCCTGAGCCTCCGTGGAGGAGGATCAGCGGTGGACCCGACCCCTCCCGTTCGTAGGCGATCGTCGTTCCGTCCGCCGAGGTGACCGTTTGCATGGAGTAAGGCGTGAACTGTGATCTCACTAAACTGTTTCTCGATCCATCATCTATCGCGGTCGTCGCTCGACGCCCCTCCGATGACCGAATACAGGGTTCATCCGACACCCCGTTCTGGAGGGACTCCGCTTCGTTCGATAGCACGCCTTTCCTTCTTTTAGCGCTCATCTGGACACTGTGACCGAGACAATCCAGGGCGACGTCCTGCACGTCATCCCTCCGGATGAACTGGACGACCACGACTTGGCGCCCGGTCTCCGAGAGTTAGCCGAGTCGCACTACGTGATCGTACTCCGGAAAGGAGGCCACCCTTCGATACTGGCTCTCGTCTGGGCGTTTATCCGTCGCAGCCCGATCAAGGCAGTAACTGTCGTTACCGACCGGCGTTTCGAGGAGGACGACGAAGTCACGCTGACTGTCGAGAAGACGGACATGGCCGGCGTCTACGTCACAGCGGTCTCTGGACGAGACTCGTAGAGGTAGCCGGCGTCGATTCTCCGCGAGCCCGTCACCGCTATCCGGCTGCGAGGACGGTGTCGAGGCGCTCTTCGAGTTCTTCGATGTCGTCTCGTAGATCCTCGGCCTCCTCCGTTTCGAGACCGGCGAGCCGGTCTTTGAGACCCTGTAACTGCGATTGCTTTTCCGCTTCTTCCACCGACGTTTTCTGGACGTACACCTGCTCTTCGACGTTGTAGACGTCCCGTTCGTCGATATCCGTGACTGCGAGCACCACGTCGAGCTTCTCGGGGTCGATTCCCCACACCCACTCGCGGGGAACGCCCTCTTCGTCGAGAACGTCCAAAACGGCCCCCTCGTCTTTGAGGTGGCGACGTTTGCGGGACGTCCGGTGGACGGTTCCGAATCGTCCGTGGAGGTCCGCATCGGGCCCGATGTACTCTAGTAGTGTGTCCCCGACCGTCTTTCTGAGCCGATCCGCCCCGCGTTGGACGTCAGAGAGGAGCACGTACAGGTCGACGAGTTCCTCGGACGACAGCGAGTCGGGGTCGTCGAGGTCGTGCCGTCGGAGCGTATCGGCGAGGAGCACCACGTTGTCGTAGATGCGCTGAGGGGGCGTCCGGACGGTCCACTCCGGACGGAGGAAGGGGCTTTCCGTTTGATCGGTAGACTCGCTTCGGTGGAGCGTATCATCGGATTCGTCAACGGTATACTGCTCCGAGAGAGTCAGTACCGACACGTACGGTTCGACCCCCGTTGGAAGTTCAGTAATCGACAACTCACTCGGGTCCGATTCGAGCCAGTCGTACAGGACTTCGAACTGGTTTCGCCAGAGCGGGCGCTCTCGATCGTCTCCGACGTACGTGACGATGATCCGATCGTCGCGTGACGACTCGATCGCGAACGCACGCTCCGACGACGGGGTGACGAGGACAGAGTCGGACCCGATCTCCGCGCAACGGTGGCGAAGGTCGGTCCACACAGAATCGAACGTCATGTTCGAAAATCGCCCGTCGAGCGCAAAAACGTGGGGCCTAGTTCTGTTGATTTCGACCTGGATGTGGATGTATTGAGGTGTTCTGAGAGCGCGTGGGGCCGGAGGGATTTGAACGACGGTCGCTCACTCCGTTCGCTCCCCGGTTCAAATCCTCCGACGTGCATTCGACACTTCGATACGGATAGACGAGCACACGCTACGCGGTGCTCGTCGGGCGTAGTCTCAGAGTAGAAGTGGGGCCGGAGGGATTTGAACCCCCGATCGACTGATATCTCCGGTACGCGCCTCGGTACTCCAGAGGGTCGTCAACACGACCGATGATCAGTCGGTCGCTCGGTATATCAGTCTGGAGTGTCGTCACCGGGCGCCAAGCCTCTGGAGTCAGTCGCCATGCCGGGCTTGGCCACGGCCCCTGTGTGTGCACTCGTGGGTTGGACGATACGACTTAAAGGAATTTCGATTGACGGCGGTCCGTCAGCGGTCCGTCTCCGACCAATCGCAGTCTTGGCACTTGTAGGCGGTCACGAACTCGGTGACGCTCGGCATGTAGCCGACCGAGAGGACGTTGCCGCCGCACTCGGGGCAGTCCCTGTCGGCGTCCTCGATGTCCTCGGCCTCCATCGGACGCTCTCCTTCGACGAGTTCCGCGAGTCGCTTGGGCGTCACCATCCGACCTTGCACGACGCGATTGCTCATGTCAGATTCGTGGATTCGGAGTGGGGTAAGTCCTCCGCGTCCGAGTCGGAGGTTAGTGGGTCACCACCGAGACGGTTCGCGTCCGCGGACCGTCGCACTCGACCAAGAGGAGCGACTGCCACGTCCCGAGGTCCAACTCGCCGTCCGCGAGGGGGACGGTCACGCTGTTCCCGAGAAGGAGGGCTCGGAGGTGCGAGTCGGCGTTTCCGTCGAGTTCGTCGTGGGCCCACCCCTCGTCCGGGACGGCCGAAGAGAGCAACTCCTCGACGTCGGACAGCAGTCGACGCTCGTTCTCGTTGCAGACGATTCCCGCCGTAGTGTGTCGGACGAACACCGTGCACGCGTCCGCGTCGGCGGCGTCGGCTAGTGTCTGTTCGACTCGGTCCGTCACGTCCGCGACGGCGAGGCGGGCGTCCGTCTCGACGTCGAATCGGGCCGTACCCATGTCGAGACGAACGGCGGGAGGATCCAAAAGAGTGCGTCGGCGGCGGTCGGTCGAAGCGGCGTCGGCCGGGGAGGACGAGTCGCCCCGCCTCAGAGCCACGGCGCGCGCGACTCGTCCTCGCCGGGGTAGCCGTACCCGGCGTCGGAGTCCGGGTCGGCGTCGTCGTCAGATTCCATCTGACTGGCCGCCGAGGGAACCTCGGCGACGTCGTCGGACTCGGCGGAGGCGGGCGAGGGGCTAGAGTCGCCGCCGTCCGCGAATGCGGCGCTGGATGCGCTCGGTTCGGCGGCGTCGGACTCGGCGTTCGGGTCGAAGGCAAACAGGGCCGTGACGGCCAACACGCCCAGCGCGATGGGTCGGTCCGTCGGGAGGAGACCCAACACGTCGATGGCGAGCATGCCGAGTGCGACCGAACTGCCGAAGCGGAAGCGGTCGATGTCCACGGCCCCGCGGAGGCGCGGCGCGAACAGGGCGACGAGGAGGGCGAAGCCGACGCCCGTCCCGGCCGCCGCGGCGGCGTGCAGTACCGTCGTCACGTTCGGGTCGACGATGAGGCGCGCGCCCGAGGGCTCGAAACTCGCCACGAGGCCGAGTCCGATGATGATGCTCGGCGAGGGCAGGTACTCGCCCACCTTCGAGGACGCCGTCTTCGCGGCGACGGCGAGGATGACCAGTCCCGCGAAGCGGTGGAACACCTCGAACGCCAACAGCGTCCGCAACGTCTCCGCGAACACCGCCTCCACGCCCGCGATGGGGATGATGAACGCCCCGATGAGGAGCACGGAGGTGATCTGTTCGCGGCGGGTGCCTTCCATCTCGGCGAGGATGACCGCCACCGTGGCGGACCCCCCGAAGATGAGCAGTCCCGTCTCCAGGATGCTCGCCGGACTACTCAGCGCACCCGCGATGATGAGCGCGGGGAAGATACCGTCTACGAGGGGCAGAGCCATGACCGTCGCCAGCAGACGCGTGGCTCCGCCCACATGCTGTTCTAAGCGGAGGGCGACCGGATGTCGTGAGACGCTCATGCCAATCTAGCGGCCGTCACCATCGGCCAAATGGCGATACGAACGCAAACCGGACGAGACGTCGTCGCGTCCGGCGAGTCCGCGCACTCCGAGGTGGTCGAGATTCGGGAGGAGTTTATTCCCGAATTTAAATGTTCGCCACATCGCTGTAATAAAGAGGCTGCCGGAGTCGACGATTTCCTGACCGGCGATGCGCGATGCGGCGGGACACTCGGAGTCCATACCTGAAATCAATCGCACGAAAGTATTAAACGTTGTGTGGGAAAGGGCAACACGGTACAGTATACCTTCACCGTCAGTACTTAAACGACGGCTACGTTCTTTCGGCGATTCAGAGCGAAGTTGACGAATCGTCAGAATCGAGTGCCGCATCGGGCGAATTTTGCACGAACGTTCACCCGGTACCGAGCGTCGGATCGCTCGCGCGGAGTCCCGTCCCTTCGAAGAGGTCGAATAGCACTATCGTGTATAGGGCGTCGGGTTTACTTGCCAACGTTCTGCACAGGCGTGCCATCTCGGAACTCTTTTGTCGCAGGACTATGGACGATTTACATGGCGAACGACGTTCCCGAGCGAGAGTCTTTCTCAGAGAAACTGCAGGTGCCGGAGGCGCTGACGTTCGACGACGTGCTACTCAGACCCGCCGAGAGCCGCGTCGAACCCGACGACGCGGACGTGTCCACGCGCGTCTCGAAAAACGTCGAACTCAACGTCCCCGTCCTCTCGGCGGCGATGGACACCGTCACGGAGAGCGGGATGGCCATCGGGATGGCCCGCGAGGGCGGTCTCGGCGTCCTCCACCGGAACATGGACGTAGAGCGCATGGTCGCGGAGATAGAGCGAGTCAAGCGCGCGGACGAACTCGTCATCCGGCGGGACAACGTCGTCACCGCCAACCCCGACCAGACCATAAGCGAGGTAGACGAGATGATGGAACACCGCGGCGTCTCGGGCGCGCCCGTCGTCGACGACGAGGACACCGTCCTCGGCATCATCTCCGGGACGGACATCCGTCCGTACCTCGAAGTCGGCGAGTCCGACGAGGTGCGCGAGGCGATGACCGACGAGGTCATCACCGCGCCGCGCGACGTCACCGCCCGCGAAGCGCTCGAACTCATGTACGACCACAAGATAGAGCGCGTCCCCATCGTCGACGACGACAAGCGCCTCGTCGGACTCGTGACGATGCAGAGCATCCTCCAGCGCCGCGAGCACGAGAACGCCGCGCGCGACGAGGGCGGCCGCCTCCGCGTCGGCGTCGCGGTCGGTCCGTTCGAGATGGACCGCGCCACCGCCGCGGACGAGGCCGGCGCGGACGTCCTCTTCATCGACTGCGCGCACGCGCACAACCTCAACGTCCTCGACAGCGCCCGCGACATCAAGGAGTCCGTCGAGGCCGACGTCGTCGTCGGCAACATCGGCACGCGCGAGGCGGCGGAGGCCTGCGTGGACTTCGCGGACGGCCTGAAGGTCGGCATCGGCCCCGGGTCCATCTGCACCACGCGCGTCGTCACCGGCGCGGGCATGCCCCAGATTACGGCGGTGGCGCAGGTGGCGGACGTCGCCGCCGAGCGGGACGTCCCCGTCATCGCGGACGGCGGCATCCGCTACTCCGGCGACGCCATCAAGGCCATCGCCGCGGGCGCGGACGCGGTGATGCTCGGGTCCTACTTCGCGGGCACCCACGAGGCGCCCGGCCGCGTCATCACGATGAACGGGAAGAAGTACAAGCAGTACCGCGGCATGGGCTCGGTCGGCGCGATGAAGTCCGGCGGCGGCGACCGGTACCTCAAGGACGTCGACGAGGACAAAGAAGAGGAGTTCGTCCCCGAGGGCGTTGAGGCGGCGACGCCGTACAAGGGGACGCTCGCGTCGGAGCTTCACCAACTCGTCGGCGGGATGCGCTCCGGGATGGGCTACGTCGGTTCGGAGACGATCCCGGAGTTCAAGCGCGAATCCCGGTTCGTCCGCGTCTCCAGTGCGGGCCAGACCGAGGGTCACCCCCACGACGTGATGATAACCGACGAAGCGCCGAACTACAGCCCGCAGGGCGAGTAACCGACTCGCTCTCGGCCTCGTCCGCGTTCGGTCGGACCCGCCGACTCGTCCGACCGGTCCGACGCCCGCGCCGCGAACCGGCCGCGATCCGTTCTCCGCTCTTTCGCCCGAACCGTCGAGGTACTACCCCGGATGTGGTTCGTTCCCAAAGGTTATTGATTAATCAGTCTGGATACACGCCAGTACGATGGACTCAACGGAGTTGCGGGACGCGCTCGAAGACGCTGGGCTCTCGCAGTATCAGGCGGAGGCGTACACGACGCTCCTCCAACTCGGCACCGCGAGCGCGACCGAGGTGGCGGACTCGTGTGCGGTTCCGACCGCGCGTATCTACGACGTACTCCGCGATTTAGAGACGAAAGGGTACATAGAGACGTACGAACAGGAGAGCCTGCAAGCGCGGGCGTGCGACCCCTCCGTCGTCCTCGACGACCTCAGGGGCCGGGCGTCGATGCTCGAGGAGGCGGCCGACGAGATAGAGGAGCGGTGGGACGAACCGGAGGTGGACCAGCACAAACTGAGCATCGTCAAGCGCTTCGAGACGGTGATACAGCGCGCGGCGTCGCTCATCCGGGACGCCGAGAACGAGGTGCAGTTCGCCGCGACGCCGGAGCAGTACGAGACGTTGAAACCGGCGCTGCGGGAAGCGCTCTCGAACGGCGTCATCGTGAAGGCGACGCTCTACGCCGACTCGGCCGAGACGCTCGACGGCGCGGAGTTCGACGGTACCGCCACCGAGGTGCGGCACCGAACCCTCCCGACGCCGTTCGTCGTCCTCATCGACCGCACCGGGACGTGCTTCGCTCCGCACTCGCACTCGCTCAACGAGTACGGCGTCCTCGTGGACGACTACACGCTCACGTACGTCTTCCACTGGTACTTCCAGACGTGCCTCTGGGAGGTGTGGGAGGAGGTGTACAGCGTCCGCCCGGCGGACCCGCCCTTGGTCTACTCGGACCTCCGGCGGTGCATCCGCGAGATCGAGCCGTTTCTGGCCGACGGGGCCGAGATCACTGCCCGCGTGAGCGGGTTCGAGACGGAGACCGGCGACGCCGTCGAAGTCGAGGGCCGAATCGTCGGCGTGAACTACGCCGGCGCGGGCGAGACGGAGGGGTCGCCGCCTCTCTCGCAACTCGCCGGTCGGGTGTGTTTCACCGTCGAGACGAGCGACGGCGGCGAACGGTACACCGTCGGCGGGTGGGGTGCCGTCCTCGAAGACGTGGAGGCGACGCGGATCACCGTCCTCGAACGCTCCGCGTGACGGTTCGTCCCCCGAGAGTCGTCGCCCGCCGTTCGTTCCATGCCGGAACCTATACCAACAGGTAGACTCCTTTGAGTGGTATTGGTGAGAAATCGATTGTCCTCCAACCCGCTCACCCGGCCCGGAATAAGGGGTATATTGATATGCCCCCGCGAAACATTCGGTGACGTGAGTGTTCTCGGAACACCACGAAGATACACATGAGTGCTGACCAGCCACTCGTGCTCATCGTCGAAGATGAGCCGGACCTTGCCGATCTGTACGCAACATGGCTCAAAGACGAGTATCGAGTCCGCGTCGCCTACGGTGGCCGCGAAGCGCTCGAAGCACTCGACGAAGCCGTAGACGTGGTGCTCTTAGACCGCCGAATGCCGGACCTCTCGGGCGACGAAGCGCTGGCGGAGATACGGAACCGCGGTTTCGAATGCCGCGTCGCCATGGTGACCGCCGTCGAACCCGACTTCGACATCGTCGCCATGGGATTCGACGACTACCTCGTAAAGCCCGTCTCGAAGGAAGCGCTCGAAGGGACCGTCTCGAACCTCCTCTTGCGCAACGCCTACGACGACGGCGTGAAGGAACTGTTCTCGCTCGCCTCGAAGAAGGCGCTCCTCGAATCCGAGAAGGACGCCACCTCCCTGGAGAGCAGCGACGAGTACAACGAACTCGACGGCCGCCTCCGGGAACTCAGGTCCGAACTCGACGAGGCGCTTCAGAATCTCGACGACGAACGCGACATCGCTGCCGTCTACCGCGACCTCGGCTCCGACGTCAAGTTCGAAGACCCCGACGAGTAACTTCTGCGCGTCTCGTGCATTCGCCGACCGCAGACCGCCGACCACCGACAGCCGAGGCCCGCCTCCGCGCGTCTCCCTCATCGCTCCTCGGTCGTTCGGAACGAGAGCTGGAGGTGACCGTTCGGACGCTTGGGCGTCGTCCCCGATCCGGCTCGACCGCCGAACTGGTCCATTGTCTACGCTGTCTTCGTTCTCGACTAAAAGCGTATGGGTGACAGTACCGCGAAGTGGCACTCAGTCGATCGATAGCCACTCCGAGGAGATGTCCGCGTCGCGGAAGTGCCACCGTTGGGCGAGTTCGTGGCCGTCGAGGCGGAGTTCGACCGTGGCGTCGAACAGCGGTTCGAAGAGGCGAACCGTCTCGGCGCGTCGGTCCTGCGGGAGCCGAAAGTGGGCCATCCCGCCGACCGACCGGACGTTGTTCCCGAGGACGTGGACGAACCGGAACACCGTCTCGCGGTCGTACTCGGAGAGAAGCGTCGGGAGGCAGTCGAACGCCACGCGAAGCTCCGCCGGGGCGAGTCCGGACGCGATGCCGTCGAACTGGTCTATCGTCCTCGCTATCTGCAGTCCGAGGTCGATTATCTCTCCGTCGACGACTTCCGCGAGGGGGTCTCGACCGTCGGCGGTCGCCCGACCGTCGCCGTGGACGTTCGCCGCGTCGAGTCCGACCGGACCGTCGGGGGCGGAGACGGCGGCGTCGCCTTCCGCGACCGCCGCGTGCCGCGCGTGCGACTCGTACCGGACGATGCGCGTCCACTCGGGCGTCCGCCGGGAGACGCCTTCGAGCCGCCGGTCCCTGTGCGAGACGCCCGCCATCGGCGCCACGAGGAGACGGCGACGGGGAGAGGCGTCGCCGTCGCCGAGCATCTTGGCGGACATCGTCGCGTACACTTCCTCGGGAACCGAACCGACGACGAGCAACGTGCTCCCGCGCGTCTTGAGTTCGTCGAGCGCACACGCGAAACTCGTCACGCCGTCGGAGGACTCGGCGTCGGTTCCGCCTCCCTGAACCATTCAGATTGAGACACGACACCGCGTTAAATAATACTTTGCGTGTTCGAGCAGTTAACGACGGGAGAGCGGTATCGAACCGGTATTGACTGCGACGAATACTTAATCTCGTGGCGTCTGAGAGACTGCGATGGATAAACAGGCGGCGAGTCACTCACACCGAGGGGGCCGCGACGGAGGCGTCGAGGACGCCGAACCCGTCCGAATGGAGAGCGGACTGGAGGCGCTTCGGTCGAGCCCGGAGTTTCGAGGACCCGTCGAACCGCTCGAAGACTTAGACGCGAACCAACACATCGCGCTGTTCTACGAGTCCCGGGAGGAGCAGTTCGCGGCCATGGTCCCGTTCGTCCGACAGGGGTTATCGCGGGGTGAGCGAGTCATGTACGTCATCTACGAACCGACCGAGGCCGACGTCCTCGAAGCGATGCGCGACGGCGGCATCGACGTGGACGCCGCCCTCTCCTCCGGTGCGCTGAGTTTCCACACCCTAGAGGAGACGTACCTCCGCACCGGCACGTTCGACCCCGACGACATGCTCTCCGTCTACCGCGACGCCCTGGAGAAGGCGAAGGCGGACTACTCCGGTTTCCGCGTGACCGCGGACACGAACTGGATACTCGACGAACGGACGGAGATTCCGGACTTCATGGAGTACGAGAGCCGGGTGAACCGCCTGTTCGAGGGCGAAGACTGCATCGCCATCTGTCAGTACGACTTAGGAACCATCCCCGCGGAGATTCTCAGAGACGTCGTTCGGACCCACCCGCACCTCATCTACGACGGGACGCTCTGTCACAACTTCTACTACACGCCGCCCGAGGAGTACTTCGAACCCGACGAACCGGCGCGGGAAGTCGAGCGAATGCTCGGAACGCTGGTGGACCGGACCAAAGCGAAGGTGACCCTCGCCGAGACTATCGAGGAGTTAGAGGAGTCGAACGAACGGCTCAAGCGGTTCGCCTACGTCGCCTCCCACGACCTACAGGAACCGTTGCGGATGATTTCGAGCTACCTCCGACTGCTGGAGAGGCGGCGCGCGGACGAACTCGACAGGGAGGCGCGAGAGTACATCGACTTCGCCGTCGACGGCGCCGACCGGATGCGCGAGATGGTCGAGGGGTTGCTCTCGTACTCCCGAATCGACATGCACGACCCCGCCTTCGAACCGGTCGACTGCAACGCCGTTCTCGAGGACGCGTTGAACGACCTGCGGATACGGGTCGAAGAGAGCGACGCGGTCGTCTCCGCGGGCGAACTGCCGACGGTCGTCGGCGACGCCAACCAACTGGAACAGGTGTTCTCGAACCTCATCTCGAACGCCATCAAGTACAGCGACGAACCCCCGCGCGTGGACGTCACGGCCGAGAGGCGGGGCGACCGGTGCGTGTTCTCCGTCGCGGACGAGGGGATTGGTATCGACTCGGAGTACCTCGACCAGATATTCGAGATTTTCAACCGACTGCACTCGAACGAGGAGTACCGCGGAACGGGTATCGGCCTCACTCTCTGTCGGAAGATAGTCAACCACCACGGCGGGGACATCTGGGTCGATTCCGAACCGGGCGAGGGGACGACGTTCTACTTCACCCTTCCGACGGAGAGAGCCTAACACGTTTAGAGGGGAGTTTATACGGTAAGGAACGCTACTGGCCCACAGCCCCGACCGAGTGGTGAACCCGTGAGTCGAAACCCCAATCCCGGAGACGAACCCCTGCGAGTGCTCGTCGTAGAGGACAATCCCGGGGACGTGTGGTTAATCGAGGAAGCGTTCGAGGGACTCGACGTCGAGAACTCGGTGACGTTCCTCACCGACGGAGAGGACGCACTGGACTTCCTCCTTCGACGCCTCGGGGGCGACGCGGGGGGCCTCGACCTCGCGATTTTGGACCTGAACGTGCCCAAAATCGACGGGAGAACCATCCTCGAGAGGATAGCGAGCGATTCGGACCTGCACTCGACGTCCGTCGTCGTCTTCTCGGGGTCGCGGTCGCCCGACGACATCCGCGAGACGTACGAGTTAGGGGCGGAAGGCTACTTCGTCAAACCGGCCGACCCCGACCGGTTCATCGAGACGGTTCGGACCATCGGGGAGTCGGCCGCCGACGCGGGGCGACTCCCCCCGGGTGAGTTTCGCAAACTCGTGTAGGCGTTTTCTCCGCATCAGAGACGTTCTACCCAGAAATCGGGTGCCGCGGGTCCGAACCGTCGAGTCGTGGGGCGGGCGGTCGCGGAGTCGAAGAGATAGCGGCGACCGGCCGAATCCGTATCGCGGGGGAGAGTTTATCGCTCCGCCTCGGCCTCGACGAACGCCTCGATTCGGTTCAACGCCTCCTTGAGTTCGGCCATCCCGGTGGCGTAGGAGACGCGGAGGTGTCCGCGTCCGCCCTCGCCGAAGGCGCTTCCGGGGACGAGAGCGACGTTCTGCGCCTGGAGGAGCTCCTCCGCGAACGCTTCGTCGTCCTCCCATCCGGGCGGACACTCGGGGAAGACGTAGAACGCGCCCTTCGCCTCGAAGCAGTCCATCCCGATGTCGTTGAACCGCGAGATGACGTACCGCCGCCGCCTGTCGTAGGCGCGCCGCATCTCCTCGACTTCGTCCTCGCAGGAGTCGAGGGCTTCGAGGGCGGCGTACTGCGCCGTCGTCGGCGCCGACAGCATCGTGTACTGGTGGATGCGGTTCATCGCGTCGATGACGTCGGCGGGGCCGAGTGCGTACCCGAGGCGCAGGCCGGTCATGGCGTACGCCTTCGAGAACCCGTTGAACACCACGGTTCGGTCCCGCATCTCCGGTAACGTGGCGATGGAGACGTGTTCGTCCTCGTAGCGGAGGGCGGCGTAAATCTCGTCCGAGAGGACGAACAGGTCGTGTTCGCGGGCGAACGCCGCCACGTCGGCGAGTTGCCGTTCGGTCATCACCGCGCCGGTGGGGTTGTTCGGGTAACAGAGCACCAGTACGTCGGCGTCCGCCGCGCCCGCGCGGTCTAGGTCCTCGTACGTGAGAGCGAAGTCGTTCTCGACGGACGTCGGCACTGGGAGGGCGTTCCCCCCGGCGAACGTCACCGTCGGCACGTACGAGATGTACGAGGGTTGGGGGACGGCGACGGTGTCGCCGGGGTCCACCAACGCCCGCATCGCCAGGTCGACGGCTTCGCTCGCGCCCGCGGTGACGAGTATCTCCTCGTCGGGGTCGTACTCTAACCCGTACGCCGTCGCGCGGTCAGCGATGGCCTCGCGGAGTTCGCGCATCCCCCGGTTCGCGGTGTAGGAGGTCCGACCGCGTTCCAGCGAATCGATGGCGGCGGTCCGGGCCGCCCACGGGGCGGAGAAGTCGGGTTCGCCGACGCCGAGGGAGATGACGTCGTCCATCTCCTCGGCCAACTCGAAGAACCGACGGATGCCCGACGGCGGCGTCTCGCGGGCACGCGCGGAGAGGCGATCGGTCATGGCGAGAACGACAACCGGTCGTCTTCGTCGCCGTCGCCGAGTTCGACGCCCCGTTCCTTGTACGTCTCCATGACGAAGTGGGTCACCGTCTGGGTGACCTCCGGAACGGGGGCTATCTGCTCGGAGACGAAGTTCGAGACGTCCTGCATCGAGTCGCCGACCACGTCCACGGCGAAGTCGTAGTCGCCGGAGACCAGACGGAGCGACGCGACTTCGGGGAACTTGCCGATTCGACGGGCAATCTCCTCGTACCCCGTCTCCCGGTCGAGTTCGACGTTCAGTTCGACCTCGGCCTGCACGTACTCCTCGTCGACGCGGTCCCAATCGACGATGGCCTGATAGCCGCGGATGACGCCCTCCTCCTCTAGCTCCTCGACGAGTGCTTCGACCTCCGCCGCTTCGAGTCCGGTCTGTCGCGCGAGGTCGTCGACGCTCTCGCGAGCGTTGCGAAGCAACAGGTCGAGTAGTTCCCGCTTCTCGTCCATACGGCAGTGGTTGCAGTCCCCGTTGATAGGGTTTACCCAACCGCGCGATCGACTCGCATCGGGTCCATGAATCGTATGCGGCGATACAGAAATTCCCGTTCGGCTATACGTAGCCCCGGAGGACGCGTTAATTTCGACACCGATCTCGACTTCGTCGGGGACGCGCTGACCGTTACCTGTTCCTCCGAAAACGGCTCCGACAGAATGCGGCATGCGTGAGCGAACCGCAGGTTCGACGGTCCAGACGGACCGTCGGTTGCCCGTCACCGAACGGGGGAGTTCGCATCAGCGTTCGTCATCGGGGAGGGAAGTCGACGACGCCCAGTTGCCGGAGCAGCGTCAGATTGTCCGAGAGGAACCATCGCTCGGCGATCAGTCCGTCTTCGATACGGAAGAACGCCATCTGTTGGACTTCCATCTCGTTTCCCGTGGGTTCGATGCCCCAGAGGACTCCCTCGTGCGTTCCCCGACTCGTGATGTGGAGAGCGACCAGGTCCCCGCGAACGACGCTGCGTTCGACTGTTTGGCTGACGTCGGGGAACGCCGAGAGAAACGACTCGTAGGACTCACGAATCGCCTCTACCCCCTTCTCGGATCCGAAGGGGTTGTGATCGACGGCGTTCGGCGCGTACAGGTCGTCGAGCGAGTCGAGGCCGCCGTCACCGAAGACCTCCTCCGGGATTCGACGGGCGGTGCGCTCGTTCTCCCGTTCCCGAGGAGTGAGCAAGTCGGTCATTTTCGGCCCTTCCCCCGGCGAGTCGGCGAATCGATCGTTGAGCGGTGTTTCATTTCGACCACGACGGAAGGAGGCCACCGAGCAGCGTATGCTTGGCCAGAAACACGTTGCGTCTTTTAAGTACCCCGGCGGGGTACCTCCCGTCGATGCCACACCTGAAACTCGAACTGAACGGAGAGGCGGTCGGAGGGTGGCTCGCGGAGCTCTCGACGGAGTTTCCCGACGACGAGTTTCGGCTCCTGGCGACGCAACTCCGCGACGAAGGCGCGCTTGTCACGCTCGAAGTTCGGACATCCGACGGTGGCGACGTCGTCCGCGAATTCGAAACGACACCCGAGGTGACAGAGATCGAACTCCTCCACACGGATCCGCAGGTCGTACTGCTCCAGTTTCTAACCGGAAGTTCGAAGGCGTACGATCCGCTCTACGAGTCCGGTTGTATCTCCATCTATCCGACGATCCTCCGAAACGGGTGGTTTTCCGTACACGTCGTCGCCGGTCACGAGAGCCTGTCCGCTTACCTTGCGGAGCTGGCGGCGGCGAAAATCCCGTATCGGGTGCGCTCTCTCACCAACTCTCACGAGACCGCCGCGGTACTGACGACCCGACAGCGGGAGTTCGTCGAGACTGCCGTCGAACGGGGGTTCTACGACGACCCCAGAACGTGTACGCTCACCGAACTCGCAGAGACGCTCGGCATCCACAAATCCGCAGCCAGTAGACTCGACACCGTGCGGAAAGTCGGCTGATCACCCACTCTCTCGCCGACGCTGTCCGCTAGGACCGCCAATGGGAGGCCACCTCGACGCATATTCCGGCTCGTCGAACGACTCCTCAGAGCGAGTAGACCGTTCGATACCGGGAATACGGGGCGTCGTTCCTCGAACCCGACGGACGGGTTCATCGCCGAACGGCATCTCGGCGATGGACGGGTGACGTTCGTTCTCCTGCGCCACACCTACCGAGCCCGGACAGCCGGCGGCGGCGAACGGAATACACTTTGCGCGGGCGGTCAACTTCTCTCTCACATGCCTCGGCTGTCTTTCGCTCCGCGTTGGGTTCTGCGGGCGATTCTCGCGCTCGTCGTCGTCGGTTCGCTGGTGGCCGGTGCCGCACTCACGGCCGCGTACGAACCGCCGGAGGTACAGACCGGAACGGTCGAAAGCGCCGCGAACGGGACGACGTACGTCGCCGTCCAAGGCTTCCACTTCCAAGGACAGGGAGGAGAGAAGAAGCCGGCGCGCCTCATCGCGTTGGACCCGAACGCCCAGCCCAAGTGGATATACAACGGGACGAAACGCGGCGCGAGTTGGTTCTACAACGTGGACCCCCTCCCGAACGGGAACCTCCTCGTCGTCAACACCGCCCCCGGGGAGACGATGGTGTACGAACTGAATCCGAAGACGAAGGAACGGGTCTGGCAACAGAACTTCAGCATCGAGGACACCCACGACGTGGACATGATAAACGGCGACCAACTGCTGGTCGCGAACATGCGCAACACCGCCGAGAACGGGACGAGTAACGACCGCCTGTTCATCTACGACCTCTCGGAGGACGAGATCGTCTGGGAGTGGTACTTCAAGAACCACTACCCGAAGAACACGGACGGCGGGATGAGCGAGGACTGGTCGCACGTCAACGACGTGGACAAGATAGGCGAGGGCGAGTACCTCGCCTCCCCGCGGAACTTCGACCAGGTCATCGTCGTCAACCGGTCGACGAAGAACATCACGACGCGACTCGGTTCGGACGACAACCACAGCGTCATCTACGAACAGCACGACCCGCAGTATCTGGAGACCGAGAACGGGACGCCGACGATACTCGTCGCCGACAGCGAGAACGACCGGGTCGTCGAGTACAGTTGCACGGAGCGAACCGACGGAGAGTGTAACTGGGAACGCGTCTGGTCCGTCGGGAAGGGACAACTCAACTGGCCGCGGGACGCCGACCGCCTGCCGAACGGCAACACCCTCATCGTCGATTCGCTGGGGCACCGCGTCATCGAGGTGACGCCGCAGGGCGAAATCGTCTGGGAGGCGTACACGCCGTGGGCGCCGTTCGACGTCGAACGCCCCGCCCACGGGAACGAGGCCGGCGGGCCGACGATGCTCGACCAGAACGTCTCGGGATCGTACAACCTCTCCGGAAGCGCGGGCGAGACGCCCGGCACGGGCGACGGCGCGTCGACGTTCCCCGACCGGTTGACGGCGACGTTCGGCGGGACGCCGGTGGAGGGCCCCGCGACCGACCTCGCACACACGTGGGAGGGCGTCTCCCAGTGGATAAAGCCGGTGTGGATGGCCCCGTGGACGCTGGTGTCGCTCTCCGTCGCCCTCGTCGTCGGCCTCCTCTGGGCCGTCGCCGAACTCCTCTATCAGCGTCGGCGCGTTGTCGTCGGCGTCCGCCGCGGCGTCCAACACCTCCGATAAACGGCTTCTCGGCGGCGACGCGCCGCCGCGCACCCATCAGTCGAACGCCCCGAGATTCGTCTGTCGCCCGCCCGCGGCCGTGCCCGCATCCGCGCCCTCGGCCGCGCCTTCGGCGACCAACAGTCGTCGCTTCAGGTCCGGGCCGCCGTCGGCGGAGAACCCGCCGAGGGAGTCGGCTCCGACGACGCGGTGACAGGGGACGACGAGAGGTATCGGGTTGCGACCACACGCCTGCCCGACGGCGACGGGACTCGTGTCGAGTTCCGCCGCGATATCGCCGTACGTTCGCGTCTCGCCGTAGGGGACGGCCGCCATCGCGCGCATCACCCGCCCGTCGAAGGAGTCGGGGTAGGCGACGCGCAGGTCGAACACCGTCCGGTCGCCGCGTTCGTACTCCGTCACCTGCGCCTCGACGGCGGCGGGCGACGCATCCACGTGCGATTCGTCGAGTTCCACCGGAAATCCGAATATCGAAACCTGCACGGTGTCTATCCGGTGGACGCCCGTCGGGATATCTCTACCCATCCGACGCGTCTCCGCCTTACTCCGGCGTCTCTGTCGCGAGTACCGTACGTCGTCCGCGAGGATAGTAGCCTCGTCGCGCGGCCGGCGGGCGGTAGGGGGTCGATCCGCCTACGCCGAACCGCGTCCGTCTCCGCTCGCGTTCCGTCGTCCGATGCAGTCGGACCCCCTCCGAGTGCGGTGACGACCGAGAATCACCGCTTGAGACCGTGGTATCCCCGAGAGAGGAGGTACTTGCTCGCCGTCGCGATGAAGCCGACGGGGTTCTCCACCAGGCGCGAGAGGTAGTCGTTCCCCTTCCGGTAGGTCCGTTGGATCCGGCCCGGTTGCATCATCTCGTTGCTCCCGTAGCAGAACACCGGCTTCTTCGTCCAGTCGCATATCTTCGCCGCCTGTCGTTCGGAGCTCTCGATGAACAGGGTCGCGCCGGTCGATTCGTACACCTCGGCTTTGTACTCTGCGTGGTTCCCTCGCTCCTGCCGCGTCTCTTTGTCCGGCAGGTCCATCATCACGAGTTCGTCGTACTCGACGCCGTGTTCGTCCAACCACGCCTCCGTCTCCTCGCGGTACTTCTCCAACCGGCAGGTGACGAGCCACCCGATTCGCTGGTTCGGAATCGTCTTCGATTCGACGGTCGAGAGGAACTCCCGGTATCGCTCGCCGTCGTCGTTCTCCTCGGTCGTCGGGTCCCGACAGAGCACGCCGTCGATGTCGACGCAGGCGTTCTTCAGCGTCGGGTGGTGCATCAGGTTCCACTCGAACACCCGCGGCATCGGGACCACCTCACTCCAGTAATCGACGTACTCGTGTCCGCTGGTGGAGATGTACACCGCGCCGTACCGGACGTCGAACGGCAGGTCGGCCCCGTCGAGGCGTCGCCGCGTCTCCCGCATCTGCGCCCCCGAGTTGACCGAGTCGTCCATGACCAGAACGGTATCGACGCCGTCGAGCGACGGCGAGTCGTCGTGTCGGTTCCCCGTCTCGAACACCGTTCCCTCGCAGAGGCCCGCGACGTCCGTCATCGGCACGTCGAGGTGGAGACAGAGGAGTTCGGCCGCCAACATCCCGCTTCTCGGAATCCCGGCAACGAGGTCGATATCCGACGGCAGATCCTGCGCTAACTGTCGTGCGTCGTCGTTGAGTTCCGAGACACTCCGATATCTCATTCTCTTTTTATTACCATATATGAAGATAAAGAAATGATGGCCGTAACGTCTTGTTAACGGATAGGTATCAGACCTCCGCGCGGTGAAACGGTCGGAGCGACGGGGACCGTCTCTCTCCGCCGAGAACCGCCCTCCGGCCCGATACCTTCGTTTACGTGCCGAATAACCGATCGGCAGCGACCGCCGGTTCGCGCTCCGCTCCGCTCGGCGGTCACCAACTGGTATACGTTCGGCCGAACGTCGTACCGGCGTGACGGTTCTCCGAGAGCGACTGTGGAAAAGATCCATTAGGGGGGACGACGCGTACACGGTCGATGGCCCTCTCCGACGTTTTTCTCACCCCCGCGGGACTCGCCGCCCTCCTCCTGGCGGTCCCCATCGTCGTCCTGTACCTCGTCCGCCCGGACCCCCGCAGGGTGGAACTCCCGACGTTCCGCTTTCTCGCGGAGGACCGGCGCGAAGACGCGTCGAACCCCCTGTTCGAGCGACTCCAACGGAGCGTGCTGTTGCTCCTCCAACTGCTCGTCGTCCTCCTCGTCGCGACGGCGCTTGCGACGCCGTACGTCCCCGTCTCGGAGCGTTCGACCGTCGAGGAGACGGTGCTCGTCGTGGACGCGAGCGCCAGCATGGGCGTCCAGTCCGACGGCACCACCCGGTTCGCCCGCGCCGTCTCCGCCGCCCGACGGGAGGTGACCGGAACCACCTCCGTCGTCGTCAGCGACGGGCAGAGCACCGTCGCCCTCCGGCGGGGCGATCCCGGCGAGGCGCGGACCGTCCTCGACGACCTGTCGGTCACTGAGTCGCCGGGCGACCTCCGGTCGGCTATCTCGACGGCGACTGCCGTCGCCGGGTCGGACGCCCGAATCGTCGTCGCGAGCGACTTCGCCGACGACGGCCCGTGGCGCGACGCCGTCCGCGTCGCCCGCAGTCGCGGACTCACCGTGGACCTCCGCCAGTTCGCCGCGGGCGGCAGCGACAACGTCGGCATCGTGGACCGGTCGTTCTCCGGCGGGCAGGTGACCGTCTCGGTGAAGAACTACGGCGACGGGGAGGCGACGAGAACCGTCGCCCTCGGCGGCGAACGGCGGTCCGTGACGCTCTCCGGCGGCGACGTTCGCTCGGTCACCCTCCCCGTCCCCGCCGGCGGCGGCGAACTCCGACTCTCGCCGGGCGACTCCTTCGCCGCGGACGACGCCTCGTACGTCGCCGCGCCGGACGACGCCACGATAGAGGTGTTGGTGCTGACGAACGACGAGAACACGTACCTGACGACGGCGCTTTCGGTCGTAGACGCCGTCGAACTCACGGTGGATAACCCGCCGACGACCGTCGAGGGGAACTACGACGTCATCGTCTACAGCAACGTCGAGAGCGACAGGCTACTGGCCGGAAACGTCGAGGCGGGGCGCGAACTCCTCGCCGACGGCGGCGGCGTGGCGGTTCAGGCCCAAGAGTCAATGCCCGGCAAGTACGGCGACCTGTCGTTGGTGAACCCCGACGGGGTGCGCTCGAACCCGACGCTCGGGCAACCCGACGACGACGCCCTGACGCGCGGCATCTCGTTCCCGCCGCCGGAGTCGTACGTGAACGGAACGCTCCGCGACGGGCGGGCACTCGTCTCCACCACCGAGGGGACGCCGATCGTCGCCACGGCGCGGCGCGGCGAGGGGCGACTCCTCTACTACGGCTACATCGAGAAGCGCTCTGCGTTCAAGTACGACTACCAGTACCCGGTATTCTGGAAGCGCGCGATATACCACCTCGCCGGGCGACCCCCCCTGAGCCAACTGAACGCGGAGACGGGCGACAGGCTCCAGTTCGGCAACGGCACACGGGTGAAGACGCCCGACGGCGCCGTGACGGCGTCGTCGGTTCGGTTGGACGACGCGGGGTTCTACGAGGCGGACGGCGCGCGGTACAGCGCGTCGCTCCTCAGCGAATCGGAGTCGAACGTCGTCGCCGACGACGTGGAGTCGTCCGAGACGGGCGTCGTCGCGCGCGAGGAGTCCAGAACCGTCCCGAACCCGCTCGACCACTGGGCGGCGTTGGCCGCCCTCGTCGGGGTGCTCGGAGAAGTCGCCTACCTCCGCCGCCGGGGTGACCTCTGATGTCGCCCGGACTCCCCGTTTCGACGGCCCCGCAGGCGTCCTTCGAGCTCCCGACGGGCCTCTCGGCGGGCGCGGAGCGGCCGCTTCTCCTCCTCGCACTCCCCGTCTGCGCCCTGCTGCTTTGGGCGCTCGTCTGGCGCGGCGCGACGGGAACCGCCTCCGAGCGAAGCAGGCGGTGGTTCTTCGCGACGCGCCTCCTCGTCGTCGCCCTCGTCGTCCTCGCCGCCGCCGGACCGTACACCGTCGCCTCGCGGGAGACGTCCGGCGACCCGCGGGTGACTGTGCTCGCGGACCGATCCGACAGCACGGCCGTCTCGCCGCGGGTGACGGACCGACTGACGAACGACATCAAGGGCGCGGGCGTGCCCGTGACGGCGACGACCATCGGGAGCGGCGACGCCTCGCCCGTCGGCGACGCCGTCGCGGCCAACCTCCGGGAGAACGGCAGCGTCGTCCTCGTCAGCGACGGCCGCGTGACCGAGGGCCGCAGTCTCGCCGAGGTGGCGGAACTCGCGCGTTCGCTGAACGCAACCGTCTCCGTCGTCTCGCCGCAACCGACGGACCGAGAGCGGTACGTCGCGCTCAACGGCCCCTCGAAGACGAGCGTCGGCGTCGAGAACGAGTTTCTCGCGAGCGTCGACGGCGTCCGCGCGGACGCCCCGACGACGGTCACCGTCTCCGTGGACGGCGAACGGGTGGCCGAGCGGACGGTGCAGAACGGCACCGGCGCGTTCGAGTTCGACCACACGTTCGACAGCACCGGCACGCACCGCGTCACCGCGCGAATCGAGGGCGCGGACGACGTGTACCCGCAGAACGACGTGTTCCGAAAGACCGTTCGCGTCGTGGAGAAGCCGACGATTCTGTACGTCTCGCCCGGCGACTACCCGTTCCGGCAGTACCTGAGTGAGGTGTACGACGTGGAGACGGCGTCGTCGGTGCCCGAGGACCTCTCGCCGTACCACGCCGTCGTCCTGCAGGACGTTCCGGCCGAGGGCGTCGGCAACGTCGCCGAGGGAACCTCGGCGGGCGGCCGAGCTTCGCCCGGCAACGTGGACGCCCTACAGGAGTTCGTCATCGACGGGAACGGCCTCCTCGTCGTCGGCGGGCGCAACTCCTTCGAGAACGGCGGCTACGAGGGGTCGTCGCTGGCGTCGATGCTCCCCGTCTCGACGGGCGAGGGGGCGAGTCGGAGCACGAACCTCGTCTTCGCCATCGACGTCTCCGGAAGCGCGGAGAGCGGGATGCGCGTCCAGAAGGCGGTCACCCTCTCGGTCCTCGACCAACTCGGCGACGAGAACCGCGTCGGCATCGTCGGCTTCAACCACAACGCGTACGCGGTGGCTCCGATCCAGTCGCTGGGGAGCAACCGGGCGTCGCTGGAAGACAGGGTGCGGCGACTGCAAAGCGGCGGCGCGACGGACATCGCGGCCGGTCTGCGCGGCGCGGGCGAGATGCTCGGCGAGGATCCCGGGACGGTGATTCTCGTCAGCGACGGCCACGACAAGGTCGGCCCGCCGTCGGCCGTCGCCCAACGACTCCGCGCCCGCGGCGTCCGCGTCATCGCCGTCGGCGCGGGGAAGAACCCCGACGAGGAGAAGCTCCGGACCATCGCGCAGTCCGGCGGCGGCAACTACTTCCGCGCGACGGAGACGAACCGTCTCCGCATCCTGTTCGGCGGGAGCAAGCAGTACGAGGGGTCCGGCCTCACCGTCGTGGACCCCGACTCGTTCGTCACGTCCGGCGTCGAACTCACGGCGAACCCGGGCGAGGTCAACGACGTGTCGGTGCGCCGCGGCGCGGACTTCCTCGTCGCCGCCGACGACGGGACCCCCGCCGTCGCGACGTGGCGGTACGGCCTCGGGCGGGTCGGAACGATCACCGCCTACGGGCCGGACGGAACGCTCGACGGCCTGCTGAGCCGGCCGGACTCGCTTCTGTTGACGAAATCGACGAACTACGTCGTCGGCGACCCGGAGCGAAAGGCGACGGGCGTCGCGGCCATCTCCGACACGCGCGTCGGGTCGCCGACGACGGTGACGGTCCGCGGCGAGGAGCGACCGACCGCCGAGGGCGCGCAGTTCAGACAGGTCAGCGAGGGGCGCTACGAGGCGAGCGTCACGCCGGACGAGGCAGGCTACCACGACGTGCTGTCGGCGACGTACGCCGCCAACTACCGCGCCGAGTACGCCGGATTCGGCCCCGACCCGGCGTTAGAGAGCCTCGCGACGGGGACCGGCGGGAAGGTGTTCCGACCCTCGGAGGGCGCGCGGATAGCCGAGTTCGCCCGCGAGCAGTCCACCCGCGTCCGCCCGGTTCGACAGGACTGGACGTGGGTTGCGCTCCTCCTCGCCGCCCTCCTGTTCGCCGCAGAGGTCGTTTACCGGCGGGTTAAAGTCCGCCGCAGCGGAACGACGGCTGAAGGAGGATTGACATGAGCTTCATCGGTCGCCCGCTGAACGTCGCGTTGGTCGCCGTCGTCTGTCTGCTGTTGACCGGAACGGTCGGCGCGACGATGTTCTACCAGTCGTCGGCGGGCGGTCTCGAACGGGAGAACGAGCAGTTACGCGAACGCAACGCGGAGTTACGGAGCGAGCTGTCGGCGGCCAGGGAGAACGTCAGCGCCCTCAGACAGCGAGTCAACGAGTTGAACCGGAGCCTCTCGCAGACGCGCGGCGACGTGGGACAGGTGGCGAAGAAACTCGAACGGACCGAGGAGATGCTCAACGCGACGGAGGAGGAACTGGCGAACACCGAGTCGGAGCTCCAACGGAAGAGAGAGCAGCTGAACGAGGCGCGGTCGAACCTCGAAGACGCCCGCGAGCGCATCTCCGAGCTCGAAACGGAGGCCGAGACGCTGCGGGCGGAGAACGCGGAACTCGAAGACGAGGTGACCGACCTCGAACGCGACAACCGCCGGCTGAACGAGACGGTGACCCGGTTGGAGACGGAGGTGACGACGCTCGAAGCCGAGAACGAGCGGTTGGCGTCGGACCTCGACACCGTCTGCCGGCAGTGGAACGAGTCCGAGCAGGGGCCGAAACCCGAGGAGTGCCCCTGATGTCGGGCGAGTCCGACGCGGACCCCGAGTTCGAGGGTGACTCCGGGTTCGGGCCGACGGTGACGGACGACGAACCCGCAGGCGGTTCGGAGTCGTCCGCCGCCCGAATGGCCGCCGCACTCGCGGAGGTCCGCGGCGAGGCGCGGAAGGTGGCCGTCGTGTACGCCGCCGTCGACGCGGCGTTCCTCGCCCTCCTGACGAACCTCCTCTTCCGCGTCTTCCGCCCTGCAGCCCTCCCCGAGGCGGTGTCTCTCCCCGCGGCCCTCGCCGGCGGCGTCCCCGCGTCGCTCCCGTTCCCGTCGGTGCTGGGCGTCGCAATCGGCGTCGTCGCCTTCGGCGGCGAGTACGCCCTCCGCGCCCGGAGACCGCTGGTCGAACAGTTCGAGGCGGCGAACCCCGCGGTGAACGAGGCGCTTCGGACCGCGAGAGACGCGTTGGACGACGGCGCGAACACGGAGATGGCCCGCCGCCTCTACGAGGACGTGTTGGACCGCCTCCGCGACGCGTCGAGCGTCGAACTCGTCGGCACCCGGCGCGTCGTGACGACGACGCTCCTCGTCGTTCTTCTCAGCGTCGCGAGCGTCCACGTCGCCGTCGTAGACCTCGACCTGACGGATTCGGTCGTCGGCGTCGGCGGCGACGACTCCACGGACGGCGAACAACGGCCGGACGACGCCAGCGCCGACGACCCGACGGACCTGCGGGACGGCGACCGGATACTCGGCGACGCGGAGGACGTGTCGGCGGGGGACGAGGCGGTGACCGCGACGCTCGAAGGCACCGGCGGCGGAAGCGGTTCCGGCGGCGGCGCGGGGTCGCCCGCCTCCTACGATAGCGGCGGGTTCTCCGGCGACGCGGTGGAGAGCCAACGGGCCGGGTTCGCGCCCGACGAACAGCTCGAAGATGCGGAGCTCATCCGCGAGTACAACCTCCAGATACGAGACGACAGAGACGACGAAGACAATGAATCCTGACGACGACATCGACAGACTACAGGCGAAACTCTCCCGCGTCCGCAGCGAAATCGGCAAGCGCATCGTCGGCCAGTCGGACGTGGTCGAACGACTCCTCGTCTGCGTCCTCGCGGACGGGAACGCCCTCCTCGAATCGAACCCCGGCCTCGGGAAGACGACGCTCGTTCGCACCGTCGCGGAGGTGACGGACCTCTCCTTCTCGCGCGTACAGAACACGCCCGACCTGATGCCCTCCGACATCACGGGCACCGAGATAATCCGCGAGTCCGAGCGGGGCCGGGAGTTCGTCTTCGAGAAGGGGCCGGTGTTCGCGAACCTCGTCCTCGCCGACGAGATAAACCGCGCGACACCGAAGACGCAGGCCGCCCTGCTGGAAGCGATGCAGGAGAGACAGGTGACCGCGGCGGGGGACACCTACGAGCTCCCGAGCCCGTTTTTCATCCTCGCGACGCAGAACCCCATCGACCAGGGCGGGACGTACCCGCTTCCGGAGGCCCAGACCGACCGCTTCCTGATGAAGATACTCGTCGATTACCCCTCGTTCGACGAGGAGAGCGAGATAGTGAACCGCTACGCGACGGGCGCGGCGAGTCCGAACGTCGAACGCGTCCTGAGCCGAGACGAACTCCTCCGGGCGCAGACGCTCGCCCGGCAGGTTCCCGTCGCCGACGATATCCGCGACAGGGCCGTCGAACTCGTCCGCGCGACCAGAACCGCGGACGACATCGAGTACGGCGCGAGTCCCCGCGCGAGCATGTCGTTGATCCTCGCGGCGAAGGCGCGGGCGTTCCTCGCCGGGCGGTCGCACGTGAGTTGGGAGGACGTCCGGGAGATGGCCCCGCCCGTCATCAGACACCGTATCGTCGTCGATTTCCGCGCCGAACGCGAGGGCGTCACGCCCGACGAGGCGGTGAACGCGTTGCTCGCGGACGTCTGACGATGCCCGTCGACCCCGGCTTCCTCGACGAACTCGCGCGCCTCGACGCCTCCTTGAAGCGGCGGTCGGACTCGCCGTTGCAAGGCGAAACCGAGTCCGAGAGCGTCGGCGAGGGGTTGACGTTCAGCGACTACCGCAGGTACGCCCCCGGCGACGACACCCGCCTCATCGACTGGCGCGTCTACGCGCGGACGGAGGAGTACTTCATCAAGCAGTTCGAGGCGGAGCGAAACCTCACCGTCCACGTCCTCGTCGACTCCTCGGCGTCGATGGACTACGGCGAGGGCGACGCCCACAAGTTCGAGTTCGGCGCGAAGATAGGCCTCGGGTTCGCCTACCTCACCGCCGAGGAGAACAACGACTTCCGCTTTTCGACCGTCCGCGACGGGCCGTACCGCCTCGACGCCGGGCGGTCGAACCGCGGCGAACTCCTCTCCGTGATAGACCGGTTGAACGAGACGACGCTCGACGGCGGGGCGGAACTCGCCGCCGCCGCCGAGGAGTACGCCGACACCATCCGCTCGCGGTCGCTCGTCGTCCTTGTCAGCGACTTCCTCGTGGACCCCGAGGAGGTGGCCGAAACCGTCGCCGCCCTCGGCGACAACGACGTACTCCTCGTCAACGTCCTCGCGCCGGACGAACTCGACCCCGGCGCGACCGGCGACACCATCTTCGAGGACCCCGAGTCCCACGAGACGCGGCGGTCGTACTTCGGCGGGTCGTCGGCCCGGCGGTACCGGAACAGACTGGCGGAACACACCGACGCCGTCGCCGAACGGGCGCGCGACCTGCGGGCGGACTACGCCCTCCTCGACACGGGCGAGGACTTCTTCGAGGCGTTCACGGCCGTCTGGGTCGGGTGACCGAGCGACCCCACCCCGGCCGCCCGCGCGCTTTTCATCGGCGCGACCGATATCCGCGCCGTGACACGACCGTACGAGAACGTCGCGGCGCGCCTCGCCGACCTCGACCCCGTTTCGGTCTGCTGTCTCCCCGACGGCAGCGTGGACGACCACTACGAACTCCGATCCGGCGACGAGGACGTCGCCTCGCGGGAGGCGTTCGTCCGGGCCGTCGAGGGCGGCGCGGGGTCGCTTCGACGGCGACGCGCCGCGCGCGAACCCGGCGGACAGGCGGTCAACGCCGCCCGGCAGACCGCCGCGCTCGGCGACGACGCGACCCTCCTCGGCCACCTCGACCACGAGGTGTTCGAACGCCTCGACCCGGCGATAGAGGCGGTGTCGTTCGGGTCGCCATCGGAGGTCGACGTCCTCCGCTTCGAGGAGAGCGACCTGATGCTCGTCGCCGAGTCCGACGATCTCGAATCGTGGTCGGGGGCGGTCCTCCGGTCGGACAGACTGCTCGCGGCCCTCTACGACGCCGACGCGGTGTACGTCGGCAACTGGGCGTCCGCGCCGGGACTCCCGGCGGCGTTCGACGCGGTGGCTGAGGAGGTGACCGATTCGCTCGTCGTCGTGGACCCCGGCCCCCTCGGTCACCTCCCCGACGAGCGAATCGAGGGCCTGTTGGAGGCGCTTCGAGCGGTCTCGGGGTCGAACGAGGTCGTTTTGAGCCTCAACCGCCGGGAACTCGACGTGCTCGCGTCGCACGCGGACGGTTCGGCGGGCGAGGGCGACGAGGAGGACGCCGAGGGGGCCTCGGCGGGCGACCGGACGGAGTCAGGCGACGACGCGGCCCGACTCGCCGCCCTCCGCGAGGCGGCGTCGCTCCGCCTGGCGGTCCTCCACGACGCAGACCGGGCCGTCGCCGCGGGCGTCGGAGGCGGCGAGGGAGGGGACGCCGAGGCGACGGCGGTTCCGAACGCGGAGACGGACCGCGTCGAGACGACGACGGGCGCGGGCGACCGGTTCTCGGCGGGACTCGCGCGCGCGTTGGCCGCCGGATGGTCCGCCGAGGAGTCGCTGGCGCTCGGAAACCTCTGCGCCACCTACCGCGTCGCGACCGGCGGAACCGGCACCGCGACGGAGTTGCGCGCGTTCGCCGACGCGACGTTCGGGTGACCGACGCGACTGACCGCATCCCGCGACTATTTGGGAGTCGGACCGCGACGGTGGAACGTGTCGCACGAACAGGGCCGCCGCGTGGTCGCCCTCGTCTCGGGGTCGCACTTCGTCAACCACGCGTACATGGTGCTTTTGGCCCCCCTCGTTGGCGTCCTCGCGGCGCGGTTCGACGTGGGCATCGCCGCGATAGGGCTCGCAATCGGCGTCCCGCAGGCCGGTGGTGCTCCTCTTGCAACTTCCGTTCGGCTACGTCTCGGATAGCCACAGCCGAACGCTCGTCCTCGTCGCGTCGCTCGTCTTCGGAACGCTCGGCACCGCGACGACGGCGCTGGCACCCTCCTACGAGTGGCTCCTCGCCGCGCAGGTGGTTCTCGGCGTCGGCGTCGCCGGCCACCACCCCGCCCACTACCCCCTGTTGGCCGTCGCCTCCTCCGACGAGTCGCGGGGGAGAGCCTACAGCGCGCACGCGTTCGGCGGGGAGGCCGGACTCGCCGCCCCGTACGCCGTCGTCGGGGTCACCTCCGCGCTCTCGCTGTCGTGGCGCTACGCCGTCGGCGCTCTCGCCGCCGTGGGCCTCGGCTACACTCTCCTCGCTTTGGCCGCGATTCGCGGACTGGCCGACGACATCAAGCGCCCAGCCCCGGCGGACCGCGCGACCGAACGGCCCGCGCTCCGGTCGGTTCCCGGTCGCGTCGCGGCGGCGGGCCGCGCCCTCGTACGTTCGACGGGCATCCTCGGGTTGACCGTCCTCGCCTTCGTCACCTCGGCGGCGGCGTGGTGCATCCGAACGTACACGCCGCAGCTTTTGACCGCGGGCTACGGCGTCGCCGACGGGACGGCGAACCTCCTCGTCTCCGGGATGCTCGTCGTCGGCGCGGTACTCATCCTCTTCGGCGGGTCACTGACGGATCGCATGGGACCGCCGGCGGTGGCGTACGGCGGGTACGCGGCGCTGGCGGTCGTCGCGGCGGCGCTGGCGACGCTGTCGCTCCCCCTCGCCGGTCTCGTCCTCGTGTTGCCGTTCAGCGGCACCATCAGCGTCTCCCGCCCCGCGCGTTCGACGCTCGCGGACCGCCTCTCCGTGCGGAGCGACCTCGGGAAGAACTTCGCCCTCGTGACCGTCGGCATCTCGCTCGGCGGCGCCGTCGCGCCGCCCGCGTTCGGGTACATCATCGACGCCACTGGCGTCGCCGTCGCGTTCGGTATCGTCTCGGGCAGCGCCCTCCTCTGTATCGCCCTCGTCCGCCTGACGCTCCGAACTGCGCCGCCGTCGGTCGCGGCCCCCGCGCCGACGGGCGACGACTGACGGCGACGCACCGTCAGCAAACCCCGAAAATCCGGCGCGCTCGCAACTATCTTCACTATTCTGCGCGTCGTATCGGATACTCGGTGTTTCGAGATGGCAACTACTTCCTCCTCTGCAGTCGAGAACCGACGAACGTTCGAGCGCGTCGCCCGAGAGTTCTGGAACGAACGGGACTACGACGTCGCTGACGACGCCTACGCCGAGGAAATTAGACTGCACACGCAGACGGAACCGGACGTCCTCGAAGGCGTCGAGGCGGTCAAGGAGTTCGCTCGGCGGTACCACGACGCGTTCTCCGACTTCGAGCTCGAACTGTGCGACGTCCGAGCGTCCGACGACGTAGTCTACGGGCGGTACGCCGTCCGCGGCACGCACGACGGAACGCTTCGGAGTCCCGACGGCGACATCCCCGCCACCGGCGAGCGAATCGAACTGTGGGGACTCGTCGAAGCGCGGTTCGAAGACGGCCGGTGCGTCGAAGAGTGGAACAGCACCGACGCCGCGACGATGGCGAGTCAGCTCGGCCTCACGCCGGGAATCGAGTGAAAAAAGCGGCGTTTCGACGTTTCGGCGCGCTAGCCGGACCACTCGCCGCCGATGTCGTTCGTGACCGAGTTCCGCCACTCGTCGAACCCGCGTTCGCAGACGGAACTCTCCCGCAGGTGGATCATGAACCCCTCGCCGGGGTTCTCTAACTCGGTCGTGCAGAACGGACAGACGCTCGGGTCGTCCCACGTGTACGGCAGGACCGAGGGAGTTTCTGTTTCTGACATACGTGCGTGTACACGCTCATTTTATATAAGTATGAGTCCCTAATTGATCATTTTCAGGACGTGTATACACTATATCTCGAAATACGACCGAATATATCTCAAAATACCATCGAGGCGCTTCGAAACGGTAAACTCCGGCGAGAGGATACGATTCGGTCGATGAACTACATGCTGTGGGCCGTTCTCGCCCTCGCCGCCTACTCGCTCGTCGCGCCGCTTATGAGCGTCGCGACGACCGGTTCGCCGAAGATACCGAGCAACGTGGCGGCGTTGATGGCGAACACGGTACTGGTCGCCGTGACGTTGGGCGTCGTCGTCTACAACGACAGCAACGCCGTCGCCTACGTCTCGCACCCGAAGGCGAAGTTCGTCCTCGCCGCGGGCGTCTGTCTCACCGTCGGCATCCTCGCGTACTACCGCGCGCTGTCGATGGGGCCGGTGAGCATCGTCTCGCCCGTCTTCGGGATGTTTCTCGTCCTCAGCTCCGTCATCGGCATCGCCTTCCTGAACGAGTCGCTCACCGCCCGCAAGGTGCTCGGAATCGGCCTCGCCCTCGTCTCTATCTACCTCGTCAGCGTCGAGTGACGCCCCCTCGCGGGACGGAGAGCGGCAACGACTTTTTGCGCGGCGCGCGAACTCCCGCGCATGGTGTTGATGCAGTCAGACTCCGAACTGTCGCACGGGGACGAAGCGCCCTTCTTCTCGCTCCCGGCCGCGGACGGGGAGACGTACGCGCTCGACTCCTTCGCCGACGCGGCGGCGTTGCTCGTCGTGTTCACGTGTAACCACTGTCCGTACGCGGAGGCGAAGCGCGAGGAGTTGAACCACCTCGCCGAGTCGTACGACGGACTCGCCGTCGTCGGTATCAACCCGAACGACGAGGAGGAGTACCCCGACGACTCCTACGAGGCGATGCGCGAACGGGTGGACGAGAGGGAGGTTCGCTTCACCGCCTACCTCCGCGACGAGTCCCAAGACGTCGCCCGGGAGTACGGGGCCGTCTGCACGCCCGACCCGTTCCTCTTCGAACGCACGGACGAGGGGTTCGAGTTGGTCTTCCACTCGCGCATCGACGACGCGATGAGTCCCGACGAGGACCCGACAGACTACGAGATGCGGACGGCCGTCGAGGCGGTGTTGGCCGACGAGGAGATACCTATCGAGGAGACGCCCTCGCAGGGGTGCTCCATCAAGTGGCGCGACGAGTAGTCACTCGAGGTCCAACTCCGAGGCCTGTTGAAGCGCCTCGCGGGCGCTCTCGACGGCGGTCTCCTTCTTCGCCGGGTAGGCTTCGACTTTCGCGCGGAGCGTGAGTCCCCCGCCCCGGCGGACGTCGCCCTTGAACGCGGCCTGTTTGTCCAACCGCATGAACAGCTCGCAGTTCTCGGTCACCCGGTCGTCCAACTCGTCGAGGAGTCCCTCGAAGTCGGGCAGTTCCGAGATGCGCGCGAGGACGTGGCGGACTTCGTCGGCGTTCTCGACGCGGGCCGAGAAGACGATGATGCGGTCGCCGTGGTGGCCGGTGCTGACGGTGCGTTCGACCTCGAACTCCTCGGGGAGGAACGTCCGAAGCGCATCCTCGACGCGCTTCTCGTCTTCGGTCGCGTAACAGAACGTACGCAGGTCTACGTAGTGGAACGGGACGCGCGGCATTCTTCGTCGCCGATTCGCACCGCGCGGGGAAAAGCCCGCTTATTCCTCGTCTTCGTCGGCCGCTTCGAGCTGGTCTTCGGAGATGCCGACCTCCTGTCCGTCGTCGAAGCTCACGGTGTACGTCGGGTCGCCGAACATCGTCTCGACGACCTGCGTGATGGTCCCGACCTCGCCGTCGAACTCGCTGTGTTTGTCGTGCAGGACGACCGTGTCTTCCTTTTCGAAGGACATGGCCGAACGGTCGCTCCGGACGCTCAAAAGTGGACTGATTCACCGACTGCTCCCGTCCGTCCGGCGGGGTCGGCGACGTGAGAATCGGCGTCTTTCCCCGAACGAAGCTACCTTTACTCGTGGGGTCGAATCGCCGCCATGAACGCCACGGACGCCCGAGAAACCCGCCCGCCCGACAGAACCGCACGGAGTCCGGCGGTCCCTCGATATTCGCTCGACGACAGATGACGGTCGACGACCTCTGGTTTCTCGCGGACGAAGCCGCCCAACGGGCCGAACAGGCGTACCACCGACTCCGAGAGCGCCACTCGGGGTTCATCCAGCGGACGCACGCGCGGCACGTCACCAGAGAGCGGTTCCGGACGCTCGCGCGGCGGGTGAAGGCCACCGGCGCGCCGTACGGCGCACAGACCATCGTCCACCGCGACGGCGACGAACTGCTCCTCGTCAGACACGAGGGCGTCGATATGTGGGTGCTCCCCGGGGGCGAACTGCGCGACGGGGAGACGTACCGCGAGGCGGCGGAGCGAGAACTCGCCGAGGAGGCGGGCGTCTCCGCGGACTACCGCGGCCTCGCCATGGCGAACCGCATCGACATCGAGTGCGAGGACCACTCGACGTGGGGCGTCCTCCCCGTCTTCGCCGCGGCGGCGACCGAACTCGACCTCTCGGTGTGCGACCCGGACGGCGAAATCTCCGCGGCGGAGTGGTTCCCCTTCTCGGACCTCCCGGACGACACGCGCGACCGAGACGACATCCTCGCGTGGCGCGACCGGACGCTGCCGTGACGAGCGAGTACGGCCCGGCTCACCGCGGCGCGTCGTCTCCGTCCGCGGGCGTCTCGACGTTCTGCCCCCAGAACCCGGGGTGCTTCGTCACCGTCACGTCGCCCAGAACCCGCGTCCGGCAGGCGAGTCTCAGGCCCGAATCCGCGTCGTGCGGCGGCGCGGACAGACGCCCGCGCTCTCTGGTCCCCGGGTCGGACACCTCGCCCTCGACGGCGACGGCGCACGTCCCGCACGTCGCGTGGCCGCGGCAGTTGAGGAGCCGAGACCGCCCGTTGTGCGGCGTCTCGCCGGCGTCGAGGAGAACGTCGCGCAGGACGGCCCCGCGTTCGCACTCTATCTCCTTCCCTCGGTAGTTAACGACAGGCATAGTTGTGAGTGCGCGCGCCGGACGTAAAGGAGTAGCTCGCGCCGCCTCGGTGGTCCTAAATACCGGGACACCCTCCTGTCGGGTATGCGAACGAGCCGACGTGCCCTCCTCGCCGCGACGGGTGGCGCACTCGCCGCCACGGCCGGTTGCCTCGGAAGTCTCCCCGGTTCCTCGGGCGGTTCGAAACCCTCCTGTGACGTCGGAGAGCAACAGACGGTCCAACAGCTCCCGCGTCCGGCGCTCGGACCCGACGACGCGTCCGTGACGGTGGACGCCTACGAGGACTTCGCGTGCCCTCACTGCGCGACCTACAGCACGGAGGTTTTCCCGAAGATACGCGAAGACTACATCTCCTCGGGCGACATCCGGTACCGCTTCTTCGACTTCCCGCTTCCCGTCAACGAGCAGTGGTCGTGGGGCGGCGCTATCGCCGCGCGGGCCGTCCAAGACCGGACGGACGCCGAGACGTTCTTCGACTACGCCCACGCCATCTTCGAGAATCAGGACAAGCTCACGAGTTCGGGCTACCAACTCGTCCACGACTTGGCGGAGGACCGCAGCGTGAACGGCTGTCAGGTCATGGCCGCCGTCGAACAGGACACCTACCGGCCGGTCGTCGAGGCCGACCGCCAACGCGCCGTGGACAAGGGGTACAGTTCGACGCCCACCGTCGTCGTCGACGGCCAAGCGCTCGATTCCTACGGCTACGACGCCGTCTCGTCGGCCATCGACAGCAAACTCTGAGGGGGACGCGACCCCGAAGGCGGGACGCGCGAGCCACCGCCGAATAATTACTATAATCATAGTAAGTTCGCGAGAAGTTCTTTACGCCCCGGCTGTCATCGGTCGAACGAGATGAGCGCAGATACGGCAGACCGCACGGACGCGACGGGACTCGAAACGGTTCTCCTCGGCGTGGGCGGACGCGACGACGCCCGCATCGACGCCCTCGTCGATGCCGTCGGGGAGATAGCCGCGCCGTGCGACGCGACGGTCGTCGTCGCGCACGTCTTCGATAAGGGTTCCTACAGGGACGCCGTCGAACAACTGCTCGACGCGGAGGGCGAGGACATCGACCCCGACGAACTGGCGTCTCGGATGACCGTCGCTCGGGAGGTGATCGAGCGGTTAGAGCGGGACGGAATCGACTGCGAGCCCCGCGCGACGACCGGAACGAGCGGCGAGGGAATCGTCGCCATCGCGGAGGAAGTCGGAGCCGACCGCGTGGTCGTCGGCGGCCGTCGGCGGTCCCCGGCGGGCAAAGCGATATTCGGAAGCGTGGCGCAGGAGGTGATGCTCGAAGCCCCCTGTCCGGTGACGTTCGTCCGAAATCGGGAGTGAACGGGCCTCGGTCACACCGTCGCCAGTCAGAGCCACGGCACTGCTGTCTCTGAGAATTACGGGATATTTTTTACACGCAAGCGAGTTATTCTTCAGAGATGTCTACAGCTACCATACGCGAGGTCGTACGCGGGGACGGCGACCGGTTCGTCTACGTCGTCTCCGCGTTGGCCGCTCTGAATGGACTACTGTTCGGATTCGACACCGGCATCATCTCGGGCGCGTTCCTGTTCATCCAAGACACCTTCACGATGTCTCCTCTCGTCGAGGGTATCATCGTCAGCGGAGCGATGGCCGGTGCGGCCGCCGGCGCGGCGGTCGGCGGGCAGTTGGCGGACAGACTCGGACGACGGCGACTCATCCTCATCGCGGCGGTCGTCTTCTTCCTTGGGTCGTTCACGATGGCCGTGGCTCCGAACGTCCCCGTGTTGGTCGCCGGGCGACTGATAGACGGCGTGGCCATCGGCTTCGCCTCCATCGTCGGCCCCCTGTACATCTCCGAGATCGCCCCGCCCAGCATCCGCGGGGCGCTCACGTCGCTGAACCAACTCATGGTGACGACGGGCATCCTGCTGTCGTACTTCGTCAACTTCGCGTTCGCCGACGCCGGCGCGTGGCGTTGGATGCTCGGCGCGGGGATGGTTCCGGCCGTCGTGCTCGGCGTCGGGATCCTGAAGATGCCCGAGAGCCCGCGTTGGCTCTTCGAACACGGCCGGAAGGACGAGGCGCGGGCCGTCCTCGAACGGACCCGCGAGGAGGACGTCGACACGGAACTCGAAGAGATCGCAGAGACCGTGAACAAACAGTCCGACAGCGGACTCCGCGACCTGTTGGAACCGTGGCTCCGCCCGGCGCTCGTGGTCGGTCTGGGACTGGCGGTCCTCCAGCAGATAACCGGCATCAACGCGGTCATCTACTACGCCCCCACCATCCTCGAATCGACCGGCTTCGGGGGCGTCACGTCCATCCTCGCGACGGTCGGCATCGGGACGATCAACGTCGTGATGACCATCGTCGCCATCGCCTTGGTGGACCGCGTCGGTCGGCGGCGACTGCTCCTCGTCGGCGTCGGCGGGATGGTCGTCACGCTCGCCATCCTCGGGACCGTGTTCTACCTCCCCGGGTTCGGCGACGTGCTCGGAATCGTGGCGACGATAAGCCTGATGCTGTTCGTGGCGTTCTTCGCCATCGGGCTGGGTCCCGTGTTCTGGCTGCTCATCTCCGAGATATACCCGCTCGCCGTCCGCGGGTCCGCGATGGGGACCGTCACCGTCGCGAACTGGGGCGCGAACCTCCTCGTGTCGCTGACCTTCCCCGTACTGCGGGCCAGCATCGGGACGCCCTCGACGTTCTGGCTGTTCGGACTCTGTAGCCTCGTCGGGTTGGTGTTCGTCCAGCGGTTCGTCCCCGAGACGAAGGGCCGGACGCTCGAAGCCATCGAGACCGACCTCAGAGACAACGTCTCGCTGCTGGACTGACGCGGTTCGCGGAACCTTTTTCGCGCGCTCTCGGCCGAGCCGTCACCCGTCGAGTCCGGGCGCCTCGCCCGTCGGTGTCGGGAGCGACCTGAGTTCCCGCGGCGGGACGAGGAAGTTCCCCCGCCGCTTGACGAAGATGTACTCCAAGATGCCGTTGTTCACTCGCTGGCGGATGGTGGGGATGTCCGTCAGGTCGTCGCCGTTCATCGCCGCCCGCACCTCCTCGAAGTCGGACATCCGACGCTGGAGCGTCGGGAAGTGGAGGCTGGCGGTGTTGTCGTCGGTGGACTCGAAGTGTCGGCGCAGGATGCGGACGTTCCCCTCGGCGTCGCGGTTCGCCCGCGCGGCCTTCTGGGCGTGGCCGACGCGGCCGAACTCCATCGCGTGGTCGCGGATGGCGTTGCGTATCTCCGTCGTCACCCCGCTGTCGTTCCCGAGGTTCTCGCCGACGCCCTCGACGAGTCCCTTCCGGGCGTGGACGGGCGAGAACATCTCCGACACTCGCTCGTCGAAGTCCTGTTCGACGTACCAGTCCTGCAGGCGTTGGCGGATGTTGGCGACGTGCTTCGTCGTCCCGCCCGCGAACGGTCCCGACTCGATGGTGACGTAGTCTTCTGTCGCCTGCGTCTTCGCGAACCCGGCTTTAAAGCCCATGAAGAGCGGCGCCTCCTCCGGGACGGGGTTCGTGTCCGGGATTCCCTTCAGGCCGTCCTGCCTCTCGGCGGGCATCCCCGGCCCGACGAACCCCGTCCGGCGCGAATCGACGGTGAACACGTCCGTCAGCGCCGACCGCATCTCGATTCCGTTGGCGTCGGACTCGCCGCGGAGGGCTTGCTCGGCTTCGAGAACGGCGTCCGCGCGGTCGGAGGCGAGGTGGACGAGGGCGTCCTGCCGGTCGAACTCCGGCGTCTCGAACGACGAGAGCGCGCGCGGTTCGGGCAGGTCGATGCTCTCCGGCAGGGGCGCTTCGAACCGCGAGAAGTACCGCGGCGAGTAGGCGACAGAGTAGATGACGCCCTCGTTGCTCCGTTCGTACGCCTCGTCGAGGGTGGCGAGGACGGACTCGACGGTCCGTCGGTCGTCGTCGCTCGGCGGACCCTCGCCGGGGAGCGTCAGGTAGAGGAGCACCTGATGGCGCGGCAACTCGACGTTGCCGTCGTCGTCCCGTCGGACGAAGTCGTTCCACGCGTGCTGTCTGGACGGGAGCGAGTCGGCGTCGGTCGTCCCCTTCGGAATCGGCTCTCCCCCCTCCTCCTCGGCGCGGTTCATGCAGGCCGAGAGCGCGGACGCCCCGCCGACGGCGACGGCGGCCTTCACGAACTCCCGTCTGGACGTTCCGCCTCCGTCGAACATACCCCGGCTAGGCGTCTGCGGAAAAAAGGGGTTCTGGTGCGTGCCGCGAATACAACGACCGGCTTTTGTCCGACGACGCTAAGTGACGAGTATGGACGGACGACGCGGCGAACGTGCGCGTCTGGCGCTCGCGGTGTGGGCGGTGTTGGTCTCGCAGGTGCTCGTCTACCCCGGCGTGTCCGACCTCGTCGTCGCCCTCGGCGGCGGGGGGGACGTGAACGCGGGCATGTGGTTCCTCGTCGCCGAGTTCGCGGCGTTCGTGCTCTTCGCCGGCGTCTGGGGGGCGGCGAGCGACGCCCTCGGACGCCGCAGACCGCTGGTCGTCCTCGGGGCACTCGGCGGCGCGGGCGGCTATCTCCTTCTCGCGGCCGCGCCCTCCCTCGGGCTCTCGTTCGCCGCTGTGCTCCTGATCCGCGCCCTCGGCGGCGCGATGACCATCGGCGCGTTCTCGCTGTCGATGACGGCGCTGGCCGACCTCGCGGGCGGCAACGGGCGCAACATGGGCGCGGCGGGCATCGCCATCGGCCTCGGGGCGGCGCTGGGCTCCGTCGTCGGCGGGCGACTCGCTGACATCGACCCGCTGTACCCGCTGTACGGCGCGGCCGCCCTCCTCGTCGTCGCCGCCGCGCTCGTCGCCAGCGCCCCCGACCGGACGCCCGACGGCGTTCGACTCCAGGTGGGGCCCGCGCTCTCGCGTCTGAGCGAGAAACCGGCGCTCGCCGTCCCGTACGCCTTCGGGTTCATCGACCGCATGACGGCGGGCTTCTTCGCCCTCGTCGGCGTCTACTACTTCCGGGAGACGTTCGGCCTCGACGCGTTCGGCGCGGGACTCGCGCTGGCGGCGTTCTTCTTCCCCTTCGCGCTGTTGCAGTACCCCGCGGGGGTCCTCTCGGACCGCGTCGGGCGGTTCGTTCCGGTCGTCGTCGGGTCGCTCTGCTTCGGGTTCGCCATCGTCGGCGTCGGACTCGCGCCGACGCTCGAACTCGCCGTCGCCGGGATGGTCGTCGTCGGCGTCTTCGGCGCACTCGTCTCGCCGGCGACGATGGCGCTGGTCGCCGACGTGGCCGCGCCGGAGGAACGCGGGGCGGCCCTCGGCGGGTTCAACATCTTCGGCAGTCTCGGCTTCCTCGCGGGGTTCGTCGTCGGCGGCGTCGCCACCAGCACCGCGGGCTACCTCGCGGCGTTCCTCGCCGTCGGCCTCTCGGAAGTCGCCATCGCCGTCGTCGCCTCGCGGGCGGTCAGACGCCTCAGTTCGACGCCGACGGGCGGAGCGTCGCTCTCGGCGGACGACTGACCCGTTCGCCGCAGCGACGCCGACCGAAGCGGGCGAAATTCGCCGCTCGCAGCCGGAAAACTGTTCGTTCGTCCACGCCTCCTCCGCCGACCATAAATGTGAATATCTATCACGGCAAGTTATGCCATAACTCCGTCTCTCGGAGTCGGTGGCACTCATGACAGACACGAACGACGCCGACAGAGCCCGTCCGGACTTCGAGCGGTGGGACTACGACTCCGCGATCGACGCTCCGCCGCCGGACGAGCTGTTCGACGCGCTCGCGGACGCCACGAGGCGGCGGACGCTGTGGCTACTCTTGGACGAGCGTCGGACGACGGTGGAGGAGCTCGCCGACACGCTCCTCGGGTGGCGAACCGCGGAGCGCGGCGTCGTCGGGGCCGACGAACGGGAGAAGGTTCTCCTGTCGCTCCACCACATCCACCTCCCGATGCTGGCGGACCGCGGACTCGTCGCGTACGACGAAGCCGACGGCGACGTCCGACTCCCGTCGCTCGCCGAACCCGTCCGCGACGCGATCCGGCTCAGCTATCGGTACGAACGGGCGACGGGGGCGAGCGGTTCGCGTTGACGCTCCAGTTCGTCATCGAGGAGGCGGAGAAGCGCCGAAAGAGCGCCGTGTACTACGCGCCGGAGGAGGGCGACCTGCCGGCGCAGTTCGACGCGCAGAACGTCGAGATGGAGTACCGCGACGTCCCGCCGGGCGGTCCCGACCCGTTCGTCACCATCTTCGACGGCGGGCGGTTCCTCGGAGCAGTCTCCGTCGAGAGCCTCCGAACGTTCCTTTGGCCGCCGATACGGCGCCCGTACGACGCGACGGACCTCTCGCCGGAGTACCGGGCGCTGGTCGAACTGTTGGACGACACGGTGTTCGCCTCGCTGTCGCGGCGACAACTCCTCGCGACCACCCGGGAGTTCGAGGACCGCGCGTGGCGGACGGGGCGGGGGAGGCTCCACGTCGGGTTTCAGTCGCGGTCGGCGTTTCGAGCCCAACGGTCTCTCTACCGGCGGATGGCCGCAGAGACGGACCTCGACGTCCACGTCTACCGCGCCGGTGACGACGGGACGGACGACGACGCGAGCGACGACGGCGTCGCGGAGTCGGGGCTGACGCTCCACGTCGGGTCGGAAGCGGAGTTCGGGCGACACTGGTTTGTCGTCTTCGACGGGGGCGGGAACGACGGCCCGAAGAACGCGCTGGTCGCGGAACAGCGCACGGACGAGACGTTCTACGGCGTCTGGACGTACGACTCGGGGCTCGTGGACCGAGCGCTGGCGGAACTCGCGTAGAACGGCGGTTCGGCCGCGGCGGGTCGGCGAACGGGGCGGTTGCCCGCCTCAGTCGTGTCCGGAGACGCGGACCGGTTCGTACGGCTCTTCGAGGTACTCCGTATCCGACTCGGAGAGGTCGATATCGAGGGCTTCGACGGCGTCTTCGAGGTGTTCGACGCTCGTCGTGCCGACGATGGGCGCGTCCACCCAGTCTTTGCGAAACAACCACGCGAGGCCTATCTGGGCCATCTTCACGCCCTTCTCTTCCGCGAGTTCCTGCACGCGTTCGTTCACCTCGCGGCCGCCGCCTTCGAGGTAGGGGTGTTCGTGGGCGTACTCGTCGGACTCCCCGCGCGTGGTGGACCGCGCCTCCTCGTGGGGCCGGGCGACCCACCCCCGCGCGAGGGGCGACCACGGGATGACGCCGACGTTCTCCTTCTCGCAGAGGGGGAGCATCTCGCGTTCCTCCTCGCGGTACTGCACGTTGTAGTGGTTCTGCATCGTCGCGAACCGTTCGAGTCCGAGGCTGTCGGCGGTGTGGAGGGCGTCGGCGAACTGGTGGGCCCACATCGACGACGCGCCGATATACCGCGCCTTCCCGCGGCGGACGGCGTCGTCCAACGCGCGGAGCGTCGTCTCCATCGGCGTGTCGTCGTCGTAGCGGTGAATCTGCAGGAGGTCCACGGCGTCCATCCCCAACCGTTCGAGGGAGTTGTCCAACTCCTGTTCGATGGCCTTCCGGGAGAGGCCGCCCGAGTTGGGGTTCTCCTCGTCCATCTGGAAGTACACCTTCGTCGCCACCACCGCCTCGTCGCGGCGGCCCTCCAACGCCTCCCCGAGGACGCGTTCGGACTCGCCCTCGGAGTACATGTTGGCGGTGTCGAAGAAGTTGATTCCGAGTTCGAGGGCACGTTCGACGAGTTCCTTCCCCTCCTCCTCGTCCAACACCCAGTCGCGCCAGTCGCTGCTTCCGAAACTCATGCAACCGAGACAGATTCTCGACACCTCCATTCCCGTGTCGCCGAGCGTCGTGTACTCCATGCGTATCGCTACCGTCTCTGGCCTCAGCAAAGAAGTCACGGGAGGCGGTTCGGACCGCCGGAACCTCGTCGCCGGGCGAGTTCGGCCGCCCCCGGTCGGTGAGGCGTCGGGAGGCGGTCGTTCTCACCACAAAACGCACTAACAATTATTATGTTTCTGCGAGACGAGTCACCATGACCGCAGACTACGAGGCCGCGATAGCATCGTTCGAGTGGGACGTCCCCGCCGACTACAACCTCCCGGCGGTCGTCGAGTCGCACGCGGACTCGTTCGGCGACCGGGTCGCGCTTCGGTTCAGAGATTCCGACGGCGTCCGCGAGGAGCGAACGTACGACGACCTGCGGCGGGACGCGAACCGGTTCGCGAACGCGTTGGAGGCGGCGGGCGTCGGCCCGGGCGACCGGGTGTTGCACCTCCTGCCGCGACATCCGGACGTGTTCGCGATTCAACTCGGCGCGCTGAAGCGCGGCGCGTTGCTCGTCCCGTGTTCGTCGATGCTCAAACCGAAGGACATCGCCTATCGGGCGTCCGACTGCGACGCGACGGCCGTCGTCGCCCACGACTCTCTCGTCGGGATGGTCGACGCCGTCCGCGAGGAGACGCCCCTCTCGACGTTCGTCTGCGTCGGCGGGGGTCCCACGAGCGATAGCGAGGGGGACGACGTCGGGGCGCCCGACGGAAATCCCGACGGGTGGGACTCCTTCGACGAGTCGGTCGACGGGCGACCGGAGACGCACGAGGGGCCGGAACTCCGCGCCGAGGACCCGATGTCCATCAACTACACGTCGGGGACGACGGGTCAGCCGAAACCGGTGATGCACCGCCACCGGTGGATGCGGTGTTTCGAACTCGTGAACGCGCCGTACTGGTGGGGCGTCACCGCCGACGGCGTCGTCGCGCCGGGGTTCGAGGAGTCCGACGCGCCGACCCTCGACGACGAACTCCTGTGGGCGACGACCGGAACCGGGTGGGCCAAGTGGTTCTGGAGTCCCGTCGGCGTCGGACTCACGACGGGGGCGACGCAGTTGCTCTACGACGGCGAGTTCGACCCCGAGACGTTCCTCTCGGTGATGCAGGAGGAGGGCGTCACCCGCCTCTGCGCCGTCCCGACGCAGTACCGGATGTTCGCGCAGGCGGACCTCTCGGCGTTCGACATCGACCTCCGGGCGGCCCTCTCCGCGGGCGAACCGCTGAACCGCGAACCCATCGAGGCCCTCGAATCCGCGTTCGGCGTGACGCCGCGCGACGGGTACGGCCAGACGGAGACGGTGGCTCTCGTCTCCAACTACCCCGGGATCGACGTGAAGCCCGGGAGCATGGGCAAGCCGACGCCCGGCCTCGGCACGACGATAATCGACGACGACGGGGAGGAACTCGGCGCGAGCGACATCGGCGAAATCGCCGTCCCCGTGGGCTGCCCGGGCATCTTCGACGGCTACTTCGAACGCGAGGACCTGGACCGCGAGACGTTCGCGGGCGACTACTACCGGACGGGCGATTTGGCCTCCCGCGACGGGGACGGCTACTTCTTCTTCGAGGGGCGCGCCGACGACATCATCATCTCGGCGGGCTACCGAATCGGCCCGTTCGAGGTGGAGGACGCCCTCGTCTCGCACCCCTCGGTCGCCGAGGCGGCCGCCGTCGCCTCGCCGCACGAGGAACGCGGCGACGTGGTGAAGGCGTACGTCGTCCTCGCGGAGGGGTACGACGCGTCCGACGAGTTGGCGACCGAGATTCAGGAGTTCATGAAGGAGGAGACGGCCCCGTACAAGTACCCGCGCCGGGTGGAGTTCGTCGAGGAACTCCCGAAGACGTCGAGCGGAAAGATACGCCGCATCGAACTCCGCAAGCGCGAGGAGGAGGCGTTCGGGCGGTAGTTCGCCCCGCCGCGCGGACGTTCTCCGGCGGCTACACGTGCGGTTCCGGCAGCAACTCCTCGAACTCCCGCGCGGCGACCCACTCGCAGAGTTCGACGAGTTGGTCGCTCGCGGCCTCGAACATCTCCTCGCCCTTCTCCGCCGTCGCGTCGGTCTGGTCGCCGAGGACGCCGTTTTCGGTGTTATCGGCGGCGTCGTAGAACGTCCGCGACCCGTGCTTTACGGTCCCGGCCGCATCGACGCTCGGAATCCCGCCGTCTCTCGCCTCCTCCAGTCGGTCGTCGTGGACCAACTCCGAGCGGAGGTGCTGGATCATCGCCGTCTCCTTCGGTCCGCCGTGCGGTCCGTTCTGCTCGAACAACTCGTCCACGAGGTCAGGGATGCTCTCGTTCCACATCCACTCGATGGCGAACGCCGTCTCGTCCTGCCGGAGGCGCGCGCCCACCTCCCGGAGGTGGGGGACGTTCCCGCCGTGGGCGTTGACGTATATCACCCGGTCGATGCCGTGTTCCGTGAGGTTCCGCGTCAGCGACTCGACGTACTCGCGGAACGCCGGCGGGTCGACCCACATCGTCCCGTGGAACTGCCGGTGGTGACCGCTGACGCCGACGTTTATCGTCGGCGTGCAGAGGTAGCCCGTTCGCTCGGCGGCTTCCCGGGCGAACGCCTCCGCGATGAGGTGGTCCGTTGCCTCCGGCAGGTGCGGACCGTGCTGTTCCGTGGACCCAGTCGGGACCAACGCGAGCGATTCCTCCTCGAAGTACGTTTCGAGGTCGGGCCACGCTTCGTCTCCGAGGTACATCACCGAGATGTCCGGGAGGGACGACCAATAGGTTGGCGTGGAACTGCGCCGCACGGCGTGTCCGCCCCGGCCGAACCGCCTACCGTCCCTCGGCGGCGTTCGCCTCGCCGTCCGCCTCCGCTTCGAGTTCGTCGAAGAACGCCCCGACGCGGCGGCGTATCTCGTCGCGTATCTCCGCCGTCTTCTCCGGCCCCTCGCCGTGCGGGTCGTCGAGTCCCCAATCGCGGTTCTCGCCGCCCCACCCGGCGGGGCAGACGTCCTCGGCGGAACACCCCATGGTGACGACGTAGTCCGCGTCGGACAGTTCCTCGACCGTGACTTCCCGCGGCGTGCGGTCGGAGAGGTCGATTCCGAGTTCGGCCATCGACTCGACGACGTTCCCGTGGACGCCGTCGGCGGGGCGCGTCCCGCCCGTGAGGACGGTCGCGTCGAGTTCGCGTTCGTCGAGGTTTCTCCGCGCGAAGGCGTAGGCCATCTGGCTCCGCCCGGCGTTCTGGACGCAGACGAACGCGACGGTGGGTGAGGGTTCGACCATCGGCGGTGACTCTCGGCGGAGGCGGCATAGTCGCTTCGCCGTCTCAGAGCTATCGTCGCACCGTCCTTCGGCGGAGTCGGAACTAGGAGGTGTGAAAAACGGCAGAACCGTGGTGAGAATCGACGTGACCGCCGACCGCAGTACCGCTACCGTGTTGCGCTCTTACAGACGCTCGAGGTTCTTCGCGCGCGGGCCCTTGTCGGCCTGCTCGATCTCGAACTCGACCTCCTGACCCTCTTCGAGGTCCGGACCGCCGACGTCTTCCATGTGGAAGAACACGTCTTCGTCCGCGTCGTCGCTTTCGATGAAACCGTAACCGCCTGTGTCGTTGAAGAACGCAACCGTACCTTTCGCCATTACGCACGGTAAGACGGGCAGGGGACTCATAAGGATTCCGGCGTCTGTACCACGATGCGAACACTCACGTTTCCGCGGAGTCCGCGGTCAGAGACAGCACCGAGACGCGGCGGACGGCGTCGAAGTCCCGGAGGCGGTAGACGAGCGTTCGGACCCGTTCGGCCGGGCCCTCGCAGAACGCCGTTTCGAGGCACCACTCGCCGTGGTGGGTGTGACTCGTCGCGTCGATGACCTCCTCGAACTCGTGTTGGACGACGTGCAACTCGCCGATGACCGCCTCGTGTTCGTAGTCGAAGACGACGACGGCGGCGATGTCGCCCTCGGCGTCTTCGAGGCGACTGTGGGACTCGACGTACTCCAGCATCGCCTCGCGGATGGCGCGCGACCGGGAGTCGATACCCTCGGCCCGCCAGACGGCGTCGAACGCCGAGAGCACCTCCTCGGGCACGTTCAGACTGGTTCGCATACCCCGACGGTCGGCGGCGGAGGGACAAGAAGCCGACTGCTACGGACGCGACTCACTCCTCGGGAGAGTTCCGGACGATTCTGAGCCAGAAGTCCTCAACGGACTGGATGAACTCAACGAACTCCGCGGGTTCGACCGGTTTCTGGATGTACGCGTCCGCCTCCAGTTCGTGCGACCTGACCAAGTCCTCGCCGAGGTCCGAACTCGTCAGGGCGACCACCGGGATGTTGGCCACCTCGGGGTCGCCTTTCAGTTCGGACAGCACCTCGATGCCGCTCTTTCCGGGGAGTTGCAGTTCCAGCAGGATGAGGTCCGGACACGGGGCATCCTCGTACTCGCCGCGTCGGTGGACGTAATCGAGGGCGGACTCGCCGTCGGAAACCGCGTTCAGCGTGTTCAGGATCTTCGCGTCCTCGAACTGCTCTGTGAACAACCGCGTGTCGCCGGGACTCGGCTCGACCAACAGGATCTCTATCGGGTCAACTTTCGCGTCCGTAGCCATTACCTACACCTACGGATGCAAGAACAAAACGACGAGGTCAGTTAGATTGACCTGTTATCTACCCTATCATTTCGTCACGCACGGCGCAAATCCGTTCGCGGCGTCGGTCGGCGTTATTACGAAACCCCCGAATCGGTCTTAACAGGCGTTTTACGCCGTCTCCAACTATCTCCGCCATGGCGAGTGAAATTGTGGGGCTGTTCGTCGGGGCCGCGAGTCTCGGCGTCGTCCACGGCGTCGAACCCGGACACGGGTGGCCCGTCGCGGCGTCGTACGCGATGGAGAAGCGACGGAAGTGGGTCCACGGGACAGTCGCGGGTGTCGTCCTCGGCGTCGGCCACCTCGTCAGCAGTCTCGCGATGGTGGCCGTCTTCTTCGCCGCGAAGTCGTACTTCGACCTCGGAGAGGCGTCGTGGCTTCCGACCGTCGCGGGCGTCCTCCTGATACTCCTCGGCCTGCACGAACTCCGCGGGGGCGGACACGGGCACGACCATGACGGCAAGCATGAACACGACGACGGACACGAACATGGCGACGGACACGAACACGACGACCACCACGGTCACGACCATCGTCACGGCCGTTCTCACGGCCACAGTCACCACCGCGACGCCGACCCCGGAGCCGGTCTCTCCGCGCGCCTCCGCGGCGTCCTCCCCTCGGGCGGTCACTCGCACGACCACGACCGCTCGGAACCGGACGCCTCGGAGACGAGTCTCCGGAGTCTCGCCTCGTTCGCGTTCGTCCTCGGGTTCGCCCACGAGGAGGAGTTCGAGATCATCCTCCTCTGTTCGGGGTCGAACTACTGCCTCGAACTGATGACCGCCTACGCCCTCGCCGTCGTCGCCGGCATCGTCGGCCTCACGTTGCTCCTCGTGGCGGGGTACTACCGCTACGAGGACCGCGTGGAGGCAGTCGCGCCGTACTTCCCGACGCTCTCCGCTCTCGTCTTGATCGCGATGGGCCTCGGGTTCGTCCTCGGCGTCCTCTGACGCTCACTCCCGCGGTTCCCGGCCCATGCCGTGGAACTCGTCGTTCGGACGCATGTCCGCGAACATCGCCATCCGGTTCGAGAGGTTGAAGAAGGCCGTCACCGCCCCGATGTCCCAGATTTCCTCCTCGGAGTACCCCGCCTCGCGCAGGAGTTCGAAGTCGGATTCGCCCACCTCCGTCGGTCGTTCGGTGAGTTTCACCGCCACGTCCAGCATGGCGAGTCGTTCGTCGGAGACGTCCGCCGTCCGGTAGTTGGCGACGAGTTGGTCCGCGAGTTCCGGGTCCTCGGCGTAGATGCGGACGAGTGCGCCGTGGGCGACGTTGCAGTAGTAGCAGTGGTTGACGCCCGAGACGGCGACGATTATCATCTCCACCTCCTCCCTGTCGAGGGAGGTGTCCTCGACGAGGGCGTCGTGGTAGTCGAAGAACGCCCGGAAGTGACTCGGCTTGTACCCGAACGTCGCGAAGACGTTCGGCGTGAAGCCCGCCCTCTCCGTCTCCTCGTCGATTCGTTCCCGCAGGTCCGCCGGGAGTTCGTCGTACTCGGGGACCGGAAAGCGCCGCATCGCGTCGGAGTCGAACTCGACCATGCCGGTATTCCTCCCGGTCGACGCTTAATGATTTGCGCCCGCGTCGCGCGTGTCGCGCGTCGCGTGCGCCCGCCCGACACCTACAGGAAGGCCGTGGCGAACGCGTAAATCGCCCCGCTGAGTATCATCGCGGAGAGGAGAATCGCGAACCACCGGCGACCGTTTCCCGGGAGGGAGGGCGCGTCCGACGGGAAGTACGGCGAGAGCGGTTCGTTCGGACCCGGGTCACTGTTTCCCATATGACACCTTTTCGGCGCGCTTCGTATCACTGTTTCGTCGGTGCGGTAGTCGGGCCTCAAAACAGGTCCAGATAGCAGGTGACGACGAGAGAGACGGCGAACGGGACGGCGGCCACTCTCCAAAACGACCCGGCGGGCAGTCCCGCCAATAGGAGGCTGTCGGTCATCCAGGTGAAACAGACCGCCGTTAGAAGGATGACCGCGGCCGCCCCTATCGCGTCGGTAGACCGTCTTCCGAACACTGTCGTCGCCTCTCTGCGCGCAAGCGTAGTAACGATGTCGCGCCTCCGACGGATGAGAAACTGCTTTGGTTGGCGAACCTGACTCTCTCCCGATGCCCTCCGGCAAACTCACTCGGCGACGCGCACTCGCCGCTTGCGGACTCGGACTGATATCTCCCTTCGGCGGTTGCTCGCAGGTGTCTCCGACGGGCACCGCCGATTCGTCCCGGAAACTGGCGCTGTCGCTGTCTCCGTTCGAGGAGTCGCTTCGGGAGCGATACGTCGTCGATCTGACCGAGACGCGACCGTCGTGGGACGAGGAGGCGTTCGACGCGGCGTTGAACGGGTCGGCGTACACGACCCAACACCGCACGCCGTTCCTCGCCCGCGGCGACGACGAACCGACGTACGCGCGCCGGAACGGGACGTACTACCGCCTCGATTCGCTCGTCGTCGGCGAATCGGAGGTGACGCACCCCGTCCTCCGAGTGTACGAAGTCGAAGGGTCGAGTGGCGACGCCCCCGACGCCGTCGCCCACTCGTCGCTCCCGGAAGCCGACAGGCGGGCGGTCAAAATCGCGTACTTCGCCGCGCGGGCACGGGGGAACGTCGGCGGCGTCCCGTGGGGACTCGTCGAACGCGACGGCTACGTCTACCGCGACGAGGTGGCGATATCGTCCAGTCGAATCCTCTCGGACTCTGGCCCCTCGCGCGTCGAGTATCGGGAGACGGTCTACGAAGTCGAGGTGACGCGGGAGACGTTTCACGAGGCGGTGTACCGGGCGAACGTCGAACCGGTCGCCGACTCCGAATCGGAGATGGAGACGATTCTCCGGGCGCGCCTCCTCGACGCCCGAATCGCCCGCGAAGACCTCTCTCCGGGGGCGAGAAAGGTCGTACGGGACGCGATACGGGAGGCGCACAGCGAGTCGCACCCGTACTCGCCGGCCTTCGAGTCGGTGCTGAAGAAACTCGACCGCTGGACCTACCTCGACGGGAACGTCGAGAAGGACGGGGGCGTCGAGTCGGGCCGCCGCCGCGGATACCTCCGGTACGACGAGCGATACTTCGGGTACAGGCTCCAGTTCGTCTCGGAGGCGTGACGCCCCCGCGGACTCCGCTCACAGCCTGACCGCGAGGACGAACGTGCTCGACGCGACGAATATCCCCACCGCGAACAGACCGTAGTTGGCGATTCGACTCTTGGCGGGCCACAGCGACAGCGAGTACCGGTACCCCGAGAGCGGCCACAGGAAGTTCACCCCCATGGGGGTGAGCACGTCTCCGAGGAGATGCGCGACGACGGTGAGAGCGCCGACGAAGAAGCCGAACGCCGGGAGTCCGACGCCCGCGGGGCCGAGCGTGAGGGCGACGCCGAGGTCCGACCCCGCGGAGGTCAAAAGCTGCCCCGCGCCGGCGAACGCTCCGCCGACGGCCGCGGCGAACGGGAGCGAGTGCGTCGGACCGCGGTGGTCCACGAACGGAATCCGGTGGTCCACGTCCGGCAGCATCGCCAACCCCACCATCACCGCCCCCGTCAGGAACGCCAGCTCCGGCCGCCCGAGGCGGAGGAGGGCGAACCCGACGGGCGAGAACACCACGAGGGAGACGCCGTAGTGCCCCAGTTGGTACATACCCCCCGTCGGCGGGGCGGCCGGAAAAAGCGACCGGTCGCCGCCGGAGACCGTACCGGAAACGGTTATCTCTCGGCGACGTCTGTCTCCGCCATGTTCGGCCCTCTCGTTCGTATTCTCGACGGTCTCGGTGCGTGGGAGGTCACCGCACTCGTCCTCCTCGTCTCCGTCGGCGCGGCCCTCGCGTTGGAGTTCGTCGTCCTCCGCGCCGCCCGCCGCTACGTCACCCACACCGACACGGAGTACGACGACATCGTCCTCTCGGAACTGCGGGTTCCGGTCGTCCTGACGGCCGCACTCGCCGGCGTGTTCGTCCTGACGCAGGTGCCCGCCGTCCGAACGGCGGTGCTGGTGGACCCCGCGACCGTAGAGCGCTTCTTCGGCCTCCCCTCCCTCTCCGTCATCGTCGTCGTCTGGGCCGTCGCCGCGAACAGAACCGTCAACCGCGTCGTCGACTCCGTCTCCGAGAAGGGGAGCCGGTACGACTTCGCGCCGGTGTTCTCGAACGTCTGGACGCTCGTCGTCCTCGCCGGGGCCGCCGCGACGCTCCCACTTCCACCGCGGACGGCGACGCCCTCGGCGCGGACGTCGCCTTGAACGGCGGTCCCGCGGAGGAACGCCCCAAACGGTAACCTCGCGGGGGACAGAACGGCCGTATGGTCGCGCCGATGCAGTCGGCCGTCGCGGAACTCTTAGACGGCGTCCTCAACGCGTTCGGGCCGTTCGTCATCCCCGTCGCGTTGTTCGCGTTAGGGGCCGTCGGTTACCTGCTTTTAGTCTCCGTCGGGCGCGCGGGGGTCGGGGACGAGACGCCCGACGACGACACGCACGCGACGCTCCGCGACGACGGTGGAGACGGCGGAGAGAGAAACGCCGACCGGTCGGACGACGACGCCTGACCGGGCGGCGCGGGAGGGGCGGCGAGGAGAGGACCGTTCGGGCGGGGGTCAGTCGGCCTTCGTCTGTCGTTCGTCGCTTCGGACGAAGCGGTCGTAGGCGGAGGCGAAGTCCTCGTCCGCCTCGGCGGCGTCCTCCCACTCGTCGAGTCCGCGTTCCTCGCGGGTTCCCTCGACGGTGTTGTCGAGGACGAACGCGAACAGGCCGCCGACGGCCATGCCGGTAGAGCCGATGACGTAGACGGTGTTGGCGACGATCTGGGTCCCGAGAACCGGGCCGAACAGCCAGACGCCGCGCATTCCCTCTTGGAACGCCTGCGCGGACCCGACGTTACCCATGTACGAGGGGACGGCGAGGCCGACGAACAGGGCGACGCCGACGATGAAGACGTTGCGCGAGGAGTCGAGGTCGACGTACTTGAGATTCGAGAGGCCGACGGCGACGATCTGACCGAACATGGCGACGTAGAGGCCGCCGACGATGGGGTCCGGGATGGTGGCGACGAGTTGGCCGAAGTAGCCGACGAAGCCGACGAACAGCATCACCGCCGCGCCGATCTGGACGACGTAGCGCGAGGCGACGCCGGTGAGGCCTATCGCGCCGATGTTCTCCGAGTAGGAGGTGGACCCGCTCCCGCCCATGATGCCGGAGAACACGTTCATGATGCCCTCCATGCCGATACCGTGGTCGATGCGCCTCTTCGAGGGCGCGCCGACGCCCGAGAGGCGCGCGACGGCGTGGTAGTCGCCCAGCGACTCGATCATGGAGGCGGCGACGCCCGCGAGCATCCCGACGAAGAAGGAGGCGGTGAACTGCGGGACGCCGAACGCCACGGACCCGACGAGGGGGAGTCCGACCGTCACCGTGTTCGGCCCGCCCGCGAAGCCCCACTGCAGGGGGTAGATGGGCACGAACGCCGGCGCGGACAGCACCATCCCGAAATCCACGTACCCCGGCGTGCCGGGCGCGTAGACGCCGGCGGCCGAGAGGGCGGCGGCGACGACGTACGCGGCGACGATGCCGAGGAGGACCGGGAACAACTGGAACACGCGGTGGGCGGTGTCGAAGTACTGCGAGAACAGGACGATGAGAAGCAGGGTGAACGCGAGGAGCCACACGTTGCCCCCGGCGGAGGTCACCTGCGGCGTGTTGAAAAGCGAGAGGCCGATGAGCGCGATCGTCGGCGCGATGACGACCGGCGAGAGGTAAGAGCGGAGTTTGCCGAGGAGGCCGAGGTAGCCGACGACGATCTCGATGAGGGCCGCCGCGATGATGGCCCCCTGCAACTGGAGCAACGCCGCCTGCCAGTCGGGGCCGGCGGGGTTCGTCGCCGTTACGACGCCGACGACGGCGAGTGCGGGCGCGAGCATCGAGAACGGCGCGCCCTGCACGATGGGGTAGCGGTTCCCGAACGTCGTCTGCGCCAGCGTCGCCACCCCCGAGACGACGAAGAACGTCCCGACGAAGCGCGGGATAATCTCGGCGGGCATGCCGAGTGCGCCCGCGAGGATGAGGGGGACGGCGATGTTCGCGCCGACCATCGTGAGGTAGTGTTGGACGCCGAGAAGCAGCGAGGTTCCGAACGGCGGTTTGTCTTCGATGCTGTACTCCACGAACGACGAGTCGCCCCCGCGACTCATCTGTCATCCCCGTCCATGTCTGTCGATTGGGTTCGTATCGACGCACATATATCCGACGTTCTGCGTCCGACGCGACGCGCGAAAACGACGGCGCGGCGGCCTGCGTCGTCGTCGCCGGCGACTGACCCTCGTGCGGCGGTCACTCGGCGGGGGGAAGAAAATCGCAGAAGAGAGACGGCGCGACCGGTTCAGGCCGACGCGACGGCGTCCACCGGCGATATCCAGATGACGAGGTGGCCGTCGCGCTTGATGACGCCCTCGATGGCGTCGTCCTTCTCTAAGGGCGGTTCCTCGACGTCGTCCATGCCGACGCGGACGACCTGATACACCTCGTCGACCAGCCATCCGATGGCCGCTTCGTCGTCGAACTTCCCGGGGTCGAAGATGACGATGCGCTTCGACTCGTCCTCGTCGCCCTCGACGTTGAGAAGCGACTTCGGGTTGACGATGGAAGTGGTCCGTCCCCGCAGGTCCATCACGCCCTCGACGTAGTGGGGCGCGTTCGGAACCGCGGTGAGCGACCCCTTGTCGACTATCTCCGAGACGTAATCGATGTCGACGCAGTACGTCTCCGACCCGAGTTTGAACTCGAGCACCTGCACCTCTCGGGTTGACTCTTCTTCCGTGTCGTCTGCCGCCGCCCCGGTGGTCGCTCCGGCACTCGCGGCCTGTGTGTTCTGCGACATGTTGTGTCCTCCGACGCCGCCTCGGCGACGCCGGGCTTGCTCGTATCTGGCGCGAAGCCGCCAATAAATGTACGTACCCGATTATCAGCCGTGATTCCTGCCGGGGAGCGTTTAAGGTGCCCAATTCGGAACGTCGTCCATAGATGAGCGGACAGAACAGAGTACGAACGGCTTCGAGGCGGGCGATCCCCGCAGACCCCGGCGTTCCCGCGAGGGTAGCGGGGTCGCACCGATGAGCGCCGTCTCCGGTCCCGGTAACGGCGACGCGAACACCCGTGCCGTCGTTGTGGACGACTCGCGGTTCATGCGGACCCTCATCCGCACGCTGTTGGAGGACGGCGGCATCGACGTCGTGGCCGAGGCGGAGAACGGCGCCGACGCCGTCGACGTCGTCGGCGACTGCGAACCCGACGTCGTGACGATGGACATCGAGATGCCCGAGATGAACGGCCTCGAAGCGGTCGAGACCATCATGTCCGAGTGCCCGACGCCGGTGTTGATGTTGTCCGCGCACGCCGACGACGGGGCCGAGGTGACCTTCGAGGCCCTCGACAAGGGTGCGGTCAATTTCGTCACGAAACCCGGCGGGGAGGTCACCTCCTCGATGCCGCGGGTCAAACGCGAGTTGGTCGAGAAGGTCAGGTCCGCCGCGGCGGTCGACCTCTCGGCGGCGCGCAGGACGAAACGCGAGACGGCCGGCGGAGCGACCGACGGGCCCGCGCGGACGGACGACGCGGCCGAACCGACGAGTCCCGGTCGGACGTCGTCTTCGGGCGCGTCCCCGTCTTCGCGGGCGACGGAAGACGAGGGGGCGTACCCCGACGTCTCGACGGTCGTCGTCGGGGCGTCGACCGGCGGCCCGAACGTCGTCGAACGAGTTCTCGGGGACCTGCCGACGGCGGCGAACCTCCGAATCATCGTGGTGCAGCACATGCCGAAGGGGTTCACCGAACGCTTCGCCGACCGCCTGAACGACCGCTCGGAGTACGACGTCCGCGAGGCGAGCGACGGAGAGGAGATAGGCGTCGGCGAGGCGCGCATCGCCCCCGGCGGGTCGCACCTGCTCGTCACCCGCGACCGGGGCGGGCGACTCACGCTCGAACTCACCGACACGCAACCGGTCCACGGGGTCAAACCCGCGATAGACCTGACGATGGCTTCGGCCGTCGAATCGGTCGAGGGACCGCTGGCGGGCGTCCTCCTGACCGGCATGGGGCGCGACGGCGTCGACGGGATGGGTCGCATCCACGCCGCGGGAGGACACACTGTCGCACAGGACGAAGAGACGTCAGCCATCTTCGGCATGCCGAAGCGGGCCATCGAGACCGGCTGCGTCGAGACTATCGTACCCGCGGAGGGCGTCGCTGACGGCGTCCTGCGCGGCCTACAGGAGAACTAACGATGGACGAGGAACTCTACCAAGCATTCATCACCGAGAGCGAAGAGAGCATCACCCGACTGAACAACTCGCTGCTGGAACTGGAGTCGAACCCCGAGGACACCGACGCCATCGACGAGATTTTCCGACAGGCGCACACCCTGAAGGGGAACTTCGGCGCGATGGGCTTCGACAATGCGGCGACGGTCGCCCACGCCGTCGAGGACCTGTTGGACGAGATTCGACACGACCGCCTCGACGTCACGGCAGAGCGCATGGACCTCGTGTTCGACGGGATGGACGAGATTCTCGAGATCCTCCATGAGATAGACGAGCACGGCGAATCGCGGACCGACCCGACGGAGCTTGTCGAGGAGATTCGCGCCGCGGCCGAAGGCGACGACGGGTCGGAGGCGCCGGCGGGAAACTCGGACGCGGCGGCCGCTGACGGGTCGGCCGCCGCCGACTCGTCTTCGCCGGCCGCCGAAACCGACGTGGCGGCGCTGACCCGCGACGTGCTCGACGGGGGAACCGTCGCGGGCGCGGACCACCTCTACCACGTCGCCGTCGAACTCGACACGGGCGAGATGAAGGGCGTAGACGCCGGACTGTTCCTCGGCAACGTCCCCGAGGAGTTCGACGTCGTGGGCGCGGACCCCCACGTGGACAGCATCGAACGCGGCGAGTTCGAGGACGGCTTCTCGCTGTTCGTCGCGAACGTCCCCGGAGAAGAGCTCGACGCGACGCTCTCGGGCCTCTGGAAGGTCGAGTCCGTCGAGTGTACCGACGTGTCGGGTGCGTTCGACGGTGCGGCCGATGCGGGCGGCGCGAAACCGGAGGCGGACGCCGACTCCGAGACGGACGCGGACGCCGGGTCCGACTCCCCGGCGACGGACGACACAGAGAGCGTCGTCGCCGACCCGTCGGCGGAAGTAGACCCCGAGGAAGCCGAGGCGGCCGTGGAAGCCCTCGCCGCGTTCTCGGGCGGCGAGTCCGACGACGCCGAGGAAGCGCCCGAGGCGGACGCAGACGCTCCCGAGTCCGACGCCGTCGAGGCGGACGCCGGCGGAGACGCCCCCGCAGCGGAGTCGTCCGCGGACGGAGGCGACGACGCGTCGGACTCGACGGCGTCCGAGGCGGAGGAGAAGAAAGCGAAGAAGGGGAAAAAGGAGAAGGGCCGCTCCATCTCGGCGGTCAAGTCGGTCCGCGTGGACGTAGACCAACTCGACCAACTCCACGAACTCGTCGAGCAACTCGTCACCAGCCGTATCAAACTCCGGCAGGCGATGGAGGGCGAGGGTACCGGCGGCGAGACCGGATTGGACACGCTCGACGAGTTGGACAAGATATCGACGAACCTCCAGAACACCGTCATGGACATGCGGCTCATCCCGCTGAAGAAGGTGTTCGACAAGTTCCCGCGCATGGTCCGCGACATCGCGCGCGAACAGGACAAGCGCGTCCGCTTCAAGGTGGAGGGCGAGGACATCGAACTCGACCGGACCATCTTGGACGAGATATCCGACCCGCTGATGCACGTCCTCCGGAACGCCGTGGACCACGGCATCGAGATGCCGGACGAACGCGAGGCGGCGGGCAAGTCCCGCACCGGGACCATCGAACTCAGCGCCCGCCGGCAACACGACACCGTCATCGTCACCGTCGAGGACGACGGCGGCGGCATCGACGCCGACGCGGTTCGCGACAAGGCCGTCTCGAAGGGACTGGCGACGCGCGAGGAGATAACCGAACTGCCCGACGAGGAGGTGTACGACTACGTCTTCCACCCCGGGTTCTCGACGAACGACGAGATTACCGACGTGAGCGGACGCGGCGTCGGCATGGACGTCGTCAAGACCACCGTCGAATCGCTCGACGGGTCCGCGGACGTCACGAGCACGGAGGGGGAGGGCTCGAAGTTCACGATTCGCCTCCCCGTCTCCGTCGCCATCATCAAGGTGCTGTTCGTCAGCGTCGGCGACCGGGAGTTCGGCGTTCCCATCAAGTACATCGACGAGATCTCGCGCCGCCAGCGCGTCGAGACGATAAACGCCGCGGAAGTCGTCGTCCACGAGGATCGGATATTCCCGCTCATCCGCCTCCGGAACGCGCTCGACGTCGATATCGACGAGTCCGACAGCGGGATGGTCGTCCGCATCCGGCCGGAGGACCGGCAGGTCGCACTCCACTGCGACCGCGTGACCCGTCAGGAAGAAGTCGTCGTCACGCCGCTTCAGGGACCGCTCAGCGGAACCCGGGGGCTCTCGGGGACGGCGGTCATCGGCGATGGGAACGTCATCCCCATCCTCGACGTGAGCACGCTCGAACTCCCCGAACGAGGCAGGCGGGCGATGCGGGAGTGGACGCCGCCCTCGACCGGTGAGGAGGGCGCGACGGACGTAGAGGAGGCGGCCGACTGATGGGGCACTCCGACCTCTCGGCCGACGAGGGGTTCCTCGCCCTCCTCGACCACATCGAGGAGTCGCTGTCGTTCGCCACGAGTTCGTACAACAACGCCTACCTCGACAGGCGCATCTCCGCGCGGATGCGACGCCGCCGCGTGGACGACTACGAGAGCTACCGAGCGCTGTTGCTCGACGACGCGGAGGAACGGACCGCGCTGCTCGACTCCCTGAGCGTGAACGTCACGAGTTTCTTCCGCAACCCGAAGGTGTGGGGCGCGCTCCGGGACGTTCTCGCGGAGTTGACCGCCTCGGGGCGCACGAGAGTGTGGAGCGCGGCCTGTTCGGACGGCCGCGAGGCGTACTCGCTGGCGATGCTCGCGCACGACGACGACCGGATCGACCCCGCGGACGTCGAAATCCTCGGCACGGACATCAAGCCGACGATACTCAGCGCGGCCCGGCGCGGCGAGTATCGGGCCTCGGAGACGAACGACCTGCTCGAACAGCTGTCGCCGCTGGACGACCACGAACGGTACATCGAACGCGACGGCGACTCCTTCCGGGTCGCCGACGAAGTCCGCGAGTTGGTCTCGTTTCGGAACCACGATTTGGTGCAGGAGGAACCGCCGCAGACGTTCGATCTCGTCCTCTGTCGGAACCTGTTCATCTACATCAACACCGACGCCAAGCGCGCCATCTTCGAGACGCTCGGTTCCGCGCTCGCCCCCGACGGCTATCTCACCATCGGGATGACGGAGACGATACCGCCCTCCTGCCGCGGTCGGTTCGAACCGGTCGAGAAACGGCTTCGCATCTATCGAAACAGCGCGGGCGATCCGAACTCGTGAGGTGAGTGGATGAAACCCGGAGAACAGAAAGTCAGCGACACCAGCGGCCGGTTCCTGCAGGCGCTCCGGAACGGCCGCGAAGTGAACGACGCCAACTGGACGAACGGCCGCATCCTGCTTTCGAACCAGCGGCTCATCCTGGCGGGGACGGGGGGGAAGCGGACCTTCCCGCTCTCGACCATCGAACAGGTCGGCGGCCGGTTCGACGTCAATCAGCGAGTCGCGACCGTCTCCGACTATCTCGCGCTCCGGTACGACGGCGGCGAGGAAGTCGTCCTCGTCGCGCCCAAGGACTTCGACGAGTTCGAACTCGACCTCTACGGTGCGTTGCTGAACTCGACGAAGTTCCTCGTCCGCCACCCGGCCGTCGAGGGGGGCGTCGTCCAGAACACGGAGTGGGTCGGCGCCCGCATGAAAGTCGAGGAGGAGGCCGTCAGCATCGCCACCGTCACCGGGTCGTTCGTCGAAGTGCGACTGGACGACATCGGCGACATCAACATGGGCCGCCGGACGGTCCGCGAGGAGTCCCGCGAGGTCATCGAAGTCGAACACTCCTACGACGACGGGACGAGCGTCCAGACGTACATCTCCGGCCCGGAGCAACCCGTCGGCATCCTCAAGTCGCTGCTCAGAATCGGCGAGGAGCAGACGGAGATGGCGCTGGACCTGAGCAAGACGGACAAGCAGGTGCTCATGGCGCTGTACTCCGGCGTCTCGCCGTTCGACATCCCGGCGTTTCTCGGGCTCGACGTGGACGAAGTCGAGGAACTGTTCGTCCGACTCATCGACCACGACGTCTTAGACGAGGTGCGCGTCCGACACGAGGTCGAACTCAACGCGCGCGGGCGGAGCATCGCGGCGGACGCGATAGAAGACGACCAAGCCTCGATGTAAACCCACCTTTTTACTTCGTCGGGTCGCGCTACGCGCGACCGCTCACACGAGAACGCGCGCGTTCTCGTTTGCTCGCGAGACGCAACGCGTCTCGCGAACCTCGCAAAAAAGCTGGACCAAAAAGTTTCCGCGAGGCTCGGGCGAAGCCCTCGCTCGCGGTGCAAGTCGGTGTCCCGCGGCGGCTACACCTTCCATCGACGCGGCACGTTCCAGTTGGTCTCTTCGTCCTCTCCCGAAGCGATTCGACCGACCGTGATGTAAAGAGAAAGTACTTATCGACAGTTCTCGGTTCGTCAGTATAGCTCTCCCCCTTTCTCGCCGTACAAGGTTACTCCGTCGAGTCGGTGCTGTCGGTCTCGGTACAGTTCTTGTTTACGCTGGCTGTCTCGGGTTGTTCAACCTCCGGAATACCGGGGGGAACATGGTGATCGTTCTTCAGAGCTACTGCGGCATCGCAGTAGGAACCGGAGTCGCGCTGGGTTATGGTGGAGTTATTCAGCCACAATCTCTCCGGAGGATTACCGTCGTGGCTCTTCGACTTAGCACGATAGCACTACTTCTCTCAAGTCTCATCTCCCTCGCCGTTGGTCTTAGGCAGTGGCGGGGAACTCGCTCCCTTCTTCGCCGTGCTGGGAGGAATCTGTATTGGGTTAGCACTCCTCGCTCGGTCTTTCTCGGTGAGACTCAACCAGGGCTCTCCGTCGGTACCAGACGAATAGTATAGGAAACCACGGACAGTTCTGATGGCCTGTACTTTGTACTGTGCTGGTAAACTATCGCACTCTCTCCTAACGACCGTTTCGTCGCGAACGAACCAAAACGAACGGTTGCCCCCGCCGAGTACCTCCTCCGTCGTCGGCACGCACGTCTCGTCACGTTACCGAAATTTCGACGAAGCCGCGATTGTAGGACGTTAGACGTTGACGTCCTCTATCTCCTCGTTGACGACGAACCGCCCCTGCGGCGTGAGTTCGCACGGCGTCGTGTCGTCGGTGATGAGGTCGTCCTCGAACAGTTCTTCGAGTTTCACCTCCAGTTCGGTTTCGTCGAGTTCCAAGAGCGACGCGAGGTCGATGTTCGGTCCGGTGGAGTAGAGGCCGACGAGCACCTCCAGTCCCTCCTCGCTCACCTCCACGTCGCGCACGTCGCTCTTTATCCAGTGGTAGATGAGTCGGAGGTACCGACCGAGGACGTTCATCTTCCGCCGCGACGGCAGGGATATCTCCGTCGTGACCGTCTGTCCGTTCTCGACGTGCTGCACCGAGAGGACGAGCTGTTTCTGCTCCTCGACGGTCCGTTCGATGACCTCGAAGAAGATGACGGAGGCGAGGTCGATGGTGAACGGTTCGTCCCCGTCGCCGAGGGAGTCGTTTCCGGGGAACGTGACGGACTCGTAGTCGAGGTGGAGTCCGGTCTCGCGCTTCGGGGAGTCCATGACGCGGCCGCCCACCTTCGCCGGGTGGGTGACCATCGTCTTCGACCCGTTCAGCGCCGCGCGGAACAAGAGTAGCGAGAACTTCTCGATCGTGTCGCGGTGCCCGCCGATGACCGTCGTCTGACGGCGGTTGTCGACGATGTACCCCACCATCACGGTGTAGTCGAAGAACTCCTCGACCTCCGCCGGCACCTGCCCGACCGCGATGTCGAACACCGAGGTGATGGGGATGACCGTCTTCGACCGCGAGGTGGCGAGGATGAGGCGGCGACTGCTCATCAGGACGCGACCCTTCACCGGGTCGAACGAGGCGTTGCCCCCCGCGACGAAGTTCGCGACGAAGTCCACGACGATGGACTCGCCGTTGTCCGTCTTCTTGTTCCGACGCTTCGAGCGTTCTCGTTCCTCGTCCGTCGTCTTCGGTTCCTCCTTCTTCTGCCGATAGGCTTCGAGCAGGTCTTCTCCCTTCGATTCGGCGTTAGCCGGGGAGGGGCCCGAGCCGTCCGCTTCCGTCTCTTTGTCTGTGTCTGTCATACGCTGATCAGGGCTCCCGCGAGCGACGAGGTGGCGACTGCGCTCGCACAGCCGATCCAGGTGAGGACGACGAAGTGAAGGTACGCGTTCGCTTTGTGCCCGCCGTCGACCATCCGGATCATGAGCGACGACAGCAGGGCGTTGAACAGGATGATGAGCGTCAGCAGGTACTCGATGAACGGGATGTCGTACACGCCCGCGTAGATGAGTTGGCCGAACTCCAGTTGGGCGAGGTTCATCTGCGTGGAGAACGACGCCAGGATCTCGACGACCTCCAGCCCGATGAAGAACGCGAACGACGCGGAGGCGGTGATGCCGTACAGCACGCCGATGAGCGTGATTGTCGACTGTTCGCGCTGGCGGCGGAGCTTGATGACCTCGCTCATGTTGGTACTGATGAGCTCGCCGAGCTGTTTCGGCTCGCCGCCCATCTGTCGGCCCACGTTGTACATCTCGCTGAACTTCTGGATGAGGTACGAACTCGACTCCGCCGTGAAGAAGAACCACGACCGGGTCGGACCGATGCGCATCTTCAATCGGGTGTAGAGTCGGCCTATCTCCCGAGTTAGCACGCCGAAGTCCTTGTTTCGGAGGGTTTTCAACACCGCCGTCGTCGTGCTCTGTTTCGCGCTCTCGGACGCGCCGAGTGCGCGGATGAACCCCGGGAACTCCTCGTCGCGTTCCTTGATTCGATTCTCGTGCCGGCGCGCGATGATGCCGGGGACGGCGAGGGGAGTCAGCGGCGTCGCCAACAACAGCGGAACGGGCGTATCGACCATGACGCCCTGTATCGTCCGTCCGACGGGCGTCACGCCCGCGGTTCCGACGGCGAGGACGACGATAAAGAGGAACGAGAGCGCGACGGCCCCGTAGAGGGTGATGTCTATCTGCCGGTCGGCCTTCGTCCGGAAGTCGTCTTGGTGGTACCAGAGGGGGTCGTACGGCGACATCGTTCTGATGACGTAGTAAAAACCCAGTTGGACGAAGACGAACAGGACGATGACCGCCGCGATGGTCATTGTCGCGTCCGTCCCCGTCAGTATCGGGAGGACGATGGCGTTGATGATGGCGAACGTCATCGACAGGATCATCGAGAGGTAGAGGTCCTTCATCACTTCGAGGTTCCCGAGTGCGCTCTCGTACACCGTGATGTACTTCTGAATCATCGCGCTCTGCTCGCCGAGGAGGAAGTCGTCGATGCTCTGCCCGGCGTTCAGCGAGTACGAGAGGCGGTCGAGGAAGTCCGCGAGGGGCTTCGAGGGGACCTGTCTGGCCCGACGGCGACAGGCGTCGTCGAGCGACTGGTTCCACGTGTCCACCAGCTGCGTGATGCGGCGCATCTCGATCGCGAGTTCGCCGTACTCCTCTTCGCGCCCGAGCACGCGGAACACCTGCACTCGGTCGATGTTGGTCGTAGAGAGCACGGTCATGTGCGTGATGACGAGGTGAAGTTGGTTCTCCAGCCCTCTACGCTGTTGTTCGACGAGGAGGCGCGGGTACAGAAGCCCCGCGACCAGCATCAGCGAACCGAGGAGGAAGATGGGGATTCGGACGAGTACCGGTAACGGAAGCAGTAGCGCCCCGAGGACGGACGCGAAGAACAGGACGGTGGTGGGAAGGAGAACCACGAGCCCGTACCGACTCGTCTCCATCGGCATCCGTTCGTACGAGTCGAGGACCGAATCGAGGAAGTCGCGGGCCTGTTGGGCCTGCGTCGTCATCCCCCCGTCGCCCGCGGCACCTGCTCCCGACACGATCACACCCTCGCCATATCGAACGGCAGTCCCTCGACGCCGTCACGCTGGTAGTCTTCGATCAGTTCGTTCGACTCGTGGTAGCCGACGACGTTCTCTTGGATGGCCCGGCGGACTATCTCCGCGCGGAACTCGATGTCCTCGTATATCTTCCGGGTGTCCGAGTACCCGAGGAGGGTCGCGATCTTCTCCTCCATGATGAAGGAGTTGTTCCGCCCTTGGAACACGATCTCGTCCTCGACGGGGTCCCAGTAGAACGCCTCCCGGGTCACGACGCCGCCCATCTCCTTCGAGTACCCTTCTATCTCTTGGACGCTCGTCACGCGACGGAGGATGTCGTTGCCCCGCTTGACGCGGTTCTGGAACAGGGCGATGTCGCAGTTCGACATAAACGTCTCGGGGACGTTGATGGGGTCGCCGGTGAACCGCTGAATCATGGAAACGATGTCGGAGGCGTGGAACGTCAGCATCACCGGGTGACCGGTCTGGGCGGCCTGGAACGCCATCCGCCCCTCTTCGCCACGAACCTCCCCGACGATGATGTAGTCGGGGCGAGAACGCAGCGCCGCGGCGACGAGGTCGAACATGTCGACTTCGGAACCGCCGCCGCGCCCTTCGCGCGTGAGGAGTTGCTGCCACGTGTCGTGCGGCGGAAGCACCTCGGCGGTGTCCTCCGCGGTGTAGATCTTCGAGTCCTGCGGGATGAACGACGTGATGGCGTTCAGCGTCGTCGTCTTCCCGGACGCCGTCTCGCCGACCACGAACACCGTCCGCTCGTTCTCTAACGCTATCCAGAGGTACGCACAGAGTTCCGGCGACAGCGTCCCCCACTTCGCGATTTGGAACGCCGACAGCGGAACGTCGTCGCCCTGACGGATGGTGAGGCTCGACCCTTTCAGCGACACGTCGTCGGAGTAGATGATGTTGATACGCGACCCGTCCGGAAGCGTCGAGTCGACGATGGGGTGCGCGTCGGAGATGGGGTCGCCGATTCGTTCGCCCATGTTTCTGAGCCAGTTGTCGAACTGGCCCTTCGAGTCGAACTCGACTGTGGTCTCGAGCAGGCCGAACACGCCGTGGTCAACGTCGACCTGCCTGGGGCCGATGACGTGAATGTCCTCGTTCGCCGGGTCGCGCATGATGGGTTCGAGCGGTCCCAACCCGACGATGTCGCGCACCAACCGGTACTGTATCTTCTCGTACGTCTCCTTGGTCACCTGCACCGGGCCGAGGTCGAGTCGCTGGATCAACTCCTGGATGCGACCCTCCCGGGCACCTTCGATGGCGACGATCTCCTCGAGGAGCTCCCGAATCCGCTCTTCGTACTCGACGTCCTCCTCGGGTGCGGGTTTCGACACCGAGCGTTCGAGGAGTTTGTCCTTCACCTGGTCGAAGATGTCGTGTTCCTTCTCGCTGAGTTCGGGTTCGATGGCGTAGTACTTCGTCGTCTCGCCGAAGTTCCCGTAGACCTGCGCGTATATCGGTCCCCCGAGGTGGTAGACGATGTTCGGGCGACGCGACTCGTGGTCGCCGCCCGGTTCGTCGATGAGCATCGGAAACTCGCCGGTGATCTGCTTGAACCGCTTGAGGTGTTCACGCAGGTGGGACCACCGCATCGCGTGTTGTTTCAGTTCGTCCGAAATCTTGGACGAGCCGTGGTCCGTCGGCATTACGCGACACTCCTGCTTTCGATGACGATGCCGATTCCGGACCGGACGGAGAACCCGACGCGGTCGCCGACCTGTTCGCCCATCCCCGCGAACCGCTTGACGAAGATGTTCCGGCGCACGTCGTTGCCGACTTCGACCATCTCCAGTTCGAGGAACACGTCGGCGATGGAGCGGAACGGCCCTATCGCTTCGTCGTCGACCGTCGAGGGGTCGACGGTGAGGACGATGGTCTTGCCCTTCGTCGTCAGCTCGCGGAAGAACGAGATGATCTCGAGGGCGGCCTGTCGCTCCTCGTTCTGCCGGACGAGCGCCTCGAACTGCGGGTCGTTCCGCAGGATGGCGTCGAACGTGTCGATGATGACGACGTCGGCGTCCCAGACGGTGTCGGCGTCCATCAGTCGGCGGAGCAGCTGCTTTCGCTCCTTCTCCGCGCTCCCGCCGGTCAGCGTCCCGGAGGCGTCTATCTCCGCGTGGAGGAACAGAATCTCCTCGTCCAGCAGGGGCTTGACCACGTCGTACGACAGCGAGTGCATCTGGTCGAGGAAGCCCCGGACGCCCAACTCCGTGGAGATGAGCGTCGTGACGACGTCCTCTTGACAGAATCCGTAGGTGAACCGCTGCGAAAGGACGCTCTTACCGGCGCCGTAGTCCCCCTCGATGAGGACGATGGCTCCCCTCGGGAGTCCACCGCCGAGCTCCTTCTCCAAGCGGTCGTGCTGTGCCAGTCCGAGAGAAAAGTGATTTGCGTTCATGCGTTCGTCCTGAATTTGAATATCTCTTCGTCGCCGTTGATGACGACCTTCACGCGGTGGTCGCCCGCGTCGAGCGACAGTCCCGACACCGTCACTTCGACGACGCCGTGCGGCCGCCAGTTGGCGCTTCCGTCGACGACGGTGACGCTCACGTTCGTCTGGTACTCCGAGTCGACGATGACGTCGAAGGTTCCGCCGGCCGCCGGGAGCGTCCTGACCCCGGTGTTCTTCACCAACAGCGTCACCGTCCTCTCGCTGTCGTTGTAGACACCCGCCTCGCTATCGCTGATAATCTCGATGTCGGTTTCGATGTTCTCGGCCACGTCTCCGCCGCGTTCGTCGAGCGCGTTGCTGATTCCGCTGACCGTGTCGATGAGGACACCCGCGACGCCCGCCGCGATGACGAGGCTGGCGATGAAGAGGATGAGGCTCGGAGCGGAGACGTCTGCCATCTTAGCTCACCACCGTGACGGTGTGACTGTCCGAAACGCCCGTCTCGGTGACGATCTTCACGCGCGAGGCGTCGGTCGCCAAGTCGATTCGGAGCGTCTCCCCCGGCGCCCAGAGGTCGGTGTCCCTGTCCCCCTCGACGTAGGTACTGGCGGACACGTTCTGGTACTCGTTGTCCGCGAGTACCGTCGTATCCCGAACCGAGAGCGTCGTCGAACCGGTGTTGTTCACGAGAATCACGACTCCGTTTCCGTCGCTGGTGTTGTACGTCGCATTGAAGATATCTATCTCCGTGTTCCGCCGGTCGAGGAGTCGCTCGTGGTTCTCCTCCTCTGCGTCCGTCAGTTGCTCGGCGGTACCTGCCGCTGCGGTGTACAGCGTGCCCGTACAGATGAGCACGCCGAGGAAGATTATCGCCGTCGAGCCACTAACGCCGAAGCCCACCGCGACCCCCTCTCCGACCGTGAGCGGAGAGCTCTTCGAGCAGGCGCGCCTCGGCGACGTCGCCCGCCAGTCGGCTGATGTACGTCAGGCTCTCCTTGTGGTGTTCGACGCGCAGGTCCCGCGGCTCCTCCGTCGACGTCGACGGACCCCGTCCGTCGGGCCGACGAGCGCTGCTCGTCGACGTCGCGGACGCCGCGTTCCGCACGTGAGCGTTCATCTTCCGCTCGACGTGCCGGGAAATCCACTCCTGCTCTCTGTACTGTCGAAGCGCGCGGGCGGCGCCGATCGCGCCGCCGACGGAGACGAGGAACCGAGTCCACTCCAGCGCGACCGACTCCGTGATGTAGCTCGCGGGCAGCGCGGTGAGGTACTCCGGTCCCTCGTTCGCGTCGGCGTTCGCGCCGCGTCCGGACTGCGACTCGACTCGGCCCGACCGGGGCTGGGAGCGACGCTGCGTCGGCGCGGGCTGCCGTTCGACCGGTTCCGGTTCGGGCGTCTCCGTCGCCGCGTCGTGGTCGAACTCGAACGCCTGCGGTTGGTCGTCCGACCCGGCCTCGTCCTCCGCGTCGTCCTCGAAGTACGCGTCCGGCTCGTCGGCGGCGTTCGCCTCGCCGTCGGAGGGCGACTCGTCGGTTTCGTCGGCCGCGGGGGACTCGCCGACCAACTCCTCGGTCGTCGGCACGCCGGAGTCGTCGGACGCGATGTCCGCCTCGTCGAGGGGCGACTCGTCGACGGGTTCGTCGGCGGCGCCGCCGTCCTCGTCGAGTTCCTCGTCCCAGCCCTCGTTCTCCTCGTACTCGGACTTCAGGTCGTCGAAGCTCGACCCGCCGCCCGACGACGATTCGCTCTCGTCGCCGTCGTCCAAGGCGTCGGCCGGACTCGCGCGCTCCTCCCCGGCGAGTTCGTCCTCGGCGGCCAACTCGGCCTCGCCGGCCTCGGCGTCGATCTCGCCGAAGTCCTCGTCGAAGAAGCTCTCGGCGTCCGCGCTGGCGACGTCGGGGTCGAGGTGTTCGTCCTCTTCCTCCTCGCCCTCGAAGATGCCGAACGCGCCGCCCCCTTCGAGGCCGCCCATCTCGCGGGCGTCGTCCACGAACGGGTTGATGCCGCGGGTGACCATCTCGTAGATGTCGAGGAGCTTCCTGATGGTGTCGTCGAGGTCTTCGACGGTCTCCCCTATCTGTTTGTTCTCCTCGCGGACGGTGTTCATGCCGGACGAGACGGCGCTCAGTTCGTTTTCGAGGTCGGAGATGCGGTCTTCGAGCTCGGCGGCCGTCGAGTCGTCGACGGAACCGCCGCCGCCTCCGCCGCCGAACTCGTCGTCCCCGAACTCGTCTCCGTCCTTGAACTCGTCGCCGTCTCCGAAGTCGCCGAAGTCGTCGGAGAGGTCGTCGAGGTCGTCGTCGAATCCGAGTCCATCGGTGGCGACGGTGTTCTCGCCGTCGGACGGCGAGCCCTCCTCGTGTCCGTCCATCCAGTCCATCATTCCCATCCGTCTCGCCTCCGTCTCCGTCGAAGGTCGCGCGCGGATGCGAGACGGAGTCCCGCGTCCCGCAAGGCGGGGCGCTGCCGCGTGACCAGACCGTCTCTGGCGGGTAGTCGAACGTCGCTCGACGTCGTTCGACCACGCGTACGTGACCGACGAGAGTGCCTCGCCAACGGCGCCGCCGAACGGCGTTCCGTGGGCCGCCAGACGCGGTCTGGCGACACCGACGAGCGAAGCCCGCCGGCCGATCGGACTGCGTCCGATGACGTTGCCGAACAGGGTTCGGCAAGCAGTCGGACTTCGTCCGACGACGTCGCAGAGCGATGCTCTGCGGGCCACCGAACCGTGTCCGGTGACGACACCGAACCGTCGTGGCGGTGACGCGCCGACTCCCGACCGGATCGGGTCTCCGGGCTCGGGGGTACAGGTAGCATTGGTCCTACTGTACTTACAGCAATACAAGAACGTTCGCTTTCGATTATCAGACGTGATATCGGAGAACCGCGAAGCCGGACCGTGGAGTGACCAGATATCCCGACGGCCGCACCGAATCGACCGACGGACGAGTGTAAGAAGAATTAACCGGATGGGGTACCGACCCACGTACCGATAACCTTCCACGGAAGTCACCCAATCATGCCAGAGTTCGTCAAGACAGGGGTCGAGGGACTCGACTCCATCCTCAACGGCGGCATCGTCAAGAACGCCGCGGTACTTATCAGCGGAAATCCGGGAACCGGTAAGAGTATCCTGGGACTGCAGTACCTGTACAACGGCGTCGACAAGTACGACCAAGGCGGAATCTACCTCACCTTCGAGGAATCGGAGGAGGACATCAGGCAGGCGGCCGAGTCCATCGGCTTCGAGAAGTGGGACGAGTACGTCGAGGACGGTCGGATCAGGGTGTACGACAAGCGGACGCTCCTGCGAGACGGCGACTTTTCGGCGACGCTCGACCGAATCATCGGCGACCTGCAGGACACCAACTACGACCGACTCGTCCTCGACTCGCTGACGATGTTCCAACTCTTCTTCGAAGACGAGAAGGAGCAGCGACAATACCTCCTGAAGTTCATCGACATCCTGAAAGACAGCGGTCTCACGTCGCTTCTGACGACCGAACAGTCGGCCATCTTCCCCGAGACGGAGATCGGTCTGGAGAACTTCCTGACCGACGGGAACATCTACCTCATCCAGAGTCCGGCGGGCGCGACGAGCAACCGGTACGTCTGGGTCGCGAAGATGCGCAAGCAGTCCATCAAAAACTCCATGTTCCCGCTCGAAATCAACCAGGGGGGCATCCAGATATACGAGCAGGCCGCCGGGTTCTCCATGGTCGGCGAGTCGCCGCCGTGGTTCGGCGAGGAAGACGGGCTCGAGTAGTCGGTTCTTCGTTCTTTCTCACGTCGGTAGGGTTACGTTCGACTGTCGTCGGTCATCCGTGACGCTTCGGAGAGCCGAGACGCTCGCTCGAACGGCGCGAGTCGCCGAAGGAGCCGTCGCGTCGTAGCGTCCGCTCGGCTATCGAGCGCGAGAAAATGAAAGGAGTAGTCGTCGTCGATACCGAAGGGAGGAGCGAACTTAGAGTATGACCGGTTCGCCCTGGTTCTTGCCCGCGAGCTGCTGGGGCATCGTCAGCATGACCTGCGTCGTGCCACCCGTTCGGCTGGTGATCTCGAGGCGGACCTTCTCGCCCGTTTCGAGGCCGCCCTGACCGTCCTCGATGGCAGACGTGTTGAGTCTGACCTCGTAGCGGTCGTTCATACTGTTGAGGACGCCGAAGGAACCGTCGTCGTCAGTGACCTTCTCGAGCGCGAAGTACGCGCCGTCGGCGGTATTGCTGGTCGAGTTCGTCAGCGTCTGCACCTCGGTGTCGCTGAGGTACTTGATGGACGTCTGGTCCATGTCGACGCTGCTGGAACCGGCGGCCAGGCGGACGGTCATCGTGATGTTGGCGATGTCCGTGTAGTTACCGACCGTACCGTGGGTGTTCAGAACCTCGACGCGGTTCGTCACCTTGTTAACGCTTTCCTGACCCGCGTCCTCGGCAGTCGCCTGGAGGAAGCCGGCCGTGTTCACGAGGACGCCCGCCGCGATCGCCGCGACGAGAACCATCGCGATGAACACGATGAGCGTACCGATACCGACCTGACCGCGATCTTCTTCGTTGAATATGTTTCTCATGTCATTCACTCCTTAGAGGGGAACCGGATCGTTGTCGCTCTGACCTGCCAGCTGCTGGGGCATCGTCAGGATGACCTGCGTGGAGCCGCCGGATCGGCTCGTGATTTCGAGTTTGACCGAGTCGCCGGTCGAGACGCCCGCACCGTTCTCCTCGACGAGGGACGTGTTGATGATGATCTCGTAGCGGTCGGCCTGGCTGTTCAGGACCGGGTACGACGCGCCGTCGTCGTCGTCGAGCGCGTACGCGGTGAACTCAGTGCTGTTGAGACCCTGGCTCGCTCCGGAGGAGTTGTACCGGTTAACGCTGCGGAGCTGCGTTCCGCTCGCAGTCGTCTCGTTCTTGTAGATGAGGTTCTTCGCCGTCGTTCCGCTCACGTACTTTATCGTCGTGTCTTCGAGCGACACACTGCCGGACCCGGCGGCCAGGCGGACGGTCAGATTGAGGCTGTCCACGGCAAGATCGCCACCGGATTCGTTGACCATACCGTGCTTGCTCACGACGTCGACGCGGTTGGTTACCTTATTCACACTTTCCTGTCCAGCGTCCTGCGCAGTCGCCTGGAGGAAGCCGGCCGTGTTCACGAGGACACCCGCCGCGATCGCTGCGACGAGCACCATCGCGATGAACACGATGAGAGTACCGATACCGACCTGACCCCGGTCGGCGTTGTTTTCTTCGAACATGGGTTAGTTATTCCAAATCGGTCCCCCACCCCCTCGCCGGAGGTGAAGACCTACGATCCTGAATATCATCGTATCCTACATAACGGTACGGGCCCGATTTTCGAAGATGATAACTAGGGGGCGTGTACCGAATCAATTAAATCCTACGCGCACGCGGGTGCGAATCAAGAGAAGAAATGGAGTGAGAGGGGGTAGCACGAAGGAGTCGATGCCTCTCTTCGAACGTAGGCAGAGTCGAGTACGCTGAGAACTCAGTCGTGTGCGATCTGACGCCAGACGTCGTCGAGTTTGTTCTTCACCTCGGGGCGTTCCGTCACGGAGACGTTGTAGTCGTCCTCGTCGAAGCGGATGACGATCTTGTCCACCTCGCGGCGGTAGACGTTCGTCCGTCGGTGTTCGTCGGAGAGGACCCTGTCGTGAAGCTCGAGGAGGCCGGCGGCGGTGAGTTCCTCGATGCGACGGTAGCACGTCGCGATGGGGATGTCGAGCATCTCGCTGAACTCCTGCGCCGAGTGGGGTTCGTCCGCGGCGCGTAAGATATCCGGGTTGTATTCGTTGCCCAACGCTGCAAGGGTCCTGTCAGACTCCATAGATGGGGTAGGTCTGTCGTGGGTCCATGTGAATGTGTTGGTTACCAGTATGACTCGAAGTCGAAAACGTTGCCCGCGTTACCCGGCGCACAACCGTCATCTCTCAAACATCAGTCATGCGGACTGTCGGCGATGGGCTTAATATTCCCCCGCCGGGACCAAGCACCATGGCTCCCGGAAATCCGCCCGAGGACAGAAGCCGTCGCCGCCGGGGGGAGGAGGGCGTCATCGGTCCGAACGAACTCGACTACTCCGACGACGACCGCGTCGCCCAGATTCGGGACGGTCGGTACGTCGTCGCCACCGACAGCGACGAGAAACCGCGCGTAGACGAGGAGGAGTCGCCTCCGAGGCACGCCGAGGAGGAACGCACCCTCGAAGAGCGGGGGAACTTCGCGAAACAGCAGATGGTGCGGTACGTCTCGGACAAGGGTGCGAGCCACGGCATCGCGGTCACCGCGTCGTTCGACGGACGGGTGGCCCAACGCGAACGGTTCTCCGACGACATCGCGACGGCGTTCGGCGACGTCGTCCAGTGGTACGCGAACCAAGTCAACGCCGACGCGACGCCGGAAGAGGTGCTGGGCATCCTCCTTTTGGCGTCGGACACCGACGTCGCGTTCCCGACCAAGGTTCTCGCCCCCGTCCTGCGGACGCACGGACTCACGACGGACGACTCCATCGGCGATCTGGTCGAGGCGCTGGGCGGAGACGGACTTCGGATCCCCCCCGAACGGCGCTAATCGCAGCCGAGACGTGGGCGGCGGGCGCGAACGGCGAATCGGTGCGGACGCACCCTATCATCGCTGATAATAGGGGGCGAGGGTTTATAGATGGTTTCTCGGAACAGTCTCTCCATGGCAACCACCGTACTGGTCGTGGACGACTCGGCGTTCATGCGGAACCTGCTGAAGCAGTTACTCGACGGAGAACACGAGGTAGTCGGTGAGGCGGAGAACGGCGTCGAAGCCGTCGAACTCTACCGAGAACTCGGGCCCGACGTCGTAACGATGGACGTCGTGATGCCCATCAGAAACGGGATCGAAGCGACGACCGAGATAAAGTCGATGGACTCCTCGGCGTCGGTCATCATGTGCACCTCCGTCGGGCAGGAGGAGAAAATGCGCGAGGCCGTCGAAGCGGGCGCGGACGGGTACATCACGAAACCCTTCCAGAAGCCCAACGTCCTCCAAGCCATCGACGACGTGGTGAGCGTCGAGGCATGAATCTCGACGTCCAGTCGTTACGAACGTTCAGCCGGCTCGCCCACTCCGGCGCAGAGCGCGCCGCGGGGTCGCTCACGCAGTTGACCGGCGTCGAAACGTGCGTCAACGTCACCAAAATCGAAGTGAGCACCCGCGGCGACGTCGAACGGGAGTTCGTCGAACAGGACCTCGTCAGCGTCCACATCGGATTCAACGGCGGCATCGACGGGCGGACCGTGCTCGCGTTCGACCGCGACAGGGCGGTCGAACTCGTCGACATCCTCGTTCCGGGGGCCGCGGAACAGCCCGACGGGGAGATGGCGACGAGCGGGTTGAAAGAGCTCGGCAACATCATGCTCGGCGGCTTCATCGACGGCTGGGCGGACTTCCTCGAAACGTCGATCGACATTACGACGCCGACGTTCGTCGACGTCGAGAGTCGAGGCGCGTTAGACGACATCACGGGAGACTCCGGGTTCGAGATGGACACCGGCGAGGACCACGTCCTCGCGTTCCGGAACCAGCTCGAGACCGCAGACGAGAAGGTCAACTTCTACATCTACATGCTCCCGACCCACGACTCCATCGATACCATCTCGACGGTCGCCGGGTCGGAGGGGAAGACGGTGCCCGTCGAATCGTTCACCTCCTTCTCCGAGATGATCACCGACGGCGCAGAACAGGCCTCCGAGGACCTGACGGCGATGACCGGAAGCGAGACGACCGTCGAGGTGAGCCGCCTCAGTTTCGTTCCCATCGAAGCGGTTCCGATGGAGCTCACGGAGGAGACGCGCCTCGGCGTCGTCTTGGAGTTCGAGGGCCTGCCGTCCGGTTACATCGCGATTCTGTTCGACAGGGAGTCGGCGGACAACCTCGCGGAGTCGCTCATGCCGGGGATGGAGGCGGACGCGGCGATGCGTCAAAGCGCGATTCAGGAGATAGGCAACATCACCACGTCGGGGTTCCTCGACGGGTGGGCGAACGCGCTCGAAACGACGATAGAGATCTCGCCGCCGACGTACGTCGAAGACCTCGGCTCGGCGATAATCGACCCGTTGGCCACCGAGCTCGCCCAGTCGCAGGAACACGCGTTCCTCATCGACTCGACCATCGTCACCGACAACGACGAGTTCACGTGCGACATCTACGCCCTCCCGAACGAAGCGCAGCTCCGCGAGGCGCTCAATCGCCTTGCGGCGGAAGCGTAACCCGCGTCGGGGGCGAACCGCCGGCTCACCACCGGACACCGCCCTCGTCGTGACGTCCGACAAACCACTATGAAAGTATACACGAGCGAGACGCAGAGTACGCACCGGACGAAGGAGCGAATCAAAGTCGGCATCGCGGACTTCGCCGTCGGAATCGACGACACGACGCTCGTCACCAGCGGACTCGGCTCCTGCGTCGGCATCGCGGTGTTCGACGCGCGGCAGTCCGTCGGCGGCCTCGCGCACGCGATGTTACCGACCGCCAACGACGACGAGAACGACGCGAAGTACGTTGACACCGCCGTTCCGGCGCTCGTCGAGGAGATGGAGAGCGAAGGGGCCGTCCCGGGCGACCTCCGCGCGAAGCTCGCGGGCGGCGCGACGATGTTCGACTTCACGTCGGCCGAGGAGAGCATCGGCGACAGAAACGTGAACGCGGCGCGCGACACGTTGGACTCGCTCGACATCCCGCTCGTCGCCGAGGACGTCGGCGGCGGCCACGGCCGTTCGCTCCGGTTCTCCGTCCGCACCGCCGACCTCCGCATTCGGAGCGCGAACGCGGGCGAGAGCACGATCTGATAGCGCGGAATCGCTCGATTGCGGCTACTATTATCTCCTGAATTTCTCGGATGCCCGACGGTGAAGTTATCCATTCTGATAATCTCGGGGGCAGGTTTATCCCGGTCCCGCGGATTGGCTCTCACAACACGACGGCGCTTTCCGTGACCGACGGGCGGCGTCTCTGCCGCGGCGCGTTCGACCGCCGGACCGCCGCGAGCGAGGTGAGGCCGATGAAGATAGATCCCGAAAACTACGACCTCCGAGAACTCCGCCGAATCGCTGACGAACGACGGGCAGACCGAAGCGGACGAACGTCCGAGACCGCCGAGGCGTCCGACGAGGACGAGGCCGACGGACGGCGGCCGCGGCGCGAGGGCCCGCCGAACCGAAGCGGTCGAAACGACAGTCGCCGGTCCCGCGAGGACCGCGACGGGCCGCGCCGAGACGAATCGCGCCGGAACAGCGAGAGACGACGCCGGAGCGACGACCGACCACGTCGGAACCGAAACGGCCGGTCCGAGGAACTCAGCCGCCCCCGTCGGGGTCACTCCGACCACGGCGACGCACAGGACGAAGTCGTCAGAGCGGACCGACTCGCGAGCGAACTTGGCCTCGGCCGCCCCTTCGGCGACTCCTCCCGCGACGGACGCGGGCGCGCCGGAAACGGCCGCGTCGAGAACGGCCGCGGACGCGCGAACGAGGGCCGACGCCGGGACTCCCGCGAGGGCCGACGCCGAGACGCCCGCGACGACAGGCGGTACGACGAGAGCGGATACGACGACGGGTACGACGACTACGGCGGCGAGTACGACGACTACGACGACCGCTCCCGGTACGACGAACTCGGCTACTCGGAGTACGACGAGGGCGAGGACAGCTTCGGACGCGACGCCGAACCCGAGTACGAGACGCGGAGCGACGACCACCTCGAGGACGTGGGCCGATTCCGCTTCGACAACGAGGTTCACGAACGCCCCCGCGGGCGGGCGGGCGAAGTGCTCCGACAGAACCAACTCGAACAGCTCCTCGTCCACGAGACGGCCGCCGCGGGCGATTCGCTCCGGAAGCCCTACCTGCGGACCCTGCCGAACGAGTACGCCGCCGAACGCGTCGTCTTCGACTGGTTGGAGTTCATGGTGCTGAAGGGCGGATTCAAGCGGACGATGGACGCCCTCCGCTACTACCTCACCGTCGATTGGATCACCGAGGACGTCGAGACGGAACTGCACGACTACCTCATCGGCTTCTCCGGCAACGTCGCCGACACGACGGAGTTCGACGTGGACGACCACCACCTCAGTCTCCTCTACGTCGCGCGCCTCACCTCGATGACGTAACCGAGGGATTACATCCTCCCGCGGACGCCTCACTCACAACCGGTTCATCGGCGTTCCGGCTGCCGTTTTTCGACTCGTCGCGTCCGTCCAATTCATGTAAGAACGGTTACCAACAGGATTTTCTACCAGTTGCGTATCCGTCCGGGTATGCCTGAGGATGGACGCGGCGAAGACGAATCAGCGAACGACGAGAGTGGGGCGGGACCGACGGCGGTCGGAGTGAAACTCGGCAGTACGCGCACGGTGCTTCAGTTCCGAACCGACGACGGCGAGGTGGAGACGGTTCGGACGCTGACCTGTCTGGCGACGTACGACGACCCGTTGACCGGCGAGGAGCGGGTCCTGTTCGGCGAACAGGCCGCGCAGGAGTACCCCGACAGAGTGGAGTACATGCTCCGGTCGGGCCTCCCCGAGGGCGGCGAGGGGACGGAACTGGCCAAGAAGTTCTTCGCGGAACTGGTGTCGGCGCACGGACTGGACGACGACAGCGCCATCGTCTACGCGATTCCGACGATAGACAACGAGCCCGGACTGGCGAGTCTCAACGAGGTGATAGAGGACAGTCCCGTCGGCGGCGCGTTCGTCCGTAGCTTCCCCGAGTCGCTGACGGGGTCGATTCCCGCGCTCGGCGACGGACTCGAAGCGATAGAGAGCGTCTTCGTCGCGGTCAACATGGGTTCGACGAACCTCGAAGCGTCGGCGTACCGCCACGGCGAACAGCTGTCGCCGTTCGTCTCGGGGGCCGTCACCGGCAACGAGGTGGACCGCCGCATCGCCAACGCCGTCGAGGAGGAGACGCAGGGCCGCGTCAACATCGACCTCACGACGGCGCGGGAGTACAAGGAGACGCACGCCGACTTCGACGCGTTCGAACCGTTCACGGACGTCATCCAGCAACCCGGCGGCGGGTCCCACGAGTTCACCATCGAGCGGTCGGTGATGGAACCCCTCGACGACTACCTCGACGACGCGGTGGACGAGGTGGCGAACAACTTCCTCTCGCAGTTGGCCAACGACCACATGAAGCCGTACCAACTCGCCCTGAGCAAGCCCATCGTCCTCACGGGCGGGATGGCGTGCATCCCGGGCATCGTCGGGGAGTTCGAGACGCGGATGAGCGAGGAACTCAACCGCGACGTGGAGTGCGTCGCCGCGGACCGGCCGGACACCGCGCCCGCCGAGGGGGCCCGGCGCATCGCGGAACGACTCGTCGAGTAGTCAGGACCGCTCTTCTCTGAACGCGCGGACGGCCTCGCGGTCCGGAAGCGCCGTCATCGCGCCGGCGGCGGTTGTCGTCACGGCGGCGACGGCGTTCGCGAACGCCAACACCTCCGAGAGCGGTTCGTCGCCGACGAGTGCCGCGATGACGCCCGCGGTGAAGGCGTCGCCCGCGCCGGTGGTGTCCACGGGCGTCACCTCGTACCCGCCGTGTTCGACCACCGAGAGGTCCGACGTCCACGGCGACCCGTCCGAGGTGGCCGCCAACGACCCCTCGCCGCCGAGGGTGAGAAGCGCCGTGTGCGGCCCCTCGTCGAGAATCGCGTGCGCGAGTTCCGAGGGGTCGCCGCTGACGTCGAAGGCGGCCAAGTCCTCCGGCGTCGCCTTCACCACGTCCGCGAGGCCGAACGCCTCGCGCATCGACCCGACGTAGTCGAAGGTGTCCCACAGCTCCGGCCGGGCGTTGGGGTCGAACGAGACTGTCACGCCCGCCTCCCGCGCGCGGCGCATCAGGTCGAAGGTGGCCTCGCGCGACGGTTCGTCCGCGAGGGTGACGCCGCCGACGTGGACCCACTCGGCGTCCTCGAGTTCCTCGTCTGCGAGTCCGCCGGGTTGCATCCGCGTGTCCGCGGTTTCGTCGCGGTAGAAGGAGAACCCGCGCTCGGCGTTCTCGTCGTGCGCGACGAACGCGAGCGTCGTCTTCGCCACGGGGTCCCGTTCCACGAAGTCCGTCGGGACGCCCCGTTCGCGGAGGGCGTCTTCGAGGAAGTCGCCGAACGGGTCCTCGCCGATGCGCGTCCAGAAGCGCGGCGTCTCGTCCAAGTGCGCGAGGGCGACGGCGACGTTCGCGGGCGCGCCGCCCGCCCGACGGGTGAACGACTCGACGCCCGAGAGGGGCCCCTCGCTGTTCGGCAGGAAGTCGATGAGCGTCTCGCCCGCGACGACGACGCGCGGGGAACCGCCGTCCGATTCGGTCCGGTGTTCGTCGGTCATGGAGTTCGGTACGGATACGGAGTAGTTGAAACCTCGTGACGGGCCCGCGGTGCGGGAGCGACTCCCCGCCGACTCACAGCAGTTCGTCGAGTCGGTCCTTGCTCGTCCGCAGGTAGCGGAAGTCGTCGGTGAACACCTCCAGCGAGAGCGTCCCGTCCCACTCCCCGCCGAGGGCGTCGAACGCCGACTCGAACCGTATCGTCCCCGACCCGAACGGCAGGTGTTCGTCCTTCGGGACGCGCGTGTCGTTGAGGTGGACGTGGGAGATGCGGTGGCCGTACTCCCGGCAGAGCGCCGCGATGCCGCCCCCGTCTCGCCCGTCCATCCGGGCGTGTCCCGTGTCGAGCGTCATCGAGGCGTCCGTCTCCTCGAACAGCGTCGGGAAGTCATTGGTGTCGAACGCGCCGCGGGGAACGTTCTCGACGCAGAGTTTGACACCCTCCCGTCGGGCGTGGTCGTCGAGTTCGCGCACGGAGTCCAGCACGTGTCCGTGGAGCGTCGATTCGTCCCACGCCGGCCCCCACGCGTTCGTGCTGGCGTGGAGGACGGCCTTCTCGGCGTCGAACGACGCCGCCGCGTTGAGTGCGGCGGCTATCTCCCGGCGCGACCCCTCCCGGACGTGTTCGTGCGGGCTCCCGATGTCCACGCCGCCGAACGGCAGGTGAACGAGGAGCGAGACGCCCGCGTCGTCGGCCGCCGCCCGCAGGTCCGAGGCGCGTTCGCGGAGTCGGTCCCGCCGGCCGTCGCCGTCCATCATCAGTTCCACGAAGTCGAAGCCCGCCTCGCCGGCGAACGCGACGGCCTCCCCTTCGTCCATGCCGAGTTGCGTGACGAATCCGGTTCGTGCGTCTCCGACCATGGGGGACGTTCGTCCGCGCGCGGGAAAAGTCCGCCAGCCGATTCGGGACCGACGGTGGCGCTCCGTTCGAGGACGGACGTACCGCTCGCACCGAGACCGCGCCGTCCGCCGCGGCCGTCCGAAACCCCCGGCGTTCAAGCCGCCGGAGTGCATGTCTTAGTGCTATGATGACGCGCGACGAACGAGACCCGTTGGCAGTGTTCGACGACGACGTCGTCTCGCGGACTGCCGAGGAGGCGGGGGTCGGCGCGGACCGCCTCAGAAGCGTCGCGCGAAGCCACCAGCGGACGGTCCGCGACCTCCCGGGGGTCGAGGACATCGTCTACGAGTGGCGGCGGTCACTCCCGGGGAACCCGCTGGTCGAACGACGGACCGAGGCGTACTACCTCGCGGTGGACGCGACCGTCTGGGGCGAGTACGGCGAGGCGCTCTCGCTTCCGCTCGACGAGTTCGACGCCCTCAGAGCGCTCCACGAGAACCAACTGGCCGCGACGCTCGGGTCCGAGGCCGTGCCCGACGACGGCAGGCTACCGCTCGTTTTGACGCGCCCCTGAGTCAGTCGTCGTCCTCCGCCGCGACGGGGTCACCGTCCAGAGGCCGGGTGCCCGTGGAGCCGTGCTCCACGACGCCGTCGGCCGACGGCCGACCGCCCTCCGAACCGCGTTCGAGGGGGTTACCGTCCTGCGGACGGTCGCTCACGGGGTCGGCACGCGCCGAGTCGCGCCCTCGGAGGACCCGGCGACGGTGGTGGAGGTACTGCTCGACGGGACGGAGTTCGCCGTCACAGACCGAGTTCCCGACCGATGACGAGGTGCTGTATCTCGCTGGTCCCCTCGCCTATCTCCATCAGCTTGGCGTCGCGGTAGAATCGCTGCGGCGCGAAGTCCTCTGTGTACCCGTACCCGCCGAGCACCTGCACGGCGTCTTCGGCCACTTCGCGGGCCGCCTCGCTGGCGTCGAGTTTCGCCAGCGCCGACTCCCGCGTGACCGGTTCGCCGGCGTCGTACGTCGTCGCCGCGCGGTGGGTGAGGAGGCGCGCCCGTTCGGTCTTGCGGTGCATGTCCACGAGTTTGTCGCGGATGGCGTCGAACTTCGAGATCGGCTTGCCGAACTGCTCGCGTTCGAGGGCGTAGGACTTCGCCGCCTCGAACGCCCCCTGCGCGAGGCCCGTCGAGAGCGCCGCGATGGAGATGCGCCCGCCGTCTAGCGTCTTCTTCGTCTGCGTCCACCCCTCGCCCTCTTCGCCCAGCAGGCGGTCCTCGGGGAGGTACAGGTCGTCGAACCGAATCTCGCAGGTCGGCGAGGAGTTCAGCCCCATCTTGTCCCACACCGTCGTCACCTCGAAGCCGTCGTCGTTCCGCGGGTCCACGATAAACGTCGAGATGCCGTCGTACCCCGCCCCGGGGTCCGTCACCGCCTTCACCAGTATCGATCCGGCGACGTTGGCGTTCGTGATGAACTGCTTCGTCCCGTTCAGGACGTACCCGTCGCCGTCCCGTTCGGCGGTGGTGTCCATGTCGCTGGCGTCGGACCCCGACCCGGGTTCGGTGAGCGCCCACCCGCCGAGGTACTCCCCCTCCGCGAGGGGGCGGAGCCACCGCTCCTTCTGGTCGTCGGTGCCGAACATCTCGATGGGTTTCGAGGCGAGACTGACGTGGGCGGCGTAGGAGAGGCCGACACCGCCGGAGACGCGCCCGAGTTCCTCCGTCACGAGGGCGTACATCAGTTGGTCGCCGCCGAGTCCGCCGTACTCCTCCGACACCGGCACGCCGAGCATGTCGAGCGCCGCCAACTGCTCGAACACCTCCTCCGGGAACCGGTGTTCCGTCTCTATCTCCTGTGCGATGGGGGATATCTCCGCCTCGCAGAACTCCCGAACAGTGTCCCGAATCATCCGGTGTTCGGAGGGTAACTCGAAGTCCATGGGGTGATCTTCAGACGTGAGCGCATTAAACCAATCGAACGACCATTACAGACTCGTTCCGGGCGGCGTGACTGTCCGTCTCGACCGACCACAGGCATTTTTGTTCGGGGTCGGTACTGGGCTTCGATGTACAACCGGGTAGTAGTCCCGACGGGCGTCTCCGGGTCCGACGCCGACGGGCGGACGGTCGGCCGCGCCCTCGACGTGGCGCAACGGTACGACGCCGACCTGCACGTCCTCCGCATCGAGGACCCGAAGACGGTGGACGCCGAGGCGCCCGCGACGGACCCCAACGACGTGCGGTCCGCCCGCGACGACCGACCTGCGGTCCCCGACCGAGTCGAAGAACGCGCGTTCGCCGGCGGCGTGAGCGTCGTCGAGGCGGCCCGACGCGGACCGCCGACCGACGTGATAGAGGCGTACGTGGACGAGGGGAGCGACCTCGTGGTGATGTCAGAACGCGGGGCGTTCTGCGACGAACCGCACCGACTCGGCGGGGTCGTCGGGCGATTCCTCCGGGAGTCCCCCGTCACCGTCATGACCGTCTGAACCGAGACGTGAGGGCCGACGGGCGCTCTCCGGCCCCGCCCAGAGAGTTATACCCGCGCCCGCCGTACCCCGTGTATGGAACTCCGCCGCCTCGTTCGGGGGCGCGTGGATTGGCCGCGACTCGAAGCAGTCGCCCGCGAACTACAGACGCGCTACGGACGAGAGGAACTACGAATCCGCTTTCTCGAAGCGGACAACTGGCTCTCTACGCCGATGGTCGTCGACGACGAGTGGTTCGTGAAGGTCATCTCGCGCCAGAACTCGTTCGTTCACGCTCTCTTCACCACGACTCGTAACCTCGGGGCCGTCTCCTCGGGGAGGGAGGGCTTCTTCGAGCACTTCGGGACGCCGTTCCAGATGGCCGAACACGAACTGGAGGCGACCCGTCGGATGCGAGAGATAGGCGTCAACGCGCCGGAACCCGTCGAAGCCTTCGAGGTGGAGGGACTCGGCGTCCTCGTGTTGGAGTACCTCCCGAACTTCCGCCCCATCGACGAGTTGGACCGCGAACGGGAGGCGAACCTCGCGCCCGACGTGTTCGCGTCTCTCCGTCGGATGCACGACAACGGACTCGCCCACGGCGACCTGCGGGCGGAGAACGTCCTCATCGTCGACGGCGAGGTGTTCTTCATCGACGCGACGAACGTCAGCGAAGAGAACGAGGACGACGCCCGGTCGTACGACATCGCCTGCGCACTCGCGGCGTTCGAACCCCTCATCGGCGCGAAGGAGACCGTCGCCGCCGCGATGGAGTCGTACGACACCGACGAACTCCTCTCGGCGCTGGAGTTTCTCGACTTCGTCAACATCCGCCCGGATCACGACTTCGACGCGGCGGCGCTGAAAGGCGAGATAGAGAAGTGCGCGAGCTGAGCGGAGAACGAGAGCGCCCGTCGTCCGCGCCGTCGACCCCGAGTGCGACGCTTCGGGGTCGTCGAGGAGCGAGGAGCCGGGGCGGCCGCCGCCCGGAGCGGAGTTAATTTCTCTCGCGGAATCCGAGAATTGTATGGTAGGGTCTCCCACTAAGCCCGTCGGGTGGACAGTGGCGAAGGATGATACCACCGGTGGCGAACAACTTTGTGGCTGGGGAGGACGCGGAGTCGGCGCTTTCGTACGTCTCGGACGTCAACGAGCGCGGAATCCGGGGGATAGTGAACCTCCTCGGCGAACACTACGACTCCCGGGAGGACGCCGACGCCGACGTCCGGGAGTACCTCGAACTCGTCGAGCGAATCGGCGACAGGGACTTGGAGTGCACCGTCTCGGTGAAACCGTCGCAGATAGGACTCGGCGTGAGCGAGACGGCGTTCGAGGAGAACCTCGACCGCATCGTCGAACGCGCGACCGAACGGGGCGTGTTCGTGTGGGTCGACATGGAGGACGCCGACACGACCGACGCGACTCTCGACGCGTTCGAGGCGAACGCCCGCGAGTCCGACGGCAACGTCGGCGTCTGCGTGCAGGCGAACCTCAAGCGGACCGGCGAGGACTTAGAACGCCTCGCGGACGTGCCGGGGAAGGTCCGACTCGTCAAGGGGGCGTACGACGAACCGAAGTCCGTCGCATACAAGGACAAGTCCGTGGTGGACGAGAAGTACCGCGAGTATCTGGAGTTCATGTTCCGCGAGTTCGACGACGGCGTCGCCGTCGGGAGTCACGACCTCTCGATGGTGAACTTCGCGGCGGACCTCTACCGCGAACACCGGACGCCGTTCGAGGTGCAGATGCTGATGGGCGTCCGCGAGGACGCGCAGGAGCGACTCGTCGGGAAGATGCCGGTGTACCAGTACATCCCGTACGGGGACAAGTGGATGTCGTACTTCTACCGCCGGGTGCGGGAACGCAAGGAGAACGCCCTGTTTGCGCTTCGAGCGGTGCTCAACTGAGTCGGTTCGACTCGGCGTCGGGGTCGAGCAGTTTCGCCTCGGCCTTCCTGAGGTGCTCCAGAAGCGTCGTCTTCGAGATGTCCAGTTCCGCCGCGAGTTCGCGGGCCGAGATGCCGCGCGGCCACTGGTAGTAGCCCTCCTCGCGGGCGAGTTCGAAGACGTCCCGTTGCGTCGGCGTCAGCGTCCCGAGTCGTCGTTCGCGCTCGGGTTCCACCGTGTCGGAGGAGGCGATGCGGGCGACCGATATCTCCGCGCCGCTCTCCTCGCGCACCGCGTCGAGCTTCTCCTCTATCTCGCTGCGTTCGCCGGCGAAGCACACCTTCCAGTACTCCCGGCCGCCCTCGATGCGCGACGGCGCACTGTGGACGAACCCGTTCCGAAGCAGGACCGGACAGATCATCTCGCCGGGGTCGTACTCTAAGAAGAACTCGCGGGCGACCCGTCCGGGCGCGACGCGGGCGGCGCTCCGCCCGAACCGTTCCTGCAACTCTCGAACCTCCCCGGCGCGGTCCGACTCCTCGATGGCGTCCAACAACCGCTCTACTTCGTCCGCCGTCTCTCCGTAGGCCGTGAAGAGACCGTTCACCGTCTCGCCGTTCCCGAGGGTCTCCGGCGCGTTGTAGATGGCGTGCGCCAGGATCCCCCCTGGGAGGCGGTCCGTCGCCTCGATAGCCCAGCAGTTCGGATGCCACAGGTCGAGCGTCAGTCTGGTTCCCGTCGCGGTAGCCGTTCGGGCACTCATCGTTCGTCCGTAGACGACTGTCGCGTATATGGCTGACTATCGTGACGGTATGGGTTCGGGGGTACCGTCCATGGACGGGACGGGTTATTAAGCCGCGTTCGAGAACATTGCTATCATGGCGAACAGCGACCAAGTCTATAACCACTACATCGACGGCGAGTGGACGGACGGTTCGGGAGACGAGACGTTCGTGAGCGAGAACCCCGCGACGGGCGAGGCGCTCGGCGAGTTCCGCCGGGGGACGGAAGCCGACGTGGACGAGGCTCTCGCGGCCGCCGAGGACACCTTCGAGGAGTGGCGGAACCTCTCGTACATCGACCGCGCAGAGTACCTCTGGGACATCTACCACGAACTCCGAGAGCGACACGAGGAACTCGGCGAGATCGTCACGAAGGAGTGCGGCAAGGAGATAAGCGAGGGCAAAGCCGACGTGACCGAGGCGTGGCACATGGTCGAGTGGGCGGCGGGCGACGCCCGCCACCCGAAGGGCGACGTCATCCCCTCCGAGATTCCGTCGAAGGACGCCTACATGCGCCGCAAGCCCCGCGGCGTCGTGGGCTGTATCACCCCGTGGAACTTCCCCGTCGCCATCCCCTTCTGGCACATGGCCGTCGCCCTCGTCGAGGGGAACGTCGTCGTCTGGAAGCCCGCCGAACAGACGCCGTGGTGCGCTCAGATCATCGCGGAGATGTTCGAGGACTCGGGCATCCCCGAGGGCGTGTTCAACATGGTGCAGGGCTTCGGCGACGCCGGGTCCGCCATCGTGGACGACTCCCGCGTCGACACGGTGCTTTTCACCGGATCGGCGGAAGTCGGCCACGAGATCGCCTCGAAGGTCGGCGGCGAACCCGGCAAACTCGTCGCCGCCGAGATGGGCGGGAAGAACAACGTCGTCGTCACCGAGAAGGCGGACGTAGACGTCGCGGTTCACTCCGCGGTGATGTCGTCGTTCAAGACCACCGGCCAGCGCTGCGTCTCCTCGGAACGACTCGTCGTCCACGAGGAGGTGTACGACGAGTTCAAGGAGCGATTCGTCGAGGTGGCGCAGAACGTCTCGGTCGGCGACCCCCTCGACTCGGACACGTTCATGGGGCCCCTCATCGAGGAGGGCCACAAGGAGAAGGTGACGAAGTACAACGAACTCGCGGAACGCGAGGGCGTGAACGTCCTCGTCGACCGGACGGAACTCGACGACGACGAGATTCCCGACGGCCACGAGGAGGGCCACTGGATCGGTCCGTTCGTCTACGAGGCGGACCCCCACGAGGACCTGCGCTGCACCCACGAGGAGGTGTTCGGCCCGCACGTCGCCCTGCTGAAGTACTCCGGCGACATCGAGGACGCGGTGGAGATTCACAACGACACCGACTACGGACTGGCCGGCGCGATAATCTCCGAGGACTACCGGCAGATAAACTACTTCCGCGACCACGCGGAGGTCGGACTCGCCTACGGGAACCTCCCGTGCATCGGCGCGGAGGTCCACCTCCCCTTCGGCGGCGTCAAGAAGTCCGGCAACGGTTACCCGTCGGCCCGCGAGGTCATTGAAGCCGTCACCGAACGCACGGCGTGGACGCTCAACAACTCGAAGGACATCCAGATGGCGCAGGGTCTCTCGGCGGACATCAAGACGCAGGACGACTGAACGCCTCACACTCCCGCATCGAACGGCTCTTTTTCCGCGTCGTCGCTCTCGCTCGAACGGAGAGGAACGTGTGAAAGGTCGCGCGCCACCGGATGGGCGGCGCGCGTTCGGCAGTAGGCTGGCAGCCCTGCCGGGCGAGAGGATGAAGGGAGGTGGAAACCGCCTCCGCCGGGTTCGGAGGCGGCGGGCGACGCCGTGGCGTCGTCTGTGCCGTAGTGGACCCCGTGCACTACGGCGTGGTGCGGCGGGTCGTGCCGACTCTCGACGAGAAAAGCGTCGGGCGTCGGCGATTCACTCTAAACGACGGGTATCAATAAACCCTCCGGGCGTTTCACGGCAATATAGGGGGGATAACGTGTCACTAAGCCCGTCCGAACCGGCCGATTCACGCCGGGGATTCGGTCTCTCGACGGAGGGCGGCTTCGAGGTTTTCGAGTTCGTCGTCGAGATTCCGCTTGAAGAACCGTTCGACGCCGGGGACGCGGCCGTCGACGACGAACTCGTTGAGGAGTCGGGTTCCGCCGTCTATCTCCTCGACGGTGTGCTCGCCCGTGACGCGCATCACCTTCGACCGGCCGACGAACTTGACGTGCCGCGGCGGGTCGAACTCCACGTCCTCCGTCTCCACCGTCGCGGTGGAGTTCAGAAACGGAATCGGGAGGCTCACCTCCCACGTCGCGCGGTTCGTCCCCTCCTCTAACCGATAACTCTCGACGACGCTGATGGCGGTGGCCCGCTTTCCGGGGTCGGAGATGAACTCCCAGATTCGCTCCGGCGGTGCATCGAACTCGAACGCCCGGCGAACGCGGACCGTCATGGTATCGACGTACGAGACGGGAGTAAAAAAGCCAACCGACTAACTCAGCGTGACGCGCCACGTCGTTGAACGGGCCCGACCCCACTTCTCGATATCGACGTCGTCGGACTTCTCCGCGAGTCGAGGGAGGCGAGAACCGACCTGTTTCGACGAGAGGCCAATCGCTTCGGCGATGTTCTTCGCCCGGAAGTATCGCTCACCGCGGGAGACGCTCTCCCGCAGGTAAGCGACAATCCGCTGTTCTTCCTCGGTGTACTCGGACATCTTCACCTCCCCTAGGGGATTTTCCGTCTTAACGGTTTCTCGTTCTGCACTCCGTTCGTCGCGCCCGCGGGTCGGACAGACCCGCGTTCCGCCGGCGCGCGGTCGGACGCGCGGGCGGTCACGGACGCGGGACGTTACCAGTAGATGTGCGTCGCGGCGACGGCGAGACACGCGGCGACCATCGCGGCGGCGAACCCGATGGCCGTCGCGAACTGGTCGCCGACGGCGAGCATCGCCACGGCGGCGAAGAGCGCTACGACCGAGAAGAGGACTGCGAACCCGATTCCCTTGTCAGAGCCGACAGTACCGGTTTCCATACCTCTCGCTTCGAGTCCGACCACTTAGTTCATTCGACACCCGTTCACACGGCGGGGTAGAACATCAATACAACACACAGTCACGCTTGTCCGAATGACCTATACCAGAGAAGCGTATCCGCGAAAGTATGTCCGGGCAGATCGCATCGATGCTCCTTGGGAGCAAACTTCGAATCGTCGGCGCTCTCGTCCTCGTCGTCGCCGTCGTCGTCGGCGGCGGCGTCGCGACGGGACTCCTCGGCAACTCCGGCCGTCGAGGGCGTCGAGAACAGTTTCGGGGCGGTGAACGACTCGTCGACGGTCGTACGCACCGACCTCGTCGTCTCGAACCCCAACCCCGTCGGCGTCTCCCTCGGGGGCGTCACCGTCTCGTACGACGTGCGGATGAACGACGTGAAGATGGCCGAGGGGTCGAAGGAGGGCGTCGCGATCGGGTCGGGTAACTCGACGCTCGCGTTCGAGACGACGATGCGGAACGAACGCATCTCCGCGTGGTGGCGGTCCCACGTGAGCAACGGCGAACACTCCGACGTGACCGTGGACGCCACCGTTGAGTCCTCGACGCTGGGTCGATCCGCCGACGCGCCGAACGTCACGCGGTCGGTTGACACCGACGTGCTCTCGCAGTTCAACTCCTCGGAAACGCGCGAGGTGAACGCGAACTCGCCGTTCGTCTCCGACCCGGTGCTGTACATCAACCGGACGAACGCCTCGTGGGGCGAGGTGAACGAGTCGGTGACGCCGTTGGAACTGCGATTCGTCGTCTACAACCCCAAATCCTACCCCATCACCGTCTCGAAACTCGGCTACGACATCACGATGAACGACGTGGACGTCGGCGACGGCACGACCGGATCGGAGTACGTCGTCCCGCCGAAGTCCACGAAGACCATCGAGGCGACGACGTACGTCCGCAACGAGAGACTCGACGAGTGGTGGGTGACCCACCTCGAACGGAATCAGGTGACCGACCTCCGAATCGACTTCGCCGCGCAGTTCGACGTTAGCGGCGGTCACACCGTCGAAGTCCCCCTCGACCCCCTCACCTACGAGAAGACCATCGAGACGGACATCTTCAGGACGAAGGGCGAGTCCGCGCCGAGCGACGCCGCGCCGAACGGGACGGAGACGGCCGCCCCGACGACGACGGCCGACGAGTCGGAGACCGCCGACGCGGGCGCGACGGAGACGACCGCCGACTCGGGCTTCCTCGGCGGCGACTCGACCGACTCGACGGCGACACAGACGGAGCCGACGACTTCGACGCCGACCGAAGCGACGGCACCGACGCCGACGGAGACGAGTTCGGCGACGACGACGGGCGACGGGTTGCTCGCCCTCTCTGAGTCGTAGTCGGGGAACGGCGGTCAACGGTACCGACAGTATTTTGTCGAGTCCGGCGGAACGCGGAAGTACAATGACACGGAGTACCCACGCTCCTGATCGAGTTCTTCTCGTGCGATGAGAGTTCCGTCGTCGTATCCGCAGACGACGACGCGGTAGTCGTCCAGATCGGTGACCAATCCTGCGAACTGTCCAGAACCGACGCCGCCGACCTGCAGGACGCCATCGGCGCGGCCATCACCGAGAAGCGCGAGTTCTTCCGGACCGCCGGCGAGTACCGCTCCGACGGCAGTTACGTCGTCTCCCGGCGCGGCGCGGACTCGACGGGGAACGCGAAGGTGTTCGACGACTTCGAGAACCTGATGCGCCTGTACGACCGCCTGCCGGAGGAGTTCTCGGCGGCCGACGTCGGTCGGACCGGCATCACCGGTTCCCGGCGACACATGCTCGTCCGACACTTCGGCGAACATCCGGCGTTCGACTGCCGCATCTCGCGCCGGAATCCGCTGACCGCCGCGAAGGAGGCGTCCGACTCGGACGTCTCCGAGTCGGTCGACGCCACGGACGCGGGGGAGTCAGCCGACGCGACGGCGGACTGACCGCATCCGGGAGAGACTCCGGAAGAAGACGGAGAGTCCGGCCGCGGGGTCACCCGATGGTGACGTGTTCGGACTCCTCGTTGAGCGCCAAGTTGGCCGCGATTTCGGCGTTCCGCATGGCGTACTGCGCCGTCTGCTGGAGGCTTACGAGGACCTCGCGCACCCGCAGCAGTTCCTCGTTGTCCATCTCGGGGAGGTCCTGGAGGATGTCCTGTTCGCGGTCCTTTATCTCGCGGAACAGTTCGCGGCACTCCACCGTGAGGTCGTAGTCCCGTTCGACCACCGACTGGACGGCCTTCTCCGTGATCTCGTCCACTTGGTCGGTGAACTCGCGGATGCGCCGCATCGTCGCCGCCTCGACTTCGAGGGTGTGGCCCTCGGCGTTCATGACGATGTTGGCGATGTCCTCGGCGTTGTCGGCGGTGAGTTCGAGATTTTTCGCCACAGACCGGTAGCCGATGAGGGGAAAGCCCGATTCGAGGCCGACCGCCCGACAGAGGTTCGGGTTCTGGTAGGCCGTGAAGATGAGACGAAGCAGGAGGACGAAAATCTTGTTCGCCTGCCGTTCGCGGTTGAGGGCGCGTTGCGCGAGGTCGGCGTTGCCGTGCGCGAGGGCCTTGACCGCCTCGCCGCGCATCGTGCTTCCGGTGTTCTCCAGTCGTTCGAGGAGGTTGTCGAGGGTGAAGTCCTCCGGGTCCACCGAGCACCGGATGGCGATGCGTTCGGGGGTCTCCTCGATGACGCCGAGACCCATCAGTTGGGTTTCGGCCTTGTACACCGCGTTGATGTGTTCGGAGTCGAGCGCACCGTCGCCCTTCTCGATGTGGATGACGCGCCGCCCGAGGACGTACTGCGCGACGATGGCCCGTTCGAGGGCGTCCGCGTTCAGCGCGTCCGCGCGGATGCTCGCCGTCGAGTCCTCCTGACTCGCCGACTCCGGGAGGACCGTCAGCGTCCCCTTGCCGCCCATCCGAAGCGACACCTCGTCGCCCTTCTCCACACCGTGTTCTTTGGCCCACTCCGCCGGAAGGGTCATCGCCAGCGTCGAGGGACCGAGGCGCTGTACCTTGCGTGTCTCCATATCTCACCCCTTGCATCCGACTACCTTAATCTTCACTATATCACCCTTATATGGATGGAATAGGAGGGCGCTCTCACCCCCGACGCGCGGTCAGACGATGCGCATCATCCGGCGTTCGAATCGCCCGACGCGGACGCGGGTCCACCCGCGGAGTTCCTCGTCGAGTTCCGGGTCGTCGGTGTCCACCCGCAGTTCGCCCACGTCGTCGAGTTTCGACCGGGAGGCGACGATTTCCACGTCGCACCGCCGAATCACCGCGGGCGACAGCTGGGGGTTGCCGCGCCCGAAGACGAACCCTTGGCCGCCGATGGGCGAGACGACGACGACGTTCTCGCCCGCCGGTCCGAGGGCGTCGAGAATCTCCGATTCGGCGGCGTCGAGGGCGACCACTTCCCCGTCCCGCCAGATATCGACGCCGATGGGCGACCCCTCGAAGCCGAGTTCCTCCTTCACCGCGCCGACGGTGCTCCCGGGCCCGAGGACGTACGTCTTCTCTGGACTCGCGCGGACGTCGTCGGCGACGCCCGCGGCGAGTGCTTCGACGGTGCCGCCGCCGAGCTGCTTCGAGGACTGCACGTCGTCGGCGACGGGGACGCGCGCGACGGCGCGGAGCTCCGGGCGCACCTCGCCCTCGCGGTACTCGTCCTCGTCGATGTCCATCACCTCCCGGCGTTCGGCCCGTTCGAATGTCGTCGCCACGGCGGCGGCGTCCTCCGGCGAGACTGCGAACACCGACGAGTACACCTTCACGCCCGCGGGCGCGCCGAGGATGGGAACGTCGGTTCCGACCGCCTCCGCGACGTCCGCGGCCGTTCCGTCGCCGCCGACGAAGAGGACGAGGTCGACGCCCGCCTCGACGAACGCCTCGACGGCGCGAACGGTGTCTTCGGCCGTCGTCTCCCCGTCCTCCGGGCGTCCAAGGACCGTCGGGTCGAGACCCGCCGCCCGCGCCTCCGCTTCGCCCATCGGTTCGCCCCACGCGAGAAGTTCGACGTCCGCGCCGGCGTCGGCTATCGCCTCGAACGTCCGGCGCGCGCGGTCCGGCGCGCGCGGGTCGGCCCCGAGGGCGCGCGCCTCCGCTACCTTCCCGTCGGTCCCCTTCAGACCGACTCGCCCGCCCATCCCCGCGACGGGGTTCACCACGGCGCCGATTCGCATGGTTCGAGGGTGCGTCGGGCGGCACAAAAGCGCCGCGGTGCGGAACGTCGCGGCGTCGGCGTCGCTCGGGTCGCGTCGCTGACGCGTCCGAAACTCGAACGTTTAAGAAGTGGCCCCGCGACCCTCAGACACGACAATGATTCCGCTTGCTACACAGGAAGCGCTTCCCATCGAGGCGACCGGTGCCGTCGTCCTCCTCGTGAGTATCCTGATAACCGTCGCGTGGCTCTGGCACCTCTACCGCTGAGTCTTCTCCTCGCCGTCCTCTCGCACTTCGACCCGTTCCCGTAGCCACGCCGCCGCCTCCTCGAGGACGCCCTCGTCCGCGGCGGTCAGCTTCAGTCGGACCGTCTCGCCGGGGTAGCTGCCGACGGTCACGTCGAACCGGTCTCGGACCTCGCGCAACCGACCCACGAGTTCGCTCTCGGGTTCGTCGGCGACGATAGACTCCGTGTACGTCGCTTCGCCGCTGAACTCCTCTTCGATCGACTCGAACATCGCCTTCATCTCCTCGGGGACGCCCGGCAGGACGTAGATCCCCTCGACCACCGCGCCGGGGGCGACGCCCTCCTCGTTCGGGAGCATCCGCGCCCGCGCCGGGAGGTGCGTCGTCCCTTCCGCGAGGTCGTCGGCGTCGTAGCCGCCGTGTTCGGTCAACCACTCGGTCGCTTCGGGGTGCTCCTCGACGGGCCGTCCGACCGCCGCGGCGACGCCCTCCATCGTCAGGTCGTCGTGCGTGGGGCCGAGGCCGCCGGTGACGATGACGGCGTCGTACTCGGCTCTGTACTCGTTTACGACCCGAGCGATGTCGGCGACCCGGTCGGGAATCGTGGTCACTCGTTCGACGTCGACGCCGCGCGCGTCGAGTTGACCGCACAACCACGCCGCGTTCGTGTTCACCGTGTCGCCCGCCAGCAGTTCGTCTCCGACGGTCACCACTGCGACTCGCATGACCCCCACTAACCCGGAGGCGGGGAAAAGCCCCGCGGCCGCCGCCCCCGCGCTCCGATCTGCCGGAAATTCTTCCGGCCTAACCAGTAAAAGAATTAGAAGTATATAATGGAAATATAAAATCATATATTCTCACCGATTGCATAACTATGTATGTCGCGTGACAAACTCACACTCGACCGACGAGCGTTCGTCGCCGGAACAGGTGCTGCGGTCGGAACGGCGTCGTTAGGCGGGGTTGCGAGCGCCGGCGGGGACGACTCCTCGAAAGAGAAGGAAAAGGAGAAGAAAGGCGAGAAGGGCGACGACCGAACGCCGAAGGTGATCGCCCACCGCGGGTTCGCCGGACTCTATCCGGAGAACACCCTTGGAGCGTTCCGACGCGCCACGATGTGCCACGACGCGGACATGGTGGAGATAGACATCATCCCCGCCTCCGACGGGACGGTGATGGTCACTCACGACCCGAAGATGAACAGCCGTGACGGCGGCGAACAGGGCCTGACGGAGGAAGACGGATACGTCTGGGATTACACCGCGGACGAACTGAACGACATCGAAGTGCTGGAGAGCGGCGAGACGATACCGACCCTCGAACAGTCGCTCGAGGTCATCCCCGACGATGTCGCCGTGAACATCGAGTTCAAGAACCCCGGCGTGCCCGAGGAGGAACTGGAGTTCGCGAAGAACCTCTCCGGCGACGCGCTGGAAACGCAGAAAGAGAAGTGGCAGCCGATAACCGAACGCACCCTCGACGTCGCCTCGCATTTCGAAAACGACGTCCTCGTGTCCTCGTTCTACGAGGCGGCGTTGGCCACCGTCCGCGACGTCGACTCCGACGTTCCCATCGCGTTCCTCTTCTGGGACTCTATCGAAGAGGGCCTGAAGATAACCCGCGAGTACGACTGCGAGGCGGTCCACCCGCCGTACAACATGATAAAGGGAGCGCCGTTCTTCAACGATAAGTACTACCTCGAAGGCGGGTCGTTCGAGGATATCGATCTCGTACAGAAAGCGCACGACGAAGGGCGGGCGGTGAACACGTGGACCGTCACCACGTGGTACCAGGCCGAACAACTGGCCGCGGCCGGAGTGGACGGCCTCATCGCCGACTACCCGAACCTCATGTGGAACGGCGGGTCGCCCGACGACGAGTAGCGTACTACATCCCCGGCGGCGGACCGCCGCCGCCGACATCGTCGTCCTCCTCGACGTCGAGACCCAACTCCTGGCGCTTCTCTTTCAGCGACTCTATCTGCCGCCGGTAGTACAGCAGACCGCCGATGCCGACCACCGCGAGCACCGAGAGGATGCCCGCGAAGATGTACAGGTCGCGTTGGAGGTAGTACTGCACCGCCACGGTGTCCGCCGTCACCTCGTCCCACCGGAGGGTCACCCGCCCGTCCGCGGTCGTCGCCCGGTCGTCCGCGGGCGGACTGACCGACCCGAAGACGGGGAACTCGACGTGCCGGTTCTCCGGGAGGACGACTTCGTAGGAGCCGTCGACGTACGTCGGCAGGGTGAACCGCTTCGGCGACCCGCTACTGGTGAACGCGAGTTGGCCGCCGCCGTTCGGCGGGGCGTCGTTCGGGAGTTGGACGGTGGTGACGCTCCGCGTCTGACTTACCGCGCCGCCGCGTTCGCGTATCTCCGTCCCGTTGATGACCGTCCCGTTGGGGTAGCGGTAGCGAACCGCCTCCACCGAGAGGGGGTTCCGCCCGCCGAACCCGTCGCGGCGGTAGAGTTGTATCTCGCTCTGGTTCATCTCGTAGACGGCGCGGAAGTCCGCGTTCTCCTGGATGGTGATGTGCGTCGTGACGTTCGAGTCCCACGCGTACTGCGACTGCGGCGCGGCGTCGATACGCTCTGCGGGCACGTCGCCCGTCCCGATGCCGAGACACCCGGCGGTCATCGCGAGGACGGCGAGTGCGAACCCGGCGAGGAGCAGTCGTCGATTCATGCGGCGGTCAGGAGATGACGCACTTCAGTTCCGCGGGGAGGTACGAACCGATGCTCGCCAGCAGTCCGGGCGGGTCCGTCCCCTCCGCGCAGACGATGCTCTGTTCGAGGAGGCCGAGGCGTTCGACGGTGACGATGTCCTCGGCGTGCCCCGCGCGGTTCACCGTCGCGCGGACTTCGCCGCGGGTCGAACTGTTGACGTTCACGCGCCCGCCCGTCTCCTCGCGGGTCCAGTTGAACAGTCGGTTGCGCGCGCCGTCCGAGAGGCGCGGCGTCTCGCCGTGGACGAACTCCAGCGGCACGTGCTGGACGATGCCGAACCGGTCGCGAATCTGCGTCGCCGTCCCGGTTCCCAATCCGAGCTCCTCCGTCGGGACGCGGACGTCGTTTCCGTACCCAGCGTCGAGGACGAACCCCTCGTCGTCCCACGACTCGAGCGTGCCGACGTACGTCTCGCCCTCCGAGAGGTGCGGCGTCACCTCGCCCCACTCCTCGGCCAGGACGTTCCGCGCGATGGTCTCGTCCTCGCCCGTCACCGTCACCGAGATGAAGTCGTCGTCGCGGACGCCGATGTCCCACTCCGCGTCGAGTTCGCCGATATCGTTCCGGACGAGAGAGTCGAGGCTGTCGAGCGCGCGTTCTCGGGCGTCGCCCGAGACGTAGCACTTCGTTGCGAGAACGACCATCAGTTGGACTGTCTCTTCACGTCGACGTTGAGTTCGTCTCGCAGGTCCTCGATGCGTCGCTCCATCGACTCGACCATGTCGTCGTTCTCCATGGGTTCGAGCGGAGCGCCGGTCTCCGGGCACTGGAAGCCGAGTTCCATCGCCTCGGAGAACTCGAAGCGGATGCCCGCGGGTTCCGAGAGGTAGAACTCGTGGGTCCGTTCGTAGTCGAGTCGCTCTTCGAGCGCGTCGAGAAGTCGGTACATCTCCTCTTCGAGGTTCTCCGGGATGTTCTCGTAGTGGAACGTCCAGAGATAGGTGAGCCACCCGGAGTCCTCGTCGCGAACTCTGCGGTACGACGCGAGGTCGTTCTCGTAGAGGATGAAGAGCGCCCGTCGCACGTCGTTGAGCTCGAGGCCGAGCTCTTCGGCGAGTTCCTCGTCCGTCACCTCGCCGTCCGGCGGCGCGGCGGCCACCGGCATCCCCGTCGGTCCGACAAGTTCGTGGAGGTACTTTTGGATGACAGGGTCGTTCAGCAGCTCCTCAAAAGCCATTATCGAACATCCGTCGGTGCGCCCATTAAGTCTTTTGAGGTACCGGTGCGACTGCGAGGGGAGTAACGCTCGGACCGCGGCGCGCTCTGTCGATCCGAGTTCGGAAAAATCGCCGCGGAATCGATCGCACTGCGGCGGGCGAGTCGATCCCGTCGACGCGAGAGTTTGCGCCGTACAGCGAGCGTCCCTCCCGGCCGAGACGAAGCCGTCAGTTGCGGTCCGCGACGGAGGTCGGAGCGTCGTCCGGCGCGACGCGGAACCCCGAGTCGTCACGCGAGTCCACGACTCGTTGGGGGTACGGGATATCGATTCCCTCCCGGTCGAAGGCGCTCCGTATCGCTCGAATCGCCTCCGTCCGAGCGTCCTCGACGCGTCGCTTCGTCGGGCGGTCTATCCACGCGTGCAGTTCGATCACGACCGCGGAGTCGCCGAACTCCCGGAGCACGGCCTTCGGAGCGGGCGAGGTGCGGAACGCGTCGCTGTCTTCGGCGGCCTCCTCTACGACGTCGAGAGCTCGCTGGAGGTCCGTGTCGTAATCGACCCCGACCGACACGTCGATTCGAAGCTGGTCGTTGTCCGTGAGGTTGAGGAGTTCGTTGCTCGTGACCCGGTCGTTCGGGATCAGCACGTGCTTGTCGCTGAACGTCTGGAGTTTCGTGTTGAACAGGGTGACGTCGATGACGACGCCCGACTGGCCGTTGACCTGAATCCAATCGCCCACCTCGAACGGGCGCGAGAACAGGAGGACGAACCCCGCGACCATGGCGGACAGCGTCGCCCGGGCGGCCAACCCCACGACGACGCTGAGCGCTCCGGCGCTTATGAACACGTTCGTCAGGTCGACGCCCCAAAGCGAGAGGGCGATGCTCCCGGCGACGAGGAAGATGCCGAGGTCGGCGAGGTGGTAGGCTATCTCCGATTGGTGTTCGGTGAGCGCCTCGGTCTCGCCGAGTTTGTCGATGGAGCGGTTGACGGACCGGACGAGGAGGTACGCGGTAACGAACAGGGCGACGGTGATAACCTGCCGCATCGCCGTCCACCGATCGACGATCACCGAGTTGACGGCGAACTCGACGAGGAACGTCATGTTCCAGACGGACGCGACTCCCACCACCGCGACGCTGATGAGCCCCGACGTCAGCACCGTCTCGACGAACTCGGCCGTCGTCGTCCCGAACCGGTCGTCGAGGCGGTCGCCCGCGAGGCGGACGAGTTGGACGCCGACCGCGAGGCCGAAGACGAGAGCGACGGTCGCGTAGAGCGGGTTCGACACGTCGAGGAAATCGACCCCCTGTATCAGGCTGTCCGCCCCGCCCGCGGTCCGGCCGGAGAGATCGAACGACGGCGCTTCCGCGGCGGACGGGCGTCCGCGGTTCGGTGGGGTGTTCGGCAGTGCCACGACGGCGCGGGCATCCGTACCGCGCGAATAAAAGTAGCCGGTTCGTGGCTCGCCGAACGGACCGCCTAACGACCCCCGGAGGACGTTCCGCCGGGTCGCCGGACGACGCGACGGACGCTCCGCCCGACGGCCGCGGTACTCCGCCGTCCGCGCGTCTCCGTCTACTGCACCGCGGTCGCGTTCAGCGTCGCAGTCTCGGTTCCGGTCGGCGTCTGCGTCGCAGTCTCGGTCGCAGTCTCCGTTTGCGTCGCCGTCTCCGTTTCGGCTTCCGTCGCCGTTTCGGTCGGAGTCGCCGTTTCAGTCTCGGCGGGTGTCGCCGTCGCATTCGGCGTCGGCGTCTCCGTTTCGGTCGGCGTCGCGGTTTCGTTGGGCGTCTCCGTCCCGTTCTCCGCGGCCGTCTCGGCGGGCGTCGGCGTCTCCTCGATGCTGAACGCGAAGTCCGTCTCGTCGTTCACGTCCACCGGCGTGCCGTCCTCCATCGCCGCCGTCAGGACGTAGTCGCCCGGCGCGAGTCCCTCGACGCTCGCGTTCCCGCCGGCCGGGACGGTGACGGACGCGACGACTCCCGTCTCGTTCGTGACGTTCGCCGTGACCGGGACGTCGTTCGGATTAGCGACGGTCACGTTGTCCTCACCGACGGTCGCTTCGAGGCTCTCGACGGGCGGCGCTTCGACCGTGAGAGTCGCGGACTGTTCGCCGTTCACGTCCACGGGTACGCCGTCCTCCGTCGCCGCGGTGACGGTGTAGTCGCCCGGCGAGAGTTCGGTCGTCGTCGCGTTCTCGCCGGCCGGGACGCTGACGGACGCGATGACTCCCGTCTCGTTCGTGACGTTGACCGTCACCGGGACGGCGTTGGGGTTCGCCACCGCGACGGAGCCGTTTTCGACCGTCGCCGTCGTCGAGCGCGGTTCGACGGTGAACTCGACGCTCTCGCCGTCGTTCACCGGCACGAGCATCCCGTCCTCCGTCTCCGCCGTGAGCGTGTAGTTGCCCGGCGGGAGTTCGGCCGTCGTCGCGTTCTCGCCCGCGGGCACCGTCAGCGATTCGACCGCGTCGCCCGTCTCGTTCGTGACGTTGACCGTCACCGGGACGACGTTAGGGTTCGCCACCGCGACGGAGCCGTTTTCGACCGTCGCCGTCGTCGAGAGCGGTTCGAGCGTGAATTCGTACTCGGCTCGGCCGTTCACGTCCACGGACGTGCCGTCCCCCGTCTCCGCGGTGAGGGTGTAGTTACCCGGCGGGAGGGCTTCGACCGTCTCGCTCTCGCCGGCCGGCACCGTCGCCGACGTCACCGCGCCGGTGTCGTTCGAGACGGTCACCGTCACCGGAACGTCGTTGGGGTTCTCGACCGTGACGTTGCTCTCGCCGGTAGTCGCGTTCACGCTCTCCAGTTCGGGTTCGGCGGCGGGTTCCTCCGGTTCGGGTTCTTCCGGCGTCTCGTCGGGCGTTGGTTCGGGCGTCTCCGCGCCGCTCTCCTCCGAGAGGCTCTCGTCAACGTTCTCCCGGCCGCTCTCGACGATCACTTCGACGTCGGTCGTTCCGCTCTCGGCCGCCTGCTCCGCGGTCGTCGAGGCGGACTGCTCGACGATGATCTGTATCTGGTAGATATTCACGACCTGCGTCTGCGTAATCTGAACGACCGCCCCCTGACTCACGCCCCGCGCGGCCGCCTGAATCTGCGTGGCGGACGCCTGCTGGGACTGCGAGAGAGCGCCGCCGGCGGCCGAGTCGGCGATCACCTGAATCTGGACGACAGTGACGTTCTGAACCTGCGTGACGGTCCCCGCCGCCGCCCCGTTCGCGGCGGACTGGACCTGTTCGACCGTCGCTTGCTGGCTCTGTCGGACCGCGCCCGAGGACGCGCCCATCGCGATGACCTGGACCTGCTTGATGTTGACCGACTGGACCTGCGTCAGGACGCCGTCGGCACCGCCTCTGGCACCCGCTTCGACCTTCTCTAACGCCGCGCCGTCGCTACTCTCCAGCGCGCCGTAGGCCGCACCCTGTGCGGCCTCCTGTATCGTCGCGATATCCACCGTCTCGTTTACGGGTTCCGCGCAGGCACCCGCGGCCGCGCCCTCCGCGGCCACCTGTATCTGCTCGACCGTCACCGACTGACGCTGGGCGAGGGCCCCGTGGGAGGCGCCGTACGCCGCCGCCTGAGTTTGCCTCGCGCTCGCGTTCTGGGTCTGCGATAGCGCTCCGGCCGTACTCCCGCCGACGGCCGCCTGCACCTGTTCGACGCTCGCGTTCTGGCTCTGAACGAACGTCCCGTGGGCCGCGCCGGCGGCGGCGCGCTGAATCTGCGTGACGTTCGCCGACTGGCTCTGCGCCACCGCCTCTATCGTCCCGTTCACGGCGGCCTGCCGGTGCGACTGGTTCACCGTCGCGCCCTGCATCTGCGCCAGTCGCGCGCCGCGTCGGACGCCGCTCTCGACGGCCTGCCGTTCCTCGTCGGTGAGTTGCGCCCCCTCGTCGCTCACCTGAAGCGGCGGCGCGGCCGCCGAATCGTCGCCGTCCTGCGCGGACGCCGCGCCCGCGACGCCGACGCCCGCGACGCCGACGCCCGCGACGAGCGCACTCGTTACCACGGTCCAAGCGAGAACCGCGGCGACGACGCGACGGTACCGACCGTCTGTCGCCCCGGCCCCTCCGCCCTCTACTCTTTCTCTTGACATAAATTCCGAGACGCAAGTATTGCGCTTGGATCTGTGGCTTACCTCTGCAGGTTCTGTACCTGCCGTGAACGTAACGGAGCGGGGTGATTCCGCCGAGAATTGACATGCTGATTACCGTTTCTCCGCGCCTCCCGAGTCCGCCTCCGGACGGGACGGGACAGGGCGGGGCGGGCGCTTCACTCCTCGTCGTCGGCTTCGACGACTCGCTTGCCGGTCTCCATGGGGACGACGCGTCGGTCGGCGTCCTCCCACTCTCGTTCGAGTTCGCGCCCGTCGAACAGTCTATCGAGGAAGACGGCGAGTGCGGCCACCTCCGAGTGGGGTTGACTCGTCACGCCGACGTTGTAGTCCGCCTCCTCGTACACGTCGAACGGCACCTTCTCCGCGCCGACGACGACGAGGACCGGTTCGTCGGCGTGCGCCTCGCGCACTTCGGCTTCCACGTCCTGCACGCGTTCGCCGTACATCGTCAGGTGGACGACGACCCCGTCCCACTCGCGGATTATCGGCCGGTACGACTCGATGACCTCGGCCTCGAACGGCCCGCCGAACCGCGCGGTGATGTCGTCCACCGTCTCCTTCGATTGGCTGGCGTCGCCGACGAACAGCGCTCGGTCCGCCCCGAGTGCGCGCGCCGTCAGTCCGATATGGGTCGTCATCCTGTCGTCTCGGCCGGGTCGGTGTCCGAGACGGAGGACGGCGACGTCCGGTTCGTCCTGCATGCTCGGTCGGTGTCGGTCGGGCCGGTAAGACCCTTCGTTTCCCCCGCGTCGTCCCGCGCCGCCGCGATTTCGCCGGCCGTCTTCCCCCCGATGACCGCCTCCCGAAACGAGCGAACGACTCGGAGGCGGTGAGAGCGACCAGAATGCACTTGAAACCGTACGGTGCAGTACCCCCCATGAACCTCTCCGAGAAGCGAGTCGTCGTCACGGGGGGTGCGGGCCTCGTCGGTTCCCACCTCGCGAAGCATCTCCTCCCCGAGAACGAAGTCGTCGTCGCGGACGACCTCTCGAAGGGCGACAGGGCGCGCGTCCCCGACGGCGCGGAGTTCGTGCGGGCGGACATGACCGACCCCGACGACGTGGCCGAGGCCATCACCGCCGACGTGGACGTGGTCTTCCACTTCGCGGCGTACACTGACACGAACTACGCCAACCCGCGGCAACTGTTCGAGGAGAACACCGAGATGACGTACAACGTCCTCGAACGCATGGAGGAAGTCGGCGTCACGAACCTCGCCTTTACCTCCTCCTCTACGGTCTACGGCGAGGCGCCGCGCCCGACGCCCGAGGATTACGCCCCGCTCGAACCCATCAGCGTCTACGGCGCGTCGAAGCTCGCGGACGAGGGTCTCATCTCCACGTACGCCCACGCGAAGGACTTCACCGTCTGGCTGTTCCGCTTCGCCAACATCGTCGGCCCGCACCAACGCGGCAACGTCGTCCCCGACTTCATCGAGAAACTGCTGGACGACCCCGAGACGCTCACCATCCTCGGCGACGGCCGACAGGAGAAGTCCTACCTCCACGTCACCGACTGCGTGGACGCCATCGCGCACGTCGTCGAGAACGCCGACGACTCGCTGAACACGTACAACCTCGGGACGCGGACGACCACCTCCGTCACCCGCATCGCCGACATCGTCAGCGAGGAGATGGACGTAGACCCCGAGTACGAGTACACCGGCGGCGACAGGGGATGGACCGGCGACGTCCCCCGGATGCGCCTCTCCATCGAGAAGCTCTCGGCGCTCGGGTGGAACCCCGAGGGGTCGAGCGACGAGGCAGTTCGCCGCGCCGCGCGAGAGCTCATCGAGGAACTGCGCGCGGAACGCACCGCGCCCGCGGGCGAGTAGCCCTCAGTTCCGACAGAGGTCGTTCACGTCCTCTCGCAGGAGTTCCCCGTACCGGCGGCGGAGCTCCTTCGCCTCGTCCGGGGCGACCCGCTCGCGCCCGTCGATTTTCCGCGTCAGCGGGTCGTACCCCTGCACGTCGAACCCCATCCGTTCGAGGTACGTCGCGACGTCGGCGGAGTCCAACCCCTCGTAGATGGCGTCTCCGACGTAGTCGCGCACCGTCTCGAACTCGGGGAGGACGATTTCGTCGTCCGTCACCTCGCCCGTCGCCCCTTCCACTCGGACGTTCGCGTGGTGGAGTCGCTCCATCACGGCGTCCATCTCCTCGGCCAAGCGCAGGATCTGGCTCGGAAGCGCCGCGTCCGGGGCGCGCCACTCGACGGTCGGCATCTCGTCGCGCAACCGAACCGGCGTCCACACCACGTCATCGGCCGTGAAGTTGGCCTCGACGGCCCCCTCGTCGATTCCGGCCTCGACGGCCGCCTCGGTGAACTCCGCTAGCCGCCGGTCGAGACGCCGTTCCCACTCGGCGACGGTGTCGACGTACTCCCACAGCTGCCCGTGCTTCGGGAAGTTCTCGTAGCACCTCTTCCGATAGAGGTAGGCGCGAGCGCCGTTCGCCACCCGTTCGCCGCGGAAGTACGGCGACGAGTTCAGAAGCGCCAGCGCGGGGTCGAGGCCCGCGAGCACGTTGAGTTGGTCCACGACGTTCCGCTTCTCGAAGTGCAGGTGCGTCCCCGCGCAGTACTTCGCGTAGTCGAAGTTTGTCCCGAGGACGCGCTTCTGTATCCGACTGCGTTCGCTCGGCCACCGCTCGATCTCCTCGCCGTTTATCGGCGTTCCGAACGGGACGAGCAGTTTGTCGAGTTCGTCGGCCCTCCGAAGCACCCGATCAAGTTGGTCCACGAACGTCGAACGCAGGTCGGCGTACGTCTCGCAGGGCGGCGTCTTCAGCTCGAAGAGCGGCGGGACGAACTCCTCCTCGACGTTCTCCGAGATCTCCGTGAGCTCGTCCGGAGTCGTCAGCGCTCCGTCTCGGTCGACGACCCAGTACTCTACTTCGATGCTCTTTTGCATTGATGGAAGTCCGCCGTCGTTCGCGTCGGAGTCGCTTCGGCCGAGTCGCTTCCGACCGCGAGTCCCGAACTCCGTCGGGAGACGTTGCAACTTCCCTTCGCCCGCCGTACCGAGGGTGTCGCCGTCACTTGATCGCGAAATTCGCCGCTGTAGATGATTAGGGGCTTGCCTGCAGTCGCAAGGGAGTTACCTTCCTCGTCGCCCGATGCGGGCACCGAGCCGAACCGCCCGCGCCGGAACGGCACGCCTTTTACGCCGCCTTCCCCTACCCGGAGTCGTGCAGTTCGTCGGCTACGACACGGGCGGTCCGGGACTCTTTCTGAGTGACGACGGCGAGGTGGAGTACGTCCCCTTGGAACCGGGGACGGAACTCGCCCACACGCTCGAAGACCGCCACTGCGCCGGCGTCCTCGCCGACGACGAACACGTCCCCTGCGACGCCGACCGCGCGCCGTACTGTCGGGACCACAGCTCAACGTGGGTGTGCGCGAAGTGCACCGGCACCTGCCTGAAAGACGAGATGGACTGCCACGACCCCCACGCCGTCTACCTCGCGGCGTTCGCGCCCGACTCGTTCAAGGTCGGCGTGACGAAGGAGTGGCGACTGGAGACGCGCCTCCGCGAACAGGGCGCCGACCGCGGCGCGCACGTGCGGACCGTCTCGGACGGCCGCATCGCGCGGGAACTGGAGGCCGAACTCGCCGAGAACATCCCCGACCGCGTCCGCGTGCCGACGAAGGTGGACGGACTCCACCGCGAGGTGGACGACGCGTCGTGGACCGGTCTGCTCTCGGGGTTCGACGTGATATCGGAGTTCTCCTTCGACTACGGTCTGGACCTCGACGACCGACCGGTGGCCGAGACGATGGCGACGGGAACCGTCCGCGGCGTGCAGGGGCGAGTCCTCGTCCTCGACCGCGCCGGAAGCGCCTACGCCGTCGATCTGCGCGACCTCGTGGGCTACGACGTGGTGCCGGAGGCGACGACGCGCGACGTGCAGTCGAGTCTCGGCGCGTTCGGGTGAGCGGGACGTAATCGACCGCCCCCGGCGACTCGCCTTCGCGTACCAACAGTCCTTTGCGGCCGCGGGTTGAACCGGGAGGTATGTCCGACGAACCCGACGAACCCGACGAACCGACCGAGGAGGCAGGGGACGGCGAGGAAGAGGAGAAGTCGTTCCGAGAGCGAGTCGAGGAGATTCGCCAGCGACGCGAGGAGGAACGCGAGGAGGGCGACGGCGAACGCCCCTCGCCCGAGGAGATGATGGGCGGCGGCGGCCCCGGCGGCGCGGGCGGCAACCCCTTCGCGCAGATGATGAGCGGGATGATGGGCGGCGGCGGCCCGCCGGGCATGGGCGGCGGCGGCATGGGCGGCGGTCCGGGCGGCCGCGGCGAGAGCGAGTCCGTCGGCAACGAGGAACTCGTCCGCGAGGTTCGACAGCTCCGCGACGAAGTCCGCGACGCGACGCGACAGCTCCAGCGCATCGCGCAGGCGTTAGAAGACGACTGAACCGCGGATTCAGCGACGACCGGCCTTTTTCTTCGAGCGGACGCGGTCGTACAGCGTCGCCAGTTCGTCCACGGCGCGTTCGACGCTGAGGTCGTCCCGCCGCGACAGACACGACTCCGAGAGCGATTCCCGCTCGTCCAGCACGCGCCGGATGGCGTCGCGGCAGTCCCCGACGTCGCCGCGGACGTAGTGATAGCCCGTCACGCCGTCCACGACGGTGTCCGAGAGCGCACCCTCGTCCACGCCGACGACGGGCGTCCCGCAGGCGTTCGCCTCCAAGGCGACCAACCCCTGCGTCTCGACCGGACTCGGGAAGACGAACGCGTCGAGCGCCGAGTAGAACGCCGGCAGTTCCTCGCGGGGGAGAAAGCCCAAGAACCGGGCGTCCACGTCGAGTTCGCGGGCGAGCGATTCGAGGTGGTCCCGGGCGGGGCCGTCGCCGCCGAACACCAGCGTCGCGTCGAGTCCCTCCGCCGCGCGGACGAACTCCGCGAGGTTCTTCTCGTACCCGTGTCGGCCCGTGTAGCCGAGGAGGGGTCCGTCCGGCAGGTCGTGACGCCTGCGGAAGTCGGCGGCGTCCGTCGGGACGAACTGACCCACGTCGATTCCGTTCGAGAGGACGGTCACCTCCGTCTCGACGCCGACTTCCGAGACGAGGTGCTCGCAGGCGTCCTCGCTCGGGCAGACGACGGCGTCGGCCCGGTCGAAGAACCAGCGCTCGTACCGTTCCGAGAGCGACTCGATGCCGGACTCGACTCGCGCGCGCGAGGTGAGGTAGTCGGCGTACTCGCCAGTCGGCGTGTGGTAGGAGGCGACGAAGGGAATCTCCCGCCGTCGAGCGAGGCGCATCCCGCTCAGACCGAGGGCGAACGGCGTGTGCGCGTGGACGAGGTCGACGTCCCGCACCGCCTCGGGGACGCGCGGCACGCCCAAGCGGAACCCGTCGTAGAAGGGGAAGGCGACGCTCCGAACCGGGAACTCGCCGTCGTCGGGGTCGTACCCGTCGCTCCCGGGGAAGACCACGTCCATCCGACCGCCGCGCTCCCGCCAGCAGTCGCGCCACGTCTCTATCGTGTACGTGACGCCGTTGACCGTCGGCAGGTACGTGTCTGTGAAGGCGGCGACCGAGACCGGTTCCATCGGTCGTGCTTCGGCACTGTCCGTTTAATCGCTTGTGACTTTCACCGGAGGCGCGATACGTCCACGGGCCGCCCCTCCCGTTTCGCCTCGTACGCCTCGCGGTACGTCGCCGCCAGTCGGTCACCCACCCGGTCGAGACTGTGTTCCGCCGCCGTCTCGCGGGCGTTCTCCCCGAGTCGCTTCCTGAGGTCCTCGTCGCGCGCAAGCAGTTCGAGGGCGCGGCGGAACTCCGCCTTCGTCGAGCACTTCAGGCAGTCGCGGCCGTGCGTGTAGAACTCCTCGAAGACGGGGATGTCCCGGAGGACGACGGCCTTCCCGCACGCCATCGCTTCGAGGACGGCGATGCCCTGATTCTCGTTCTTCGTCGGGAACAGGTAGACGTCGCCCGCGCCGAACGCGCCGCGGATGTCGTCCACCCACCCGGTGAAGGTGACGTTCTCCGGCGGGTCTCTCACCCACTTTTTCACCGTCTTCGAGGCGTGCGGCCCGGTGTCGTACGGTCCGAACCACGCGAAGTCGTAGTCGGTCTCCTCGGCGAGTTCGCAGAACGTCGTGAGGCCCTTCCGTTCGAAGACGTTGCCGACGGCGAAGACGACCATCCCGTCGAGTTCGTACCGGTCGCGGTACTCCTCGCGCAGGTCCTCGAACCCCGACAGCGACTCGGCGTCGACGCCGTTCGACATCGGCAGGACAGGCGCGTCCACGGGGTACGATTCGAGGACGCGCTTGGTGTACTCGGAGGGGCAGAGCACCAGGTCGGCCTGCGAGTAGAACCACCGGAGGTACCGCCCGAGGAACGGCCCGACGGCGTTCGACCCGCGGAACGACTCGGCGAAGTCCTCCCGGGTGACGTGCGTGTGGAGAATCAGCGGGATGTCGTTGCGCTTCGCGTGGCGGGCGACGGCGACCGACCCCGGGCCGACGAGGTTGCAGTGGGCCACGTCGTACCCGCGGAAGAACCCCCGTCCCGCCGCCGCCGAAAGCGGCGCCCGCGCCGGATGTCCGCCGCGCCACGGCGATGTGACGACGTCCACGTCCGCGTCGGCGCGAGAGAGGGCCGCGCGTTGCTGGTCCGTCGCCGTGCCGATGCCGCTTCGGTGCAACTCGGATTCGAGTTCCAGGTAGTTGAGGACGCGCAGGCTCACGTTGCCGCCGATTTTTTCGGGCGGCGGTTTGACGCTACCGACTTCCGCGTCCGGGAGACGGAACGTCTTTGGTCGGCCGCCCCCCTCGTCGGACCATGGAAATCGCGGCGGAACGCATCGAACGCCTGCACGAACTCGCGCGGGAGGCCACCGCCGAACGGGAGTTCGACCGCGCCCGCGAGTACGTCCGCCTCGCGCGGCGCATCGCGGAGCGGAACCGGACCGGCCTCCCGCGGACGTTCCGTCGCTACACCTGCGACGACTGCGACGCGTACCTCCGGCCCGGCGTCAACGCGCGCGTCCGACTCCGCCCCGGTCGGGTGGTCGTTCGCTGCGACTGCGGCGCGACGAAGCGGTACCCGCACGATTGACCGGGCACGACGTTCACGGACCCTTAACGTTCAAACGTACTCGGCCGGTAACGGAAGTATGGACAAACAGGAACTGCGGAAGGAAGCGCACGACGTGGACGTGACGGTGTGGGTCGGCAAGAGCGGGATCGGCGCGGTGACGGACGAACTGTCGGACCAACTGGCCGACAGGAAACTCGTGAAGGTGAAGTTCCTCCGCGCGGCGCGGGCCGGGACCACGGTCGAGGAACTCGCCGACGACCTGGCGGGACGAATCAACGCGGACGTGGTCGAAACGAGAGGGAACACCGCCGTCGTCACTCGATGAGCGGAGTCGGTCTCGCCCTCCAAGTGAACGGCTTAGACGGCGCAATCGCGCAACTGTTCGAGGGTTTTCTCGGAGAGGCGGCGGCCGCCCTCCTCGGCAAGACGGTCGCCTTCGTCGTCGCGTTCGCCGTCGTCTACCTCGTCGGGAAAGCGGCCCTCCTCCCCTTCCTCTCGCGGGTGATGAACCGGCGGGGGCTCGAACCGCACGCGAGGCGACCGCTCAGGCGAATCGCCAGCGTCCTCGTCGTGTTCGCAGCGTTGACCGTCGCGTTGACCGCTGCGGGGTTGCCGAACTTCCTGCAGTCGGTGGCGACCATCGCCGCGGCGGCGACGCTCGCGATCGGGTTGGCGATGCAGGACGTCCTGCAGAACTTCGTCGCGGGCGTGTTCATCTTCACCGACAAGCCGTTCAGAATCGGCGACTGGATAGAGTGGGAGGGTAACTCCGGCATCGTCGAGGACATCAGCTTCCGCGTCACGCGGGTTCGGACGTTCGACAACGAACTGCTGACGGTGCCGAACTCCGAACTGACCGACGGCGTCATCAAGAACCCCGTGGCGAAGGACAAACTCCGCCTGCAGGTGCCGTTCGGCATCGGCTACGACGACGACATCGACGCCGCGACGGAGATAATCGTGGCGGAGGCCGAGGCCAACCCAGACATCCTCGACGACCCCGCGCCGTCGGTCCGCCTGACGGAACTCGGCGACTCGTCGGTCACGCTCACCTCGCGCGTCTGGATAGCGAACCCGAGTCGCTCCGACTTCGTGAAGACGCGCGCGAAGTACGTTCAGCGGGTGAAGGAACGGTTCGACGAGGCGGGAATCGACATCCCGTACCCGAACCGGACGCTCAGCGGCGACCTGACCATCGCCGACTCCGATTCGCTCCGCGCCAGCGCGGACGACTGAGCGCCGAGCGACGCGAGAACCCCGTTTTCGTCCGGCGTCTTACAGTTCGATGCGTTCGACCAGTTGGTTCTCGGCCCGCGTGTTGACCGCGACGATGCGGATGTAGTCTTCGAGCATCGAGTTGTCGAGCTTCGCCTTCAGGAGGTTGTCCACCTGATAGACGCCCGCGGCGTTGACCATCTCTATCTCGACGAGGACGGGCCGACTGTCGCCCGGTTCGAGGGCGACGTTGTCGATGGCCCGACTGGAGAGGGTGTTGATGCCGCGTCCGCCCTTCTCGTAGGGGATGCGCGACCGGCCGCGTTCCATGTCGAGTGCGTCCGCGACGCGGATGACGCCCGCCTCCCGCGTGAGGGGGTCCTCCTCGGTGTGGTGACAGAGGATGGCGTGAAGCACCTCCGCCTTCATCCGCACGGCGTCGGGCCTGTCGTAGAACTTCGGGAGGAAGCGGTCGAGAAGGTCCGCGGCGAGGGGGATGGAGTAGTAGGCGTGTTCGTCCCGGTGGACGATGTGTCCGATGTCGTGGAGAGTGGCCGCGAGGGCGACGATGACCGGTTCGTCGGCCTCTTCGAGACCCTGGTCCGACGCGCCGTTGAACTTGACGCCGCCCGCCTTCAGGAGGTCGTACAGGCGGAGCGCGCGGTTACGGACGATTTCGATGTGCTTCGGACCGTGGTCGTTGTACCCCTTCCGCGTGACCGCGTTGACGTTCTGCGCCTCGAGATACGCCTTCACCTCGGGGTCGTCAAGCAACTCCGGCAGTATCTCGTTCAGTTTCTCGTCGGGGTAGGCGTGGTCCTCTTCGGACTGGTACTCACGCCCGCCGTCGTCGTCGCTGTCGGTCACGTCCATGCGCCGTTCCGTTCGTGACGCAGGCGCAAATACCTCCGGGTATCGGCGGCGTCGGCGTCCTCAGGCGCGCGCCGTCTCGGCGGCGTCGGCGACTTCCTCGTAGTCGGGTTCCGCGCCGGGGTCGTCGCTCACCCACGCGTACGTCACCTCGCCGGACCCGTCCACGACGAACACCGCCCGTTTCGCCACCTCCTCGACGCCGTACTTCTCGAAGTCCATCGAGACGCCGTACTCGCGGACTATCTCGCGGTTCGTGTCGCTGAGGAGGGGGAAGTTCAGGTCGTTCTGTTCGCGGAACTCGTTCAGCGCGAACGGCGTATCGACGCTGATTCCGAACACCGTCGCGCCGACGTCCTCGAAGTTCGCCATCCGGTCGCGGAACGTGCACATCTCCGTCGTGCACGTACTCGTGAACGCCGCCGGGAAGAACGCGAGGACGAGTGGTGCGTCGTCGAGGCGGTCCGAGAGCGTCAGGGTGTTCACGTCGCCGTCCGCCATCGGTGCGGTAAAGTCTGGGGCGTCGTCGCCGACTTCGACCATGGGCGTCGTTCGGCCGCGGCGGTGTTGAATGTTCTCCAACCGAGACGCGTTCGGCGTTCGATGCGGGGGTTTCCACCGTCGACCGTCGGGGCGTCGAGCGACGGAGCGCTCTCTCCGGACCGTCGTTCGAATATCCGCGGTGTTGCGGGCCGACTCGGGAGAATTCGGCCGGTATCCCGCACTCTCGGAGCGAGAAACGTTACGTTGAGGGAGCAAAAAGCCTATAATCGAGACTAGGTTAGCATTTGGTAGTGATGTCACCGACCATGACCCCCCTCTTCCCGGGGATACCTGGCGGGCCGGAACTGCTCATCGTTCTGCTCGTCCTCGTGTTGCTGTTCGGCGCGAACAAGATTCCCAAGCTCGCTCGCTCCACGGGTCAGGCGATGGGCGAGTTCAAGCGCGGACGCAACGAAATCGAGGAGGAACTGCAGGACATGCAGGGCGAAAACGAGGACGAGGAGTCCGAGGCGACCGCCTCGACTTCGACCGAGAAGTCCACCTCGACCGAAACCAACTGAGCAGTTCCGTTCTCCGCCCGCGGTCTTTCGAATCACACCCGTTTTAGTCGATGCTCTCTTACTCTCCGTCGAGGGCGTGTGGCCTAGTGGACAGGGCGAGAGGTTCCTAACCTCTCGATCGCGGGTTCGAATCCCGTCACGCCCGTTCACCTCACTTCGTTCGGTTCACGGGCGTTCCTGAGTCCCACTCGCTTCGTCTGCGGGCGACGACAGGTCGCCCGCACGGCCAGCGAGACGGCGAAGCTGTCTCGTGTTGCTCGCGGGACTCCCGTCACGCCCGTTCTCCTCTCAATCGCTTCAGATTGAGCGTACAGCGTCTCGTTGTGGCGGGACGACCGCTCGTTCCGAGATTGATTCGAACACGTCACGCGGCGCACCGCAGCGTCGTCACGGCTTCCGCTAAGTCCGAGCCGCGACGGCGTACTAATATATTATCCAGTAATACCGAACTATACGGTGGTCCCTTTCCAAGACGTTGGAAGACGGATTAGCTGCTAAGTACAGATGACCCATCTATCGCTCAGTACCGGTGTCTCTCACCTCAACCAAACCTAGGCCGGAGAGTGCAAGGAATATCTTACACTTAGGCAGGATAGGGTCTCGTCCGTATCTCGTCAAACAATACGTTCTCAGGTGGCTTTGCAAACCAATCCATTTCGGCGATTTCGCCTTCACGGGGACGTAATTCTCCGCCATTTAGTTCCCCATGGAATGTTACAATTAGTTCAAATACTGATGGATCATCGGATTCAGCGTTCTGATTCTCGATTATATGAACATCGCAAAGGCCTGTGAGTCTACACTCAGCACCTGTTTCTTCTTTGACTTCCCGCTTTGCAGTTGCTTCGTAAGACTCACCGACTTCGGCTTTTCCTCCTGGATCTCCCCATCCTTTGTCTCCCTCGTTCCGTACTAGTAGAACTTCCCCGTTTTCGTTGGTTAGCCAGACACCTGCGCCGCCGAGTGTCCCTTGTTCAAAACGTTCACCGATATTGTCGTACCGTTCCCCTGAATGCTCCCACGTTTTTTCAACAACAGTAAACTCTTCATATTCGTCTTCCAACCTACATACTGTTTCTTCGACTTTTCTTTCACTCCTTTCTCTAATCGACATTATCTGATTCTAAGTGATCCCTCCCTTTACTTAGACCCTCTATTCTTATCAGTAATCGAACCGGCATCTTCAGGAAGGTCGTGATGGTGAAGATGCTCGATTTGCACGCTCTACCTATCGTTCTCATTTGAGCAGAAATCCGGTAGAGTTGCTCACTTGATACTCACAAAGCCCCGTTCTCTGAGTGTTCCCTCGCTCTTATGACTCACATCGTTCTGTCTTGAACCTCTGTTCCTGACGACAGCGGCAGTGGATACGTCGCTCTCGGCCGCGCTCCGGTATGAAAGTTGAAATGGACTTGGCCCCCATTCTGGGTGATGACATCTCGGGCGAACGCCGTGTCTCCGGCCGAGGGGAGAGGTGCCGTCGTCGCGTTCGGCGGGTTCCACCTCGTACTCGGAGTGGGATTGGCGGTCGTGGAACTCCTCCAAGGGAGGGCGGTGTCGAACATCTTAGTCGTCTCGCTGTACGTCACCGTCCCGGGGGTCGTACTCCTCTACGGCGGATATCGGCTCCCGCGTACCGACATCGACCCCCAGTTCTATCCGACCATCGCGTACTGGTGTCTCGGCGGATTCGGGCTGATGCTCGCCAGCCTCGCCCTCTATCAGTTCGAACCCGCCGAGAGCATCAGCGACCCGGTTCGAGGCTTCCTCGTCCTCACGGCGTTCGGTACCGTCGCCGGCTTCGGCGTCGGGAGTCGCGATGCGTTGGCGAAGACGCGCGCTCTCACCGTCGAGTCGCGTAACGAAGAACTGGAGCGAACGAAGGCGAAACTCCAGAAGACGGTGGACCGACTCGAAGAGTCGAACCGCAAACTCGGGGAATCCAACGAGCGCTTAGAGCAGTTCGCCTACGTCGTCTCCCACGACCTCCAAGAGCCGTTGCGCATGGTCACGAACTACCTCACGCTCATCGAGGACCGGTACGGCGAGAAACTGGACGAGGACGGCGAGGAGTTCCTCGAGTACGCCGTCGACGGCGCGGAACGGATGCACGAGATGATCGAGGGGTTACTCAAACTGTCCCGCCTCGGGACGGAGGAGGAGACGTTCCAACAGGTCGACCTGCGCGAGGTGCTCACCGACGTTCAGAAGCACCTCGAAATGCGGATCAGCGAGAGCGACGCCACCGTAGAAGTGGGCGAGTTACACTCCGTCGAGGGGGACCCCGACCAACTGCGCCAACTGCTCCAGAACCTGGTGAGTAACGCTCTCGAGTACAGCGGTGACGCACCCCCGAAAGTGTCCATCTCCGCTCGGAAGGACGGGGACTCGGAGGTGAGAGTCTCCGTTCGAGACGAGGGAATCGGCATCGACCCGGACGAACAGGAGCGCATCTTCGAGATTTTCCAGCGACTCCACACCCGAGAGGAGTACTCCGGTACCGGCATCGGGTTGGCGCTCTGTCAGCGAATCGTCGAACGTCACGGCGGCGAGATCTGGGTCGAGTCGGAACCCGGCGAGGGGTCGACGTTCTCGTTTACGCTCCCAGCCGCCGAGACGCGAACGCGGCGAGCGAACCGACAGCCCCCGGACCAATGACAGATCTTGATAATTGGGGCGCCAAGAATATAGCACTCGTTTATAATTTCAACTCATGCCATCGTTACGGGAGTTGCTTCCGAAGCGGATTCGGAGGAGCTACGCACTCACGTTTCTCACGGGTATCGTAGTCGTTCTGCTGGTGATGGGGAGCATCTCGGCGTACGCCTACACGGACAGCCAAGAATCGGTCAAAGAGGACGTCGCGGGCGTGAGCGCTCAGACGACCGCCGAGGCGCAGAACGTCTCCGCCGCCTCCGAGGAACAGACGTCGTCGCTGACGGAGGTATCGACCAGCGTCCAATCGCTCGCCGACAGGGCCGAACGGTTGCACTCGCTCCTCGAACAGTTCGAGGTGCAAGCGGCGTCCGCCCCGACCGACGCGGGCGCCGAGACGGCGGCAGACGCCGCACCCGCCGCGGCCGACGGTGGAGAGTCCGCCGAAGCACAGTCCGACGACTGACGCCGCCGCCTCCCCGATTTTCCCGTTTTCCGGTCCTCTTCGACTCGCGCCGCGAACCGTAGCCGTCGATAAGCGATCGGACCCCGTACGCACCCCACCGCGCGCCTCGGCCGTCGAGAACTAGAGGTAGCCCATGGACCGCAGGTGTTCGCGAGCCCGTTCGTCGAGTTCGTCGTCGCGCTTTCGCTCGTATCCGCCCTGCGCGTCCCCCGCGACGATGTCCTTCCGGTCGCCCGTGTCGTGGACGAACCACGGAACCTCCACCATCTCCTCGACGTAGAGCCGACTCGGGTGACCGTAACTCCGAATCGGAATCGGACGCTCCCGTTCGCCGAGCAACATCCCGTGGTCCGCGGTGACGACGCTCCGCCCCCGCAGGTCCCGCAGGAGGGGGACGACCTCGTCGAGGGCGAGTTCGAGGTTCTCGCGGTACACCGTCTCGAAGTACTCGTCGGGAACGTCGCGGACGCCGCGGAACTGTTCGGACAGCGGATTCGGCGCTAAGTCGGGGAACAGTTCCCGGCCCCGAGTGCCGATGTACGGCGCGTGCGGTTGGACGAAGTGAACGACGAGTCGCTTCTTCGGGTACTTCTCGGCCGCCTCCCGCGCCGCGTCGGCGACGGTAGAGGGGTGGACGCCGTCTTCGCCGAAGTCGATGCCCTCCTCCCAGACGTCCACCGTCGCGTGCAGGTTCACGTCCACCCCATCTCGGAAGACGTTCTCCTGATACAGCATCGTCGAGGCGGTGACGTAGACGGTGTCGCGTAGGTCGCGCCCGTGGAAGTTGCCGCGGAGGAACTCCTTCGTCGCCGACCCGCGGGAGGTCCGCGACTCCAGTTCACCGTCGATTTCGTACTCCGAAACCGCCTCGGCGAAGTAGTCGTACCGGCATCCGTCGAGGATGAGGAGGTTGTCCCAGTCTTCCTCGAAGATGTCCGTACCGTCCGGATTGTACGCTCGTCGGCCTGCCCGGTCCCAGAAGCGTCGATTGAGTTCTCGGAGGCCGACCTGCGGGTTCTCTAGTCCGTACCGGATTTGGCTGGCCGAGTACATACTCCGGACCGTACGGACGACGAGGTATGGTTACTGTTTGCGTTCTCCGACACCGTCGAGAGATACGTCCAATTTATCTGATAGCACGGGATTCGTAACTATGTTTTTCTGACTACATGTCAGTCCGACGCGGCGCGCGCGCCGCGGCTTAACCACCGATTACGTCGCCGACCGATGCCGGTCAAGTGACGTTTAAGCAACACATACGTTTGGAACGTCGAGAATGGCGCTATCGGCTTTATCCGGACGTTCGGTTCCTTTCACGGATTAATTCTATCTGCAATATAGATGTTACATGTCTGGTTCATGTAGTATACTGTTAGATTTCAGACTGAACGACTTGTTAAATCTCCAGAAGTCTTTTTGATAGGGGGTGTCCACCGGAGAACAATGGCTAGCGACGACGACGTCGAGATGACCCCCGTTCGTCAGTCCGATTCTGACGACGACGGGTCGAACCTCGACGCGTTGGAGAGGGGGGCCGACTCGGGGCGGTCGGCTCTGGAGGGGGAAGTTGCTCCGGGGGCGCCGCCGAACGAGGCGGCGACCAACCCGGCGTCGGACGGGGATGCGGCCGACGGACCGAGAGTTGCGGTTGGAGAGTACACGTGGGCGCACTTCCTCGATGAGTACGGGGAACCGGGCGACGTCGAGTCGTTGTACGGCGGCGTGGACCCGCGGGACCTGCCGGACGAACCGGCGAGTTCGCGGTGGGACGACTCCGAGGAGGAACCGGTTGAACCCTCGACGCCGACGCGCGAGGACTGGGACGAGGTCAGCGTCGATTCCGAGGAGTACCTCGACTTCCACGCGGTCGAGACGGAGGAGAACGTCTCCGAGTCCGCCGCGGAGGCGAAGCGCATCCAAGCCGAGTTCGAGGCGTTCTGCGACCCCGAGACCACGCCGGTCGTCAAGGACGTCTGGATGTGGGAACACTACAAGCGCGAGTACTACTACGAGGACGACGGCAGTCGTCCCCGCGACGAGGAGGGGGACATCGTCCGCTTCGACGCCGAAGATGCACTCGGGTTCGACCCCGAGTACACCGAGAACGCACTCGCGCGGGAACCAACGCGCCGACGAACTCGCGGAGATTATCGACGAACGCACCGTCGACGTCAACGAGGACCTCGACGAGGACGCCTTCTTCTCGGACGAACGCGGCGCGACCACCGTCGTCAACCGGTACGACCTGGAGAAGGCCGTGCCGATGGAGAAGAAGACGCACTTCCGCGAGGTGGAGCGCTACTGGGTGAACAAGCCCCACTCCTTCATCATCATCTTCCAATCGATAAAGGAGAACGAGAAGAAGTACTACCAGATCGAACCGTACCAGAACCGCATCGAAGCCGACCTGACGGAGTTCCTCACCGGGAAACTCCGGACGGCCATCAAGTACGACGACGAGAGTTCCGTCGGCGTCGGCGAGGGCACCCGCCGCCGCGTCATCGAACGGCAGGCCCTCGACCTGTTGGACCGGTACGACGTGTACGAACGGCCGGACGACGGCTACTCCGACTCGCTCTCTCTGGCTCCCGACCCGGCGGAGACGGACGACGCCGAGGAGCCCGGCGAGGGCGCGATGAAGGCGCTTCTCTCCCGGTTCGGCATCGACGCCGGCGGCGCGGACGCCGACTCGACGCCCGACGCCGGGGCGAAGGACTCCTCGCTGGGGTCGTTCGCCCGCCGCCTCGGACTGAACGAGGGCGCGTTCGGCGGGCGTCTCGACGGCCTGTTCGCCACACCGCCCGCCGCGGAGTCGCCCTCCCTCGACGGCATCGCCGCCCGGCCCGAGTCCGCCGTGCTGGCGGACGACGCCGAGACGCTGACGGAGTATCAGGTCGAGAAGCTGCTGTACTTCCTCCGCCGGGACTTCATCGGCTACGAGCGAATCGACGGCATCAAACACGACATCAACGTCGAGGACATCTCCTGCGACGGCTACAACTCGCCGGTGTTCGTCTACCACTCGGACTACGAGCAGATAATCTCGAACGTCTACCACGGCGAGACGGAACTCGACGACTTCGTCGTCAAACTCGCCCAGCGCTCCGGGAAGGGCATCTCGAAGCGACGCCCGCAGGTGGACGCCACCCTCCCCGACGGGTCCCGCGCGCAGTTGACGCTCGGACGGGAGGTGTCCGACCACGGGACGAACTACACCATCCGGCAGTTCAAGGACGTCCCGTTCACCCCCATCGACCTCATCAACTGGAACACCTTCTCCCTTGACGAGATGGCGTTCCTGTGGCTCTGCATCGAGAACAACAAGAGCCTCATCTTCGCCGGCGGCACCGCCTCCGGGAAGACCACCTCGCTGAACGCGGTGTCGCTCTTCATCCCGTCGAACTCGAAGATCGTCTCCATCGAGGACACCCGCGAGGTCGAACTGCCGCAGCGAAACTGGATCGCCTCCGTCACCCGGCCGTCGTTCAGCGACGACGACAAGGGCGACGTCGACGAGTTCGACCTGCTCGAAGCCGCACTCCGGCAACGGCCGGACTACATCGTGATGGGCGAGATCCGGGGCGAGGAGGGGCGGACGCTGTTTCAGGTCATGTCCACCGGGCACACGACGTACACGACGTTCCACGCCGACAGCGTCGGCGAGGTGCTGAAGCGCTTCACCACCGAGCCCATCAACGTCTCGAAGACGATGTTCACGGCCCTCGACCTGGTGTCGATTCAGACCTCCACGCGCGTGCAAGGGAACAAAGTCCGGCGGAACAAGTCGCTCACCGAGATAAACCACTACGACCCCGAGAACGACGAGATAAACGTTCAGGACGTGTTCCAGTGGCAGGCCGAGACCGACGAGTACCTCAAGATGGGCTCTTCGAACACCTTAGAGGAGATAAAGTTCGACCGCGGGTGGAGTCAAGAGACGCTCGAACTGCAGTTGTTCAAGCGGCAGGTCGTCCTCGCGTACCTCATCAAACACGGCTTGAACACGTACACGCAGGTGGCCGCGACGCTGCAGGCGTACATCAACGACCCCGAGACCATCCTCGCGCTGATGGCGAACGACGAGCTCGAACGGAGCCTCGAAGACCTCCGCGAGATGGAGTCGGTCCAGATCAACGTCGACCCCGAGAAAGAGGAGATGGTCCCGCGACCGGATCCGACCGAGGAGATACTCGACCTCTGCGAGCGGATTCTCCGGCGGGCCGAGGAGGAACTGTTCCCGGACTTCCGCGGGCAGGACCCCGGTGACGTCGCGGACGCCCTGACTCACCTCAGAGACCAACCCGACGTGACCGCCGACACCGGCGGCGAGCGGCACGAACTCGACGCGTTGGACGAACGGACGACCGACCCCGAACTCGACGAGGGCGGCGACGGACCGCCGGGACTGGACGAGGGCGCGGACGGCCCCTCCGGACTGGACGAGGGTGCCGACGAACCCTCGGAGCTCGAGGGCGACTCGACGCCCGCGTTGGACGCCGGCGACGACCCCTCCGAGTCGGCCGAGGCGGGGGACGACGGCGCGGACGGTGCCGACGGCGTAGAGGACGCAGACAGCGCAGGCGACGCGGACGAACCCGCGGCGGAGGCGGGCGGCGCGTCGGCGGAGGCGGACGGTTCGCACGACGCGGACGGCACGGACGACACGGACGCCACGAACGACGCAGACGGCACGGACGATGCGAACGCCCCCGACGACGCGTCGGACCGCGCGTGGACAGAGGACGACGAGTTCGGCATCGAGGACATCCTCAACCAAGAGGTGGACGTCGTCGAGTTGGACGAAGAGGCCGACGGGTGGGGCTTCGGGGAGTTCGAGGGCGTCGAACCCGAGACAGACGACCGTACGGACGACGCCGACGCGTCGGGCGAAGCGACCGGCGAGGGGGACTGACGCGTGAGTCTCGACTCGAAGACGTCGGAGTCCGGCGGCCTCGACCGGAGCACGGACGCCCTCGGCGACGCGTTCTACCCGCTGTTCCAACTGCTGTTCGACGGGGACGGCGACTTCGTGGCCGACGTGGAGACGAAGCTCCAACAGGCGCGGATGCCGGCGACGGTGGAACTGTACCTCTCGAACGCCCTCGCCGTCGGCACCCTCGTCGGCCTGCTTCTGTGGGTCGTCGGGTCGCTGCTCGGCTACTCGCTGTTCGCGTTCGGCATCGTCTCGGCGGACTCGCTGAGTCTCGGCATCCCCGTGGGGAACGAGTCCACGGCGCAGTTCCTGAAGTCGCTCACGATGCCGGCGGGCGTCGTCGTCTCCGGCGTCGTCTTCGGGAGCGTCGGCTTCGGACTCGGGTTCGGCACCCTCGTGGCGATGCCCTACTCGACGGCGTCGTCCCGGGAGCGCGAGATAAACATGCTGCTGCCCGACGCGGTGTCGTTCATGTACGCCCTCTCCGTGGGCGGGTTGAACCAACTGGAGATTCTGGAGGCGATGGGCCGCGCCGAGGACACCTACGGCGAAGTCGCCTGCGAGTTCCAGAGCATCGTCCAGGAGACGGAGTACTTCGGCACCGACTACCGGAACGCCATCCGGGAGCAGGCGATGATTACGCCGTCGGACGACCTCTCGCAGTTCCTGACGGACATGCTCTCCATCGTCAACTCCGGCGGGAACATGGAGCAGTTCTTAGACGACAAGAAGGAGAAGCACCTCCGGACGGCGAAACAGGAGCAGGAGACGATACTGGAGACGCTGGAACTGTTCGGCGAGATGTACATGACGCTGTCTCTGTTCCCGCTTCTGCTCATCATTATCCTCGTCATCATGAGCATGCTGAATCAGGCGCAGGAGTCGCTCCTGTACGCCACCGTCTACGGCCTGATTCCGCTCACCGGCGTGGGCTTTCTCGTCCTCGTCTCGACGGTGAAGCAGGACGAACCCGGCGACGGCTACCTCCGACCGTCCGGCGGGAGCGAACGCCTGCAGCAACAACACCGCGAGGGCCTCCTCCACATGGGGTTAGTCGAGAGTTTCGTCGGCGACTTCGGCGTCTTCGACCGCATCCGCAGTCGGGAGGGGACGTACAAGACGCGGGAACTGCTCCGGCAACCGCACGTCTTCTTCCGCGACAACCCGCTGTACTCCCTCGTCGTCACCGTCCCGGCGGCGCTGATGTTCGTCGCCGTCACCGCCTCGGGCGGCGGCGCGCCCATGACGTGGGAGGGGATGTTGGAGCAACCCGTCTGGGGGACGTTCGTCTGGTGGTACATCCCCGTCTACCTCGTCGGCATCCCGCTGGCGTTCTTCTACGAGTGGAACGTCCGGTCGCGGAAGGCCGTCGTCGGCAAACTCTCGGACAACCTCCGGAAACTCTCCAGCGCGAACGACACCGGCCAGACCTTACTTGAGTCCATCAAGACGGTTTCCGACACCTCCTCGGGCAAACTCGCGGACGAGTTCGATATCATGCACGCGAAGGTGAACTACGGGATGAGCCTCCGGAGCGCCATGGTCGAGTTCAACAACAAGTACCACATCCCGCGCCTCGCCCGGACGGTCAAACTCATCTCGAAGGCCCAGGAGGCGTCCAGCCAGATCACGGACGTGCTGACGACGGCGGCGCAGGCCTCCGAGAATCAGGACGACATCGAACGGGAGCGCATCTCCCGGACGCGGATGCAGGTGGCGATCATCCTCATGACGTACCTCACCCTGCTCGCGGTGATGGCCATCCTGAAGACGCAGTTCCTCGACGTGATGGCCGGCCTGTCGTCGCAGACGGGTGGCGGAGGCGGCGGCGCGGCCGCACAACAGGGCGCGAGTTTCGGCGGGAGCGTGGACATCAACCTGCTGTCGGTGCTGTTCTTCCACGCGGTCACCCTGCAGGCGGCGCTCTCGGGGTTCATAAGCGGCTACATCCGAAGCGCGCAGCTCGTCTCCGGGGTGAAGTTCGTCGTGATACTCCAGACTATCGCGCTGGCGGTGTGGGTGGTGGTGGGGTGACGCGCGCCGACCGGGCGCAGATGACGCTCGACTTCGCCATCGGCGTCGGACTGTTCCTCCTCGTGGTCGCGTTCGTCGTCGCGTTCGTCCCCGGCATCTTCGAGCCGTTCGAGCGAACCGAGAGCGGAACCCAAGTGGCGGACAGACTCGCCACGTCGCTCTCGACGGACCTCCTCGGTGACCCCGCGGAGCCGTACGTCCTCAACGACGACTGCACCGTCGAGTTCTTCGACGGAAGCGGCGGTTCGACCGACTGCCGGTTCGACGCTAGCGCGGACGCTCCGGACGGGGTGTTCGCGCTCGACTCGGGAACGAACGCGAACGTCACCGTCAGGAACCGCGGCGGCGACATCGCCTCCCTCGGCGGAACGACGCTGGCCGCGGGAGACGCCGTCCCCGACGATCGGTCGGTGACGACGGCCCGCCGCGCCGTCCGCCTGAACGGGACGACCTACTTCCTGTACGTGAGGGTGTGGTGAGATGACCGACAGACGCGCCCAAGCGCACACCTTGGAGGCCCTCGCCGCGGGCATCCTCCTGCTTTCGAGCCTCCTCTTCGCGCTTCAGGTGACGGCGGTGACGCCGCTGACCGGCAGTACGTCGAGTCAGCACATCGAGAACCAGCAGGCGTCCATCGCCGACGGCATCCTCGCGTCGGAGGCGGCCAACGGGACGCTGAAGCCGACGACGCTCCACTGGAACGCCTCGGGGTCCGACTGGCACGGCGCGACGAGCGACGGCTACCCCCTCGGCGGGCCGCCGACGCCGTTCGGGACGGTGCTGAACGAGACGCTCGCGGATAGAGGCATCGCGTTCAACGTGAACGTCTACTACACGCGGAGCGACGAACGGCGGCGGATCCGGATGGTCTACCTCGGGCAACCGAGCGACCACGCGTCGGTGGCGACGCGCACCGTCACCCTCTACGACGACGACGAACTCCTCGACGCGGACCGGAACCCGACGGGGACCACCGTCTCGGAGACGACGGAGTTCTACGCGCCCGACGCGTCGCCGGACTCTCCGCTGTACAACGTCGTGGAAGTGGAGGTGGTCGCGTGGCGGATGTGAGGCCGCGGCGGCCGCCGACCGACGCCCGACGGGGCGGGAAGTCCGCCCGCGGACGCCGCCGCGACGACAGGGGACAGCTGATGCTCGTCGCCGCGTTGGCGCTGGCGGTGCTTTTCGTCTCGCTGGCGTTACTCCTGAACACCGTCATCTACACGGGCAACCTCGCCACCCGGTCCGTCGGCGGTAACTCCGACGCCGTCGCAGAGTACCGCACCGCCGCGACCGACGCCGCCCGCGAGTCGCTCCGACGGGTGAACGCCGACCACGACGCCGACTACTCCGAACTGGAGACCACGTTCGGCGCGGCGATGCGCGACTGGGACGCCGCGACGAGTCGGCACCGCGCCGTCGCGAGTTCCGCGACGGAGGCGCGCGTCGTCTCACGGACCAACGGGACGCGACTCCGACAGGACGACTTCGGCCGGTCGTTCGTGAACGAGTCGGGGGCCGAGAACTGGTCGGTCGCCGAGGGTATCGGCGCGTACCGCGACTTCTCGATGACCGTCAACCGATCGACGCTGACCTACGTGGGGGGCCTCGACCCGACCGACGCGTCCGTCCTCGATTCGGCGGGCGTGTTCAACGTGACACTCGAAACTGCCGCGGACGAGCGGTACACGGCCTTCGTCGGCACCGACGGGACGAACGTCGTCGTCTCCGTGTTCGGACCGTCGGGGACGCACCGCGACACCTGCACCGCCGCGACGGGCGGCGACGCGACGGTGGACTTCTCGAACGGCACCGTCGGCGGGGCGGACTGCGAAGCGCTCACCTTCGAAGACGACGCCGCCGACCCGTTCACGCTCCGGTACGAGAACGGCGACGCCGCCGCGGGGACGTACTCGCTCGTGACGGACACGCCGTACGTCGAGTACGACGAGGACTTCGCCGACTCTGCGGGCAGTACGCCCTACCGGACCTACGCGCTGTACGGCGTCGAACTCGAACTGACGTACCGAACGTCCTCCACGTACTACCAGTCGAACGTGACGGTGGTCCCCGATGCGTGAGCCGAGCGACCGCCGGGGGCCGTCGCTCGCCGCCGTCGGGGGAACGGACCGCGCCGTCTCGACGGCCATCGGCTACGTCCTCACCCTCACCATCACGGCCATGCTCGTCTCCGGACTCCTGTTCGCGGGCGGGCAGTTCGTCGAGAACGAGCGGGAACAGGTCGTCCGCGAGGAACTCTCGACGCTCGCCGAGCAGGTGGCCGCGAGCATCGCCGACGCCGACCGCACGGCGGCGGGAGACGACGGGAGCACCGTGCGCGTCGCCGCGGACCTCCCGACGCGCGTCGCCGGGAACGCGTACCACGTGGAGGTGTCGAACGAACCGACGCCGGCCGGCGAACCGAACCGGACCGTCGTCACCCTCACGGACACCGCAGACGGCGTCTCCGCGTCGGTGACGCTCCCGACGACGCACGAGGCGGCCCCGCGGACGGTGCCCGGCGGTTCGCTCGTCGTCGTCGTCCGCGACGCCGACGGCGACGGCGACCGGGAGTTGGTGACGACGACGGAGTCGCTGTCGCCGGACGACCCCAGTAACTCGCTCGACCGCGAGGCGGCGGCCGTCGGCCTCGTCCGCCCGGCGGCGTCGGACCGAACGGAGAGAGTACCCGTGAATCACAGAGACACCATGCCCGAGAGCCGAATCGACCGGAGGCCCGCCTCCGGCGGCGTCGAACGCCCGGAAACGCCCGCGGAGGTGGCCTGAGATGGACCGCGCGCAGTCGTCCACCATCGCCGTCGTCCTCCTCGTGGGGATGACCGTCACCGCCGCCGGACTGACCGTCGCGCTCGGGTCGACGGCCATCGACGGGACGGCGCGGACGACGGAACTCAGTCGGGCGGAACACGCGATGACGCTGTTCGACGCGCGGACGGCGATGGTCGGCCTCGGAGAGACCGGCGGCCAGTCCGTGACGCTCGGCCGCGCCTCCGGGGGAACGTACGCGGCGTCGCCGGACACCGGTCGGATAGTCGTCAGACACAGGAACTACACCGGGACGTACACCGAGGAACTGTACAACCGGTCGCTCGGCGAGGTGACGTACACGAACGGCGACACCGTCGTCGCGTATCAGGGCGGCGGCGTCTGGCGGCACACGGACAACGGCACGGTGATGGTGTCGCCGCCGGAGTTCCACTACCGCGCCGCGACGCTCACGTTACCCGTCATCCGCGTCACGTCGGCGGACGCCTCCGGCGGGCCGTCGAGCGCGTTCGTGAAGCGCGAGAGCGAGACGCTCCGCGTCTATCCGAACCGGAGTTCGACGTACGAGCACGGGTCGCTCCGCTACCACAACCCCGTCAGAAACGGGACCGTCTCGGTCGAGGTGCAGAGCGCCTACTACCGGGGGTGGGCCGACTACTTCCGCGAACGGACGACCGGGAACGTCACCGTCGACCACTCGACGCGGACGGCCACCGTCGTCTTGGAGACGGTCGGAGAGGTCGGGAACTTCGCGCTCCCCGCGAAGGACGACGGCGTCGAGGTTCGCGGGAAAGCGCCCGGCCACTCGGTGGACCAGTTCGACGTGGACATCGCGCAGTCGGGCGGGTCGTTCAACAACATGAAGTTCTCCTTCTACGCCGAGAAGGAGGGCCGCAAGTACGAGGTGCTCCTCCGCGTGGACAAAGACCGCGGGAACTGCGGCGTAAAGAGCAGCGACACGCTCACGATGTGGGTCCTCTACGACGACCCGAACGACGGCAAGCCGAAGCACGTGTGGGTGAACGACGGCATCCCCGCCGACAGCGGTCCGATTCGCTTGGAGTGCGACGGCAAGGACACGCGCATCGTCGCGGACTACCTCACGGACGACACCTCTCTGGAGATGACCAACGACACGTCGCTCCCGTCGAAGACGGGCCTCGCGTGGGACGAACCGAGTGCGGACTCGGTGTCGTTCAACCACTCCGGGTACGACGGCGAGAACAAGACGCACACCGCCGACGGGAGCACCGAGACGGTCGGCAACCTCTCGCGTCACTACCTCACGGCGATGGGGTCGGACTTCAAACTGAAGGTGTACCACGGCGGCGGGTCCAGCGGTACCGCCCACGTGGACGGAAGCGGGTCGTCCGGCGCGCTCTACTACGACACCTCCACCGGATCGCGGTACATCACCTACCTCCACGTGACCGAGAACAACGTCAGCGTCCAGTTCCGCTGAGTTCGGACCCCGATTCCCCTTTCCTCTCCGTCCGCCTCGGACCCCGCCTCACTCGAACGTAGTCGTGAGTTTCACGTAGACGAGGTGGAGTCGCCGCACGTCCGTCTTCGTACAGGAGACGCGGTTCGGGTCGTCGCCGTCCAGTTCACAGGAGAACCCCTCGGACTCGAAGTACTCGCCCCAGACGGGCGCGTACTGCGACGTGACGTTCACCGTCACCTCGTCGTACGTCCCGGACTCCGCGACGAGAACGTCGCGGACGGACTGCTCGGTTCGGATGCGGACCGTCTGCGACCCCGCGACGACCGGCGACCCGCGCGGTTCGAGTTGGACCACCGTGAGCACCGTCCGGTCCTCGTCGAGGACGTTGGCCGGCGGGCGAACCATCCGCCCGTTCCCCACCGCGCCGTCGTCGCGGATGACCGCGCCGCCGATGTACCGGATGCGGCCGGTTCCGCCCGCCTCGAAGGTGAGCGGTGAGAGGGTTATGTTCCCGGTGGAGAAGTCGCGGGAGTCGCTCACCCCCGTCCGGTAGTCGCCCGTCACGTTGACCTGCGCCTCCCCCTCGGTGCGAAGCGACGCGTCGGCGAGTTTGATCTCCGTCCCGCGACTGGGCGCGCCGCGTTGGCTCACGTCCTCGACGTTGTCCGCGAACACGTCGAACGCCCGTTCGGCGTTGTTCAACCGTTCGTAGTCCCGCACGTCCGTCAGTTCCTGCGCCCCGACCGCGTACACGAGGCCGACGGACGTCACGATGAGCGAGAAGATGAGGACGAAACTGATAGCCTCGCTGACGCCGCGCCGGTCGGTCCGGAGTTTCACGCCTACGCCTTCCTCGGCACCCTCATTAAGTCTGAGTGTTAATTCCACGACAAGAGACTGTCGTAGCGTTTAGATAGGTATCGCGCGACTACCTCGAATATGTCGAACGCCCTCCTCGGCCGAGAGCTCTCCTCGGCCGCGAAAGTCGCAATCGCCGTCGCCCTCGTCGTCTCGTTCGCCTACTCCGTCGTCATCGCCGGACAGATTCTGCTGTGGTTCTCCCTCGTCTTCCTCGCCGTCGCCATCGTCATCGGAGTGCGACTGACCTCTGCCTTCCTCCGACTCGCCGATTCGGTCGAACGAATCGCGGACGCGGTAGAGCGAACGGACGCGGAGACGACCGAACGCATCGCGGACGCGGTAGAGGAGACGGACCGCGAGCCGCGGTGAACGCCCGGTCCCGCGCAGTCACCCCTCCGTCGGCGCGCCCGCGCGCGCCCCCGCTGCCGTTCCGTCCTCGCCGAAGTCGATGACCGCGAGGAACGCCCGCACCGCGTCGGTGAAGAAGGCCGGGTCGTCGAGGTTCGAGACGTGCCCCGCGCCGGGCACCTCGCGGACGGTGACGCGCGCGATTTCGGACTCCATCTTCGCCGCGTGCCGCCGGACGAACGACGGTTCGCGCTCGCCGTACAGGACCAGCGTCGGGGCGGCGATGGCGGCGTACTCGACCTCCGTCTCGTGGAAGGTGGCGACGGCGCGAACCACCTTGGCGAACTCGGCCGTCTCCAGCTTCGGCCCCTCGGCCCGGAGCCCCTCTATCCGCTCGTAGTCGCCGCTGACCCCCTTCGAGAACCGCTCGTGGAGCCACACCATCGCCCGTTCGACCCGTTCGTAGCCGACGAGTCGGACGAACGGGACGGCGGCCCGGAGCATCGCCGACCGCTGAAGCCACTCGCGCCGGTCGAACAGTTCCGGCGTGAACGTGTCGGCGAGCACCAACCCGGCCACCTCGTCGGGGTGGGCGGCGGCGTACACCTGCGCGATGCATCCGCCCATCGATAGCCCGCAGACGACGGGCCGGTCGAGGTCCAAGGCGGCGACGAGTGCGCGGAGGTCCTCCGCGAGGAGTTCGACGGAGTACGACTCCCTCGCCGACCCGCCGGTGCGGCCGTGGCCGCGAACGTCGTACGCGACGGTCGTATACTCGCCTTCGAGGGCGTCCACCTGCGGCGTCCACTGCGCGGAATCGAGGATAGCGCCGTGGACGAACACGACGGGCGGGCCGTCTCCGCGTCGCTCGTAGTACGTCTCGACGCCGTTCGTTCGGACGGTGGGCATGGGATACCGTAGCGCTCGTAACGAGATGAACTCGTCTACGGGGGCGCGAACGCGGACGGGCGCGGAGAGGAACAGTAATGCGGCCGTGTCCGCACGTCGTTCGCATGGGCTCGGGCGAGACGGAGACCGAACGGGCGTCCGCCGCCGACGGCGGGGCGTTCGCGCCCGCCGCGGCCGGACCGTTGCTCGCGGCGTCGCTGTGGGGCGGCATGTACGTCGTGAGCAAGTGGGGGTTCGCCGCCGTCCCGCCGGTGACGCTCACGTTCCTGCGCCTCGCGGTGGGGGCGGCGACGCTCCTCGCCGTCGTCCGCCTGACGCGGCCCGACCGGTCGTTCTCCGCGTCGGAGCGCCGGCAGTTCGTCGGATTGGGCGCGCTCGTCGGCCTCACCTTGGTCGCGCAGTTCGTCGGCACGGACCTCACGAACGCGAGTCAGGGGTCGCTCCTGACCGTCTCGACGCCCGTGTTCACCCTCCTCTTGGGCGTCGCCGTCTTAGACGAGTCGCTGACGCGGCGGCGAGCGGTCGGGATGGCGTTCGCCGTCGTCGGAACGCTCGTCGTCGTCGCCGGGCAGTACGACCTCTCGTCGCTCGGCGGGTCGAACCTCGCCGGCGTCGCGTTCCTCCTCCTCGGGAGCCTCGGGTGAGCCGGCTACACGGTGTACGGCGCGCCCATCGTCCGCCGGTACTCGGCGATAGAGGCGGCGACGTACTCGACGGTCGCCGCCGTCCCGATGGTCGCCGTCTTCGTCCCCGTGGAACTGTTCGTCTTCGACGCGCCCGTGACGACGACGGTGACGCCGACGCTCGCCGCCGCCGTCGTCTACCTCGGCGTCTTCAGCACCGCCGCCGCGTGGTACGCGTGGTACAAGGGGTTGGAGTCGCTGGACGCCGGGGTCGTCGCGGTGTTCTTCTTCGCGCAACCGGTCGTCGGCACCATACTGGGCGTGACGCTCCTCGGAGAGAGCGTCGGCCCCGCGTTCGTCGCCGGCGGCGTCGTGATGGCGTTCGGCGTCTCCCTCGTCAGTACCGACTGACGCCGGATCCCGCCCCGTTCTTCCCGTCGCCGCGTCGGAGGACGACGGCGACGACGATTCGAGAGAGCGTCTTCACGGCGAGAGAGACGCGCCCCGCGGAGATAACGTGGAGCGCGATTCTCCGGATTCGAGAACGTCACTGGCCCGGGCGCGGACCGTTCGCGCGAACCGATTGCGTTTTTCCGCCGTCCCGCGAACGCCGAGGTAATGTCGAACGACTCCGACGAGGAACCCCGCGTTCCCATCGTCTGCGACGAGTGCGAGACGACGTCCCGCGTGCCCCTCCCGGAGGTGGCCGACGCGGTAGCGAAACACAACGACCGGTTACACGACGGCGAGGACGTGGCCGGAATCGACCCGGAGATCATCCGTCACGTCACCGACCTCGCGGCCGAGGACCTCGGTCTGACCGGGGACGGAGAGTAGCGGCGCTCTCGGGACGGTCGAAGGAGAATCGAACGGGGAATCGAGAGAAATCGCGCGCCGCAGAGTGGCAAACCGACCGGAGATTATCGTTCGTCGTGCGACACGAGCCACGAGTAGATGCGGTCGAAGCGGGGACCGCGGGAGACGATGCCCGACTCGGGGTCGTACTCTAACACGTCCCGTTGGGCGAGCTTCGGGACGTGGACGTGGTGGAGTCTCAGTTCGAGTTCGTCGAGCGCCGCCGAATCGGTCGCGGACGCCGGGTCCTCGCGGGCGAGGAGGCGTTCGCCGAGGCCGCCGATGGAGACGGGTTCGCCGACGCGCCCGAGGACCAACAGGAGGGTGCGTCGTTGGCTGTCGGCCAAAAGCGTGAACTTCTCGTCTAACGTCAGCGGGTCGAGCGTCGCGCGGGGGGACTCGGTTGTGCCACTCATCGTGTGCGTAGAGAGTTACTACGGGGGGTTAAGGCTATCACCAAAGTGTTTAGGAGAGGTCAGTGGACCGGCCCGGACCGCTCGAAGAGGGCCGCGAATATCTTGTTTTCGGCCGATCGGATGTGCTGGGAGAACGTCGGCGCGGAGATGCCCAGCGAGTTCGCCACCTCCTGACCGCTGCTCTCTCTGGGCCACTCGAAGAATCCCGAGAAGTACGCCGACTCGAGGACGCTCCGCTGTCGGTCGGTCAACTCCTCGTTGAGTGCCGAGACGATCCGGTTGGGTCCCCTCTCCGTGCGGTCTACCTGCCGTTGGGCGCGCACCCTCGCGGCGGGGTACGCCGACTGGACGCGTTCGATGGCGTCCCGCACGTCGGTTCCGACGGGGAGGTGAACCGTCATCTGGTAGTCGCCGTCGCGAATCACCGCTCGGTGGACGTAGCCGCCGAGCGACGCCATCGCCATCAGCACCGGCGGTTCCTCCAGTCGGGCCTCGAACCGCACCCGCCCGACGTCCTCGCCGACGACGCGGACTGACGTCCAATGGGGGACGCTCTCGACGATGGCCTCGATGGTTTCGACGCCGCCCTCGTCGGCCGTCCCGTAGACGAGGTAGTCGTCGTCGGTCGGAACCGCCTGTTCGAGCACGATGTCCCCGTCCGTCGCGGCCGGGATGTTCAACTCCGAGAACACGTCGGGTATCTCGAAGTCCACCTCGATTATCTGGTCGCTGGTCAGGGCGCGCTTGCGTTCGACGGCGGCGATGGCGTGGCCGACGATTTCGCCGAGTTGACCGATGACCACCTGTTCCTCGTCGGCGAACGCGTCGGGGCGCGCCGCGTACACGTTCAGCGTTCCGTAGACGACGCCCTCGTGGACGATGGGGATCGACGCCGACGACTGGTAGCCGTACGTCTCGGCGTTCGACCGCCACTCCTCGTACTCGGAGTTTTTCAGCACGTTCCGGGCGACCTGAATCTCCTGCGTCCGGAACGCCCGCCCCGTCGGTCCGCGACTCGACGGGCGGTCCTCGTCGACCGAGATGCTCGTCCCTTCGAGGTAGTTCTCGACGCCCGCCTCCTGTCGGACGTACACCTCGTCGCTCCCGCGCGCGACGGCCCCGACCCACGCGAACTCGTATGACTCCGACTCCGCGAGGGCCTCGCAGACGGTCTTTTCTATCTCCTCGCGGGTGGACTGTTCGATGACCGCCTCCGTCGTCTCCCGGACGACCGCGTTGAGGCTGTTCAGCGCCGTGAGGCGGTCGGTGTTACGTTGCCGTTCGAGTTCGTTGCCCACCCAGTTGCTGAGGATGTCGACGAACGTCACCTCCCAGTCGGTGAACGCCTCGGTTCGCTCCTCCGTGCCGTAGAAGCAGAACGTGCCGTACACCTCCCCGTCGACGAACACCGGCGCGCCGAGGTAGTTCTCGACGCCCAACGTCTCGTCGGCGAGTTCCGGCGCTTCCTCCGCGACGCTCCGCACGGCGAGCGTCCGTGCGCTGTCTACGACGTGCTTGCAGTTGGGGAGTTCCGCCACCGGCACCGACTCGCCCGCCCGGAGGTCGACACCCTCGGGAACGTCCACCGCATCGAAGATGTACTTCTCCTCCCGCACCCGCGAGAGCGTCGCGTAGTCGGTTCCCAACGCCTCCCGGACGACGCCCAAGAGGTCCTCGATTCGTTCGTCGAACGAGAGGTCGGGGTCCGCGATTATCTCGTAGGCGTTGCGCAGGGTCCGTTCGCGCTTCTGCAGTTCCGCCCGCTGGTCGACCAACTCCCGTTCGTACGTTCGGCGATCTATCGCGGCCGCGAGGACGTACGCGACGCTCTGCAGGAAGCTCGCGTCTCGCTGCGTGAACATCCGCCTCTCCGCGTCGTGGACGCCGAGAATCCCCCACGGGTCGTCCCGCGGACCGACGACGACGGTCATCCCGCTCTTGATTCCGCGCTCCGTGAGAACGGGGTTGTCGAATCGCGTCTCGTCGTCGAAGTCGTCCACGATGACGGGGTCGGCGGAGCGGAGCGTGTAGCCCGCTTGGCGATTCTCGTCGGCCCTCGTCAGCGCGGAGCCGACGGCTTCCTCGCTCCACCCGACGCCGCCCCTGAGGAGCAGACTCTCCCCGTCCGGTTGCAGGTCGAGGACGCCGCAGTAGTCCATATCGAGCGTCTCAGCGACCGTCTCGGCCACGTGCTGCGCGAGAGCGTCTATGTCGCGTTCGGAGAGCGCACGCTGGCCGAGTTCGGCCACGACGTTCTGTTGTCGAACCCGCTCGTGGAGTTCGCTCTCGTGTTCGACCCGGGCGTACGCCGCCTCCGCGTTCGCCGCGAGCACTTCGACGAGTTCCCGCGTCTGTTCGTCGAGGACGTCGGACTCGGTGGACCCGACGGCGAGGACGCCGTAGTCGCCCATCGGGACGCCGAACCCGCTCCGGACTCTCGTCACCGATCTGTCCACCTGCAGCGTCGGCGACTCGCGGATGTCGTCGTAGTACTTCGCCTCGTCCGTCGTGAAGATGTGGCCGATGAGGCTCTCGTCCCTCTCGGCCACCGGCGGGAACTCGTGGCGACTGATGCCCGCCTTCACCGACTTGGCGTCCGCGACGAGGTGGTCCTCCGCCTCGTCGTACCGGTAGACGACGACGCCCGAGAGGTCGAGTACGTCCGTCGCCGCGTCGATGATTATCTCGCTCACGTCGTCGTCGGAGACGGCGTTCAGGAAGGCGCGCGAGGACTCGTGGAGTGCGGTCAGCGTCTCCTCGAACTGCTTTCGCTCCGTCACGTCGCGGACGACGCCGCAACGGCCGTACACCCCGTCGTCGTACTCGTAGGGGCCGAACCGGGCCTCGACTGGGACCGTCCCGCCGTCCTTCCGCATCACGTCGAACTGGAGGGTTCCCTCCGTCTCGCCGCCGGACAGCATCTCCGCTTGGAGTTCGTTCGCCGCTCGGTTCACCTCCACGCTGTTGACGAGCGTCGGGTGCTCGCCCAACAACTCGTCGCGGTCGTACCCGGTGAGTTCGCATATCGCCTCGTTGGCGAGGACGATCTGGCCGTCGGGGTCGAGGGCGTAGAGGCCGTCCCACACCGTCTCGACCAGTTGCTCGTACCGTTCGAGCTCTCGCTGTCTCTCCTTTCGCTCCGAGATGTCGCGGACGACGCCGACCGTCCCGCGGAACTCGCCGTCGCTCACGAGGGGCGTGAACGTGCTCTCGACGGGGAGGGCGCTCCCGTCTCGCCGCCGCATCTCGAACTCCATCCGACCGCTCTCCTCCTCGCCGTCCGCTATCGCGTCCTCGAACTCCTCGAGGCGTTCGGTCACGTCCTCGCCGACGATGAGCGAGTAGTGCGAGCCTTCGAGCTTCTCGCGGTCGTACCCGGTCATCTCGGCGCAGGCGTCGTTCATCCGACGGAACCGCCCCTCCTCGTCGAGGACGTAGACCCCGTCGCCCACCGTCTCGACGATGGTCTCGTACTCCTCTAACTCGTGTTGGCGCTCCTTCCGGTCGCCGATATCCTGAAAGTAGACGGAGAGTCCCGTCTCCGAGGGGTACGCGCGCACCTCGAACCACGTCCCGACCGACGTCGAGTAGTGTTCGAAGGTTACCGACTCCTGTCGCTCCATCGCGCGCTCGTACTCCGCCCGGAAGGGCGAGTTGGCGGCGTGTTCGAACTCGTCCCAGATGCGCGCGCCGAGCAGTTCGGACGCGTCGCGTTCGAGCATCTCCTCCGCCCGGTCGTTGACGTGCGTGAACCGCCACTCCTCGTCCAGCGCGTAGAACGCGTCCGTCACGCGGTCGAACACGTCCGCGAGCTCCGACTCCAGCTCGTCGCGGCGGCGACTCAGCCGCCGCGTCTGCTCTTCGAGTCGGGTGATGTCCGTGACCGTCGCGACGACGTAGTTCAGCTCGCCGTCGTCGCCCCCGAGGGGAGTCGCGTTTATCGACAGCCACCGCCGTTCGCCCCCCCGCGTCTCGATTTGGACGTGCTGGTCCGTGACGGGCTCGCCCGTCTCGATGGCCCGCACGCCGGGGCGTCGCTCGTACGGGAGGGGGTCGCCATCCCCGTCGAAGAATGTCCTATCGCCCATCTCATACCTGTCGAACGCGTCGGGCGAGAGGTCGAGCAGCTCCGCCATCCGCTCGTTCGCCTTGGCCAATCGCCCGTCGGGCTCGAAGACGGCGATACCGATGGGGCTGGTCTCGAACACGCGGTCCCGCAAGTCGCGCTCCTCGCGGAGCTGACGCTCGCGTCGACGCCGTTCGGTCATGTCGCGCGCGACCGTCGCGAACCCCTGTAGCTCGCCCTCGTCGTCGCGAATCGCGGTGACGGTGACGTTCGCCCAGAACTTCGAACCGTCCTCGCGGACGAGCCACCCCTCGTCCTCCGTCCACCTGGTTTCGGCCGCCTCGACGAGGTTGCGGTGGGGGACGCCCGCCTCCACGTCCTCGTCGGTGTAGAACGTCGAGACGTGTTCGCCGACGATGTCGTCTTCGTCGTACCCTTCGAGCCGTTCGGCCCCCGAGTTCCAACTCTCGACGTACCCCTCGACGTCGAGTCTGACGAGCGCGTACCCCTCGATGGCCTCCACGAGCGAACGGACCTCGGTCTCGCGGTCTCGCAGCTCCCGTTCGGTCCGCTTCCGCTCCGTGATGTCCGTGACGACGCCTTCGAGCGTGGCCGGGTCCGCGTCCCCGTCGGCGCTCTCGCGGCCGACCGGTTCGACCGCCCGCCCGCGTTCCGCGACCCACTGCGTCTCGCCGTCCGCGGTTCGGATGCGGTACTCGACGGTGAACGTCTCGCCGCGTTCGACGCCCCGCCGAATCTCCTCTCGCACCCGGTCGGCGTCGTCCGGATGGACCGCGTCGTCTCCCCAGCGTCTCGTTCCGGAGACGAACTCCTCGGGGTCGTAGCCCGTCAGCTCGGCGCACTCGTCGCTCAGGAACTCCATCGGCCGCCCCGGTTCGTTCCGGCAGCGGTAGACGACGCCGGGCACGTTCTCGACGAGGCGGGCGCGCGCCCGTTCGGACCGTTCGAGGGAGTCGGCGGCGTCCCGTCGGGGCGTCGCGTCGCGGACGACGCCGACCGTCCCGCGAAACTCGCCGTCCGCGCGGAGGGCGCTACACTGCAGTTCGCAGGGGACGCTCTCCCCCCGCGCCGTTTCGAGGGCCAGCTCCAACGTGGCGACAGCGCCGCCGCCCTCTCGAAGCGTCTCGACGACGTTCTCGAAGTGAGAGGCGCCGTCGTCGTCGAGGAGCACCGAGACGCGCTCCCCGAGCAGACCGTTCTGCCCGTAGTCCAGCATCTCGATCAGAACGTCGTTGACGGCGACGAACCGCCCGTCCGAGTCGAGCTGATACACCCCGTCGGCGAGCGAACTCGCGAGCGCTTCGAACCGCTCTCCGACCTCGGATTCGCCGTCGGTTCGCCGGAAATACTCCGGGGTCTCTTCGGAGTGCTTCACCATACGATATCGGGGGACTGACACGGGATAAACCCCTTGTCCGTCGCTATTTCGTATGTTTCAGGGATTCTGACCCGGCGGCGCTTCCGGGGCGTTCCGCCCAGAAAATCACGCGGCATCTCAGCTGGTGTCTTGCTCGGAGAACGTGAACCACCAGTTCTTCTCGTCGGCGATATTCACGCCGTTCTGCACCCACTCGCCGTTCGACGGCCGGACGACGTGCGTCGTCCGACTCGCCACGAAGGAGATGGGCGGCCGGTCGTCGCCGCGAAAGCCTGTCTTCCGCATCGACGACTCCGGGAGGACGGCCGGGGCGGCCAACAGGTCCGAGTCGGCGTGGTCGACGACCGCCCGGCGGAGCAACGCCTCCAGTCCGTCGCTCGCCGGGTCCGGCGGTACCGGCACCACGTCCGTCACCTTCGTCGTCGTCGGCCCAGGACCGACCGAGGTGCCGACGACCATTCCCGCGACCGGTTCGCCCGCCTCCTCCGCGACGTACGCGACGTACTTCCACTTCGGGTTGTCGAACCGCCAGTCGTAGAACCGTTCGTCCCGGAGGGCGTGGATTCCGCGCTTCGGCGCTCCGTCGCCTATCGCCGCCATCGTCGCCGCCGGGACGGACTCGTACCGCCTGACGGTGACGCCCTCCCCGGACGCCGCCCGAGCGTTCGACAGTCGGTTGTACCCGCTGAGCAAGGGGTCCAGGACGGCGCCGCCGACGGACGCCAGGGCGTCCGAATCGCGGTGGCGGGCCAACTCGCTCGGGTTCTGAATCCGGTAGTACGTCGGTTGCTCCGTCACCTTGCGCCACCCGAGGTTCAGGTAGCCGGAACTGGAGTTATCGTTGGGGAAGTTGAAGAAGAAACTCGGTTCCGCGCCGCCGTACTCCTCGATGGCCGTCTCCGTCATTCGGGTGAACAGGCCGCGCCGGCGGTGGTCGGGGTGGACCATCGTGTCCGCAGGCTGAAGCGCCAGTCGTCGCTCACCCCCGACGGACATATCGAGCGCGAAGAACGGTCGCGCGCCGACGAGCGTTCCGTCCGCCTCGGCGACGAATATCGGCACGTGATCCACGTACGGATTCTCCTCGTACTTCCACGCGAACCACCGCCGACCGCGCTCGGAGTCGAAGGTCGCAGAGAAGAGATCGAGAAAGTCGTCCACGTCCTCCGCTCGGAAGGCTCGGATGGTGTACTCGACTCGGTGTGCCTCTGAGTGACTCACGAGCCGTCTCTACGGAGGCGTGGGGGATAGTTATCGGCACCGTAGCGCCGAACACGTCGGATGGTGCAGACGTTAGTCGAACCGGCGCGGCGGATCGGACCACCGTTTCACGTTTCCGCCGAGTTTCAGACGCCCCGCTCGGAGCGTCTCGGCGCTTGTCTCAGATTAATCAACAGTCAACGGTGACGGTAGCGCAGTCCCGGAACTATCGTTCGGTGACGCGTTCGGGGCGTCGGTCGGATCCACGCTCGGACGCTCGTGCGGTCCTCCGGAGGTCGAACCGGGTTCAGTCTCCGCGCTCGTCGGCGGTCTCTACCGCGGGGAGCGTAAACGAGAACGTCGCCCCCTCGCCGGGTTCCGACTCGACCCAGATCTCGCCGCCGTGACGCTCGACGATTCGCTGACAGAGCGCCAACCCGATTCCGGTGCCGGGGTGTTCCTCGTGGCTGTGGAGTCGTTGGAACACCTCGAAGACGCGGTCCTGACCGTCGGGGTCGATGCCGATGCCCTCGTCGCGCACCGAGATCAGGTGCTCCCGTCGGTTCCGTTCCGCCTCGACTCGGATTCGCGGCGGTTCCTCGCCGCTGTACTCGATGGCGTTGCTCAGCAGGTTCTGAAACACCTGCTGGAGCTGACTCGCGTCGCCGTACACGGCGGGGAGCGGTTCCGCCGTTGTCTCGGCGTCGGTCTCCTCTATCTGCATCTGCAGGTTTTCGAGCGTGTCTCCGAGAACGTCGTTCAGGTCGGTTGGTTCGAGCGGGTCGCCCTGCGTATCGACGCGCGAGTACTGGAGCAAGCCGTCGATCATCTCGCGCATCCGCTCTGCGCCGTCGACGGCGAACTCGAGGAACTCCTCGCCGTCCTCGTCCAGTTCGTCGCCGTACCGCCGTTCGATGAGCGAGAGGTAGCTTGACACCATCCGGAGCGGTTCCTGGAGGTCGTGAGACGCCGCGTACGCGAACTGCTCTAAGCGCTCGTTAGACTCCTCCAGTTTCCGCTGGTACTCCTTGCGTTCGGTGATGTCGTGACCGATGGTCATCCCGCCGAACACCTCGCCGTCGACGTCGGTGATGGGAACCACGTAGACTATCCATTCTCGGTCGGCGTACTCGAACTCGATCTCCTGCGCCTCGCCGTCGAGCGCGGCCTGATACGCGGATTCGAGCGCGTCGGAGACGTGGTCGGGCCACACGTCCCCGACCAACTGCCCCTCCACGTCGGTCGGTGCGATCGGGAGTTCGTCGAACGCCCGCCCCGCGGCGAGCGAGTACCGAAGGTCGTCGTCGAACAGCGTGATGATGCCATTCGGGATGTTCTCGGCGAGCGTCCGGTACTGCTGTTCGGACTCTGTGAGTCTGCGCTCCCGCTTCCGACGCTCCGTGATGTCGCGGGCGACGGCTACCATGTACTCTCGGTCCAACTCGACGCACGTCACGTTGACCTCCGCCGGGTACGTGGTGCCGTCCTTCCGGACGTGCACTCCCTCGGCGGTCACCGCGCCCTCCTCCCGCACTTCTTCGACGTGGGCGTGCCACTCTTCGATGTCGGCGAACCGCCGTTCCATGTCGGGGACCGACAGTTCGAGCAGTTCGTCCCGGTCGTACCCGAGGCGACGGCAGGCGGTTTCGTTGACGTCGATGAAGTCGGCCGTCTCCGGGTCGATGACGAGGACGCTATCGGTGGTGTTGTCGAGTAGCGTCCGGAACAGTTCGAGCTCCTGTTCGCGCTCCTTCCGTTCGCTCACGTCCCGGAAGTAGACGGAGAGGCCGGTCTCGGAGGGGTACGCGCGCACCTCGAACCAACTGTCGAGCGGTTCGGGGTAGTACTCCTCGAAGGAGACCGTCTCCTGTTCGTACATCGCCCGCTCGTACTCCGACTTGAACGCCCGACTGAGCGTGGCCGGGAACAGTTCCCAGATGTTCTCTCCGACCAGCGTCAGCCCCTCCGGGTTGATGAGTTCGTGGGCTCGCTCGTTGAGGTAGGTGAAGTTCCACTCCTCGTCCAACGCGAAGAACGCGTCCGAGATGCGGCCGTAAATCTCCTCCAGTTCGCGCCGCGTCTGGCGGTTCTCTATCGCCGTCGCGAGGACGTTCGCGACGCTCTGGACGAAGTTGGCGTCGTACTGCGTGAACTCGCGTTCCTCGGTCGTGTGCGTCCCCAGCACGCCCCACGGGTTCTCGACAGATCCGATGACGACGCTGATGCCGCTGACGACGCCGTGGTCGGTGAGCAGTTCCGGCCCGGAGAAGCGCTCCTCGGTCCGCAGGTCATCCACCACGACCGGCGCTTCCGAGAGGAGCGTGTACCCCGCCTGCGAGTCCCGGTCGGTCGGAACGGTCGCCGACCCGACGAGCCCGTCGCGCCACCCGACGCCCTGTCGAAGGAACACCTCCTCGCCGTCGGGGAGCAACTCCAGTACCTTCGCGTACTCCACGTCCAACGTCTCGGCGACGGCGGCGACGGCGTCGCGCATCAGCTGGTCGAGGTCGTCCGTTTCGAGCGCTCGCTGACCGAGTTCCGCGACGACCTCCTGTTGGCGGATGCGGACCGCCGACTCCACATCCGCGTCAGGAGACGAAGTCATTCAGGTCATCTATCGGCGGGCGCTGTATAAGCGCTTCTGTCAATACGCGTGACACCGCCCGCCTCCTCCGAACCGGCCCCGACGAGCGGTGCGCGAACTTCGCGAATTCTATATTCCTCGAACTCGTCGCGTCACCCGTGGAACCGGACGACAACCGTCGCGGCTGGGCCGAACGCTCCGGAGACTTCTCCCCGGAGTACTACGCGCGGATCGGGCCGAACGAAGTCAGCGAGACGCTCCTCGCGGTATTCGAACACTACGTGGACGACGACGCCGACGTCCTCGAAGTCGGCTGCAGCTCCGGTCGCCATCTCGCGCACCTCCGAGACAACGGGTACGAGAACCTGACCGGCATCGACATCAACGACGAGTCGTTCGACGTGATGGCGGAGTACTTCCCGGAACTCGCCGAGACGGGGACGTTCTACACGGGCGCAGTCGAGGACGTCGTCCCCGAGTTCGACGACGACGAGTTCGACGTTATCTACTCGGTGGAGACGCTCCAGCACGTCCACCCCGAAGACGAGTGGGTGTTCGAGGAGTTGATTCGCGTCACCTCGGACCTGCTCATCACCGCGGAGAACGAGGGCAACAGCCCCCACCGCGGACGAGAGGGCGCGGAAGTCAGTTACGTCAACGACGAGTTCCCCCTGTATCACCGCAACTGGAAGCGCGTCTTCTCCGAGTTGGGCCTCGCGCAACTCCTCTCGGAACCGGGGAAGCGGGATACGGTTCGCGTGTTCCGGGTTCTGTGAGGCCCCGCCTCAGGGCGCGGGCACGGGCGAGTCGTCGCCGTCGCGTTCCTCGCGCAGTCTGGTCTGGTCGGGCTCCGGCAGTTCCTCGAATCGACGGGCCGCCTCGAGAATCGGAGGGACGAGAGCGGGATCGCCGGCACTGGGGATGGAGGTCATCCCCTGCGAGAGCGCGTATCGGAGGCACTCTTCGAGGTCGTCCGGGTCGTCGTAGGGTTCGTACCACGTGTCGTACGGTCGCTCCTCCTCCGGGACGTCGTCGGGCCACGGTCGCTTCGCGAAGGCCTTGATGCAGAGGGTTCCCAGCCCTCGTTCGCGCGCGAGGTCGAGAACGGAGCGGTAGTCGTACTCGGGGCCCTCGCGAGCGTCGAGGGTGGCGTTGAACGGGAACATCACGGTTTCGAGCTCCGGTATCCGTTTAATGGCGCTCCGGACGAGGCTCGGGTCGCCGTGGCTCGTCAGACCGATGTGGTCGATTATCCCCTCCTCTTTGGCCTCCTCGAACGCCCGGAGTGCGCCGCCGTGGTCGCCCTCGCCGCGTCCGCGACTCGCCTCGCCGGTGATGGCGTCGAGTTGGTCGTATCGAGTCACCGCGTGGAACTGGAACAGGTCGATCGTGTCGACGCCCAACCGGTCTAACGACCGTTCGAGCGACCCCCACGCCCCGTAGTAGGACCGCTCCTGCGTCTTACAGCCGAGGAATATCTCGTCGCGGTGTTCGTTCAGCTTCGGCGCGAGTTTCACCTCGGCGTCGCCGTACGACGGCGCAACGTCGAAGTGGTCCACGCCGGCGTCCAACACCGACTCGACCATCTCGTTCGCGTCCTCCTGGTCGAGGTAGTTCAACGCGATGGTTCCGAACGTCAGCACGGAACTCTCGTGGCCGGTGTCGCCAAGCGCACGGGTCTTCATACGTCGCGTACGGAAGCGAGACGTAAAATTGTGAACCCGAAACAGTAGCCGCCTGCATCCAGCGGTGCTCGAACCGATCACACCACGACGGGCGAAGGAACCGTACCTCGAAGACCGAACCGCCCCCGGCGACTCCTCCGGACAGAGTCACGACTACCGCACCGAACACCACGACTCCAGTGTGCCGATGATACGAGTCTGACGGGCTTCCTCGCCGTTTGGCTCGGGTGCGTGCGACGGCGACCGGAGTTCACGAGGGCTCGGAGGATTCCCTCTTGTGCCTCGAATACAGGCGTTTCCCGAAGTAAAGGACGCTCCACGTGAGAGAGAGCACGGTGAGCCAGAACGGCAGATCACTGTAGTAGAGGAGTGGTGGAACCGCGAGGAGGATTCCGACGAGAAGGTCTCCCGAACTACCGGCGTGATCGATAATCTTCTTCGGTCCGACCCACTTCCCGCGTGGATGGAGATACAGGACGCCGTCACCGTCGGTTTCGTCGCTGGGTTTGTCGATTCCGACGAAGTAATCGGTGTAACAGTGGAGAGCGGCCGCTCCGAAGAAGTACAGTCCTGCCACTACGACCACCGAGTCGGATACGACTGCCAAAGAGAGGAGCAGTAGCGTCACGACCCCGTAGTAGACCGGAAAGTGGAGCGTCTTCCTGTGTTCCCACCGAAACGCATCGAAGTCGGGGAACACTCCCCCGAAAAAGGCGCAGAGGGCTACGATCCCCCCTAACTCCGGACGCCATTCCGTAACTGTGAGGGAGAGAAGCAACCCAGCGGTACCGTGATTTGGCGTCATCATCGTTGGCGGGTGCCCCTTCGGAGTCAACGATTGTGAAGCAACTGGCGGTCAGAACGTGTGTCCCTGTTCGACCGTGCTGAGAGGCACGTCGGACGGACTCGCCGGGAGTCCCACGAGCGAGTGGGACTACGGTGAGTCCACGAACGACTGACGGAGCGAAGCGACGGAAGGAACTGAGTGGACTCGCCGGGATTTGAACTCACTCGCTCACTCCGTTCGCTCGCTGTTCAAATCCCGCCTCGAACAGGACACGACTGCACTCGACACACGCGACTCACTCCGTTCGTCGGTGATGTCGAGAGAAAGTAGTGGACTCGCCGGGATTTGAACCCGGGGCCTCTCCCATGCCAAGGGAGTGATCTACCCCTGATCTACGAGCCCTCGAACGCACTCTTTGCTTTTCCGGTGTCGGTATTAAGGGCTTCGACTTTCGGAGACGGCGGCGCGGGTCGCAACCCTTTTCCGCGGAGCGCGGATGGACTCACACGGGAACAGCACGGCCGCAAATCTGACTCGCCGCGCCTCGCGCGGCTTGGGATTGCGGAAGTGTGGCGCTCGACCGGTCGCGGTCAGCCGCCAGTCGCGTATTTCTGCGGTCTGTGCCGTTCCAACCGAACAACAATGGCACGAATGCATACCCGCCGCCGTGGCTCGTCCAGTTCGGACAAGCCGGTGGCAGACGAACCCCCGGAGTGGAGCGACGTCGATGCGGACGACGTCGAATCGCGCGTCGTCGAACTCGCGGAACAGGGCTACGACCCCAGTCAGATCGGTCTGAAGCTCCGCGACGAAGGCGTCAAAGGAACCCCCGTCCCCAGCGTCAAACTGGCGACCGGGAAGAAGGTCACCGAGATTCTCGAAGAGAACGACGCCGAGCCCGAGCTTCCGGAGGACCTCCGGAACCTGATGGAGCGCGCAATCGGTCTCCGCCGACACATGGAGGAGAACCCGCAGGACATGCAGAACAAGCGGGCCCTCCAGAACACCGAGTCGAAGATTCGCCGCCTCGTCAACTACTACCGAGGCGACGAGCTCGACGAGGACTTCACGTACAACTACGACGTCGCCGTCCGCCTCCTCGAAGAGTAACGACCCACCTCGATTCCGACTCCGATGTCCGCACAACCGAACCCGGCCGACGCCCCGGACGCCCCCGTCGAGAGCGTCGCCGCCGCGCTGAGAGACGCCCCGTTCGTCAGGGTCGTCTGCCGCGCCGACGGCGACGCACTCGCGGCGGGCGGCCTCGTTGCCCGGACGCTCCGCCGCGTCGGCGTGCCGTTCCACGTGCGCGCCGTCGCGTTCCCCGAGGAAGCGGTCGCGTCCTCGGCGGACGACTCCGAGGGCGAACCGACCGTCGGCGGGAGCGCCGACGACGTGCTCCTCTCGGTGGGGACGCGCATCCCCGGCGCGGACGCGACCATCGCGCCCGGCGACGGGACGGCCAGTCTCCGCGCACACGGCGTCGCCGAGGCGTTGACGCCCGAGGGAGAGTCGGGTCCCGACCCACTTCTCGCCCTCGCGGGCGTCGTCGCCGCCGGCGAACACCCCGGCGCGGCGGACGGCGGCCTCCTCACCGTCGCCGAACGGACCGGCGCGGTGGAGCGACGGCCCGGCATCGCCGCGCCTGTCGCCGACATCGCGGACGGACTCGCCCACAGCACGCTCGCGCACGCGAGTTTCTCGGGCGACAGGGAGGCGGCCACCGCGGCGCTCGCGGGGACCGACCTCCCGGCGGAGCTCGACGCGGACGGGCACCGAACCGTGGCGTCCGTCCTCGCCCTCGACGTCGCGGGCGACGACGACGCGACGCCCCGCGCGGCGGAGGCCGTCGAACGCGCCCTCCGCCCGTACGCGACGCCGAACGCGACGTTCGCGACGCTCGGCGGGTTCGCCGACGTCCTCGACGCGGTGGCCCGGGAACGCCCCGGCACCGGCGTCGCACTCGCGTTGGGGCACGACGCCCGTGTGCCGGCGCTCGACGCGTGGCGCGACCACGCCGTCGCCGTCCACGCGGGCGTCCGCGAGGCGCACACCGGCCGCTACGAGGGCGTCTTCGTTGTTCGCGCGAACGATGGGACGGCCGACAGCGTCGGTCGCCTCGCCACCGTCGCGCGACTCGTCCGCGACTTCCGGTCGCCGGAACCGCTCGTCCTCGTCGTCGGCGACGGCCTCGCGGCCGCCGCGGCGGTCAAACGCGGGGCGGCGGACGCGATGTCCGCCGTCACCGAGGAGTTCGGCGGCGGCGTCGACGCCGACGACGGGGCGTGGGACGGCGACGCGAAGCGAGCGGTCGCGAGATTCGACGCGGACGCGGAGGAAGCGGAGGTAATCGCGGCAGTCAGGGAGGCGTCGACGTGACGCGCGAGAATCGAACCGAACACGACAGCGAAACGCCCGGGGCCGTCGAGTCCCGGACGGCCCGCCTCCGGACGACGCACGACGCCGCCGACGCGGTGGCCGAGTCGCTCCGTCCGGACAACACCGACTCCATCCGGATGGTCGTCGAGGGGGACACCCTCACGACGACCGTCGAACGGGAGACGACGGGCGGGCTGCAGTCCACGGTGGACGACGCCGTGGTCAACCTGACGGTGGCAGACGCCGTCATCGACACAGCACGTAACTACCAATCATGAGCGAACGATCAGTCTCGAAGCAGAAGCGCGGGAAGCGATGGTACACCCTCATCGCTCCGGAGCAGTTCGACCGGCAGGAAATCGGCTCGACGATGGCCGACGAGCCGGAGAAGGTGTACGGACGCACCGTCGAGGTCACCCTCGGCGAACTCACCGGAGACCAGGGTGCGAACAACACGAAGCTCACCTTCAAGGTGAACGACGTGTCCAGCGACGCGGCGTACACGGAGTTCGTCCAGCACGAGCTCACGCGGGACTACCTCCGTAGTCTCGTCCGCCGCGGCGCGTCGAAGGTTGCGGCGAACATCACGATTCTGACGACGGACGACTACCGCGTCCAGGTGCAGCCCGTGGCGTTCACGACGAAGAAGGCCGACCGCTCCCAAGAGCAGGCCATCCGCCGGGTCATGATCGACCTCGTGGAGGAGGCCGCAGAGGAGCGCACCTTCGCGGAACTCGTCGATAGCATCGTCGAGGGCCGCCTCTCCTCGGCCATCTACGGCGAGGCCAAGACCATCTACCCGCTCCGCCGGGTCGAGGTCCAGAAGCTCTCCCTCGAAGCGCGTCCCGAAGAGGTCGCCGCCGAGGAGGAGGCCGCCGTGGACGTGGACGAAGAGGACATCGCCGTCGAAGAAGCCTAACTCGGCCGCCTTCGTCGGGCGATTCGACCGACTCGCACTTTTTGGCGCTCGGGCGGACGGAGCGAACGGAGAGCGGCGCGTCCGCTCCGGACCGGGAGGTGTCGAGAGGCCACCGGCGGCGGACGGCGGTACCGACTACTCCTCGACGACGACGGTGCCGACCATCCCCGACTGTTCGTGCGGGATGCAGACGTACTCGTAGGTTCCGGGCACCTCGAACGTGTGCGAGTACGAACTACCGCTCTCGATGATGCCGTTGACGCCGTTTCTGAACTCCTCGCGCGCCGTCTGTTCGTCCTCGTACCCGCCGCTGGCGAAGTACGCGGCCTCCTCGGGAATCGAGTCCTCGTAGGCGGTGACGGTGTGTCCCCGCGAACTCGTGTTCTGCCAGACCACCTCCTCGCCCGCGGACACCGTTATCTCCGCCGGGTTGAACGCCACGGCGGTCATCCCCACGTCGTACTCCTCGGACCCGGAGTCCGACCCCGACCCGGCGACGCCCGAACACCCGGCGAGTCCGCTCGTTCCGACGGCACCGACGCCGACGAGAAACCTCCGGCGCGACAGACCGTTCATGTTCGTCCCTCGGAACGCGGGGGGTAAAGGCGGCCCGGTTCGGGCGTCGAACGCCGGTTCGCGTTCGGCCGACGACGCGGCGTCACCCGCGCGAAGATATAAAAGCTAAAAACCGCAGTCGCCGACGCCGAAGTATGATGCCCCGGTTCGTCGGCAAGATGGGACTCGCCGACGCAGTGACCGTCTCGAACGCCGCCCTCGGATTCCTCGCGGCGGTGGCCGCGACGGTTGACGTTTCGCTCGCCGCGCGACTCATCCTGCTCGCGGCCATCGCCGACGCCTTAGACGGCGTCATCGCCCGCCGCCGCGGGGGAACAGCGGTCGGCGAGTACCTCGATTCGCTGGCCGACGTGGCCTCGTTCGGCGTCGCGCCGGCGTTCCTCGTCGCCGCCGTCGTGTTGGAGATGCGGTGGGCGGGCGACGTCGGACTCGCCGTCGGCCTCGCGGGGGCGGCGGGGTTCGTCGCCATGGCCGTCGTCAGACTCGGCCTCTACACCGCCTACGACAGCGACGTGGCCGAGACGAAGGGCGTCCAGACGACGCTCGCGGCGACGATTCTCGCCGCGGGCGTCCTCGCGGGGTTCGCGGAACCGGTCGTTCTCGTCCCCCTCGTGTACCTCCTCGCCGCCCTGATGGTGACGACGATAATCTACCCCGACCTGCACGCCCAAGACGCGATTATCATGGGCGTCGTGCAGGCGTTGGCGGTCCTCCTGACCGGCCAACCCGGCGAGGTGTTCGCGTTCGGACTGCTGTTCTTGGCGCTGGCGTACCTGTTCTTCGGGCCGGTGTTCTACTGGCGGCGGGACTGACCTACATCCCCATGTCCGCCGCCGGGTCGGGGACGGGCAGGTCCGACGGCGACACGCCGAGGAGTTCGGCGGCGTGGTCGAGTGCCATGTCGAACCCGTAGTAGCGTTCGAGTTCGTCGCCGTCGGGCGTCGGGCGGACCTTCAGCATGGCGTAGCCCTCGATGTTCTGCGCCACCGCCGCCGTCCCGCGTTCGCCGGTGAACTCCAAGACGCGTTCGGCGTCCGTCTCGTAGTAGCGGGCGGTGATACCGTTCGCCGTCGCCTCGCGTTCGCTCATGGGCGGGCGTAGGGTGGGCCGGTAATCGAAACTACCGGTTCTCGGCGAGTCCGCTCGCTTCCGTCCGTCACTTCGCACCGTCAGTCGTTCGTTTCCTCGCCGCTGTCCCACTCGCTCGGTTCACTCGCTCGCGGGACCGTCGGCCGGGAACGAAACTGACGTGTTCTCGGTGGCCGACCGTCCGCCCATGTGGTTCCAGAGCGGTCGCCGCCGCGACCTCTGCGCCGTCCTCTACGACGCGGGCGAACTCCGCGGACAGCAGTTGAAGCGACGGTTGGAGGCGCACTACGGGACGCGCATCGACCCCCAATCGTTCTACGGGACGCTCGACGCCCTCGTCTCCAAGGGCCACCTCGCGCGACGGACGGAGGACATCCACGAGGTGTACGATCTCACCGAACGCGGCGAGGACGGCGTCGAGTCGTACTACGAGTGGTTGACGGACCGGGTCGAGGCAGGCGAGGAGGCGCGTCCGGCGGAGTAGTTACCGTTCGCTCCGCACCCTGTCGCCGATGGTGTTGCGGAGCACCTCGCTCGTCCCCTCGTAGATTTCGTTCAGCTTCGCGTCGCGGTAGTAGCGTTCGACGGGGAAGTCCGTCGTGTAGCCGTACCCGCCGTGGATCTGAATCGCCTCGTCGGCCACCTCCCTGCTCGCCTCGCTGGCGTACAGTTTCGCCTGCGCGGCCTCCTTGACGTACGACTCGCCGCGCATCTTCAGGTCCGCGGCCCTGTGCATCAGCAGTTTCGCCGCCTGCACCTTCGTGTCCATGTCGGCGAGTTTGTGCTTCACCGCCTGTATCTCGCCGATGGGTTCGCCGAACTGCTCTCTGTCCTCGGCGTAGGCGACGGCGTCGTCGAGTGCGGCGCGGGCGATGCCGACGCCCCGCGCGGCGATGGTGATTCGGCCGCCGTTGAGCGTCTTCAACGCCTGCAGGAACCCCTCGCCCTCCTCGCCGAGTCGGCGGTCCGCGGGGATGCGCATCCCGTCGAACCGCAGTTCGGCGGTCGGACACCCCTTGTCGCCGAGTTTGTGTTCCGTCCCCTCGACGACGAACCCCTCGTCCTCCTCGGGGCGGACGACGAACGAGGAGATGCCCTTCCGCCCGGCGTCGGGGTCGGTCTTCGCGAAGACGACGACCGTATCGGCCTCCGACCCGTTCGAGGTCCAGAGTTTCCCGCCGTCAAGCACGTACTCGTCTCCCTCCTGCGTCGCCGTCGTCCCCATCGCCGGAACGTCGCTCCCCGCCTGCGGTTCCGAGAGGGCGAACGCGCCCAACTCCTCGCCCGCGTTCAACGGCGTCAGAAACCGCTCCCGTTGGTCGTCGTCGCCGAACTCGTACAGCATGTTCCCGGCGAGGGAGGTGTGGGCGGCGACGATGGTGCCGAGTCCGCCGCTTCCGCGGCTTATCTCTTCGAGGCCGATGGCGTAGGAGTGGTAGTCGAGTCCCGCGCCGCCGTACTCCTCGGGGAACGGCATCCCCATCAGGTCGAGGTCGGCCATCTCCGAAATCAGGTCGGCGGGGTACTCGTCCGTCTCGTCTATCTCGGCGGCCCGCGGCCGAACCTCCCTGTCTACGAACTCCGAGACCACGTCTCGTATCTGTCGCTGTTCGGGGGAGAGCGCGAAGTCCATGCGCGTATCTCTCATGGTCGATACTTCAGGTTTCGCCTCGCTCTCGCTCGCTCCGACCGCGCCCACGAACTTTTTATGTCTCACGTCATAGATTGACCTACTTCGAATGTCTCAGCAGGATGACCGCCCCCACGTCGATCGGGCCGACCTCGAGTGGTGCCACGAGTCGGTCCAAGGGGTCTCTCGCACCTTCGCGCTGACGGTGGACGTTCTCGACGAGCCGATGGCTTCGCACATCTGTATCGGGTACCTCCTCTGCCGCGTCGCGGACACCGTAGAGGACGCATCGGACATACCACCGGACGCGCAGGCGGATATCCTGCGGGCGTACGACGCGGCGTTGGACCCCGACGACGGGACGGAGATCGAGGCGTTCACGGACGCCGTCGAACCGTACCTCCCGCCCGACGGGGAGATGAACGAGGACTGGCGCGTCGTCGAAGAGGCCCCCCGCGTCGTCCGCACGTTCGAGGCGCTTCCGGACGACGTCCGCGAGGCGGTTCGGCCGCCGGTCCGGGAACTCGTTCAGGGGATGGCGATGTTCGTCGAACGCTACGCCGACGAGGGCGGTCTGCGAATCCAGTCGCCCGAGGAGTTAGAGGAGTACTGCTACTACGCCGCCGGCACCGTCGGCAACCTCATCACCAACCTCGTCACGCGCGACGACCTGACCGCCGAGCGCCGGTCGCGCCTGTACGACACCGCCGAGGAGTTCGGCCTCCTCCTCCAACTGGTGAACATCTCCAAGGACGTGCACGACGATTACACCGCCGAGAACAACGTCTACCTCCCCGAGGAGTGGTTGGCCGAGGAGGGCGTCTCCCAAGAGGAGATACTCGCCGAAGAGAACGAGAGCGCCGTCTCGTCGGTCGTCCGCCGGACCGCCGAACACGCCGCGTCGTTCCTCGACGACGCCGAGACGTACCTGGAGACGGTTCCGCTCCGGAACGGGAACACGCTGGCCGCGTGGGCGATCCCATTCTTACTCTCGGTCGGGACGCTCCGCGAACTGCTCTCGAACCCGGAGGACGCCATCTCCGCGAAGGGCGTGAAGGTGTCCCGAAAGGAGGTGTTCGCCGTCGTCGCCGCGATGACCGGCGGCCCCGTCGAACGCGACGCCCTCGCCGACCTGCGGACGGAGATCTTCGCCCGCCCGTACCACCAGGCGGCGTCCACCGCCGACTGACGCCGGTCGAAGACGGTCGACGCCGACCGACAACCGACGAACGGCCGACGGACGGCGCGGCCGCCTCGCATCCGAGGCGGCGACGCTCCGCGTTCGGAACGAGGCGTCCACTCGCCGCCTCGTTGCGGGGGAAACTTGGGAGGATTTTTAGTAGTCGAAAAGCAACCTCCGTCCATGGGTACCGAAGAAACACACGACGACCACGGCCACCACTTACCGGCCGTCGAGGACTGGCCTCGCGGCTTCGGAGAGGCCAGTTGGTGGCCCTTCGTCACCGCGGTGGGCGGCGCAGGCATCTACGTGGCCGCCGCACTCTACATCCTCGGGCGCGGCGAGAACGCGATCGTCGGCCCCATAGTGGGTCCGGCGGTGTTCGTCGGCAGCGTCGCGCTGTTCCTCGTGGGGATATACGGGTGGCTCTACCACGCGTTCGTGAGCCACTTCTGGTCGCGGAGTGCGAGCGAGAAAGGCGAGAGTAAACTGAGGTGGGGCATGCTTGCCTTCCTCGGGTCCGAACTCGGCACGTTCGGCGCGCTGTTCGGATACTACTTCTACATCCGTGCAGGCACGTGGCCGCCGCAGGAGCTACCGCACCTCCTCGGGTCGCTTGTGCTCATCAACACGGCGCTCCTTATCGCCTCGTCGATTACGCTCCACTGGGCGCACGTCGGCATCCGCAAGAACAACCGCACGCAGTTCGTGGGCGGACTCGCCGTCACCCTGCTCTTGGGTATCATCTTCATCGGCGGGCAGGTGTACGAGTACTACGAGTTCATCGTCCACTCGAACTTCACCCTCGAAACCGGCATCTTCGGGTCGGCGTTCTACGGGCTGACGGGGCTCCACGGACTCCACGTGAGTCTCGGAGCGGTCCTCCTCGGCATCGTCTTCGTCCGCGCCCTGATGGGACAGTACTCCGCGGAACGGCACGTCTCCGTCAGCACGGCGTCGATGTACTGGCACTTCGTGGACGTCGTCTGGATCTTCCTCGTCGTCGTCCTGTACGCCGGCGCGGAAATCGGCGTCTGACGCGCCGACGCTCGCCGACCCCGCCCCCGGCGGGGTTCCGAACCGTTCTCCTCGAACCGTCCCCGTGATACGACTCTCTCCCCGTTCTCGCCGCGTCGCCCGCGCGCTCGGAGCGCTCGGTTCGCTCGTCGCCCTCGTGGGCGTGACGCTCGCGACGGTCGTCTCGCCGACGTTCTCGTGGGCCGGGAGCGCGCTCTCGGACTTGGGCGTTCGGCCGCCGACGGCGCTCCTGTTCAACGCCAGCCTCGCCCTCGGCGGTGCAGTCGCACTCGGATACGCCCTCGTCCTCCGGCGACACTCCGGCGTCGTCGCCGCCTGCTACGCCGTCGCCGTCGCGTCGATGGGACTCGTCGGCGTCTTCCCCGCCGGCGCGGCGCTTCACTTCCCCGTCGCCGTCTCCTTCTTCCTCTCGCTGACGGCGGCGATGGCCGCGGACGGGCTTCTCCGACTGGACACCGCGTCGGGGAGACTCGCGCTGACGCTCTCGGCGGCGCACGTCGCCTCGTGGGGGCTCTGGCTCCGCGGCGTGCGACTCGGCCCGGGGCTGGCCGTCCCCGAGTTCGCGGGCGCAGTCGCGTTCGCGGCGTGGGTGGTCGGCCTCTCGCCGCCCGCACCGCTTCGCTCGCTCTGGAACTCGGACACCTCGCCTCAGGTGTAACGCTCGTAGAACGAGTTGATGTCCGAGTCGGTGCCGGCCACGACCAGCGTGTCCTCCGACCGGACGATGAGGTCCGGTCCCACCTCGGTGATGAGTTCGCCGTCCCGTTCGACGGCGACGACCGTGCAGTTCGTCCGGGCGCGCACGTCCGCCTCGGCGAGCGATTTCCCGGCGATTTCCGGCGCTCTCGTCCGGACGAGCTCCACCTGCGACTCGGGCGCGATGACCGTCTCCTCGGTGAGGTTCGACGCGAGGATGCGACCGCTCACCGTCGAGAGGGCGAGGACGTACTCCGCGCCCGCGCGGTAGAGCTTCGCCACGTTCTCGGTCTCGTTCGCGCGGGCGATGACCTCCGTCTCCGGCGAGAGGTGCTTTATGACGAGCGTCGCGAAGATGGCCTTCGTGTCGGTGTCGAGTGAGAGGACGACGCTCTGGGCCTCCTCGATGTTCGCCGCCCGGAGGCTCTGTTTGTCCCGCACGTCGCCGACGACGTCCACGCCGGGCAGTTCCTCCACGTCGAGGACGACGCTCGGCACGCCCGCGCCGCCGAGAGCGTCGGCCACCGTCGTCCCCACCTCGCCGTACCCGGCGACGATGACCTTCCCGTTTCGGTGTCTGCGCGTCTGCGACCGGGTGAGTCGTTTCACCTGCTCCAGTTGGGACTCGCGGCCGGTCACGAGGAGGATGGTGTGCTCGTCGATGACGTCCGTCGGCGCGGGCGGACTGACGAACTCGCCTCTGAACCACGCGCCGATGATGTTCACGCCGGTGCGCCGGCCGATGGCGCTCTCGGCGATGGTCTCGCCTTCGAGTTCGCTCCCCCGCTTGACCAACACCTCGGCTATCTCGAAGTCGTCGCCGATTTCGATGGCGTCGCTCATCGAGGCGGAGATGGGCGTCGCCGCCTTCCGAGCAAGGCTCTCGCCGACGAGGCGGCGCGGCGAGACGACGCTGTCCGCGCCGGCGTACTCGTGGTAGTCGGCGGCGGCGCTCTCTTCGATGATGCTGACCACGCGGAGGTCGGGCGCGGCCTGCTTCGCCGAGAGGATGATGCTCGCGTTCGTCTCGTCGTCGTCGTCGGCGACGAGTGCGACGGCCTCCTCGGCGTTGGCGTCCTCCAACGCCTCGACCGTCTCGGGGTCGCCGTGAATCACGTCGTACCCCTCGGAGTGCAACTCCTCGGCCCGTTCGCGGTCCTCCTCGACGACGACGTACGGGACGTCCATCGAGTCGAGTTCGTCCACGAGAACGTCGCCGCGGGGGGTGAACGTGCAGACGACGACGTGCTCCGAGTGGTCCACGGAGGACGGCGGCGACGTTCGAAGCGCCTCCTCGACGAGGGGGACCAAAAAGAGCGGGAGGGTGAGGAAGATGACCGCCACGCCGGTCATCTGCATGAGGATCATCAGACCCAGCATCGGCGTCGTGGACCACAGTCCCGCTTGCTCGCCGTATCCGGTGGTGGAGAACGTCTCGACGACGACCTGAAGCGCCTGCACGTAGGAGACGGAGGCTCCCTCGAAGGTACCGAGCGCCCACTGGTACACCGCCGCGTAGGCCAGCATCAACACCGCGGACCCGATAGCGAACAGCACGAACCGGCGGCGGGCGTCGGGAACCCTCGACTCCAACCCGTTTGGCATACTCCGCCGTGAACCCTCCGCGGCTAAAAGTCCCCCGAGAGTAGGCTACCCATGGGCCGTCGCCGCGACGCACTCCTGGCCGTCCTCGTCTCGATTCCCCTCGTCGGCGCGGGCGTCCTCCTCGACGCCCCCGCGGACCCTCTCGCCGCGACCCTCGGCGCGGCGGGAGCGCTCGTACTCGAGGGCCTCCTGTCGTTCGACGCCCCGCGCGTCCGCCGCGCGTGGGACCGGCCGGCCGTCCAGATCGGTGCCGTCCTCGCGGCGTTCGTCGCCGCCGCCGTCGGCGTCGCCCGGGTCGGCCCGGTCGCCGTGACGGTCGTAGTCGCCGGCCTCGCGACGTACCTGCTCGTCCTCGGGGGCGTCTCGCTCCGAGACGCGCTTCGAGACGCGTGACCTCCTCAGGCGACGCGGAAGAGCACGTCCACGTTCTGTGCGAGGTAGGTCAGTTCCTCCTCCGCGATCGCCCTATGCTTCCCGCCGACCCACCGCCGCACCGCGTCGTCGTTCACGTCGTCGCCCACCGCCCGTTCGACGCGGCGGAGGAGGTAGTGGAGGAAGTACGCCTGTTCGCCCTCGTACGGCGGGGAGACGACCCGGTCGGACCCGCCGGCGGAGAGCAGTTCCGCGTCCGCCTCGACGACGGCGTCGAGGAGGGCCCCGCCGAACTGAGCCGACCCGCCGTCGAGGCTCATCGACGCGTGGTACGCGTCGAGTATCGCCCGCGTCGCGTCGTCGTCGCCGGACGGCCGGAAGGCGGTCTGGCCGTCGAACGTCATCGGGAAGTAGCAGACGCCGCCGGACTCGACGCCGTCGAGAAGCGCCGAGAGGCCGTCCGGGAGGTCGATGGTGCCGGCGAAGGCGTGGCCGACCAGAACGTCGTACGTCCGCGCGTCGAGGTGGCGGAAGGCGTCGTCGGCGACGAACCGCACCGTCGTCGAAGACGCCGGCAGGTAGAGTCGGTCCTCGGACTCCCACGTCGCCTCTCGGTCGCTCTCTCCGACCCACCGGCGCACCGTCTCGCAGCCGATGCGGACGGTTTCGGGGTCGGCGTCGAGGACGACGTACGTCACGTTCTCCGGGAGGACGCCCCACTGGAGGAGGCGGCGGCACATCGACCCGATGCCGCCGCCGGCGTCGACGATTCGGAGCGGGTTCGCCGACTGCTCGGCGAGTCGGTCAAGTTCGGCGCGGAACCGGTCGAGCGTCGGCCGGTGAAGCGCGGCGTCGTCGATGGACTCCTGCGCGCGGAGATACCGCGTGTACGAGTACGTCTGGGGTAGCGTGGGAGGCACGGACGAAAATAATTTGGGCTTGACAAAAATCCTCGTGTCTCGGGTCGCGTCGTCGCTCCGACACGTCCTCCCCAGATGCAACCCGAGGACGCCGTACCCCTCGCCGCGCACTCCGGCGCGCGGCGGTCTGTCGCGCGCGGTTCGGCGGTCGTTCGCGGCGGGGGAACACCTCTCAGATCTTCGTCACGTATTCCTCCGAAATGCGTCCGACGGCGGAGGAGTCGTGCGGTTTTCCGGACGAGCGACCAGCTGCGGCTGTGCGCCCCCGACGCATCACCATCGCCCGATATGACGCTCGTCCGACGTGAATCGCGGGTTCGGAGGCGAAATCCTCCGGAAAGTATTTGATTCACATTCTGTGATATACCGACAAATGGATAGCCAAATCATCGACTCGGTGACCGAGTGGGACGCGGTCTCCGTAGACGGCGGGTACGAGGGACTTCACCGCCTCGCCGACGGCGATTTCACCGGGGCCGTTTCGACGGGGATGACGTGGGCGTTCGTGCTGAACGGACGCGTCATCGGCGTCTTCGACGGGAGTATCGAGGACTTCGAGGACGCCGACCTGACGGCGTACCGCGCGCCGGACACGTCGCTTCCGCTCCTCTTCCCCATGATGGAGACAGGCGGCGAGACGCGAGCGAAGTACTACACGAACGAGACGCCCCTCAAGGACGCCGACTCGACGCTCTCGGCGGGCGGGTTCACGGGGTACATCGAACTGAGCGAGAACGTCCTCTCGGGGGACTACTACGTCGTCTACCACGGCGGCAAGTCGATGAGCGCGGCGTTCGTCGGCAGCAGTCGCCGCCTCGTCACCGGCGACGAGGCGTTCGAGAAGGCGAACGACGAGGTGGGCATCTACGAGGTGAAGGAGGCCGACGTCGATATCGTCGAACTCCCGGAGATCGAGGCGGACGTCTCCGCCGACGACGAACCGGAGAGCGACGACGCCGCGACGCCCGCGCCCGACGTGTCCGACGTCGCGGACGAGGAGTCGCCCGACGAACCGACGCCCGGCGACGTTACCGACGCCGACGCGGCGGCGGACGACTCGCCCGCGGAGGCCGACCCGACGCCGGCGGAGTCGCCGACGGCCGCCGACCCCGCGTCGCCGACGGAGACTGTGGACGCGGCGGATGCGGCGGACACGGCGGCCGATGCGGACGCGGGAACGACCGCCGACGCGGACGCTCGGACGCCCCCGAGTTCGGGGAGCGAGTCCGGCGGAGCCCCCGGTTCGGCCGACGAGAGCGGCGACCGACGGCGGCGCGCCGCCGAACGGACGCAACGACGGCGTTCGTCGTCCGACGAGAGCGCCGACGGTTCGTCGGGGTCGGACAGAGACCCCTTCTCCGCGGAGGAGAAGTGGCGCGAAGCGCGCTCTATCCCCTCGCTCGACCCCTCCGAGTCGAGCACGCAGAACGGGTCCGAGGCGGCGACGAAGTCGCGCGCGCGGTCGAAGGGCGGCGGCCAACAGGCGGCGCAGAAGCGCCGGCGTCAGAACAAGCAGTCGGTGTCGCGCTCCCGCAGTTCGTCGTCTTCGGCGCCCGCGTCGAAGCGCGAGGGGCCGTCCGAGAGCGTCTCAAAGTCGTCGTCGGCTGAGAGCGGGGGCGAGTCGTCGGACTCCTCGTCCGCCGAAGCGCTGACGCAGAAACTCGAAGCGGCGCAGGCGCGGCGCGAGGTGCTCGAAGCAGAGCGGGACAGCCTGAAGGAGGAACGCGACGAACAGCGACGCCGGGCCGAAGAACTGGAGGCGCGGGTCGAAGAGCTCGAAGCCGAAGTCGAGCGTCTGACGGAGCGACTCGAAGCCCAATCCGGCGGCTTCGTCGCCGAGGAGTCGATGTCGCCGAAGCAGGCGCTCTCGGGGACGAACCTGTTCGTCCGCTACAACCGGAAGGGCGAGGCGACGCTGGAACGCGCCCACCGGGGCGAGGTGACGCGCGAGGAGGTCAACGACAACCTCCGCCTCGAACACCACACGACGTTCGACACCGAGGGACTCGGCGTCGAGGGCGAACCGTACGCGGAGTTCCTCCACGAGAGCACCGAGTACGGCTTCGCGAAGTGGGTCGTCACCGACCTCCTGTACGAAATCGGCGAGACGGGCAACCGAAACCCGCTGCGCGAACTGTTCGACGCCATCCCGAGGATAGACCGCGTCGAACTCCGCGGCACCGTCGGCGTCGAAACCGAGGAGGGCGTCGAGGAACGGGACTTCGACGTCATCTTCCGCGACCAGATGGGCGACCCCCTGTTCGTCGCAGACATGAACACGTCGCGGAACGCGACGACGCAGGCGATGGTCGGCTCTCTCGTCAAGAACGCCCGCACCGTCGCCGAGGGCGACGACGCCTTCTCGACGGCGTTCTACGTCACCGAGTCGTTCTTCGACCCCGAAGCGCTCGAAGCCGTCTCCGAGGAGACGGGCGGCGGGTTCCTCTCGCGGTCGAAGCGCAAGTCGTTCGTGAAGCTCTCGCGCAAGCAGGGCTTTCACCTCTGTCTCGTCGAGGCGCGGAACAACGAGTTCCACGTGAACGTCCCCGACCTCTGAGTCGGCGAGACGGCCCTTTTTCGCGGTCTGTCGGGTCGCGTAGCGCGGCCGCTACTCTCGGTGAAGTGTTGTCGCGTAGAGCCACGGAGCGGTCGCTCTCGTCCGCGGCTTCGGTCGTCGGCGGTTAGTCCTACGCGGCGTGCGAGGTGCCGGCGTCGCCGAAAAGAGAGAGGAGCGGCGACGGCGGCGCAGTCGCTGTACGGAGGCGTCGCACGGCGCACTCCGTTCGGCAGAAGTTCGCGTTAGCCCTCTATCTCGGCCGCTTCCTCGATTTTCATCGAGTCCAGCTTGTCGACTATCTCGTCGAGCTTCTCGTCGAGTTCGTCGACGAACTCGGCCGTACGCTCCGTCGTGATGGCGCCTTGGCTCGACGGTTCGATAAGGTTCTCCTCTTCGAGGACGCGGAGGGAGTAGCGAACCTTGTGGTGCGGGTAGCCCGTCTCGTTGGACATCTTCACGATACCGATCGGTTCGCTTTCGATGACCATCTTCAGAACCTGCAGGTGCCGCTCCAACATGTCCACTTCCTTCTCAAGTCGGTCTATCATGGCATTTGTTAACTTGTCTTTGCAGGTTTTAAAAGTTGCCCTCTCCAGTTACTCGATACGACCGCAGGCGATGACTCTCGTTTCGGGTGAGATGTAGATAACGGTTTGGGTACGTCTCTCGCGGGGATAATGCACAAGAGTGCGTAGCGTCGCCGTTCGGTTCCGATTGCGTTACGTGTTCGTGCATATCTCTCGGTGGAGGACCGTAATCGGTTTAATCGGGGGGGATGAACCGCCGACTATGACCGTCACAATCGTCGGCTCCCAACTCGGCGACGAGGGCAAGGGCGCGCTCGTCGACCTCTGGGGTGGAGACGCCGACGTCGTCGTCCGCTATCAGGGCGGGGACAACGCCGGCCACACCGTCGTCGAAGACGGAAACGAGTACAAACTGTCGCTCGTCCCGAGCGGTGCGGTTCGGGGGAAGGTCGGCGTCCTCGGCAACGGGTGCGTCATCAACCCGCGGACGCTCTTCTCGGAGATAGATTCGCTTCGCGACCGCGGACTCGACCCCGACGTCCGCCTCGCGCGCCGCGCGCACGTCATCATGCCGTACCACCGCCGCCTCGACGGTATCGAAGAGGAGGCGAAGGCCGACTCGGACATGACCGTCGGGACGACCGGTCGAGGCATCGGTCCGACGTACGAAGACAAGGTGGGACGCCGCGGCATCCGCGTCGGCGACCTCCTCGACCCCGACGTGCTCCGGCAGCGATTGGAGTACGTCGTCCCGCAGAAACGCGCTCTCATCGAGGACGTGTACGGCCTCGAAGCGGGCGAGGAGTGCGACGTCGAGGCCCTCTTCGAGGAGTTCGTCGAAGTCGGCGAACGCCTCGAAGACGAGAACATGACCGTCAACTGCGGCGACTTCCTCGCCGAACGCCGCGAGGCCGGCGAGCGGGTGATGTTCGAGGGCGCACAGGGGACGCTCATCGACATCGACCACGGAAGCTACCCGTACGTGACGTCCTCGAACCCGACCGCCGGCGGCGCGTCCACGGGCACCGGCGTCGGTCCGACCGTCGTCGGGCGGGGCGAAGTCGTCGGCATCGTCAAGGCGTACCTCTCGCGGGTCGGCGAAGGGCCCATGCCCACCGAACTGAAAGACGACGAACGCGAGGAGGAACTCGCCGACGACATCCGCGAGAAGGGCGGCGAGTTCGGCACCGTCACCGGCCGCCCGCGCCGCATCGGGTGGCTCGACATGCCGATGCTCCGCCACGCCGCGCGCGTCAGCGGGTTCACCGGCATCGCCGTCAACCACCTCGACGTCCTCGCGGGACTGGACGAGGTGAAGGTGGGCCACTCCTACGAGCTAGACGGCGAGGAACTGCTGACGATGCCCGCGACGACCGAACGGTGGGCGGAGTGCGAACCGACCCTCCGCGAGTTCGAACCGTGGCCGGAAGTCGACTGGACCGCCGTCGCGGAGGAGGGCTACGACGCCATCCCCGAGAACGCTCGGACGTACCTCAACTACCTCACCGAGGAGATGGGAGTGCCCGTCTACGCCGTCGGCGTCGGCCCGGACCGCGCCGAAACCGTCGAACTCGTCAACCCCTTCGAGCGGTAAGCCGGTCCGTTCGACCGCTCACTCCGCTTCGATTTTCACGAGAACCGCGTCGGTGAGACCGTAGTCTCCGAGCGATCCGACGTTCTTCGTTCCGAGGAGTGCCGCGCCGCCGTCGGCGGTGAGTGCGGCGTCTCTGAGGAGGTCGAACTCGACCGAAACCCGCCGACGCCGCCGTTCCTCGCCGCGTTCGTCCCGTTCGACGAGGACGACGCCGCCGTCTTCGCTCGTCGCGGTGACGGAACCGCCCTCGTCGTCGGCCATCACCCGCGTACGGTACCGGTCCGCGTCGGTCGCCTTCCACACGGTGTCCCCGGACGAATCCAGTTTCCGCGCCCACGCTCTCGACGTCCGCCGGGCGAAGAACACCGTCCCCCCGGAGACGAGGACGCCGCCGTCGGCCGCGGATTCGACCGCGTGCACGCTCTGGTTCCCGTCGTCGGTTCGGAACGATCTCGTCCACCCCACGTCCCCGTCGGCGTCGAGTTTCTTCGCCCACGCGTAGGCCGTCTCCGACGACGTCCGGGTCGTCCCGACCAGCACGTAGCCGCCGTCGGCCGTCTGCACCGCCGAGGCGACGTCGCTCCCCGAGTACTTGTAGCGTCTGTGCCACTCCGCGGTTCCCGAATCGTCCGTTTTGACCACCCACGCACCGTCCGGGTCGGTTCCCGTGCGTCCCCCGAGGAGGAACCCGCCGTCGTCCGTTCGGAGGAGCGCGCTCGGGTAGTCGTACCGTTCGCCGCCGTAGGTGTTCGACCGCCGTTCGTCGCCGTTCGAATCGACCGAGACGAGCCAGAAGTCGCTCTCTCCGGCGCCGAAACTGCTCGTCCACCCGAGGAGGGCGAAGCCGTCCCCGTCGGCGACGATGTCGATGCCCTCCTCGATACCGTCGCCCCCGAGAGCACGGTTCGCCCGTTCCTCCCCCGCGGGCGACGTCGCGACGAACCACGCGTCGCTCTGTTCGGCCGTCTCCTCCGTCTCGAACGTCGTCGTCTCGCCGTAGAAGGCGAACCCCGACGGCGTTTCGACGAGCGAACGGCCGATGTCGGAGTGGGCGTTCTCGTACGTCCGCGTCCACTCGACGGGCGTGGCCCCGAATCCGTTCGCGGGTGATTCGAACGCCGAGGATGCGGTGCCTCCGACGCACCCCGCGAGTGCGCCGGCGAACGACGTCCCCGCGAGTTGGAGGGCGGTTCGGCGCGGGAGACCGGTCATGTTTCCGACTCCGAACGCGAGTGTAAATGCTTTCTCCGTCGGTTCGTCGCGTCCGGCCGGGGGTCCGCCGCCGGGAGGGAGTTCCCCTGCCTCCCGCCGAATCGAAGAATCCGTACCCTTTTGTTTCACCCCGTCCATCCGTCGCACGATGAAGGAATCCCTGATGGACATCCTCTGTGACCCCCTCGACAAGAGCGACCTCGAACTGGAGGTCGACGAACGCGACGGCGACGAGATACTCGAAGGGCGTCTCGTCGGGACGGTCACCGGAGAGGTCTACCCCATCGAGGACGGCATCCCGAATCTGCTGCCGCCGGATATGCGAGACGACTAGTCGGACCTGAACGTTTTTCACTACACGCCGAGAGGGACACACCGTGTCGGAGTCGCTGAGAGTCGAACTGAACGGAGAGGGCATCCACACCATCACCGCGCCGGCCGCGTTCGAGGCCGACGGCCCGTTCGTGGTCGTCCTCGACAACGCGGGCGCGGCGGTCCACGTACACGTCCATCTCGACGATACGCTCTCCGCCGCGGCGCGACTCGAAAGCGGCAACCACTACGTCGAGGAGGGCGGGACGCAACGCGTCCGAGTCGGCGTCTCCGCGCCCGAGGAACCGATAACGGGGACGCTCCGGGTCGTCACCGGGTACGGCGCGGAGGAAGCGCACGTCCGCGTGACTATCGACCCCGAGGCGGCGGCGAACTCCGAAGTCGAGGTGGACGAGGAGTTCTCCCGACCGCCGCGGAGAGAACCGGAGCCCTCCACCCTCGACGAACTCCGGGAGGCGGTCTCCGTCCCCTCGCGGACCACCGTCCCGTTCCTCGGCCTCGTCGGCGTCTCCCTCCTCGTCGCTGCCGTCGTCGTCACCACCGTCGAGAGCACGGCACTCGTCCTCGGCGTCGGCGTCGTCCTCGGGGCGATGCTCGTCGCGACGGCGTTTCTCATCCGCTGACCGGTCGATTCGGCCGCCGTTAGATAGGTTAGTCTATGAGATTGTATCTATTTTATGAATAGCGTTCATACGTCGTCGGGCCGTTTCCAGCCCAGTGAGTTTCGTCGCGACGGTTACGATCAGTGACCCCCCGCTGTTTCAGGCGACGTTCGACGCGGTTCCGGACGCGCACAGCACGCTCGAAAACTACCACTACGTCGAAGACGAGCCCGGGGACCGGCGCTACGTGTTCTTCTGCTGGATGTCGGGCTGCGACCTCGACGAGCACGAACTCGCGTTGGCGAACGACCCGACGGTCGGCGAGTTCAAGACGCTGGCCGACGCGGGGGACCGCCGCCTCTACCGAATCGTCACCGAACCGGTGCCGGACGAGTGGATGATGCTGTTCCCGTTCTTCCGCGACAACGACATCACCGTGCTGAAATCGACGCGGACGGTGCACGGCATCCACATCGAGGCGCGCTTCCCGTCGTACGATGCGCTGCAGGCGCTGAAGTCGACGGTGTGCGAGGCCGGTTCCGACGTCGAGATAGACCGCATCCGCTCCGCGGTGTCGCCGTCGCTCGGCGAGAACCGACTCACGGAGAAGCAACGCGAGGCGGTTGCGCTGGCCGCCCGCCGGGGGTACTTCGAGACGCCCAGTCGGGTGTCGCTCGGCGAACTCGCGGAGGAACTGGGCGTCAGTCCGCAGGCCGTCTCGAAACGCGTCCGCGCCGGCGTCGAGAAACTCGTCGAGACGACGCTGTGTCGGTCCGAGTCGGCGGAGACCCTCTCGAACGTCCGGCGGTGACCGCCTCGGGGGAATCGACCTCCCCGCTTCAGTCGTCGCCGTGGGCGGGGTCGGCCTCGCCGTCCTCGTCGGGGTGCGTGGGCGTGCCCGAGAGGTTACCTTCCTCGTCGAACCGCTTGGCGCGCAGGTAGCGCGCGCGGTACCGGTTCGCCCCCTCGTACACGTCGGCTTCCCGAATCTCCTCGGTGCGGCCGTCGGCGACGGCGTCCACGACGTCCTCGAGTTGCTCCTTCTCGGAGGGCGTGAGCTCGAACTCGTACGTCCGCGTCTCCTCTCGCTCCAACTTCGTCCACTGCCGCGCAGCGGCGACGACGAGCGAACAGGGCTCGCGGCACGGGAACGGTCCGTCACCCCCGTCGGCGTCGAGTTCGTCGCCCTCCTCGTACTCCCACTCGCGCCGCCTGAGACACTGCGAGTCGACGCAGCACGTCTCGGCGACCCACTCGACGGCCTCCCGGGGGAGTTCGTCGATGATATCGTAGATGCCCGTCTGGCGTTCGGCGGTCTCCCGCCAGTGGTTCACGTCGAGTTCGCCCTCGCGTTCGAGGTTCCAGTTGGCCACCGTCGCCGGGTAGACGGTATCGACGGCTTCGACGGCGTCACGCCCGTCTACGTCCGGAAGCGCCCACCCGGAGACGAGCGTGGGTGCCGTCTTCAGCGGTCGGTACCGGCCGCGTTCGTCGTACGTCGTCACCCCGCGGAGGTCCAACGGGTCCTCGTAGACGTCGAGTTCCGAGAGGGGCGCGCCGACGTCCTCGACGTGGCGGACGTCGTACCGCCGTTCGCCGTCGGAGCCGAGTTCGACGGAGACGGCGAGTTGCCCCCACTCGACGGCGACGCCGCCTTCGAGGGCGTCGTACCGTTCGGGGACCGAGTGGTCGCCCGCGCCCTCCGACCACCGGAGGAACGCGCGGCGGTGCCGCCCCGCGCCGACCGTTCGCTCCCAGTAGTACCAGTTCGTCACGTACGCCGCGGCGTCCGCGGCCGCCTCGCGGAGTTCGGACTCCGAAAGGCCGTGATAGGACGACTCCGGCGTTTCGAGGTCGTACTCGCCGTCGCTCTCGGCGACGGAGAGGCCGTCGAACTCGACGGGGCCGGACTCGACGGCGTCCAGTAGCGCCTCGAACTGCGAGTCGCGCACGGTCAATCCCCCGCCGTCCGCGTCTCGCGGGTGCGTTCGCGCACTGCATCGATGGCGGCGCCAACGTCCGCGCCGGCGTCCGCGGCGCGTTCGAGGATGACGTCGGCCATCAGGCCCTCGGTCCCCACCGCGCCGGCGTACCAGATGCGGTGGCCGTCCACCTCGGCGGGCACGTCGTACCCGGTGCGGTAGTCGTCGGTGAGGCCCATGTCCTCGGGGATGTCCTCCTGCGTGTGGAACCCGTCGGCGACGAACAGGGGGACGACCACCACGTCCTCGGAGTCGAAGTAGTCCGTCACGTCGTCCACCTCCGGTTCCTCATCCATGTAGAGGGCCTGCACCTCGTCGAAGCGGTCCATCTCGCGGACGCGGCGGGCGTGGTACTCGATGGCCTTCGCGGAGTTCTCGTTGCGTTCGGTGCCGTGGCCGACGACGGCCAGACCGAAGCCCTCGCCCACGTCCGGGTCGCCCGTCACCGTCTCGGCGCGGCGGACGAGAACGTCCGTCATCGCCTCGTGCGTGCCGACGGGGCCGCAGTAGTGGACCGTCTGCCCGGTGTCCTCGGCTTCCAACGTCGCCGTGTCGGCGTTCAAGCCGTCGGACTCCCACTGGGAGACGTCCCACCCGTCGAGGCGGAGTTCCCGCGGGATGACCTGTTCGGTGAAGTACCCCTCGCTGATGAACAGGGGGACGACGTACACCTCGTCGGACTCGACCGTCCGGAGGACCTCCCGCAGGTGGGGTTCCTCCTTCCAGAATCCGGTCTTCACCTCGTCGAACGCTCCCGCCGCGCGGATGGTGTCGGCGTGATTCTCGGTCGGCGCGCGCGAGTCCGGGTTGAGATGCGACCCGTGCGCCACGATGACCAGCGCTTGCATACGAGTAAATTACGACACCGTCCCCTTAGGGACTTCGCATCTCCGAAAGGAATTTTGTCGAAACGGAAGCCGAAGTTCGGTGTCCCTTCATCATTGACCAAGGATTCGCCGCCCGCCGGCCGACGGCCGCCACGGGATTTTTCATCCCGTCTCGCCACCTCCCTCCTATGTCACTCGCCGCCGAGACGCGCGACGCCGTGCGAGAGCGTCCCTACCTCCTTTCGGCCCTCCGCGCGGGCGTCGTCAACTACACCGCCGCCGCCGAATCGCTCGACGTGGAGGGCGACACGGACTCCGTGGCGACGGCCCTGCGACGGTTCGCCGACGACCTGCCCGACCTGACGACGGAGGACCGCGACGCGACGGTGCGCATGCGAAGCGGCGTCGGCCTCGCGGGCGAGGACGTGGAGGCCTCGCCGGACGACGACCGGGTGGTGACCGTCGGCGGCGTCGAGATGGTCGCCGCGGAGGGGCCGATGACCGCTCTCATCGCCACGGGCGACGTGGACGCGCGCGCCCTCTCCGCGGCCGTGGACCGCCTCGCGGCCGAAGACGTTCTCGTGGACGCCGCGGGCGTCGCCGACGGCGAACTCGTCGTGGTCGTCCCGCGCCGGCAGGGCGCGACTGCGCTCCGACTCGTCGAGGAGTCGCTTCACGAAGTCGTTCGGTAGCGGGCGTCTCTCTTCGGTCTTACTCTCCGCATTCTCCCTTCGGTCTCGCTCGCTCACGGGTCGCTTCGCTCCCCGTTCGCTTCTTCGTCGCCTCCTTTCAGTCGGCGACGCTTCCGACGGATTCAACACCGAACGCAGACAAATCCGCCACGATGACGCTGTCCGTGACCAACACCCTGACGGGCGAACGCGAGGAGTTCGAGCCACGAACAGACGACGATGTGTTGCTCTACGTCTGCGGGCTTACGGTCTCGGACGACGCGCACCTCGGGCACGCCCGCCTGTGGATGCACGCCGACGTGATGCACCGATGGCTGGAACACGAGGGGTACGACGTCCACCACGTCGAGAACTTCACCGACGTGAACGAGAAGATTGCCGCCCGGATCGGCGACGACGAACTGGGCGACTCCGAGGCCGACGTGGCGGAGCACTTCACCGGGAACGTCATCCGCGACATGCGCGGCCTGAATCTCAAGCGCGCGGAGGTGTACCCCCGCGTCTCCGAACACGTCCCCCAGATCATCGACCTCATCGAGACGCTGATAGAGAAGGGCTACGCCTACGAGTCCAACGGATCGGTGTACTTCGACGTCTCCGCCTTCGACGACTACGGCAAGCTCTCGAACCAGCGAATCGAGGAGATGGAGTCCCAAGGCCCCGAGGACGAACGCGCCGAGAAGCGCAACCCCTCGGACTTCGCCCTCTGGAAGGCGGGGGCCGTCTCCCCCGACGACGTGGCGGAACACCGCCCCGACGAACTCGGACCGGTCCGCGAACCGTGCGGCGAGACGTGGGCGTCGCCGTGGGGCGAGGGCCGCCCGGGGTGGCACATCGAGTGCTCCGCGATGTCGATGACGCACTTGGACGAGACCATCGACATCCACGTCGGCGGCCGCGACCTCGTCTTCCCGCACCACGAGAACGAGGTGGCCCAGAGCGAGGCGGCGACGGGGCGGACGTTCGCGCGCTACTGGCTCCACGTCGGCCTGTTGCAGACGGAGGGCGACAAGATGTCCTCCTCTTTGGGTAACTTCTTCTACGTGAACGACGCCCTCGAGGAGTTCGGCGCGGACGTGATCCGGACGTTCTACCTCTCGACCGCCTACGGGTCCGAGCAGACGTTCAGCGAGGACGCGATGGCCGAGGCCGAGGAGCGGTGGGACCGACTCGAACGAGCCTACGACGCCGCTCTCGGCGCCCTCGACGGCGTGGACGCCTACGCGACGGTCGCGGACGAGGAGTTCCGCGAGTCCGTCGGCGAGGTGAGAGCCGACTTCCGCGCGGCGATGAACGACGACTTCAACGTGCGCGAGGCGATGGCCGCCCTCCTCGAACTCGCGGGCGCGGTGAACCGCCACCTCGACGGCCGAGGGCGGTACGACTACCGCGCGCTACGCGAGGCCGTCGAGGCGTTCGAGGACCTCGGCGGCGACGTGTTCGGCCTCTCCTTCGGCGACGCCGGCGAGGGCGGCGACGTCTCCGTCGCGGAGGACCTCGTGGAACTCGTCCTCGACGTCCGCGAGGCCGAACGCGAGGCCGGGAACTACGGCCGGGCCGACGAACTCCGCGACGAACTCGCGGCACTCGGCGTCGAGGTGCAAGACTCCGACGACGGCCCGGCATTCCGGTTCGAGTGAGGCCTTACCGGGACTCCGACGAGACTCGCCTGACTTCGACGGCGACTTCGTTCCTGCGGAGGAACGGCGGCGTCCCGGGCGCGTCGTAGCGGAGGAGGAAGGGGTCGCCGACGACCCGAACGCCGGAGTCGTCGCCGCGGAGGTCCGAGCGTAACTCGTCGGTCTGCCGTTCGACCCGACGGTCCGTCGCCCACCACGAGAAGCGCTTCACCGCGAGCGTTCGCGCCGGCAGTTCGACCACGCGGACGTTCGGGTCTACCGGGCGGGGTGCAGACTCGTAGTCGTACGATTCCGGCAGATAGAACGCCATCCGGACGCCGTCCGCGCCGCGACTCGTCTCTACGGGCGCGGTCATCGAGACTTCTTCGCCCGCGCTATCGGCGGCCAGTTCCCCGCCGTCACGGTCCGGCGCGCGCGCGGTGCGCGTCGCGTCTCCGGTTGCGACGGGGGACGTCATCGAGAGTTCCGCGTCGGAGCGGTTGTTCCCGGAGATGTACCGGAAGAGGCGACCGAACGCCTGACGCTCCGAGGGGGCGGCAGTTTCGGCGACCACCGCCGTCGGGTAGCGTCGCACCTCCACGTCGTCGAGCGTACCCACCGTCTCGTAGGACACGTTCGCCGCGGAGCGACTCTCGTAGAGCGACCGCGCGGCGACGCCGGCGGCGAGGGAGGCGACGGCGACGCCGCCCCACTTCAGCGCACGTTTTTGAACCATACGATAGAGAAGCCCCCGGGACGGTAGGCTCTTACGAGGGTTCAGGGCGGACAAGTCACCGGTCCGCCGCGCCCGTCGAGGCGACGCGCCGCACTTCGACGGCGACTTCGTTCGGCGGGAGGAACGACGACGCGCCCGGGCCGTCGTAGCGCAGGACGAACGGGTCGCCGACGGCCTGAACGTCCTCGTTCTCGTCTCGAAGCGTCGCGAGGAGGTTCTCGCCCTCGCGTTCGGCGCGGTTCCCGACGCTCCACCGCGGGAGGGACGTCACCGCGAGCGTTCGCTCCGGGAGTTCGACCACGCGGACCTTCGGGTCCGAGGGGCGCGGGGCCGACTCGAAGTCGTACGACTCCGGCAGGTAGAACGCCATCCGAACGCCGTCGTCGTCGGACTCCTCCCCGCCGGGCGCAGTCACCGAGACGGGGCCGCCCGAGGAGTCGGAGGCGGTCACGGAGACGGCGTCCGACGCCGACTTCGACTCCGAGGGGGGCGCGCGGCGCGTCTCGCCGTCGCTCACGACGGTCGGAAACGGGGTGAGTTCGGCTTCGGCGTCGTTGTTCCCCGAGACGTAGCGGACGAGTCTGCCGAACGCCTGGTGCTCGGAGGGGGCGACCGTCTCTACGACCGTCGTCGTCGGGTAGCGTCGCAACTCCGCGCCGTCGATAGTTCCGACCGACTCGTAGGAGACGGCGGGCGTCGAACGCCTCTCGTGGACGACTCGCGCGGCGACACCGGCGAGGAGTGAGGTGGCGGCGAGGCCGCCGTAGGCGAGGGTGCGCTTTCGGGCCATACCGTCAGAGGCGTCGCGCGGGCCATAGTCTCTTGTGGGCGTTCGCGGGTCGAACGAAGCGAGGCCACGGAAAGCGAGCGCGGAGGGACGACCTGCGTGCGGATGCGACGGCTCGGTCGCACGCCACGGCCCGCCCCGTTGCTCACATCGTAAAGAGGTGCGAGTCGTCGGGCACGTCGAACAGGCCCATCCGGACGCCCGCGTCGAGCCACCCGTAGCCGTACGAGAACGACGCCAAGGCGTTCACCCAGTCGTCGTCCGCGCGGAAGTGCCGCCCGTCTTCGAGGTACGACAGCGCCATCTCGCGGCACTCCTCGGCGGCGTCGCCGAGGGGCGTCCCCGCCGGGACGGCGGGTTCCGCCTCCGCGAGTGCGTCGGCCAACATCCCCTCGTAGCGGTCGGTTTTCTCGTGGAGGTCCGCGGGCATACCTCCCCGTGGACGGCGGCGGACCAAGAAGCCGTCCGTTCGCGCCGTCCGCGCGACGCACACGGAACGACTTTAGGACGCGACGAGAACCGGGCCGTATGCGCCCTCCACTACACGCCCTCCTCCTCGGTCGGGAACGCGGCACGTCGCGACGCGCCGTCGGCCTCGCCGCCGTCCTCAGCGCCGTCGTCTTCGCCGCGTACGAACTGGTCCTCCACTCCGCCCTCGGCGGGGCCGTCTGGTATCCCTACCCCGTGGCGGGACTCGCCGTCGCCGCCGCGGCGGCGCACGCTTACCGCAACGACGGCCTCCTCGTCTCCGTCGTCGTCGGCCTCTGCCCGGCGGTGGGGTACGACCTGTACCACTTCGGCGGCCTCCACTCGGCGGCCCCGAACAGTCTCCTCCTCGCGGCGACGAGTCCGTCGCTCCTCGTCGGCCTCGCGTACGCGTCGCTCGGATTCGTCGCGGGCGCGACGCTCTCGCGCCTCGCGGGGGCGGTCGGACCCGCCACCGACGCGGTCTGACCGGAGTGCGGGTACGCGCGCGGCGTGCGGCCCCGCGCGATACGTTGACGAACCGGTTGCGCCGCGGCGCGCGCACGACAGCGGAACCTAAAAGGGAGGCAGTCTCGAATTCTGAGACATGAGCGACGACGCGGACGATTTCGTTGAACACCGGAAACTGATAATCGCGGGGTCGGGCATATCGGGCCTCTCGGCGGCCATCTACGCCGGGCGGTCCAACAACGACCCGCTGGTGCTGGAGGGGGACGAACCCGGCGGGCAGTTGACGCTCACCACCGAGGTGGACAACTATCCGGGCTTCCCCGAGGGCATCTCCGGGCCGGAACTCATCCAGAACATGCGCGAGCAAGCCGAACGATTCGGCGCGGAGATTCGCCACGGCATCGTCGAATCGGTGGACGCCGACGAGCGCCCCTTCACGGTGACGCTGAGCAACGGCGACGTGTACACCGCCGACGCCGTCATCGCCGCCTCCGGCGCGTCCGCCCGGACGCTGGGCGTCCCCGGCGAGGACGAACTCATGGGCTACGGCCTCTCGACGTGCGCCACCTGCGACGGCGCGTTCTTCCGCGGCGAGAAGATACTGGTCGTCGGCGGCGGCGACGCCGCGATGGAGGAGGCGAGTTTCCTCACCAAGTTCGCCTCGACGGTGTACCTCGTCCACCGCCGCGAGGAGTTCCGCGCGGAGGACTACTGGATCGACCGCGTCCGAGAGCAGGTGGACGACGGCGAGATAGAACTGATGCTCAACACCGAGGTGACCGAACTCCACGGGTCGGCCGAGGAGGGCGTCGAGAGCGTCACCCTCGTTCGCAACCCCGAGGGGCACCCCACCGACAAACTGGACGACCCCGAGACCGAGGAGTTCGACTTCGACGTGGGTGCGGTGTTCTACGCCATCGGCCACACGCCGAACGCCGACTACCTCGAAGGGACGGGCGTCGAACGCGACGAGGAGGGGTACGTCAAGACGAAGGGCGGCACCGACGGCGGACAGACGACGACTGACGTCCCCGGCATCTTCGGCGCGGGCGACGTGGTGGACTACCACTACCAGCAGGCCGCGACTGCGGGCGGCATGGGCGTGAAAGCCGCACTCGACGCCGACGACTACCTCGAAGAACTCGAACGCGACGGACGCGCCGAGGAAGAAGAGGCACCCGCGGCCGTCGAATCCGGCGACTGAGGCGCTTTCCCGCCGAACGTCCGTTTTACGCGCCGCCCGTTCCGTTCCGCCTCTGAGCGCAGACGCCGGCTGACCGTCCGAACACGTTCGCGGAGTCTGCAAGCACGACAACTTCCTCGCGTCCGGACGACGAACGATTAGCATGAAGACAGTAGTCCACCTCGTCTCCGCGGACGAAGCCGAACAGCAGACAGCGCTGAACATCGTTCGAAACCTCGTCGAGGACGAGTCGGGAACCATCGACCAGGTGGCCGTCGTCGCGCAGGCGGACGGGATAGAGCGAGTGACGACGGAGGAGGACGAGGGCGAGGAAGTCGAGAACCTCCTCGCCGACGGCGTCGAGTTCAAGGCCTGCAGCAACACCCTCCAGATGAAGGGCTTAGAGGAGTCCGACCTCGTCGGCGGCATCGAGACGGTGCCGGAGGGCGCAGTCGAGGTGACGCGCCTGCAGACCGAGGGGTACGCGTACATCCGCCCGTAGTTCACGCCGCCGGACCGGTCACCTCCGATTCCCACACATCCTTAAGTCGAGAGGCCCCACGGAGCGTATGGTCGATACCGAAATCTACACCATCGAAGGCCCGAACGGCGACGTCGAATCCATCGAACTCCCCGAGGGTCTCGTGGACGTGTTCGCCGAACAGGGAGAGGAACCGACGAACGTCGTCGGCGACCTCGTAGTGCAGGCGTTCGCACAACAGGCCCACGTCGTCGTCCACCACAGCGAGGGCGAGACGGCGGCCGACCTCTCGGAACTCAACGAGGAGATGGAGACCATCTTCGAGGAGCGCTTCGGCGTCCCCCTCTCGGAAGCGATGGGCCACAGCCACTAACGACGGCTTCTCGTGCGACTCTCGCGGTGCGGTCTCTCACCCCCGGCGGCCGGAGTCGGCCGCCGGGAAGCGAACCACTTTTCGTCCCGGTCCGTGCGACACGGTAGTGTGCACCAGGGAGCGAGGACGTTCGCCCCCGAGGCGGCCGAACGGCACGACTTCGAGGTGACCGTCGAGGAGTTCCCCGAGGGGACGAAGACGGCGGCCGACGTTGACGGGCGGAGCCCGTCAGCCCGCCGGACGTAGCCCGGTGACGCCGCCGACGCCGTCGGGTGCGACGTCGGGCAGATAGCCAGCAGCCCCGTCTTCGACTGCGACGGCGAGTTCGTCGTCGTCCCCAGCGGTGCGAATCGGGTGAGCGAGGCGAAGCTCGCGGCCCACCTCGGACTCCACGAGGGCGACGTGTCGATGGGCGACCCCGAGGAGACACGCGAGGTGGTCTGGTGGTCCATCGGCGGCGTCCCGCCGTTCTGCCACGAAACCGACCTCCGCGCCCCGTTCGACGAGTCCCTCTCTGAGTACGACACCGTCGGGGCGCGGCGGGGACGCCGAGCGCGATGTTCCCCGTCGCCCCCGAGGAACTGCGCCGACTCGCCGACGCCGCACCCACGGACGTGACGGAGTAACCCGTCCGTCCTCTCTTCTCGTTCTCCGCCGAGGAGCGCTGACGACCCCGTCTCGGACGTATTCTTCCGAAATCAATCCGCCCCCGTTCGAACGCACAGATTTATTTTTAGAGGCGTCTAAACATCTGGTAAGACATGAAAAACATTGCTCTACGCTGGGCTCGAACGCCACGGCGCGCCGTAGGTGGGTCGCGTGGCTGAACTGTTCGACCTGTTCGCGGCGTCCGTCCGCGACGGCTTCGTGCAGGTGAGCGCGTTCGTCGCCGTGACGGTTCTGCTCTTCAGTTACGTGCAGTACCGCACGGACGGCCGACTCGTCCGTCGGTTGGAGGAGAACCGCCGCGCCGGACCGCTGGTCGGCGCGCTGATGGGACTGACGCCGGGGTGCGGCGGCGCTATCGTGATGATGCCGCTGTACGTCCGCGGCACCGTCTCGTTCGGCACCGTCGTGGCGACGCTCGTCGCCACCGCGGGCGACTCGGCGTTCGTCCTGTTGGCTCTCGCCCCGAAGGCGGCGCTGTACGCCTACGGCATCGCCTTCGTCGCCGCCGTCGCCTTCGGGTACGGCATCGACCGGTTCGGACTCGGCGTCTCGCGCGTCGACGCCGCGGTGGCGAGTCTCCGCCCCGCCGTCTCGGACGGGGGTGTGGCGGCACCCGCGGTCGGGAGTCAAGTCCACCACTACGCCGAAGCCGAAGGGTGCGCCGTCGATGGACCAACGCGCGACTCGTCGCTCGGACGGCGCGCGTCCCGACTCGCACTCGGCACGTGGTGGGTCGCCGCCGCCGTCGCCCTCGTCGTCGGCGTCCTCTACTTGCTCCGCGGCGCGCCGGAGGTTCCGCTGGCGCTCGGCCTCTCGTACGCCGGCGTCTTCACGCTCGTCGGCGTCGTCGGAACCGCGCTGTCGGCGTTCCTCTACTTCGTCGGCCGGCGCTACGTCGGCCACGGGCGCGTCGGCGAGGGCGAGAACTCATTCGAGAGCGCCGCCGAGACGCTCACGCACGCGGCGATGGAGACGTCGTTCGTCACCGTCTGGGTCGTCGCCGCCTACCTCGTCTACGAGTACGCCGTCCTCTTCTCGGGCGTCGATATCGCCGCCGTCGCCGCCGCCGCGGGGGTTCTCGCCCCGGTGGCGGGCGCGGCCCTCGGACTCATCCCCGGGTGCGGCCCGCAGATCGTCCTCTCGGCGGCCTACGCGGAGGGTGCGATTCCGTTCTCGGCGCTGGCGGCGAACGCCATCAGTCAGGACGGCGACGCCCTCTTTCCCCTCATCGCCATCAACAAGACGGCCGCCGTCGTCGCGAGTATCTACACCACGATTCCCGCCGTCGCCGTCGGCGTCGCCCTCCACCTGACGTGGACGGCCGTGTTCGGACTCCCGCAGTTCGGCTTCGGCGTCCTCGGGTGACGGCTCGCGGCCCCCGCCCGCGGACGACTTATCTGTCCCCGGGTCGTCAGTTCCGTCAAGTGATGTCCCGTGAGTGAGAGCGACGAATCCGTCGAAACCGAGCGCGTGTGGCTCGTCGAGCGGACGTACTCCGACGACGAACAGAACATCATCATCCTCGTGTACGCGACGCCCGACGGGTCGAAGTACCTCCGGAAGGAGCGGTCGCTGACGAGTTTCGGCGACGTGCGCGACACGACGGCGGCGCTTGAGGCGAAGCCCGGAAGCCTCGGGACGGTGGACGACCCGGAGCAACGCGAGCAGTACGCCGCGGAAGTCGAGCGAACGCGCGAACAGTACGCGCCGGACGACCTTATCTGACGCCCCTCCGACCCCGCCCGACCCGCGCCGTTCGAATCGTACATTTGAACAATAATCCGTGGACAATTATCAAAGACCGTGAGCGAGAACTGCCCTCACAGTCCATGTGATAGGGAACATGCCCGGATTTATGCGGAGAGGGCGAGTACCGTCGGGCGATGGGAGAGTTATCTGAGTTGTTCGTGCCCGAGCGAATCGCCGTGGTGGGTGCGACAGAGCGCGAAGGCTCCGTCGGTCGCGCCATCATGGAGAACCTCGTCGAGGACTTCGACGGGGAAGTCGTCCCCGTCAACCCGAAGTACGACGAGGTGTTCGACCTCCCGGCGGTCGGGAGCGTCGGCGACGCCGACGCCGACCTCGCCGTCGTCGTCGTCCCGCCGCACGTCGCGGTGGACGTCGTCGAGAACGCCGGCGAGGCGGGCGTCTCGAACGTCGTCGTCATCACCGCCGGATTCGGCGAGACCGGAACCGAGGGTGCGACGCGGGAGCAGGAACTGACCGCCGTCGCCGAGGAGTACGACATGAACCTCGTCGGCCCCAACAGCCTCGGCATCATGTCCACGCCGAACGGGATGAACGCCACGTTCGGCCCCGAGAACGCGACGGAGGGGTCGATGTCGTTCATGAGCCAATCGGGCGCGTTCATCACCGCGGTGCTCGACTGGGCGAACGACCAGGGCATCGGCTTCAAAGACGTCGTCTCCTTGGGTAACAAGGCAGTCTTGGACGAGGCGGACTTCGTCGATACGTGGGGCGACGACGAGGACACCGACGTCATCATCGGCTACCTCGAAGGCATCGACGCCGGGCGCGAGTTCATCGACACCGCGCGCGAAGTCACGAGCGACACGCCGATCGTCCTCGTGAAGTCCGGCCGGACGGACGCCGGCGCGCAGGCCGCCTCCAGCCACACGGGCACTATCGCGGGGTCCGACGAAGCGTACGAGGCGGGCCTCGAACAGGCGGGCGTCATCCGCGCGGAGTCCGTCCAGGAACTGTTCGACGCCGCGCGCGTCCTCGAGAACCAACCGCTCCCCGAGAACGACGACATCGCCGTTATCACGAACGCGGGCGGCCCCGGCGTGATGACCACCGACGCCGTCGGCGACTCCCGCCTCTCGATGGCGGAGTTCACCGATGAGACGCTCGATACGTTCTCGGAGACGCTCCCTGAGGAGGGGAACATCTTCAACCCCGTGGACATCGTCGGCGACGCCGACAACGAGCGGTTCCGCGAGGCGCTCGACGCGGCCCTCGCCGACGAGAACGTCGGGGCGGCCCTCGTCCTCAGTTGTCCGACGGCCGTCCTCGACTACGGCGAACTCGCCGAGGACACCGTCGAACTACAGGAGAAACACGACAAGCCCGTCGCGGCCTGCTTCATGGGCGGCGAACGCGTCACGTCCGCCGAGGAGGTCCTCACCGACGCGGGCATCCCCAACTACTTCGACCCGGCCCGCGCCGTCGGCGGACTCGACGCCCTCGCGCGCTTCCGCGACATCAGCCGACGCGAGTACGACGACCCCGTCGAGTTCGACGTGGACCGAGAGCGCGCCCGCGAGATCCTGTCGAGCGTGAAGGGCCGCGACGACACCCGCCTCGGCGTCGAGGCGATGGACCTGCTGGACGCCTACGGCATCGAGACGCCGCAGGGCGACATCGTGGACGCGCCCGCTGACGCCCTCGAAGTCGCAGAGGGGATAGAGAGCGACGTAGTGATGAAGATCGTCAGCCCGGACATCCTGCACAAGTCCGACATCGGCGGCGTCAAAGTCGGCGTCCCGAACGAGGAGGTGTACGACGCCTACGAGGACCTCGTCACGCGGGCGCGGAACTACCAGCCCGACGCCAACATCATCGGCGTGCAGGTCCAAGAGATGGTGGACTTAGACGCGGGCGTCGAGACCATCGTCGGCATGAACAAGGACCCGCAGTTCGGACCGTTACTCATGTTCGGTCTCGGCGGCATCTTCGTCGAAGTGCTGGAGGACACGACGTTCCGCGTCGCGCCCGTCTCCGAGTCCGAAGCCGCAGAGATGACCGAGGAGATAGACTCCGCGCCGCTTCTGCGCGGCGCGCGCGGCCGCGACCCCGTGGACGTGGAGGGCGTCTCCGAGACCATCCAGCGCCTCTCGCAGCTCGTCACGGACTTCCCGGCCATCCTCGAACTGGACATCAACCCCCTCGTCGCCGCGCCCGACGGCGTGAAAGCCGTGGACGTGCGACTCACCGTGGACCCCGACCAACTGTAGACCCATGAACACGCTACTCGTCACCTCGACCCACGAAAGTACCGGCAAGACGGCCGTCACCCTCGCCCTCGGCCAACTCGCGAAAGAACGCGGCCTCGACGTGGGCTACATGAAGCCCAAGGGCACGCGCCTGCAGTCGAACGTCGGCAAGACGCTCGATCAGGACCCGATGCTGGCGCGCGAAGTGCTCGAACTCGACGCCGAGATGCACCAGATGGAACCCGTCGTCTACTCGCCGACGTTCATCGACGGCGCGATTCGCGGGCAGGAGGACGGCGAGGAACTCGCCGAGATAATCGAGGAGTACTTCGGTCAACTCTCGGAGGGGAAGGACCTCATGCTCGTCGAGGGCGGCGGCGTCTGGTCCACCGGCGGCATCGTGGACCTGACGGACGTGGACGTGGCGGACCGCCTCGACGCGGGCGTCCTCCTCGTCGCGGACTACCGGAAGACGGCCGACTTGGACGACGTCGTCGCCGCCGCCGAACAGTTCGGCGACCGACTGACGGGCGTCCTCTTCAACGGCGTCACCGACAGCGCCTTCGACGAACTCGAACAGGAGGTCGTTCCCTTCCTCGAAGGCCGCGACATCCCCGTCCTCGGCGTCGTCCCGCGCGAGAAGGAACTGGCGGGCGTCACCGTCGAGGGACTCGCCGACGAACTCGGCGCGAACCTCGTCACCGGCGGCGAGACGGACGCCTACGTCGAACGCTTCCTCGTCGGCGCGATGGGCGGCGACGCCGCCCTGCGGTACTTCCGGCGCACGAAGGACGCCGCGGTCATCACCGGCGGCGACCGCTCCGAGATAATCACCGCCGCCCTCGAAGCGCCCGGCGTGAAGACCATCATCCTCACCGGCGGCCACCGGCCCTCGGGGGCCGTCCTCGGCAAGGCCGAATCGAAGGGCGTGCCCGTCATGACCGTCAACGGCGACACCCTCACCGTCGTCGACCGCGCGGAGGACGTCATCCGGTCGGGTCGCACCCGCGACGAACGGACGGTCGACCTGATGCGCGACCTCCTCTTCGAACACACCGACGTGGACGCACTCGTCGGCAAAGTCGCGCCCGGCGAGGACGAGGACGGGGACGGAGACTCGTAAGCCCCCGTCCCCCGTCCGGCACGTCCCGTAGCGAGACGTTCGAGAACCGCCGCACGGCCGTTCGCTCCCGGGAGACGCCGACCCAACGCTTATTCGGGCTCCTCCCGTCCGTTCACAGATGAGCCTGTTCGAGAAAGCCGGGCGGAAGTTCGAGGAGACGAAGCGGTCGTTCACCGGCGGAGACGACGCCGAGGGCGACCCCGAGTACGTCTGTCGCTCCTGCGAGAAGCCGGTGAGCGAGGACTACGACCACTGCCCCCACTGCGGCGACGCGGCCGTCGAACCGGTCGAGTAACCCCGTCGAGCGACGCCCCCTCGCCTCAGCACTCCCACCCGCGGTCGGTGCGGTTCAACCGCTCGCACCCCTCGTCGGTGACGACCACGAGGTCCTCTATCCTGACGCCGAACTCCTCGGGCAGATAGATTCCGGGTTCGACGCTGAACACCATCCCGGGTTCGAGTTTGCGGTCGTTCCCTTCGACGATGTACGGTTCCTCGTGGACGTCGAGTCCGACGCCGTGGCCGGTTCGGTGGACGAACCGGTCGCCATACCCCGCCTCCTCTATGACCTCGCGGGCGGCGCGGTCCACCGACTCGGCGGCCACGCCCGGTTCGACCGCTTCGACTCCCGCCGCCAACGCCGCTTCGACGACGGCGTGAGCCTCCGCGAACGTCTCCGAAGGGTCGCCGTCGAAGACGACGGTGCGCGTCTGGTCGCTGGGATAGCCGTCCACGCGCGTCCCGAAGTCGAGGACCACCGGGTCGCCCGCGCGTATCTCCCTGTCGCCGTGGTGGTGGTGCGGCATCGCGCCGTTCGGCCCCGACCCGACGATGGTCTCGAAGGAGACGCCCTCCCCGCCCGCCTCGGCCAGCAGTCGCTCTATCTCGCGGGCGAGTTCGCTCTCGGTCAGTCCGACGGCGTCGGACCCCATCGCGCGGACCGACTCCATCGCCTCGTCCGCCGCCGCGGCGGCCCTCCGCATCGCGTCGAGTTCCGCCTCGTCCTTCCGCATCCGGAGGTCCGACAGCACTTCGCTCGCCAGTCCGAACGTCGCATCCGACAGCACCGCCCGCAGGTCGTGGGTGAAGCGCGCCCACATCGTGTCGTTGAGGAGGACGCGCGGTTCGGGGGGCAGATCGAGGTCCGAAACGACTGACTCGACGGCGGCGAGTGGGTCGTCGTCGTCCGCCCACGTTCGCACGTCCTCGACCCACGACGCCGCGCGGACCTGTTCGCCGTACAGTTCGGGCACGAGGAACGTCGGGTCGCCCTCCGCGGGCAGGAAAAAGAGGAGGTGTCGCTCGCCGGGGTCCTCCGCGAACCCCGAGAGGTAAAACAGGTTCCGACTGGGGAAGCAGACGAGCGCGTCCGCATCGGCGTAGTCAGACGTGGTCTGACCGCCTGCCGACGCTCCTTCGGCACCGTCAGCGTCCGACAGGGCCGCCTGCGCGTCGCGCGTCCGTCGTTCGAAGGCGGTTGGCATAGCACCGCTTCCGCGCCGCGGGACAAATACCTGCGGGGGACGGGGTGCGTCGGAGCGACGCCGCCCCGACAGGAGATTTTATCCGGGTCGGACGTTCAACTCACCCGCATGTCGTGGAACGCAGTCGACGCCCTCTCGGACGCCCGCGCGGCGACCCAGTCCCTCCTCCTCCCGTTCGACCCCCGGACGTGGGCGAAGTTGGCGCTCGTCGTCTTCTTCGTCGGAACCGGAACGAACGCCTCCCTGACGACGAACGGGTCCGGAACCTCCGGGGCGAACGTCGGCCCGACGCTCGACTTCGACCCCGGAACGTTCTCGCCCGGCGGGGCGGTTCCGACGTTCGACACCGCCTCGCTGTTCACGCTCGTCGTCGGTCTCCTCGCCGTCCTCCTCGCCCTGTTCCTCCTCCACTCGTTTCTCGCCTCGGTCTTCGAGTTCGTCTTCGTGGACAACGTGACGTCCCCCCGCGTGCGCCTCCGCACCCCGTTCCGAACCCACCTCGGCGACGGGACGCGACTGTTCGCGTTCAAACTGATTCTCGGCGCCGCCGTCCTCTCACTCTTCGCGGTCCCCGTCGCGGCGATCGTCTTCGGCGGCATCGCCCTCGGTCCGGGGGCGTTACTCGCCGTCGTCCCGGTCCTCCTCGTCGGCGTCCTCGCCGCCTTCGTCGTCGCCCTCGTCCTCGGGTTGACCCGCGACTTCGTCGTTCCGGCGATGCTCGTCGAGGACTGCGGCGTCCTCGCGGGGTGGCGGCGCGTCCTCCCGTCGATGCGCGCCGAGTGGAAGGAGTTCGCGCTGTACGTCGTCATCCGTATCGCGCTCAACGTCCTCTCGGGCGCGCTTCTCGCCGTCGCACTCGCCCTCGTCGGCCTCGTCGTCGCCGTACCGTTCGTCCTCCTCGGCGCCGTCGTCTGGGCGGCGTTCTCCCCGTTCGCCGCCGCTCTGACGACGGGGACGGTCCTCGTCGGCGCTCTCGTCGCCCTGTACGTCGTCTGCCTCGCGGCGGCGGGCCTGTTCGTCACCGTTCCGGTCGCCGCGTACTTCCGGTACTACTCGCTTTACTTCCTCGCGCGCGTCGATTCCGACCTCGCACTCGTGGCGCGACCCGACGCGCCGGAGCGACCGGCGGAGAGGGGGCCGGAATCGGGGGCCGCCGACGCCGATTCGGACGCCGCCGGGGTCTGAGTAAGCCGGGCTTACTCCGTTCTCCGCTTCGACCTCGACTCGCCGAGACGGCCGAAATCGCCGGTAAGCGCCGATTAACTATGTTATATACACCGAATTGTGAATGTATGTCGTTCGAATGGGTCTCGTACTTCGAGTGTGCGACGTGCGGCGAACTCGCCAGAGCCGACGCGGTCGAATACGACTCGCTCGGCTACTCCGTGTGCCCCCTCTGCGGGGAGCGCGGGGGGCCGCTGGCGTCCGTCGAGGCCGACGCTCGGTCGGTCGAAGCCGCCGAGTGACGGCGGACCGGAGTCGAGAGGAGGAGACTTGTACCGGGCGCGCCCACGGAGGCGTATGGGCTGGCGTGAGGTCAGAGCGGACGGGCGAATCAGAGAGTGGGAACGCGACGACGGGTACGTGACGGTACGGGTCCGCAGGCGACCCGACGAGACGTGGGCCGTCCGCCTCGACCAGTTGTATCAGGACTCCGAGGAGCGACGGTACCGACGGGAACGGACCGACTCCGAGGCGGCGGCGCGGGAACTCGCCGAGGAGTGGATGGCGGAGTTCGGCGGTGAGGAGTAGTCAGGACTGCTGGAGGCGGTGGGTCGTCTCCACCAACGGGTGGCGCGCGTAGTCCACCACCTCGATGTCGGTGATGGACTCTAACCCCTCCTTCTCGGCGGTTCGCTGCATGCCGAGTTCGACGGGGTCGTCGAGGACGATGACGTAGGCGTCCATCTCCTCGACGCCCACCCTGTCCGCGGCCATCACGCGGTGGTGGCCGTCCGCGAGCAGTATCGTCCCCTGATTGTCGATGACGACGAGGGGTTCGGCCAGTCCGCGTTCGAGTTCATACTTCCGCCCCTCCAGTTCGTCGGCGTACACCCGCCCCTGCGTCGGGATGAGGTTCGACAGCCCGACCGTCTGCCGTTCCTCGTGGACGTGTATCTCGTGTATCTGTTCGAGCGTCCGCATCAGTTTCCCGACCTTCTCGGGCGTCGCGCGCTCTATCTGCGAGCGGATGACGTCCGTGTTCGAGATGATGCCGACGAGGTTGCTCGCGTCGTCCACGACGGGGAGTTTCTGGATGCCCGACCGGAGGATGACGCGCGCGGCGTCGGTCACTTTCATCTCCGGGTGCGCGACGATGATGTTCTCCGTCATGACGGTGAAGATGGGCGCGTCGTCGTCCTCCAAGAGGAGGTCGCGGGCGGTGACGAACCCCTCGACGCGCCGCCCCTCGCAGACCGGGAAGCCGTTGTGGCCGTCGCTCTCGACGATGCGACGGGCGACGTCGGCGACCGAATCCGTCGGTGACACGGTCTGTACCTCGCGCGTCATGTACTCCTCGACGGTCGCCTTACCAATCATCGTCGGAGGTACGGGGGTGCGAACCAAAAGGGTGTCTCCGGGGCGTCCCGCGTCGCCGTCGGTCCGGCCTCACCACTCGTCCATCGGGAACTCGAAGGTGAGGTCCGTGCCGTCGTCGTCGGACGTGAGCATCATCGTCGCGTCCTTCAACGTCTCGAAGAACCGCCCGGCGATGACCTCCGCGACGACGCGTTCGAGCGACTCGCGGGAGTCCTCGCCCACGTCCGCGAGGATGCCCAGCGGAATCTGCGCGCCCGCCATGTCGGCGTGCCCGCCGGCGCTCCCGATGGGGCTGAGCGCGTCTCTGAGCGTTTCCCCGAGGTCGACCTCCGTGCCCCGGGCGCGCCCCGAGACGTGCACCGTGTCGTCCACGAAGCCGTACACGATGGCTATCCTCACGCCGTCCATGCCGAGCAGGCGGTCGGCCGCCTGCGCGAGGGCGTCTCGGTCGCGTATCTCGCCGACGTTCGTCGCCAACGCCTCCCCGCGCACGTCGCGGTTGCGGACGGCGCGGGCGATGGTCTCTAACACCTCCGAACTCATGCTCGGCGACTCGACGCGTTGGAGCAACGAGAGGTCCGCGGCGGGGAGGCAGAACGCCGCCGCCTCGAAGTCCGCGGGCGACACCTCCCGCGTGAAGTCCCTCGTGTCCACGCGGATGCCGAAGAGAAGCGCCGTCGCCACCGTCTCGCCGGGGTCGATGTTCAACCGCCGGAGGTAGTCCACCAAGAGCGTGCTCGTCGAACCCATGTCGCGGCGCAGGTCGAGGAACCGCCCCTCGACCGGGGCGCGCGGCGGGTGGTGGTCGATGACGATATCGACGTTCACGTCCGGCGAGAGGCCGTCGTTGACCCCCGGCCGGGAGTGGTCCACGAGGGCGACGCCGTCGTAGGCCGCGACGGTCGTCTCGGGGTCGAGCTCCAACAGGTCGAGGTCGAGCAGGTTGACGAACGCCCGGTTCTGCTGGTGGGATATCTCCCCGAAGTAGCAGGGGTCGGCGGACACGCCCACCGAGTCCGCGATGCGGCAGAGCGCGAGCGCGCTCGCTATCGCGTCCGGGTCGGGGTTGTCGTGCATCACGACCGCGAGGCGACCGTCGATGCTCCGGAGGACGCGGTACAGTCGGTGAAGTCGGTCGGCGGACTGCCCGCCGGCGAGGTCGATAATTCGGTTGTACAGCACCGCCCGTCCGTCTATCGTGCGGTCCGCGAGCGACGTGAGCGTCTCTCGGTCGTCGTGGTCGGCGTCCTGTCCGAGGTAGCCGACGACGTAGGCGTCGGGGAACTTCTCGCGGACGAGGCGCACGGCGTCCACGTTCGTCGCGGCGTCGTCGCTGGCGACGAACACCACGTCGGCGTGGTCGGGGTACGCCTCCGCGTCGTCGGGCGCGCGCCTGTCGGCGTCGACGCCCTCCTCGCGGAAGGAGTCCACCACTCCCCCGCGCCGCGAGAGGACGGTGAGTTCTCCCGGCCACTCGGCCATCCGCTCTATGGACCGGCGCGCGGCCGTCCCGCACCCGAGGACCAACCGCCGTGTCATGGCCGAAACGTCGGTCCCCGGCGGGAAAACCCTACCGTCACGGCGGCGGCCGACCCCGATTTCGACCGGACGGCGGCGCCTCCGACCGGGCGATGGAGTTATGTCTCGCCCACCTGTGGTAGGAGGTGCCATGGACGCCGACCCTGACCTCGTCGGGACGGAGTTCGAAGAGTCGCTCGAAGCAGCCTGTCGGACGGCAGTCGGCGACAGTCTCCGCAGCATCACGTACTTCGCCTCCGAGTCGTTCGCGCAGGTGTACCTCCGGTCCGACCTCGACTCGGACGCCGACTTGGCCGGCTTCGTCGAGCACGAAACCGACGGCTTTCGAGCGAAGCGAGCGTACAGAGGCTCCGAACTCGGCGACTACGAGTTCACCATCCGGGCGTTCGAGAACGGCTACCTCACCCGCGTCACCGCCGGCGGACACGGCGTGTTCGTCACGACGGACGGACTGACGATGCGTCGGTCCGAAGAGGTGGCGACGGCGCTACAGGAGGTTCTCGATGAGCGAGAGGTAGCGTCTACCGCGTAACGGCCCTCCGACTCGACGCGAACTCGAACGACAGCGACGGCTCTCCGGCGTTTTCGCGTCCGGAGAGGAAGAAGACGGAGGTAAGTCGCCGGAGTCGCCGAACCCGGCCCCCTCAGAAGAGGGCCGCGGCGACCGTCTGCGCCGTCTCGATGACGGGCGCGAACGCCGGCAGCAACAGGATCGTGCCGACGGCCGCGAAGATGACGGCCGTGTAGAGGCCGACCGGACTCGTGTCCAGTTCGAGCCCCTCCTTTGGGTCCTCTATCCACATCGCCTTGACGACGCGACTGTAGTAGAACAGCGACAGCGCGCTGTTCACCGCGCCGAAGGCGGCGAGCCACCAGAACCCGGCCTCGATGGCCGAGTAAAAGAGGAAGTACTTCGAGAGGAAGCCGCCGAACGGCGGGAGGCCCGCGAGGCTGAACATGAACACGGTCATGGCGACGCAGGCCATCGGCGCGCGCGTCGCGAGGCCGTTGTAGTCCTCGAACGTGCGGCCGACGCCCCAGCGTTCCACCATCGCGATGAACAGGAACGCGCCGGTGTTCATGAAGCCGTAGACCATCAGGTGCGCCATCGACGCGCCGAGGACGTCCGCGTTCGGCCCGCCGACGGAGAGCGCCGCGAGACCGATGAGCGCGTAGCCCGCGTGCCCGATGGAGGAGTACGCGAGCATCCGCTTTACGTTCTCCTGAGTCGCCGCGGCGAAGTTACCGAGCGTCATCGTGACGACGGCGAGGATCTGGAAGACGAGCACCCAATCGAGGCCCGCGGGCAGTTGCCCGAGGGGGAACGCGACCAGGAGGACGCGGAAGGCGACGGCGAAACCGGCCGCCTTCGACGCCGACGAGAGGAACGCCGAGATGGGCGCGGGCGCTCCCTCGTACGCCTCGGGCGCCCAGAAGTGGAAGGGCACGGAGGCCGTCTTGTACGCGAACCCGCCGATGAGCATCATCACGCCGATGCCGAGGACGCCGACCATCTGCGTCTGGCCGACGGCCGAGGCGATTTCGACGAGCAGCAGCGACCCCGTCGCCGCGTAGACGAGGCTGATGCCGAAGACGAACACCGCAGAGGAGAGCGCGCCGATGAGGAAGTACTTCAGACCCGCCTCGATGCTCCCGCGGTCCGTCTTCAGGAACGCCACGAGGGCGAAGGAAGGGAGCGAGGCGAGTTCGAGGCTGACGAACACCGTCGCCAGCGAGTTCGCCATCGACATGAGCGTCATGCCGGTGGCGGCGAACATCACGAGCGAGTAGTACTCGCCGCGGGTCGTCTGCGCCTCGAGGTAGTCGTAGCTCGCGATGGAGACCATCGCGGCGACGATGGTGAAGATGAGCGTGAAGAACAGGCTCATCCCGTCGACGACTATCACGTCGCCGTACAGCGATATCGCGCCGCCCGTGTCGGGCTGTCCCGTCCCGGCGACGAGGAACCAGCCGGCGACGGCGAACGCGAGCAGCGACCCCGCGGCCGAGACGCCGGCCAGCACGGCGTTGCTCACGCCCTCGCGGGCGGTGTGGATACTGTCGATGAGGAGCAGGACGAGCCCCGTCAGCGCCAAGATGAGCGCCGGAGCCGTCGCCGCCCAGTCCGGGAGCGTGCTCTGAAGCGCGAGTGCGCTCGCGGACATCAGGCACCACCTCCCGTCTCGAGGATCGGATTAACCGCTTGTTGAATCATCTCGAAGAAGATGTCCGGCGCCACGCCGAGCGCGATGACGAGGACGAGAAGCACCGCCAGCGGCGCGACGTCGTGGAACGCCGCCTCGGTCACCTCGTAGTCGCCGTCGAACCGGAACGGTCCGAACAGCGTCCGCTGCATGGCGAACAGCAGGTAGCCCGCCACGATGACGATGCCGAACATCGCCGCCGCCGTGAACAGCGGCATCGCGGAGTGAACCGTTGACTCGAACGCGCCCATGAAGATGAAGAACTCCGCGGCGAAGCCGGCCATCAGCGGCAGGCCCATGTAGCCGAACGCGCCGGCCACGAAGATGCCCGAGGTGACGGGCATCCGGTCGGCCATGCCGGACATGTCGCCCACCATGCGCGTGTGCGTGGTGTTGTAGATGACGCCGACGGCCATGAACATCAGACCGGAGATGAGGCCGTGAGCGACCATCTGGAACGTCGCGCCGCCGACGCCGTACGTCGTGTACGCGATGAGTCCGAGGATGACGTACCCCATCGACGACACCGACGAGTAGGCGACGATGCGCTTGAGGTCCTGCTGGGCCAGCGCCAGTATCGCGCCGTAGATGACGCTGACGACGGCGATGACCGCGATGGGCACGACGAGCGCCTGTGCCACGTCGGGCATCATCGTGAAGTTGAACCGGAGCAGGGCGTACGTCCCCATCTTCAGGAGGACGCCCGCCAGCATCACCGACACCGGCGTCGGCGCTTCGACGTGAGCGTCCGGGAGCCACGTGTGAAGCGGGGCGACGGGCACCTTCACCGCGAAGCCGAGGAACATCGCCACGAAGGCGACGAGCTTCAGCGTCGCGGCGTCGAGCGCGCCGTAGCCGCCGAGTTCGCCGGCCCGCAACGCCTGCGATATCTCGGGCAAGCCGAGCGAACTGACGGAGTCGCCCAGCCCGAACACGAGGGCGATGAAGCCGATGAACATCACGAGCGACGCGATGTTCGTGTACACGAAGAACTTGATAGCCGCGTACTTCCGGCGCGGGCCGCCCCAGACGCCGATGAGGAAGTACATCGGCACGAGGACGGCCTCCCAGAAGATGAACCAGACGAAGAAGTCGAGCGCGGTGAACACGCCGAGCAGGTTCGCCTCCATGAACAGCATGAGGCCGTAGAACTGGGACTGCCGGGACGTGATGGGCGTCCACGCGCTGATTATCGCCAGCGTCGTGAGCACCGTCGTGAGGACGACGAGCGGCAGGCTGATGCCGTCGACGCCGACGTACCAGTTCAGGTCGAGTCCGCCCAGCGTGAGCCAGGTGAACTGCGTCTCGAACGCGATGGAGCCGCCGAGCAGGGCGTTTCCGGTCGCGTCGAACTGTGACCACATGTAGAGACTCCCGACGACGGGGAGCAGACTGAGCACGGCCGCCAACTCGCCGGCGTGTTGCCGCGGCGCGACGAACACGACCAGCGCGGAGACGAACGTGACTGCGATGAGCGCTTCGATTATCATACGAACCACCCTCCGAGGATACCGAATCCGAGAAGTAACGCCGTCAGACCCAGGGTGAGGAGCGCAGCGTAGTTGCTCACGACCCCCGTCTGAATCCGACGGACGCGACTACCCGACAGCAGGCTGACGCTGGAGACGCCGTTGACGACGCCGTCGACGACGCCGTTGTCGAACTTGTCCGCGGCGCGCGACAGCGGTTGCACGACGCCGGTGGCCAGCCAGACCTGGTACTCGTCCTGGTAGTAGTTGTTGTACAGCACCGTCTTGATGCCGCCGAGCTTGTCGGTGTGCTCCGTCGGCTCGGGGTCGTTGTACAGCAGGAACGCCAGTCCCGCACCCGCGAGGGCGAGAGCCAGCGAGACGGCACCCGAGACGAGGGCGTCGAAGCCCGCCGCGTGGATGCCGGCGCCGAAGTCCGATTCGAGGACTTCGAGGTAGTGGTGGGCCGTCAGCCCGCTGATTCCGTGGTCGAGCCAGTCGTGGAGGAACGTGAGGTGCATGCCCGTCAGTTCCTCGACCGGCACCATGTTCACGAAGCCGATGACCGCGGCGAGGATTCCCAGCACCGCCAGCGGGAGCTTGACGTTCCAGCGGACGCCGTGGGGGTTCCGCGCCGTCTCGGACCGGGGCTCACCGTGGAAGGTGAGCATCACCATCCGGAACGTGTAGAACCCGGTGAAGAACACCGCGAGCAGGCCGAAGGCGTACGCGACGAGCAACACCGTCCCGAGGCCGCCCTCGGTGCCGAGTCCGTGGTTGAGCGCCTCGAACAGCACCTCGTCTTTCGACCAGAAGCCCGAGAACGGGAAGATGCCGGCGAGCGCGAGCGACCCCGAGAGGAACGTCCAGTAGGTCACGGGCATCTTGTCTTTGAGACCGCCCATGTCCCACATATTCTCGTTGTGGTGCATCGCGATGATGACCGACCCCGCGCCGAGGAACAGGAGCGCCTTGAAGAAGGCGTGGGTGAGCAGGTGGAACGTCGCCGCGACGTACCCGCCCGCGCCGAGTGCGAGCATCATGTACCCGTACTGCGAGATGGTCGAGTATGCCAGCACCTGCTTTATCTCCTGCTTGACGACGCCCATCGTCGCGGCGAAGAGGGCGGTGAAGCCCCCGATCAGCGCGATGATGGCGAGCGCCGTCGGCGACAGCGCGTAGAAGCCGTACATCCGCGCGACGAGGTACACCCCGGCGGCGACCATCGTCGCGGCGTGGATGAGCGCCGAGACGGGCGTCGGACCCTCCATGGCGTCCGGGAGCCACGTGTGGAGGGGGAACTGCGCGGACTTCCCGACGACGCCGCCGAGAACCAGCAGTCCCACGATGGTGAACCACGTCTGCGGCGCGAAGCCGAACGTGTTTATCTCGCCCGTGGCGCCGGACGCCAGCGCTTCCTCCGCGAGGACGGGGAACGCGTGTTCGCCTGCGAACTGCGCGGTGCCGAACGTGGCGAACACCGCGACGACGCCGACGAGGAAGAAGTAGTCACCGAAGCGGGTGACCAGGAACGCCTTCTTCGCTGCGCTCGGCGGTCCCTGCTCGCGGAACCAGAAGCCGATGAGGAGGAACGAACAGAGGCCCACAAGCTCGAAGAACATGAACGCCATGAGCAGGTTGTCGGCGACGACGAACCCGAGCATGGAGGCGGTGAACAGGCCGAGCCCGGCGTAGTAGCGCGGGAGGCCGACCTCGCCCTCGTCGTTCATGTACCCGAGGCTGAAGATGTGGACCAGGAAGGCGATGAGCGTCACGATGACGAGCATCATCGCCGACAGCGGGTCGATGAGGATGCCGAACGTGAGCGTCAGCGCGTCCTGCGCGCCGGTGGCCCACGTGTAGATGGTCGTGTCGATCGTCCGTCCCTGACTGACGGCGAAGAACGTCGCCAGCGACAGTACGAGCGAACCCGCAGTCGCGGCGATGCCCGCCAGCGCGCCGCCCTTGGGCAGACGCCCGCCCAAGAAGAGGGCGACGAGGAACGAGACGAACGGCAACAAGACGATCGCCGGAGTGAAGTCGAGTATTCCTGCCATGTTACCACCTCATCGTCGTGGCTTCGGTCACGTCGACGCCGTCGAAGTTGCGGTAGAGGACGAGGACGATGCCCAGCCCGATCGCGACTTCGGCGGCGGCGAGCGCCATCGTGAACAGCGCGAACGTCTGCCCCGTGACGTTCCCCCAGACGAAGGAGAACGCGACGAGGTTGATGTTCGCGGCGTTCAGCATCAGTTCGACCGACATCAACAGCAGCAGCGCGTTGCGCCGCGTGAGGATGCCGAACAGGCCGATACAGAACATCGCGGCCGACAGGAGGAGGTAGTACTGCGGCGGAACCATCAGTCGTCCCCCTCCCCGTCGTCGAAGAGCGCTCGTTTTATCTTTCGACCGCCGTCCGCCAGAAGCACCGTCTCGGCCTGCCCTTCGTCGCCCTCGTGCTTCGCGAGGTGGAGTGCGCCGTCGAGAGCCACGTCGAGCGTTATCGCCATGACGAGGAACGCGACGAGGAAGCTCTCGCCCGGCACCTGTCCGAAGCCGAGATTGAACATTGCGTAGCCGATGCTGGCGGTGATGTTCACGTCGCCGAACCCCTGCGGTTGGGGGAACGACGCCGTGAGGAACGCGGCGGCCATCACGACGAACAGTCCGACCGCGGCCAGACCGGGTATCAGGTGCGATCCGAGGTTCAGTTCCGGTTTGGTTGTCATGTGCTACTCACCTCCGCTTCTGTTCGCGTCAGCATCACGGCGAACGTGATGAGTATGAGGACCCCGCCCACGTAGACGAGAATCTGCATGGCTGCAAGGAACTCCGCTTGCAGCATCACGTAATGCACCGCGACGCTCAGGAGCGCGCCCCCCAGCAAGAGTGCGGAGTGCCAGATGTCCCGCACGAGGACGACGCCCAGGCTGCAGCCCACGGTGACGAGGGCGAACAGCGCGAACGCGATGGTTTCATAAACCATTGTTTGTGTCTCCTTGAGGAATCCTTTTGTAGATTTCGAGAACGTCCGAACGGGGAACCGAACCGGTTCGTCCGCGGACGTTTACGTTCGGTGAAGCGACCCCACGGTCACCTCACTGGTAGTCGACTTCGCCCTCTCCCTCGCCGATCCACGCGTCGCGGTCGGGGTTTCGGGAGTTGAGTGGGTCGATGTCCTTGTACCACGGTACGTTCTTCAGCTGCTCTTTGTTGTACACGAAGTCGTCCTTCGTGTCGGCGGTGAACTCGAAGTTCTGCGTGAGCAGGATGGCGTCCACGGGGCAGACCTCCTCGCACAGTCGGCAGTAGATGCACTGCCCGATGTGGAGGTTGTACTGCTCCCCGTTGCGCTGTTCGTCCTGAATGATCTGAATCGTGTCGTTCGGACAGACGTTCTCGCACTGGCGGCACCAGATACAGCGCTCTTGGCTGAACTTGTGCACGCCGCGGAACCGCGGGCTCACTTCGGGAGCGACGTCCGGGTACTCGACCGTGAACGTCTTCCCGTCCAATGCGTGCTTCATCGTCGTCGCCATTCCTTTCAGGATTCCAATCATGCGATCACCCCCACGATTATGGCCGTGAGAACCAGGTTGGCGAAGGAGAGCACGAGCATCCCCTTCCAACCGACTTCGATGAGTTGGTCGATGCGGAGGCGCGGAATCGCCGACCGCGCCCACTGCGTGAACAGGAAGAACGCCCATATCTTGATGATGAACCAGACGATGCCCGGCAGGACCGGTCCCGCGGGACCGCCGAGGAACAGCAGCGCGACGAGCGCGCCGCCGAGGAAGATGTGGATGAACTCCCCGAGGTAGATGAGGACGAAGTAAACCGAGGAGTACTCCGTCTGGTACCCGGCGACGATTTCGGTCGGCGCCTCCGGGATGTCGAACGGGTTCCGTCCGATTTCGGCGAGGTTCGCCAGCATGAACAGCGCGAACGCGAACGGATTGACGAACGCGAACCACTGCGGAATCGTCACGCCGGCGACGGTGAGAAGCGGTTCGGCCTGCACCGCGACGACTTCGCTCGGTCGGAGCGTGCCGGTGAAGATGATCACCGACGCCGCCGTGACGATGAGCGGAATCTCGTACGCGATGTTCTGCGCGACGGCGCGGAGGCCGCCGAGAAGCGAGTACTTGTTGTTCGAGGCGTATCCGCACATCACGAGGCCGAGCGACGCGATGGAGGATGCGGCGAACGCGAACACGACGCCCGTCTCCGGGTCGGCCAGTTGGATGCCGCTCCCCATCGGGATGACCGCGAAGCCCAAGAGCGCGGAGAACGGGACGATGATCGGTCCGAGGTCCCACGCCGGACGGTCGACTCCCTCGGGGACGATGAGCTCCTTCGACAGCAGACGGACGGCGTCCGCGACGATGATGAGCAGGCCGAACGGCCCGATGCGGTTGACCGCGATGCGGTCCGTGAACGCGGCGGTGATCTTCCGCTTCGCCCACGGGCCGGCCACGGCCGTCATCGCCAGCATGATGTTGGCGATGAGGAACGCCCCGAGGAGTCCGCCGACGATGTCGCCGACGATGCCGGAGAGTCCGAGCAGGTTCGCTATCGTCTCCGGCAGGAGAACGGGGTCGTTCCCCCCGCCCCCGCCCCCACCGCTCTGGAGGAGGACCGTCGCCGACATCAGCGGTCCACCTCGCCGAGGATGATGTCGAGGCTACCGAGGCTGGCGATCATGTCCGGGATGTACTCGCCGTTGGACATCTCCGGCAGCGTCTGGAGGTTCGAGAAGCACGGGCTGCGAATCTTGAACCGCGCCGGCTTCTCGGTGCCGTCCGCGCGGATGTAGATGCCGAGTTCGCCCTTCGCGCCCTCGACGGCGCGGTATATCTCCGTGTCGTCGTCCGGGCGGAGCGTCCGTGGGACGTTCGACTGGATGTCGCGCTCGTCTTCGGGCCAGTCTTCGAGCAGGTCGACGCACTGCTCGATTATCTTCGCGGACTCCTCGACTTCGCGCATGCGCACGAGGAGGCGCGAGTAGTTGTCGCACCCGTCCTCCGTGACGACGTCCCACTCGAGCTCCTCGTAGTAGCCGTAGGGGTCGTCGCGGCGCAGGTCGTAATCGACGCCCGACCCGCGGGCGACGGGGCCGGTCGCGCCGTAGGACTTCGCGACGTCCGGCGGCAGCACGCCCGTCCCGATGGTCCGGGTCTGCAGAATCTCGTTGGAGGTGATGAGGTCGTGGTACTCCTCCAGCGCCGGCGGCAGATCGTCGAGGAAGTCCCGAATCTTCCCGAAGAACTCCTCGCGGGGTTCGGGGAGGTCCCAGACGACGCCGCCGAGGCGGAAGTAGTTGAACATCATGCGCTGACCGGTGAGGTCCTCCAAGATGTTCTGGACCTTCTCGCGGTCGCGCATGGCGTACATGAAGATGGCGGTGAAGTCGCCGTAGATGTCCAGCGCGAACGTCCCCACCGCGAGCATGTGGGAGGCGATGCGGCACAGTTCCGCGCTCATCGTCCGGATGATCTGCGCGTACTCCGGCACGTCGATGTCCGCGAGGTCCTCCGCGACGCGCGCGTACGCCCACTCGTTGAGCAGGCCGGCCGAGGCGTAGTCCCACCGATCGGGGTACGGCATGATCTGGTGCCGGTAGGTCCCGTTCTGACAGAGCTGCTCCTCGCAGCGGTGGAGGTAGCCGATGTCGGGTTCGACGTCGGCGATCTGCTCGCCGTCGAGGGTCGTCTTGACGTGGAGGACGCCGTGCGTCGCCGGGTGGTGCGGCCCGATGTTGATGTACATCGTGTTGCCGTCCTCGCTGCGGTGGTCCTCCTGCAGCGGGTTCGCGTGCTCCGTGAGCGTGACGATCTGCGGCCGGTCCTGGTCGTAGTCCATCGACAGGGGGTGGCCCTGCCACGTCTCGGGGAGGAGGATGCGGCGCAGGTCCGGGTGCTCGTCGTACTCGATGCCGACGAGGTCGTACGCCTCACGTTCGTGCCAGTCGGCCGTCCGGAAGACGGGTGCGGCGGACTGACTCCGCGGGTCGTCCTTCGAGGTGGGCACGACGACGCTGACCTCTCGGGTCCGGTCGTCGTAGCTCGTGAGGTGGTAGATAGACTCGTAGCGGTCCTCGTACTCCTCGGCGGTGACGCAGGAGAGGTGGTCGAAGTCCGCCTCGTCGCGGAGCGTGAACAGCGCCTCCTGTACGTCGTCCGGGCGGACGACGAGTCCGGGCGCGTTCAGGTGTTCCTCGCGGCCGACGACGAGGTCGCCGAGAAGGTCGGCGAGCTCGTCCCCGGTCGTCGGAACGGCCGAGACGCTCTCGGGAGTCCGCTGTCGTTCCAGACTCATGGCGAATCAGCCCAGTTGTATCTCATTATGAGTTCGTCCTCGTCGATCTGTTCGGCGAGTTTGTCGACGATCTCGTCGCGCGAGAGGTCGCCGAACTCTTCGAGTTCGTACGGCTTCACCGTCACCGGCGCGGACTCGCCGTTGGCGACGCGCTCTTGCAGCTTGGCGACGCCGTAGACGAGCGCCTCGGGACGCGGCGGGCATCCGGGAACGTGGATGTCCACCGGGATGACCTCCTCAGCCCCCTTGATGACGTTGTAGCCCTCTTGGAACGGACCGCCCGAGATGGTGCACGACCCCATGCCGACGACGAACTTCGGTTCGGGCATCTGGTCGTACACGCGCTTCATCCGGGGGGCGAACTTCGAGACGATGGTCCCCGGGACGATGATGACGTCCGCCTGTCGCGGGGACGCGCGCGGGACGCCCGACCCGAAGCGGTCGAGGTCGTGTTTCACCGCGTACGTGTGCATCATCTCGATGCTGCAGCAGGCGATACCGAACTGCAGCATGAACATCGAGGACCCGCGGACCCAGTTCATGAACTGGTCGAACTTCGTGAGGATGAACGGCGAGGAGCCGAACGCCTCGCGAAGCTTCGAGTTGAACCGGTCGTCCGCACCCGTGATGCGGGCGTCCTGAGTCTCGGTCTGTACCCTACTGTTGTCCGTGACGAAAGGTCGGTTGTGTTCGCTACTCATGTTTGTCTCTCTGTCTTACGACGGTTCGCAAGCGGGCTTTTGACCCACCTGATAGCGCCGTTGCGCCACGCCCAAACCAAGCCGACGACGAGGATGCCGACGAATACCAGCATCGGCAGCAACACCTGCGTCAAACTGGCACCTTGGGCCAACGCGGAGCGGTAGATGACCGTCCACGGAAATAGGAGAACGGTTTCGATGTCGAACACGAGGAACAGCAGCGCGACCATGTAGTACTGGATGTTGAACTGGACGCGCGCCGTACCCGTGGGTACCTCACCGCTCTCGTAGGTGGCGCTCTTCCCTTGTTCCGGCACGGTTGGACGCAGAAGCGCCGACACCGCCATCATCCCCAGCGGGATGCCGACGCCGACGAGGCCCAACGCACCGATTGCGATCCAATCACTCATACCGTAGTCTCCTGACGTTCGTGGGTTAGAAGGCTCCCCCTATAAGCGTTGATTTTGGCGCCTCTCGCGGTTTCGGGGGGCTCATATGGCCGAGGCCCTAAAGACGAAGGGGTTACTTCTCGAACAGTCTCTCTTCTGATACTATCTCGAATCGCGGAACGACTCGACGCCCATGTCGTGGATGTCCCGAGACACCTCAGCGACGCCCGATACCAGCTTCTCGTGGTATTCGACGAGGCGTTCTTCGAGTTCCTCGTGCCGCCGCGCGAGTATCTGCGTCGCCGAGAGCGCCGCGTTGAACGACTTGCCCGCGTCCACGGCGACGATGGGCGCGCCCGTCGGCATCCCGATGACCGAATCGACGGACTTCTCTTGGACCGGCACGCCGACGACCGGAAGCGGGTACGCGATGGAGGCGGTCATGTTCGGCAGGTCGGCGGACTTCCCGCCCGCGCCGGCGATTATCACGTCGAGACCCCTCTCGGCCGCCGTCTCGCCGTACGCGTACATGAGTTCGGGCGTCCGGTGCGCGGAGACGACGTACGTCTCGTAGGTGAAGCGCGCGTCGGGCGCGTCGCGGAAGTCCGTCTGCTCCGCGAAGCCGAGTTCGTCGAGGGCGTCGTGCGCGCCGGACATCACGTCGAGGTCCGAGTCGGACCCCATGATGATGCCCATCTCGGGCGTCGTCTCGGGGTCCGCGTCCGCGTCGGCCTCCGCGCGAAGCCGGTCGATGAGGTCCTGTACGTCCACGCTGTCGGAGTCTGTGTCTTCGATCATGGGTTCACTCGAAGGTCAGTCCGTCCCGCAGGTCGCGGGCGCGCGCGAGTAGGTCGGTCACGTCGGCGTCCGCATCTCCGGTGAGGGTGAGGTGGCCCATCTTCCGGAGGGGGCGCACGTCGTCTTTCCCGTACCAGTGGAGCGACGCCTCCTCGGCCGAGAGGACGGACTCGACGTTGCCGAGGCGGGCCTCCCGCGTCTCCTCGACGGTGCCGAGGACGTTCGCCGAGACGGTGGGCGACCGCCGGACAGTAGAGCCGAGGGGCCACCCGAGGACCGCGCGGGCGTGCTGTTCGAACTGGGAGGTGCGCGCGCCCTCGATGGACCAGTGGCCGGAGTTGTGCGGGCGCGGGGCTATCTCGTTGACCAGAATCTCGCCCTCGCGCGTCTCGAACAGTTCGATTCCGAAGACGCCGCGGCCGTCGAGCATCGAGAGAACGTCGCGCGCCACCTCGTCCGCGCGTTCGCGCACCTCGTCGGTCGTCCGCGCGGGGACGACAGTCTCGCGGAGGATCTCCTCCTCGTGGACGTTCTCGCCGGCGGGGAACGTCCGCACCTCGCCGTCGCCCTGCACCGCGATGACGGACAGTTCCCGCTCGAAGTCCACGAACGCCTCGGCCATCGCCGGGCCGCCGAGTTCGTCGAGGGCCGCCTCGGCCTCGGACTCGTCGCGGACGGGGACGTTCCCGCGGCCGTCGTAGCCGCCGGTCCGGGCTTTCAGCATGACGCTGCCGAACTCCGAGAGGGCCTCGCGCAGGTCGTCCGCGTCGTCCACCTGACGGAACGGCGGGACGGGGACGCCGGCGTCTTCGAGGGCCCGCTTCTGGACGAGTTTGTCCTCGATGGTTCGGAGCGTGTCGGGCGAGGGGTGGACGGCGAGGCCGAACTCCTCGGACACCTCTTCGAGGAGGTCCGAGTCGGCGAGTTCTATCTCGAACGTCAGCGCGTCCACCCGGGAGGCGAGTTCGCGGAACGCCTCCGGGTCGTCGAAACCGCCGACGACTTGGTCTCGCGCCACGGGCGCGGCGGGACAGTCGGGCGTGGGGTCGAGGACGACCACGTCGACGCCGACGGGGGCCGCGGCCTCAGCGAGCATGCGCCCGAGTTGGCCGCCGCCCACGACGCCGAGGGTCGGGCCGGGTACGGTGACGGTCACAGTCGCTCGGTTGTGGAGAACACTGCATAAACGTTGCCGAAACGGACGAGGAAGTGAGCACGTTCGTGCCCAAAAATGAGCCGGCGAGTCGTCAGGCCGGGGCCGAGGCGTTCGCCGCGCCGTCGCCGTTCGCCGGGCGCAGGCTATCGGCCGAATCGACGCTCACGTCGGGGCCGTTCACGCCGTTGAGCGCCTCCCGGTCGATGAACACGACGACGCCGTCGTTCCAGAGGCGGAACTTGTGCTCGAACGCCTCGTAGCCGTCGAGGTGCGGTTCGACCTCGTCTCGGCTGAAGTCCTTCGCGATGACGACCGGCGGGGCGTCCCGCAACGCCTCCTCGGGCGCGGTGTCGGGCGAGGTGCTCGTCACCTCAGCGCCGTACATCTCGAGGTACCACGGGAGCGGCAGGCGGTCGTGCCACGCCGGGCCGCCCGGCGGCGGCGTCCGAAGCGAGGACTCGTCTTTCACGTAGAACAACTCGTCGCCGCTCCCGGGCGCGGTCGTCCCGTAGAACAGCACGTCGGTCCCCCCGTTTGCCCGCGCGACGGCCCCGACGGTCTCCATCGTCGGCTTCAGGTCATTCTCGGGTTGCGCCCACTGGAGGACCTGCTTGTCCTCCTCCGATGCGCTGTTGAAGTAGGTCGCGTTGGCGGCGGCGACGCCGCCGAGGGAGGCGAGGACGACGAGCGCGGCCAGCCCGACGCTCACCGCGTCGTCCGCCGAGAGCGCTTCCCGCCCGGACTCGAAGACGAAGGCGACGCCGACGGCCGCCGGGACGGCCAACGGGACGACGGCGTGGACGACGGCCCACGGCGCTTCGATGTCGGTGGCGATGGGGTAGCCGAAGATGGAGGCGATGCCCCAGTACGTCGCGAAGGCGACGAACTCGCGGTAGCGGCCGCCGCGGAAGCCGTACCGGTCCACGAAGACGCCGACGGTGGCGAAGATGATGACCGCGGGCGCGCCGTACACCATCGTCTCCAGGAAGTCGTGGAGGAAGGGGAGGTACGCGTGGTCCTGGTGGCCGCCGGACGCCCACGTGTCCGCGAACTTCTCGGCCGCGCCGATAGTCCCCGCTTCGACGACGCTCGTCAGCGACGCGGACCCGCCGAACGCCTGCCAGAGATCCGGCCGCGGCGCGTAGAAGAACGCGACGATGACGAGGAACAGGAGCGTCGAGGCGACGAGAGTGCCGCCGATGCGGAGGAGGCTCCGTCCCGTCGTCTCGCCGTGGCCGCGGAGTCGCGCGGCGACGGCGCGGGGCCACCGGCGGCCGAACACGTCGTGGGCGGACTCGCCGCGCGCCGTGGCCGCGAGCAACCGATGGTCGGCCAGCAGGGCGGCCGCGCCGACGAAACAGAGCACGTAGAGGAGGGCGTTCTCCTTCGTCGTGAACGCCAGCCCCATCGAGGCGGCGGCGGGGAAGGCGTACCGGAGTTTCCCGGTGTCGAAGCCGCGGACGACGAACCCGAGCGCGAACAGCGAGAACGCCGCCACGAGGACGTCGTTGCGCATGAACCGCGAGTAGTAGACCAAGAGCGGATTCAGCGCGAGGACGGCGGCGAACGCGACCACCTCGGTCCGTTCGAGGCGTTCGCGGAACAGCCACGCCGCGAGGGGGAGGAGGCCGCCGACGACGGCGACGGGGAGGCGAACGAGGAAGTCGGAGGGATCCGCGACGGCCAGCAACCAGTCGTTGACGATCTGGAGGAACGGGCCGTGGACGATGGGGCGGTAGACGAAGTAGTCCGTCTCGTGGTACCTGAGGATCCAGTAGCCGACGCGCCCCTCGTCCCAGTGCATAATGCGCCCGCCGAGGGCGACGAGGCGGAGAACGAGTGCGACGGCGGCGGCGGCGAGGACGCCGAGGAGGACGCGGGAGTGACCGTGGCGGTGGCGACGCTCCGACCGCGCCTCTGCGTCCGTCCGGTTCGCGGTCGATTCCTCGACCGTCGCGGACGAAGAGGCGGACGAAGAGGCGGACGGAGACGACACCTCGTCGGAACTCATAGACTCTCATCGCCCCTCCGAGACTACAACTCTTGTGTTTGCTCGTAGTTCGCGGGCGTCGGTTCGAATCGACGGGCGCGTCACCGCCGCGAGACGCCGCCTCTCCGCCCGTCACCGCGGCCGCTTCTGCGCGCTTCGGTAGTTCTTTTATCGCCGCACGGAACCGGACGCGTATGGTCGCACTCGGACTGGTGGTGGCCCGGTTCAACTCTTCGGTCACCGAGCAGATGGAACAGGCCGCGCTCGACGCGGCCGCGGAACGGGACGCGGACGTCGTCGAAGTCGTCCGCGTCCCCGGCGCGTACGACTCGCCGTTGGCCGCCGACAGACTCGCGCGGCGGACGGACGTCGAAGCCGTCGCCGTCGTCGGCGCGATAGTCACGGGCGACACGGACCACGACAGGGTCATCGCCGACGCGGCGGCGCAGGGACTCACCGACGTGAGCGTCGAACGGGACAAGCCGGTCACGTTCGGCGTCTCCGGCCCGGGACAGAGCGGTGCCGAGGCCAGAGAGCGCGTCGGGAAAGGTGCGGAAGCGGTAAACGCCGCGGTCGATATGGTGGAGGTGTTAGCATGAGCGACTTCGACTTCGCCGACCGCGTAGAACGCGTCGAACCGAGCGCCACGCTCGCGATAAGCAACCTCGCCAGCGAACTGGAGGCCGACGGCGTGGACGTCGTCGACCTCTCGGTCGGCGAACCCGACTTCCCCACGCCGCAGAACGTCGTCGAAGCCGGACAGGACGCGATGGGGTCCGGACACACGGGCTACACCTCCTCGAACGGCGTGCCCGAACTCCGCGAGGCCATCGCGGAGAAACTCCGCGGCGACGGCATCGACTGCACGTCGGACAACGTCATCGTCACGCCCGGCGGCAAGCAAGCCCTGTTCGAGACGTTCCAGTCGCTCATCGACGACGGCGACGAAGTCGTCCTCTTAGACCCCGCGTGGGTGTCCTACGAGGCGATGGCCAAACTCGCCGGCGGGTCGCTCAACCGCGTGGACCTCGCGCCGTACGACTTCCAACTGGAACCCGCCCTCGACGACCTGAGCGACGCCGTCTCCGACGAGACGGAACTGCTCGTCGTCAACTCGCCGTCGAACCCGACGGGTGCCGTCTACTCCGACGCCGCCCTCGAAGGCGTCCGCGACCTGGCGGTCGAACACGACATCACCGTCATCTCCGACGAGATCTACGAGCGGATAACGTACGGCGTCGAACCGACGAGTCTCGCCTCCCTGGAGGGGATGGGCGACCGGACGGTCACCATCAACGGCTTCTCGAAGGCGTACTCGATGACCGGGTGGCGTCTCGGCTACCTCTGCGCCCCCGAGGAACTCGTCTCGCAGGCGGCGAAACTCCACTCGCACTCGGTGTCGTGTGCGGTCAACTTCGTCCAACACGCCGGTATCGAAGCGCTGGCGAACACGGACGAAGCGGTCACCGAGATGCGCGACGCCTTCCGCGAACGCCGCGACATGCTTGTCGACCTCTTCGCGGACCACGACGTGGACGTGCCCGTCGGCGACGGCGCGTTCTACATGATGATTCCCGTGGACGACGACGACCAAGCGTGGTGCGAGGGCGCGATAGAGGACGCCCACGTCGCCACCGTCCCCGGAAGCGCGTTCGGGTCTCCCGGCTACGCCCGCATCTCCTACGCGGCCAGCGAGGAACGCCTCCGCGAGGCCGTGGACCGACTCGCCGAACACGACTACATCTAACCCGCGCGCGCCGCGACCCCCGTCTCTCCTCGCTTTTCGACTCGGTCTCTCCTCGCTTTTCGACTCGCGCCGTCTCGGCGGGCGCGTTCGACCCTCGAAATTATGCCGGGTGACACCGATTAGCGCGGTATGATGCGCGCAGCAGTGTTCACCGGCCACGGAGAACCGCTCGAAATCAGGGAGATAGCCGAACCGGAACCGGACGCGACGGGGGTCGTGGTCGAGACGGACGTCTGCGGCATCTGCCGAAGCGACTGGCACGCGTGGCAGGGCGACCCGGTCTGGCAGGCGCGGGGGTTCGACGAGGGGCACGTGTTCGGCCACGAACCCGCCGGCGTCGTCGTGGACGTCGGCGATGAGGTCGAACACGTTCGGGAGGGCGACCGGGTCACCGTCCCGTTCAACCTCGCCGACGGGAGTTGCCCCTCCTGTCGGAACGCGCACTCGAACCGCTGCGACAACCGGATTCCGCTCGGACTCGCCCCCGAGTCGAAGGGGGCCTTCGCCGAGCGATTTCACGTCCCGTGGGCCGACTTCAACGTCGTCCCCCTGCCGGACGGCGTCTCGCAGGTGGAGATGGCCGGGATGGGCTGTCGGTTCATGACCTCGTTCCACGGACTCGTCCACCGGGCCGACGTCACCGCCGGCGACTGGGTGGCGGTCCACGGGTGCGGCGGCGTCGGCCTGTCGGCCGTCCACATCGCAGACGCCCTCGGCGCGAACGTCGTCGCCGTCGACCTCTTCGACGAGAAACTGTCGTTCGCCGCGGAGTTGGGTGCCGTCGAGACGGTCAACGCGGAGGAGGTGGCGGACGTGCCGAAGGCGGTGGCCGCGATAACGGACGGGGGTGCCGACGTCTCCGTGGACGCCCTCGGCATCGCCGAGACGTGCCGCAACTCGGTACACAGCCTCCGGAAGGGCGGTCAACACGTCCAAATCGGCCTGACCTCCAGCGAGGAGGGCGGGGAGGTGTCGCTCCCGACTGACCTGATGGTCCTCAAGGAGATCGAGTTCGTCGGGGCCGTCGGCATGCCGCGACCCCGCTACGACGAGATTTTCCGGATGATAGCGCACGGGAAACTCGACCCCGAGGCGATAGTCTCCGAGACGGTACCGCTCGAACGGGTCCCCGAGAAACTCGACGCGATGACGGAGTTCGACACGACGGGCATCCCCGTGGTGGAGTTCTGAGGGCGAGTGGGGTCGGGCGGGGGTCCGGACGCGTCGCGGCGTCGAGGTTACTTCCGCAACGCCTCGACGGGCGTCTCGTTGGCCGCCTTCCACGCGGGGTACAGTCCGCTGAGGACGCTCGTCACGAGGGCGAACAGCATCGCGAGCGCGATGTAGAGGAGGTTCGCCGGGTCGAAGGTGAGCCACGGGTCCGAGATGACGACGGTGTTGAGGACGAGCCCTGCCCCGACGGAGAGGATCGCCCCGAGGATGCCGCCGACGACGCCGAGCAGGCCCGCCTCGGCGAGAATCATGCGGACCACGTCGAGCTTCTGGACGCCAACGGCGCGGAGGACGCCGATCTCCTGTCGCCGTTCGACGGTGCTCATGAGCATGACGTTGAGGATGCTCACGCCCGCGACGACCAGGGAGATGGAGCCGATGCCGATGAGGAAGGCGTTGAGGATGCCGAAGAACTGGTTGATGCCCTCGGTGATGCTCCGCAACTCGAAGACCGTGACCTTCTCCTCGCGTTCGTTCAGCGTCTCGCGGACGGCGGTGGCCGTCTCGTTGGCGGCGGCCCCCGAGGGGGACTTGATGACCACCTGCGAGTAGCCGGACTCGTTGAAGTCCTCCGCGGGGATGATCACGGCGTTGTTCGGGCTCATCAGCGAGATGCTGTTCTGCTCTTCGAGGACGGCGGCGACGCGGTACGTCCGGTTGTCCACGGTGATGCTGTTCCCGGCTTCGAGGCCGAACCGGTCGGCGAGCGACGACCCGACGAGCGCGCCCTGCCTGAGTCGGTCGGGGACGCGGCCGTCGGACGCCGCGTACAGCGCCCCCGGGTTTGAGACGCCGTAGGTCGTCACTATCGACTGCTCCCGCCCGCGGACGACCGTACTGCTCCGCTGTCGGACGGGGACCACCGCCGACTCGCTGTCGGCGACGCGACGTATCTCGGTCACGTCGCGGTCGGAGAGCGTCTCGTACCCCTCCGCGGCGTTCGGCGAGACGGATATCTCGTTGCCGATGTCGCCGAGTTGCTCGGTCGCCCCGGCGCGGAGCGTCGTGCCGAACATGCCGAGCGACGCGATGGCGACGACGCCGATGATGATGCCCAACGCCGCCAGCGCCGAGCGGAGTCGGTTCCGAGAGAGGTTGCGCCGGGCCATCAACAGCGACGGGAACCGCCGGTAGAGGCCGTCGAGCCGGCTCATGTGGCGAACTCCTCCGTCGCCTCCTCGGTGAGGCGCCCGTCCACGAGGTTCACCACGCGATCGGCGTACTGCCGCAGTTGGTCGTCGTGCGTGACGGCGATGATGGCGACGTCCTCCTCGACTTTGAGCTCCGTGAACAGTTCGAGGACGTCCCGCCCCGTCTCCCGGTCTAAGTTCCCCGTCGGTTCGTCCGCGAGGAGGATGCGCGGCGAGTTGATGAGCGCTCGGGCGACTGCGACGCGTTGCTTCTGCCCGCCCGAGAGTTGGTCGGGCCGGTGGTGGAGCCGTTCCCCGAGGCCCACCCGGTCGAGCAACTGCGTCGCTCGCTCTCTCGCCGTCGGGTCGTCGCCGAACAGCGTCGGTATCTCGACGTTCTCGACGGCGGACAGCGTCGGAATCAGGTGGAAGTTCTGGAAGATGAAGCCGATGGAGCGCTTTCGCTCCCGCGTCATCTCCTCGTCCGAGAGGTCGGTCACGTCGCGCCCGTCGAGGCTGACGACGCCCTCGGAGGGCACGTCGAGGAGTCCGAGGACGTTGAGCATCGTGGACTTCCCGCTCCCGGACGGTCCCATGACCGCGACGAACTCCCCGGGTTCGGCGGCGAAATCGATCTGTTTCAGCGCTTCGACGGTCTCGGAACCGCTTTCGTAGCGCTTCCACACGTCTGCGAGTTCGATTATCGGCATCGGATTACCGCCGTCTGTACGCGTACGCTCCCACGCCGACGACGAGGAGGAGGGCGACGACGCCGCCGACGAGGAGGGCCGTCCCCGGCAGCGAACCGCCGCCGCCGCTCTGCGCCGGTTCGGCGGGTTGCAGGTCGCGCACGTCCACCTCGGTGCGCCTCGTCTTCCGTTCGCCGTTCGAGAGGTACGACACCTCAAGCGGCACGGAGGAGGCGTTCTCGTCCACCTCCGCGTACACGTCGAACGAGACGAAGTCGCTGGACGGTATCGACCCGACGAAGTACTCCCTGGGGCGGGCGGGCGTGACGTTCTCCGTCGGCAGGACGCGGACCACGACGCTATCGACCTGCGAGAGGCCGACGTTGCTCGTGCTCCCGGAGATGTGGAGTCGCCCGCCTTCCATCTCGTAATCGACGCCCGTCAGTTCCACCGCGCCGGGGTTGGCCGTGTAGTCGAGCGTCGTCGTCGCCTCGCCCTCTCGCCCGCCCGTCTCGTATCTGAGGCGCACGTCGAGGGGGCCGCCGGAGACGCCCGAGACGTTCACCTGCGTCGTCGCGGACGCGTCGGAACCTATCGCGCCCACCGGTCGCCGGAAGACGACGGTCCCGTTTCTGACGCCCTCGACCACGGCGTCTTCGAGGGGGGCGTTCCCGAGGTTCGAGACGTCGGCGACTATCGGCGGCGACGCCCCGGACGCGGCGACGCTGGCATCGACGCGGACGTCCTCGCGGAGGGGGTCGGACCGCAGCGTCGTCGTGTCGGCGACGACGCGCGTGTTCCCGCCCCGCGTCGTGTACTGGAGTCGCGCTTCGAGTTGCGACCGTCGCGCCGACGGCGTGACGGAGACGTTGAAGGTGCGGGACTCGCCCGCGGCGAGTGTCGGCAGGACGCGCGTCGAACTCTTCACGTCGGCGTCGGTTCCCGACACCGACAGGCGGAGGTTCCGAACGGGGGCGTCCTCGCCGTTGGCCGCGGTCACCTCGATCCTGTTCTCCGCGCCGACCACGCCGTCGTCGGCGTCGATGCTGACCTGCGGTCCGCCCTGTCTGACGGTGACGACGACGGGGTACTGCAGGCGGACGAACTCGCCGTCGCTCCGACCGACGACGAACACGCGGAGTTCGCGCGTTCCGGGGTCGTCGAACGACGCGGTGAGGGGGACCTTCATCTCGGCTCCGGGCGGTATCGTCCCGAGGTTCTCCACTCGGGTGACGTCTCTCGTCCCGCCGCGGGTGCGGACGTAGACGTCCGTAATCTCGAACGACGAACCGCTCTGGTCGGCGTTCCTCACAGTCGTCGAGATCGTGAACCGCTCGCCGGGGGCGGGTTGGTCGGGCGACACTGTGACGTTCGAGACGAAGGCGGTCGCCGGTGCGCCGTCTACCGCGCCGACGCCCGCCAACGCGGACGCGACGACTACCGCCGTCAGGAGGAGGGCTCGCTTCATGTAACCTGAGTAATGACTTCGCGCGACGTCTCAAAAGAGTACCGCTGGTATCCGCGGGCGGTGGCCGCGCGCGCCGGTCAAGGCGGGCGTTCCCGTCCAGTGCATCCGCGCGAGTTTTTATGGTAACACGGGACCAGACACGGACAATGCACGTCCGGGACCTCCCCCTGCCGGACCGGATACGGGCCCACTACGAGTCGAAGGGTATCGAGCAACTCTACCCGCCGCAGGCCGCCGCGGTGGAGGCGGGCGTCGCCGACGGCGACCGGTTGGTCGCCGCCATCCCCACCGCCTCCGGGAAGACGTTCATCGCCGAACTGGCGATGCTCACCGCCGACGGGCCCGCGTTGTACATCGTCCCCCTGCGCGCCCTCGCCCGCGAGAAGTACGAGACGTTCGCGGAACTGCCCGGCGTCAGCGTCGGCATCTCGACGGGCGACTTCGACTCGCCGGCCGAGGACTTGGGCGACAACGACATCGTCGTCGCCACCGCCGAGAAGGTGGATTCCGCCATCCGAAACGGCGCGTCGTGGGTGTCGGAGTTGGCCTGCGTCGTCGTGGACGAGGTGCACCTCCTCGGGTCGGACGGCCGCGGCCCGACGCTCGAAGTCACCCTCGCCACCCTGCAACGGCGCGCGCCCGGCGTCCAAATCGTCGCCCTCTCGGCGACGGTGGACAACCCCGAGGACATCGCCGCGTGGTTGGACGCGGAACTCGTCGAGACGACGTGGCGACCCGTCTCGCTCCGAACCGGCGTCTACGCCGAGGGCTCCGTGGAGTTCGACGACGACTCGACGCTCGACTGTTCGCCGGGCGACGTGGGTCCGAACGACGACCGAGACACCGAGGCCACCGCGGCACTCGTCGCCGACGCCGTGGAGAACGGGGGACAGAGCCTCGCGTTCGTCCGGTCGCGCCGCGAGGCCGAATCGCTGGCCGAACGCCTCGCGCGCGAGGAACTCGTCGCCCGGCCGGAGATGGCCGACGCCGTCACCGAGCTAGACGGGACGGAGACGGGCGAGAGACTCGCCGACTGCGTCCGAAACGGCGTCGCCTTCCACCACGCCGGACTCAGGACGGGCCACCGCGCCCTCGTGGAGTCGGCGTTCCGCGACCGGAAACTGAAGGTCATCTGCGCGACGCCGACGCTGGCGGCGGGCGTCAACGTCCCCGCCCGCCGCGTCGTCGTCCGCGATCAGAAGCGCTACACCGGCGAGGAGATGGCGTGGCTCCCCGTCCTCGAAGTCCACCAGATGTGCGGCCGGGCGGGCCGCCCGCACCTCGACCCCTACGGCGAGGCGGTCCTCGTCGGCGACGACCGATTCCGCGAGGAACTGTGGGAACGGTACGTCGAGGCGGGGCCGGAGGCGGTGGAGTCGAAACTCGCCGCCCGCGACGCCCTCCGGACGCACGTCCTCTCCGTCGTCGCCTCCGGGTTCGCCGACTCGAAATCCGGCGTGTTGGACCTGTTGGACGCGTCGTTCTTCGCGCACCAGTCGCCGGACGTGGACCTCTCGGGACTCGTCGACGGCGTGGCCGCCGAACTCGCGGAGATGTCGATGCTGACCGTCGAGGGCGACGCCCTCGCGGCGACGACGCTGGGCGAACAGGTGTCCCGGCAGTACGTCCGCCCGGAGACGGGCGCGCGCATCGTCTCCGGCGTCCGAACCGCCGAGGGGATGGCCGACGAGAACGTGACGGCGCTGACGGCCCTCGAAATCGTCTGCGACACCCCGGACATGTACGGCACCTACCTCGGCAACAGGGAACGGGCGGCGATGTACCGCTTCGCCACCCGCCACGCCGCGGAGTTCACCACCGACATGAACGGCACGGAGAACTTCGAGGAGTGGCTGAGCGCGGTCAAACTCGCGCGCATCCTCCGCGAGTGGGCCGACGGCGAGTCCGTCGAGACCATCGTGGAGAACTACCGCATCGGACCCGGCGACTTGGAGTCCCGAATCGAACGCGCCGAGTGGCTTCTCGGGGCCGCGGACGCCGTCGCGGGCGTCGTGGACGCCGACCCGAGCGTGTTCCGCGACGTCCGGTCGCGCCTCTGACCGCCCTCCTCCCGCGTCTCGCCCGTGCGCCGTGCGAGACGATACCGTGCCATATCCGACGAGAGCGTTTCTAACGCCGTGAGAATCGCCTGTCGTATATATGCCGTCTCCGCGCGTTACTACGGTTGTAAGAGGTACATTACGATGGCAACTTCAACCAACACCCAACTCAGCAACACCTTCGAGAGCACCCTCGGCGGCATGACTGTCCGGGGGCGCGCCCACTCGCTCAGCGCGTGGTTCGTCCTCGCACTCCGTCTCATGATGGGCGTGGCGTTCACGTGGGCCGGCGCGACGAAGATTATCGAGGGGTTCAGCTCGCAGGGCTACCTGGTCGGCGCGACCGTGGGCAACGGAAGCCCCGCGGCGGACCTGTTCGTCGCGATGGGCAACACGCCGTGGTTCGTCGCCTTCCTCGACGTCGCCGTCCCGTGGGGTGAACTGTTCATCGGTCTCGGACTGATCGTCGGTCTCCTCACCCGCCTCGCGGCGTTCTGGGGTGCGTTCATGATGTTCATGTTCTACCTCGGAAACTGGGACATCGCCCACGGCGTCATCAACGGCGACTTCGCCTACATGCTCGTGTTCCTCGCCGTCGCGGCGTTCGGCGCCGGCCGCATCCTCGGCCTCGACGCCATCGTCGAGAACTACGACGTCGGCGGACAGACCCTCGTGGAGAAGTACCCCGCCCTCGACTACATCCTCGGCTGAGATGGCCGACGGACGTAGCGACCCTTCTTCCGAATTCGGTACGAAAATCATACGGGCGACATTTTGACGCGCGATTTGGAGCATCTGAGCGACGCGTACGGCCCCGAGCGAATCAGAACGCCAAGCCCAGAATCCCGAGCAGAACGAAGAGCGCTCCGGAGACGCGGTAAAACGCTATCGCGTACCCGCCGAGCGATATCGGTTCGTCGGTCATCGGAGCGTACCAGATTTGCAGACTCCGCTCGGGCCAGAGCAGGCAGAGAGCGCCGAGAGCCAAGAGGAGGAGGGAGGTGAGGTTCCCGACGCCTCGGAAGAACGCGCGTACGCCGATCGGTATCACGAACGGCGTTCGTTTTCCGGCGGTAATGTTGCTTTCCGAACACGCGTTCGGCGCTGTCCGACGCCGTTCGGTTCGCCCCTCACTCCACGTACAGCGAGTACGTGATGACGGCGAACCCGACGAACGTCAGCACGGAGTCGACGAGGACGCCCATCGCCAAGGAGATGTCGAGGAACGTGTCTATCACGCCCGCGACGAATGCGCCGAAGGTGACGATGCCGAACCCGACCGCTAACGCGCGCAGCGCCGGCGATCTGGTTCGGCGGTACGCCTTGAAACTGAAGTAGGTGATGAGTCCTCCGAGGAGGAGGATACCTGTCTTGACGATTATGAGCGCGGTTGTGACGGCGGGGGATGCGGTGTTGTGTGGCATTATGTCTCCTCCCTGACGGCGGTCCAGATGTCCGCGAGTCGTTCCTCCGGGGAGCGTTCGGTCCGTGTGATATCGACCGAGAGAGCCCGCTCGTCGGTGAGCAGGATTCTGACCTCCTCGAACGCCACCTCGTAGGTGGTGGCGTGGTGACCGTCGGCCCGAATCTCCGTCCCTTCGAGGAGGAGGTTCGCGTCCGTGAGGAGGTCCAACTTCCGATACGTGGTCGAGAGGGGGATATCGCAGTCGTCGGATATCTCACTCGCCGTCATGGGTTCGTCTAGCGTTCTGATGATGTCTCTGGCGTCCGCGTCGTCCAAGGCGCCGAGGACGGAGTCGAGCTCCGCCGACTCGCTCGCGGACTGCTCGCGTGCCATTGAATGGCCGTCGTCAGCGGAGGGTAATAACCGTGGGGATGTCGCTTCCGAAGCGTCGCTCCCCCCGTTCGCGGGCGTTCCGCGAACCGTCGGATTGGCGAACGTTCTTCCCCATCGGGGGCGAAAGCCGGTCGATGACAGACCCGAAGCCGTTCCGCTTCGACACGGAGGTTCCGCCGGGCGAGAAGCGCCACCTCCGCTACGAGGTGAGCGAGACGTACCTCGGCGACTCGGTGGAGATTCCGGTCACGATAACCAACGGCGAACGCGGCGGCCCGACGGCGTTCATGACCGCGGCCCTTCACGGCGACGAACTGAACGGCGTGAAGGTCCTGCAGGAAGTCGCCGCCCGCTACGCCCCCTCCGACGTTTGCGGCACTATCGTCTGCATCCACGCCGCCAACGTCCCGGGCTACCCCGCCCAACAGCGCTACATCCCCATCTACGACCTCGACCTGAACCGCTCGTTCCCCGGGCGCGGGAGGGCAACACCGCCGAACGGATGGCGAACCAGATATACGAGCGGTTTATCCGCCCCTGCGACTTCGGCATCGTGGACCTGAGGGCAGAGTTCCCACATACTACTTAAAATTGCTCTGATTAGATGTAAACTGCTGGACATGGCTTCCGAATCTCAACCGCAGTTCGATACCGTCGTGATTGGCGGCGGTCAGGCCGGTCTAGCCATCGGGTATTACTTACGGAAACAGGATCGAAACTTCCTCATTCTCGATGCCGGCGAGCGTATCGGAGACACGTGGCGCGATCGGTGGGACTCGTTGCGACTGTTCACCTCGGCCCGGAATAGCAGCTTGCCGGGGATGTCGTTCCCGGCATCAGGCGACTATTTCCCTACCAAGGATGAGATGGCCGACTACTTGGCGGCGTACGTCACCGAATTCGACCTCCCAGTACACCTCGATACGAAAGTCGAGTCGCTCACCCGGGACGACGACCGGTACGTGCTAGAAACCGGGTCTGATCGGTTGACTGCTACCAGTGTCGTCGTCGCAACGGGGCCGTTTCACCACCCCCGGATTCCCGCATTCGCTGACGAGCTCGATCCGTCGATCACGCAGCTCCACTCGAGTGACTACCAACACTCAGACCAACTTTCTGCTGGCGATGTCCTCGTTGTCGGTGCCGGGAATTCGGGAGCAGAAATCGCTGTCGAGCTCGCCCGCGCCGGTCGTAGCACGCGGTTGTCAGGTCGTGACACCGGGCACATTCCGTCGAGCGTCTTCAACTCTCGTCCCTTCTGGTGGCTGGCCACTCGCGTGTTCACCGTCGATACGTGGTTGGGGCAGAAGGTGAAAGAGCGCAGTCAGGGACGCGGTGATCCGCTGATTCGTCTCACGCCAGCGGACATCCGCCAGAGCGGAGTCGAACGAGTGGCTCGGGCGGCGGGCGTAACAGACGGGAAGCCGCGCCTCGAAGACGGATCCGTCCTCGACGTAGGTGCGGTGGTGTGGGCGACAGGGTTCCGACCCGATTACGAGTGGATCGAGGTTCCGGGACTGGCTCTTGACGCGAACGGCTACCCAGTTCACGAGAAGGGCGTGGTAGACGACGAACCGAGGCTGTACTTCCTCGGCCTCTCCTTCCAGCGGACACCTGTTTCGGCGACTATCAACGGTGTCTGCCCCGACGCTAAATACATCGCATCACGACTGAACGCTCGTGGGTGAACCGGGATTGAAGAGGTGCACTCTGCTGCGGGTTTCAACAGAGCCACGCTGCGGTAGTAACCCTAAAATCGCATCAGTCACTCTACTGGGCCTCTCGTCACTCCCCGTCGCCGCGAACCTCCCCCGCGACGCGCCGGATCGTCTCGTAGTCCTCCTCGCCGTAGGCGACGAAGCGAACGTCAGAGAGCGACGACGGTTCGTAGTCGGCGAGTTCCTCGGCGATGATGCGCGCGCCCTCCTCCAACGGGAACCCGGCGACGCCGCACCCGAGTGCCGGGAGGACGAGCGACGAACAGCCGAGTTCGTCGGCGCGTTCGAGACTGTTGCGGGTCGCGTCGCGGATGCTCTTCGCCGTGGCCTCCCCGTCGCCGAAGTGCGGCATCGCCGCGGCGTGGATGACGTGTTCGGCGTCCAACTCGTAGGCCTTCGTGACGGCCACGTCCCCCAAGTCGATGGGGCCGTTCCTGACCGCCGCGTCGTTCAACGCCTCGCCGCCCTCTCGGCGGAGTGCGCCCGCGACGCCGGACCCCATGCGGAGGCTCGTCCCCGCGGCGTTGACTAGCGCGTCCGCCGACTGCTGGGCGATGTCTCCCTGAACCACGGTGAACTCCATAGCGGGCGTACGGGCCGACGGACGAAAAATGTCGGTGCGCCGCGGGGTCAGGCGTCGTCGCGTCGCCCCGACCGAATCGCTCTTGCCGTCGCGCGCCCGGCCACCTCTATGGAGGACCACCCGAACGCCGACCGGGACGGGTCGGACGTCGCCGACGCCGACGGACGACGTCCGTTGGGCCGCCGAGATTCCCTCGGCGACGTAGTCGAGCAGAGCTCGACCGCCCCTCGGACACAGTCCGATGACGCCGACCCGACCCTCGACGAACTGGCGACGGTAGCGACGCGGGCCGTCCGCGCGAGCGGCGACTATCTCCGGGACGCGTTCCGCGGCGACGAACTCGACGCGGAGTACGGGACCGACGACGTGAAGGCCGACGCCGACCGCGCCGCGGAGGAGCGCATCCGGTCCGTCCTCCGGGAGTCGTTCGCCGACCACGCCTTCCACGGCGAGGAGTCCGGCCGCGACGGCGACCACCGGTTCCGGTGGGTCGTGGACCCCCTCGACGGCACGAACAACTTCGCGTCGGGGCTCCCGTCGTTCGCCACCGCGGTCTGCGTCCTCAGGGACGGCGAGCCCGTCGTCTCGGCCATCTACGAACCGCTCCCGGACTCGCTGTACGTCGCCCGCCGCGGCGAGGGGGCGACGGTCAACGGCGAACGCCTCGCCGCCGGGAGCGACGTCCCCCTCGACCGGGGCACCGTCTCGTTCGTCCGCGGCCTCTCGGCCGTCCGCGACCCGGAACTGGCGGCCCTCGGCGACCGAATCGAGGCTGCCCTCCGGCCTCGGTGCAAGCGCGTCGTCCAGACGTGGTCGCCGTGCGTCGATTGGGGACTGCTCGCCCGCGGCGGCATCGAGGGCATCGTCTGCCTCCGCCCCGAGGTGTACGAACAGCACGCGGGCGAACTCCTCGCCGAGGAGAGCGGCGTTCGCTCGCACGGACGCGGCGTCGAGGGACTCTACGTCGGCGCGGGCGACGACGCGACGCTGTCGGAACTGCGCGACGCGGTCGAATCCGCCCGGTAGCGACCGCCTCGCGCGACGAATGCGCGTGGGCCGTCGGTCGAACGCACGCGGAGAGACGAACCCGTAAGCGTATAATTACGGCTCGCGAAGGGCGTCTATGGCACCATCCTTCTCGGAGCGAACGCGAGGCGGAGAATCGACCCGCGACGGCGGCGGCGGAAGCGGAGACGGCGAAATCGGAGGCGTCGGAAGCGCACTCCGGTACGTCTCCCTCGGCGTCGCCCTCGGGTTGTTCGTTGCCGGGTTGGCCGCCCGCCGGTACCGCGATCGAGGGGAATCCTCGGCGTCCTCGACGGGGGGGCGGCCGGAGGAGACGGAGTTTTCGGGGTCGTCCGTGTACGTCTGGCGACCGACGCGCGACGACGTCTCGCCGCATCGCTGACGCGGTTCGCGTCTCACTTCTCGGAGTGTCCTGGACGTGCGCCGGTAGACGCCGGGTCGCGGGCGTGGCACGACCCCCGCCGCGCCGAAGAACGTCCCCCGACGCTGACCGAACCCGACGGTTACGGCTGTAGGTTCATCGCCTCGGCGCGTTCGACGGCGAGTTCGGCTATCTCCTCGACGCTCGCCGCCGACTGGTCCGCGAGCACTCGCGTCAGCATCCCGAGTTGCTCGGTGGCCGCCTCCCGGAGTTCGCGTTCGTCCACGTCGTTTCCGAAGTAGTACTCGTTCGCGCCGTTTTCGTGAACCAGCCCGAGGTATATCGAGATCGGCTCTCCCTCCTCGAGGGCGGCGACGGCCCGTTCTCGAACCCGCTCGAACTCGTCGTTCCCGTCGCTACCGTCGGCGTCTGCTTCGTCTGCCATACGCCGTCCCTACCGGGGCCGGATACAAAACAGAACGGGCGTGGCCGTCCGCCCGCGACCCGTCGCCGCGGACGACCGGTCGGAAACCGGTAACGTTCAAACGGCGGCGAACGGAGGTGTCGGTATGCTGGTCGATACCGCCGTCACGGTACTGCACGTTCTCACGGGCGCGTTGTGGGTCGGAAGCGTCGTCTTCGTCGCGGGCGCGATTCTCCCCGCCGCCGTCGGGGGGTCGCTCGACGCCGCCCCCCTCGAATCGCTGTCCCGAACGCTCGTGAGGGGGTCCCGCGGCGCGTCCGTCGTGATGTTCCTCACCGGCGGTCACCTCGCCGGGACGAGATACACTATCGAGACCCTGATAGGAACCGGACGCGGTCACCTCGTCCTCGCCATGCTCGCACTCTGGTTGGCGCTCGCCGCCCTCGTCGAAGTCGGCAACGGGCGACTCTCCGACGGCCTGCAGGAGAAACGCGTTCGAGCGCCCGCCAGAGACGCTATCGGCGTCTTCCGCGCGGCGGCCGTCGTCGGCGTCCTGCTCCTCGTGGACGCCGGTCTGTTGGCTACCGGCGCGTCGTTCTACTGAGTGTACCTGTCACTATAGAGAGAACATACGGATACGACGAAGAACGTATAATCCATACGATATTTTTAACCCCGGAGCGGGCGCATCACCCGACGAGATGCAAGGGGACGACACGCAGCGAACCGACCGGAGCGACGCCCCGTTGACCATCGAACTCCGCGAGTCGGACGGACGAATCGTCGTCCGCCGCGACACCGCGCTCGGAACGTACGAGCGAACCGTCGAGCGATGAGTCTCGACGCGTACCCCGACGACGAGTTCGCGCGCTCGGACTCGGCTCCCGGACCGCTCCTCGCCCGACTCTCGCGTCCGCTCTCCCCGACGCGGACGCGAATCGCCGTCGTCTCGGACCCGCACGTGACGCCCACCGCGTCCGGGACGTGGAAGGCGTACCACCGAACCGAGACGCGACTCCGGGCGGCCGTGGCCGCCGCCGCCGACGCCGACGCGGACCTGACGGTGTTCCTCGGCGACCTGACGCGCGACGGCCGGCCCGAGGAGTTCGCCTGCGCGGACGAGGTGCTCCGGGAACTCGACGGTGAGTGGGTCGCCGTCCCCGGCAACCACGACGTTCCGAAGGCGTGGAACGACTACGAGACGCCGCCCGTCTCCGAGTTCGCCGACCGGTACGCCGCGGGCGCGCTTCCGTTCCGCGTCCGCGCCGGCGGCGTGGACGTGCTCGGGTTAGACAGCGCCGGCGGCGACGGCGAACTCGCCGACTCCCACGAGGGATTGATCCCGGACGCGCACCTCGCGTGGTTGGACGAGACGCTCGCGGACGCCGAGACGCCCCTCGTCACCCTCCACCACAACCTGTTTCACCCGCGGGAGCACACCGGCCCGTTCGCCGACGGCGACTTCTACCAACTGCGCAACGCCGAGGAACTCCTCGAACTCCTCGCGGAGCGGAGCGTTCCGCTCGTCCTCTCGGGACACATCCACTGGCCCGCGACGGCGCGGAAGCGCGGCGTTCGGGAACTCATCGCGCCCGCGACGTGTTCGTACCCGCAGGCGATGCTTCTCGTGGACGTCGGCCCCTCGGGGACCGACGTTCGGATGGTTCCGCTCTCCGGGGCGAACGGGCGCGCGGAGGCGTACGAGTTGGTGCGGGACGGGAACGCCCACGGGCGGAGCATCGCGGCCCACGCCGCCGACGGCGCGCTCGCGGGGTCGAACGTCCCGTTCGCGGACGAACGCGAGCGGGCCCGCTCCGGCGAGAACGTCGCGGAGCGAAGCCCCGCGGCCCATCGGAGGGAGACCGACTACGACGACGTGCCGGAGGGGATTCGATGGCGCTGAGGCGGACGCACGTCGAAGAAGCGAGGGAGTCGCTCGGGCGCGAACGGCAGCGGTGCGTGGACGAGAAGGCGGCGTTCCGGTCGTTCCGCTCCGCCGTCGCGGATGTCCAGCCCTCGACGGCCGCCGGGTCGGCGAGGGGGCCCCTCGGGGTGAAGACGGCCGGTCGGGAGACGCCGCCCTCGCTCGCCGCCGTCCGGAGGGCGTACGAACGGACGGTCATGAACGTCCCCCACTACGAGGAGGAGTACGGCGACGCGTACCCCGAAAGCCTCGCCGCGGAGTTCGGCGACGAGATAGCCGCCGGGATGACCGCCGGGCCGGGGCTCTCGCCGGAACTGCGGGGGGCCGTCGTCTCCGCCGCAGCCAACGCCGTCCGCGAACGGGAGGAGTTCCTCGGCATCTTGGACGAGGAGTTCGCGTCGCTGAACGCCGTCGAGGAGGGAGTCGAACGGGTCGTCGGGGAGCTCTCGTCGCTGGACGACCGACCGCTCTCCGCCCGGTCGTTCGACGAACTCCTCGCCCTCCGCGAGGACGTCCTCGCCCTTCGGGACGGGCTGGACGAACGCGCGCGGGAGCGCCAACGGACGCTCGCCGCCCACCGGCGAACCCTCTCTGGTCTGGTCCCGAGCGTGACGGAGTACCTCTATCACGACGTGGACTGCTCGCATCCCGGACTGGACGCCCTCGCCTCGGCGCGCCGCCTCGTGGAGACGGCGCTCTCCCGCATCGACCGGACCGTCTCGACGACGGCGTGAGGCGGCGCGGGCGGTCGGTCGCGGCCACACCTATTTATCCCGCGAGGGGAAATTCTCGCCCATGCGCACCATCATCGCCTCGCCCGCGTCCCGACAGGTAACCGCCGGTCGCGCACGACGATGACGCGACTGCACCCGCGCGTCCAAGTGCTGTGGGCCGGTCGCTCGGCGATTACCGCGGCGATACTCGGCGGTATCGCCTTCGCCGTCGTCCGCTTCTTCGCCCCGCCGTTTCTCCCCTCGTGGACGCCGTTCGCCGTGGGCGGCACCCTCCTCGTTCTCGGCGTCCTCCTCGCCGTCGCGCGGTACCGGTCGTGGACGTACGAGGTCCGCGACGACTCGCTGTACCTCGAACGCGGGGTGTTCACCCGCGTCCGCACGGTCGTCCCGTTCGTCCGCATCCAGCACGTCGACTCCGCTCGGAACCCCACCGAACGGTTCGTCGGACTGGCGCGAACCGTCGTCTACACGGCGGGGTCCCGCGGGGCCGACGTGACGGTTCCGGGGCTCACGCTGGAGGGCGCGGAGGAACTACAGGAGCGGTTGAAGCGGCTCGCCATCCGCTCCGAAGGCGAGGACGCGGTCTGAGATGCCCGAGCAGCGACTCTCGGCGCTCTCGGTGCCGTACCGCGTCATCCAACGGGGCGGGAGCGTCCTCGCGTTCGTCGCGTTCGCCCTCGCCACGGGGGGGATGAACCTCCCGTTCGTCGGACTCGCCGGTCCCGCCGCGTTGGTCGTCGTCGCCGGCGGCGGCGTCGCCCTCCTGATCGCCTACGAGGCGGCGTACTACCGCCTGTTCGGGTACGACCTCACCGCCGACACGCTGGACATCCACTCCGGCGTCGTCGCTCGTCGGACGCGCGAGATACCGCTCCGGCGCATCCAGAACGTCGATATCTCCCGGAACGTCGTCCAACGAGCGGTCGGCATCGCGGCGGTGAACTTCGAGACGGCGGGCGGGAGCGGAACCGAGGCGCAGCTCCGCTACGTCTCCTTCGAGGAGGCGAAACGCCTCCAGCGGGAACTGCCGCGCCTCAAGCGCGGCGAGGACGCCGAACCGGAGACGCGCGCGCCCGCGGAGGAACTGTTCTCCCTCGACGACCGCGAACTCGCAATCTTGGGCGCGCTCTCGTTCGACTTCCGCATCCCCGGCGCGGTGTTCCTGTTCGCCTCGGGATCCGTCCCGTTCGTCACGTCGCTCCTGCCGGACGCGTTCGGGTTCCCCACCGCCGTCGTCGGCGTCGTCGTCCTCGTCGTCGCCGCGGTTCTCGTCTCATGGGTGGCCGGCGCGACGGTGGCCGTCGTCAACTACTACGGCTTCCGCCTCGTGCGGTCGGAGGACGAACTTCAGTACGAACGCGGGCTGCTCCAGCGGTACGACGGGTCGATTCCGTTCGACAAGGTGCAGACGCTGACCGTCGCGGACAACCCGCTGAAGCGGTGGGCGGGGTACGCGACGCTCCTCATCGAGACGGCGGGGCACGGACCGGGCGGCAGCGAGAACGGCCGCGGGTCCGAGGCGGCGATTCCCCTCGCGCGGCGGGAGCGAATCGACTCGCTCGTGAACGACATCGAACGCGTCGGGTCGCCGGCGTTCGAACGCCCGCCGAAGCGGACTCGCCGCCGGTACGCCGCGCGCTATCTCATCGCGCTCTCCGTTCTCACCGGCGTGCTGTACGCCGCGAACACCGTCTTCGGCGGGATTCCGTGGTACTGGACCGGGCTCGTCCTGCCGGCGATTCCCGTCGCGGCGCACTACAAGTGGAAGCACCGCGGCTACTGGCTCGGTCCGGACCACGTCGTCACGCGAAACGGCGTGTTGAAGCGCGAGACGAAAGCCGTCCCGTACTACCGCATCCAGACGGTCATCGACACCCGGACGATATTCCAGCGTCGCCTCCGCCTCGCCACCGTCACCATCGACACCGCGGGGTCGCTCTCGCTGGGCGGGAGCGACGCCGCCGCCGTCGATATCGACGCCGCGAGCGCCGACCGACTCCGGGACGAACTCGACAGCCGACTCATCGCCGCCCGCGCCGCCCGGCAGGCCGAACAGCGTCGAACGCGGCGGGCCGCCGCGGAGGCGGAGTTCGAATCGGAGGCCGACTCTGAAGGCGAGGGCGAAGGCGACGCCGAGGGCGACGGTGCAGGAACGAGCGGCGTTCCCGAGGGCGACGACGCAGTCGTCGAGAACAACGCGTCGGAAACCGACGGCGCGTCCGGCACCGACGCCGATATCGCGGACGAATCCGACGCCGCGGACGACGACTCGGTCGTCCGGGACGAGACGCGGGGCGAGGAGTAGCCGGCGACTCACCGGCGGTTTCCGAGGGGGTTCTCTGCTCGTAGTTCAGACCGAAGTACCCGCCAGTGTAGCGCGTATCGTTCTCCCTACGGAACCGACTCGGTCAGTTCAGAGGTGGACTCAGCGGACGGGTGGCCTCCATACGGTATCGTGTCCGAGTAGGAGCCGGACGAAGAACCCGCCGGCGACGACCGTTTCGGCGACGGTGATTCTCCGTCGGTGAGTAAACCATTTTTCCCGGTGGCTCGCACCGTCCCGTATGGTCTCGAACGGACTCCGGAGACTGCTGGAAGGTAACGAGCGACACGTACGCGACACCGCCGCCGACCACTTCTCGGGGCTCAGAGAGGGCCAAGACCCCGACGTGGTGACGGTCAGTTGTTCGGACTCGCGCGTCCCCGCCGAGGGCGCGTGGGACGTGGCGGAGGCGGGCGAACTGTTCACGTCGGTCAACGTCGGCAATCAGGCGTGGACGGACGCCGACGGTGAACTCGTCGCCAACGACGCCGTCGGCTACGCCGTCGATTCGCTGGACGTGGACGACGCGGTCGTCCTCGGCCACACCGGGTGCGGGGCGGTCACCGCCGCCTACCGGGCGGTTAGCGGCGAGGGGGGCGACGCCCTGCCGGGCGTCGAACAGGCGATATCCCGACTCGTCCCGTACGTCGAGGCGGCGGCGGAGGAAGGCATCTACGACGAGGAGACGGAGACGGAGACGGGCGAGGCGGTCAACCGCCTCGTCGAGTACCTCGTCCGCGAACAGGTGAAGTTCCTCGTCGAGAGCGACGCCGTCCCCGAGGACGTGACCGTCTCGGGGTTCGTCTACGACTTCCAACGGGCGTACGGCGACGACGACGGGGCGGCGTACCTCGTCTCCGTGGACGGGGAAACCGACGGTGACGCCCTCCGCGAACGCGTGCCCGAGGAGTACGAGGACCGCGTTCGCTCGCTGCTCTAATTCCGAGCAGACTCTATCGCGTCGGTGAACTCGCGGGCCGTCTCCGTGATGGACTCGTAGTCGCCCGACTCGATGGCGTCGGCGTCCATGATGGAACTGCCCGCCCCGACGACGAGTGCGCCCGCCTCGATGAAGTCTGCGGCGTTGTCGATGTCGATGCCGCCCGTCGGCATGATGGGAATCTGCGGAAGCGGCCCTTGAATACTCGATAGGTGCTTCGGCCCCGCCGTGGAGGCGGGGAACAGTTTCACGAAGTCCGCGCCGGTCTCGAAGGCGCGTATCGCCTCCGTCGGCGTGAAGATGCCCGGCGCGACCAAGGTGCCGTGGCGGTTGCTCGTCTCGACGACGTCCTCGTGGAAACTCGGGCTGACGACGAACTCCGCGCCCGCCCGGATGGCCTGCCCCGCCGTCTCCCCGTCGAGGACCGTCCCGGCGCCGACGATAGCCTCGTCGTCCGTGAACGACGCCGACAGTTCGCGGATGAGTTCCATCGCGTCGGGGTTGTCGGCGGTTATCTCGTACGCCGTGACGCCGCCCTCCTGAAGCGCCTGCGCCACCTCGATGACGGTGTCTGCGTCGGCCCCGCGCATCACCGCGACGACGCCGCTCTCGGTGAGTCGTTGCATGTCCTCGTGTACGTCGAGTGCGACCATGTCGTCTCCACCTCCGCCGCGTTCGCTATTAAGCCCCCGGGACCGACGGACGGCACCGACTCGGCCCCCTCGTCCGACCTCCGCATCCGCCGACGGTTCTTCCGTGGCGAGTGTGAACGCGCGACAACCTCTTCACCTCTCGACCCTTACCCGACGTAAGCGACCCCGAGGGTCGTACACCACATGTTCGGAGAAACCGATTACGAGAGGCTGTACCGCGACGTCATCCCCTCCGTCGTCTCGCTGTACGTCGGCCGCCGCGCGCCGAGCGTCGGCGCGGGGTCGGGGTTCGTCTACGACGACCAGCACGTGCTGACGAACCAACACGTCGTCGACGGGGCCGCCGCCGTCGAACTCCGGTTCGCCGACGGGGGCTGGGCGACGGGCGAGGTGGTCGGGACGGACGCCTACACGGACCTCGCCGTCGTCGCGGTGGAGGACCTCCCGGAGTCGGCGACGCCGCTTCCGGTCGCCGGCGAGAACCCCTCGCCCGGCCGGCCCGTCGCCGCACTCGGCAACCCGCTCGGACTCGACGGCTCCATCACCGCGGGCATCGTCTCCGGGTCGAACAGGTCGATGCCCACCTCCGGCGGGTTCGCCATCCCGGACGTCGTCCAGACGGACGCGCCCATCAACCCCGGGAACTCCGGGGGTCCGCTCGTCGCCCTCGACGGCGACGGCGGCTACGAAGTCGTCGGCGTCAACCGCGCCAGACAGGGCGACAACATCGGCTTCGCCGTCTCGCCCACCATCGTCGAACGCGTCGTCCCGGAACTCGTCGAGTCCGGCCGCTACGCGCACTCGTACCTGCGGGCGCGGACGCTCGACGTGACGCCCACCGTCGCGGAAGCCAACGGCGCGGACGAACCCCGCGGCGTCCTCGTCGTGGACATCGCCGAGCAGAGCTCTGCGGGCCGTCGGGGACAATCCGACGACATCGCCGAGCAGAGCTCGGCGGGCCGCCGGGGACGCCCCGACGACATCGCCGAACGGAGTTCAACGGACGGTCGGACGCAGTCCGACGAGACGGAATCGGACGCCCTCAGGGGCGCGGACGACACCCGCGACGTCCGCGGCCAACGCGTCCCCGTCGGGGGCGACATCATCGTCGGCATCGGCGGCAACGAACTCCGCTCGCACGAGGAGTTGATGCGCTATCTCATCACGGAGACGCGCCCCGGCGAACCCGTCGAGATAGACGTGATACGCGACGGCGTAGAGAGGACGCTCTCCGTCACCTTGGACGAACGCCCCTCGCCCGAGGACCGCCGCCGCGAACGTCGCGCGCGGGAGGGCGGGCGCGGCGGCGCGCGCCGCGGGTCGAACGTTCCGGTCCGCTGACCGTCCGTTTCGGGGGCAGAACGCACTTCCCGGCCGCACCGTTACTACGGAACCGATGGCTCAACACCACGAGGGAGAGACGGACGTCCGCCTTCGGTCGTACCGCCGGGCGGCGCGAACAGTTCCGTCGAAGGTACACGAGTGGGTGTTCCTCGACGGGAGCCGACTGGTCTTGGCCGCCATCCTCCTCGTCGTGTTCGGGACGTTCGTGAGCCTCCTCGACTGGTGGTTCAAGGTGAGCCACATCAAACTCTCGCCGGTTTACTACCTGCTGAGCGCCATTTTCGGCGGAAACTTCACCCTCGTGGCCGTCGTGCTCTCCATCAACCAACTCGTCATCTCCCGGCAGTTGAGTGACCTCGGCGAACTCCGCGAGCAGATATCTGAGGCCAGAGAGTACCGCCAGAAGGCCGTGGAACTCACCGCTGTGGACACTGCGCCGGTCACCCCGGCGGCGTTCGTAGAAGTGCTCTTCGAGGGTATCTGCGACGCCCTCGGCGACATCGAACGCCAGCGGGAACGCCTCGGAAGCGAGTTGGACGGGGAGGTCGAGGAGTGGTCGAAACCGCTCGACAGACACGCGGCGTCGGTACTTCGCGGCATCAAGGACAGCGACTCCGAGGTGTTCGGCACGCTCGTGTTGATGTTGGACTCGAACTACTCACAGGAGATGTACGACATCGTCGAGTTCCGCAAGAAACGCGGCGACGATCTCCCCGACGAGATGGAGGAGACGCTCGAGAGACTCGTCGTCCGACTCCAGCAGATAGACGTGGCGCGGCAGTACCTGAAGACGCTCTACATGCAGGTGGAACTCGCGCGCCTGTCGCGTCGCCTCCTGTACGTCGGGACGCCGGCCATCCTCCTGACGATGACCGTCCTCACGATACTGTCGATTACCCCGTCGACCGTCGCCAGCATCGGCCAACTGTCGTTCGTCATCCTCGTCGTTTCGACCGTCGGCACGGCTCCACTGATGGTACTCATCTCCTACGTGCTGCGCCTCTCCGTCGTCTCGGAGCGAACCGTCGCCATCACGCCGTTCACCACGCCGACGCAGGAACAGCCCACGTTCAAATCGCCGTGAGAGAACCGGGAGCCGACGTTCGCTCTCTCGGCGTCGCCTCAGTCCGTCCGCGGAATCGCGTACGCCCCCGCGGCGAAGAACGCGACTGCCAACGCCGTCAGCACGGCTAAGTTGAACAGCGCACCCCCGGAGGCGTCGGCGTACGTCACCGCGCGGACGCCGCGGGCGAAGTACGTCAACGGCGAGAGGTTCACCGCCGGGCGGAACCACGCCGGCAGGAGGTCGGGCGTGACGAACGTCTCCGAGAGGAACAGGAGGGGCAACGCGATGGCGTTCGACGCCGCGATGACGCCGTCTTGGGAGTCGGCGACGCGGCCGATGACGGCACCGAGGCCGCAGAACAGCGTCACGCCGAGGGCGACGAACGGGACGACCAAGAGCGTCTCGGCGGTCAGCGGAAGCGACACGCCGGTCACGAGAACCGTGAGGACGAGAAGCGCCAACGCGGCGAGGCCGATGACGACGACGTTCACAAGCGTCTGTGCCAGCAACCACTCCGCGCGCGTGAGGGGCGTCGTCGCCAACTTCTCGAAGCGGTTGCCCTCGCGGTGGCGGGCGATGCTCGACCCGACGCGCGAGAGTGGGGTGAACAGGACGACGACGGCGAGGTAGCCGGGGACGTAGTAGCCCGCCGGTTCGGCGAACAGGCCGCCGCCGGTCGGTTGCGTCTGCACCAACGCCCCGAAGATGAGGACGATGATGACGGGGAAGAAGAACGTGAAGAACACCGCCGTCCGGCGGCGGAGGAACGAGTGCCACGACGCGAAGAACGTCGAGCGAACGCGCCCGGCGGCGGTCATCGGCGACCACCTCCCGCCTCGGCGACCGGCGCGTCGGCGTTCGAGTCGGCGTCCGCCTCCGCGGCCGCGTTCGGCCGCCTGCCCGCCTCGAACGACTCGCCCGTCAGCGACAGGTAGACGTCTTCGAGGTCCGGTTCCGTCCACGTCAGCGAGTCGAACGCCACGCCCGCGTCGTCCAACGCGCGCACGGCGTCGCCGATGTCGCGGGGCGTCAGACCCTCGAAGATCAGTTTCTCCCCCCGGGTCGAGACGCTGAACCGCCCGTCGGCGAGGGCGGCGGGGTCGGGGTCCGCCGTCGTCTCCACGAGGAGTCTGCTGTCGCCGCCGTGGGCCGCCACGAGGTCGGCGGGCGTCCCGACGGCGACGGGTTCGCCGTCGTTGAGCAAGCCGACGCGGTCCGACAGGCGTTCGACCTCGGCCATCGAGTGACTGGTGAGAAACACCGTCGTCCCGCCGTCGGCGAGCGATTCGAGCAGGTTCCACAGCGACCGCCGCCCCGCGGGGTCGATGCCCGTCGTCGGTTCGTCCAAGAACAGCACGTCGGGGTCGTTGACGAGGGCCGCCGCGACGCACGTCCGTCGCTTCTGCCCGCCCGAGAGGTTCTCGTACCACGCGTCGGCGTCGTCGCCCTCGATGCCGACGTCCGCCAACGCGGCGTCTGGGTCGCGCGCCTCGTCGTAGAGGCCCGCGTAGTAGGAGACGAGTTCGCGGGCCGTCAGGCGACTCGCGGGCGAGAACGACTGCGGGAGGAGGCCGACGCGGGACTCGTCCACCGCCGCCGGGTCGGACCCGAGGACGCTGACTTCCCCCTCGACGGCCGTCGTCCCGGTCAACGCCCGGACGAGCGTCGTCTTCCCCGCGCCGTTCGGGCCGATGAGTCCGAACACCTCGCCCTCGGCGACGGAGAGCGAGACGCCCGAAAGCGCCTCCACGTCGCCGTAGGACTTGCGGACGCTCTCGGCGACGAGTACCTTGTCCATACCTCCGGTTCGGTGTCGTCCGGTGGTAAGGGATTCGGAATCCGGCGCGGAATCGAACGGGGAACCACCCGACCGACCCGCCGGAGGAGGCTTTAATCCGGCCCCGGCCCCAGGTCCGCCCATGGTCTCCGTGGACAGACGGCGGTTCCTCGGCGCGTCCGCCGCGGCACTCGCGGGCGCACTCGCCGGGTGCGGCGGCGACTCGTCTGGGACGGACACAGCGACGACGGACTCCGACGGTACCGGTACCGCCGCCGGCACCCCGTCGCTCGACGACGCGACGGTCGGACTCGAACGCGTCGCCGAGGGGTTCGCCGCGCCGGTGGACCTCTGCGCGCCGGCGGGAATCGACCGCCGGTTCGTCGCGGACCAACCCGGCGTCGTCTGGTCGGTGACGGAGGACGGCCGCGCCGACAGGCCGTATCTCGACCTCCGGGACCGCGTGGTGGACGTGAGCGGCTACTCCGAGCGCGGACTGCTGGGGATGGCGGCGCACCCCGACTTCGCGGAGAACGGCCGCCTGTTCGTCAGGTACAGCGCTCCGAACCGGGAGGGGACGCCCTCGAACTACAGCCACACGTTCGTCCTGAGCGAACTGACGGTGGACCCCGGCGCGGACGACCCCTCGCCGGCGGAGCGAACGCTGTTGGAGATTCCGGAACCGCAACCGAACCACAACGCCGGGTTCGTCGTCTTCGGCCCGGACGGCTACCTCTACGTCGGCGTCGGCGACGGCGGCGGGAGCGGAGACAGCGGGACGGGACACGCCGAAGACTGGTACGACGCCGTGTCCGGCGGCAACGGGCAGGACGTGACGCGGAACCGCCTCGGGAGCGTCCTGCGGATAGACGTGGATAGCCGCGCGAACGATAGGCCGTACGGGATCCCCGACGACAACCCCCTCGTGGGGCGCGAGGGCTTCGACGAGCAGTACGCGTGGGGCTTTCGCAACCCGTGGCGAGCGAGTTTCGACGGCGAGGACCTGTACGTCGCCGACGTCGGCGAGAGCGCGTACGAGGAGGTGAACCGCGTGGAGAGGGGCGGAAACTACGGGTGGAACGTCCGCGAGGGCACCGCCTGCTTCGAGGCCGACGACTGCCCCTCGGAGACCCCCGCAGGCGAACCCCTCGCGAACCCCGTAATCGAGTACTCCCACTCGGGCGACGGCCCCTCGGGCGCGGCGGTCATCGGCGGGTACGTCTACCGCGGCGACGCGGTTCCGGCCCTCTCGGGGGCGTACGTCTTCGCGGACTGGCAGGCGGACGGCCGCCTGTTCGCCGCGAACCCCGACGCCGGGGAGGTTCCGTGGCCCGTCTCGGAGGTGTCCGTCGTCGGGTCGCCGTCGCTCGGTTCGAACGTCCTCGCGTTCGGCCGCGACGGCGAGGAGTTGTACGTCCTCACGAACGAGGGCGGCGTCTCCGGGTCCTCCGGCGCGCTCTCTCGACTCGTCGCGCCGTGAAAAATCGGGTGCTCTCCCTCGTCAGTCGTTCTGAACGGGTTCGACGGGTGATTCGACGTTCCCGTCGAGGCTCGCGTCGACGTCGACGCGGCGGCCGGAGTCGGCGGACTCGTACGCCGCCTCGGTGAGTGCGGTCACCTTCACCGCGTCCGCGGGGGGAATCTGAGACTCCGCGTCGCCGCGAACTGCGTCGAAGAAGTTGCCGAGTTTCCGCTCCGTGAGGTCCTCGAACGACGGTTCCTCGGGCGTCGCCTCGTACGTCGTCCCGTTCTCGGTGACGCGGATCGTCTCGCCGTCGAAGGAGACGGAGCCCTCGGTGCCCCAGACGGAGAGCATCTCGCCGGGCGCGGGCGCACTCCGCCCCGCGCCGGAGACGCCGACGCTCGCGGTCATGCGGCCGTCGTCGCGTTCGAGCGTCACGGCCAGCGCCGAGTTCACGTCCACGTCCGCGCCGCGGGCGTCCACCGTCGCGGCGACGGCCACGGGCGTACTCCGCGTCGCCCACAGGAGCGAATCGAGCAGGTGCGACCCCGAGTCGTAGAGTTGGCCGCCGCCCGACAGCGCCGGGTTCCCGCGCCAACTGTCGCCGACGGCGTCTATCCACACCTGTTCGAGGTGGCAGGTCGCCATGTGCGGCGTGCCGATGCGGCCCTCGTCGATGACGCGCCGAATCTCCCGGAACCGGTCGTCGAAGTGTCGCTGGTAGCCGACGGCGAGGACGCAGTCGCGCGCCTCCGCCTCGCGGGCGAGGGTGCGCGCGTCCGCCAAGTCCGTCACCATGGGCTTCTCCAGGTGGACGTGGACGCCGCGTTCGAGACACGACATCGCGTGCTCGAAGTGGAGGGTGTGCGGCGAGGAGATGATGGCGGCGTCGGCGTCCACGGCGTCCAGCAGTTCCTCGTGGGAGTCGTACGCCGGCGCGTGCAGTTCCGATTCGAACGTCGCGCGGGCGGACCCGGAGGGGTCCGCGCCGCCGACGATTTCGACGTCGTCGAGCGAGTTTGCGATGTGGCTCTCCAGTCTGCCGAGGGAGCCGAGACCGATTGCGACCACCGAAAGATGCGTCATGCCGTCACCGGGGAGTTCCGGAGTGAAAAACGTTCCGACAAGAACGAAATTCTATCTAAATTGAGACACGACCGATCCGAACGTTTCCGTCCTCTGTAATTCGGATCTGACTCCGCTGAGAAGACGGGTGTTCGATTTGGAGATTGAATGCGAGACGGAGGGGTTCGGTTCGAACACTCTCGCCGGGAGTCCCGCGAGCGAACGAAGTGAGCGAGTGGAACGTCGGTGAGACCATCGAGAAGAGAGGACATCGACCGGAGGGAGATGGCCTCGCCGGGAGTGTCACGTTTTTCACCGACGCGTGAGACGTGTTCACTATGAGCCTCAACTACCGACGACTCGGGACGACAGGGACGAAAGTCTCCGAACTCTGCTTCGGCACGTGGCGGTTCGGCCGGAAGACCGGCGGCGTATTGGAGACGTCGAAGGAGGAGGCGCACGAACTCCTCGACGCCTACGTCGAACGCGGCGGCAACTTCATCGACACCGCCAACGTCTACGGCGACCCGAACGGGACGAGCGAGGACTGGATCGGCGATTGGCTCTCGGACCGCGACAGAGAGCAGTTCGTTATCGCCTCGAAGGTGTACTTCGGCTTCGACGACGACAACCCCAACGGGTCGGGCCTCTCGCGGACGCACGTCCGAAACCAGATAGAGGGGACCTTGGACCGACTGGGCACCGACTACCTCGACCTGTACTACATCCACCGCTGGGACGAGGAGACGCCCATCGAGGAGACGCTCTCGACGCTGAACCGTCTGGTCGAGGAGGGCAAGGTGAACTACCTCGGCGCTTCCACGATGGCGGCGTGGCAACTCACCAAGGCGCTCTGGAAGTCCGACGTGGAGGGCTATGAGCGATTCGAGGTGACCCAACCGCTGTTCCACGCGGGCTACTACGAGGACGTGGCCGACTACCTCGACGTCTGCGGCGACCAAGGGCTGGCGGTCTGTCCGTACTCCCCTCTCGCGGGTGGGTTCCTCACTGGAAAGTACGAACGCGCCGACCCCGACGACCCGACGATAGTCGAAGCGCCCGACGGGTCGCGCGCCGACTTCGACGAACGGTTCGACCAGTTTTACCTCTCCGAACGCGGGTGGCACGTCTTAGACGCCGTGAAGGAAGTCGCAGAGGAGGAAGACGCCACGCCCGCGCAGGTGTCGCTCCGCTGGTTGATGGACTACCCCGACGCCACCGTCGTCCCCATCGTCGGCGCGCGCACCGTCGACCAACTCGACGAGAACGTCGGCGCGGCCGAGGTGGACCTCTCGGACGACCAGTGGGAGCGAATCACGAACGCGCGCTACGACGAGGACGGCGAGCTCTGGGGCCACTCCCGGTAACTCAGGCGTACCCCAAGTCGCGGAGGTAGTCGCAGAGGACGTGCGCGTAGAGGACGACGGCGCTGAAGACGGCCACCCCGCCGAGTCCGACGGCCACGAGGCCGAAGACGAGGACGCCGCCGACGACGTGGTGACTGAGGAGTCGCCGGGGGCGGAGCACGTCGTCGTACCCCGCGAACACCTTCTCCTGTTCTATCAGGCCGACTCGCGGGTTCGTCACGGCCAGTCTGAGGTGTCGCCAGTCGCCGACGACGACCCGCGAGAGGAGGAAGTGGTCCAGATCGACGAAGACGCTCAACAGGACGCCGTACGCGACGAACGCCGCGAGGAGGGGGAGCGACTCGGTTCCGACGAGAAGGAGGGCCGCGACGCTCCCGACGACTGCGCCGACGGCGGCGTGTTCGCCCGACTTCACCGTCTCAAAGCGCCTCGCGGACGCGGCGCGTGATGTCGTCCACGTCGTACTCGTCGTCCGCTTTATCCCAGACCGTCTCGCCGTCCACCGCGACGGTCAGGACGCCGTGGTCGCCGGTCACCAGCGCCACCCTGTCGAGCTTCTCGCCGAACTGCCGCAGGAGCGAGTGCTGAATCTCCTCGGCCCGGTCGAGGAAGCCGCAGGGGACGCAGTACTCGATTTCGACGGTCGTCATGCGCGGACGTTCTCCGCGGAGGAAGGTAAACCCGGCGCGACCGAACGGGCGGCGCGGCGGGCGCGACCGACGCCCCCGGCGTTCACTCGCCGCGGCGGAACCCGAACGGTCGCCAGTAGAGCAGTCCCACGGTGACGAGGAACACCGCCGTCGAGATGTCGTAGGAGAAGTCGAACGCCACCGCGGCGACGGCGGACCCGCCGCCGACGACGCCCGTCAGAAGCGAGACGACGATGGGCCACGAACAGGAGACGCACGACAGGAGGCCGAGGAGTCCCGACACCGCGGACCCCGCGGCGTCGATGACGGTGGCGTAGACGAGGTACGCCAACGCGAGGTAGCCGACGACGCGGGCGGGCATGAGAACGACGGCGGCGTACGGCGTCGAGAGGACGGGCGCCGGTCCCCACCCGGGCGCGAGCGTGGCGATTCTCATTCCCCACTCCGCCCCCGGAACCTGTCCCGCGGCGGTGACGACGACGCCGCCGGCGACGGCGAGGAGGGCCGCGTAGCCGACGGCGACGGCGGCGGCCCGACGCCGCGTCGTCCTGTCCGTCGGGGCCACGTCGGTTTTCCAGACGGCGAGGACGCCGACGAGTATCCAGACGAGTCCGTACAGCGCGTACCGCGGTCGGGTGACCGAGATGCCCGCCGCCGCGACGTAGGCGAGAGCGGCGAGAACGAGCGTGTTGGCGAGGAGTCCGGCGAGGAGGAGGTCGTCGCGCGAGGGCCGGGAGAACGCGGCGGAGACGGAGGTCATAGCGCCAACGTGTCCACGACGACGGCGAGAAGCACCGTGCCGAGATAGGCGTTCGAGGCGTGGAACGCGCGGAACGCCGCCCGCTCGCTCTGCTCGTAGTGCAGGCGGACGACGAAGTAGAGGAACAGGCCCCCGAACGCGACGCTCGTGAGCGCGTACAGCAGTCCCAGCGCTTCCGTCGCCGCCAGCACGCCCGCGGCGACGAGCGTCGCCCCGAGGTACCAGAGGATGTGCTTCCGCGTCGTCGTCTCGCCGCGGACGACGGGCATCATCGGGAAGCCGCCGCGCTCGTAGTCGTCCTTGTACGCCAGCGCGAGGTTGTAGAAGTGCGCGGGCGTCCACAGGAAGATGACCGTCGCCAAGACGAGGCCGCCGAGTCCCACGTCGCCCGTCACGGCGACCCAGCCGATGAGCGCCGGGAGCGCGCCCGCCGCGCCGCCGACGACGGTGTTCTGCACCGTGTTGGGCTTCAGCATCAGCGTGTAGACGACGCTGTAGAAGATGATGGCAGCGAGGCCGAGCACCGCCGCGAGAACGTTCACCCACGCGAACAGCGCGAGCGACGCCGCCGCGAGGGCGAGTCCGAACGCGATGGCGTTGCGGACGGGGACGAGGTCGGTGGCCAGCGGTCGGTCGTTCGTCCGCGACATCCGGCGGTCGATGTCCCGCTCGAAGACGTGGTTGAACGTCCCCGACGCGCCGATGGAGAGGACGCCGCCGCCGAGCGTCGCCAGCACTATCTCGGGGGAGAGTCCCCCGGTCGTCGCGCTCGCGAGGGCCATCCCCGCCGAGGCGACGAGACAGAGCAGCCACATCAGCCGCGGTTTCATCATCCGGAAGTACGCGTTCGCCGTCGCCTTCGCGCGGGCGAGGGGGGCGGTCGGAACCTCCGGGCCGTGCGACTCCGCGGGCGGGAGGTCCGGTTCCGGGTGGCCGGTCGGCGACTCCGAGGGGTCGCCGGTCTCGGATTCGAGCGACCATGCCAACGCCGCCACGAGGCCGCCGAAGATGGCCATCCCGACGGCGAGGTGGAGGGCGGAGAGCGTCCCGCCGCCGCCTTCCGTGGCGACGAGAGCGCCGAGTCCCGCCTGCACCGGGTACAACGCGCCGGCGACGAGCATCGGCACGAGGACGCGACGCTCGACGTCGGCGCGGAGGGCGGCGACGAGCGTCACGACGCCGAGCAGTCCGACGGCCACCGCCGCGATTCGGTGGCCGATGGCCACCCACCCGGCGAGCGTCGTCGGCGTGGCGAAGCCGTCACCGCAGGCGGGCCACGCAGTACACGCCGCGGCGGCGTCGGTCACGGCCGTCGTCGCTCCGACGAGTAACAGGAGATAGACGCCCATCGCCGTCGCCGCGAGGAGGCCGTGGACGGTATCGTGTGTGCGAGTCGATTCCACGAGTAAGCACCTGAGAGCGGTTTCGAACGCACTCTATTTAGGACCCGCGCTTTCGCCCGTGGGGGCCGCTGTGCGGGAGTCAGCAACTATTTAGGCCCTTGTTCCTAACCCTCGATAAGATGCGAAAGACGCGCTTGGCGCTCGTTCCTCTGCTCTCGATGCTGGCGATGGCGCTCGCCGCACTCCCCGTCGCGGCGCAACCGTCGTCTAGCGCGCAGTTGATCAACGAGCTGAACGGAAAACTCCTGTACGTGGCAGTACCCATCACCCTGCTCGTGGAGGCCATCCTCCTCTACACGGTGGTGAAGTTCCGGAACAGCGGTAACCCGCTTCCGACGCGGGAGAACCGTCGCCTCGAAATCACCTGGACCATCGCGACGGCCATCATCCTGCTCTTCGTCGGCGTTGCGTCGTACGGCGTCCTCGCGGACGTGACGTACACGCAGGGTTACAACGCCGCGGAACCGCAGGTCGAACAGGGTCAGGGCGACCCCGTGGTCGTCCGCGCAGAAGCGTACCAGTGGGGCTGGGAGATGTCGTACCCGCAGGCGGGTAACTTCACGACCGGCACCGAGATAGTCGTCCCCAAGGACAGGACCGTCATCATCCACGTGACCAGTCGGGACGTGGTACACGCGTTCCACGTGCCCGAGTTGGGCCTGAAGCAGGACGCGATGCCCGGACAGCTCAACACCATCAACACCGTCCCCTACGAGACGGGGACGTACCAAGGCTACTGCGCGGAGTACTGCGGCGTCTCCCACTCGCAGATGTACTTCACCATGAAAGTCGTCCCGCAGGACGAGTACCAGCAGTGGCTGAGCGAGCAACAGAACAGCAGTAGCGGCGGTAACAGCACCAGCACCGGCGGCAGCGGCGGTAACAGCACCAGCGGTAGCGGCGGTAACAGCACCAGCGAAGGGCAGTAACGTAACCGTCCACCCGCACTTTCTTCGGCCGACTCAACGCGCCCAGCGGAGGGTGTCGCATCCTCGATCCGTCGTCCGGCGACTGCGTCTACAGTTCCTTCTTCATCTCGACGACGGTCCCTGTCACCCCCGTAGACTCGTGACCCGAGAACTCGTGGGTGTACTCTCTCACTCGCACGTATCCGCGGGCCTCGTAGAACGAGACCGCGTTGAGCGAGGCCGAGAGCCCGAGCGTGCGGACGTTGTGCGTTCTGGCCCGCCGTTCCAACTCCGAATAGACACTCGTCCCCACGCCCCGGCGAACGGCCGAGGGGTGGACGTACACCCCCGTGACCTCCGCATCTACGTCCGCTTCGTACCCGTCCGGGGGGAGCAGTTTCAACGAACCGAACGCCTCGACTTCCCCGTCGAGTTCCGCGACGATGAACTCTCTCTCGTTTGCCTCGATGGCCGAGACGTAGTCCGCGGACTCGCATCCCTCGGCCCACGCGTCTACCTGCTCTCGGCTGTACGCTCGCGGACCGAGTTCTTCGATAGCACGGTAGTGGACGGTCCGGATAGCGTCGGCGTCGGCGGGGGTCGCGTCCCGAGTCCTCATGCGCGTCTCTCCGCTAGCGGGCGGATTGAAGGTTCGGTGAAGGGCGGTACTGCGACACGCCCCTCGCGTCGGGTTCCGAGACTACGCTGCACGGGTCGACCGCCTCATCCGCGCCGTTCGAGGATGCGGTCGACGATTCGGCCCGTCGAGAGCAGTTCGCCGTCGTACCGCGCTTCGCAGGGCGACGCGCGGGTCACGTCGCAGTCGATGCCGCGTTCCGCGAGGGCGGCGCGGATGCCGTCCTCGTCGTGGTGTTGGTCGTGGCCGAGGACGATGACGTCGGGTTCGATGCGTTCGATGGGGACGAAGATGTCCTCGCGGTGGCCGAGGTGCGCCTCCGCGACCATCTCCAAGGCGTCCACCATGTCCCGGCGTTGCCTGTCGGGGAGGACGGGTTTCGCCTTGTGGGTGACGTTCTCCCGCCGCGCGACGATGACGTGGAGTTCGTCGCCGAGGGCGGCGGCGTCGCGAAGGTAGTGCAGGTGGCCGGGGTGGAGGATGTCGAACGTCCCCTGCGCGATGACTCTCTCGGTCATGCGTCGTCCAGGTCCAAGTCGTCCTCGGTGAAGTCGAAGAACTCCTCGGGGTCGTCCAGTTCCACGTCGAGGACGTCCAAACTCCGTTGGTCGCCGTACTGGTCGAACGCCCGCCAGTCGGTTCGTTCGTACGGCGCGCCGACGATGATGTGGACCTTCCCGTTGCCGAACGTGTCCAAGTCGGCGTCGCTGGGGCGGAGGACGCCGTTCGGGTGGGAGTGAATCGACCCGACGGCGCGCATGTCGTTGGGAATCATGTTCGAGTCCACGGTGGCACTCGTCGGGTCGGACTTCGTCCCCGGAACGATGAGGACGTCCGTGATGACCGTCCCCTGTCGGTCGAGTCCGAGACTCCGTGCGTCTTCTCCGCGCAGGAACCCCATGTACTCGTTGGGGTGCGTTTCGCGGGAGGCCTCGAGTGCGAACTCGAGTGCGTCCTCGGCGATGCCGAGAATCTCTCCCGACCGAAAGAGGCGCATGCTACGAACTCCGGCGCGTCGCCTTCTAAGAGTTGCGGTCCTGCCGACGGCGGAATCGGCAGACGGCATCGGATTCGCCGATCGACCCCCGGCGATTCGGAAGCGTCAGCCTCACCACCGTCACCGTCCGACGGGGAGTATGGCCGCAGACGACGCCCCCGAGACGCCGACGCCGGAGGAGATTCGAACCCGCGTCGAATCGCTGTTCGACGCGCCCGCGACGGACCTGACCGAACTCGACGGCGGGTTCGTCGGAACCGTCTACCGCGTCTCCGTCTCGGGCCGCGACCCCCTCGTGGCGAAAGTCGGGGGCACGCCGCTCACCGTCGAAGCCGAGATGCTCCGGTATCTCGCCGCGGAGTCGCCGATTCCCGTCCCCGAGGTGTTCCACGCCGAGGACGACTTGCTCGTGATGGAGTTCGTCGAGGGCGAGGCGGACCCGACGTTCGGCCCCGCCCTCCAACGGAACGTCGCGGACCACCTCGCCGCCCTCCACGGGGTGACCGCCGACGCCTTCGGGTTCCCGCGGGACACGCTGAGCGGTCCGTACCGCCAGCCGAACCCGTGGACCGACTCGTGGGTCGAGTTCTACCGCGACCACCGCCTCCGCCACTGCGCGGACGAGGCAGTCGCCGAGGGGAGTCTCCCCGCCCCGTATCGGCGGCGAATCGAGGCGTTCGCCGAGGACATCGACGCCGTCCTGACCGAACCCGACGCGCCCGCCCTCGTCCACGGCGACGTGTGGGAGGCGAACCTCGTCGTCTCCGGCGCGGAGGTGCGGGCGTTCTTGGACCCCGCAATCTACTACGGCCACCCGGAGGTCGAACTCGCCTACGTCGTCGGAACGAACGCGTTCGGAGACGCGTTCTTCGACCGCTACCGCGAACGCCGCGGCGTCGAAGACGGCTTCTTCGAGGAGCGACGCCCGGCGTACCGCCTCTACCCGATTCTCGAACACGTCCGGGTGTTCGGCGACCGCTACCTCTCGGAGTTGGACGAGGCGTTGGAGCGTCTCGGCTACTGACCGGCGGGACGCGCCGCCGGGCGCACGTATCGCCGTACCGCCGGCCGGTCCCGCGGTTCAGCGCGAGATATCACCCCGCACCGCTCGTCGGCGTATCATGTAAAGCTTAACACCGCCCGACTACTAGGCGCGACCATGACTCTCGAAAACGCCGGAGATTCCGGCGGCGAGTCGGCTCCGGATTCGGACGCCGACTCGCGACCTGTCGTCTTCGATCTCGCACCGAACTGCACGCTCGACGATGCGGACGTGAACGAGAACTACCACGCCGTCGTCAACGGCGTCGTCGAGTACGGTATCTTCGTCGATATCTCCGACGAGGTGTCGGGTCTCGTCCACGAATCGAACCTCGACCGCACCTACGAGGTCGGCGACCGCCTCATCGTCAGCCTCGACGAGGTGAAGGAGAACGGCGACGTCGCCTTCTCCGCGGTGGACCCCTCCGACTACCGAACCGTCGTCGTCGAACACGAACACGACATCACGCCCATCGCGGACCTCTCCTCCGGCGACGCCGTCCACGTCGAGGGAGTCGTCGCGCAGATAAAACAGACGGGCGGTCCGACCATCTTCCGCATCGTGGACCAGTCCGGCATCGTCTCCGCCGCCGCGTTCGAGGAGGCCGGCGTCCGCGCCTACCCCGACGTCGAACTCGGCGACGCCGTCCGCCTCGGCGGAAGCGTCGAGAACCACGAGGAGAGCCTCCAGTTGGAGGTCGAATCGCTCACGAAACTCGACGGCGACGCCGCCGCCGACGTCCGCGACCGAATCGACGACGCCCTCGAAGCCCGCGCGGAACCCGCCGACGTCGACCCCCTCGTCGAGTGGGACGCCTTCGAGAAACTCCGCGACGACCTGCGCGAGGTGGCGCGCCTACTCCGCCGAACCGTCCTCGAAGGGCGGCCCATCCGCGTCCGCCACCACGCCGACGGCGACGGCATGTGCGCCTCCGTCCCGGTCCAACTCGCCGTGGAGAACTTCATCGCGGAGGTTCACGACGACCCCGACGCGCCGCGGCACCTGTTCAAGCGCCTCCCCTCGAAGGCTCCGTTCTACGAGATGGAGGACGTGACCCGCGACCTGAACTTCGCGCTCGAAGGCCGCGCGCGCCACGGCCAGAAACTCCCCCTCCTCCTCATGCTCGACAACGGGTCCACCGAGGAGGACGTACCCGCCTACGAGAACCTCGCGCACTACGACGTGCCCATCGCCGTCGTGGACCACCACCACCCCGACCCCGAGGCGGTGAACCCCCTCCTGGACGCGCACGTCAACCCGTACCTGTACGACGAGGACTACCGCATCACGACTGGCATGATGTGCGTCGAACTCGCGCGGATGATCGACCCCTCCATCAGCGACAGTCTGCGCCACGTCCCCGCCGTCGCCGGCCTCTCGGACCGGTCGAAGGCCGAGGCGATGTCCGACTACGTCGCTCTCGCCGAGGAGGAGGGGTACGACCGCGAACAACTGCTCGACGTGGGCGAGGCCCTCGACTACGCGGCCCACTGGCTCCGCTACAGCGACGGACAGACCATCGTCAACGACGTGCTGAACGTCGGGTGCGACGACGAGGAGCGACACGAGGAACTGGTCGAGTTCCTCGCCACCCGCGCGGAACGCGACGTGGAACGCCAACTCGAAGCCGCCGAGTCCCACCTCGAACACGAACGCCTCAACAGCGGTGCGCACCTCTACAAGATAGACTTAGACGAGTGGGCGCACCGCTTCACCTACCCCGCGCCGGGCAAGACCACCGGCAAACTCCACGACCGGAAGGTGACCGAACTCGAAGAACCGGTCATCACCATCGGCTACGGGCCGGACTTCGCCGTCCTCCGCTCCGACGGCGTCCGACTCGACATCCCGCGGATGGTCGCCGAGTTGAACGAGGAAGTCGTCGGCGGCGGTGTCTCCGGCGGCGGTCACCTCGTCGTCGGGTCCATCAAGTTCGTCAAGGGGATGCGCGAGGAGGTCATCGACAGCCTCGTCCGCAAGATGGCCGACGCCGACATCGACGAGGAGATCTCCTCGCAGGCGTCCGTCGAAACGGACCTGCAGTAGGACCGCTCAGGCGTCGAACCGAACCGTCTTCTTCGTCACCCACGCCGCGAGCGCCAGCGAACAGAGCGCACCGACGACGAGCGTCGCCGTCGTCTTCGTCTTCTTCCCCCACCGCCCGCCGCCGGGTTCGCTCGCCCGCCAGTCGGCCTCGAACGCCGCCGCGTAGTACGACGCCGGGCCCTCGCCGACGAGTTCGAGGACGACTTCGCGGTTCTCCGTCGCGGCGCGGTCGTTCCAGTTGAGACTGCCGACGAACGCCCGTTCGCCGTCCACGACGGCGCCCTTCGCGTGGACCTTTCCGAACCGCCCGTCCGGACGGGCGACTCTCGCTTCGATGTCGTACCCCCTCTCCCGGAGCGTCTCCGTCCGGTTCACCAGCGCCGCGTTCGCCTCCTCGTCGTACCACGCGTTCGACAGCAGTATCCTGACGCGGACGCCCCGGCGCGCCGCCCGTCGGAGCGCGTCGAAGAAGCGACTCTCCGGGTCCACCCGCGGGGCGAGAACGTCGATACCGCGCTCCGCCCCGTCGAACCGTTCGACTATCGCCGACCCGGCGTTCCCGGGCGCGGTCAGGACGCGCACCTCCCCGACGGCGACGGACTCGGCGGCGGTGGACTCGGAGACGACCCGCCGCGGGAAGTCGCCCTCGACGGGCGAGGAGTCCGCGAACGTTCGCCCGCGCCGGTACTCCCGCCACGGCGCGGCGTCCGCGCCGCCGAAGTCGTGTGCGAACACCGACGCGAGTTCCGCGGCGGTTCGCGCGTCATCGACGCGGACGCCCCACCCGCGGTTCTTCCGGCCGCCGGTCCCGGTGGGTTTCCAGTTCTCCGTCGAGACGAGGGCCGCCCCGTCCGCGACGGCGTACTTCACGTGGTGGTAGTCGAACCGCGCCCGCGGACCGGAGACGACGCGGACGGCGACGCCCGCCCGCGTGAGTCTCGTCAGCGTCTCCGCCTGCCGCGTCGAGACGCCGCCGACGGGGCTCCCCTCCACGAGGACTCGCACGTCCGCGCCGCGGCGGTGGGCAGCCACGAGTGCGTCGGCGACCCGAGTCGAGGAGAGCGTGTAGCCAGCGAGCAGGATTCGCTCGTCGGCCCTCCGGAGCGTCTCGCGGACGACGCTCGGGTCGTCGGGGAGGACGAACGCCGTCGCGTTCGCCGGGCCGGCGGAGACGGGTTCGCGGAGGGCTAACCCGCGCGGGACCCACCGTTCGGTCGTCGCGTTCCAGCGTTCGGCGTCGGGCGCGCGCCCGTACGTCGTTTCGCCTACGACGACGCCGCCCCGCCGGAGGACGAGACGTTCGCCCGCGTTCGACAGGTCGAGGCGCGCGGCGACGACCGGACGGTCCGTCAGGTTCCGCGCCCGCGACGGGTCGGAGGCGACGGCGACGACGCCGGCGTCGGGCGGGACGGAGGCGTTCGATTCGCCGTCCGAGAGCGTCAGATTCGCCGCTCCGCCGGTGCGGACGACGACGAACTCGCCGGTATCGCCGTCCGTCAGGGGGTTCGGGTAGGCCGAGAGAATCGACGGCGACCGACCGGAACCGTCCGGCGTCGACGTCGCGTCTGCCGTCGCGTTCCCTGTCGTCGGCGCGTTCCCTGTCGCCGTCGCACCCGCTGCCGTTCCGACGCCGTGCGAGGACTCGGCGGGGGCGGGCGCGGCGGCGACTGGCGCGACGAGCGAACAGAGCACCCAGCAGACGGCGAGCATCGGGGCGGCGCGGGTGAGCGACACGGCGGGGGTGGCCGCCCCATCCCACTTGAACGCTCGGAGGGCCGGGCGGGGTCAGAAGACGACAAGCAGGGCCGCCACGACGACGGAGACGTAGACGGTGACGACGGCGGCGTAGCGGACGTACTCCCGCCAGTCGAAGCCGTAGACGATCCCGAGGACGCCGACGAACAGGAAGCCGAGCCAGAGGTTCGAGACGCCCGCCCCGTACATCACCGAGACAAGCGAGGGGACGAGGTCCGCGCCCGCGGCGACCACGGCCGGTCCCTGCACGACCCACACCGACCCCGGACTCGGAATCAGCACGCCGACGAGGAGGGCGACGACGTAGGAGGCGACCTGCGTGAACCCCGTCGCCGCCAGCGCGTCGCCGATAGCGGCGTACAGGCCCGCCTCGGACAGCAGGGCGTACACGCCGGCGTACAGCAGAAACGGGATGGCGACGTGGTTCGCCCACCGGGTCGCGTTTCGGGTCTTCGCGACGAACGCCATCGGTCGCTCCTGGACGAGGATGCCGAGCATCATCAGCCCGAACAGGAGCCACAGGAGCGTCAGCCCGCCGCCCGTGGCGAAGTACGCGCCGAACGAAATCGCGCCGAGCAGGAACGTCACGACGCTGATGAGGCGGGACTGTTCGAGTCTATCGGCGACCACCCACTCCTCGGCCGGCGGCGGTTCGTAGTGCGCGAACGACTCCGCTATCGTCCCCTCCAGGAGTGACGTGTACGACGACAGCGGTTCGCGCTCGCTCTCGTCGTCGGGAGCCAACGCCGCCAGTATCGCCGGGAGGGTGAACAGGAACAGGAGCACGGAGACGACGTTCGCGGGGTGGAGCAGGAACGCCGACACGTCGGCGACGAGTCGCCCCTGCTCGGGGTTCACGAGGAAGTTCGTCGTCCCCTCGGCGTCGGCCATCATCAGCGCCCCCGGACTCGACAGGCCGACGTTCGCGACAACCAACGAGAGGAGGGCGGCGGTCAACACCAGCGGGTAGTGGACCCGAACGCCGTTTTCCTCCGCCTCCCGGCAGAGTCGCTGGCCGACGTAGACCGCACCGATGAGGCCGAACGCCCAGTTGACCCACCCCAACAGCACGGCGAGGAACCCCGTCGCGTAGACGACCGACCGCTGGCTCCCCGTCGGCACCGCGCCGGCGAGTCGGTCGAGCAGTCGGCCGACCCGCCGCGATTCGACGACGGTGGCCGACAGCACCCAAAGCAGGATGAGCGGCATCTGGACGGTGAACAGCGCGAAGAAGCCGGTCGCGAACAGTTCCAGTTGCGTCACGGCCGGCAGGTACGGAATCGTGACCAGCAGTGCGAGTACCGCGAGCAGGGCCGCGAGGGTCAGCGACTCGGGGAAGAACTGTCCCATGGCGGGGACGAACCCGTCGTCGCCGTCCGCCGTCGCCGCGCCGGAGGTGTCTGTCGCCATCTCACGACACCTCCTAGAGGACCCCCATCCCCATGAGCAGCGCGCCGATTCCCATCACGATGCCGCTGAAGACGAACAGGACGCCGACGTAGCCCATCATGTCGCGGATGGACAGTCCCGCGATGCCGAGGACGGGAAGCGCCCAGAACGGCTGGATCATATTCGTCCACTGGTCGCCCATGGCGAACGCGACGACGGTCTTGTCGATGGCGACGCCTTGGATGCTCTGTGCGGCGTTTATCATCACGTTCCCGGTGACGACCCACTGGCCGCCGCCGGAGGGGACGAAGAAGTTCACCGTCCCCGCCGAGAGGAATGCCGCGAGGTACCACGTCGTCTCCGTCGAGTACTGCGCGGCGGTCTGAGCGATGAGCGTGGCCAGCCCCGACCACGCCATGATGCCCATGATGCCGCCGTAGAACTGGAACTGGATGAGTATCTGGCTCGCCCCCTCGATGGCGTCCCGGAAGACGTCGATGTAGCTCCGGAGCGTCATGTGGAAGATGAAACCCAACCCGAACATCACGGAGATGAAGACGTTCAGGTTGAACACCGACATGAAGTCGTTCGTGGCGAACAGGTAGCCGAGGTATATCCAGATGAGGACGCCGAGGCTCACGCAGACGGCCTTGCTGTCCAACAGCGCGGACTTCCACCCGGCCTCGCGCAGACGAGTGGGCGGGACGGCCGCGCCGCCGTCCGTGACCGGTTGTTCGGCCTTTCGGAGTTGCTCTTCCGGGACGGTTATCAGGTCCTCATCGTCGTCCGGGGCCATGAGCGGCATGAGGACGACGGTCACCAGCACGACTCCCGCGACGATGACGAGGTTGGCCGGGCTGAAAATCGTCTGCGAGACGGGGATGACGCCGATCTGGCCCGCGAGGAAGTGGTCCGGCGTCGCGACGAGAAGCGGCGCGGCGCCGGAGAGCCCCTGGTGCCACGGGAGCAGTCCGGCGTAGGCCGTCGCCACCAAGAGCGGGTAGTGGACGTCTACGCCCTTCTGTTCCATCGCGATGCCGACTTCGCGCGCGAAGATTGCCGAGGCGATGAGGACGACGCCCCAGTGGAACAGTCCGAACACCATCCCGACGACCGCGGTGGCGAATATCGCCTGCGTCTGCGTCTCCGGAACGTCGGCGACGCGTCGGAGCACCCGCTTTATCGGCGGCGAGTCGGCGAACGCCCACCCGGTCATGAGGGCGAGAGACGCCTGCATCGAGAAGGTGAGGACGTACCAGAACCCCCGGCCCCAGTGGGCCACCACCTCGCCGGGCCCCTTGTTCGTGAAGACGACGGCGAGAAGCATCGTCGCGAACGTGAGCAGGAGCGCGAAGATGAACGCGTCCGGCAGGAAGCGCTGGACGATTCGGCTCGCGCCGTCGCCCAGGCGCGTGAAGAAACTCCGATCCGAAGCGGAGCTCATCTGTCGATCCTCCCCCGATACCGAACCCGGTTAGCTGTCGTTTCCATGAATCGCCACCCAACGGCCGATGTTGACGCGGTAATTTCATAAAAGTTAGTGTATAATTCGGCGGCCGGTCAGAGCGCGAGGTACGGCCCGACGGCGAAGAGGACCGCGCCCAGCGCCACCTTCAATCGGGCCGGGTCGACCAAGTGGGCGATTTTCCAGCCCGCGACGACGCCGACGAGCAGGGGCGTACCGACGAGGACGGCGAGTGGAAACAGGACGTTGCCCTGCACGAAGTACCCCGAGGCGGCGAACGCCGCGATGAATATCGACTGCACCTGCGCGACGGCGAGGGCGGGCAGCATCGGGACGCCGACGAGCACCAAGGCGGGCACGGCGATGACGGGGCCGCCGACGCCCAGGAGTCCGCTCGCGACGCCGAGGCCGAACCCGAGGACGGCGAGGACGACCCGTCCCATCGTCGTCGCCACGTCGAGGTCGTAGACGGGGCTGAGTCCGCGCCGCTCCCGGTAGACGAGGACGACGCCGGTGACCATCGCGACCGCGCCGAGGAGGACGCCGAACAGGTCGCGGGGGACGAACGAGTTCGCGTACGCCCCGAGGAACGCGCCGGCGACGCTGGAGACGCTCAGGATGGCCGCCATCGTCCGACTCCCGCTCAGGTGCATCTCGCCGGAGTACGTGTACATCGCGCTCGCGAGCAGACCCGTGGCGACGAACGTCAGGTGGGCGGTGCCGGCCACCTCCCCCGACGAAATCGGCGTCAGCGAGTAGAGGGCGATGGTGACGAAGATGCCGCCCGGACCGATGGTCGTGATGCCGACGCCGGAGACCAGCGCGATCAGGACGAGGGTCAACTGGAGCGCCGGGTCGAACGGGAAGTTCACCGTCCGGTCACCCCGTCTCTTCGACCGCGACTCCGACCCCGACGACGCCGGAACGGGTCGCTCTCGCCGCCCTCGGGCGTCGGCCGTCGGTCGGCGTCGCGGGTCACCGGTCCATCTCGGGGCCGCTCTCCGGCCGGGCGAGCACCTCGTCGAGCAGAACCTCCGCGATTCGCTCGTTCGTCTCCGGGCTGTAGTGCCCGCCCTCGCCTCGCTCGACGTACAGCGACTCCACGTCGCCGTCCGCCGACAGGTGCCGAGCCACGTCGACGGTTTCGAGCGCCGGGTAGCGCTCGTCGAGTCGGTCCAGCAGGTCGCCGTAGATGGGGCCGTGGTCCTCCTCGTACGCCGCGTAGCGGAGTTGCTGGACCATCACGAACACCGGCGTGAACTCCCGCTCCTCGGCGTACTCGACGAACTCGCCGACGATTGCGGAGAACAGGTCCTCCTTCTCGTCGAACAGCGCCTCGTGGTACTTCACCCGGGGCTGTTCCAGTTCGACGGTCGTCCGGGTCAGGCCCTCGCCGGGGTCGACTCCCGGGACGGAGACGCCGTACTCGCGTTCGACGTCCCGGAGCGCCGCGTAGAGCGCGTACCGCAGGTGGCGGGAGTCGCCGAACAGGGCCGGCGCGTACGGGAACTCCACCAAGTGCGGCTTGAACCAGTGTTCGTAGTGGTAGTCGTGGCTCCGGAGGAACTCCGCGTAGTCTTCGAGGTGGAGGAGGTCCTCCCTCTCGCGGATGGGGGACTCGACGAGTCGCAGTTCGCCGTCCTCCAGCACGTACCGCGGCTTCACCGCGAGGACGTTGCCGAACTCCTGGTAGTGCTTCCAGACGCTCAGGATGCGAGCGATGGACGACGCGGTGACGACCATGAACACGTAGTCGGTCGGGTCCTCGGGGTACCTCCGCTTCAGGCGGAGGAGTCCTTGGTCGAGGCCGTAGTTCCCGCCGCCGTAGTTGCCGACGTGGGCGTCTATCTTCTCGGCGAGGTGGTTCTGGAACGTCTCGTCGTCGTCCACCTCCCGGCAGAAGCAGTACGAGTCGCCGTACGTCGAGACGCGAACGTCCTCCTCCCGGCGGTCCCTCGCGGGGCACACCCGACTCCCGTACTCGTCCGTCGAGTACGTGACCACCGTCCGAACCTCCTCGCCGGGGAGGTGTTCGCCGGTGTCCTTCTGCTTCGTCGTGTTCGGTTGGGGACTCCACCCTAACTCCGGGTCGAAGCTGGTGAACTTCCCCAGCAACTCCCGGTCGACGTCCGGGAACTCCTCCATGACGACCGTGGGGATGCTGTTGAGGCCGCTCCCGTACCGCTTCAGCGTCCGATACGAGACGACTTCCAGCGCGGCCAACGCGGCGGCGACGGCGAGGGCCTTCGCTCCCGTTCGCCAGTCACTCATAGTCCGTCGGTAGGGTTGTGAACGATAAATAATTATGGTCGTCGCGGGTTCGGTGAAGGCGGCGAGACGCCCGGCGCCGTCGATTCGCCGACTTCGGAGTTCTCGCGCGACGGGGCGGGGACCGGCGGTCGAACCGGGGAGCAGAGGTCGGAACGTCGCTTACGCGGTCGGCTTCTCGGTGCCCGCGGCGTCGGACTCGTCGGAGGAGAGCCACTCGGCGGCGATCTCGGCCTCGTTCTGGACGAGGAACGAGCGGTCGTCGGTGTACTCCGCGGCCGCTTGCAGCGCGTCGTCGGTTCCGATTTGGCGAAGCGCCCACGCCGCGGCGGCGCGGACGTTGTTACTCTCGTCGTTCTTCAGGGAGTCGGTCAGCGGCTTCACCGCGCGCGTGTCGCCGATGAGGCCGAGGGCGCGCGCGGCCAACGGGCGCACCGTGTCGCTCTCCATCTCCAGTTTGTCCGCCAGCGCCTGCGTCGCGTCCGGCGAGCCGATTTCGCCGAGGGCCTTGAACGTCACCTTCTGGAGTTGCGGGTCGGAGTCGGCGTCGACGTACTCCGCGAGGGTTTCGACGGCCTCCTCCGCGCCGCGTCCCATCTTCCCGAGCGCTTTGATGGCCTGCTTGTCGCGGCGTTGGGCGAGTTGGTGCATCTCCTCGAACGCCTCGGGGTCGCCCAGTCGGATGAGCGCCTCCATGCAGTGTCGCTCCATGAAGTCCGACTGGAGGCTGTCCATCGCGAGCAGAATCATGTCCACGCGGCCGCGCTTCTCCCACTCCTTGAGTGCGGCCCACTCGGGCGGATAGTCCTTGTAGTGGCCGAGAACGTCGTAGTACCCCTCCGCTTCGAGCTTCTCGTTCGTCTCCAAGTCGTCCCACTCTTGGGCGTCTTCGAGTCCCGATTCCAGTCCGTCGGTCGCTTCCAGAAGCGACGCGATGGTCTCCTCGTCGTCGTCGGCGTCGAGGTCAGCCCGTTCGACGGCGGTGATGCTCTCGTCGAGGGTCGCGATCAAGGCGCTCTCCGACGCTCCGGTGACGGTGAGGGACGCGCCGAGAATCTCGTTCACGTCGGCGGCGAACGACTCGACGACGTCGACGATTTCGTCCTCGCCGCGTTCGGTCCAGCGGGTGTCGGAAATCTTCGACTGCGCGGACTCGATGTCTTCGACGACGTCTTCGCCGTAGGGGCCGCGCTTCGCTTCGAGTTCGTCGCGAAGCTCCGAGAGGGTCGATTCGAGCTCCTCGCGGGGGTCTTCGGCGTCCTCGTCCTCCTCGTCGTCCTCGTCGGATTCCGGGAACTCGGCCGCATCGAAGTCGGACTCGATGCTGTCGAGTCTCGCCTCCACGTCGTCGAGGTCGGACTCGGTTTCGGCGGCTTCCAGTTCCTCGCGCGCCTCTTCGAGGCGCGTCTCCAGAGACTCGGGCGTGATGGCTACCGACTCGTCGGTATCTTCCGCTCCGGACGATTCTTCGGCGGGCGTCTCGTCGTCCCCGTCGCTCATATGCGAGAACTCGGAGCGTGTACGAAAAGAGCGTTTCCCTTCGGATTTCGTGTCCGACCCGAAGGCGAAGACGCTTGGGGCCGTGCCGACCGGCGCCCTACCCATCGCCGCGGGCCATGACACGGTCCCGCGACGGACGAACTCGGTCGTACGCTGGCGGTGAGTACTGTGACGGATGCTGACAGCCAGCGGTCTCTCTTCGTCGGGGACGCACTTGACGGTACCGCGGCGCTTCAGTCGATGCGTCGATGCATCACGGTGTGAGAGTGTGCCCCGCGTACGAACGTTCGCACCTCCGGCCGAGAACGTCCGCTCGGGCGCCGTTACCGCGCGATTCGTCCGGCGCGCCCGGCGTGCGTCGTTACCGTTCGATGGAGACGACGGCGTCCGCGGAGACTGCTATCCATCCGTCCGCGTTCCCTCGCTCGGAGAAGACAGTCCGGTCCGGAGACGTCTGGTGCGCGAAGACGGTGGCGTTCGATTCGTCGGGACCGCTGGCGCCCGAGTCCCAAGCGTCCGTAGGTTCCATGAAGGAGCGATACGGACGCGTCGGTATGAGCGTATTGATTTAGGAACCGTCCCGAAATCTGTCGGGTAACCGTCAACCCCGCGCGAACTTCCGCGGTCGGTAGGGGTTTTGGTGCGTCGCCCGAACGACCGACGATGACCGATTCGCTGTTCACGCCGTTGACGCTTCGAGGGACGGAGCTGCCGAACCGGGTGATGGTGTCGCCGATGTGTCAGTACTCCGCCGAGGACGGACTCGCGAGCGACTGGCACCTCGTCCACCTCGGCAGTCGGGCCGTCGGCGGCGCGGGCGTCGTGATGACGGAAGCCACCGCGGTGTCGCCGCGCGGCCGCATCTCGCCCGGCGACCTGGGAATCTGGTCCGACGAACACGCCGACGCCCTCGCGCCGGTCGCGGACTTCGTCCGGTCGCAGGGGAGCGTCCCGGCGATCCAACTGGCGCACGCCGGACGCAAGGCCAGCAAGCGACCGCCGTGGGAGGGTTCGACCCCGATTCCGGAGGACGAGGGCGGGTGGGAGGTCATCGCGCCGAGCGACGACCCCTACCCCTACGAGGAGGGCGACGCGCCCGAGACGCGGTCGATGACCGCGGAGGACATCGACGCCGTAATCGACCAGTTCCGCTCGGCCGCGGAACGCGCACTGGAGGCCGGATTCGAGATAGCCGAGGTGCACGCCGCCCACGGCTACCTCCTCCACGAGTTCCTCTCACCGGTGACGAACCACCGCGACGACGAGTACGGCGGGTCGTTCGAGAACCGCACCCGCCTCGTCCGCGAGGTGACGGAGGCGGTCCGCGACGTCTGGCCAGAGGAGAAGCCCGTCTTCGTCCGCATCTCCGCGACGGACTGGTTGCCGGACCGCGAGTCGTGGGACGTAGAGCAGTCGGCGCGCCTCGCCCCCCTCCTCGCGGAGGCGGGCGCGGACCTCGTCGACGTGAGTTCCGGCGGCACCCACCCCGACCAGCAGATTCCGCACGCGGGGCCGGGCTATCAGGTCCCCTACGCAGAACGCGTGAAGGAGGCGACCGACATCGCCGTCGGCGCGGTCGGCGGCATCACCGAACCCGAACACGCGGACGCCATCGTCCGGAACGGACGCGCCGACCTCGCCGTCGGCGGGCGGGAGCACCTCCGGAACCCCTACTTCGCGCTGGAGGCGGCCCACGAACTCGGCGAGGACGTCGAGTGGCCCGTGCAGTACCACCGCGGCACGTTCGACTGACGGCGGCCGCCCCTTTTTCTCGGTCCGCGTCGAAGGGCGAGCCATGAGTCCACGACGCGACGACGGCCGCGACGACGCCGACGAACGACGTTCGTCGGACCGTCGGACGGAATCCGACGAGCGACTCGCGGACCTCCTCTCGGACCTCGAATCGACGCTCGGAGACCTCCGCCGGGAACTCGACGCGCGGGGCGGGCGGGGACCGACCGACCGCGAACGCGACCGCTACGGCTACAGACCGCCGGAACGGGGAGGATGGGACCGCGGCGGCGGCCGAGACGGCGAGCGACGACCCGAGGACCGCCGCCGCGGACGGCGCGGGCGGCGGGAGTCGCCGCTTCCGCGCCCGCCGAGCGTCGGCGAACTCCTGCGATTCACCGAGGAGTACACCATCCCCACCGTCGTCGCCACCCTGGAGGCGACCGTCCGGTCGCTCGAACTCCTGCGGCGCGTCCTCAGACTCGTCGACCCGGGGCGGTCGGCGTTCGACGACGCCGACGGACGGGGTCCGTCGGGCCGCCGAGGTTTCCTCGGCGACGCCCGTGACGGCGACCGGACGGCGGTGGACCGACTCGCGGGGAGCCGGATGGGTCGGGACGCCCTCGACGGCGTGGACGCCGCGCTCTCGGAGATGCGAACCGCGCTCTCGGAGGCCGACCTCCCCGAGGACGAGGAGTCGCGCTCCGTCCTCGAAGAGGCGCGCGGACTCGTCGCCGAGATAGAGGCGCGCATCGACGAGGCGGAGCGACGGCGACGCGACGCGGACGGGGAGAGTCGACGCGGCGAGCGAACCGGTCGGGACCCCCGAGACGGAGACGCCCGGGAGGACCGAACGCGGGGGCGGAGCGAGTCGGTCACCATCGACGTGACCGACGAGAGCGAGGGGAGCGACGGCGACGAGGACGCCGCGGAGGCGGAACCCGAAGACGACAGGCCGCAGGTGGACGTGGAGGCCGAGTTGGAGTCGATACGGCGGGAGATTCGCGGCGAGTCGGCCTCGCCCGAGGCGTCGGACTCGGAACCGCCGAGAGGCGAGGACGGAGCGGACGCCGACGGCGAGAGCGAGAACTCCGACGCCGAAGGCGACGAGGGCGACGAGGGCGACGACGCCGACGAGAGTCGGTGACGGCGCTTCAGGACTCGGCCGCGGAGGCGGTTTCTCCGCGGAAACCGCCCGCGCGGGTTTAGGTTCGCGGCCGCCTCTCTCCGTGTATGACCGAGACGCGACCCGGCGGGGGCGAGGCGTGGCAGCGACGGTGGCACGAACTCCACGGCGTCCTCTCGGGGAAGTGGACGTTCCACGTGCTCCGACTCCTCGACGAGGAGGACGCGGGGTTCAACGAACTGAAGCGCCGCCTCGAAGGGACAACGGCGAAGACGCTCTCGGAGCGACTGCGAGAACTCCGCCGCCTCGGGGCCGTCGAACGCGAGGTTCGACCCACCTCGCCGCCGACGACGACGTACTCGCTGACGCCCCGGGGGCGGCGGTTCATCGCCCTCCTCCGCGAGATGGAGTCGATGGTCGATATCGTCCCCTGCGACCCCTGCGAGGGCGACCCGTGCGAAGGCGAGGAGTGCGACGTGGCGACGGTGGACGAACGGGCGACGGCGGCGGCCCTCAGGGACCTCTGTTAACTCGACGAGGCCGACCCGTCGGCGTCGTACGCCGACTCGAAGAACGCGACTTCCAACTCCACGGTCCGGCGGAAGAGCCGTTCGAGTCGTCGTCGACGGCGGGGCGAGGCGGCCTCGCCCTCCCGGTCCAGTTCCGAGCGAAGCCAGCCCACGAACGCCTCGAACTCCTCGTTGGCGTGGAGAGCTATCCACTCCGCGAGGGCGACTCGCCGTCGACGGCGTCGGCCCACTCCAGATACACCCACTCGGCGGGTACGAGGACGGCGAGGGCTTCGGCGTACCCGCCCTCCGCTCCGGCCCGGCGCAACAGGTCCTCGAACGCCCGCGTCGTCGGCGTCGTCTGCGGGTCGGCGTACTCCGCCTCCGGGACGCCGAGCGCATCGAAGGAGCGCTCGAAGTAGTCGTTCTCCTCGGCGGTGAGCGTCCCGAGGAACTCCGCGAGTCGCGCCTTCGACGCCATCGTCGGCGCGTCCCCGAGGGCGTGTCCGAACGTCCCGACGAGCGTTTCGAGGAAGGCGTAATCCTGCACCAGATACCGCCGGAACGCCTCGTCGTCGAGTTCGTCGCGCCCCAGTTCGCGCGTGAACCGGTGCGCCGTCGCGTTCGACCACGCCGGTTCCGCGCGTTCGCGGAGCCAGTCGGTGAACCGTGCCTCCTCGCGCGCCTCGGCGTACGCGCCGTAGGCGTCCGAGACGCTCCCGCCGTCTGTGAACATCACGTCCTCCCGTGGGCGCTTCGGGAATGTATACGTTGGTGGTACTACTCGGTCGTCCGCCGTGCGCTCCGCTCACTCCACCTCCGAACTCGACGCGCGGTTCAGGAAGTAGACGGCGACGGCGCCGAGAACCGCGTCGAGGGCGGCCAGAACGGCGAGGGCTGGGACGAGCGTGTTCCACATGCCGCCGAAGGCCGTCACCTCGACGACGGTCATTACGTCCTGCCCCAGCATCAGGGCGCGCGCGGCGTCCACGCCGTAGGTGATGGGGTTGAGGGCGGCGAACGTCCGGACCCACCCCGGCAGGATTTCCAGGGGGAGGAAGGCGCTCGACAGGAACAGGAGCGGGAACTGCAGCAGGTTCACGCCGATGATGGTGGACTCCTGGTCGCGCGTGACGAGCGCCGTGATGTTCGAGAACGCCGTGAACCACACGGAGAAGACGATGCCGACGCCGACGATGCCGACTGCGCCGAGGACGCCCGTGGCGACGTAGTCGCCGAACGACGCGCCCGTGTCCAGGGAGAGGAGGACGTACCCGAGGACGAGGATGATGGAGGTTTGGACGACGATGCGGAGCACCTCCGAGAGCGACTTCCCGAGGAACACCGCCGCGCGGTGCATCGGCGAGACGAGCACCTTCTCGAACATCCCGTTCTCGATGTCCTCGACGAGGCCGATGCCGGACGTGGTGGCAGCGATGAGCGACGTCTGGACGACGATGGCTGGGACGAGGTAGGTGACGTAACTCACCTCCGCGCCGACGCTCTGGCGTATCGCCCCGCCCGTAATCTGCCCGAACACCTCGGTGAACAGCACGAGGAAGATTATCGGGTTCAAAAGGGAGACGGTCATCACGAACGGGTTGCGGGTGGTCTTCAGCACCCACCGTTTCAGGTTTATCCACGTGTCCCGGAGGAAGCCGTTTCCGGTCGCCTTCCGCCCCGCCCCGGCGTCGGCGCTCATTCGGCCACCTCCGCCACCGCGGAGTCCTCGCCCTTGCCGTCCGCCCCGTCGAGTCCGTCGCCGGTGATTTCGAGGAACACGTCGTCCAGCGTCGGGTCGCGGACGTTGAACCCGACGACGGTGAACCCCGCCTCGCTCAACGCGACGAGGAGGTCGGTCCCGCGCCGCCGGGCCTCCGCCGACCGGACGGTGATGCCCTCGTCGGTCGTTTCGACGGCCGCGCCGTCGAATATCTTCGATTCGGCCGCTATCTCTCGGGCGCGTTCGAGGGTTTCGGCGTCGGGGTCCTCGAACTCGATTTCGAGCACCGCGCCGCCGACGCGGGACTTCAGTTCGGCGGGCGACCCCGAGGCGACGATGGTGCCGCCCCGGATGACGCTGATGCGGTCGCAGAGGTGGTCGGCCTCTTCGAGGTACTGGGTCGTGAGAAACACCGTCGTGCCGCGGTCGTTTATCTCCCGGAAGTAGTCCCACAGGCGGTTGCGCGCCTTCGGGTCGAGTCCCGTCGTCGGTTCGTCGAGGAAGACGATGGGCGGTTCGTGGACGAGTGCGGTGGCGACGTCGAGGCGCTTCTTCATCCCGCCGGAGAAGTCCTTCGCGCGCTTGTCCGCCACGTCCGCGAGGTCCACGAGGTCTAACAGGTCGTCGATTCGGTCGCCGCGGTCGGTCGGCGAGACGCCGTACGCCTCGCAAGCGAAGCGGACGTTCTCGCGGGGCGTCAACTCGGGGTCGATGCTCGTCTCTTGGGCCATGTACCCGATGGACTCCCGCACCGCGCGCGACTCCGTCTCGGCGTCGTACCCGTTGACGGTGACGCTCCCGCCGGTCGGTTTCAGGAGCGTCGTCAGCACCTTGATAGTCGTCGTCTTCCCGGCCCCGTTCGCGCCGAGGAAGCCGAAGAACTCCCCCTCCGGGATTTCGAGCGTCACGTCCCGCACGGCCTCGGTCCCGTCCGAGTACGTCAACTGGACGTGCTGCGCGTCGATTGCGTTCACGGGTTCGAAGAGGAAGTGACAATGCATATACCTTATTAATGAATATTCATTCACCACGACCATGTCGGACCCGTTCCGCTCCGCCGCGGAGGACACCCACGCGGAGATGATGCAGGCAACGTACGATGCGCTACGGAAGCACGGCTACTCCGAGTTGACGATACAGCGAATCGGCGACGAGTTCCCGAAGAGCAAGTCGCTCATCTACCAGCACTACGACGGGAAGGACGAACTCCTCGTCGCCTTCCTGGAGTTCATGCTGGAGCACTTCGAGTCGGAGTTCGAGGCAGAACCGCCGCACGACGCGCGAGAACGACTCCGAGAGACGGTGGACCGCCTCCTGCCGGCGGCGATGTCCGACGAACAGGACGCGTTCGTGCGCGCGCTAACGGCGCTTCGGGGGCAGGCACCGCACGACGAGGCGTTCAGGCGGCGGTTCACCGAAACCGACCCGGTGTTCGTGTCGCACATCGCGGATATCGTTCGGAAGGGCGTCGCGGAGGGGACGTTCCGGGGCGCCGACCCGGAGCGAGTCGCGCAGTTCGTGGTGACGACGTGTCAGGGGGCGGCACTCAGACACTCCACGACGGACGGCGAACTCGACCTGGCGACAACTCGGAGCGAACTCGACGAGTACCTCCGCGTCCGCCTCGGGACGGAGATTCTCGGGGAGTGAACGGGCCGTCGGTCACTCGTTGAGTTTCCGTCTGGCCCCGTCTATCGCCAGCGTGATGAGGAGAAACAGAACCGCGACGGCGAGCGGACTTCGCCACGACTCGACGCTCCGAAGGTACTCCCACCCGAACAGGACGAGAAACACGACGAGGGCCTGTCCCCCGCACGTTCGGGGAGCGTCCGACGGTGTCCATGTCCCGGAGTGCGGACTACGGGCGTATCGAATCCCCTCGATTCGGTCGGCGGGGGGTCAGACCGGTTCGAACCGGTAGCCGTCCCACTCCTGACTCTCCCTCTCGCGGATGCCCGCGTCGGGGTCGCGGAGTTCCTCGCAGTAGACGGGCCGCACCTCGTCGCCGATTTCGACCGCTCCCTCGTCGGCGGCGTTCGCGACGGTGAGTTGCCCGATGGCGCGGACGGGTTCGCCCTCGACGTCGAACTCGACGACGGCCAGCGAGTTCGGTTCGCGGACGCCCGGCGGCGTCGCCGTCGAGGTGGTCCACGTGACTACCTCGGCGGTGTACTCGCTCAGATCGACGGTTCCGACGGGTTCCTCGCCGTCCGGGCCGACCGGGTGGCCGGGGTAGGTGATGCTGCCGTCGGAGTAGCGGTACGCCTCCATCGGGGGGTTCTCGTCGCTCATCGTCGTGCCTCCATGATGGTCGTGGTGACGCAGTTACCGAATCCGCCGACGTTGCAGGCGAGGCCGACGTCCGCCTCGACCTGTCTGTCGCCCGCCTCGCCGACCAACTGCTTGTAAATCTCGTACGCCTGCGCGACGCCGGACGCGCCGAGGGGGTGGCCCTTCGACTTCAGGCCGCCCGAGGTGTTGATGGGGAGTTCGCCGTCGCGGTCCGTGACGCCCTCCTCGACGGCCTTCCAGCCCTCGCCCTTCTCGAAGAAGCCGAGGTCCTCCGACTGGAGGAACTCGAGGATGGTGAACATGTCGTGTAGTTCCGCCACGTCCACGTCGTCGGGGCCGAGTTCGGCCATCTCGTAGGCGATCTCCGAGGAGTTGACGACGCCGCCCATCGTCGTCGGGTCCGCGCGTTCGTGGACGACGTGCGTGTCCGTCGCGCCGCCGATGCCGGAGACGACGGCGTACTCGTCGGTGTACTCGCGGGCGACGGACTCGGGGCAGAACATCAGGGCCGCCGACCCGTCGGTGATAGGGCAGAAGTCGTACAGGCGGAGGGGGTCGGCCACAACGGGCGACTCCAGCACCGTCTCTAAGTCCACCTCCTTCTGGAACTGCGCGTGGGGGTTGTCCACGCCGTTCTTGTGGTTCTTGACGGCCACCCTCCCGAGGGCCTCCCGCGGCGCGTCGTACGTGTCGAGGTAGAGGCGCGCGGTCAGACCGGCGAAGGAGGGGAGCGTGACGCCGTGTTTGTACTCGACGGGGTGCGTGAGGGAGGCGATGACGTCCGTCGCCTCCGCCGTCGAACGGTGCGTCATCTTCTCGCCGCCGACGAGCATCGTCATCTCCGAGGCGCCGGAGGCGACGGACTGCCACGCCGCGTAGACGCCCGCCCCGCCCGAGGAGGACGTCTGGTCGATGCGGGCGGTGTAGGCGGGAACCGCCGCCAAGTCCTGCGCGAGAGCGTTCGGAACCCCGGTCTGTCCTTCGAACTCTCCGCTCGCCATGTTGGAGACGTAGAGGTGTTCTACCTCGTCCGGCGCGACGCCCGCGTCGTCGAGACAGGCCTGTCCGGCCTCCGCGAGTAACTCGCGTATCCACGCGTCGCGTTGCCCGAACTGGGTCATCGACGCGCCGATGACTGCTACGCGTTCCATACTCCGAAACTACCGGCCACCCGTTTACCGATTTCCCTTCCGATCGCGTGTCGAATTCTTTAACAAAACAGCGTTCCGACGGCCGACTATGAACACCGAGTCCGTCGCGTCGGCCGTCGGCGCAGTCGCCTGCCTCCTTCTGGCCGCCGTCGTGTTCGCCCCGGCGCTTCTCGTCACGCAGTCGGGCGTCGGCGTGGCCGCCTACTACGCCGCCGGGCCCGTCGGCGTCTCCGTCGTCGGCTTCCTCGGGTTGCTCGGTGTCGTCGTCTTCCTCGCCGGCAGGGAGGGCCGAACCGACCCCGCCACCGTCGCCGGACTCGTCGTCGTCGTCGGCCTTGCGATGCTCGGGTTCGCCCTGCTTTGGGCGGTGTCGATAGACCCCAACCTCGTGTTCAGCTTCCCGGCCGAGTACGCGTGGATAGAGAACCACCGCTGGGCCGTCGTCGCCGTCGCCGCCGTCGTCGCCGTCGCCGGCGGCGCGTACGCGCGAGGGACCCTCAAGTGACGCACCGTCGGTGGCGTTCTCCCGCCTCCCCGCCGTCCGCCGATTGAGGCGACCCCGAGTCGAAAGCCCCTTATGTGGCGACCGGATAGGTAGAGGTGGACTAGGTCGGGCAGCCAGGCCCTGCCCATTTCCCGCAATTTCGGCCTTTAGCGGGGACCGAAACCGGGGGCGTCCGGTCAGACCGGCGCGGGCCCCGGGAGCCAACGTCGAAGCCTCGTCCTTCGGGGACAGCGGACCGCGGAAGCCGACCGCAGGGTCGGCTGCACGCGGTTAATCGGTGATACCCCGCCAGGCGCGGAAGCGAGCAACGGACCGCCGAACGTGCGTCGCTCGGAGGATCGCGGGGTGGAGGAGGCAACCGGGACTACCCGTGCCGGAACGCCGGGCAAACCCGTCGTCCACACTCATACCTCATCGACACTACCGCCCCGAGCGACCGGTCTCTCGCGACGAAACACCGCGTAGCCTTCCCGTAGGGTGTGATTTATACCAAACAACCCCGTTTCGATTCGAATACCGACGATGGGCTCGCGAGGCGGCGGAACCGTGGCGCTCTTCCGCGACCGAGAGTTCGCGGCACTCGCGGGAACGGCGTTCGCGCGGAGTCAGGCGTACTCGACGATACTCATCGCACTGGCGCTCTACGCCGAGCAGTTCGACACGACGGGGTTCGTCGAGGGACTGTTCGGCACCGCCTTCGCCATCGTCCAACTGCTCATCGTCCTCCCCCTCGGGCGGAAGATAGACACCGGCAACGCCAAGCGCTATCTGCTCGCCGGCCTCGCCCTCAACGTCCTCGTCTTCTTCGGCTTCACCCTCGTTCAGAACTCGACGCACGTCATCCTCGTGCGGATGCTTCAGGGACTCGGCGCGAGCATGCTCTGGATAACCGGTTCGACGGTCGTCGGCGAGATCAGCCCGGAGGACGCCAGCGGTCGGTGGCTGGGCGGGTACAACCAGGTGGCGGCGTTCTCCAGTCTCGCGGGCGACGTGGTGGGCGGTTACCTGCTGTACGCATACGACTTCGCGCTGACGTACGCCGTCCTTAGCGCCGTCACCGTCGTCGCGTTCCTCCTCGTGTGGCGCTACCTCCGGTCGAACCCCGGCGGGACGAAAGACCCCGAGGAGGCGACGGGCGTCGAGACGCTCCGCGCTCTGCTCGGTCGGCCGATGATTCGCTCGCTCGTCTTCTTCCGACTGGCGTTCAGCGTCGGCAAGATGGCCGTCATCATCTTCCTCCCCATCTTCGCCCGCGTGGAGTTCGGCATCAACGCCTTCGCCATCGGTTGGATCCTCGCCGGCGGAAAACTGACGAAGACGCTCGCGCAGGGGTACATGGGCGATCTGACCGACCGCCTCGGCGGGAGACACCGGTTCGTCGCCGCCGGCGCACTCCTCTACGGCGTCGGGACGGCGCTCATCCCCCTCGCGCTGTTCTTCGAGGGCGTCGTAGAGCCCATCACGTTCTCGGCGTTCGGCGACACCCAACGGCTCGGCGGCGCGTTCTTCGCGCTGTTCGGCGCGTACGGCCTCCTCGGCGTCGCCGACAGCATCCGCCTCCCCGCCAGCATGGCGCTGTTCGTCGAGGAGGGCGAGCAGTTCGACTCCGTGGCGTCGAGCATGTCGCTTCGCTCCACCTCCTGGAAGGTGGGACAGGTGGTGGGGCCGGTTCTCGTCGGCACCATCAAGGACTTCGTCTCCACGACGGCGGCGTTCCTCACCGCCGCCGGCTTCATCCTCGTGGCGACGGGCGTGTTCGTCGCGACGTACTACCGGTTGGAGAAGGCGGAGGCGGCGTCGCCGACGCCGGGCGACTGACGCGACGTACCCGTCGCCGTCCGGACGCCTCGTCCGTCGCTCCCGCGAGGCCGTCGGCTCGCGGGGATACCGCGTTCGAGAGAAAAACGAATGCCGCGTCGCTGTCGGTGTGAGCGTCGTTCAGGCCGCGGTGGTGCGGTCGGTGTCGTCCGTCTCGCTCTCCGTCTCCGTCTCCACGTCGTTCTCGGCGTCGTCCGACGTCGCCGTCGCTTCGCGGAGTTCCGTCTCGATGTCTTCGCGTCCGCGCTTGAACTCGCCCATCGCCTGTCCGGTCGAACGCGCGAGCTTCGGCAGTTTGTTCGCGCCGAACAGCAGGACGACGATGAGGAGCACTATGAGCATCTCCGGTCCGCCGGGGATACCCGGGAACAGGGGCACGAGGCTGTATGTCATCGAGCGTTCTACGGGCCGAGGCGTTATCAACTTGTCAGCCGCGTCTCGCCAGCCGAGAATCGGGTGGGGCGAGGGATACAGGCCTCTTCCGCCCCGATTTCGCCGTTTAAGCGTCTCGGAGTCGCGGTCGCCGCGTCACCGACTCGTCACGGGCCGGTCGGCGAGCAACTGTCGGAACAGCGTCTTCTCCGCCTTCCGGAGGTGTTGGTGGAACGTCGGCGCGCTCACGCCGAGCGACTCGGCGACCGCTTCGCCCGAGCTCTCCCGAGGCCACTCGAAGAATCCGGAGTAGTACGCCGTCTCCAGGGCGTTGCGCTGTCGCTCCGTCAGCGTATCCGTGAAGTCCTGTCGCAGGCGGTCTCGGAACGCGCCCTCGACGGACACCATCCGTCGGGCGACCAACTCGGCGTCGGGGTACGTCTCCCGGACGATGTCGATGACGCGCCTGACGTCCGTCGAAACGGAGAGGTGGACGGTCAACTCGAAGTCCCCGTCCACCATCTCGGCCGACTCGACGTACCCTCCGAGGGAGGCGACGGCCGACTGGATGGGCTGTTCCGAGAGGTACAGCTCGAACCGGTCGGGCGAGGAGTCGCGCTCGAACGTCGTCAGCGACTGCCAGTGGGGCACCTCGTCCACGAGCGAATCGAGCACGTCGAGGACGTCCGCGCTGGCGACCCCGTACTCCAGATACGTCCCGTCGTCGAGGGGGACGGTCCGGTCGATGCGGAACACGCCGTCGGATGGGAGCGTCTCGCCGTACTCGCCGAACGGGTTCCGAACCCGGAACTCGACTTCGACGGCTTCGTCGCTCATGAGCGCCTGTTTTCGCTCGTTGGCCGCGATGGCGTGACCGACGATTTCGCCCACCGGACCGAGCGCGCGCCGTTCCTCCTCTTCGAACGCGTCCTCGCGGTCGGCGTACACCCCGATGAGTCCGTACGTCGTCCCCTCGTACTCGATGGGGACGGCCGCGACCGACCGATAGCCGTACTCGTGCGCGAGGTGACGCCACGGTGCGAAGTCCTCGTCGGTGAAGGCGTCGTTGACGACCTGTATCTCGCCGGTCCGCACGGCCCGACTGGCCGGACCGCTCTCCTCTAACGTGTTCAGCGACCGGGCGTCCGAGAGGTCTATCTCGTCGACGTAGCCCTCGACCCCGACTTCGACGCGAGGGGTGAGTTTCCCCCGCCTCGGATCGACGCCCGAGATCCACGCGAACAGGTACGACTCCGAGGACGCGAGCGATTCGCAGGCCGCGCGCTCTATCTCCTCGCGCGTCGAGCGATTGATTACCGCGTCGGAAATCTCCCTGACGACGGCGTTGACGCTGTTGAGGGCGGTGAGTCGCTCGCGTTGGCGTTCGTACCGCTCTAACTGCTCCTTCTGCGCGGTCACGTCTCGGACGACCGCTATCCACCGGTGGGAGTTCTCGCAGGGGTAGTACCGCGTGACTCGGGACTCGATGGGGACGCGTTCGCCCGCCTTCGTCACCACCTCGGCGTCGACGCTCACCACCTCTCGGCCCCCCTCGAACGCCTCTCGGCAGTACTCAAGGGCGCTCTCTAACGCCCCCTCGGCGATCACCCTCGTCGGCATCTCGCCGACGAACTCCTCCGGCGGGTACCCCGTCAACGTCTCGAAGGCGTCGTTCGCCTCCACGAGACATCCGTCCTCGTCGAAGACGCAGATGGCGTCGTCGATGGTGTCGAATATCGTCTCGTAGCGTTCCAGTTCGCGTTCGCGCCGCTTTCGCTCGTCGATGTCCCGAAGGTACACCGAGGTGCCCGTCTCCGAGGGGTGGACGTGCCCTTCCATCCACCGCTCCAGCGGTTCGAAGTACTCTTCGAACGTCACCGACGACTGCGTCCTCGCCGCCCGACGGATCGCCTCGCACCCCTCCGATAGTTCGTTCTGGGGGAACACCTCGTCGATGGGCCGGCCGATCACCTCGGAGGCGTCGCGTTCGAACAGTCGTTCGGCCCGCGGGTTGAGGTAGGCGAACCGCCCATCCCTGTCGAGAGCGAACACCGCGTCGTCGATTCGCTCGAACGCCTCGTCGAGTTCCCGTTCGATGGCCGCGTGAGAGTGCTCTAACTGCCGGACCAGTCGCTTCGAGTCGGTGATGTCGTAGTAGATTTCCACCCGTCCGCCCGCGAACCGTCCCGACTCGATGGGTCGGCTTCGATGCTCCAACCACCGCTCCGCGCGACGCTCTCCGGCGGTCACCCGGCACTCGAACTCCTCGGCGTACGTGTTGTCCTCGTACGTCGAGAGCACCGTCTCGGCGAACGAGTCGGGGTCCGCCACGGCGTCGAGAACCTCCTCGTCCAGGAGTCGGCGCTTGTCGCGCCCGACGACCGTCTCGCAGTCGAGTCCGAAGTACCGTTCGACGCCCTCGCTGGCCCAGACGACGTCGAAATCGCCGTTCAGGACGAAGACGCCGACGTCCGCGTCGTCGAGAACGTCGAGCAACAGCGGTTCGTACCCCTCCTCCGGGTCGGTCTCCGTCGTCTCCGTCGCCTCGGCCGTCCCCTCCCCCGAGGACTGCGGTGCGCGCCACCAGACCCGCCCGCGCGCGCCGACCTTCTTCGTCTCGACGTCTCCCCGGTCGGCGAGTCGGTTCAGTCGGTCGTACGTCGTCCGGCGGGTACACGATAACGCCTCGCAGACTTCGCTCGTCGTGAGCGGAACGTGAGGCGACTCCCGCCGGTCGAAGACGCCGAGCGTCTCCGCGAGGGAGTCGGAGTGAGAATCCTCGAGGCTCATAGGCGATCTCATACGCCGATGGGTGATAAATCTCCGTTGAAGGAATACGGACATTCCGAGGGGTGCACACGTCGCTTCCGCGCGGATAACCGCTTCGAACATCCCGGTATATTCATAGATTATACCATTTGATTGTCTCAGTCGGCGTTGGCTCCGCGAGCGGAGCCTATCATATTAACCCCACACGCTATTGGCCGTCTTCGTCATTATTCGGACAAGCAGCACCGGTCACCGGTGACTGACCACGAGTAGATAGATGAGCAACCACATCCCCCCCTCACCACCCGACTCGCTGGCGGAGACCAGTCACGTCTCCCGTGACGACCTCTTCGAGGCTCTCGCCAACAGTCGACGCCGTACCGCTCTATCAAAGATAGCCGATGCCGGGACGCCGATCGAGTTACGGACGCTCGCGCGGGCCGTCGCCCGCGAGGAGGCGGAGTCGGACGACGCGGAGATACCCGACGAGACGTTCGACAACGTCTCGCTCTCGCTCTATCACACGCACTTGCCGAAGCTCGCGCACCTCGGACTCATCGAGTTCGACGCCCGGCGGCGGGTCGTCGAATCCGCGATCGACGGCATCGAGCTGCTGCCGTCGTAGGCGACGGTACGCCGGACACGACCCCTTCTCGCGCACTCCTCCCGGTCCGTTCCGAGCGGTGATGCCGCACGCCGCCCCGCGTAGCGCGGGCTTGCAAGTACAGGCTAAACCGGCTTGCTCCGTGCCGTCGTGTTGTGTAAAGCACATGAATTCTGACTCGTCGAACGCCGACCGGCGACGCCGAACCGCGAACGTCAACCGCTGTCTCGTGACCGACGGCGGCGAAGAACAAGCGGACGCCGACGATTCGTCTCAAGAGAACGCGGACGCCGAAGGGAACGAAGAACAGGCGGAGACGGAGGAACAGAGCGACGAAGAGCAAGCCTCCGACGGTGACGAGGAGCAAGGTTCCGAGGCGGAAGGCGACGAAGAGGAAGGAGCGGACGAAGGCGACGAGGAAGGAGCGGACGACGACGAGAACGAAACGGAGGTTCTCCTGTTCAACCTCGAGGGACTGCACCTGAACCTCCTCGGGTTAGACATCGAACTCAACACGCTAACGCTCGACGTCTCCGCAGAACGGGGCGAGGGCAACTTGGTCGGTAACCTCCTCTCCGCCATCGCCGGATTGCTCAACAAACCCGGTGACCTCACGAGCGGCCTCTCGGATGCGCTCCCGTCGATGAAGGATATGCTCCCCGAAGCGCCGGAGATGGGCGAGAAGATTCGCAGCATGGCGAAGAACGTTACCGACGAGCTCCCCCTGCAGGACATCCTGACGCAGGTCATCGTCGGCCTCGTCAACCAGTTGTTCGGAACGGACGTCGGCGAGGACGAACAGGAAGCGTCCGAAGGCGAGGAGGAGGGCGCAGACGAGCAAGAGGGTGAGGAGACGCCGGAAGGCGAGGAGTCGGAGTCCGACGAGGGGGAGTCCGAAGAGGGCGAGGACTACTCCGAGACCGGACAGGAGGACCAAGAGGCCGAAGCATGAGCGGGTCGATGCTCGACCGTATCGACGTGACGGAACTCCTCCGCGACATCGACTACGAGGAAGCCCTCGAAGGCACCAAGTGGGAAGGCATCACGGAGGAGGACGGCCTCGGCGAACGACTCGGCGCGCGCGCCGGCGAGTGGCTGGGCGGCGTCCTCGGCGCTCTGTTCGGAGAGCTCGCGGGCGACGTGCTCGTCGGCGAGATGCTCGAACGGGTCGGCGGCGACGCGCAGTCGCTGGGAAGCGGTGACGGCGCGAACGACTCGCCGCAGGAGGCGAACGCATGAGCAGCGACACCTCGGACGGCGACACGGGGCTGAAGAGCGTCATCGCCGACGAAATCGAATCGCAGATAGACAGCCAGAAGATGGGCAAGAAGGTCGGCCGGAAGTTCGGCTCTCGGGCGGGCCGCGAACTCGGCGCGCGACTCGGCGCGACGGTGGACGAAACGGTCCGTCACGGCGTCGAACAGGGGAAGCGACCGGCGGAAATCGCCGGCGAACTCAAGCGGACGCTCGCGGACTCGATACAGGAGTCCCTCGGCGACAAGGAGTCGGTCAAGAACACGTTCGCCGACCTGCAGGAGTCGATTCGGAACGCCGAGAGCGACGCCGCAGAGTCGGCGACGGAGGCCGTAGACGAGACGGCGGAGAGCGCCGAAAGCGTCGTCGAGGAGGCGACGGACGCGGGCGAAGAGGCCAAAGAAGAGGTCGAAAACGCAGGCGAAGAAGTCAAACAAGAGGCCGAAGACGCCGGCGAGGAGGCGAAAGAACGGGCCGATGACGCCGGCGAACAGGTGCAGGAAGCCGTCTCGGAGGCCGCGAGCACCGTCGAGGACACGCTCGAACGCGCGGACGAGACGGACGAGGAGACGGAATCGGAGGTCGAATCCGAGGCCGAAGCGGCCGAAGCCGAAGCCGAAGCCGAATCGGAGGCCGAAGGGCAGAGTCCGAAATCGGTGGACCCGGACGAAGTTCGCCGCGAGACGTACCGCGAACTGCTCGAAAACATCTCCTACCGCGAACTGCAGTCGATGGCGAAGGAGGCCGACATCAAAGCGAACCAGAGCCAAGAGGACCTCGTCGACGCCCTCGTCGAACGGTTCGACGAGAAGAGCGACGGCGGAGACGAGGACGACGCTGACGCCGACGGAGACGAGGACGACGGCGACGACTGACCGACGACATGGAGGCGGCGGTTCGCGGCGCGTCGCGCCGACTCGTCCCGTCGTTCGGCGCTGACCGTCGCCTCTCTCCCCCATGAGCAAGCTGAACCTCGGGTTGGCGCTGATCGGCGGACTCGTCCTGTTCCTGAGCGTCGTCGTCGGCGCACTCCGCGCCAGCGCCTACCTCCCGTCGGAACCGATAGTCGCGGTAGTCTTCGGCGTCGCCCTCGGTCCGGTCGGATTCGACGTCCTCCGCCTGACGCCGTTGGGACCGCCGAGGGCGGTCCTCGAACAAGTCGCCCGACTGACTATCGCAGTCGCCGTCACGAGCATCGCGTTGCGCCTTCCGCCGTCGTACTACCGTCGCCGGGCGCGGGCGTTGGCCGCCGTCCTCGGACCGGGGATGGCGTTCATGTGGCTCGCCAGTTCCCTCGTCGCCTACGCGGCCCTCTCGCTCCCGCCGTGGACCGCGCTCCTCGTCGGCGCGGTGGTCACGCCGACAGACCCGGTACTCGCGAACACGATAGTCGTCGGCCGAACCGCGGCGGAGAACATCCCCGAACGCCTCCGGTACTTCCTCTCGGGCGAGGCGGGCATCAACGACGGCGCGGCGTACCTCTTCGTCTTTCTCCCGCTCCTCATACTCAGATACCCCGTTGAGGCGGCGCTGAGCGAGTGGGTCGTCTCGACGCTGGTCTGGGAGGTGGGCGGCGCCGTCGTCCTCGGAGCGCTCATCGGGAGCGCCGTCGGACGCGTCGAACGCTGGACCAGCGAACGACGGTACGTCGAGAAGGCGTCGGTGCTCACCGTCACCATCGCGCTGACCTTCGCCGTCCTCGGGTTCGTAAAGCTCCTCGGAAGCGACGGTATCCTCGCGGTGTTCGTCGCCGGCGCGGCGTACAACTGGCAGGCCAACCCGCGCGACGAGGCGAGAGAACAACGCGTAGAGGAGGTGTTCAACCGCCTGTTCACGCTCCCCGTCTTCGTCTTCTTCGGCATGTCCATCCCGTGGGTGGGGTGGGCGACGCTCGGATGGCGCGGCGCGGTACTCGTCGGCGGCGTGTTGGCGTTCCGCCGCCTGCCGATGATTCTCCTCCTCCGACGGTACGTCGACCCCATCGACGACCTCCGGGCCGCGCTCTTCGCCGGGTGGTTCGGACCAATCGGCGTGGCCGCGATATTCTACTCCCTCCTCGCGGTGCGCGAGACCGAACTGGAAATCGCGTGGACGGCGGGCAGTTTGCTCGTCGGCGGGTCGCTTCTCGCGCACGGCCTGACCGCGACGCCGCTTACGCACCGGTACGGAGAACTCGGGGACGACGCGGAGTAGTACGAGCGCGTGTCGTCGCGGCGAGGCGCGTTCCCAAACGACTGCGAGGGGCTACTCAGCCGAACTGGGGTGAATTCGGCGTCAAAGACGAAGGGTCTACCGCCGGACGAGACCATCATCTAAATAAGAATGTAAAGATGCGCTACGGAAACGATACTACTCGCCGCGATGGTCCTTCTGGCCGGATGCGTCGGCGGATTCGGAGGCGGCGCGGACGCACCGGCGACGGACGAGTCGACGGCGAACGCCGGAACAACCGAACCGACGGCGGAGACGACCACCGGAACTTCGGCGAACGACCGGCAGGGGAGACTCAACTTCTACGTGAGCGACGAGAAGAACGCCATCTCGCAGTTCGAACACGTCAACGTCACCATCACGCGCATCGGTCTGCACCCGGTCTGGAGCGAGACGGACTCGGGGTCGAGCGACGGGACGGCGGACGACGAGAACGGAACTGCCGAGTCCGAAGCGGACGACCGCCGCGACGAGAGAGAGGGGTGGAAGACGTACGACGTCGACAACAGGACGGTCGACCTGACGGAACTTCAGGGCGACAACGCGGCGAGACTCGCGTCGTTCGACGTCTCGAACGGGTCCTACGACAAAGTGTTCGTCTACGTGTCGGAGGTCAACGCGACGCTGAAAGACGGACCGTCCCAGCACGTGAAGCTTCCGAGCGGGAAACTCCAGATAACCGAGCAGTTCACCGTCGATGACGGCGAGTCCGTCGACTTCGTCTTCGACATCACCATCGTCGAGGTGGGCAAGAGCGGGAAGTACATCCTCAAGCCGGTTATCTCCGAATCCGGTACCGACGTCCGCATCGACAGCGTGGACGACTCGGACGACCGGAACGCCGCTGAATACGAGTACGAAGAGGGGAACACCGCCGAGAACACCTCCTCGAAGGCCGAACTGAACGCCTCGTTCGCGGACGCGGTCGAACGAGGGGAGAACGCCACCCTCTCGATCACGCGAGACGGCTCTCCCGTCGCCGACGTCACCGTCGCGGTGAACGGCGAACGGGTCGGCACCACCGACGAGACGGGGAGTTTCACCGTCTCGGTGCCCCGGAACGCGACGAAACTGAAGGTCACTGTCGCCGCCGACGCGGAGGCGGAACTCGAAGTCGAGTTCGAGTCCTCCTGACGCGTCACGGCCGGAACGCGGAGCGACGAACCTCTCCGTCGTGGTGAGGAGATTCTCATAAAAGGTATTTTCCCCCGCCCTGACCTGCACTGAGCGTCCTCCGGCCGGCCGGCGCACTGCCACAACTGTTTCGGACGTGAGAGCGCTACTCGTAGAGTGATATGTCAATCGTCGGATTTGAACCGCCGGACGACCGGGCCCGTATCGGCTGGTGGGTGTTCATCCTCGTACTCGCGGCGGCGGCGGCGTTCATCGCCTACTCGTTCGTCGGGATGTTCGTACTGGGCGTCTTCGGCTACTACGCGACCCGTCCGATCTACCAACGGCTCAAGTCGACCCTCGGGTCGGACAGTATCTCGGCCGCGCTGACGCTCCTCGTCGTCCTTCTCCCGATCTTCGCACTCGTGTCCTTCGCCGGGTTTCAGCTGTTCCAGCAGATTCAGCAGTCGCTCGGCGGTGTCACCGGCCCCCTCGCTCTCGTCGAGCAGTACTTCGGTATCGGACCGTTGGGGAGCGAACAGCGCCGGACGCTCGCGTCGGTTCTTCAAAATCCCCAGCAGCTCGTCACGAACCCCCAGCAGACGCTTCAGAAGGTCCTTCAGACGGGGCTGCAGGTGGTATCGGCCATCATCAGCACGCTGTTGCTGCTGGCGCTCGCGGTGACGCTCTCGTACTTCCTCCTGAAGAACGACGAGGAGCTCTCAGACGCCCTCCGCCGACTGTTCGGCGGCGGGGACACCACGGCCTACGCGTACGCCTCGGCCGTCGACGAGGACCTCGAATCCGTCTTCTTCGGTAACTTCCTCTTCGTCGTCGTCATGGCGATCATCGCGGCGGCCGCCTACTGGGGGACGAACGTCCTCGCGCCGTCGGGACTCAGCGTCCCCATGGTCTTCGTGCTCGCGTTCCTCACCGGCGTCGCCAGCCTGATTCCCATCGTCGTCGGGAAAGTCATCTATCTCCCTGTCGTCGGCTACCTCGGTCTGCAGGCGATTCGCCTCGGCGGAAACCAACTGGTGTTCGTCGCCGGCGTGCTCGTCGCCTACTTCCTCCTCCTCGATATCCTCCCGCAGACGTTCCTTCAGCCGTACATCACGGGCCGCCAACTCGACATGGTGATGATGATGTTCGCGTACCTTCTCGGCCCGGTGCTGTTCGGCTGGTACGGCTTCTTCCTCCTTCCCATCGTGTTCATCCTGATGCTCGAAGCGATTCGCATCGTCCTCCCCGAACTCGTCCACGGTGAGGCACTCACGCCGACGGCGTCGATAGGCGAGTCGGTCGGAGCCGACCCCGTGTCGGCGCGGGAGGAATCGCTCGACGGCGACGACTCCGAGGCGGGCGATGACTGACGGCGGTTCTAACGCCTTCACGTCGCAGGGAGAACTCGCGGGACGACTCGACGGTCGCTCTCGGAACCGGTGAACGGTCGGACGTGCCGGCCAGTTCGTGAGCCTCGGTCGGAGGCTCCGCTCGCCCCTGTCGGTCGCCCGAGAGGAGCGAAGATGCCGCACTCGAACCGATGAACTGAACCGCCGTTCGGCGGTCGGTCACTCCTCGGCGGTCCCGATTCGCCCCCCGAGGACCGCGTTGACGACGGCGCCGCCCAACAGCAACAGTCCCGCGAGGTAGAGCCACAGAGCGAGGAGGATGAACCCGCCGAACACGCCGTACGTCCGGTACTCGCCCGTCAGTTCGAGGTAGAGAGCGAAGATACGCTGGAGGGACGCCCACCCGACGCCCGCGACCACCGCCCCGGGAATCGCCTCGGCGACGGAGACGTCCACGTCGGGAAACAGGAGGTACAGGGGGAGGAACGCCACCGTCGCTCCGAGGACGACCACCAGCGAACGGAGGAACGCCAACCCCGGGAAGCTGCGAACGTCTCCGAGTCCGACGGTCGCACCGTAGAACGCCAGCACCGCGAACGTCACCGCGAAGAACGCCACCGCTCCGTCGCGAATTCGGTCGACCAGCGAGTCCTCGCCCGTCGTCCCGTAGACCGCGGAGAACGCCGTATCGAGCCGTCTGAACACCTTGAGCGTGCTCCACAGCAACACCCCGACGCTCAACGCCGACGCGCGGAAGCGGTTCTGGTCGTCGGTGATGACGTCCGCGACGAGGAGCGTCTCGCCCGGCGTCAAGTATCGCTCGGTACTCTCGACGACGAACACGGCCAGCGGTTCGTCCACGACGAACCCCGTCACGACGAACAGCAGAAAGAGGAGCGGTAGAAGCGACACGAGAGCGTGGTACGCGAAGCTCCCGGCGAGCAACGGGATGTTCTGTTCGCGAATCTCCCGGCGGATGGTCCCGAGTACGACGACGACCCGATTCGCGCGAACCCGCCGCCGGAGCGACTTGATTCCGCGCACGAGTCCCACACACGAGACGCTCTGGCTTGTAAAACTCGGCCGGGATCCGAACTTCGCTCGCTCACTGTCGTTCGCTCGCTAGTTCAGAATCCCGTCGTAACGCATTCGCTCGTCACGTTCGTTCCTCGCAGAATGCGCCGGCCGGGATTTGAACCCGGGCCATGAGCTTGGAAGGCTCAGGTCCTACCACTAGACCACCGGCGCTCACTCACGCTGTTCGTTCGCGCCGAGCCTCCACCTCGTTACACTCGGTGGAGACACCGGCGCACCCGTCTCGAACGTCGAGACGCCAGCGCTCACTTCCCTCTTTTCGACGCCACAATAAGGGTGTTACTCTTCGCGTTCGTCGTCCGACGGTAGTTGACACGGCCCGCACCGACGGACGGCAGTCGGACCGCGGCTCACGCGCCGGTCGGACAGGTTCGGTGCGCGAGTTCGACGCGCCTCGTGGGTTCCGGGCCGTCGAACCGGGTCGGCTGTTCGACGTAGTAGACGGTCACGTTAGTCAGTTCGTCCGCGTGACTGCCGTTCCAGCGCCGACAGAGGAAGTCGCCGAACGCCCGCCGGAGGTTCTCGCTTCCGGCGCTGCGCGCGCCGACGAGGTACTTCCGCCAGCGTGCGCTCGGATACATCGCCAGCGTGGCAGGCCGTTCGTCGCCCGTCGGCGACGAACGGTAGAAGGCGTCCACTCGCTCGCCGGATTCCAGCGTCCCGGGCGCGGCGTACCAGCCGTCTATCGTCGGCGGGTTCGGCGCGAACATGGTCCACGTGTGGTCCGTCGGGCTCAACCGCGCGTCGGTTCCGGGGGCGTCGACCAACCCGACGGCGACGGCGTTCCAGACGAGCATCACCGCCAGCAACGCGGCGACGACGGCTGGGACGACGCGCCTCGCGTACCGACGCCCCGCCGCCGCGAACGATGCGAGCGACGCGAGCGACGACGAACCGAACGGCGGCGACGGCTCTCGGGGGCGGAGTCGACCGAGTCCGGCGTCGATGCCGAACCGCTCGGCCGACCGTTCGACCGGGTTCGACAGGCGGAGGAGGCGATTAGTCGTCGTCCGCCGCCGGTTCCGCGCCCGCGTCCGATTCGATGGGCGGCGCGCGCGCCGCCTCGAACTCCGCGGCGGCGTCGCGGACGCGACGCCCGAGTCCGGGGAGTTCGTCCGGCGAGACGGGGCCGTTCGCCTCGATGTCGTCGAGTGAACGGGGGAACTCCCGGAGTTCCATGTGGACGGCGATGCCCGCCTTCGCGCCCTCGCCCATGGCGACCGGAACCTGATTGTGGCCGGGGGTGAAGTCGCCCACGGCGAACACGCCGTCGACGCTCGTTCGGCCGTGGTCGTCCACGACCACCGTTCCGTCGTCGTTCAGGTCCGCGCCGAGTTGCTCCGCGAGTTCGGAGTTGTACTCGGACCCGTACATCGGGAACCCGCCGCGGTAGTGGCGGACGGACCCGTCTTCGAACTCGAACGCCTCCAACCACCCGTCGTCGGACTTCCGCATGCCCGAAATCTCCGCCTCAACGACGTCTATGGGGTGCGCGCGGAGGCGTTCGTCCGTCTCCTCCCTCCACTGCGGTTCCTCACCGCGAAGCAGGATGTCCACCTCGTCGGTGAAGTTGAGCATTATCATGGCGACGAACGCGGCGCTGTCACCGTGGCCCATCACGTACACCGGCCGGTCGATGAACATGTACGCGTCGCAGTGCAGGCAGTAGTGCAGGCCCTTCCCGGTGCGCGGAAGCGGCGGGTCCGGGCGCACGTCGTTGAACCCGACGGCGAGGACGACGCGGTCCGCGAGGTACGTCTCGTCGTTCGCGGTGACGCGGAACCGACCGTCGTCTCCGCGTTCGACGTCGGTCACGAGACCGGTCACGATGTCCGCCCCGTAGGACTGAATCTGCTCGCGGCCCGTCCGGAGGAACTCGTTGCCCGAGACGTCCTCGGTGACGCCGACGACGTTGTGGGTGTCGAGCATCATCGCCGCGCGGCCGCCGCCGCGGTCGATGACCGCCGTATCGTGTCCCAATCGCGTCGTGTACAACGCGGTCTGCAGTCCGGCGGGACCGCCGCCGACGACGATAACCTCGTACTCTCGTGCGTCGCCCGTCTCGCTCATCGTCTGTCGCTTACCTCTCCCCGGACTTAAACGCAAAGCACGAGTGCGAGCGAGGCGACCAGCCGCGAAACGCCGCCGGACGGCGGGCTACGCCGGCGAGACGACGGCGTAACAGTTCCCACTGGAGACGAACGCCTCGCGCACGCGCAGGTCGCTCTCGCCGAGGTCGGACTCGAACTCGTCGGGGGCGTAGATGTGGTAGAACCGCGGGACGCGTTCGCCGCCGGGGAGCGTCCAATCGACGGTGGTGTCGAACCCCTCCGTCTCCTCGAACCGGTCGTGTTCGGTGGACCAAGCGCTGACCACCGCCCGCCCTTCGGGGCGGAGGACGCGCGCCAACTCCGAGAGGCTCCGCACGCGGTCCTCGCGCGTCCGGAGGTGGTGGAGCGTCGCCACGTACACGGCGATATCGAACGCGTCGTCGCGGAACGGAAGTTCGGCGGCGTCGCCTCGGACGAGTTCGACGTCGAACCCTCGCTCCGCCGCCCGTTCGGCGGCCTGGTCGAGCAACCCGCGACTCGCGTCGAAGCCGACGACGGCGGCGACGTCCTCGGCCATCGCCTCCGCGTGGCGGCCGTTGCCGCACCCGAGGTCTAACCCCCGCGCCGAGTCGGCGGCGTGGTCGTCGAGGAACGACGACACCTCGGGCCACGGGTACTCGCGGGTCGATGCGAAGTGCTCGGCGATTCGGTCGTACGTCTCGCGCGGCGTCTCCGCACCCGTCGGGCCGTCGGCGTTCGTGCCGCCGTCGTCCGGGCCGCGTCCATCGTCCTCGCCGTCCATACCCTCCGGTCGCCGTCGGCGTACAAAGGCGCGACGACCCGCGGTCGCTACAGGAAGGCGAAGAGCAGGTACGCGGCGGCGAGCAGTACGGTCGCGTGCTTGACGCCGTCGCAGAGGCTCCCCTCGCCGAGTTGCCCAGCGACGAGGCCGGAGCAGACGCCCTGTACGGCCGCCACGTGGAAGAACAGCAGTTCGTACGCCTCCGTATCGACGGCCCGCAGGCCGGAGAAGAGGCCCGTGGAGACGCCGCCGACCTCCCCGCTCCCGAGGGCGGGCGAACTGCCCGCGGCTTCGACCGCCGGGATGAACGCGACGGTCAGCGCCGCGATGATGCCGAGGAAGACGAGGAACGAGACGTAGATGACGACGAGGTAGGTAAGCATCTCCTGTCGTCGCTCCTCGCGGAGTCGGCGACCGTCCCGCGCCTCGTCGGCCGCGATGCGGAGGACGGGCGCGATGTCGCCGCTGGCGACCATCGCGTTCGTGATGAGCGTCACCGCCCGCGAGACGAGGGGCGTCCGAACGCGCTCCTCCATGCGGCGAAGCGCCGTCTGCGCGTCCTCACCGCTCTCCGTCGCGTCCCCGCCGTCACCCCTCGCGTCGTTCGGTTCTGACATGCGTCCCCCTTCCGAAGGTCACCGGTCGTTTCGGTCGGAGTGACCTAAATTCGTGCGAACGATTACGTTCGGTCAACCGACAGGAGGACGCCGGCGAAGACGAAGCAGAAGACGACGCCGAGGGGAATCGGGACGCCGGGGAACCCCCGCGTCCACAGGAGGGCGGTGGCGGCCGAGAGGACGACGCCCGTCAGGCCGAGGAGTCCGCCGAGGAGGCGAACCGGGTCGACCGGCCCCGCCTCGACGGCGCCCTCGCGGGCGTAGTAGAGTGCGGCGAACGCGACGGCCGCCGCGAGGACGGCCGCGCCGACCGCCCACGCCTGATAGGCGACCGCTATCGTCTGTCCCGACTGGAACGCGATGGCCGAGAGGGGGTCGGAGACGTGAACCGCGTCGGCGAACGGGACGCCGAACGCGTACCGTATCTGAAAGAACGGGAATCGGACGAAGAGGACGGACCCGCCGGAGACGGCGGACGAGTACGTCACGTTCCACGGGATGAACGCCGTCAACCACGCGGATACCACTGCGAGTGCCCCGGCGTGTTCGGAGCGTACCCAGACCATACCCGAGGCGAACCGTCGAAGGGGTAAAACCTACCGACTGTCATCGACCGCAACGCGTGCCGACCGTCGGCCGAGATACGTGGATAGGCGTTACGTTCATACGCGGTGGGCACCCAACTTCTAGTAACGGAATGAGGCGTGATTACTTCCAGTTGGACGTCGAAAACATCGACTGGGTTGAGACGGATGGGGACGCCGAAAAGCCTCTCGTGCGGATCGACTTCCGGGGTCCGGAGGGGTCGCTCCGAGAGCGCTTGACCGGGACCGAGGAGTCGCTTTTGGAGGCCGAGGAGACGGACGTGGCCTACCGCCTCCAGGACGGCATCGACGACCCCGACGCGACGGGCGTCGTGAGCGTCACGAACAGAATCACCGGGGATTTCGTGCTCGAACTGAACGAAGACGCCGACGACGTCCTCCGGTTCATCCGCGCGGCGCGGGAGTACGGCCAGTACACCGCCGACCCGGACGAGGGACGCTATCGAGTCGAAATCAGCGTCGAGGGCGAACACCTCGTCTCCTACGAGAAACAGACGTTTCTCGTGTACGACAAGGAGGGTAACCTCCTCCGCGGCCAGAGTCTCATCCCCTCCGGCGTCGAACTCTGAGGCGTCGGGGGTCTCGTGACCGCCCGGCGAGGAGTTCGCTCGACGACGCCCGGGTGGAATCACACGACATATTACGCCGCCGTCGCTACTTCTGCGTCGTGGAGAACGTAACCGACCGCACGAGCAATCCCTTCGGCATGCGACCGGCGTGCGACCGGTTCGTTCCGGGGTACGGAGACGCGAACGCGAACTTCCACGTCGTCGGCGACCATCCCGGCGTCCACGGCGGAGAGGCCACGGGCGTCCCGTTCACCAACGAACCCGGGGTGCGACTGCAGGTCGCACTCGCGGAGGCGGGCCTCCTCGATTCGACCGGCGACAGACCGGACGTTCGGAAGTCCTTCTTCTCGTATCTGCACATGTGCGTCCCCGACGGAACGCCGACGCAGGCGGAGTACGACGACATGGAGCGATTCTTCGACGCCGAACTCCGCGCGATAGCCGCGCACGTCCTCCTGCCCGTCGGCGCCCGCGCGACGGCGCACGTCCTGCAGAACTACACGGCGCAGGCGTGGAAGACCGAGATAGACATGGAGGCGCTACACGGCGAGGAAATTCGCGGAAGCGGCTTCCTCGTCTACCCCATCGAGGACCCCGCCGAGTGGGACGAGACACACCACGACCGACTGGTCGAGTCACTGCTCGAACTCCAATCGACCGACTACCGACGCGAGGCCGACCTCGGCCGGTTCGAAGCCGGCAACGACCCGTATCTCGTACGTTAATCACCCGCACGCTTCTCGAAACGGCGATTTCGGTCGATTTTCCCCGGTGAATAACACAGTAACGACCATGAAGATTAAATGGATTTTCGGTTCCGTGCCGATAACGGCCACAATTACCAACCATCCGTCCACTACTCGATGACGAGTTGGATGTTATTGGCAGGAACAAAGGACTTTTGACGACATGCGTCAAAGACCATACTGACGCGCGTGGTGTACTCCGGGCGCGTCAGGTAAGGAACTGCGAGACTGGTGCTCTTCGCAGTGGCTTGGTCAGTCCGGGGCCCCGCTTTCGCGCGGACCCCGCTTCCTTCTCGCCGAACTATCCGAGGAGCGTCAGGTACCGAGCGGTCGGACCTCAACGCCGCCGTTATCCGCCGAAATCGTCAGCGACGGCCCCCGTCGCCGAGCGTTCCGACGATGCGAGACGCAACGTCGTCGCGTCGGCGAGGCCGATGTCGGCAATCTCGCGTCGCTCCGCAGATACGCCGACCGAATCGAAAACGCCCGTGGTCGTTACGCCAGTCTGTCCGCGAGGCGACGGAGCGCCCCGTACCCGTCGCGGGGGAGGGGATAGCCGTGTCCCACGCAGGCCGCCTCGAACGGGGGGACGCGTTCCGCGAACTCCCGGACGCTCTCGGCGTTCTGGTCGGTGTCGTAGTTCATGAACCGGGGGAGCAGTTCGAGGCCCCCGCCGGACTCCTGGACCAAGTCGCCGAGGAACGCCGCCTCGTGGGCGTCGTGGTGGTAGCAGACGTGGCCGGGCGTGTGTCCCGGCGTGCGGTACACGTCGAACTCGCCGACGGAGTCGCCGTCGGCGACGAGTCGAACCTCGTTCTCCGGCACCGTCGCGAGTGGCGCGGTCAGTCGCTGGATGACGCCCTTGGCGTTCGTCAGGAGGGGGACGACTTCGCCCTGCAGGTAGGCGGCGTCCGGTTCCGCGACGTATATCGGCGTCTCCCCGTCCAACCCGAGAGAACCGAGAGCGCCGACGTGGTCCACGTCGTAGTGGGTGAGAAGCACGCGTTCGATGTCGCCCGGCGAGAGGCCCGCCCGGTCCAGCATCGCGCGCATCCGGTCGCCGTCCAACGGCGTGCCGGCGTCCACCAGCGTCAACACCCCGTGGTCGTCCACGAGGTACGCGTTGACCCCTCGCAAATCGAATCGTCTGACCGCGCCCGGTTCGAGGCTCATGCGCCCGTATTCGCGGCGAACTGACAAAAGTTCCGTCCCCGTTCGGCGGGGTCAGCGGTCCGAGAGCAGGAACCAACCCACGTCGCCGAGGAAGACGAGCGTCGCCGCGAGGGGGAGGACGACGAGGAGTGCGAGCGTCGCGCCCGACGGTTCCACGGCCACCGCCGTCCCGAACGAGAACGCCCCGAGGGGGGCGAACGCGCCGACGAGGTAGAGGTACGCCGTCCCGCGGCCGAACTTCGCCACCGTCCCGACGAAGACGAGTGCGAGGAGGGCCGCGCCCGCCGGGAACGCCAGCCCCACCGAGGGCGGCGCGGCGACGGTTCCGAGGACGAACGCCCCCGGCGGCGTCAACCCGTGACTCGCCGACAACGCGGCCGTCGGGTCCGCCGTCGCCGCCGACGCGAGAACGGAGAGCGCATCGAGGTTCGACCGCAGGTAGACGGCCAGACCGGCGACGTACCCGACGCCCGCGAGGAACACCGCGGTCCACGCGTACCAGAGCGGACTCCGCGTCGAACCCTCGTCGGTCGCCGCCGCGTCGGACTCGGAGGCCGATGCCGAGTCCGACGTTGACCCGTCCGCGCCGCGGTCGGTTCGACTCCGCGACCGAGTCCGGGAACGCGACGCTCGGTCCCCGGAGGACCGGTCGGAGGATCGCCGCGACCGACCGCGCGACGACCGAGAACTCCGCGTTCCCGTCGAGGACGACGCGGACGACGAGGACCGCGTCGACCCCGCGGACGACGTCGCGGACCGGGTGGAAGCGGACGACCTGGAGGACCGAGTGGACGACGAAGAGCGAGTGGAAGTGGACGACGAAGACCGGGTGGAGGAACTCGAAGAACGCGACGACCCCGAGGCGGTCGACGAAGGCGACGACGACGCGGAGGTGCCGCGGCCCGACGCCGACGAGGACCGACCGCCGCCCGTCGAACCGCCCGACCGAGAGGCGGTCTGCCAGCGGTTCCCGCCGGCGTTCGAGGGGCGGGTCATGCCCGCCGTCGGGAGGCCGTCGAGTCGCTTCGAGACGTAGTTCGCGTGTCCCATCCGGTCGTACGCGGAGCGCTCCGTCTCGTCGGAGAGCACCTCGTACGCCTTCTTGAGCGTCTTGAACTGCGCGGTCGAGCGGTCGTCGTCGTTCACGTCCGGATGGTACCGTCTGGCCTTCGCCCGCCACGCCGCCTTTATGTCGTCGTGGGAGGCATTTTCGGAAACCTCCAGCAGATCGTAGAAGTCGTCCATTCCCGTCGCTACCCGGTACGAAATCACCTGCTTTGAATGTACCGGCGCCCTACTGGTCAGTCATTCGATATGAACGAGGTAGGCGACGACGTAGAGGAGCACCGTCAGGACGACCGCGGTGACCGCGGAGTAGGCGTGAATCCGCCGCGCCTGTCGCCTGTCCGCGCGGCGGTCCTCCTCCACCGACACCTCGCGGCGGTCGTCGCCCCCCTCGCTCACGTCGTAGATGCCGAGCGAGGCGAAGCGGGGGCAGAACTCGAACTGCCCCTGAAAGAACCCTTCTGCCGCGCCGAACAGGGGAAGCGCGCAGAGAACGAGCACCCACATCGGGCCGTCGGTGGCGAGCACCCACGTGATGAGGACGAGCGTCGCGACGGACGCGACGCCTCCCAGCGCGTAGCGTCGCCGTTGCTCGGCCTCGCCGATGTTGCACTCGCCGGGTTGATACTCCGACATATCGGCCCGTTCGCCCCGGAGGCCTGAAACGGTACGGTCCGCGGCGATTCGAGGGGATGAAAACCCTCATTGACCCGCTTCTCGTCCGGCGAGACATGGACCTCCACCGCATCCGACTCGGCAACGCCGTCTTCGAGGGGCGCAACAACGCCTACCTCCTCCGCGGCGACCGGACGACGCTCGTGGATCCCGGGGCGTCGCTCGATTCGGTTCGCGACGACCTGCATGCCGGCCTCGCGGCGGCGGGCGTCGAAGTCGCCGACGTGGACCAGATTCTCCTGACCCACTGGCACGCCGACCACGCCGGCCTCGCGGGCGAACTCGCCGCCGAGAGCGGTGCGACGGTTCGCGCACACGAGGCGGACGCGCCGCGTATCGCCGGCGACGGGGACGCCCTCGACGCGGAACGGCGGCGCAGGGACCGCCGCTTCGAGGAGTGGGGTATCCCGGCGGAGAAGCGAGCGGAGTTGGTCGAGTTTCTGGACCGCCACGGCGACCTGCGGGGCGAGGCCGTCGAGGTGGAGACGCTCTCGGACGGCGACCGGGTGTCCGCGGGCGACGGGGAACTCGAAGTCGTCCACCTGCCCGGCCACGCGGCCGGACTCGTCGGGTTCGTCGCCGGGGCGGACGGGGCGGCGGAGGCGTTCGTCGGCGACGCCATCCTCCCGAAGTACACCCCGAACGTCGGCGGGGCGGACCTCAGCGTGGACGGGCCCCTCGAACGGTACGTCGAGAGTCTGGTCCGCCTGATAGACCGCGACCTCGACCGGGCGTGGCCCGGCCACCGCGACCCCATCGACGACCCGACGGCGCGGGCGCGGACCATCCTCGAACACCACCGCGACCGGACGGAGCGAGTCGTCTCGGTCCTCCGGGAACGCGGGCGCGCGGACCCGTGGACGGTGAGCGCGGACCTGTTCGGCGAACTGGAGGACATCCACATCCTCCACGGACCGGGCGAGGCGTTCGCCCACCTCGACCACCTCGTCCGGCGGGGCGCGGCCGAACGGGCGGGCGACGAGTACCGCCTCTTGGAGTCGGACCCGAACGTCGCGGACCTGTTCCCGAATACGAAATACTGAAACGCCGCCGCCGGGAAAGGAGGGACATGGAACTGCGGGTCATCGATAAGACAGACGAGGAACTCCGCATGGAGATCGCGGGCGAGGACCACACGTTCATGAACGTCATCAAGGGCGCACTCCTGGAGACGGAGGGCGTCGCCGCCGCGACGTACGACGTGAACCCCGAGCAGTCCGGCGGCCAGACGGACCCCATCCTCTCTATCAAGACGGTGGACGGCACCGACCCCCTCGACGCCCTCGCGGACGCCTCCCGGCGCGTACAGAACATGACCGACGACTTCACGACGGCCTTCGAGGCCGCACTGTAGACGCAGACCGTTCCTGCGTCCGTTCTTCCGACGGAACCCGGCACCCGGCGAGAGGCGTCTCCGTCGTCGGAGAGACGGTCGCTCAGAAGCGAATCGGAACGTCCCTGTCGGCGAGATACCGCTTCGTCTCCTCTATCGAGTAGTCCCCGTAGTGGAAGATGGAGGCCGCGAGTCCGGCGTCCGCGCCCGCCTCGGTGAACACCTCGTACATGTCCTCGGGGCCGCCGCACCCCGAGGAGGCGATGACGGGCGTCGAGACGTTCTCGCAGACGGCCCGCGTCAGGGGGATGTCGTAGCCGTCCCTCGTGCCGTCGGCGTCGATGGAGTTGACGAACAGTTCGCCCGCGCCGCGGGACGCCGCCTCGCTGGCCCACTCCACCACGTCCACGCCGGTGCCCTCGCGGCCGCCCTTGACGGTGCACTCGAACCAACAGGACTCGCCGTCGACCCGTTCGTAGTGCTCGCCCTCCTCGTCGAACCGGCGGCGGGCGTCCACGGAGATGACGATGCACTGACTCCCGAACGACCGCGCGCCCTCGTTGACGAGCGAGGGGTTCCGCAACGCGGCGGTGTTGATGGACACCTTGTCCGCGCCGGCGCGGAGGGTCTCTTTGATGTCCTCGCGGGTGCGGATGCCGCCGCCGACGGTGAGGGGGATGAACACCTCGTCGGCCACCCGCGAGACGGTGTCGAGCATCGTCTCGCGGCCCTCCGCGGAGGCGGTGATGTCGAGGAAGACGAACTCGTCGGCCCCGGCGCGGTTGTACGCCTTCGCCATCTCGACCGGGTCGCCGGTGTACTCCAAGTCCTCGAAGTTGACGCCGGTGTAGACCGCGGGCTCGCCGTCTTCGTCCAGGTCGACGTCGATACAGGGGATGATTCGCTTCGTGAGCATTCGCTACCCGAAGGTTCGTCCAACGACCGTTTGACGGTTTCGACTACGGCGACGACCGGTTCACGCGGTCACCGGTTCGTCGAGGAGGTACACCCGCGCCTCCCACGGACGCAGGTCCAGCGTGTCGTTTATCCGCCCGAGGGGGGTGTTGTAGTTCCCGACGAGGAACTCCGCCTCGCCGACCACGTTCGCGGGCGGGGCGTACGTCGTCGTCGCGCTCGAAACGTTGAGGACGACGAACAACTCCGCGTCGGGCGTCACCCGCGAGTACGCCCACACCCGGTCGTGGTCCGTCGTGTGGAGGACGTAGTCGCCGTAGACGAACACGTCGTGCTCGTCGCGCGCGGAGAGAAGGTGCCGGTAGTACCGGCGGACCGACCGTTCGTCGCGCCGCGCGGCGGCGACGTTGACCTCCGTGTAGTTGGGGTTTACCGGCATCCACGGGTCGCCCTCGGTGAACCCGGCGTGTTCGTCGTCGTGCCACTGCATCGGCGTCCGCGCGTTGTCGCGAGAGCGGTACTGGACGAGGTCCAGAACCTCCTCCTCGGATTCGAGGCGGCCGCTCTGGCGGGCCACGCGGACGTTGTTCAGCGTGTCCACGTCGCGCACCTCCGTCAGCGACTCGAACGGGTAGTTCTGCATCCCGATCTCCTCGCCTTGGTACATGAACGGCGTCCCCTTCAGCGTCAAAAGCAGGGTGGCGAGGAGTTTCGCCGACTCGCGGCGGTACTCCTCGTCGTTTCCGAACCGCGACACCATCCGCGGTTCGTCGTGGTTGTTAAAGTGAAGCGAGTTCCACCCGTCGCCTTCGAGTCCCTTCTGCCACTCCGTCAGCGTGTCGCGGAGTTCGTCGAGGGTCCACTCGCCCTTCGACCACCGGCCGCCCTCGGGACCGAAGTCGAGTCGGAGGTGGTCGAAGTTGAACACCATGCTCATGCCGTCCTCGCCGAACTTCTTGGCCTCCTCGACGGAGACTTCGGCCATCTCGCCGACGGTCATCGCGTCGTAGTCCGAGATCACCCGGTCGTGCATCTCCGAGATGTACTCGTGGACGTTCGGCCCGTTGACGAACTGGTCCGCGCCGCGGACGATGGCGTCGGAGTCCTCCCCGTTCGGCAGGCCCTCGGGCTTGGAGATGAGGTTGATGACGTCCATCCGGAAACCGTCGATACCCTTCTGTAACCACCACTCCATCATCTCGTAGATCGCCTCGCGCACCTTCTCGTTCTGCCAGTTGAGGTCCGGTTGCTTCTCGTCGAACAGGTGGAGGTACCACTCGCCGGTCTCCTCGTCGTACGTCCACGCCGACCCCCCGAAGAACGACTCCCAGTCGTTCGGCGGCAGTTCGTACACCCCCTCCGGGAGGTGGTAGTCGGCGGGGTCGAACTCGGCCGCAGAGACCCCCGCCTCTCCGAGCGATCGCCCCTCGCGCCAGATGTAGTAGTCGCGGTACTCCGAGTCCGGCGAGGAGCGAGAGCGCTGGAACCACTCGTGTTCGTCGGAGGTGTGGTTCACGACGAGGTCCATGATGAGGCGCATGTCGCGTTCGTGCAGTCCGGCCAGCAGTTCCTCCCAGTCGGCCATCGTGCCGTACCGCTCGTTTATCGACCGGTAGTCGGCGATGTCGTAGCCGTTATCGACGCCGGGCGACTCGTAGACGGGGTTCAACCACACCACGTCCACGCCCAACTCGTCGAGGTAATCGAGTTTCTCGACGATGCCGGGGATGTCCCCGACGCCGTCGCCGTTCGAGTCGTTGAAACTCCGCGGGTAAATCTGGTAGACGACCGCCTCCTTCCACCACGCGCGGTCGAACTGCGGCATAGTTGAAATTCCTAACTGTCTCATGTTCACTCCATCGGTTCGGTCCCTCGGTCGTGCGGTTCGATACTCCTCGGCGGGTCGGCGAGTCGGCGAGTCGCCTCAGAGTCGGTACACTCGCGCTTCCCACGGACGGAGTTCGACCGACCCCTCGGTGATGGCGTCGGCCCGCGCCTCCGAAACGTCGTAGTTGGCCAAGAGCACGTCCGGGCCTGCGCCCGTCGCCTCCGCCTCCCCCTTCTCGTCGCCTCCGACGGCGGCGGCGACGGCGTCGGGCACCTCGAACGCGGTCGGTTCGCTGGCGAAGTTGAGCGTCACGAACAGCGTCACGTCGCCGAGCGACCGGGTGTAGAGCCACAGTCGTTCGTGGTCCCGCAAGTACGGTTCGTAATCCCCGTAGGCGACGACGTCGTGTTCGTCCCTGAGTTCGAACAGTCGTCGGTAGTAGTGCCACACCGACTCCGAGTCGCGCCGTTCGTCTTCCACGTTGACGCGAGAGTAGTTAGGGTTCACGGCTATCCACGGGTCGCCGTCGGTGAACCCGGCGTGGTCGTCGTCGCTCCACTGCATCGGCGTCCGGGCGTTGTCCCTGCTGTTGTTCCGCAGGCCGCGTTTCACCTCCTCGAACGACGCTATCTCGCCCGTCTTCTGCGCGCGGCGGACGCGGTTGAGCGTCGCCACGTCGCGGAAGTCGTCGAACGAGGAGAACGGGTAGTTCGTCATCCCCAACTCCTCGCCCTGGTAGACGTACGGCGTCCCCTGAAGCGTGTGCAGGAGCGTTCCGAGGAGTTTCGCCGACTCGCGGCGGTACTCGCCGTCGTTCCCGAACCGCGACACCATCCGGGGTTGGTCGTGGTTGTTGAGGTACAGCGAGTTCCACCCCTCCTCTTCGAGCCCCTTCTGCCACCGGTCGAAGACGCGTTTCAGGTCGGTGAGGCTCCACTCCTCCACGTCCCACATCAGTTCGCCCCTGTCGAGGACGACGTGTTCGAAGTGAAACAGCATCGAGAGGCCGTCGCCCTCCGGGCCGGGGGTGACGTACCGCCGCGCCTCCTCCATCGGCATCTCCGGGCCGACCATCTCCCCGACCGTCAGCAGATCGCGGTCCAAGACGGCGTCGCGCATCTCCGAGATGTAGTCGTGGACGTTCGGCCCGTTCGCCACCAGTTCGACCGTCGTCGTCTCCGACCCGACGTTCGGCAGGCCCTCGGGCTTGGAGATGAGGTTGATGACGTCCATCCGGAAGCCGTCGATACCCATCTCCAGCCACCACTCCATCATCTCGTACACCTCTTCGCGCACGTCCTCGTTGCGCCAGTTGAGGTCCGGTTGCTTGCGGTCGAACAGGTGGAGGTACCACTCGCCGGTCTCCTCGTCGTACGCCCACGCGGGGCCGCCGAACAGCGACCGCCAGTCGTTCGGCGGCGCTTCGTCCTCGGGGCCGACGGCGGGGACGGGGCCGTCCACGTTCTCTGCGTCGCGCCCCTCGCGCCAGATGTAGTAGTCGCGGTACTCCGAGTCCGTCGACGAACGGGAGCGTTCGAACCACTCGTGTTCGTCGGAGGTGTGGTTCACGACGAGGTCCATGATGAGGCGCATGTCGCGTTCGTGGAGGCCCGCGAGTAGTTCCTCCCAGTCGGCCATCGTCCCGAACTCGTCCGACAGGGAGCGGTAGTCGGCGATATCGTAGCCGTTGTCGGCGTGCGGCGACTCGTAGACGGGGTTGAGCCAGATCACGTCCACGCCCAACTCGTCGAGGTAATCGAGTTTCTCGACGATGCCGGGGATGTCGCCCACCCCGTCGCCGTCTGAGTCGTTGAAACTCCGCGGGTAAATCTGGTAGACGACGGCCTCCTTCCACCACCGCCTCGGTTCGCCGTTCGGGAGGACGTCGTCCCCCGCGCGGGCGTGGTTGTCGTCGGTCACGTGTACAGTTCCGGACGGGCGACACTTAGCCCCGGCGAATGTTTGCGTCGGCGGCGTCATCCCGCCCCCGTCGCGGCGCGCCGCGCCGTTCGGGTTAGGTGCGCTTTTGTACGGGGGGTTCGTGCCCCCGAGTATGAGCGACCACGGCCACGCGCCCGCCGAACACGACGAGGGAGAGGAACCGGGACGGACGACTGCGCCGATGCAGGAGTTCTCGACGGGACAGGTCACCACCGGCTTCCTCGTCCTCGCCGTCGGCCTCGTCGTCGTCTTCGGCGTCCCCCTCCTCCTGTAGGCGACGGCGGGTGCGGTCCTCCGCCGTCCGCCGATTTTCCGCCCGCATCGAAAGTCCGCGAGCGGCGAGAAACGCGCGTTTTGACGGCTCCTGAGAGTTATTGGCGCAGTCAGCGACTACTAGGACATGCCGACGACCACCTTCGAGGTCGGAGACTACGACTTCGCGGTCGAACCGTGGGGGCCGATAAAGCGCCGCGTCGTCGTCCGCGGCCCGGAACGGGAGGGGGGCGGGCGCGACGAGGCGACGTTGCTGTTCGCCGCCGACCGGTCGGAGACGGGCGTCGCGTACCACGTGGACGAGGAGGGGCGCGGCACCGCGGTTTGGGCGTACTTCGACGCCGAGGACTACGAGGACGTGATTCACGTCTTGGAGACGGGGACGCCGCCGTACCTCCACTACGGGTACACCAGCGGAACGGGAACGACGCGGACGCTGTACTTCGTCTCCGTCGAGACGTCCGCGAGAGTCCCCGGCGCCGGCGACGACCCGGACGGCGGCGGGAGGAGAGAGGATATCGAACGGTCGCTCCCGATGGGCGCGTACGACCCCGAGGAGTCGATGGACCTCGTGGACGACGACTCGGCGGACGCGGAGGCGTTCGACAGGATAGACGGGCGGAACGCGAACTGATTAGTCGAGCTCGCGGGCCAGAACGTCCCGCAGATCGGCGATTTCGGCGGCCTCGTACGTCAGCGTCTCGTCGCCGACCGAGAGGGTGAGGCGGCCGTCGCCGGTCGCCTCGCCGAGCGTTTCGACCGGCGCGACGCCGTCGAACGCCTCGCGAACGGCGTCGGCGTCCGTCGTCTCTATCACGGCGCGGCCGGGCGTCTCGTCGAACAGTGCGAGGGTCGAATCGACGGCGGCGTCCGCGCCCGCCTCCGCGGTGACCATCTCGGCCAGAGAGACGGCGAGGCCGCCGTGGCTCACGTCGTGGACCGCGAGCGTCGAGTCGAGGTCGGCGACCGACGCGAGGGTCGCGACCGTCTCGAACCCGTTCTCGGGAAGGGTCGGGAAGGCGTCCGAGCCACCCCGTTGTGCGAGGTACTCCGACCCGCCGAGTGCGCCGCCCGCCTCGCCGACGACGAGGAGTTCGCCCTCGTCCGAGAGCGAGAGGGGCGGGGCGTCGTACCCGGCTTTCGTCCCGACCATCGCCAGCGTCGGCGTCGGCGGAATCGGGCCGGAGACGGAGTCGTTGTACAGCGAGACGTTGCCGCCGACGACCGGCACCGAGAGGTCCCGGCACATGTCGGCGAGGCCGTCCACGATGCCCTCGAACCCGCCGTACACCTCGGGCTTCTCGGGGTTCCCGCCGTTGAGGCAGTCCACCGCGGCGAGGGGCGTCGCGCCCTTCGCGGCGAGGTTGGTCGCGTTCTCCAACGCGACGGCGCGCGCGCCCTCGTACGGCGCGCACGTCGTCCAGTTGGGGTTCGCGCCCGAGGAGATGGCGACGCCGGTTCCGGCCTCCCGCACCGCGACGACGGCGGCGTCGTCGCCCGGCCGGACGGTCGTCCGCAGACCGACCTCGTGGTCGTACTGCCGGTAGACCCACCGCTTCGACGCCGTGTTCGGGCTGGCAATGACGGACTCGAACGCCGCCGTCGGGTCGGCGTCCGGCAGGTCCCGGTCCGGCGTCTCCGGGTCAACCGAGTCCAAGTCGTTCATCGGCGCGCCCTCCGCGAGGAACTCCGGCGGCACGTCCACGACGGTTTCTCGCCCTCGCGGTTCGCTCTGTTCACCGCTCGGGTCGTCCGAGGCGCTACGCGCCTCGCTCTCGTCGAACGTGCAGACGTAGTTGCCCTCGGCGACTTCGCCGATGACCGAACAGCCGAGGTCGTACTTCTCGGCTATCTCCGCGACGCCCTCGACGTCCTCGGGGCGCACCTCGTACACCATGCGCTCTTGGGACTCCGCCAGCAGGATTTCGAGCGCGCTCATGTTCGGTTCGCGCTGGTGGACGCGGTTCAGGTCGATCCGCGCGCCGAACCCGCCCTTGGCGACGAGTTCCGAGGACGCGCCGCCGAGTCCGGCCGCGCCCAAGTCGCGGGCCGACCGGACGAGGTTCGCCTCGACGAGTTCCTCGTTGGCCTCGACGAGGAGTTTCTCCGTGTAGGGGTCGCCGACCTGTACCGCGGGGCGGTCCTCGGTTTCGGCGTCCTCCGCCAGGTCCTCGCTGGCGAACGACGCGCCGCCGAGGCCGTCCCGGCCCGTCGAGTTGCCGACGAGGACGAGTTTGTTCCCCGCCTCCTGCGCCTCGGCGGTGACGAGGCGGTCGGGGTCGAGCAAGCCGACGCAGGCGACGTTCACGAGGGGGTTGCCCTCGTAGTTCTCGTGGAAGTCCACGCTGCCCGCGACGGTGGGGACGCCGATGGCGTTGCCGTAGTCGGAGATGCCCTCGACGACGCCCTCCAAGAGGTACCGGGAGTGCTCTCGGTCGAACGCGCCGAAGTAGAGGCTGTCCGCGAGGGCGATGGGGTACGCGCCCATCGAGAGGGTGTCGCGGACGATGCCGCCGACGCCCGTCGCCGCGCCGTCGTAGGGGTCCACGTACGAGGGGTGGTTGTGGCTCTCGATGCCCATCGTCACGTACATCTCCTCGCCCTCGTCGCCGTGGACGGGGAGGGCGACCACGGCGGCGTCGTCGCCGGGGCCGACGACGACCCGTTCGCCGTCCGACGAGAAGGCCGAGAGCAGGGGCCGCGACGAACGGTACGCGCAGTGCTCGCTCCAGAGGTTCTCGAAGAGTTCCGCTTCCGCCGCCGTCGGGTCGCGCCCGAGTTCCGACGTGATGCGGTCGTAGTCCGAATCCGGCAGGCTCATTCACTTCCCTGTTCAAAGTGACCGGGTTAATGCTTTTCTGTGTGCACAGACGTGCATTACACCGCGGGGAGCGGCCGCGGCCGACGCGGACCGGGTGGCTTTTTTAGACCGGGAGAGTACGACCGGGCGTGTTACGGGTCGAGTTGCACGCTCATTCGGCGCTCTCGTACGACGGGCGCGACCCCGTCGAACTCCTCTTGGAGCAAGCGAGTGCGGTCGGATTGGACGCCCTCGCGGTCACGGACCACGACGAGATAGACGCGAGTCTCGAAGCCGCCGACATCGCCGAGGAGTACGGCCTCGTCGGCATCCCCGGGGCCGAAATCACCTCCGCGGCCGGACACGTCCTCGCGTTGGGCATCGAGGAACTGATTCCCGCCGGCCTCTCCTTCGACGAGACGCTCGACCGAATCCGACAGCAGGGCGGCACCGCCGTCGTTCCGCACCCGTTCCAGTCTTCGCGGCACGGCGTCGCGCCGCACGTCACCCGCGCGCAGCTCGCCTCGGCGGACGCCATCGAGATATACAACTCGCGGCTGTTCACCGGACTGGCGAACCGGCAGGCCGAACGGTTCGCCACGGCCCGCGGGTTGCCGATGACCGCTGGGAGCGACGCCCACATCAGCGAGATGGTCGGGCAGGCGGTGACCGAGGTGGGAACCGACACGCGCACCGCCGAGGCCATCTTGGACGCCATCGAGGCCGGACGGACGAGCGTCATCGGGAAGAAGACGCCGTGGCGCATCTCGCTCCAGCAGTTCGGCGGCGGCGTCAAGCGGCGCATCGTCCGCGGCGTCGCCGACTTCCTCTGATGTCTCGACTCCGCGGCGCGGACGAACGGACCGTCCGGGAGGCGATGGAGACGGGCGACCCCCTCCCCGGCACCGCCGGGTTCGCGGGCGAGGTGGACGGACACCTCGTCCGGGACGTTCTGGGCCGCCACCCGCTCTGTCACGAGGCGGCCGACCCCGGAACGTGGAGCTTCGACCGCCGGGACCTGGCCGACCCCGTCTCCCTCCCGGCGGGCGTCGTCCGTTCGCTCGATTCGGACGCCGACGTCGACGCCGACTCGCCGGCGAGGGGCGACGGCGACGGACCGACGTGGACGCTCCCGAACCCGGACCCGTACGCGGACCCGGAGGCGGGACTCGACGCGGTTCGGGTGGCCGTCACCGAGTCCGTCGAGTCCGTCGAGTCGGACGGTCTGGCCGTCGCCTTCTCCGGCGGCGTCGATTCCGCCGTCGTCGCCGCGGGCGTCCCCGACGCGCCGTGCTACGTCGCCGGGTTCGAGGGGAGTCACGACGTGGCTGCCGCCCGCGAGGCGGCCGCCGCGATGGACCGCGAGTTGCGCGTCGTCGAACTGACGCACGACGACCTGCGGGAGACGGTACCCGAACTCGTCTCCGTCCTCGGGCGGACGAACCCGATGGACCTCCAGATCGCCCTCCCCCTCCACCTCGTCGCCCGCCGCGCCGCCGAGGACGGGTTCGACCGCCTCGCGGTCGGACAGGGCGCGGATGAACTGTTCGGCGGGTACGCGAAGGTGCAGAAGGCCCCCGACGACCCGCGCGTCGCGGCCGACACCGTCCGCGGCGCGGCCCGCGAGATGGTGCTGACGCTCCCCGACCAGTTGGAACGGGACGTCCTCGCCCTGCGGGCGGCGGGCGTCGAACCGGTCGCGCCCCTGCTACACGACCGGGTGGTCGAGGCGGCGCTTCCGCTCCCCGGCGAGTTGCTGGTCGACGGAGAGACGCGGAAAGTCGCACTCCGCGAGACGGCGCGGGCGATGGTCCCCGAGTCCGTCGCCGCGGCGGACAAGAAGGCCGTCCAGTACGGGACGTACGCCGCGCGGGAACTCGACCGCCTCGCGCGCCGGGCGGGGTTCAAGCGGCGGATGGACGACCACGTCGAGAAGTACGTGAAGTCGCTCGTCGCCGAGGCTTAGGAGTTCTCCACGGCTTCGATGGCTTCGAGCCCTATCCGCACCGTGTCGGCGTCGAGTTCGCTCTCTCTGAGGTCCGAGGCGGTGTACCAGTCCCACAGCTCCGGGGGCGCCTCGCCGTCGGCGGGGGCTATCTCCCGGGAGTCGGCCCGCGCGAAGTAGACGTGGTCGATGTGCTGGTGTCCCACGCGGCCGTCCTCGTGGACGTTCACGTCGTACAGCATCGTGTACGCCGGTTCGGGGAGCGCCTCGCCCGCGGGCGCGTCGATCTCCGGCGTCTCGGCGACCAGCGTCGCGTCGAGGCCCGTCTCCTCTCTGACCTCGCGGAGGCCCGCCTCGTGGGGGAGTTCGTCCCTGTCGACGTGCCCGCCCGGCGGGACGCGGATGCCGAGCCTGTCGTGGCGGTGGAGGGCGGTTGCGCCGTCCGCGACGACGTACACCGTCGCGGTGAAGTGTCGAGTCGTCTCCATGCCCGTGCGTTCGCCCGCCGGGAGGTGGGTCTTGCGAAACGTCGTCGCTACGAGGGGAGACGCGATGACGACGAACGCGCCGAACGGCGCCGTCGCTCGCGGCGCGACGAACGGAAAAGAACAGCCGACGGCTTACGGCATCGAGAGCTGTTCTTCGGCTTCGAGGAGTTCGTGGTAGCGGTTGCGGATGGTGACCTCCGAGATGCTCGCCACGTCGCTCACCTGACTCTGCGTCACCTTCTCGTTCGTCAGGAGCGACGCGGCGTAGACGGCGGCGGCCGCGAGGCCGACCGGCGACTTGCCCGAGTGGACGCCCTTCTGCTTCGCGTTCTTCAGAAGCTGCCGCGCGCGGCGTTCGGACTCGTCGGAGAGGCCGAGTTCCGAGGCGAACCGCGGGACGTACTGCTCGGGGTCCGCGGGCTTTATCTGCAGCTTCAGTTCGCGGACGACGTAGCGGTACGTCCGCGCGATTTCGTCCTTCCCGACGCGCGAGACGTTGGTGATCTCGTCGAGCGAGCGGGGAGTCCCCGCCTGTCGCGCCGCCGCGTACAGCGACGCCGTCGCGACGCCCTCGATGGAGCGTCCCGGCAGCAAGTCGTCGTTGAGCGCGCGGCGGTAGATGACCGAGGCCGTCTCGCGGACGTTCTCGGGCAGGCCCAGTGCAGAGGCCATGCGGTCTATCTCGCCGAGCGCCTGCTTCAGGTTGCGCTCCTTCGAGTCGCGGGTGCGGAACCGCTCGTTCCACGTGCGGAGGCGCTGCATCTTCTCGCGTTGGCGCGAGGACAGCGACTTCCCGTACGCGTCTTTGTTCTGCCAACCGATGTTGGTCGACAGGCCCTTGTCGTGCATCATGTTCGTCGTCGGCGCGCCGACGCGGGACTTCTCGTCTTTCTCCCGGGAGTCGAACGCGCGCCACTCGGGACCGTGGTCTATCTCGTCTTCTTCGACGACGAGGCCGCACTCGTCACAGACAGTTTCACCGTGTTCGTTGTCCGTGACGAGACTCTCTGAACCGCACTCGGGGCAGCGCAGTTGCTCGTCGTCGCCCTCTTGCGTCTCCTTCTCGTTGTCACGCTCGCGCGCGCGTGCGCGCTCAGACGTGAAGCTTCGGACGCTGTCAGTCATAGTTGGGCAGAGAAACGGGCTGGAGCGTTCTCCGGTTACGACTACCCGCGGGTTTTACTTATATGTGTCGGCAGTATCCGTTCGAAATTCGGCCGAAAATTACATGGCGTCGGTACGATCGCGGGAATCAGTCGTGTTGGACACAGAACAACCAGTGTTTCATTCGGGTGAAGGGAGGAAATATTTACCAGTTCCGCCGACTCGCGTCCCGCGAACCTCCGTCGCAGTCGCCGCACTGCCGTCGTAGTAACACCGGAGGCGTCTAACTTGGGTGTCACGGCCGGTCCGTCGCCGCGGCGAGAGCGCCGACCGGTCGGCGTCGGAGCCCGCGTCTCTCGCACACCGAAACCCTTACTCCCGGCCCCCGGTTTCGCAGATACATGAGCGATACGCCCGTCGACGCCGAGGAAGTGCGGCACGTCGCCGAACTGGCGCGGGTGAACCTCGACGAGGAGGAGGTCGAGGAGTTCTCCGCGCAGTTCGCCGACATCCTCGAATACTTCGACGCCCTCGACGAGGTTCCCGAGGTGGACGCCGACTCGGACCTCGTGAACGTGATGCGACCCGACGAAGTGCAGGACAGCCTCGAACAGGAGGAGGCGCTTCGGAACGCCCCCGAGACGGAAGACGGCTTCTTCAAGGGACCGCGGGTGTCGTAGATGAGCGCGAACATCTTCATCACCGAGGAGACCATCGAGGGCGACGACGACGGCCCCCTCTCGGGTCTCACCGTCGCCGTCAAGGACAACATCAGCACCGAGGGCGTCCGCACGACGTGCGGGTCGGCGATGCTCGAAGAGTACGTCCCGCCGTACGACGCGACGGTCGTCGAACGACTGAAGGAGGCCGGCGCGACCATCGTCGGGAAGGCCAACATGGACGAGTTCGGGATGGGCGGGACGACGGAGACGTCCGCCTACGGCCCGACGAAGAACCCGGTGGACGAAGAGCGCGTCCCCGGCGGGTCCTCCGGCGGATCCGCCGCCGCCGTCGCCGCCGGCGAGGCGGACGTTGCGCTCGGGTCCGACACCGGCGGGTCGGTCCGCAACCCCGCCGCGTTCTGCGGCGTCGTCGGCCTCAAGCCGACCTACGGTCTCGTCTCCCGGTACGGCCTCGTCGCGTACGCGAACTCGTTGGAACAGATCGGCCCCATCGCCTCGAACGTCGAGGACGCCGCGAGACTGCTCGACGTCGTCGCCGGCCCCGACCCGCGGGACGGGACGACGCGGTACGACGAGGACGGCGGCCACCCGGCCGAGAACTCGGACTACGCCGCCGCCGCCGACGGCGACGCTGACGGTCTGACCGTCGGCGTCATCACGGACCTGTTGGAGGGCGCGGACGACTGCGTCGTCGAGACGTTCGAGGCGGCGCTCTCGGACCTCGAATCCCGCGGCGCGGAACTGGTGGACGTGAGCCTCGAATCGCTCGAACACGCCGTGCAGGCGTACTACGTCATCGCCACGTCGGAGGCGTCCTCGAACCTCGCGCGCTTCGACGGCGTCCGCTACGGCGTCTCCGGCGGTTACGAGGGCAACTGGAACGACGCCTTCGCCCGGTCCCGCGAGGAGGGCTTCGGCGAGGAGGTCAAGCGTCGAATCCTGCTCGGGACGTACGCGCTCTCTGCGGGCTACCACGACAAGTACTACAAGAAGGCCCAAGACGCCCGCGCGTGGATAAAGCAGGACTTCGACGCCGCGTTCGAGGAGGCGGACGTGCTGGCGACGCCGACGATGCCCGTCCTGCCTCCGCGACTCGGCGAGAGCCTCTCGGACCCGCTTCAGCTGTACCTGATGGACGCGAACACCGTCCCGGTGAACCTCGCGAACCTGCCCGCCGTCTCCGTCCCCGCGGGCGAGGCCGAGGGCCTGCCGGTCGGCCTGCAGTTGGTCGGCCCGAAGTTCGGCGAGGAGACGATCATCCGGGCCGCCTCGGCGGTCGAAGACGCACGGTCGTAGTCCGCTCGCCGCGCTCCGTTTTTGGCACCCGTCGCCGGGACGCCCTCACGTCGCCGGAGCGGTACGTTTTCAACGCGCCGCCCCGAGCGAATCGTACGAGTCGCTATGTATCTCATCATCGTCGGAGCGGGCAACATCGGCACTCCGCTCATCGAAATCGCCACGCAGGGCGGTAACGAAGTCGTCGTCGTGGAGAACGACGAGGAGAAAGCCGAGGTAGCCGCCTCCGAGTACGACTGTCTCGTCCTCAACGACGACGCGACGGAGAAGGAGACGTTGGTCGATGCGGGCGCCGACCGGGCCGACGCCCTCATCACGACGACGGACAAGGACGCGACGAACATCATGGTCTGTCTGCTCTCGAAGGAGTTGGATATCCCCGACGTCGTCTCCGTCGTCCACAACGCCGAGCACATGGACATCTACGGTCGCATCGGCGTGAACACGGTGGAGAACCCCCAACGCCTCATCGCGGAGTACCTCTATCGGGCGGTCAAGCGCCCCTCCATCGTCGATTACATGCGCATCGGCGACGAGGCGGAGGTGTTCGAGATCCGCGTCAACGACGACGCGCCCATCGCCGGCAAGAGCCTCGAAGAGGCCGCCTCCGGCGGTCTGCTCGGCGGCGACGTCCTCATCGTCGCCATCGAACGCGACGGCACGGGCGACCCCATCACTCCCCGCGGGGGGACCGTAATCGAGGGCGGTGACCTCCTCACCGTCTACTCAGCGACCGGTGCGACGGCCGAGGTGACGGACGTGTTCGGCCACTTCGAGGACCACTGATGTCGCAGTCCCGACGCAGTACCGTCGCCGGGTTGCCGGCCGACCTCGCCACCATCGCCCGCGACGTGGGGTCGCTGTTGGCGATGCAGGCGACGATGATGACCGCGACCGTCGTCGTGGCACTCGCCTTCCGCGAGTGGTACCCGGCCGTCTCGTTTCTCATCTCGGCGGGCGTGACCGCAGTCGTCGGACTCGGCGCGCGCCGGGCGTTCGCGGACGCCCCCAACCCGCGGATGAAACACGGCATGATAATCGCCGCCAGCGGATGGCTGATGACGGCGCTGTTCGGTTCGTTGCCGTTCCTGCTGACGGCGCACCTCACGCCGCCGGAGGTGTTCTCGACGTACGTGCCCGCGGGCGTCGAGTACACGGAGTCGAGTCTCGTCTACTTCAGGAACCCGCTGCACGCCCTCTTCGAGAGCATGAGCGGGTGGACCGGGAGCGGACTGACGATGGCCGTCCACGAACCGTCGCTGCCGCGGACGCTGCAGTGGTGGCGGTCGTTCATCCAGTGGGTCGGCGGCGTGGGCGTCATCGTCCTCACGACGGCCATCCTCGCGCGGCCCGGGAGCGGGAGTTACACCCTCTACCGCTCGGAGGCCCGCGAGGAGCGCATCCACCCGAGCATCATCTCCACCGTCCGGGAGGTGTGGAAGATATTCCTCCTCTACACCGCCCTCTCCATCGCGGCGCTGTTCGTCGCCATCCGCCTCTCGGAGTACGGTGCGGGGCTCCCCCTCTGGGAGGCGGCGTGGCAGGCCCTCAACCACGCGATGACGGGCCTCTCGACCGGCGGGTTCTCCGTCACCGACAACTCCATCGCCACGTACGACTCGCCGCTCATCGAGACGGTGCTGCTCCCCATCATGACGCTCGGCGCTATCGCGTTCCCCATCCACTACGCGATTCTCCGGGACCGCCAGTTCTGGCGGTTCTGGACGGACCTGCAGACGCGGTGGCTGTTCGTCGGCTTCTTCCTGGGCGTCGTCCTCCTCTCGTTGCAGAACGTCACCTCCGTCGGTGAACAGGTAGACGCATTTACCGGCACGAAGAACTGGTTCGGCGTCGCGCCCCTGCTCGGGTTCCCGACGGCCGACGCCCTCCGGGACTCGGTGTTCCAGTTCATCAGCGCCCTCACCTGCACCGGCTTTCAGTCCGCGCCCATCGGACGGTGGGCCGCGGGCGGGAAACTCATCGTCTCGGTCGCGATGGTCATCGGCGGTGCCGCCGGTTCGACCGTCGGCGGCATCAAGATAGTCCGCGCGTACACCATCGGCCGCGGCATCAAGTGGCAGTTCTCTCGCGTGTTCCTCCCCGAGAGCGCCGTCGTCAGCATCCGGATGAACGGCCGGCGACTCGACCGCACCGAGATGGACCGCGAGTTCAGCGAGGCGGCCATCGTCTCGCTGCTTTGGATCGGCCTGCTGATCGTCTCCAGCCTCGTCCTCGTCAACCTCACCCCCGCCGACTTCACGTACGCCGACGTGTTGTTCGAGGTGGCGTCGGCGCAGGGGAACGTCGGCCTCTCGACGGGCATCACCGGCCCGGGGATGCACCCGCTGGGCGAGGCGATGTTCCTGCTGAACATGTGGATCGGTCGGCTCGAAATCATCCCGGTCCTCGTGTTCCTGCGCTCCGCGCTCTACGGTCTCGAACCGTAGCGGAGCGAGGGAGGGTTCGGGGCTCGGGTCCCTTTTTCGCGGTTACCGCCGCCAGTACTCCGGCGTCAGGAGGACGAGGACGGGCAGGATCTCCAGCCGTCCGATCCACATCAGCCCGACCATGAACAGTTTGGAACTGTTCGAGAAGCCGAGGTAACTGCCCATCGGGCCGACGACGCCGAAGCCCGGACCGACGTTTCCGAGCGTCGCCGCGACGGCGCTCATCGTCTCCAGAACCGAGAGCGGTTGGCCGTAGCGGGTCGCGTCGAGGAACAGGAGCGCGACGGAGACGAAGAAGATGACGAAGTACAGCAGGGTGAACGCGTAGATGCCTCGGATGGCGCGTTCGTCGAGCGCCTGCCCGGCCAGACGGACGGGGCGAACAGCCTCGGGGTGGGCCGTCGTGAACAGTTCACGACGGACGGATTTGACGATGACGTACCAGCGGACGATTTTCACCGACCCGCCGGTCGAACCCGCCGACCCGCCGATGAACATCGCAACGAGGAGGACGTACTGCGCGGCCGGCCCCCACGTGTTGAAGTCCGTGCTCGCGTACCCCGTCGTCGTCACGATGGAGACGACCTGAAACGCCGCGTGCCGCACGGCGGGTTCGACGTTCCCGATGATGGTCTGCCGAACGCTCTCCAGATACGCCGCGTCGAACGTCTCGCCCGCGGGCACGACGGAGATGATGCCTCCGGTGAACAGGAGGAGCGAGATGAGAGCCGTGAGGACGGCCATGACGCCGACGTAGGTGCGGAACTCCGAATCCTCGACGATCCGCCCCGGATTTCCGGTGAGCGCGTGCCAGAACAGCGCGAAGTTGGTCCCGGCGGCGATCATGAAGGGGATGATTATCCACTGGGCCGCCGCGGACAACGCCTCGATGCTGCGGGCCTCCGGCGAGAACCCGCCCGTCGGCATCGTCGTCAACGCGTGGGCGACGCTGTTGTAGAACGTCAGCTGCGGGTCGATGCCGAGGAGGAAGAGCGAGTACAGGAGGATGATTTCGAGGACGGTGAAGCCGAGGTACGCCCCCCAGAGGGCGCGGGCCGTCTCGGCGATTCGCGGCGAGAGTTTCTCGATGCCGGGACCGGGAGCCTCGGCGTCCATCAGTTGCGCGCCGCCGACGGAGAGCTCCGGCAGGATGGCGACGGCGAGGACGACGATACCCATCCCGCCGAGCCACTGGGTCAGTTGCCGCCACATCATCACGCCGCGGGTGTGCACGTCGAAGGAGATCTCGCCGAGGACGGTCGCTCCGGTGGTGGTGAACCCGCTCATCGTCTCGAACAGCGCGTTCACCGGGTTGCCGAGCGTCGATTCGGGGTTGATCGGCGCGAACAACGGCGGCAGGCCGTGTGCCTCGACGAGGTACGGAATCGACCCGACGACGGCCACCGCCAACCACGTCACCGCGACCATCAGAAAGCCCTCGCGCGCCCGGAGGTCCGGATCCGGGTCGAGTCGTTCGAGTCCCGCGCCCACCGCGACGGTGACCGCGATGGTCACGACGAACGGCAGCACCGTCTCGTCGTAGACGAGAGCGACGACGAGGGGGAGACAGAGCGGGACGGCGAGATACTTGAGGACGGTCCCGACGAGGCTGAGACTGGCTCTGTAATCGACACGTAGTTTCATCAGATAGTCACCGAGGGTGCCTTCGGGTTACTCACACCGCCTGCGGCTTTAGTGTACGGAATCTCGGGCGGCCGCGAGGGGTTACAGTCTCGGCGCGACGGCGTCCACCACCTCAGTGGCGGCGAAGAGGACGACGTGGTCGCCGGGTTCGACGACGGTGTCCCCGCGCGGGGTGATGAACTCGTCTCGCCGGGTTATCGCGCCGATGACGACGCTGTTCGGGAGGTCCGCGACCGACTCCTTGATGGGCCGCCCCGCGAGGATGCTCTGTTCGTCCACCTCGATTTCGAGCACCTCGGCCTTGTTCGACTCGATGAGGGCGACGTTCTCCGCGCCGCCCTCGCGGGTGAACCGCGTTATCTCCTCCGCGACGACTTCGCGCGGGCTGACGCCGATATCGACGCCGACGGCCTCGAACAGGTCCACGTACTCGGTGGTGTCGATGACCGCGACGGTGCGTTCGACGCCGAGGCGACCGGCCAGAAGCGACACGAGGAGGTTCTTCTCGTCGGAGTCCAACGCCGCCACGAGGAGGTCGGCGTCGCCGACGTGCTCCCGTTCGAGGAAGTCCATGTCCGTCGCGTCGCTCTCCATGACGACGGTCCCGGGGAGGTCCTCGGCGAGTTTGCGCGCGCGCAGGTCGTCGCGTTCGATGAGTCGGGGGTTGAAGCCGCGTTCTTCGAGGAGGCGGGCGACGTGGTAGCCGATTTCTGACCCGCCGACGATGACCACCTCCTCCGCGGTGCCGGGCGACTCGTCCGGGGCGACCGACCGGGCGAACTCCTGGACGCTCAGCGGCGTCCCGATGACGACCACTCGGTCGCCGGGTTGGATGACCGTCTCGCCGCGCGGAATCTCGACGCTCCCGTTCCGCAGGATGGCGGCGAACGTGAGTTCGTCGAAGCGGTCGGCCTCGCGGATGGTGACGTTCGAGACGGGACTGTCCCCGTCCACCTCGAACTCGGCCATCTGGACGCGCCCGCCCGCGAAGGGGTCCACGTCGCGCGCGGCGGGGAGGCCGACGACGCGGACGATGGACTCGGCGGCGAGCAGGTTCGTACACACCATGAAGTCAATGCCGAACGCCTTCTTCGAGCGTTGCCACGTCCGCAGGTACTCCGTGTTCTTCACCCGAGCGATGGTGAACGCGTCGCTGATGGCCTTCACGGTCGAACAGACGACGATGTTCGTCTCGTCGTCGTCGGTCGACGCGATGACCATGTCCGCGTCGTCGACGCCCGCCTCTTCGAGCGTCGAGACGGCCGTCCCGTCGCCGGTGACGGCGAGGACGTCGAGCGTGTAGTTCAGATCCTCCGTTCTGTCGGGGTCGCTATCGACGACGACCACCTCGTGCGTCTCGTCGAGGTCGGCGGCGATGCTCGACCCGACTTGGCCGGCACCGACGACGACTACTCGCACGAGAGACACCTCAGGTCGTGCATGTTCATGGTTCCGAGGGGGCGGGTGATGTGCGTTTCTTTCTCTGTCGGTTGCGGGGTCACGTGTCCCGCCGTTCGACGGTCAGTTGGACCGGCCGTCGGCGGCCTTCGAGGTCCTCGACGACGCGTTCGAGAATCTCCTCGGCCTCGGACTCTATCTTCGGCGACACCTTGTCGATGACCCACCCGAGGGAGACGAACCGCGGCAGGTCAACGTTCCCCTCCGCGCTCCGGGGGTCGTAACTCACCTCGAAGTAGACCCGGCAGGCCGTCTCCGCGTACGCCGGGGCGTCGGCCGGTAGTTCGTCCAACGGTTCGACCCGCCACCGGCCGCGCGCGCGGAAGTTCTTCACTATCCTCCACTCGACGCGTTCGGGCGGGTCGAGCTCCGTCACCTCCGAGACGACGGTGTAGTCGAGTTTCCACCACGAGAACGTCAGTGCGTACCGGGTCCCCGCCGACCCGTCGCCCCGACGCGTCTCGACGCGTTCGAGGTGTTCCGAGTAGTTCGCGTACCGCGGGAAATCGACGACGAACTCGTACGCTTCCTCGGGGGGTACGTAGACGACGGTGCTGACGACAATTTCGTCCACGACCCGTCCGTTCGGGCCACGAAACCAAAGACCTGTGGGGCAGACAGTTCCCAGAACTGACTTGTATCCATACGCGAAAGTATTTGACAGAGACGCACAGAGATGCCCGCATATGGTCGGCGGAACGCTCCGGGATATTCGCGAGCACGTCGAGGCGTTGTCTGCCGAAGACGGTCCGTACGCGGTTGTCTGCGGTCGAACGGGACGAGAACCGGTGCCGGCGGCGGGCGTTCGCTTCGGCGACAGAGAGAGCGCGGCGGAGGCGGCGGAGGCGTCGTCGGAGTACCGGTCGGTCCTCCGGCGGTACGACCCGCAGGTGCAGTATCTCGAACCGTTGGTCCACGAGGTGTCCGACGGACCGGTCGGCCCCCTCGCGTCGGAGTCCGACGACGTGCGCGCGCGGTACTTCTCGTTCTGCCACGACGTGGCGGGGGCGGTGTTCGAGGCGCTGTCGGCGACGGGCCACCGCGAGGTGGAGTCGGCGACGATGGAGACGTACCTCACCCTCGCGGAGGTGGTGTCGGACCGCGACGACTTCTGTCTCACCATGCTGTGGAGCATGATGAGCGAACTCGACGTGCGCCTCGGCCCGGGCCGGCAGGCGACGGTGGTCCGGTCCGCGGCCGACATGCTCGGGTCGCCCGCCGTCGAGTCCGCCGCGAACTCCCCCGTCGAGGCCACGATGCGCCGCCTCTCCTCGTCGTCGTTCGTCGGCGACTACCGCGTCGTCCCCTGCCCCGACGGCGACGCGTGGGAGATTTCGTTCGGAGACTACGCGCTGGCGGAGCGAACCGGGCGGCTTCCGACCCTCCCGCTGGCGGTCGACCTCGTCCGCCGCGTCCCGGACCGACCCGTCCGCTTCACGGACGCGACGGCGCTGTCGGACTGCCGGTGGCGCGTCCGCGTCGAGATGGACCGCGACCCCGAGGGACTCACCAGCCTCACCGCCTCCGACGATGGCTACCTGAACGACCCCGACTACTGCCTCTGACGGCCGGCTTCTCGCCGTTCCGCTATCCGGCCGCCGACCGACGAACTGATACTGTCCGTCGAGTCACACGAACCATGGACGAACACGCGGACGACGGAACGGAGACGGACGTCATCGTCGTCGGCGGCGGCGTCGCGGGACTGACCGCGGCGACGTTCGCCGCGCGCGCGGGACTGGAGACGCTCGTCGTCACGACGGGCGAGAGCATCCTCGCGCGGAACGCCCACTTGGAGAACGTCCCGGGCTTCCCCGCGGGCGTGAACTCCCGGCTCTTCTTGGAGATGCTGACGGACCAAGCCGAACGCAACGGCGTCGAGATTCGGCGCGGGACGGTGACGGCGGTCGAACCCGCCGACGGCGAGGGCGAGGCGGAGGGCGACGACGCCGCCGAGGGCGTTCGCTTCCGCGTCCGCGCCGAGGCGGAGGGCGAGGACGTGCGCCTCGGCGCGCGGTTCGTCGTCGCCGCCTCGTGGTCGGACGCCGACTACCTCGACGGACTCGGCGTGGAGATACACGACGCGGGGAGCAAACGCTACGTCGAGACGGACGAGGGCGGCCGGACGAACGTCGAGGGCGTCTACGCCGCCGGCCGCCTCTCGGAGACGTACCACCAGACCGTCGTCGCCGCCGGCAACGGCGCGGAGGTGGGCCTAACTCTCGTCCACGACTCCGAGCGAGCGTACTACCACGACTGGGTGACGCCGGAGGGGTACTTCACCGACCGCGGGCGGGAGGTACCGCCCGGGTGCGAGGAGATAGACGCCGAGGAACGCGCCCGCCGCGAGGCGGAGTCCCGCGAGGTGATGCGAGAGTACTTCGCGGACCCCCACCCCGAACCGCAGCGAACCCACCCGAGCCTCGTCAAGGACGAACTCGGGCGACTGGACGAGGGCGCGGACGACTGAGCGGAGCGTTCACTCGAACGCGACGAGGCTCCCGAGCGTCGTGGCGGCGTAGACGCGCCCTCCCGCCAGGACGACGGCGGTCACGTCGCCCTCGACGGTTCTCCGCCACCGCGTCTCGCCCGTCGCCGCGTCGAGGGCGCGGACCGGGTTCGCCGACGCCTCGGAGTACCCCGCCACGAGGCAGATGTCGCCCGCGACGGCGACGGACCCGCCGAACTCGTCGGTGATATCGATATCGTCGCGTTCCCACGCCGTCTCGCCGGTGGCCGTCTCGACGGCTTCGACGGTTCCCTCGCCGGCGACGGCGCCGAACCGGACCGAGACGGCGAGCGATTCCGCCTCGGAGACGGCGAGTCCGACGACGGACCCGTTCGCCGACGACGTCCACCCGCCCTCGCCGTCGACGTCGAAGGCCGACAGGCTGTGGGTTCGGTCCGTCTCGGTCGTGAGGCCCCCGTCGCCGACCAGGACTCGACCGTCCGTGACGACCGGCCACGTCCCCGGCCCCGGCGAGCCTCGTTCCCACGCCGGCGACGGCCCGCCGCCGAACGGTGCGCCGAGCGGAGAGGGGCGCGAGAGGGCGTACGTCGGCCCCGGAGAGCAGACGTAGATGCGCCGTCGGCCGCGGCGGGGAAGAACCCGCCCGCGCCCCCGCGCCCGAACGTCCAACGGTGCGCCCCGCCGCCGGCGTCGCCGAGGTTCCCTCGGCGGCCCGACGGACGTCGTCCGTCGGCGTTGTCAGGCGAAACCTGACTGCTTGCCGAACCGGGTTCGGCAACGTCGAAGGCGGCGACGCCGCTGTGGGTGCCGCACAGCACTCCGTCGTCGGTCGGAAGCAGGCCGTACACGCGGGTGGTGTTGCCCTCGGGGAGGCCGGGGTGGCGCGTCTCCCAGCGCAGGCTCCCCTCGGTGTCGAACGCCCGAACCGCGGTACCGTCGGCGGTGTAGAGGGCGTCCTCGCCCACCGCCGCGACGCGGGTGATTCCGTCGGCGGGCGTCTGCCCCGCGCCGGCGGTCGTTCGTCTCGTCTCTCCCGTTTCCGGGTCGAGGAGCGTCGTCTCGGTCGGTCGGACCGCGTAGACGTTCCCGCGGGCGACGAGTATCGACTCAACGCGCCCGTCGGGACCGAACGACCGTGTCCACGCGACGGCGGGGTTCGTCGGGGGCGTCGCGCCGGGCGCGTACGCCGCGTTTCGGGCGTCGCGGCGGGCGGTTCGCCACTCGCCGGGCGGCGTCGCCGGAGCGTCGAAGGCTCGGCCGACACAGCCCGCTAGCGCGCCGATGCAGAGTGCGCCGCCGGCGCGGAGTACGTCGCGTCTGGAGGGCATCACGTCAGTCTGCCGGACGGTTCGGCATCAGTCTTCCCGTCTCCACCCGGGGTACGAGGGGTTCTTTTACCCCGCGCGGCGAACCGCACGACCATGCTCGAAGGCGTCAACGTCGCGTTGGGGGTGTCCGGAAGCATCGCCGCGGTGAAGGTGGTCGAACTGGCCCACGAACTGCGGCGGCGGGGGGCGTCCGTCCGGGGCGTGATGACCGAGAGCGCGCAGGGAATCGTCCACCCGTGGGCCGTCGAGTTCGCCACCGACGACGACGTGGTCACCGAACTCACCGGCCGCGTCGAACACGTCGAACTCTGCGGGCGCGAGGGGTGGGCGGACGTCCTCTTGCTCGCCCCGGCGACGGCGAACACCGTCGGCAAGATAGCCGCCGCGGTGGACGACACGCCCGTGACGACGTGCGCGACGACGGCCCTCGGCGCGGGCGTCCCCGTCGTCGTCGCGCCCGCGATGCACGAACCGATGTACGACCACCCCGGCGTCCTGCAGGCCATCGGTCGCGTGGAGTCGTGGGGCGTCGAGTTCGTGGACCCGAGAATCGAGGAGGGGAAGGCGAAGATAGCCGCCGAGGAGGCCATCGTCACCGGCGTCGCCCGCGCGACGACCGAACAGAGTCTCGACGGGAAAGACGTCGTCGTCACCTCCGGCGCGACGTCCGAACCCATCGACCCGGTTCGCATCCTGACGAACCGCGCCTCGGGTCGGACCGGACGGGCCGTCGCGCGCGCCTGCGCCGTCCGCGGCGCGGACGTGACGCTGGTCCACGACGGCGGCGACGTCCACTACGCCGAAACCGTCTCCGTCGAGACGAGCGCCGAGATGCTGGACGCGGTTCTGGACGCCTCGGAGGGCGCGGACGCCCTCGTCTCGGCGGCGGCCATCTCCGATTACACCGTCGAGGCGTCCGAGGAGAAACTCCGCTCCGGCGAACCGCGGACGCTCGAACTCGAACCGACGCCGAAACTCATCGACGCGGTGCGGGAGGAACACCCCGAGATGGCCATCGTCGGCTTCAAGGCCGAAACGTCGGGCGACGACGAGTCGATGGTCGAGGCGGCGCGCCGGACGGCCGACCGGGCGGGCCTCTCGTTCGTCGTCGCCAACGACGCCGGCGTGATGGGGAAAGAGGAGACGCGGACGCTGTTCGTCCGGCCCGACTCGGCGACGGAGTTCGTCGGGTCGAAGGACGAACTCGGCGCGCGCGTCGCCGAGGAACTGGCCGGCGAACTGGTGTGAGTCGTCGAAAGAGAGTTTCCGGGGCCGTTCAGCCGAGGAGTCCGACTAACGCCGCGGCCAACACCAACACGACGAGCAGGATGCTCGTGGCGATGGTCGCCCGGAGGGACCCGGGGCCGATGTCGTCCGCGCCGTCGCGGGAGAACGCCGAGGCGGTGCGCCGAAGCGCCGGGTACGGGTTCGACACCGCGCCGGCGACGGCGTACGACCCGCCGGCGACGACGCGGTCCACGGCGGCGAACAGGTCGGTGACGCCGCGGACGAGCGTCCGCGTCGTGTAGAACGCCGCGGGGTTCAGAAGCGAGTCCACGTCCGGCACCGCGCCGCCTATCTTCGAGAGCGGCTTCTTCAGCACGGCGAACCCGACGACGCCGAGGAGGGCGAGGACGAGTCCCTCGCCGATGTGACTCGTCGTGAACGGGTGCGCGTCGTGGGCGTCGCCCGGGAGAATCCCGAACAGCAGGTCTGGGAAGAGGCCGAACAGGACGCAGAGCCCCGCCACGCCGAGCATGGCGACTACCTGCCCGTTCGCGGCGCGTTCGACCGACGGCCACGAGCGGTCGGCGTCGCGGAAGAACGCGTAGTAGCCGAACTTGATGAACGACATGAACGTGCCGACGCCCGCGGCCAGGAGGATGTAGTAGACGCCGTCCAGATGCTCGTGGTGCGCGGCGGCGGTTATCATCCCCTTGCTGACGAAGCCGTTGAAGCCGGGGAAGCCGCTGATGGAGAGGGCGGCGATAGTGAACGCCAGCGCCGTCAGCGGAAGCGCCCCGCGGAGGTTGCCGAGGTACTTCAGGTTCTCCTCGTCGACGCGTCCGACGACGACGCCCGCCGTCATGAACAGAAGCGCCTTGTAGAGGATGTGGTTGAACACGTGGGCGAACGCGCCGGCGGTGGCGAGTGCGGTGCCGATGCCGACGCCGGCGACCATGTACCCCACCTGCGACTGGATGTGGTACGCGAGGAGTCGCCGCATGTCGTTCTGAAGCAGGGCGTAGACGACGCCGACCATCGCCATCGCCGCGCCCATGTAGGCGATGAGGAGGTGGCCGTCGGGGAACGCCCGCGCCATCCCGTAGACGCCCGTCTTCGTCGTGTAGACGGAGAGGAAGACGCTGGCCGCGATGTGCGGCCGCGGGTAGGTGTCGGGGAGCCATGCGTGCAGGCCGACGAAGCCCACGTTGACGCCGATACCCACCGCCGCGAGTGCGGCGGGGATGCCGGGGACGATGCCCTCCGCCGCCGAGAAGAGGAACGATCCGACTTCGACGTACTGCCAGACGATGGCGGCCATAAACAGGCTGCCGCCGAGGGCGTGGTAGATGGCGTAGCGGAAGCCCGCGCGGACGGCTTCGCCGCCGTAGTCCCACACCAACAGGGTGCTGGTGACGGCCATCAGTTCCCAGAAGAAGATGAGCGTCAGCCAGTCGCCCGCGAACACCGCGCCGAGACTCGTGCCGACGTAGCCGAGGGCGTACGCAGTCTGCCGATTACTCGCCGCCGAAGAGTACGAGTAGAGGACGGCGGCGCAGGCGATGAGGCCGAAGATGATGCCCATCAGGCGGGAGAAGGCGTCCACGTTGAACAGCACGGCGTCGAAGCCGAGGAATGTCACCGGCAGGTACGTCCCCGCCGGGACGAGGTACGACCAGACGGCGACGCCGCCGGTGGCGAGGACGCCGAGTCCGTGGCCGAGTCGCCGCGGGAGCAGGGGCATCAGGAGCGCGACGGCCAGCACGACGAACGCGGGCGGAATCAGCGTCAACAGGGGCGAGGACACCGTCGTGGACGCCGATGCGGACTCGACCAGCATCAGAACGCCACCCCCGTCGCACCCGCGACGACTCGCTCGATGAGCGCGAGGAACACCATCGCGTACGGTGCGATGCCGAGCGCAATCGCGCCCGCCGCGGCGGTGGTTATCGGCCCGAGCATGAACCACGTGCTCTCTTTCCCGAGGGCGCGGCGCTCCCACCCGTCGGACGGCGGGCCGCCGTGGTGGTCGTCGTCGTGCGCGCCGTGGGCCTCCTCGGTCGCTCCTTGGCCGTGAGCCTCCTCGGCGTCGTCGCGGACGTGGTCGCTCGGGTAGCGGTCCACGGCGTACGCCGTCTCGTCGTCGGCGTCTTCCGCACCCTTCGACTTTCCGCCGTCGGAGCGGGGTTTCCCGCCGTCAGCCTTCGCCGCCGACGGCGAACCCACGCGGGACCGCCCGCCGAACGGCGACTCTATTACGGGCTTGGCGTCGGCGTCGTCGGGCGTCTGGAAGAACGCCTGGTAGACGATGGGCCAGAAGTACGCGATGTTCAGCAGGCCCGACAGCAGGAGGACGAACGCGAACACGACGTATCCGGCGTCGATGCTCCCGATGAGGAGGTACCACTTGCTGACGAACCCCGAGACCAGCGGCAGGCCGGCCATCCCGAGGCTGGCCACCGCGAAGGCGGCCATCGTCACCGGCATGCGCCGTCCGATGCCCGCCATGTCGCTGATGTCGTCGGTGTGCGTCTCGACGTGAATCGCGCCCGCGCAGAAGAACAGGGTGAGTTTCATGAACGCGTGGGCGGGGATGTGGAGCAGTCCGCCGACCAGCGCCGCCGGCGAGAGCAGTCCCAACCCGAGGACGATGTACGATAGTTGGCTCACCGTCGAGTACGCGAGGCGGCGCTTCAGGTTGTCCTGCCGGAGCGCCATGATGCTCGCGGTCAGGATGGTGAACGCGGCGACGGCGGCGAGGGGGAGGCCGACGCCGAGGTCCGACACCGTCTGCGGGCCGTACACGTCGAGGACGACCCGAGAGATGCCGAAGACGCCGCTCTTCACGACGGCCACCGCGTGGAGCAGGCCGGAGACGGGCGTGGGCGCGACCATCGCGTCCGGGAGCCACGAGTGGACCGGCATGAGCGCGGCTTTCACGCCGAACCCGGCCGTCAGAAGCGCGAACGCGGTGCGGGCGACCACCGGGTCGGCGTTCGCGAGCGCGGCGATACCGCCCGACGCGAAGTTCACCGTGCCGGTGGACCAGAAGATAAGCGCCGTCCCCGCGAGGACGGCGACGCCGCCGCCGAACGTGTACAGGAGGTACTTCCGGCCGGCGCGGCGCGCCTCCTCGGTCTGGTCGTGGGTGACGAGCGGGTACGTCGCCACCGTCAGGAGTTCGTAGAACACGTAGAGGACGATGAGGTTCGACGCGAACGCGATGCCGACGGCGGCGCTGACGCTGCCGGCGAACGCGGCGAAGTAGCGCGTCTGGGCGTGTTCGTCCAGTCCGCGCATGTACCCGACGCTGTAGAAGCTGGTGACGATCCAGAGGAAGCTCGCCAACAGGGCGAAGACGGTTCCCAGCGGGTCCGCCCGGAGGACGAACTCCACGCCGGGGACGAACGTCCCGAGGTCGGTGACGTACACCGTGCCGTCGAGGACGCCCGGGACCATGCTGGCGACGAGGGCGAACGTCGAGAGCGCCGAGACGACGGTGAAGCCCTCGCGGACGTTCGGTCTGCGGCGCGATGCGACGATTGCGACGATGCCGAGGGCGGCGGCCAACACCGCGGCCATCGGTCTCAGTGAGTCAGTCATGCGAAGTACACCTCCAGCACCGGTTCGAAGACTGCTATCAGGTCAGAGGCGACGACCCCCAGCAGGACGGCGGTGACCGCCGCCGCGACGACGACGACGCGCATGCCGACGGAGACGGGCGGGCGACCGGCGTCTCCGGCACCCCCGTCCGCGACGGTCCGGGCGTCCGCCCCGTGGTCCGACACGTCGGCGAAGTAGATGCGCTCGATGAACCGCGCGAAGTACGCGAGCGTCAGGAGCGTGCTCACGACGACGACGGCGGCGACTATCCACTCGCCCGCGGCGACGGCGCCGAGGACGATGTTCCACTTGCCCACGAACCCGACCGCCGGCGGGATGCCGACCATCGAGAACGCGAGGACGGCGAACGCCGCGCTGGCGACCGGCGCGCGGTCCGCGAGTCCGGCGAAGTCGTCGAGCGTTCGCGCGCCCGTGCCCGCCGCGATGACGCCCACCGTGAGGAACAGGCCGCCCTTCATGACGGCGTGTCCGACGAGGTGGACGAGCGCGCCGAAGACGGCGGTTTCGTTCGCGATGGCGACGCCGGCGACGACGAGGCCGAACTGCGACACCGACGAGTACGCGAGCATCCGCTTCGGTTCGGACTGCATCACCGCGAGCGTCGACCCCGCGACGACGCTGATCGCCGCGAGGGCGACGAGGATGTCACGCGCGGCGGGAACCGCCGCGAAGAACTCCAGCGTGAACACCGCGTAGATGATGCGGAACAGCGCGTACGCGGCGACGGTGGAGACGAGCGCCGAGATGTACGCGCTGACCGTGTCGGGCGACTCCGCGTACGCCCCCGGCTGCCACGTGTGAAGCGGGAACAGCGCCACCTTCACCAACAGCCCGGTCACTATCAGGCCGAACCCGGTCAACACCAGCGGCGACGCGTACCCGACGGTCGGGAGCGTCTCCGCCAAGTCGGCCATGTTCAGCGTCCCCGTGGCGACGTACAGGTAGCCGACGCCGAGCAGGTACAGCGACGCGCCGATGGTGCCGACGAACAGGTACTTCAGGCTCGCCACCGCCGCCCGCGCCGACCGATCGCTGGCGACGAGGGCGTACGTCGCGAGCCCCGTGATTTCGATGAAGACGTACAGGTTGAACACGTCGCCGGTGGCGACGACGCCGGAGACGCCCGCCGTGAGCAACAGCAGTTCGCTGTAGAACGTGTTCGAGCGCGGCCCGGCGCGGCGCGCGTAGGCGACGACGCCGAGGGTCACCGCCGCGATGAGGACCAGAAGCGTCGCGGAGACGCCGTCCCCGATGAGCTCGATGCCCATCGGCGGCTGGAAGTCACCGACTTCGTAGCTGAACCGCCCGCCCGTCAGGACGCGCCGGAGGACGACGAGCGACAGTCCGAGTTGGACGACGGCGGCGACGGCGGCGACGGCCCACCCCGCGCGCTCGAAGAACGTGCCGAGCGCTATCGGGAACAGCGCCGCGACGATCGGCGCGACGACGAGGAAGACGAGCGCGTCAGTCATTCAGCCGCACCTCCTTTATGACCTCTTCGTCCAGCGTCCCGTACTCCTCGTAGATTCGCACGATGAGCGCGAGCGCGACCGCGGTCAGGCTCACGCCGACGACGATGGCGGTGAGGATGAGGACGTGCGGGAGCGGACTCGCGTACGTGCCGTGACCGCCGCCGCCGTGGACGACGGGCGGACTCCCCCCGTCAACGTAGCCCGTCGTCACGAAGAACAGGAAGATGCCGACTTGGAAGATGTTCATCCCGATGACCTTCTTCACGAGGTTCGAGCTCTCGATGACGCCGTACAGGCCGATACCGACCAGCGCGACGAACACGAGGTAGTTGTAGTGGGTCGCGAAGATGTCGAGCACGCTCACGCCCGCTCACCTCCGTCGGCTTCGGCGGCGTCGGCGTCGTCGAACCCGGAGGCGTCGAACCCCGCGGCGAGGCTCAAGAACAGCGCCACGATGACGCCCGAGACGACGGCCCCGATGCCGAGTTCCACCAGTTCGATGCCGTACTTGACGCCGTGGTGGATACCGTAGGCGGCGTAGTCGAGGAACGCGCCGCCGGAGAGGACGGCGCCGATGCCGATGAGGGCGAACGCGCCGCCGCCGCCTGCGATGATAGACCGGACGAATCCGTCGCTGAGCCACTCGCGGGTCGGCTCGATACCGAAGGCGAACGCGAGCATGAGGATTCCGGACGCGACTATCGCGCCGCCCTGGAACCCGCCGCCCGCCGACTCCGCGCCGTGGAACATGACGTACAGCCCGAACGTGAAGACGAACGGGACGATGACGCGGACGGTGGTCATGATGACGGTACTCTCGACGTACGTTCGGCGCTGGGAGTCTGCGTCGCTCATACGAACGTCTCCTGTCGAAGCACGACGAGAACGGCGACGCCGGCGGCGATGACGACCGTCGCCTCGCCGAGGGTGTCGAACCCGCGGTAGGCCGCCAACACCGCCGTGACGACGTTCTCGACCCCGGTCTCGGGGTAGGCGTTTTCGAGGTAGTACGCGGTTATCTCGGAGGTGGCGACGGGCGAGTTCGGGTCGCCGATGCGCGGGAGCGACCCGACCGTACTGAACAGCACAGCCATCAGCGCGGTGACGAGGGCCGCCGAGCGCCATCCGATCGGCTCGAACAGCCTGTCGCCGCCGGGGCGCACCGTCCGGGCGATGGTGACCAGGAACAGCACCGTCGTAACGCCCGCGCCGACTGCGGCTTCGGTCAGCGCCACGTCCGGCGCGCTCAGGAGCACCCAGACGATGGCGACGCCGAGGCTGAACCCGGCGAAGACGATGATGGCTCCGAGGACGTCGCGGAGGAACGTCGCCGCCAGCGCGGCCGCGACGACGAACGTGAGCAGGGCGGCGTAGATGGGAAGCTGCACGGTCAGTTCTCCCCCTCCTCGGGCGTCCACGGTTCGATACCTTGGTCGTGGGCCGCCCGAGCGATGGCGTGGGCGGCCGTCGGGTTCGTGATGAACATGAACAGGAGCAGAAACACCGTCTTGACCGCGGTGAAGTCGGCGCCGAAGACGATCGCGACGCCGGCGAGGGTGAGCACCGAGCCGAGCGTGTCGCTCTTCGACGTCGCGTGCGCACGAGTGTAGAGATCCGGCAGTCGGATGATGCCGACGGCGGCGACGAGGCCGAAGAACAGCCCCGCGGCGACGAACGCCACGACGGCGAAATCGACGAGCGCCATCTCAGATGACACCCCCGCGTTCGACGGTGAACTTCGAGATGGCGATGCTCATCAGGAAGTTCAACAGCGCGTAGACGAGCGCGATGTCGAGGTAGCCCGGCCGGTCGAGCGCGGCCGCGACGAGAGCCAACACGACCACCGTGTTCGTCCCGATACCGTTGACCGCGATGACGCGGTCCTGCATCGTCGGACCGCGGATCACGCGGTAGAGAAGCACCAACGCGAGCACGACGAAGGCGGCGGCGGCGCCGAGTAACACGGCGTCCACCGGGAGAGACTGCACCATTAGTCCGCTGTCTCACCCGATTCGGCGTCGTCCGCGGTGATGCTGCCTCGCTCCGCCGGCGAGGGGATGCGAGCGGCGGCCCGCCCGTAGAAGAGGAACCGCACGGCGCGCTCTAACGCCCCGTCCTCGAGGCCCTCCCGGGACCCGGCGTCGAGAGAGTGGATGAGGAGGCCCTCGCGGCCCACGTCCACGGTGAGCGTCCCCGGCGTGAGCGTGATGCTGTTGGCCAGCGTCGTCACCGGGAGGTCCCCCGAGACGGCCGCCCGAAAGCGGCGCATCGCCGGATCGATGGGCAGGCTCGGGTGGAGGATGAGGTACGCGACCGACAGGTTCGACTTCGCTATCTCCCACAGCAGGTACGGCATGTAGAGGCACGCCCGCGCGAGTCTCACCGGCGTCTCGCGGAGCGTCGGCGATTCGACGAACGCGACGCGCGAGAAGAACACGGTGGCGAGGGCGGCCGTCAGCGCGCCCGTCAGGAGGTCGAAGGGTGCCAGCGTCCCCCCCACGAGGAGGTAGAACCCGTACGTCGCGCCGAACGTGACGGCGGCCTTCGAGAGGGACGCGCGCCCGATGAGCCTGCCGCGCCGGGTCCGCCGTTCGACCGGCGCCTCCTCGACGTCGAGGTCTGACTGCGTCAGTTCGGCCTCAAACGGGCGGAGCATCGGCGCGTTCCCGCCCGGTTGGTACTCGGGGTCGACGATGACGCGGTCGAGACCCTTCCCGTGGGCGTACTCGAGGAGCACGTCCGCGAAGTCGCCGGGGCTGAACAGGTAGCGGTCCTGCCCGATGACCGCCGTCTCGATGCGGACGGGCACGTCCTCGTCGGGTTCGCCGTCCTCGTCGTAGTCGAGGTCGGTCTCCGCCCAGACGCGGGCGCGGTCGAGTAACTCCTGGGCTCTCGCGGCCGACCGTTCCTCCTGGTCGATGAGCTGCCACCGGGCCGGATAGACGAAGTGGACGGTCGCCTGCTCCCCGGTCTCCTCCGCGACGGAACGCGCCTCGCGGACGGCGTAGGCGACGGTGTTGCGGAACGTCATCGACTCGCCGGCCGGAACGAGGATTCGGGGACTGGCGTCGGACATCAGCCGCCTCCTCCCCCCCTCGGTACCGCCTCTCTTCGGTCGTCCTCTCGACTCATGATTACGTGGAGGTTACCGAGGCCGAGCAAAACGTTTTCCGCTATTCGGTGAGTCTCCGTAGAAACGATATCTGGCGGTTTCGGGCGGTATGCGCCCCGCTCGACCCCCGTTCGTCGCCCGCCGAACGCGTCCGCCGAACGCGGCCGAGTCGTCGCGCCCATCGCCTCGAATCGGCGCGTTCGGCGGGTCGTTCACTCGGACGTTCCGTCGGGGAGTCGGTAGACGCCGTACACCGACAGGACGACCCCGGCGGCGACCAGCTGACCGCCGGTGTCCCAGTCCGCGCGGAAGTATATCAGCATGGCCCCGAGGCTGAGAAGCAGGAGCACCGCGTTCCACAGTATCACGTGGAAGAGAAACAGCGACGCGAGCTTCGAGTCGCCGGCGTTGTCGGCGGCGGAGTCGGGCGACGGCACGTTCACGGACGGCACGTCCACGGACGGAATCTCGACTCTCGGCCCCTCGGTGCCGGGAGGGTACGGGTTGTCCGGGTCGTCGGAAGCGTCGTCGTCGAACATCGCCGTCGTTGTCGGTGCGTGGAGACGCCCGCGTAACTCGTTTGCGGTTATCTCCGCCCGCGACGCCGTGCCACCGACTCCGATAGGTATGCGAACTGCCACCACTCCGCGCCCGAATCAGTCTCTTCTCTGATATTCAGGGAAATTGATTTATGCCCCCCGTCTCCCCGTACACCCATGGGTGAGGAGAGCGGGGACGTGGGAATCCTCGACGCGTTGGGTGACGAGGAGGCGAGACGACTGCTCGCGTCGGTGAGCGAGCGGCCGCGGTCCGCGAAGGACCTCGCGACGGAACACGACCTGTCGCTGCCGACGGTCTACCGTCGTCTCGAACTTCTGATAGACACGGGACTCGCCTCCTCGCAGATGTTCGTCACGGAGGAGGGGGGACACTACAAGGTGTACGAGGCGTCGTTCCGGCGGGCGGTCGTCGATCTGGACGACGGCGAGTACGGGGTTCGCCTCGGCGAGGGCGACGGCGCAGCCGAACCGGTCGGCGCGGACGCGGGAGACGACTGAGACGGCGGCAGACGACGCCGCGGGCGGCGACGGACGCGACGTACGGGAGGGAGTGACGCGCACCGTTCGAGCGGTATCGCCCTCTCCCCCCGGAGATATCTGACTCCTCAGTACACTTTCTCTGCATTTGAAATCTCACCTTAAGATTTATATAATACTCTGACAATAAAGAGTTGCATGACAGTTCCAGACGTGGATTCGGGGGACGGGACACTCCCGCGTCGGAACACGGAGGGTTGTAGGTGATTCACAACCCCGCACGGATGAACAGCGCGAACTGGCCGGGTCCCGATAGGGGCGTCGTCCTCCAGTCGTTGGGGGACGCGGTGGAAGGGCCGCTCGATCTCGTCGCCGTCTATGGCGCGACGTCGTTCGACCTCTTTCACGTCGGAGACGAGTTATCGGACTCGTTCGACGGCCGCGAGGACCTGATTCGCCGCCTCACGAGTCTCGCCGAAGAGACGCGACGAGACTTCGTACGGCACGGCCTCTTCTCGGGGCTTCGACCGACGCACGAACGCGTCGAGTACAAGACCCGAGAGGTGGACGGACGAAAACTGCTGCAGGTGTACTGCGGCGGCCGCGGAATGCTCCTGTTCGTCAGTCCCGACGAACCCGAGGAACCCCTCGTCCGAACGGCGATGGGTCTGCTGAGCGTCTGAAACGGGCGCGTCGAGGCGAAGGCGGTCCGGTGGGCCGTCCTCGGTGAGACATACGCTCCCACGAACCGTGAGGAGAACCCGTACGGAACCGGCGAACCGCCACCTTTTATTTCCGAACCGGTGAACCGACGACATGGACCAGTTGCGGCAGTCGCTCCTCGAAGCGCCGATAATCGAGAAGGGAGACTACGAGTACTTCGTCCACCCCATCAGCGACGGGGTTCCGATGCTCAAACCCGAACTCCTCCGCGAAATCGTCATCAAGATCATCCGCAAGGTCGATCTGGAGGACGTCGACAAGATTGTCACGCCCGCGGCGATGGGCATCCACATCTCGACTGCGGTCTCTCTGATGACCGACATCCCCCTCGTCGTCATCCGAAAGCGGCAGTACGGACTCGACGGCGAAGTCGAACTCAGTCAGGAGACGGGCTACTCCGAGAGCGAGATGTTCATCAACGACGTGACCGAGGGCGACCGGGTTCTCGTCCTCGACGACGTCCTCTCGACGGGCGGGACGATGTGCGCCGTTCTCGACGCCCTCGAAGGCATCGGCGCGGACGTGGTAGACACCGTCGCCGTCATCAAGAAGGCCGGGCCGAACCAACTCGACGAGACGGATCACCACGTCAAGACGCTCATCAACGTCCGCGTCGAAGACGGCGAAGTCGTCGTCGTGGACGACGAAGGCGACGACTGAGGGACCGCCACCGTCGTCTCGGCGCGACCCGTCGCCGAGGCGTTCGAGACGGCATGCAAGGCGGACGCGCCGGAACTCCGACGCACGTCCGCCGGGGGTCGGGCGGCGTGTCACCTCGTCGAGTCCGCCGGAGAGGAGGCGAGTGCGGGGACGGACGCGGGGTCGTCGCCCTCCGACACCGCCTGACGCTACCCACCGCGATTTTCCGAGTCCGCGGCGCTTTTTCGGCTCCCGCCCCTACGGTTCGCCGTATGACCGACGAAGCCACCGCGCTGTTCATCGTGAGCGAAGAGGGGTACTGGGCCGAGGAGTGCATCGAACCGCTGACGACGCTCACCGACGCGGGCGTCGATATCACCGTCGCGACGCCGTCGGGGTCGGAGCCGGTGGTCGACGAACGCTCGACGGATCCCGAGAACGTGGGCGAGGAGACGGCCGAGCGCGTCCGCGAGGTCATCGAGAGCGACGACCGACTGGCGAACCCCGAACCCCTCGCGACCGTCGACGCCGAGGCGTACGACGCGGTGGTGTTCCCCGGCGGTCACGGCACCGAGTGGGACGTGAATCAGGACCGCCACGCGCGGCAGGCGCTTCTGTCCGCCGTCGGCGGCGACGAGGGCAAAGCGCTCGTCGTCTGCCACGCCGTCGGCATCCTCGCGTTCACCCGCGAGGCCGACGGGAGCTTCCTCGTCGAGGGTCGCGAGGTGACGGGCTTCCCGAACGAGTGGGAGGAGGAGATCGTCGACGACAACGACCTGATGCCCGACGGTCGGAAGCTCCCCTACTGGGTGGAGGACGAAGTGAAGGCCGTCGGCGGCGAGTGGGACGCCGAGCTCGACGAGGACGCGAGCGTCACCGCGGACGGCGACTTGGTGACGGCCCGCGGCCCCGAGTCGTCGACCGCCGCCGCGGAGACGTTGCTGGAGGAGCTCGAACTCGAAGTTCCGGCCTGACCGAACCTGCTACTATTTTTACCGGACGGGGAGATCGACGGGCGTGTCTCCGACCTCAAGGAGACGTACTCGTCCGCGTGCCAAGTCTGCGGCGCGAGACGGCGGCGGGAGGTCGACGCCGGATACGCCGAGGGCCACCACCTCAAACCGCTCGGACGCCCTCACCACGGCCCGGACGTCGAGGGGAACGTCCTCGTTCTCTGCCCCAACCACCACGCGGACTTCGACTACGGACTGATCGCTATCGACCCCGATTCGCATCTCGTCTCCCACGCGTACGATTCGACCGTCGACGGGCGGACGCTCCACGTGAGGGACGAACACGAGGTGGACCCGGAGTGCCTCGCGTACCACAACCGCGAGATAGCGGACTTCTGAGCTACTGTATCACGAACGCTGGTTCTTCGATGCGTTCGCTCCGGCACTCCGGACACCGCGAGGGGTAGTTTATCAGGTCGTCGAACGCCGAGAAGCCGCACTCGCGGCACTCCGGCGGCGCGACCAGGAACTGCTCGTCGGCGTCGTTCGAATCGACGGACTGAGCGACGTGTTCGAGGTGGTCGTACGCCGCCGCCCGCGGGATGCCTATCTCCTCGGAGATGTCCGTCGCGGTGTGAGGCTCCGTCCGAAGGGCGTCGGCTATCTTCGTTCTGGTCGTCGCGTCGCCGTCCGACTCGGGCATGCGTCCCGGTTCGTCCCGGAGTACCGTATGCCTTCCCCGTCCGTTCGTCGCGGCGAGTCCGCATCGGCGATGTCCCTCGATTGCACCCCAAACACGTCAGTAAATATGGGAAAAGAACTTGATAGCAGCGGCAGTCTGACAGAGCATGAAAGCCGTGGTTCTTGCCGGCGGGTACGCGACGCGACTCTGGCCTATCACGAAACACCGGCCGAAGATGTTCCTCCCGGTCGGTGACGGAACTGTCATCGATATTATCTTCGACGACTTAGAGGACGACGACCGCATCTCCGAGGTGTTCGTCAGCACGAACGAGCGGTTCGCGGAGACGTTCGAGGAGTACCTCGACGAGACCGGCTACGAGAAGCCGACGCTCTCCGTCGAGGAGACGGTCGAGGAGGACGAGAAGTTCGGCGTCGTCGGCGCGCTCGAACAGCTCATCGACCGCGAGAACGTCGAGGAGGACCTCGTAGTCATCGCGGGCGACAACCTCCTCTCGTTCGACGTCGCCGAGTTCGTGGACTTCTTCGAGGAGAAACAGACGCCCACGCTCGCGGCGTACGACGTCGGGTCGAGGGAACGCGCCAAGTCGTACGGGCTGGTCGAACTCGACGGGGACAAGGTGGTGAACTTCCAGGAGAAGCCCGACGACCCCAACAGCACGCTCGTCTCCATCGCCTGCTACGCGTTCCCCGCGGAGACGCTCCCGAAGTTCGACGAGTACCTCACCGGCGGCAACAACCCGGACGAACCGGGCTGGTTCCTCCAGTGGCTACAGGAGAGGGGGGACGTTCACGCGTTCACGTTCGACGGCGCCTGGTTCGACATCGGGACCGCCGAGAGCTACCTCGACGCGGTGTCGTGGTACCTCGAGGGCGAGAACTATATCCACGACTCCGCCACGGTCGAAAACTCCGACCTCGGCGAGAACGTCCACGTGATGGCCGGAACCACGGTCGAGGACTCCTCGCTCGACCGGGCGGTGGTGTTCCGCGACTCCGACATCCGCGACGCTGACATCCGAAACACCATCGTCGACGAGGACACCCACATCGAGAATCTCGACCTGTCGAACGCGCTCATCGGGGCGCACTCGCGACTGCAGCACTGACGCGCCGTCTCTCCGGCCTCGAATCGCCGTCTCGCACCGAGCGACTATCCCCGCGCCGCGACGCTTTTCGCGACTCCGTTCCGACGCCGAGCGACCGGTTCGGCCGGGCGTCCGACCGAGACGCCGTTCACCCGAGGGAGGCGTCGGTGATTTCGAGGTAGCCGCGCGTCCCCTCCCACACCGTCTCGTACTCCAGTTCGACCGGGCGGGACATGTGCGGGCCGTCGGTGACGAACGTCTCGAACTCGCCGCCCTCGCCGAGGACGTGGACGCCGTACTCCTCGTTGAGTCGGGTCAGTTCGTCCAGCGCCGCCGCGTCGAGCGTCCGGCCGAGCCACGACTCGTCGAGTCCGTGCGCGGCCACCTGCAGGATCGTTATCTCGAACCCGGCGTCGAGCATCGCCTCTCCGAGTTCGAGCGGGTCCTCCCGCCAGAGGGGCGCGAACAGGTCGATGCCGAGTCGGTCGCACATTCCCCGGATCCGACTCGTCTGGTACTCGCTCTCTATCGCGCCCGCGGTGACGCCCACGAGGTTCAGTTCGTCTCCGAGCGCTTCGACGGCGGCTTCGAGGGGTTCGAGTTCGGCGTCGCCCTGCGCGGTGGCGTCCTCGGCGTTGGGCGCGTCGAAGTCCTCGGGGAACACCTCGACGTGTTCGATACCGACGCTCTCGGCGGCCAGCGAGGTGAGGTGCGTCGCCGGGACGTGGTACATGAAGGAGTCCTCGCTCGGATGGACCGTGAGCAGGCGCGTCACGTTCAACCCCTCCTCGAGCGCGCGGTAGAGCGCCCACGCGGAGTCCTTCCCGCCGGAGAAGAGGCTCACCCAGTCGCCGGATGCGGTCATTGGTGGCGGTAGGTCGGAGGGGTACTAACCCCCTGCGGTTCGCGGAGTCGCGTCACATGTAGCCTAAGTCCCGGAGCCGGCCCATCAGGTCCTCCTTGTCCTGCGCCCGCCCGGCGCGTTCGCCGTCCGCGCCGAGGTCCTGCACCCACGCCGGCCGGTCGTCCTCCCTCGCGGACCCCGACTCGGTGCCGAGAGAGCGGAAGCCCTCGAAGTACTTCGGCGAGACGGGGATGTCGGCGGGCGAGACGCCGGCGGGGAGGTCCGCGGCGGACTCGGGGACGTGGCCAGCGGGGTAGTCGGGCACCGCGTCCGGCACGACGACGTTCCAGAACGCCGCCCACACGTCGGCCTCCTCGAACTGGAGGATGGTGTGAACCCGGTCGTGGGGCGGGTACTTCTCCGAGTCGTGCCGCGGCGAGAAGAACGTCTCCGCGGCGCGCGACTCCTGTTCGTCCCAGCGGACGCCCGAGAACACGCCGTCGAACCCGCGCGCTTCGATTACTTCGTTGAGGGCGACGGTCTTCAGGAGGTGATTCCCCTCGAAGGTGTCCGCGTCGAGGGTGAACGTCTCGCCCTCGTATCCGAGTCGCTCGAGTTCGCGTCCGTTCCGGTCGCCGAGTTCCGCGACCGGAATCTCGTCGCCGGGGGCCGCGCCGAGTCGGGCCACGCCCTCGTTCCGGGCGACGACGAGGTCGAGGTTCCACCGGTCGGCCCAGCGTTCGACGAACGCGACCGTCTCGGGGAAGTGCTGGTAGTGGTCGATGAAGACGACGGGCGGCGTCTCCGCGCCCAGTTTTGCCGCGACGTCCATCGCGACGGCGAGGACGAGCGTGGAGTCCTTGCCGCCGGTCCACGTCACGGCGGGGCGTCGGTACTGGGTCAGGGCCTCGGCGGTGACGTCCGCGGCCTTCCGCATCTTCTCGTCGAGGGTGGGGTAGTCCGCGGCGGTCCGTCCGCGGCCGTCGTCGTAGTCGAGAGACAGGTACGACGGGAACGTCTGAGACACGAGACCCGTACGCGCGAGGGGAGCATCTACCTTTCTGCGCGGACGCGACGCTGTCGGGTCGGCGTCGCAAAAAGAGAAAAAGCGTGTCAGAGGCCGTCGAGAGCGGTTCTCCGGCCGAGTTTACATGTAACCGAGGTCGCGCAGACGCTCCATCAGGTCCTCTTTGTCCTGGGCGCGGCCCGCGCGTTCGGTCGTGTTCTCCATGTCCTGCAGCCACGCCGGTTCGTCGGTGGTCTTGTCCGTGGAGACTTCGCTGCCGAGCGACCGGAAGCCGGCGAAGTACTTCGGCGAGACAGGGATGTCGTCCTGCGTGAGACCGTTCGGCAGGTCGTCGCCCGACTCGGGGACGTAGCCCTCTTCGGGGAATCCTTCGACGGTGTCCGGAACGACGAAGTTCCAGAAGGCCTCCCAGACGGCCGCCTCGTCGAACTGGAGGATGGGTTGGATGCGGTCGTGGGGCGGGTAGATCTCCGGGTCGTGACGCGGCGAGAAGAACGTCTCGTCGGCGCGCGCCTCCTGTTCGTCCCAGCGGACGCCGGAGATGACGCCGTCCACGTCGTACTCTTCGAGAGTGTCGTTCAGCGCCACCGTCTTCAGGAGGTGGTTGCCGACGTACGTGTCGAGAAGGAACGGGAAGGTGTCCTCCTCGTACTCCAGCAGGTCGCGGACGTGGTGCTGGTTGTGCTCGGAGAGCTCCGAGACCGGGATGTCGTCGCCGGGTTCGAGGTCGTTCTCCTCGACGTACTGCCCGACGTCCTCGTTGCGGGCGTAGATGACGTCGAGGTCCCACTTCTCGGCCCAGTGGTCGACGAAGTCGTGAATCTCGTCGAAGTGCTGGTAGTGGTCGATGAACACCGCGGGCGGCGTTTCGAGGTCGTACTTCTCGGCGACCTCCTTGATGAAGTAGAGCGTGAGCGTGGAGTCCTTGCCGCCGGTCCACATCACGGCCGGGTTCTCGTACTCTTCGAGACCCTCCTTCGTGACTTCGATAGCCTTCTCTATCTTGTCCTGGATGGTCGGATAGTCTTCGGGCGATTCGCCTTCGCCGTCTGTGTAGTCGACGTCGAGGTAGTCGGGGAAGCCTTCCGGCATCGTGTAATGAGATATAATTAGCACCGTAAAGTGTCTTTTGACCTCCGCAAACGGTGAGAACGGATGCCAACGAATCGGACGCGGACACAGTGTTCGGCGGAGATCGGTCGAGACGCGCCGCGAGTCCGAGCGTCGGCGGACGGCGGGGGAGAGCGATCCGAGGCGGCACCAACCGGTTTCCGCCCGCCGCCCCTACACCCGTCGTGATTATCATCGTCTGCGGCCTCCCCGCGTCGGGCAAGACGACGCTCTCGACGGGGCTCCGACGTCGCCTCTCCGACCGCGGGTACTCGTTCGAGTCTCTTCACTCCGACGATTACGACCGCCGGACGTACGAGCGGATGTACGAGGATACGGCCGAGCGGTACGAACGCGCCGGGACGGGCGCGACGGTCGATCTGATCTTGGACGGCACCTTCTTCGAGCGACGGTGGCGGAACCGGTTCTACCGGCTCGATACCACCTACGAGGTGTGGGTGCGGGCGTCGCTCTCGACGTGTCTGGAGCGGAACCGCGAACGCGCGGACGCGATTCCCGAGGAGGGTCTGCGGGCGATTCACGCGCGATTCGAACCGCCGCGGGCGGACTTGGAGATAGACACCGAAGCCCTCGACGCGGAGGCGGCGCTGAACCGACTGGAGGAGGCGGTCCTCGGGTGGATGCGAGAGCGACGGGAGAACGGTGAAGAGAGGAAGCAGTGAGAGAGCGAAGAGAGCGAAGAGGGGAGAGAGCGCCGTCGGTCCGCAGCGTCGCGGGGCGAGAAACGGAGAGTCGAACGCGGTGTTTCGAGCGGTGCCCGGAAGGAGACTCCGAACTTACGAGATGAACTTGTTGTCTCGCCAGTTGACGCCGCCGCCGTTCTGGCTGTTCTGGCTGGGGTTCTCGACGACTTCGATGGAGGCGGGGCGTTTCTCGCCCTCGACGATGCGCGTCGCGTCGAGTTCGCCGTCCGTCTCGGTGATGGCCGTGAGCGTCCCCTTCTCTGCGATGAGCGCGATTTCGCGGAGAACGAGGAACATGGGGTACTGCAGGGCCGTGTTCTGGAGGACCGTCTCCCGGTCGCCCTTGAAGCAGGCGAACTCGACGAGCTCCGAGGGAATCTCCTCTTCTTCCTCGTCGCCCCACCGCGGGCCGCCGGCGCGCGGCGGTTCTTCCTCGTAGACGCGGTTCTCCGTGACGCTCGCTTTCAGCTGTGCGGTCGGCGTGTACTTGCTCAGATTGTCGTCGGCGGCGACGGCCTTGAGGATGAGCGTGTTGTTCCGCCGAGTGACTTCGACGTTCTCGATTTCCGGCGGGAGGTCGGGGGAGCTGTCGAAGTATTCCTCGACCTCTTCCAAGGGCAGTTCAAGTGTCGAATGGAGTCGATATACGCGGCCTGACATTGTTGGATGAGTGGTTTGGGTTCGGAGCGCGATCGGCGCGACGTCGATACCTACGTGAAAATACGGGTCGCGGGCTTATATGGCCTACTCTTTGGTTCGCGTCTCGAAGCGTGACACGAAGTAGGACTCTCCCGTGACGGACAACTTACGCTTTCAGCGTCTCTTCGAGCTCGCCGCGTTCGTCGAGTTCCGCGAGGATGTCGCTCCCGCCCACGAACTCCCCTTCGACGTACGTCTGGGGTATCGTCTCCCAGTCGCTGTGCGAGGAGAGGGCGGTACGGTACTCGTCAAGGGCGGGAAGGACGTCCACCGTCTCGAACTCGTCGACGTGCTGGGAGATGAGCTCTAACGCCTTCGCGGAGTAGCCGCACTGCGGCATGAGGCGGTTGCCCTTCATGAACAGCACCACGTCGTTGCTCTCGATGGCGTCGTCGACGCGCGCCTGCACGTCCTCGCCGGACATCTCGCTTCCGGGTTCGAAAGTCATACCCTACGGTAAGCGACGGGAGGTGAAAGGAGTTGCGTCGGGCGAAAACGCGGCGACGGAGGTTACTCGTGTCCGACGCCGACCACGTCGATGAGCGAGTACACCGGAACGTCGTCCACGTAGTCGATGCCCTGCTTGTCCACGATGACGACGCACGCCACCGGGCGGCCGCCCTCGTCGCGGATGGCGTCGATGGTCTCGCGCATCGTCGTCCCGGACGTGACGGTGTCGTCCACGACGTAGCACTCGCGGTTGCGAATCTGCGAGAAGTTCCGCGAGAACGACCCGCCGAGGTCGTCGATGTCGCCCTCCTCCCACTGGTGCTTCGCGGGCGCGTACGTCCCGAGGTCGGTGTCGAGCTCCTGTGCGACGACCGTCGCGAGGGGCGCGCCCGCCTTCTCGATGCCTATCGTGAGGTCGACCTCGTCGCCCTCGCCCGCGAGGAGGTCGGCCATCGCCCGCGCGACGTGCGTCATCCGCTTTGAGTCCCGGCCGATTGCGCTCCAGTCGACGTGGATGTCCTGCGGGCCGCCGGTCTGCGGTTCCTCCGCGGGCGTCGTCTCGGGACTCGACACGCCGCTTCGCTCGACCAGCCAACTCGCCGTCTCCCGGGAGACGTTGAGTTCGTCAGCTATCTCGCCCTTCGAGAGGCCCCGGTCTGCGAGTTCTGCCGCGCTCGAAATGAGGTCGTCAACGTTCTTCATGTTCGCTGAATTGGACGGCGGTTTTTATAGTGGTATCGTCGTCGACGAACGCCGCCTCGAAGTCGTCGAGACCGTGCACGCCGGTGACCAGCGAATCGACGAACCACGGCGGAAGCTCCGCCAGCGTGCCCGTCGCCGCCTCGAAGTGCTTGACGTGGGAGTTGACGCTGCCGACGAGCGCCTTGTTGTGGAGGACCAGCTCTCGGTGGAGCGACCCGCCGTCCACCTCGAACTCCCACGGGCCGGGCACGCCGAGAAGCGCAGCGACGCCGTTCGGCGCGAGGGCGTCGACGCTCTCGAAGGCGTGTTTCGCGTAGCCCGTCGCTTCGTAGACGAAGTGCATCGGTTCGTACACGTCGGCCAACTCGTCGACGGGCGTCTTCCGGGAGTTGACGTACGTCGCGCCCAGTTCCTCGATTATCTCGATGGTCGGGTCGGGGCGTTCGCGCCGTCCGAGGCAGTAGAGGCGGTCGAAGTCCTCGCGGAGGAGCGCGACCGTCAGCAGGCCGAGGCTGCCGTTCCCGAGCACGATGGTCGATTCGGGCTCCCACGTGAAACTCGACCGGGAGGCGTAGGCGAGTTCGACGGCCTTCTCGGAGATGGAGAGCGGTTCGATGAGGAAGCCGAGCGACGCCAGCGAGTCGGGGATGCGGACGAGATACTCCTCGGGGCTCGTGAAGTACTCGGCCATGAACCCGTGCGCGCCGACGATGCCGCGTTCGTGGTACTCGCCGGAGGGAGCCATGTCCGGTTCGCCCCGTTCGAAGTACTCGTTCTCGCCGTTGGGCGCGCGCCTGACCGTCGGCACGACGACGTCGCCGCGTTCGAACCCCGTCCCGTTTGGGTCCTCGACGACGCCGACGGCTTCGTGGCCCAACACGAGGTGGTCCTCCCCCTCCGGGTAGTCGCCGTGGCCGCCCGAGATGACCTCGTGGTCCGTCCCGTCGACGCCGACGCGAAGCGTCCGAACGAGCGCTTCGCCCGGCCCCGGCGACGGCCGCGGTTTCTCTACGAGCGACGGCTTGTTCTCCCCCCGCTTGACTGCGATAGCTCTCATGTACGTCCCTTACTCTCCACCCCATCAAAAGATTTATTCTATTTCGAGTAAAGCGTTTATCGCGGTGAGCGTTCCGCGTCACCTCAGCCCGGACGCGTCGCAGACGCGGTATCTATCCAGCCCGCCCGTGTCTCGCTCACCGAATCCGTGCCACTTTCGGTCACCGACTCCTCGGTGACTGCGCTCTCTCCTCTCCACCGGCGGCTCACGTTCGATCCCTTGAAACACCGGAAAGCCGACGTTCAGGGGACCTGTTTAAGGAATTCGCGCGCGAGTCACAGGACATATGAGCCAACCAGTAGCCGAGAGTAAACTCGAACACGTGGACGTGGTCGGCCCGCCGGACGCGCCGCCCATCGTGTTCGTTCACGGAACCGTGTTCAACCGGACGATGTGGGCGCCGCAACGAGAGGCGCTCTCGGAGGAGTACCGCGTCATCGTGCCGGACCTGCCGGGACACGGCGGCCGCAGGGACGAGTCGTTCACCCTCGAATCGGGCGTCGAGACGGTCAGGCAAGCGGTCGAACAGTTCAGCGACGACCCCGTCCACCTCGTGGGTCTCTCCCTCGGCGGGTACGTGGCGACGGAGTTCGCGCACCGGCACCCCGAGCAGGTGGCGGACCTGATAATCTCGGGGAGCAGTGCGAACCCCGTCGGACTGCTCGGGAGGATGAGCGACGCGGTGGGCCGCGTGACACTTCGCGTCTCCGAGAGCGAACTGGCCGAGAAGGCGGTGGACCGCCTCGCCGCCCAGTGGGTTCGAAGCCGCGACCTGCCGCCGGACCAGAAGTCCGAAATCGTCGACGCCGGGTTCGACCTCCGACCGTTCGGGGAGGCGGGGCGCGAGATCGCCGGGACGGACTTCCGGTCGGCGTTCGCCGACTACGACGGACCGAAACTCGTCCTCAACGGCCAGTGGGACGTGCTGATGCGCAGGGGGGAGAAAGCCCACGCCGCCGCCGGCGACGCCAGCGTCGCCGTCGTCGAGGGCGCGGGCCACGCGTGCAACCTCGAACGCGACGAGAAGTACATGCACATCGTCCGCCGCTTCATCGAACTCGACCGGTAGGCCGCGGACGCGGACGCCGCCGCGGCGACGCTAATCCTGCTTCGCCTCGTCGAGTTCGGCGGAGTGGACGTCGAACTCCGCGGCGCGGTGCCGCCAGAACTCCTCGTACGCCTCCTCCTCGCGTCCGCCGACGGTGCTCTCGCCGGAGGAGACGCGGTCGAGTTTGATGTTCACCTCCTCCAGCAGTTGCTCGCCGATTTCGTCGGAGACGATTCCGCTCCGCACCGCGTCCATGACGGCGCTCTTCTCCCGTTGGAGCAGTTGCCGTTCGCCCGTGAGCAGTTCCTTCCGCCGTATCTCCGGGTGCGTGGCGTGGAGTTCCCCGATGGCCTCGTTGAGGTCCTCCCGTTCGCGTTCGTACTCCTGCGTGAAGTCCTCGTAGACGGACGGGGAGATCTGTCGCCTGTCGCGGAGTTCGTCCGCCGCTTCGAGGCCCGCGTCCACGGCCCGGACGCGCCCGACGAGCAGTTCGTACAGTTCGCCGGCGTGCGACCGGGTCACCACGTCGAGTTTGTCGAGCAACCAGCCGATGGAGAACCCCTGCACGATGAGGCTGAACGCGGCGACGCCGAACACCATCGCGCGCAGTTCCTCGCGGAACGGGAACGGCGTGCCGCCCTGCACCGTCTGCGGCAACCCGAGGACGAGGGCGATGGGGATCGAGGCGTGGAGGCCGCCCCACACCATCACGTGCTGGTAGTCGAACGACACCTCCGTCGGGATGAACCGGTTCGCCAGCGCCGACATCGGGTAGACGGCGGCGGCCCGCGCGAGGACGACGAGGACGATGGCGATGAGGATGAGGCGGCCGTGCGCGAGGAGGCGGTCGACGGGCGTCTGGACGCCGATGGCGACGAAGATGAACGTGTTGACGATGAACGCGGCGGTCTCCCACGTGTTGAAGATGGAGATCTTCGTCTGCGGGCTCATCGCGTACTCCGCGCCGCGGTTCCCGATGAACAACCCCGCGACGACGGTGGCGATGACGCCGCTGACGTGGAGGTAGTGCTCCGCGAGCAGGAAACTGCCGTACGCGAGGATGGCGGTCAGGACGATTTCGGTCATGTGCTCGTCCAAGTTGACCATCACGCGGTAGACGGCGTACCCCGCCGCGAGTCCGACGAGGACGCCCCCGGCGCTAGAGACGGCGAAGTCCAAGACGACTTCGCCGAGCGTCGAGGGGTCGAACAGCGCGTCCGAGTCGACGCCGGAGGTGACGAGTCCGAGCAGCGACGAGAAGATGACGACGCCCACGCCGTCGTTGATGAGGCTCTCACCCTCCACGAGCGTCGAGAGTCGCTCCGGCGCGCCCACATCGTCGAAAAGCGCCAGCACGGAGACGGGGTCGGTGGGGAGGATCATCGCCGCGAACAGCATGGCGACGAGGAGCGGAAAGCCGAACGCGTAGCTGCCGAGGAACCCCAACACCGCCACCGAGAGGATGAGTCCCGGGACGGCCAAGGTGAGGATGACCGGCAGGTTCGTCCGGAACTCCTCTAAGTCCGTCGTCGCCGCGCCCTCGAACAGCAACGGCGGCAACAGGACCAACAGGATGATGTCGTGAGAGAGTTCGATTCCGAACTCGATTCCGAGCACCGACGCCGCCAACCCGGCCAACAGGAGGGCGATGGTGTAGGGGAAGCGGCCGATTCTGGCGACGACGACGCCGACGACGCCACCTAACAGAAGAACGCCGATGAGGTCGAGCAACTCGGCCTCGACTCCGACTGCCATGAGACGGCGTTCTCCCCCCTGTCGGAAATAAGTTTTAGCGGACGGGGTCCGGAGACGCCCGACGGCGCGGCGACGGGGACGGGCCTACGAGTCGTCGAGTTCGCCCACCAGTTCGTCGCCGAGGCCGACGTACGTCGCCGGCGAGAGTGCGCGGAGTTCCTCGCGGACGGGTTCGCTCACGTCCAACTCGTCGAACAGGTCGCGGAAGTCCTCGATGGTCACGTCGCGCCCGCGGGTGAGTTCCTTGACGCGTTCGTACGCCTCGGTGTCGCCCTCCCGGCGGAGGATGGTCTGGACCGCCTCGCCGACGAGTTCGGGGTGGGCGTCGAGTTCCTCGCGCATCACCCGTTCGTTCGGGACGACCTTTCGGAGGCCCGCCGCCGCCTTGCCGTACCCGACGAGACAGTGCGCGAACGCCGCGCCGACGTTCCGCTTCACCGTCGAATCGGACAGGTCCCGCTGGAGGCGGGAGTTCGTCACGTAGTCCGCGAGGAACGTGAGGTCGGAGTTCGCCTTCGAGAGGTTCCCCTCGCTGTTCTCGAAGTCGATGGGGTTGACCTTGTGCGGCATCGTCGAGGAGCCGGTTTCGCCCGCCTCGGCCTCCTGTCCGAGGTAGCGGTCCGAGACGTAGAGCCAGACGTCGAGGTCCAAATCGAGCAGGACGTTGTTGACGCCGCGGAGGGCGTCGAACAGGGCCGCGAGGTCGTCGCAGGGGTTCACCTGCGTCGAGAGGGAGGTGTGTTCGAGGCCGAGTCCGGTCACGAACTCGCGGGAGAACGCCCGCCAGTCAACGTCGGGGTAGGCGGCGACGTGGGCGGCGTAGGTGCCCGACGCGCCCGCGAGTTTGCCCGACAGCGCGTCGGCCGCCTCGCGCACCCGGCCGAGTTGCCGGCCGAGCCGGGACGCGTAGACGGCCATCTCCTTGCCGAACGTCGTCGGCGTCGCGGGTTGGCCGTGCGTGCGCGCGAGCATCGGCGTGTCGCGGTACTCGCGGGCGAGTTCGGCGAGTTCGTCGCGCACCTCCGTCGCGGCGGGGACGAGGACGTCCTCGACGGCCGGTTTCGCCAAGAGGCGGTGCGCGAGGTTGTTCACGTCCTCGCTGGTGAGGCCGAAGTGAATCCACGGGTGGACGCGTTCGGGCGTCTCCGTCCGCAGGAAGTACTCGACGGCCTTCACGTCGTGGTTCGTCGCCGAGTACCCCGCCGCGCCCTCCGTCTCCAGTCGTTTCACGAGGCGGGCGTCCTCGGCGTCGAACTCCTCGTACAACGACCGCAGCGTCGCTCGTTCGTCCGCCGAGAGCGACACGGGCGTGGCGTCCAGGTCGGCCAGAGCCAGCAGGTACTCGGCTTCGACTCTGACGCGCGCCCGGATGAGCGCCGCCTCGCTGGCGTACGGGACGAGCGGTTCTGTCCGGCCCGCGTAGCGACCGTCGAGTGGCGAGACGGCCGACAGGGGGTCCGCTCGGGGAAGGTCGTCCATGGGCGAGGATGCCCCCGGCCCGACCTAAAGCGTGTCGATGGATGTCTCCACTACCATGTATAAATCGACGCACCGAACACCGCATCTCCGCTGAATATATCCACGAACGAGCATACATCTCCCTCGAACATCGCAACTGTTTTTCTCCCGGCGGGTGGGCGTACCACCATGACCAAGATTGCGGGCTTGGCGAGCAACCGCGGACGGAACCTGCTTCACATCGACGAACGCGCGCCGGGCGGCGCGGAACTGGCCGTCGTCCTCTCGAACGAGGAGGGCGCGCCGATCCTCGACGCCGCCTCCGAACGCGGCATCCCCACGGAAGTCGTCGCGCGCGACGACGGGGAGTCCCGCGAGTCCCACGAGAAGCGCATCCTCGACCGCCTGTCGGCGTACGACTTCGATCTGGTCTGTCTCGACGGGTACATGCGCGTCCTCACTGAGGAGTTCATCGACAACGCGCCGACGACGCTCAACGTCCACCCCTCGCTCCTCCCGTCGTTCCCGGGGATGGACGCCCACGAACAGGTTCTGGAGGCGGGCGTCCGCACGACGGGGTGTACGGTCCACGTCGTCACCGAGGAGGTGGACGGCGGGCCCATCGTCACCCAAGAGGCCGTCCCCGTCTATCAGGACGACGACGAGGCGTCGCTGAAAGAGCGAGTTCTCCGCGAGGGCGAGTTCGTCGCCTACCCACGCGCGGTCCGGTGGTTCGCCGAGGGACGGGCGGACGTCACCGACGAGGGCGTCGTCGTGGAGGGCGACGACGGCGGCGACTTCCCCGAACGCCGCGTCGTCTCGAACGACCGCGCCTCGGAACTGCGCTACGGCGAGAACCCGCACCAGGACGCCGCCGTCTACGCCGACGACGCCTGCGAGGAGGCCAGCGTCGTCCGCGCCGAGCAACTGAACGAGGGCGCGAAGGCCCTCTCATACAACAACTACAACGACGCCGACGGCGCGTTGAACCTGATAAAGGAGTTCGACGACCCCGCCGCGGCGGTCATCAAGCACACGAACCCCGCCGGGTGCGCCACCGCCGACACCCTCGCGGAGGCGTACGACCGCGCCCTCTCGACGGACCCGATGAGCGCGTTCGGCGGCATCGTCGCCCTCAACCGCGAGTGCGGCGCCGAGACGGCCGAACAGATCGTCGATTCGTTCAAGGAAGTCGTCGTCGCGCCGGGGTACACCGACGCCGCCCTCGACGTTCTGACCGAGAAGAAGAACCTGCGCGTCCTCGACGTCGGCGAACTCGGCGAGCGAACCGACCGACTCACCGAGAAACCCCTCGTCGGCGGGCGACTCGTCCAAGAGCGCGACCTGTGGGCGCCCACGGAGGAAGACGTGGACGTCGTCACGGAGACGGAACCCACGGAGGAGCAACTGGAGACGATGCTGTTCGCGTGGAAGGTGCTGAAGCACGTGAAATCGAACGGTATCCTGTTCGCCTCCGGCACGGAGACGGTGGGCGTCGGCATGGGGCAGGTGTCCCGCGTGGACGCCGTCCGCCTCGCCGCGATGAAAGCCGAGGAACACGCCGAGGGGAAGGACGCCGAGGGTGCCGTGATGGCCTCGGACGCGTTCTTCCCGTTCCCGGACGGCATCGAGGAGGCCGCCGAGGCGGGCGTCGAGGCGGTCATCCAACCCGGCGGATCCGTCAACGACGAGGACGTCATCGACGCCTGCGACGAACGCGGTATCGCGATGGTGTTCACCGGACGGCGGTGTTTCCGTCACGACTAGTGGCGGAAGCTCGTGGCCGAGCGATAGCGAGGACACGGTGCTTTAGACACGACTGACCGGAGTGAAGGAGCGTCTAACGCCAGCGAGACGAACGGAGTGAGTCTCGCGCGGTTTCCGTCACGACTGAGCGGAGCGAAGAAGTGACGGAAGTTCGACGGGCGAGCGTAGCGAGTCCGTCGGTATTTCCGTCACGACTGGCGGGAGCGCTCGAAAGTACGGAGCGTCTGTCCGAACCGAACTCAGACCGGAAGTCCTCTCTTGTAGACGACCCAGTACGAGAGGGGAACTACCACCAGCAGAATCACCGGAATCGTGAGTATCTGCGTGTACGGGTCCGGGGGTGTGAGCAGGGCACTGACGGCGAAGCCGAGAGCCACGGGTGTGGCGGAGACGAGGAGGAACCGTGTCCACAGCGACTGGTTCATATCCGTACATGTGAATTAGACTACATAAACCTGTGCTGGTCAGCGTTCCGGTCGTCCTCCCGGGCAGGCTCGGGAGTCGGTACGCTCCCGCGGCGAGTGACCCGTTCGCAGGTTCGACCGGTCAGATGCTCACGACGAGAACCGGCCGGTTCGTGTTCTGGACGACGCGTTCGGTGACGCTGCCGAGACTGGCGAGTTTGTCGCGTCCGGTGCGTCCGTGGGTCCCCATCACCACCAAGTCCACGTCGTGTTCGTCGGCGTAGTCGAGGATACAGCGGTACGGGACGCCCTTTCGGACGGCCGTCGTCGCCTGCACGTCGGCGTCGCGCGCGGCCTCGGCCACCGCATCGGCGGCCTCTATCGCCCTGTCGTGCAGCGAGTTCGCCACGGCCTCTCGCTGTTCGTCGCCGGCGGCGAGGCGGATGCGCCGGTCGACCACCGAGAGGGCGTGGACGGTTGCCCCCCGCGTCTTGGCGATGTCTAGCGCGTGTTCGAGGGCGACGGCGGTACCCTCGCTTCCGTCCGTCGGGACGAGTATCGAGTCGTACATGCCCCACCGTTCGGCGCGGGCGTGCTTGAAGCGATACGGTGGTTCTCGCGGGGCGACGACGGAGGCCGCCACCCCCGGCGTTCGGCCCGCGCACGCAGGTCCGACAGTCCTAAGCGCGGCCCGCGTCACCTCGGAGTATATGGAGTACCACGAGGCGGTCAACTTCCTCTTCGACCTCCGCAGGTTTCAGGTGAAGCCCGGGACTGCGTCGGTCCGGTCGCTCCTCGCCGAGTTCGACGACCCGCAGGACGACGTGTCGTTCGTGCAGATCGCCGGGTCGAACGGAAAGGGAAGCACCGCCCGAATGGCGGAGTCGGTCCTCCGCGAGGCCGGCCTCACGGTCGGCCTCTACACGTCGCCGCACTTCGAGGACGTCCGCGAGCGCATCCGCGTGGACGGCCGGAAGATCCCGGAGTCCGCACTGGCCGAGTTCGTCGCGGCGGCGAAGCCGTGGCTGGTCGAACGCGCCGCCTCGGGCGAACCGCTGACGTTCTTCGAGGTGATGACGGCGATGGCCATCTGGCGCTTCGCGGAGGCGGACGTGGACGTGGCCGTCCTCGAAGTCGGCATGGGCGGGGAACTCGACGCGACGAGCGTCGTCGACCCCGTGGCAAGCGCGGTGACGAACGTGACGCTCGAACACACCGCCGTCCTCGGCGACACCGTCGAGGAGATAGCCGAGAAGAAAGCCGCCGTCGCGCCCGACGACAGACCCCTCGTCACCGGCGCGACGGGCGACGCCTTGGAAACGATTCGAGCGCACGCCGAGGAGACGATAACCGTCGGTACCGCGGACGCGGAGATGGAACCCGGGCCGAACGTGACCGTCCGGTACGACGGCCGGGTGAACCACCAGGAGTCGGCCGTCGTCGTCTCCGGCCCCTCGTGGGGCGTCGAAGCGAACATCCCGCTCCTCGGCGCGTATCAGGCGACCAACGCCGGTATCGCCTGCGTCGTCGCCGAACAGGCCGCCGACGCGGCGGGGACGACCATCGACGCGACGACGCTCGAACGCGGCCTCAGGCGGGCCAACTGGCCGGGGCGGTTCGAGGTGATGGAACGGAACCCGCACGTCGTCTTGGACGGGGCGCACAACCCCGGCGCGTGCGAGGAACTCGCGTCCGTAATCGGGGAGTTCGATTTCGAGAACCTCCACCTCGTCTTCGGCGCGATGCACGACAAGGACCACCGCGAGATGGCGGCGGCGCTTCCCCGCCCCGCCTCCGTCGCGACGTGCAGGCCGAACAACGCCCGGTCGGAGGACCCCGAGACGCTCGCCCGCGTATTCGAGGACGCGGGCGCGGGCGACGTGACCGCTGAAACCACCGTCTCCGCGGCGCTTCGGACGGCGCGCGAACGCGCGGGGCCCGACGACTGCGTCCTCGTCACTGGGTCGCTGTTCCTCGTCGCGGAGGCGCGGACGGCGTGGACGCGGACGGTGGTGCCGAAGCGCGTGGAGACGCTCTCGGACGCCGACCGCCTCCTCTCGCGGGCGAGCGTCCCCAACGAGGACGCCGAACGGGTGCGCGGCGATACCGTCCACCGCGTCTACCGGACGACGGCGCAACGCCGGCAGGCCCGCCGCCTCCGCGAGGAGATGCTGGCCGTCGGCGGCGACTGCGCCGTCTCCGGGCACCGCGGCGAGGGCGAACAGGTGGACGTGGTCCTGACTGGGACGCGCGCGCAGTTCGAACGCGTCCGAGCGAACCTCGCGTACGCCGACGAGTACGGCCTCTCGGAGTTCGCCGGAGCGCTCGACGCCGCCCTCGACGCGCCGCCCTCCGGGTCCGCCGCGCCCGGACCGGCGGACGAAACGGGCGAAGCGGAGTTCCCGTGGACCGACGGCACCGCCGTCATGGGTATCCTCAACGTCACGCCGGACAGTTTCCACGACGGCGGCGAGTACCGCGACGCCGACGACGCCCTCGAACGCGCCGAGGCGATGGTCGAGGCGGGGGCCGACATCATCGACATCGGCGGCGAGTCCACCCGCCCCGGCGCGGACGTCGTTCCGGTCGAAGAGGAGATAGAGCGCATCGTCCCGGTCATCGAGTCCCTCGCGGATACGGACGCTCTCGTCTCCGTGGACACGCGGAAGGCGGACGTCGCCCGCGCGGCACTCGACGCCGGGGCCGACATCCTCAACGACGTGACCGGCCTCGAAGACCCCGAGATGCGCTTTCTCGCGGCCGAACGAGACGTTCCGGTCATCGTCATGCACAGCATCGACGCGCCCGTCGTCCCCGGGAAGGACGTGGCGTACGACGACGTGGTCGAGGACGTGATAGACGAACTGAAAGAGCGGATTCTGCTGGCGGAACGGGCGGGCGTCCCCCGCGAGAACGTCGTCGTGGACCCCGGCCTCGGGTTCGGAAAGACGGCCGCGGAGGACTTCGAGATGCTGGACCGGATCGGCGAGTTCGAAGCGCTGGGCTGTCCGATCCTCGTCGGCCACTCCCACAAGTCGATGTTCGAACTCGTCGGCGAGGAGGCGGGCGACAACCTCGAAGCGACCGTCGCCGCCACGACCATCGCCGCCGACAGGGGGGCGGACATCGTCCGCGTCCACGACGTGCGCGAGAACGTCGCGGCGGTGAACGTCGCCCTCGCGGCGCGCGACCCGAGTCGGTTCGCGGACGGCGGCGACTGAACGACTCCGCCCCGTTCGCTCCGCCTCTCCTCACCGTCCCGTCCCCGACCGGCCGTGCGCGCCGCCGACCGACCGGCGAATCGTTTTCCCCCTCACCCCCCTACACGGCGACGTGTGTACTCTGACGATAGCGTGGCGAGCGTTCGACGAGGCGCCCGTCGTCGTCGCGGCGAACCGCGACGAGGCGTTGGACCGACCGTCGGAACCGCCCTCCGTCGCCGAGGGCGACCCCGCGTTCGTCGCGCCGAGAGACGCGGAGGCCGGCGGCACGTGGGTCGGCTACAACGACCGCGGCGTGTTCGTCGGCATCACCAACCGCTGGGTGTCCGTCGAGGGCGGCGGCGAACGCTCCCGCGGCCGACTGGTCCGCGACGCCCTGCGGTGTGAGTCGGCCGAGGACGCCCGGACGATGGTCGAGGACGCTGTTTCCGACGCCGTCTACGACGGGTTCAACCTCGTCGTCGCCGACTCCGAGGCGGCGTACCTGTTCGAGTGGGACGGCGGCCTCCGGATGACGGCGTTCGACCCCGGCGTCCACGTCGTCGTGAACGTGGGAACAGATAGCGAGTTCTTCGAACCGCCGGCGAGACCCCGAGCGGGCCGCGAACAGGCGGAGAACGCGACGAAGGTCCGGTCGGCGCTGGAACCCGAACCCGGCGAGTCCGCGGCGGAGTGGCGCGAACGCGCCGCCGGCGTCCTCGGCGACCACGAGTACGGCGTCTGCGTCCACGACCCCGAGGGTCGGTTCGGCACCGTCTCCTCGTCGCTCGTCACCCTGTTCGCCGACGGGACGGCCGAGTACGAGTTCGCCCCCGGACCGCCCTGTCGGACGGCGTACCGGCGGGTCGAAAGTCAAGTTTAAACCCGTCGCGGGCGACCGTCGAACCATGAGCGCAGGCGAGGCCGAACCCGACCTTTCGGAAGCCGAACGCGCGGGACTGGAACTCATCCGCGAGAGCGGCGGTATCCACCAGAGCGACTTCTGGAAGGAACTCGACATCTCCTCCCGGAAGGGGAGTCGCGTCGCCGAGCGTCTCGCGTCGCTCGGCCTCATCAAACGCGAGGACACGGTGTACAACGGACACAACACCTACTACCTCGAACCCGCCGCGAAGGACCTCGAGTTCTCCCTGCTGATGGCCGGCGACATGCTCTCGCCGTTCATCGGCGAGGAGGAGATAAACGCCAACAGCAACTCCTTCTCCCAGTGGCTGATGAACCTCGCCTACGAGGAGTACTGAGCCGCTTTCTCCGTCCGTTCGGTCTCTCCTTCGAGAGGCGCGTCCGTCTCGCCGAGTGAGAGACGCGTCCGTGGGCCGTTCGATACCGCCGGCGAGAGCGAGGCGCGTCCGAAACGGAGACGAGGCGTACCGACCGGTACCGAGCGGCGATTCGAAGCGACGGTCCGGAGAGAAAAGATAGTCGAGTGCGTCGATTTCGGCGGCGGGACGGCCTGAGACCCGAAGCGGGCGTTACTCCTCTTCTTCGGCCGCGTCTTCGTCGTCCTCGTCCGTGGGTTCGAGGTCGTTCTCGGTGATGTACGACTCCACCTCGTCGTTCGTCAGTTGGACGTACTCCTCCGTCTCCGCGGAGACGGTGGCGACGTCGACGCCCTGGGCGTCGAGCTGGTCGTCGTTCGTCGAGGCGATGGCGCGGAGTGCGAGTCCGAGGCCCTCGTCTAAGGTCAGGTCGTCGCTGTAGTTCTCCTCGAGGTACTCCTGGAGGTCACCGCGTTCCGCGCCGATGGAGACGGCCTTCCACTCGTACGGCGTCCCCGAGGGGTCCGTCTCGTAGAGGCGCGGCGTGCCGTTCTCGACGCCGCCGATGAGGAGGGCGACGCCGAACGGGCGCGCGCCGCCGACCTGCGTGTACTGCTGGATGTGGTCGGTGACGTTCTTCGTCAGCGTCTCGATGCCGATGGGTTCGCCGTAGCGGAGTCGGTTCACCTGCGCCTGCCGGCGGGCGAAGTCGATGAGTTGGCGGGCGTCGGCGACGTGTCCCGCGGAGGCCAGACCGATGTGGGTGTCGGCCTTGTGCAACTTCTCGACGCTCGTCGGTTCCATGAGGGGAGAGCGAGAGCGCTTGTCCGCGGCGAGAACGACGCCTTCCGGCGTTCGGACGCCGACGCTCGCCGTGCCTCGCTTCACCGCCTCGCGGGCGTATTCGACCTGATAGAGACGGCCATCAGGCGAGAAAATCGTTATCCCGCGGTCGTATGCCTGCTGTTGGGCTTGTCCCTGCATATAGTATCACTCGAAATCGAGTTTCGTCGCGCCCGCGAACCCGTCGGCGCCGCGGACGTCCACGCGCGAACCGCGGACGACGGCGGGCCGAGAGTCGTTCTCGAACACGACGTTTCTCTGTTCACAGTCTCCGGCCCGCCCGTTCAAATAACTTTCCTCACAGGCACGCACGGTGCCCGAAATCCCGCGGATTCGGAGTCCCACGGGGTCGCCGCTGACGCGACTCACGCAGGCGACGGCGGCGCGGGCGCGGTCGGTTCGCCCCCGGTGGGCGCGGACTATCGTCTCGCCCTCGCCGTCTTCGAGGCGAAAGGAGAGGACGGTCAGGTCGGCGTCCGCGCTTCCGGCGTCGCCGTAGAGGTTCTGGGCGGCGTACCACAGGTCGCGCTGGAAGTCGCCGCGGTCAAAGTCGGCGTCGGGCCACGCCTCGATTTCGACCGCGAGGTACCGCCACCGCGGGCGGATGTGCTTCGGGAGGTGCTTCATCTACTCTTCGCTCTCGTCGGCCGCCGCGCCGAGTTCGATTTTCTCGCCTGCCTCTCCGAACCGTTCGGCCACGAGGACGCCCACCTGTTCGTCGACGCGTTCGACGGCGGTGAGGACGAACCCCTCGTCGGTCAACGCGTCCACGAGGACGCCGACGGTCGCGGGGTCGTCCACCTCGGGACTGTAGAACGGTTCCTCGGGGTCCGGCGTCCCGAAGAACATCACGTCCCCGAGGACGAACCGGTCGGGGTCCAGGTCGGCGACGACGCCGATGGCCTCGCGTTTCTCCTCGTCGGAGAGGTGGTGCATCGCGAAGTTCGAGGTGATGATATCGACGGGGCCGTCGTAATTCGGGTCGCGGAACCGCCCCTCGCCGAACTCGACGTTCTCTACGCCGGCGTCTTCGGCCTTCTTCCGCGCCTGTTCGAGCATCCCCTCGCTGATGTCGCGGCCGACGACTCGCTTCGCGTCCGGCGCGAGGGCGAGTGCGATAGCGCCCGTCCCCGTCCCGAGGTCCAACACCACGTCGTCGGCCGTCGGCGCGGCGTGTTCGACGACGAGGTTCGCGCAGGCGAGGTACTCATCGGAGTCCTGCGAGTCGTCGTACTCGGCGGCGGCCTTCGAGAACCGGTCGGCGTGTTCCTCAATCGTCTTCTTCATATCCGTCACGTTTGACGCCGGGGGCTATGAACGACTCGGACATCCGCTCGCGGTTCCGCGCGGCGACGTCGCCCCACGCGGCCAGTCCCTCGCGGACGAACTCGCCGCCGAGGCCGATTTCCTCGCCGACGGCCGCCAGTTCCCGCGGCGAACGCACCTGCAGGTGCGACTCCGCGCCGACGCTGACGACGTGCGGCGCGTCGTAGTGGTCGATTAGTCGAGACAGTTTCCGGAGTTTCCGCAGGTGTTGGACGCGCGTCCCCCCCGTTCGCCGCAGGACGGGGCCGAAGTTCACCTCGACGGCGACGCCGTTGTCGCGGGCGGCCTTCGCGAGGACGTGGTTCACGTCGCCGTCGCCGTCGAACGGGCGGGCGAGGACGTCCACGCGCGCCTGTTCGACCGCGAAGCGGTTGAGTTCGTTCGTCCCGCCGCGGACGACGACGAGGGTGCGGTCTGGGCGGAAGTTGCCCACCGCGCCGCTCGCGTTCCGCGGGTGCGGCGCGACCACCTCGGCGGCGTCCACGATATCGACGCCCGCCTCCCCGCGGAGGGCCTCGTAGTCGGGTCTGGCGTCCACGGCGCGGACGACGAGTCCGTCGTAGCCGTGTCTCGCCGCCGTCGCCGCGAATCGAGACACCGTGGCGTCGCCGTCGGGGTGCGCGTAGACCGCCTCGTACATGTGCGCCCAGAGGCCGAGGCGGGGTTTCGTCGTTACGGTTTCCCGGCCGAGGGGGACGGCGCGGTCACCGGCCGACGAGTTCGGCCGCCGCGTCGGTCAACGCCGCCGCCGCTGTCCGCACGTCCTCGACGCGGACGTACTCGCGTTCGGCGTGGGCGACGGCCCCCTCCTCGTCGGCGAGGACGCCCGGCCCGAAGACGACGACGGGCGCGGGCGAGAAGTACGACGCCTCCGTCGCCGCCGTGAAGGGACGCACGTCGCCGGACCCGCCCGCCCGCCGGGACGCCTCGGCGACGGTTTCGACGAGTTCGTGGTCCTCGTCGGTGGCGAACGCCTCCAGGAACGGCGTCGGCCGGTCGGTCAGGTCGAACGAGACGCCCACGTCGTCGGGGACGGCCTCGCGGACGGCGGATTCGATGCCGTCGCGGAACGCCGCGGCCGTCTCCGGCGGAACGCTCCGCCGGTCGAGGACGAGTCGGCACTCCGCGGGCACCTGATTCGTCGAGTCGCCGCCCTCCACCGTCGTCGGCGTCAGCGTGGCGGACCCGAGAGCGGGGTGTTCCTCCCGCCCCTCGTCGTAGGAGCGAATCGCCGATAGCGCCCGTTCGAGTGCGAACACGGCGTTGACGCCCGACTGCGGTTCGGCGGCGTGGGAGGCGACGCCGGAGAGCGTCAGCGTCCCCTGAAACCGCCCCTTCGCGGCGGTGCAGACGTCGAGGTTCGTGGGTTCGCCGACGACGTACATGTCGCTATCCACGTCGAGTGCGTGCGCGCCCGTCGAGAGCACTTCCTCGTCGGGCGTCACCGCGAGGGTAACGCGGGCGTCCGAAGCCGGTTCGACGGCGACGAACGCCGCGAGAAGCGCCGAGAGCGGTCCCTTCGCGTCGCACGACCCCCGCCCGCGAATCACGTCGCCGTCCCGGCGGAACGGGACGTGCGGCGAGACGGTGTCGATGTGCGTGTTCAGTACGAGGTGGGTGTCCGGGTCCGCCGCCCCCTTCGAGGCGAGGGTGTTGCCTGCCCCGTCCACCTCGGGGTCGAACCCAGCGTCTTCGAGCGTTTCGACCAACAGGTCGCGCATCTCTTCGACGCCGTCGTTCGAGGCGACGGGCACCGCGCGTTCGAGGAAGTCGATGGGGTCGAACGCCGAGGCGTCGGCGTCCGAAGCGGAGTTCATGCGGTGACGTTCCCCCGTTTCGATATAAAAAGAATCGGACCGCCCGCCCGCTACTCCTCTAAACGAACCAGGTCGTCGAACGTCTCCCGGCGGCGGGCGACGCGCGCCTCGCCGCCTTCGAGGGCGATTTCGACCGGGCGGGGTTGCGAGTGGAACTGACTCGCCATCGCGTAGCCGTACGCGCCGGTGTGGCCGATGGCGAGGATATCGTCGCGTTCGGGGCGCGGAAGCGGTCGGTCGCGGCAGAACGTGTCGGAACTCTCGCAGACGGGGCCGCCGACCGTCAGCGGTTCGACCGGCGCGTCGGGGTTCGTGAGGTTGCGGATGCCGTGGTAGGCGTCGTACATCGCCGGGCGAATCAGCGTCGTCATGCTGGCGTCGATGCCGACGACGGTCGTCTCGGGCGTGTCCTTGACGGTGTTGACCGTCGCCAACAGACACCCGGCGTCCGCCAACAGGTACCGACCCGGCTCTATCTTCAGCGTCGCGTCCAAGTCGCCGAGGGCCTCTGCGGTCCGGTCGGCGACCGCCTCGATGTCGAGGGGGTCCTCGTCGTCGCGGTAGGGGACGCCGAACCCCCCGCCGATGTCGAGGAATTCGAGGCCGCCCACCTCGCGGGCCAACTCGCCCATCTTCGCGACGTACTCGGCGTGGGCGTCCATGTCCTCGTCGAGCATGCCGCTTCCGGCGTGGGCGTGGAGGCCGACGAGGTCCATATCGTACTCCTCGCGGACGCGTTCCGCGACCTCGGGGACGCTGTCGTACGGGATGCCGAACTTCGGGTGCGCGCCCGTCTTGACCTTCTCATGGTGGCCCGCGGCGATGCCGGGGTTGACGCGGAGGCAGAGGCGGCCGTCGAACCCGCGTTCCGCGAGGCGTTCGACGCTGTCCTCCGCGCCGACGTTGAGCGTCATGCCCGGCGCGTCCTCCCAGACGCCGACGACGTAGTCTAGGTCGTCGTCCGGGGGGTTGACGCCGGTGTACTGTATCTCGTCGGGGTCCGCGCCCGCGCGGAGGGCGCGGAACACCTCGCCCGCGGCGGCGCACTCCATCGGGACGCCCTCGTCTAAGAGCGTCTCCACGACGGCGCGCCCGGAGTGGGCCTTCACCGCGAACATCACCGTCGGGTCGTCGAACGCGGACTCGAAGGCGGCGGAGAGTCGCCGGTAGTTCTGCCGGATGCGGTCCAAGTCGATGACGTACGCCGGCGTGTCGTACTCGTCGGCGAGGTCGCGGAGTCGGGCCGCGTCCCAGTCGCCGAGGCGACGGACCGCCGGGTCGACGTCGGTGTCGGATCCGGCCGTCGGAGCCCGGTCAGTCATCGTCCGCCGGTTGGGTCTCCTCGGACACGGCCGGTTCGGTTTCGACCCGGGGAGAGCGACCCACGCGGCCGCCGTCCGGCGCGGGGGCCGGCGCGGCAAGGGACGCTTCGGACTCGCGTTCGCGGACGACGGCGGCGTTCGTCCCGTCGTCCTCGGAGGAGAGCGCTTCGACGAGGACGCCCTCCCCGTCGGCGACGGCCCGGTACGTCCCCGTCTGCGTGTCGAGCAGGACGGTCTCCTCGCCGATTCGGTCGATGGCCCACGCGGCGGCGCATCCCGCGGCGGCGGGCGTGACGCGTTCGACGACGCCCTCGGGGTTCACGAACGTCGTGACGACGCGCGGTTCGGCGTAGCTCTCTTCGAGTGCGAGAAAGAGGACGCCCTCGGCGTCCTCCTCGGACTCGCAGGCGGCGCGGACGAACGCCCCCCTGTCGGGGACGGCCTGGGCCGCGTCGACGGCGAGAAGTCGGCAGTCGTGGTTTTCGCTTCGGTACGATTCGTACGAGATAGTTCGGTCGGATACGTTCATGGGTGGTGCTAGCGCGGTGGCTCGGTCGGATTCCGATATGGCCGCGAGTGGTCGGACACGGGAGTCACGCGAAAGAGAGAGGTTCGAGCGTTCGCGGATGCTCCCGTGCCGTTCATCGGAGGCCTCTATGTCTCCCCCCTATATATGTTCTGGTGACGATGACATTCGTTGCCACGACCGATGGTCGTGGGAGTCGGTGTCAGAGCGGATTACTCTCGGAGCGCTTCCTCCCTGCGGGTCTTGTCCAGCGTCTCCTCCTCGATGTCGAGGGCGACGACGGCGGGCTTGAACGCGCCGCCGGCGAACAGGTCGTGGTCGCCGATGGACGACTCGACGTAGCGGGTGAACGCCCGGCGGTTCGCGGGCAGGTGCCCGTAGACGACCTCCTCCTCCACGAGGTCGTACACCGGGATTCGCGGCGACAGCAGCGTGTTCTCGCCGACGACGGTGTTCTCGCCGACGTGGAACCCCGAGGTGACGCGGCACCCCGCGCCGAGGGAGACGTTGTCCTCGATTATCACGGGCGCGTCCTCGACGGGTTCGAGGACGCCGCCGACGAGGGTGTTCGCGCCGAGTTTCACGTTCTCGCCGATCTGCGCGCAGGAGCCGACGGTGTCGCAGGAGTCCACCAGCGTTCCGTCGCCGACGTGCGCGCCCACGTTGACGAACGAGGGCGACATCATGATGCAGTCGCGGCCGAGGTACGCGCCGCGGCGGACAACGGTCCCGTCCGGCGTGTTCCGCGTGCCGCGTTCGCCGAGGTCGGCCGTCTCGCGGAGGGGGAGCACGTCGTAGTAGGTGACGCCGCCGTGCTCGCGGCCCTCCGTCTCCCGGAGGCCGAAGTTCAGCAGGATGCCCTGCTTGACCCACTCGTTGACCTCCCAGCCGTCGGGACCGGACCCGCCCGTCTGTTCGGCGGCGCGGACCTCCCCGCCTTCGAGGGCTTCGAGGAACGCGTCGAGCGTCGCCAGTTCCTCGCTGCCGGCCGTCGTGACCGAGAGGGCGTCGTCTTGGTATCGCTGCCACAGGTCGTCGATGTCGGATTGCATGCTCATCGTTGGTCGAGTACGTCGTCGAAGTCGTACCGCCCGGCGTCGCGTCCCGCGACCCAGACGGCGGCGTCGAGTGCGCCGGCGGCGAAGACGCCGCGGGCACCCGCCCTGTGCGTCAGAGAGAGGAGTTCGTGGTTGCCGGCGAGAAGGACCTCGTGCTCGCCGGTCACGTCGCCCGCCCGCCGCGCGTGGACGCCGATTTCGCCGTCCTCGCGCGGTTGGTCGCCGACGCGTCCGTGGACGCGTTCGGACTCGCCGCGGACGTCGTCAGTGTCGCCGGACCGCGTCCGGCGGTTCGACGAACGGACTTCGTCGATGTCGTCTAAGATGGTGTTCGCCGTGCCGGAGGGGGCATCGCGCTTCCCGTTGTGGTGCGTCTCCGTCACCTCGATGTCGTAGCCGGGAAGCGCTGCCACCGCCTCGCGGACGGCGCGACGGAGGGCCGCGACCCCCCGAGAGAAGTTCGCCGCCTTCAGGACGGGAACCGACTCGGCGGCCGAATCCAGCGTCGCGCGGCCCTCCTCGTCGAACCCCGTCGTGCCGACGACGGCGGCGACGCCCGCGTCGGCGCAGGCGGCCACGTAGTCGGCGCTGGACTCGGGACCGGTGAAGTCCACGAGGACGTCCGGCATCTCCACCGCCAGCAGTTCGTCGATCCGCGCCGCTTCGCGGACCGGGACGCCCGAAATCTCCTCGACCGGCGACCGGTTGACCGCGAGCACCACGTCCACGTCGTCGCGGTCGGTGGCGGCGTCCAGAACCTCCCGGCCCATGCGTCCGGCCGCGCCCGTGACGGCGAGGCGAACCGCCTCGGCCATCTACTCGGCCCCCGCCGCCGCGCCCAGCGATTCCTCGCGCGCCGCGTCGAGTTCGTCGAGGATGCGCCGCAGTTCCGCGGCGTTCTCCTCGCGCAACTCCGTCAACGGCGGGCGGAGCGCACCCGGGGCGTGCCCGCGCATCTCCACCGCCGCCTTCACCGGAATCGGGTTCGTCTCGACGAACAGGTGGCGGTTGAGCGGTCCGAGTTCGTGGTGGAGTTCCCGCGCCCGGTCGTAGTCGCCGTCGAGGGCCGCCTCCACCATCGCGACCGTCCGTTCGGGTTCGACGTTCGCGGTGACGGAGATGGTGCCGACGCCGCCCACCGAGAGGACGGGGAGCGTCAGTGCGTCGTCGCCGGAGAGCACCGCGAACTCCTCGCCGCGCGTGCGTTCGACGACTTCGGATATCTGCCCGAGGTCGCCGCTCGCGGCCTTGTAGCCGACGATGTTCTCGTGTTCGGCGAGTTCGGCCGCCGTCTCCGGTTCGATGTTTCGGCCCGTCCGCGAGGGGACGTTGTACACGATCTGCGGCACGTCCACCTCGTCGGCGACCGTCCGGTAGTGGTCGGCGAGGCCGGCCTGTTCGGGCTTGTTGTAGTACGGCGAGATGAGGAGGAGTCCGTCCGCGCCCACCTCGGCGGAGCGTCGGGACAGCTCCAACGCCTCGCGGGTGGAGTTCGACCCCGACCCCGCGATCACGGGCACGTCCTCGACCGCCTCCACCGTCGTCTCGACGACTTCGACGTGTTCGTCGTGCGTCATGGTGGCGCTCTCGCCCGTCGAACCGACGGGGACGAGGCCGGCGACGCCCGCCTCTTCGAGGCGTCGCACGTTCTCAGCCAGCGTTTCGTGGTCGATACTGCCGTCCGAGGCGAACGGCGTCGTCATCGCGGGGAAGACTCCCGTCAAGTCGAGTTCCGTCATGTGGTGTCGTGTCTGTGTGTCTGCGTCGCGTCGGTGGTCGAACGCCGGTGCGCACCGTCGAAAGCCGCCCGAGACGGGGTCGCTACTCCCGCCACGAGCGTTACGGTGCGCGTTTTTTTGGTTTCAGAAGAGCCCCACGCGTCGCTGTCGGCAGGCGGACACCCGACCGGGACGGCGTGGTTCGCGTCACACGCGAGAAACCGGACCGTGCCCAAATATAACTTGCGCAGCGCGCAACATCCGCCGATCGGACGAGGGCGCCGACGGCGGCGGCCGGAGCGGTCAGCGTGACGACCGTTCGCGCGCACGCGTCCGGGCGGGCGCGGGAGACCGGAATCGCCCCACAATTCATTAGGTGTCGTCCCCCCCAGTGAGGTATGACCGAGATTCACCCGGGCCAACGCGTCGCCGTTCTGGCCGACGCGCAGAACCTCTATCACACGGCACAGAGCCTCTACTCGCGGAACATCGACTACTCGTCGCTGTTGGAGAAGGCGGTCTCCGACCGAGCGCTCACGCGCGCCATCGCCTACGTCGTCCGCGCGGACTCCCCCGACGAGGAGCGGTTCTTCGAGGCACTCGTCGATATCGGCTTCGAGACGAAGATAAAGGACATCAAGACGTTCGGCGACGGGTCGAAGAAGGCCGATTGGGACGTCGGGATGGCGTTAGACGCCGTGACGCTCGCCAACCACGTCGATACGGTCGTGCTCTGTACGGGCGACGGCGACTTCTCCCGACTCTGTTCGCACCTGCGTCACGAGGGCGTCCGCGTGGAGGTGATGGCGTTCAAGGAGTCCACCGCCGAGGAACTCATCCGCGAGGCGGACGCCTTCCTCGACATGTCGGAGCGAACCGACACGTTCCTGCTGTAGCCTCTCAGAGCGCCGACTCCTCGCTCTCGTTCTCGAAGTCCGTAGCCTCGGCGAACTCCTCGGGTCGCGCACGGGGTTCGTGAGCGCGGTAGAACGCCGTCGCGTACGTGCGCTGGAACGTGAACAGGAGCATCGTCGTCGCCAACGAGATGACCGAGACGAGGAGTACCTCCTGCGTCGAGAAGCCGAGCGCCTGCATCGGGGCCGCACCGCCCGCGACGGCACTGGCACCCGCGCCCGCGCCGGCCCCCGCACCGTCTTGGAGCTGCGGGAGGTTCTGGAACGTTTGCCAGACGACGAACCCCGTGATGGGAATCGTCGTCAGGATCGAAACGACGAGGTTGATGACGGAGTAGCCGAGGGCGCTGACGAGATTGTCGCGCACGAGTCGGTAGCTCTCGCGGAAGCCGTCGAGCGCTCCCGCCTCGCCGACGACGATGGCGACGGAGTAGAACTGGATGAAGAAGTGCAGGACGAGGAGCGCGAGGACGAGGACGACGACGAGCGCGCCGACTGCGAGCATCGCACCGCCGCCGGCGCCGCCCGCGCCGCCCGCGCCGAGGAGGCCGACGGCGGCGACGACGCCGACGATGGTGGCGACGACACCGAACACGAGGAGGATGGCGAACTCGACTATCGAACCGACGAGCAGGGGGACGTAGCGGTCCCTCCCGACGCGGGTGAGCGTCGAGAGCGACGTCTCTCCGTCTAATCCTTCCGACGCCATGCCGAGGAGGCCGGCGACGACGAACGGCGTCACGAAGAACGTGAGGATCTGGAGGGGGTACGACAGGAAGGAGAGCGACGTCAGCGAGAGCGCTTGCTGCGGCAGGACTATCAGGCCGTACAGCAGTCCTACGAGGAACAATACGGGATTTCGGCCCAGTGCGGAGAGGGCCGAACGGAGGGCATCGATTGCGGCCATACTATCCGTTTGTCGCAGCGTTCCTTAAAGATGAATGAACAGAACCGCTGTCACGTCCGGTCGGCGGCCGCCGCGATACGATTACGGCGTCGAGAGGCCGCGTTACGAGCGGTGTCAGGCCGTCGCGCCGTCGGCGTCCCGTCCGGCGCGGAGGGACGCGACGACGGTGGAGGCGGCGGCGAACGCCGCGATGGCGGCGGAGACGCGCCCGTCGACGCCCGTCTGCAGGAGGAAGGCGCTGCTCGCCAGAAGGAGCGCCGCTCCAAGCGCGACCTGCCGCATGTCCACGGTCATACCCGGAACCGACTGACAGTCGCTACTTAGGGTTTTTCTTCGAAATCGAGCGTGGTAACGAACTGCACGGGGCGAGGGCGGACCGCGACTGACTTCACGGACCGGCGGGAACGACGACCATGAGCGACGACAGCGACGAGGCCGGCGGGGACCGGACGCTCGCCGACCTGCGGACGGTGGCCGACTACCAGTTCGGCGCGGGCGCGGGCGAGGCGCTCTTTCCGAGCGACGCCGAGGCGGAGTTGACGGTGACTCGCTCCACCAGCGGTCGGCCGAGGCAGATACGCGCGCCGGCGGGGCGACTCGTCTCCTACGGGACGGACGGTCGGTTCACGCTCGGGCACGCGGGCGGCGTCCGCCTCGCGGCGGCGTCGGAATCGCCCGCGAACCGAGTCGTCGTCGGCGACGAGAGCGAACCGTTCGTCCGCGACGGCAAGAACGCGTTCGCGAAGTTCGTCACCGACGTCGACCCGGACGTTCGACCCGGCGACGAAGTCGCCGTCGTGACGCCCGACGACACCGTCGTCGCCACGGGCCGCGCGGAACTGTCGGCCGACGCGATGCTCGATTTCGAGACGGGGATGGCCGTCCACGTCCGCGAGGGTGCGGGACCGAGAGAGGAGTGACGCGACGGTAGGTTACAGGCCGAGCGCGGTCAGAATCGGCACGCCGGCGGCGAGCGACCCGACGAGGTAGCCGCCTATCGCGCCGCCGTTCAAGAGCGGCAGTCCGGCGTGCGCCCGCCCCTTCAGCACCATCCACAGGAGGACGAACAGTCCCGCGAACGTCCCGACCATCGATGTCAGCGCCGGGAGGTTCAGGGCGGGGAGGAAGCCGACGCCGAGCGACTCCGCGGGCGAGAAGAACGCCGCCGACGCGATCATCACCGTCGGCATCACGGCGTCGCCGAGGCCGATGAAGAGGGCGTCCCGAACGCCGTCGTCGGAGTCGGAGTCGGCTTCCGTCTCTGCGCCGTCGCGGGCCGGCGAACTCGGTTCGTCGCCGCCGTTGGCCGCGGCCGTCGCCTCGCCGTCCGTCGTCGGGTTCGCCTCCGCGTCCGTTCCGTCCCCCTCGTGGACGTCGTTCGCGCCGGAGAAGTCGTCGTCGAGGAGCGAGTACGACAGCGTCGTCGGCATGACGAGGACGACGGGGATGCGGAGGTCCATCACGCCCTCCGCCAGATCGAGCATGTGCTTCGTCCCGTAGACGCTGATGGCGTCGTAGACGGCCAAGGCGGCCAAGAGGAGTATCGCGGGGAGCAGTCCGAAACTGATGCCGAACAGTCCGGCCGCGCCCGCGCCCATCAGGACGCCGGCGGTGTCGATGACGTACCACTCGGGGTACGCCACGAGTGCGGCGGCGACGACGACGGCGGCGACGGCGGCCGGAATCGCCGGCAGGACGGCGGAGAAGACGTACCACGAGAGCCACCCGCTGGTGAAGACGATGAGCGCGCGGACGGCCCAGTCGAAGTCGTACTTGAACGCCGCGAGCATCACGGCCGTCGCCACGAGGATGGCGCCGATGTAGACGAGGCTGTTCGTCGGGTCCGTCGGGTCCTCGACGGTCTGGTAGCCCTGCTCGTAGAAGGTGGGGACGAGCGCGAGTGCGCCCAACTGCACGAGGAGGAAGACGAGCGCGGCGATGGCCACGCCGAAGTACGCGCGCTTTCGCATGTCGCCCCGTTTCGGCCGGTGCGGTATGGGGGTTGTGCTTCGTCCGCTACCGGGCGTACAGTTTCGTCCCGACGAGCGACGCCGGCGACGCCCCCTCGTTCGGCGCGATGGCGACGTACGGTCGCTCGACGGGGCCGAAGATATCGACCACGCGCCCGACGCTCGACAGCGACTCGTCCACCACGTCGCGGCCGATGTCGGGGTGGGTCTCGCCGTCGGCCCGCGCGATGAGGAGGTTCTGTGCGGTCCGCGAGACGGTGCCGACGCGTTGCATCGCCATTATCCCCTGAGGATGCCGACGTACGCGGCGACGGCCTGCACGAGGTCGTTCTTCGTCGAGTCCTCCGCGCCTTTCACGAGGACGCGCCCGCGGGAGTCCCACTCGCGCGGGTGGGTCACGTCTCGCTCGATGACCGCGTCGTAGCCGACCTGCTGGACGGCTTCCGCGATCTCGTCAACCGTCGGTTCCTCGACCGCGGCGCGGAGGGGGACCCGACGCCCCTCGGACCGCGACTTCGACGCATCGATGTAGACGGGCCAGATGACGTTCTCGACGGCCATACCGAAAGGGGTGCGGCGCGGCCGTAATACGGTTGTGGTCCGCGGTCACCGGTCGCCGACGGTCGGTCGTCTCCGCGGTCGGTCGTCCGCCGGTCGAAAAAAGAGCGAGTCGTCCGAAGCGACGGGTCGTTCGGTTCTACCGTCGGCGCGCCAGAAGCGACGCCCCGAGGAGGGCGACGACAGACGCGGCGACGCCGAATCCGGGCGCGCCCGTCTGCGTCTCCTCGGCCGTCGTGGTGGCGGGCTGTCCGGCGGTCGAACCGGTCGTCTCCGTCGCCGCAGTCGTCCCCGCCGTCGCCGTCTCGTTCGACTGCTGCTTCATCGAACGGTACTCCTCGTACGCCTCGGGGTGGACCGCCTGCATGATCGTCTCGGCGGCGTCCACGGCCCGCGGCGCGGGTTGCTGGAGGTTGTTCTCGTCCACTCGGACGACGTTCCCCTCCCGAATCGCCGTGGTGCTGTTGTAGGCGTCGTTGTTCGGAATCGGCGACCCCTCGGGCGCGACTATCCACGTCGGGTCCATCTGGACGACCGTCTCGTCGTTGAGTTGAGCGAACCCGGAGACTCCGGCCTCGGCGGCCCCGTTCCGGAGGCCGGCCGTGGTCATCACGTCGCCGATGAACGTGTTGTTCCCGGAGGTGTAGCCGTAGAAGACGTTGAGTCCGACGGGTTTCTCCTCGTCGGCGAGGGCCTTCCGCATCAGGCGGGCGGACTCGCAGACGTCGGCGGCGGTCCGCTGTCCCGCCTCGCAGTTCCCGGTCAGGCGACCGATCGTCTCCGTCTTGTTGGCGACGAACTCGAGGGAGGTGCCCGTCCCGAAGACGTACACGGGGACGCCCTGGTCGCGAATCTGCTCGACGCGGTCCTTCGCCAGCCCGTACGTCGAGTTCGGCACGAGGACGAGGTCGGGGTCGGCCGCGAGGACCCTCTCGACGCTCGGGCCGCTCGCCCCGGAGACGTTCGCTTTCTCGTCGGCCCCCTCCAAGTAGGAGGCGTACTGCGAGACGCCGACGACTTCGTCGCGCGCGCCGATCTCCCACATCGTCTGGGCCGCGCTCGGGTTGAGCGTCACGACCCGTTCGGGGTCCGCTTCGAGCGTTACGTCCGTCCCCGTCGCGTCCGTCGCGGTGTAGGGGAAGGTGCACGATCGCTGTCCGCCGGACGCGCCGTCGTCGGTCTGTGCCGCCGCCAGCCCCGCCGTCGGCGCTACCGCGGCGACGACGAGGACGAGGGCGAGAACGGCTGTTCTGTGTCTCATGTGTCCTCCCGTGACCCCTATCGCAACAAGTATTTACCTAAACCAACTGCGATTGGGTTAGAAGCACATGGACGTTCGTGCCCGCACCCTCGCGTGGTCGGGGGGGCTGACCGGCCTCCTCGTCGCCGTCGTTCTCGTCAGCGCCGGCATCGGGCCGGTGTCCATCCCCGCCCGAACCGTGGCGAAGGTGGTGTTGAACGCCGTCGCGGTGCCGTCGGGGGTCACGCTCTCGCCCGCCGCGGTGCCGTTCCCCCTCGTCGGCCGGGCGAACGTCCTCGCGCCGCACCTCGAATTCTCGCCGGTGTTTCGGTTCCCGGTCGAACGGACCCACACCGTCATCGTCCGCAGCGTCCGCCTCCCACGCATCGTCCTCGCCGCCCTCGTCGGCTTCGCACTCGCCACCGCCGGCGTCGTCATGCAGGGCTTCTTCCGGAATCCGATGGCCGACCCCTCCATCATCGGCGTCTCCTCGGGCGCAGCCGTCGGCGCAGTCGCCTCCATCGTCCTCCCCTTCGCGCTCCCGTTCGGCCTGCAACTCCAGAGCGCGGCGTTCGCGACGGCGCTCCTGACGGCGTTCGGCGTCTACCTGCTCGCCTCCGAGGGCGGCCGCACGCCGACGGCGACGCTCCTCCTCGCGGGCGTCGCGGTGCAGACGTTCCTCGGCGCGGTCATCTCCTTCATGCTGCTCCACAGCGGCGAGAGCCTCCGCCGCGTCGTCTACTGGCTGATGGGCCACCTCGGCGGCGCGACGTGGGACGAGGTTCGAACCGTCGCTCTCGTCCTGCCGCCGCTCTTCGTCCTCTTGCTCGCCTACGGCCGGGACCTGAACGTCCTGCTCCTCGGCGAGGAGGACGCCCACAGCCTCGGCATCGAAGTCGAGCGGACCAAACGGATCCTCCTCGCCGCGTCGAGCGTCGTCACCGCCGCCGCCGTCGCCGTCACCGGCGTCATCGGCTTCGTCGGCCTCATCGTGCCGCACGCCGTGCGCCTCGTCGTGGGCCCGGACCACCGGATACTCCTGCCGACGAGCGCGCTGGCCGGGGCGTCGTTCCTGGTCGCCACCGACACCCTCGCGCGGTCCGGGGCGGCCGAGATCCCCGTCGGCATCGTGACGGCGGCCCTCGGCGCGCCCTTCTTCCTCTACCTCCTGCGGACGCGAGAGGTGCATCGGCTGTGACCGACCCACTCGTCCGCGCCTCGGACCTCCGGATCGACCTCGGGGGGACGACCATCCTGGACGGCGTCTCCCTGACCGTCGATTCGGGGACGTTCGTCGGCCTCATCGGCCCGAACGGCGCGGGGAAGACGACGCTGCTCCGGGCGTTGAACGGCGCGCTCACGCCAGCGCGGGGGCGCGTCGAGGTGGCGGGCGAGCGAATCGGCCGCCTCGGGTCGAAGGCCGCGAGCAGACTCGTCGCCACCGTCCCGCAGGACACGTCCGTCTCCTTCGACTTCGACGCCCGCGAGACGGTGCGGATGGGTCGGACGCCCCACCTCTCCCGGTTCGGCGGGTGGAGCGACGAGGACGCGGCGGCCGTCGAACGCGCGATGGAGCGGACGGATGTGACCGGTCTCGCCGACCGCGCCGTCACGGGTCTCTCGGGCGGCGAACGACAGCGAGTCCTCATCGCCCGCGCACTCGCGCAGGCGACGCCGCTTCTCCTCTTGGACGAACCGACCGCCAGCCTCGACATCAACCACCAGGTCCGGACGCTCGAACTCGTCCGCGAACTCGTCGCCGAGGGGAAGACGGCCGTCGCGGCCATCCACGATCTGAACCTCGCGGCGCACTACTGCGACGAACTCCTCCTCCTCTCGGACGGGCGCGTCGTCGCCGCCGGCCCGCCCGCCGACGTTCTCACCGAGGCGAATCTGGAGGGCGCGTTCGGCGCGAACGCGGTGGTGTCGCGCCACCCCGTCACCGGGTCGGTGTACGTCACGGCGTTGCCGGAGACGCGGGCGGGCGACGCCGAGGGGCGCGTTCACGTCGTCGGCGGGGGCGGCACCGCCGCGAGGCACCTCCACATCCTCTCGGCGGCGGGGTACGACGTCTCCGTCGGCGCGTTGAACGAGGGCGACACCGACACCGAGGCGGCGCGGAGCCTCGGCTTGGACGCGGTGACGGTGGCTCCCTTCTCGTCGGTCGATTCCGCGGCGCGCGACGCCGTGGCCGCGCGGGTCGAACGCGCCGACTGCGTCGTCGTCGCGGACGTGGAAGTCGGGCGGGGGAACGTGGCGAACCTCCGCGCGGCCGCCGACGCCGACAGCCTCGTCCTCGTGGAGGAACGACCGTTCGCGGAGCGGAACTACGCCGGCGCAGAGGGCGAACGCGTCTACGAGCGACTCAGGGCGCGTGGCACCGTCGTCTCGGCGGGGGACGTGTTGGCCGCCGTCACGGCGGCAGTCGAGGGCGAGACGGAGAGCGTAGAGACAGGGACGACGACGGAGACAGAGGGAGAGGTGGCGGGGGACGCGGAGGCGGAACGAGAGAAGACGGGGACGGAGGAAGCGGGTCAGTCGGACTCCTCGGCGACGTAGCGAGCGTAGATGCGGTCGGCCGCGAACGACCCGACGACGACGGCGGCGACGGTACAGACCGCCCGGAGGCGCAGTCGGTCGGGGGTTCGACCGGCGTCCGGCGTCGTCACCGAGCAAAGCTCGGCGGGCCGTGAGACCCAATCTCACGACGGGAGCTCGTCGTCTCGACTCATCGTGGTTCGCTCGGGACGCGAGCGTGTTCAATCGTCCGTTAAGCGAACACCCGACCGGCTAACACCTCGGTAACGCCGTTGTATTGATACGGTCACGGCGCGTGTGTGGTGGCGACTGGCTCGTCTCAGGTGTTAAACATGAACGTCGCACTCATCGGGGTCGGACTGGCGGGGGGGAGAATCGTCGAGTCGCTCCTGGCGTACGAGGCGGACGCGGGCGTCGATTTCGTGACGGACGCTCTCGCGGTGAACACCGCCCGCGCCGACTTAGTGGAGCTCGAACGCCTCCCGGAGGACCGCCGCGTCCTCGTCGGTCAATCCCGGGTGAAGGGCCACGGCGTCGGCGCGGACAACGAACTCGGCGCGGAGGTGACCAGAGAGGACATCGGGAACGTCCTCTCGGTGGTGGACGAGTTCTCGACGCACGAGGTGGACGCCTTCCTCGTCGTCGCCGGACTCGGCGGCGGCACCGGAAGCGGCGGCGGCCCGGTCGTCGCCGAGGAGCTCAGCCGGGTGTACGCCGAACCGGTGTTCGGACTCGGCGTCCTCCCGGGGCGCGACGACGACGAGATAAACACGCTCAACGCCGCGCGGTCGTTCCCGACGTTCGTCCGCGAGGTGGAGAACCTGATCCTCTTCGACAACGACGCGTGGCGGCAGTCCGGCGGGAAGATTTCGGACGGCTACGAGAGCCTCAACCGGGAGCTCGCCCGACGCCTCGGCGTCGTGCTGAGCGCCGGCGAAACCGACGAGACGGACGACGACGGCGCCGTCCGGACGGCCGACGTGCGCGACACCCTCGCCGGCGGCGGCGTCTCCACTATCGGATACGCGAGCGTGGAGGTGCGGCGTCCCAAGCGCGGACTCGTCGCCCGACTCCTCGGTTCGACCCCGGACCGCGACGAGGGGAAGGTGACGAACAGGGTGACGTCGCTCGTCCGGCGGGCGACGCTGAGTCGCCTCACCGTCCCCTGCGACGTCAAGAGCGCCGACCGGGGGTTGGTCGTCGTCGCCGGACCCCGCGGCGAGGTGTCCCGCCGAGGGGTCGAACGCGGCCGAGAGTGGGTCCGCGAGGAGACGGCGTTGACGGAGATTCGCGCCGGCGGCTGCCCGATGAACTCCGAGTCCGTCGCGGCGGCCGTCCTCCTGTCGGGCGTGAGCGACGTGCCGCGACTGACGGAACTCCGGCGGACGGCCGTCGAGATGCGCCGCGACATCCTCGAAAAGGACTCCGCGGGCGGCCACCGCTACCGGAGCCTGATTCGGGCGTCCGGCGGCGACGACGGCGACGAAGAGTCCATCGAACCCCTGTTTTGAGCGTCGACGCGGAACGCCGACGAATCGTCGGCGACGACAACTATCCGGTAAGCAATCCGCCACCACGGTTTTGACTCGACCCTCCGTTAGGTAAAATCGAATTCGGGACCGGCGGCCGTTCTCGCCGGTTCGAAACCAAATCTATGAGCGACACCTCCTCGGTAACCGCGCGCCGCCGCGGTGAGACGGACGAGACGCGAACAGAACGCCCCGAACGCGAAGACGGGGACGAGAAACGTCGATGTCCGGAGTGCGCGTCGTCCGCACTCGTCGCCGACGAGGAGCACGGGGAGACGGTCTGCGACGACTGCGGACTCGTCGTCGAGGAGGACTCCGTGGACCGCGGCCCCGAGTGGCGCGCCTTCGACGCCGCCGAACGCGACGAGAAGTCCCGCGTCGGCGCGCCGACGACGAACACGATGCACGACAGGGGCCTCTCGACCAACATCGGTCGGGAGAACAGAGACAGCAACGGCAACGCCCTCTCGTCGCGGCAACGGAAGCGGATGCACCGCCTCCGCACGTGGAACGAACGCTTCCGCACCCGCGACTCGAAGGAGCGCAACCTGAAGCAAGCGCTCGGCGAGATCGACCGGATGGCCTCCGCGTTGGGCCTGCCCGAGAACGTCCGCGAGACGGCATCGGTCATCTACCGCCGCGCACTCGACGACGGCCTCCTGCCCGGACGCTCCATCGAGGGGATCGCGACGGCGTCGCTGTACGCCGCCGCGCGGATGGCGCACGTCCCGCGTTCGCTCGACGAACTCGCGCGCGTCTCCCGCGTGGACGAACGGGAGTTCCAGGGAGCGTACCGATACCTCGTCCGGGAACTCGGCCTCGAAATCGAACCCGCGGACCCGGCGGAGTACCTCCCGCGGTTCGCCTCCGAACTCGACGTGCCGGCGGGGACGGAGCGAACCGCCCGCGAACTCCTCGACGACGCCAAGGAGGCGAACCTCCACTCGGGGAAGTCGCCGGTCGGGCTGGCCGCCGCCGCCCTGTACGCCGCCGTCCGACTGACGAACGTCCACGTCACGCAGACGATGATAGCCGACGTGAGCGACATCTCCGAGGTGACGATTCGCAACCGCTATCAGGAACTCCTCGACGCGAGCGAGGAGTCCGCCTTCTCCGACGGTCCGGGCGCGACGCGGCCGAGTCCCTGACTCCGGAGGCGGGCGAACCGCCGCCGGCCGGTCAGAGGATGGACGGGTCGGGTGCGCGCGCGGCGTCCTCGTTCAGAATCGACAGGAGATTCTCGTACGGAACGAACGCGAGAAACGTCTCCTCTCCGTCCGACGGCGTCCGACGGGCCGACGGCCGTCGCTCCTCGACCGAGTACAGTTCGACCCCGTGGTCGCCCAACTCGAAGCGGTCGCAGACCACGTCGCGGTTCCGGGTGACGGCGCGGTACGTCATGGGTGGCGGTACGCGCTCGACGCGCTTGAACGTGAGCGTCTCGCTCACTCCACCACGACGACGCCCTTCATCCCCATCGCCCGGTGCGGGGTGCAGAAGTACTTGAACGTCCCCGCCTCCTCGAACGTCCGAGAGAACGTGTGCCCTCCCTCGCTCGTGCGTTCGGACGCGAACGAGTCGTCGGCCGCGACCACGTCGTGGGCGTTGCCCTTCCCGGTCCACGTCCAGACGACCGTCGTCCCCGCCGAGACGCGAACCGCGGCGGGAGAGAAGCCGTACGCCCCGCCGTTCGCCCGCGAACCGACCGTCACTTCGACCTCCGAGGCGTCCGTCTCGTCGACCACGCCGTCGTAGTTCGTCGTCGCGCCGAGCCATCCGCCGAAATCGCGCTTCGACGCCGCGTCCGAGGACCCCTCTCCGCCGGACCCCTGCGACGGCGTAGTGCCGCCGCCGGAACAGCCGGCGAGGGCCGTCAGCGTCGCTGTCGCGGCCGAACCGACGAACGCCCGCCGCGAGAGACTGTCTCCGTGCATCGTCTCCCCGTCGCGGCAGGCCGGCAAAACCGGTTCGGTCCGTTCCCGGCGACCGGGAACGACCGAGCGAACCGTAGGTGGGGTCGCTCGTAGGCGGACGTATGAACGGGGACGACAAGAACCCGGACGCACTGGACGCCGACGCGAACGCGGACGCGAGACGCGCCGGGACGGACGCACGACGCACCGAGGACCGCCACCCGCGGCGGGCGCGCCCCGACGCGGGGAGGGAGTGGGAACTGTTCGTCCGCGAGGAGGCGGCGGAACCCCTCCGACACGTCGGCAGCGTGAGCGGTCGGACCGCCGCCGTCGCGCGCGAACGGGCCGAGTCGCTGTTCGGGTGGGCCGCGGAGGGGATGTGGCTCTGCCCGGCCGACGAGGTGCGGCGCGTCGGCGGGCGGCCCCTCGACGGCGAGGAGTGCGCCGACGACGGAGCGGACGCAACGCGCGCGGACGGCGGCGACCCGACCGGCGAACGCGTCGCCGACGTGGACTACTGCGGCAACGTCCACCCCACACAGTTCTGGCAGGGGTACAGCCTCGGAAACGTCCGCGACAGGCCGTTCGGGGCCATCTGGGAGGACGAGTCGAACCCTCTCCTGACCGCCCTCCGGGAGCGAGAAGGCCACCTCACGGGCCGGTGCGCCGACTGTCGGTACCGGGACATCTGCCGCGGCGCGTCCCGCCTCCGCGTCCTCTCCACCGGGGGCGGCGTGTTCGCGCCCGACCCGCAGTGTTACCTCACCGAGTCGGAACGACTCGGGACGGACTCCGCGGACCCCTCGGGAACGGGGACGGCGGCGGACTGACTCGCTTCCACCCTACTCCCCGGCGCGGACGGTCAGCACGGGGGCGTCGCACCGCCGGACGACCCGTTCGGTGACGCTTCCGATGAGCGCTCGCTTCAGCCCCGTCCGGCCGTGCGTCCCCATCACGACGAGGTCAGCACCCGCCTCCGCCGCGGCGTCGAGTATCTCGACGTGCGGGATGCCTATCGTCACCTCCGTCTCGGTGCGGACGCCCGCCTCCGCGGCGCGTTCGGCGGCGTCGTCGACTAACTGCTCCGCCCGCCCGCGGAGCGAACGGCGCACGCCGTCTACGGGTGCGCTCTCGGGCGACAGCATACCCGCGTCGCCGATATCCACGACGGAGAGGATGCGGAGCGTCGCGTCGTACGTCTCCGCGAGTTCTATCGCCCGGTCGAGGGCGGCGTCCGCCGGGGCGCTTCCGTCGGTGGGGACGAGAATCGTCCGGTACATGGGGAGTCGTACGCGCCGCAGAACCGTGTAGTCACCGCCGATTCGGGCCGAGTCGCCCGTCGCCCGCCCCGAGTCCCTCCGTGCCGCCGGGACGGCCTCCCGGCTTTTTCTCTCTCGGTCCCCTACCGCACGCCATGGACGGACTCGACTCCTGCGATCGCGTTCTCGTGCCGACCGACCGAGACGACCACGTGGTCGCCTTGGACCACGCCGTCGAAATCGCCCGCCGGTGCGACGCCGAGGTGTACGTCCTCTCGGTCGTGAACCCCTACGACATGTCGACGGTGGCGGAACGGGAGGAGGCCGAGTCGCGCGCCGAGGAGGTGGTAACGGACGCCGAAGAGAGAGCCCGCGCAGAGGGCGTCGCCGCCGACTCGGCCGTCGAGACGGGAGAACCGAGCGAACAGATACTGGAGGCGGTGGACCGGACGGACGCCGACGTGGTGGCGATGGGGACGCACGGGCGGCGCGGCACGGAGCGATACGTCGTCGGGAGCGTCGCCGAGAAAGTCGTCCGACACTCGCCCGTCCCGGTGTTGACGGTCAGAATCGACGCGCCCGGCGAGTTGCCGTACCGGGAAGTCGTCGTGCCGACCGACGGAAGCGAGGCGAACGACCCCGCCGAGGAGTGGGGCGTCGCCGTCGCCGCGGCGTTCGACGCGGAGGTCCGCGCCCTCTCGGTCGTCGAATCTTCCCGAATCCCCGGCGGGGACTCGGAGGAGGAACGGGACGCGGCCGCCGAGGCGGCGGTCGAGGAAGTACTCGACCGGGCCGAGCGCGCGGGCGCGGCGGCCGCCGGCGCGGTCGAACGCGGCGACGTCCACGAGGAGATTCTCTCCCACTGCGAGGCGGTGGGCGGTGACCTCGTCGTGATGGGCACGCACGGCCGGACGGGACTGAAGCACGCCCTCATCGGGAGCGTCGCCGAGAAAGTCGTCCGCCTCTCGGACGTTCCGGTTCTGACCGTCCCCGGCGACGGCGAGGACGGTACTCGGTGATCGAGACGGGCCGAACGCCAACGAGGACGGCGGGCGGTCGAACGAACGCGACGGAACGCGAGACGATAGCAGCGATTCATTGCGTTCGCCGACGTACGGACGGGCATGGACAACGTCGAGTTTGTGTACATGGTCGGGATGGACGAGGCTGACGTCGCGCGCCGCCTCGAAGAGGGCTTCGCGGGCGTTCTTTCGCTCGCTAACGACGGTGTCGCCTACGGCGTCCCGGCGTCCTATCACTACGACGGCGCGGAGAACCGACTACTCGTCAGGCTGAGCGACGACGGAGAGAGTTCGACGGTTAGGTTCCTCGGCGAAACCGAGCAGGCGTCCTTTCTCCTCCACGACGTCGCGGACGAAGACGGCCACTCTTGGAGCGTCATCGTCTGCGGTTCGCTCCGTCTCCTGCCGGACGAGATGTTCACCGAGACGGAGATAAACGACCTGTTCGACCCCGTATCCGTCTTCGACGAGGACGTCGCCGACGTTCGAATCCGCGTCGCTGAACTGACGCCGACGCAAGTGAGCGGCCGCATGACGGCACCGGGTCAGTAACGGATGAGCGACCGCACTCCGAACCGGGAGGACGCGTTCGAGGGCGTCGTCCTCGGCGGCGGGTACTCGACTCGCTTCGACGACGAGGACAAGGCCCTCGCGGAACTCCGGGGCCGTCCCCTCCTCGCGCACGTCGTCTCCCGACTCGGGACGGTGTGCGACCGGGTCGTCCTCAACTGCCGCGAGGAGCAAGCGACGGCCCACCGCGCGGCCGTCGAGGACTGCGACGTGCCCGTCGCCGTCGCCGTGGATCCCGAACCCGACCGCGGCCCGATGGCCGGCATCGCCGCCGGACTCCGCGCCGTCGAAGCCGAATACGCCGCTGTCGTCGCCTGCGACATGCCGTTTCTCGACCCCGCGTTCCTCCGCTACCTCCGCCGGCGCGCCGAGGGGCGGGACGCCGCCGTCCCGCAACGCGAGGACGAGTGGTACCAGACGACGCAGGCGGTGTACCGCGCGGAGGCGATGGCCGACGCCTGCGAACGCGCACTCAAACGCGGCGAGGGGAAGATACTGGCCGCACTGGAGGAGGTAGACTGGGCGACGGTCGGCGAGGCTGACATCGCGGCGCACGCCGCCGCCGACACCTTCGAGAACGTCAACACCCGCGAGGAACTGGCCGAGGCGGAGCGGAAACTCCGGGAGGGGTGAACGCTACCGCATTACGACGTCGACGACGGGGTCCTCGGCGGTCATCCGCGTGAGGAGCACTCGGTCCACCGCCGACGCCGTCGTTCCGTCGAGGACGCCCCGCGCTATCTCCCGGGCCGCGTCGGCGAGTTCGGGCGTATCGACCATGTTGACCGTCGGGATCGCCCGCGCGCCGTCCGGAACGCCTTTCAGGCCGCCGTTCTCGTGCCCCAGGACCGCCGCGACGTGCGACGGGCGAATCTCCTCGCCCTCCTCGACGCCCGCGAGTTCGCTCACCCTCTCGGGTCGGTGGACCGCCCGTTCGGAGAGGGGTTCGCCGACGACGCGCGCCGACGCGAGAGGGAGAACGTGCGTCGCGGCGGCGGGTATCTGCGGTTCGCGGTCGTTCGGGGCCTTCAGCAGGCGGGTCCGCGCGCCGTCGGCTTTCACCAGTAGGGGGCCGACGCCCGCGGCGGCGAGTGCGTCCACGACGCCGGGGTCGTAGCCGAGGTAGCGGTCCTCCCGTTCGCGTTCGGGCACGAGACCCAACGGTCGCCGCGCCTCCTCGGCGGCCGCCGCCTCCGGATCCGCCGTGACGACGACCCGTTCGACTTCCTCGTCGAAGATGGGAATCCTGACGGTGGCGGTGACGACGCCGCCCGTCTCCGCGGCGAGGCGGTAGAGCGTCGTCTTCTTGCCGCCCGCGCCGACGACGGCGACGACCGAGTCGTCGTCGATGGCGAGCGTCTCCGAGAGCGTTGGTTCGGTCACTGGGGTGTCACCTCGGCGAAACCGTCGCGCGGCGGACGGATAGGCGTTTCCTCGGCGCTCTCCCGCCGCCTCGGACCGCCCGCCGGCGAACCGCCGAAGCGTCACGCTTACTCTCCCCCGCCGGCAGGTTCGGGTATGAACGTCCCCTGCGTCCGCGTCCCGCGAACCGACGGCGAGGCGACGCGCCGCGCCCTCGCGGAGGCGGACTGTATCGACCGGGACTTCGAGATTGCGGTCGAAGACGGGCACCTCTACATCCCCGTGACCGACGCCGCGGCGGTCCCCGAGGAGTTCGAGGTGGTCGAGTTCGACGCCGAGGCCCGCCGTCGACAACGGACGCCCGCCGACATCCTCGGCTTCGAACCGACGTACGAACGACTGGGCGACATCGTCATCGTAGACGAGGACGACGACGAACGCGCCCGCGAGATAGCCGACGCCGTCGTCGAATCCGACCTCCCGGCCGACACCGTCGTCAACCGGGCCTCGAAAGTCAAGGGCGAACTTCGCGTCCGCGACTGGGACGTCCTCGCGGGCGAGGACACGGAGGCGGTCCACCGCGAGTACGGCTGCGAGTTCCTCCTCGACATCGCGGAGGTGTACTTCTCGCCGCGACTGGCGACGGAGCGACACCGCGTGGCCGAACAGGTCGAACCCGGCGAGAACGCGTTCGACATGTTCGCCGGCGTCGGCCCGTTCGTCGTCCCCTTCGCCAAGCGAGGCGCGGCGGTGGTCGGCTGCGACCTGAACGAGGCGGCGATTCGGTACCTCCGCGAGAACGCGCGCCGCAACGGCGTCGAAGACCGGGTGACCGCCGTCCACGGCGACGTGCGCGAGGTGGCCGGAGCGTACGAGGGGTGGGCCGACCGAATCGTGATGAACCTCCCCCACAGCGCCGACGACTTCCTCGACACCGCGGTCCGACTCGCCGGCGACGACTGCGTGGTTCACTACTACGACATCCAACACGAGGACGACCCGTACGGCCCCGGTATCTCGGCGATTCGCGACGCCGCCGAACCGCGGTACGACGTCGAGGTACTGACCGAACACGCCGTCCGGTCGTACGCGCCGCACGAACTCAACGTGTGCGTGGATGTCAGGCTCACCTCGCGCTAATTCGGAAGCCTTTTCTTGTTCATCGGGTTACCAGAGAGTGCGTTCCGATGCACGCACGCGCCGGTGTAGCTCAGCTGGCAGAGCGATTCCTTCGTAAGGAATAGGCCGAGGGTTCAAATCCCTCCACCGGCTTACTTCTCTCTTCACTCAGCCTTCGAGTACCTCGGTGTCCGTCTCCGTGTCGCGATTCGGAGAAGACTCGGGCGGGCGTTACTGCCGGGCGAATCGAAGCCGAACGTCCCCGACCGTCCGTTCCGTGACCGTCTGCAGTCGGAGGGGTTCCATCGAGTTACCGACGACGGCGTCGTACGTCTTCGAGACGGTGAACTCCTCGTGGTCGGTCGTCCCCCAGACGACGGCGTCGATGACTTGGGTGTCGTTCAATTTGACCTCGGATCGGTCGTCGGTCCAGAGAACCGTCACGGGCATCTCGTCCGCGTCCCCGGCGGAGTCGGAGGCGTTCGAGGGGGTGGCGGCGGCGGCGCGGAGACTACCGTTCGATTGTGTATGTTCGATCATAGATACTGAAATGGATACTGACGTGTCTCCGGCGGAGACACGCGTTCAAATGTGTATCGAAGTTCCGAAGGCGGTCGCTCGCCGGCGACGCCCGCCGCACTGGCGAGTGGACGCCCGGTCCGTCCGGCACCGTTCGATGGCACGGGGACGACAGTCCTCGCGGCCGGTCAGAACGCGACGCGTTCCGGTGGCATCGCTCGCGCCCGTCGGTCCTCTCGACGACCCCCTCCGGCGCGGTCACCAGGCGCACCGGATTCGCGGGGGTGTCGTCCGAACAAACCAGGGCGTTCGTACGCCCACCGGTAGTATATCCTCCCGGCTTAAATTTGTACTGTACTGACACGTGGCGGTCGTCGCCCCGTCGCTTCAGGCACTTTATCATCCGCGGCGGCGGAGGAGGGGGTATGCTCACGTTCATCGGTCTCGGTCTGTACGACGAACGTTCGATAACCGTCGAGGGCAGAGACGCGCTTCGAGAGGCGGACCGGGCGTACGCGGAGTTCTACACGAGCAAACTCCTCGGTGCGACCGTCGAGGAACTTCGGTCGTACCACGGCGCCGATATCGAGGTTCTCGGACGGGAGGGCGTCGAACAGCGTCCCGACGAGATGCTCGACGCCGCCGAGACCGAGGACGTGGCGTTTCTCACCGCCGGCGACACGATGATATCGACGACGCATGTCGACCTGCGGCTTCGAGCGATAGCGCGCGGTATCGAGACGCGCGTCGTCCACGGCGTGACCGCCCAGTCGGCCGCGAGCGGTCTGAGCGGACTTCAGAACTACCGGTTCGGCAAGGCCGTGACGCTCCCGTTCCCGTACGCGCACGGCGCCGAGGGCGTCCCGCAGAGCGTCGTCGATTCCATCGAGGCGAACCGAGAGCGAGGGCTCCACACGCTGGTGTACCTCGATATAAAGGCCGACCGCGACGAGTACATGACCGCGGACTTCGCCGCCGGGGAGCTGGCGTCCGACTGGAAGGACGTCCTCGGCGTCGTCGTCGCCCGCGCGGGGAGTCCGGACCCCGCGGTGGCGGCGGACCGGCTCTCCGCCCTCGCCGACCGCGAGTTCGGCGACCCCCTTCACATGCTCCTGATTCCCGGTGACCTCCACCACGTCGAGGCCGACGCGGTGGGAACGCTCGGCGGCGCGCCGGACGACGTGGTCGCCGAGAACGAACTGTAAACCGCTCTTGACCGCTCAGACGCTTCCGCCGCGGTTCGTCCCCTGCACGTCCTCCACGTCGAGCGCCTCCGCCAAGTCGTACTCGTCGCCGGTGAGCATGTACAGCACGTCCTCGACCACCGTGAGGAGCTCCGGCAGTTCGCGGACGACGAGGTAGGTGATGCCGACGAGAGCGACGACGGCGAGCAGTTGACTGATTATCCGATCGGAGATGAAAAACGAGACCATGTAGGGGTCGCTCGACCCGAACAGAAGCAGTATCTCGTCGACGAAGAACTGGAAGTACTGCTTTCCGAACGCGATGGTGATGAACGTCGTCCGGAGCAGGTTGAGCGCGTAGATGATGGGGATGGCGATGGCCAGCGCGCGGAGTTTCCGCCGGAGCGGAGCCTTCACCGCGGCGATGAGGCCCGCGAAGATGGTCATGCTCCCGAGGCCGGTACACGCGAGGACGACGGACACTTCGAGGCGGTGGTCGCCGGCCCAGAAGCGGAACGTGTTCAGATAGCCCTGTTCGCCGACGACGAGTTCGGGGTGGTAGCCGAGGGCGTTGACCAGGAACCCCGTCTGCGCGGCGACCGTCTCCATCAGGACGCCTCTCGGCGCGGGCACGCGGAGTCCGAGGAGCGTGAACGCGGGGATCGTCTCGAACGGGAGGTAGACGGCACCCATCACGGCGACGGCGCGCGAGAGGACGAACAGCGTACTTCGGCCGGAGTAGAGGAGATAGCCAGCGTAGAGACACGCCGGGACGGCCGCGAGCGAGAGGAACCCCTCGATGTAGCTCTTGTGGACGAACGCGAAGTGGGGGACCAACTGCAGCCAAAAGAGCGCGAAACCGGCCCACGCGGCCACGGTGACGTATCGCGCGTACCGCTCGTCGCGGCGTTCGAGTAACGCGCCGGCGACGAACGTCAGGATGACGACCCACGCGAGGCCGTCGGAGAGAACTCCGGGCATAGACGAACGATATCGCGTTCGGATTAAATCCCTTGTCGTTCTGTGCGCCGTCCGAGTCGAAGCGCGAACGGGCGACTACCGGCGGTACGGCGGGTGAGACGGAGCCGTCGCTCGCCGAACGAGTCCGAAAGAAAGGAAAAAGGACCGAGTCGGAGGGAAACCCTCCGGGGGCTCAGTTAGTTAGTCGCGGCGGACGGCGAGGAGCGCCGCAGCGAGGAGCGCGATGACAGCGACGACCACGCCGAAGCCGGGCGTGCTCGTGTCAGTCGGCTCGTCGGTTGCGGGCTGCTCGGTCGTGCCAGCGTCCGTCGTCGCGGCCGTCGTCGTGGCCGGCGTGCCGGTCGTCGCCGTCTCGGTCGGGCCCTGCGTCGTGACCGTACCGTTGTCCGTCACGGTTTCGGTCGTCTGGGAGCCCTCGACGACGTTACCCTCGAACGATTCCTGCTCGTCGAAGGAGGTGCCAGCGACCGAGCGCACGATGAAGTCGAACGTGTCGCCGGTGTTCTGACCACTGAAGTCGAACGTAGCAGAGAACGTGTTGTTCTCCGTGACGTAGACCGACGAGGTCTTCAGGAAGCTCGGCTGCGTGTCTCCGCTGCTGCGGACGCGCAGGCTGAGCTGCGTACCGGGTGCGAGAGTGGTCTCGCCCTCGACCGTCTGGCTGGCGGCGTTCGAGACGTTGACGGGCTCGTCGACGCTGACGGTGCCCTCGACGATCTCGTAGTCGACGGAAACGGACTCGTTGTTGCTCACGAGCGCGTTGTCGGCGCTCTTGTTGAGCTTGAACGTAGCCGTGAGGCCGTCGCCGTTCTGCAGCGACTTACCCGATTCTTCGCGGATCACGTCGCTCGTGTCGAACATGACGAAGTACGTGTCGTTCTCCGCGTCGGAGACGACCGTCACGTCGTCGGAGTAGTTGACCGTCCACGGCTGGCGGTTGACGTTAGCTTCGGTCTGGTTGACCTTCAGCGACGCGAGGTCGCTCTCGAGGAGAGCGACGAACGCCGCCGTCTCGTCGTTGCCCTGGTTCGCGAGGTAACCCTCGAGACCCGAGGCGTTGATCTGGTGGATAGCGTAGTCGCCGTTGGCGATTTTGCTGTCCAGCGTGACGTTATTGTTCGCGGCCGCCTCGTAGAGACCGGACTTGTCGAGGTCGTTCGCGCTCAGACCCGAGGGAGCGGTCCACGTGTTGATCGAGTCCGTGGAGCGCTCTTCGAGGACGAGCGTACCGAGGTCGGTCGACTCGGCGTCGTTGTATTCGTTACCGGGGTCGACAGAGAGGTCGTACTCGCCCGCATCGAGGAGCGCGTTGACCGTGTTCTGTTCGTCGGGGTCGACGTTGTCGAGGGAGTCCTCGTCGCCGACGACGGTCACGACATCGCCACCTGCGCTCGCCGCGTAGGTGTTGAACTGGAGCGTGACCTGGTTGTCGTCATCGTCACCGTCGGAGACGGTGGCGTTGAGACGGTAGCCGACGTCCGGCGATCCGATCTGGACCGTCGCGGTGTCGGTGTTTTCGAGCTGGACGGTGATGTTCGCAACGTCACCGCGCTGCTCGGTGACGATCTTCTGCGTGAAGGACGCGTCAGAGTTGCCCTTCGCCTTGAGGTTGTACTTCGACGTCGTCTTCGTGACGCCGGAGTCGACGTCCGTCACTTCGACCGTGTACGTGCCCGTGCTGAGGCCCGAGGTGTCGAAGTTGAACGTGGCTTCACCGCTGTTGGAGCCGGTGGTGAGCTCTTGCGTGCTACCGACCTGCGTGTCCTTGGAGTTGTAGAGCTTCGCCTCGATGGTGCGGCCGCCAGCGTTCGTGCTGACGGTGCCCTTGATGGCGTCGCCCTTCGTGACGTTCAGGCTCGAAGCCTTCACGGAGAGACCGAGGTCACGGAGACCCAGGTCGAAGCCGCCCTCGGCGGACTCGAACTGGTACGTCGCGGTGGCGTTGCGTTCCGAGGTGTTGAAGAGGTAGTAGACGCTGTTCGCGCCGGTGTAACCGTCGAAGATGAACTTACCGGATTTCGTCTCGACAGAGACACCTTCGTTCTCGTTCGCGGTGACGCCAGAGGCGTTGTACGCGACGAGCTCGCCCTGGTAGGCGTTGCCGTCCTTCGTACCGTCAGGCTGACCGGACGTCTCGCTGATGACACCCGAGGTGACGGTCACCGACTCGTTCTCGACGGTGATGGAGTTCCCCTGTACGTCAGCGACGGGGGTGGTGAAGTTGACTTCGACGTCGGAGTTAGCCGAGACGTCGCCCATGACGAGGTCGAACGTGATGCGACCCGTACTCTGGCTGAACGTCGTGGCGTCGATGTCCTTGGACTCTCCGTCAACGAAGACTTCGACTTCGCTAGCCGAGAGTGCGGTAGAACCATCCTCCTGGTAGAGCGTCTCGTCCGCGTCGAACGAGACTTCGATGGTACCGCCGGCCTCGATAGCGCTGTCGAAGGATGGGGCATCGGCGTCAACATCGAAGGAGCCCGTTGCTTCCTTCGTGTTGGTGCTACCAGATTCGTAGGCGTACAGCGTGTACGTGCCCGATTCGTCCGGGACGTTAGCCGCATCGAAGGAGTCACTGCCAGCGCCTTCAGTGCCGCCATTGTCGTCAGTGACAGTGATCGAAGCTTCTCCACTCTGCTTCGTCCCGTCTCCGTTCGTGTCTATCCAGATAACGATATCATCTGCTGTAGCGTCTCCGTCACTCGCCTGTACGTTGAGGCCAGAGTCAGCCCCGACAGGCGCGTTAGTCGCGGAAACGCTAGTCGCGGCCGCAGCAGCCGTGCCCGTGAACGCGATGGTGCCGGCGAAGACCGACAGGACCATCAGCGCGGCGAGCGCGACGGCGCGGATTTGCTTTTGTTTGCTTGTCATGTTTAGTTTGGGTAGGTCGCAATCGGCAACAGCATCTTTCTGCCGTCCCGCGTGTCCGACTCCCGACGGAGCCGAACCCGGACGGCGGTACTCGGTGTTGTCACCTTGGGTAGGGGTACTGGCAACTACAGAGAAGCCACGTTATATATTTTGTGTATTTCACTCTGAGTTGTCAATCAGTAATTAGTATGTGAGTGGTGCAGTACGGGACGTACAGAACGTCTCACCGGCGATTATCACTCTGCGCGAGGGTGGTGCCGGCGGCGTTCGGGGGTGCATACTCGGCGGTCTACGGCCGGTCGAACGGCGAACGAGTCACTGTCAGGGAACGGTCTGGTCAATTTCCGCGGAAATCATCCTCGCCCGGAGGTGGTCGATTCGAGGCGACGGAGTACGAGGAGGCGGACGTTCCGACTGCGAAGCATCTCGGACGGACTCCCGTGAAGGACGCGTCTACTCGCGTGAGAGGTCCTGGAGAACGCCGTCGAGCGAACGCACGTTCGGTGGAAAGCGCGTTTGCGCCGGTGTGGGACCGTCGCAAACGCAGTCCCCACCTCGTTCGCCGAGGAACGAGGCGTCGAAATACCCCAGCGTCCGACGACGCTGTCAGCCGGTCGAACGGTCCCCTTCCGCAGTTTCCGAACGGGAGGTGACCTACTGACCGTACTGAGACTGATTTGCAGATAGAGAGAAACAATTTTCGGAGTAGATATTCACATAATTTTATACTACGTGCCGGAGGGCGTGGTCCCTCGTCGGTGGGGAATCGACGAGGCGCGGTGGGGGACGATAGGGGCGACGAAGAAAAGTCGTGACGGCGATGCGTCGAGGCGGCGGACGTTCGGACTCAGTCGTCGGGGTTCAGAATCTCTATCTCGTGGCCGTCGGGGTCCTTCGTGAACGCGTAGCGCTGGTCGCAGGACTCGGGGTCGCGGTAGTCCTCCGCCTCGCGTTCCATCAGGGTATCCCAGTACTCGCTCAGGTCGTCCGCGCGGACGCAGACGTGTCCCCAGGCGTCGCCCATCGTGTAACTACGGCCGTCGTAGTTGTAGGTGAGTTCGACCGCCATCGCCTCCTCGGCGGCGTCCTCGGGCTTCATGAAGTAGTTCGCGAACGTGTCGGACTCCCAGCGGCCGGTGTGTTCGTACTCGAACTTCCGCGTCCAGAAGCCGAGTGCCTCGTCGGCGTCCTCGACGCGCATCATCGTGTGGTCGATGCTCCACTTCGCGCCCTGGTCGCGTTGGACGATTTCGACCTCGTGGCCGTCGGGGTCTTTGACGAACGCGTAGCGTCCGCCGCAGGACTCGGGGTCGCGGTAGTCTTCGACGCCCTCGTCCATCAGTTGCTGGTAGGCGTCTTCGAGTTCGCCCTCGGGAACCCGGACGGCGATGTGGCCCCACGCGTCGCCCATCTCGTACGTCCGGTCGTCGTGGTTGTACGTCAGTTCGAGGACCGCGCCGTCCTCGTGGACGTCCTCCGGGCCGAGGTAGACGTTCGTGAACGTGTCTGCCTCCCAGCGACCCTTCTCCTCATAGTCGAAGTGAGTCTGGTACCAGTCGAGCGATTCGTCGAGGTCCTCGACGCGCATCATCACGTGGTCAAGTACTCCGGACATACACGTAGAGGATCGGTCGGCGCGTCGAAAAGGGTACCGAACGCGGAAGCCCCCGACGCCCGTTCCCACGGCCGTTTGGGACGCTCTATCGCGTCGTCGCGTCACTTCCGCCGCCGCTTCGCGCGCGGCCAGTACGCCCACCACGCGACGGTCCAGAGGGCGAGCGTTCCGACGGGCCACGCCGTCCGACCGGGTTGCACGGAGAACCCCCACGCGAGAGACAGTTGCGCGACGCCGGCGAGGACGAGGAGTCCGCCCGTCACGCGCGGGTCCTCCGGTCCCCCTCGCCATCCGACGACGGCGCTCACCGCCGCGCAGACGTAGAACGCGACCGAGAGCGGCCACGAGAAGATGTACTCCGGGAGTCCCCGGGTGTAGACGAACAGGAAGTCGGTGAGCGTCGTCGCCCGCACGGGCGCGGTGTTCAGAAGTCCCCACGCGAACAGGAGCGTCGTCCCGCCGTCGGCGTAGCGTTGAACCGACCACGGAACCGCCAGAAGTGCGAGGAGTGCGAGGACGGCGCGTTCGTCGGAGGGAGAATCCTGTCGGCCGGTGCGTCGGGACACGGACGCCGGTTCACTTCCGCGAGACGATGCGGAGGACGTCCTCGTCCCGCAGTTCGTGGTCGCGTCCGACCTGTTGTTCGTCGTGTTTCGCGCTCGGGCCCGTGACGCGCGCGAACCGGAACCGTTCGTCCAACGTCCCGCCAAGTCTGTCGAGGGCGTCATCGACGGTGTTCTCGTCCTCCGTGAGGACGAGGGGCTCCTCGTAATCGACGCCGCGGCCCGGCTTGTCCATGTAGATGCGGATGAGTCCGAGTTCCTCCCACATCTTCTCCTTCAGGGCGTCGAGGCCCTTCTCGGCCTCCGCGCTGATGAAGACGGCCTCCTCGGGGTCGATACCGACCTCCCTGAGGTTCTCCTCGACCGTCGGCAGGTAGTCGCGGTCGATGAGGTCGGCTTTGTTGACCGTGACCATCGAAGGCAGGTAGACGCGGTTGTCCATGATGCCGTCGATGAGTTCGTCTATCGTCAGGTCGCCGCGGACGGTCACGTCGGCGTTGACGTACCCGTGTTCTCTGAGGACGTCCTTGATCGTCCCCTCGTCGAGGGACACGTCGTCTGTCGTCGTGACCTGAAGCCCGCCCTTCCCCGTCTTCGAGATGGTGAGGCTCGGCGGTTCGGAGTCGAGTCGAATCTTGTTCTCGTACAGTTCGTGGCGGAGGCGTTCGTAGCGCTCGATTTCGAACACCGAGAGCATGAACACCACGAGGTCGGCGGTCCGAACGACCGAGAGCACCTCCTTGCCGCCGCCGCGGCCGCCCGCCGCGCCCTCGATGAGGCCCGGCACGTCGAGGATCTGGATGTTCGCCCCGTTGTACTTCAGCATCCCGGGGTTGACGTTCAGCGTCGTGAACTCGTACTCGCCGACTTCGCTGTCGGCGTTCGTCAGGGCGTTGATGAGCGTCGACTTGCCGACGCTCGGGAATCCGACGAGCGCGACGGTCACGTCGCCCGTCTTCTCGACCGCGTAGCCGTGGCCGCCACCGCTGGAGGACTGTTTCTCGAGTTTCTCCTTCTTTTCCGCGAGCTTCGCCTTCAGACGCCCGATGTGCGACTCCGTAGACTTGTTGTAGGGCGTGTTCGCGATCTCCTCGCGGAGTTCTTCGATCTCTTCCTCCAGTCCCATCGGTTACTCGTCGGCCACGTGCGTCGAAAAACCTGTTCCTTCGTCTCGGTCTCGGTGGTTGTGTCGCGCACGCGAGGGCGCGCGAGAAGCGCTTCGATAGCGTTATACTGGGGACTCGTGACCGAGGAGGTAGACGAGATGCCGGACGCTTCCACGTTTCGGGACAGGACGGAGATAGTGGTTCCGTGCGAGTCGTTGAGCGAGGTTCGGAACGAACTCGAATCGGAGTTCACCGTCACCGTCTTCCCGAGGGACGGCGTCTGCCGCATCATCGCCAGCCCGGTGGAGATTCGGGCGGTCGAGCAGTTTCTCACGAACCACGGCGTCACCGTCCCCTGATCCGTTCCGAAGCGCTTTGTACCCCGCGCGACCAACCTCCGGTATGGACGAAACGCCGGGACTCTCCGACCAGTACCGGATGGCCAGCCCGTGGCCCCTGTTCGTTGCGCTCGGAATTCCCATCTCCGAAATCGGCATCCTGTTCGACCTCTTCCCCGTGGCGGTCGGCGGACTGCTCCTCTTCTCCGGGAGCGTCGCCGGGATGTCCCACGAGTCGGGGTACGCGAAGACGCCGTGGCGGGCGCTGGTCGTCCTCGCGGCGATTCTGCTCGTCTCCGGCGGCGTACTGGCGTTCGCCGGCGTGGGCCTCGTCACCCGCGGGTACGCCATCGCCGTCGCGGGAGCGATACTCCTCGTCGCCGGCGTCGTCGGCGAACTGGTCGCGGACGAGGGCACGGAACCGTACTGAGGGCGCGACGTTCGCCCGTTCCGACCGGTAGCGAACCAACAACCTATTTGATTCCGGCCGAGAAGACACTACCATGGCGAACAAGATCTTCGACAGGGACACGGTGTTGGACCTGACGGTCAACGTCATCCCGTTGTTCATCATCGTCTTCTTCATCGTCGGATTCGCGGTGTACCCGGCGTTCGGAACCGACCTGCTCCCGTCCGCGATTCAGTTCGGCCTGCTCGTCGTGCCGTTCGTGATGCTGACGGTGCTGACGTACCTCTCGGGGAAGGCCGTCTCCTCCGCCGAAAAGACGGCGACCGTCTTCCCGCCCGGACAGGCGACCGTCCCGGGAACGAAGCCGCTTCACGAGGCGGAGCACGAGGCCGAAGCGGTCCCGGCGGAACCCGACGCTTCGACCGGCGAAGAATCCGTCGCGGCGGGCGCCGAAGCGGCCGAGTCCGACAGACAGTAGCGACCTCGCGTCGACCCATACCCGCACCTTTCATTACCCTCCGTTCCTGAGAAGCACGCATGGAGATCAACGGACAGTTGGCGCTGACGGTCCTCATGGGGGTCTTCCTCGTGGCCGTCGCCGCGTGGCTCGCGCGGATCGAAAACTGGCGCTCCTACACGCCGCTTGCCGGCGGCGGTGGCGTCGGCGGGCACGAGCAGCACGTCCACCAGGAGAAACCGTCCGGGCTCATCCGATGGTTGACCACGGTAGACCACAAGGACATCGGCATCCTGTACGGCACCTACGGACTCATCGCGTTCGCCGTCGGCGGGTTGATGGTCGTCCTCATGCGGGCCGAACTCGCGGACCCGAACGCGACCCTGATGTCGAACACCTTCTACAACTCGCTGATGACGAGCCACGGCATCACGATGCTGTTCCTGTTCGGGACGCCGATCATCGCGGCGTTCGCGAACTACTTCATCCCGCTTCTCATCGGCGCGGACGACATGGCGTTCCCGCGCATCAACGCCATCGCGTTCTGGTTACTGCCGCCGGGTGCGCTCCTCATCTGGGCCGGCTTCTTCCCCATCCCGGAGGTCATCCCGGCGCAGACGGGGTGGACGATGTACACGCCGCTTTCTGCGGGCGTCGGAAACGGCAATCAGGCCAACGCCGGTACTGACCTGATGCTCCTCGGCCTGCACCTCACCGGCGTCTCCGCGACGATGGGCGCTATCAACTTCATCGCGACCATCTTCACGGAACGCGCCAAGGAGGTCACGTGGGCGAACCTCGACATCTTCTCGTGGACGATACTCACCCAGTCGGGGCTCATCCTCTTCGCGTTCCCCCTGCTGGGGAGCGCGCTCATGATGCTGATTTTCGACCGTAACTTCGGAACGTCGTTCTTCGTCAACGGCGGCGGGCCGATACTCTGGCAGCACATCTTCTGGTTCTTCGGCCACCCGGAGGTGTACGTGTTGGTGCTGCCGCCGATGGGCATCGTCAGCCTCGTGTTGCCGCGCTTCACGGGCCGTCGGCTGTTCGGCTTCAAGTTCGTCGTCTACTCGACGCTGGCCATCGGCGTCCTCTCGTTCGGCGTCTGGGCGCACCACATGTTCGCGACGGGTATCGACCCGCGCCTCCGCGCCTCGTTCATGGCCGTCTCGTTGGCGATCGCCATCCCCTCTGCGGTGAAGACGTTCAACTGGATAACGACGATGTGGAACGGCAACGTTCGGCTCACCACGCCGATGCTGTTCTGCATCGGATTCGTCTCCAACTTCATCATCGGCGGCGTCACCGGCGTCTTCCTCGCGTCGATTCCGGTCGACCTCGTCCTCCACGACACCTACTACGTCGTGGGTCACTTCCACTACATCGTCATGGGCGCCATCGCCTTCGCGGGCTTCGCGGGCATCTACTACTGGTTCCCCCTCTACACGGGGCGGATGTACCAGCGCACCCTCGGGAAGGCGCACTTCTGGCTCTCGATGGTCGGGACGAACCTGACGTTCTTTGCGATGATTCTGCTCGGCTACGGCGGCATGCCGCGCCGGTACGCGACGTACCTGCCGCAGTTCACCGACCTGCACCTTCTGGCGACGGCCGGGGCGTTCACCCTGCTCGTTGGTCAGATAATCTTCGTCGGAAACATCGTCCAGTCGTGGCTCGAAGGTCCCCACATCACGGACGGCGACCCGTGGAACCTCAAGGAGAACAACCTTTACACCTCCGAGTGGGACTGGTTCAGCCGCAAACTCGAAACCGCAATCGCCGACGGCGGCGAGGAGGAGGAGACTCCCCTCACCGACGGCGGCTGTCCGTCCGACGCGGACGAGTAATTCCGGTCGCGCAGTTCGCTTTTCGTTCTTTTTCGCGTCTCAGCGTCGTCTCTCACCGCTCGCCGAAATCGAAGAGTCGGGCGCGGCGTCGCACGGGCGCGTGCGGTCGCTCAGGCGCCGTTCGTCGGAGGGTGCGGCCGAGACGGCCGCCGGTCAGAACACGAGGACGATACCGGTCAGGAACATCAGCGCCGCCACCGCGGCGAGAACGATGCCGAGGAGGTCCTTGTCGGACATATCCGAACGTTGGCGTCGAGGGACAAAGACTCGTCGGTGTCGCGAGGGGAGAGCGGAACCCCTAACCCGAACCGGTCGTAGGTTCGAACGTGAGTCAGTCCGTCTCCCAGTCCGACGGTTCGGGCGTCGACGGTCCGCGGTTCGTCGGCTACCTCTACGTGCTTCTCGTCTGTTTCGCCGGCACCGCCGGATTCCTGCTCGGTACGTTCGTCGAGAACCTCCAAGCGCCGCGCTTTCTCTTCGTGATACCGTTCCCGCCGACGCCGTTCGGCTTCGCGGCCTACGGCGCGTTGACCATCGCCGTCGCGTTGGGGATTCCGCTGCTCCTCGTGGTCTACGTCTCCGAGAACGTGGTCGAGGAGTGACTCCGACTCCGAAGCGAGTCGGCGCGTCGGGAGGTGTGTGGGCCGAATCCCGCCGCCGTCCCCCAAAAGACTAAGCCTCGGGGGCAGTCATCTGTGCCTATGTATCACGTGGTAGTCGGCGTCGACGACGAGGAGGAACACGCGCTCCGGTGCGTGGAAGAGGTCGTCGAACTCCCCGGCGGACCCGAGGAGAAGAGGGTGACGCTCATCCACACGTTCGTCGACAACCCCAGCGGTGCGTCGGCGACGCAGGTCCAGTCGGTTCGGGAGGCGGCGGACTACCTCGAGGAACGCGGCGTCGAGTACCAAATCGAGGAGTCGAGCGGCGACCCCGCGGACGCCATCGTGACCACCGCCGACCGGGAGGAGGCGAACCTCATCGTCGTCGGCGGGCGGAAGCGGTCGCCCGCGGGGAAGGCGTTGTTCGGGAGCGTCACGCAGTCGGTCATCCTCGGCGCGGAGCGACCGGTGATGGTCACCGGCGTCGAGTAGTCGGCGTTCGGCGTCGCGGCGTCGTTTCTCGGGGAGCACTCGTACCGAGCGACGGCAACACAAAAGGAGACGACTGCGACGAGCGGAGCCTACGCGCTCCCGCCGAACGCCTCGTCGAACCGTTCTGCGAGCGTCTCCGGACGGCAGCGTCCCGTCAGCGTCTCCCGCAGTTCGCCGCCGCGGAAGACGAGCACCGCCGGGGCGCTATCGACGCCGAACTCGCGGCGGGCGGCGTCCACACCGACGCCGTCGGAGCGTCGCAGTCACCGATAACCGAATTCACCCCGTGCGAACCCCACGAGCGTGAAGTGAGGAACTCCCGTAGGGAACCCATGGACGTGAGGGATGCTAACAAGGATGACGCCGAACAGATACGCTCCGTCGCCCGCCAGTCGCTTCTGGCCTCGTACGGGCACGCCTTCGACGAGGAGACGCTATCGGAGGCGGTATCGGAGTGGTACGACCGAGAGCAGGTGACCGCCACAGTGAGCGACGACGACGCGGTGTTGGTCGTCGGAGAAGACGACGGCGACGTCGTGGCGTTCGCCGAGAGTTACATCGCCGAGAGCGAGGTGGCCGTCGGCGAGATAGACTGGCTCCACGTCCTCCCCGACTACCGGGGGGAGGGCCACGGGACGCGGTTGCTCCGACACGTCGAGCAACGACTGGTGGACGAGGGGGTCGAGCGAATCCAGGGCCGCGTGCTGACCGAGAACGAGGCGGGGACGACGTTCTACGAGGACCACGGGTTCTCGGAGGGGCACGAACGGGAACTCGACATCGGCGACGAGACGTTCGTCGAGCGGATATACACGAAGCCGATCGACGACAGTCCGGCGCTGGAACCGCACGAGACGCCCGACGGCGAACGCCTCTTCGTCGCCTACGACGAGGCGTCTCGGGGGTCGAAGTCGCCGTTCGTGGCGGCCTACGCCGACGAGAACCGCGAGAACCTGCACGGGTGGATGTGCTCGAACGACGATAGCTTCGACTTGGCGATGGACACGATGGGACGAATCGAGTGCAACACCTGCGGCAACAAGCGGAAGGCCACGCGGTGGGACGCCTCGTACCTCTAACCCTGCCCGACCATCCGGTCTTCGTCCTCCCACTCCTTCTCCCGCAGTTCGTACTTCTGGACCTTCCCGGTGGCCGTCTTCGGCAGTTCGGCGACGAACTCTATCTCCTTCGGTACTTTGAACGTCGCGATGCGCTCCCTGCAGTAGTCGAGCAAGTCGGACTCGGTGACGCCCGGGTCCGCGGGGTCGCCGTTCGCGGGCACGACGAACGCCTTCGGCGACTCGCCCCATTCCTCCGAGGGCGCCGGGATGACCGCCACGTCGCCCACCGCCTCGTGGTCGAACAGGGTGTCCTCCAACTCGATGCTGGAGATGTTCTCGCCGCCGGAGATGATGATGTCCTTCTTCCTGTCCTGAATCGTCACGAAGCCGTTCTCGTCCACGACGGCCAGATCGCCCATGTGGTAGTAGCCCTCCAGACGCTCCGAGAACGCCTCTTCCGTCTCCTCGGGTTTGTTCCAGTAGCGGTCCATCACCTGGTTGCCGCGGACGACTATCTCGCCGATGGTCTGGCCGTCTCGCGGCACGTCCTCGCCGTTCTCGTCCACGACGCGGACGTCCGTCCCGACGTAGCCGATGCCCTGTCGCTTCTTCAGGTCGAACCGCGCCGGGTCGTCGTCGTCGAAGAAGCGGCGGGCGTGCGACGTGGTGATGAGGGGCCCCGTCTCCGTCGCGCCGTAGACGTGCATGAGGTACCAGCCGAACTCCTCCTCGACGGTCCTGATGGTCGCCTCCGGCGGGGCCGCGCCCGCGGTGGCGACGCGAACCGGGTTCGCGCCCGTCGTCTCCACGCCGCCCTCCCGGTCGTAGTGGTCCATCAGCAGGTTCAGCACCGTCGGCGCGGCGCACATGTAGGAGACGCCCTCCCCGCGCACGGCGTCGAAGATGTCCGCCGCGTCCACGCCGCGGGTGCAGACGTGCTTCGCGCCGTGTCCCGTCACGGAGTAGATGTGACCCCACCCGTTGACGTGGAACATCGGGAGCGTCCAGAGGTACACGTCGTCGTCCGCGAGTTCCTGATGCATCGAGACGAGGTAGGCGTGGAGCGTCTCCGTCCGGTGGGTCCGGCAGACGCCCTTCGGGTCGCCCGTCGTCCCGGAGGTGTAGTTGATGGTGACGACGTCGCCCTCGTCCATCTCCGGGCGGTCGTACGCCGCGGAGTCCGCTAGTTCCTCGTCGAACGAGAGCCACTCGCCCTCGACGGCGTCGGCGTCGTTCGTCACGAACGTCTCCGTCGGCACATCGTCGCGTATCGCCTCTATCTTCTCGGCGTACTCGTAGTCGGCGTAGACGACGTCCACGCCCGCGTCGTTCAGGATGTACTCGTAGTCCGCGGGGACGAGTCGGTAGTTCAACGGCGTGTGGACCGCCCCCACCTGCATCGACCCGTAGGCGGCTTCGAGGTGGTAATGCGTGTTCGGGTCGAGGACGGCGACCCTGTCGCCCTTCTCCACCCCGTATCGCTGCAACGCCGCCGAGAACCGGTCCGCCCTGTCCCCCAGTTCGTCGTACGTGTAGCGCTCTCTGGTCGTCGCCACGACGGCCTCTTTCGACCCGTAGTACCGCCGCGCGCGGTCCAAGAAGTCGGTGACGAGGAGTGGTTTCTCCATACCGACCGTACATAATCATCTATCAGTATAAAATTGCGGTTCGCCGGGCTCTCCGTGCGGCTATTGATGTCACGGCAGCGAGAGGTACCGCTCTTTCACTCCCCCCGGACACGGGTTACCTACCTATCAGTTCGCAGAAAGTAACTTACCCGCTCGCCCCGTTAAACCCGGCAATGGCTCTCTCAGACTACGCCGGTCGTTCGCCGAACGGGCGGGACGACGCGACGGTGTTGCGCGTCGCCCCGCACCGCCTGTGGCGGCCGGGAGACGAACGAGTCGAAGCGTGCGCCTACAGCGGCGAGGAGATTCCGCTCTCGGAGAGACACCTCCTCGTCGTCCTCGACGTCGGCGGGAACCGGGTCCGAAAGTACGTCAGGGACGAGTCGTCCCTGGAGGCGTGGCTGAACGGCGAGTGACCGGGCGACGGGCGGACGGAGGCGGCGAATCCGCTCGGCGTTCGGTTCGTCGCGCGAAAAAAGCGTTCGGGGAGTCGAATCACCGCCGTCGGACGACGCCGCGGCGGGCGCGTCGCGCCGTCAGTCGCCCTGCACCTTCGTTTGGATGTCGGTGACGATTTCGGGGTTGCGGAGCGTCGTCGTGTCGCCGATTTCCTCCTCGTTCGCGATCTCCTCCAGCAGACGGCGCATTATCTTGCCGGACCGCGTCTTCGGCAGTTCGGGCGTGAACACGACCTGTTCGGGGCGGGCGATGGGGCCGATGGCGTCCTCGACGCCCTCGACGATTCGCCCGCGCATCTCGTCGTCGCCCTCGTAGCCGTCCTCGGTGATGACGTAGGCGTACACCGCCTCGCCCTTCACCTCGTGGTTGCCGCCGACGACGGCCGCCTCCGCGACGCCCTCGACGCCGACGATGGCGGACTCTATCTCCATCGTGCCGAGGCGGTGCCCGGAGACGTTGATGACGTCGTCCACGCGGCCGAGGATGGTCATGTAGCCGTCCTCGTCTATCTTCGCGCCGTCCTCGGGGAAGTACACCCACTCGTCGGCGTCCTCGTCGGAGTACTCGGCCCAGTACTCGTTGATGAACCGCTCGTCGTTCTTGTAGAGGGTGCGGAGCATCCCGGGCCACGGCTTGTTCACCGTGAGGTAGCCCGCGCGGCCGGGCTCTATCTGCTCGCCCTCGGTGTCGACGATGCGGGCGTCGATGCCCGGAAGCGGCGGGCCGGCGGACCCGGGCTTCATGTTCTTCACGCCGGGCAGGGTCGTTATCATCATCCCGCCCGTCTCGGTCTGCCACCACGTGTCCACGACGGGGCACTCCTCGCTGCCGATGTGCTTGTAGTACCACTTCCACGCGCGGGGGTTGATGGGTTCGCCCACCGTCCCCAGGAGGCGGAGCGACGACAGGTCGCGGCGTTCGGGGAACTTCGAGCCCCACTTCATGAACGCGCGGATGGCCGTCGGCGCGGTGTAGAACACGTCGACCGCGTACTTCTCGACGATGTCCCACAGGCGGTCGCGCTCGGGGAAGTCAGGCGTGCCCTCGTACATCACCGTCGTGGTTCCGAGCGCCAGCGGTCCGTAGACGATGTAGGAGTGGCCCGTGATCCAGCCGATGTCGGCCGAGCACCAGTAGGTGTCCTCGGGCTTCAGGTCGAGGACGGCGTGTGAGGTCCACGCCGTGTACGCGAGGTAGCCGCCGGTGGTGTGTTTGACGCCCTTCGGCTCTCCGGTCGTCCCGGAGGTGTACATGAGAAACAGCATGTCCTCGGCGTCGCGTTCGACGGGGTCGACGCGCTCGCCCCGCTGTTCGTCCATCAGGTCGTCCCAGTCGTGCTGGTTCTCCGCCAACTCGTGGCCGAAGCCGTCGTCGCCGAGGCGGTTCACGACGACGGTGGCTTCGACGTCGTGGTCGACGCCTTCGAGCCCCTCGTTGGCCTTCTCCAAGTGGTCGAGGGCGTCGCCGCGGCGGTAGTATCCGTCGCAGGTGACGAGGTAGTCGGAGTTCGCAGAGTTCATCCGCGTCGCGAGGGCGTCCGCGGAGAACCCGGCGAAGACGACGGAGTGGGGCGCGCCGATGCGGGCGCACGCGAGCATGGCGATGGGGAGTTCGGGCACCATCGGCATGTACAGCGTGACGACTTCGTCCTCCTCGACGCCCATGTCGCGGAGCGCCGCCGCGAACTCGTTGACCTCGCGGTAGAGGTCCTGATAGGTGTACGTCCGCGTCTCGCCGTACTCGCCCTCCCACTTGATGGCGACGCGGTTCTTGTCGCCGTTCTCGACGTGGCGGTCGACGCAGTTGTACGACGCGTTGAGCGTCCCGTCCGAGAACCACTCGTAGAACGGTTCGTTCGAGTCATCCAGAACCGTCTCGTACTCCTCGTCCCAGTCGAGCAAGTCGGCGGCCCGTTCCCAACAGTCGGGCCAGTTCTCCTCGAACTCCTCGTAGATGTCGGGGTCCGAAACGTTCGCCTGCTCGACGAACTCGTCAGAGGGCTCGAATTCTTCCTGTTCAACCAGCCGTGCCTCTAATTCACCGTCACCATCTGACATAGGTCATGGTAATAAACCGAATCCTGCATGATAAATCTATGCCAACCCGCAGCGGGTGGATTCCCGACCCGTCTGCGAATTTTGCCGCTGGCGATACGTAGGCTCGGGGGTCGGTTCCATCGATCCGACCTCAGACGGCGGTCGCACCGGCGGCGACCGGAAGCGCGACGCCGGTGACGAAGCGAGCGTCGTCGCTGGAGAGCCACATGAACGCCGCGCTCACGTCCTCGGGTTGGAGGATGTCCTCGAAGAGGTTGTCCGGCCCCGTCTGCTCCGCGATTTCGGCGATGTCCTCGTCGATGGTCTCGACGATGCCGGAGGTCATCTCCGTGTCCACGGCCGTCGGGCAGACGGCGTTGACGGTGATGTCGTGCGGCGCTAACTCCATCGCCAGCGTCTTCGTGAGGCCGATGACGCCGTGCTTCGCGGCGGTGTAGTGGCCGAGGCCGGGCGACGCGCCGAGGCCGGCGGTCGAGGAGGTGTTGACGATTCGTCCCCCGTCGCCGCGCTCTATCATGTGGCCGCCGACGTGCTTCGCGCAGAGCCACATCCCCTTGAGGTTCACGTCGAGCGCGAGGTCCCACGTCCGTTCGTCCAGTTCCATCAGCCCGGAGACGGGCGCGACGCCTGCGTTGTTCGCCAAGATGTCGATGCGGCCGAACTCCTCGACCGCCTCCCCGACGGCGCTCTCCACGTCGCCCTCGTCCGAGACGTCCATCTCGACGCCGAGGGCGTCCTGCCCGCGTTCCTCGACGAGTTCGACCGTCTTCTCCATCTGCTCTCGGCCGGAGAGTTCGTACTTCGACTCCTCTTTCGTCTCGCAGATGTCCGTCACGACGACGTCCGCGCCGTTCTCGGCGTAGTGGAGCGCGTGCGACCGACCCTGCCCGCGGGCCGCACCCGTGACGAACGCTACCTTCCCGTCGAAGTCGTACGTGGCCATACGGCCGACGACCGACGGCTACGTTATCACCCCTCTGCCTGCACGTTCGGCGTCGCGCGCCGAGACGCGGCGACGGTCGCCGAGAACGGCAACAGCCCTTTTCTCCGTCGGCGGAGGACGGTAGGATAATGCGAATCCTCGTCGCCGCTCACGACTTCTACCCCGACCCGGGGTCCGGCGGAAGCGGTCGCTACGTCTACGAGACGGCGCGGCGACTCGTCAGCCGGGGCCACGAGGTGTCCGTCGTCACCCGACGGCGCGGAGACGTCCCCGCGCGCGAGACGGTGGACGGCGTGGACGTCCGCCGCTACGACCTCTCCGTGGCGAACCGGTCCGCCCCCGAGATCCTCCGGCAGTTACCGGACGCCGCCGGGGCGGTGAACGCCGCCTGCAAGGGAATCGACCCGGACGTGCTGAGCCTCCAAGGCCCCGTCACGGGCGTCCTCTCGGACCGCGCCGTGCCCGACGACGTCCCCCGGTCCTGCACCTTCCACAGCCCGTGGCCGACGGAGTACCTCCTCAGAACGCGGGACGGCGACCTCCCTCGGTGGCGGCGGGAACTGAACGCGAGCCTGCGCCGGCAACTCGAACGCCGCCTCCTCGAACGCGCCGACGACGTGGTCACCCTCAGTCGGTTCATGGACGACCAGCTGTGCGGCGTCTACGGCCCGGTCCACGACGCCTCCGTCGTCCCGGGCGGGGTGGACACCGAGACGTACCGCCCGGACGCGGGAACGTACGACCGCATGGAGGGGGGAGCCGACGCCGACGGCACCGCGTTCCTCACGGTGCGGCGGTTGTCCCCCCGGATGGGCCACGAACTCCTCTTGGACGCCTTCGCCGACCACGCCCCCGACCACCCCGACGACCGCCTGTACGTCGCGGGCGACGGCCCACTCCGCGAGGAGTTGGAGGCGCGGGCGGCGCGTCTCGGTATCGACGACCGGGTGACCTTCCTCGGGTACGTCCCCGACGCCGACCTGCCGTCCGTGTACGCCACCGCCGACGCGTTCGTCCTCCCGACGACGCGACTGGAGGGGTTCGGACTCGCCACGTTGGAGGCGCTCTCGTCGGGGACGCCCGCCGTCGGGACGCCCGTCGGCGGCACCGTCGAGATACTCTCGGAGTGCGAACGCTCGCCGGAGATACCCGAACGGATGCTTCTGGCGGGCGTGGACGAGGACGAACTCGCCGCGGCCCTCGGTCGGTGGTCCGCGCTGTCGCCCGCCGAACTGGAACGCGCCGGCGAGGCGTGCCGGCGGCACGTCCGCGAGCGGTACACGTGGGACCGGACGGTGGAGAAGCGGGAGAAGCGGTACGCGGAGCGAGTGGCCTGAGGGCGTCCGACGCGAACGCGGCGGCACCGCCCGCGTTCGCACCTCACTTTTTGCACGCTCCCGGCGATAGCGCCCCATGGGAGAGTTCGACCCGGTCTCGTGGGAGACGAGAGACGCGGTGTTCGGCCGTTTCGGTGCGGAAATCGAGGAGTACGTCGAAGAGATAGACCCGCGAGCACGCGGAGAGGACCCCTACGAGGCGGTGAAAGCCGTCCACGACGCGTTGAGTTCGACCCTCGGAGAGGAGGGCCGGACCGTCTCGGGCCTCGGGGAGGTGTTCGTCACCGCGTACCTGCTGGAGAGGCGGGGCGTCGTCGCGCCCGGGGACGCCGAACGCGAGTACCGTTCGCTGGCGGACCGCCGTCCGACCGACGAACGCCTCGCGGAACTGTTCTGGGAACGAGAGCGGACCCTCTGGTGATAGGCGTCCTATGCGGGGTTCATCCGTCGCTGGTGTCGTACTGGCTCTCCGAGGGCGACATCCCCCTGATGGAGCGGAACTTCACCGAGGAGTCGATGCGGCGGATACGCACGTATCGGGCGGGAAGCGAGGGGTGAGTCGGCGCGGTACGCTCGCGACGGCCCGACGGTGATAAACTGCAGTCGCCTGCAAGCAGGCCCGTTAGTGGCGGAACGGGAGTATCTGACTTCGTGCGCGTACTCGTCGTCCCGGAGGTGTACCGCGCGGACGCCGGGGCGTGCGGAACGCTCCGCGACGCGGCGACGTGGGTCCGCGAGTGGTTGGACCGCGACCCGACCCTGCACGTCTACTGGTTGCTCCCGCCGCGCGAGGAGGCCGGGTACGACCGCAAGGACGTTCTCGCCGACCGGCGGCGCGTCACTCTCCTCGAAGCGCGGACGCTCGGCGGGGTCGAGGACCGCGAGGTGCTGACGGACTGCGGGTACTCGACGGCGCAACTGGCGGTCCTGCGCGACGAGATATTCGCCGAGGGCGCGTACCTCGACGCCGTCGTGGACCAACTCCGCGGCGGTCGGTTCGCGCTCTACGAGTGGTTGCTCGACCACGTGGAGCAGTGGGCGGCGTCCGTCCGCCCGTTCGACGTTATCGCCAACGTCCACGACCTGCAGGTGCCGTTCAAGTACCGGTACTGCTCGCACCGCAACGACTTCCAGATGGTCCACGAACTGTGCGCGGCGACGTTCGCCGACGGCCGGTGGTTCACCGCGGGCGTTGACCGCCGCCAGTTCCGCGAACGCGCGGCGGAGTTCCTCGACTCGGGCGCGGTCGAAGACGCCCTCGAAGACGCCGTGACGACCGGGAGCCCGATTCGCGTCGGGCGGTTCGAGGAGTCCTACGCCGAGGAACCGCGGACGCTCCACCTCGCGGGATCGCTCTGGGACAAGAAGAACGCCGACCGACTGCTCGCCGTCGGAGAGCGGTTGCACGAGGAGTTCGGAATCGAGACTGCGCTGACGAGCATGGAGGAGATACCCGAACGCTACCGCGCCCCCGAGTGGGTGCGGGCGTTCCCGAACGCCGACCGGGAGACGTACGAGCGAATCCTCCGTGAGGGCGACCTGACGGTGTGCGCGAGCGAGTACGAGACGATGGCGCGGACGTGGTTCGAACAGGCCGCCAGCGGACAGGTCCTCGTCGCGCGCGACGAACCGTGGGTCCGCGAGTGCGTCCCCGACGGCTACCGCCTCCTCGCAGACGTGGACGGCCTCGCCGACCGCGCGGCGCGGGCCGTCGAGGACTGGGCCGAAGCCGTCGCGGAGAACCGCCGCCTCGTCGAACACGTCCGGGAGACGCGGAGTCCCGGCGCCGTCGGCGACCGGACGTACGCCGACTTGCGCCGCCGCGTCGACGCGAAGTGCGACGCCTACGAGTCGGACGCCGGCCCCGAACGGGCGGCCGTCGCGGCCGTACTGGACGGAGCGGACGGCCCTCTCTCGCTCGACGCCCTCGTCGAACGCACCGCGGCGTTCACGGACGACGGCAGACCGGTGACCGCGAACTCCGACGTCGCCCGGACGGACGTGCGCTACGCCCTCCGTTCGCTCGGGTACGCCGACACGGGGGACCCCGGGACGCCGGCGTTCGCGTCGACGGAAGAACTGTGGTAATTTATCGCATAGGTACTTAATGCGCCTGCAAAAGTAGCCTGTCGGGTTAGACCGTCACCGTTCGAACGGAGACGGTATGAGCCCCGGAGAGACTGACGCGAGTGTAGCGAGATACGACGAGACGACGTCGGAACCGGGCGATTCGGGATCTGCCTCCGTCGCGGTGATTCACATGGACCTGATGTCGAAGGGCGGCGGAGAGGCCGTGGCGATGAACGCCTTAGAGGCGTTGCAAGCAGAGTACGACGTGACGCTCATCACGCTGACCGACCCCGACATCCCGGCGCTCAACGACTTCTTCAACACCGAGGTGGACGCCGAGGCGTTGACGGTGCGTCGGGCGGGCGTCCTCGCGCCGACGATGCACGAGACGTTCGGGCTGAAGTACTACATCCTCCAGAACGCCCTGCTGGGACGGTACGCCCGCCGTCACGCCGACGAGTTCGATCTCCTCGTGAGCACGATAAACGAGCTCGGCTTGGAGACGGACTCCGTGCAGTACGTCCACTTCCCGTTCGACTGGACGGTGAGTTGCGCCGACAGGGACCACATCTTCCACCCCACCGTCGAGGACGACTCGTGGTACGAACGCCTCTGCACTCGGGTGGCGGGCGTCAGTCGCCGCGACATCCGGGCGAACACGCTGTTCGCGAACTCTCAGTGGACCGCCGACGTCGTCGAGGACGCCTACGGGACCAAACCCGAGGTGCTCCACCCGCCCATCGACACGAGCGAGTTCGTCAACCTGCCGTGGGAGGAACGCGAGGACGGGTTCGTCACCGTCGGCCGCATCGAACGGAGCAAGCGCATCGTCGAGATGATACGCGTCGTGGACGGCGTGCGCGAACGCGGCCACGACGTCCACTTCCACGTCATCGGGCCGACGGTGGACGAGGAGTACCGCGAGGAGGTGGCCGCGATGGCCGCCGAGAGAGAGTACGTCGAACTCGAAGGCGAGGTGCCGCGGAGCGAACTCGTCGAGCGAATCTGCACCCACAAGTACGGCATCCACGGCAAGGAGTACGAGCACTTCGGCATGGCCGTCGCGGAACTCGCCGCGGGCGGCACCGTCCCCTTCATCCCCTCGAACGGCGGGCAACACGCCATCGTCCGCGACGAGGAACTGCTGATGTACGACTCGCCCGAGGACGCCGTCGAGAAGATAGTACACGTCCTCGAAGACGAGTCGCTCCAGCGAGAACTGCGGATGAGCACCCGCGAGATAGAGCGTCGCTTCGGCCGGCGGCGGTTCAAGCGGGAGTTCCGCGGCGCCGTCGCGGGCGCACTCGCGCAGTCCCGCGCGGGCGAACGGGAACGGACGGCCGCCGTCGTCTCGAACCCGGCGTCGAACGAGAACTGACGGCGTTCGCGCCCCGCGCCGCCTCACCCCTCGTTCTCGAACACGGCGTCCGCGAGTGCGTTTTTGTGCGTCTCGTTCGGACCGCCGGCGATGGTGAGCAGTCGGGCGTCGCGGAGGTAGCGTTCGACGCGTCGCTCCGTCGTGTAGCCGACGCCACCGTGCAACTGCACCGCGTCGTTGGCGTTGTCCACCGCGGCCTGCGTCGCGCGTATCTTCGCCATGCTCGTCTCCCGGCGGACGTCCGCGCCCGTCTCCGCTCTCTCGGCCCTGTCCGCGGCCCGGAGCGTCAGGAGTCGGGCGGCGTCGACCCGTTCGGCCATCTTCGCCACCTCCCAGCGGACGCCCTGAAAGTCGGAGATGGTCCCGCCGTGTTGCTCCCGTTCGCTCGTGTACGCCACGGTGTCTTCGAGTGCCGCCCGCGCGATGCCGACGCCGCGCGCGGGGACGTTGACGCTGGTGTGGACCTCCCCCCGCCGGACGTACGCCTCGCCCTCCTCGCCGACCATCCGGTCGTCGCCGACGCGAACGTCCGAGAGCGTCACGCGCGGGGACTTGACGCTCTTGGCCCCGAGCGTCTCCCACACCGTCTCCACCTCGAACTCCTCGGCGGGGACCAGAAACGCGCTGACGTTGTGCGGGGCGTCCCCCTCGGGTCCGGTCTTCGCGTACGTCAGCACCACGTCGGCGTCGAAGAAGTTCGTCACCCACTGCTTGTGGCCGTTCAGCACCCACTCGTCTCCGTCTCTCTCCGCGCGCGTCTCCATCGCGAGTTTGTCGGTGCCGGCGTCCGCCTCGCTGAGACCCAACGCGCCGACGGTGTCGTACGTCGCCATCTCGGGGAGGAAGCGCTCTCTCTGTTCGTCGGTTCCGAACCGTTCGACGACGGCGGCGACGCCGAGGTGCAGGCCGAGTGCGCTGGCGACGGACATCAGCGCCGCCGACAGTTCCTCGACGACGAGTGCCAACTCCACGAGTCCCTCGCCGCGCCCGCCGTACTCCTCGGGGAGGGTGAGTCCGGCGTACCGGCGTTCGCCGAGTTCGGCGAGAATCTCCTCGGGGGACGACTCGCTCTCGTCTAACTCCCCCGCGCGCGGTTCGATTTCCGTCCGCGCGAACTCCCGCGCCTCCTCGCGCAGGGTCCGTTGCGCCGCCGTGAGTTCGAAATCCATGCGCCCCCTACAGAGAGGGCCGACAAAACAGTTCACCGCGCGCCGGGGTCGGTCACATGACGCCGATCTCCTCGCGGTACGTCCCCCACTCGTCGGCGAAGACGTCCATTATCTCGCCCATGGTGGCGTACGCCTTCACCGCCTCGACGAGTGCGGGCATCACGTTCTCGTCGCTCTCGACGGCCTCGCGGACGCGTTCGAGCGATTCGGTCACCGCCTCGTCGTCGCGTTCTTCCTTCACCGACTCCAGTCGGGCGAGTTGTCGGTCCTGCGTCCCCTCGTCCACGTGCAGGAGGTCCGGCTTGGTGTCCTCGTCCATCACGTACTTGTTGACGCCGACGACGACTTCCTCGCCCTCCTCGACGCGTTCTTGGTACTCGTAGGACGCGCCCTGTATCTCGCGGTGGAAGTACCCCTGTTCGATGCCCGCGAGGATGCCGTCCCGAACCGACCCCTCGCCCATCTCGCGGAGTTCCTCGATGTAGGCCGTCGCTTCCGCCTCCACCTCGTCGGTGAGGGCTTCGACGAAGAAACTCCCGCCGAGGGGGTCGATGACGTCCGCCGCGCCGGACTCCTCGGCGATTATCTGCTGGGTGCGGAGGGCGACGCGGACTGCCTCCTCGCCGGGGAGGGCGAACGCCTCGTCGTAGCTGTTCGTGTGGAGGCTCTGCGTCCCGCCGAGGACGCCCGCGAGGGCCTGAATCGTCACGCGGACGACGTTGTTGAGGGGTTGCTGGGCGGTCAGCGACTGCCCGGCGGTCTGGGTGTGGAACTTCAGTCGGGTGGACGCCTCGTCCTCGGCGTCGTACCACTCCCGCATCACGCGCGCGTAGATGCGCCGCGCGGCGCGGAACTTCGCCACCTCCTCGAAGATGGAGTTGTGCGAGTTGAAGAAGAACGACAGGAGGGGACCGACGGTGTCCACGTCCATCCCGCGTTCGAGGGCGTCCTCGACGTACGCGAACCCGTCCGCGAGGGTGAACGCGAGTTCCTGCACCGCCGTCGAACCCGCCTCGCGGATGTGGTAGCCCGACACGGAGATGGGGTGGAACTTCGGCGTCTCCTCGGCGCAGAACTCCACCGTGTCGGTGACGAGTTTCAGGGATGGTTCCGGCGGGACGACCCACTCCTTCTGCGCGATGAACTCCTTCAGCATGTCGTTCTGGAGGGTCCCCCTGAGTTCCTCGCGGGGGACGCCCTGTTGGTCCGCGATGGCGACGTACATCGCGTAGACGACGGGCGCGGAGGGGTTGATGGTGAAGGAGGTGGACACCTCGCCCACGTCGATGCCGTCGAACAGAATCTCCATGTCCCGCAGGGTGTCGACGGCGACGCCTTCCTTTCCGACTTCGCCGTCCGAGAGGGGGTCGTCGGAGTCTTTACCCATCAGGGAGGGCATGTCGAACGCCGTCGAGAGGCCGGTCTGGCCGTGTTCGATGAGGTAGTGGAAGCGCTCGTTCGTCTCCTCGGCGGTGCCGAACCCGGCGAACTGCCGCATCGTCCACGTCCGACCGCGGTACATCGTCGGGTAGACGCCGCGGGTGTAGGGGTACTCGCCGGGGAACCCGAGGTCCTCCTCGTAGTCGATGTCGGCCACGTCCGCGGGCGTGTACAGGTCCTCGACTTCGAGATTCGAGACGGTGGCGAACCGGTCTTTCCGTTCGCCGTGTCGTTCGCGCACCGGGTCGCGCGTCTCCGCCTCCCACTCCTCGCGGGCCTCGCGTATCGCCGCGAGGTCGTCCTCGTCGTACATGGCGCAAGTTTTGCCGGGCTAATGATTAAGGATTCGGGTGAGTCCGGCGACAGTTCGAGGCGAGTCTAAGAGACGGGTGTCCGCGCGCGGACGACCGACTCAGCCGAAGTTCTCGACTTTCGCGTCGTCGGCGTCGCCGCCCGCGGCCTCCACCGCGTCCGTCGCCTCCGCCACGAAGTCGGCGAAGCCGTAGACGAACACCTGTTCGCCCTCCTCGGCGGTCACCGCGTCCGCGACTGCCTCCTCGATATCGCCGTCGGTGACGACGACGGACGCGCCCGACTCGCGGAGGGCGTCGAGTCTCTCCTCGTGCGCGGGCGCGTCCGTCTGGTAGACGATGGCCACCTCGTTTCCGTCCTCGGCGGCCAACTCGCCGATCGCGACGGCGGGGCCGACGCCCGGTCCGCCGGCGAGGACGACGACGCGCGACTCGCCCTCGTAGTGGTCGTCGCCGAACGGACCGGTCATCTCCAGTTCGTCGCCCGCAGAGAGGTCCACGAGGCGTCGGCTGAACGGCCCCGCCTCCTCGGGGTCCGCGCCGACGGTCACCTCGAACGTCTCGGCCACGCCGGGAGAGGAGAGCGTGTAGAACCGGGAGTACTCCTCGCCCTCGACGGTCCCGGAGAGCTTCACGAACTGGCCGGGTTCGGCCTCGAACCCCTCGGGCGACTCGAACTCGATGGCCACCGTGTTCGGTCCGACGTCTCGAACGGCGGTGACGGCGACGGTTGCGTCCATGGGCGACGATTCGGCGGCCCCGGATAAATGACCTTGCTCTCTCGGACGAGCGAACTCCGGTCGGGGGCACTTACTGTCACCGTAATATCTACTGCCGCCGGGCGAACTGTCGGTGGACGGTCGGTCGATTCTGATCCGAATATCGGAGCCATTTCTACTATGTGGGCGATTGATGCCCGATTTTATTGGCTGTACGTCCAGATTTGCCCGCATCTAATTCTTCACCGTTTTCAATGGCTTTCAGAAGGCTTTTCAGCACTCCATGGCAACTCGTTACCCACATGCCTGCGGACTTCAACTGGGCCATCGGCGGCGAAGCCGGCGATGGTATCGATTCGACGGGGAAGATATTCGCTCAGGCACTCTCTCGGGCTGGACGGCACGTGTTCACCTCCAAGGACTTCGCGTCCCGTATCCGCGGCGGATACACGGCGTACAAGGTCCGCACGTCGGTCGACCCGGTGCAGAGCGTCGTCGATAGACTCGACGTGCTCATCGCGCTGACGCCTCGTACCATCGAGGAGAACCTCGAAGAGCTCCACGAGGGTTCCGTCATCGTCTACGATGGCGAGCGAACCACGATGGAGAACATCGAGATACCCGAGGGGATGATTGGGCTGGACGTTCCCCTCAAGCGCCTCGCGGAGGAGGCCGGCGGTGCCATCATGCGAAACGTCGTCGCACTCGGCGCCGCCTGCGAAGTAACGAATTTCCCCATCGAGAACCTCGACAGCGCACTCGAGAAGCGCTTCGGCTCGAAGGGACAGTCGCTCGTCGACAACAACAAGGAGGCCGCCCGTAGCGGCCAAGACTACGTCAAGGAGAACTTCGACCACGAGTTCGAGTACGACCTCGACACCACGGACAACGACTACGTCCTCCTGAACGGCGACGAAGCCATCGGGATGGGCGCGATCGCCGCCGGTTGTAAGTTCTACGCCGGCTACCCCATCACGCCCGCGACGGACGTGATGGAGTACCTCAAGGGCCGCATCGAGCAGTTCGGCGGTCACGTCCTCCAAGCGGAGGACGAACTCTCCGCCATCAACATCGCACTCGGCGCGGCGCGCGCCGGCGCGCGGTCGATGACGGCGACGTCCGGTCCGGGTATCGACCTGATGACCGAGACGTTCGGCCTCGTCGCCCAGTCGGAGACGCCCCTCGTCATCGTGGACGTGATGCGCTCCGGTCCCTCGACGGGGATGCCGACGAAACAGGAGCAGGGCGACCTGAACATGCTGCTTTACGGCGGCCACGGCGAGATTCCGCGCTTCGTCTTCGCGCCGACGACGATTTCGGAGTGCTTCTGGAAGACCGTCGAGGCGTTCAACATGGCCGAGAAGTACCAGACGCCGGTGTACCTCACCGCGGACCTCTCGATGGCGGTCACCGAGCAGACGTTCTCGCCGGAGGAGTTCGACATGGACGACGTCGAAATCGACCGCGGGAAGGTCGTGGACGACGACACCATCGGCGAGTGGCAGAACGAGAAGGGGCAGTTCCAGCCCCACGCTCTCACCGACGACGGCGTCTCGCCGCGCGCGTTCCCCGGCACTGAGGGCGGCGCGCACATGTCCACCGGTCTCGAACACGACGAACTCGGCCGCCGGACCGAGGACACCGACATGCGCGTCAAGCAGGTGGACAAGCGCGAACAGAAGGTCCAGACGGCGCGCGACGAGGAAGACTGGAATCCGCGCGAGTTCGGCGACGAAGACGCCGACACGCTCGTCATCTCGTGGGGGTCCACCGAGGGCGCGATGCGGGAGGCGATAGAGTTCCTCGACGACGACGGCGTCGACGTGCGATTCCTCTCCGTCCCCTACATCTTCCCGCGACCGGACCTCACCGAGGATGTCGAAGCGGCGGACGACGTCATCGTCGTCGAGTGTAACGCGACCGGTCAGTTCGCCGACGTCATCGAGCACGACACACTTACACGCGTCAAGCGCCTCAACAAGTACAACGGTGTCCGGTTCAACGCGGACGAACTGGCAGCGGACATCAAGGAACTCCTCGCAGAGGAGGCTACCGCATAACCAATGAGCTCCGACATTCGCTTCACCGACTTCAAGTCCGACAAACAGCCCACGTGGTGCCCCGGTTGCGGGGACTTCGGGACGATGAACGGCATGATGAAGGCACTCGCGAACACGGGGAACGACCCCGACAACACCTTCGTCGTCGCCGGTATCGGCTGTTCCGGGAAGATAGGTACGTACATGCACTCGTACGCCCTCCACGGCGTCCACGGGCGCGCACTCCCCGTCGGCACGGGCGTCAAACTCGCCAACCCCGACCTCGAAGTGATGGTCGCGGGCGGCGACGGCGACGGCTACTCCATCGGCGCGGGCCACTTCGTCCACGCCGTGCGGCGGAACGTCGACATGACGTACGTCGTCATGGACAACCGCATCTACGGCCTCACGAAGGGGCAGGCCTCGCCCACCTCCCGCGAGGACTTCGAGACGTCCACGACGCCGGACGGTCCGCAGCAACCGCCGGTGAACCCCCTCGCACTCGCACTCGCCGCGGGCGGGACGTTCATCGCGCAGTCGTTCTCGACGGACGCCCAGCGTCACGCCGAAATCGTCCAGAAGGCCATCGAACACGACGGCTTCGGCTTCGTCAACGTGTTCAGCCCGTGCGTCACCTTCAACGACGTGGACACGTACGACTACTTCCGCGACAACCTCGTGGACCTCGCCGACGAGGACCACGACCCCTCCGACTACGACTCCGCGAAGGACAAGATCCTCGACGCGGGCAAGGAGTATCAGGGGATCATCTGGCAGGACGACGAGTCGGTGCCGTACGACCAGAAACACGGCCTCGACTCCAACATGTCCGAAATCGACGAGGGCGCGCCCGAGGGCGCAATGGACCTCGTCCGCGAGTTCTACTAACTCCGGACGGCGGTCGCTCGTCTCCGTTCTTTCCGCCCGCTACCGCCGAGACGGCCACGTCCGACCGGCGGCGTTCGGGCGTCGCGGGTCGCGGACGGCCGAGACGGCCCGGGGTCAGGCGTCGCCGTCGCCGTCGGCCCGTTCGACGTACAGGCGGAACGGAGTGCCGCAGTCGAGACACCGAGACGTGTCGGATTCGATGAGTTCGGTGATGACGACTTCGCCGTACTCGCAGTCCGGACAGTCGTAGACCAACGTGTCCCCGGCGATTCGGTGGGCGAACGCGTTCGTGTTCTCCGTGGAGAGCTCAGGCATATATTGCCACCAGTACTACGCCAACGGCTACCACGGTAAAGCTGACGGCGGGTCGGAGTCCAGCGGGCGACTCGATTTGCCACCGGTGCCCAAAGTTCGGGTGCAGATACGGTTTATTTTTATGACGGGCGACGAAATCAGTAGAGTATGCCTGCGGAAGCCTACGACATGGTCGTCGTCGGGGGGGGAACGGCGGGAGCCTTTGCGGCGGCGACCGGGGCGTCGGAAGGCCTCGACGTCGTCCTCCTCGAACGGAAGTCCGAGGAGGAGGCCGGCCACATCGCCTGTGGGGACGCCATCAAGGGGAAGAGCACGTTTCCGGACGTCATCGACCTCGACCGCCTCAAGGAGGAATCGTTCACCAACCAGAACATCCGTCGCGCCGTCTTCGAGAACCCTCGCGGCGAGACGCTCGACATCCCGTTCGGCAGTTCCGGGGCCGTCATCGACCGGCGACGCTACGGAGAGATAATCTTAGAGGAGGCCGAACGCATCGGCGCGGAACTCCACTTCGACACCGTCGTCCAAGACGTGACGCAGGCCGACGACGGCACCGTCACCGGCGTCCGCGCGAAGCGCAACGGGAGCGTCGTCGAGTACGAGGCGGAGGTCACCATCGACGGCGCGGGAGCGCTGTCGATTCTGCAGGACAAGACCGACTTCACGGGGACGTACTTCGATACGAACGTCTCGTACTCGCAGTTCTGTTCGGCCTACCGCGAGGTCATCGACGTCCCCGACCCCGTCGAGTACGACGACGCCATCGTGTTCAAACCGACCGAGGAACTGGGGTACCTCTGGTACTTCCCCCGGTCTTCGACCGAGATAAACGCCGGACTGGGCTTTCAGATGACCGAGAAACCGATGGAGTTGGTGGACGCGCTGAAACGCGACCTTCGGAATCGCCCGGAGTTCGCGAACGCCACCGTCAAGGACAAACTCGGCGCGGCCCTGCCGACGCGTCGCCCCTACGACTCGGCGGTGGCGAACGGCTTCATCGCCGCGGGCGACTCGGCGGGGCACGTCAACCCCACCACCGGCGGCGGCATCCCCGGCGCGGCGAAGTCCGCCCACTGGGCGGCGAAACGCGCCGTGAAGGCCATCTCCGAGGGCGACGTGAGCGAGGCGAACCTCTGGGAGTACAACCGCGACGTGATGACCGACTTCGGCAGGCGGTTCGCCGCGGTGGACCTGTACAACATCTGGGGCACCGCCCACGAGGTGAACGAACTCGTCGATATCGTCTCGTCGCTCCCGGGTCAGCAACTGGTCGACGCCCTCAGTAGCGGCACCTCCGAGATGAGCCTCAAGCTCAAACTGGAGACGCTCGTGAAGACGTTCGGCCACTGGGACGCCCTCTACGGGCTCTACAAGGTGAGTCGGAAGGCGTCGGAGATTTCGACGCTGTACAACGCCTATCCCTCCTCGCCGCGCGGGTTCGAGACGTGGCAGGAAGGGCGCGACGACATCATGGACGACCTGTACGAGATCAGCGGCGCGGACCCGAAGTACTGACGATAACGGTTCGCACGCTTTCCGGCACGCCGTTCTCCCTTTCACAACGTCTTTCCCGCCGACGCCCCTTCGTTCTTACAACGTATGTCCCACCAAGTACCCGATAGTGACGACGTCCCCGAGACCGACGGGATGCCGATGCTCGGACTCGGCACGTGGCAGAACGACGACCCGGACGACTGCGCCGACGCGGTGGAGACGGCGCTGAACACGGGGTACCGTCACATCGACACGGCGCAGGCGTACGGCAACGAGGAGGCCGTCGGCCGCGGCATCAAGAACGCCGACGTCGACCGCGAGGACATGTTCCTCGCCACCAAGGTGTGGATTGACAATCTCTCGTACGACGACGTCCTCTCGACGACCGAGGAGAGCCTCGATAAACTCGGCGTCGACTACGTGGACCTGCTCTACGTCCACTGGCCCTCCCGGGAGTACGACCCCGAGGAGACGTTCCGCGCGTTCGACGAACTCGTCGAGGACGGGTCGATAGAGCGCATCGGCATCAGCAACTTCGAACCCGAACAGGTGGGCGAGGCCGTCGAGACGGCCGACAACGCCATCTTCGCGAACCAGGTAGAGCTCCACCCCCTCCTCCCGCAGGAGGAACTCCGCGAGCACTGCGCCGACCGGGACATCGAGATCGTCGCGTACTCCCCCCTCGCCCGCGGCGAGGTATTCGACGTGCCCGAACTGTCCGAAGTCGCCGAGAAACACGACGCCAGCGAGGCGCAGGTGTCGCTCGCGTGGCTTCGCGAGAAGGGCGTCACCGCCATCCCGAAGGCGACGGGCGAAGACCACATCCGCGACAACTGGGAGTCGCTGGGCGTCGAACTCGACGACGAGGACGTCGAGAAGATAGACGCCATCGACCGAACCGAGCGTCAGGTGGACCCCGGGTTCGCCCCCTGGTAACGGGGACGTTTCGCGCCGCCGTCTCCCCACCGTTTCCGTTTCCGCTTCTCGCCGTTTTTCGCCGCGTCGGACGCCGAACCGAGAGTAAGCGATTAGTCCCGCCCGTCCGAACGACCCCGCGTATGGAGTTCGACATCACGCGAACGGCCGTGCTGTTTCTCGTCCTCGTCGCCGCGGGCGTCGCCGCCCTCCTCGCGATGGGCGTGATGGCGACGAGTACGGTCCTGATGATGGTCGCCCCCGCGATGTTGGTGTTCGGGGCGGTGTGCCTCGGAATCGGCATCAAACACGGCGAGTACCGCGCCGGGGGAACCCGCTGAGGGGCCGACTCACTGCTCGACGGCGTCTTCCACCGTCTCGTCGCTCACGCTCGCGGCGATTCGGACGCCGACGATGCTGACGACGATGCCGCCGACGATGAAGAGGGCGAGTCGCTGGCGGGCCGACAGAACCACGTCGAACAGCACCGCGTTCCCCAGGACGCCCTCGCGTTGGAGGAACCACCCGGAGAACCCGCGGACGACGAGTCCGAGGGCGACGACGCCGAACGGGAGGTTGAGGTACGGCGTCCGGACGCCGTCGGAGCCGATGAGCTCGTCGATGAGTCGGCCGGCGCTGGCGGTCAACGCGGCGAGCGCCAACCACGGCACCGCGTTGTAGACGAGCTGCATCGCGGGCAGCACCACTCGCTCCGAGCCCGTCGGCGTCGTCACCGAGAGCGCGCCGAGGAAGAGACCGACGAGCGACAACCCCCCGGCGGCGGCGTACGTGACGACGGACACCTGTCCGGAGTACAGCGCGTCCCGGACCATGTCGGGCACGTCCGCGACGAACTCGTCGATGGCGAACCCCTTGTACAGGAGCACCGCCCCGAGGACCGCCGCCAGACCCGCGAGCGCGACGGCGGGCGAAAACTGCGTGAGCAGGAGCGGCATCAGAACCAGCGTCGCCCCGAGGGGGACCAACACCGTCGTCCGAAGCTCCTCGTCCGCGAGGAACTGCTTGAGCAGGTAGTACGTCGATTCGATGTCGTGCGCCTGCCTGACGACCACGCGGTCCACGGAGTCGATTCGGAGGCGACTCTCTATCACCGGCACCACGCGTTCGTCGCCGGCGCTGTCGATGACGACGATGGTCGATTCGGGGTCGTACTCCTCGACGAGGCGGTCAACCTGCGCGGCGAGCGACCGGTCCGCACCGACGAGCGAGTCGCTCCCGCCGGAGACGACGGCGACGACGGCGTCCTCGTCGCCGTCCCGCAGGTCCCTGACGACGCGAAGCGACTCCAGAAGGCAGTTCACGCTCGAATCCTCCGGGTCGGCGAGACCCACCTCCGTCACGAGCGATTGGACGGCCTCCCACCCGACCACGGGCGTCCGGAGACCGGCCTTCCGCCCGATGTCGTTCGACCGGTCGACACAGAGGACGAGCGTGGTCACAACCGTGCGAACGACTCACTTAGTTAAAACGCTCCCGGTCGTCGCGGCCGAACCGTTATCGGCCGGGGGTCCGTGGGTCGGCCATGCGACGAGAGGCGATTTCGAGCGGTACCGAGTGGGAACCGAGAGTCGGCTACTCCCGCGCCGTCCGCACCGGCGACGTGATTCGCGTCTCGGGAACCACGGCGACGGACGAGGAGGGGAACGCGGTGGGGGCCGACGACGCGGGCGCGCAGGCGAAGCGAGCGCTCTCGAACGTGGTTTCCGCGGTGGAGGAACTCGGCGGGGAGAAGGAGGACGTGGTTCGGACGCGGATGTACGTCGCGGATATCGACGACTGGGAGGCCGTCGGCGAGGCGCACGGGTCGTTCTTCCGCGACGTTCCCGTCCGCCCCGCCTCGACGATGGTGGAGGTGAGCCGACTCATCGACCCGAACTTACTGGTCGAAATCGAAGCCGAGGCGGTGGTCGAACCGGACGAAGGCTGAGAGCGGTCAGAACCGGAATCGGAAGTCGGCGGCGTCGTCGGCGTCGAACGCCGAGGCGACGCCCGCGCCGAACGCGTACGCGACGTGCGCCGCGCCGCCGCGGAGGCGAGAGGCGACACCCCGGCGGGGCGTGAACTCCCGGACGCTCACCTCGTCGACGCCGAGAAGCGTCGCGACGCGGTCCTCCACGTCGTCCCGCGTCCCCACCCGGTCCACCAGACCGAGTTCGACGGCGTCCTCGCCGAGGTAGACGCGCGCTTCGGTGTCTCGCACCGTCTGGGGGTCCATCCCTCGGCCGGCCGCGACCCGTTCGACGAAGTCCTCGTAGTAGTCGTCCACGATGCCCTGGAGGTAGTCGCGTTCGTCCTCCGAGACGTCTTTCAGCGCCGTCCCGGCGTCTTTGTACTTGCCCGCGGCGAATCGCTCGTAGGAGACGCCGAGTCGGTCGGCGAGCTCCGAGACGTTCACGGACGACCCGATGACGCCGATGCTCCCGACGACGCTCACGTCGTGCGCCCACAGTTCGTCGCACCCGGTGGCTATCCAGTACCCCCCGCTGGCGCAGACGTCGGTGGCGTACGCCACGGTGGGGCCGTCGAACTCCTCGACCGCCCGCCTGATGTCCTCGCTCGGCAGTACCTCGCCGCCCGGCGTGTTCAGCTTCACCACGAGGGCGTCCACGCCGCCGTCGTCGTCCGCCGCGCGGACGCCGTCCACGATGTCGTCCGCCGGCGTACCGACGCTTCCGCCGGGCGCGGGGCCGGGGCCGCCGTCGCGGGTTATGGGCCCCTCGACGGCCACCTCCGCCACGTCGTAGTCGGGGTGCGTCCTGTCCGCCAGACGCGCCCCGAGGCGGACGCCGACGCCGACAACGCAGACGACGAGGACCGTCCCGAGGAGGTCGGCGAGGTCGTCCGGCGCCGCGACGAAGAGATACCATCCGACCGCGGCGACCACCGCCGCGACGAGGAGAACGACGGCCGCGCGAGCGACCGCGGTCCGTCGGCCGGCCGTCACGATCCGTCACCCGTCAGAGACATACCGACGCCTCTCTCGGGTGAGGTGAAAAACGTATCCGAAACGGAGAGAGAGAAAGAACCGGTCGGCTTAGAGAAGCCCCGTCTTCTGGAGCTTCATCAGGTCCTCGGTGTCGAGGGTCTCGCCTTCCTTGAACTTCTGGTAGATCTCCTCGGCCTCCTCTTTGGCCGCTTCGCGCTCCTCGGCGCGTTCGGCGTCGCGCTCCTGCTCTTCCTGCTTGTCGAGCTCGCGGAGGCGCTTCTGCACGCGGACGAAGTCCTCGTGGTGGCGGTCGGCCGCCTCTTGGGCTTCGACGAAGAGCTCGTGCATCGCGTCGGCCTTGTCGCGGATGTCGTCGGCCTCGCGGTAGGCCTCGATCATCTGGTTGTGGTGCTCTTGGGCCTTGTCGGCGAGCTCCGTCACCTTCTGGTGGTGCTGGGACGCCTCGGAGCGGACCTCCTCGGCCTCCTCGATGAGCTCTTCGAGTTCACCGCTCTCTTCGACCTTGTCCTTCTTCTGACGGAGCTGCTCGCGCTTGTCCTCGATCTTCTCGATGAGTTCGCGCTCGTCTTCCGTCGAGAGAACTTCGGTCTGCTGTCGGAACTCGAGCTGCTCTATCTCCTCTTTGAGCTCGTCGATGTCCTTCCCGTCGTTGAGCTCGAGGTCCTGCTTCATCTCTTCGACCTTGTCGAAGAGTTCGTTGGCCTCGGCGTTGAGCTCGTTGCGCTTGTTCTTGTGCTCCTGAACCTGCTCGTTGAGCGAGTCTCGCTGCTCTCGGTGTTCTTGTGCCTCGTCGACCTTCTCGCGAGTCTTCGCGTTCAGGTCGTCGCGCTTGGACGCGCGCTCGGAGGCCATCTGATTCAGGTCGTTACGACGGTCGCGGAGCTGCCCCGCGAGTTTGATAAGCTCGCCTTTCGAACCGTCTTCGAGCTTGTCGTCTGTGAGTTCGACGTTGTTGGATTCGTCGAGCTCTTGTACGTCGTATTCTTGGAGAACGTCTTGCTTTGTCACCATGCGTAATCAAACCTCGATACCATCACCGCTCCGGACAAGGCGGCCGCTCCTTGTGATGCTGCCGACCGTGGATAAGAATTCCCGATCATTCTGCGTGCGGTTCCGCCGGAACGCCGGAGGCGCTCTGGTACTCTCTACTTGACCCTATCCGGATATAAATCCTTCGGTGGTTGCGGGCGTGAAAAGAGGTACCATACTCCTCGAATACGCCGTGCTACGACGTATCAACCGATGGGGAGACGTACATAAAATACGGAGCGCACCGTACTCGGCCGCCCGCCGTTCCGTCGGCGGAACGATCGCCCCATCGGCGGAACGGTCGTCCCGTCCCGGCGGGTCGGACGCGCCTCGTTCCGCGCCGAACCGTACGCGCTTTACCGCGGCGACGGCGACGGGGAACCATGACCGAACGACGCGAAGTCGTCCGCGCGCGCGGACACGAGAACGTCGCGGCCGAACACGCCAGCACGTTCGAGGTGACGTCGGACGATTGGCTCACGCCCGCGGGAGACTGTATTCTCGCGGTCGAAGCCGACAGGGTGCCCGCCGACTTCGACGAGGAGTTCGTCGAGGCGTGCCGCGACGAAGACGCGACGATTACGGCGGAGATAGCGGTGGAGACGGACGAGGGGGAGACGTTCGCGCAGACGGTCGCGGGGCGCGGCCACCCCGACCTGACGTTCGAGGACGACCGAAGTCACGTCGGGCGGACCAGCGACTACGTGGACGACCGAACCGTCCTCGTCGGCGCCGAGGGTGCCGCCGCGGACTTCGACCGCGAACTCGTCGCCGCCCTCGCTGACGGGGCGTCCCTGACGCTGACGCTCACCGTCGAGTAGGCGGACGCCGCCGGAGAAAGGACTGAGCGACGGTGTTCCGTCGGGGCGGTTATGTCCGACCAAACGGGGTCCCCGGTCGCGTTGTACCTCCTCGTCTTCTGCGGCTTCGTCCTCCTGTCGGGGGTCGTCGGCTTCATCGCCGTCTACGTCCGACTGTTCGAGACCGACTGAGAGACCGGGCGGTTTTTCGCCGCGGCGGTCGAACCCCCACCCATGCCCGAGGAACCCGCAGAGAACATTAGCGGCGGCGAGGCCGGCGGCGGCACGGCCGCGATGTTCGAGGAGGGGGACGCGGAGACGCGCGCGGAGGCGGTCGTAGACGAGTTAGGGAGACTGTACTGGCGGAAGGCCTACGGCGGACAGGACGCCTTCGAGTGCCTCGTCCGAACGATACTCAGCCAGAACACCAGCGACAAGGCGAGTCAACCGGCGCACGACGAACTGATGACCCGGTACGGCCCGGCCAAGGACCTCGCGGAGACCCTCGCGGCGGCCGACCGGGAGGCGATAGCCGACGCCATCTCCGCGGCGGGACTGTACAACCAGAAGTCGAAGATGATACGCGGCGCGGCCCGGGAAGTCGTCTCCGAGTTCGGCGGGTCTGAGGGGTTCGACGCCTACGTCCGCGAGGAGGACCCCGCCGCCGTCCGCGACCGGTTGCTGGAGATTCACGGCGTCGGCCCGAAGACGGCCGACTGCGTCCTCCTGTTCGCCGGCGGCCGGGGCGGCGTCTTCCCCGTGGACACGCACGTCCACCGAATCTCGCGGCGGTTAGGCGTCGCGTCACCCGACGCTGACCACGAGGAGGTGCGCCGATCGCTCGAACGCGACGTTCCGGCGGCGAAGTGCGGGTTCGGACACACCGCGATGATCCAGTTCGGACGCGAGTACTGCACGGCGCGGACGCCCGCCTGCCTCGACGGACTCGACGCCTGCCCGGTGTCGGCGCTGTGCGACAGGGTGGGCGTCGACCCCGAGTCCGGCGAGGTGGTGGACCCCGTAGAGGCGACATCCGGCCCGTAACGCCCGGAAGTCGACGCCTTACTCGGCTGACGGACCCGCTAACGTCATACTTTATCGCGTCGGCGCGCGCCGCGGAAGCCCGACGCCGCAATAATCGGGCGGTTAACCGTTGGAGCGTACTGACAGTAAGGGATTTTCTCATATTAACAGTCATCGCACTTTATGTGGGGATAGAGAGTAGCGAGTCGGTGAGAATACAATGGTATTCGGAGACAGGAGTCCGAACCGAGCACGCTCCCGGGGGGGAGACGATGGTTGAGGACGGAGTCGGCGGCAGAGACCCGTCGGCACCGGCGGAGGAGTACCACGCGATGCACGACTGGTCGGACGACGAACCGCTCAGTTTCAGCGTCGTCCGAGCGGTGTCGATGTTCGCGGGGAAGGAACCGGAGGCGTTACCACCGCTGTACGACGTCATCGACCCCGACGCGCTCGACTCGTTGTTCACCGACAAGGCTGGTCGCAACGGGACTCTCTCGTTTTCGCTCGACGGCTACGACGTGACTATCCACGCGGACGGGAGCATCGTCGTCCAACGCGCCGACGCGAACTACCCCTCCGGACCGTCGCCCTGACGGTTCGAGCTTAACACGCTCTCGTCTCGACGCCGGACACCGGCGACTCCTCGGAAGCGTACGACGACCGATCCCCGCCGAGAGACGAGAACATCGGAAGATCGAACGAGTAGTCGTAGACTATCGCGAACCGGGAGAACGGGTTCGAGAGGAACGCCCCGGCGTCGCCGACGCCGTTGAAGACGACGCCCGTCCGAAGCGAGACGATGGTCGCGTTCAACGCGGTGCCGCGGGCTTCGAGACCGAGTGCCCCTTCGCCGCCGAGGTTCGAGAACAGCGACGTGTGGACGGTCATCCCGATGCCCGGACCTTCCGTACCGACGCTGAGTTCGTGACCGCCGGGCGGGAAGCACCGCTTTTCGCCGCCGTCCGCCGCCGCCGAGTCGGACGACTGGGCGGCGACCGGACCGACGACGGGCGCTCCCAACGTCGCCAGTAGAACGACTACCGTGGCAACAGTTCGTATCGAGCGTCGCATACACCGGTGTTCGGCGGGGAGGTGTTAAGCGTCGGGATACGATTCTCAGCGGTGAGACCGGGTCTCGGATTCGAGCTGTCTGACGAGTTCGTCGAGGATGGCGTCGGCGCTGGAGAGGTTCGTCGCGAGGGGGATGGAGTGGACGTCGGCGATGCGCAACAACGCCGTGATGTCGGGTTCGTGCGGTTGCGCGGTCAGGGGGTCCCGCAGGAAGAAGACGCCCGCGCAGTTCTCGTCGGCGATCTCGGCGCCGATCTGCATGTCGCCGCCGATGGGGCCGGACTGCTTGCGTTCGACGTCGAGGCCGGTCTCCTCTTGGAGTCGCTTCCCGGTCGTCCCCGTGGCCATCAGGTCGAACCGTTCGAGGTCCGCCTTGCGGTTCTTCGCGAACTCGATGAGCTCCGGCTTCTTCTCGTCGTGAGCGATAAGCGCGAGACGCATGGCTCAGTCTGCGTGGAGAACGGGCTTGAATGTTGGCCGCGGGCGCGGGCGGCGAAAACCGGAACGAAACGCGAACGCGGGTCGGGCGCGGACGACGCGGAAGCTTACGCGGTCACTTGAAGCGGAACGTTTCGAGGTTCTTCGGCGCGAACGTCCGCATGTTGTAGTTATGATAGAGGGCCGACGAGAGGTCCTGCACGGAGCGTTCGTCGCCGTGGACGCACAGCACCTTCTCGGGTCGGGGGTTCATCGTCTTCACGAAGTTCTCCAGTCCCTGCCGGTCGGCGTGGCCGGAGAACCCGTCCACCGTCTCGACGTCCATCTTCAGTTGGAGCGTGTCCGAACGGCCCATGCCGTCGCGGCCGTTGACGGGAATCTCGTCCCACCCGTTCTGGATGCGGCGGCCGAGGGTTCCCTGCGCCTGGTAGCCGACGAACACGAGTCGGGAGTCCGGTTCCGTACCGATGTGGCGGAGCCACGACATGATGGGGCCGCCGGTGACCATCCCCGAGGTCGAGAGGATGATGCATTGGTCGCCGTCGGCGACTTCCTGCCGTTCCTCCTCGCCGCCGTCGATGTGGTTGAACTCGTCGGCGAGGAACGGGTTCTCGTCCTCGTGGAAGATTCGGTCGCGGAGTTCGTCCCGCAGGTACTCGGGGTACGTGGTGTGGATGGCCGTCGCCTCCCAGATCATCCCGTCGAGGTGGACGGGCATGGAGGGAATCTTGCCGCTCCGCATCGCCTCTTCGAGGACGAGCATTATCTCCTGGGACCGACCGACGGCGAACGCGGGGATGAGTATCTTCCCGCCCTTGTCGTACGTCTCGTTGATTATCTCGATGAGGTTCTCCTCGGAGTCCTCCTGGTCGGTCTGGTAGTCGTTCCGGCCGCCGTAGGTGGATTCGAGGACGAGGGTCTCCACGCGCGGGAAGTCGTTGACCGCGCCGTTGAACAGGCGCGTGTCGTCGTAGTGGATGTCCCCGGAGAACGCGACGTTGTAGAGGCCGTCGCCGATGTGGAAGTGCGAGACGGCGGAGCCGAGGATGTGACCCGCGTTGTGGAACGTGAGCTTCACGTCCGGCGCAATGTCCGTCACGTCGCCGTATTCGAGCGGGATGCAGTGTTTGATGGCCTCGCGGACCATCTCGGACTCGTACGGCGGCGTCCGGCCCTCCTTGGCCGCCACGTCGAGGTAGTCGAGTGTCAGGAGACCCATCAGGTCGCGGGTCGGTTCGGTCGTGTAGATGGGGCCGTCGTACCCGTACTTGAACAGGAGGGGGATGAGCGCCGAGTGGTCGAGGTGGGCGTGCGTCAGGACGACGGCGTCCAGCGAGTTCGCGCCCGCCCCGAGGGCCTCCGGCACCTGCAGGTACGGCACGTCGTCGGACCCCGGCTTGTCGCCGCAGTCCACGAGGATGCGCGTCTCGGGCGTCGAGACGACGAACGAGGCGCGACCGACCTCCCGACAGCATCCGAGCGTCGAGATGCGGACCCACTCGTCGTCGGAGAGCTGTTCGCGGTGAATCTGCCGCCCGACCCGTTCGAGAATCTGCCGCCGGTCGTCGCGTTCCTGCTTCAGGAAGTTCCGGACGTTCGAGACGGTCGACGACTCGATGGGCGGGGTGCGGACGACTTCGGGCGTCCACCCGACCTGCTGGGTTATCTTCCGGAGCGTCGACCCGTGGCGGCCGATGACCATCCCCGGCTTCGACGCCTCGATGACGACTTCGCCGGTGTCGGCGTGGAAGTCGAGGTCGGTGACGCCCGCTTCCTCGGGGATGACGTCAAGGATCTGTTCCTCCGCGTTACGGGGACTCGAAAGCGCCTCTGGGTCGGGCCTGACCGTGATGCGCTTCCGCAGTTTGCTGGCGAGTTTCCGGATGAGGTCGCCGTTCTGCGCGAACCGCTTCGGGTCCCGAGTGTAGACGACGAGTTCCGGCCCCTCGTATTTCACGTCCGACACGGAGATGTCGGACGGCAGTTCGTTCGTAATCTCTGCTTTCAATTCCTCAAGTTGCTTATCTACTGAACTCATAACTGAGTGGCCTCGCCCGGTGCGTTACGGGCGGTGTCGGAGAATCGCTGCCTCGAAAGCTGCCGACCGGTGCCGATACGCCTATCGGGGGACGGTCTGACCCGGTCGTCGATTGAGAGAGCATAGTCAACGAGTACGGTGGTATCTCTGGCTATCCTGACTGCGGGAAGAGGCAGGGAAAACCCGCTTACTCGGAGGTACTTTCTCGTCGGTATAAAAGCCTTCGCAAAGTGGAAGCCCTCGGACGCGCAGATGGGCGGTATGGAGCTGACACCGGAGGCCGTCGAACGCGAGGCGGAGTGGGTGCGAAACCGCGGCGACGCGGTGGTTCCGCTGATAAACGACACGCGCGCGCGGTTGGGCGAGCTGTTCGAAACCGACGTGGACGAGGTGACGCCCGCGGCGTACCGCGAGGAGGTGGACGCCGTCTTCGCCGACGGCGAGGTGGCGGTGAACGTCGCCGGGTTCGTCCGCATCCTCCGCGAACTCGACGTGGAGGGCGACTACCCCGGGTTCGTCGTCGACGAGATTCTCGGGCGCGAACTCGCCGCCACCGTCGCGGGCGGGCACCCCCTCTCGCTTCTCGCGCAGGCGACGTTCCACTTCGCGGACGTCCGCACCCACACCGAGGGGCGCGCGGGCGCGGACGACTTGGACGCCGCACTCGCGGCGGGCTTTCAGACGCGGTTGCCGGGGTGGTCGTGGCGCGACGGCGACAGTCCGTTCGCCGTCCGGCGCGACTGACGCGGGCGCGAACGGGAGCGGCGTCGCCGCCGCGCCGGCCGCGCGGCCCCTCCGCCGGGACGCGCGGAGTCGCGCGCTTCGGGGTCTTTAAGAGTTCGCTGGGGTAAAGCGAGGGTAATGAGCGACGATCAGGAACTCGGGATAACCGAGTCCAAGGAGTACAACACCGGCGAGTGGTACGCCGAAGTCGTCCAGAAGGCGGGGTTGGCGAACTACGGCCCGGAGGGGATGAGCGGATTCATCGTCACGCGGCCGCGCGCCTACGCAGTCTGGGAGCGCATCCAGAGCTACCTCGACGGGCTGTTCAAGGAGACCGGCGTCCAGAACGCCTACTTCCCGATGTTCATCCCCGAGAGCTACCTCGAACGGGAGAAGGACATCGTCGAGGGGTTCGACCCCGAAGTCGCGTGGGTCACCCACGCCGGCCGCGACGAACTGGAGGAACGACTCGCCGTCCGGCCCACCTCCGAGTCCATCATCGCGCCATACCTGTCCCGGTGGGTCCGCAGTCACCGCGACTTGCCCCTCCGCGTGAACCAGTGGGCGTCCGTCGTCCGATGGGAGGCGACGGAGACGAAGCCGTTCTTCCGCACGAAGGAGTTCCTTTGGCAGGAGGGCCACACCGCGCACGCGACGGACGAGGACGCGTGGGACGAGACGCTCACCCGCCTCGACCAGTACCAGTCCGTCTTCGAGGACCTGCTCGCCATCCCCGTCCTCCGCGGCGCGAAGCCCGAACACGACAAGTTCCCCGGCGCGGACACGACGACGACGGTGGAGGCGCTCATGCCCGACGGCAAGTCCGTCCAAAGCGGCACCTCCCACCACCTCGGCACCTCCTTCGCGGAGGCGTTCGACATCACCTACACCGACGAGGACGAGGAGAGCCAGATCGCTCACACCACCTCGTGGGGCCTCTCGTGGCGGTCGATGGGCGCGCTCATCATGACCCACTCCGACGACCAAGGGTTGGTCCTGCCGCCGACCGTCGCGCCCGAACAGGTCGTCGTCGTCCCCATCTGGCAGTCCGACACGAAGGAGAAGGTGCTCGAGTACGCCGAGGGAATCACCGAGGAACTGGAGGAGGCGGGCGTCCGCGTCGAACTCGACGACCGGGACGAGCGCAATCCGGGCTTCAAGTTCAACGAGTGGGAGCTGAAGGGCGTCCCCGTCCGCTTCGAGATCGGCCCGAACGAGGTGGACGACGACGTGATAACCGTCGTCCACCGCCCCGACGGCGAGAGCAAGGAGGTGGACCGCGAGAACGTCGCCGAGACGGTGCGCGAGGAGTTCGACGAGGTGTACGCCAAACTCTACGCGAAGGCGGAGGATAACCTCGAAGAGAACGTCCGGGAGGCGGACTCCCGCGCGGACATCCTCGGCACCATCGGCCAGCACGGCGGGTACGTGAAAGCGCCGTGGTGCGGCGACGAGGAGTGCGAAACCGAGATCAAAGAGCAGATAGCCGCCGAAATCGTGATGGTCCCCCTCGACGACGAGGAGGCCGAGATTCACGAGGGCGACTCCTGCGCCATCTGCGACGGCGACGCCGTCGAGACGGCCTACTTCGCGAAGACGTACTGAGCGACGCTCGTTCCCGCCCCGCCCCTTTTCTGCGCTGCTGTTCGCACACTTCGCGCTGCCGTCCGTATCCTAGATGAACATTCGATAAAGTAGAAATAGACCATATATCCTTATATGTAATAGTATTTCCCTTATGCTTTCAGGATAAATGCCTTATGGGAGTTCGGTGTCTGGTCACACATGACCAAGCCACAGAGAGACACCCCTGACGTTTCGGAGGGGCTCGCCGACCCCACCGACCAGCGCTCGAACTGCGGCGTAGGCGCCGTCATCGACCTCGACGGCGGTCGAACTCACCGGACCGTCGCGGACGGCGTGGAACTGTTAGCGAACCTCGAACACCGCGGCACGACGGGTGCCGAGGAGAACACCGGCGACGGCGCCGGCATCATGATTCAACGGCCCGACGAGTTCTTCGAGGCCGTCGTGGACGCCGACCTGCCGGAGACGTACGCCGTCGGTTCGGTGTTCATGCCGCAGGACGACGCCGCGCGCGAGGGACTGTTCTCGATATTCGAACGCTCCGTGGCGGCCCACGGGCTGGAGGTGTTCCACTGGCGGGACGTGCCGACGGACAACTCCGACCTCGGGAAGACCGCGCTCGAATCCGAACCCGACGTCTGGCAGGCGTTCGTCCGCCCCGACGCGGAGATGGACGCCGAGGCGTTCGACCGGAAGCTGTACGTCGCCCGCCGCGAGGCCGAGAACCGCGTCGGCGAACTGGAGTCCGCGGGCGCGGCGCGCTTCTACGTCTGTTCGCTCTCGCGGAAGACGCTCGTCTACAAGGGACTGCTCAAGGGCGACCAACTGCTCGATTACTTCCCCGACCTCGCGGACGAACGCGTGAAGACGACGCTGACGCTCGTTCACGCGCGCTTCTCGACGAACACGCTCGGAGCGTGGCACCTCGCGCACCCGTACCGCCACATCGTACACAACGGCGAGATAAACACCATCCGCGGCAACATCAACTGGATGCGCGCCCGGGAGACGGACCTCGAACACCCGGCGTTCGGCGACGACTTAGAGACCATCAAGCCGGTCACGAAGGCCGACCAGTCCGACACGGCGGTGGTGGACGACGCCGTCGAACTCCTGCTTCACTCGGACCGCGAACTCCCGCACGTCCTCCGGATGCTCATCCCCGAGGCGTACCGCGGCGACGACGCGATGCCGCGGGAGAAGCGCGACTGGTACGACTACCACGCATCGCTGGTCGAACCGTGGGACGGCCCCGCCCTCGTGGCGGCGACGGACGGCGACCGGGTGGCGGCGGTGCTGGACCGCAACGGCCTCCGTCCGTGTCGCTACGACGTGACCGCCGACAACAGGGTCGTCATGGCCTCGGAAGTCGGGGCACTCGACACCGAACCGAGCGAAATCAGGGAACGCGGCCGCCTCCAACCGGGGCAGCTGTTCATGGCCGACCCGACGGAGGGGCGTGTCATCCCCGACGAGGAGGTGTTCGACTCCCTCACCGACGAGAAGTACGGCGAGTGGGTCGAAACGGAACAGCGACACCTCGACGATATCGCGGACGAGAGCGACTACGAACCCCGCGGCGAGGTGGACCACCTCCGCGCATACCAGGCGGCGTTCGGCTACACCCACGACCAGGTGAACCACCTCATCGAACCGATGGCGAGAGACGGGAAGGACCCCGTCGGGTCGATGGGCGACGACACCCCTCTCTCCGTCCTCTCGGACTTCAACCGGCCGCTCTTCACCTACTTCAAGCAGCTGTTCGCGCAGGTGACGAACCCGCCGCTGGACTACATCCGCGAGGAACTCGTCACCTCCCTCGAATCTCGACTCGGCCACCAGCGGAACCTCTTGGACGAGACGCCGGAGCACGCGCGGCAACTCGTCTTGGACTCGCCCGTCCTGACGGACGCCCAGACCGAGGCCATCGAGGACTTAGACGGAGACATCTCCTCGGCCGTGGTGGACATCACCTACGAGACGGACGAGGAGATGCGCGACGCCGTCGAACGCGTCCGCGAGGAGGCGAAGGCGGCCATCGAAGCGGGGGCGAGCATCGTCGTCCTCTCGGACCGCACCCTCGGCCCCGACCGCGTGGCGATTCCGAGTCTGCTGGCGACGGGCGCGGTCCACCACAGTCTCGTCCGGAACGGCCTGCGGAACCACGCCGGACTCGTCGTCGAGTCGGGCGACCCCCGCGAGGTCCACCACCTCGCCGCCCTCGTCGGGTACGGCGCGGGCGCGGTGAACCCGTACCTCGCCTACCAGACCATCGGCGACCTCGTCGCCGGCCCGGACGGCGCGGAGGAGTCCGAGGCCGTCGCGGCGTACAAGAAAGCGCTCGAAGACGGCCTGCTGAAGACGATGGCCAAGATGGGCATCTCCACGGTGGAGTCCTACCAGGGCGCCCAGATCTTCGAGGCCGTCGGCCTCGACTCGAAGTTCGTCGCCGAGTACTTCGAGGGGACGGAGATTCGCACCGAGGGCATCGGCATCGACGTGGTGGAGGATGACGCCCTCACCCGCCACGCCGTCGGGTTCGGCGCGGACCCCGACTTAGAACGGCAGGGCGAGTACGAACACCGCTCCGACGGAATCCACCACCAGTGGAACCCCAAGACCGTCGGAACGCTCCAACAGGCGGTCCGCTCCGGCAGTTACGAGAAGTACCGGGAGTTCGCCGAACTCGTCAACGACCAGTCGGAGGAACTGCAGACGCTCCGCGGCCTCTTGGAGTTCGACTCCGACCGCGACCCGGTCTCTATCGAAGAGGTCGAACCCGTCGAGGACATCGTCGAACGGTTCTCGACGGCGGCGATGTCGCTCGGCAGTCTGTCGCCGGAGGCCCACGAGAACAACTCCGTCGCGATGAACCGCATCGGCGGGAAGTCCAACTCCGGCGAGGGCGGCGAACCGCCGGAGCGGTTCGGCACGGAGAAGGAGTGCAACGTCAAGCAGGTCGCCTCCGGCCGGTTCGGCGTCACCTCCCACTACCTCTCCAGCGCCGACGAGCTTCAGATAAAGATGGCGCAAGGGTCGAAGCCCGGCGAGGGCGGCCACCTCCCCGGCAAGAAGGTAAACGAGATGATAGCGCACGTCCGCTACGCGACGCCGGGCGTCGGCCTCATCTCGCCGCCGCCCCTCCACGACATCTACTCCATCGAGGACCTCAAACAGCTCATCCACGACCTGAAGGCGGCGAACTCGGACGCCGACATCAACGTGAAGCTCGTCTCCGAGGCGGGCATCGGAACCATCGCCGCGGGCGTGGCGAAAGCCAACGCCGACGTCGTCCACATCTCCGGGCACGACGGCGGGACGGGCGCGTCGCCGAAGACGTCCATCAAGAACGCCGGTCTGCCGTGGGAGCTCGGCCTCGCGGAGGCGAACCAGATGCTCCGCGCGACGAACCTCCGGTCGCGCATCCGCGTGACCGCCGACGGCGGCATGAAGACCGGCCGCGACATCGCCGTCGCCGCCTTGCTGGGCGCGGAGGAGTACGTCTTCGGGACGGCGTCGCTCGTCACGTCGGGCTGCGTGATGGCCCGCCAGTGCCACGAGAACACCTGCCCCGTCGGCGTCGCCACCCAGCGCGAGGACCTCCGAAAGCGCTTCCCCGGCCAACCCGAGCACGTCATCAACTACATGACGTTCATGGCGCAGGAACTGCGCGAGATACTGGCCGAACTCGGCTTCCGCACGGTGGACGAGATGATCGGTCGTCCCTCGCTGCTCCGCCAGCGAGAGACCGACCACGAGAAGGCCAAGCACCTCGACCTCGCGTCGGTCATCGCCAAACCCGCCGAGGGCGCGCGCTACAAGACCGAAGAGCAGGCCCACGCAGACTTGGAGACGCAACTCGACCACAAGCTCATCGAACAGGCGCGACCCGCACTCGAACGCGGCGAACCGGTCCAGATTCGGGAGGACGTCTCGAACGTGGACCGCGCCGTCGGCGCGATGCTGTCGAACCGCATCTCCGACGAGTACGGCGGCGAGGGCCTCCCGGACGGCACCATCGACTGCGAGTTTTCCGGCATCGCCGGACAGTCGTTCGGCGCGTTCCTCGCGAGCGGCGTGACGATGCGCCTGACCGGCGCGTCGAACGACTACGTCGGAAAGGGACTCTCCGGCGGTCGAATCGTAGTAAAGACGCCCGAGGACGCCGCCTACGACGCCGCCGAGAACGTCCTCGTCGGCAACGTCGCCCTCTACGGCGCGACGCAGGGCGAGGCGTACGTCAACGGCGTCGCGGGCGAGCGATTCGCCGTCCGCAACTCGGGCGTGAAGGCCGTCGTCGAAGGCGTCGGCGACCACGGCTGTGAGTACATGACCGGCGGCGTCGTCGCCGTCCTCGGCGAGACGGGGCGCAACTTCGCCGCGGGGATGTCCGGCGGCGTCGCGTACGTCTACGACTCCGACGACGAACTCGAAGCGAAGGCTAACACCGGCATGGTGTCGCTCTCCGACGAACTCGAAGAGGGCGACGAGGCGATGCTCCGCCGCCTCGTGGAGAACCACGCCGAGTACACCGACAGCGACCGCGCGAAGTCGCTCCTCGCCGACTGGGAGAGCGTCCTCGGCGACTTCGTGAAGGTGATGCCCGACGCGTACGCCGCGGTCATCGCGGAGAACGCGGACGCCGACGTGCGGACCGACGTTCCGGACCCGGTGAAGTCGGTTCCCTCCGACGCGGACTCCGGACTCGCACAGACCAGCGACGACTGACTCGGCCGTCGCTACCGGAATCGGCCGCCGCATCTCCCACGCTTTTCTCCGGCCCACCCCTCGGGTAGCGTATGGACTCGGCACTCGTCGTCGGCGGCACCCGATTCATCGGTCGCCACCTCGTCTCCGACCTCGTAGAGAACGGCTACGACGTGACCATCTTCAACCGCGGGAACCACGAGAACCCCTTCAAGGAGGACGATTCCGTCCGACGAATCGAGGGCGACAGGAAGGACGACGGCGCCCTTAGGCGGGCGAAGGCCGCCGCCGAACCGGACGCCGTCTTCGACTGCGTGGCGTACCAGCCCAGAGACGTGGTGTCCGCGACGGAGATATTCGCGGACGCGGACGCCTACATCTACGTCTCCAGCGGTGCGGCCTACGGCGCGGAGGAGATTCCAAAGCGAGAGGGCGTCACGGAACTGTGCCCCTGTTCGGACGACCAGTTGACCGACGACTCCTCGGAGAGCTACGGCCCCCGGAAGGCCGAGGGCGACAGGGTGGTCTTCGACGCGGCGACCCGCGGCGTGAACGCGATGTCCGTCCGGCCCACCATCGTCTACGGCCCGTACGACTACACGGAACGCCTCGACTACTGGCTGAACCGCGTCGAGAACTACGACCGGGTGGTCGTCCCCGGCGACGGGACGAACATCTGGCACCGCGCGTACGTCGAGGACGTGGCGTCCGCGATGCGCGTCGTCGCCGAGGAGGGCGAGGCCGGCGAGGCGTACAACGTCGGCGACAGGCGGGTGCTCACCCTCGAAGAGACGGTCCGAACGATAGCCGACGCGATGGGGATCGACGTGGAGGTGGTCCACGCGGGCGAACGCGAACTCGCCGCCGCGGAACTCTCACCGGACGATTTTATCCTCTACCGGGACTACCCGCACGTCCTCGATACGAACAAACTCGCCGCCCTCGGGTGGGACTCGACGCCCGTCGAGGAGGCGATGGCCCGAACCGTCGAGGAACACCGCGAGTCCGACAGAGACGGGTCCGAACACGACCCCGGCCGCGACGCCGAGGAGTCGGTCCTCTCGATACTCGACACGCTCTGAACCGCGGGTCCGAAAAAGCGGGGACCGGGCGTCGGTCGCCGTCGTCAGTCTGGCCGAGGCGGCCGACTCAGGCGCCGAACTCCTCGTGGTCCATGCCGGGGACCTCCTGCTCTAACCACTCGCGGAACCACTTGACGCGCTTGAGTCGTTGGTGGGCGATGCTCTCGGCGGCGTCGCTCTCGATGCGGTCCGTGGCGTCGCGCCCCCGTTCGAGGACTCGTTCGACCATCTCGGAGGCCTCCATGTGGGTGCGCGCCTCGTACCCCATCCGCAGGAGCATCAACGCCGTGCCGTTGGCCCCGACCTTATCGAGGATGTCCGCCTCGATGAGACACCGCGTCTCCAAGGAGACGTCCGTCAACGGGCCCTGATAGGAGTGCGTCGAGACGACGTCGCACACCTGCTCGACGAATGACTGGGGAAACTCCGCGCGCGCCTCCAGATACTCGCGGGCGACGCGCGCGCCCTCCTCGGCGTGGACCTCCTGTTCGGCCTCCAACTTCGAGATGTCGTGAAAGAGCGCTGCGACGCGGACGACGTCCACGTCGGCCCCCTCGCGGCGGGCGATGTCCGAGGCGAGTTCGACCACGTTGAGGATGTGGTTGAAGCGGTACTCTGAACTGTGCCACGGGTACCAGCGCATCCGGCCGCCGTCGTCCTCGTTCTCGACGCTGGCGGAGAGGTAATCTCTGACGAACCGCTTCATCTCCCCGAACTCCTCGTCGGAGACCGAGGACTCCTTTATCTCAACGCCCACGGTGCCACCTCCACGTTCGTGGAGAGGGGGGCGTTCGAACGTTCGCGTTTGAGTTCATTACCCGAATTAATGGCTGTTCCGCTCTTAGGCGTTACGACGTTTAGAACCGGTCGGGAGCGGAAAACGACGCAGGGAGTGCCACTGAGTCCCACAGTTCGAACGCGAACGCCGGACCGGACGGACCGAGGGTTGATGTGTCACGGGAGACGAACGAGACGTATGATCGACCACTCCGTCCGTTCGCGGGCGCGGGGGACGCTCCTCGGCCTCGCGTGCGGGGACGCCCTCGGCAGACCGGTCGAGTTCCGAACGTCCGCGGGAATCGAGTCCGAGCACGGCCGCGTGACGGAGATGCTCGGACACGGGACCCACGACCGACCGCCGGGGACGATAACCGACGACACGGAGATGGCGCTGTGCATCGCGCGGAGTTTGGTCGAACGCGGCGGGTTCGACGGCGCGGACGTGGCGCGGCGGTTCGTCGGGTGGTACGAGTCCGGCCCGTTCGACATCGGCCTCATGACCGCGGATTCGCTCGCGCAGGTGCGCGAGGGGGTCGCGTGGACCGACGCCGGGCGGAAGGCTTGGGAGGGCCGGACGGAGGGGAGCAACGCCGGCAACGGGAGCGTGATGCGCTGTGCGCCGTACGCGCTGGCGTACCTCGACCGGCCGGGCGTCCTCGCGGAGGTGAGTCGCGCCTCGTCGGAGATTACGCACGCCGACCCGCGGTGTACCGCCGGGTGCGCCCTGTTGAACGAGGTTGTGCGCCGCCTCGTCTGCGGCGAGTCCGACCCCGACTCCGTCGTCGGCGATGCGTTGACCCTCGTCGACGGGAGCGGTGCGGTCCCGGACGAACTGTGGACGCGCGTGGCGGGCCTCCCCGAGGAGACGGACACCGAGACGCTCGGATACAGCGGCTACGTGTTGGCGACGCTCGAATCCGGACTGTACCACGGCCTCTCCGCCGACTCGTTCGAGGAGGCGGTCGTCGAGGCGGTGAACCACGGCGACGACGCCGACACCGTCGGCGCGGTGACGGGTGCCGTCGCGGGCGCGCGGTTCGGCCTCGACGCGGTGCCGGAACGCTGGCGGGACGAACTCGCCGAACGCGGCGAACTGCGCCGACTGGCGGACGAACTCCTCGAACTCGCGCCGGCGGAGGACTGACCGCGCTTCGCGTCGGACGGGACCTCTTTCTCGCGGATACGTGATTTCTCCCGCGGCGATTCTCTCCCGGAATTGATACTCAATTTAAGTAAAGTAAAAATAGCAGTGACACGAGTAGTCACCGTGACATCCGAAAGTCGGCATCGACGTTTCGGGGTGATGCCGTTACATCGGCTCTCCGTCGCCCCGTTGTACACCGCATCGTTCGGGATGCGGATGTTCACCCACGCCGTGGGGGCGTTGAACCCGCCGAGCGAACGGAGAAAGCGGGAACGCCGCGAGCGTCGGACGGACGACGAGGGCCTCCCGTGGTCGTCTCGGGGGCGGTACGGCGGCGTCGGCGGCCACGAGTGGTTCGACACGGACCCGGGCGCGTCGCGGACGCCGGTCGTGTTCGTCCACGGGAACGGCCGGACGCACGCGGACTGGTCCGACCACGCCGACGCGCTTCTGGAGGAGGGGTTCGCCGGCGACGAACTGTGGGCGATAACGTTCGCGCACCCCAACTCGACGCACCGCGAGATGTCCGACCAACTCGACGAGTTCGTCCGTAACGTGCGCAAGTACACCGGGTCGGACGCGGTTTCGGTGGTCGCCCACAGCCTCGGCGTCACCGGCGTTCGCTTCTGGTTGGAGCGTCGGAACCGCTACGAGTGGGTCGATACCGTCGTCTCCATCGCGGGGGCGAACCACGGCGTCTCGGTGTGTAGCGGCGAGGAGGACCCGGGGACGCTCGGCGAGTACGCGCGGCCGAGTCGCTTCGTCGGCTACCGGTACCGCGAACGGCCGAACCACCCGCTCAAGCGGTTGAACGCCGGCACCGAGACGCCGGGCGACGTGACGTACTACACGATTCGCGGGGCGTACGACCACTACTACTGGCGCGACCCGGCGAGCCCGAAACTCGACGGCGCGGCCGAGAACGTCCTGTTGTGGACGAACCACATCGGGACGCTACGGTCTGCGCGAACCCGCGCCCTCCTCGCCGAGTGGTTGCGGGAGGAACCAGACGACGGCGCGGCGGACGGGAGCGGTCGGACGGCCGCGTAACCCGCCGTTCGACCGGAGAGTACTGCGAGGAGAGCGTTAGACGGAGAGCGAAGACGAACCGCAGAGAGAGGAGAACGTCGAGAGACGAGCCCGGAAGAACCGAGAGACGAATCGCAGAGAGGAGAGAGCGGTACCGTTCAGTCGGCGTTCTGCGGAGCCGAGTGAGTCGCTTGTTTGCCGTGGCTGTGGTCGTCCGACCCGATAACGTCGTCGAAGGGGTGCGGCGAGCGGAGGATGGCGATGACGCTCCACATGAGACCGGTGAGTATCGACCCCGCCGCGGACATCGTCATCCCGAGGGTGAAGAACGTCGTCCCGTAGACGATGCCGATGGTGGCGGAGGGCACCGAGGTGCCCAGCGGAATGTTCGTCGTCGCGTCGCGGAGGGCAGGCACCAGCACGAACAGCGAGAATACGCTTCCGGCCAGGAAGATTAGGTCCTGCCAAATCATCGTGTTTCCCCCGTCGTAGCGAGCCCCAGAGAGATTGTCCCAGTCATCAAACAATACGAGGACGCCCGACCATATAACTTACTCGGTTTAGAGTAAACTTGTTTAACGAAAGATAACGGCACTCAGAACGTCGTTCGTGAGGAATTATGGTACTCCATAATCGCTCCCTACGACGTCTCTGTGGTCGGTATCGGCCGAAACAGTCCGTTAACTGATACTGTCCGTCGGCCGTCCGGGGCGTCCCTCGATGCGGGGGTATATGTCCTCGTTTATCGACCCGAGGCGGCCACCTCCGGCGGGCGAAACCGAGAACGACGGCGGGGAGGGCGGGGCGATGACGGGGACGGAGAGGACAACGGCGGGACGAGACGGACACCGGCGGTGGGGGAGGAGTATCGACAGCGAACGGAGGAGTAGCGACGGGGGAAGATGTGAGCACCGGCGGAGCGACGAGGCGGGCTCCGCGGAGAGGCTAGGCGAGTGCCGACGGAGAAGCGGAGTGGAGCGGCCGAATGGACGAACGGACGACGGCGAGAGAAGGAGGAACCGACGGCAGGAGAGGGAAGACCACGGCGGAAGGAAGCGGGACCGAGGACGGGACGACGCGGATGCTCCGCGCTCTGCGGGATATGGAAGACGGAGAACGAGAAGAGGTGAGGAGAGACGAGGCGGACGACGTGCTACCGAGCGACTACGACCGGAAGATACGGTTCGCCTGCCAGTCGTACTCGACGATTCCGTGGTCGTCTAACAGGGGGAGGTGCACGTGGTGGAGGTCGGTTTCGACGCCCTGCGTCGCCGGGACGGACGCGTCGGCGCCGATCCCCGTCTCGCGTTCGGCGACTTCCTCGGCCAACTCGCCTACCGTGAGGGGGAGTTCGAGTTCGGTGAGCGTCTGGAGGACGATTCGTCGTCGTTCGTCCGAGAGGAGGCGGTAGTACTCGTCCTCGGTCAGGCCGGCGGGCGATATCAGTTCCTCCGTCACCCGCTGCGTCGGTACGGACATTATCGACTCCCCTCCTCGGCGGCGTTCCGCGTCATCTCGTTCACACCGGAAAGAGAGGTTCTTCCCGGTTAACGCCACCCCCTAACTCGTTAGGACCTTCGTCGCCGGTAAACTGTCAATTATCGCCCTCGTTCCGGTCGACGCCCGTCGTGTTATCGGCTGAATAGATCTTCGTTCGAATGAACGTAAGGTGTTACGGCCACCTTCCGACAACGGAGGCTTAATGAATCGAAGAGGCGTTACGGAGGGTATGACTTCTGGCTCGTTGAGCGACGCCCTGCGGGAGACGCTCGCCGTCTTCGAGTCGGTTGGCGACCCGGGGGAGCCGATGACGACGGCCGAGGTGACCGGACACCTCGACGTGTCTCGTCGGAGTACGTACACGCGACTGGAGAAGTTGGCCGACCGGGGGTTTCTCGGCACGAAGAAGGCGGGGGCGAAGGGGCGAGTGTGGTGGCGTCCCCGGGACGGCGAGGGGGCGGACGGTCTCGCCGCACTCGTCGACGACCTTCCGGGCGTCGTCTACCGGCGACGAGACGAACCGGGACGGCCCGCGGAGTTCGTCGGTGGGGAGTGCGAGCGTCTGACCGGATACGCCGCGGAGTCGCTACGCTCCGGCGCGGTCAGTTGGGAAGACGACGTTATCCACCCCGATGACGTCGCTCGCGTGCGCGAAACCGTCCGAACGGGACTCGACGGCGACGGGCGGTTCTCGGTTCGGTACCGGATTCGGACGGCGGGCGACGACGTGCGCTGGGTGTCGGAACGCGGACACGTCGCCGCGCGCGACGCCGACGGGGAGACACAGACGCTCGTGGAGGGGTTGGTAACCGATATCTCGGAGGTGAAAGCGGAGAGCCGGCGTTTCGAACGCGAGATCGACGAGGTGTTCGAGCGAATCGACGACGCCTTCTACGCAGTGGACGAGGAGTTCCGGTTCACCCACGTCAACGAACGCGCCGAGGAACTGCTCCAACACCCCGAGGAGGAACTGCTCGGCAGGAGCGTCTGGGAGGTGTTCCCGTCGGCGACGGAGACCGACGCGTGGGAGAGTTTCCACGAGGCGCTCGAGATGCAGACGCCGACGAGTTACGAGGTGGACTACGACCGGCTGGGCTTCTGGGTCGAGGCCAACGTCTACCCTTCCGAGACCGGCCTCTCGGTGTACTTCCGGGACGTGACGGAACGGAAGGAGCGCGAACGCGAACTCGAACAGTACGAGACGCTCGCGAAGACGGCGTCCGACGTCATCGTGACGATGGACGAGCGCAGCGTCGTCCGAGACGTGAACGCGGCGGTCGAAGACGTGTTCGGCTACGAATCCGACGAACTCGTGGGCGAGTCGCTGACGAAACTGATGCCCGACCGATTATCTGACGTCCACCGAACCGCCGTCCGGCGCTACCTCGACGGGGAGGGACGCCACCTCGATTGGGACTACCTCGAACTCCCGGGCGTCCGCGCCGACGGGAGCGAGATTCCGCTGGCGATTTCGTTCAGCGAGTACGAACACGACGGCGAGCGCTACTTCACCGGCATCGTCCGCGACGTGACGGACCGCAGGGAGATGGAGTCCGACCTCCGCGAGAGCGAGCGGAAGTTCCGAACGCTCGCGGAGAACTTAGCGCAGGTCGTCTGGATGACCTCGGAGGACCCCACGGAGTTTCTCTACGTCAACCCCGCCTACGAGGAGGTGTGGGGCCGCGACCGAGAACACCTCTACGAGGACGGCCTCGACTTCCTCTCTTCGGTCCACCCGGAGGACCGAGAGCGGGTTCGGGAGGCGTACACCGGCCTCCCCGAGGAGGACTACGAGGAGGAGTACCGCATCGTCCGCCCCGACGGGTCGGTTCGGTGGCTTCGCGCGCGCGGGGTCGTGGTCGGTGACGACGGCGGCGACGACGTCCGCATCGTCGGAATCGTCGAAGACGCGACCGAGCGCATACGGCGAAACCGCGAACTCCAGCGGCGGGTCCGCCAACAGGAGGTGATAACCGACTTCGGTCGACGAGCGCTCGGAGACCGGGAACTCGACGACCTCGCGTCCGAGGCGGCCGCCCTCGTCGCGGAAACGCTCGACAACGACTACTGCGCAGTCCTCGACTTCGACGCCGACGCCGACGAACTGCGCCTCAGTCGGGGCGTCGGGTGGGACGAGGGCGCGGTCGGGTCCACGCTCTCGGCCGTCGAAGAGGGGTCGCAGGCGGCGTACACGCTAACGTCCGAGCGACCCGTCGTCGTGGAGGACCTCGACGCCGAATCCCGGTTCGACGGTCCGTCCCTCCTCACTGACCACGGCGTGAAGAGCGGAATCAGCGTGGTCGTCGGGTCGTCCGCCGAACCGTGGGGCGTCCTCGGCACGTACGACGCCGACGGCAACCGCTTTTCTGAACACGACGTGAACTTCGTCCGGTCGGTAGCGAACATCCTCGCGACGGCCATCAACCGCCGGGAGTACGAACGGGAGTTGGTCACCCGGCGGACGGAACTGCAGGAGCGCGAACGAACCTTGCGCGGGGCGTACGAGATAATCGCCGACCCCTCGCTTTCGCTCTCGGAGCGAATCGACCGACTGCTGAGCGTCGTCCGGGAGACGGTGGGGACCGACTACGCGACGCTCTCGCGGGTGCAGGACGGCGAGTACGTCTTCGAGGCGATAGACGCGCCCCCGGACGCCGACATCCGGCCGGGCGACTCCGTCCCGCTGACCGCGACGAACTGCGAACGCGTCGTCGAGACGGAGCGAACGCTCGTCCTCAGGGACGTGGACGCGGACGCCCCCGAGTTGGCCGACCGCGTCGGGAACGCCGAGTGGGGCATCTCCTGTTACCTCGGCGCGCCGGTGTTCGTCGACGGCGAGGTGTACGGCACCTTCTGTTTCTACGACATGGACGCGCGCGCCGAGGCGTTCAGCGACTGGGAGGTGACGTTCATCGACATCCTCAGCAACTGGGTGGGTAACGAACTCGAACGCGAACGCGACACCGACCGCCTCACGGCGCTGAACAGCCTCAACGCGGTCGTCCGAGAGACGACGGAGGCGATCATCGAACAGTCCACCCGCGAGGAGATAGAAAAGACCGTCTGCGAACGCCTCGCCGGCACGGACTCGTACCTGTTCGCGTGGATAGGCGACATCAACCTGCCGTCTCAGACGGTGAGCCTCCGAACCGAGGCCGGCGTCGAGGGGTTCCTCGACGGGAACGCCGCGCCCCTCGGTCCAGGCGACGAACGCGGCGAAGACCCCACGAGCGAGGTGCTTCGGACGGGAGAGGTGCAGACAGTCCAGAACGTCCAGAACGACCCGAAGTACCGACCGTGGCGCGAAACCGCCGAGAGACACGGCTTTCACTCATCGGCGGCGATACCGGTCGTCCACGAGGACACGGTGTACGGGGTGTTGAACGTCTACGCCGCCCGTCCGCGGGCGTTCGAGGGCGAGGAACGGGAGGTCATCGCCCAACTCGGCGAGATCGTCGGCCACGCCATCGCCGCCGTCGAACGCAAGCGGGCGCTGATGAGCAACGAAGTCGTCGAGCTCAAGTTCAGCGTCCCGGCCATCCTCGACGGCTACGATGTCTCGACCGACTGTAGGTTCACGTTGGACGAGACGGTCCCCCTGCAGGACGGCGCGTACCTCCTCTACGGAACCGCCGACGAGGGCGCGACCGACGCGGTGTCGGCGTTCGTCGACGCGCACCGCCACTGGGAGGACCTGACGTTCCGCGACGACGGCCGCTTCGAGATACGCCTGTCGGACCCGCCGATACTCTCCACGCTCGCGTCCCTCGGCGGGTCCATCGAGGAGGCCGCCTTCGAGGACGGGACGCTGAATCTGACGCTCCACCTCTCTCCGAGCGTCGACGCTCGCCGACTCATCGAAGTCGTCCGCGACGGCTACCCCGCCGCGGAGATGGTGACGCGAAAGCAGGTCGAACTGGGGGACGGCGACGCGGAACGGATCCACGAGACGTTCGTCGAGGCGTTGACCGACCGCCAACGCGCCGCCCTCCGTGCGGCCTACCACGCGGGCTTCTTCGAGTGGCCGCGCGAGGCGTCCGGCCAGGAGATGGCCGAGGCCCTCGGCGTCACGCCGCCGACGTTCCACCAGCACCTCCGAACCGCCGAGCGGAAAGTGTTCGACTCGCTGCTGTCGTCTTCGGTTCGGAGCGTCGAGTGAGTCGGCGGCGGGGCGGTCCTTACCGGTCCTCCGGAACGGGGAGCGTAAAGGAGAACGTCGACCCCTCGCCGGGTTCCGACTCGACCCAGATGTCGCCGCCGTGACGCTCGACGATTCGCTCGCAGAGCGCCAATCCGATTCCGGTACCCTCGTACTCCTCTCGGCTGTGAAGCCGGTCGAAGACGTCGAACACGCGGTCCTGATTCTTCGGCTCGATGCCGATTCCCTCGTCGCGGACGGATATCACCAACTCCTGCCCCCGCCGTTCGGCGCCGACGTGGACCCGCGGCGGTTCGTCCCCGCTGTAGGTGATGGCGTTCTCGAGCAGGTTCTGGAACACGTGCCGGAGTTGGCTGGCGTCGCCCTCGACGGTGGGGAGTCGTTCGGACTCGACGTCGGCGTCGCTCTCCGCTATCTGAATCTGGAGGTCGGCGAGAACGTCGTCGAGCACCGCGTCCAACGCGACCGGTTCGAAGGGGTCACCTTTCGTCTCGATGCGCGAGTACTCCAGGAGGCAGTCTATCATCTCACGCATCCGCTCTGCGCCGTCGACGGCGAACTCGAGGAACTCCTCGCCGTCCTCGTCCAGTTCGTCGCCGTACCGCTTTTCGAGCAGCTGGAGGTAGCTCGTGACCATCCGAAGCGGCTCTTGGAGGTCGTGAGACGCCGCGTAGGCGAACTGCTCTAACCGCTCGTTCGACTCTTCGAGCGCGCGTTCGCGCTGCTTCTGTTTGAGTTCGTACTTGACCCACTCGCTCATGAGGTGGTGGAACGTCCGTTCGGTCTCGGTGAACTCCCGGTCGCGGGAGTCGGTGGAGACGAAGAAGAACGTCCGGTCGGGCTCGTTGTCCAGGGCGATGTGCGTTCCGAGGTACGTCTCGACGCCGAACTCCTCGTGGGCGATGGCACTCCCGTAGCCGTACTTTTCGGGGTCGTTGAGGCCGGCGGTTCCGCCCTCGACGGCCAGCTGGCAGTACGTCTCCGAGAGCGGTGCCTCCGCGCCGGGTACGAGATGCTCGTGGTCGCCGCTGACGGCCTCGACCTCAAACGTGTCGGTCGCCGGGTCGACGCGAGCCAGTCCGCCCAACTCCAGGTCGAACCGCTCGCGACCCAACTCGAAGATGTCTCCGAGCTTCTCGTCGAACGAGTGCTCGGGTTCGGCCATTATCTCGCACAACCGCTGTTGGTAGTGCTCCCGCCGTTCGCGTTCGAGTTCGTAGCTCACCCACTGGCCGATCATGTCGAGGAGCGTGCGTTCGGCGTCGGAGAACTCCCGGCCGCGGGGGTCCGTGTCGCCGAACCAGAGCGTCCCGTACGCCGCGGCACCGCTCGTGACCTTCGTCCCGACGTAGCTCCGCAACTCGAACTCCCGGTAGACCTGGTCGTCGGTCCAGTCGGTTTCGCGCACGTCCGGCACGCAGACGGGGTCGTCCTCCTCGACGGTCCGCCGGCAGAAACAGCCGTCGCCCGGGTCGGTCCACAGCACCTCGTCCTCGGCGACGCCGAGGCCGACGCCCCTCTCCAACCGGAACGCCCCGTCCCACGTCGGGAGGTGGTTGAGTCCGCCCATCTGGAGGTCGAACCAGTCACAGCCCATCTCCAGCAACCGCTCGATCTTCTCGTCGAACGAGAGGGTCGGGTCGGACGTTATCTCGTAGCTCCGCTGGAGGAACGCCTCGCGTTGCCGGCGTTCGAGTTCGTACTTCGCCCACTGCGCCATCAGTCGCAGGAACGTGCGCTCGTCGTCCGAGAACGCCTCGTCCCGCGAGCGCTCTGAGACGAAGAAGAACGTCCGATCGGCGTCGCCCTCGACTTCGATGCACGTTCCGAGGTACGTCTCGATGCCGAACTCGTCGCGGACGGTGATACCGTCGTACCCGGCTTCGACGGGGTTCTCGACGCTCTCGACGCCGCCGGCGTCGATAGCCGCGGTGCAGTACGTCTCCGACAGCGGAAGCTCGACTCCGGGCGCGAAGTGCTCGTGGTCGTCGCTGACGTACTCGACTTCGAACCGGTTCTCGCCGGGGTCGACCTTGGCCATCGCACCGAGTTCGAGGCCGAACTGCTCGCACCCGAGGTCGAACAGCGCACGCAACTTCTCCTCGAAGTCGAGCGCCGGGTCGGACGTTATCTCGTAGCTCTCGCGGAGGTACTCCTCGCGGTTCCGTCGCTCCAGTTCGTACCCGAGCCACTGGCCCATCAGGTCGAGGAACGTCCGCTCGGCGTCGGTGTACGGGGCCTCCCGCGGCGTCTCGGAGGCGAAACAGAGCGTTCCGTACTCGGTGCCGTCGACTTGGACGGTCGTCGCGAAGTACGCGTCTAGTCCGAAGCGCTCGTAGGCGGGGTCGTCCGTCCACCCGACGTCGGCGGCGTCCGTCACGGAGATGGGACCGGGCGACGCGAGCAGCTTCTCGCAGTACGTATCGCACAGCGAGTCCGTGACGCCCGTCTCGATCACGTCGTGGTCGCCGACCGCTTCGACGATTTCGAACGTGGTGTCGCGGGTCCGCGTGAAGTACCCGATTTCGAGGCCGAAGCGCTCGCGCCCCAGTCTGAGGAGGCGCTGAATCTTCGTTTCGAACGACGCGTCGGGGTCGGCCAGCGTCTCGTACAGTCTGCGCTGGTACTCCTCGCGCGTTTCGAGCGCTATCTTCGCCGTGGTCCGGTCCACCAGCGTCCGCAGTTTCCGCTCGTTGTCGTTTTCGGGTCGCTCTGGGCCGAAGTACTCCTCGGGCGGGGTGTAGTAGACGTTCCGGCAGACGGTGTTGTCGTAGACGAGAAGCGGGTGCGTCTCGATGACGTCCTCGATGACCGCCGGCGGAAGCGCCTTGCGATTGTACTGACAGAGCGCCATCGCGTCCCCGTCGAGGAGTTCGTTGATGTGCGCTTCGCACGTCATGAACGCCTCCTGCGCGCCTTCGTCGCCGACGAGCCACGTCTCCTCGGCGGCGACGCGGAACCCCTCGTACTCGGCGAGTCCCCCCTCCATCTCGGTGCGGAGGAGGTCACGCGTCGCGTCGAGGTTGAACTCGCCGCCTCGGAGGTACGTCTCCTCGGCGGTGCGAATCGAGAGTTGCCCCGACTCGAACGCGGCGTCCACGTCGACGCCGCCGTCGCGCAACGCGGCGGCGATGTCCGCCGGCGAGTTCTCGTCTGCGACGTAGAGGCAGCGCTCGCCGGCCTCGATTCCCTCCCGGACGAACGGGACGACCGTCTCGAACTGCTCGGCTCGACTCTCGTAGACGAGCGCGAAGTGGTCGGCGTCGTCCCGCCTCTCGCCGGAATGCGCGGGGCCGCGGAGGCTGGCGCTCGACCGGAGAGCGTCGCGCTCACCGCCGAGTTCGGACGCGGCGCGCCGGTCGGTGTCGTTCGGGATGTGCTTGCTCATCTCCACCCCGCGCCCTCCGAACGCCCGGAAACCGTAGGCGCGTCCCCCTCGTCGCTGCGTACGGAAGAGAAGATTCGTATCCGGGATTGATTCATTACCACGACGAAGGCCTGCATCGGTGAAAAGAGCATCGTGGGTCGCACTCCCACCCGCTCGAAACCGCCGACTCGGAGCCTCGTCGCCCCGTCAGTCGTCGGCGGGGTTCCGCGGATTCGCGTCGTCGGGGCGTTCGTCCGCGACTTCGGAGAGCGCGTTCGCGACCGTCCCGTGTTCGGACGCGTGCGGACGGCCGGGGGCGTCGTCGTAGCCGTAGTCGAAGATGCGGTTGCGATTGAGGCTGAGCTTCGTGAACTCCGGCTGGAGCAGGTCGAACAGCTCGAACCGGTCTTCGAGTTCGGGGAACCGCGCCTGATAGTCGAGGACGGCCGTCCGCGCGTGGGTCCAGAACTCCTCTTCGGAGTAGTCTTCGTGCTCTTCGAGCACGTCCGCGACGTACCTGAGGACGCAGACGAACAGCCCGCAGAATACGAACTGACAGAGCCCCTCCGGCGGTTCCTTCCGCAGCACCTCGTGCATCTCGTCGGGGAGCGCCTCCAGTTCGGGGAGCGGCCGGTCGCTCACGTTCACGTCGTCCACGAAGTCCTTGACCGCGAGGCGCGTCGGAACCCCGTCCTCGACGACGAGGATGGTGTTCTGGCCGTGCGGGGAGAACACCGTCCCGTACCGGTAGAGGAAGTGCAGGAGCGGCGGGAGCACGGTGTCGAAGAACTCCGCCAGCCACTCATCGAGCGTGAGCCCGGACCGTTCGACGAGGCGCGAGAGGTACGGTTCGCCGTCGCCGTCGACGTGCATCAGCGAGGAGAGCGTTATCGCCCGCTCGTCGTCTTCGAGGAAGGAGTAGATGGACTCCCGCCAGACGACGCCCATCAGTTCGTGGTACTGGTAGGGGGAGCCGTCGATGTCGGTGAAGTCCGAGTGGTCGTAGTTGATGCCGGCTATCTCGCCCGGGAGGACGAGTCCCTGTTCTTGGAGGAAGTCGTCGCGCCCGTAGATCCCCTTGATGTACTCGGTGACCGTCGGCGCGAGCTCCGTCCGTTCGCCCGGCAGGCCGCGCCAGACGAGCGTGTTGAGGATGCGCATCGGCACCTTCACGTGGTGTTTCTCGTCGTCGTCGACGTTGACGAAGGTGCGGACCGACTGCTGGGGGAGGTACTCGTCGGGGCCGTCGCCGAGGGGCACGACGTCGTCGGCGGCGATGTCGTCGGCGAACAGGGGGACGATGCTGTTCTCCCACTGCCAGTCGTGGACCGGCATGAGGTAGTAGTCATCCGGGTCGAGGCCGCGCGCGCCGAGTCGGTCGCGGAACTTCCCGTAGCGGTCGCCGAGTTCGCTCCGGACGAGCGGATCGTGCTCGACGTCCTCGGTGGCGACGAACGTCGCCTTCTCCCTTCGCACGGCGACCCACGAGAGCGTCACGGGCTCTTTCCGCTCCGGCGCGTACCGCTTGTAGTCGTCGTACCCCCACCCGAGGCGGCCCTTGTTGTAGGTTATCCACGGGTGGCCGTCCATCTCGCCTTCGAGGTGGGCGTAGTCGAGTTCCAGCGGGTCGAACTCCGCTCGCTCCCGCCGGCGGGCCTCGATGTGGGCGTCGGCCAGCAGCGTTCGCTTGTACTCGCGGACGAGGTTGCCCTCGGTGAGTCCGTCCAAGTCCGTCGCCTCGCCGACGTCGCGCAGGAGGGTGAGCGGGTCGCCGAGTTCCGCCCAGCCGTCGTCGTCGCGGCGTTCGACGGTCTCCCCGTACACGTGAAGGCTGTCCATCATCCGTTCCGCGGCCTCGAAGCGGTACGCCGCCTCTCCGAGGTCGAAGCGGTAGGTGGCCCGTTCGTCGCCGGGCGTCACCTTCCGCGGCGCGACTATCTCCTCGTAGGCGAACTCTTCGAGCATCTTCGTCAGGAGGCGGCGCTCGACCGTCTCCCAGACGTCCGCGTCCAGTGCGTCCTGCAGCGTCGTGTCGTTCGGGTTCATGTTAATCGTCCTGCGTCGGTGTGTGGGTCGGTTCGCTCCCGCGCTCGCGGGAGGCGCCGGGCGCGCGTTCGACGAACTGTTCGACGGAGAAGTCCTGATAAACCGTATCGGTGTCCTCGGGGTAGGCGTCGCGTCCGACGAGCCGATTGACGAACGCCGCGTTGCGGTAACAGCCGAGGCCGAGGTCGGGGACGCCGACGCCGTGCGTGTGGAGTTCGGCGTTCTGGAGGAACACGTCCCCCGGGACGTCGATGTCCAAGCGGTGGTCCTCGGTCACCTCGTACCGACCCCGCTCGTCCCAGTTGATGGCGTCGTCGAGCGGTTCGAGGAACTCCGGGACGAACCGCTCGTAGCCCGTCCCGAGGACGACGACTTCGCTCTCGTGGACGAACGACTCCTCGGCCTGCCACTGGCGGCAGTCGAGCGCGTACGCCCCGCCCGCGGGCGCGATATCCCGCACCTCGGTCATGGCGAAGAGACCGACGTCGGGCTCCCTGTCGCCGATGGAGCGCCGGTAGAGCAGGTCGTATATCTCGGCGCTCGTCTCCGGGTCGACGCCCTTGTACAGCAGGTCCTGATTCGGGATGAGGTCGTCTTTGACTGCCTGCGGGAGGTCGTAGACGTACCGGTCGTACTCGGGCGTGAAGTGCTGGAGGCCGAGCTTCGAGTACTCCATCGGGAAGAACCCCTCCGACCGGGTCAGCCAGTCGAGGCGGTAGCTGTGGTCCGACTGGCGCTCCAGGAGGTCTTGAAACACCTCGGCGGCGCTCTGTCCCGACCCGACGACGGTGACCGAGTCGGCCGCGAGCGCTCGCTCGCGGTTGTGGCGGTACTTCGACGTGTGGAACACGTCCTCCTCCGGGTGGCCACGGAGGTGTTCGGGGACGGACGGTCGGGAGCCGATTCCGAGAGCGAGGCTCTCGCCGCGGTACTCGAACCGTTCGCCGGTATCGGGGTGGCGGGCGGTGACGACGTAGTGGTCGCGGTCGGCGTCCCACCGAACCTCGGTGACCTCGCGATTGAACCGACAGCTGTCGAGGTTCGCTACGACCCACCGGAGGTAGTCGTTGTACTCCCGCCGGGGGATCTGGAACGTCTCGTAGAAGTAGAACTCGTAGATGCGGCCCGTCTCCCGGAGGTAGTTGAGGTAGCTGTGGGGGTTCGTCGGGTCCGCGAGCGTGACCAGATCCGCGAGGAACGGCACTTCGAGCGTCGTCCCCTCCAGCAGCATCCCCTCGTGCCAGTTGAACTCGGCGTCGCGTTCGAGGAAGGCGGCCTCGACGTCCTCCTCGACGCCGTCTATCATGGCCGCGAGGCCGAGGTTGAACGGTCCGAGGCCGACGCCGACGACGTCGTACGCCTCGTCGGTCATTCGGCGCTCACCCCCCGCGTCCGCGCAGTCGTCGGGTCGGCGAGCACCTCGGACTCGAACCGATCGCGCTCGCAGACCAGCAACAGCGCGTCCTTCTCGGCTTCGTCGAAGCGGAACTCCGTCCGCGGTTCGAACCCGCACTCCTCGAAGACGTGGACGACGCGTTCGTTGCGGACGTCCGGTTCCGCGATCACGCGGTCCGTCTCGGGGTGGCGGAACTGCATGGCGACGACCGCCCGCATCAGCGGGAGCGCGTACCCGCGGCCCAGGTACTCCTCGGGGCCGATGAGCAGGTGGACCCCCCGGTCGGCCGGGTCGGCGTCGTAGTGGTTCGCCACGTCGTCGTCGGCCGCCCAGTAGCACTCCCAGTAGCTCATCGGGACGTGGTCGAGACAGCCGACGTACGGCGTGAGGTGGTCGTCCGCGAGTTTCTCCGCGAGGCGGTCGCGGAACGCGGGCAGCGGTAGGTCGAGCTGCCAGTACGGTTTCACGTGGTCGCTCCCGAGCCACGCGTGGAGGCGGCCGAGGTCGCGCTCCAACGACGCCGGACGGAGCGAAATCGTCTTCTCGATGCTTCGGTCGTACGTCTGGTAGTCGTACGCCGCCGCGATGGTCGCGTCTGGGCCTGTCATCTGTCGAGTTCGGTGACGAGCGGGTTCTTCACGTCTGCGTAGACGGACTGGTTCTCCAGGTCGTTCTCCAGTTCGTCCAATCCCCGGAAGCGGGTGAGCAGGTTCGCCTTGCAGGGGACGGTCGGCGACTCCAAGAGCGGGTCGAGGAACTCCGAGGAGGGGCGGTCGTACCGTTCGCGCGCCCGTTCGAGTTCGTCGCGGAGGAGCCCCAACAGGCGTCGCTCCCCGACGAGGCCGGCGGAGCCGAACGCGTTGACCACGCCGAGGGCGTTGTTGAGAATCACGTAGTAGCGGAGTCGCTCGTCGGCGACGGCGTCCGAACAGACGGTGTCCGCGCGTTCGCCGACGCTGGGCAGGTACGCTTCGACCTCGGGATAGACCGACGCGGGGAAGTAGAAGCCCTGATTGTCGCGGTAGCGGAACTCCGCGGGGTACCCCTCCTCGTCGAGCGTGAGCACGGAGTTCTGCTGGTGGGCCTCGACGCCGACCCCCTGTGCGAGGTAGAGCCACACCACGGGGCGGACCGATATCCGAAGGTAGCGGCGGAACCACTCCGCGCTCACCTCGTCGGCGGGCCGGCCCTCCCGGTCGGCGATGGACGCGACCAGCCGACCGAGACGTGAGCGCCCGGCGACGGCGTCCTGACAGAGCGAGACGAGCGGCGTCGCGTTCTCCGCGGCGTCGCCTCGGAACGGGTTGGCCCGCAGGACCGTCTCCAGCCCCGACTCGCGCCCGTCGCCGACGTCGAGCGCGAGGTACGCGGGGTCGCGCACGATATCGAAGTCCGGGAACGCCGCTTCGAGTTCGTCGCCGAAGTCGGTGTCCAGCAGTTCGGCGACGGCGACCCCCCGTTCGAGTTCGGGGCGCTTGTTCGTCCGGACGGAGTTCGTTATCTGCACGTTCAGCGACGACTTCACCATGAACGGGGCGTCCTCGCTGTAGAGCGTCCGGACCGACGTGGTCGGGTAGAACTCCCGACCGACCGCTCCGAGGTGTTCGAGCCCGTCGCCGAGATGGCGCCGGACGCGCTCTCGTTCGAGGAGGTGCTTCGCCTGCCACGGGTGGACGGGCAGGAGCGCGTCCTCGCTTTCGACGTGTTCGGCGACGAACGACGCGGGGACGTCGGGGTCGTCGCGGAGGGCGTCTTTCACCCACGCCGCGGCGCTCCGGTCGAGCGCCGAGTCGGCCGAGACGAGGTCCGGGGCCGCCCTGAAGTAGTGCAGCGGGAACGACCCGCGCAGTTCCGGCGCGTACGTCGCCCGATTTCGCGCCGCGATGCCCCGCCGACTCTTCGGCGTCGGGTGGCGGTGGTGGCCGAAGACGAGCGCCTGCTCGGCGTCGCGGAACGAGAGCTGTTCGGCGTAGAGTCGCTCCTCGTCACCCCCGCGCGCCGCGACGAACGACTCGACGCTTCGCTTGCTGCGGAGGACGCGCTCTAACAGCTCGTCCGGGACGGCGTCGCCGTCGCTCGCGACGGTGAGGTCCTTCACCACGAGCGACGCGAGCGTCGCCGCGTCGGCCGGATGCGCCTTCTTCTCCTCCGCGAGGCGGTACCGGACGGGCGTCTCGAACAGGTGACGCTCGGTCGGCGAGCGGTGTACGAGCGGCGCGAGTAGTTCGACACCCTGCTCGGGGAGCGTCGTGCGGAGGATGCCGTCGGGACCGGGTTCGACGCCGCCGACGGCCGCGTCGGCGACTTCGTAGTCGCCCGTCTCGCGCAGGTAGCAGTTGAGGAAGGCGTGGACGGTGGCGGCGTCGGCCCGGTCCGACGGGTCGACGTCGGACTCCCCGCGCCGTTCGGCTCCGAGGCTCACGCCGCCACCTCCCGGTCGGCGGCGACGGCGGACCCGCAGTCCCGAACGGCCTCCAGCATCGCTGCGACGTCGTCGAGCGTCGCGGTCGGGTTCAGGAGCGTGAACTTCAGGCTGGTCACTCCGCCGACGTCGGTCCGGGCCACGACCGCGCGGCCGTCCCGGAGGAGCTCCCGCCGAACGGCGGCGTTCAGCCGACTCACGGCCCCGTCGTCCATGCCGTCCCGCGGGCGATAGCGGAAGACGACGGCGTTCAGCGTCGGGTCGCCCAGCAGCTCGAAGTCGTCGGCCGCGTCCACGAGCTCCGCGGCCTCGTCGGCCAGTTCGAGGGTCCGTTCGACGAGGGTCGCCAGTCCCGTCCGCCCGAGGGCGCGGAACGCGACGTAGGGCTTCAGCGCGTCGAAGCGGCGCGTCGTCTGGACCGACTTCGCGACGAGGTTCGGGACGCCCGCCTCGTCGTGTTCCTCGGGGTTGAGGTACGCGGCGTTGCGGGCCATCCACTCGAAGTCGTCGCCGTCGCGGAGCAGGAACGCCCCGCAGCTGATGGGCTGGTAGAACAGCTTGTGGAAGTCGACGGCGACGGAGTCCGCCCGCCCGATTCCGTCGAGGAGGTGGTCGTAGTCGTCGCTCAACGCGAGGGCACCGCCGTAGGCCGCGTCCACGTGGAACCACAGGTCGCGTTCGGCCGCCCGGTCGGCGAGGGCCGCGAGGGGGTCGACGCTCCCGAAGTCGGTGGTCCCCGCGGTGCCGACGAGGGCGAACGGTTCGGCGTCGCGTTCGTCGAGCTCCGCGAGCGTCGAATCGAGCGCGTCGGGGTCCATCCGACGGTCGTCGTCGGTCGGAACGGTGACCACCGCGCGCTCCCCGAGTCCGAGGTGGTGGGCGGCCTGCTTCCCGGTGAAGTGCGCCTCCTCCGAGCAGAGGACGCGGAGCGATTCGGCCGCCGCCGGGAGGCCGTCGGCCTGCACGTTCCGACCGAAGCGCCGGTCGCAGTGGCGGTCCCGGGCGAGCAGCAGTGCCTGAAAGTTCGACTGGGTGCCGCCGCTCGTGAAGACGCCGTCGGCCCCCGCCGGGAGCCCGAACAGGTCGCAGAGCGCGCCGACGACCCGTTCTTCGAGGACCGTCGCGGCGGGCGCTTGGTCGAAGGAGTCGAGCGACTGATTCGTCGCGGCGAGAAGCGTCTCCGCGACCAGTCCGGGAATCATCGGCGGGCACTGGAGGTGGGCCGCACAGCGAGGGTTCGACGCGTCGACGGAGTGGGCCAGAACGCGCTCCGTCACCTCGTCTATCGCCGCGTCGAGGCCGCGCCCGTCCTCCGGAACGACGGGGTCGTCGAACTGCGCGGCGAGCGCGTCCGGCGACGTTCCCGAGTAGGGGTCGTCGCCGTCGGCGAAGGAGTCGAGGACGGCCTCGACCGCCCGACCCATCGCCTCGCGGTACGCGGCACCGCCTCGGTCGCTCCCGAGGAACAGTTCGTCGGCGCTCATGCGGTCACCTCCCGCGTCGAACGCCGCCCGTTGGCGACGGCCTCGACGGCTTCCTCGAAGATGGCCGCGACGTCGTCGGCCTGCCCTTCCGAGAGGATCAACGGCGGGAGGAAACGCGCCGTGGCGCTTCCGCGGCCGCCGAGTTCGACGATGAGGCCGCGCTCGAAGCACTCCGCTTGGACCGCTTCGGCGAAGTCGCCGTCGGGCGCGTGCGGGCCCGGACCCCGCCAGTCGGCGTCCTCGTCCACGAACTCGACGCCGAGCATGAGGCCCCGGCCGCGAACGTCGCCGACGGCGTCGAAGCGGTCGGCGGTGGACTCGAGGCTCTCGCGCAGGCGGGCACCGACCTCGGCGGCGCGGTCGTCGAGGTCATGTTCGAGGACGTAGTCGATGGTCGCCTCGCCGGCGGCCATCGCGAGTTGGTTCCCCCGGAAGGTACCGGCGTGAGCCCCCGGCTCCCAAACGTCGAGCGACTCGTCGTAGACGACCACCGCCAGCGGGAGGCCGCCCCCGACCGCCTTCGAGAGAGTGACCACGTCGGGCGCGATGTCCGCGTGTTCGAAGGCGTACATCTCACCCGTGCGGCCCAGCCCCGCCTGAATCTCGTCTACGATCAGGGGGACGTCGCGTTCGCGGGTGATGCGTCGCATCTCGCGGAGCCACTCGTCGGGTGCCGGTACCGCGCCCGCCTCACCTTGGACCGGTTCGAGAATCATCCCCGCGGGCTCGGTGATGCCGCTCTCGGGGTCGTCGAGGAGGTTCTCGACGTATCGGCTCGCGATTCGATGGCCCTCCTCGCCGCCGACGCCGAAGGGACAGCGGTAGTCGGAGGGGTACGGGAGGTGGTGAACGTCGCTCATCAGTCCGGAGATGGGCTCCTTGGCGTCGGTGTCGCCCATCAGGCTGAGCGCGCCGTTCGTCATCCCGTGGTAAGCGCCCTGGAACCCCAGCACGCTCCGGTTACCCGTCGCCGTCTTCACGAGTTTCAGGGCCGCTTCGACGGCGTCGGTCCCCGCCGGGCTACAGAACTGAATCTTCGCCGAGTCGGCGAACGCCGACGGGAGACTGTCGAACAGCGAATCGACGAATCGCTCCTTCGCGGGCGTGGTGATGTCGAGGGTGTGGAGCGGTCGGTCCGCGTTCAGGGTTCGCTCCATCGCCTCGACGACCCTCGGGTGGTTGTGCCCGAGGGCGAGGGTGCCCGCGCCCGCCAGACAGTCGTAGTACTCGTCGCCGTCCATATCGGTCACGGTCACGCCGCGCGCCTCGCGGATAGCCAACGGGAGGTGGCGCGGATACGTTCGCGCGTTGGACTCCCGTTCTGCCTGCTGGGCGAGAATCGTCTCGTTCCCGCGTTCGAGGTAGCTCACGGGGAGCCACCTCCGCGGTTCGGCGTTCCTACCGCCCGGAGCCGTCGCTCCTGCTGTCGAATCTGGCGCATGCCATGTTTTAGGCTCGCCTAAACCATTGTAAATCTGCCGGATTTTAGGGAGCCCTAAAACTGATGTAGATGTCCGTCGTTCGTCGTCCGTATCTAATCTTTCGGACGAGAGACGCGAGGAGGAGGACGCGCCGGGGGAGACGGCGCGAGGGATTCGCGCGACTGCTTTCCGCGTGCGGCGGGCGCGCCGCGAGAGGGATAGGAGTCGCCCTCCCCGCGGAACCGTCGGGGCGGTTCAGTCGGCACTGCGAGAACGAAACGGAGTCCTCTCTCGGCGTCGTTCTCCGTTCGCTCGTCCGAACCCGGCCGTTACGGCGGGCGGTCGAAACCTGGTACTACCGGCACGAGGTGTACGAGAGTACGTCGGACTCCGACCGCGAGTGCGACGGGAAGCCGGCGCCTTGTTCGAGGTGAAAGCGAGAAGGAGTGTACGCGACCGGTAAGCAGCGCCGTCTTCGTCGCGCAGGAACCCGCGTTCCCTAGTCGGGATCGCGCAGGTGGGGGTTGCGGGAGACCGTATAGGGCCACCCTTCTAACTCCGACGCCGCTTTGAGCAACTGATCTCTCCGTTCGCTCTTGGTGAGGGACACCTCGTCCTCGTTCTGTTCGATGATGCTCAACTCGCGTAACAGGGGGAAGTGAAAGTGAACTAATCGGACGTGGGCGCGTTCGATGTCCTCCTCGCTGAGCGATTCCGGCGAGATACGGTGTCTGCGGGCGGCGACCCGGCGAGCGAGCTCTTCTTCGGCCACCCCTCCGTCCGTGCGTACGAGTTCGTGGAGCAGAATCTGACGGTCAGCGCTGCCGAGGATCCGAAACGCCTCCGTCTCCTTCATCAGTACACGGAAAACGATTTTCGTTGATAAAGCAATCGTGGCTAGGTGCTTGGGTATCCGCCACGATATCCTCCATATACCATCAAAACTGAAGTGTGTTGTCATCTGCCACTGATAGACGTAGACGGGTTTCGGACGACGTGGGCCGACGACGTGACCGAAAGCGTCGTCCTCGCGTCGGATTCGGGCATCACCGCCGCGGCGTTCGACGAGACGCTCGCAGAGCGCTCAACCGACGCCCGATCCGCCGCTCTCTCCCCGAATCTGGAGACTGTGGACCCCTGAAGACCGCGAAAGAGAGGCGTTAGATGTCGGTGAGCGTTTCGACGGCGCGTCGTGCCGAACTCGTCTCCTCAGTCGGAACGGCGAGACGGTCCTCGGGGGAGTACTCGAGAACGCCCGCCTCGTCTAACTTCGGCAGGTGGGAGTGGTGCAGTTTGATCTTCAGTCGCTCTCGTTCCGACCGAGAGGGGCCGTCGAGCGATACGTTCCGAGTCTCCGCGGCGACGCTCTCCGCCAACAGCGAGAGGCTCACGGGGGCGTCCTCCTCCGCGAGGATGCTGACTACGGTTCGTCGGTCTGTGTCGTCCAGGACGGCGAGATAGTTACGAAGCGGTTGGTCGGACGAAGCGCCGTCTTGTTTGACTGCCATTCTATCTCTACAACCGTTCCGCACCCCTGAAAGGTACGCGCCTAAAATAATTGGGCGGGTGGTGACTGTCCGCCGAGAGAAGAGTTCTCGCCGCCCTACAGACGAAGGACCGGTCGTCGCGCCCGGTCGGTGGGGCCCTCCGGCGCTCGGTTATCCGACAGTACGGGAAGCGTGGGTTGGGACGTCGGAGTAACATGTACGCGTTCGAACCAAAGTGAGTAGGTATCCACGCTACGAGACGGCTCGCCTTACGAACCGGTGATGTACGTCCTCCGCTGCGTCTCTTGCGATTTCAACGCGACTGTCGATTCACTCTCCGGCGCACTCGATATCGTCGAAAGCCACCAGGACAGATACGGTGACCATCACTTCGTCGAGTTCGACAAAGTATCGGAAGACGAGTGAGCCGCGATTCGTCACCCGGACGCGCGGGTCTCTCGTCGCCGGTAACCCGCCCATCTCTCTCGGGGCAGCATCTGCTCACTAGGTGGGGACTCGGTCCGTACGGAAGTCCGACCGTCGAGGAGCCAGTCTGCGACATCGCCTCGTTTGCACTGTCATCAGTCCTTTACTGATAGCGAGTAACGATTCGGACGTATGGCTACCGAGGCGACGTTTACGGTCCCGTCTAACCAGTTTCCTCTGGGAACCGTGTTCGAACAGTTGCCGGGAGTGACGGTCGAACTGGAGCGGATCATTCCCGCGCGAGACGTGGTGATCCCGTACTTCTGGGTTCGGGGGGTGGAAACCGACGACATCGAGGGTGCGTTTTCCGAGCATCCGGGAGTGAGGAAAATCCAATTCGTCGATGCCGTCGCGGACGAGTATCTGTTGCGTGTCGAGTGGGCGATCGACTACGACGACGTGCTCACTACACTGACGGAGACGAAGATCGCGCTCATCGAGGCCGTCGGCACGGACCGGCAGTGGACGTTCGACATCCGAGGAGACGACCGACAAGACATCGCGGAGTTCCAACACCGCTGCCGGGAGTTAGAGATACCGATCACGCTCACGAAACTACACGCGCTCACGCCCCTCGAGTCAGAAACCGAAGCCGCACTCACTGACACGCAACAGGAGGCACTGGTGCTCGCGTACGAGCGAGGATACTTCAATACGCCGCGCGACGTAACGATGGAAGACCTCGGCGCCGAACTCGGCATCTCCCAGCAAGCGGTCGCGTCCCGACTCCGTCGCGGAATCAGTTCGATCCTCGGAAGTACGCTGCCCCATACCCGACCTCCGGAGTAACTCACCTTATAAATGATTTGTATACCCAAAAGTAGGGGTGAACTACACAAGTCAGCTAGGTACTCTAATGAGTAGGAGTCTCTCCGAGTTCGATACGATACTCGACCTCTGTGAAGATAAGCATCGTCGTATCGTCCTCGCAGTCCTCGCAGAACAGCAGCGGTCGTTAACGATGGACGACCTCACCAAGATGGTCGTCAAACACGACCACCAGACGCCGCTGACAGAGATCTCCGGCGAGATAGTGACGCGGATCAAGATCGGCCTGCGTCACGCCCATATCCCGAAGTTAGAGGAGGCCGGACTCGTCGACTACGACTCCGATCGGCAACTAGTCGAACCGACGGCCGAGTTCGATCGGGTAGAGCCCCACCTTTCGGCGATCCTCGGTGCCGATCCCGAGCTTGCAACATCGCTGTGGGAGGAACGTCCGGCCTGCGTCACAGAGTCGAACGAGGATGGAGAATGGACCTCCTGATGTGTCGGTCCTGCGGCGAGTTCACAGAGGCGATCGAAGAAGACGGAACGTTGGTGCCCAGGAAAGACGAGTGTCAGCACTGCGGGGGGACAGAATTCAAGGACAACAGTACCGGGAAGACAGTTCGACTCGGCGACTAGAACGGCAATCGTAACGAGCGGTATCTCTCGGACGTAGTCTGAGGGCGGTTTGTATATCCCTCTCAATCAGTTAGTTCAGGCCACTCCCACACGGGACAGGGGGTGTGCGATAGCATCCTGAATCCACCGTCCGCTATTTAGCTTCACTTCGTTCAGACAGAGCACTCCCGGGCGGATCCGAACCGCCAAACTCGCATTCGCTCGTCCTCTAGGTCATAAATCCGCGTAGGCCACTATCACTGCTCGCTGACGCTCGCAGAAAATAGTCCCGGGCGGATTCGAACCGCCGTCAATGGCTCCAAAGGCCATTATGATTGGCCACTACACCACGGGACTTCGTCGTGTTACTCCTCGTCCCGTGTACCTCGTGAATCCTTCGGATTCACTCACCACCACGGGACTGCGCTTCGCTCGTCCCCTGAGACTCGCGATTCCACGGAACCGCTCACCACCACGGGACTGCGCAGTATCTACTCGTCGGTCCGCCTTTGAAAACCCATCGGGTTCGGCCGACCGCGGGGTCAGTCGATCGCGAGGTCCGGGTCAGAATCGAGTTCGTGTTCGACGGAGAATCCCCCGCAGTTCGGGCAGACGTGGTACTCTACGTCGTACGAGACGCCGCATCCAAGACAGACGTACGGATACTCGGTGGTCGTCGTCCCCACCCCGTCTCTGGGCCCCAGTCCGGCGAGACGGAGGAGACGACCGATAGTTGCTGTCCCATCCATACTCGGACGCAGGAACTGGATTCCCTTAATCGTGGGTGACACTTGCAGCTTCGGCTACCTGTTTGCTCGCGGTGAATTAGTCCGCGGGCTTCTCCTCGGCCTCCGGAAGCTCCAGATACTCGCAGGCGTCCGTCTCGGCGTCGAAACAGTCGGGGCACTCGCCGTGCCGGTCGATGATGGTGTCCAGTCGCTCGGCCACCGTCCCGTCGATGACGGGTTCCAGTTCGCGGGCCTCCGCGCGGAACGACTCCACGTCGAGGACGTTCGCGAGGAACCGTTCGATGATACAGTAGGTCTGGAGGGCGTCCCGGGCGCGGACGATTCCCTCGTCGGTGAGGGTGACGCCCTTGTACTTCTCGTGTTCGGCGAGTCCGCGGTCCTCCAGTTTTCCGATCATCTCGTTCGCGCTGGCGGGGCTGACGTCGAGCATGTCCGCGAGTGCGCCGGTCGCCGCCGGGCCGTCCTCCATCTCTTGCAGTAGGTAGATTGCCTTGACGTACTGGTCTGCGGTGTTCATCGTTTACCTCCGTCTCGGTGTGGGTGTCTGATCGCGCTCATTCGCGCTGCTCCATTATCTTGGTCACCGCCTCGACGCCGTCGGCCTCCTCGTCGCGTATCTCCGTGAGCACGGAGATGAGGCGGTCTCGGTCGACGGTGAACTGCGCGTCGCTCGCTCGAATCGCACCGATGAGGTCGTCGTAGAACTTGTAGGCGGTCTCTTCGTTGCACAACTGGTCGTAGAGGACGCCGTCGAAGTCGTCGGGCTTCGTCTTCCCGTACTGCGCTTCGACGAGCGTCTCGATGTCCTCGAAGGGGACGCTCTCGGCGTCGAGTTCGTCCACGATGGACGCCAGACGCTCGCGGTGTTCCGCGGACTCCTCCGCGGCGTGTTCGAGGAGGTCCTCTAACTCCTCGTCGAGCGCTCTGTCCTCGTCGGCGAGCGACTGGTAGTGGTGGTACGCGCGGGCCTCGACGACTTCCTCGAGTACCACGCCGATCTGGAGGAGGCGGGCGAGCTGGTGGTCCGAGGTCACCCGGTGGCCGACGCTCACGCCCCACACCCTCCGTTTGCGTGCGATACCCTGTCGGTCATACCTTTTGCTCCGCGTGTGACGGACTTAAGCGGTTCCCTCGCTCGCCGTCGGGCTCTGTCGTCGGATTCGCGCGGTGCGACACGGTCGATCCGTATCCGAGAGAAGGAAAGAGAGCGGGAAAAGGTGCGGCTTACCTACCGCAGGCGCGCCGCGATGAGTTCGCGCAGGTCGTCGCGGAACTCGTCGACGTCGATCTCCTCGAGGACGGGGACGAAGAAGCCCTCCACGAGCATGTTGCGAGCCTGCCGGTCGGGGAGCGCCCGAGAGACCATGTAGAAGAGGTCCTCTTTGTCCACCTGACCGACCGTCGCGGAGTGACTCGCTTCGGTGTCGTGGTTGTGGATGATGAGCTTCGGGGACGCGTCGGCCTCGCTCTCGTCGGAGAGCATCAGCGTGTTCTCGCGCTGGTAGGAGTTCGTGTCCCACGCGTCGCGGCCCACGTCCTGGACGCCCTCGTACACCGACCGCGCCTCGTCGTCGAGGACGCCGCGGGTCACGAGGTCCGCCGTCGTGTGCTCGGCGTTGTGCCAGACGCGCGCGTTCACGTCGAAGTGCTGGTCCTCGTGGCCGAAGAACGCGCCGACGATCTTCGTCTCCGAGGAGTCGCCGTCGAGGTTCGTCTCGATGTCGCTCCGCGTGAGACGGGAGCCGAGGTTACCCTCGATCCAGTTCAGCGTCGAGTACGTGTCGGTCGTCCCGCGCTTCAGCGTGTAGTTGTACGTCTCGTCGTCGAGGTTCTGGAGCGACCCGTACTGGACGTACGAGTTCTCGCCCGCGTCGACCTCCACGAGGTTGCTGAAGTAGCGGTCGCCGTCTACGCCGTCGTCGCCGCTCTCGATGCTCTCGAGAATCGTCACGGAGGAGGACTCCTCGGTGACCACGAGCGTGTGGCTGAACAGCGACCGGGAGTTCATCTCCGCGCGGATCTTCACGTCCTCGGCGTCGACGTCCTCGGGGACGTAGATGAACGTGCCCGTCGTGAACAGCGCCGCAGACAGGGCCGTGAGGTAGTTCGACTCCGGTTCGACGATGGAGCCGAACTTCTCCTCTATGAGGTCGCCGTACTCCGAGAGCGCCTCGGTGAAGGGGAGGACTTCGACGCCCTCCGCGGTGACGCGCTCTGTGGTGTCGGCCTGGTTCAGCGGGTCGACGAGCTGTTCGAAGTCGAGCGCTTCGAGGTTCGTCCAGCGCCGGCCGGGCGTCTGGATGACGTCCGGCAGCGGCGCGTCGTCGAGCGCCGACAGCGCGTCGAGGCGGGTTTCGAGGAGCCACTCGGGCTCGTCGCGTTCCTCCGAAATCGTCCGAACCGTCTCCTCGGAGAGGTTCGCTGGTAACTGCGCGCTCATATTATCCGAGACTACCCTCCATCTCCAGTTCGACCAAGCGGTTGAGTTCGACCGCGTACTCGATGGGCAGTTCCTCCGTGATGGGCTCGATGAAGCCCGAGACGATCATCTGCTTCGCGTCGTCGTCGTCCAGACCGCGCGACTGGAGGTAGAACACGTCCTCGTCGCCGATCTTGCCGACGGTCGCCTCGTGGGCGACGTCCACCTGACTCTCGTTGATCTCCATGTACGGCATCGTGTCCGAGGTGGACTCGTTGTCGAACATCAGCGCGTCGCACTCCACCGCGGTCGAGGAGTTGCGCGCGCCCTCGGAGATGTGGACGAGGCCGCGGTAGTTCGTGCGGCCGCCGTCCTTCGAGATGGACTTCGACTCGATGGTCGACTTCGTCTCGGGGGCGTTGTGGTACACCTTCGCGCCGGTGTCGATGTTCTGGCCCTCGCCCGCGAAGGCGATGGTGATGTGGTTGTCCGAAGCGCCGCGACCCTTCAGTATCGTCGCGGGGTAGAGCATGGTGGCCTTCGAGCCCATCGAGCCCGAAATCCACTCCATGCGGCCGTTCTTCTCGACGATGGCGCGCTTCGTGTTCAGGTTGTACGTGTTCTTCGACCAGTTCTGCACGGTCGAGTACTGGACGTGAGCGTCCTCGCCGACGAACACTTCGACGCCGCCGGAGTGGAGGTTGAACGCCGAGTACTTCGGGGCGGAACAACCTTCGATGTAGTGGACCTCCGAGCCCTTCTCGGCGACGATGAGGGTGTGCTCGAACTGGCCCATCCCCTCGGAGTTCATGCGGAAGTACGCCTGAACCGGCATGTCGACCGTGGTGTCCTCGGGGACGTAGACGAACGACCCGCCGGACCAGATGGCGCCGTGGAGCGCGGCGAACTTGTTGTCGCTCGGCGGGACGCACTTCGTCATGAAGTACTCCTTGACGATGTCTTCGTGCTCCTGGACCGCTTGGTCCATGTTCATGAAGATGACGCCCTTGTCCTGCCAGCGCTCCTGCATGTTCTGGTAGACGACTTCGGACTCGTACTGAGCGCCGACGCCCGAGAGGGCGTTCTTCTCGGCTTCCGGAATGCCCAGTTTGTCGAACGTGTCCTTGATCTCGTCCGGCAGCTCCGTCCAGTCGTCGACGCTTCCGCGCGTCTCGACGTCCGGTCGGATGTACGGGATGATCTCGTTGACGTCTACTTCCGAGAGGTCAGGCTGGCCGGGCCAGTCCGTCGGCATCGGCATCTCCTGGAAGTGCTTCAGCGCGCGGAGGCGTCGCTGGAGCATCCACTCGGGTTCGTCTTTGTCCTCGGAGATGACCCGGATGGTCTCCTCCGTGAGACCCTTTTCGGCTTGGAAGGAGGAGCTCTGCTCCTTCTTGAACTCGAAACGAGCCTCGGTGTCTGTCTCTTTGAGGTGGTCTTGATCGGAACTCATTTTCTTAGTAGTACCTTGGTGTCTGGCCTTATCAGGCTGTCCCGTACACTTCCTCGCGAACCCAGTCGTACCCCTCGTCTTCGAGTTGCTCTGCGAGGTCAGCGCCGCCGGATTTCGCGATTTCGCCGTCCAGCATGATGTGGACGTGGTCGGGTTCGACGTAGTCGAGGATGCGCTGGTAGTGGGTGATCTGGAGGATGCCCGTCCCCTGCTCGTCGCGGAGGGCGTTGATGCCCTTCGAGACGTCCTGCAGGCGGTCGATGTCGAGACCGGAGTCGATCTCGTCGAGGACCGCGAGCGACGGTTCGAGGATGGCGGCCTGAAGCACCTCGTTCTGCTTCTTCTCACCGCCGGAGAAGCCGGCGTTGAGGTACCGCTGCATGAACTTCTCGTCCATGTCGAGCAGTTCCATCTTCTCTTTCAGGATCTGCTGGAACTCCGCGACGCCGACTTCGCCCTCGTCCGCGGGGCCTTCCATCGGGGACGTCTCGTAGCCCGACTCCTCTTCTTCCTCGTCCGCCTCGGCCTCGTCTTCGTCCTCGAACAGCTCCTCGCGTTCTTCGATCTTCGCGTTGAGGGCCGTCCGCAGGAAGTTCGTCATCGTGACGCCTTCGATTTCTGCGGGGTACTGGAAGCCGAGGAAGATACCGAGCGCCGCGCGCTCGTTCGGTTCCAGTTCGAGGAGACTCCACGTCAGTTTGTCCTCGGGGATGTCGAAGTCCTCGCCGAACTCGTCTTCGCTGAGATGGAGAAGAATCTCGCCCTCGGTCACCTCGTAGGCCGGGTGACCCGCGATGATCTTCGCGGTCGTCGACTTCCCGGACCCGTTGGGGCCCATGAGCGCGTGAATCTCGCCCGACTTGACTTCCAGGTCGACACCACGAAGGATTTGCTCGCCGTCCTCCTCCGCGACGCGCGCGTGGAGGTTCTTGATTTCCAGTGTAGCCATTGTTGTCTCGTTGCCTCGTACTGAAACGTGGGCTAGTGCGACCCATAATGCTTACGGATTCACAGCAGACGCTTTGTCCGAGAGAAAATTAATTTTCTTTTCGGGAAAGGGAACGCGGAGACGGAGACGTTCGTCCGGGTTTCGGTGGACCGAACAGAATGTCCCTCGACGGCGATTTCGGGCGTCGGGCGCGGTTACGTGAAGCTCCCGAGGCCGGTCTGCTGTTGGCCGGACTTCACTTCGTCCCACGACATCCCGAGTGCCTCGATGATGCGCGCGATGGGACCCTTCAGCGTCTTGTCGAGCATCTTGTCCCAGTCCACCTCGAACTCCTCGGGGACCTGGTCTTCGTACTCGAAGCAGATGACGTCGGGGTCGCGTTTGAACTCCTTGTACAGGTCGTCCGACTGCGGGTCGAACCTCCCGTCGGACTCCATCTCTCGGAAGAAGGAGGGGTGGACCTTCCGCAGGTAGAGACGCTTCGGCTTCGACCCGCGGTCGAAGTTCGTCCCGAGGAGCAGATTCGCGTACTGCGCGCCGCGAACCTGCGCCGTCGCGGTGTCGTACGCTTCGAGGCGTTTCCCGATGCCGCCGGGGATTCCCACCTCGTCCAGCGGTAAGTTCCCCTTCTGGAAGTCCTCGATGACGTCGTGGACGTAGTCTTTGATGACGTCGTTGTCCTCGCCGTACACGATCATCTCGATGACCCGCTTTTGGACCTCCTTCGTGATGGGCGCGATGTCCGAGCGCTTGTACTCGAAGCCGGTGATGTCGATGTCGTCTACGTCCTTGCCCTCCTTCCAGACGATGTGGCCGGCGTAGCGCTTCTTCTTGCCCGCTTGGAAGAACCGCCGGTAGAGCTTCTCGAACTCGATCTGGAAGCGGTGCTCCTCCGCGCCGAGTTCCTCGCTGGCGAAGTCGTCGTAGGCGTCGTTGATCCGCTCTTCTATCTCGAAGGACTGCTCTATCGCCTCCTCCTTGGAGACGTCCGGGCCGAGTTCGAGCATCACGGAGTCGGTGTCGCCGTAGGCGACTTCGTGGCCCATCTCGTCGGCCTTCGCGTCGGTGAAGTTGATGACCTCGCGTCCGGTGGCGGTCACCGCCGCGCCCATCTCCTTGTCGTACAGGCGGAAGCGGTCCCACCCGAGGACGCCGTACAGCGAGTTCATGATGACCTTCACCGCGGCCTGTTGGCGGTCGAACTGCTCGTACGCCGAGGAGTCCGGGTCGTGGTCGTTGCGGCGGCGCTTCTTCTCCTCGCGTTCCGCGAGGAGTTCGTCCACCATCTCCCGGATGATGCCGTCGGGTTCCTTCCGGAAGTGCGTCCCGTTCGGCGCGCGGAACGTCTCCCCGTCGTACGCCTCGGGGTCCACCTTCGTCTCCGGCGACGCGTTGATGGTCACCATGCACATCGGGTACAGCGACTTCAGGTCGAGGACGGTGACGTTCTCCTTGACGCCCGTGATGGGGTCGAAGACGGCCCCGCCCTCGTAGTCCTCGGACTCCTGTTGACCCTTCGACGGCAGGGCGAACTCGCCGTGGACCTTGTGCAGGACGTAGATGTCCACGGTGTCGCCCGGCGTCGGCGCGTCTTCGAGTTTACAGCCGACGAACGTCCGCACCTCGTCCCAGAAGGCGACGATGTCCTGTTTGCGGTCTATCTCGACGCAGAGTTCCACGTCGCGGACGTTGTACTCCAACAGCCTTTGGGGGTCCTGTTCCCAGAGGTCGCCGATGCTGCCGGAGTACCGCTCTTTGCCCACGTCGAGTTCGAGTTCGCCCACCGCGTCCAAGCGGTACGACTCCAGTTCGGTGAACTGCGTGCGCTTGTAGGCGTACAGCAGGTCGAAGACGACGCGACCTTTCACGTCCGGGCCGCCCCATCCGCTTCGCCACACCTCGCCGAGGCGGGAGAGTCGGTCCGGATCGAGGTCGTACTCGGAGGTGGGGTCTACGACCTCCATCCGGTCGAGGAAGTACGGCATGTCGAAGTCCTCGAAGTTCCACCCCGTTAGCACGTCGGGGTCCGTCTCCTCGATGTAGGAGACGAACTCGTGGAGCATCTCGTCCTCGCGGTCGTACGCGCGAATCTCCACGTCAGTGTCGGACTGGAGGGGTTCGTAGTCGCCGAGACCCGCCGGGGACTCAACGCCGTCGCCCGCCTCCGGCGCGTTGTACAACCACGCGATGTACTCGTCGCGGTAGGAGTCGTGGGAGGTGAGACAGACGATGGGTTCCTCGCCCTCCTCGGGGAACCCCGAGCGGTCGTCCACCTCGATGTCGAACGTGTTCACCCGCAGGTCGGCGTCGACGTCCGCGGGTTCTATCTCATCGTGCGGGATCTGGATCGTCCCGTCGTCGAGTTCCCGCGCGGGGACGCGGACGCCGCTTCTGATGTCCTTGTCGATGAGGAGGCGGTTCGGGAAGAGGATGTCCGCCTCGAAGTGCTCGAATTCGTCGCGGATCTGCCCCACGTCGCGGGGCGTCCGAGTGCAGATTTTCGTCAGTTCCTCGCCGCGGATGCTCTCGTACCCCTCCTCGGTGCGCGTGATGACGCTCTTGTCGAGTTTGTCGTCGGAGAGCGTCTCCGTGGGCGCGTAGAAGTACGGTTCGAAGCCGAGTACTCGGACGTGCTTGGTCTCGTTCTCCGGCGTGCGGCCGAAGACGTGGACCACGGGGTACTCGGTGCGACCGGACCCTTCGACGGTGTAATCGACCTGCGTGACCGCGAGTTCGACCGTGCCGTCGGCGTCGGGGAACTTGATGTCCTCCGCATCGATGACCTCCGAGACGTGTTGGCCCGTCTCGCCCGCGACCCACGCGGCCTCCTCGTCGGGGCGCGCGTCGCCGTCGTCGGCGACGGTTCCACCCCCGCCGAAGTCGTCCGTGAGCCCTGCCTGTTTCATGCGCGTTCCTTCGACGTAACGGGCTAAAAACCTCGGCTTTTCGCCGGACGCCGCGTCGGAGTCGCCCGAGGAACGCGGCGACGCGCGCCCGGGCGAACGGGGCCAAAGATCCTAATTCTCGGTGCGCCGGGCGAGACGCCGCAAGTCGTCGGAATCTGCGATTCCAACCGGCGAGGGGTCTAGACGCAAAACATATACCGTGCTATGACATACCATGGGCTAGAACGATGGCCGACCACGCAGATTCCGAGCGGACGAATCGGTCGCAGGCCGCCGCATCGCGGCCCAGCGAGACGAACGGACTCGACGCCGTCGAGTCCTACGAGGTGGACGGCGGGGTGGTCTTCTACGACCCCCAAAATCCGCTCGCGTGGGTCGAAACGTCGCAGACGTACGAACTGGAAGACTGTCTGTAGACTCGCGGACGGAGTCGCACTCGCTCTCGGGTTCGCGACTCCGCCGGACTCGTTCTTTCGACGCTTTCGCACTCTCTCCGAGGACTCCCGACGCCACCCGCGCAGGTTCGGACGCGGCCGACGCCGCCGACATGAAGCGGACGGAACGTCGCCTCCAACGAACGAACGACGACTATCAGGCGGAATCTCTTTCCGCGGGTCGCTCCTCCGTTCGACCATGCAGACGGTTCGTGACGACGCCGGGAAGCGCTACCTCCTCGTGAAGCGGTCCGGCGAATCGAGTCGCATTCGGGACCCCGAGACGGGCGAGGAGCGGTACCGCTCGAACGACGAACTCACGTTCGAGGGCGTATCCCCCCTCGTCACCGCCGCCGACGCGGTTCCCGACTCGGTCCGGCGGGTCCTGACCGCGACGCACGACGACCGCTCGCTCGGACTCCTCGTGGAACTCGCCGACCGGGGTCCGCTCTCGGTCGCGGAACTCCTCGACGCCTACGACCTGTGCGAGTCCGACCTCCACGGCCTCCTCGGGGAGTTCCGCGCCGCCGGCCTCCTCACGGAGACGCGCGTCCACGGCGAACGCGGGTACGACGCGACGGAGACGACGCGCGACGCCGTCTCTCGCCTCCGGGCGGCGGCGGACGACCCCGAATCGACCGACGACGACGGCGGGCGGCGGCGGTTCGACGGCGAGACGACCGAGGCAAAGACGACCGAAGCCGAGAGGGAAGAGTAGCGGTTCCGGAGGCGGCGCGACACCCGCCGCTCAGTCGTCGGCGAGTGACGCGGCGGCCGCGAGGTCGGCGGCGTCCTCGTGGCGGACGGACGACCGGTTCGTCGTCGGGTTCTTCTCGACGGTGACGAGTTCGTCGGCGGCCCCGACGAGTTCGTCGTCGTGGCTGACGATGATTATCTGGCGGACGCCCAGTCCGCGCATCTCCGCGACGAGGTCCACGAGGCGCGAGACGTGCCCCGAGTCGAGGAACACCGTCGGTTCGTCGAGGATGAGCGGCGGCATCGGGGCGGCCCCCTCGATACCCTCGGCGAGCAGTCGGTAGATGGCGCATCGCAGCGAGAGGTTGAACAGGGCGCGTTCGCCGCCGGACAGCTGTTCGGGGTCGAGCGCGGTGCCGTCCTTCTGGAACACGGTGAGCTCGTACTCGCCGTCGAGGCGGATTCGAGAGTAGGCGTCGTTACCGTAGACGAGGTCGAACGTCTCGTTCAGCATGCGTTCGAGGCTCTCGACGTTCCGGCGGCGGAGTTCCGCCCGCAGGTCGCCGTACATCGCCTCTAACTCCTCGGTCTCCTCGCGGAGCGATTCGAGCGCGTCGACGCGTTCGGCGAGCTCCGCGCGGTCCTCGCGCAGCGCTTCCAACTGCTTCAGTTCGCCCTTAACGCCGCCGATATCGTTCTGCAGGCCGTCGCGTTCCTCGCGAAGTTCCTCCAGCTTCACCTCGACTTTCTCCAGATACTCCTCGGCGTCGTCCCGTTTCTGCTCGGCTTCCGCCACCTTCTCCTCGTCTACCTTCTCCGCGAGTTCGCGCCGCCGTTCTCGCTTCTCGGCGAGGAACTCCCGGCGTTCGTCGTTCCGGTCGGCGATGTCCTCGCGGCGTTCCCGGAGGCGTTCGACGCGCTCCTCGGCGTCGGAGCGTCGCTCCCGAAGGTCGTCTATCGCGTCGAGTCGCTCCCGTTCGGCGTCGAGTTCCTCCAGGTCGGATTCGAGGTCGGACACCGTCTCTCCGACCTCCGCGGCGGCCTCCGCCTGCGTCTCGGCCGCCTCGCGTTTCTCTTCGGCCTCCGCGTCGAGCTCTTCGGCGCGTTCGCGGTTGGACTCGGCCTCCTCGCGCTTTGACTCCACCTTCTCGCGCGCGTCGGCGATGCGTTCCTCGAACAGGCTCCGGTTACGACGGAGCTCCTCGATGCGGTTTTCCGTCTCCACGAGGCGTTCGGCCGCCTCGAACCGTTCCCGGAGCAACTCCCTGCGCTCGCGGGAGGAGTCGAGTTCCGACTTCAGTTCCTCGATGCGCGCCTCGTACTCCTCGACGGAGTCCACGTGCGGGGAGTCCTCGACCGGTTGGCCGCACTCGGGGCACTTCCCGGCGTCCAGCAGTTCCTCGGCGTCGGCGAGTCGTTCGCGGACCGACTCCAGTTCCGCCTTCGCGTCGGCGACGTCGTCGCGCACCGCGTCGAGTTCCTCCAGAATCGACTCTTTGTGATCCGCCGCCTCGCCGACCGAGGCGGGGGCGTCGTCGAACCGGGCCGTCAGGTCGTCGAGTTCTGACTCCAACTCGTCGAGGTTCGACTCCCGCGTTTCGAGCTCGGCGCTCGCCTCCTCGGCCTCGGCGTCGAGTTCCTCGGCCCGACTTCGCTTCTCCGCGGCGCGCGACTCGAACTCCTCCGCGCGTTCCGCGAGTTTCTCGGCCTGATTCGAGAGCATCGTCTCCCGCTTCCGCGCGTCGGTCAGCTCCTCGCGTATCTCGTCTTCGCGCGCGCGCAAGTCGTCGCGGCGGGATTCGACCGCCTCCTCCTCGACGGACGCCAGTCCCTCGGCCTCGCGTCGTTCTTCCAGCGTCGACTCCAGCGTCTCGATTCGCTCGCCGGCGTCCCGCACGTCCTCGCGCAGGTCCTCGCGGGTTCGCTCGTCGGCCGCGATGGACTCCCGAAGGTCCTCGATGTCCGATTCGAGGGCGTCGAGCTTCTCGCGCCGTTCCTCGTACTCCGAGAGGATTCGGTCGTTCTCCTCGTACGTCTCGCGGGCGCGTTCGCGGTTCCCCTCGAAGCGTTCGATTTCGGACTCGACCTCCGAGAGGTCCGTCTCCAACTCGTTCAGTCGGTCGTGGAGTCCGGCCTCCTCCTTGGCCTCGATCTGGGAGTCGAGTTTCGATAGCGCGCCGCGCTTCTCGCCGAGGACGTCCTCGATGCCGAGGCGCGCCTGCCCGGCGCGTTCGCGGTACTCCTCCAGTTTCCCGAGTTGGAGGAGGTCGTCTATCATGTCCTGCCGTTGGGCCGGCGTCGCGTTGATGAGTTTGTTCACCTCGCCCTGCCGGACGTACGCGCAGTTGACGAACGCCTCCGCGTCCATCCGGAGGAGGGAGGCGACGAACGAACGCACGTCGCGCGCGCCGTCCACCTCGACGCCGGGGCCGTCGAGCGTGCAGGTCGCCGTCTGCACCCGGTCGCCGGACCGGCGCAGGCGGCGTTCGACGTGGTACTCCTCGCCGTCGTGGGTGAACCACAGCTCTATCTCCGTCTCGTCCTCGCCGGTCGTCATCACGTCGCCGAGGTTCTCGTCGAGGGCGTGCGCGCCGTAGAGGGCGAAGAAACACGCCTCCAGAAGGGAGGACTTCCCGCTCCCGTTCAACCCGTGGATGACCGTGACGCCGTCCGAAAGCTGGAGGTCGGTGTCGTCGTACGGCTTGAAGTTCCGGAGTTTGATTCGGTCGAAGCGCATCTAGAAGTCCTCCATCGTGAACTGCCCGTTCGCCTGCGCGTCCCGTTCCGTCTCCGCATCCGGGTTCGGATCCGCGTTCTCGTCCGCCTCCGGGTTCGGATCCGCATTCGTCTCCGCATCCGGGTTCGCGTCCGCGTCACCGTCCGCCGTCGCGTCGGCGTCGGGTTCGGCGTCCGCACCTGCTTCCGCGTCGGCCGCCGCCGCGCGTCCGTTCTCGGCGGCGGCCACCGCCTCGACGGCCGTCTCGTCCGGCGGCGACGGCGTCTCCTCGGCGGAGGCGGCGTCCGCGGTTCCGTCTCCCTCGGTCGAATCTGCCGCGTCCGTCTCCGAATCCTCGCCGGCGTCCGCGTCCGTCTCGGCCGCCTCGGCCGCCTCGAACGCCGACAGGTCCCCCTCGTCCGCGAGGGCGGCGACGCGCGACCGGACCTCCTCGCGGACCTTCGAGTCGGGCGTCTTGCTCGCGCGAATCGTCTCGTCCACGTCGAGGGCGGCCGTCGAGAGGCCGAGGTCGGACACTCGCTCTCGCACCGCGTCGTCGGGATCGGCGAAGGAGACGTCCAGCGACGAGTCGGTCTCCAGTTCGCGGCGGTCGGTCACGCGGGCGATTAGCGCGCCGCGTTCGGCGGCGAACTCCTCTATCGAGGCGGGCGTCACCGGTTCGCCCTCGCCCGTCACCTCGACGACGACGACGGCGTCCGTCAGGTCGTATTGGCGGACCTGTTCGCGGACGCGTTCGACGCCCTCGCCCTCCTTGAGTTCGACCGAGACGAACCGAAACGGCCGGGTGTTGAGCGACTTCCGGCGGATGTCTACCTCGCCGTCGAGGGCGACGATGTTGTACCCGCGTCCGGGTTCCTCGCTGGTGCTCGCCCGTTCCGTCGACCCGCAGTAGGTGACCCACGTGTCCCGCACCTCCTCGACGCCCGGCGCGTGGTTGTCGCCCAGCAAGACGGCGTCGAACGAGACGTTCGACTCCGAGAGGACCGTCTCCGTCTCCCAGTTCGCGTGCGCGAAGGGGGTGAACAGTCCGTGCGCGACGAGGACGGTGTGGGCGGCGTCGTGCGGTTCGAAGTCGTACGTCAGGTCGTCGCGGCGCGACTCCGGCACGTGGTCGAGTCCGTAGAAGGCGGTGTCGCCGACCACTCTGGGTTCGCGCCCGAGTCGTTCCGCGAGTCCGAGGTTCTCGAAGAGGTCCAACCACTGTCCGCCCCGCGTCGATTCGTGGTTGCCGACGATGGCCAAGAACGGTACGTCCGCCTCGTCGAGGCGGCGGAGAGCGGAGAGCGTCCCGAGCAAGTCGCGGAGTTCGGGCCGCCTGTCGTGGAACAGGTCGCCCGCGTGGACGACGGCGTCCACGCCCTCCGAGACGGCGTCTTCGACCACTTGCTCGAAGGCGTCGAGAAAGTCGCGGCGGCGTTCCGGCGAGTGGTACTGCTGGTACCCGATGTGGGTGTCGCCGGTGTGTATCACCCGTGTCATCTGTCCCGAGGTTGGCCAGCGCCCGGTAAAACCGTTCCGCGACCAGAGCGAAACTGGTCGGCGTCCCCACCCTCGGCGTCGGTTTCGGCCGCCGCCCGGAGTCGCCGGAGGACGGCGAGTGCGCGACGGCCGCGTTCGACCGCCGCCTCGTCGCCCGCGGCGCGGGCGTTCCCCAACGGCGCGCGCGAGGGCATCGACGTTCCCCTCGGCGACGAACGCCGCGGCGTCGCGCGCGCACGGCAAGCGCGCTACCGCGTCGTCGATGGTCGCCTCGTACGACGCCCCCCTCCGAGGTGCGGTCCCCTCGGCGAGTTCGCGGAGGGCGTCCCGAACCCCCTCGTTCGGGTCGGATGCGGCCGCGGCGGAGTCGGACGCGACGGCGTCGAAGTCAGATACGTCGGCCGTCGTCTGGCGTGGTGGCGTCTGCGTCACGGGGCGAATGACCCCGTTATCTGACTTAAATGTTCAGCGTGTAGAGACGCTTTCGCGCGTCGGAGAAGGAGAACCGGGAGTCGACGGCGTCGGCGTCCTCCAGTCGGGAGAGGGCGTACCGGACAGTCCGCGGCGGCAGAAGCGTCTCCTCGGCGAGTTGGCTCTGCGTCATGGTGTCGTTGTAGTCGAGGACCTTCGCCACGAGTTTCGCGCTTGGGGGCATCTCCCGTATCGGCTCCCATCGGTCGGAGGTCCCTTCCTCTGCGGCGACTGCCTCGGTGGTGCTCATTCTGCATCTCACTCGGAGATGTAGCCTAATAATATTTGCTGTATAGAAATATTACCTAAGCGAATATTAAACGATTGAACGCTAGCGCGAACGAAATGGCTGAAACGACGTTCGTCCCGGCGAGAGGGTTAGGGCTACCCGAAGCCTCTTATGAACCCGTCCCCTACGGCTGGTGATGACCGATACTGTGGACGACGTCGAACTTCCGTACGATGAGGAGACGACGTCGCAGCAGGAGAAAATTAAGGCTCTCCAAGAGCGCCTCGAAATTCTCGAATCTCAGAACGAAGAGATGCGGGACAAGTTGCTGGACGCCAACGCGGAAAACAACAAGTTCCAGCAGAAACTCGAACGCCTCACGCACGAGAACAAGAAACTCAAGCAGTCGCCGCTGTTCGTCGCCACCGTCCAAGAGATAACGGACGAGGGCGTCATCATCAAGCAACACGGCAACAACCAGGAGGCGGTCACGGAAGTTACCGACGAGATGCGCGACGAACTCGAACCGGACTCGCGCGTCGCGGTCAACAACTCCCTCTCTATCGTCAAGCGTCTGGACAACGAAACCGACGTTCGGGCGCGAGTTATGCAAGTCGAACACAGCCCCGATGTCAGTTACGAGGACATCGGCGGCCTCGAAGAGCAGATGCAGGAAGTCCGCGAGACGGTCGAGATGCCCCTCGAACGCCCCGAGATGTTCGAGCAGGTCGGCATCGACCCGCCGTCCGGCGTTCTCCTCTACGGCCCGCCGGGCACCGGGAAGACGATGCTGGCGAAGGCCGTCGCGAACCAGACCGACGCGTCGTTCATCAAGATGGCCGGGTCGGAGCTCGTGCACAAGTTCATCGGCGAGGGTGCGAAGCTCGTCCGGGACCTCTTCGAGGTGGCCCGCGAGAACGAACCCGCCGTCATCTTCATCGACGAGATAGACGCCATCGCCTCGAAGCGGACGGACTCGAAGACGTCCGGCGACGCCGAGGTTCAGCGCACGATGATGCAGTTGCTCTCTGAGATGGACGGCTTCGACGAACGCGGCGAGATTCGCATCATCGCGGCGACGAACCGCTTCGACATGCTCGACCCCGCGATTCTCCGCCCCGGTCGGTTCGACCGCCTCATCGAGGTGCCCAAGCCGAACGAGGAGGGTCGCTCCATCATCTTCAGAATCCACACGCGCAACATGAACGTCGCCGACGACGTGGACTTCGAGGCCCTCGCCGAGATGGCCTCCGACGCCTCCGGCGCCGACATCAAAGCCGTCTGCACCGAGGCCGGGATGTTCGCCATCCGCGACGACCGCACGGAGATATACATGACCGACTTCGTGGAGGCGTGGGAGAAGATTCAGGCCGAGGCCAACGAGGAAGACGCCGTCTCCCGAGCGTTCGCGTAACCGCACAGCCGACCGACCTTCTCCGTTTTTCGACCGCCGAGCGGCCGCTACAGCGCGCTGAACAACAGGTACGGCACGACGAACAGGGCGAGAAACATCGCGGCGAGGACGAGGAGATAGCCGACGCCCGTCCCCGCGCCCGCGCGCCACGCTTGCGACCCGAACCGCCCCGTCTCTGCGTCGCTCTCTGCCATACGTTCGCCTCCGCGCGCGGTGACGTTAGTTCTTCGCGTCCGAACCCGAACCACTCAACACCGCCCCGTCCCACTGGCGGATATGGGCACGCGCCTCGACTCTCGGGAGGAACAGGTACGCGAGGTACTCGACCGTCTGTACGAGGAGTACCCCGACTCCACCATCTCGCTGAACTTCTCGAACCGACTCGAACTGCTCATCGCGGTGATGCTGTCGGCGCAGTGCACCGACGAACGGGTGAATCAGGCGACCGAGGAACTCTTCGACCGGTACGAGACGGTGGACGACTACGCGGAGGCCGACGTGGACGAACTCTCCGAGATACTCGGCTCCGTCACGTACCACAACAGCAAGGCCGACTACGTCGTCAGTTCGGCGCGGACGATACGAGACGAACACGGCGGCGAGGTGCCCGACACGATGGACGAACTCACCGATCTGAAGGGCGTCGGTCGGAAGACGGCGAACGTCGTCCTCCAACACGGCTACGACGTGGTCGAGGGCATCGTCGTCGACACCCACGTCCAACGCCTCTCGCGCCGACTCGGCATCACCGAGGAGGAGACGCCCAAGAAGATAGAGACGGACCTCATGCCGGTCGTCCCCGAGGAGGACTGGCAACAGCTGACGCACCTGTTCATCAGTCACGGCCGGGCCACCTGCACCGCGCGCAACCCCGACTGCGCCGACTGCGTCCTCGAAGAGATCTGTCCCTCCTCGAAACTCGACCACGACGTGGACCTCGCGAGCGGCGAGACGTGGGACTGAGTCAGACGATGTATCCCGTGACGTACCGGTAGATGCCGAGTACCCACGCGAATATCCAGAAGAGGACGTACCCGAACACGCCGATTCGGAGGCGGCCACGCCACGCGCCCATGTTCTCGTGGAGGTCGTCTAAGTCGACGTCCTGGTCGGGGTTGTCGTACAGGTCCGCCTCGCGTTTGACCTGCAGGATGCGGACGATACCGGTGAGTGCGAACACCAGTAGCGCGTACGCCTGCAGGCCGAGAACCGCGTGCAGGGCGGCGAGTCCCCCGAACTGGTTGAACAACCGCGGAATCATCCACCCGACGACCGGAATCGTGTTGAGGACGAGACCCGGAACGATGAACTTCAGGTGGTAGGTGAGGACGCCCCACGTCACCGTCTCGGCGTCTATCATTATCCACGCGCCGTAGATGTAGAAGGGAAAACTCGCGGTGACCATCAGGGCCGCGCCCGTGGCGATGGCCGTCTCGGATACCATCAGACGGGATTGAACCCCGGCCGTCCTAAAGGGCCCGACTCCGCCGCGACGCGCGACCGGACGTGGAACGCCTACCCGCCCGCCGAAGCGATTAAGACTCCGTTAATCTGTCGTCGAGCAGTTCCCGGATCCACGCGGCGAACCCGTGGTCGTAGCCGTGAGACCACACCGCCGTCTCCCGCTTGCTCCACGGACCGTCCCCCGTTTCGAGACCGCTCGCGAGGACCGACTGCTGGTCGCCCATCACCAACTGACCCGGCCACTTGTCGACGACGGTGTTGGACTCCACGAGGTCGGGGATCACCCGAACGTCGGCACCGGGGGCGTGTTCCTCGATTCGGTCGCGGAGCGACTCTGAGGGGACTTCCGCGATGACGGTCACTCCGCGGTCGGCCGCCTCCGACAGTCCCTCCAGAATCGTCTCGGTGACGACCGATCCGTCCGCGACCAGATAGTGAATCCGGTCGTCCGCGTTCTCGAAGAGGGTCAAGATTCGGTCTTCGATGTGTTCCGCGTCCGCAATCGACCACGTGCCCTTCTGCTCTTGGGTCTCAGCCGACCCGACCCCCTCCAACGCCGCGTCGGCCTCCTCGACGTTCTCGTCGAACGACGAGCGCAGTTTCTCGAACGCTTGCTCCTTCGAGACGGCCCGGTACTGCCGCGGGTCCGACTGTTGGACGTCGACCAACCCGCGCTTGTGGAGTTTGTCGACGGTGTCGTACACCCGAGACCGAGGGACGTCCGACAGCTGGCTTATCTCCTTCGCGGTCGCTTGCTCAACGCGGTTGAGGGCGATGAAGCATCTCGCCTCGTACTCGGTCAGACCGAGGTTCCCCAACGCTTCGACGGCGTCCGGCCCGGTGTCCATAGGAAAAACGTGAGCGCTCGACTCACCTCAATCTAGCGACTCCTACTCGTCCGCGGCGAGGGAGTCGAGGATTCGCTCGATTCGGTGAGACTCCTCGTAGTAGACCAGATCCTGCTCTTGGGAGTACTCCGCCACCCCGACGTCGACGAGCTTGGGGATGTGCGCGTGATACAGCGAGAGATACACCTGCATCACGTCCTCCGCCGGAATCTCGGTGAGTGGCTGTTCCTGTTCCCGCACGGCGACTTCGTCCGCGAGGTCCGCCAGCGTCATCGGGGTGTCGTACTCGCTGAGACAGCGAAGGGCGAACCGGCGACGCTGGTCGGTGAGGACGTCGAACAGCGAATCGAGGCGGGAGGCGGGAGCGGAACGCGAGTCGGCTATCGACTCCTCATTCCTCCTCGGGGTGGAATCGCTCACAACGTGTGCAAGAGGGGTGACGAAGTATAAACAAATTGTGAGTCCTCCCGGAGTATGTTCACCGTTCTTACTGTAGTGACAACCGAACACCCCTATCTAGGAACCAAACGTTCAGATAGTCGTGTACTTCCGACCGATACGTCTCATTACTCGTCGCGGAGACGCGTCCGAGGAACGTCGGGGTGCTTATGCGGCTTCGGGACGGAAGGTGGGGCAATGAGTGACGCCGAGGACGGACGGGGTGACGACCAGCCTCCGGACTCGGAGGACTCCGAAGCGGAGTCGCTGCGGGCGTTGCGAGAGGAAGTCGAGGAGAAGTACGACTTCGATAACTTCGGCCCCGAGGACATGGCGAAGATGTCCCTCGACGAGTGGGAGGCGGCGTTCGACCCGGACACGTGGATAACCGGCGAGGAGCTGTTAGACCGCGTCGAGCGGGAACTGAAGAGCCGAATCGCCTATCGAGAGGTGTTCGCCGTCCTCGAACGCGTCGAACGCGACGGTCAGGACCAGTTGCTGGTGTACTCCGACGAGGGGTACGCCGTCGTCTACCCCGACGGGAGCATCGAGGGCCGAGGGACGGTCCTCCGCGACGTGAAACCGACCGTCGCGCTCTGCTCGATGGAGGACTACGAGGTGGACGACCCGCCGGAGGACGTGACGCTCCCCCGGCCGGTGGACGTGACGGAGGGGAGCGGCGAGTTCGGCAACCTGATGTTACAGGTCGTCGCCGGCGCGCAGATGCTCGTGGGAGTCGGCCTCCTGACCGTGTGGCTGTTCTTCCCCGCCGTGAACGGCCTCTTCGGAACCTCGCTGCCGACGGTGAGCACCATCTTCGCGCCCCTCGTCGCGGGCGTGTTCCTCGTCATCGGGTTCTTCCTGTTTCTCGTCGTCGCCAACGCGCGCCTCTCGGACCGGTTCCGCGCCGAGGAGTACCGGAACCGACTCCGGGCGGTCGGCGCGGAGGAGGGGGACCGCCCCGACTTCCTCCCGTTCGACGAGTCGGGTGGTCCGCGCGTCGAACCTCGGGGAGACGACGCCGACGCCACCGCAGAGGGCAAATCCGAGGGAGCCTGAACCGGCGGCATCGGGCGGTGCGGCGGCAGTCGGTGGGTTTAAGCGCATTCCATCCTGAGAAAATCGTGTATGAAAAGGCGGGACTTTCTGAGAGCGGCAAGCGTCCCTGCCGCGGCCGCGACGGCGTCTGCCGCCGCCGGCGTGACCGCCGCCCAAGAGGGCGGCACCACGACGTCCGCTGGCGGAACCGGAACCGCATCCGGTACGGGCACCTCGTCCGGAACCGCGCAAGGGACGGGTACCGGAACTGGAACCGGCACCTCCGGCGGCGGTGGAGGCGGCGGCGGTGGCGCGACGAAGACCGTCGAAGTCGGCCCCGGCGGTGACCTCGTATTCAAGCCCGGCACGGACCAAGCGCTGGAGATAGCGCCCGGAACGACGGTTGAGTGGGTCTGGAAGTCGGACAACCACAACGTCGTCCCCGACGCCCAACCCAGCGACGCCAACTGGTCGGGTCACGAACCTATCGAGAACTCCGGGTTCTCGTTCAGCCACACGTTCGACGTACTCGGCGACTACGAGTACTACTGTCAACCCCACCAGTCCGCCGGGATGGTCGGGACGATATCCGTCGTCGAGAACCCCAGTAGCGGCGGGGGCGGCGGCGAGAAGGAACTCCACGAACTCGGCGTACCCATTCAGGCCCACTGGGTCGGCGCGGCGACGATACTCGGAATCATCGTCACCGTGGTGTTCACGTTCTACATCCTGAAGTATGGCGAGTCCGCGAACACCGGAACGGGGAGGAACGGATAATGTCCTCCTCGGGCAGCACCTACGGGGATATCCACCGGTACGAACCGGCGAGAGAGAGCACCGCCGCGGCCATCGCCATCGTTCTCCTCACCATCATCGAAGTGGTTTTCGTGTTCCTGTTCAGTTACGGCCTCGTCTCCGGCTGGGGTCTCAGCGACACCGGGAACATGTTCCTCGGCGGCATCCTCGCGGTCATCTTCATGGACCTCGCGTTCATCCTCGCGCTCTACCGCAAGGAGTTCCTCCCGGACGTGATGATCGTCAAGAAACGCCGTCGCAAGTGGGAGGACCTCTACATCCGAGAGGAGGACGTAGACGGCGTGCCGTTCAGTACGGGCGCGTGGGACCAAGTCAAGCGGGCCATCTACCCGTACTACAAGAGGTAATTCATGAGCTTAGAACGAAAAGACGAGTACGACCACAAGGACTGGATGAAGAAGAAGGACCTGACTCCGGTCGAGTCTACGTTCCTGATGACGCTCATCTGGTTGGACAAGCGCCTCCGCATCGTGGACTACCTGGAGCTGATGGAGACCCTCTACTACCGGGTCAACCTCCAGATGCCCAAGAGCCACACCGAGCAGTACGACCTCGACAACAAGTTCTGGTACTGGTATCCGCTGTACACGCTCGGACTGTTCTCGACGCTCGCGTACGTCGTCGCGGCGATAAGCGGCGCGCTCTTGGGGTTCTACTACTCCCCGGCGGCGACCGGCGACCCGACGGCGGCGTACAGTTCCATCGAGTTCATCATGACCGAACTGCAGTTCGGCTTCATGCTCCGGTCCATCCACCGGTGGTCCGCGCAGGTGATGGTGGCGGCGGTGTTCCTCCACATGCTCCGCGTCTACTTCACCGGCGCGTACAAGGAGCCCCGCGAGCTGAACTGGCTCATCGGCATCATCCTCATCAGCCTGACGATGGTGTTCGGGTACACCGGGTACCTGCTCCCCTGGGACCAGCTGGCGTACTGGGCCGGACAGATCGGCGTCGAGATGGCGCTGTCCATCCCGCTCGTCGGCGAGTGGGCGGCGCAGTTGCTGTTCGGCGGCTTCTCGCTGAGCCAGTCGACGCTACAGCGGATGTACATCATCCACGTGTTCCTGCTCCCGTTCGTCGTGACGACGCTCATCGCCATCCACATCGGTATCGTGTGGGTGCAGGGAATCGCAGAGCCGCACTAAGATAGGACAACAACAATGAGCGACACCGAATCCGACGCAGACGAAACGCAGGTTCGCACCGACGGCACGGGCATCGTCGCGCCCGACGACGAGACGCCGACGTGGAGCGAACGCAAACAGCGCAGCGACGGCCTCTCGCGCCTCACGTACGAGTACTTCGAGCGCTCCCGCCGCGAGGACCAGGACCTGCGTCAGGAGTCCGACTACGTCGAACGCGACGTGTTAGGCTTCCCGACGTGGCCCCACGAGATGATTCGCAACCTCTCTATCGCGAGCTTCTTCGTCGGCATCATGCTGTTCCTCTCGGCGACGATGCCGCCGCACATCGGCGCGCCGGCGAACCCCAGTTCCACGCCGGCTATCATCCTGCCGGACTGGTACCTCTACTGGTCGTTCGGCCTGTTGAAGCTCGGTCCGCTGAACCCCGAGTTGGCCGTCCTCGGCGGGCAGAAGCTGACGGCCGACCGGACGTACGGGGTGTTAGCGAACGTCGTCGTCGTCGGCATCATCGCGATGGTGCCGTTCCTCAACAAGGGTAGCGCGCGACGGCCGGTCGAACAGCCGTTCTGGGCGGCCGTCGGCGTCGGCGGCGTCACCTTCGCGTTCACCATCTCGATACTGGCTATCAAGAACTTGGTGCCGATGAACGTGGACTTGCTGTTCGACCTCACGTTCATCCTCCCCATCGTGATGTTCTTCGTCACCTACGCCGTGCTGAAGACGATGCGCGAAGGGTACATGTACGGCCTCAACAAGCGCTACTACCGCCTCCGCCCGCCGCGGTAACCGCCCCACGGACTGCCGTTTTCGTTCGGGTCACGCCCGAACCGGGTCGGACGTTTTTCGGAGGGATCGACGCGTACCGACGAGCGTCGTCTCCGTCGCCCGCGAGTTCGTCACGCGACGAGGTACGCGCCGACGTCCATCAGGACGACGCCCGACGCGAGTTTCAGACGGGTGGGGTCGATGCGGGCCGTCTCCCACCCGACGACGAGGCCGATAGCGACGAGGGCTGCGAGGACGGCGGACGGAACCGCGGGACCCACGGGACGCTCAGAACCCTCCCGTCGAGATGAGTCCGAGGAAGTCCCGAATCGACAGCGCGGCCAACACGACCGCGAGCAGTACGAGGAGCGCGTTGACGACGTTCAGCTTCCACCCGTTTCGGTACTCGCCCATCGTCTCGCCGTCGTTGACGGCCCAAAAGAGGAGGACGGCGGCGACGGGCAGCGAGAAGATGCCGTTGTACATCGGAAACAGGATGACCATATCGACCACCGAGAGGTTCAGGACCGAACTCACGACCGGCGAGAGGACGCCGATTCCGGTGCCGAGGGAGAACAGGAGCGTGAACAGCCGGGTGTCCCTCGGCGAGTCGTACCCGGCGGCCTGCGGGACGATGTACGCCGGCGTCCACATGATGGGGATGATGCTGTTGAAGGCGGCGGCGATGACGCCCCCAATGAACAGCACCATCGCCCACGTGCCCAGCACCTCCACCAGCGCCCTCCCCGGGGTCATGAACGTCTCCAGCGACGTGTAGCCCATCGGGCGCAGAAGCGCTGCCGCGGCGATGAGGATAGCGACGGTCGTGACGCCGCCGACGGCGTAGCCGACGGCGAGGTCCCTGCGCGCGTCCGGGAGGTCGCTCTCGTCCGTCCAGCCCTTCGTGTGGACGAGAATCGATTCGAGGAAGAAGTTCGGCCACAGCGCGGTCGTACCGAGGATGCCGGCGGCCATCGTCAGTGCGCCGAGGGAGTCCGCAGTCGGGACGAACCCGAGCGTGATCGCCGCGGGGTCCGCACCGCTCGGAAGCGCGACGACGACGTAGACGACCATCAGCGCCAGCATCATCCCGATCATCAGGTTCTCCACGGCCTCGTAGTTCAGCAGTCCGACGAGAATCGCGGCGACGGTCGTCACGACGGCGATGGGCTGCCAGCCAACCGCCCCGCCGAGCAGGAAGGAGACGCCCGCACCGACGGCGGCGACTAACCCGAGGGTCCACGCGACGCACCCGATGGAGAGGAACACCGCGATCGCCGTCGCCGCCGGTCGTCCCATCTTCCGGCGGACGAACACCATCAACGACTCCCCGTGGATTCCCAAGCGGGCGCTCATATTCTGCGCCATGAATCCGAGCAGGGCGGCGCCGAGGACGGCCCACAGGAGCGTGTAGCCGTGTACCACGCCGGCTTGGCTCGCGATGTACACGGAGCCGGAACCGAAGTAACTCGCGACCATCACGAACGCCAAGCCGTACTTCTGTATCAGTCCGGTCAGCACGTCCGGAACCGCAGCGTGTCGTATACTCATAGATGAGGTGGTCCCCTCCTCGCGGACGCCGAGCAGAGCCGTCGCTCGAAAGCGCGTTTGTCGTGCGACCAACGGATGCCTGGGAACGTCGCCGACGGCGTTCGTCGTCGCCGGGCACCGACGGATGCCGTCCGCGAGTCGCCGCGCCGAATCGAACGCGAGCGCAGCGTCAGGGGTCGCCGTACGATCAGCGTCCGGTTCAGTTGGGGAACTGCCCGAAATAGCGCAGTTAGTCGGTTAAGGGTTCTGTCGAACTGTTTAACCGTGCGCCGGGTGAGCGCGCGAAACTCTCGGCCGGTCAGCCGCTTCTCGGGCGTCCGCTACGGCCCCCTCGCGGGACGCGTCGGCGCGACGGCACACGGAAAGGCCCTTCTCCCCCCTGTGCGTACTGTCGCCGATGACAGACGGAGACGGCCCCGGCGACTCCGCGGCCGGTTCGACGACGCGAGACGGGCGGCGGGACGTCGTCGTCCCGATGCGACTGTACAAGACGGTGACGGTGTTCTCGACGCTCATCGCCGTCGTCTGCGTCGTGTTCGGCTTCATGCTTCTGGACGCCGCGACGCTGAACGTCAGCTTCCTCGGCGGCATCGTCCGGGGGGGCCTCTCGGCGATCGGAGTCTCCGTCGGCGACGGCGTCCTGAGCACGGCGTTGGCCGTCGTCGCTCTCGGGATTATCGGGTTCGGGGCGGGCGTCTACACGCTCGGGACGAGATTCCGCGCTCGCGGAATGGGAAAGTCTCAAGAGGACTCCAACGAAGATTCAGACAACAATGGCTGACGAGTTCATCAAGGGGCTCGGTATTTTTACCGGAGCGGGTCTCGCGTGGATGGTCCTCGCGGGCTGGTACCGGACGAGCAGTTTCGAGAGCAGCAAACAGCTCATCGAACCGGTCCAAACCGAGTCGATGACGATGTTCGACACCATCGGCGTCATCCTCTTGGACGCGTTCCTCTGGTTCGCCCTCCTCGGTGTGCTCACGTTCTGGGTGCTCATCCCGGCGGGCCGGCAGGCCAAACGGGCGATAGAGAACCGCCGCGCGCAGTAACCGACCCGACCGCCCCTTCTCCGCTTCGTCACGTCGCAGTCCGACAGCGAGTCGCATCTCGCCGCCCGCGCCGTCCGCCACCGCTCTGACGCGATTGGAAAAACTCTAATGACTCGTCTACCGAGAATGGAGTATGCAACCGCTACAGTTCGCTGTCCCGCTCGGCGCGCTCGAGGTGCTGGAGCCGTACATCAGGTACATCATCTTGGGCCTCGTCCTCGTCAACATGGTGACGCGGGTTCTCGCGCACCGGAAGCACGTGAACCAAGCGGAAGACGGCGAGGACGACGAGGAGCTCTCGCGGTTCCTCCCGCACAGCATCACGACGGTGTTGCTCATCCTCGCGTCGTTCACGCTGTTGCTCATCGAACCGCACGGAGGGATGGTCATGTCCATCCTGGCGCTCGGACTGTTCCTCACTGACTTCTTCGAGTACGAGTCTCGTCGCGTCGAGGCCCGAACCGACAAGAAAATCGAGAGGCCGAAGGCCGCCGTCGGCGCCTCGGTGCTCCTGTTGTTCTACGCCGCGTTCCAAGCCCTCTTCTTCCTCGTGGAGGGCTACTGGAACGCCGTCGTCTGAACGCGCGTTCCGCCCGTTGAGCGGGAGACGCCGGTCGTCGGTTCGACCGGCGACCCGCCGTAGCGGTCTCCTCCGAGAACGTCTTCTGTAGCGGTCGGGCCGACTCAGGATCGCGTCCGACCGGCCGTCCCCGGGACGCGGAGGAGCGGAACCTCCCCGTCGGCGTCGATTTCGACCGGAACCTCCGGCGGCACGTCCCGGACCACCTCGTCGTCGAGGATGAGCGAGACGGCGGCGTCGTCGCGCCGCACCGACAGCGTGACCGGCGGTCGAAGCACCCACGAGTCGGTCGCCGTCGCGTAGGGCGCGACGGGAACGACGGCCAGACCGGCGTCCGCGTCGAGAACGGGGCCTCCGGCGGCGCGGGCGTACCCCGCGCTTCCGAGCGGAGTCGCCGCGACGACGCCGTCGGCCCGGAACGAGTCCACCTCCGCGCCCCCCTCGACGTCCGTCGGGCCGCCCGAAGGAGGCCGCTCCGCGACGGCGTACTCGGAGATTCGAGCGGGCTCGCTCGTCATCAGCGTCACGTCCGTCAGCGCGCGCCCGGCCGCCTCCCCGCCGACGCGGACGCTCACCGTCGGGTGGCGAACCGTCCGCGCCTCGTCGGAGCGGACAGCCTCGACGGCCAGTCCGACCGCCGACGAATCGAGCGAGTGTCGGCCGTAGCCGGCGTCGACGGGGAGAACCGGCGGGGTTTCGCCGTCGACGCGGGAGAGAAGCGCCGCTTCCCCGACGGCGAGGACGGCGTCCACGTCGTCGGCGTCGGCGTCGAACGAGACGGCGTCGAACGGGACGTCGGCGGCGACGCGCGCGGCGACGACGCCGCCCGCCTCTTCGACGGCGGCGGTCACCGCGGACGCCTCCGAACCGCCGCGGACGACGAACGTCGGTGCGTCGTCGCCGCTCACGTTCGTCCCCCCGCCGACGCCGCGGTCCCCCGCTCGCAGGTGCGAGACATCGTCACCGGATACGCCGCGACGCGGTAAAAGAGTCGGCGGTTCGGCGGGGCGCGCCCGACGGGGCGCGCCGGCGGCGAGTCGTCCGCGCCGGGGGCCGGTTCAGTACGGCCAGTCGCCGGTAATCTTCATCCCCTCGGCGTGGTCCTCGGCTTCGAGGGCGGCGGCGATGTCCTCCGGCGCTTTCTTCGGCACCTCGGTGTCCTCGTCGGCGAGTTCGACGGTCAGTTCGGTCAGGAGGATGGCCTGTTCGCGGAGCGTCCGCGGTTCGAGTTTGTCGAGGGTGTCGGCGAACGTGTGCCCCCACCCGCGCCCGCGGCCCTCCGACTCGCTTGCGACCATGTAGCCCGGCACGCCGTGTTGGACGAACGGCCAGTGGTCGCTGTGCGGCATCTGTTCGGGGACGGTGGACATCGGGTGGTCGAACCGCTCGGACACCGCCTCGACGGCGTCGCCCAGGGCGTCGAATCCGTGGGTGTAGAAAGAGAGCGTCCGCCCCCCGCCGACGCCGTCGTTGTTCACTATCGCCTTGATCCGCTCTCGGTCCTCGCCCATCCGGTCGGACTCGCGGGCCGACCCGACGAGGCCCACCTCCTCCGCGCCGAAGCAGACGAACCGGACGTGCGCGTCGAGTTCCTCCTCGCGGGCGGCGAGTGCGCGCGCCACCTCGACGACCATCGCGGTGCCCGCGCCGTTGTCCAACGCGCCCTCCGCGATGTCGTGGGCGTCGAGGTGGCTCGTGACAAGAACCTCCTCCTCGGTGTCGGGCCCGAGTTCGGCGTGGACGTTGCCGCTCTCTGCGGGGTACGCCTCGCACTCGACGGAGACGGTGACGTCCTCGCCCTCGAACCGGCGGGCGAGTCGCGCGCCCACCTCCTTGCTGACGCCGACGGCGGGGATGTCGCCGATGGGCGACTCCTCGGTGCCGACGCTCCCCGTCGGGGGGAGACAGCCCTGGACGTGGTTGCGGAAGACGAACGCCGCCGCGCCCGCCTCGACTGCGTGGTAGTACTTCTCGCGGCGGTGGATGAACCGCTCGTAGTGGTCCGGAACCGTCGAGGACACCATCGCCACCTTCCCCGAGAGGTCCCGATCGAAGTCCTCGGGCAGGCCGTAGCCCAGATCGACCAACTCGCCGGACGCCTCCTCGGACGGACTTCGGGGGAGGGCGATGCAGTCCTGTTCAGTGTCGCCCGCGCGGACGACGCTCTCGCCCCGGTCCCACCCCTGAATCTCGAACGCGTCGATGCGCGCGTCGCGCGCGCCGACGTCCGAGAGGGCGTCCCGCGTCAGTTCCATCGCCTCGCGCTCTCCGGGGTGGCCGGCCATCCGGTCGCCGATATCGACGAGCGACCGGAGGTGGTCCCAGCCGACGTCGCTGGTGAACGTCTCCGCAATCCACTCTGCCATGACGCTCCGTCCTCCCGACGTACGAATACCCGTTACGGTGTCCCACCCAGTGCGCCGGTTTCCCCCCTCGCCGTCGGATCGCGGTGCCCGCGACCGGCAGGTTCTTACCTCATTTATCACGTACGTTTCGGCATGACAGACGTTCGAATCGCGGGCGTCGGCCTCACGCGGTTCGGTCGGCACGCCGACCGGACGGGACGCGACCTGTTCGCGGAGGCCGCACTCGCGGCCCGCGAGGAGGCCGGCGCGCCCCGAGACGACTTCGAGGCCGTCCACTACGGGAACTTCATGGGCGCACTCGCGGAGCGACAGGGACACCAAGGCCCCCTCGTCGCCGAGGCCGCCGGTCTCGACGCGCCGGCGACCCGCCACGAGTCCGCCTGCGCCTCCTCGGGCGTGGCCGTCCGCGAAGCGGTGAGGGGAATCCGCTCGGGCGAACACGACGTCCTCCTCGCCGGGGGGATGGAGCGCATGACGAACCTCGATACGGCCGCCGTCACCGAGTCGTTGGCCATCGCCGCGGACGAACTGTTCGAGGTGCGCGCGGGGATGACGTTCCCCGGCGCGTACGCCCTGATGGCCCGCGCGTACTTCGAGGAGTTCGGCGGGACGCGCGAGGACCTGGCGCACGTCGCCTCGAAGAACCACGCGAACGCCGTCGCAAACGAGTACGCGCAGTACCGCCGCGAGGTGAGCGTCGAGGAGGCACTCGACAGTCCGCCCGTCGCCGACCCCCTCCACCTGATGGACTCCTGCCCCATCACCGACGGCGCGAGCGCGGTGGTCCTCGTCAGCGACGAGTACGCCGAGGAACACGGGATAGACGCGCCCGTCGCCGTCTCGGGGACCGGGCAGGGCGGCGACAAGTTCGCCCTCCAGGACCGTCGGTGGCTGAACCGGACGCCCGCCGCGCGAACGGCCGCGGAGGCGGCCTACGACGACGCCGGAATCGGGCCGTCGGACGTGGACGTCGCGGAGGTCCACGACTGTTTCACCATCGCCGAAGTGCTGGCCCTCGAAGGACTCGGCCTGTACGACCGCGGCGAGGCCGTCGGCGCGGCGCGACGCGGCGAGACGACCCGCGACGGCCGCCTGCCGGTGAACCTCTCCGGCGGTCTGAAGGCGAAGGGACACCCCGTCGGCGCGACGGGGTGCGCGCAGGTGGTCGAGATGGCGCGCCTCCTCCGCGGCGACCACCCGAACAGCGACGCCGTGCCGGACGCGCGCGTCGGCGTGACCCACAACGCGGGCGGGACGGTCGCCAGCGCCGTCGTCCACGTGTTGGAGGTGCGCGGATGACGGACTCGGGCTTCGACGAGTGGATCGCGGCCCTCGGCGCTACCGAGGGATTCTACCTCGCGTGCCCGGAGGGCCACGGGTCGCTCCCGCCCCGCCGGACGTGTCCGCACTGCGGCGCGACGGACCTGCGGGAGGAACCCCTCCCCGAGGAGGGGACCGTCGAGACGTACACCGAGGTGCACGTCGCGGGACCGGACTTCGCCGGGCTGACGCCGTACGTCACGGCCATCGCGTCGTTCGGGCCGGTCAGACTGACCGGCGCATTCGGCGGTCTGTCGGACGACCCGCCGGACCCGTCGGTGGGACGGCGCGTGTACGCGGACGCCGAGGAAAATCCGAACACGGGCGAGTCGGTGGTCGTCCTCCGACCGGTGTGAGGCGTCGGCTCAGGCGGGGACCGCCAGATCCTCGCGGACGGTGCGGACGAACTGGTCGGGGAACTCCACGTGCGGGAGGAGTTTCGTGTCGTCGAAGACGACGAGTTTCGCGTCCGCCTTGCTCGCGAGGACGCGCCCGTCGCGGAGCGGCGTAATCTCCGCCTCCCGGCCCCACACGAGCGTCGTCGTCGCGTCGAGTTCCGAGAGCGCCTCCGTCAGATCGACCTCCGAGTTGAGATAGCCGCTGACGAACGACGCCGGGGCGAACCGCGCGTTCGGTTGGTGGGCCGTCCGCCACTCGTACTCCATCCACTCCTCGCTCGCCTTCGAGAGGTCGTAGTAGCCGTGGTCGGCGTTGAAGTAGCGGATCGCGGGCTTCGACCCCAGCAGGTTGAACAGGGCCTCGCCGACCACCGGGACGCGGAGGAGTTCGCGGACCGTCTCGGTCGGTTCCGGGCCGCCGCGCGTCGTCGGGCAGACGAGCGTCAACTGCGAGATGTCCGTCTCATCGGCCACCGCGGCGACGTACGCCGACGTGAGCGAGGAGGCGACCACCGCCGGGTCGTCGAACGCCGCGAGGAAGTCGCCCGCGAAGTCCTCGTAGAGGGCCGCCGAGTACCGAAGCGGCGGCCGGTCGGACATCCCGAACCCCGGCAGGTCCGGCGCGACGACGTGGTAGTCCTCCGCCAGCGCGTCGAACACCTCGCGGAACTCGCCCGATGACGCGGCGGCGTTGATGCCGTGCAGGAGGACGAGGTCCTGCGCCTCCTCGTCGCCCGCCTCGGTGTAGTGGACGTCGATGCCGCGCCACCGGAACGTCCGCTGGTCGCCGGAGAGCGCGGGATCCAGCGACGGCGTCCGACGCGAGAGGACGCGGTTCGTGGCGGCGGCGATGCCCACACCGACGGCGACTGCGCCGACTGCGTTTCGGAGTCTCATGCTGGGTGAAATACGCGTGCGACGCTCTTATATTATCACGCCGATCCGTACCGGATCGCCGGAGTTAGGCGGCGCTTAGCCGTCCGAGGGCGGTTCTCCGCCCCCCGGTTCGTCGCCCGGACGCCGGTCGAACGCCGGTCAGGAGTCGTCGCGCCGCGCCTCGACGCACTCCCGAATCGGTCGCAGGACGTCCTCGGCGACGGCGTAGGGGTCCGTCTCCCTGTCGGCGACGCGTTCCGCGAACGCCGCCGCGCCGCCGCGCCGCCGCAGTTCCTCCTCCACGATGGCGTTCGCGTCGCTCCGCAGGAGTTGGCGTATCTCCTCGGCGTAGCGCGTGCGCTCCAGTTCCGCGCGCGCGCCCGTCCGGTCGAGAAACGCCGCGTGGGAGTCGAGCGTCTCCACCAGTTCCTCGACGCCGTCGCCCGTCGTCGCCACCGTCTCGACGACGACGGGTTCCCACTCCTCGGCCTCCGTCTCTCGGCCGTCCGCCTCGCTTGCCCCGTCGTCCGCCTCGCTCCCTCCGTGACCCGCCCCGTCGCCGGGGACGGAGTCGAAGCCGCCGACGGCGTCGCTCCCGTGGTGGCCCGAATCGAGCATCGCGCCGGGGTTCTCGCGGAGGTGGATCATCTCCTCCAGTTCGGCGACGGTCCGGGGCGTCCCCTCCATGTCGGCCTTGTTGACGACGAACACGTCGCCGATTTCGAGGATGCCCGCCTTCAGCATCTGCACGTCGTCGCCGCTTCCGGGTTGGACGAGGACGGTCACGGTGTCGGCGGTGCGGACGACGTCCACCTCGTTCTGCCCCGCGCCGACCGTCTCGACGATTATCTTGTCCTTGCCGAACGCGTCGAGGGCCTTCACGGCGTCCGACGTCGCCGTCGAGAGGCCACCGAGTTGCCCCCGAGCGCTCATCGACCGGAAGAACACGTCCATGTCGCCGACGTTCGACGCCATGCGGATTCTGTCGCCGAGGACCGCGCCGCCGGAGTACGGCGAGGAGGGGTCCACCGCGATGACGCCGACGGTCAGTCCGGCGTCGCGGTACGCCTTCGCCAGTTTGTCCACGAGCGTCGATTTCCCCGCGCCCGGACTCCCGGTGATGCCGATTACGTCCGCGCCGCCGGTGTGGGCGTGCAGACTCGACACGAGTTCCCTGTACCCCGGCGAGCGGTTCTCTATCTCGGTGATGACTCTGGCGAGTGCGCGGTGTCGCCCGGCGAGGAGTTCGTCCACCAGGTCCGGGTCGGCGTCCGCCTCGCTGTCGCGCCCGCCTCCGCCGTCCGGTCCGACCATCAGTCGCGGCGGGGGGCGTTCTCGCGCACGAACTCGATGGTCTCTCTCATCGAGGTGCCCGGACCGAACACCGCCGCGACGCCCATCTCCTTCAGTTTCTGGCGGTCGTCGTCGGGGATGATGCCGCCGACGAGGACGAGCGTATCGTCGAACGCGCCGTACTCTTCGAGGCCGTCTATCACCTTCGGGACGAGCGTGTTGTGGGCCCCCGAGAGGATGGAGAGGCCGAGGACGTCGACGTCCTCTTGGACCGCCGCTTGGACGATTTCGTCCGGCGAGCGGTGGAGTCCGGAGTAGACGACTTCGAATCCGGCGTCTCGGAAGGCGCGGGAGATGACGTGCGCGCCTCGGTCGTGCCCGTCGAGACCGACCTTGGCGATGAGACAGCGGATGGTTCGCTGTTGTTGGCCGCGTTCTGCGTCGGCGCTCATAGGGGACGTTTCGCCGGCGTTCGGTTTGACTCTAACGGACGTTCAGGACGAATACTCGGTCCCTGATTCGTCGGTCGGCACCGCCTCGGGGACGTAGACGAGGTAGCCCGACGCCGACAGGCCGATCCGTTCGAGCGGAACGAGCACCACGGTGAACGAGTCGGACCCCTCCTCGCGGACCGGTCGCTCTATCTTTCGATCCACCAGGTCGGCGTCCCGGAGGCGGTCCGAGACGAGTCGCCGTTCCTCCGCCGTCGGGAACGCCGTCGCCGCGTCCGCGCCGAGTGCGTCCGCGGCCTCGGGGAACGTCCGCTCGTAGGCGGCGTTTATCTCGCGGACGGACGCCTCCCCGCGCCGTTCGGCTTCGACGTACGCGACGGGCACCGGAAGCGCCTCGAAGAACGCGTGGAACCGGTCTCGCTCGTCCCGGAGGGCCGCCTCGCGTTCGAGGCGGGCGAGCGCCTCGTTCGTGTACCCCGCGAGGGTTTCGAGGAACTCCACGTCCCGTTCGTCGTAGGCGTCGGCCTCCTTCGTGACCACTTGGATGACCCCCTGCTCGCCGACGGGGACGCTCACGACGGAGCGGAACCCCCGCTCTTTGAACGTCGCGTCGGGGTCCCCCTGCATGTCGGCGACCACCTGCGGTTCGCCCGCGCGGAGCGTCCGCCCCGCGATACCCTCGCCGATGCCGATGGGACGTTCCGCCTCCATCGGCAGCGTCGAACGGTACGGGACGATTCGGTCGTCCTCGACGAGTGCGACGATGCAGAAGTCGAAGTCCAGCGCGTCGTTGGTCGCCTCGACGGTCCGATCGCAGACGTCGCGGACCGTCTCGCAGCCGGTTATCCGCTTCGCGTAGCGGGAGAGCGCCGTCAGTTTGGCGTTGACCTCTTCGAGGTGGTTCGTCTCCCTGCTCTGGGACACCTCCGCCTGGACGCGGGCGGCCAAGTCGTCGATGCTCGCCGACGGGGGGACGACGGCGTCTACGTGGGTGCAGAGCACCTCCTCGCCGTAGACGACCAACGGAATCGAAGGGTCCGTCTCCGAGACCGTTCGGATGAGGTCGGGGTCCGCGCCCACGGAGACGACGCAGTCCACCGTCGGACCCAGCTCGCGGAGGTACTCCGCGGCGGTCGAACTCGACCTGACGACGGTCTGGCCCGGGAGGCGGGCCGCGAGCGACGACGTGAGGTCGGACTCGCGGGAGACGGCGTCGCCGCCGGTCGTCACGACGAGAACGCGCGTATCGCTCGGTCCGGAGGGCATTCTGGTACGTATCACGCCTACTCTCTCTTAAACGGTTCTACTGAGACGGGTTTCGCGCCGAGTAGGAGCGCTCTCGGGACCGGAGGCGCTTCGGTTCCCCGCTCAGACGTGCTCGTCGAGGAAATCGACTATCCGGGAGTACGCCTCGACGCGGTTCTCCAGCTTCGAGAAGCCGTGGCCCTCGTCCTCGAAGATGAGTTCCCGGACGGGGACGTGTGCGCTCGCCTCCTCGACGAGTTGGTGCGCCTCCGAGACGGGGACGCGCGGGTCGTTCTCGCCGTGCAGGACGAAAAGCGGCGCGCGAATCCGCTCGATGTTGTTCAGCGGCGAGATGGACTGGAGGAACTCGCGGTCCTCCTCTAAGGACCCGTACTCGGCCTCGCGGAGTTCGCGCCGCCAGTCGCCCGTGTTTTCGAGGAACGTGACGAAGTTGGCGATGCCGACGATGTCCACGCCCGCGGCCCACAGGTCGGGGTACTCCGTCATCGACGCCAGCACCATGAACCCGCCGTAGGAACCGCCCATGGCGACGAGTCGGTCCGGATCCACCGCGGGGTGGTCGTGAAGCCACTCCACCGCCGCCTCGATGTCCGCGACGGAGTCCATGCGCTTCTCCACGTCGTCTAAGTGGCCGTACGCCTTGCCGTACCCCGCCGACCCGCGGACGTTCGGTTCGAAGACGGCGTACCCGTGCGCGAGGAAGTACTGCTTCACCGCGCTGAACGACGGCCGGCGTTGGGACTCGGGGCCGCCGTGGATGTCCACGATGACGGGCGTGTCGCCCTCGCCGGTGTCGGTCTGGGGTAACGAGAAGAACGCCGGTATCTCCCGCCCGTCGAACGTCGGGTAGCGGACGAGTTCCGGTTCGACGAACGACTCTCTCGGGATGCCCGCCGTCGCCGCGCGGGTCCACCGTTCGGCCTCGCCCGTCTTCGCGTCCACGACGTACACGTTCGTCGCGTCGGTGCTCGTCGTCACCGTCAGGGCGAACCGGTCGCCGTCGGGGCCCCACGAGACGCCGCCCGCGACGCCGCGCGGCACGTCAGGTTCGGAGGACGGGTCGATTCTGTCGGGCGCGGTGAGTTCGCCCACCGTGAGTCGGGTGTAGCCGTCCGCGTTCCGCGAGTAGGCGACGCGGCGGGAGTCCTCGTCTATCGAGACGCCGTCTATCTCCCACTCGTCGTCCGAGACGACGAGCGAGAACTCGCCGGTGTCGATATCGACGCGCCACAGGTCGAGCGTGTCGCTCTCGCGGTCCGAGACGAGGTAGACGCTCTCGCCGTCGGGACCCCACGAGGCGCTCTGGAAGCGCACCGTCCCCTCGTGGGGCGTGAGGTGCGTCACCTCGCCCGATTCGATATCGAGGACCGAGACGTCCTGGTCGAAGTTCGAGTACGCCTCCGAGACGATGAGCTTCGCGTCGTCGGGCGACCACCCGCCGAGGGTGAGCCACCCGTCGCCCTCGTGGACGAGTTCCGCCCGTTCGCCCCTCTCGTCGCGACCCTGCACGTACACGTCGAAGACGGACTCCTCGCGGCGGTTCGAGGTGAACGCGACCCTGTCGCCGTCGTGGCTCCACCCCCCCCAGCGGTGCTTCGCGTCCGGCATCGCGGTGAGGTTCGTCACCTCGCCCGTGCCGGGGTCGTAGCGGAACAGCTGCTGACGCTCGTTGCCGCCCTCGTCCATCCCGAAGGCGAGTTCGTCGCGTTCGGGCGACCACGAGGCGAACGTGACGCGTTCGTCGTAGAAGGTCTGCTGTTCGGGCCACACGCCGGGTTCCGTTATCGTCCAGACCTGCGGCACGCCCGTCGTGTCCATGAGAAACGAGAGGCGCTCCCCCTCGGGACCGAACGACGCGCCGTAGGCGCTTCTGACGTTCAGATACCGCTCGATGTCGTGCACGGGGGAACGTCGGGGGCCGGCGAGGAAACGTTTCGGGTGGTCGGGGCCGCGTCCGCCGTCAGTAGCTCCGGAACTCGCGTCCGACCTCGGTCAGCTTCGGGCGGAGTTTGTCCGTCGCGAGCAGGTACGCGAAGGTGAGCGCAACCGCGCCCATGACCGCGGCCCACGCGGCGAGCTTCGGTTGGCCGCCCTGCGCGGTGGCGACGGCGAAGGACTCCGCGTAGAGCGCCGCCGCCGAGAGGCCGAGCGACCCGGCGCCGTAGAACAGTAGTTCGAGGAGTTCGGGAAGGAGTTCGAGTAACGCAGTCGTCATTACCGACGCGTCCCGAGCGACCGGCTGAAGTTCTTTCGGTCGTCGGACGGGATTCGACCGCGACTCAGAGCATCCCTTCGGCCTTCAGGCCCTCGATGATGTCGTCCACGAGGGTATCGACGTCATCGTAGGGGAAGCTCTGGTGGCTTCCGAGCTTCGCGGCCATCTCCATCGCGGTGAAGCTGACTTCGCCGTCGTTCGCCTCGAAGCGAGTGCCCGGCCCGTTCGGGAGGGCGGGGACGAGGTCCATCTGGTTTTTCACGGGGAAGTCGGCACCTTCGAACGCGTCTCGAAGTTCGGAGCGGAGTTCCGATTCGGCGTCTGCCATGGCACCCAATGGTCACATGAGGCGCAAAAGCGTTCCGGAACCACGGCAAACGAGTTTACCGTTCTACCGGGACGCGAGTCTTTTTGCGGCGGCGTCGGGAAGGGAGTCCATGGCCGACTACGAGTTCGACTTCGACCTCCTGAAGGAACTGACGGAGACGAGCGGCGTCCCGGGGTACGAGGACCGCGTCCGCGACGCGGTTCGCCGGGAGTTCGAATCGAGCGTGGACGAGGTTCGCTCGGACGCGATGGGAAACGTCGTGGGCACCATCGAGGGCGACGGGGACTACGCCGTCGCCGTCGCCGCCCACATGGACGAGATAGGCTTCATGGTGCGTCACGTCACCGACGACGGGTTCGTCCAACTCGACGCCCTCGGCGGGTGGGACCCGCGCGTCCTGAAGGCCCAACGCGTCCGCATCCACACCGAGGACGGCGACGTGCCGGGCGTCATCGGGTCGCCGCCGCCGCACACCCTCTCCGAGGAGGAGAAGGAGAAGGCCCCGAAAGTTGAGGACGTCCACGTCGACGTGGGCCTCTCCGCCGAGGACGCGAAGGACGCGGTATCCGTCGGCGACGTGGTGACGATGGAGCAGACGACGGTGGAGATGGGCGACGTGGTGACGGGGAAGGCCCTCGACGACCGGGTCTGCCTGTTCTCGATGCTCGAAGCCGCGAAGCGAATCGAGGACCCCGACGTGACCGTCCACTTCGCCGCGACGGTGCAGGAGGAGGTGGGACTCCGCGGGGCGAAGGCCCTCGGCGTCGATATCGACCCGGACCTCGCCATCGCACTCGACGTGACCGTCGCCAACGACGTGCCCGGGTTCGAGGCGGGCGACCGCGTGACGGAGCTCGGCGAGGGGACGGCGATAAAGCTGAAAGACGGCAGCGTCATCACGAGTCCGAAGGTCCACCGCCGCCTCCGGTCGGTGGCCGAATCGGAGGACATCTCCCACCAGATGGAGATCCTGCCCGCGGGCGGCACGGACACGGCGGGCTTTCAGAACACCCACGGCGCGAAGCCGGTCGGCGCGCTCTCCGTGCCGACGCGGTACCTCCACACCGTGACCGAGAGCGCGCACGTCGCCGACGTGGACGCGACCATCGACCTCCTCGCGGCGTTCTTAGAGAGCGAGACGGGCGAATACGACTACGCCTACTGAACCGTCGCCGACGGCCGTCGCGCGTCGCCGACAGTCGCCGCCGGGGGACGGACCCCCCTCTCCGCGAGCCGTAAACCAAAGTATTCACTACAGCCGACTCCCAACCCCCGACTATGACTGACGGCAACGCGGAGATGTCCCGTCGTGCCTTCCTTCGGACCGCCACCGGGGCGACGGCCGTCGCAGGAGCGGCAGGGACCGCCGCGGCGCAGGAAACGGGTACGAGCACGGCGTCCGGCGGCGAAGGGACCGGAACCTCGGGCGGGGGAACCGGAACCTCCGGCGGCGGCAACGAATCCTCCGGCGGCGGAGGCGGTGGCGGTGGCGGCGGCGGTACGCAGACGATAGAGGTCGGTCCCGGCGGTGACCTCGTGTTCAAGCCCGGTACCGACCAACCGGCGCAGGTGACGCCCGGCACGACGGTCAAGTGGGTCTGGAAGTCGGACAACCACAACGTCGTCCCCGACACCATCCCCGACGGCGCGAGTTGGTCGGGTCACAAACCCATCGAGAACTCCGGATTCACCTACAGCCACACGTTCGACACCCTCGGCACGTACGAGTACTACTGCGAACCCCACCAGTCCGCGGGCATGGTCGGGACGCTCGAAGTCGTCGAGTCCATCTCGACGCCCGCGCCCGAGCAAGTGCCGTCCGTCCCCAACTCGGCGAAGACGCTCGGCGTCGCCACCACGTTCGCGATGGTCGCCACGCTCGGTCTGGCGTTCTTCTTCCTGAAGTACGGCGGCGACTACGAACTCGACGACGAGGAGTAATTCCGACCGCCTTTCTCCGATTTTTCGGCCCCGAGAGCGGTCAGCTTCGCTGGCTCGTGAGGCGGGAGCGGTGCCGTCCTATCGTACCGCGACGAGCGAGCGTCAGCGAGCGAGTCGCGGCCTTTTTGGGTCCAGCGTTTTTGGCGGGGTTCGAGGCGACGTCGCCGAACTTCGTTCGGCGGCCCACCGGACGCAGTCCGGTGACGGCATCGCCGTCGCCGAGGACCCCGTGAAAAAGGGTGGTTAGAAGTACCCGTAGTCCTCGACGGCCTCGGTGTAGCAGTCCACGTACTGCCGGACCACGGTCGAGTGGTCGTAGTCGGCGAACGCCTCGTTGACCGTCATCTCGTCGGCGCGGGCGGCGACGGCGATTTCGCGCGCGAGTTCCTGCGGACTCGTCACGCGGACGCCCCGGTCGCAGTTCTCGACGAGTTCGTGCGCGCTGGACCGCGCTTGGTACTCCACGAGGGCGACGCACCCGCAGGCGAGAGCCCACAGCAGTTCGTTCGCGAACGGTTCGACGGCGGCGGTCTGTGCGAACACCCGCGCGCCTTTCATGACGGGGACGAACTCCTCCGGCGGCAGGTCGCCGAGGAACTCCACCCGATCGTCGATGCGGAGTTCGGCGGCCGTCTGCTTGGCGGCGTCGAGTTCCGGGCCGTCGCCGACGACGGCGGCGCGCCAGTCCCTGTCGCGCAGTTCCGCGAGGGCGAGGAAGAACGACTCGACGTTGGCGTGCTCGTCGATGTCGCGGGCGTACACCATGTCCGCGCGGGCCTCCACGTCGCTCTCGCGGACGAGGTCGAAGTCGATGGACTCCGGGACGACGCGGACGGACTCCTCGGACGCGCCGTACTCCCGGACGTGGGTCTTGACCATTCGGGAGGGGGCGATGACGCGTTTCGCCGCGCGCGCGGCGCGCTTGCTCGCGCCCTTCGAGTCCTCCTCGCGTTCGTCCCACCAGTCGACGACCACCGGCGTGCGGAGGAACCGCGCCGCCGTCTTCGCAGCGGTGACGTGGGAGGGCGGACTGTTGGCGGCGTGGACGACGTCGGGCTTGACGCGCCGGAGGGCGAAGGGGAGTTTCGAGGCGAACGACCCCACCGAGGGCGTCTCGGTGACGGCCGCGTACGTCACGTCGTCCTGTTCGAACTCTGACACGTCGCCCTCCCACCACCGCGCGCAGAGGACGGTCACGTCGTGGCCGCGCGCGGCGAGGAGTTCCGCCGTCCGCCGCGTCCGTCTCGTCGCACCGTCGGCGCGACGTTGCTCGGTGTACATCGAGACGAACGCGATTCGCATATCCCACGGCTTGTCTCCGTCCGATAAAAACCCTCAGCATTTCCGCGTGCGATTCGAGGCGGTTCAAGCGGTGCCGCGACGCTCGCCGCCCGCCTCAGAGGGGGGCGGCGACGAGTGCCGCCGTCGCGGATTCGACGTACTTCCAGCCGTAGAGGTGGTTCAACAGGAAGTACGTGACGACGCCCAGAGACAGAGAGAGGAGCCACGACCCGGCGGCGATACGGCCCACGCGTCGGTGCGGCGTGTCGCGGCGCAGTTCGCCCGGCGAGTGCGTCACTCCGAGGACGAGTGCGTAGAGGACGACGGGCACCGCGACGATGGAGAGGAGGATGTGTATCGCCAGCATGGCGAGGTACGGGTAGTAGACGGCCGTCGGGCCGACGAACTCCTTGGTCCCGCCACCGCCTATCTTCGCGAGGTACATCACGAGGAAGACGAGGATGAGGGCGAACGAGGCGACCATCGCGGCGGCGTGCTTCCGCACCTCGTCGCGCCGAATCCACCGCCACCCGGCGGCGATGACGACGACGTTCACCGCGTTCACGAGGGCGATGGCGTCCGAAAGCAGGTTCACCTCGGCCAAAGACAGGTCGGGGAAGACGGTGCCGGGGACGTACCCGAGGAACGTGCCGACGACGAGGCCGTAGCCCACGACGGAGAGCACCGCCGTCACCGCCGCGGGGTGTTCCTTCACCGGATTGTCGGCGCTCGCGGTTGCCATACGGGCGACTTCGAAAGGAACCGCCTTCCGTCTTCGGATTCCGGGCGGGGTTTCGCGGCGCGGTTCGGCCGCGTACGCGGTCAGTCGCCTACTTCGACCGAAACGAGAATCGAGACGGCCTCCTACGGATTCGGGCCCCCACGTACACCGCTAACGCCCGGTAGAGACGATATTTAGCGGAGCGACGGTCGCTACTCGGTGTGCCCTCCTCGAAACGGATAGTCGCAGGGAGCGTGCTCGGAATCGCGTGGGGAGTCACCGAACCGAGGATGTTCGAGGGCTTCTTTTGGCTGCATCTGGCCGCGGCGGGGGCCGCGCTTGCCGTCCTCACCGTCGCGGTTGTCGGATACGGCCCCGTGAGACACCGGAACCTCGGGACGATTGCCGTCGTCCGGACGGTTACGACGGGGTCGTTCGCCGCCGGGTATCTCGTCTACGCCTACCGGTTCGGTTTGAGAGGTTCCCGGGTACGCCTCTGGCGGGACCGCTCCGACGAGTCGTCACCGGAGGTATCGTCAACCGCCGGCCGAGAGAACACCGCTGAGAGATGCTACGGGAAGTTCCGTACTGTACTGTACCGCGACGAGCGAACGGAGTGAGCGAGTCGCGGCCTTTTTGGTCCAGATTTTTGGAGGGGGTTCGAGCGTGCTGGAGGCACGCGAGGACCCCCTCGAAAAAGGTGGGGGCGTTAGATTACGCCCGTGAACGTCGCAGCCTCTATCGCCGCCTCCTCACTGACGCCGTCGCCGAGGATGGTGTACCGGTCGCGGATAGTGTGGGCGGTGGTCAGCGCCTCGATGACCGTCTCGTCGGAGATACCGAGTTCCGAGGCGGTGGTGGGAGCGTCCATCGTATCGAGAGCGTCGCGGATGTCGCGCCACTCGCCCTGTTCGCCGCTGTGGAGGTACTCGGTCACGATGGACCCGACGCCGACTTGGTGGCCGTGGAGGGCGCGGCCGGGGACCAAGCGGTCGAGTTGGTGCGAGAAGAGGTGCTCCGCGCCGGAAGCGGGCCGCGAGGACCCCGAGATGGACATGGCGACACCCGAGGAGACGAGCGCTTTCACGACGACCCACGCGGACTCTTCGAGGCCCTTCTTGATGGAGTCCGAGTTGCCGACGAGCATCTCGGCGGTCATCTGCGAGAGCGCGCCCGAGTACTCCGAGTACTCGACGTTCTTCAGGCGGTGGGCGAGTTGCCAGTCTTTCACCGCGGTGTAGTTCGAGATGATGTCCGCGCATCCGGCGGTGGTGAGTTCCCACGGCGCGTCCGCGAGAATCTCCGTGTCGGCGACGACGGCCAACGGTGGGTCGGCGGCGACGGAGTGGCGGGTGTCGCCCTCCGGGATGGAGGACCGCCCGGAGACGATGCCGTCGTGACTCGCCGCCGTCGGCACGGAGATAAACCCGCAGTCGAGGCTGTCGGAGGCCATCTTCGCGGTGTCGATGGCCTTGCCGCCGCCGAGGGCGACGAGATAGCCCGCGTCCATCTCCCTTCCCGCCTCAATGACGCGTTCGACGGAGTCGAAGCTGGCCTCCGAGATGGTGATCGTCGTGGGGTCGTCGAACTGGGCGCGAACCCGGTCGCCCGCGATGTCGTTCGGCGTCGGACTCGTCACCAGTAGCGGCCGCCCCGAGAGGTAGAGTTCCCCCACCGCCGCAGAGAGTTCGTCCAACACCCCGTGGCCCACGAGGACGTTCCGCGGGAGCTGAATCCACGTCGATTTGTCGAACATACGTGCCTCTCTTCGGCGACGGTTCATACCTTTTCTCGTCCGGAACGGCCGACGACGGTGACGACGGCCGGGGGACGGCCGCTCAGAGCAGACCGCCCGCCGCCTGCGAGAGAAAGAGGACGCCGAACCCCGTGAGGACGACGGCGCTGACGCCCGCGACGACGGGCGCGAAGGCGTCCACGCGCCGTTCCGCGCCGACGAGCGCCGCCGGGAAGCCCATCACCCAGAGGACGATACCGCCGAAGAAGCCGACGACGAGCGCCGGCGACCCCGTCTCGACGACGAGCGTCCCGGCGAGTTCGCCGCCGACGTACGGCGTCTCCGCGAGAACGTCCAGCGTGCCGGGCTTCAGCAGTCCGACGCCGATGGTGAGCCAGAACAGAATCTGGTAGGGGTTCGTCAGGGCGAGGAGGAACGCCTTGCCGAACCCGGTGGTCGCCCGCGACTCCACGGCACCCTCCGTCGCGGCGTTCCCGTCGTCCGTGGCGTCCGCGCCGCCGTCGCCGCGAGCGTCCGCTCCGAACGAACTGCGAACGTCTCTGGCCGCGCCGTACGCGAAGTAGAGCATGAGGACGCCGCCGACGCCGACCATCGCCGCGCGAACCGTCGGGAACCGTTCGACGAACGCGACGACGCCGAGGGCCGCGAGGACGAAGAAGATGGCGTCCGCCGTCATCGCGCCGAGTCCGGCCTTGAACCCCGCGAACCACCCGCGGAGAACGCTCTCCTCGGCGATAATCGCGTTCATCGGACCGGGCGGCGCGGCCAACGCCAGCCCGAAGACGACGCCGGCGAGGAGAGAGGGAGCGAGATTCGTCACGTCACGCGACTACGCGAGACCGTACAAAAAGCACACGGAGACAGAACGGGAGACCGCGGTACGACGGCGGGGCGAACCGGACGGGTCCGGCCCCGACCGGACGGAACCGGTCCCGAGTGGACAGAACCGAACACGAGGGGAGCGAACCCGACACGACCGGGACGAACTGGAGCGAACCGAACGCCGCCGGGGGTCGCAGGTCACGGGTCACAGGAGGCCGGTCACCGCGGAGGCGATGCCGCCGACGGCCGTCTCCCAGACGGAGAAGCCCGTCACCATCGAGACGACGGTGTCGAGGCCGAAGAACAGGAACAGCGCCGCGCTGAACAGGTGGGCCTTCCGCATATCGACCCGGTGGGCGAACGTGTGGAAGAAGTAGGCGTTCGCCAGACTCACCGGGAGGATGGCGAGCATCTCGCCCACCCAGATGGCCGACGTCGCGCCGTACTGGACGGCCAACCCGACGGTGACGAGTTGGGTCTTGTCGCCGAACTCGCCAGCGGCCATCATCGAGAAGATGGGGACGAACCCGCCGAACCGGCCGGAGACGCGGTCTATCGGGGCCGGGAGGTCCCAGTCCGCGGTGAGGCCCCCCGTCCCGCCGTCCGTCTCGGCGCCCGCTCTAGTCGTCCCCGGTTCGGGCGCGGACCGAAACAGCAGGACGGCGAAGGTGACGAACAGTACCGCGGTGACGGCGTCGAGGACGAACGGCGAGAACGCGTCCTGTAACGCCTGCCCGAACCACACTTCGAGGGCGGTCCACCCGGCGAACGCCGACCCCGCGGCGGCGACGACGACGAGGGGATTGTACCGCGTCGAGAGGCCGGCGATGATGAACTGCACCTTCTCGCCGGGCAACACCAGCAACTGCGCGACGAACGCGACGGTGAGCACTTCGAGGTAGCTCGTCACGCCGTGGGTACCTCCTCGCTTCCGCCGTCGAAGTTACCCGTCGCGCGGACGCGAATCGACGCCGCGACGGCGTCCGGAAGGCTCTGCTCGTCGCCCTCGATTCGGTCGCCGTCGGCGACGCGGACGGTCACCATGCCGAACGGGGCGACGTCCGTCACCTCCACGCTCGTTCCGGGGGTGATGCCGGCGTCCGCGAGGTACTCCAGTTCCTCCTCGTTGCGGTCGCTGACGCGCGCGACGACGACCGTATCGCCGACGGAGTGATCCGAGAGTCGCGTCGTCTCCTCGTGGTCGAGGGGGGTCAGATCGGGCGAGGGAATCGGGTCGCCGTGCGGGTCTACGGTGGGGTTCCCGAGGACGTCCGCGACGCGCCGTTCGAACTCCTCGGAGATGTGGTGTTCGAGGGCGTCCGCCTCGTCGTGGACCTCGCTCCAGGAGTAATCGAGGTGTTCCGCGAGGTACGCCTCCAGCAGGCGGTGGTGACGGAGGACTTCCAGCGCCACCGTCTCGCCCTCCTCGGTCAGTTCCGCGCCCTTGTACTTCTCGCGGTGGACGAGGCCGCGGTCGGAGAGCTTCCCGAGCATGCTCGTGACCGTCGGCGGCGTCTTCCCGAGGTACTCGGCGATGGCGGAGGTGGAGACGGGCGGCCCGCTCTCGGCCTGAATCTGGTAGATGGCCTTCAGGTAGTCCTCCATCACGTCGCTCAACATACCCCGAATTAGACGAGTCTAAAGTAAATATCCTCGGGCCTCGAAACCGTGCGGGTCCGGCGACTGTCGCCGCCGCGGATTGGTCGCGTTAGATGCCCTTCCCCATCAGGTGACTGCGGAGGATGTCGGCCGTCTTCGTCCCGGATTCGGTGTTTACGACCACCACGTCGTCGTCCGCGCCGACGACGCCGTCCTCGGCGAGTCGCCACGCGGCGGCGACGGCGGCACCGCCGGCCGCGCCGACTTCGAGTCCGGCGTTCTGCGCGGCGGCGACTGCGCTCTCCAGTATCTCGTCGTCGTCAACCGCGAGAGCGTCGCCGCCCGTCTCCGCGAGGGCGGCGAGTGCGGCGGCCCCGCCGTTCGGGTCCGGAATCTCGAGTTCGCCGACGATGGTGTCCGGACCGGACCACGGTTCCACGTCGTCCGCGCCGCGTTCGTGCGCGGTGACGACGGGCGCGCATCCCGACGGTTGCGCGGCGTACACCGGCGGCACGTCGTCCGTGACGCCCGCGTCGCGGAGTTCGCGGAAGCCCTTCGCGACGCCCGCGACGACTTCGCCCGTCCCCGCGGGGACGACGACGGCGTCCGGCACCGTCCACTCGAGGGATTCGGCCACCTCGAACGCCACCGTCTTGATGCCGTCGTGGCGGTACGGGTTGTCGAACTCCTGCAGGGTGTGCCACTCGGACTGCAGTTGCTCGTGGAGGGCCTCCTCGGCGTCGGGGTAGCGGCCGCCGACGACGCGCATCTCGCCGCCGTGGACGTTCACCATCGCCTTGTTCGGGAACGGCGCGCGCGAGGGGACGAACGAGTACGACCGCAGGTCCGCCATCCCCGCGTACGACGCCGCCGACTGGCCCGCGTTGCCGGGCGTGGCGAGGGCGACGAGTTCCGCGTCCGCCTCGCGCGCGGCGGTGACCGCGGGCGAGAGACCCCGGTCCAACACGGTGCCGGTCGGGTTCCGCCCCTCGTCTTTGATTCGGAGCGTTCCGACGCCGAGTTCCGCCGCGAGCGTCGGCGTCTCCACCGACGGCGTCCCCCCCTCGTCGGCGGTCAACGGGTCCGAGAACGGGAGGAGGTCGGCGTACCGCCACATCGTGCCGGTCGGCGCGTCGTCCAACCCGCCGTCCCCCCACGCGACGGCGTCGAGGTCGTACGCCGGGTCGAGATGCGCGCCCGCGTCGCTCCCGCCGGTCGTCGTCGCCTCGTACTCCTCGCCGCTCTCGGCGCAGCGCAAGCCGAGAAACGCCTCGCTGGTGTCCATACCGGGCGTTGCGGCGCGACCGACAAATCCCTAGCCATTCGGCTTTTTCGACGCTTCGCCGCGCGCGGCCGACCTGCACCGACTGACTGTCGCGCACAGTACATTAGTGCGGTGCGCGAGAAGGCCGGGGCATGGACGAAACCGTGGTCGTCGTCGGCGCGGGCCTCGCGGGTCTCGTCGCGGCGCGTCACCTCGCCGACGAGGGTGCCGACGTGACACTGTACGAACGGCACCACGAAGTCGGCGGACGAGTTCGGACGCAGAAACGAGACGGGTTCACCCTCGACCGGGGCTTTCAGGTGCTCTTCACCGGCTATCCGGCGGTACAGCGAGAACTCGACGTGGACGAACTGGACGTTCGGGAGTTCTCCCCGGGGGCCGTCATCGCCCGCCCCGGCGAGCGTTCGACGCTGTCGGACCCACTGCGCGACCCGAAGTCCGTCATCTCGACCCTGCGGAACGACGAGGTGACCCTCACGGACAAGGTTCGGACGATGGCGCTTCGCCAGCACGTCCGCGGCATCTCGGAGCGCCACCTGTTCGAGGGACCGGACACGAGCATCCGAGAGTACCTCCGCGAGTGGGGGTTCTCCGAGAAGTACATCGAGAACTTCGTCGCGCCGTTCTACGGCGGTATCACCCTCGACCGGTCGCTCACCACCTCCAAGCGCGTCTTCGAGGCGACGTTCAAAGCGCTCTCGAACGGCCGCATCGTCGTCCCCGCCGAGGGGATGCAGGAGATTCCGAAGCAACTCGCGGAGAAGGCCCGACAGGCGGGCGCGGAGATTCGCCTCGAAACGGGCGTCGAGTCCGTCGAGAACTACGACGACGGCGTGACCGTGCGGACGACGGCGGAGACGGTGGAAGCCGACGCCGCAGTCGTCGCCGCCGACCCGAAGGAGTCGCTCCGACTCACGGGCGTCGACGAGATACCGACGATCGCGCGGACGTCCACGACGCAGTACTACCGCCTTCCGGCGGGGACGGACTTCGGAACCGGGCGCAGACTCCTGTTGAACGCCGGCAGCGACGCGCCGAACACCGTCGCGCCGATGACGAAAGTCGCGCCGGAGTACGCGCCCGGCGACTACGAACTCCTCGCGGCGACGTTCCTCGGAAAGGAGGCGGCAGAACAGAGCGCGATGCAGTTGGCCGCCAAGACGAGGCGGAAACTCAACTCGTGGTACCCCGACGGGTCGATAGACGACATCCAGTCCATCCACACAGACCGCATCGAGTTCGCGCAGTTCGACCAACCGCCGGGAATCCACGACCGACTGCCGAAGTACCGCGACCCGGGCGGGTGGACGTACCTCGCGGGCGATTTCACCGAGTGGTCGTCGATACAGGGCGCGATGCGAAGCGGTCGCAAGGCCGCCGAGGCGGTGGCGTACGACCTGCGACTCTGACTCAGAGCATCCGCCGGAACTCGCCCAACGGCGGGAACGTCAGCGCCTCGTCCGCGCTCTCGTCGTACAGTATCGGGCGGAACGCGTCGATGTCGGTCACGAGGGGCGACTGCACGTCCCGGGTCCGGAGTCGGTTCACCACCACGCCCGCCGCGAGGCGATTGAACGCCGGGAGCATCAGCACGTCCGCGCCGCGGAACGCCTCCTCGCCGTAGAGGAAGCAGGGCCGACGCGTCCCCTCGATGGTTATCGCGGGGTGGTCGTGACCGACGACGTACAGCGACGCCTCCCGTTCCGGGAGGGCGTGCCCGTGGCAGACGACGACGGACGCGTCCGTCTCCCCGCCGAGGACGTACTCGTCGTGGACGGTGCCGTCGAAGACGGAGTCGAGGACGGTGTCGTGGTTCCCCCGGACGAAGACGGGGCGCGCGCCGGCCTCGCGGCACGCCTCGGTCAGGTCGGCGACGCCCTCGCGCGCCCGCGACGTCGCGGACCCGAACTCGTGGAGGACGTCGCCCGCGAAGACGACCGTCTCGGGCGAACGGGCGTCGAGGTGGTCGGCGAGGCGTTCCCGCAGGTCGCGACGCTCCCCGAGGGGGAACTCGACCGACGACGCTTCGTCCCGGCCCACGTGCACGTCCGCGAGGACGAGGGCGTCCGCGCCGGGGAGGTACGCCGCCCTGTCGCGGTAGACGACCTCGAACACGGTGCGAGGCAGGGCCCCGACGCTCAAAGCCGTACCGTTCGGCGGCGGAACCGCGGCGAACGGGTCGGCGACCCGCGGGGGCGACGGGATTTTTCACCGCTCGGTTCGTGCGACGGAGCATGACCGGGGCCCTCGAAGACAAGCGGACGGCCACCCGACTCCGCATCCTCGTCGAGATAGCCGACAGACAACCGGCGGTGAGTCAGGGCGAGATAGCGGACGCGGTGGGCGTGACGAGTCAGGCCGTCAGCGAGTACATCCGGGAGTTGGTCGAGGACGACTACGTCGAGAAGGAGGGACGGTCCCGGTACCGGGTCACGAAGGAGGGCGTCGACTGGCTGTTTCAGAAGGTCAAGGACCTCCGGCGGTTCGCCGACCACGTGACCGACGACGTGTTAGAGAGCGTCCAAGAGGACGCCGCCGTCGCCGCCGAGGACGTCTCCGCCGGCAAGACGGTGACGCTGTCGGTTCGAGACGGCCTCCTCCACGCCGCCCCCGGGTCGTCCGGCCCGGCGACGGGCGTGGCGACGACGGACGCCGAGGCGGGCGACGACGTGAGCGTCACGGGGTTCGAGGGCGTCATCGAGATCGGTCCCGGGCGGGTGACGGTCGTCCAGGTACCGCCCGCGCGGTCCGGCGGGAGTTCCGCGGTGGAACCGTCGGCGCTGGAAACCGCCTGCGACGGCGCGGACGTGGTCGTCGCCGCGGGCGTCGAAGCGGTCGTCGCCCTCCGGAAGGCCGGCGTCGAGTCGGAGACGGCGTTCGCGGCGGGCGAGGTGGCGTCCGCCGCCGCGGAACGGGGGTTGGACGCGACGGTGGTCGCGACCGCGGACCTCGTCGGCAGGGTGACGGACGCCCTCCGCGACGGCGACGCCCTCTACGAGGTCACCGAGGCGGCGCGGGTGGAAGAGGACGGACGATAAAACAGACTCTTCAGGCGGCCGCGCCCTCGGCGTGTTCCCTCGCCGTCGCGTACGCCTCCTGTAGCTCCTTGAACTCCGATTGGGACCCGCCGTGGTCGGGGTGGACGTCCTTCACCCGGTCGCGGTAGGCGCGTTTCACCTCGGCGGGGTCGGCCGTCGTCGGCACGCCGAGGTAGTCGAACGCGGCGGTCACCGGACTCTCGCGGGTCGGCGCCGCGGGTTCGAACTCCGGCACCTCGAACGGGAGGCGACGCCCGAGTCCGTGCGCGGGCATCTCGTGTTCGCAGAGGACAGTGTACGTCCCCGCCCGTTCGAGTCGGAAGTACGCCTGCGCGTCGAAGGTGATGGCCACGTCGCGTTGCGGGAGGTAGAACGCGACCGTCTCGCCGTGGAGGGCGTGGTCCTCGACAAACGGTTCGCCTATCGTCCGGAGGTAGTCGCGGATTTCGGTCCGACGACGGCCCGCCCCGTCGATGTTCGGACCGCGGGACACCGCCTCGTCGGGGAACAGTCGCCCCCCCACGAGGAACACCCCGGCGACGACGAGGGAGGCGACGATACCCCCGACGACGCCGAGGAGAAGCCACGGCGGCGTGAGCGACACCAAGTCCGATTGCACGACCCAACAGAGGTCATCGAGGATAAAGAAACTCTCGGGGCGAGCGGTGCCGTTCCTCGCCGTAGTCGGGTGTTCGGACGCCTCGTTCCGGGCCGGACGTTCCGTCCCCGCCACGCGACGGACGTTTACTGTCTCGGTTCCTACTGCACCCCGTGCGACCGATACGATTCGAGGAGGCCGACTCGGCGGAACGGACGCAGATAGGCGAAGGGTTGACCCGACCCGCCGTCGCCGCCGGCCGGTTGGAGACCGGTCGCGAGGAGGGGAAGTACTTCCTCCGCCACGACGACGGGTGCGCCGTCTGCGGCGAGGAAGTAAGCGCCGGCAAACCGTTTTATCTCGACCCTGAAACCGGCGAGATACTCTGTGAAACCCACGGTTCGGCCAGACGAGAGGAGTGACCGTATTCACCGAACCTAACGTACTCGCGGCCGAGTAGTATTTTATTCATGCTTGCGTTGTCCGGAAAGTACTTATTACGAATTGTGGTGATTAACAAACGCTAATGGCTGTAGTTTGGCTGGACGACGTACGCGCCGCCGATTTGGGTACGGTCGGCGGCAAGGCGGCTTCGCTCGGCGAACTCACGGCGGCGGGACTTCCCGTCCCTCCGGGGTTCGTCGTAACAGCAGGAACGTACCGGGCATTCATCGAGGACGCCGGTATCGACGAGGAACTGTTCGAGGCCGTCGACGTGGACCACGAGGACTCCGCCGCGTTGAAGGAAGCGCACGAACGCGCGCACGAGCTCATCGTGGAGACGCCGGTCCCCGAAGAGGTTCGCGAGGAGATTCTCGCCGCCTACGAGGAGATCGGCGAGGACGCCTTCGTCGCGGTGCGGTCGTCCGCGACGGCGGAGGACCTGCCCGACGCCTCCTTCGCGGGGCAACAGGAGACGTTCCTCAACGTCCAAGCCGACGACTTGGTGGAACGCGTCAAGGAGTGTTGGGCGTCGCTGTTCTCTCAGCGAGCGATATACTACCGCAACAGACAGGACTTCCCCCACGACGAGGTGGACATCGCGGTGGTCGTACAGGAGATGGTCGCCGCCGAGAAGTCCGGCGTGATGTTCACGTCGCATCCCTCGACGGGCGAACCGCGCATCATCATCGAGGCGGCGTGGGGTCTCGGCGAGGCGGTGGTCTCCGGCACCGTCTCCCCGGACAACTACGTCGTAGACCGCGGGACGAAGGCGGTCGAGACGGCGACCGTCGCCGACAAGAAGGTGATGATGGAGAAGGACGAGGAGACGGGCGAGACCGTCGAACGCGAGGTGTCGGAGGACCGCCGGAACGCGCGCGTCCTCTCCGACGAGGAGATTTCGGAGTTGGTCGAACTCGGCGAACGCGTCGAGGAGCACTACGGCGAACCGCAGGACGTGGAGTGGGCCGTCTACGAGGGCGACATCTACATGCTCCAGTCGCGGCCCATCACCACCATCTCCGAGTCGGGGACGGACGCCGACTCCGGGGCGGTGGAGGCCGCCGGCGACGGCGGGGCCGAGGTGGCGAGTGCCGGTAACGGCGCGGACGGCGCAGACGGAACCTCGGACGACGGTGACGTACTCGTGCAGGGACTCGGCGCGAGTCCGGGCATCGCCTCCGGCGAGGCGCGCATCGTCACGAAACTCGACCACCTCGACCAGGTGGGCGACGGCGACATCATCGTCACCGAGATGACGATGCCTGACATGGTGCCCGCGATGAAGCGCGCGGCGGGCATCGTCACCGACGAGGGCGGCATGACCTCCCACGCCGCCATCGTCTCCCGCGAACTCGGCGTCCCCGCCGTCGTCGGCACCGGGTCGGGCACCCGCGAACTCGACGACGACCAACCCATCACCATCGACGGCGACAAGGGCACCGTCCGCGAGGGCGTCGTCGAGTCCGAGGACGTCCAACGCGAACCCATCGAGGAGGCGCGTCCGAAGACGCCGGTCAAGCCGATGACCGCGACGGAGGTGAAGGTGAACGTCTCCATCCCCGAGGCGGCCGAACGCGCCGCCGCGACGGGCGCGGACGGCGTCGGACTCCTCCGGATGGAGCACATGATCCTCTCGACGGGGAAGACCCCCGAGAAGTACATCTCCGACAACGGCGAACGCGCCTACGTGGACCAACTCGTCGAGGGGATGCGCACCGCCGCCGAGGAGTTCTACCCCCGGCCGGTCCGCATCCGAACGCTCGACGCGCCGACCGACGAGTTCCGCCAACTGGACGGCGGCGACGACGAACCGAAGGAGCACAACCCGATGCTGGGCTACCGCGGCATCCGGCGGTCGCTCGACACCCCCGAGGTGTTCAAACACGAACTGGAGGCGTTCCGGCGGATGTTCGAGATGGGGTACGACAACGTCGAGATAATGTTCCCCCTCGTAAACGACGCCGAGGACGTCTACCGCGCGAAGAACCTGATGCGCGAGGCCGGCATCGACCCCGACAAGCGCAACTGGGGCGTGATGGTGGAGACGCCCGCCTCCGCACTCGGCATCGAGGAGATGGCCGGGGCGGGCATCGACTTCGCCTCGTTCGGGACGAACGACCTCACGCAGTACACCCTCGCGGTGGACCGAAACAACGAGAACGTCGCCGACCGCTTCGACGAACTCCACCCCTCGGTGCTGAAACTCATCGGCGACACCATCGAGACGTGCCGCGAACTCGGCGTGAAGACGAGCATCTGCGGGCAGGCCGGGTCGAAGCCGAAGATGGTGCAGTTCCTCGCCGAGAAGGGCGTCTCCTCCATCTCCGCGAACATCGACGCCGTCCGCGACGTGCAACACGAGGTCAAGCGCGTCGAACAGCGTCTCATCCTCGACTCGGTGCGCTGACCCCCGAGTAACGCCCCCGCCACGCGCTTTTATCTCTCGGTCGGCCGTACGACCGCAGTAGTCCATGCCCTCCACCCACGCCTCGTCGCCCCGTCGCGGCGTTCGGTCCGCCGTCGTCGCCTTGACCGTCGTCTCGGTCCTTCTCGTCGTGACGCTCGTCGTCGCGGCGGCGGCCGGAGCGGTGGTCGTCCTCTCCGTCCTCGCGGCCGAACCCGCGGGGGAACGGTCCATCGCTCTCGTCCTCCTCGCGGCGGTGGTTCCGACGGAGGCGGTGTACCTCGCCGTCTCCATCACGTACGCCCACGTCAGGGAACTCCCCGTCCCGGTTCGCGTCCCGACGCGGCGCGACGCCGCCCTCGTCCTCGCGGGGTCCGTCGTCACCGTCGTCGCCGCGACGGTCATCTTCGCCGTCGGCGACGCCGCCGGCGTCAGCCCCGTCTCCAGCGCGTTCGACCCGGCGACGGGGGCCGACCCGTCGGCGCTCCTCCTTCTGGCCCCCCTCTCGATACTCGTCGTCGCGCCCGCCGAGGAGGCGTTCTTCCGCGGCGTCGTGCAGGGCCGCCTCCGGCGGACGTTCGGACCGGCCGCCAGCGTCGGCGTCGCCAGCGCCCTCTTCGCCGCCGTCCACGTGTTCAACTTCGTCTCGTTCGACCGGCCGGTCGGACTCCTCGTGCCGTTGGGGGCCATCTTCGTCGTCTCGCTGGTTCTCGGCGGCGCGTACGAGGTGACCGACAACCTCGTCGTCCCGGTGGCCGTCCACGGCGCGTACAACGCCACATTGGCCGTCGTCTCCTACCTCTCCGTCGTCGGCGCGGTGTGAGAGAACGAGGGAGGGCCCCCGGCGGCCGTCACTTCCGGAACGGCGGTTCTTCGAACTCCGCGCCGCAGTCGGGGCAGACGGTCACCGGCCGGTTCCCGTCCGTCAGCGTCGCTCGCAACTCGTCGCCGCCGCAGTCCGGACATCCCGGCGGAACGCGTTCGGCGCCGCAGTCCGGGCAGACGAGTTTCGGTTCCCCGCCGTCGGTTTCGGCGCGCACGTCGTCGCGTCCGCAGTCGGGACAGGCGACCGGAATCCGAACGTCGGTACTCTCCCGGGGCGCACCAATCGCGAACGCCACGAGAACGCCGTCGGAGTCGTTCCGCCCCGACTGGAACTCGCCGGGCGCGAACCGCACCGCCTCGCCGGCGTCGACGGCGAGTTCGCCGGCCATCGTCTCGAACGTCGCCGTCCCCGCCACGACGACGAACACCTCCTCTTGGTCGGCGTGCGCGTGCAGTCCGCCGGGGAACCCCTCGCCGGGCGCGAGTCGGTAGCGGTTGAGGGCGAAGCCGGTCGTCCCCAACGCGTCCGAGAGGCGGCGTCCTTCGCTCTCGTCGCCGAGAGGGACTGATTCCGCGTCGTCGAAGGAGACGCGTTCCATGCATCCCGATTCGTCGCCGTCCGCATATGCACCGGGGTGGTTTCGGGCGGACGCCGCCGCGCGGACGCGACATCGCACCCGACAGACAACGGAATTGATAAACGCCGCCGCGGGGTAGGAGGTTCCATGCAGCGGGCCGCCCCGCAGGAGTTCACTCGCGTCCTGTCGTCCATGTGCACGGAACCGCATCCGGCGGCGCGGGACGCCGCGGAGCGGTTTCTCGCCTCGAACCCGGGCGACCCCGCGACGTACCGGACGGTCGCCCGACTCGAACACCGGGCGGTCGAGACGCTCGGCGAGATTACGGGCCTGTCGGACCCCAACGGCTACGTGACCAGCGGCGGCACGGAGGCGAACATCCAAGCCGTCCGGTCGGCGCGCAACCGTCGCCGCGTCGAGAACCCGAACGTCGTCGCCCCCGAGAGCGCGCACTTCTCGTTCACCAAGGCCGCGGACGTCCTCGGCGTCGAACTCCGCCGCGTCCCGACGGACGAGGCCCACCGCGCGGACGTGGACGCCGCGCGGGCCGCCGCGGACGACGACACCGTTCTCGTCGTCGCCGTCGCCGGGAGCACGGAGTTCGGACGCGTGGACCCCGTCCCCGAACTCGCCGCCGTCGCCCGCGAGGCGGGCGCGTTCCTCCACGTGGACGCCGCGTGGGGCGGGTTCTACCTCCCCTTCGCCGACCGCGAGTGGGGGTTCGCCGACGCGCCGGTGGACTCGATGACCATCGACCCCCACAAGTGCGGGCAGGCCGCCGTCCCGGCGGGCGGACTCCTGTTCCGCGAACGCGCCGGACTCGACGCCTTGGCGGTCGATACGCCGTACCTCGAATCCACGTCGCAGGCGACGCTGACGGGCACGCGAAGCGGTGCGGGCGTCGCCGCCGCCGCCGCCGCGATGGACGCCCTCTGGCCGGACGGCTACCGCCGCGAGTACGAACGGGCCGCGGAACTGGCGGCGTGGTTCGCGTCGGAACTCCGCGAACGCGGATTCGACGTGGCGGACGTCGAACTCCCCATCGTCGCCGCCTCCGTTCCGGAATCGCTCTTCGAGCGTCTCCGCGAGGCGGAGTGGCGAATCTCGCGCACCGAGTCGGGGGAACTCCGCGTGGTCTGCATGCCGCACGTCACCCGCGAGATGCTCGCCGCCTTCCTCGCGGACCTCGACGACTTCGACGAACGCCGCTCGTCGGCCCCCTGATCGGAGTCCGTTCCGGGTCGGTCGGCCGACGGGACGGCCCGTCACCGGAGTCGGAATCTCAAGACTTACAACCTCTCGTTTGGGAGGAATGAGCAAAGTGTCTCTCGCCGCCGCTATCGAGGTGTTCGCTCAGGGCGCGGTCCCCGTCGGACACGCAGTGGACCCGGCGGCGGTCGGCGCGAGCCTCTTCCCGGAGTTCGGCTTCTCCGACACGGTCCGGCGCGCGACCGGACTGTTCGGCCTCTTCGTCATCTTCGTCTACTCGTTTCTCATCGCCTTCGCCCTCCCCGGCGTGAGCGAAGTCGTCCTCCTCGCGCCGATAGACCTCGGACTCACCTACTGGCAGCGGATGACCGTCATCATCGTCGTCAGCGGAGTCGGCAAGGCCGCGGGGAGCGTCTTTGCGTTCCACATCGGGCAGGAGGCCAAGGAGGCCGGCCCGATCATCCGCGCGCTCCGTCGTTCGCGGTTCGACGTGGTGGAGTGGTCCGAGCGAAAGACGGTCAAACTCGCGCAGACGTGGGGGTACGCCGGCCTCGCGGCGGCCCTCTGCGTGCCGGGGTTCCCCGACACGCTCTCCATCTACGCGTTCTCGGTCCTCGAAGAGGACTACCTGAAGTTCGCGGCGGCGACGTTCGTCGGGAGCGTCGGCCGTCTCGTCATCACCCTCGTCGGCGTCGAAGCCGTCGTCGCGTTCGGATTGCTGTAGCGCGGAACCGAGGTGCGCGCCGCGACGACTCCCGAAGCTGTCCCTCCCCCGAGGAGTCCCAACTCTCCGAGTAAGTGCCGTCTCGCGACCGGTCCGCGCCGAACACGTTCAAAATGTCGGCGGGAATAACTATGTGGTAACCAACCGACAGTGCCATGCACTACCATGGAACGAAGCAGTCGAGCGTTCATCCGAATCGCCATCGCAACCGGTGCCGTCGCGGGAGCGAGCGGAACCGCTCTCACGGGGTGTAAGACCCACGACTGCAACAAGTTCGGCAACCGCGAGGAACAACCGGGGAACGAGAACGGGCAGGCCGTGGGCCACGACAAGGACGAGGGTGATCCCGGCGGCGACGCCCACGACCAGGACGAGGAGAACCCCGAGAAACCGGGACAGCGAGTTGGACACTGCAAGTACGATTGAGCCCCGGCCCGACGAATTTTTTCCATCCGTCGCCCCGGCGGTGACGGACGCGTCTCCCTCGCGAGAGGGTCCGAATCGAGAGTGTAACGTTTCGGAGAGGATCTTCGTTCCGGTTCGGACGAAGCGCCGAACGGCGAGCGGATTTATCCTGCCTCGATTCGTGTCACCACACATGGACGTAGAGACCGGTATGCGACAGATCGACGAAGCGGTCCGGAACACCGTCGGCGCACAGAACTACGACGAGGGGACGGAAGCGGAGTACCGGCAGGTGCTGAAGGAAGTCGAGAGCATCGCCGGCGGCGGTGCCGTCGAAGACGTCGTCGGGTGGATCTCGGGCGAGGTTCGCGGCGAGGAGTCGCTCCCCTCGAAGAACGCCGTCGAGGAACGCGCGGCGCAGATATGCCGCGACTACGACGAGGAGATTCCGTCGTCCTCGCGGTTGGCGAACGCCTGAATCGGCGCGGCGCGTTCGACGGACCCGAGTTACTTTTCTTCGGCGCGCGACTATCGACACCCGTGACGCTCGTCCGCACCGGCCCGATGCGTATGCGCACTTCCTTCTAGCGCCGGGTGGACCCGAGGCGCGGTCGGCGGTCGGTAACGCGGCCGGCGGCCGGGCCCGGCGAACCTCGGGCGCGCGGTTTTCCGCCGAGAGACGCTTCCGAAACCAGCGGGATTTTGGTCCCGCCCCCGAACCACACACGATACATGAGCCACGAGGACTTTCCCACGGACACGCCAGCGGTGGTGACGTGCGGGTTGCCGTACGCGAACGGCGACCTGCACATCGGACACTTACGAACGTACGTCGGCGGCGACATCTTCAGCCGCGCCCTCCGGAAACTCGGTCAGGAGACGGCCTTCGTCAGCGGGTCGGACATGCACGGCACGCCCGTCGCCGTCAACGCCGAGAAGGAGGGCGTCACGCCCGAGGAGTTCGCCCTCCGCCACCACGAGAAGTACGAGGAGACGTTCCCCGAGTTCGGCGTCGAGTTCGACAACTACGGCCACACCCACGACGAGACGAACACCGAACTGACGACGGACATCGTCCGAACGCTCGAAGACGAGGGGTACGTCTACGAGAAGGAGATCCAGGTCGCCTACGACCCCGAGGCCGACCAGTGGCTTCCGGACCGGTTCGTCGAGGGCACCTGCCCGTACTGCGGCGAACACGCCCGCGGCGACGAGTGCGACGAGGGGTGCGGCCGGCACCTCGAACCCGGCGAGATAGAAGATCCCACCTCGGCGCTGACGGGCAACCCCGCCGAGTACCGCGAACGCACGCACAAGTTCTTCGAGGTGTCCGAACTGCAGGAGTACCTGCAGGAGTTCATCGACAGACTCGAAGGGACGCCGAACGCGCAGAACCAGCCCCGAGAGTGGATAGAGGGCGAACTGCAGGACTGGTGTATCACCCGCGACATGGACTGGGGCATCGACTACCCCGGCGACAACCCGCAGGACCTCGTCCTGTACGTATGGGTGGACGCGCCCATCGAGTACATCTCCTCGACGAAGCAGTACACGGACCGCGTCGGACGCGACGAGTTCGACTGGGAGGCGGCGTGGCGCGAGGAGGGGGAGATAACCCACATCATCGGCCGCGACATCATCCAGCACCACACCGTCTTCTGGCCGGCGATGCTCCGCGCCGCCGGGTTCGTCGAACCCCGCGCCGTCATGGCGTCGGGGTTCATCACGCTCAACGGCAAGGGGTTCTCCACGTCGCGGAACCGCGCCGTCTGGGCCGACGAGTACCTCGACGAGGGCTTCCACCCCGATCTGTTGCGCTACTACCTCGCCACGAACGGCGGGTTCCAACAGGACGTGGACTTCTCGTGGGACCGCTTCCGCGAACGCGTGAACAACGAACTCGTCGGCACCGTCGGCAACTTCGCGTACCGGTCGATGCTGTTCGCCTACCGCGAGTTCGAGGGTGCGCCGGACGCTCCCCTCTCCGACGAGGTGCGCGACCGAATCGAACGGGCGATAGAGGAGTTCGAGGCGGGCGTCAACGACTACTCCGTCCGCGAGGCGGGCAACGCCGCCGTCAGAGTCGCGCAGTTCGGCAACGAGTACATCCAGCGGAACGAACCGTGGAAGCTCGACGACGACGACCCGCAGAAGGCGCAGGTCATCCGCGACTGCGTGCAGGTGGCGAAGGCCGTCGCCGTCCTCTTCGAACCCGTCGCGCCGGACAAGGCGGAGGCCCTGTGGGCCGACCTGAACGAGGGGAGCGACGTTCACGGCGTCGGAACCGACGCCGCACTCGAAGCGCCCGCCGAGTCGTTCGGCGAACCCTCGGAGCTGTTCGAGAAGATTCCCGAGGAACGCGTCGAAGAACTCAACGAGAAGCTCCGGTCCCGCGTCGAGGAGAGCGAGGACGAGGCGGAAACCGAAACTGACGACGACGACGAGAGTGATTCGACTGTGAGCGACGAATTCGAACCCGTACTGGACGACCGCATCGACTTCGAGGGGTTCCAAGAGCTCGACCTCCGCGTCGGCGAGATTCTCGACGCCGAGGGCATCGAGGGCGCGGACAAGCTCGCCAAGTTGACCGTCGACATCGGCGTTGAGGAGCGTCAGATCGTCGCCGGCATCAAGCAGCTCCACGATTTAGAGGAACTGCCCGGCACGAAGGTAGTCGTCGTGGCGAACTTAGAGAAGGCGGAGCTGTTCGGCGTCGAGTCCAACGGGATGGTCCTCGCCGCGGGCGAACAGGCCGACCTGTTGACCACCCACGGCGACGCCGTCCCCGGAACGAAGGTCAGATAGCCGGAATAACGAGTCCGTCCCGCGGCGCGTCGCGCCGCGTCTACTCCTCCATCGACACCTGCACCTCGTCGTCGGTGACCGCGACTATCTGCTCGGCCGTCAACGCGAGTTCGCCCGACCCCTCCGAAACCGCCTCCTCCCGGTCGGCGACCGAGGGGGCGTCCGTCTTCATTATCGCCTCGTTCCCCTCGATGCCGGTGATTCGGCCGATGGGTTCGTCGTTCGGGCCGATCACGGTCTTTCCGACGAGTCGTTCGGTCACTTCCTGCATAGTCGGTTCAAGGGGCGAGAGAACCGAAAGGCTGGTGGCGCACCTATCTCCCGGGGAGTCAGTTCAACCAGCTCACACGTCTCGTGAGGACACGAAACGGTTTTGCCACCCTAGGCGAGAGACCGGCCATGTTCTTCGGTCTCACGAGCGAGGATGTCAAACTGGAACGGGGGCCGCCCGTTCGCCTCTCGGAGCGATTGGCGGTCGCTCACTTCTACTTCGTCGCGGACAGTAGCCGGGGCGTGCGGGAGGGAATCGAACACGTCGCGGTGCACGACCAAGGCGACGACACCTACGACGTGCGCTTCACCGGCCACACCGACGGCGCGTACGTCGTAGAGCGCGCGGTTCTGGAGGATATCTGCGCCTCACTCGCGGAGGGCGACCGGTATGGCGAGTGGAAGGCCCGGTTCAGGGGGGAGCGCCCCGACTGGGTGCCGAACAGTATCACGGAAGGCGAGTAGGCCGCGGCGGACGGCGAACCGCCGTTCGTCCGGATGCGGGGCGGCACGGTTCGTGTGTGCGTGGTTTTTCGGCACGGACGGACGTCATCGTCGGGCTTTTTTATCCGATCGGGAGTAACTTGACGCATGAGAAACGCGAAAATCGTCTGTACGCTGGGACCAGCGTCAGACGACCGAGCGACGATTCGGTCACTCGCCGACGCCGGGATGAGCGTCGGGCGCTTGAACGCCAGTCACGGGACGCCCGAACACCGCGCGGAGGTCATAGACCGCATCCGCGCGGTGGACGAGACGACGGAAGCGCCGTTGGCGGCGATGGTGGACCTACAGGGGCCGGAGGTTCGGACCGCCCCCCTCGACGAACCCATCCACCTCGAAACGGGATCGGAGGTACGGTTCGTCGAAGGCGACGACGCGACGCCCGAGGAAGTCGGGCTGTCGTACTCCATCGCCGCCGCGGAGGCGGGCGACACGATTCTCCTCGACGACGGCCGCATCGAGGCGACGGTCGAACGGGTCGAAGACGCCGCCGTTATCGCCCGCATCGACTCCGGCGGCCAACTCAGCGGACGCAAGGGCGTGAACGTCCCCGGCGTGAGCCTCGACATCGACCTCATCACCGAGAGCGACCGCCGCGAGTTGGAAGTCGCCGCCGAGAAGGAGGCCGACTTCGTCGCCGCGTCGTTCGTCCGCACCGCCAACGACGTCTACACCATCAGCGACGAACTGGAGAACCTCGGCGCGGACATCCCCGTCGTCGCCAAGATAGAGCGCGCGGGGGCCGTCGAGAACTTAGACGAGATTATCGATGCGTCGTACGGCGTGATGGTCGCGCGCGGCGACTTGGGCGTCGAGATGCCGCTGGAGGACGTGCCCATCATCCAAAAGCGCATTATCCGCAAGTGCCACGCGACGGGGACGCCCGTCATCACGGCGACGGAGATGCTCGACTCGATGGTCCACGCGCGGCGGCCCACCCGCGCGGAGGCGTCCGACGTGGCCAACGCCGTCCTCGACGGGACGGACGCGGTGATGCTCTCGGGCGAGACGGCCATCGGCGACAACCCCGTCCGCGTCGTCGAGACGATGGACAGCATCGTGCGACAGGTGGAGGCGAGCCCCGAGTACGACGAGACGACGGAGGGGCACATCCCGACCGCCGAGGACAACTCGCGGACGGAAGCGCTCGCTCGGTCCGCGCGCTACCTCGCCCGCGACATCGAGGCCAGCGCGATAGTCGCCGCCTCCGAGTCGGGGTACACCGCGCGGAAGACGGCGAAGTTCCGCCCCGCCGTTCCCGTCGTTGCCACGACGCCGAACGACCGCGTGCGCCGCCAACTCGCGCTCTCGTGGGGGATCATCCCGACGTACTCCGCGTACCGCGACGGCATCGACGAGATGATGGACGACGCCGTCGAAGCCGCACTCGACACGGACGTCGCCTCCTCGGGCGACACCATCGTCGTCCTCTCGGGGATGATGACCGAACTGGAGGGGACGAACACGACGAACATGCTGAAGGTCCACGTCGCCGCGGAGGCCATCGCCACCGGGCGCAACGTCGTCGGCGGGCGCGTCGCCGGCCCCCTCGCGTTCGCCCCCGGCGGCGACCTGACGGACCTGCCGGAGGGCGCGATTCTCGCCCTGCCCGCGGACTTCGACGGCGAGTTCGAGGGCGACGCGAAGAAACTCGCCGGAATCGTGGACGCCCGGCCAGGCATGACGGGCTACCCCGCACTCGTCGCCCGCGAGATCGACATCCCGATGATATCGGGCGCGCCCATCCCCGAGAGCGTCACCCCGGGCACCGAAGTGACGCTTCACGCGGAACGCGGCGTCGTCTACGAGGGGAACGTCATCGAACACGGGAAGGGGCGGCGCTGACGGACGCCGACCCGCGCGCGGATCGACCGCCCCTCCGTGTCGGTAGGCATTTCCCGACCCGTCTCCTACCGTCCGACGATGGACCGACCCGACGACACTGAATCCGCCCGCGAGGGGCGGACTCCCTCGAACCGGGCGCAGTCCGACGAGGACGAGGCCGCGCGGACGGCCGAGGAGGGGGCGACGCCCACCGAGGGGACCGCCGGCCTGTTCTGGTCCGAGGACGACGACGCGGAGACGCCCGAACTCGAACCGCTCGAACCCGGGCGGCCGTCGCCCGAGAACGTCCTGTTCGTCGTCCTCGGCGCACTCGGCACCGTCGCCCTCGTCCTGACCGCCGTCTCGCCGCTCTGAGGCGCGGACGGCCGACACGGGACCCGAGGGCGTCGAAGCGGCCGAATCCGGGCCGTTGGATTATCAATTCTGAGTACCCGACCGTAGTCTTTTATGGGTGATGCCGGGTAGAGGTGCGTAACGTCCCGCGCCGGGCATTCCGATGAGACGCACACACATACTCGCGACGGTGGTGGCGACGATACTCGTCGTCGCCGCGGTTCCCGTCCCAGCAGACGCCCTCACGACAGCCCCCGGTTCGAACGACGCCGTCGCGTTCGACGTTGACGAGACGCAGAGCGTCTCGTCCGCCAACCAGAACGCTTTGCGTTCTGGTGACGTCGCAGAACACGGTTCTGCGGGCAGTGAGACGCAGTCTCGAAACGTTGCCGACGCCTCCGGTTCGTTTCCGGGTGGCAACGTGACGGTCACTCGCGGCGATAGAGTGACGTTCACCGTCAGTCACTCCGGCCCCGCGAACGTGACCATCGGCGGCCCGGACTACGGCTATCACCTCCGAATTCACCTCGGCGGGTCCGGTACCGACGAGGTTTCCATCGACACGTACGCGACGACGAGCGCCGACCCCGACACGTACGTCACGGGCGGCGACGCCACGTTGGTCGGACCGAGCGGAGGCCTCGACGAACCGCTCGAACCCGGCGATTACCTCGTGCGCGTCGACGTGGCCGGCGTCGAACGTGACATCGCGACACTGACGGTCGAACCGCGCGGAGGGATGAGCGCTCAGACGTTCGTCGCCCCCGGCGAGTTCGACCCGAACTCCGTGAACGCGGGCAACGACGGGAACGCCAACGTCGGCCCCCTCACCGGCGTGGCGTCCGCGAGGGGAACCGTCGCCAAGGGCGACTACGCGGTGGTGAAAATCGAAGAGAGCGGATTGGAGACGGCGCTCAACGCCAGCGACCTGAGCGGCGGTGAGGCGGCCAACGGCGTGAAACTGACCTTCACGCAGACGGCCCCCGGCCCGAACCGCGACCCCACCACCTACCTCGCGCACGGAACGACCGACGGAGCGAAAGAAGCGAACGTGACCGTCTACCCGGCCTTCGGGAGCGACCACGTGTACGTCGTCTGGGACACCTCGAACGTCTCCCTCTCGCGGCAGTCCGAGCGGAACCGATACGAGGCCCGTCTGACCCTGACCGAGGGGAACTCGCTGGTGGACGAGGAGACGGTGGTGGCAGCGACGCCCGTCCGGTTGGTCCGTCAGACGGTGAGTCTCTCCCCCGAGACGGACCACGTCCACCTCCCGTGGGAGAACGACACGTACGTCGTCTCCGGGCGGACGAACCGCGCGCCGAACACGACGCTCGAAGTTCGGATCCGGTCGCCCGACCCGAACGCCTTCCTCCAGATTCGCCCGATGACGGTGGACGGAGACGGGCGGTTCAGGGCGTCGTTCGACCTCGGTGACGTCTCCCGCGGCGCGAACGCGACGATGTGGGTGCGCGACCACTACTTGGAGACGATGCAGGAGGTGGCGATAGTCGCCCCCGACCCGAGCGTCACCATCGACGACCAGGACCCCGGCGACGACCCCGAACTGACCGTCGCGCGCGCCGAAGTCCCCGAGGGCGGGTTCGTCAGACTCGTAGACGAGGGGGGAACCGCCGTGGGGCGGTCGAACTACCTCGAACCGGGCCGCCACGAGAACGTCTCGGCGTCGCTTTCGATGCCCCTGTACGACTCTCAGACGATACGCGCCGAACTCGTCGCCGACCGGACGGCGACGAGGCGTACGACGCCGGGAACGACACTGCGTACCTCCGAAACGGCTCCGCGGTGAACGACACCGCGTACGTCGAGTTCCCCGCGGCGCCGACGGAGACCGCGACGCCGACGCCGGAACCGACGGCGACGCCGACGCCGGAACCGACGACGACGCGGTACCCGATTCTGACGGAGACGCCGTTGGACCCCTCGGAGGCGTCGAAGTCGAGCATCCCGCTTCCGATACCCGTGACCCTCACCGCGCTTCTCGCGGCGGCACTCCTCCTCGCCCGACGGAGGGAGAACTGATGACCGTGTTTCAGCCCGCACCTACCACCCCGACGCGTCGAACCGACCCCGCCGAGACGACACCGCACGCCCCGCCGCGGAGCGGAGGTGACGGGCGGTGATTCCCGAGTTGGAACCGGAGGACTTCGTGTCGTTCCTCGGCGACCTCTGGGGCGAACGCGGGTGGGAGACGACGGTGCAGGAGCGAGCGAACGGGACGTACTTCATCATCGGCGAACGCGGCGACGGCAGGCGGGGCGTCCTGTTCGTCTTCCCGACGACCGAGTCGCACGTCTCCGGTCAGCACCTCCGCCGGTTCGTGACGCTCTGCGGGAAGAAGGGCGTGGACGTGGCCGTCGTCGCCACCCAAGGCGCGTACGCCGACGAGGCGCGGAAGATAGCCGACGCGAAGGGTATCCACCTCCTCGATCGGACCACGCTCGAAGGGACCGTCGAGGAGGGCGGCTTCCACCACGTCCTCCGGAAGTACACCGGCGGCGGTCCGTTGGACCCGATTCTCGCGAAACTCAGGGCGCTCGGACTCCCCGTCCCCGAGACGCTCCCCTTCGACCTGCCGTTCGACCCGGCCGAGTTGCAGGCGCGGATCCGGAGCAGACTCGGCGGCTACAGCGACGGAACCGACGACTCGAACGCCGACGGGCCGCCCCCGGACGGCGAGGGAGACGGCGGCGGCGGCGGGCGATTCGACGCGCTTCCGGTGTCGCCGCGGACGCTCCTCCCCGTCGTCGTCGCGGTGGTGCTGTTGGTCGTCGCCGGGTCGGCCACGGGAGCGCTCACCGTCCCCGGGATGGGCAGCGGCGGGGGGGACACGGCGGTGTCCGCCGTCTCGACCGCCGGCGCGAACGCCGCCCTCGACGTCCGCTGGAACGCCGAGACGACCGACAGTGTCACGATAAACGGGACGACGTACGACGCGCCGGAGAACGAGACGTTCGTCGTCGTCCGGATGAACGTGACGAGTCTCTCGGAGTCGCCGGAGCAGCTGTCCCAAGCGCAGTTGGCGCTGGAGGTGGCGGGCGACCGGTACGGTTACCAACCGCTCCGGAACAGCACCGGGTTCCCGTCGGCGGGCCTGTTCGCGCCGGGCGAGTCGCGGGAGGTGTGGACGGTGTTCTCCGTCCCCGCCGACGCCGAGAGCGGGACGCTCCTCGTCCGGTCGGGCGAGGACGTTCCGGGCGTGAAGTTCACGAGAGACACCGCCATCTCCGCGGAAGCGACCGAACTCTGACGGATGGGTCGGCCGCGCCGCCGGATGAAATTCGGCGATGGCGTGACAATCCTTAATCGGGAGCGTTCCATAGGTCCGCTATGCTCGGGTCGTCGCTCTCGCCGTTGCAGCTCTCCATCGGGCCGGAGGCGTTGCCGCTTCTCCTCGTCACGGCCGGACTCGGACTCACCCTCGCCGAGGCCCTCGCGCCGGGCGCGCACTTCATCGTCCTCGGCATCGCCCTCCTCGCGGCCGGACTCGTGGGACTCGTCATTCCGTTCGCCGGACCCATCGTCCTCGGCCTCCTCGTCCTCGTCTTCGGCGCGTTGGCGCTGTACGGCTACCGCGAACTGGACATCTACGGCGGGAAGGGGACGGGCCGAACGTCGGACTCCACGTCGCTCCGCGGGAAGACCGGTCGCGTGACCGAACGCGTGACGCCGACGGGCGGCGAGATAAAGCTGCTCGACGGCGGCGGCTTCAACCCCTACTACGCCGCGCGGTCCGTGAGCGGAGAGATGGCCGAGGGGACGGAGGTCATCATCGTCGACCCCGGCGGGGGCAACGTGGTGACGGTCGAATCGCTCGAGGCGCCGCAGGACGAGATAGACCGCGAACTCGCGCGGGGGCGCGCCCGCACCGAACGCGACGCAGGCGTCGAGTCGGAGACCGAACGCACCTGAACGCGGCCGAACGACCCGACCCGGCCGGCCCGTCGGCGGATTCGGTCGCGTCGCTCGGTTCGCTCGTCATTGTCTCGGGCTAACACTTATCCGCACAACTCACCAACCCCCGGGTATGGTAGTGGACCCCGTAGCACTCCAACTCGGCCTCGGTTTCGGATCGTTCGCCGTCGGACTGTTAGTCCTCCTTCTCGCGGTCGTCACCGTCTACCAGATGGTGGAGATCGTCGACGCCTACGAGAAGAAGGCGCTGACCGTGTTCGGCGAGTACCGGAAGCTGCTCGAACCGGGTATCAACTTCATCCCGCCGTTCGTCTCGCGGACGTACGCCTTCGACATGCGGACGCAGACGCTCGACGTCCCCCGGCAGGAGGCCATCACGCGGGACAACTCGCCGGTCACCGCCGACGCCGTCGTCTACATTAAGGTGATGGACGCGAAGAAGGCGTTCCTCGAAGTCGACGACTACAAGAAGGCCGTGTCGAACCTCGCGCAGACGACGCTCCGCGCCGTGCTGGGCGACATGGAGCTCGACGACACGCTGAACAAGCGACAGGAGATAAACGCGCGCATCCGCAAGGAACTCGACGAACCCACGGACGAGTGGGGCGTCCGCGTCGAGAGCGTCGAAGTCCGCGAGGTCAACCCCTCCCAGGACGTCCAGCAGGCGATGGAGCAACAGACCTCCGCGGAACGCCGCCGCCGCGCGATGATCCTCGAAGCGCAGGGTGAACGTCGCTCCGCCGTCGAGACGGCCGAGGGTGAGAAGCAGTCGAACATCATCCGCGCGCAGGGTGAAAAGCAGAGCCAGATCCTCGAAGCGCAGGGTGACGCCATCTCGACGGTCCTCCGCGCGAAGTCCGCCGAGTCGATGGGCGAACGCGCCATCATCGAGAAGGGCATGGAGACGCTCGAAACCATCGGGCAGGGCGAGTCCACGACGTTCGTCCTCCCGCAGGAGCTCACTTCGCTCCTCGGCCGCTACGGCCGCCAGCTCTCCAACAGCGACGTGCAGGAACAGGCCGGCCTCGACAGCCTCGACTTCGACGCCGAGACGCGGGAGCTCATCGGCCTAGACGACATTGAGGAGATTCTCGGCCAGATAGACGAAGCCGCCGAGATGGACGTCGAAGAGCTCGAACAGGAGGCGCAGGCCATCAAGGAGGGGGCCGACCCCGACATCAAGAGCGCCGACGAGATAATCACGGAGGCGGACACGGAGGACAAAGCGAACATCCGCGACTCCGACGAGGTCGTAGACGACGGTGCCGGCGGCGCGGCCGCCGCCGGGGGAACGTCGGCGGACGGCCCCCCCTCCGACGAGGACGCGGAGGTCGAACGAGAGGTCGAATAGGAAAGAAAGTCTCGGAATCGTACGTATTAACGCCTCACTACAAAATGGAGCGAAGCGCTTTTGCACTCGACCTCCCGTATTTGAGGTAGTACCGATGGCAGACAACGGGGTAGACGAGGAAAAACGGGCCACGCTGCGGCGATTCGCCGCGCTCGGGGCCGCAACGCCGCTCGTGGGGTTCGGAGACGACGAGAGCGAGACCGAATCCGGCGAAACCGGAAGCGACGCGCGCGACGCGATCGTGGGGTACGTGGCCGCGACGCCGGGGGCGCACTTCTCGAAGATACGCGACGACCTGAAACTGGGGACGGGGGAGACGCAGTACCACCTCCGGCACCTCCTGGAGGAGGGCGTCGTGGAGTCGCGCCGCGACGGTGACTACAAGCGGTTCTTCCCGACGGACCGGTTCGAAGAGTTCGAGCAGGTGTCGCTCGGCTACCTGCGCCGTTCGACGCCGCGCGGGATGCTCGTCGAACTGCTCCGTGACCCGGAGGCGACCGGGTCCGACCTCGCGGGCCGACTCGACGTGTCGCGTGCGACGGTGAGCACGTACGCGCGGGAGCTCGACGAGGCGGGACTGCTCTCGCGAGAGGACGGCTACGCCGTGCGCCGCCCGGAGACGGTCATCACGCTGTTGATCCGCTACGCGGACTCGTTCGGGCCCGACGCCGCCGCGTTCGCCGACGACGCCTCGCGGTTCATCCGCTTCGACCCGTAAGCGTCGTCGCGGTTGCGGCGTCGCTGTCGGCGATACCTTCTCGAAAAACGAGCGTCACCGAGAGCGACGACGCCGCCGAACGTCGGCGGTGCGTCCGCGTCTCGTCGTCCTGTCGCGGTGGTACGGTCAGTTAACGTGGGCTTAGACGGTCACTTTCCACGTCGTGCCCGAGGAGTAGCCCCACTTCTCGACGGTCACGTCGTACTCGTCCGACAGGAGCGCTCGCATGTTGGCCCCGACTTCCTTCGCCGAGAGACCGAGATCCTCCGCGATGAGACGGGACTTGAAGTACATCTGGTCGGGCGCGTTCGATTCGAGGTAGTTGAGGATGCGACGCTGTTTCTCGCTGAGGTCGGTCGTCGCGGCGGAGGCGGTGGTGCTCATACTACACGAAAGGCGACAATGGGGTATGAGGGGTTTGGTACGAGCGCTTAACACGCCGTCGTCGTGCGGTTTTCTCCCCCCGACCCCCCCGCCCGCTGGGGCGACAGTCCGTTGCAGGTACAGTCGTCTAACAGTACCATAATCTAGACTATCAGGCGCTCAGGGTGCGTTTGACGGCCAAATACGAAGACAGAAAATTCATACCTGCGGGCCGCCCACGAGGAATACAATGGGTCGTCCGACCGCAAGCAACGCGGTCGACGCTTCACGCGCCGTCGAAGTGAGCGTCGTCCTTCCCGCGTACAACGAAGAGAACACTATCGAACGGACCGTCGAGACGACGCTCTCGGCGCTCTCTTCGTTCCTCCCCGACGACGCCTTCGAGGTCATCGTCGCCGAAGACGGCTGTTCGGACCGAACGCCCGAACTGGCCGAAGAGATGGCCGCCGCCGACCCGCGCGTCCGCCACTTCCACAGCGACGAACGGTTGGGGCGCGGCGGCGCACTCGAACACGCGTTCGAGGCGGCCGCGGGCGACGTTCTCGTCTACTTCGACACCGACCTCGCGACGGACATGCGACACCTCGAAGAACTGGTCGAACGCGTGCGCTCGGGCGACTGCGACGTCGCCACCGGGTCGCGGTGGATGCCGGAGAACGTCGCCGACCGGCCCGCCAAGCGCGGCGTGCCGAGTCGCGCGTACAACGTCCTCGTGCGCCTCTTCCTCCAGTCCGACCTCCGGGACCACCAGTGCGGCTTCAAGGCGTTCTCCCGGGAGGTGTTCGAGACGCTCCGCGACGGTGTGGAGGACGAACACTGGTTCTGGGACACGGAGATGCTCGTCCGCGCCCAACGCGAGGGGTTCGAGGTCGGCGAGTTCGCCGTCGATTGGACGCCGCAGAGCGACACGAAGGTGGACCTCGTCCGCGACGTGTTCGGCATGGGGAGCCAGATACTTCGGGCGTGGTGGCAGCTGTCGGTTCGCCCGCGCATCACGCGCAGAGTCGCGTTAGTCGCCGGCGCGGTCCTGACCGTCGCCGCGATGCTTCTCATGACGCAGTACATCGACTTCGGGGCCGTCCTCTCGGAGGTCAGGCAGGCCGACATGACCTTCGTCGCCGTCGCCACCGTCATCTACATCCTCTCGTGGCCCGTCCGCGGCGTCCGCTACCGCGACATCCTCGAAGAGTTGGGCTACCGGGAGAAGGCGAGCTTTCTCACCGGCGCGGTGTTCATCAGTCAGACCGGGAACCTCGTGTTCCCCGCGCGCGCGGGCGACCTCATCCGCGCGTACGTGGTGAAGGCGCGGCGTGGCATCCCCTACCCGACGGGGTTCGCCTCCCTCGCGGCCGAACGCGTCTTCGACCTCCTCACGATAGCCGGCATGGCGGGCGTCGTCCTCGTGGGCTACACCGTGACCGGAGAGACCGCCGAACTGGCGGCGACGCTCGTCGGCGCGGAGGAGGCCGGGCTGGTCGCCGTCGTCGTCGCGACACTCGTCGGTCTGGCCGCCGTCGTCGCCGTCGCCGTCATCGCCCTCACCGCCCGGTCGGACAGCAACTTCGCGGGGAGTCTCGTCCGCCGGGCGAGTTCCGACTCCTACGCGGAGTACGTCGCGGGCGTCGTCGAACGGTTCGCGGGCGACTTGCAGACCGTCGCCGGGACGCGACGCGGGTTCGCCCGCGTCGGCGCGTCGAGCGTCGTCATCTGGACGCTGGACGTCATCACGGCGGTCGTCATCCTCGCGGCGTTCGACCCCGGACTCGGAGTCGTCGAACTCCTCGCCGTCGGCTTCTTCGCCGTCAGCGTCGGCAACCTCGCGAAGGTGCTCCCCCTCTCGCCCGGCGGCGTCGGCCTCTACGAAGGCGCGTTCACCCTGCTGGTCATGGGCCTGACCGACGTGGGCCCCTCCATCGCCATCGGCGCGGCGGTGCTCGACCACGCGCTGAAGAACGTCATCACCATCATCGGCGGGTACGCCTCGATGATCGGCCTGAACGTCTCCCTGACGACCGCCGTCGAGGAGACGCGCGACGTGAAAGACGCCCCCGAGGGAGCGGCGAAACTCGACGACTGATACCCACCTTTTTCTGCTTCGGGTGCGCTTCGCGCACCCTCACCGCAAAAATCTGGACCAAAAAGGCCGACTCAGCCGTCGAAGACGGCTTCGTCGGTGAACCGCACGCCTTCGGCGCGCGGATGTTCTTACGGCCAACTACCGATACAACTCGCTCACGAACGGCGCGAGGGCCGCCGTCACCGCCGATTCGAGCGCGTCCGTCCGGGACATCCGGCCGCCGGTGAACGCGCCGGCCGCGCCCTGCTTCTTTGCCACGTCTTCGGTCCCGAGAACGTCGTCCATCACCGGCCCGAGTTCCTCGCCGGCCCGCACCCTGTCCGCGATTCGGTCGGGGAGGCGCAGGCTCGGCCCCGCGCCGTACCCCGTCGTCTCGCCGTCGGTGACGGCGGCCCACATCACCAAGAACAGGTCGTCGGACCCCTCGAAGGAGGCCACACCCCCCTCGATGCCGACGCCGAAGTCGTACGCGCCCGCGTCGAGGGCGGCGACGGCGCGGTTCTCCGCGCCGGTGCGCGTCTCCGCGTGCCCCGTCGGTTGCTCCGAGACGCCCGAGGGCACGGACTCGGACGCCACGGTCGCCTCGTCGAAGGCGCGTTCCGTCGCGTCACGCTTCACCGGATTTCCGCTGCCGACTGCGACTCGCATGCCCGCCGGTTCCGCGTCGGCGGGGATGTGCGTGTCGCTTTCGGCGACTCACTCGCCGCCGTGAAGGAGAGACGAGAGCGTCTCGATACCCTCGACGAGGCGGGGACTCGGCTGGTTCAACAGGTCGTCGTCTACGACGTGAACGTCGGCGTCGACGTTCCACCCGCGGGCGCGGAACGACTCGGGGTCCACCCGGTCGCCGTGGCCGCAGACGTGCAACACGACGTGGTCGGGGTCTTCGACTTCGACCGCGGAGCGAGACACCTCTCTGGAGCGTTCGCCGGGCGGGACGAACGGGTAGCGTCCGCCGGCGGCCGCCACCGCCTCGGGGACCCAGTTGCCCGCGGCCATCGGCGGGTCGGACCACTCCTCGCAGTAGACGACCGGGCGAGGACCGTCGCCCGGTTCGTCGGCGACCGACTCTCGGACCGCCGCGAGTCGGTTCCGCGCCTCCGCGGCGAGTTCGGCCCCCGCCTCCGGTCGCCCGACGGCGCGACCCAGCGTCTCGAAGGAGTCTACGACGGCCGCTAACCCGTCGGGTTCGACGTGGCAGACGTCGAAGCCCCGGTCGAGGAGTTCGTCGCGGACGTCCGCCTGCAAGCCGTCGCTGGTGCAGACGAGGTCGGGGTCTAACTCGGCGATGCGGTCGTAGTCGGGGTTCAACCACCCGCCGACGACCGGCCGGTCCAACTCGCAGTGCGTCGTAACGCCGACGACGATGTCGTCCGCGCCCATCGCCGCGAGCGTCGCCGTCGAACTCGGTGCCAGCGATACGACGCGCGGTGCCCCCTCGGCCCCGCGTGCGCCCTCCGGGTCACCCTCCATACCCCCTCTCGAACGTGTGAGCGCAAAGGAGTTACGCGAAGTCAACAGTATATAAACATGAACGACACCCGTTCACAAACGTCGGAAATCGAGGCCTATCGTACGAATTCGAAGAAAATTCCGAACTGCTTATGTGGTCTTACTCGCTCTTTGGGGTACGGACCGCCTCGGGCTTTCTCAGCCGTGTTTCCGCACCGGGGCATTCGTCGCTGTACCAATGAGCGAGAAGAGCACCTTCACTCGCAGAACTGCGAGAACGAGAGAGGAACCGAAAGAGCGGACCGGCGAGAAACGGAACGCCGACTCCGCGGGAGAGAAGTGGGGGCGACCGGCGGACGAATCCGAGACGGAGTCGGAGACGACCGACGAGGAACTGACGTGCCCGGAGTGCGGCGGCAACGTCATCACCGACGACGAACACGGGGAGACGGTCTGTGACGACTGCGGCCTCGTCATCACCGAGGACTCCGTGGACCGCGGCCCCGAGTGGCGCGCCTTCGACGCCCAGGAGAAGGACAGCAAGTCCCGCGTCGGCGCGCCGACGACGAACACGATGCATGACAAGGGTCTCTCGACCAACATCGACTGGCGCGACAAGGACGCGTACGGCAACTCGCTGTCGTCGAACCAGCGCCAGAAGATGCAGCGTCTCCGCAAGTGGAACGAGCGGTTTCGCACCCGCGACTCCAAGGAGCGCAATCTGAAGCAGGCCCTCGGCGAGATAGACCGCATGGCCTCGGCGCTCGGTCTGCCGGAGAACGTCCGCGAGACGGCCTCGGTCATCTACCGCCGCGCACTCGACGACGACCTACTGCCGGGACGCTCCATCGAGGGCGTCGCCACCTCCTGTACGTACGCCGCCGCGCGGATGGCCGGCGTCCCGCGTTCGCTCGACGAGATCACGGACGTCTCGCGTGTCGAGAAGAGCGAAGTCGCCCGGACGTACCGCTACATCGCCCGCGAACTGTCGCTGGAGGTCAAGCCAGCGGACCCAGAGCAGTACGTCCCGCGCTTCGCGTCGGAACTCGGACTCTCCGACGAGTCGAAGATGCGCGCGCGCCAACTGCTGAAGAACGCCAAGGAGAAGGGCGTCCACTCGGGCAAGTCGCCGGTCGGCCTCGCGGCCGCCGCCGTCTACGCCGCCGCCCTCCTCACGAACGAGAAGACGACGCAGGCCGCCGTCAGCGACGTCGCGGACATCTCCGAGGTCACCATCCGCAACCGCTACCACGAACTCCTCGAAGCCGAGGAGAGCCTCGGCCTCGCCTGAACTGCGCCGTTCGCCGCGGTTTTCGGTTTTATCGACGCTCGCAAGCGACCGCTCCGCTCTCCCCGCCGAACCGAGGCGATTTGACCTCTCCCCCGACGGGTTCCGGCCGATTTCGCGCGCCGGGTAAGCGTTTAGTCGCCGCACTCCGGCCTTCGAGTATGCACCTCTCGTTCGACTCGTTCGTGTTGGCGGCGGCCACCGCCGACCTCTCGGACGCCGCGGACCCCCTGGTCGACGAACACGCCGATGCGGTGGAGTTTCGGATGGACCTCGCGGATTCGGACCCCGAGTCCGCCCTCGACGCCTACGACGGAGGCGTTCCGCTCATCGCGACGAACCGCGCGTCGTGGGAGGGCGGCGAGTGCGACGACGGCGAGGACGACCGGTTGGCGGCACTCGAACGGGCGGCCGAACGGGACGTGGTGGCGGCCGTCGATATCGAACTCGACAGCCTCCTCACCCCGCGGGGCGCGGCGGCGGCCGACCGGGTTCGGGAGTCGGGCGCGTCCGTCGTGGCCTCCGTTCACGACTTCGAGGGGACGCCCGCCGCCTCCGAACTCCGCCGGAAACTCCACCGGGCGGCGACGCTCGGCGACGTGGGGAAAGTCGCGGTGACGGCGACGGACGACCGCGACGCCCTGCGACTCCTCGAAGCGACGGACGCCGCGACGACGTGGGGCGACACCGTGGCGACGATGGCGATGGGCGAGGCAGGGCGACACACGCGCGCCGTCGCGCCCGTTTACGGGTCGAAAATCGGGTACGCGCCCGTCAGACCGGCGGACGCCACCGCACCGGGCCAGTACGACTTGGAGACGCTTTCTCGACTCGTCGGCGACCTCGAAAGAAATCCGGACACTTAAGCGTCGTGACCGCTTCGGGGCAGGACATGGCGGATACGCGTCGGCGAGCGATGGTCGCCGCCCTCGTGGGCGTACTCGGTGCGAGCGTCGGCATCGCCGGCGCGGGGCACGTCTACCTCCGGCGGTGGCGCAGAGCGGTCGCGTGGTTCACGCTCGTCGTCGCCGTCGGCGTGGGCCTCGTGTTCGCGTTCGCCGACCCGACGACGGTGTCGGTGTGGGACCTCTCGGCTCTCCCTACGGAGGTGACCGGGCCGGTGTTCGCGCTCCTGTTTCTCAGCACGGTGGACGCCTACTACGTCGCCGCGCGCAGTTACCGGACGGACTCCGGCCCGCGGTGTCCGCACTGCGGCGGCGAACTCGACGCGGAGATGTCGTTCTGCCCGTGGTGCGCGACGGAACTGAAGCGTCGGCCCGAGGGCGTCGAGAACGTCGAAGTCGAGGAACGCGGCGACGAGACGAAGTAGAGAGACGGAGCGACGGGCGGAACTCGGATTACTTCTCGATGATGCTCTCTTCGACCGCCTCGCCGAAGTGGCGGGCGGTCTGTTCGTAGTAGAGGAGGATTTCGTCGCCGGCTTCGAGGTCCGTGACCGACGTGCGGCCCTCGCGCGTGTGGACCTTGATAGTCTCGGCGTTCTGCAGGAGCGTCTCCACCCTGTCGCCGTCTACGTCTGCTTCGACGCGGAACATCGGTCGCTTCTCTATCTTCACGCGCCCGACGATGGCCTCCCGCGTCCGACCGGTCTGGTCTACCACCTGCACCTCGTCGCCGCTTTTCAGCTCCGAGAGGTACTTCGTCCCGCCGTCGGGCGTCCGGACGTACGCGTGGACAGCGCCGGCGTTGACGCGGAACGGTCGGGAGGCGACGTACGGCGACTCGGCCGTCTCGGCGTGGACGAAGAAGAGACCCCGGCCCATGCTGCCGACGAGCATCCCCTCGTCGTGTTCCATCAGGTTGCCCGTGTCGACGCAGACCCGGTCGGCCATGCCGGTCCGTTCGACGGCGGTCACCTCGGCCCACCGGAGTTCGAGCGACTCGCGTTCGGCCTCGTCGCGTATCTCGACGGTTCGGCGAATCTCGTCGGGGTCGTCGCTGTCCAAGAGGACGCCGTCGGAGCCGGATTCGAGCGTCTCGAACGCCGTCTTCGCCTCCTCGGCGGAGGTGACGCCCGCGATGAGTTCCGTCTCGTCGCCGATGCGGGCGATGAGGTTCTCCAAGGGGATGATGGTCCAGTCCTCCCCGATGACGATGGTGTGGTCGGCGTCCAGGGCCGCCTCCTCGGCGAACGACTCGTAGTCCTTCGAGAGGATGCGGACGTACGCGCCGTTGGCTCTCTCGTCGTCGCGGCGGAGCGTCGTGAGGTCGGCGGAACCGGAGAAGTCGGAGGGGAGGTCCACGGTGCCGTCGCCCTCGCCGCCCTTGCCGACGAAGTAGGCGTCGGCGTTCTCGTTCGGGTCGGGCGTTTCGTCCTCCGCCTCCTCGACGTCGTCGACGAGTCGCACGTCCCCGTCGTTCCGGAAGGCGGCCACGTTCACGTCGCCGAGCGAACGGACGCGTTCGACGTCTTCCTCGTCTACGAGCACCCAATCGACCCCCGCTTCGAGGCCCGCGGTGATTCGTCGCTTCCTCGTCTCCCAATCGCCGACGGCGTCGTCGGCCTTGAGCCAGACGCTCCGAGTCATTGTGCGAACCGACACGTCAGTAGGGCTTGAACGTGGCGACTCTCAACAGAATTGCCGGACGACGGCGCGGAATCGACGACCGGCGAGACGCCGCGACGGCGGCATCGACCGGGATTAGATATAGCACTCAATGGTTTATTTCGTTCCCGAGGGGCGCCTGCGGCGGCGTCGTTCGCTCCGCGGACGAGTTTCCCCGACGCGGCGTTCAGGTGCCCGAGTCGGACGTGAGAAAGCCCCTTCCCGCGGCGGACGAACCCGCGACGAGAACGGACGGCCGACTCGCCCGGCGGCACCCCCGGAGTTTCGGCCGCGACGACCGCCCGCGGGATCAACGCCGAACCGCCCACCGGCGAAACGGCCGCGTGGGGCACGAGGGTGAGAAGTCGGCGTTCGTCCCGAGGAGAGTCGTCGAGACCGCGGACCGACTCGGTGTCCCGTCGTCTCACCGGATTCGCTCGCCGGGGATACCGAAGCGTCGAGAACTCGCCGCCCGGGAGTACGCACGCGAACCGGTCAGCCCCCCGTTCGTCTCGCTACCGACCGCCCCACCTCCGAATCGCGTCCGTACTCGGCGGGGTCCGACCGCTATCGGAACGGATCCGTGAGCGAAATCGCCCGGAGGGACGTCCGTGACGGGCCGCGGCGGCACTCTGCGAGAACGAGAACCGACGCCGGCGAGAGAGACATACATCAAATACCGCGATACGAAATCGGGGCGTTCCGAGAAATCGGACACTCGGCGGAGGGTGCACGTCGCTCCGACCGCTTACCGGCCGAAACGGGAGAATCTGGAGAAACAGCGACTGACGAGTGCGATTACGCCGGCGCGATGCCGCCCTCCTCTCTGGTGAGGAGGCAGAGGACGAACGAGGAGAGCCAGTGGGACCCGGCGTAGTTCTCGGTGAACGCCCGTTGTAATCCGCGCTCGGCGTGTCTCTCCGCGCTCTGACGGAACGGCTCGGCGTACCGGTGGCCGTCGAGGGCGGACGCGAGGCCCGCCGCGCACCACGCCTTCGAGACGTTCAGTCCGACGAGGTGGAGCGCGACCCCTTCCTCGGGGTCCGAATCGGCGCGGACGGGTTCGAGGACGGAATCGTACGGAGAGCGGGCCAGGTCGGGGAAGAACCCCTCGGCCCACGTTTCGAACTCGTCGCGGTCGTAGACGCGGCGCATCAGGTCCGCCTCGGTCAGCGAGGGCGAGAGGAAGTCCCACCCGAGCGGTTCGTACTCGACCGGGTAGTCCCGATCCTCGGCGAAGAACTCCCTCGCCGTCTCGGAGGCGGCGGATTCGAGCGCGGTGTCGGACACCGTCCGCGCGTAATCGAGGACGCAGTGCAGGGCGAACGCGGAGTTCCGGTGCGTTCCGACCCGGAACGGACGCTCTTGGGTCAGAAACTCCGAGCGGACGAGGGAGACGATCTTCCGCTCCAACGGTTCGAGGACCGAGCGCCACGCTGCGGCGCGGTCGTTCCCCCACAGGTGCAGTTCCGACGCGAGGTGGAGGAGCCACGCCCAACCGTAGGGTTTCTCGAACGCGGGGTTGCGCTCGAACTGTTCGACCTCACGTTCGACGTTCTCGGGCGTGAACCGACCGTCGATGCTCTCTACGATTCGAGAGCGCTCGGGGTGGTCCTCGAACAGTCGGAGTTGGCGAACGAGCGCCCAGTGACTGTGGACCGCCGAGTGCCAGTCGTAGCAACCGAAGAACACCGGGTGTCGCTCCTTCGGTCGCGGCCCGCCGGAGGGGGAGTCCAGAGACCGAGCGTGGTGGGGGAACTCGGTTTCGACCGATTCGAGCGGGTGGTGCGCGAGCGTCTCCGCCGCCTCCGAACCCAACCAGTCGCTCTCTCCGGCGAGAATGGCGTCGATGTCCGCGTCGGCGAACGTATCCATCGGAAGATTCGTTTCTCCCTCTCCGTATTCAATCGGTTGCCGGTGCGGTGTTCAGGGGCGGTACCCGCGGTTCGGGCGGCGGGAGAAGAGGAGAACCGCGTCGGTTTACGCTTCGATGCCGAGTCCGGCCTGCCGGAGTGCGCTCTCTGCGTCGGCGTCGTCGTGGACGACTGCGCTCACCGCGCGCGTGATGGCCTCCGGGTCGTCGTGTTGGAAGATGGATCGACCCATCGAGACGCCCGCCGCGCCGCCGTCCATCGCGCCGCGGACCATCTCCACGGTTTCTCTGTCCGTGCCGCGACTGCCGCCGGCGATGATGACCGGCAGGCGCGTCGCGTTGCAGACGCGTTCGAAGGAGTCGCCGTCGCCGGAGTACGCCGTCTTCACCACGTCCGCGCCGAGTTCCTCGGCGAGGCGGACGGCGTGGGCGAGGCTCTCGGCGTCGTGTTCGTCGATACCGGGGCCGCGCGCGTAGTTCATCGCGAGGACCGGCACGCCGTAGCGGTGCGCCTTCTCGGTCAGTTCGCCGAGTTGCGTCATCTGGTCGGGTTCGTGCGCCGACCCGACGTTCATGTGGAAGGAGACGGCGTCCGCGCCGGAGCGAAGGGCCTCTTCGACCGACCCCGTCATGCGTTTGTCGTTCTCGTCGGGGCCGATGACCGTCGACCCGTTCAGGTGGACGATGTAGCCCTTGCCGTTCTTGTTCGGGTGGACGCGGGGGGCGACGCCCTTCTGCGTCAGAACGGCGTCCGCACCGCCGCGCGTGATGGCGTCTACCGTCGATTCGAGGTCCACAAGGCCCTTGACCGGGCCGAGCGTGATTCCGTGGTCCATCGGGACGACGACGTATCGTCCGCGTGTCGAGATGCGTTCGAGTCGTGCGTGGAGTCCTGCGTGCATTGTATTGTGTGAGACTGTGGCAACCTCGGGTTATGTGCGTTCCGCTTGTGGCTCACGTTGCGCGAATCCGCGCTCCGCTCCGTCCTTCAGTTCGCGCGCCAGCGATTCGAGTCGTTCCGCGACTGCGTCCGCGTCCTCGTCGTTCTCGTGGCCCTCCGCCACGAGGTCCACGAGGGCGCTCCCGACGATGACGCCGTCCGCGCCGCCGGCGACGATTCGCTCGGCGTGGTCGCCCGTCTTGATGCCGAATCCGACCGCCTTCGGCACGTCGTACGCTTCGAGTCTGTCGAGGCTCTCCTCGGTCTGTCCGGACACGTCCTCGCGCGCGCCCGTGACGCCGAGTCGGGCTTGGACGTAGACGTAGCCCGACACCTGCTCCATGATCCGTTCGAGGCGTTCCCCGCGCGTCGTCGGCGCGACGATGAACACGAGGTCCAACCCGAACTCGTCGCAGGCCTCGCGCAGGGGGCCTGCCTCCTCGGCGGGCAGGTCCGGGACGACGAACCCCGAGAGGCCGACGTCGGCGGCCTTCTCGACGAACGGGCGCGGGCCCGTACTCGCGGTTTCACCGCTCGCTTCCGAGGCGCCCCGCGCCTCGCTCTCCCCGTACTGGTAGATGAGGTTGTAGTACGTCATGCAGACGAGGGGCACGTCCACCTCCAGGTCCTCGACGAACTCGAAGAAGCGGTCGGGGGTCATCCCGGCCTCCAGCGACCGAACGACCGCCCCTTGGATGGTCGGCCCCTCCGCGACGGGTTCCGAGAACGGCAGGCCGAGTTCGATGACGTCTGCGCCGCCGCGCGCGAGGGCTTCGACGTACTTCAGCGACGATTCGTAGTCCGGGTCGCCGGCCGCGAGGTACGGGACGAACGCCGGCCCGTCCGCGAACGCCGCTTCGAGGGCGTCGTTCGCCATCTAGAACCCCCCCGCGAACTCGGTCATGTCGGGCGCGATGTCGATGTCGCGCTTCTCCGTCTCCTCGATGACCGATTCGAGGTCCTTGTCGCCGCGGCCCGAGAGGTTCACCAGCACGGAGTCGCCCAACTCCCCGCGGTTCTCTTCGAGGTAGGCGAACGCGTGGGCGGACTCCAACGCCGGGATGATGCCCTCCAGTTGCGAGAGGCGGTGGAACGCCGTCAACGCCGCGTCGTCGTCCACGTTCGCCGCCGTCACCCGCCCCTCGTCCACGAGGTGGGCCAGTTCCGGGCCGACGCCCGCGTAGTCCAGCCCCGAGGAGACCGAGTGCGACTCCATTATCTGGCCGTCGCGGTCCTGCAGAATCTTCGTGCGCGCGCCGTGGAGGACACCCTCCCGGCCCGTCGAGAGGGACGCGGAGTTGGGCGCGACGCCCGACTCCTCATCCACGGAGAGGGAACTGCCGCCCGCCTCGACGGCGTAGAGGGCCACGTCCTCGTCGTCTACGAACTCCGCGAACGCGCCCATCGTGTTCGACCCGCCGCCGGCGCACGCGAGGACGGCGTCGGGGAGGCCGCCCGTCTTCTCGCGCATCTGTCCGCGCGCTTCCTCGGAGATGACCGACTGGAAGTCCCGCACCATCGCCGGGAACGGGTGCGGGCCGACGACGGACCCGATGACGTAGTGCGTGTCCTCGACGTTCGTCGCCCAGTCGCGCATCGTCTCGCTTATCGCCTCCTTCAGGGTGCCGCGACCCGCCGTCACGGGCGTCACCGTCGACCCGTTGAGTCGCATGCGGAAGACGTTGGGACGCTGGCGGTTGATGTCGCGCTTGCCCATGTACACCTCGCAGGGCATGTCGAGGTGCGCCGCCGCCATCGCCGTCGCGGTGCCGTGTTGGCCCGCGCCCGTCTCCGCGACGATGCGCTCTTTGCCCATGTACTTCGCCAAGAGAACCTGCCCGAGGGCGTTGTTGAGTTTGTGCGCGCCGCCGTGGACCAGGTCCTCGCGCTTCAGGTAGACGTTGCAGTCGTACCGCTCCGACAGTCGCTCCGCGTACTGCGTGGGCGTCGGTCGCCCGCCGAAGTCCCGCAGGCGACGCCGGAACTCGTCCATGAAGCCGTCTTCGTTCTCCAGCACGTACCGCTCGTAGGCGTCCGTCAACTCCGTTATCGCCGGCATCAACGCCTCGGGGACGTACTGACCACCGTACTCGCCGAACTTGCCGTCTGTCTGTGTCTCCGTCATTCGGATGTCTCCGCTGTCGTGAATCGTTCCGCGTTCGCTCGCACGTCGCCGTCCATGATGGCCGTGCCGATGAGGAGGGCGTCCGCGCCCGCCGCGCGCATGCGACGGGCGTCTTCGACGCTGGAAACCCCGCTCTCGGCCAGAAGCGTCGCGTCGTCGGGGACGTGGGGCGCGACCCTCTCGAACGTTTCGAGGTCCACCTCCAACTTCGCCAAGTCGCGGTTGTTCACCCCGATTATCTCCGCGCCCGCCTCCACCGCGCGGTCCAGTTCCGCCCGGTCGTGGACCTCCACGAGCACCTGAAAGCCGCGTTCGCGTGCCGCCTCCAGGAGGTCCGGCAGGTCGTCGCCGACGAACCGCGCGATGAGGAGGACGACGTCGGCCTCCACGGCGTCGAGTTGCGCCTCGCTGACGACGAAGTCCTTCCGGAGGACGGGCACGTCCACGGCCTCCCGGACCCGCCGGAGGTTCTCGGTCGAACCGCCGAAGTGCTCCGGTTCGGTCAGCACCGACAGGGCCGTCGCCCCGCCCGCGACCATCTCGCGGGCGAGTTCGACGGGGTCGTCGGCTCTGGTCCCCTCGGTGGTCGGACTCGTCGGCTTCACCTCCGCGACGACGGGCACTCGTCCCTCGTCCTCGGCGGCGTCCACCGCGTCGGGGAACGACCGCGCGTCCACGCTGACGCGCGACTCCCCGCCCGACCGGTCGCGTGCGGCCGCGAGGATGGACCGCACCTCCGGCGCAAGTTCGTCCTCACTAGCGTCCATCGTTGTACATCAACGGACTCATTTGCACATAAGGCTTGCGCGTCGTCGTCAAGGTTCAAGGCCGACGACGGAGTAGCGACGGGTATGGACGCAGGCGTCTTCGCCCGGCGGTCGGACAGACTCGGGCGAACCGTGCAGATCGGCGTCGCCAGCGGTCGAGTCATCAACGTCTCGTTCCCCGAGACGCCGCCGGACGACGCCGAGGCGGACCACCCCCTGTTGGATCGGGTGTTCGACTACCTCGACGGCGAGTCGGACCACTTCGACGACGTGACCGTCGCCCTCACCGTGCCGACGGAGCAACGGCGCGTCCTCGACGCGGTTCGTAAACTCCCGTACGGCGAGACGGTGTCGCTCGGACGGGTGGCGAAACTCGCGGGACTCGACGACGAGGACGAGGAGGACCGACGGACGGTGCGGACGGCCCTCTCGGAGAACCCGGTTCCGCTCTTCATCCCCGACCACCGCGTCCGCGACGCGCCGGGCGGCGCGCCGGCCGAGGTGGCGCGCCGCCTGCGAGAGAGAGAGTCCGCGTGAGGCCGCCTCAGACCCGTCGGATGACGAGGTAGCCGATGAAGCCGAGGACGAAGAACGCCGAGGCGACGGTTTCCACCGCGTTGGACCCCATCCCGGCGGCCCACATCGCGACGGAGACGAACTGCGCGAGGCCCGCGAGGACGAACGCCCCGGCGGTGGCCAGACGGACGCGCGGGTCGGTTCCGCGACTCCGCTCCTCGTAGACGGTGTAGCCGAAGTAGAGCGCGACGACGCCGAATCCGACGTCCACGGCGACGTTCGCGAGGGGGTTGCCGGTGACGACGGCCACGACCAAGAGTGCGAGGTAGCCGACCAGAATCGCTCGTATCGCCGTCTGCCGAGTGTCTGCCATGCCGGAACTGGGGAGGTCCGGACAGTAAAAGGTTCGTCGTTCGAGGATGTTGCGCGGGCGTCGCCGCCGCCGCGGTCGGTCGCTACCGAACGCGGCGCGGGGACGCGTTCGCACTCACCCCGGAGTGGGCGCGCCGGGTTCTTCTCGGTCGTCGTTTCGGTCACCGCGGTTGAGTATCGCGTCGCGGATGCGGTCGAACGCGGACCTGTCCGTGCTGATAGTCAGAGGGTACATGGCCTAGGTGAACGTTAGTTATTGTCACACTTGGTCCTAACGGGGATCGTCGCATCCGCGGTGTCCGTGAGACTCGCTTTGCTCGTCTCGCGAGGTTCGCCTCGCTCACTCACGTTCGCTCGGCGAACCCTTCGTGGACGACGAACTCCAACGCGTTCACGAGGTAGTGCGCCACGAAGACGACGAGGAGGCTCCCGGTGAGGACGAACCCCGCCGCGAGGACGAACCCGAGGACGCCGGTGACGACGACGCCGATGCGGCCCTGCGCGCCGTGCCCGAGGGCGAACGCGACGGAGGAGACGACGGCCATCGCCCACGGCGAGACGTCGAACCCCGCCGAGATGACGCCGACGAGTGCGCCGCGGAAGAGAAGTTCCTCGAACCCCGCGATGATGGGCAGGACGCCGAGGAGAAGGACGGCCCATCCACGGAGCGTATCCGGGGCGAGGGCCTCCCGGAGTTCCTCGCCGCCGCCGAGTCCGAAGCGTTCGCCCACCGCGGAGCCAAGTTCGTTCGCGCCGTAGAGGACGACGCCGAATCCGACGCCGACGAGGGCGTACCACGGCGTGAGCGTCTCGAACCCCGCGCCGAACGCCCACGCGGGGATGTCCGAGAACCACGCGCCGGCGAGAAGGAGGACGGCAAACAGCCCCTGCGACACCGCCACGTTCACGAGGAGGAGGGCTGTCGAGGGACCGGCGTCCGCAGTCGCCTCTGCGGCCGACGGGCGCGGGCGGTTCCGCCCCGGGTCCGCGGCGACGAACTCCTCGGACGGCGTCTCGGCACCCTCGGTGGCGCGGGTTTCTGCCTCGGTATCGGCCTCCGACCCGTCTCCGACGGACGATTCGGACGGGGGGGACGCGGCGTCGGACCGGAGGTCGTACCCGCCGTTCGGACCGGCGTCTCTCGGTTCAGTTCGTACGTCCGCACGCGACTCCGCCGACCGGTGCGGTGCGTCGGGCGCGTTCGACGGCGTCCGCCGGCCGTCGTGGTCGCCGTGGGAGATAACGCCGCGAGAAGCGTGAGAGAGTAAGAGAAGCGCCGACGTGACGAGGCCCGCGAACGCCGCGAACGTCGCCCAGTCGGGCATCCGCCGTTACTGCGGACTCGGGCTGGACGGCCCGGAGACCTTGTTCTCCTGCGAGAGTGCGGAACCGGTGATGCTCTTGAGGCGGGCTACGAGAGAGTCCTTCTCGGGTTCGCCTTCCAGAGCGATGTCGAGCACCTCGCTGATGTGGGAGACGGGGATTATCTCCACCATCTCGCGGTACTCGTCTTCGATCATCACATCCTGCATGTTCGCGGCGGGGATGATGACCTTGTCACATCCGGTCTTCGCCGCGGCCTCGATCTTGTGCGTGACGCCGCCGACGGGGAGCACGTCGCCGCGGACCGACAGACTGCCGGTCATCGCGAGCGACTGGTCCACGCCGACGCCTTCGAGCGCCGAGATGACCGCCGTCGCGACGGTGATGGAGGCGGAGTCGCCGTCCACGCCGCCCTGTCCGGCCTGGACGAACTGGATGTGGATGTCCTTCTCGGAGATGTTCTCGTCGGAGAACTTCTTGATGATGGCCGAGACGTTGTCGACCGCCTCCTGCGCCATCTCCTTCAGCTGACCGGTGGCGATGACCTCGCCCGGCCCCTGCGAGGGCGTGACCTCGGCCATCACGGGGAGCATGATGCCGGAGTCCTCGCCCATGACCGCCAGACCGTTGACGCGGCCGACTTGGTAGCCCTCCGCGACCTGCAGTTCGTAGTCCTTGCGGCGTTCGATGTAGTCGTCCGCGAGCTGCTGCTCGATGGAGCGACTGCGACCCTTCGCCTGCAGGACGTGGTCGCGCGTCACGACGTCCGCGTCCTGTCCGCGGGCGATGTCGCCCGAGACGCGGACGAGACCGCCGAGGTTGCGGAGTTCGAGCGTCAGGTGACCCTTCCGGCCGGCGCGGCGGCGGGCTTCGAGGATGGTCTCCTCGATGGCCTCCGCGGAGAAGTCGGGCAGGCGGCCGTCTTTCTCGACCTCTTGGGCCACGAAGCGCACGTACTTGCGGCGCATCTCCGGGGTGTCCTCGATGGTGTCGTCCATGTACACCTCGTACCCGTACCCCTTGATGCGGGAGCGGAGCGCGGGGTGCATGTTCTCCATCGCGTCGAGGTTACCCGCGGCGATCATGATGAAGTCCGTCGGGACGGGTTCCGTCTGGACCATCGCGCCCGAGGAGCGCTCGGACTGGCCCGTGATGGAGAACTCGCCCTCCTGAATCGCCGTCATGAGGTGCTGCTGGCTGCGGATGTCGAGCGTGTTTATCTCGTCGATGAACAGCACGCCCTTGTTCGCCTTGTGGATGGCACCCGGTTCGACCCGGTCGTGACTCGGCGTCTCCATGCCGCCGGACTGGAACGGGTCGTGGCGGACGTCGCCGAGGAGCGCACCGGCGTGCGCGCCGGTCGCGTCCTCGAAGGGCGCGGCCGTCTCGTCGGCGTTGTTCACGATGAGGTTCGGAATCATCGCGTCGCTTCCGCGAGAGCCGTAGCGGAACGCCAGATAGATGATACCCGCCGCGAGGATGCCGAGCAGAATCTGCCCGGCGATGATGAGCGAGTAGCCGAGGACGATGGCGATGATGATCCACATGAGGAACGACCGCATCTGGTTGCGCTTGCGGGCCTCCTCCTTGTGGGCCTCGACTATCTGCTCGCCCTTGCCGGCGGGGACGGTGCGTACCTTCGGGTTGTTCCCGTCGTCGGGGTTGTGGTAGACGAGGACGTCCTGAAGCTCCTCTTTGGGGAGGAGTTCGGCCATTGCCTTCGCGAGCATCGACTTGCCCGTACCGGGCGAGCCGATCATCATGACGTGGCGGCGCTGCTTTGCCGCCTTTATCACGACGTCGCGGGCGTGTTCCTGACCGATAACCTGATCGACGAGCCTGTCCGGGACCTGAATCTCCTCGGTAGAATCTATCTGCAGACCGCCAAGAAGATCGTCTTCGTCGATATCGTCGGCGACGTCCGCCGTGACCTCGACTTCGCTGCCGAGGTCGTCGATGGTCCCTTTATCGGGGTCGTCAGACCCTGTCTGACGGCCCGCAGAGCCACGCTCTGCGACCCCGTCGTCAGGTCCGGACTCCGGAAACACCTCGTCGTCGGACGACGAGTCGGGGGTCTCGTCGGAGACGTTCTCCCCCTCCTCCGGAAGGTTGTCGTCGGTGTCGGTGTCGTTACTCATAGTAGTCTAACACGCTTTCCAGTTCCTGAGAGCGGCGCTCCCGTCCGGTCGTTTGCCGGTTGAGTGCCTGATACTCATAGAACTGTGTCGCTACTACAATGGTGGGTCGCTCAACTGATATACTTTCTCCCCGCATCCGACCGACGCACTCCCCAATTAAACGGACGTTTCAGGGCGTTTAACAACGGATTAGGTGATTTATTACGACTCGCACACTTTATAAACGATGCGCGGGAAAACAGGACCATGCGGGGGTTCTACATCGGCCGGTTTCAGCCATACCACAACGGTCACCACCAGATGGTCAAAGAGATAGCCACGGAGGTAGACGAACTCGTCCTCGGAATCGGGAGCGCCGGCGACTCCCACTCGACGCGGAACCCGTTCACCGCGGGCGAGCGAATCATGATGGTCACGAAGTCGGTCGTCGACTTCGACATCACCACCTACGCCGTCCCCATCGAGGACTTAGAGCGCAACTCCGTGTGGGTGAGTCACGTCCAGAGCATGTCCCCGGCGTTCGACGTGGCGTACTCGAACAATCCGCTCGTCATCCAGCTGTTCAAGGAGGCGGGCGTCGAAGTGCGGCAGTCCCCGATGTTCAACCGAGGGGTCCTGCAGGGGACCGAACTCCGCGACCGGATGATATCCGGCGAGGACTGGCGGAGCCTCGTCCCCGAACCGGTGGCGGGCGTCATCGACGAGATCGGCGGCATCGAACGCATCCAACGCGTGAGCGACACCGACTCCGGCGGGTATGACACCGACGAGGGGACCGACCCCGCTTGACACGATGATAACGCTCGCTTCCGACTTCGGGTCGCCGTACCCCGCGGCGATGAAGGGCGTCATCCTGCGGGAGAGCGACGCCCGCCTCGTGGACGTGACGCACGAGTTGCCGCGACAGGACGTCCGCGCGGCGGCGTTCTGGACGCGCGAGACGCTTCCGTACTTCCCGCCGGCGGTCCACCTCGTCGTCGTGGACCCCGGCGTCGGCACCGACCGCGCGGCGCTCGTCGGGCGCGTCGGCGACCACGCCGTCGTCGCCCCGGACAACGGCGTCGTCCGCCCCGTCGCGCGGCGCATCGCCGCCGAGACGGGCGAGGACCCCGAGTGGTTCACCTACGAGTACGACGACCCGGCCTCGACGACGTTCCACGGCCGCGACGTGTTCGCCCCCGCCGCCGCCGCCGTCCACGAAGTCGGCGTCGGGGAGTTGGAATCGCTCCCCTCGATAACCCCCGCGGACGACGCGGTGGACCTCCGGTTCCCGACGGCGTCCGTCGAGGGCGACGAGGCCCGCGGCGAAGTGCTCGTCGTGGACGACTTCGGCAACGCGGTCACGAACGTCCCCGGGGCGTTCCTCGACGGGCGGACCGGCGACACCCTCTCGGTGAACGGGACGGACGCGCCCGTCGAGACGGCGTACGCCGCGGTGGAACCCGGCGACCGACTCGTCACCGTGGGGAGTCACGGCTACGTCGAGTGCGACGTGAACCGGGGGCGCGGCGACGACGCGTTCGGCCTCGAACCGGGCGACGACGTTCGCCTGCGGTTCTGAGCGACTACTCGATTCGCCCCCGAAGGAGGCACTCGCGGACCGTTTCGCCGAGCACCTCCGCCTCCCGTTCTTCGACGGCCTCGTACCCCCGCGACCGATAGAACGAGCGCCCGACCCGGTTCTCGGCGAGGACGCGCATTTCGAGCGTCTCACAGTCTTCCTGCCGGCAGAACTCCTCGATTCGCGCCAACAGCGCGGTTCCGACGCCCTCGCCCCAGTAGTCGGGTTCGACGTAGATGGCGCTGAGCGTCGCGACGCCCTCCGTCTCGCCCGGTCCGCCCGCGGCGAACCCGACGACACCGACGGGGTCCGTCCCCCGGTCCGCCGGAGTGCGGCCGGAGGCGTCCGCCTCCAGTTCGGCCACGAAGTACGCCGCGTCGCCGCCCTCGACGAATGCCCGCGTCGCGTCGGGCGCGTACCACTTCGCCATCGCGGCGTCGATCGTCTCCCGCGAGAGGATGTCGCCGTAGGCGGTGTTCCATCCGCGCCGGGCGATGCGTCGGACGGCGGGCACGTCGTCGGCCGTCGCGTCGCGAACCGTCACCTCGGTCATGGCGAGGCGTTCGACCGACTCCGAAGTAAAGACTCGGTGAGAGGAGGGTCGGACGGTCGGGGGACGGAGCGGCGAGAGAAAATCGGGGGAGGTGACGTCGGACGGCGACTACGGCCAATCTGAGCTAGCAACTTCGTTGCTGCCACAGATATGTTCGATTGTGTCGTGGCTACTGCTCTCTTGGGAGGTCTTCTTTTAATAGGTTCAGGCCGCAGCACACGCGTAGTGATGCTACTAGAGCATCTAATAGGGGAGAACAGAGATTCAATCGGTAGTCGGCACCAGTATCCTTACCTCATTGTTGTTCTGATGCTGATGGTAGATGTGATATTATTCCTTTGTCTACCTCAGAAACAGATGTCAGTGGTAATCTCGATTGAAGGACTAATCCTGGACGTTATAGGGGCATCTCTTCTTGCTACCCTTGATACGGAATGGCTGTATGGGCGGTATGCGAATGAGGATGCCTCTGATCGAGTTAATGCATTCTATGACGGCTATGAGGAGCTAAGCCGTAAATTAGAGCTTGATAATACGAACTCCAAGTTCAGGCCTCTCGCTATGGCTGTTAAACAAGCCCTTGATGACAAGGTAGAAATTACAGCCCTCAAGATAGACGTTTCCGAAGTGAATTCTTGGGAGCGGTTGTTTGCTAATCGAGAGAATCCAATTCAGGCATTTGAACAGCATCACATGATCTTCAAGAACCTCCCACAGGTACGCGCTATCACAGATAGTGACGAAGAAATCCCTCTTGGGTCACACCGACATGTAAAGAGAATGGTCCCTGTTCAAAATTATGTTCGTGACCAAAATCAGAAATATTTCCGATCTGCGATGATCATTTTTATATTGGGATTCTCCTTCCAAATTTTCTCATACGCGTTCTAATCTCTATTTTCCAGAGCGAGGAAGGTGCACCACCGATGACTGAATCCCATCGGGCGAGAGTCGGTGATTAACCACCGAAAGCGTAGAGTTCGCCCGACAGAGTATCTCTATTCTCTACTTCGCGGCGATGACGTCGTCGATGCGGAGAATCATCGTCGCGGCCTCCGTCGCGGACTCGACCGCTTCGCGCTTGACGGCGGCGGGGTCGATGATGCCGCGTTCGACGGGGTCGCCGATTTCGCCGCTGCGACCGGTTGAGATGATGCCGGCGACGCCCTCGCTCTCGTAGCGGGCGCGGAGGTCCACGAGGGCGTCGATGGGGTCCATGCCGGTGTTCTCCGCGAGGGTGCGCGGGAGGGCTTCGACGGCGTCGGCGTACGCCTCGACGGCCAACTGCTTGCGGCCCTCGATGCTCGCCGCCGCGGAGCGGAGGTGGTCGGCGATGGCGATTTCGGTCGCGCCGGCGCCGGGGACGACGCCGCCTTTGTCCACCGCGGCGACGACGACGTCGACGGCGTCGTTGACGGCGCGTTCGAGTTCGTCAACCACGTGGTCGGTGCCGCCGCGGAGGAACAGCGTCACGGACTTCGCCGCCGCGCCGCCCTCCACGAAGGTGAGTTCGTCGTCGCCGAACGTCCGGGCCGAGACGGCCTCGGCGCGGCCGAAGTCGCTCGATTCGAGGTCGGCGACCGACCCGAGGCGCTTCGCGCCCGTCGCGCGGGCGATGGCCCGGGCGTCGGACTTCTTCACGCTCTTGAACGCGAGGATGCCCTCGTCGGCGAGGTGGCCCGCCACGCGGTCCGAGATGGACTTCGTACAGAACACCACGTCGACGCCCGCGTCGGCGAGCGTCTTCGCGTAGCCGCGGAGTTCGTCGTCCTCGGCTCGGATGGCGGCGTCGAGTTGCTCGACGGAGGTGATGTTGTACTCCGTGTCGAGTTCGCCCTTCCGCACGTCGAGTTTCACGTCGAGGACGGCCACGGTGGCGTCTTCGACGCGCAGGGGCATGTTGTCGTGGACGCGTTCCTTGTCGATGACGACGCCCTCGACCAGTTCGGTCGCCGAGGAGGAGGACCCGGTGCGCGTCGTGATGCGCACGTCGTCCCGGTCGAACGTCTCGTTGTCGTCGTGGACCATCCGCACCGCCCCGACGACGTGTTCGGCGAGGACGTCGGCGGTCACGTCACCGGTTCCCTTGCCGGTCATCGACGACTCGGCGACCTGTTCGAGGAGTTCGTCGTCCAGTTTGACGGCCAGCAGTTGCTCGTCGATGGCCTCCTGCGCGAGGCGGGCGGCCTCGTTGTACCCCTCGACGATGACGGTGGGGTGGAGGTCCCCTTCGAGGAGGTCCTCGGCGTGGACGAGGAGTTCGCCCGCGAGGACGGCGGCGGTGGTGGTGCCGTCGCCGACTTCCTCCTCCTGCGTCCGGGCGACTTCGACGATCATCTGCGCCGCCGGGTGTTCGATGTCCATCTGTTCGAGGATGGTCGCACCGTCGTTGGTGATGACGACTTCACCGGAGGAATCGACGAGCATCTTGTCCATCCCGCGGGGGCCGAGCGTCGTCCGGACGGCGCTCGCGACGGCCTTTCCGGCGCGGATGTTCGAGTCCTGCGCGGCCTGACCGTTGGTCCGGTTGCTGCCGCTCGCCAGAATGTACAGTGGTTGCTGCATACGTGTCGCCATAGTTATGAAACCTCACCCCTCCAGACGTTTGCAGTTCTATAAATACGTTTCGGCCCTCGGCGCGGCGTAACCGCACGACGGCGGCGGGAGGCGTGCTATCCCGCGTCGAAGCGGAAGCGAATCTCTCAGACGGTTCGGTGCGCCTCGACGGTCACGTCCTCGCCGCTCGTGACCGTGACGACGTACTCGGCGTAGGTGAACGAAAAGAGGCCCTCGACGTGCGTCCGCGACCCCTCGAACAGTTCGTTCAGCGCGTCGGGGTCGATACCGGCGTCGTAGAGGGGCGGAAGCGAAATCTCGGAGACGCCCTCCGCGGCGGCGACGGCGCCGACGACGGCCATCGCAACCGTCTCGTACTCGGCGGCGTCCACGAGAGACCCCTTCTCGTGGACGATCATCTCGGACTGTGGGATTCGCTCCTCTGACTCGGACATACAGAGCACTACGGAGTCACCGGCCGTTACGATGACCGTTGACCGCACAACCCATTTAAGTACTCCCGTCCGGGGGAGGCGGGGGCGGCGCGGGGTGGTGCAACCTACAAGATATTTGAACTCGTGGGGGTTCCGAGAGAGCATGCTGGAGTTGGAACACGGGTTTCGGGTCGTGGACGTCCACGCCCGACTCGACCCCGACGGGGAGTCGGTGTCAACCCGGGGGCGAGAGGTGGGGCCGGAGCGATTGGAACGGGAACTGCATCAGGCGGGCGTGGTGAAAGCCGTCGTCTCGCCGGGGCGTCGCCCGGAGGGGATGGGGTACCTCCGCGCGAACAACGCCGTCGCGCGGTTGAGCGTGGACCGGCCGTTCTTGGCGTTCGCGCGCATCGACGGTCCGCGCGACCCGAGCAACCGAACCTCGGCGCGCCTGCGCAACCTCACGGCCTCGCGGTCGCAGACGCACGTCGACCCCGAGGACGTGGAGAAGTACGCCTACGACGACCGGTTCTACGGGTTCACGCTCGCACCCGCCGCGGACGGCCTGCCGGACGAGGAGACGTTAGACCGGTTGGAGGACGTGGGCCTGCCCCTCCTCGTGCACGCCGGCGCGGAGTTCCCGCCCGTCGCCGCCGCGGAGACGTTGCTCCGACGGGAGTTGCCCGTGATACTTGCCGGGTTCGGCGGCTTTCCGCTGAACCGCGATCTGATGAACGAGGCCATCGAGATGTTGGCCGACCATGACGAACTCTATCTCGACACGAGTTTCGTCCGCTACCGCAACGTGTTGGAACGCGCCCTCCTCGAACATCCCGACCGCGTGCTGTTCGGAAGCGGCGTCCCCGAGACGCACCCGAACGTCGGCGTCATGGAGGTGCTGACGCTCGACGTCTCCGAAGACGCGATGCGCCGCGCGTTCTCGAAAAATCCGGCGCGCGTCGTCCCCGAACTCGGCCCGGGCGAGGACTGACAGCGCTACCGGCGGTCGTACTTCGCGACGGCCCGGTCGGCCCGCTTCGAACAGCCGTGGGGGTTGCGCGCCGCCGACCGGTCGCGCCGCCGGGCGACGAACCCGTCCGAGGAACCCGTCGCTATGCCGACGAGAACGTCCCGTCCGATGCCGAACCAGCCCGTCGGCGAGGCGTCGCCGCGGACCACGTCTCGGGCCGACGAGAGGGCGTCCCGGCCGGCGTGCGACAGCGTTCGCCGCAGGACGGACGGCCGGACGCCGTAGTTCTTCACGAGTCGGTACGAGAGCGCCCGGTACTTCCACCCCCAGTCCCGTTCGGTCACGCCGCCGTCGGACTCGTACTCGGTCCTGACGCACATCTCCGGTCGCCACTCAACCTCGTAGTCGAGTCCCGCGAGTCGGTGCGCCGCGTCGCGCGCGCCGCCCGTCTCCAGGTACTCGTCGAACCCGTCGAGTCCGTCGATGACGTCCGCGCGGAAGGCGACGTTACCGCCGTTGAAGTACGTCACCTCGCGGCCGCAGACGGAGTTCCGCTCAGCGGACTCCGTCGTCATCCCGGCGCGGAGCGTCTGGTGGGTCGGCCCGGTGACGGCGTCGGCGTCTTCGAGGGCCTCCTCGACGGCGGAACGCCACCGCTCCTCGACTGCGAGGTCGTACCGGAGGAGTGCGACGGCGTCGCCCGACGCCGCGCGAATGCCCGCGTTGCGCGCGACGTTCAGCGTCCGGTCGGATATCTCGACGAGAACGTCCACGTCGTCCCGGTCACGCACCATCCCCGTGGTCCCGTCCGCCGACGGACCGTTGACCACGATTACCTCGGCGTCGGGTGCGTGCTCGGCCAGCGCGTCGAGGCTGGTTGCGAGGCGGTCCCGACCGTTGAGCGTCGGGACCACTACCGAGAGATCCATACCCGTCGGTTGCGACGCGGGAACTTAAATTTCTCCGCTCGAACGCGGCGAGGGAGGGAGCGAACCGGACGTTCGTCCGGTTCGCGGACTGTCGCCTCAGAGAAACCGTCGGTCAGTCCGACCGCTCGCCGACGGTGGCCCGCCAGTAGGAGACGGAGGCGAGTCGTTCTCCGAGACTCGTCTCGCCGAAGGAGGTGTCCGCCTCGCGGAACGCGCCGGCGACGCCGTTCGGAATCTTCCGGTAGAAGCCGTACGGAAGCACGAAATCGTTTCGCACGCCGGCGAGGGTGAGCCCCGCGGCGTCGAGCAGTTCGTGGACCTCCTCGTCGCCGTAGAGGCGCGACCCCATCGGCAGGAGCCAGTTGTACGCCACGCGCGCGCTGGTGTCGTTGAACGTGTCGAAGAACACCAACTCCTTCGAGACGCGCGCCATCTCCGCGAGAAACTTCGCCGGCGTGTCCGCGAGGTGGAAGAACCGCATGGCGAAGACCGCGTCGAAGTGGTCGTCGGGGAAGGGAAGGCGCGCGGCGTCGCCTCTGAGGAACTCGATGTGGTCTTCGACGCCCGCGCGGCGCGCCTTCTCGCGGCCCTGCGTCATCATCGCGCGGGAGATGTCGAGCCCCACGATGTTCGCGCCCCGTTCGGCCAGCATCACGGTGAACCGGCCGGTCCCGCAGGCGATCTCGAGGACGTCTTTGTCCTCGACGGGACCGAGTGCGTCGAGGACCGCTCTCTTCTCCCGGTGGTCGATGAGTCGCCCGCCGCGGGAGAACCGCTTCGAGTCGTACTCTTGGGCGACGTCGTCGGCCTGATACCACTCCTTTCCTTTCACACTACCCTGTTGTGCTCACCCGCGGACTAAAACCGTACTGGATGCAGTCGGGTCGGCCTCTATTCGACGCACTCAGCCTCGTCGCCCCGTTCGTCCGGTGGGCTGACGAGCTTCGCTCGTCGACGCCGCCGAACGTCTTCGTCGCCGCCGGTCCTCGACCGACGGACCGTTCGGGAACAGTCCCCGGCTATTCGCTGGTGACCACCTTGTCCGTCGGGATTCGGACGATGACGCGCGCGCCCTCCTCGTCGCCCTTGTTCGGGTACTCCTCGACGTCCATGTACCGCCGGGCGAGTTCGTCGATGTGCTCGACCGCGCCCTCCTCGTCCAACGTCGCCTCGCCGCGGACGGAGACGAACCGGTAGGGGTCGTCCGGGTCGATGACCGAGACGCCCACCTTCGGGTTCGACTCCACGTTGTTCACCTTCTGCCGGCCGCGGGCGCTGTTTATCAGGACGTACTCGCCGTCCTCGTGGTCCACCCACACGGGCGTGACGTGCGGCGTCCCGTCGGGCATCACCGTGGCGAAGTGAGCGAACGATTTCTTCTCGAAGATGTCGCGGTGGGATTCGGGAATCACGGCGGAGGGGTTCGCGCGCGGCGACCAAAGGGAGTTGGGCAGATGTCCTTATACATAGCAGAATGTGTATAAGGTGTCTGCATTGTTTTGTCACACTTGTAGCCAACCTTTACCAAGGAGTCCGCGTTTCGGATAGGTATGAGCACCAGTACCGCAGAGACCACTCGCGAGGACCCCCTTTCGGAGTCGGAATTCCGCGAACGCCTCCGCGAACTCCCCCCTAGCGCGAAGCTCGTCGCCAAAGTGCTGGAGAGCGACGCGCCCCTCTCGCAGGGACAGCTCGCGGAGGAGTCTCTCCTCCCTGACCGCACCGTCCGATACGCGCTGAATCGCCTCGAAGACGCCGACCTGGTCGGTTCCCGCTACAGTTTCAAGGACGCGCGCAAGCAGGTCTACTTCCTCAACACGTAGACGCTCTCGCCGTCCCTTCCCAGACGCTCTCACCGAACTCCGCTACTCTCCGCCCGACCGGTCGCGGCCGCCGCGTCGGGAACGACCAAGCCACCGTCCGACGGCCGCACCGCCACGATTTTCGCGCGACGCGTCGAACGACGAGTCGTGACTTCCATCCGGCGCTTCTCCGTCCCCGTCGAGACGCGTGCGCCGACGGGCGCGACGAACGCGTACCTCCTCGGCGACGACCGCCCCCTCCTCGCGGACCCCGCGGGCCGGACCGCGGCCCTCGACGAGGCGGTCCGCGAGGCGGGCGTCGAACACGTCGCGGTCACCCACACGCACCCGGACCACGTGGGTGCCGTCGCCGACTACGCCGCGGAGACGGGCGCGACGGTGTGGGCGCGCCGCGGCCGCGAGGACCGGTTCGCCGCGGCGGCCGGCGTCGAACCCGACCGAACGTTCGCGGAGGGCGACCGACTCCCACTCGGGGCGGACGCCGCGACCGTCCTCGACGTGCCCGGTCACGCGCCGGACCACGTCGCCTTCGAGACGGACGCGGGAATCGTCGCCGGCGACCTCGTCGTCGCGGAGGGGAGCGTCGTCGTCGGCGCACCCGAGGGCGACGTTCGCGCGTACCTCGTCGCCTTACGCCGCCTGTACGCCCGGAACCCCGACCGACTGTTCCCCGGCCACGGCCCCGTCGTCGACGACCCGCGACAGACGTGCGAACGCCTGATTCGGCACCGCCTCGACCGGGAGCGTCGCGTCCTCGACGCGGTTCGGGCGGGCGCGTCGGACGTGGACGCCGTCCTCGACGCCGCCTACGAGAAGGACCTGACGGGCGTGCGCGACCTGGCGCGGGCCACCGTCGAAGCGCACGTCGAGAAGTTGGCCGCCGAACGCCGCGTTCGCTACGACCGGGAGACGGGGCGGGTCGAACCGGTCTGACGGGGCGGCCTCGCCGACTCGACCGAGGCGGTTTTCCCGCCGGGGCACCGACGACCGGACGTGAACGACCGCGAACCGACGTTGGAGGCGGAACTCGAACGCGCCAGAGAGCTCGACGTCTCGGCCCTCGCGGACGCCATCGAGTCCATCGGCTTCGAGTGCACCCGGTGCGGCGCGTGCTGTAAGGGCCACGGCGAGGGCGACGAGAGGGAAGCCCACACGGCGACCGTCTTCCCCGACGAGGTTCGCGACCTGACCGACGCGACGGAGTACGACTTCCGCGACGCGGCCCGCCCGATGCCGTTCGGGTTGGTCGAGGGCGAGGCGGGTTTGGAAGGCGAGACGTTCGAGTGGGCGCTTCAGACGGACGCCTGCGGCGACTGCACGTTCTACGAGGAGGACGACTCGGGGACGGGCGCGTGTCGCGTCCACGAGGACCGACCGCTCATCTGTCGGACGTACCCGTTCAGCGTCGCCCTCGGCGGGACGAGTCAACCGATGGGCGAGGCGGTCGACTCGGAGGGAATCGTCCGCGCGCACGAGTGCGAGGGCCTCGGACGCGACATCTCCCGCGAGGACGCCGAGGAGTTGGCCGCGGCGCTACGGACGCGGGCGGTGCGGGAGTTAGAGGAGGCCATCGGCGTCAGAGACGAGTTCTCGCCCGTCGAAACCGGACCGGGCGAGGTGGTCGTCCACGACTCCGAGGGCGCGAAGCGGCCCGACGGGTCGCGAATCGAGGAGTGAACGCGTGTTAGCGGCGGTACACATTTAACGTTCGCTAGTGACGACAGAATGGAGGTCTACACGGTGGAAATCTCAGATAAACTCCTGTGTCTGTTCAACACCGACGTGCGCGCGGAAGACGACCGATACGTGGTCGAAGTTCCCAAGCGCGAAGTCGAGGCCGGAACCGTCGAACCCGGCGAGACGTACCGCGTCGCTCTCATCTCTCGCGAAGTGACCGAAGAGGAGGAGGCGACCGAACCCAGCGGAACCTCGAGCGAACCGCAACCGCCGGTCGAGGTGGGCGAACTGCGCTACGTCGAGATAGAGGACATCGGCAAGCAGGGCGACGGCATCGCCCGCGTCGAACGGGGCTACGTCATCATCGTCCCCGGCGCACAGGTCGGGGACCGAGTCAAGATAGAGGTCACGGAAGTCAAGTCCAACTTCGCCGTCGGCGAAGTCATCGAGGAGGACTTCTAACCACCTTTTTACGGTTCGGGTGCGCGAAGCGCACCGCTCGCCGTGAAAATCTGGACCAAAAAGCCGCGCCTCGCTATCGCTCGCTCGGCGCGGGACAACTGCGGGCGACCGGCACGGCGTCGTCTTCGGCCATCTGCGGACTCTCTCCGGTCGGACGACCGGAAACTGTTTTGTGGGATTCGAACACACCGTTGAAGTATGAGTCCTCCTCGCATCGACGAGTCGCCCGGCCTACTCGCCAGATACACCCCCGATAGCCGCCGGTGGCGACGGCGAATCGCCGCCCTCGCCGCCGTCGCCGCACCCCTCGCGGCGTACGCGGCGCTGGCAATCGTCTCGGGCGTGAAGTCGGGGGCGGCGTACAACGTCCTCGTCGCCGCGTTCGGGATGCTCGCGTTGACGCTCCCGGCGGTGGCCGCGGCGTCCCTCCTCGCGCCCGACTCGGGGACGACGCCGGCGGAATCGACCGACGCCGACGAACTCCGTTCGTCGAGCAACCGGACGGGGTCCGGCGACGCCGTGGAGGCGCTGAAAAGCCGGTACGCCGCCGGCGAGATAGGCGACGAGGAGTTCGAGCGACGCCTCGGGACGCTCGTCGCAACGGACGAAGTCGGCCTCGAAGGCTCCGCCGACGAGGGCGTCGGCCCGACGCCGCGCCCGGAAGAAGTCGAGTCGCCCCGTCGGTAGTCCTCGCGGCGATTCGACGGCCCGGCGGCGGTCAGTCCGCCCGGCGTTCGACCGGGTACCCGTCCGTGAACTTCGAGAGGTCCACCTCCGAGACGTTCACCTCGTCCGCCGAGGCGTACGGCCGGTCGATGACGATGTCGCCCGCGGTTCGCTTGCCGATGCCGGGGATGGCCGTCAGTTCGTCCATCGACGCCTCGTTCGGGTCGAGGGGGTGCGGCACGCCAGTCACCGACCGGTAGCCGTGGTCTACGACTGACACGTCGATGGTTCGGCCGAGTTCGCGTTCGCCCGGGATGCCCACGAGGAGGGGGTAGGTGCCGAGTTGCCGGCCGAACGTCCTGCCGTCCTGGTGGTATTCGAGGTGGACGTTCGGGAGCACCGTCCCCACCGGGGCGAGGCGTTCGAGCATCGGCCGGTCTATCTCCTCGCGAACCTCGCGTTTGTACTGCTGGAACAGTTTCTTGTGGTCCTTCGCGATGTCCGCGCCGGAGTCGGCCATCTCGGTGCCCTCGAACGCCATCACCTGCCGGATGTTGATGCGGCGGACCATCAGACCGGCGTCGTAGACGCGTTGGAGGAACCGCTTGTTGTGCTCGAACGTCTCCTCGCGTTCGGCCTTCAGGCCGTGCAGCAGGTTGATTCCGGGCAGGAGTTTCGGCAGGCGGTTCGTCGCGTCGGGGCCGTGCGTCGGCGCGTCCGCGGGGTCCTCGCCCGGCCGCCATCCGGCCTCCTCGTTGACTATCTCGACCGCCTCGAAGCACTGGTCGGCGGTGACGTTGAGCGTGTTCGCCTCCTGCACCACGGGGTCGGCGGATTCGAGGCCGAACGCGGCGGTGTCGCCCGGCGTGTTGTGTTCGGCGATGATGCGGATGCACTCGCGGGACTTCTCGGGCCACTTCACCACCGTGATGGGGTTCATGTTGTCGAGGTGGAGCGTCTCTAAGTTCGGAGCCACCTCGCGGATGCCGCCGTAGAGTCGGCGGAGGGCGTCGGGGTTCGGCGCTTCGCCGTCGCCGCCGAACGCGAGGATGTCCGCCTGTCGCCCGAGTCGGAAGTGCTTCGCGCCGCGGTTCGAGAGGTTCTCCACCTCCTTGACGACGGAGTCGGCCGACCGGAACGCCGGGTTCCCGTACATCGGTTCCGTGCAGAACGAACACCGGTAGGCACAGCCGCGTGACGTCTCCATCTCGCAGATGAGGTAGTCGGGGTGGTTCGGGTGCTGTTCAACGACGAACGCGCCCTTCGCGGCCCAGCGGTCTAACTCCTCGTTGTCGCGGTAGCGGTTCTCGAACCCTTCGAGGCCGTTGTCCACTAAGTCGTACGCCGCCGCCTCCACGTCGGCCATCGCGAGGAAGTCGTAGTCGAGGTTCTGCCGCTCCATCTCCTGTGCGCCGGCGTTCTCCTCGCCGACGCCGAAGCGGATGGGGCCGCCCATGAGCGTCGTTCCGTCCGCCGTCCACGCGAGCTTTCTGACCTCGTCGGGTTCGGCGGGCGTCCCGCCGACGTACTTGCCGGGGACGGTCATGCCGCCGATGTAGACGAACAGGTCCGCGTCGGCCACGTCGGCCCACTTCGAGCGGTCCTCGCGGAGTTCGTCGATGGTGTGGTAGGTGACGTTCCCCTCGGGCACGCCGGCGTCCACCAGTGCGCCCGCGGTGAAGCGGGGGTACGTCGAGATGTACGGCGGGACGCCGAAGTGCGCGGGTTCGTCCACGTACCCGTCGACGAGCGTCACGGAGATGTCGGCCGGGTCGGTCATGTCCGGGCAGAGGCGGCGAACGCGTAAAACCGTGACTACCTCGGTTCGCACGCCCCCTCGACCCGGAACCGGGAGACGTTTAGCCCGCGCCGTCGGTTCCCCGCGTATGAGCGACGAGTCGGATTCGGGCGCGACGCGCATCCGTCCCGTCCGGCCCGGGGACGCCGAGGCGATTTGGGACATCTACGCGCCGTTCGTCAGGGAGACGCCGGCGACGTTCACCCTCGAACCGCCGTCCCCGGCGGAGTTGCGCGAGAAGATTCGGACGGCGCGGGAGGCCGACGAGTACCCGTGGTACGTATTCGAATCGGACGGGTCGGTCGCCGGGTACGCGTACGCGAGTGCGGTGCGCGACCGCCCGGCCTACCGGTGGAGCGTCGAGACGTCCATCTACGCGAACCCGGACTACCACCGCGGCGGCGTCGGGCGGAGACTGTACGACCGCCTGTTCGACACCCTCCGTCGGCAGGGGTACGTCTCGGCGTTCGCGGTGCTCGGTCTACCGAACCCCGAGAGCGAGGCGTTCCACGAGGCGTACGGCTTCGACCACCTCGCGGACTTCCCCGCGGCGGGCTACAAACTGGGCGCGTGGCGAGACGTCGGGTGGTACCGACTCGAACTCCGCGACCCGCCGGCGGACCCCGACCCGCCGCGTCCCGTCTCCGAAGTCGAGTCGGAGTCCGACGAGTTCTGACCGGCCGAGGGCGACACGGGAAACGACCGAAACCGACGGCCCGAACCGACCGCCGGTACCGAAGCCCGCGTGTTTATCAGCGTGGCGGAACAACATTCGAACATGCCTGCGACCCTCGAAGTGAAGTGCACCAACGGGGACTGCGAGATGGATATGTTCGAACTTCACTACACCTACGACATGCCGGACGAGGTGGGCGTCGAGGACTTCGCCTGTCCGTACTGTCGAGAGACCGAACCCCTCGAAGAGATCCAACTATGAGCGGACTCAGGGAGTTCGGCGAGTCGGCGGCCAAGACCGTCCTCGAACGGATCGGGCGCGGCGTCGGGCGCGTCCAGGAGCGTAAACCGCTCCCGTACGACGTGCTCGAATCCGACGACGCCTACCTCGTCGTCTTCGACGCCCCCGGCGCGCAACGGAGCGACGTGCAGGTTCGGTTCCTCGACGGCGAAGTCGAGGTGCGAATCGACCGCTTCCGCGACTTCCACGAGGGGTTCGACATGCGCTTTCCGGGTCGCGGGTTGTCGCTCGAGGGGTCCGCGGCGTTGCCCGACGACGCGTCCGTGGACGCGACGGAGGCGACGGCGACGCTGGCGTCCAACGGGACGCTCCGCGTCCGCATCCCGAAGGACGGCGAGGTCCGAGACGTGGAAGTGACCGAGGAGGGAGCGGAGACGGACGAACTCGGCTCGGACGGGGACTCGGACGTCGAGAAGTCGGCCGTCGAAGAGACCGTCTCCCAGAGCGACGGCGAGACGGTCGGAGACGGCGACGCCCTCGAATCCGACTACCGAGACGAGTAGCCCGTCACTCGACGGCCATCCCTTCTACGACTTCGAACGCCTCGTCGCCCCGGAAGCGGCGGGGGTCGTACGGTTCTATCGACGCCGCGGGCGCGCCGAGCATCGCCGCGGCCACCGCCTCGCCGGAGGCCGGGGCCCACATGAACCCGTGACCGTGCCACCCCGTCGCGACGAAGACGCCCTCGCGAATCTCCCCGAGCAACGGCTTTCGGTCCGGCGTCGCGGTGCAGAGGCCGCCCCACGCGCGTTCCACCGTCGGGTCGTGGCCCGCGCGGGACCGGAGCACCTCGCTCACCTCCGAGACGAACCACTCGTCGCCCGCGCGGGACCACGACTCCGGATCGGCCTCGACGGGTTCGGTGCCGTCGCCCGCCAGCAAGCCCGAGGGGTGCGGCCGGAAGTACGCCCTCGCGGTGGCGTCGTAGCAGATAGGGCCGTCGTAGGGACGCCGACTCACGAGTGCCTGCACGCGGTACGGTTTCATCGCTATCTCGACTCCCGCCTCGGCGAGGAGGGCCTTCGTCCGCGCCCCGGCGGCGACGAGGACCGCGTCGAACGCCTCGGACGCGCCGTCTCCGACGACCCGCGGCGGGTCCGCGCGGACGTCGACTTCGACGCCCGTTCGCACCTCGACGCCGGCGTCGCGCGCCCGTTCGGCCGCGTCACGGACGTACGCCGCGGTGTCCGTCCACGCGGCGTCCTCGGCGACGACGGCGGTGCCCACGTCGTCCGTCGCGAGCGACGCGCCGAACCGGTCGTGGAGGCCCTCGCCGTCCGTCGTCGTCACGTCGCGCCCGTGAACCCGCATCCGTTCGGCCGCCTCCGCTATCGCCTCGCCGGTCGATTCGTCGTCCGCGCGCGCCAACGCGACGTACGGGCACGGTTCGACCCCGAACTCGCCCCCCTCGGACGCGAACGCGCGGAACCGGGCCATCGCTCTGGCGGCCATCCGCACGTCCACGTCCTCGGCGTAGGCGTCGTAGAGGATGCCCGCGGCGCGCCCCGACGACCCGGCCCCCGGGTCCGCGCCGCGTTCGAACACCGTCACCGACGCGCCCGCGCGGGCGAGGTCGGACGCGGCGGTGAGACCGACCGCCCCCGCGCCGATGACGGCGACGCGCGTTCCCGTCCCGTCCGGCACCTCGAAGGGTCGAGCCATCGGATCGCCGCCCGGCGCGTCGGAATCGGTCATACCGGCCACTCGTCGGGGCGGCACTTAGCGTCCGGCGACTCGGCGGGCGGCGGGCGAAAAAGAGCGCCGAGCGGAGCGAGTCGGTCGTTACTCGGCGAACGCCTCGACGCCGCGGGCGGGGTAGCCGACGACGACGTTCGCGCCCGCGTCCTTGAGTTCCGAGATCTGCTCGCGGACCGTTTCGACGGTGCCGACGAGGCCGTAGTCGCGGACGGCCTTCGAGAGGACGTCGCGGGCGCGGCCCGAGGCGTCGGCGTCGGTGGCCGCGCCGTCGGGCAACGCCGCGGCGACGGGGCGTCTCCGGGCGGCGTACGCGCCCACCGCGTCGAGTATCTCGTCCTCGTCGTCCGCGAGGACGGTCGGCGCGTAGACGGCCACCTCGCCGTCGTACCCCGCCGCGCGGAGTGCGCGCAGGTCGCGGGCGGTCGTTCGGGAGAGCAGTTCGTACTGGGTGCCGCCGGCGGCGAGGGCGATTCGCTCGACGCCCTCGGTGCCGACCCACGCGTCGGGGGCGCGGTCGATTGCGGCCCCGAGTCGCGGCGCGACGGCGCGGCGGGACTCCTCCTCGGAGAGGTACGCCGAGTGCCCCGCCACGAGGACGCGGCGCACCGAGTCGGGCACTTCGTCCCAGCGGGCGTCGTCGCCGAGGGGGTCGAACCCGTCCGCGCGGACGGGTATGGTCAGTCTGACCTCCTTCGCTTCGGCCAGTTCCCGCAGGACGTCGGCGTCCGGGACGTGGTCTCGGCCCTCGTAGTCCACCGCGACGGTTCCGACGGGCACGTCGAGGCCCGTCAGTACGTCGCACTCTTTCGGCTTCAGGGCCACCGCGTCGAGGCCCGTCTGCGAGACGCTACGCTCTCCGGTCAACATCGGCTATCACTACTCACGAGAATGGGGTTATCGTCGTCGCGGAACGCGATCCATCGTCTGTGCGACCATGTACGCCTTCGTACCTCTCGGTCGGGGATAATCCTGTCGCTCGGCGGCACGTATTGCGGCGGCCGACTCACACCGGGTAGTCGGCGTCGGGGTCCACGACGCGGTCCGGTTCCGGCGGCATCTCCCAGTCGGTCGTCAGTTCGAGCAGTTGGACGAGCATCCGCCCCGTCGCACCCCAGACGGTGTAGCCGTCCACGCGGAAGAAGTGGAGTCGGATGGGGCCGTAGTGGGGGTGGTCGCGGTGCTCGGACTCGTAGTTCGCGTAGTCGGTGAGATCCGACTCCGCCAAGGCGACGATTTCGGCGACTTCGCGTTCGTCCGGTTCGTACTCCCTGTCGGGGACGCGCGCGACGAACGGCGTGACCGAGTAGTCGGTGACGGTCCGGATGTCGTCGAGACGGCCGAAGAAGTCCACCTCCGAGTCGCGGAGGCCGATCTCCTCGTCGGCCTCCCGGAGTGCGGTGGCGCGGAGGCTCTCGTCGCTCGGTTCGCGCCCGCCGCCGGGGAAACTCATCTGTCCGGGATGCTCGCCGAGGTGGTCCGCGCGCTTCGTGAACAGCACGTGGTCCTCGTCGTCGCGGACGAGAACCGGCGCGACGACGGCCGCCTGCCGCCCCGCGTCGGTCACCTCCTCCGGAACGTGCGACGACACCCGCGAGAGGTCCATGTCGGTTCCAACGGGCGAAACCCTATAGCCTTAGCCCTCCGGGACCGCCGCGTCCGATTCGCCCCGCGTTCCTCCGCTCACCCGTCCAACGCGGCGTCGAGTTCCGCCCGCACGTCGCCGACGGCCGCCGCCTCGCCCGCCCACGCCTCCACGTCGTACGTCACGTCGAGGAGCGTCCGGAGTCGGTCGCGCGTCGCCTCGTCGGGCGCGTCGTCGGCCTCGGCCACCGCCTCGGACGCCTCCGCCCGCAGTCGGTCCGCCGCCGCCGCGGCGACCGTCTCCCGGCCGACGTCTCGGTTCGGAACGTCGAGGATGTGCGGGAGGTCCTCGGCGTTCGGCGGGAGGGAGGGGAACGCGACCGGACCGACCGCGAGCAGTTCCGACTCCGTACCCGCGTCAGCGTCGGCGTCGTCGGTGGACTCGCCGTCCAACGCGACGAGGTAGTAGTTCCGAATCGCGCCGTCCACGGCGTTCGCGAGGGCGTCGGCGTCGGCGTCCCGCCCCTGCTTGAACGCGAGTTCGTCGAGCGACCGTTCGAGTTCCGTGCGGGTGAGCGCGCCGAACAGATCGACGATGCCCGCGAGGTCGTCGTAGAGCGCCTCGCTCTCGGTCACTGCGCCACCTCCCGGATGTCCGCGCGGGCGCGCTCGGCGACCGAATCGGGGTCTAACTCCGTCTCCGCCCACGCGGGCAGGCGGTCGTCCGCCGGCCCCGGTTCGCGGACGGCGTCGGCGTACACGTCCACCTGCTCCCGTTCGCCCTCGCGGTCGAACCGGAGGCCGTTGAGCGCCGCGTCGGCGGCGTACTGGTCGATGAGTTCGCGCGCCGTCTCCCGGTAGCGGGCCGGGAGCGTGGCGAAGTCGGGCGTCACCCCCCGCTCCGCGACGCACCGCAGGAGCGTCTCGCCGACCGACCGACTCATGTCCGAGAGGCCGGTCGGTCCGCCGACGGCGCGGTGGTCGTGTTCGTACGCGCCCAGATCGACCTGCGCCGTGCCGTCGAACCCGGCGGCGTCGAACGCGTCGCCGAGCGTTCCGACCTCAAGCCCCCACGAACGCGGCGCGCGAATCCGCCGGGCCACGTCGCTCGTCGCGGCGAACTCGCCCGCCAGCGCGTACCGGAACGAGTCGAGGTAGCGGAGGAACGGGGCGGCGTGCGCGTCGGCGAGCGTCCGCACCAACGGGACGTAGAACAGTCGGAACAGCCGACCGTACAGTCGGCCGTCCTCGACGCGGGCGTAGTACCCCTTCGAGAAGTCGTACCCCTGCGCGAGGGGGAACAACAGGCGGGCGATGTACGACCGGTCGTACGTCTTCGTGTCGGCGTCGTGGACGACGACGAACTTCTCCGCGGCGGCCCGCCCCAGCGCCAACCAGACGTCGCGGCCCTTCCCCCGCGGCCCGTCGAGTCCGCGCTCCGCGAGGGCCGCCTCAACCCGCGGACCGTCGCACCACAGCACCTCCATCGGGAGGTCGAACTCCGTCAGCCAGTCCCGGAACCGACCCACCTTCTCGGCGGGCGCGCGGAGGGGGACGACGACCCGCGCCGGTTCGACGCGTTCGAGTTCCGCCAGCACGCGTTCGGCCGCGAGTCCGGCGTACTCGCGTTCGGTCATCGGCACGACGACGGCCGTCCGGTCCGTCGGGGCGTCGGGAACCGGCCCCGTCAGGTCGTGCAGCGTCGTCACCCGCTCCTGAACGTACTCCATCGAGCGGAGGTGAGAAGTGACGGACCAAAAAAGGCGAGGAGACGCGAACCGTCCGGCCGTACCGGGTTACTGCGGGAGTCTCCCGGCGCGTTGGAGGCCGACGAGCGTTCCGACGACCACCGCGAGGCCGAGCGCGAACGTCGAGAAGATGACGTCGTAGCCGAGTCCCCCCGCTGGAAGCGCGGGGAGGAGGGGAACGCGCGACGCCGCGGCGGCGACGAACCCGTAGGCCGCCTCCCCTTCCCGAAGCGCGCCGACGGCCCACGAACCGCCGGCCTGTATGACCATCATACAGCCGGAGTACACCGCGTACGCCGACGAGCGGTTCTCGTCCGGGAGTGTCTCCAGCATGTACGTATCGAGCGCCGGGAAGAGGCTGTGGACGGTGTAGCCGACGAACGCCGTGACGAGGAGGAGCGGAATCAACCCCGCCGTCCGCGTGAGGAGGAGGACGCCCGCGACGAACGCGACGAGGATAGAGAGGAGGTACGGGACGCGCGGGAGCCTGTCGGCGAGGCGGCCGGAGACGAAGAACGCCGGGACGCCCGCGGCGAAGACGACGGTGAGCATGTTCTTCGCCGTCGAACTCTCCAACCCCTTCGTCACCATGTACAGTTCGTAGAAGTTGAACAGCCCCTGCCAGACGAACCCGGTACAGCCGATGATGACCACCCCGACGAGGACGACGCGCCACTCCGACCGGGCCGCCCCGAACAGGTCTCTGTCCTCCGCGCCCGCCTCGGGCAGGTCCGTCCGCTCGGCCGTCCGGTAGAGCACGAGGGTGACGACGAACGCGGCGACGCCGATGCAGACGAACGTGGCGCGCCAGTTCACGAAGACGGCGAGGACCAGCGTGACGAACGGCGCGGCGAGGACGGCGGCGAGCTGGCTCGACATGCCGTGGATGCCCATCGCGCGCCCGACGCGTTCGGAGTAGAGTTCGCTCACGAGCGGATTCGCCGAGACGAAGTACGCCCCGGAGGCCAGTCCCATGAGGAGCGCGCCGACGGCCACCATTGCCACGGAGTCCGCGAACGCGGTGAACGTCGCCGCCGCGGTGAGGACGACGCCGGTTCCGAGGACCACCCTGTGTCTGGGCACCCGCGTGAGGAGCCACCCCGTCGGGATGCGCAGGAGAGCGCTTCCCACCCACACGAGGGTGACGATGAGACCCGCGGTGCCCTCGCCGATGGCGAAGACGTCGATGAGTTCCTCTAAGAGGGGCGCGAACACCACCCGCGCCAGATTGACCAACAGCACCAAAGAACAGAGCGTTCCGAACAGCCGTCCTCGTGACACGGACGCTCTTCTCCGCAGGACAGTTCAAGTGTTCGGAAACCCCTCGTAGAGGGCCGCTATCGACGCGTCGCCGCCGGTATGGGAATTAGTACCAACGCCGAGGTCTTTTTATGTACCGCTTACAAACGCGGAGACGGATATGAAATCGACGCGGAAGGGGCTCCGGGCGGGGGAGTTACAGAAGGACACGTACGGACGACTCACGTGCGGTGAGTGCGGAGACTCGTTGAAGAAGCGGAACGACCCGGACGAGGTGTTCTCGGTTCGCATCTGCCCCGAGTGCGGAACCGAGTGGAAGGAACTCCGGTAGTCACTCGAAGACGGCGTCGAACGCCCGCGCGCCCATCGGGTCGAACGTCCCGGCGGCGACGTTCTCGGCCACGTGGTCGGCCGACCCCGTACCGACCAGGGCGGTTTTGACGCCGGGTGCGCTTCGAGCGAAGTTGACCGCCCGTTGCGCCGCCGTGTCCCCGGCCAGTTCCGCGTCCACGTCGGCCGGAAGCCCTCCCGCCAACTCTCCTTGTCCGAGCGTCGCACTCGTCACCACGTCGAGGCCCGCCTCGTGGGCGTACCAGAGTGCGCTCACGTCCTTCTCTTCGGTCGGGTGGCGGTGCGCCTCGACGGTGAACGCGTCCGCCATCGAGACGTTGAACGGCAGTTGGATCGCCGCCAACCCGCACTCTTCGACGCCCGCCGAGGCGGCGGCGGACTCGGCCCGGGAGACAACTTCCGGCAGCGAGAGATACCGGTCGTGGCCGTGAGGGACGCGGAAGGCGTCCCACGTGGCGACGCCGTACGCGCCGATATCGCCGTCTTCGCGCCGCCGTTCGAGCATCTCGAAAGCCGCCTCCAACTGGTCGTACACGTCCTCTCGGCTCCGTTCGGCGAGTTGCGTCTCGGGGTTGTGGACGTAGTAGAGGTCCACGCCGTCGAGTTCGAGGTTCGAGAGCGACCGGTCGAGGCACGACGAGAGGAAGTCGGGCGCGATGGCGTGGCTTCCGCGCGCGAGGTCGGAGACGTCCACTAAACCGGTGCGGACGAACTCGTCGCGGACGTACGCGCCGGGGTCCGCCGGCCTCTCGCCGTCGAACGGAACGAACCCGCCCTTGGTGGCGACGACGACTTCCTCCCTGTCGGCGGCGGCGTCGCGGAGTGCCTCGCCGACGACGCGTTCGCTCCGCTGGCAGCGGTAGTTTATCGCCGTATCGACGAGGTTGACGCCCGAATCGAGGGCCGCCGTCACCGCCGCGCGGTACCGGTCGTCGGTCGCGTCGGTCGGGTCGCCGAGGTAGGTTCCGACGCCGATGCTGGAGGCGACGCCCGGGCCGAAGCGACGGAAGTACGTCCGCCCGAACGCGTCGCCGAACCGGTCCCGGTAGCCCCACGTCCCCTGTTTCGTCGCCATGGCGTCGGCTACGTAACGTGCGGGTAAACGCTCTGCGACTCCGCGCCCGCCCCCCGTCTCCGCGCTCAGATGTCGCCCGACAGCGCGTCGAACAGTCGTTCGACCAGCATCGACCGGTCGAGGTCTGACCCGCCGTCGGTCTGGATGGTGCCGCCGCGTTGCGGAATCTGGCCGCCGCCCATGCGGGCGTGCCCGCCCGCCGAGGACCCTGGCACGTCGGCGAGGGCGTGTTCGAGCATCCGGCCCATGTGGACCCTGTCGTCGCGGGACCGACCGGAGAGGTAGACGGTGCCGTCGCGTTCGCCGCAGACGACGACGGCCGTCACGCCCTCCAGTTGGATGAGTTCGTCCGCCGCCTGCGGGATGGCGTCCACGTTCGAGAGCGTCCCGATGTCGCTGACGGCGAACGGCCCGCGCACGTCGCGTCCGGCGATGGCGCGGGCCTTCAGTTCCAACACCTCCGTCGAGACTTCGGGGTTGGCGATGCGGTTGAGGGCGTCCTCGTCCACGCCGGGGTAGAGGTAGCCCGCCGCCTCGAAGTCGCCCTCCGAGCACCCCGACGTGAGGCGCTTCGTGTCGGTGAGGATGCCGTACAGCATCCCGGTCGCGACGTTCGAGGGGATGGTGTACTCGGCGTCGACTTCGCTCGCGTGGCGGTCCGGCGGGACCGGTTTCGCGCCGATGTCGCGGAAGTACTCCGCGACGATGCTGGAACACGCGCCGTAGTCGGTCCGAACGTCGGTGAAGTGTTCGCCCGTCCCCTCGCCGGGGTGGTGGTCGATGACCGCGAAGGGGAGGACGCCGTCCGCCCCGGCGAACCCCCGTGGGCGGTTGTGGTCCACGAGTACGACCGCCTCGGCGGCGAGGTCGGTCACGTGGTCTATCGGCTCCAGATCGAGGTCCAACACCGTCTCGAACGCGCGGTTCTCCTGGTGGCGTATCTGCCCGGTGTACTGGATACACGCCTCGGTATCGACCTGCTCCGCGAGGCAGGCGGTTCCGATGGCCGCCGCCATCGCGTCCGGGTCGGGGTTGGGGTGCATGAGGACGACCACCTCGTCCAACCCCGACAGCTTCTCCAAGAAGTTCGTCCCCATCGGCCGCTTGAACCAGAGCATGGCGTACAGGCCGCCCACGAGGGCGAACGCTCCGACGAGGAGAGCCGCGACTAACCCCGGATGCGACCCGAACACCGATTGTACCCCATCGAGCACCCGCCCCGTATCCTGTATGGGTACCGACGCCGCCGTCACGCCCATACTCCTACCTCAGAGCCCACGGTCAAGAATATTCCCTCGCTCCGGCGGCGGCGGCCGACGGACGTCACAGACGGGCGTTCGACCGCTACGCACCGGTCTCCGCCCGGTAGCGTTCGACGGCGTCGCGGTATCCCGACCGGTAGGTCGGGTACCGGAACTCGTAGCCGAGCGACCGAAGTGTGTCGTTCGAACACCGCTTGCTCGTCCGGATTCGGCGTTTCGCCGCCTCCGAGAGGTCGCCCTCGGCGAGGCGTTCCTCCTTCGTCCGCTTCGGCGGACGGGGGACGCCGCACTCGTCGGCCAACCAGTCCGCGAACGTCCACTTCTCGGCCGGTTCGTCGTCGGCGACGAGGACCACCTCGTCGCGGGCCGGACGCTCCGAGAGCAGAAACGCGACCGCCCCGGCCGCGTCGTCGCGGTGGACCATGTTGAGATAACCCTCGGTGACCGGCCCCTCAATGTATCGGTCGAGGCGGTAGCGGTCGGGACCGTACAGACCGGCGAACCGGGCGACGGTGCCGTCGATGCCGGCGTCCGCCGCCGTCTCGCGGGCGACGCGTTCGGCCTCGGCCAGCACCGCCGTCTTCTCCGTCGTCGGTTCGACGGGCGTCTGCTCGTCCACCCAGTCGCCGTCGTGGTCGCCGTAAACGCCGGTCGAGGAGGTGTAGACGAGGCGGTCCGGCGGCGACTCCCGCGACCCGTACTCGGCGATGGCGTTCTCCAGTCCCTCGACGAAGACGCGCCGGGCGGCGTCCGCGCCGCGCCCGCCCGAACTGGCCGCGAAGACGACCCACTCGGCGTCCGGCAGGTCGGCGAGGCTCTCGGGGTCGGTCACGTCGGCGCGGCGGGCGTCGAGGCCCGCGTCTTCGACGGCCGAGAGACCTGAGTCGGAGCGTCGGACGCCCGTCACCTCGTGGCCGTCGGCCGCCAACTGCCGACCGAGTTCGAGTCCGACGTAGCCGCACCCGAGGACGACGGCGCGGGCCATCTATCGGTCGTTACGCTCCTCGATGTAGCGCTGGATGGCCGCCAGTTCGCGGAGGGTCATCGCCGAACGCCCCTCTATCGCCTGCTGAATCTCCTGCCCGGAGAGGTCGAGGTCTACGTTCGAGGCGATGGTGTCCACGTCGAGGACGCCGGTCGTCATCCCCAAGAGGAGGTGATCCCGGATTTCGAGGACGATGGTCTCGGCGTCCGGCGCGTCGCCGTCGAGGGCGGCGAGTTCGGCGGCGTCTTCGAGGCGAAGGTCCGGCGCGGGGCCGTCCGCGACGGCCGCGACGTCGGACTCCTCGACGCCGGTGCGTTCGGCCGCCGTCTCGACGCCGACGCGTTCGACGGCGCGCCGTATCTGCGCCTCGTAGGCTTCTCGCAACTCCGCTGTCGAGAGCGACGCCGGGTCGTCCGCCGCGTCGTAGAGCATACCACCGACTCGCCGCCGCGCACTCAAAACCGTTGTCCTGTTCGCGCACGCTCGCGCCGGGGCCGCGCTCGTTTCGGCCGTCACTCCCGCGGACACCGCCCCGTCGGCGTCTCGCACCCCGGGCCCGGTTTCGCGCCGTTCCACGCGGGCGACCGCTCGACCGCGTCGCCGTCTTTGTCGCCGACGCCGAGTCCCCCCGACGGGACGACCACCGGAACGACCGTCCGAACGTTGAACCCGACGCGTTCGCTCCGGCCGAGCGTCTCCTCGGTTCCGTCGCCGTCCACGTCGAGGGAGACTGCGCTCCCGTCGCGGACGTAGGTGACCGGCGTCTCGCCGCCGCGGTCCGCCGAGACGGCGAAGCGAGCGTACTCGCCGCGCGTCTCGACGACCCAGACGTTCGCCGTCGCCACCCACGGGTTCAGCGTCGGCGAGAGGGGGAGGCCGGCGGGCGTGCCGCCGACGGAGGCGTCCGCGTACTTCTCGGCGGTGCGTTCGACGGCGCGTTCGGTCCCGCGCGCCGCCGCGTCCTTCAGGAGTTTCGTCCCGAGTTTGCGCGTCCGCGACACCGTTCGGTTGGTGGCGCGTTCCGGCACGCGGACGTCGGACTCCGTCGCCGCGGCGGCGACATCGACGCGAAGCGCCGTCTCCACTCGGTCGCGGGCCGTCGCGTCCGCCGGTTCGACCTCGGCGGCGACGGCCGCTGCGAACGACCCGTTCGTCGCCGCGACGGCGCGCCGCCCGGTCCCCTCCCACCGGTCGAACGCGGCGTCGACCGCCCGCCGCCGGTCGTCCGCCGGAAGGTCGGTCTCCGCGCCCAACGTCTCGAAGGCCCGCGACCGAACGGCGCGAAGCGAGTCCTCGGTCTTCCGTTGGAGGACGGCGCGGCGACCCGCCAACGTCTCGTCGTCGATGGCCGCGAGCGTCCGGTTCGCGGCGGTGAGCGCCTTCCCCGCGGTTCGGAGCGACACGGAGTCGCCGGACCCGAACAGGCCGTTCACGACGACGTCCGAGGCGTCCCCGTACGGGAGCGTGAACACGTTGGTGTTGCGCGCCGCGAGGGGGTAGTATCTGGTCTCGTCTTCGACGCCGTCCACCCGGTCACCGGAGACGGGTTTCAGAGAGAGGTACGCCGGGTCGCCGTCGGGGACGAACGTCGTCATCCCCCCGAGCGTGGAGTCGTTTCCGTACGCACGTCGGGCGGGCGTCCGCACCGTGCGGTTGGCCGCGAGGCGGTTCGTCCGTCCGGCGTCGACGCCGCGGGAGGCGAGGGCCTCCTCGATGCCGTCGTTTCGGGTCGCGGTCCGGTTCGCCCGTTCGTCGAGGGCCGCGAGGAGTCGGTTCAGGTAGGCCGCCCGCGCCGCGACGCGAACGCGGTCCGCCGCCCCGTCGTACGAGTCGGGGGCGGCGACAAGCGACGCGCGGCGTTCTCTGATGGAACTCGCTAACTGGGCCGCGGGGTTGACGCGTCCGGTCGCAACCGCCCGCGCGGGTGGTTCGACGGCGACGTTCCGAACTCGTTCGCGGAGAGACGCCACGTCGTCGTACACCCACGTGCGGAGCTCGTCCGGGCGTCGGCCGTCGACGGTCGTCACGTCCGGTTCCTCGCCGCCGACCGCGCGCCGGGCGACGGCGTCCGCACCGCCGCGGTCGGAGAACGCATCGCCGGCGGCGGCGGGTACCTCTCGAAGGTTCGGTCCGCCGACCGCGCCGCCGCGTTCGAAGAGCGGTTCGACCGGTCGCTCCGCCCCCGGAACGGGTGTGAGCGACGCGACGATGGCCATCTCCACCCGGTAGACGTCGGTCCACGTCGCCTCGGTAGTTCGGGACGACCGGTTCGCGTGCCGCCACGTCCGTTCGACGCGGCGTTCGACCGCGACGCGCCGGACTGCGGTGTCGAAGACGCGTTCGCCCGAGTCGGTCCGCGGACGCGTCGTCGTCCCGTTCGCCGACTCCACGCGCGTCTCGCGGAACGTCTCCCGTGAGGTCATCGTCCACCCCTCTCCGGGGGCGTCCGGCGCGGGGCGGGACCCGTCGTGGACCGTCGTCGCGTCGGTTCGGACCGCCACCCGCACCCGGTACCCGTCGCGGCGAACCGTCTCGAACCCCGGGCGCTCCCCGCCGCCGCGGAGGAACCCGACGAACGCCTCGTCGGCCGTTCGGCCCACGTCCACGCGGAGCGTCTCGTCCGTAGAGGGCGGTGCGGCGGTCGGAATCGTCGCATTCTCCGACTCGGGAGGCGCCGCGGCGTCGGTCACTCCGTCGGCGACGAACGCCGCCGCGTCGCTCCCCGCAACGGGCGCCAGCACGTCCGTGAGTCCGGTTCGGGCGGTGGCCCGCCGGACGCCACGGCGCGCGTCGGGGTCGGTCCGGCCGAACGCGGCGCGTTGGGCGGTCAGGAGGCCGGCGTTCGTCGAGAGTTCGACGTGCCGGTTCGCGAGGACGTTCTGGATCGGCGCGCCGGCGTACTGGGCGGCCCCCCGGGCCTGCGCGACGCCGAGAAGTCCCGCCGTCGTCCGGCGGGCGAGTCCCGGGGCTTCGAGCGGGTTCGCGTCGAGACGGCGCTGGTAATCGACGGTTCGGTCGTGTAGTCCGAGGACGGGAACGGCCACGGTGAGCGTCCGCGTGACCGACTCCTCGGCGACCACCCGTCCGTCGCGTCGGGCCGAGAGCGAGACGTTCCTGACGGTGACCCGAAGCGCGGTTCCGTTGGCCGCCTTCGCGACCGACACCCGGCGTATCGCCTCGCGGACCGACGACTCGTTCGTCGGACGCGGGAGCGACGCGTTCGCCACCACGTCGCCGCGGACGTGTTCGACCGAGCGAAGCGACTCCGCCGCGGCGAGCGAGATGCGGAGGCGGAGATACCGGCGGAACGTCCGGTTCTCTCCCAGAACGTCGCCGACGGCGGTGGTCGAGTTGTCGGTCACGGGGTCGCGGGCGGCGGCGAGTGCGGCGTCGCGGGCCGCGGTTCGGAGCGCCGTCGTCGTCTCGGCGTCGATGCGGTCCATCGACTCGTCGACGGACCGGTCGGCGGCGCTCGGTCCGCGCGTCGCGAGCGACGCGCCGTACGTCGAACTGGTCACGAGGAGGAGGACGCCCACGAGAGCGAACGGAACGCGTCCGCGGTTGTCGTCCGCGAGGCGCATCAGACGGCCCTCCCGTCGGACTCCCACGTCCGAACGACGACCCGGACCCGGTGGACTTCGACCGCCTCCGCCGCCGCCGCGGGTGACTCGAACCGGTCGCGCAGTTCCGCCTCGACCGTAGGTGCGAGAGCGTCGGCGAGGCGGCGGTTCAGCGCCGTCGTGTTCTCCGCGCGGAGGTCGCGTTCCACGGGGGCGCCGAGTTCGTGCCCGAGGCGACCGTAGCGGTGCCACGCCAGCGCCGAGACGGGGTAGTCGCCGCGAAGGGCAAGCGACGTTGTTTCGGAAGGAACGAGCGCTTCGACGGTTCGCTCGGCGACGGCCGAAGAGAGCGTCTCGAAGTCCTGCGTCGCGGCCGAAGGAACCGGTTCGACGCCGCTCGGAACCGACAGCGTCGCGGCGTGGACCGTCGCCGCCGCCGGCGGTTTCGTCCCGACGCCGACGCGCCCGCCGACGGTCGAACCGGGGTAGGGACGCCACGCCGCATCGACACGGAGCGAGGACGTGTCGAACGCGCCGACGACCGCGCCTCGGACGGCCCGCCGGAAGTCGTCCCGCGACCCAGTCAGTGAACCGTTCCCGAACCCGGCGGTGGCGACGGCGGCGCGCGAGAGGAGGCCCGCGAGCGTCCCGTGCGTCGTTCGGCGGAAGTCCGAGCCGTTCCCGCGGGGGAACGCGGCGGAGGTGCCCCGTACGGGTCCGGTCCCCGGTCGAAGCGCGTACTCCACCGTCGCCGTACTCGTGGCGAGCGTCTCCGCCGCGGCGTCCGTGCGCGTCGCATCGCTCGTTTCGACCGGGTCGGAGACGGCGGTGACGCCGAAGACGGCCGCGCCGACGAGGAGGAGACAGACCGCGGCATCGACGGCGGCGTTCATCGCCACACCTCCACGCGGAGGCGGCCGGGGACGGCGGACCCGGGGGCGAGGCGGACGCTCGTCGTCCGACTCGCCGCGTCGGTCGCCCTCGCGCGCGGCGGCGTCGGACCGGCCGTCCACCGCCGGTCGCCGGCGGTGAGCGTGACGTTCAGTCGGCGTCCGTCGGGCGCTACTGACTGCGCCGTATCGAGCGCCGACGGGTCCACGACGCCACCGTCGGCGAGTTCTTCGGAGACGCGGTGGAGCGTCGGGTCGGCGTACGCTCGGTCGTCGCCGACGGGGACGGTGCCGCCGAGGGCGACGACGTAGATGCTCACGCCGGTGCAGACGGCGAAGAGCGCGGCGAGGGCGGCGAGCGGAGACGCCTGCCCCCGTTCGCTCCCCTCACGCGTCCACGAGAACGACATCGACTCCCTCCCAGGAGGTGCGGCGAACGATGAGCGTGCGGTCCACGTCGCGCCACGTCGCGTCGTCCGCGCCGACGCGGGCGTCCACGACGGCCTGCTGAAACGCCGCCTTCGACTCGAAGACGCTCTCCGGCGGAGCGCCGTGGAGGACCGCGCGAAGCGGCGAATCGCCGACCGGAACGGGCGTCACGGGGCCGAATCCGAACGTCGCGTGCGCGGTTCCGGCGTCGTTTCGCAGCGAGATGCGACGAGTGCCGATTCGAATGGCAGAGGCGTCCAGCGGATGTTCGGCGGTGGCGTCGTACTCCGCGGCGGCCACTCGGTCTACGGTCTCCGCGGCGTCCGCCGCGTTCGGCGGCGGCGTCGTCGGGAGGCCCGCGACGGCGCCGACGAGTGCGAGACTCGCGAGCGACAGTCCGAACCACGCGTACCACGAGTCGAGGGGAACGTCGAGCATGGGGACGCTGGCCCCGCGTCCGTATATAAAGTCTCGCAGGGGTCAGAACAGAAGCGACGCGCCGGCGAACGCGGCGAGGTACGCTCCGGTCGCCGCCAGAAGCGCGAGGCCGACGCGGTAACCGACGAGCGTTCGGTCGAGTCCGCGGTCGAGTCCGGTCGAGAGTACCGTCAGCAGACCGGCGAGACAGAGCGCGTACGCGCCGACCGAGACGCCGAGCGTCGCCGTCGGGAGCGCCGTCGCCTCGCCCGAAAGCGAGAGGTCCGTCTCGGCCATCCGGGCCGCCATCGCAACCGTCGCGCCCGCGACGAGGGGAGCGAAGAACGCCGCCGTGTTGGCGAGCGTCCCGGTCACGGACGACAGTTGCCGCCGCGCCTCGCGTTCGACGCGCCGGAGTTCGCGGAGGTGGTCGGCGGTGGCGACGACGGCGCCGCCCGCCGGCCGGCCTTCGCTCGCGGCGGCGGCGAGAAGCGCGGCGGCCCCCCGCGTTCGAGGGCTCGGAACGCCGGCGAGCGCGCCGTACTCGCCGAGAAACGCCTCGCGAACGCCGACGCGGAGTCGCCGCCGAACCCCGGCGGCGTCCGACAGCATCTCGCCGGTCGCGCCGTCGATGTCCTCGGCGGCGTCTTCGACGGCCGTCTCGACGGCGGTTCCGTCGTCCACGCGTCGGCCGACGAGGTACAGGGCGTCGTCCAATCTGGACTCCACGTCGCGGACGCGGCGGCGAACGCGGGCCATCGGGTAGTAGTGGGCCGCGAGCGACGCGCCGAGACCGAATCCCGCGGCGGCGACGGGCGACGCCCACGTGGCGACCGCTCCGCCGCCGACCCATCCGACGCCGACGCCGGCCAGTCCGGCGAGGAGTCCGCGGCGCGGACCGGCGGTCACGTCCGGGTGGTCGCCTCCGACGCGCGGCGGCGGGAGGGCGACGGGACGGCGGACGAGCAACCACGCGCTCGCCGCGACGACGACGAGAGGCAGGAAGGCGTTGTAGACGAAGACGAACGCGCTCGTCGGGAGCGTCAGCCCCGCGGCCCGTGCGGCGGGGAGGACGCCGACCAACGCGAGGGGTAACAGGACGCCGAAGGCGTACAGCGCCGTCGTCGGCCCGCGGACCGTCGAAGCGAAGTCGGCCATCTCGTCGTGCGTCCCGTCGAGAACCGCCTCCAGCGCCCGGTCCAGCGACCGACTCCGCTCGCCCTCGGCGGCGTCGGCGCTGGTGAGGAGGAGCGAGACGGAGCGGTCGAGGGCGGGGAACCACGGCGACCATTCCTCGGCGAACGACTCCAGCGCCGACTCCGGCGCGCCGCGCGCCCGCCGGACGTGCGACTGAAGGCTCTCGGAGAGGGGACCGTCGCCGGTTCTCGTGGCGAACGCCGCAGCCCGTTCTGGCGTCGGTTCGAGTCGCATCCGGAGGGCGGCCCGGCCCACGAGGTCGGCCGTCTCGCCCAGCGCGCGCGTCCGGCGGAGCGCCGCCGTTCCGACCGGGAGGCGGTGGACGGCGTGCGTCGCCGCGAGGCCCGCCGTCACCGCGAGGAGGAGTCGCGTGACGACCGGAGACGCCGGGGCGAGGAGCGTCGACGCGACGAGGACGGACACCGAAATCGGAACGGCGGCGACGTAGCCCGCCCGCACGACGGTTTCGCCGTCCGCGTCGGAGCCGAGAAACGCCAGCGACCGCCGAAGGTCGTCGCCGACGGACACCGGCCACGGATACGCGCGCGCCAACTGCCGCGCCACCGCCGTCGCCGTCGAATCGCCGCTCGCGGCCACGTCAGTTCACCTCCCGTCGGCGGTAGGCGGTACGGACGTCCTCCGGGCGGGTCCTGTCCGTCTCGGCGAGGCGGCCGAGGTGCGCCGTCCGTTCGTCGAGGGCCGCGAGAACGTCGGCGTACGCTTCCGTCGGCCCGGCGAGGGACTCCGCGAGCGTGCTGTCGCCGCGTTCGAGGAGGCCCGTCGCGTCGAGTCCGTCCGCGCCCGACTCGTAGAGCGTCTCGAACCGCACGCCGTCCGCGCCGGTGCGCACCTCCTCGACGCTCGCGACGCGCCTCTGAGGGCCGTCGCGGGCGCACGTCACCACGAGGTCGGTCGCGCCGAACGCCGACTCGGCGACGCCGAGGTCGGAGACAACTCGTTCCCGAACGGCCGCCGCGGAGTCGCCGTGTATCGTCCCGAGGACGGCGTTGCCGTGCGCGCCGACGCGCATCGCCTCGTACAGCGTCCCCGCCTCCTCGCCCCGAACCTCGCCGACGACGAGAGCGCCGTCGCCGAGTCGGAGCGCCGTCTCGAGGGCGTCGTCGGGCGAGAACGACCCCTCGCTCCCGTCGAGTTCGACGGTGAGCGGTTGCACGTCGCGGCCGCCCTCTCTGAGCGCTTCGACCGGCAGTTCCGGCGTGTCCTCGACGGTGACGAGGCGCGTCGCGGCCGGGAGTTCCCAGAGCAGGGAACCGAGGAGCGTCGTCTTCCCCGCCCCGCGCGTCCCCGCCACGAGCGCCGCGGCCCCGCGTTCGGCGGCCAGAGAGAGCAGTGCCGCCGCGTCTGTGGGGAGCGTCCCCGCCGCGACGAGTCCCGGGAGCGTCCACGCGTCGTCGCCGTGCGCCCGGAACGCGAAACCGATGCCGTCGCTCGCGGGCGCGGTGACGCCGGCGACGCGCACCTTCGTCCCGTCGGGACGCGTCACCGCGGCGTCGAGTGCGGGCGTCGCGCGCGAGAACGCCCGTCCGCTGGCGCGGCGGAATCGCGACGCGAGGGCGGCCGCGCCGTCGGCGGTGAGTCGGACGTTCGTCCGCACGCGTTCGCCGTCGAGGGTGACCCGAACCGGGTTCTCCTCGACCGGCGCCGACGCCACCACGTCCGTGACGCGCGGGTCGGCGAACAGGTCGTCGAGGACGCCGTTCCCGCGGGTGTACCGCCGGAGCACGTCCGTCAGCGTCTCCACGGGCGTCGCGTCGTCAGCGACGCGGCGGACGGCGCGGCCCGGCGCGCGGTCACCGCCCTCGACTCGGCCGCGGGCGAGGCAGTCGTACGCGGATTCGAGCGTCGCAGTCGCGGAGGGGTCGAGGGCGTGCGCGACGGGCGTGAGGTGATAGAGCGTCCCGTCGGGCGTCTCGTACGTGCGGACGGTGGCACCCGACGGAAGTTCGCGGCGGCCGAGAAGCGACGCCCCGGCGGGCGGACGAAGCGTGACCCGCGACCGGGCGACCGACGGCCCCACGGCGGGTCGAAGCGCCTCGTCGTACCCCGCCGCTCGCGCGGCCCCCTCTTCGAGACCGGTTTCGGCGACGATGCGGCCGACGGCTCCAGCCCGCCCCGCCGCCTCGCGCGCCGCGCCGAGCGGGTCGCGCCGGGCGCGGGCCGCCAGCGACTCGTCGTGAAACGCGACGCGTTCGACGAACCGACCCGCCGCGAGGAGGAGTCCCGCCGCGGCACCTTCGTACGTCCGACCGACGCCGTCGGCGACGGTCCGGACGACGTCGGCGTCGCGGGTCGCCAACGCGCCGACGACCGTCGCGCGGCAGTCGGGGCTCGAAGCGAGGTCGCCGCCGCCGGGGCAGTCGTCCGCGTCCACGACGAGCTCCGCGCGACGCCGACGCCCCCGCCCGGCGGGCGTCTCGAACCGCGGGTCGCACCGGCAGGTGTCGTCTTCGGAGTCCGCTCCCGACCGAACGGCCCCGACTCCCGCTGCGACGGCGGAAGCGAGGTTCAGACCGGCGTCGAAGTCGATTGGCATGGGGTGGCTGGTCCCGTTTCGGTATATAAACCTCCGGCGGTGCGACCCGACCCGTTCACGCCGGGCGAACGACGACGACGGTTCCCTCGGGCCGGGAGAGGAGCGAGAACGAGAGCGCGTGCGACCCCGGCCCCCGGAGGACGACCGGTCCGTCGAGCGTCCGGAGGGGGACCGGAAGCGACAGTCGTCGCTCCGTCTCCCGACCGCCGGAGAGGGCGTACGTCAGCACCGGACGGGACCCCGTCGTACCGGGTCTGCCGCCGACGGCGACGTACGAAACGCCGGCGGCGGTCCACGAACGCGCGGGGACGCTGACGCGGACCGTTCGCCACGGGGCCGTCGAGAGCGAGGGCGTCGGGTCGTCGCCGTACGCGAGCGATTCGACGGCCCGAACCATCCGCTCGGCGTCAGCGTCGAGACTCGTCGCCGCGCGGTCAGCGCGGGCGTCTTCGACGGCCGGAAGCGCCGCCGCGAGGAACGCGGCGGTGAGCGTCACCGAGAGGAGCAGTCGAATCACCTCAGAGCGCCCCACGGAGACGCGCAGCGAGGGAGTCTCCCTCCTCTTCCGCCCCCGTCGCGTCCCCTCGCGCGTCCGACCGCTCCGTCTCCGCGTCCCTCCCCGAGACGCCCGCGTCCGCGTCCGTTCGGTCCGCTCCCGTCCCGCCGTCCTCCGGCGCGCCGGAGAGGTCGTCGACCGGAACGCGTTCCACGACGAGATCCGACTCCCCGGCCGCGGAGGATCCGAGCCGTTCGACCGCCGCGAGGGCGGCGTCCGCCTTGCGTTCGACCGACTCGTCGACCGCGCGCACGCCGCCGAGGAGGCCGCGCACGGCGTCGAGTTCGGCTTCGAGCGTCTCGACGCGCTCCCGCAGCGCCCCGAGTTCGGCGTCTCGCCCGTCCGTCGAGTCGTCCTCGCCGCCGCTGCGCGCGCCGGTCGCTCTCCCGGCGTCGCCCGCCGGAGAGGGTTCGTCAACAGGCCGAGAGGTGCCGTCGCCGTCGGCCGCCACCGCCCGTTCGACGGCGTCGAGGCGGGCGGCGAGCGCGTCGAAATCGACGGACGTCGTCCGTCGGTCGGTCGTACGCCGCTCGGCGGTATCGCGCGTCGAGTCCGGAGTCATGGGACTGACTGGTCGCGTCATCTGACTTAAACTACTGGTGGGAAGGTTGAAGGTGTCCAGCCTCAAGCGAAGGGTATGAAAACCGTCCTGATTGGTGTCGGGCAGGCGGGTGGCAAGCTCACCCGGGAACTGGCCGACTTCGACTCTCGAATGGGCTTCGGGGCCGTCCTCGGCGCTATCGGAGTCAACACCGCGGAAGCCGACCTCCGAGAACTCCCCTTCGAGACGGTCCTCGTCGGACAGGACCGCGTGAAGGGTCACGGCGTCGGCGGCGACAACGAACTCGGCGCGGAAGTGATGCAGTCCGACAAACAGGAAGTGCTCGCGGCCCTCGACGGTCGAATCACCGCGGAGGCCGAGGCGATCTTCGTCGTCGCCGGACTCGGCGGCGGCACGGGAAGCGGCGGCGCGCCCGTCCTCGTGAAGGAACTCAAGCGCATCTACGACGTGCCGGTCTACGCCCTCGGCGTCCTCCCCGGCCGAAACGAGGGCGCGATGTACCAGGTGAACGCCGGCCGGTCGCTGAAGACCGTCGCCCGCGAGGCCGACTCCCTCCTCCTCGTGGACAACGACGCCTTCCGCGCCACCGGCGAGAGTCTCGGCGAGGGGTACGACGCCATCAACCGCGAAATCGCCCAGCGAGTCGGGTTGCTGTTCGCCTCCGGCGAGGCCGTCGAGGGCGTCGGCGAGAGCGTCGTGGACTCCTCTGAGGTCATCAACACGCTCCGCTCCGGCGGCATCGCGGCGCTCGGATACGCGTCCGGCGAGTCCGCCGAGAACGCGGAGGGGAACATAAACACCGTGATGAGCACGACCCGTCGCGCGCTCATGACGGGGACGAGTCTCCCGGAGGCCAACGAAGCCGATGCGGCGCTTCTCGTCGTCGCGGGCGTCCCCGACAAGATTCCGCGCAAGGGCGTCGAGCGCGCCCGGCGATGGCTCGAAGAGGAGACGGGCAGCCTGCAGATCCGCGGCGGCGACTTCCCCCTCGACAGCGACCGAATCGCGTCGCTGATCCTGCTCGGCGGCGTCGAACGCTCCGACCGACTGAAGAGGTTCATGGCGCGCGCGAAGGAGGCCCAGAAGGAGGCCGAGGAGGAAGCGGCGAAGCAGGAAGACCCGGCGGACGCGTGGCGGAACGACGAGCTCGAAGACCTGCTCTGAGGGCTCCGGTCGCGGACCCGGTACGACCGCTATTTTTCGGCGTCGGCGCGGAAAACGGAGAACGACAGCGACGGAGCGGAGGCCGTCGGGCGGAACCGAGCGTCGGTTACTGGTTGAGGAGGCTCGCGCCGTCGAAGTCGGGGCGGCCGTAGTCGACGCCCATCAGGTCCAGAATCGTCGGCGTGATGTCGTAGAGGTTGGCGTCCCCGATGCTCGCGTTCGGGTCGTCGATGTAGAGCGACGCGTTGTCGAAGCTGTGCATGCCGTTCCGCGGACCCTGTCCGAACACCTCCTCGTGGCCCTTGAAGCCGGACTTGAGGTCGAATCCGTTGTTCGGGACGACGACGAGGTCCGGGGCGATGTCGTCGTGGTCGCCGCGGAACGCCTCCTCCTTCTCGACGACGCGGGCGGCCACCTTGTTGCCGTCCGGGCCTTCGAGGTTCTCGAGCATCTCCTTCAGTTCGTCGCGGCGTTCCTCGTACTCCGCTTCCGGAACCGCGCCGCGCGGTTCGCGGCCTTCGAGGTTGATGTAGAAGCGGCCGGGGATGAGCGAGTACGCCAGCGTGTCGTCGGAGATGTCGGCAAGCTGGTCGTGGTCGTCGTCCTCGTAGGAGAGCCACCCCTCCTCTTCGAGCAGGGCGTTGCAGTGCACCTCGTAGTCGAGCGAGGTGAAGCCGTGGTCGGAGGCGACGACCATCGTCACGTCGTCGGGGAGCATCTCCCGAATCTGGCCGAGGTAGTCGTCCACCTTCCGGTAGAACTCCATGAACGCCTCCTTGTTCTCGCCGTCGCGTTCGTAGTCCTTGAAGAGGAAGTGGTTCACCCGGTCGGTGGTCATGAAGACGCCGAAGAAGAGGTCCCAGTCGTCCTGTTGGATGTAGTGAGAGAACGCGTCGAACCGCCTGTCGATGGTCTTGTGGGCGTTCTCGACGAAGTCGGACTTGTCGTCTTGGTGTCCGAGCTTCGCGTTCACGTCGATGATGTAGTCCAGTTCTTCGAGTTTGTCGCGGAAGTCGTCGGGGTAGGCGGCCTTCTCGACGCTCGGCGAGAGGAAGCCCGAGACCATGCGCTGGACGTTTCGCTGCGGCGGGAACGTCACGGGCACGTTCATCACGGTGGCCTTCCGTCCGGCCTCCGTGACGCGGTCCCAGAGGCGCGTCGCCTGCACGTCCCGACCCATCGGAACGTACGTGTCGTAGGAGCCGTTCTCCCGGTCCTGGAAGCCGTACACGCCCGTTTCGCCGGGGTTCACGCCCGTCGTCAGCGCCGGCCAACAGGCCGACGACTCGGGCGGGACGATACTCTCTATGTCCCCGGCGCTCCCGTCGTCGGCGAGACGAGCCATGTTGGGGAACTCGTCGGGATTCTCGGAGAGGAGACTAAACGGGACACCGTCGATTCCGATGAAGGCGACGCGCGGTTCGTCCTTCCCGCGCAGTCGGTCGAACAGACCCATAGAGTTCCGTACCGTGGTTACGCATAAGAAGGTTCTTCTACTTCCGAACGTCTGCCGCCGGCTACGACAATCTGAATCCGTCTGACTGTCGCCGATACCGACTCGTCCGCGGTACGCGGGCCGAAGACGCCTCCGAACCGGACGACTGGGGGCGAAGGAGCGAAGTGTCGCGCCCCCCTACTCCGGCGCAGTAACCGTGAAAGAGTTCGAGCGAAAGCAGCTACTCGAACGCGCCAATCGCGAGGCGGCGACGATAGGCGCGGACATCCCCGACGTGATCGACGTGCAGGGCGAAGAGGTCGAACTCCGCGACTTCGTCTTCGAGATAAAGCGCCGCGACACCGTCCCCGCGGGGGAGAAAGAGCGAGTCGAGACGGCGAAGCGCAACCTCCGGCGCGAACGCCTCCAACGCCTCCGGAAGATAGAGGACAACGAGGTGAGCTTCGAGGAGGGCGAGGAACTCGTCGAGAGCATCATCGGCATCGACCGGGCGTTGAACGCCCTCGAACAGCTCCGGCCGAAGGACCTCGAACAGGAAGAACAGCTGCAGGAGGCCGCGGACAAGAAGCGCTGGATGAGTTTCCTGAAGCAGGCGTTGGGCCGCGACGACGCGAGCAGCAAGCGGCGGGGTGGCCGCCTGTGAGCCGAAACGCCGACGTGGCCGCCCTCTTCGAGGAGTTCGCCGACAGACTGGAGGCGAAAGGCGTCAAGTACAAGCCGAACGCCTACCGCCGCGCCGCGGACAACATCCGCGCGCACGACCGCCCCATCGAGGGACTCGCCGCCGAGGGCGAGGAGGCCGTCGAGGAGATTTCGGGCGTCGGCGACGCCATCTCCACGAAAGTCGTCGAGTACTTCGAGACGGGCGAGATCGAGGAGTTGGCGGAGTTGCGCGACGAGATGCCGGTCGACATCCAGGCGCTGACGAGCGTCGAAGGCGTCGGGCCGAAGACGGCCGGAACGCTGTACGAGACGCTCGGAATCACCACGCTGGACGAACTGGAGGCCGCCGCCGAGGCGGGCGAGATACGCGAGGTGAAGGGGTTCGGCCCGAAGACGGAGGAGAACATCCTCTCGAACGTCGCGTTCGCCCGGCAGGCCCAAGAGCGAGAGCGCATCGGCGACGCTCGCCCCCTCGCGGACGACGTCCTCGAACTGCTCCGCGGCGACGGCGCGGTGGCGCAGGCGGAAGTCGCGGGCTCCATCCGCCGGTGGCGCGACACCATCGGCGACGTGGACGTGTTGGTCGCGAGCGAGGACGCGGCGTCCGTCGTGGAGACGTTCACCGGGTGGGCCGGCGTCTCGACGGTCATCGAGTCCGGGCCGGAGAAGGCCAGCGTCCGGGCCAACGGCGTCCGAATCGACCTCCGCGTCGTCGTCCCCGAGGAGTACGGTGCGGCCCTGCAGTACTTCACCGGGAGCAAGAACCACAACCTGAAGGTGCGGAACGTCGCGATCCGGCGCGACCTGAAGATGAACGAGTACGGAGTCTTCGACGTGAGCGACGTCGAGGACCCCGACGCGGGCCAACGGGTCGGCGAACGCGTCGGCGGCGAGACGGAGGAGTCGATGTACGCAGCCCTCGATATGCCCCCGATACCGCCCGAACTCCGCGAGGACACCGGCGAGGTGGAGGCCGCGTTGGAGGGCGACCTGCCCGAACTCGTCGAACGGTCGGACCTGCGCGGCGACCTGCACACGCACACGAACTGGTCCGACGGGCGCAACTCGCCCGCGGAGATGGTCGCCGCGGCGGAGGAACGGGGCTACGACTACTACGCGGTGACCGACCACGCGACCGGACCGGGGATGGTCGGCGGCGTCGGACTGGACGACGACGAACTCAGAGAGCAGATGGACGCCCTGCAGGACGTGGCGGCGGACGCGGACCTCGAACTCCTCCACGGCGTGGAGGCGAACATCGGCGCGGAGGGCGACATCCACACCGACGACGACGTGTTGGCCGAGTTGGACGTGGTCGTCGCCTCCCCGCACGCCGCCCTCGACCAGGACCCCGAGGCGGCGACCGAACGGCTGATCCGGGCGGTCGAACACCCGTCCGTCGATATCGTCGGCCACCCGACGGGCCGCCTCATCAACGACCGGGCGGGCCTCGACATCGACGTTCGGCGGGTCGCGGAGGCCGCCGCCGAACACGACGTGGCGCTCGAAATCAACGGCGACCCCGCGCGATTGGACCTGCACGGCGAACGCGTGAAGACGGCGATAGAGGCGGGCGCGACCGTCGCCGTCGATACCGACGCCCACCGGCCGGAGACGCTCGATTACGCGCGGTACGGCGTCCACACCGCCCGCCGGGGGTGGTGCGAACCCGCGGACGTGCTGAACGCGTGGGACCTCCCAGAGTTACGGTCGTTCCTCCACTGATGGTCGAGGAATCGGACTCGGCCCCCGCCGACGCCGAGGACCGCCTCCTCCTCGATTCGATGCTCGGCAAACTGGCGACGTACCTGCGGATGTGCGGGTACGACGCCGCCTACGTCCTCGACGAGGGCGAGGACCCGGGCGACGAGAGTCTCCTCGAACGCGCTCGGGAGGAGAGCCGAACGCTCGTCACGCGCGACGAACAGCTTGCGCGGCGCGCCCCAGAGAGCGTCTTCCTGCGGACCAAAGACATCGAAGCGCAGTTGCGCGAGTTCCGCGACGCCGGATACGACCTGACGCTGAGCGACGAACCGGTCCGCTGCGGGTCGTGCAACGGAGACGTCGTCCCCGTCGGCGACGAGGAGGCCGTGCCGACGTACGCGCCGGGCGCGGAGGAGGCGAAGCGGTATCGCTGCCGCGACTGCGGGCAGGTGTTCTGGCGGGGGAGTCACTGGACCGACGTGGCGGAGCGACTGGACGAGCTCGGAGAGTAACGGGGGAGGCGGGAAACGGAAGCGGAGAATCCGATTTTCGGGGGCTCAGCGCGGCGTCCACTCGTCGCAGGCGTCCATGTCGTCCATGAGTTCGTCGTATCGTCCGCAGTAGGGTTGGATGCCCTCGTCGGTTCGGACGTACTCGAAGTGGTCGCAGTTGCCGCAGTACGCGTCGGCGGGCGTCGACGGAGACTGCCCGGCGGCGTCCATCGGCGAGGAGAGGGACTGCGTGTCGGTGCCGCCGTCGGACATCGACGCCGTGGACGCGGGAGACGACGGAGAGGGGTCGGCGGCCGGGCCGGAGTCGGCGGCCGAGTTCGCGGCGGTTTGGGTGTCCACCTCGCCGTCGGGTTGCCCGCCGAGGAAGCCGATGCCGCCGAGTCCGCCGCGGGAGCGTTCGACTTCGACGTAGCGGGTTTCGCCCTTCTTCGTCACCTCGACGGTGGCGGTGCCGCCGGGGTCGTTCCGCGTCTTGAAGTTCGCGACGCCGACGAACAGGCACCAGAACGTGGTGATGGTGCCGAGAAAGTAGACGGCGACGGTGGGGAGCGTCAGTTCGGTGAGTCCCTGTCCGCACGTCGCACCGGACCACTGGCAGGGGTACGCGTGCGAGAAGAGGACGACGCCCATCAGCGCGATGGCCGCGCCGACGACGGCGGCGGCCTTCGTCAGCCGATCCGACGGGAGGACGGCGAAGACGCCCAGAAACACCGCCGGGACGCCGACGCCGCCGAGGATGCCGCCGAGCTCCCGAACGTCGCCGAGCGTCGTTCCGGCCCCGATGAGAAGGTCCGTCGATGCGACGACGATTCCGGCGATGACGAGGAGTGCGCCGACGAGGAACAGCCCCAGTCCGAACGTCAGTCGCCGGAGGCTCGGCCCCGAACGTCCCTCCCCGTGGTACACCTCCGAGAGACTGGTCATGGCCCGAGTTTGAACCTCATCCCACAAAACGGTGCGTCAGACGCACGTACGACGCCGCCGGACTGTCGCGGAGCGAAGAGCGTTCGACGCCGGCCGCCGAAGCGGCGCGAGAGCCCCGCGAGAGCGGTGCTGCGGCCACCTGAAGTCGTGTCGAAGGGATTATTGCCGGGGATGGCGAACTCCGGAATATGGCTGACGAGGAAGAAGACGAGGGGCCCGTCGTCGAACTCGGCGAAGAGACGCCCGTGGAAGGGCAGCCAATCGCGCGCGTCGCGTCTCGACTGACGTGGCCCAAGCAGGCCAGTTGGGTCGAACGGCAGGAGGGCGACGCGGTGATTCGGACGCCGTCGGGCCCGCAGACGCTCTCGGACGTGCTCGACCGGGTGGACGAGACGTACTTCGACAAGCGTCAGACGTTCATCGAGGAGGTCCAATCGATCGTCGGAACCGGACCCGTCGAGACGGAGTAGGACACCACCGGTGTTCGGATATCGGACGCTTCGGGACTCGCTCGCCCGCCTCACGTGGGTTCAGCGCTCTCTCCTCCTCGGATCTCTCCTGACGGTTCTGTGGGGCGTCTGGACCGTCCCGCCGTCGAACCTCACGTACCGCGTGGTCCGCGACGTCGTCGTGTTTCTCGTCTTTCCGGGGATACTCGCCATCACGCACGGCCGCGACCTCGGGTGGCGCGTGGACCGGACGGCGCTTCGGAACACCGTCCTTCTGGCCCTGTTCGTCCTCCCCTTCTACCTCGTCGGGTCGTCGCTCCCCTCGATACGGGCGTACTACCCGATGTGGGAGACCAGCGCCGCCCTCGGGGAGTTCCTGCCGCACGCCCTCAAGCAGTTCGTCGTCGTCGTCGCGGCGGAGACGTACTACCGCGGACTGCTCTGCGTCGGCGTCGGCGACGAACTCGGCTTCAAGAGCGTGTTCATAAGCCCCGTCGTCTACGCGTTCCACCACCTCGGGAAACCGCCGATAGAACTCCTCCTCTCGGGGCCGACGGACGTGCTGTTCGGCGCGGTGGACTACAAGAGCGACTCGATCCTCCCCTCCGTCGTCGCCCACGGGTTGGGTCTCGGACTCCTCGATTGGTTGGTCCTGCACGACCCCCTGCTGCCGCCCGAACAGGTCGTGGGGTGGTTCCGGTGGCTACAGATTCCGCTCTAAAACCCACCTTTTTCGAGGGGGTCCTCGCGCGCCGGAGGCGCGCTCGAACCCCTCCAAAAACCTGGCCAAAAAGGGCCGCGACTCGCTCGCTACCGCTCGCTCGCCGCGGTACAGTAGGGTACAGGACAGCACCGTACCGCACCGCTACTGCGACGGGGAGTCGTGCGCGTTAGACGCACTCCCATAGACTTTCGCCGGTACCGCGCGAACCGACGAGTATGGCACTACCGTTCGACCCCGACAGTCTCGACTCGGAGGACATCGGCGAGAAGCGCGCGACACTCCACATGGACCACGAGGAGGCGGTCGAACACGTCCGCGAGGCGTTCACCGACGCCGGGTTCGGCGTGGCGACGGAGTTCTCCCCCTCGGAACTACTGAACGAGAAGGTGGACGCCGACCGCGACCCCTACTACGTCCTCGGGGCGTGCAACCCCCAGATGGCCGACGAGGTCCTCGACGCCACCGACAACCGGATGGGGGCGCTCTTCCCCTGTAACGTGGTCGTCTGGCAGGAGGAACCGGGCGTCCAGACGGTGTACCACGTGAGCATCATACGAATCGGCAGGCTCACCGGGGTGGCCCCCGACGACGAGGCGATGGCGGAGATCATCGAGACGACCGGCGAACTCGCCGACGAAGCGTACGCGAACCTCGACACCGCGGAGTGACGGCGAGGCGGTCCGCCGCGCCGGCGGTCGTCACTGTTCCCCGTCGAACACCGCCTCCAGAATGTGCTCCGCGTCGCCGATGTTGTCCGCTAAGGCGACGCGGTTCCCGCCGTCGGAGAACTCGACGAGGCCCTCCGAGTCGAGTTTCGGGAGGTGAGCGTGGTGAAGCGAGATGAGAACGGAGTCGATGTGTCGGTCCGAGACGTCCTCGTTCGGAAAGTCCGTCTCCTTCATCGCGATGTCCGTCGCCAAGGCGTCTATCGACATCGGCGTCTGGTTCTCCTTGAGCGACAACAGAACCAGTAGACGACGAGCGTTGGCCAGTGCGCCGAGTCTCCGCACATCGTCATCCATGATTCTATAAATAGACGCTGAATATGGCGCTGGATGCACAATCACCTCTCACGAATATTATACCTTGCGTCGAACGCCGCGCGGCGGGAGTACGCGTCCGTCAGTGAGGCAACCGGCGAAGCGAGCGTCCGCCCGAGTTCGCCGACGACTCAGGAGAAGTCGGCCAGGTTCATCTGCAGTCCCGAAGCCATCGTGGACTTCCGCCGCAGGTCCGAAAGCGAGACGGGGAGGTACTCCGCGACCTGACGGACGGCGGCGGCGAACGTCTCCGCCTCGGCGTGTTCGCCGTCGAAGGCGTTGCGAATCGACTCGCGCACCTGCCAGACGCCGACCGGCCCCCAGTAGTCGTCGGAGACGTGGCGGACGACGAGCGCTTTCGCCTGCCGCCCGCGTTCGTTGAGGTGTTCGAGGACGCCGAGTCGGGAGGCGTGGTACGCGCCCGCCGTCTCCTCTACGTACCCGGTGCGCCCCTCGAACCCCTCGCGGTCCGCCGCCAACCACATCCCCGCGTCGGGGTCGGGGTTCCAGACGCTCCCCGGCGCTTTCAGTTCGACGAGTTCGTACTCCCACTCGCCGGGCGCGAGAATCACCCAGAAGGCGTTCCCGAGGAACTCCTCGCGGTGAATCTCCACGGAGTTCACGCTCGGGTTCGTCTGTATCCCCCCGCGGAGGAACTTCCCGACGGTGTCGTCCACGGCGGTGATGGACCACCGGGTGGGGACGAGTTTCCGGTTTCGCCCCTGTCCGAGTGCGCCCGCCGAGAGGATGGTGTTGATGTCGTAGACGTCGAACCCGCGGCGGTAGAGGTAGTTCATCGCGCCCTCGGCGTTCCAGTCGTCGTCTTCGAGCGTCTTCTCCACCGGACGGGGGACGTGGGGGTTCTCCGCCAAGTCGGCGGACCGAGCCCTCGCGCGGGGGCCGGTCGGCGTCGCGATGTCGTTCTCGGTCACGTCGAAGTCGATGTCCGGCGTCCCGTCGAGGCCGATTTCGACGCTCACCGGCCGGTCGGCGATGGCGACTTCGCGTTGGACGCCGAGGAAGCCGTCCCACGCGTCGTGCACCTCGACGGACTTCGTGGTCTGATTCGAGTTCAGGAGGCTCGTCCGTCGCTGAAACACGTCGTCGATGCTGACGCCCTCGTCGTACCACCCGGCGGACGTCTCGAAACGGGCGGCGTCGTCCTCGTGGCCGACGGGCGAGAGGATGCCCGTCGAGACGTTCGGGTAGTTGGAGGTGCCGACGAAGATGGAGGGCGAGACGCCCCCGAACAGCGAATCGCCCTGCACCGTCTCCTCGAACCGGTGTTGGAACCGTTCGAGGTGGTTCAGGATGTCGTAGGACTTCTCTTGGGCGAGGCGGCGGCGCTTCGCGCGGTCGCCCTCCGCTTCGAGGTCCATGTACTCGTCGAGGCGCATCCTAGTCGTCAGAGATACGGCGGCCAGTCGCTTGAACCTGTCGCGCTGACCGCGAGACGGCGCGGCGAGAGGGGGTTCGCCGCGGCGTCGCAGTCGGGGGACGAAAACGAGAACCGAGTCGAAACCGGGTCGGGTCGAACCGACCCGAGTCGAGTCGGACGAGCCCAGTCGGGCGGTGCAGAGAGGAGTCGGGTCGGGTGCGAGGCGGCGTTACCCGTGGATGCCCATCGCTTCTATCTGCTCTTGGTAGCGGTTGCGGATGGTCACTTCCGTCACCTGCGCCACGTCGGCGACTTCGCGTTGGGTCTTCTTCTCGTTACAGAGCAGCGACGCGGCGTAGATGGCGGCGGCGGCGTAGCCCGTCGGGGACTTCCCCGAGAGCAGTCCCTTCTCCGCCGTCGTCTCGATTATCTCGTTGGCCTTCGATTGGACTTCCTTCGAGAGGTCGAGTTCCGAGCAGAACCGGGGGACGTACTTCTTGGGGTCGACGGGCTTCATCTCGAGGCCGAGTTCCTGAGAGATGTATCGGTACGTCCGGCCGATCTCCTTCCGCTCGACACGGGAGACTTCGGAGATCTCCTCGAGCGACCGGGGGATGCCCTCCTTCCGACAGGCGGCGTAGAGCGCGGAGGTGGCGACGCCCTCGATGGAACGGCCGCGGATCAGGTCCTCGCTGAGTGCGCGGCGGTAGATGACGGAGGCGACTTCCCGCACCGACCGCGGAACGCCGAGCGCAGACGCCATGCGGTCGATCTCCGAGAGCGCGAACTGCAGGTTCCGTTCGCCCGCGTCCTTCGTCCGGATGCGCTCCTGCCACTTGCGGAGGCGGTGCATCTGCGACCGCTTCCGCGAGGAGATAGAGCGTCCGTACGCGTCTTTGTCCTTCCAGTCGATGGTCGTCGTCAACCCCTTGTCGTGCATCGTCTGGGTGGTCGGCGCGCCAACCCGAGACTTCTCCTGACGCTCCGAGTGGTTGAACGCGCGCCACTCCGGACCGGGGTCTATCTGCTCTTCCTCGATTATGATGCCCGTCGGTTCGTGGATGAGTTCGCCGTCGCCCGTGCGGACGAGTTCCTCCTCGTCCACCTCCTCTAAGTCTATCTCGTCCTCCTCTTCGTCGTCTACGTTCTCACTTTCGCCCTGCCATCGCGTCCGTTCAACATCTCGCTCCCGCTGGCGGGTGGGCCGTGTCATCGCATTTTTATAGTCCAGAGTGGCTTACACTTAAAATCTGGGGCGCATTTCGGTGAACGTTCGGCACGCGTGGAGTTCAGAACGAACGCGATTTACGGACGCTCCCGAACATGGGAGTATGCCGACTGTCGAGTGCGACCCAGAGGAGGCCCGACGGCGACTCGAAGACGCCGGCGTCGAGGTAACGGACGGCAACACCGAGTACGAGCGGTGGCGGGCGACGCACGGCGACGCCACCGCCGTCGCCTACGACGAGAAAGTCGTCGTGCAGGGGGCGCGGCCGACCGACCTCGTGGCGCTGTTGGAGTCCCGCGGCGGCCGAGCGCACGTCTACTTCGACGGCGCGAGTCGCGGCAACCCCGGCCCGGGGGCCGTCGGGTGGGTCATCGTCTCCGCGGACGGAATCGTCGGCGAGGGCTCCGACACCATCGGGCAGACGACGAACAATCGCGCGGAGTACGAGGCGCTGATTCGTGCGTTGGAGGCCGCAGAGAAGTTCGGCTTCGACGAGGTGGACGTCCGCGGCGACTCGGAGCTCATCGTCAAGCAGGTCCGCGGCGAGTACGACACGAACAACCCCGAACTCCGGGAGCGTCGCGTCCGCGTCAGGGAACTCCTCGAACGGTTCGACCGGTGGTCCTTAGAGCACGTGCCGCGGGAGATAAACGACCGCGCCGACTCCCTAGCCAACGAGGCACTCGACCATGCCTGAAGACGACTCCGCGGCGGAGACGGAAGAGGAGACGGACGAACTGCCCGGTGAGGCTGTGGAGGAGGTGGAGCGTCTGACTCGACTCGCCAGAAGCGCGGTGGACGAGAACGAGGCGGCCGCCTACGAGGACCGGCGCGAGACGATCTTAGCGCAGTTCGGGTTCGACGCGCGGGTCCGCGAGGAGGACGAAACGCTCGTGCTGTACCCCTCGGAGTGGCTCGAAGACGGCGTGGTCCAGTTGGACCGCATCGACGACGTAGACAGGGGGATAGAGCGTCCGCTGGGGACCGACGCGGGGGACGAAGGCGAGTTCGACGCCGTCGAGAGTCACAACTCCTCGGTGGTGGATGCGGTCGAAGAAGCCCACGGCCCGGTGCACGCGGCGAACGCGCGCGCGTTCGCGGACTTCATGAGTAACCACTACGTTCGGCGCGTCGAGTCGGCGTCGCGGAAAGAAATACGGGAGTTCTTAGACGAGTACTACCTGCGGAACGCGTGGCCGTCGGAAGATCAGTCGTCCGTGGTCGCCGAGAGTCTCGAACTGACGTTCGAGGCCGCCGGAGCGGACGTGCCCGAGTTCTGATTCCGTCGGCGTTCGCGTCTACAGGTACGAGTCGATGAGTTCGCGAACCTCGTCGGCGCGCGTCTCGTCCGTGACGAACTTGCCGAGCATCCAGTCGAATCGGTCGAGGACGGCGTCGTGGCCCTTCTCGGTCAGTTCGTACTGGTTGGTCCGCTTGTCGAGTTCGCTCTTCTCGACGAGTTCCATCTCGACTAAGTCGTCGAGGTTGGGGTACAGACGCCCGTGGTTGACTTCCGTGCCGTAGTACTCCTCGAGATTTCGCTTGATAGCGAGCCCGTACATGGGTTCCTCGGCAAGGATGACGAGGATGTTCTGTTGGAACGCGGTGAGGTCCCGCGCAATGCCGGAGATGTCGGTAACTGTTTGTGCCTCTGACATGGTAGGCAAAATGTCATCAAGCTATTTAACACTTCTCAACTGACGGTACATTTCCCGTTTATCCGTCGAAACCGGGCATCTCACTGGGGTACGGTTGTGTATACGTTCCCGCCTCGAAGTCCACTTTCGGTCATTTTTGTCAAGAAATAGTCGTCATTCGATACTCCTTTAGTATTATCTATAGGTGTTCGCCTGTCAAAATTTACTAGCCGGCTGCCGGACGGAACCGCGCGGAATCGCGTCCCGTCGGCGGTTCATGCGGAGAGCGAAATCGAGTCCCGTCGGCCACGTCGATTCGAAAATACTTTGCCGGCGTTGGGAGTGGCAGACGGTATGGTAAACCTCTGGGAAGACATGGAGACCGGCCCGGACGCGCCCGACGTGATTTACGCCGTCGTCGAGTGCCTGAAGGGAGAGCGAAACAAGTACGAGTACGAGAAGGACATCCCCGGCGTCGTCCTCGACCGAGTTCTCCACTCGAACGTCCACTACCCCTCCGACTACGGGTTCATGCCGCAGACGTACTACGACGACGAGGACCCCTTCGACGTTCTCGTCCTCGTCGAGGACCAGACGTTCCCCGGGTGCGTCATCGAGGCCCGCCCCGTCGCCCTCATGGAGATGGACGACGACGGCGAGAAGGACGACAAGGTCATCGCCGTCCCCGTCGAGGACCCCCGCTACGACCACGTGCAGGACGTCGAGGACCTGACCGACCAGCAGAAGGACGAAATCTCCGAGTTCTTCGAGACGTACAAGAACCTCGAAGAGGGCAAGCAGACCGAAGTGCTCGGCTGGGAGGACGCCCAAGCGGCGAAGGACGCCGTGGAACACGCGATGGACCTCTACGAAGAGAACTTCGCGTAACCGCTCGACTACGGACGCACTTTTTCGCCGCCGTCGACGGACGGAGTCCGTCGGGAAACCGAGTGCCCTCGGTGACGACGAACGCCGAGAGCGTCGCGTGTCGCGGCCTCCGGCGCCCGCCCCCTCCGCTAATCGCTTGACCGCGAGAGGGCCGATTCCCGCCGGTAATCTCCGCCGCCGGGGAGCATGTGTTATGCTTATGAGTAATCTTTTCCGCGCGAGGCCGCTAGTTCGAACCGAGATGAGCGTCGATAGCGCGTACCCCGGCATAGACCACGTAACGGTCGTTCCGACGAACTACCACCCGGAGGAGTCCGAGGGCGGCGACGGAGACGCCGAGGGAAGCGACGAGTCGGCGACGGCGGAGCGACGCTGACGGACCGGCGGTGACGCGCGGTTCGCGTTCTCGCTCGACTGCGGGCGTCCTTCGACGGTAGAGTATCGTCTTCGCGCGCGAGGGGAACCCCTTTTATCGCGCCGGGATTAACCCTCGGTAATGGCAACCTGCGACGAGTGCGGGAAGCACGAGAACCTCCCGTACCAGTGCCGACGGTGCGGGAACACGTTCTGTGCGGAGCACCGCCTCCCGGAGAACCACGATTGTCCGGGGTTGTCGGAGTGGAACGACCCATCCGGGGTGTTGGACAGCGGTTTCGACGACTCGGTGGCCGACGAAGGGAGCCGAAGGTCCGGCGTCCTCAGCCGTCTCACCGGGACCGGCGGTCCGCTCGGCTACTTCCGCGGCAACATGGCGTACACCTTCCTCGGCCTCATGTGGGTGACGTTCGCCCTGGAGTTCGTCGTGCTGTTTACGCTCGGCGGGGAGACGTTTCAGTCGCTGTTCATGCTCACTTCCGAGAATCCGCTGTACGTCTGGACGTGGGTCACATCCGTCTTCGCGCACAGCCCCAACTCCTTCTTCCACATCGTCGGCAACAGCATTGTCCTCTACTTCTTCGGCCCGTTGGTCGAACGGTACGTCGGGTCGAAGAAGTTCGCCGCTCTGTTCCTCGTAAGCGGGGTGATAGCCGGACTCGCCCACGTCGGGTCGAGCATGCTCCTGACCCCAGCCGTTCCCACCGCCGTCCTCGGCGCGTCGGGTGCGGTGTTCGCCGTCCTCGGAGTGCTGACGGTGCTGAACCCGAGCCTGAAGATTTACCTCTACTTCCTCATCCCCGTCCCGCTTTGGCTGTTCACCGCCGGGTTCGCCCTCATCTCCACGGTGTTCTTCCTCTCGCCGGGTACCGCCGGGGCGGTCGGACAGGGCAACGTCGCGCACTTCGCACACCTCGTCGGCCTCGTCATCGGTCTGGCGTACGGCCGCCGAGTGAAAGGTAGACGCCGGGTCCCCAACAGCCTCCAGTTCGGAAGCGGCGGCGGCAGGGGCCCCGGGGGGCCGGGCAGGCGCTTTTAAGATGCTCCCGACTCGTCCCGAGTTCGTCCCCGACTCGTCGCAGTCGCGCGAGGAAATGGAGTCGATGCAGCTCGACGTGGCGGACGCCGCGACGTGGGACGACGACTTCGGATTCGAGGTGGAGGCGGTCGGACTCGCCGACTGGGCGCCCGACGACGCTCCCCTCGTCGCGGGCGTGGACCAAGCGTTCCTAGACGACCGGGCGGTCAGCGTCGTCGTCGTCATGCGCGGGGGCCGCGTAATCGAACGCGCGTCCGCCGTCGTGGACCTCGAAATCCCGTACATCCCCGGGCTGCTCTCCTTCCGCGAGGGGAACCCGATTCTCGCCGCCTTCGAGGAGTTGGAGGCGACGCCGGACCTCGTCGTCTTCGACGGGAGCGGCCGCATCCACTTCCGGCAGGCCGGGTTGGCGACGCACCTCGGCGTCGTCCTCGACGTGCCGAGCATCGGCGTGGCGAAGAGCCTCCTCTGCGGGACGCCCCGCGAGGGCGTGGACGGCAGACCCGCCGGGTGGCGGACCGAGATTCTCGCCGGCGGCAGGGTGGAGAACGCCGACTCCGGGGAGGTCATCGGTCACGCCTACCAGTCGCGGCAGTACGACAACGAACCCATCGTCAACCCGTTGTACGTCAGTCCGGGCCACCGCGTCTCGGTGCCGACGGCGACCGACCTGGTGGCGCGCCTCTGCGGGAAGTACAAGCTCCCGGAACCGACGCGGCGCGCGGACTCCTACGCCGACGAGGCGAAGTCGTCCGTCGAGAGCTAGGTCTAGACCGCCTATAATTAACACACCGGGGGCCGATGACGGTGACGTGCATCCCAAGACGGTCCTCATCACCGGTTGTTCGTCCGGCATCGGCCGCGCCGCCGCCCGTCAGTTTCTCGACGAGGACTGGCGGGTTTACGCGACGGCGCGAAATCCCGCCGACATCGAGACGCTGGGGGAGGAAGGCTGCGAGATAGCCACCCTCGACGTGACCGAACAGGACGACGTGGACCGCGTGGTGGAACGAATCGTAGAGGAGGAAGGACACATCTCGGCGCTGGTGAACAACGCCGGGTTCGGCCAGTTCGGCCCCCTCGAAGACGTTCCGACCGAACAGGTCCACCGCCAGTTCGACGTGAACGTCTACGGCCCGCACCGCCTCGTCCGGGCCGTCCTCCCGCACATGCGCGAACAGGGCGACGGCACCATCATCAACGTCTCCAGCGTCGCCGGGCGCGTCTCCTTCCCCGGCGGGGGCGTCTACTCGGGGTCGAAGTTCGCCGTCGAGGCGATGACCGACGCCCTGCGGAACGAGGTGGCCGAGTACGGCATCGACGCCGTCGTCGTCGAACCCGGGCCGGTGAAGACGAACTTCTCGGACCGCGTGCAGGAGGAGGTGGCGGGCGGCGAGGACGACATCCCCGGCATCGAGCGCTCGGGGGCCTACGAGTCGTTCTACGCCCTGTTCGAGGACACCAGAGAGCTCGGCGGCGGTCCGGGGTCGATTCCGGCCGAACGCGTCGCCGACGACATCGTGGACGCCGCCTCCTCGACGCAACCAAAGGCGCGCTACCAACCTGGGACGGTGGCGCGCGTCTCGACGCTGGCGCGCTTCCTCCCGGACGCGTGGTTCGACACCACGTACCGACTCCTCCAGAAACTGGTGTGACCGCCGGCCGACCGCCCCGGGTTTCTCGTTCCCGTCTCCGTCTCGCGTCCCCGCGTCCGCCGTCGGGCCTACGCCAGGCAGGCGGCGACGACGCGGAGGGCGTCCTCTCCCTGTACCTCCTCGGCGAGGAGGGGGACGCGCTTCACGTCGCGCCCGCGGAACAGGTCCGTCGCCGTCTGTAAGGCGTTCTGCTGGACCTGCCAGCGACGCTGGCAGAACTCGCAGTGCTCTAAGTCCGGCGTGACGACCCACTTCGGGTCCACCGACGCGTCCGTCACGTCCGCGAGGTTCTCCATGACGCGGTTGACGACGAGCGTCTGCACCGGAATCTCGTAGCCGTCGAGTCGTTCGACGAGTCGCTTCGACTCCACGACGCTCATCTCCTCGGGAATCATCACCACCCGGAAGTCCGTCTTCGAGGGGTCCCGGAGGACGCGGCGGAGTCGTTCGATTCGCTCGCGAAGTTCGTCCAAATCGCCCATCCCCGAGTCGTTCGTCCCCCCGCCGAACAGACCCTTTATCTGGTCCATCATGCCGGAGAACTGCTGTTTCATCCGGGCGATGCGCCCGAGCATCGAGTCCATCACCTCGGGGAGTTCGAGCAGTCTGAGCGTGTGCCCCGTCGGGGCTGTGTCCACGACGACGCGGTCGAACCGCGGGTCGTCGAGGTACGCCAGCAGTTGCTGCATCGCCGCCGCCTCGTCCGCGCCGGGCATCGAACCGGGCGACATCCCCATCGGCCCCTCCGGACCGAGGAGTTGCTCCATCCCGCCCATGTCCATCCCGAAGGGGTTCTGCCCCGAGTCGTCGCCGAAGGGGTTCCCCCCGCCTCCGCCGGACTCCTCGAAGGGGTTCTCCTCCTCGGGGGACTCGAAGGGGTTCTCGTCCGAGTCGGGGTCGAACCCGCCGCCCGCGCCCGCGTCCGCGCCGCCCCCGGTGAACGGCCCCTTCATCGCCGCGTCGGGGTCGATTTCGGCGGCGTACAGGGGGATGTCCTCGCGTACGCGCGCGGGTTCGGCGGGCACGTCCGTCCCGAGGGTGTCCGAGAGCGAGTGCGCGGGGTCCGTCGAGACGACGAGCGTCGAGGTGCCGTCGGCGGCGGAGGCGAGGGCCGTCGCCGCGGCCATCGTCGTCTTCCCGACGCCGCCCTTCCCGCCGTAGAGGACGTAGTCGGGGGCGTCCACGCCCGACGGGAGATTCGTCTCGTCGGTTCGCGTCTCGGTGTCGACGGGGACGCCGGCGCCCCCGCCGTCGTCCGGCGCGTCGTCGCTCGACTCGTCCGCCTCAGCGTCGTCTTCGACGCGTTCGACGGGTTCGACGTCGATGTCGGCCATGGAGGGAGGGACGCGGCGCGGACTTGTGTACCCGTCGGTCTCGGGTTACTCGCCCGACGCCGAGAAGTAGTCCGCCAGACGGGCGGCGGCGTCGTCGGCCCGCGGCGTGCAGAGGGCGAACCGAATCCAGTCGTCGTACGCCTCGCCGAACGCCTCGCCGGGCATCCCCGCGACGCCCGCCTCGTCTATCAGTTTCTTCACGTTCTCCAGCGTTCCGGGGAAGTCCTCGAACCGCGCGAGCACGTAGAACCCGCCGTCGGGGTCGGTGTAGGACGCGCCCGCGGCGTCGAGGGCGTCGGTGAAGGCGTCGATTCGGTCGCGGAGTCTGTCGCGCGACGCCTCGTAGTACTCCGGCGGCGTCTCCTCCAACGCCCGGAGGACCGCCGCCTGCGCCGGTCTGCTGGTGGCGACGTTCACGAGCATGTGGCGCGTCTTCGCCGCCTCCACCAGCGATTCGGGGAACACGGCGTACCCGACGCGGAAGCCCGTTATCGCCATCGTCTTCGAGTATGCCGACGTGACGACGACGCGGTCGGAGTCGAAGGTGAGTGCGCTCTCGAACCGCCGGGAGAAGTCGAAGTGGTCGTACACCTCGTCCACGAGGAGGAGGGCGTCGTTCTCCTCGGCGAGGGCGACGAGTTCGGCCACCGACTCGCGGTCGTACACCGCGCCGGTCGGGTTGTTCGGCGTGTTGACGACGACGCAGGCGGTGTCCTCGGAGATGGCGGCCCGCATCGCGTCGAGGTCCAACGACCCGTCGGTGGCGACGGGCACCTTCGTCGCCTCCGCGCCGAGCATCTGCGCCTTCCCCGGGTAGTACGGGTACACCGGGTCGGTCAGCACCATCTCCTCGCCCGCGTCCCGTTCCATCGCGCGCGCCATCGCGAGGTAGTTCGCCTCGCCCGCGCCGTTCGTCACGACGACGCGGTCGGAATTGACGTTCCGGCGGGCGGCTATCTCCTCGCGGAGTCGCCGGAGACCCTCGCTCGGCGGGTACTGGAAGTCGGCGGGTTCGCCGTCGGCGTACTCGCGCAGACCCTCGCGGACGGCGGCGGGCGGATCCCAGTCCGGACTTCCCGACACCATGTCCACCACGTCCCTGTCGGCGCGGTGGGCGTACTGCATCACGAGATAGAACAGGGGCGAGTCGTAGGCGTCGCCTGCGCCCTCCTCGGAGTTCATGTCGTGCGACGGGTGGCCGCCGAGGGTGGTGGTTCTTTCGCTCCGCAACGGGGAACTTTTGCCCGCCGCCCCCGTCGTCTCTCGCATGCGCGAGTTCGCCTCCGACCCGCCGGTCGAGGAACGCGTCGGCGACGCCCTCCGCGAGGCGGGGGAGACCCTCGCCGTCGCCGAGTCCTGTACCGGGGGCCTCGTCGGATCGCTTCTGACGGACGTTCCGGGCTCTTCGGACTACTTCGACCGGTCGGCCGTCACCTACTCCTACGACGCGAAGTTGACCGAACTGGCCGTCTCGCGGGAGTCGTTGGACGAACACGGGGCCGTCTCGGAACCGGTCGCCCGGCAGATGGCCGCGGGCGTCCGCGACACCGCCGGCACCGACTGGGGCGTCGCCACCACCGGCATCGCGGGACCGACCGGCGGCACGGCGGAGAAACCGGTGGGGACGGTGTACGTCGGCCTCGCGTACGCCGGCGAGTGGGGAAGCGGCGACTCCGAGACGACGGTCGAACGGCGCGTCTTCGACGGCGACAGGCGACAGGTGAAAGAGCGAATCGCCCGGACGGCGCTGGAGGCGGTCCTCGAAGCGGTCGAAGGCTGAATCCTCGCCCCGGCCCCGTCCCGGACTCCGCCCTCGTTCGCGCCCGGCGGATGACAGACACCCCCGATACGTGACAAAACGTTTGTATCACAGCATTACGGACTAGTCACCGATGAACAAAGACGGTCACGTGCTGAACGCGGCGTTGTTGGCGGTCGGTCTCGGCGTCGTCCTCAGCGTCGATCCGACGGCGGGTCCCGTCGTGGACGACTCCCCGACGGAGACGCTACTCGCGGCGGGTCGGACGGCGGTCGAACTCTCCTTACCCGTGGTTCTCGGCGCTCTGTTCCCCGACGTGGACACGGCGTTCGGGAAACACCGCAAGACGCTGCACAACCTCCCCGTGCTGGCGCTTTTCGTCGCCTTCCCCCTCGTCTTCGGCAACTTACAGTACGTCTGGGTGGGCGTGGCGACGCACTACCTGTTGGACGTGGTCGGGTCGAAGCGCGGCATCGCGCTGTTCTACCCGTTCTCGCCGACGGAGTACGACCTGCCGACGGGCGTCGCCACCTCCAGCAAGTGGGCGACGACCGTCACCGTCGTCGTGACCGCCGTCGAACTCGTCGCGTTGGCCGTCGTCCACTACTTCGTCTTCGCTCTGGACACCACGTTCGTCGAGATGATGGCGATGGTCGGCGTCTGACTCAGTACTCGCGCACGTCGTCGAACCGGCCGTCGTAGGCGATGTGACCGGGGTGGGTCGGTTCCATCCCGGACAGAAAGAGGCGGTCTATCTTCCCCCACGAGTTCTCGAAGCCGAGGTGGGCGAACTCCGCGAGTGCCCGGCCCCGGTGGACGAGGCCGGACCGGTGCACGACGCGGCGGGGCGCGCCGGAACGGAGGGCCGCCACGAGGTCGGACTCCGACCCGACGGGGCGGTCGAACTCCGTCCACGTCTCGCCGACGGTGCCCGGCATGTGCGCGTACGACGACCCGAACCCCGGGAGGTCGAGTTCGCGCGCGATTTCGCGCGCCGCGCGGTTGTGGTACGGGAGCGACTTCGTGTTGTACGTCTCCACCGCGTGAATCTCGTCGCGGTGGGCGTCGATTTCGTCGCGGTCCAGACTCACGGTCAGGAGCGTCGGGTGCGGGACGAGGACGGCCGCCTCCTGTTCCGCGAAGGCGGCGAACGCGCCCTCCATCGAGATGAAGTCGGGGACGGGGTCCGAGAGACCGATAGCGAGGAGGTGGCGGCGGCGACGCCACGACCCGGAGAACACCTCGCGGGCGGGGACGACGAGGAGTTCGTCGTCGGAGAACTCCGCCGCGCGTTCGCGGACGTCCGGCAGGCGCACGAAGTGCGGCGCGTACACCAACACGTCGATGCCGCGGGCCTTCGCGCGGGCGACGACGCGTTCGTCGAGAATCTTCACGTGCATATCGACGCGGGTCGTTTCCGAGGCGGACGCGGACGTGGACGCGGTCACGTCTCTCGATGTGCGGACGCCGGAGTTAGATATTACTATTCGCCGACCTATCGAGGGAGCCTGCGGAACGATTTAGTCCCCGGTATCCGTCTCGCGGGTATGGGCCTGTGGAAATGCGGTATCGAGGGGTGCGACGGGCGGTTCGAGGACGTGGAGTCCGCCGTCATCCACCAGACGACCGAACACGAACGGCACGAGTGCAAGGTCTGCGGCACCATCGTCCCCGAGGGGTACTTCGCCATCCGACACACGTTCGAGGAACACTCGCGCGCGGAGTTCGTCCGGGCGTACGACGCCGACTCTTCGGCGGTACGAGAGCGCGAGGACGTCAAAGCCGCGGTCGAGGAGGAGGCGGACCTCGAACGCGTCGTCTCGGACCTCAAAGAACGCGGTGCGCTGTAACGGGCGACGGACCGCGGCGCGAACCGGGGAGAGGGAGAGCGCGGAGAACAGTCGAACGCGGCGCTATCCGGGCAGAGAGGGTCGCCGAGAGACGGAGACGGAGACGGAGCGGTGCGAACCGCGCGCGTTCCGTTCGTCGCTGTTCCCGTGAACGAAGTGAACGAGAGTCAGACGAACGCGTTAGCGTTCGTCACTGTCGAGGACGCGAATCTGGTCGCCGCGGACCGTCACCGGAATCGGGACCGTCGCCTCGTACAGTTCGACCGTCACTTGGTCCTTCGTCTCGTCGATTCGCTGCACGCGGGCCTTCTCGCCCTTGAACGGGCCGGCGATGAGTTCGACGATGTCGCCCTCCGCGATGCCCTCCACGTCCGGCGTCGGCGAGAGGAAGTGTTCGACTTCGGCCATGCTGGATTTGCCGACGTTACCGCCGCTCGAGACGAGTCCGCGTGCGTGCGGAATCTCCTCTAAGACGCGCTTTATCACCGCGTCTCCGTCCGCCTCGACCATCACGTAGCTCGTGAGCGAGTCGGGCGCGAGGACGGCGTGTATCTCCGACTCCTCGCGGTTGGCGATCATGTCCGCGACGGTCCGTTCCTGTCTCGCGGTCGTCTTTACGGCGAAGATTGGCGGCACCTCAGACACCTCCGGGGAGGAAACTCATGACCGCGAAGATGACGAATCCCATGAATCCCACGAGGAAGATGCCGGCACCGGCGATGAGACCGATTTGGGAGAACTCCTCCCAAGAGGGGGTGCTCGCCAGTTTCAACACCCGCACGTAACTGTTCAGGTCGTACTTGACGTCCATGTTATCGGGGTTTGTGCGGCGGGCTTTTTCTATCTATTGATGCGAACGGGAGCCTCGGCCGGAGAATCGTCCGATGGCCGACGCTCGACCGCCCGCGAGAACGAGAGAACGGGGTCCGACGCCCCGAACCGACCCGAGAACGGCGCGCGCGCGAGGTTCGCGCGGCGACTCCGAACGGCGGCGGTTAATCGACGTAGTCGATGTCCTGACCCGCGTTCGCCGGTTGCGGTTGGGGTTCCTCCTCTTCGTCGCTGCGACCGTAGATCTGCGGCGACTCGACGCCCGTGACGACGATCATCGTCCGCATCTGGCCCTCCAGTTCCTCGTCCACGGAGGTGCCCCAGATGATGCGCGCGTCGGGGTCGATGCGGTCGTAGATCTCCTCGACGACGCCCTCGGCCTCCTCGATGCTCATGTCCGACCCGCCAGTGACGTTGACGAGCGCGGAGTTCGCGCCGGAGATGTCCACGTCGAGAAGCGGCGAGCGAAGCGCGCTCTTGACCGAATCCTGCGCCTTCTTCTCGGTGTCGGACTCGCCGAGTCCGATCATGGCGACGCCGCCGCGTTCCATGACCGTCTTCACGTCGGCGAAGTCGAGGTTGACGAGGCCGGGTTTGGTGATGAGTTCGGTGATTCCCTTCACCGAGCGCATGAGAACTTCGTCGGAGACTTTGAACGCCTGCCGGACGGGCAGTTTGCCGACTGCGTCGAGCAGACGGTCGTTCGGGACGACGATGACCGTGTCCGCCACGTCGCGGAGGCGTTCGAGTCCGGCCTCGGCGTTCGTGCGCCGGACTTCGCCCTCCGCGGTGAACGGCGTCGTCACGATGGCGATGGTGAGCGCACCCGACTCGCGGGCCGCCTTCGCCACGACGGGCGCGGACCCCGTGCCGGTGCCGCCGCCGAGTCCGGCGGTGACGAACACCATGTCGGACCCGTCGATGGCCTCGTAGATCTCCTCTTGGGATTCGATTGCCGCTTCCTCACCCACCTGCGGAAGCGACCCCGCGCCGCGCCCCTGCGTCTTCTGTTCCCCCATCAGAATCTTCGTGTCCGCGTCGATTTCGACGAGATGCTGCACGTCGGTGTTCGCCGCGACCAGCTTCGCCCCCTTGATTCCCTCCTCGAACATCCGGTTGACCGTGTTCCCGCCCGCGCCGCCGCACCCGACCACGGTGATGTTCGTCTGTAAGTCCTGGAGGACGTCCTTCAGTTCGTCGTCGGTCATCGTTCCCGTCCGGCGAATCTCTTCACCCTCGGAAGCGCCGACGTCAGGAGTCCCATCCCCCGTCTCTTCGGCCTCGTCAATTGCTTCGTCGACGATAGAGTCCATACTATATGGCCGTTCTTACCGAATGGAGCATTATTATCTTTCCCCCTCGCGTCAGACGACTGTCGGACGACTGACGCGGCAGTTTACTGCGATATTAAGCGGTCAGACTTTGAACACGATGCGCTGTTCGGTGCGCACGTCGTCTGGCTCGACGGTTTTGCCCCCGACATCGACAGGTTGACCGGCGGACAGCTTTCCGAACGCCGGCCCCTCGGGGACGCCGAGTTCGGCGGCGGTCGAGGGGTCGAACGCCTCCCGGCGCGCGACGACGGCCCGTTCCGTCCGTTCGACGGAGTCGTACTTCTCTCGGAGGACGTCCGCGAGTGCCGCGACGAGTTCGTCGTACGCGCCTTCCTCCGGGAGTGCGGCGCGCCCCCGCGCCTTCGTCCCTCCGTCGATAGTCTCGTAGGCGACGGAACGGTCGTGAATCGCCGCGAGGGCGGACTCCGCGTCCACGCCGCCCGCCTCCGAGAGCAGTTCGTCCGGAAGCGAGACCACCTCGTACTCCGCCGCGTCCGCCTTCCCGAGGCGCAGGCCGTCTTCGACCGGCGAGAGGTCAGATTCGAGGCGGTCGAGGAAATCGAGGGGGACGCCCGTCGCCTCCCGAACCCACGACTCGTCGACGACGCGGTAGCCGAGTTCGTCGAGGACGGCTTCGAGTTCGGGGCGGTCGTCGTCCACGACGGCGTACTCGGCGTCGGACGCCTCGAAGGCGCGCCGGAGGACGTCGCGGTTCGCCTCCGGGTCGCCCATCGCGTCTAACTGCCAGTCCGCGCCGACGTGGCCGACGGCCCAGTCCGTCTCGCGGACGATGCGCGTGAAGCGCGGCGCGTAGTGGCCGCCGCCGAAGCCGACGAGCTGTCGGTCTCGGTCGGCGTCGGCGTTCGAGAGGTCGAGAACCGCCGCCGCCACGGCGCGCGCGCCCGCCGGGTCCTCCCACTCAGACTCGCCGCTTCCGAGTTCGACGAACATGGAGGGCGCGCCCGCGTCGGTCGGACCGTGGTGGGTGCACTCGATGCCGACGTCGTACTCCTCGGGGGCGTGTTCGGCGAGGGCCTTGACGACGCGCTTCTGTGCGTTCGGGCAGGCGCGGGCGAACGCGCCGGGTTCGCCGCCGTACTCGGCGGGGCCGAAGTTGCCCGTGAAGTGCGCCGTCAGGAGCGGTCCCGTCTCGCCCGCGTGCCGGGAGACGAACGCGACGAACTCGGGGTCCTCGGAGAACGCGTCGGCCACCCGGCCGAGTTCGATGTGGAGGCCGTCGAACTCCCGGAGTTCGAACTCGCCGCGGCGGTAGTACGTTCCGCCGCCCTCGCCGTCCGGGCGGGAGCCGTCGGTCCGTTCGTCCCAGTCGGCCAGTTCCAACAGGCGGTCGCCGATGTGGGCCGATGCGCTGTCGGCGCGGCTGACGACTACGGCTATCACGAGAAGAAGTCGCCGCGCCGCGATGTAAAGCGCGTCGAAGGCGGTCGGTCCGGTCAGTCCGCCTCGACGTCCGTCGGCAGGGGTTCACCGCGGATGGTCGCGGCGGTGATGCGGGTGAGCCGGCGGAAGTCGTCGAAGCGCTGCGCGACGAGTCCGACTCCGAGGATCATGTAGACGACCGAGTAGCCGACGAGCAGGTAGATGGAGTACGTCTCGGCCAGCGGTTCCGCGACGGTTTGGATGATGAAGAACTCGGCGACGACCTGCGAGACGAACAGGACGAGAAGCGCCACCGCCTCGCGGACGCTAATCTCGAAGTTCATCAGGATGGCCAGCGCGAAGAAGCTCTGCGCGGCGGTGAGCCAGATTTCGGCCGCCTGCTTGAAGTCGAACGGGAGCATGCCGTACCGGCCCAGCGCGATGCTGTAGACGACGACGAGCGTCCCGATGAGCAGCGTCCACTGGTTCAGTTTCGAGGAGATGAGGGCGTTGAACGCCGCGGTGGCTCTGGCCTTGTTCACGAGGTACGCCGTGACGATGAGTTCGGGACTCTCGCTCGCCAGCGGCGCGAACCACTGAATCATGAAGAACTCGGGGATGCCGAACTGGAGGCCGATCTCCTCTAAGCCGTGCGCGAACGGTTCGACGGCCGTGAAGATGAGAAAGCCCGAGTAGGCGAAGAGCGTCAGCACCGCGGGGATGCGCACGCCCTTCTTGCGCGCTTGGAAGTACGCGGGGACGCCGACCTGTTCTTCGTGCTCCTCCGTGTCGCCGCGGATGATGATGCCGATGTAGGCGAAGTAGAGGCCGACGAGGACGACGGTGTCGAACCAGTCGATGCCGCCGTGGAGGGGGACGAAGAAGGCGAACACCGTCGCGGCGAACAGGAAGAGGATCTCGGTGGAGATGCTCGGGTCGAGTTGCACCGCGTCGCGCAGCGTGCCCGGCTTGTCCACGACGTCGTCCTTCGAGTCGGGGAGCTGCGACGCCTTGTAGATGGAGAACAGCGCGATGCCCGACCAGCCGAGGCCGATGAGGATGCGGTTCGCGCCGGTCATGTTGGCGACCGCGAGGTTGGCCGCGTTGGGGTCGCTCGCGGCCTGCCACGCGTACAGCGCGTCGACGGCGTACTCGGGCGCGACGGCGAGCACCGCGAGCACCGCAAGCGCGAACGCCCGCGGCACGTCCTTCTCGGCGGTTTCGGCGCCCCACGCGAGGAGGAACGACGCGCCGAGGACGGCGATGCCGCTGATGGCGACTCTGGTAATCGTCGAAACGCTCTCTGCGGACCCGGTCGCCCACAGCCCGACCCACGGGAGAGTCAGGAGGACCGTCGCCGCGACGGCGACGAGCGGATGGCGAAGGCGTGAACTCATCGTAAACCGTTCAGTTCCCCGTCCGCCTATCTTTTATGCTTCCGACAGCAGACCGCGCTTCCCGCGCGAGACGCGTCGTTACCCGCCATATCGTCGGTTTCGCGCCGGGGAAGTGCCGATGTGCGAGCGACCCGCGCGGCGAAATTGTCCGCCGCCCCGTCCGCGGACCGCGGGCGAGCCGTCTCGGGGTCTTTTAAGCCGCCCCCGGTCCGAGAGGGACGCATGAGCATGCAGGTGTTCGGACTGGTGGGCAACCCCGTCGGCCACTCGCTGTCGCCGCCGATGCACGAGGCGGCGTACGAGGCCCTCGGGATGGACGCGCGGTACGTCACCTTCGAACCCGACCCCGACGGCGTGGACGCGGCGTTGGCGGGGGCGGACGCCCTCGGCATCTCGGGGCTCAACGTCACCATCCCGTTCAAGGAGGACGCGCTCTCTCACGTCGAACCGGACGAACTCGCCGAGCGAATCGGCGCGGTCAACACTGTCGATTTCGGCGGCGACGGCGCTCCGCGCGGCTACAACACCGACGCGGCGGGCGTCCGCCGCGCGTTCGAACACCACGGCGTCCGTCTCGACGGCCGCGAGGCGGTGGTCGTCGGCGCGGGCGGGGCGGGACGCGCCGCCTCGTTCGCTCTCGCCGACGCCGGCGCGTCGGTCCACGTCGCTAACCGGACCGTTGAACGGGCGGAGTCGTTGGCCGCGGACGTGTCGGGCGCGACGGCGGGCGGTCTGGACTCGCTCTCCCGCGTCGGCGACGCGGACGTCCTCGTCAACGCGACGAGCGTCGGGATGGAGTCCGACGAGACGCCCGTCCCCGCCGAACACCTCCACTCGGACCTCGCGGTGTTGGACGCCGTGTACACGCCCATCGAGACGCGACTGCTCCGCGACGCCGCCGACGCGGGCGCGACGACGGTGGACGGCGCGTGGATGCTCCTGTATCAGGGCGTGGAAGCCTTCGAACGCTGGACCGGCCGCGACGCCCCGGTGGACGCGATGAACGAAGTGCTCCGTTCGGAGTTGAAATGAACGCCTCGGTCCGCTTCGGGGTAACGATTTTTAAATAAGCGCAGGACATATTGAGATACAATGGGCATATTTGACAGGATTGTGTCGTCGTTCCGGTCGCTTCTCGGCCGCGACACGTCTTCGGACGGCGAATCTTCGGCGCGAGAGACCCGCGTATCGGTCGAGCGCGACACTCGGACGGACGCCGACGACGCTGCCGAGAGTACGTCGGCGAGCGGTCGGACCCCGTCCGGTGACGTCGCAGAACAAGGTTCTGTGGGCGGCGAGACGCAGTCTCGCGACGTTGACGAGTCCGAGACGGATGAATCGGTCGCCTCCGAGACGGACGCGACGGCGTCCACCGGGTCGGTCGTTGACGAGGAGACGACCGACGAACCGGAGGAGGCCGCCGAGCCCTCCGAAGCGGTCGAAGTCGGCGGCGACGAACGGAGCGAGCTAGACTCCGACGACGAGGCGGACGAGACGGCCGACGAGAGCGTCGCGGCGGACACCGACGCCGCCGCCTCGACCGGGTCGGTCACCGACGAGGGGACGACGGACGAACCCGCGGAGTCCGCAGAGCCCTCGGAGGCGGCGGAACCGACCGAGGCCGACTCCATCGAGGGCGAGGCCGCCGGCGCCGACATCGTCGAGGAGGCCGAACCGGAGGACGAACCGTTCGAGGGCGAGTCGTCCGAGGACGACGCGACCGGCGACGAGTCGGTCGGCGACGAGGCGGCGGACGAACCGGTCGACAACGTGAAGGGCATCGGTCCGGCCTACGCGGAGCGACTGTCCGACGCCGGCGTCACCACCGTCTCGGAACTCGCCGGCGCCGACGCCGAATCGCTCGCGGACGAGATCGGCGTCTCCGACAAGCGCATCGGTCGGTGGATAGACCGCGCGAAAGAGCGCCTCGAATCCTAATACGGTTTTTTTCGCCGTCCGAGTTATCCCGCCGAACCGCCTCCGGAGCCGTCGCGAAACCGTTTACCCCCCGCCGCCGTACTCTCCTCCATGACCGAATCGGACATCGCCGTCGCGACGCCGCGGGCGGCGTTTCGCTCGACGGCGGCGGCGGCGCCGGACGGCGCGCGCGTCCCCGTCGAAGTCCGCGTCGTCGCGTCCGACCCGTTCGCCGCGTACCGCCGGGTTCGGAGCGACGACGCCGACGGCTTCTTCTACGAGACAACCGGTGGACAGCCCGGATGGGGCGCGTTCGGCGTCGAACCCGTCGAACGACTCCGCGTCGGGTCGGAGGCGGTCACCCTCCGCGACGCCGACGCGACCCGCGGCCCAGACGCCGACGGACTCGATCCGTCGAGCAACCGCGTCCTCCGCGGTGACGCCTCGGCGACGTCGCCGTCGCTCTCCGCCCTCGACGCCCTCCTCGACTCGGAGACGCTCGTCCGCGGCGACACCGGGTGCGACGTGCCGTACCCCTGCGGCCTGTTCGGGTGGCTCTCGTACGACGTGGCCCGGGAACTCGAATCGCTGCCGGGCGGGGCGGAGGACGACAGGGGACTCCCGCGCCTGCAACTCGGCCTGTTCGACCGCGTGGCGACGTGGAGCGAACCGCGACCGGACGGGGAGTGCACGCTCCGAATCACCGCGTGTCCGCGCGTGCCCGCCGGGAGCGACCCCGACGACCTGTACGACCGCGCCATCGCCCGCGCGACGAACCTCGCGGAGGCGACGCTCTCGGGCGAGACGGCCCCGAGCGATCCGCCCGTCGAGACGGACGAAGCGCGGTTCGAGAGCGACTGCGACCGCGAGGCGTTCGCCGACCGAGTGCGGACGGTGAAGCGGTACATCCGCGAGGGCGACACCTTCCAAGCGAACGTCTCGCAGCGACTCGTCGCGCCCGCGGCGGTCCACCCCGTCGCCGCGTACGATGCGCTCCGGCGCGTCAACCCCGCGCCGTACTCCGGCCTCGTGGAGTTCCGCGGGACCGACCTCGTCGGCGCGAGCCCCGAACTCCTGTTGGACGTCGAGGGCGACAGACTCGTGACCGAACCGATAGCGGGCACGCGGCCCCGCGGGGCGACGCCCGCCGAGGACGACGAACTCGAACTCGACCTGACGGCGGACGAGAAGGAACGCGCCGAACACGCGATGCTCGTGGACCTCGAACGGAACGACCTCGGGAAAGTCTCCGAGTACGGGAGCGTCGAGGTGTCGGAGTACCGGCGCGTGGACCGCTACTCCGAGGTGATGCACCTCGTGAGCGTCGTGGAGGGCGTCCGCCGACCGGACGTGTCGATAGCGGACGCCGTCGCCGCCGTCTTCCCCGGCGGCACCATCACGGGCGCGCCGAAACCCCGGACGATGGAGATAATCGACGAGGTGGAGTCCACCCGCCGCGGACCGTACACCGGGAGCGTGGCCGCGTTCGGCTTCGACGACCGCGCGACGCTCAACATCGTCATCCGGACGCTGGTCCGCCGCGGCGAGGAGTACTTCCTCCGGGTCGGCGCGGGAATCGTCCACGACTCGGACTCCGACGCCGAGTACGACGAGACGCTGGCGAAGGGGCGGGCACTCGTCACCGCCATCGACGAGGCACTCGCCGCCGAGGGTCGCGGGATGAGCCTCGACGGGGACGCCGACGGTTCGGACGCCGCGGACGCGGCGGAGGGCCGACGATGACCCGCGTCCTCGTCGTGGACAACTACGACTCGTTCGCCTACAACCTCGTCCAGTACGTCGGCGAGTTCGCCGAGGAGGTGGTCGTCCGCCGGAACGACGCCGTCGATACCGACGGCATCCGCGCGATGGACCCCGACGGAATCGTCGTCTCGCCCGGCCCGGGAACGCCCGCAGAGGCGGGCGTCTCGATACCGATCTTCCGCGACCTGCGGTACCCGACGATGGGCGTCTGTCTCGGCCACCAAGCCCTCTGCGCCGCACTCGGCGCGCCCGTCGTCCGCGCTCCCGAGGTGGTCCACGGGAAGTCCTCGCTCGTCTCCCACGACGGGAAGGGCATCTTCCGCGGGATGGCCGACCGCTTCGAGGTGGGTCGCTACCACTCGCTGGCGGTCGAACGCGACGACTTGCCCGCCGGCCTCACTGAGACGGCGCGGACCGACGACGAACGCGAAGTCGTGATGGGCGTCCGCCGCGACGACGGGCCGCACGTCGGCGTGCAGTTCCACCCCGAGAGCATCCTCACCGCCGAGGGGAAGCGCCTCGTCGCCAACTTCGTCGCCGCCTGCGGCGACGGGGAGGACGCCGATGTCTGAGGATTCCGACCTCCTGTACCACGTGAACGGCGAGTTGGTGCCCGCCGACGAAGCCGCGGTGAGCGTCCGCGACAGGGGCTTCATGTACGGCGACGCGGCGTTCGAGACGCTCCGCGCCTACGGGGGCGACGTGTTCCGGTGGGGGACGCACGCCGACCGCCTCCGGGAGACGTGCGACGTCATCGCTCTGGACCACGGCCTCTCCGACGCGGACCTGAAAGCCCGCGTGGACGAGACGCTCCGCGGGAACGAACTCGACGACGCCTACGTCCGACTCTCCGTCACGCGGGGCGTCCAACCCGGCAAACTCACGCCCGGCGAGGCGGTGGACCCGACGATCGTCGTCCTGGTGAAACCCCTTCCTCGGGGCGGACGCGGAAGCGATCCCGCGTGGGACGGCCCCGCGTCGTTGCAGACGGTGAAGACGCGGCGCGTCCCCGACCGGTCGATCCCCGCGCGTGCGAAGACGCACAACTACCTCAACGGCATCCTCGCGCGCCTCGAACTCCGCGTCACGGATGCTGACGAGGCGGTGATGCTCGATTCCGAGGGCCGCCTCGCCGAGGGCGCGACGAGCAACCTCTTCTTCGTCCGCGAGGACGCCCTCTGCACCCCGTCGCTCGACGGCCCGGTGCTGCCGGGCGTGACGCGCGCGGAGGTTCTGGACATCGCCGCCGAGGAGGGCATCCCGGTTCGGGAGAGGGCGTTCACCCCCGACGATCTACGAAACGCCGCGGAGGCGTTCGTCACGAACACGACGTGGGAGGTGCGCCCCGTGGAGTCGGTGGACGGCATCGACGTCGGCGGCGGCCCGGTGACGATGCTCCTCTCCCGCGTGTTCGACGACCGGGTGGAACGAGAACACTACGCAGACGACGCGACGGAGCCGAACGGGCAATAAATTCGAAGACCGTCAGCTTTTGAAGACACCGACTCGGAAGGCCGGTATGGACGACTCGCGCCGAATCGTCGCCGCCGACGACGTGCCCGAGGACGGCACGCTTCTCTTCACCGTCTCGGAGGGCGGCGACCGGACGGAAGCGATTCTCACCCGCCTCGACGACGGGGCCATCGTGGCGTTCTCGAACTACTGCCCCCACTGGACGGACGTGCGACTCGACAAGGGGGCCGGTGCGCTGGTCCGAAACGGCGAACTCGTCTGCCAGAAACACGGTGCGACGTTCGAACGCGACTCGGGAGTCTGTGACTTCGGCCCCTGCGAGGGCGCGGTGTTGGAGACTATCGACGTGACCGTCGAGGACGGGTCCGTGCTGTTGACCGACGACGACTACGCGTTCGAAAATCTCGGCGCGGCGCAGGAGTACGACCGGTCGTCGGGCAACCAAATCGGGTTCTGAGCGACTCTCCCGTGGGTGTACGGCGTCTCTACCCGCTCGTTTCCGTCCCGGGGCCGACCGACGCAAAGTTGACGACGACGAACGCGACCAGCAGGACCACCGCGAGGGCGGCGAACGACAGCGACAGGGTACGTCGGCTCGCCGACGAGAGGCCGAGGCGGTCACCGACCCCTTCGGTCGCCAACAGCGCCGATAGGACCTACGAGAGACCGATAGCCGCGATCCAACCGCCCCCGAGGGCCGACACGGGGACCAGCAGAAGGCCGTAGCCGAACACCGCCGCCCCGACGAGGACGGCCAGCACGACGCCGACGGCGAATATCCCGGACGCGGTCGATTCGACCGATTCACTAGTAGTCAAGTGTAGACGTACGGCGTCTGGCAGGATAACCGTTCTACGACCGCGAGACGCGAAAATTCGGCGCTTAAAGGGGTCGTGTTCGGTAAACCATAGCGGGAGGGAGATTTCAACCTCGGTCGCTCACGTCCGTTCGCTCCCCGATTCAAATCTACTCGATGTTACTCGCACCGACAGTCACGATTCTACGCCGAGACGAGACTCGGCGTTCGGTTGGTGACTGTCGGAGAGAAGTAGCGGGAGGTAGATTTGAACTACCGATCTCCGGGTTATGAGCCCGGCGGAATCTCCTGGCTATCCCATCCCGCTACATGGTTCAAACTCCGGCTGACGGTTAAGGGTTATGTTTCGGGCGCCGTATGCTAATTTCCACCGTTCGTCACGGCCGTGAGATGCGCCACGTGAACGTGCTCTCGGCGACGTAGTTCACCAGCATCGAGGCGGCTATCGCGATCGGAATCGGGATGACCTGCCAGAAGTCGAAGCCGAACAGGACGACCGAGAGGTCGATCTGGCGAAGCGACCGGACGATGAGGAACTGGAGGGCGAGGCCGCCGCTTCTGACGAGATTCGACGTGAGGAAGCGCCGAACCGTCGGGAGCGTTCCGCCCGCGCCCTCGTCGGCGAACGTCCAGTTCTCGTTGATGACGAACATGACGACGATGGCGACTTCCGCGCCGACGAGCTTCGCGTACTCGCCGAGGACGCCGAGGAGGACGATGAGCGCCGTCGTCGTCGTCATGTCGAAGACTGCGCCCACCGCACCGACGGAGACGAACTTGCCGAAGCGAACGCCCGAGAAGAGGGCGTCTAGCGAGCGATTGCTCATCCTCAGTCGGCCTCTGTCGCCTCGACGGAGTCGGTCAGACGGTTCACGAGAGTCGGCCTGTCCGTCCGCGTCGTCTCCAACAGTTCGTGGACGCGATCCTCACTGATGATGCGGGCGCGGTGCCGCGAGAGGAGGAGGCCGCGGGCGAGGCGGAACGTCGTCTCGACCGGCGAGACGGTCGAACCCGGCCGGTCCTCCCAGCGGACCGGCACCTCGGCGACGCGGTAGTCGAGGGCGTCGGCGACGGCGATGAGTTCAATGTCCCACGCGAACCCCGGATCGTACAGGTGGTCGCGGACCTCTACCCACGCGTCCGAGGCGATGGCCTTCGCGCCGCACTGGTAGTCGTAGAGACCCACGTCGAGGAGTCGCCGCGCCAACCACGCGAACCCGTCGCCGAGGCGTCGCCGGGCGAACGTCTGGTGGGAGGCGACGTCCGCGCGCGGGTGTCGCCGCGACCCGACGGAGAGGGAGGCGTCGCCGTCCGCGACGGGGGCGACGACGTCCGCGAACGAGTCGGCCGGCGTGCTACCGTCCGCGTCGGCGAAGGCGAGGACGTCCACCTCCGACGCGAGCGATTCGAATCCGGCGGTGATTGCTGCACCCTTCCCGCGGCGGTCGGCGACGGCGTTCACGGTTACGAACTCGGGGGCGTCGCGGAGGTGGGCGAGGACCTTCGGGCGGGGGTCGTCCAGTTCGATTCGGACGAGTTCGGGGGTCAACTGGTCGTCGAGGGAACGTACGTACGAGAGGAGGCGTTCCGGGTCGGGCCGGTACGCGGGCACCACGACCCCGACGGTACGGTTCATTGGAGACCCATACCGCCTTCGGGGTAAAAAACGAACCGTTACTTCCGCCCTCTTGCAAAACGGACGGACGAGACGACACGCCGCCCCGCGAGTCCCTCGGCGGCCGTGCCATCGTCGAACGCATCATAAAGTGTATGCACCGTGGCCGCCCTCTGACCTATAGAACGCGATGGAGTACGCCCTCGTCATCCGCTGGTTGGTCCTCTACGCCGTACTGTTCGCGGCGGGACTGCCACTCGCCGCCCGCCTCCTCCCCGACGCCGCGGGGCGAGGGGCCGGACTCGCTCTCCCCGCCGCCCTCCTCGTACTGACGGTGCCCGCCTACTGGGTCGGTCAGATCTCGTTCGGTCCGATAGCCCTCGCCGCGGGCGTCGTCGCCCTCCTCGTCGCCGCCGCCCTCGCGGCGTTCGACGCCGACGCCCTCCGCGACGGGCGCGCGGATCTCGCCGTCGATATCGACGTCAGGGCCGCGGGAGACGCCTTCGCCGTGTTCACCGCGGCGTTCCTCTTCGTCGTCGCGATCAGGGCGTTCGACCCCGCGGTGTTCCCCGCCGGCGGCGAGAAGTTCCTCGACTTCGGCCTCCTGAAGACGCTCGAACGCTCCTCGACGCTCCCGCCGGAGGACTTCTGGTTCGCGGGCGAACCGGTGAAGTACTACTACGGCGGCCACCTGATGACCACGCTCCTCTCGTGGCTCAGCGGGACGGAACCGCGCTTCGCGTACAACCTCGCCCTCGCGGGGTTCTACGGCGCAGTCGTCACCGCCGCTTTCGAACTCGCCGGCGCGATCGGCGCGGAACGCGGCGTCCCCCGTCGAATCGCCGGCCTGTTCGCGGCGTTCTTCGTCGGGTTCGCGAGCAACCTCGTCACGATGGGTCGCTTCGCGCTCCTGGCGTTGCCGGATGATCTCCAACGGACCGCCGCCGAGTTGATCGCAGAGCAGACCGAGTACGCGGTGTCCGACGTCCTCGCGGGCGCGGGGTCGTTCTCCTACTGGAGCGCGAGCCGCGTCATCCCGGGGACGATCAACGAGTTCCCCCTGTTCGCGTGGTTGAACGGCGACCTGCACGCGCACATGACGGGGACGCCGTTTCTCCTCCTCGCGGCCGCCGTCGGGTTCGCGTACTACCGGACGCCCGACGCGAACCGCCGCCGGCGGCGCGCGCTCGTCTTCGGTGCGGTGCCCCTCGTCGCGTCGTGGCAGGCCGTCCACAACACGTGGAGTTTCCCGAGCGTCCTCGGTCTGGCGTGGTTGGCCGTCGCCTTCGCCCCCGCCGCGCCGTGGTCGCTCCTCCCGGGCGTGGGGGCGGTCGGTCGCCGCGCCGCGTCTCGCTCTCGACTCGCCGCGGAGGCGACGCGCGTCGCGTCGGCGTTCGTCGCCGTCGGCGTCGCCGCCGTCGTCGCCGTCGCCCTCGCGTCGCCGTTCCTCTTCGGCGCGGCAACGGGCGCGGGCGGACGCTCGATCGAACTCCTCGGCCCGGAGATGCGGAGCGGGTTCGGCGGGTTGCTGTTCGTCCACGGCGCGTTCATCGCCGCCTTCGGCGCGTACCTCCTCGCGCGCCTCCGCGTCGAACGGCCGGCGTACGTCGTCGGCGCACTCGCCGCCGCCGCGTTCGTCGCCCTCGAAATCGGCTTCGCCGCCCTCGCGGTGGTCGTCCCCCTCCTCGTCTTCGGGTGGGTCGCCCTGCGGACCGACCGCCCCGTCGGGTACGAGACGGTCCTGATAGTCGGCGGGGCGGGCATCGTCACGCTCGTCGAACTCGTCTACGTGAGCGAACAGGCCGGGCCGGGGCGCATGAACACCGTGTTCAAGACGTACATGCAGGTGTGGATGCTCTGGGCGACGGCGATGGGCGTCGTCCTCCCGTCGCTGGTTCGGGGCGTCCCGGCTTCGGCGTCCGACGCCGCGAGCGACGTCGCCGAACGGAGTTCGGCGGCCCGTGAGACAGCGTCCCGCGACGTACGGTCGCGGGCGGGATCCGTCGCCACCGACGGCGGGCGCGTCCCGTGGCGGCGGTTCGCCGCCGCCGCGTTCGTCGTCGCCCTCGTCGCCTCCACGTCCGTCTACGGCGTGATGGCCCTCGGTAACCACTTCCAGCAGGGGCCGCCCGGCGGGACGACGCTGGACGCGACGCAGTTCGTCGAGACGTACCACCCCGAACAGGCGGCGGCCATCGACTGGCTCGATAAACGGGAGGGGACGCCCACGCTGTTGGAAGCGCCGGGGACGCACTACTACCCCGGCGGGAACGACGGGCGGACGAGGGTGATGTACAACTGGAACGCCAGCGCCGCGTCGTCGCTCACCGGCGTCCCCTCCGTCGCGGGGTGGGCGCACGAAGTCGGCTACCGCGGCGACGAGGTGTACTACGACCGCGTCCGCGACGTGGACGCGATGTTCACGGGCGACGCGGAGACCCGCGCGGACCTGTTCCGCGAGTACGACGTGCGGTACATCTGGGTCGGACCGAGCGAGAGACACCGCTACGGCGACGTTTCCTTCGAGATGGAGGGCGTGACGGTGGCCCACCGGTCGGGCTCCGTCACGATATACGAGGTTCACCCCGACCGGCTACCGGGCGCGTCCGGCGGGTCGGCGACCGAGAACGAGTCCGCGTGAGCGTCGCGGTCGGGGGCGGGAGCGACCGAAAGTTAGGCGCCGCGCTTCGAGATGACGTCTACGGCCTCGGCGTCTACGGCGTTGACGTCGAGGAAGTGGGGGACGTACTCGCGGCGGTCGAACGTCTCTCTTTCCTCCTCCGTGCCGACGGTGCACCACAACTGGACGCGGTCCGGACCGTGCCAGTCGCCCTGTCGGTCGATGGAGAAGCAGACCACTTCCTCACCGTCCACTTCGATGATCGCGTTGCGCCGGATGCCGGGATCGCCGCGGATGATGAGCTTCTTCATACGGCGACGTTTTGCCCAGTCGGGGCTTAACGGCTTCGGAGATGGCTCGCCGCCGTCGCGGTCGTCGCCGCGGGCGAGAGGCGTGCCATTCGGCCCCACGGAACCGTCCGGGGACCGACGCGAACCAAACGGGTTTTAACGGGCCATGCCGAACTTCGCGTAAGGTCGATATCTATGCAGATGCCACGCCGGTTCAACACGTACTGTCCCCACTGTAAAGCGCACGAGGAACACGAAGTCGAGAAGGTCCGCTCGGGCCGTCAGACCGGGATGAAGTGGGCCGCCCGTCAGGAGAAGCGCGGCGAGTCCACCATCGGGAACGCGGGGAAGTTCTCGAAGGTGCCCGGTGGCGACAAGCCGACGAAGAAGACGCACCTGAAGTACATCTGCTCCGAGTGTGGGAAGGCCCACATGCGGAAGGGATGGCGCGCAGGCCGTCTGGAGTTCCAGGAGTAAACGATGGCCGGAAACTACTATCTCGTCCAGTGCACCGACTGCGACAACGAACAGGTCGTCTTCGGTAAGGCATCGTCCGTCGTCAACTGCGCCGTCTGCGGCACCACGCTCGCCACCCCGACCGGCGGGAAGGCCGACATCCGCGGCGAAGTTGTCGACACCGTCGAACGTCGCACGACCGAGGCGTAAGCTCCCCTCCGGAGGTATTTACATATGAAGTACAGCGGCTGGCCCGACAAAGGCGAACTCGTCGTGGGAAAAGTCGACGAAATCGCCGACTTCGGGGTCTTCATCGACCTCGAAGAGTACGAGAACAAGCGCGGCCTCACCCACATCAGCGAGGTCGCCAGCGGCTGGATCAAGAACGTCCGCGACCACGTACGCGAGGGACAGACGGTGGTCGCGAAGGTGCTCGACGTCGACACAGGCTCTCAGCAGATAGACCTCTCTATCAAGGACGTCAACGAGCACCAGCGCAAAGAGAAGATCCAGGAGTGGAAAAACGAGCAGAAGGCGGACAAGTGGATGAGCATCGCCTTCGGCGAGGACGTCTCCGACGAGCAGTACAGCTCCGTCGCGAACGCCCTGCTCGCGGAGTACGAGACCCTGTACGACGGCTTCGAACAGGCGGCCATCCACGGCGCCGAAGCGCTCGAAGACGTCGATTTGGACGACGAGGAAGTCGAGGCGATAGTGGAGACGGCCCGTCAGAACGTCTCCGTCCCGTACGTCAACGTCACGGGGTACGTCGACCTTCGGTGTCCCGCCGGCGACGGCGTCGACGACATCAAGGAGGCGCTGAAAGCCGCCGAGGGGGAGGACATCCCCGAGGAGATAGAGCTCTCCGTCACGTACGTCGGGTCGCCCGAGTACCGAATCAAGGTGCGCGCGCCCGACTACAAGACGGCGGAGACGGCGCTCGAAGACGCCGCCGCGCGGGCGGCGGACTCCATCGAGGCGTCCGGCGGAACCGCGGAGTTCCACCGCGAACGCAACGAAGACGACGAGTAGGATGAAGTCGGACATCCGGGTCTGCGGCGCGTGGCGCACTCGTCACGACCGCCCGGTGTACACGCTTTCTGCGGCCTGTCCCGACTGCGGCGCCGACACCGAAAACAGCGCGCCCGCGCCGTTCAACCCCGAAGACCCCTACGGAGAGTACCGACGGTCCTTTAAGCGAAGCGACCGGTAACACGGCTATGAACGAAATCGAAGTCGAGACGGTGGCGGACCCGGAACTCCGGGACCCCGTCCTCGTCGAAGGGCTTCCCGGGGTGGGGCACGTCGGCAAGCTCGCCGTCGAACATCTTCTCGAAGAGTTAGACAGCGAGCTCGTCCGCCGCGTGTACGCCGACGAGTTCCCGCCGCAGGTGTCTATCGACGACGACGGCGTCGCCGAACTGGCGAACGCGGAGTTCTACGCCGTCGACGCGGGTGACCGCGATCTCCTCGTTCTGACGGGCGACCACCAAGCGCAGTCGAACTCGGGACATTACCACCTCACCGACGCGTTCCTCGACGTCGCCGAGGAGTTCGGCGTCGAACGCGGGTTCGCCCTCGGCGGCGTGCCGACGGGCGAACTGGTGGACGACCCCGCCGTCCTCGGGGCGGTGACCCGCGAGGACGCGATAGCGCGACTGGAGGACGCGGGCGTGGAGTTCCGCGAGGACGAACCCGCGGGCGGAATCGTCGGCGTCAGCGGTCTGCTCCTCGGCCTCGGCGAACGGCGGGGACTCGACGTCGCCTGCCTCATGGGCGAGACCAGCGGCTACCTCGTGGACCCCACGAGCGCGCAGGCCGTCCTCGAAGTACTGGAGGAGGCCGCCGGCTTCGAGGTGGGGTACGACTCGCTGGAGGAACGCGCCGAGGAGATGAAGGAAGTCGTCGGGAAGATCCAGGAGATGCAGAACCAACAGCAGGGGATGCCGACCGACGACGACCTGCGGTACATCGGCTGAATCGTCGGTCGGTACCCGTCGAACGGGTCCGCGGCGCGAACCGTCACTCCGGGCGACCACTTCGACTTTTATCCCATCCGAGTCCTCGCAGTAGAGCGCGTAGTAGCCGCCGGCGAAGGGATGGCGGTCCTCGTACGACACGGTCGCGTCCGCGCGTTCTCTGACGCCCGCCGTGAGCGAATCGACCTGTTCGCGCGAGACGGCGTGGAACGCGAGACGGCGTGAACGCGAGGTAGTTCAGACCGGGGGTCCGGCGGTCGAAGGACTCGGGGTCGGCGTGGTCGTCCATGGAAGGGGTGCAGGCGTGAACGCAAAAGAGCGCTCGGTCGGCGAACGCGGGCAGACGGGTTCGAGGGGACCGACGGTCCCGTTCAGTCCGCCCGTTCGAACTGCTGTGCGAGTTCGAGGCCCTGTTCGACCACCTCGGGTTCGACCGCGAGGCGAACCTCCTCGTCGTCGCTCTCGACGAGTCCCGCGCGTTCGAGCCCGGGGATGTGGACGTGGGTGAGCTCTATCTTCGCGTCCGTGGGCGACGCCGGTCGCTCGGGGATACCGCCGTCGGCCAGTTCTTCCCGTCCGTCCTCGGAAACGAGCGCCGCGACCAACGTCTCGACGCTGGCCCGCGGCGCTTCGTCTTCGTCCGACGACGACCGCTCGCAGAGCGTAGAGAGGACGATTCGTCGAGAGACGTCCGCGAAAGCGGCGAACCTATCGTCGACGCGGGGGTCAGAGCCGCAGTTCATATAGGTTCCTTGAACTGTATGCGACATAAGTATCACCCCGGTAATCAGACGATGCAAACGAGAGGCTGAAAGTTCAAGCGACCACGATGTCGTCGTCGTCCGAGGGCGGGACGGCGAGCGTCCCGTCGAGGGCGGTGACCCCTCGTCCGCCGACGCGAACCCGTTCGCCCGCCCGGACGCGAATCCGGCCCGGCCTATCGACGAAGTGGCCCTGTTCGAAGACCATCTCCTCAGGCGTCTCGTCGAACGCGTTCGCCTGTCGGAGGTAGGCCCCGCACGCGCCGGCGGCGGTGCCGGTGGCCGGGTCCTCGGGGACGCCGATGCCGGGCGCGAACGCGCGGGCGTGAAGCGTCGCGTCGCCGTCGAGGACGTCGAAGGTGAACGCGTAGACGCCCGCGGCGTCGTACTCGGCGGCGAGTTCCTCGACGGCGGCGAAGTCCGGGTCGGCGTTGCCGAGGTGTTCGAGGAAGTTGACCGGGACGACGAGGAAGGGGAGGCCCGTGGAGGCGACGGCGACGGGCGCGTCCTGTCCGATGTCGCGGAGGGCCTCGGGGTCGATGCCGAGGGCCGCGCCGAGGCGTTCGTACTCGACGTCGACCGGTTCGACGCGCGCGGCGTTCTGCGTCATCCAGACGGTTCCGTCCGACTCGACTTCGACGTCGAGGGCGCCGACGTTCGTCTCGACGGTGTGGTCGCCGGCGTCGATAGCGCCCTCCTCGAACAGGTGGGCGTGGGCGGCGATGGTCGCGTGGCCGCAGAGGTCCACCTCCTGCGTCGGGGAGAAGTACCGGAGGCGTCGGTCCGCCGTCCCCGAGGGGAGGACGAACGCCGTCTCGCTAACCGCGAGTTCCCGGGCGACGGCGCGCATCTGCGACTCTGTCAGGTCCGACCCCTCGGGGACGACGCCGGCGGCGTTGCCCGATAGCGGTTCGTCGGCGAAGGCGTCCACGAGGAGGGTTCGACGCGTCTGCATGCAGGGGTCAAGGAACCTCCCTCTCATCAATCCCGGCGGTCGGACGGCGAGATGGAGGCGGCCGGCCTACGGGGAAGGCGGTCCGGCCGAGGGGGCCGGACTCGACGCCTTCCCCGCCTGCAGGTCCGCAGTGGTCGCACACGACGGACAACCGAACACGCGGCCGTCCTCGTCGCCGAACACTCTCACGAAATCCGGACTCACGAACTCGTCGCAGTTGTTGCAGGTGTGCATGGCGATCTATTCGGTAAGTTAACACATACCACGGTAGTATAAGAGTATCGATGGGATGGGCGGTCCGACGTCGAACGGCGAATCTCCGTGCGCTAGCGTACCGAACCCGCGGCCAGACGGACACGTTAAAGGGGGACACCCGCCCTGTACGAACTGGTGAACGAAGTCCATGGGCGACCTCCCCGACGAGTTTAACTGCACCATCACGAACTGGGAGTACATCTACGGTCTCTGCCGGGACGTGAGCGACGCCGTGAAGGCGTCCGAGTTCGAACCGGACGTCATCGTCGCGTTGGCGCGCGGCGGGTGGTTCGCGGGGCGGTGCATCTGCGATTTCCTCGGGATGGACGACCTGACGAGCCTGAAGATGGAACACTACGTGGGGACGGCCCAGAAGTCGGGCGAACCCGAAGTCCGGTACCCGATGCCGGAGGGCAGCGTCGAGGGCAAAGACGTGCTCATCATCGACGACATCGCCGACACCGGGGGGTCCATCCACCACGCCTACGAGTACGTGACCGACCGCAACGCGGGCGAGGTTCGGACCGCGACGCTCCAACTCCTGCAGACGAGCGAGTTCGATCCCGACTTCGTCGGCGAACGCCTCGAAGAGTGGGCGTGGGTCGTCTACCCGTGGAACTTCATCGAGGACATGATAGACCTCGTCTCCGGCGTCATGGAGAAGGCCGACGAGGAGACGTTCGAGGTCGAGGACGTCCGACACTACCTCTCCGAGTACCACAACGTGGACCGAATCGAGATGGAGATAGCCCAACCGAACCGGATGGGCGAAGTCATGAGCGAGATGGAACGCCGCGGGTACGTCGAGACGGCGGACGACGGCGCGTGGCGACTCCTCGAAGACGACGACGCCTGAGGAACCCGTGTCTCCGACGGACCGCGAGTCGGATCTGGACGCCCTCCTCGAAACGTACGGCCTGAAGGACGAACGCCGCACCGGGTGGCAACTCCGCGACGTCTCCGACCCCGAGTCCGTCGCCGCCCACTCGTGGGGCGTCGCCCACCTCTGTCTCTGCTTCGCCGACCGCGCCGAGGGCGTAGACCCCGACAGAGCGGTGCGTCTGGCTGTCCTCCACGACGCTGCGGAGGCCCGCACCGGCGACGCGGCGACGCGCGCGGACCCCGAGGCGGAGACGCCCGACCCCGAGGAGAAGGAACGCCGCGAACGCGCGGCGATAGCCGACCTCCTCGGCCCGTTCTCGGCTGACCTCCGCGACGCGTGGGAGGAGTACGAGGCGCGGGAGACGGAGACGGCCCGGTTCGTCAAGGACATGGACCTGTTGGACATGTGCCTGCAGGCGGTCGTCTACGAGAGGGATGGGCGGTACGACCCCGACGCCGAGAACCCGCACTTCGGGGCGTACGACCGGTTAGACGAGTTCTTCGCCACGGCGGAGCCGAGACTGCGGACCTCACTCGGGCGCGACCTGTTCGAGGCGGTTCGCGCGCGGTACGAGGCGGCGAAAGCCGAGCGAGACGAAGCGGACGGCGAACGGTCCTGAACCGTCTCGCGAGCGTCCGCTGACGCGGTAAGCCGCGCCGTCTCCGAAGCGTTTGAAGGGGCGGCGGGAGTCGGTTCCGGCGTGGCACTCCTCTCTATCTTCGCGACGGCGATTCTCCCCATCGTCACCGTGGGCGCGGTCGGGTTCGTCCTCGGGCGCGCGACGGACGTCGAGACGGACTCCATGAACACCGTCGTCGTCTACGTCCTCGCGCCGGCACTCGTCTTCCACAGCCTCGCCACCACCTCCCTCGCGCGTTCGACGCTCGTCGAAGTCGCCGTCGCCGTGACCGCCTACCACCTCGTGATGATTCTGCTCGCGGAGGGCGCGGGCCGCCTGTTCGGCGAACGCGACCCGCTTCTCAGCGCACTCGTCCTCGTCGCGGCGTTCCCGAACTCCGGTAACTACGGCATCCCCGTCTCGAACTTCGCGTTCGGGGCGACGGGCCGTTCGACGGCCGTGCTCTTCCTGTCGGTGCAGAGCGTCCTCATCTACACGCTCGGCGTCTACATCGCCTCCCGCGGCGGCGGAAACAGCGGGCTCGAAGGCGTGAAGCGCGTGTTCAAGATACCGCTCGTCTACGCCGTCGTCGCCGCCTTGCTGGCGCGGTGGGCGGGCGTCGTCCCCCCGGCGGGGTCGACGGCGATGGAGACGCTGAAACTCGTCGGCGACTCCTCGATTCCGCTGATGTTGCTCATCCTCGGCGTCCAACTGGCGAAGACGGACGTGGGGTCGACGCTCTCGGAAGTCGGCGTCGTGACGGTGCTGAAGATGGCCGCCGCGCCGGCGGTGGGCGTCGCCATCGCCCTCGTCGTCGGGTTCGCCGACCCGACCGTCGGTCGGACGTTCGTCTTGGAGTGCGCCATGCCCGCCGCGGTGACGCCCCTCATCCTCGTCGGCGAGTTCGCGGAGGGCGACGTGTCGGGCGTCCCCGTCGCCGAGTTCGTCTCCACCGCCGTCTTCGTGACGACGCTGGTCAGCGTTCCGACGCTGACGCTCACCATCGCACTGCTCGAATCGGGCGTCCTCCTGTAGTCGCCCGTCCTCCGGTCCCCGTTCGTCGCCGCCCCGCCGCGCGCCGCCCTCCCGAACCCGTCGGAACTCGCCACGGTTTTGTTCCGACCGCCCGACGTTCGGGTATGACCATCGGATTCATCGGCGGCAGCGGTATCTACGAGGCCCTGCCCCTGCAGGAGACGCGCGAAGTCGACGTCGAGACGCCCTACGGCGACCCCTCCGCGCCCGCCGTCGTCGGCGAGTTCGGCGACACCGGCCGCGAGATCGTCTTCCTCCCGCGGCACGGCCCGGACCACCAGCACTCGCCGACGACGCTCCCGTACCGCGCGAACATCTACGCCCTGAAGGAACTGGGCGTGACCCACGTCATCGCCAGCAACGCCGTCGGCAGTCTGCGCGAGGACCTGCCGCCGCAGACCCTCGTGATCCCCGACCAGATATACGACCGGACGAAGCACCGCGACCTGACGTTCTTCGACGAGGGCGTCGTCGTCCACCAACCGTTCGCCGAACCGTACTGCCCGGAACTCGCCGACGTGATAGCCGACGCGGCGGAGGAGGCGGCGGACGCCGACGTGGTTCGCGGCGGGACGTACGTCTGCATCGAGGGGCCGCAGTACTCCACACGCGCCGAGAGCGAGTTCTACCGCGAACAGGGGTGGGACGTCATCGGGATGACGACCATCCCGGAGGCGAAACTCGCCCGCGAGGCGGAGATGTCCTACGCGACGGTGACGGGCGTCACCGACTACGACGTCTGGAAAGAGGACTCCGAGGTGACCCTCGAAGAGGTGTTGGAGAACGCCGCCGCCAACGAGACGGCCATCAAAGAGACGGTGGAGGCGGCCATCCGCGCCCTCCCCGAGGACCACGAGTGCGACTGCCACTCCTCGCTGGAGGGGACGATAAACACGCCCGACGACGCCATCTCCGAGGAGACGAAGGCGGACTTAGACCCCCTCATCGGCGAGTACGTCGACTAACGGTCGCCGGGGGCGTTCGGCGCGACGCGTCCGTTTAGGCAAACCAAAAGTAATTTAGCCCCGTTTAGGGTTGCCTAAAACGACATGACCGACGCGCCTACGCGACGGACGTATCTGCGCCGAACCGCCGCGCTCGCCGGTGCCGGCCTCGTGGCCGGGTGTACGGGCGATGGGACCGGCGACTCGACGGACGCGCCCGAGACGGGCGGGGGCGGTTCGGCGACGGAGACGAGCGAATCGACCGCCGGGGGGAGCGAGGGGTCGCACTCGGCGTCGATGAAGCCGATGGGGACCGTCGAGTTCGACGGCGTCCCCGAACGCGTCTTCACCGTCTTCCCGCAGTACGCCGACATGGCCGTCGCCCTCGGGCACGGGGAGAAGGTCAACTCGGTGTACGTCCCGGAGATGTCCGGGACGACGATGAACCACTACTACCACCACTTAGACGGCGTCTCCTTCGAGTGGAAGGGGCTGTCGGACCCCCTGAGCGAGGGACTGCGCAAGGAACTGCTCTTCGAACTCGACAGCGACGTTCACCTCGCGGACCCGGCGTGGGCGTCGACGCAGGACAACTGGGACTCCGGCGACGTCGAGGAGGTGTCCTCCCAAGTCGCCCCGTGGTTCGGTAACTTCTACAGCGGAACGCGGGCGGCCCCGCCCGAGGGGTACGACTACGAGTACTACACGCTCTGGGATCTGTTCGGCAACGTCGCCGACGTGTTCCAGGAACGGAAGCGGTACGAGGCGCTGGCGTCCGTCCACGAGGAACTCGTCTCCTCGATTCGGGAGTCGCTCCCGCCGAAGGAGGAGCGTCCGACGGCCGTCCGCGTCACCCTCGCGGCGGAGAGCGACACGTTCTACACGTATCACCTGAACAAGCCCGGCTACTGGCTGGCCGACACCCGGCCCCTCGGCGCGAACGACGCGTTCGCAGAGAAGGACTGGGGAAGCCTCTGGGGGACGGTGGACTACGAGACGATGCTGGAGGCGGATCCGGACGTCATCCTCCACCTCTGGGGGATGACGCCCAACTACAACATGGAGGACACGCTGGCGTCGCTTCGGGACCACCCCGTCGGGAGCAAACTGACCGCTGTGAAGAACGACTGGGTGTACCCCGCCGGGATGCGCTATCAGGGCCCCATCATGAACCTGTTCCAGATAGAGATGGGCGCGAAGCAACTGTACCCCGACGTCTTCGGCGAGTGGCCCGGGTACGCGAACGGCGAACCCTACCCGGACGTGCCCGCGGAGGAACAGTTGTTCGACCGGCAACGCGTCGCCGACGTGATCAACGGCGACTTCTAAGGCGCGGGCCGGAGCGGAGCACTCAGTCCGCTATCGCTTCGACCGGTTCGTCCTCGTCCTCGTCGCCGCCGCCCGCGGCGTCCTCCTCTTCTACGGCGTCGGGGTCCTGCACCCACAGGTCGCCGAACAGGTCGTCCTGTTGGAGGCGCACCGTCCCCCGGTGCGAGAGGAACAGAAGCGAGAGGTACGTCGTCACGGGCGTCTCCGTGGCCGCCCGAATCTCGCGGAAAAGCACCTCAGCGCGGCCGTTGGCGTACTGTTCGCGCAGCGCCGCCTCCACCTCGCGGATGGAGGACTCGATGTCCTCGGTGTGGGCGGTGTCGGTGACGTCCGCCGCCGACGGTTCGTCGTCGTCGCGGAAGTCGTCGGCGCTTCGGTAATCGAGCGTCTGCGTGCCGCGCTGGTAGCCCCGCGGGGAGTTCGAGGTGTCGTACTCGCGGCGGCGCTTCCACCACGACCCGCGTTCGGCGTCGCGGAGTTCGCGGACGAGTTCGTCCAGCGTCTCCGGCGACCCGCGGGCGTGCTTCCGGTCGAGGCGGCGGTCCATCTCCTCCTCTAAGGCGTCCACCGGGTCGAATCCGGGTGCGTCGCCCTCGTCGCCGCCGGCCATCGGGCCGTCGGGGCCCTCCAGCGCCGCCTCCCACGGTTCGAGTTCCTCCTCCGGTTCCTCGTCGGGTTCGAGCAGCGCGTCGCTCTTCATCCGCAGGAGGACCGCGGCGTAGAACAGCGCTCGCCCGGACGTTCGGAGGTCCGTCGAGTCGAGGCGGTCGAGGAACGCGTCGGTCACGTCCACCACGTCGATGTCCCACGGGTCTATCTCGCCCTCTTCGGCGAGTTGGACCAGCAATTCGACGGGTTCGACCTTTTCCGCGTCCTCGTCGGGAGCCTCGACGCCCTCGGGCATCACTTCGTCGCGCGGGTCAGTCATCCGCCGGAACCTCCTGTTCGGCGTCGGTTCCGTCACCGTCGCCGTCGCCGCCGTCACCGCCGTCGTCGTCGCCGCCGTCGCCGTCACCGAGTTGGATGCCGGTGACGGCGCTGACGTTGTCGCCCTGCATCGTCACGCCGATGGCGCGTTCGGAGCGTTCCAACAGCGCCGAGCGGTGCGAGACGACGACGAACTGCGCCCGTCCCGCCAAGTCGTCCACCATCTGGCCGACCCGTTCGGCGTTGGCGGCGTCGAGGAACGCGTCGACCTCGTCCAGCGCGTAGAACGGCGCGGGGTTGTGTCGCTGGATGGCGAAGATGAACGCGAGCGCAGTCAGCGACTTCTCGCCGCCGGACATGGCGTTGAGGCGCTGGATGGGCTTGTCGCCCGGTTGCGCCTTCATCGTCAGGCCGTCCTCGAACGGGTCCTCGGGGTTTTCGAGGTGGAGTTCGCCCGTCCCGTCGGAGAGGCGCTCGAATATCTCGGTGAAGTTCTCGTTGATGGCGTCGAACGCCTCCATGAACGTCGCCTTCTTCTGGGACTCGAAGCGGTCGATGCGCTCCTCGATGGCGTCTCGTTCCTCGACGAGCACGTCGCGGCGCTCCTGCAGGTCTTCGAGGTCCGACTTCACGTCGTCGTACTCGTCGATGGCGAGCATGTTCACCGGTTCGAGCGCCTCCATCTTCGCCGTCAGGCGCTCGATGTTCGACTCCACCTCGTCGTGGTCGGGAATCTCCTCGGGGTCGTACTCGCCGACCTCAGCCGCGAGTTCGTCTATCTCCCACTCCAGACGCTCGGCGCTCTCGCGCAGGTTCCGGAGGGCGGACTCGACGCGTTCGACCTTCTCCTTCTGCTCGTCGCGTTCGGACTTGGCCTCGCGGAGTTCGTCCTGCAGTTCGCGGCGGTCCTCCTTCAGTTCGGCCAGTTCCTCTTCGAGCTCCTCGACGGCTTCGCGCTTCTCTTCGAGGACGGACTCCTGCGCTTCGATTTCGGACTCCTTCTCCGCGATGACCTCCCGCGCGTCGGCCTTCTTCTCTTGGGCCGTCTCGACCGTCTCGTTGAGGTCCTCGATGGCGTCCTCGGCGTACTCCTTCTCTAGTTGGAGCTCGTTCAGGCGGCCGTCCAACTCGTCCATCCGGTCTTCGAGGTCGGAGATGTCGGCGCGGATCTCGTCGGCCTGCGAGGTGAGCTCCGGAATTTTCGAGTCGGCGAGCTCGGCTTCGAGGTCGTCTATCTCGGCTCGGACCTCCTCCATCTCCGACTCGCGTTCGTCTATCTCCCCGTCGAGCTCCCGCATCTCCTCGTCCACGGACTCGCGCTCCTCGCGGAGCTCTTCGAGTCGGTCTTGGAGGCTCTCGATCTCGGATTCGGCCTCCTCGACCTCGGACTCGGCCCGTTCGATGTCGGCCTCGACCGAGCGAACCCGGTCGTTCGCGTCGGCCAGCTTCTCGCGGGCGTCGTCGATGTCGTTCTCCACGTCGCGGAGCTCCGCTTGGAGTTTCTGCCGGTCGTCTTCGAGCGAGGAGATCTCCTCGGCGAGGCGTTCGAGGCGGCCCTTCCCGGACTTCGAGAAGGAGTACCGCGACCCGCCGCCGGACCCGCCGGTCATCGCGCCGGAACGCTCGACCAAGTCGCCGTCGAGCGTCACCATGCGGAAGTCGCCCATCAGCTCCCGCGCCGTCTGCATGTCCTCGACGACGAGCGTCGAACCGAGGACGTACGAGAAGATGGGTTCGTACTGCGCGTCGTACTCCACGAGGTTGCGCGCGAAGTCCACGACGCCCGGGTTGTTCGGCTTCCGTGGCAGTCCCCGGTCGTCCATCTTCGTGATGGGCAGGAACGTCGCGCGACCGGCGTTTCGGGACTTGAGGTAGTCGATGCACGACGACCCGACGCCGTCGTCGTCCACGACGACGTGCGCGAGGCGGCCGCCCGCCGCGGTTTCACAGGCCGTGGCGTACTCGCCGGTGACGGACCCCAGCTGGCCGACGGTGCCGTGGACGCCGGAGAGGCCGGCGTTCAGTATCGTCGTCACCGACCGCGGCCACGAGTTGTCGCCGTCGCGTCCGGCTTTCGTCTCCAGCTCGGCGTACTGCGACTGCTTGCGTTGCAGTTCGTCGGCCACCTCGCCGAGTTCGTCCTTGACGTCCGCCCGTTCCTCTTTCAGGTCGTCGACGACGCCGCGAATCTTCTCGCGGTTCTTCTCGGCCTTGTCGAGCTCCGAGTGGAGGTCGGAGAGTTTCGCCTTCAGGTCGGGCAGTCGCTCCTCGACCTCCTCTACCTTTCGTTGGGTCTCGGTTATCTCGTTGGAGCGACGGCGCGTGTCGTCCAGCAGTCGATCCTTCTCTCGCTGGAGGTCGTTCTTCGCCGTCTTCAACTCCTCCAGCCGCGACTTCCGGTCTTCGAGTTCCGCCTTGAGTTCGTCGTACTCGGTGTCGACGCTCGCTATCTCGGCTTTCACCTCGGCGAGTTCCGTCTCCTTCGACTGTACGTCGGATTTGACCGACGCCTTCTCGACTTTGACAGAGCGGATGTCGCCTTCCAGGTCGTCTATCTTCTCCTGCTTGCGGTCGAGTTCGACGAACGCCTTGCGGCGCTCGTTCTCGGCGTCATCGATGCGCTCCTCGGCGTTCTCGATGGCCGTCTCCAGGCGGGTTATCTCGCCTTTGACCTCCTCTATCTCGGATTTGATGCGGAGCTGTTCGTCTTCGCCCTTCCGCTCTATCTCCCGGGTGAGGTCGTCGAGTTCCTCCTCCAGACGGGTGACGCGACCCTGCCGTTGGTCGAGTTCCTCCCGGAGGTCTTCGAGGTTCGCCTCCTTCTTCTCGGCGCGGTTCGTCGTCCGTTCGAGGTCGGCGCGCTTGTCTTCGAGTTCGGCGGCCTTCAGGTAGCCCTCGTACTCCTCTCTCTCGTCGCGGAGCGACTTGTACTCTAACGCCGTCTCGCGTTCGTCTTCGAGTTGGTCGAGGCGCGTCTCCTTCTCCTCAATGCGGAGGTCGGCCTCGTCGATTCGCTCTTCGACGGCCTCCAGTTCCCCGAAGGCGTCCTCCTTCTTCGCGTCGAACTCGGCGACGCCCGCTATCTCGTCGATGATGCCCCGCCGTTGGTAGGCGGTCATGTTGATAATCTCGGTCACGTCGCCCTGCATGACGACGTTGTACCCCTCGGGGGTGATGCCCGCCTGCGAGAGGAGGTCCTGGATATCAGAGAGGTTGCAGGACCGACCGTTGAGGTAGTAGTACGAGTAGTAGTTGTCGTCCGTCTCCTTGACGCGTCGCTTGACGCGTATCTCGGAGGCGTCGCCGACGTTGTCGCTCCCGGCGGCGTTGACTATCTGCGACCGGTCAAGTTTGCCGTCGGAGTTGTCGAGGACGACGGTGACGCTGGCCTCTCTGGGGCCGGACGACTCGCCGTCGCTGCCGTCGGCGTGACCGGGGTTGTAGATGAGGTCGGTCAGTTTTTCGGCCCTGATACCTCGCGTCCGCGCGAGGCCGAGGGCGAACAGAACGCCGTCTATGATGTTCGACTTGCCGGAGCCGTTCGGACCGGTGACTACCGTGAAGTCCTCGTAGAACGGGATTCGGGTCTTCCGCCCGAAACTCTTGAAACCGTCAAGGACGAGCTCTTTGATGTGCATGGGTTGCTCGCGAGGGACGGAGCACCCGGTTACGCGACGATGATGTCCGAATCGTCGGTGGTGTCCGCCTCGTCTTCACTCTGGCCCTCGTCCGACTTATCCTCGTCGTCTGCGGCGTCGTCGATGTCGAACTCCTGGGAGTCGGCGTCGATGAAGTCGGCGTCGGTCCCCGGATTATCCGACGTCTCCGACCGCGATTCCGTCTGGGCGGGCGACTCGCCCGGTTTCGCCTTCGCCTTCGACTGAGACTGAGACCGCGACTGCTGGTTCGACTCCGCCGCCGGTTCGGCGTCGGCCGACCCGTCGGACGGCGACCCGTGACCGACCGGGCGCGTGCCCGTGCTCAGGTCCACTTCCACTTGGTCCTCGAGCAGTCGAACGCGCTCTTTCGTCTCCACCAACTCCTCCGTCAGGCCGTTGACGGCGGCCTGCAGTTCCGCAACCTTCGATTCGAGTTCCTCCACCCTGTTACTCATGTGTGCATACCCCGTCGGAGGTCACATAAACGTACGTCAGACACGTAGACGCAACTTGACAGTTCCTGTCTGCGCGGCGACGAGTCAGCGGAGGTGACGGTCGAGGAACGCCTCGGTCCACGCTAGCGTCCACTCGAACTGTTCGAGGTGGACGTCGTGGCCCGCGCCCTCCGCGACGACGCACTCGGCGGTGCCCGCCGACGCTTCGAGGCCGTCGTAGAACAGTTCCGACGCCATCGAGGGCGTCACGTCGTCCTCCGCGCCGTGCAGGAGGAGAATCGACGAGGCGTCGTCCGCGCCCACGTTCCGGAGGTGCGTCGAGGGCGAGGCGAGTTCGTACGCCTCGGGCACTTCCGACCGCGACCCGCCGAGGAGCGACCGTATCGACTCCCTCTCGGGCGTGTGCTCGAAGTTGTACAGACCGGCGACGCCGACGGTGGCGGCGAGGGCGTCCGCCGACCCGTCGCCGTCGAACGACGCCTCGCCGACGAGGTGGTCTGCGTCCGGCGCGAGTTCCGGGTGGCCGGGCGTGAGGGCGGCGAGGACGGCGAGGTGCGCGCCGGCGGCGTGGCCGAACGCGCCGACCCGGTTCGGGTCGAGGCCCGCCCGGTCCGCGTTCGCCCGGAGCCAGCGAATCGCCGCCTTCACGTCCCGAATCTGCGCGGGGAAGGCGGCGTGGTCGCTGCCCCGATACTCGACGGCGGCGCAGGCGAACCCCCGTTCCGCGAGGGCGAGACCGAAGCGCGACAGGTCGTCCCTGTCGCCCTCACGCCACTCGCCGCCGTAGACGAGAACGACCACCGCCCGGCGGGCGTCAGCGGCGTCGCCGCGGGGCGGCGCGGGCCGGTACAGGTCGAGGTGAAGCGTTCGCTCTGGCGGCGACGCGAACGGAACGCCCCTGAGTACCTCGACTGCGGCACCCGCGCCGAGAGAGTCGCGCATCGGGACGCGAATCGTCGCCCGCGGGACAACTAGCTTGCGCTTCGACGCGGTTCGGCGTGAGTGGTGGTCGATGCGTTCAGAGCGCCGGCTTATCACCGAGAGCGAGGAGAGGGTTCTTCGCCGTGTCGCCCGAAACGTACGTATGCAGACAGCAACCGACGATGGCCCGGTTTCGGCGGCGTACCGGTGGCTGCGCGAATTCTGGGAGTACTACCGAGGGTACACCCACACCGCGATTCACACGGCTTCGGCGGCGGCGCTCACCGGGTTCGGACTGCTCATCTTCGTCGACTCGCTCTTCGTGGCGCTGGCTATCGCCGCGTACGTCTGTCCGCCCATCATCCTGTACTCTCTCGGCGTCGACGTCGGGGCGGAGGCGGACTCGTCCGGAGAGACCACCGCCCACGGCGAATCGCGGACGGAGTCGGACGGCGATTCAGACAGCGATTCGGACAGCGACGACGGAGACAGCGATTCGGACAGCGACGACGGAGACAGCGATTCGGACGGAACCGACACGGACGCCGATGGGTCGGACACCGACACCGACACGGACGGGTGACCGCCGCCCCGCGACGAGTCCCGTTAGTCTTTAGCCGTGCGCCGTCAAATCCCGCGTAATGACCGCGAAGGCGCTCCAACAGCGCGAACTCGCCACCGTCATCGGGTTGGAGGTCCACGTCCAACTCGAAACGGACACCAAGATCTTCTGCGGGTGTTCGACCGACGCGGCGGCGGACGAAGAACCGAACACGCGGACGTGCCCCGTCTGTCTGGGTCTGCCGGGCGCGCTTCCCGTCCTGAACGAAGGTGCCGTGGAGGCGGCGGTGAAGGTCGGCAAGGCGTTAGACGCCGACATCGCCGAACACACCCAGTTCCACCGGAAGAACTACTACTACCCCGACCTGCCGAAGAACTTCCAGATCACGCAGTACGACGCGCCCATCTGCTCGGACGGCCACCTCGAAGTGTCCGTCGAGGGGACGCGCCGCGAGATCGGCGTCGAACGCGCCCACCTCGAAGAGGACCCCGGGAGCCTCCAGCACAAGGGCGGCAGCATCGACACGGCGGACTACACGCTCGTCAACTACAACCGCGCGGGCACGCCCCTGATGGAGATCGTGACGAAGCCCGACTTCCGGAGTCCCAAGGAGGTCCGCGGCTTCCTCGCCAAGTTGGAGGAGGTCCTCGAATACCTGGGCGTCTTCGACGCGACGCGCGACGGGTCGCTCCGCATCGACGCGAACATCTCGATGGTGCCGGCCGACGAGATGGCCGACGACGGCTCTCTGACCGAGGAGACCCTCGAATCGGCCAACCGCACCGAGGTGAAGAACATCTCCAGTCACAAGGGAGCGGAGAAGGCCCTCGCCTACGAGGTGACCCGGCAGAAGAACGCCATCGAACGCGGCCGCGCCGTCGAACAGGAGACGCGCCACTGGGACGAGACGCGCGGCATCACCGTCTCCATGCGGTCGAAGGAAGAGGAGAAGGACTACCGCTACTTCCGCGAGGCGGACCTGCCGCCCCTCGAAGTCGCCGATTGGAAGGAGAAGATATCCATCCCGGAACTCCCCGACGCCCGCCGCGACCGGTTCGAGGAGGAGTACGGCTTAGACGCCGAGTCCGCCTCGAAGCTCACCTCCACGAAGGAAGTCGCGGACTTCTTCGAGGAGGTCGCCGAGAGGTACGACGCCGACCTGGCCGCGACGTGGGTCGCCGACAACCTACTGGGCGAACTCAACTACCGCGACATGGCCATCACGGACGTGGACGACAGACTCGACGAGTTCACCCGACTCGTCGAACTCGTGGACGCGGGCGACATCACGACGAAGAACGCCGAGGAGATAGTGCTCCGCGAGATGCTCGACGAGGGCGCGCACCCCGACGATGTCATCGAGTCGGAGGGCCTCGGGAAGGCGGACGAGGACGAAGTCGAAGTCGCCGTCGGCGAGGCCATCGACGAGAACCCCGACGCGGTGGAGGACTACTACGAGGGTGAGGGCGGCGCGATTAACTTCCTCGTCGGACAGGTCATGCAGAAGACGGGCGGAAGCGCCGACCCCGGCGCGGTGAACCAGATGCTCCGCGACCGGTTGGACGAGTGAGATAGCCGCCGCTCCGACGGTCGCGGTTCGCCGGCGACGTCGACGAGCGAGCAACGCTCGTCGGGCCACCGGACTGCGTCCGGTGACGCCGCCCCCTCAGATGCCCTCGTTTTGGTGCTGGTAGACGAACCGTTCGATGCTGACGAACGCCGTCTCGCCGCAGGCCGAACAGGTGTCGGGCGCGCGGAAGTCCGCCGAATCGCCCTGCCCCTCCGGCGTTCCGGCGAAGATTGCGTGGCAATTCGTGCAGACGAATCGCTCCGGCATGTCTGGACTGTGTGCCATGTGACATCATCCGTCGGAAACGGGTTGACGTTTTTGTGCGGTTCAGACGACAGTCTCGTCCGCGAGGGGTGCGGCGGCGTCGCCGTCTACGTCATCGTCCGGCGGGTGCAGTGCGTCGTCCGGCGCGGGGAGAAACGCCGAGGAGAGCGGAGACGAACGCCGAGAGGCTTCGTTGCCATTGTCTCCCGCGTGCGCGCGAACGCGACGCCCGGCGCGCACGCCCGTTCTCGCGCGCACGCCGGCGCTGTCGGCCGATTTCCGTCGGATTCGGCGCGAAAGGTTTAGGCCGCCCCCTCACATATCGCCGCCCGATGAGCAACGGCCCGGAACTGATAATCACTGAGAAGGACAACGCCGCTCGGCGTATCGCCGACATCCTGAGCGGCGAGTCCGTGGAGGCCGAGCGGGTCAACGGGGTGAACGTCTACAAGTGGGGCGGCAAGCGCTGCATCGGATTGTCGGGCCACGTCGTCGGCGTCGACTTCCCGCCGGAGTACAACGACTGGCGAGACGTAGAGCCGGTCGAACTCATCGACGCACCCGTCGATAAGCACCCGACGCAGGAGAACATCGTCGCCGCGTTGCGCCGCCTCGCGCGGCGCGCCCGCCGAGTCGTCATCGCGACCGACTACGACCGCGAGGGCGAACTCATCGGCAAGGAGGCGTACGAACTCGTCCGCGACGTCAACGAGGACGTGCCCGTAGACCGGGTTCGCTTCTCCTCCATCACCGACCGCGAGGTGACGGAGGCGTTCGAGAACCCCGACGAACTCGACTTCGACCTCGCGGCCGCGGGCGAGGCGCGGCAGATAATCGACTTGGTGTGGGGCGCGGCGCTGACGCGCTTCCTCTCGCTTTCGGCCCGCCAACTCGGCGACGACTTCATCTCCGTCGGCCGGGTGCAGGGGCCGACGCTGAAGCTGATCGTGGACCGCGAACGCGAGATAGACGCGTTCGACCCCGAGGACTACTGGGAGCTGTTCGCCGACTTGGAGAAGGACGGCGAGGGCTTCGAGTCGCAGTACTTCTATCTGGACGATGACGGCAACGAGGCCGAACGCGTCTGGGACGGAGACGACGCCGAGGCGGCGTACGAGACGCTCGAAGACGTGGCGGCGGCGACGGTCGAGTCGGTCCGCCGCCGGACGCGGACGGACGAGCCGCCCGCGCCGTTCAACACCACGCAGTTCATCCGCGCGGCGGGCTCTATCGGGTACTCCGCCCAGCGAGCGATGAGCATCGCGGAGGACCTCTACACCGCCGGCTACATGACGTACCCCCGGACGGACAACACCGTCTACCCGGAGGATCTAGACCCCGAGGAGCTCCTCTCGGAGTTCAGCGGCCACCGCACGTTCGGCGAGGACGCCGACTCGTTGCTCGAACAGGAGGAGATAGAACCGACCGCCGGCGACAACGAGACGACGGACCACCCGCCGATTCACCCGACGGGCGAGCTCCCCTCGCCCTCCGACCTCTCGGAGGACGAGTGGGAGGTGTACGAACTCGTCGTCCGGCGCTTCTTCGCGACGGTGGCCGAGTCCGCCGAGTGGGAGCACCTCCGCGTCGTCGCGGACGCCGACGGCCTCTCTCTGAAGGCCAACGGCAAGCGCCTCGTGGAAGCGGGCTACCACGCCGTCTACCCGTACTTCAACTCCAGCGAGTCGTTCGTCCCCGCCGTCGAGGAGGGCGAGGAACTCGCGGTGACGGACACCCGAATCGAGGACAAGCAGACCCAACCGCCGCGGCGGTACGGTCAGTCCCGCCTCATCGAGACGATGGAGAAGATGGGCATCGGGACGAAGGCGACGCGGCACGACGTCATCCAGAAGCTGTACGACCGCGGCTACATCGAGAGCGACCCGCCGAAACCGACGCGGCTGGCGCGGTCCGTCGTCGAGGCGGGCGAGGAGTTCGCGGAACTCATCGTCTCAGAGGAGATGACCGCGCAACTGGAGCAGGACATGCAGGCCATCGCGCGGGGCGAAGCCACCTTAGAGGGGGTGACCGACGAGTCCCGCGAAATACTCGAAGACGTCTTCGAGGGGCTGATGTCCTCCGGCGAGGAGGTGGGCGAACACCTCCAGAAGTCGCTGAAGGCCGACAAGACGGTCGGCACCTGCCCCGACTGCGGCGGCGATCTCGTCATCCGAAAGAGCAGGCGCGGGTCGTACTTCATCGGCTGTGACTCCTACCCAGACTGCACGTACACCCTCCCGCTTCCCTCCACGGGCAAGCCTCTCATCATGGAGGACACCTGCGACGAACACGAACTGCACCACGTGAAGATGCTCGCCGGCCGGAAGACGTTCGTCCACGGTTGTCCGCTCTGCAAGGCCGAGGAGGCCGACGAACAGGAGGACCTGGTCATCGGCACCTGTCCGGAGTGCGGCGAGGAGCACGGCGGCGAACTCGCCATCAAGCGCCTCCGGTCCGGGTCGCGCCTCGTCGGGTGCACGCGCTACCCCGACTGCGACTACTCGCTTCCCCTCCCGCGCCGGGGCGACGTGGAGGTCACGGACGACTCCTGCGAGGAACACGACCTGCCGAAGATACGCATCACCTACGACGACGACAGGGAACCGTGGGACCTCGGCTGCCCCATCTGCAACTACCGCGAGTACCAAGCCCAACAGAACGGGTCGGAACTGGAGGCCGTGAAGGGTATCGGCGAGAAGACGGCCCAGAAACTCCAAGACGCGGGTATCGGCGACGTGAGCGCGCTGAAGGAGGCCGAACCCGACGCCCTCGCCGACGCGGTGGACGGCGTCGGACCCGACACGGTTCGGGAGTGGCAGGCGAACGCGGACTGAAACTCACCGCTCGTCGTTCGTCGGCCGAAAAGCGTTCCTCGATTTTCGCACGGTACGGAGCGGTTCGCACGAGGACGGCCCGTCGGGGTCGTCTCCGAACGGTTGCCATTCTGCCGCAACCGACTCGCTCATCCGCGCCATTTTTAACGCCTCCGGGGAGAAGTAGGTCCAATGACCGGGCCATGGACGGAGTGGGACCACGTCTTGAAAGTGGATCCAGACAAGGACCTCGTGGAAGGCGAGACGTTCGAGGACGTCTGCGCCACCGGGACCGACGCCATCGAAATCGGCGGGACGCTCGACATCACGACCGAGAAGATGCAACGCGTCGTCGACGCCTGCGCGAAGTACGACGTCCCCCTGTACCAGGAACCGTCGAACCCGGGCGTCGTCATCGAATCCGACGGCCTCGACGGCTACCTCATCCCGACGGTGTTCAACGCCGAGTCCTCGTTTTGGGTCACCGGCGCGCACAAAGAGTGGGTCCGGATCGACGGCCCCTTGGACTGGAACCGGACGACCACCGAGGCGTACATCGTCCTGAACCCCGAGGCGTCCGTTGCGGAGCTGACGGAGGCCGACACCGAACAGAGCGCCGACGACGTCGCGTCGTTCGCCGCCGTCGCCGAGAAGATGTTCGGACAGGAGATAATCTACGTCGAGTACTCGGGCATGTTCGGCGACACGGAGAAGGTCGCCGCCGCGCAGGACGCCCTCGACGAATCGACGCTGTTCTACGGCGGCGGCATCCGCGACTACGACGCAGCCTACGAGATGGGCAAGCACGCCGACACGGTCGTCGTCGGCGACCTCCTCCACGACGAAGGGGTGGACGCCGTCCGCGAGACGGTCGAGGGCGTCAACGACGCCCACGCGGAGCAGATCGAAGCCGAGTGAGCGGTCTACTTCTGTAACTCGACGGACGCTGACGCCCATCGCCGCGTTCTCCGTCTACTCGTGAACACCGTCGGCCGCGGTTCCGGACGAGACGTGAAACGGGAGGCTGCCGTCTGGTCCGCCGGGGCCGCCGGCCGACGAACACGCGTGTCCGACGACCGACGCGCCGACGACGAGTGCGAGGAACGAGACGGCCGCGCTCGCCGGTTCGCCGACCAACGGAACGGCGGCGACGACGCCGCCGAGAACGTGTCCGACGGTGCCCGCGGCGAGAGCCACCGAGAACGCGCGGGCGTACGCGCCGTCCCGAGCAACTTCGAGCGCAGTTTCGACGAGGCCGACGCCCACCGAGCGACGATGCGCCACGGCGACGAGAGCGGCCACGGAGAGGTAGCCGGCGACGATTTCGAGGACGACGATGGCGAGGACCCCCGCGAACAGGTCGAGAGCGGGGAGGACGCCGTTCCGGAGGTCCGCAAAGAGGTACGGCGAAACGAGGTGCGCGCGGTCGAATCCGATGGCGAATCGGAGGACGACCAGTCCGGGGAGGTGAAGCGGAAGCACCGCGAGGGCCGCCCGGCCGCCGGTGAGGAGAACGTCGCCCCACCCCCCGAACGTCGGCAACGCGGCGTCGGACTCGGCCGCGGAGCGAACGACGCAGACGGCGTATCCGAGGAGAGCGATACCGAGGATCGGAGCGACGGCCGACCCGAGCGTGAGCAACGCACCGACGATGACGGTCTCGGCTCGGCGTTCTGCGGTCGATAGCGACTCCATCGTGGCGGTGAGCGTCCGTCTCATCGTGGGCCGGAGTGGTCCCGTCTCCGTATATAAACCTCCGCTCGGCGGTCACCGGCGGTCACCGGCGGCGGCGAACGGGCCGAAGTGTGCTTAGCACTCCCACTCCGAGGTGAAACGACCGTTTTTAAGACTCGCCGGCGGAAACGCGGTCACATGCAGAACCGAACGTACACGGCAGACGCCGAACCCGGCGACACGGTGACCGTCGCGGGGTGGGTCCACGAGGTCCGCGACCTCGGCGGCATCGCATTTCTCATCCTCCGCGATAAGACCGGCAAGATTCAGATCAAGTTCGAGAAGGACGAGATGGACGAGGAGCTCGTCGAGACCGGTCTCGGCGTCCACCGCGAGAGCGTCATCTCCGTCACGGGCGAGGTGAAAGAGGAGCCCCGCGCGCCGACGGACGTGGAAGTCGTCCCCGAGTCCATCGAGGTCCTCGCGGAGGCCGACACGGAGCTTCCCCTCGACCCCTCCGGGAAGGTCGACGCGGAGCTTTCGACCCGACTCGACAACCGGACGCTCGACCTCCGCAAGGAGGAGGTGAAGGCGGTCTTCGAGATCCGCGCCGAGATTCTCCGGTCGGTCCGTAACGCCTTCCGCGAACTCGGCTGCACCGAGATCAACACGCCGAAGATAGTCGCCACCGGGACGGAGGGCGGCACCGAGCTGTTCCCCATCACGTACTTCGGCGAGGAGGCGTTCATGAACCAGTCGCCGCAGCTGTTCAAGCAGCTGATGATCGGGTCGGGCCTCGAACGCGTCTTCGAGGTCGGTCCCATCTTCCGCGCGGAGGAGCACAACACCCCGCGGCACCTGAACGAGGCGACGTCCATCGACTTCGAGTCGGCGTTCTTCGACCACACCGAGGCGATGGACGCCTGCGAGTACGTCGTGAAGGCCGCCTACGAGGGCGTCGCCGAGAACTGCCAGCAGCAACTCGAAGCGCTCGGCTTCGCCGACGACTTCGAGGTGCCCGAGGGCGAGTTCCCCCGTCTCACCTACGAGGAGGCCATCGAGCGGATCAACGCGACGGGCGAACTCGACGAGCAACTCGTCTGGGGCGACGACCTGCCGACCGAGGGCGAACGCGCACTCGGCGAGGACGTCGGCGAGCACTACTTCATCACCGACTGGCCCTCCGAGATAAAGCCGTTCTACATCAAGGACCACGACGACGACGAACAGCTCTCGACGGGGTTCGACATGATGCACCCGCGCATGGAACTCGTCTCCGGCGGGCAGCGTGAACACCGCTACGAACGCCTCGTGGAGGGCTTCGAACAGCAGGGTCTCGACCCCGAGTCGTTCGACTACTACACGAAGATGTTCAAGTACGGCATGCCCCCGCACGCGGGCTGGGGCCTCGGCGGCGAACGCCTCGTCATGACGATGCTCGGCCTCGACAATATCCGGGAAGCGGTGTTGTTCCCGCGGGATCGTCAGCGACTCTCTCCGTAGAGTTGCTACCGACGAGCGGGAACGGCGAGCAAATCTTCGATTTGCGAGTGAGTTCCCGCGAGACAGACAGCGTCTAAATCCGTAGGGCGAAGACGTTGAGAGCCGACGAGAGTCGCTAACGCTCCTCTCGTCGGACCGGCAGCGACTCTCCTCTTCAGTCGAGCGACTTTCGGTAGAAGAGAATCTCGAACGATTCGTCCGCCACTCGAACGCGGTCCCGCAGGACTTCCTCGAACGAGTTGCGTTCGTAGAGACGCCGCGCTCCGACCTGTTTCGGCGTCGTATCGAGGACGACGTCGGAGAAGCCGCGTTGTCGCGCGCGGCGTTCGAGTTCCTCGTACATCCGTTGTCCGTACCCGCGACGCTGGTGGTCGGGGGCGACGCGCATCCGCTTGAGTTCCGCCGTCGTCTCGGGCAAGTCGTCGAGGAAGTCGGTGACGTACCCCTCCGCCGGGCGGAACGCGCCCATTGCGACGATTCGGCCGTCCGCCTCGCCGACGAGGAACTCACCGCCTCCGTCAAGGTACGTCCCCCGGACGTCTTCGAGGTCCGGGTCGGGAACGCCTTCGACGAAGGAACCGACGTCGCGCATCGCTTCCTCGTGCAGTTCGAGAACGCGGTCGTGGTCTGCGGGTCGGTAGCGCCTGAGACGCAGCGACGGGGACATACCGGAAGATGACCCGCCGGCGTAATCGGTTTTTCGCGCCGTCGAGTCCCACGCCCCGCGGCCGTTTCACTCTTGCACGCAGCGACCCACGTTCCACTACAATGAGCGACGCACCTCCGCCGTCGAATCCGGACCTCTCGGAGACGGTGCTGGACGAACTCGCGGGACGGAGAGAGTCCCTTCTCGTGGGGGATCTGGTCATCCTCGCGGAACAGTACGACGAGGAGTACGCCGACGAGAGGGGCGTCCCCGTGGACCGCCTCGTCGCGTACGTCGAAGAACTCGCTCGAAACGGCTACTCGTTCGACCCCGACGGCGTCCGCGAGGGACTCGACGAGAAGGCCGTCGAGTCGGACTCCTTCGTCAGTACCGACAACGTGTACTGGGTCGGAGAGGACCGCGTGAGCGCGTTTCCGCCGCGGTGGCACGACGAACTCGAAGGGGAGACGGACGTCGCGCGGTACGTCGAGGTGATTCTCGACGACGTGGACGACTCGCGGTCGGCGTTCGACCACGGCGGGGCGGGCCGGGGAATCCCCGTTCAGGACTTGGTGAACGCCGTCGTCGCGATGAGCGAGATGACGCGAGAGCAGGTGACGACCGAAATCCGCCACCTCCACAACGAGGGGGTACTGGCCGAGAACACCAGCCAACACCCGGAAGCGCGGGTGCTACCGGCCGACGAAGGAGAGGGGGACGCTTCGTAACGGGGGCGTTCCGGGCCCCCCACGGCGGGCAGAAGACGACTCCGCGCATCGCCGACTCCTCCTGACTTCGAAGCGTACCAGACATAACGCTCGGGGAATCAATAGCAGACGATGACCGACGAGGCGACGGCGTTCGTCCCCGGGCACGTGACGGGGTTCTTCAGCGCGCACCCGGACGAGAACCCCGCGATCGCGGGTTCTCGCGGTGCAGGCGTGACGCTCACCGACGGGGTTCGCGTGACGGTTCGGCGGGACGAACGAGGAGACGACGGCGGTACGACAGAGAGCGACCCGAGGACGGGCGAGGCGGCCCGGCGGGTGTCGCCCGCCATCGTGACGTTGAACGGCGAACGCGTCCGGGTGGACCCCGTCGGAGGCGTCCTCGACGCACTCGGTGTGGACGAGGGGCGCGTCAGCGTCGCGGCGGAGACGCCGCTTCCCGTCGGCGCGGGGTTCGGCGTCAGCGGTGCCGTCGCCTTGGGCGTCGCGTTCGGCGCGAACGTCCTGTTCGGGCGCGGGCGGTCCGAGAACGAACTCGTGACCGTCGCCCACCGCGCGGAGGTGGAGGCCGGAACCGGCCTCGGCGACGTGGTGGCGCAGGCTCGCGGGGGACTCCCCATCCGCCTCGACCCCGGCGCGCCGGGGCACGGCGCGTTGGACGGCATCCCCGAACGCCCGCGCGTCGAGTACGTCACCTTCGGCGAACTCTCGACGGCGGCGGTGCTCTCGGGGGACACGACGGCGTTGACCGCCGCGGGGGAGTCCGCGCTGGGGGACCTGCGCGAGGAACCCACCGCGTCGCGGATGGTCGCCCTCTCGCGGCGGTTCGCCCACGAGGCTGGACTGCTCACCGACCGGGTGGCCGACGCCATCGACGACGTTCGGGCGGCGGGCGGTGACGCGTCGATGGCGATGCTCGGCGAGACGGTGTTCGCGTTCGGCACCGGCCTGTCTGACGCCGGGTACGACCCCGCGGTGTGCGACGTCCACACCGCGGGCGCGGGACTCCTGCCCGAGGAGTGAGCGCCCTCGAAGCCGAGTCGCGACGGACCGACCGACGACGACGCATCGTCCCGTTTTTCACCGCTTCGAACCAATCGCCGACAATGAGCGACATCGAGATTCCCGAGAGCCACCCGCGGTACCAGTCGCTTCTGACGCGACACCGCATCGAGGAAGGGGTGGAGAAGGGCATCACGAGCAGGCAGGGCCTCATCGCGGAGGGGCGCGGCGAGGCGTTCGACTACCTCCTCGGGGAGCGAACCCACCCCGCGGCCGACGAGGCGGAACGCGCGGCGGCGGCGCACCTCCTCCTCGCCGAGCGTCCGGTGCTCTCGGTGAACGGCAACGTCGCCGCACTCGTCCCCGGCGAGATGGTCGAACTCGCGGCGGCGGTGGACGCCGACGTGGAGGTGAACCTCTTCAACCGAACGGAGGAACGACTCGAAGCCATCGCGGACCACCTCCGCGACCACGGGGCGGAGGAGGTGAAGGGACTCGCCGCGGACGGCCGGATTCCGGGACTCGACCACGAACGGGCGAAGGTGGACGCGGACGGCATCGGCGCGGCCGACGTGGTTCTGGTCCCCTTGGAGGACGGCGACAGGGCGGAAGCGCTCGGAGCGATGGGCAAGACGGAGATAGTGATCGACCTGAATCCGCTCTCGCGGTCCGCGCGGGCCGCAGCGGTGCCGATAGTGGACAACATCATGCGCGCGGTGCCGAACATCACCGCGCACGCGCGAGACCTGAGCGACGCCTCCCGGGAGGAGTTAGAGCGAATCGTCGCCGAGTTCGACGCCGACGGCGCACTCGCGGCGGCGGAGGAGGCGATTCGGTGCGGTTCGCTCGACGACGCGGAGGCGGACGCCGAGACGGAGGCGGACGCCGAGGCGGCGCGGACGGACAACTGAGGCCGACGCGGTGGTTCGCTACCGGAATCCGCTCACCAATACCGCCGTCCACTGCGCGGCGTCGCGGCGGCGGCGCACCTCGATTCCGTCGACCCACTTTATCCACTGGAAGCCCCGGCGGTCCGGCGCGACCAGACGGAGAGGAAAGCCGTGGCCGTGCGAGAGTCGTTCGCCGCCGACGTGCGTCGCCAGGAGCATCCCCCGGGCCTCCTCGATGGGGAACGACCACCGGTAGCCCGTCACGGAGTGGACCGTCACCCACCGGGCGTCGTCGGCGGGCCCCGCCGCGTCCAGAATCGACCCGAGGCGGACGCCGCGCCAGTCGCGTTCGGCGTACCATCCGCTGGTGCAGTCGAGGAGGACGCGCCGTTCGTCGTCGGGCGCGAGTTCGTCTGCGGAGAGATCCAGCGTCGAATCGGTCAGGCCGCCGACGCGCAGGCGCCACGACTCCTCGTCCACGGGGTCGGGGTCGTCGGCGACCCAACTCGTCACCGGGAACGAGGCGTTCCCCGCTTCCGTCTCGCCCTCGGGTTCGAGTCCGTCCCCCTCAACGGGTTTCGACCCGGTGAAGCGCCGCCGCCGTCCGGGCGTCTCCAACGCGACGGCGAGGAGTTCCTGCGCGCGAAACAGGAGTGCGCCGCCGACGAGAAGCGCGCCGTACCGGAGCGCGGTCCTGCGGCCCTCGAAGTCGGTTCGGCGGGGCGGTCGAAAGCGCGTGACGAGGTGCGCGAGTACGAGAGGCAGGAGGACGAGTCCGAGTCCCACGTGGAGGTTCAGCAGGTTCCAGTACGCGAGGACGCGGGCGTTACCGCCGAGGACCCACCAGACGCCCGTGGCGAGTGCGGCGACGGCGACGGTCGCGGTGAGAACCGAGAGCGCCGTCGCCCGGTCCCACAGGCGAGAGTCGGTGACGCGAGTACGCACCCGGCGGAGTTTGAAGAACAACAGGAAGACGAACGCGACGCCCACGACGGAGTGGACGTAGAACACCGGCCAGTGTTCGGGGCGTCCGGCCCCGAGGCTGAGGACGCCGCTTCCGAACTCGACGAGGACGCACGCCAACAGCGACCAGTCGACCAGTCGCGGCGGCGGTTCGACTCGCGCGAAGAGGCGGCGGACGCTCCTGTCCGTCATACCGCCGTTAGGGGGTCGGAGAGAAAGAAGGCGTCGCCGCGCGGTGCGTCGGGGTCCGGGAAGTACAACGCAACTCGTCTACCAAGACTCGATTCGCGATACTTGATGAGATTGTTCTATCGAAACGCTCAGGACGTGACAGGAACGGTGTGCTGACTACAGAGGGTGCATCCATCGCAGACACCTCGTTTATTCCGTCTCTTCAACTCTGAACTAACCGCTAAGTAGCGCGTGCGAACGGTGCGAATATATAGGAACTCGTCTGATACGACGTATGGTACTAAGCTTGGCTGCGTACGTCTACGCTTCAATTAGAACAGACAACCACGATCTCAACGGTGGCTTCGCATTCATTCTCTTCCTCGCGGATTCGTTTACCGCAGCCGCCTTTGGCCCACCGTTACTTTAGACACAGTGTACTCTACGTCGGTTACGTTCCCGGAAGTTCTATTCGAACTGTATAGCTCCTGTACTCACCGACTCGGCTGGTTCATATCGAGTGCTGACCCGATGACCGACTCGCGCCCTCTATTCAGCACAACTTGGCGGTACTCCCAATCCGCCAGCATGAGGACGGCTACGGGTGTCTCATCCAACCAACCCGCGATTGAATGGACGGATCGCCATCGGTGGGCGCTCACGACCCGGCACACCCATGAGGATGTCCTCACCGACCGTCAGTTCGAATTCTTGCTGGAAGCGTGTTCGACACTTTCAGCGCCACACGATTTCGAAGCGAGATTCATCTGTCTCATCGTAGGGCGACTCGGGCTTCGCGCTGGCGAGATTGCACACTTTCAGACTGCGTGGGTGAACGGGGACCGACGGACGATCCGCATCCCACAACACGAACCGTGCCGGTGCGGATACTGCCGACGACAGGCCCGACAGGAAGCCACCCACAACGACGACCTCTCTGTCGAGGATGCTGTCGCGTCCCGGTGGCATCCGAAGACCGTAGCCTCAGCTCGACTTATCCCATTTGACCTCTCGCTTCGGCTGGAGCTGTGTATCGAGCGTTTTGCTAACCGGTACGATGCGTTTCCCCGCTCGCGGTCAACGATTAACAGACGAGTGCAGGCTGCCGCAAGCGCGGCTGACCTCTCGGGGCGGGTCTATCCACACTGTCTGCGAGCGACCGCTGCCAGCTATCACGCCTACAAAGGCGTCGCCCGGGTGCCGCTCCAAGCTCTGATGGGGTGGGGCGATTTAGCGACTGCACAGAAATACATCCGTATCTCCGGGACAGCGACTGCCGACGCGCTGCGTCGAGTCCACCACCGATAGGGACTCCTCAAACGTCCCTCAGTGACGGCGTGCCGGATACAGAGGATGAGTCCAACAATAGTCAGAGATTGCATCTACTCTGTACCTTCTGGAAACGTCTCATTACTACCGAGTAGGAACTTTGAGGAAGATGACGGGAGAGTAGAGAGTCATGAGTCCAACCGTCCACGAGGTTCGGAACGCAATTCGAGTGGCGACGGGTCGCTTCGAACGGGAGTTCGAGGCGTCGTTCACGAAGGAGGAGCTGCAGGCGATCTGTGAGGCACTCGAAGTCGATGTCGATGAGGCGGGGTGGCCATCGACAACGCGGATGCGCCGACTAATCCGGGCACAGGTCGGCATCGCGGAGTCACTGGAGGCGGCGGACGACTCCACGTTCCGGAAGGGCGAGCTTCAAGCGATTGCTGACGGGGTCGGGGCGTCATCCGAGCCGTAGTCGCCAGTCTCTCGATCAGTTTGCCTGCTGTGAGTCCCGATCCGAAGCTCTCGAGTGAGAGCGCCTTCTCTGCAGCACAGCCACTGAAACCTACTCAAAAGCTGTCAAAAGCGACGTGCTGACTACAGAGGATGGATTGATCAACCTGGCAGCCCGGCCGGTATCAAGCCGAGTAGTTACGACCCCGCCGTCGCGTTCGCCGCCCAGTCCGGTTTCTCAACGTCGGTGCTCCCCACGTCGGACAGGGTGTACGCCTCCGTAATCCTCCGGGTGGAGTAGTCAGTCCAGACGAATTCGTACTCATAGTGGCGGATGACGCCGTTTTCGTCGATCAGGAGTGTCGCTGAGAACTCCTCGTACCACGAACTCGCGTTCTCGCCTCCTGGCAACGAGGCGGACAGCGCGTCGACGCCGGTGGCCTCGTAACGCATCACCGGAACGCCCTGGAACGTCTCGACGCCTTCACGCTCGTAAGTGGCGTCAATCGCAGCAAACGCGTGCTGGCCTCCGCTGTCGTTGTTGAACCATCCACGCCAGAGATACCGCTCGCCCGACTCGTTGAACACCGGGGCGCGGAAAGAACTCACTCCCGACCCGTTCTCCGTCCGGGACAGGGTGTACTCCGCACTTCCGTTCGAGTAGACCGAACGGTTCCCCGAAAAGTAGCCGGTGGTGTGTCCGAGGTACTGTGAGTCGCCGGGCTCAACGAGAAACCGGGCCGTCTCGTTCATGTACGTGAAGTTCCTTTCTGAAGGGTGGAGAACGCGATCCTTCCGGGTTTTCTCGATCAAGAGCGTGAAACTCGTGTTCGCTAGCGCGTCCGCGTGGGTGTCGAACACCGACTGGTCGATGGCCGACGCGTTCGGGAAATCGGCAGGGGACGCATCGGGCGACGCTCCGTTCCCACCCGTGCCTTGAAGTCCAGTACATCCTGCGAGGACCAGGAGGGCGACGACGGCAATCGCTGAGAGCAGGGACGTACGCATAGGCTTACTATTCAATTATCTACAATTAAGGCTGACGGGTAATTCCACCTCTCGGACACAGAGCGATGCCACCCTAACCCCATGTTGTGATTCTCAGGAGAATCAGCCCCGAACCGATTGCAAGATACGCGCACTCTATTCAGCATCGACAGAACAGATTATTCTAGTGTTGATAGGAACGGAGTGACCGATACAGAGGGTACACCTCTCAGGGAGACTTCGTTTATTTCGTCTCACCGGTGCTGAACTAACCGTTAAGTAGGTGTGCGAATGTCTCACCGACACCTACTCAATCGTGAGTGTTGTTCTTGGACCATGCCCTCTGAAAACCCCAGTATTATCGACCGTATTGGTCAAACCCTCGTTGTTGCTATTCTCGTATATCTGACGACATTTATCCTTCTCGTAGGTATTGGCTCCGTCGGGGCGAGTATCAACCCACTATTCGCAATTCTTCTCGGACTCTTTGTCACGTATGTTGGATTCTCCCTCTATTACTATCGGAATCCAAGCGAAGTTGAGTTGTAGACGCTCTGCACAAAGCATTTAGTTAAATAATAGGGCTGTTCACTCATGCCCCTCCGACCATCACGCCGACAGTCCATCCTTCTAATAACCTCCGCCCTTAGCGCAACCGCTGGCTGTCTTGACTCATCTAGCGACACGGAATCCACTAATGAATCACCCACCTCTGCTTCACCTGCTGAGACCCCTCTTGAGACACGTACCGACGTTCAGTTCACACTCTGGAATAGAGATGATGAATTACATACTATCTCGCTAATCGTTACTACTGGCGGAGAACAGGTGGTTGAGCAGTCAAGAGAGCTGAGTTCACATACGAGTGTAGATGTTTTTGAAGCCCTCAAGCAGAACGGAACATATACCGTAACAGCACAAATCGAAACGGGAGCTAAAACTACAGTAAGGGTTGAGGACCTCTGCGCGAAGAATGAATATCTACAGATACAGGTAGAGAATGAAGAAACCGTGACGGTTGTTCGTAAAATGCAGACTGTTGACCCACAACCTACTTGTTAGAGAGTGTGTGCTGAGTAGGAAGTAACCTACCTGTACCGACCGATTCTGACAATCAACGCCACACTGGGTCCCCATGACCGAGACGCGCTATCTATTCAGTACGGCCTCGTCAAGCTATCACTAATCGAGTATCTCTATGAAACGGACGAGACGGGGGATTTGCGCTAAAATATGACCAAAACAACCGCTCCGGGCAGTCGTACCGCGACGAGCGGAGCGAGTCGCGGAATGTTTTCGGTCGAGCTTTTTGCGATGTTCACGAGACGCATGGCGTCTCGTGCGCCAGCGAGAACGCTCGCGTTCTCGCGAGAGCGGTGCGCCCGCGGCGCACCCGAATCTGCAAAAAGCTCGTTAGTCGTCGGCGCGCGCGGCGTCGCCCGTTAGGTCCGAGGGGAGGTTCGCCTCCAGTCGGTCCCTGTCGTGCGGCGCGTCGAAATCTATGTCCGGGCCGACGGGGACGAGTCGCTTCGGGTTCAGGTCGGCGTGACTCTCGTAGTAGTGCCGGACGATGTGGTCGAAGTTGACCGTCTCCGCGACGCCGGGCAGTTGGTACAGTTCCTTCGCGTAGTTCCAGAGGTTCGGGTACTCGTGGATGGGCCGGCGGTTGCACTTGAAGTGGGTGTGGTAGACGTGGTCGAAGCGGACGAGCGTGGCGAACATCGCGACGTCGGCCTCCGTCAACGCGTCGCCGACGAGGTATCGCTGTTCGTTCAGCACCGTCTCCCACCGGTCGAGGGCGTCGAACAGGTCGGAGACGGCCCGGTCGTACGCCTCCTGCGTCTCGGCGAATCCGGCGCGGTAGACGCCGTTGTTGATGGGTTCGTAGATCGCGTCCAAGGCGGTGTCCACCTCGTCGTGGTAGCCCTCGGGCCAGAGGTCAACGTCCCGCGTCGCGTACTCCTCGAACTGCGTGTCGAGCATGCGCATTATCTCCCGGGACTCGTTGTTCACGACGGTCTCTTCCTCTTTGTCCCAGAGGACGGGCACGGTGACGCGCCCGGTGAACTCGGGGTCCGCGCGGGTGTAGATGTCGCGCAGGTACGGTTCGTCGTAGAGGGGGTCGGGGTACTCCTCGGAGAACTCCCAGCCGTCGTCGATGCGGACGGGTTCCACGACGGACAGGGATATCGCGTCCTCCAGTCCTTTGAGGCGGCGCGTCATCGCGGCCCGGTGCGCCCACGGGCACGCGCGCGAGATGTAGAGGTGGTAGCGGCCCGACTCCGCCGGGAACTCGGCGTCCGAGTCCGCCCGAATCCGGTCGCGGAACGACGTCTCCTGGCGGTCGAACTCCCCCTCCTCGTTCGTGGACTCGTAGGCGTCGATTCGCCACTCGCCGTCCACGAGCATGTTCACCGACGACCACCTCCGTGAGTCGGATGTCGCGTCATGGCGCGACGTACGGGCTCGACGGGGTAAACCGTTCGGCGGTCTGGCGGCGGCCGTACAGGGACGGACGAGTTAGAATCTGACACATTCACTGAAACACATCGATTTAGTGACGTTTATGACCGATACTGAAGAACACGCCTATGGAGCATGGTATCAATAGACATAGACACGGAAGACGGGCAACGCGAGATACTCCGACGCATGCTCACCATCAGGGCGTTCGACGACAAGGTGGGCGAACTGTTCGAGGACGGCGAACTGCCGGGGTTCGTCCACCTGTATATCGGCGAGGAAGCCGTCGGCGTCGGGGCGGCGGCGGCGTTAGAGGACAAGGACCTCATTGCCTCAACGCACCGGGGTCACGGCCACTGCATCGCCAAGGGACTCGACCCCGAGGGGATGATGGCCGAGGTACACGGCAAGCAGAAGGGGTACTGCAACGGCAAGGGTGGGTCGATGCACATCGCAGACGTCGACGCCGGGATGCTCGGCGCGAACGGCATCGTCGGCGCGGGGCCGCCGTTGGCGACGGGCGCGGCGCTTTCGGCGCAGATGCGCGACTCCGACCAAGTCGCGCTGGCGTTCTTCGGCGACGGGGCCGTCGCGCAGGGGCAGGTCCACGAGTCCATCAACCTCGCGGCGACGTGGGACCTCCCGGCCGTCTTCCTCGTCGAGAACAACAAGTTCGGCGAGGGGACGCCCGTCGAGAAGCAACACAACATCGAACACCTGAGCGAGACGGCGGAGGCGTACGACATCCCGGGCTTCACCGTGGACGGCATGGACGTCGTCGCGGTGAACGAGGCGGTCAGGGAGGCCCGCGAACGCGCCGCGAACGGCGAGGGGCCGACGTTCATCGAGGCGGACACCTACCGCTTCCGCGGGCACTTCGAGGGGGACCACCAACCCTACCGCGACGAGGATGACATCGGCGAGTGGCGCGAGGGCCGCGACCCGATACAGAACTTCAAGAACCGCCTGTTGGAGGCGGAGACGATAGACCAAGACGAGTTCGAGTCGATGCGCGAGGAGGCGCACGACCGGATAGCGGCGGCCGTCGAGTCCGCACAGGCGGCGGACGACCCGGCCCCGCACGAGGCGTACGAGGACATGTTCTCGATGCACGTACCGGACATCGACCGATTCGCGCGGTCCGCCGCGACCGACGGCGGGCGGAATAACGGAGGAGAGAGCCGATGAGCACCGAATCACGACCCGGCGACAGCATAGACCAGACGGAGACGATGACGATGCGGGAGGCCATCAGGGCGGCCCTCCGCGAGGAGATGCAGGACGACGAGAACGTGTTCATCATGGGCGAGGACGTCGGCGAGTTCGGCGGCGTCTTCAGCGTCACGGACGGCCTCGTGGACGAGTTCGGCGAGAACCGCGTCCGCGACACGCCCATCAGCGAGGCGGGGTTCACGGGCGCGGGCGTCGGCGCCGCCGCGACGGGGATGCGACCCGTCGTCGAGATAATGTTCTCGGACTTCCTCGGCGTCGCCTCCGAGCAGATAATCAACCAGATGGCGAAGATGCGCTACATGTTCGGCGGGAAGACGGAGATGCCCATCACCGTCCGCACCACCGAGGGCGGCGGGATGGGCGCGGCCAGCCAACACTCCGGCACCCTCCACACGTGGTTCGCGCACTTCCCGGGCCTGCTTGCGGTGGCACCGGGAACGCCGCGGGCCGCCAAGGGCTTGCTCAAGTCGGCCGTTCGCTCGGACGACCCGGTGTTCTTCTTCGAGAACAAGATGATATACGAACAGGAGGGCGAGGTGCCGACGGACCCGAACTACACCGTCCCCCTCGGGCAGGCGAGCGTCGAACGCGAGGGCGAGGACGTGACCGTCGTCGCCACCCAGCGCATGGTCGGCGAATCGCTGGACCTCGCCGAGGAGATGGCGGGGCAAGCGAGCATCGAGGTCATCGACCTCCAGTCTCTGTACCCCCTCGACACGGACACGCTGGTCGAGAGCGTCGAGAAGACCGGTCGCCTCGTCGTCGCCGACGAGAGCCCCCTCTCCTACGGCACGCATGCGGAGGTGATGGCCCGCGTGATGGAGGACGGGTTCTACAGTCTCGACGCGCCGCCGATGCGCGTCGGCGTCGCCGACACCCACATCCCGTTCAGTCCGACCTTAGAGCAAGAGGTCATCCCGTCCGCCGAGGACGTGCGAAGCGCGGTGGAGAAACTGGTGTAGAGTGACCGCCCGAGTCGGGCTGGTCGTCAACCCCGCGGCGGGGCGCGACATCCGCCGCCTCACCGGCGGGGCGAGCGTCAGCAACAACTACGCCAAGCGCCGCACCGCCGAGTGCGTCCTCGCCGGCGTCGGCGTCGTCGAGGGCGCGGAGGTGCTCGCGATGCCCGACGCCTCCGGCATCGCGGAGCGCATCCTCGATTCGGCCCCCGACGGCGTCGAGACCGGACTCCTCGACTTCGCACCCGAGGGCGGCCCCCGAGACACGCGCCGCGCGGCCGAACGCCTCCGAGAGGCGGCCGACGCGGTGGTCGTCCTCGGCGGCGACGGGACGAACCGCGACGCGGGGACGAACGTCGGCGACGTGCCCTTAGTGTCCGTCTCGACGGGCACGAACAACGTCGTCCCGACGGCGGTGGACGGCACCGTCGCGGGGATGGCCGCGGCCCTCGTCGCCGACGGCGCGGCGGACGCGGAGGCGGTCAGTTACCGGCACGGAACCGCCGTCGCCGAGGTGGACGGGCGCACCGGTCGAGAGACGGTCACGGGCCTCGCCACCGTCGGCGTCGTGGACGAGGCGTTCGTCGGCACGCGCGCGCTCTTGGACTCGGAGAGTCTCGTCGGCGGCGTCGTCTCCCGCGCCGCCCCCGGCGAGATAGGCATCTCCGGCGCGGCGGGCGCAGTCCACCGCGTCGAACCGGACGACCCCGGCGGCGTCGGAATCCGCTTTGCGCCCGCCGGGGAGGCGTCGCGCCGCGTCCGCGCCGTCACCGTCCCGGGCGTCGTCTCGGAACTCGGCGTCGCGGAGTGCCGCCGCCTCGACACCGAGGAGTCGTTCGCCTTCGAGGCGGAGACGGCCGTCGTCAGCGCCGACGGCGAACGCGAACTGGAGGTCCGCGACGCCGAAATCGCGATTCGCCCGGTGGACGACGGCCCGCGAATCGTGGACGTGGACGCCGCACTCGCCGCCGCCGCGGAGGGGGGGTTCTTCGTCGGGCGGTAGGCCGCCGACGCGTCGTCCGCGCGGACGTTCTCCCCCGCACCCAACACACTATTTCACGAACTACCATTAAGAATCTCGCATGGACTCGGACTCGATACCGAACCTCGACATCGACGTACCGGAGATAAGCCAAGTCGCGTTCGTCGTGGAGGACATCGAAGACGGGATGGACCGCTTCGGCGGCGTCCTCGGCGTCGGCCCGTGGCAGGTGTACCACTTCGAACCGCCGACGCTCCACGACACGACGTTCCGCAGCGAGGAACGGGAGTACTCGATGACGCTCGCCCTCGCGGACGTGGGCGGGACGATGATAGAACTCATCGAACCGTTGGAGGGCGAGAGCCTCTACACCGAACACCTCGAAGAACACGGCGAGGGCCTCCACCACGTCGCCTGCTTCGCGTTCGAGGACCCCGAATCGGTGGTCGAAGCGTTCGAGGACGAGGGGATGCCCGTCGTCCAGAGCGGTGTCTACGACGAGACGCCGTACTGGTACTTCGACACGGAGGAGGAGCTGAACGGCGTCGTCTTCGAGACGGCGGCGAACGTCGAGGCGATGGGAGAACCCGACGAAGAGTACAGGTAAGCTCAGGCGGGAGTCGCGGCGTCCCGCACCTCGACGTCGCGTCGGGCGGCGACGTGACCGCGAATCGTCAGCCTCACCGGCCCGTCCTCGAAGGCGGTGTACGAGGTGTCTATCTCCACGGACGCCGTCGTCTCCTCGCCCGCGGCCACGTCGCGTTCGACCACGCGCGACTCGTCGTCGTCGGCTATCACGTGCGTCGGCCAGTAGACGGCCGCGAGGAACCGACCGTCCGTCTCGGAGACGTTCCGCGCCGTCAGCGAGACGGAGAGGGTCTCCCCCTGCGACACCGACTCGGGGACCCCCAGCGAAACGAGTTCGAACCGGGGCGACGGCGCTTCGAGGCGGTCGGCCATCCGAGTCGGAAGCGACCACTCCGAGTCGTCCGGTTCGAACCGAATCCGGGGGTTCGAGGCCGACAGCGGAGACGGCACCTCGAAGGCGAGGAACGACCGGTCACTGCCGCCGAAGTTCTGCCCCACCGGACTGCCCTCCCGACCCGCGACGGAGCGGTTTATCCCTCCGGCGGTGTCGGAGAGGCCGGGGTTCCACGAATCGGCGTCGGTGCGGAAGGTGAAATCCGACCCCGAGAGGCCGTCGGGCGGTCGGACCGACGCGACGACGTACTGCCGTCCCTCGACGGCGAGGACGCCGCCGGACCCCATCATCGACTCGTACGTCACGGCTTTCCTGACGACGGGGTCCTCCACGACGACGCCCGAGACGGGCGTCGAATCGGTCCTGTCGGGCGTTTTGTCCGTTCCTCCGTCCGTCGATTCGTCGGTTCCGCTCTCCGATTGCAACGACGCGCGCGAGAGACACCCCGCGCTCCCGGAGACGCAGAGTCCGCAGAGGGCGAGCATCCGTCGGCGGTCCATATCCGGCCGTTTCGCACGCCGAGATAAGTACTTTCAGTAGATTCGAAGAGGCGTTTTCCCGTTCCGACCGGCGCGCAGTCGTCGGGAACGGACGTTCTTGTCGCCGCCATCGTCGTCGGAATCGTCGGCGTGGTGAACTACGGGTGCGCGCCGTCAGAAACGGTCTCTAGACGGCCGTCGCCGGGTGATTCGCGGGGCGGTTCATCGCCCCAGTGAACGCCGTCACGCCCGCCGCCAGTCTAGGGAGACGGGCAGGTCCTCGCGGAGGAGTTCGTTGACGTGGCAGGTTCGCTCGCCGTTGCGCACGATGCGCTCTACCGTCTCGTCGTCGGCGTCGGTGTCGAGCACCGCGGTCAGCGATACCGACTCGACGGACCCCTCCGGCGGCGTCGCCTCCGCCTCGACGGTGACGTTCCGCACGTCCGCGTCGCGGATGTCCGCTTGGACGCCGATGCTCGCAGAGAGGCAGGCCGCCAGCGAACTGACGAACAGGTCCACCGGCGTCGGCGCGGTGCCGCCGCCGAACTCCTCTGTCACGTCGAAGTCGTACTCGAACGAACCCGCCTCGACCGTTCCCTTCAGGTCGGGGCCGACGGACGCCGTCGCCGCCGCCTCCGGGAGTTCCGCCGGTTCGGGTTCGGACGCCTCCACGCCGTCTAAGAGGGGCCACGGGTCGTCGAGGTGGTCCGAGAGGGTGGCCATGAAGCGCGCCGCGTCCGCCCCGTCCACGACGCGGTGGTCGAACGACAGGTCGAGGGGGAGCATCCGGCGGGTGGTGAAGTCGTCGGAACCGCCACCGTCGTCCGGGACGACCCGTTCTTCGACGGCGTTGACGCCGAGGATGGCCACCTGCGGCGGGTTGATGACGGGGTCGAACGACTCCACGCCGAGGACGCCGAGGTTCGAGACGGTGAACGTCCCACCCGACAGGTCGTCCATCGAGTAGTCGCCGTCGAGGACGCTCCGGGTCACCTCCCGACGCGTCTCGGCGAGTTCCGACAGGGAGAGCGAATCGACGCCGCGGACGACGGGCGCGAGCAACCCCTCCTCGACGTCCACGGCGACGCAGACGTTCTGGTCCGCGTGGAGGCGGTGGGTGTCGTCTCGGAAGGTGGCGTTGAACCCCGGATGCTCCGCGAGCGTCGCGGACAGTGCCTTCAGGAGGACGTCCGTCAGCGACACGTCCGCGCCGAGTTGCTCCGCCGCGGCGTCCGCCGCCGCGAGGGCCGTCTCCGCGTTCATCGTCCGGTGGACGGTGACGTGGACGGACTCGCGGTAACTCTTCCCGAGTCTGTCGGCGATGGTGCGGCGCATCCCGGACAGTTTCCGCTCCTCGGTCACCGCCGGGCCGGCGGATTCGCCGGCCGCCTCCCCGCCGCCGGATTCGGCCGCCGTCTCCACGTCCTCCTCTGTGATAGCGCCGCCCGGGCCGGACCCCTCGACGCTCCCGAGGCGCACGCCGAGTTCCTCCGCGCGCTTCTTCGCCCGCGGACTGGCTTTCACGTCCTCCTCGTCGCCCGGACCGCCGGATTCGGCCGCCGCCTCCACGTCCTCCTCCGTAATCGCGCCGCCGGGACCCGACCCCTCCACCGTCGAGACGTCCACGCCGAGTTCCTCGGCGCGCTTTCTCGCGCGCGGACTGGCCTTGACGTCCGCCGCGGACCCGGAACCGCCCCCGGAGTCCGCGCCGGCCGCGGTTCCGCCGCCTTCGCTCGTCTCCGCGCCGGATTCCGCCGTCTCCGTTCGCTCCTCCGCGTCGGGCGCGTCCTCGACGGCCCCCGCCTCGAAGTCGGCCATCAGCGAGGAGATGTCCTCGTCCGCGCCGGCGACGATGCCGAGTGCGGCCCCCGGCGGGACGGACTCGCCCGCCTCGACGCCAACGTGCCTGAGAACGCCCGACTCGCGCGCGTCTATCTCCGCCGTCGTCTTCTCGGACTCTATCTCCGCGACGGGGTCGTCCTCCGCCACCTCGTCGCCCTCCTCCGCCAACCACTCGACGACCGTTCCGGAATCCATCTCCAGCCCTAACTTGGGCATCTTGACGACGTACGACATGGCGCGAACTACACCGCAATCCATGTTAAACGATAGCACGCGACGCAAATCGTGAGAGTCGCCGCGAGCGACGAACCCGCACAGTTATAGTAGTGGATGATACTACCTAGTGGTATGTCCGGCAAGATGTCAGACTTCGACGGATTCGCGGACGTGAGCGAGGCGCAGGTGACGCGAGCGATCGCGACCGATTGGACTGAGGAGTTCCTCGACAGGATAGACACGGAGGTAATCGTCGTCGGCGGCGGTCCCTCGGGTCTCGTCGCGGCGAAGGAACTGGCCGAACGCGACGTGGACGTGACCATCGTCGAGAAGAACAACTACCTCGGCGGCGGGTTCTGGCTGGGCGGCTTCCTGATGAACAAGGTGACCGTCCGCGACCCGGCCCAGGAGGTACTCGACGAACTGGGCGTCCCCTACACCGAGAGCGACGAGGCCGAGGACCTGTACGTCGCCGACGGCCCGCACGCCTGTTCCGGCCTGATAAAGGCCGCCTGCGACGCGGGCGCGACGGTCCAGAACATGACGGAGTTCACGGACATCGTCGTCCGCGACGGCCACCGCGTCGGCGGCGTCGTCCTCAACTGGACGCCCGTCCACGCCCTGCCGCGCGAACTGACGTGCGTGGACCCCGTGGCCGTGGAGTCCGACCTCGTTCTGGACGCGACGGGCCACGACGCCGTCGTCATCTCGAAACTCGCCGAACGCGGCGCACTCGACGCGCCCGGCATCGAACACGCCCAAGAGCACAACACCGGGATGGATCAGACCGACGAGGGCGAGTACGGCGCGCCCGGCCACGACTCGCCCGGCCACGACTCCATGTGGGTCGGAAAGAGCGAGGACGAGGTGGTCGAACACACCGGCGTCGTCCACCCCGGCGTCGTCGCCTCCGGGATGGCCGTCGCCACCGCCCACGGCCTCCCGCGGATGGGGCCGACGTTCGGCGCGATGCTCCTCTCGGGCAAGCGCGCGGCGCAGTCCTGCCTCGACGAACTGGGCCGCGACGCCCCCGCCGTGGAGTACGGCGCGACGCCCTCGCCCGCCGACGACTGAACGCCCTGCTCGAAAACGACCGCCCGCACCGCTGACGAACCGACCGACCCTCCACTCCCTTTCCGGCGATAGCTCACGTTCCGTCGCGGTTGGCCTCCGACTCGACCGCGTCCTCCCGAACCCTCCCGCCGCGGACGCGCGCGAACCCGAGTGCGCGAACGTCGCGCCGGACGCCCGTACAGAGGCGTTCGAGTTCGGAGTGGGCGGCGACGAGTCTCTCGTCTAAGAGCGTCGCGGGCGAGTCCATCCGCCGGCCCCCGCCGGGCGGCGTGGTGGCGCGGACGAGGCCCGCGAAGACGGCGTTCAGCGGTCGGCCGAGCGGAGACGTGCTCCGGCCCAAATCGCCCAACGCGAGTCGCCCGTCGGGACCGACCAGCGTCGCCCACGTCCGCACGGCGGCGGCGGGGTCGGGGAGCATCCCCGAGACGAACGTCGCCAGAACGGCGTCCGCCTCGCAGAGGGGCGGGCGCGTCGCGTCGCCGCGGACGACGTGGACGTTCTCCCAGCCCTCGCGTTCGACTCTGTCGCGGGCGACTGCGAGGACGCCCGGCGTGAAGTCCACGCCGACGACGGTTCCCGAGGGGCCGACGCGTTCGCGGAGGTGCGGGAAGTTCGCGCCGGTGCCGCACCCCATCTCGACGACCGTATCGCCCGGTTGCGGATCGAGGGCGGCGATGACGCTCTCGCGGAGGTCGGCGACGCCCGGCGTCCGTCGGGCGACGAGGTCGTACACCGTCGCGTACCGCGAGTAGAACTCCTGCGTCGCGGCGGTGCCGTCGGTCATGGGAGGAGGGTTCGGAGGGACCGCCCGGTCAGTTCAGGAGGGTGTCGCGGACGGTCCGTGCGACCGTGTGTGCGTCCGGACCGAGAATGTACGTTATGGCCTCGATGCCGTAACCGCCGGTCTGATAGATGACGAACGTCTCCGTCAGGTCGTCGCGGCCCGCCACCTCGTCGGCGATGGGGTCCGCCTCCGCGTCGGGGTCGAACTCGATGACGGTGTAGCCGGCGTCGGCCAACGCCGAGACGACGTTCTCGTCGTACCGGACGTTCAGGCCGGCGCTGACGTCCGCGCCGCCGCGGCGCGCGTCGAGGAGGACCGACGCGACGTGTTCGCTGACGCCGAACTCGGGGTCGCTCGGGACCGTGGCGCGACCCTTCACGTCGAAGATTCGGCCGGGGACGGCGGCGACGTCCTCGATGCCCGCCGCGTCGGGCAGACACTCCGCGAGGTTCGACCCGACGTTGGGGATGAGTCCTGCGAATCCGCTCGCGTTCGTCAGGGTTCGCAGGCCGCGCCGGACCGACGACCGGACGCGTTCGGCGTTTCGGAGGCCGCTGTCGGGGTCGTGGACGCTCAGGTCGCCGTCGTACTCGGCGAGTCCCGGCATCTCCGCTTCGTGCATCGACGCCAGCAGGTCGCCCTGTTCGAGGCGGCGGATGAGCACCTCCGCCTCGACGAGGGCCTGCACCGGCGTCATGTCGCCCGTCGCCAGTCCCTCGCCGATCCGGTCCACGAGCTCGACGACCCGTTCGTCTTCGAGGAACGCCTCGCGGCGGCCCACCTCGCCGTGGGCGTACTTCGAGACGGCGCTTTGGCTGATTCCGAGGGCGTCGGCCACCTCGCGTTGGGTGAGGCTGCGTTCGCGGAGGTCCTCCGCGAGCATCGACCGGAACGTCGGGAGGAACTCCTCGACGACAATCTCCTCGACGAACCTCATCGATCCTCCCCCGCCCGTTCGCGCGCGCCGACGAACTCGGGGTCGTCGCCGATTCGGGAGGCCTGCGGCCCCGTCTGGTTCTGGTACTTCGACCCGCGGTCGGACCCGTACGGCCGGTCGGCCGCCCGCTTCAGTTCGGTGAAGACGAGTTGGGAGACGCGCATCCCCGGCGTGAGGGCGACGGGCGCGGTGCCGAGGTTCGACAGTTCGAGCGTTATCTGCCCCTTGTAGCCGGGATCGACGATACCCGCGGTGGCGTGGATGACGATGGCCAGACGGCCGAGCGACGACCGGCCCTCGACCGTCGCCAGCAGATCCGGCGGAATCTCGACCCGTTCCTTGGTCGTCCCGAGGACGAAGTCGCCGGGGTGGAGGATGAACTCCTCGCCCTCCTCGACGTACGTCTCGGTGACGTACTTGCTCACCTCGTCCTCGCGGTTGGGGTGGATGCAGGAGATGTTCGTCCGTTGGAACTCCAGGAACTCCGTTCCGAGTCGCAGGTCGATGCTCGCCGGTTGGACCTGCATGTCGATGTCGTCTATCGGGTCCACGACGAGGTCGCCCGCCTCCAGGCGTTCGAGGATGTCCGCGTCGGAGAGTATCATACAGGAGTGAGGGCGTCGGTAGCGGGTAAAATCTCTCATTCTCGTCGCCTCCGAAACGCGACGCCCGCGGCGCGCCGTTCACGCCGTGAACGTCGTTCACGGTTCGACACGCGTTCGACCTGTGAAAATGAATCGTCGCGTGCATAATTTTCTGGACAAATATATGCTCTAACCGCGGATAATACGGCGTAATGGCAGTACATTCGACCGGCGCGGGTGGATTGCGCGAGGGGAGCGACCGGGAACGTCCGGGGACGACGGCGGCCGCAGAGGCAACGGCCGAGGGCGAAACGAAGGGCGTCTTCGACCGCGTCCTCGTCGCCGTCGAGGGAGACACCCACGAGGAGGTGGCCGAGGTGGCCGTCTCGGTGGCCGCGAGACACGGCGCGAGCGTGGACGCGCTATCGATAGTTCGGATGAACGCCTCCGTGGACCACTGGGACGTGGTGGTCGAACGGCGAGAGCGAAGCGCCGAGGCGGCACTCGACGCCGCGGGAGACGCCGCCGCGGAGGCGGGACAGTCGGTCGCGAAGCGACTCCGGTACGGCGACCCCGCCGAGGAGATAACGCTGTACGCCGAGGGGAACGGCGTCGATCTGGTCGTCCTGGGCGAACCGAACCGGACCGGCCTCCGGCGGTTCCTCTCGCCGAAGAGCGTCACCGACCGCGTGCGCAAGTCGGCGTCCGTGCCGGTTCTCACGGTCCCCGCCGCGGACGGCGCGTCGGAGACGACCGATCCGCGCGCCGCGCCGGAACCCGACTCGACGGCGTAGGCGGCGTCGGCGTCCGCCGCCCCGGAGAGAAGAACCTTTAGCCGGCGGCCGTCGATTCGGGGTATGAAACAGGCCATTGTCGCCCGCGCGGACCTCGGCATGGGCCGCGGGAAACTCGCCGCCCAGGTGGCGCACGCGTCGCTTTCGGCGTACGAGGACACCGACGACCGGACGCGCTCTCAGTGGAAGGGAAGCGGTCAAAAGAAGATCGTCCTGAAGGCCAACGGCGAGTCGAAGCTGTTCGAACTCGCGGACGCCGCCGAACGGGAGGGACTTCCCCACGCGATAATCCGCGACGCCGGGCACACGCAACTCGACCCCGGAACTGTCACCGCACTCGCCGTCGGCCCGGGGCCCGAGGACGCGGTCAACCGGGTGACGGGCGACCTCTCCCTGTACTGATATCGCCGCTTTCACATTGAACGGGCCAAATTGCTTACCTAACGGCAGGTTCCATTCCGAACGATGAAAGAGTTCGCCGCGTCTAACCCGGACGAGACGCTTCTCGACGTGTTGGAGAACGCCAACGACGTCATCACCGTTCGGGACGCCGAGACCGGCGAGACTCTCGCCGTGAGCGGGGGCGTCGAGGAGATGTTCGGCTACACCCCCGAGGAGTTCACCGCCCGGAGCATCGAGGAGTACAGCGCCGACGCCGAGGCGTTCGACCGGGAGGAGATCGAGACGCGGTTCGAGGAGGCGCGGCGCGAGGGGGAAGCCACGTTCGAGTGGAAGGTGAAGGCGAGAGACGGCACCGAGTTCTGGACCGAGGTGAACCTCTCGCGGACGGAGATCGGGGGCCGCGACTGCCTCCTGAGTGTCGTCCGCGACATCGACGACCGAAAGGAGAAGGAGAGCGAGTTAGAGCGGTACAAGCGACTCGTCTCTCTCGTCTCCGATCCGGTGTTCACCATCGACGAGGACGACCGCATCGACTTCGTCAACGACGCCGCCGTCTCGCTCAGCGGGTACTCCCGCGAGGAACTGCGGGGGGCCGACCCGAGTCGCATCGTCGAGTCCGAGGAGGACGAAGACGAGTTCGAGAAGATTCACCGACTGGCGGACGCCCCCGACGACTCCGTCAGACTGGAGGGGACCGTCCAACGCCCGGACGGGAGCACCCGAACCATCGAGGCGAACATCGCCCCTCTCCCGACCGAGAACGGGGAGTTCAGCGGTGCCGTCGGCGTCGCACGCGACATCACGGCGCGAAAGGAGAGGGAGGAACACCTCAAACGGTTCGCGAGCGTCCTCTCGCACGACCTCAGAAACCCGCTGAACGCCGCACAGGCGCAGGCGACGCTCCTCAGGGAGGCCGAGGGCGTCGAGAGCGACTACCTCGATACGCTGGATCGGCTCCACGAACGGATGGCCGACATCGTAGACGACGTGTTGACGCTGGCCCGCGAGGGGACGACGGTCGAGGACCCCGAACCGGTCGAACTGCGGCGGGCCGTCGAGAAGGCGTGGGAATCGACGCCGTCCGACGAGGGCACAGTCGTCGTCGCGGACGAACTCGGCACCGTCCGCGGCGACCCCCGGCGCGTCCGCCGCCTGTTCGAGAACCTCCTCGACAACGCCGTCACCCACGCCGGGCCCGACGTGACCGTCCGCGTCGAACCCCTCCCGGACGGCTTCGCGGTCACCGACGACGGACCGGGCATCCCGCCGGAGGAACGCGACAGCGTCTTCGAGTACGGCTACTCGACGGCCGAACGCGGGACCGGGTTTGGACTGAACATCGTCGCCGAGATAGCGAAGGCCCACGGGTGGTCGGTCTCACTCGGCGACGCGGACGCCGAAGGCACGCGGTTCGAGGTGACCGGCGTGTCGAGGTGACCGGCGCGGACGGGGTGACGGCGAGGCGGGGACGCCACGGTTATGTATCGGCAACCGAGAACGTCTACAATAGCACGATGACCGGGGACCGACCGACCGTCCTCGTCGTCGAGGACGAGGAGACGGTCGTCGAAGCGTACGCACTGTGGCTCTCGGACACGGCGGACGTCCGTACCGCGACCGACGGCGAGGAGGCCCTCGAACTCGTGGACGACGACGTGGACGCGGTGCTCCTCGACCGGCGGATGCCGGACCTCTCGGGCGACGAGACGCTGGCGAAGATACGCGAACGCGGCTACGACTGTCGCGTCGCGATGGTCACCGCGGTGGATCCCGGCGTGGAGGCGACGGAGGGGTCGTTCGACGCCTACCTGACGAAGCCCGTGACCAGAGAGGAGATAGTAGACACCGTAACGGAGCTTCTCGAACTGGTGCGCGATGACGACGCCGGGGAGTAGGCTACGCACACCTCCGAGGACTCGCTTCGCTCGTCCTCGCACGAACCGGAGGGGCCTTGTCGGTCCGGCCGGAAGGTGCGACGACCGGACCTGCCGGGGAGACACAGATGCGAGAGGCACACCCACTCGAACGGCGCGTCGGCATCGAACGGTACGTGAGCGACGCCGCGGGGACGGGCGGCCGTCTCCGGGCGTCGCCCGAGGACTTCAGGGTCCGCGAACTGGAGGCGATGGACCCCGAGCCAGCGGATTCGGACCCCGGCGACTACCCCCACCTCCTCCTGCGGGTCACCCTGCGCGGGTGGGACACGAACGACTACGCGCGCCGCCTCTCGGACGCCCTCGGCGTCAGCAGGGAACGCGTCGCGTGGGCCGGAACGAAGGACAAACACGCGGTCACGACGCAACTGTTCACCGTCCGCGACGTGGACCCCGACGAGATTCCCGAGGTGCGAGACGCCGACGCGGACGTCCTCGGACGAGTCGGACGCGACCTCGGGTTCGGCGACTTGGCGGGCAACGCCTTCGAGATTCGCGTCACCGACGCCGACCGCCCGGAGAACGCGGCAGCCGTCACCGCCGAACTCGCGTCGTTCCTCGCCGACGAGGGCGGCGACGCGAAGGACGGCGCAGGGGCCGCCGCGGGCGGTGACGGCGGCGATCCGTCGTCCCCCGCCGCCGTGGCCGTCCCCAACTACTTCGGCCACCAGCGATTCGGCAGTCGCCGCCCGGTGACCCACGAAGTCGGCCTGAGCGTCGTCCGCGGCGAGTGGCGCGAGGCCGTGTTGACGTACGCCGGCAATCCGTTCGAGGCGGAACCGGAGGGGACGCAGGAGGCGCGGCGGTTCGTGGACGAACAGGCGGCGTCGTCGGACCCCGACTGGGCCGCCGCCGTAGAGCGGATGCCGAACCGCCTGCGGTACGAGCGGTCGATGCTCCACCGCCTCGCCCAAGACGGCGCGGAGACGGACGACGACTGGCGGCACGCCCTCGAAGCCGTCCCGCGGAACCTCCAGCGACTGTTCGTCAACGCCGCCCAGTCGTACGCGTTCAACAGGATACTGAGCGAACGGCTCGAACGCGGGATGCCCCTCTCGCGCCCCGTCGAGGGCGACGTGGTCTGTTTCTCCGACCGCGACGCGCCGGAGGGCCTCTACCGACCCGACACCGACCGCACGCAGGTCGCCACCGGCCGCCGGGTGGACGTGATGGCGCGGCACTGCGAACGCGGGCGGGCGTTCGTCACCGCGCCCCTCGTCGGCACCGACACCGAGTTCGCCGAGGGCGAGGCCGGCGAGGTCGAACGCGGCGTGATGGACGAACTGGGCCTCGAACCCTCGGACTTCGACCTGCCCGGCGAGTTCGACTCCTCGGGAACGCGGCGGGCCGTCCTCCTCCGGACCGAGGTGGACGTGGAGGCGGAGTCCGACGCGTACACGCTCTCCTTTTCGCTCCCCTCGGGGTCGTACGCGACGGTGCTCCTGCGGGAGTACCTGAAGACGAGTCCGAGAGCGCAGTAAGTCGGTCTCTCGCTCTTCGTCGTCCGCACGCCCGAACCGTCTTCGCGCGAGACGGTTCGGATGACGCGGCGCTTTTATGCGGCCGCCGCTTTCCGACAAACATGGACTGTGGGCGGTGCGGGACGCCGCTAGAGAAACCGGGAGACTACTGTCTCACCTGTAACACCGCCAACTGCGACACCGTCGTCGTCGTCTTCGAACGTGCGCGCGCCGAACTGACGATGCTCGACGAGGAGGACGTGATAGGGGAGACGACGGTGACGACCATCCCCGAGGACGGCGACGAGAGTCGCGTCGTCGAACTGCGGAACTTCGCCGGACTCGTCGCCGACGAGGTGCGGCGGAAGCGCCCCGAGGAGGTGTACGCCGCGGGCGACAGAGACGTCCTCCGCGAGGCGCGCGCGCAACTGCACCACGAGTTCTTCCGCGTCGCCGGCGAGAACCCGGTCGAACGCGTCCTCGAACGGCGCGGGGAACGCGCCCTCGAAGTCGTGGAGACGCCGCCGCGGGAGAAACTCGGCGGGACGCACTCGACGCTCATCGGCGGGCGGAAGGGCCGCCGCGCCATCGGCGTCGTCGCGGGCCACCCGCACGTCAAGAAGATAATCCCCGGCCCGATAGACGCGAGCGGAAAGGGCTCCCGCACGAGTCTCCGCGCGAAGGTGACCCGCGCCGACGGCAACGGCAACGTCCGACTCCTCCTGCGCGACGGGTCGAGCGTACAGGAGAACCGCGTCGTGACGACGGCGATGGACACCGAAACCGGCGAGTTCGTCCGCGACGACCTGAACGACGCCCTGCGCGAGGCGGAACTCCAAGACGGCGCGTGAGGGGCGTCGCGGACGCCGGCGCACGCGACGGAGGCGTGCCACGCCGGCGCACGCGGCGGAGACGACTCGTAGGCTTTATCCGGCCGCCCCGGGTATCAGGCGATACTATGGCCGAAAAGAAGGCACGAAAGACCGGCAGCGCCGGTCGCTTCGGCGCGCGATACGGGCGCGTCGCCCGACGCCGGGTCAAGGAGATAGAAGCCGAGATGCGCTCCGCGAAAGTCGACGGCGACGACGTGACGCGCGTCGGCACGGGCATCTGGAAGAACGAGGAGACGGGCGAACTGTTCACCGGCGGCACGTACCGCCCGCAGACGCCCGGCGGAAAGCAGGTCCGTCGCTCCATCCGCGCGGCGCTCTCGTCGGACGACGACGAGTAACGCGGAAGATACAACACGCTTCACCACTCACGACACACAATGAGCTACAAGTGCTCTCGCTGTAAGCGCGACGTCGAACTGGACGAGTACGGCGGCGTGCGCTGTCCGTACTGCGGGCACCGCGTCCTCCTGAAGGAGCGCGCGCCCGACGTGAAGGAAGTCCCGGTCGAGTAACTCCGCTTTCTTTCTCTCTCGACTCGATGGACGGCGCGTACGACGCGACGCTCGAATTCTCCTACGCCGACGAGCGACGCGCCCGCGCCGTCGCCGAGAGCGTCCGCGTCGAAGTCGGCGAGATAGACGACGCCCGATCGGCCGCGAGCGTCGAACGCGAGGGGCGACTCGTGCGCGTCCGCGTCGACGCCGCGGACCTCGTCGCCCTCCGGGCGGGGACGAACTCGTGGCTCCGCCTCGTCTCCGTCGCGGAGACGGTGGCGGCGGACGCCGACCGGCGCTGAGACCGAGGCGCACGACGCGTCCCGGGGTCCCACTCAGCGGGCGGAATACGGGCCTTTTTCAGTCAGCATCCCGTCGGCCCGAGTATGCAGGGTAGTCTGCCGCCGGAAGCACAGGAGAAACTCGAGGAACTGCAGGACCTGCAGGAGACCGCACAGCAGGTCGCCGCGCAGAAACAGCAGGCCGAGTCCACGCTCACCGAGTCTAAGACGGCGCTCGAAACGCTCGAAGACGTCGACGAGGACACCGTGATGTACCGAGAGATCGGCGAACTGCTCGTCGAGACGGAGTACGACGAGGCGTACGACGACCTCGAAGAGAAGGTCGACACGCTCGAGATCCGCGTCGAGCAGCTCAAAAAGCAGGAAGAGCGAGTGCAGGAGCAGTTCGAGGACCTCCAGAGCGAACTCCAGCAGATGCTGCAGGGCGGCGCGGGCGGCGCGGGCGGCGGCCCGATGGGCCCCGGTGGCGCAGGCGGCGCGTAAGCGACGATGCCGTCAGACGAAGAGGTCGTGGAGACGGCCGCCGAGGCCGCGGAAGGCGTCATCTTCGCGCGCTACAAGCAGTCCGAGGTCACCGACTTCGACGTGACGGTGACGTTCGAGGACGGCGTCCTCGACGTGGACGTGTACGTCAACGCGCCCGACGACGCCGACGCCGATGCCGACGAGGTGGCCGACGAAGCGGCCCTCGCGGCGCGGGACGCCGTGGACGAACTGTTCGACGAAACCGACGCGACCGAGCAGTAACGGCCCGGTCCGCGCGGAGCGACTTTTTGACGACGTCCACTCGTTCATGAGAAATCATTATATTTCTCTGTGCTATATGGTGTCATATGGCAACGAGAAACCGAGGCGGTGGGACGCCGTTGGAGCGACTCCGAACGCACTACGAACGCACTCGGATGCGGTGTACGGCCTGCGGATACGAGGACGAGGACGGCGAGTGGACGGCGACGACGACGGGTCGTCGGGTGAGGTACGAACACGTCTGCCCGAGTTGCGGAACGGTCGATACCGCCGAGATACGGCTGTAGATCGACCGGAATCCGGAGAGAGGAAGACGGGGAGTGGCTACGCGAACAGGAAGATGAGGACGCTGACGGCCATCGCAGCGAGGATGACGGAGGCGGCGAACGCGCCGCCCATCGAGACGACGGCGTTGGCGTGACTGGCGAGCGTCTCCGTGCGGTCGTTTCCGAAGACGGTCACCTCGGCGAGTTCGACCGCCACCCCCGCCTCGACGGGTTCGCAGTCCTCCCGAGCCTCCGCCACGAGGTCGGAGACGAGCGTCCGGAGTTCGTCCCAGTCTATCGCCGCGCCGACCTGGTTGTCGGCTTTCACGGTGTTGACGATGTGGGTGTCCGTCGTCATCACCTCCGCGATATCGACCGCGTTCTCGCCCTCGGTGAGGTCCGAGAGCAGTTCGTCGCGGAGCCCCGGTTCCATGTTGTTGCCGTCCACGAGGACGTACGCCGTCGTCTGCCCGTTCACCTCGGTGACGGAGACGCGGATGCCGAGGGGGCCGATGCCCTCCATCGGCGTCCACTCCGTCCGGTGCCACGCGACGCCGAGGGAGACGTCGCCGCGTTCGGCCTCGCGCAGTTCCTCGCCCGCCAGTCCCGCGGCGGTTATCATGTCGAAGGAACGCCGCGACCCGGGGGTGACGTGACCCAAGTCGGGGCCGTCGAGGCCGTTGTTGCAGTTGTGCGCGTCCACGAGGAGGACGTCGTCCAAGCCTCTGGTCCGCGCCTCCGCCGCCGCCGAGAGGCCGACGGCGTACTCCACGTCGTCGGCGAACCCCGGCGCGTACGTCGAGACCAACACGGCGTCGTCGCCGAACCCCTGTCCGAGCATCTTCGCCTCCCCGGACTCCGTGCGGACGCTCTCGGTCGCTTCGGTGCCGTACTCGATGCTCCGGTAGGCGTCCTCGGCGGTGTCGAGGATGGTGTCCACCTCGCGTTCGGTGACGAGGTTGAAGTCGTGGCCCGCGGTGGCGTGCGGCGGGAACGCCAGCCCCTCCGAACGCCGCGCGACGCGTTCGGGGAAGTTGCCGCCGCCGATTTCGCCCATCGGCCCCGGGTGGATCATCGGCAGGACGAACCGCGCCTTCTCGGAGCCGCCGGGTTCGCGGAACGACAGGACCGTGACGGGCACGACGGCCTCCTCGCCCAGTTTCTCGAAGAACGTCTCTAACTCCCGGGAGCCCTCCGCGACGTGGCCGATGAACCCGCCGAGGAAGTCGAGCATGGAGACGCCGAGACTGCGCCGCCACGGCCGGTCCACGACGACGACGAAGCCGTAGACGAAACCGGCGTACACCGCACACATCACGCCGAGGAGGAGGAAGTGGTCGGGCGAGAGACCGGAGAGCGCGGCGGGGGCGTGGTCCGCCCGGGAGAGGTACGGCGTCAGGTACGCGCTGAGGAGCGACCCGCCGAACGAGAGAAAGCGGAGCGTTCCGCTGTAGACGAACAGGAGCACCGCCGCCGTCAGCGTCTGGATGCTCGCCGGCACCGCCGCGACGAGAATCGACAACTGCGAGACGGCCATGATGACGAGCAAGCGGAAGGCGAACACCGACGCGAGGGCGACGACGAGGGCGTCGAAGACGAACCGCTGGTCGAGGGGCGTGAACACGGAGACGGTGGCGGCGACGGTGACGATGGCGACCATGATCACCTCCGAGACGAGGGCCAGGAGCGACGACCGGTTCGGGGTCAACTTCCCCCCGACGAACCGGTCTACGCCGGTCGTGCCGAACACCGCGACGATGGTCGGGATGCCGATGAAGAAGATGCCCTCCCACGCGTCCTTCCCGAGGAAGAACAGGCCGCGCCACGTCCGGGCCGCCTCGCCCGTGTCGAACGCGGCGACGCCCGCCATCGCGGCCAGGAGGAGGGCGAACCCGAGGCTGGCGTACCAACTCGGGGCGCGGAAGATGAACCGCGATAGCCCCGCGAGGTCACTTTGAGTCGCCGTCATGCTGAGACGTTCACGTCTTCCGTAGTAAAACTCGTGCGACTACTGTTCGCAGATGCCGAGGAAGTTCTCGAACACCGCTTGGCCCTCCTCTGTGTGAGCGACTTCGGGGTGCCACTGGACGCCGTACAGGTCGCGGTCGGTGTCGCTCATCGACTCGATGCCGCAGACGTCGCTCGTTCCGGTGTGGACGAACCCCTCGGGGAGTTCCTTCACCTCGTCGGCGTGACTCGCCCAGACGCGCGTCTCCGGCGCGAGCGACCCGACGAGGGGATCCTCGTCGTCGAGGATTTCGACGTTGACGTCGGCGTACCCGCCGTAGTCGCCCGACCCCACCGCGCCGTCGAGTTCGGCGGCGAGGATCTGCATCCCGAGACAGATGCCGAGGACGGGAACGTCGAGTTCGAGGTAGTCCGCGCAGTTGCCGATGCGGTCCATGTCGGGACCGCCGGAGAGGACGACGCCGTCGGCGTCTATCTCCTCCGCGGGGGTGTCGTTGTCGAGGAGTTCGACGTCCACCCCGAGGTCGCGGAGCGCCCTGTGTTCGAGGTGGGTGAACTGACCGTGGTTGTCGATGACGACGATGCGGGTCATCAGTTGCACACCGCTAGTCGGGAAGCAGACAAAAAGCGTCCGGAACGCCTCGGCGGGGAGGCGTCGCCGAAGTCGGACGGTTCGGCGTCGTTCCGGGGAAACCCCGACAGGTAAAGTTCTCCGCCCTCTTGCGTGGGGACGTGGACACACCCGGCGTCCGTTCGTACACGCGCCTCCGACCGGCGGCGAGGGCGGCCATCGGTCTCGTCCTCGCCGTCGCCGTCCTCGCGGTGTTCGTCTGGTTCACCGGCGGCGTCGCCGTGCTTCGGGCCATCTCGCGGGCGGACCCCGGCCTCGTCGCCGTCGGGAGCGTCGCGGGCGTGGCGGCGATTCTCTCGTGGGGGGAGGCCCTCCGGCGCGCCCTCGGCGGGACGAGACCCATCGGCGGCCTGAAGTACCGCCTCACCTACCTCTCGGGCGACTTCGCCCGGCAGGTGCTCCCGATGGGACGCCTGAGCGGGTCCGCGATAATCGCGTACGCGGTGAGCAGACCGTTCGACTACGAGTACGAGGAGGGACTCGCCGCGGTGACCGTCACCGACCTCCTGAACCTCGTCTCCGCCATCTCCCTCTCGACGCTCGGCCTCGCCATCGTGTTCCTCCGCGCGGGCGTGGGCGACGTGCGGACGTTCCTCGGCGGCCTGACCGGCGCACTCGTCGTCGCCGTCGGCGTCGTCGCGTTGGTGACCCGGCGGCGACGCGCCGTCGAACGCGCCGTCGAACTCCTCTCGGGCATCGTCTACCGCGGCGCGGTTCGCCTCGGCGTCGAGTCCGTCGCCCGTCGGTTCGAACCGGAGACGATGCGCTACCGCGTCGCGAGTTACTTCGGCGCGTTGGACGCCGTCGCGGACGACAGGCGGCGCGTCGCCGCCACGGCGTCGTTCGTCGTGGTCGGGTGGATGGCGTTCGCCGCGTCGTTGACGGCGGCGGCGGCGGCGTTGGGCGTCGGCGTCCCGTTCGCCGCGGCGTTGTTCGCCGCGCCCGCCGCCGGCCTCGTCGGGTGGTCGCCGCTTCCCGGCGGGACCGGCGGCGTCGAGGTGGCGGTCACCGCCGGGTTGGTCGCCGTCGCCGGCGTCTCCGTCGAGTCCGCCGCCGCCGTCGCACTCCTCTACCGCGTCTGCAGTTACTGGGTCGTCGTCGCCGTCGACGCCCTCGCGACGGGTCTGCTGACGGCCCTCGAAGCGAGCTGACCCCTTTCAGAGCGACTCCGGGTCGAACCGCCGGTTCTCGCCGTCCCACTCCGACCTGTCGTTCTCCTCGCGGGTGTCGAGGTACACCTCCACGCCGTTGCCGTCCGGGTCGTCGAAGTACAGTGCTTTGCTGATGCGGTGGTCCACGGGGGCGAACTCGACGCCGCGGTCGGCGAGGCGTTCGGCGGTCCGCCGGAGGGCCTCGGGGGACGGCACCTCGAACGCGGCGTGGTAGAGGCCGACGCCCATCCCCGGCCCGGACGCCTCCGGACCGACCGCTTGGAGGGCCACGTCGTGGTGGTGGTCGCCGAAGGTGAGAAAGGCGTAGTTCACGTAGCGTTCGGCGACGGAGAGGCCGACGACGTCGCGGTAGAACGCGACGGCGCGGTCGATGTCGCGGACTTTGAGGTGAACGTGTCCGAGTTTCGAGGGCGCGGCCTCGGCGGGCGTCCCCCCGGTGGGCGTCTCGTCGGCGGGCGCGTCGTCGTCCATACGGCGGGTACGCGTTCGACCGTCAAGACGTTCACTCCCCCGGACGGGCGGACGGCCCTCACTCGTCGCCGAACCGGTCCGCGGCCGACTGGAAGCCGAACTCCGCTTGTTCCTTCGTCCGGCGTTCCTCGCGCGCGGCGAACGCCTCCGGGTCGGGCGAGGCGTCGTCGTCGATGCGGGCGAACGACTTGTGGACCTTCGTGTGACACCACCGACAGAGGGCGACGGTTATCTCGTGGTTCGGTTCGTCGGCGTCGCGAGACGAAGCCTCGCGGCCCGACGAGCGTCGCTCGTCGACGTCGCTACTGCTCCCGTACGACAGGTGATGTTCCTCCAACAGCGGTCTGCTATCGGACTCGTGGGCCATCCGGACCTCTTCGAGTCCGCACCGGACGCACTCGCGCCCGTCGGTGGTCGAACGGTAGTGCGGGCAGTCGCGCCAGTCGCACTCCTCGTCGGCGACGAGGCACTCGTAGTCGTCGGCGCGGCGCGCGGCGGCGAACGCCGGGTCGTCGCCCGCCCTGTCGAGGGCGAACCGGCACCGCCCGTCGCCCGTGAGGTGGTCGCAGACGCCCGCGTGGTCGTACGGGTCGTCAACCCCCACGGGCGTCCCGGTGGGCGTCTTCTCCATGTCCGTCGCTTCGGACTCCGGAGGCCTTCGTTCTTCCGTCGCGAGGCGGCGGGGCGTCCGCCGGAGTCGGAGCGACCGTCCAGCCGGTTATCCGACACGTACGCGACCTGAACTGTTTTGTAGGACGACCGCAGAAGGCAACGCGTGCAGGTCGAACACCTCCGAAACGGGAACACACGAACGCTGGCCGCAGACGTCGACGTGGCCGACTCCTTCCTCGCGAAAGCCCGCGGGCTGATGTTCCGCCGGGACGTCCCCGACGACTACGCCCTGGTCTTCCCCTTCGACGACACCGACAGGCGGAGTCTCCACATGGTGTTCGTTCCGTTCCCCATCGACGCCCTCTGGCTCTGCGGCGGCGAAGTCAAGAAGAAGAAGCGCCTCTCCGCGTGGACGGGCGTCGGGTTCGGCGTCGCCGACACCATCGTCGAACTCCCCGCGGGGGCGGCCGACGACGTGGACGTGGGCGACACGATTCGCATCGAGTGAGGCGCGAATCCGACGGACAAAATCTGTCGGGAGGGGTCGTTTTAAGTACATCCACGGCAACGGAGTGTGTGAGCACATGACTCGTGGTCGATTTATTCGGGGGTAACCCCAACAACACCCCTACATCCGTTTTGGATTCAGACGACCGGGTACAGCTTCTAGACACGACTCTGCGCGACGGAGAGCAAGCGCCGGGTATCTCGCTGACGCCCGACGAGAAGGCGGACATAGCCCGCGCTCTCGACAGGGCCGACGTCCCGTACATCGAGGCCGGTAGCGCCTGCACCGGCGAGGGCGAACGCGAGACCATCCGCAAGGTCACGTCGCTCGGACTCGACGCGACGGTGACGAGTTTCGCCCGCGGCGTGCAGAACGACGTCGACCTCGCACTCGACTGCGACGTGGACGGGGTGACCATCGTGGTCCCCGGAAGCGACAAGCACATCGAGCGAAAGGTCGGCACGACGCACGACGAGGTGGTCGAGAAGACCCAAGCGCTCGTCGCCTACGCGAAGGACCACGGCCTCTGGGTCGAGGTCATCGGCGAGGACGGGTCCCGCGCGGACCTCGACTTCCTCGAACGCCTCATGCGCGCGGCGTACGACGCGGGCGCGGACCGCCTCTGTTACGCCGACACCGTCGGACACGCCAGTCCGGAGACGACGTACGAGTACGTCGCCCGCCTGGCGGACATCGGTCCCACGTCCACCCACACCCACGACGACTTGGGGTTGGGGATGACGAACGTCTACGCCAGTCTGGCGGCGGGCGCGGACCTCGTCCACGCCACCGTCAACGGCATCGGCGAACGCGCGGGCAACGTCGCACTCGAAGAGGTCGCCATCGCGCTGTCGCACTGCTACGGCGTCGAGACGGCGAAACTCGACGAGCTGTACGACCTCGCACAGAAGGTGGCGATGGCGACGGGCGTGCCCCTGCCGCCGAACAAGGCCGTCGTGGGCGAGAACGCGTTCACCCACGAGAGCGGCATCCACACGGACGGCACGCTGAAGGACGACACGATGTACGAACCGTACCCGCCGGAGACGGTGGGTCGGGAGCGTCGCCTCGTCCTCGGCAAGCACGCCGGCCGCGCGGGCGTCCGTGCCGCACTCGAAGAGCACGGCGTGGACGTGAGCGAGGAGGAACTCGCCGCCGTCGTCGAACGCGTGAAAGCGCTCGGCGACCGAGGCAAGCGCGTCACCGACGCGGACTTGCTCGCCATCGCCGAGGACGTACAGGGCCGCGAACGCGACAGGCGCGTCGAACTGGTGGACCTCACCGCCGCGTCGGGCGGCGGGACGCCCACCGCGAGCGTCCGCCTCCGCGTGGATGACGAGGAACGCGTCGCCTCGGGCACGGGAAGCGGACCGGTGGACGCCGCCGTCGAGGCGGTTCGCTCCGCCCTCGGACCCGACGCCGACGCGCAACTGGACTCCTACCACGTCGACGCCATCACCGGCGGCACGGACGCCGTCGTCACCGTCGAGGTGGAGATGAGTCGCGGCGACCACTCCGTCACCGTCGCCGCGTCGGACGCGGACATCACCCGCGCCAGCGTGGACGCAATGGTGAACGCCCTCGACCGACTCCTGCAGGCGGAAGCCGAGGAGTCGAAACCCGCGCCGCAGGCGGACGACTGACCGGGGTCGCCCGGTAGTCGGGCACCTCGCCCGGCGACTCGTTCTCCCCGACGCCGCACGCCGCCAGCGACCGCTCTCTCGTCCGTCGATAGCGGCGAAGAGTCGAAGCCGTCAGCGGTCCGCTTCGGCGACGAGGTGGGTCCGTCCGGGGCGTCGCTCGAATCGAACGTCCATCCCTTCGAGGTTGGACCGCGCGAACTCCGCTACGTCCCACGTGGAGACGTCCGTCACGTCGATTCGTTGCGTCTCGCTCGGACGGACCGCTCGTTTCTCGACTGTCTTCGCGTGCATACTTTCACTACGGCGTGAAATGATATGTACCTCAGCCTAGGAGAGTGAAAGTAAAAACCGACCGAGGGCGCTGGTGCGGCCCAGAGATGGTACGTTCGTGGTAACTTCCGCCCGAGGGGGTCGAGCGCGCGGTTCAATATCTCGCGTCGCCTCCTAGAGCGGCGATGAAGCGAATACAGACCGAGATGGACATCGACGCGCCGCCGGAGGCGGTGTGGGACGCCCTCACCGACGTATCGGCGTACAGCGAGTGGAACCCCCAGACGGTGTGGGCGTCCGGCGAGGTTCGGGAGGGGGGCGAGGTGGCCCTCCGGGTCGAACCGAGTCGGTCGCGCCCCGCGACGCTCAAAGCGCGCGTCGAGACGGTCGAACCGGAGCGAACGCTCGTCTGGACGGCCCGACTGCCCGTCCCCGGCCTGTTCGCCGCCCGCCACGCCTTCGAGTTGGAACCGCGGCCGGACGGCGGCACGCGCCTCCGAAACACCGAGACGCTCTCGGGACTCCTCGTGCCGTTCGTCGTCCGGAAGGACGCGGAACGGGACTACCACGCGATGAACCGCGCCCTCGCCGACCGGTCGAAGTCGGTGGCCGTCGGGGGAAGCGACGGAGCGCAGAAACGCGCCGCTTGAGGGTCGAGTCTGCGAGAACGCGCCGGGGGTGAGATTGTGAACCTCACTCGCTCACTGCGTTCGCTTGCTGGTTCAAATCTCAGTAGGGCGCACAACGCACGTCACGCGTAGCGAGAGACACGGAGGTCTCTCGCCGGGTGACGTTCGGAGAAGCGCCGAGGGTGAGATTTGAACTCACGTGTCCGAATGGACAGTAGATTTCGAATCTACCGCCTTGGCCGGGCTAGGCTACCTCGGCTTGCACACGTTCGTAATCGCGGGGTTCATTAATCGGTTTCGATTTTCGCAGACATCGGGGGCGTGACCCAGACTACTAAGTCGCGTGCGGACGCGTGACAGGCATGGACATCCCCGACGCGAGCGAAGCGTGCAACGAGGTACTCCGCGAGGTGTCGCGGGCCGTCGTCGCCGACAATGCGTTCCTCGAACGAATCCTCCTCGGCGTCCTCGCGCGCGGTCACGTCCTGATAGAGGACGTGCCCGGGACTGGCAAGACGCTCACCGCCCGAAGCGTCGCCACCGCCCTCGGCCTCTCCTTCTCGCGCGTGCAGTTCACGCCGGACCTCCTCCCCTCGGACGTCACCGGGACCAACATCTACAACGAGTCGGACCGCACGTTCGAGTTCTCCGAGGGCCCCATCTTCGCGAACGTGGTCCTCGCCGACGAGATAAACCGCGCGCCGCCGAAGACGCAGGCCGCGTTGCTGGAGGCGATGGAGGAGGGGCAGGTGACGGTGGACGGCGAGACGCACGCCCTCCCGGACCCCTTCTTCGTCATCGCGACGCAGAACCCCGTCGAGAGCGAGGGAACCTTTCCCCTCCCGGAGGCGCAGGTGGACCGCTTCGTCGTCAAGACGGAGGTCGGCTACCCCGACGTCGACGGCGAAGTCGAACTCCTCCGCCGCCGCCTCGGACGGGAAGCGCGGAGCCCCGAGGTGGGGTCCGTCCTCCGCGGCGACGACGTGGCGGAACTCCGCCGCGCCCCCGAGGCGGTGCGCGTGGACGACGACGTGCTCAGGTACGTCGCGGACGTGGCGCGGGCGACTCGCACCGACCGGCGCGTCGAGGTGGGCGTCTCCCCCCGCGGGACGCAACGACTGCTCGAAACCGCCCGCGCGCACGCCGTCCTCGCGGGCCGCGAGTACGTCACCCCCGACGACGTGAAACGCGTCTCCCCGTCCGTGCTGGCGCACCGACTCGTTCTCACGCCGGACGCGCAGGTGAACGACATGCGGAAAGCCGACATCGTCGCGGACGTTCTCGAACGCGTCGCGGTGCCGACGCTCGACTGATCAGCGCCGGCGTCCGCGTCCGACCCTCCGGTCGGACTCGCCGCTTCCGCGAAGCGCGGAGACGAGAGCCACCGCGCCGAGGAGCAACAGGACCACCGCGGAGACGGGTTGGCCGCCGCCGACGGCGAGGTAGACGGCGTAACAGACGGCGGACCCGAAGACGCCGACGAGGAGCGTCGTCGCCGCGTGGACGGCGACGAGGCGCGAGGAGTCGGTTTCGCGCCCGAGTTGCTCGCCGACGCCGAGGGCGTGGTCCGCGGTGTCCCACGCGAACGCGGTTCCGAGCGCCGCCAGAAGCACGGGTTCCGGGGGGCCGCCCCGCACGCCCGCGAGGAGGACGCTCGCGAACAGGGCCGCGGCCCCCCACGTGAGGAGGCGGCGCGAGGCGCGGTAGAGGCCGACGCCGAGGAGGAGGACGCCCGCCGCCGCCGGCGCAACCGCGCTCTGCGATGCGAGCGTCGCCGAGACGAGGGTGACCGTCGCCGCGAGGAGGGCGAGCGACGACCCGAGGACGGGCGGCGAGCGGGTTATCTCGCTCACGCGGACCACCGCCGCGCGGCGCGGGCGAGTTCGGTCGCGAGGGGTTCCTCCCCCCAGTCGAGGACGCGGATGCCGGCCCGTCTGAGCCCGTCGATTCGGTTCTCGCGCTCGATTCGGGCGAGGCGGCGTCCCGGACTGTCACCGGCCGTCGGGTCCGGGCTGACAACGGTCACGAGGTGGCCGTAGGCGTCGATGCGCCGGGCGGTGAGCGTCGCCACGTCGTCGGCCAGCGGAGAGAAAAAGAGCACCTGCGCGTCCGTCGGGAGGCGGCGGCGGAGGCGGCGGATGGAGACGGCGACGAAGTACGCCTCCTCGGAGGGCGTCGGCGCGAGTGCGGGGTGAGAGCCGAACAGTTCGCGGGCGCGGACGCGGTGGTCGTCCCCCGTCCCGGGCGGGAGCCAGCACTCGTGCGGCGAGAGGGCGGCGACGCCCACCCGGTCACCGCTATCGAGGAGCGACGAGAAGGCCTGCGTCGCGGCGTCCACGCTCCGTTCGACGGCGTTCCGGTCGCCCTCGGCGGGGGCGACGTACGCCTCCTCGCGGGCGTCCACGAGGAGGACCACCGTCGCGGCGCGTTCCTCCCGGAACTCGACGGTGCCGAGTTCGCCCGTCTTCGCCCGGCGCTTCCAGTCGATGCGGTTCAGCGGGTCGCCGTGGCGGTACTCGCGGGTGGCGAAGAACTCCAGTCCGACCCCCGAGACGTCCGTCGCCACGCGACCGGTGTACTGCGTCGTGAGGCCGCGGAGCGGTAAGTCCGCCGTCGCCCCCAGCGAGGGGGTGCACCCGAGCACCGTCGCCGTCTCGGCTTCGAACTCCGCCGTGCGCTCTTCCTCGCCGCTCGGACTGCGGACGACGGCCGTCAGCGGTCCCCACTCGTGTTCGCCGCGGACCGCCTCCACCGCGTACGAGAACGTCGCCGACGCGCCGGGTCGGAGGGCGGTTCCGAGGCGCGCCGACCCCTCGACGACTTCCAACGCGGGCGGCACCTCGTCCACGAGGCGGAGGTCGGTCAGCGTCGCGTCGCCGGCGTTCGTCACCGTGACGGTGACCGTCACCCGTTCCTCAGCGTCGGGGGAGTCGTCGCTCAGTTCGCGCGTCAGTTCGAGCGTCGGCGTCGGCGCGCCGCCGAACCACGCGTAGGCGGTGTAGGCGACGCCGAGACCGGCGACGAGGAGCAACGACGGCCGCTGAGCGACGACGCCGACGGCACCGGCGACGAGCGCCGCGCCCTCGATTCCGGTCCACCGGTTCGTCTCGAAGGAGTTCATCACGCCTCCCTCCCGTCCCGCGCGCGTCGGGGCGCCTCGGACTGCCGCCGGTCGCTCTCGTCTCGGAGTCGTTCGACCGCCGCGACTGCCCGCGTCGCCCGGACCGTCGAGACGTCACCGCGGACGGCGAGGCGGAGGCGGGTTCGGAGGGGAACCGACGCGTCCGCGCCGAGGTACCGCGCCGCCACGGGGTCGTCGGTCCACGACCCCTCGTCGATTCGCGCCTCGGCCTCCGCCTCGGTGCAGTTGTCCCGGAGGACGAGCGTTCGAACCGCGGCGTCCCGGATTCGCTCTCGGACGCCGGAGGACCCGCGCGTGCCGCGCCACCCGCCCGACGCGGAGAGTTTCCGGTCGGCGTCCTCGCCCGGAACCGGAACCCGGTACCGACGCTCCGTGTCGCCCGTCTCCGTCTCGAAGACGGTCACGTTCCGCCGCCGCAGGGCGTACCGGAGGCCCTGAACGCCCGCGATGAGGCCGACGAACGTCACGAACAGGGACGTCGCGCTCAGTCCGGGGACGGCGTACCCCGCCAGACCGGCGAGGCCGCCGAGGACGAAGACGCCGCCCGCCGCCGCGGTCAGGTCGGACGCGTTCACGTCTCGGCCCCCGCGTCGGCGTACGTCGATTCGATTCGGCGGAGCGCTTCGACCGCCCGCGCCTCTCGCTCCTCGGTCGGCGCCTCGCCGCCGTAGCGCACGTCCTCGAACAGATGAGTGAGTTCGTCCACGTCGTCGCGCGCCATCCCGGCGGCCGCCGCCGCGTCAGCGAACTCGCCGGGCGTGCTCGCTTTCGGGTTCGAGATGTCGAGGAGATCGGTCATCTCCCCCCACGCGCGGTACACCTCGTTCTCGACGTCGGCGTCGCGTTCGATTCTGTCGGCCGCCGCGCCCGCCGCCCGCCCGATGTCGCCGACGTCCACCTCCGGTTCGTCCTCCTCCTCGGCGAGGGCGGCGTCGGACGCCTCGTCGTCGCCCGTCGAGAGAAAGAGGAGGGCGACCGCTCCGACGAGTGCGAGGGCGAGGACGAGGCCGAAGACGACGCTTGGGGCCGTCAGTTGCCCGTCGCCCGAACCCGGAACCCCCCCGCCGCCGCGGGGCACCGAGACGTTCGGGAGTTCGCCCCCCGGCGCTGCGCCGAGCGACGACCCGCCGACCGAACAGACCGTCAGAAACGCCCACAGCACGTACCCCGGAACGCCGAACGAGACGAGGACGGCGGCGACGGGGAGCGCCGACCGCGTCTCCCTGTACGTCGCGGCGACGAGTCCCGCGAACAGAGCGAGAAGGGCGAACATCACCAGCGGACGGGTGAGAAACGGGATGCAGACGGGGGCGAAGAGCGCTCCGCCCGATCCGCCCGTTCGACCTGGACCGAACCCGTCCGCCGTCGTCGGTCCGGCACCGGTCGCGCCCGAGGATCCGACCCCGCCGCCCGTCCCGCCGGTCACTGCCGTATCGATGGTGGCCGCCGCGACGCCGAGGGCGACGAGTGCGAGGAGGGCGAGGGCGAGCGTCCGACCGGCCGAACGGTTCACGACACGGGATACCGCGACGCACGATAAAGTAGTTTCGAGCGAGGACAGTCCACCGGAGACGAATCGGACTCGCCGAGCGCCGCGCCGCACGTCTCAGGTCCCTCTCGCAGCAGCCGACTCCGGGGGCTAAAGTTAAATCGGGGTGACACGAAGGCGAAGACGTGTCGGTCGTCGGACTCGAACGGAACGCTCAAGTGTGCGGTGAACAGCCCGTCAAACGGCTACTACCGCGGTCTCGTTCTCTCTACAGAAATCGTTCCAGACTTGCTGGAATTTTCGATTCGGGGTGGAACTTTATTGTCAAACTAAGTAAAGGTTAAAGTAGTCGTGCTGAGTATCCAAAATTGTCTCCGGGACACCTCCCCGTGCAGGAGTGTCGTGGAGATACGACGGCCCCGAAACCCCCCAAAGACCCTGACCGGTGTGCCGGGACGAACTCTCCCAACCGGGGGACGCCGTTCCCCGTCCCCGTTCTTCGGCCCTCCGAGCGAATCGATTCTCTCCGCTGGGTTTAGGTTCACCCGTTCCCGATTGGCCTTTTATGAGCAGTAGAGAGCGTGAATCGTTCGTCGAATTCGTCACGAGTTCCGCCACCCGTGAGTCGGTCCTCTGTCGAGTGGCGGACGCGCCCGCGACGACGCAGACCCTCTGTGGCGAACTCGACGGGAGCGAATCCGGTATCTACGCGGCTACCAGTCAACTCGAAAAGAAGGGTCTGCTCCGGCGCGAGGGCGACGAGTGGTCGCTCACCGGCCTCGGCCTCGTCGTCCGGGAAGTCGTGACCGACCGCCGCAAACTGGACGACCTGCTCCGGGCGAACAGCGACTACTGGCGGACACACGACGTGACGGCCCTGCCGAAGGCGTTCCGGTGCCGACTGCAGTCGCTTCTGAAGTCGGACGTGCTTCAGGTGTCGGACGCCGACCCCGCGGGCATCGTCCGCCTCATCCGCGAACGTCTCGTCGAATCCAAGCGAGTCGACGTCGCCGCGCCGGTACACTTCCCGGACCTCGGACAGACCCTCAGGGAGGTGTGCGCGGAGTATCCGGGCCGCCTCCTCGTCACCGAGGCCGTCATCGAGGAGATTCGACGCCACGACGGCGGCGAGGTGCCGGTGCCGGAGAACCTCTCGATTCGAATCGCCGACATCGACTTCGCCCTCGCCGTGACGGACGGGATGTCGTTCCTCTCGCTTCCGACTCTCGACGGGGAGTACGACGCGAGGACCGAAATCGTGGCCGACGACGACGAGTCCAACGAGTGGGCCCTGGACCTGTTCGAGTGGTCGTGGCGGCGGGCGATGCCCATCGAGGAGCACTCCGTCCCGACGCGTCGCATCTGAATCCGCCTCGCCGGTCTTCCCCGGTCCTCGCTCTCTACCCTACCCTCCCTCGACTCGTTCTCCGCGTCCGCCTCCTCCCTCCGTCGCACCAACTCCGGAATATCCGTTCTCACGTTCTATACTCTTCCTCTAGTCTGAATTTGACATTCGAGTGTTATGTGCTGATTTATTCGCACCGTCTCCCGAATCCTCGCGCCTCGGTGAGTCTATCGGGAGGTCCCGCCGACGCCATCCGATTATCAAACGCGAAACTGTTCCTCTATCCTTAAATACCGAGACGAGCCAAGTCGTCGTCATGTTCGGAGCGAGGACCGTCGCGCGGAGGAGTCGATGAGTCGCGGGCCGACGCTCTCCGTCGGGGGGACGGGGGCGGACGAGGCGGACGAACGGGTACCCGCGCCCGTGCCGCCGTCGGACGGCGACGCGTGGTACGCGCCCGACGTTCGGGCGCAGTACGAAGTCGCACCGGGCGTGGTGACGACGGTGCGCGACGACGCCGACGGCGTCGGGTTCGTCTACGAGGTTCGAGAACCCGGGTTGGGGCCCCGCGAGGAGGAGGCCCTCGAAGCGATTCGGTCGCACTTCTCCGTCGTCAACCGGCGGCGACCGCTCACCCGCGAAGGCACCGCGGAACGCGCATCGGGCGGCGTACCGCCGAAGTACCGCCGCGTGTTCGACCGACTGCTCGACGCCTCGCCCGCCGCCCGGCGGCGCATCGAGTACTACGCCCTCAGGGAACTGCGCTTGCTCGGCGAGGTGACCCCCCTCGCACTCGACGACCGAATCGACGTGGTGGACGTGGGAGACGAGGACGGGAGCGGTTCGCTCGTCGTCCACACGCGGAACTACGCGCCCGCGGTCACCGAGTACCGCGCCGACGCCGAGTTCGCCGACAGAGTCGCGGGCGAACGGCTTCGACACTACACCGTCCCGTTCTGCGGGTTCGACGTGGACGTGGTCGTCTACCGCGAACACCTCCTGGGTGACGACCGGTTCACGACGAAGTACGCCGTCCTCGAACCCGACCTGCTCCCCGGCGACGAGGAACTCATAGACGAGTGCAAGGAGCGAATCTGGGAGGCGAACGTGGACGAAGTCGTCGAGGACAGACGCGCGTTCGTCGCCGAACGCGCCCGGCGGTTCCTCTCTCGACAGCTCACCGCGCGCAACACCCGCGCGTGGGTGGAGGCGACGGAGTACCGCGTTCGGACCGCACTCGCCGAGTACGGTCTGGCCGTTCCTCCCGTGGACCGGCGGTTCGCCGAGGACCGCTTGGACGACTTGGTGTACTACGTCCTCCGCGACTACGTGGGCGAGGGCGTCCTCACGATTCCCATCCGAGACGGGCACCTCGAAGACGTAGAGGCGAACCGCGTCGGCGAACGCGTGAAGGTCATCCCGCGCGCGGGCATCGGCGACGTTGACGAGACGCTCTGCATCTCGTCTGCCAACCGGAACGCTTCGCGTTCCGGTGACGTCGCCGAAGGGACTTCGGCGGGACGACAGACTGGGTCTGTCGACGGGAACCGCGTGCCGACGAACCTCGCCTTCAAGGACGAGACGAGTTTCGTCAACGTCGTCACCCAACTCGCGGCGTCCGACGGTGTGGAGTTGAGCGCGAGCCAACCGTCCGCGAAGGTGAACTACCGGCCGGAGGGGCGAGGCGGCGATGCGGGCACGGACGACGGAGGCGAGACGATTCGCTGCGCCGTCGCCCTGCCGGTCATCTCCGAGGGCGGCCCGCACGTCTCCATCCGCAAGCAGTCCGCGGAACCGATGACGCCCGTGGACTTGGTCGAACTCGGGTCCCTCCCGACGGAACTGGTCGCCCTGCTGTGGATGCTGTACGAACGCCACCGCGTCGTCCTCTTCTCGGGACCGACGGGCGTCGGGAAGACGACGCTGATGAACGCGAGGAGTCAGCATCTACTAGTAGATGGTTGTTCTGACCAGCTACAGCATCGCACCAGTGATTGCGATAAGCGTCCCTATCACAGCGATAACCAATCCAGAATTTCGGCATGAACGTTCAATAGAGAGGGTCAGTAGCTCTACTAAGATTCTCTGAGCGCGGGTCCCACGAAGGAATATTTGTTCGTCCCCGTTTGGATACTCAACTTGGATTTGTGCTGCCACGTTCTTCACCTTAACCGGCAGTCGGTCGGGCGGCTCATCCAGTCCATGAGAATCCACATAATCAACTAGTTCCCTCGAAACACGGCGATTCTCGATAGTAAATCGATTGCCCGCAGCGCTCTCTTTTACGCGCTTCCTCAGTTCAAATAGGTCACGAGTGGCAGGTGCATTTTGGTAAAATCGGCGTCGAATGGGTCGGTCTAAGTCGGGTACGACACGGACAAAGGTCCCTACCCCCGTCAAGAGAATACCAATAGCGGATACGATTTGACCCAGCATTCGTCTTTACGGATTCTGCTAGCCATTATGAATTTGTCTGACACCGTACCCAGTGACCGAGACCACACTACAAGGTGTGAACGCGCTGATACCGCGTTCTCGTCGGTCTTATCGCTCTTATTAGAAGACAGAGACGGCCAATTGAGGATTTAGTGTGTAGGAGATAGATAGGTCGGCCATGCGGCGTATCTCCAAGAAACACGTACTCCTGATTTCGGGTATTGTTTTCATTCTTAGTATCGTTGTAGCCTTTGTCGATTGCAAAATTCTGGTTGGCTGTTCTCTTCCCCTTCTATCCTCTCTCCTTTCAATAGTTCTCAGTCTTCTTGGAACAGTCATACTGGCTATACCCTCGCTAACAGCTGAGTTTGAGGATAGTGCTCAGATAAGGGAAGCGAAGGAACATGACGAACACATGAGGTCTGCCTATGAACAGTTGAAAGAGGGAAAGGAATTGGAAGAGGGTAGAGCTGAATTTGAAGCGATGACGACGTTCCTTCAAGTGCAAATAGATATTGAACAATCCCCATCTACTATTTCCGGCGGAAGATTCAGCGGCGCATTGAAGAATCACAGAGAGGTTCTGGTAGACGGCAAAAACGTAGACATATCAACACGAGATATCCAGCATGAGATGATGTCGTATTCGGAACGAGTGGACTCAGCAGAGGAATTTGAAGATGAAGAACAAGAGAGGAGATACGTTGAAATGGGATGCCTTATATATGGTGAGGCGATTTTCTTTCAGGCCCTCTCTACAGTACTATCCCAGAGCGGTTCTCTCAGCATACCGATTTGACGTAGTAAAGCGCCACTATCACTAGCCCCTCCTTCGATGAACTGGACTCTGTTCGGTTGAGAATCCCACGTTTATCGAAAAATTCGAATCCGTATTACGCCCGGACGTCGTTGAAGAGTGGTTATCGAAGGTTAACGAGGCCGCTCAACCGTATAGAATCGACGAGTCGTAGAATACTATCCAGTGAAACACTCAGGTTGTGCCAGAGCCATTCTTATCTATAATTTAGATGCCTAAGCGGTAGATGTTCTCGCGGTAGAGGTCTTCGATATCCTCATAGTAGGTGTGCAGGTAGGCGTCAATCGGTTCCTCCATTGACCCCTTCTCCACCGAATCACCGCGCATGTACTTCACCAGTTCGCGGTTCACGTCCTGCTCGACACGCCACCACGTCGAGAACCGGTGGCGTCCGAAGTGACTCGTTATCGGACGGTACGTCTCCGTCTCCGCATACTCCGGGTGGAACTCGTTCTTCCAGACGGAGTTGACGCCCTTGTGGTCCATTTGTGAGTGGCTGGTTTCCGAGAGGAAGAGCCACGGGTCGCCGTTATCGGGACGGACCAGTAGGTAGCGAGCGAGCAGTCGCCGGAGTTCGCCATCAAGGGGGAGCATCCGAGCGCGTCCCGACTTGTTGCCCGGTCGCTCGTCGTTCGGTGGGATGTAGATAGCGTTCTCTCGACCGGCAAGCCGGTCCTCTGCTCCCATCTCTGGGTAGTGGCGTCGAATCTCGCTGTTCTCCATCGCAATATCGCGCAGTTTGATGTTGGAGACCTCGCCTGCTCGCAAACCGAGTTTGAACTGGAAGCAGATTATCGCCCGATTGCGAAGGTGCGTCACGCCTTCGACCATCTCCTGAAGCTCCTCGACGGAGATACGGCGGTGCTGCTTCCCGTCGGGCACCTCCAGATTGACCTTCTTGCGGGCGAGGGTGAACGGGTTGTAGTCTTGCGGGTGGGGAAACGCCGCTAACTCCTGCCAGTACCGATAGGCACGGTTCAACTTCCGGAGCTTCCCCTTGACTGTACGCGGGTGGTTGTTTGCTCCGTCGGGCGATAGCTGCCAGTCGATGAACCGAATGACATGCTCGTCGCTCGGACACGCCGGGTGGCGTCCCTCTCGTTCCATGTGTTCGCGCCAGTCTCGAAAGACGGCCCGGTAGTTCCGGTGAGTGTGCCTATGTAGGCCTTTAGGCAACAGTACTTCCTTTATGAACGGGACGAAGGGGTCAACGTCTATATCCTGAAACGTCTCCTCGAACTCGGCCAGCGGGTCTGTCGTCTTGCCGAACGCTGCCGCTATCTTCTCCGTCGAACTGGCTTCGCCTGCCGTCGTCAGGTCGTCACTCATTCTTCTTCCTGTGGTATTCCGCTCGATTGTTTCGATTCTCCCGTGCCTTCCATCGCCAAACACGGTGCGCTGCGTCCCCAGTGAGCGTCGCCATCAACGCCGGGTTATACCGGTGGGGATGCTCGCTGTGCCACTGCAACCAGTCATAGAAGCGATTAACGCGCAACCAGTAATCATAGGCCCGACGTTCGGAGCCTCCATCTAGCAGGTCGGCGCACCACGTCACTACGTCGTCCGGCATGGCGAGCGCGTGGTGTCGCTCACGTCCATCCATATGGTTCTTCCAGTAGTCGCCAGCGCGGTCTACCTCCTCCTCGTAGCGGGCGTGATTGCCCTGCTCGTACTCGTATTCCTCGCAGAACTCCTGCCACGTATCCTCCCCCTCGTAGGCGTCTGCGTGGTGATAGAACCGATAGCGACTCGGCACCTCCTTTAGCGTCTTGTAGACGCCAAGACGGTCATGCGGGTCCAGCGACTTTGTTGGGTGCGTCATCGCTGCTGCATCTCCTGTGCGGTCTCAGGCGTCGGGTAGAGCTTCTCACCGCGGACTTCGACCGACTCACCTTCCATCGTCGTCAGGTGGTCGTCGGCCCGCTCCGGCACTGTCGCTCTGAGGTGTTCAACGAGGCAGTTGAAATCTGTCCCCGGGTTCTTCGAGACGAACCAGCGAATCTCCGCCGAGTCGGAGTGATACAGCCGGTCCTCCAACTTGTTGATTCGTTCGCGGGCGTTGTCGAGTTCGTTCTTTAGGTCGTCACGTTGCTCGCGGAGTTCCTGATTCGTCTTGTCGGGTTCGACCGATTCGTCGAACTTCTTCATTCCCGCCTCAACCATCGCGGCGATGAAGCCGGATTTGCTCATATCGAGCTTGTCGGCCATCTCCCCCCATCGGCGGTACTGCTGCTTCGTTGGATACGTCGTCGCCATCTGCGTGTTCTCTGCCGTCTCAGGCATGATAATTATCCATAGATTTCTCTTGGAACTTCCTATCAGGAATCTCCGGATTACGCTCCTTCAGCAGTTCAATGACATCCTCTGGCCTCATACCGCTGACCTTAGCAGCGTCTCTGATTCTTCCATGCTCCGGGAAGACATGTGTTCCATCCTGAAGGAGAGAATCAAGTGCCGTGAGATGTTCTTCGAGCTTCTCGTTGGCCTGACTAGGCCCATCCTTTGCTGCTTTCTCGCGGTCTCGAATCTGCTGCTCAACGTTGTCGTTGATGGATGCACGAAGGACTTCGAGCCTCTCAACTACAGTCTCAGCTGAAAACGCGTCCGCACCCTCTTCTTCAGACGCCTCCTCAAACCACTCTATCGTGTCCTCAATCTCGGATAGACTACTATCGAGTTGACTACGTGCTAAGTCGTTCTTTTCATCTGCCTCAACTACTTTCTTACCGTACGCCGCTGCGTTCACTCCACGGCGGCACTCCGCAGCAACCGAAGTGTTCGGCAACTTGTCTCTGACAATCTCCTTCGATTCCACATCAAGGTAGACATTGGTACGCTCTCTATCTGATTCGTTGTCGGATGGCATTCTGTCGTTCGTATTTGACTTCTGACTAATTTCACGAACGACGATGGACCAGAATCTCTATGCTAGCGCACTCCGTACGCTAACGTGGACACGGTTACACCGTCGTCCGGCAGTTCCTCACACCGGTTCGATAGAAGGGGTGGCTGTACACCCGCTTCTACTCGGTCTGCTATCTCCTCAGTCATAGCTCTCGTCCGAATCGGCGTCTAACGCCAAAGCGTAGAACTTTCGACGTGGATGGGGTTTCTTCGCCTGAAGCCGACCTTCCTCTACGAGTGCGTTACATTTCCGCCGTGCAGTCTCGTGGTGGCACCCGAGACGGTCAGCGACAGCAACAGCACTCACCCACCTCTCATCCATATCTACAACTACTTGAAGCGTCTCCGACTCCGAGTAGACTTCAGAGAGATGACCGTGATAGCCACGGGGACCGTCACCTCGTGTATCCGTCTCATCTCTGTCACTCATTACCACATCACCATACGATATATAAAACCGCAAGCCACTAAAACGTTTTGGTTAGTTGATAATTGCGGCGATAATCGCCATCCGTAGGCGGGGTTGTATCGACACAATCTCTGATACCAGTAGTTGCAGAGCGAATCTCTCACTCATAAACCGTCTATTTCCACTGGCGCGCTCACCGATACTAATGACGGCCAGCGGCCCTGCGAACAACAAAATCAACACCCACCTATGGAGGAACATGTGTATACATACTATACTAGTTTAGTGTATGTGTGTATGTGTAGGTGGGTGTGTCTCTAACCCTATTGCGCGTTGTTCGAGTCCGCGAATTAGGTTCGGTTCGCTCATCTCGCGCATTATAGCCGCCGAGAGAGAATGCGGTAGAACCGAGCAGGGTTTCCGCGGTCACTGTCCCGTCACGTGGTTTAAGTCACATATTGATTCGGTTCTACTCGTCATCTGAATAACCGAGCAGATAGCGATAACCAACAGCTATAATCCCAACTAACTCTCAGACACCCCTATGGTCGGGTAGATGTATATGTACATAGAGAATGTATATGTACATACTGCGGACGTAGTAGGGGGAAGAAGACTACGAGCCGTTCTGCCGCTGCTGGTGGACATGACGCGCTTCGTCTGTCTCTGAGGTCTTTCCACCGTCCCCACTTCTCTTCGCGTTCCTGCGCTCTCTGCTTGGCCGTCAGCGGGTAGTCGTGGTCACGTCACGCCTGCTCGTCCACGTCTACTGTCGCGTTTTATCGCTGCTGGTAGGCCGACTGGCTCCCAGTCAGAAGGTCGAGGTCGTCGTCCGCATCGGAACTGCCGTTTGGCCGTCGCTCCTTCGTCTTCCGTGCCTCCCATGCGCTCCGACTGCCTGCCGGGACTTCGGTGCCCTCGGGAACACCATTGAGACCGACCTTCCGCCGTTCCCACGAACGCCGACCACCTGCGGGGTACTCATCGGAGTCGTCTCGCTGTCGCAATGGATGCCGTTCGATGTTGCAATTCATCCGGCCCGGAACCGCCGTCATCTGCGCTTGAGCCTCCGTTTGTCGCTGTCCGTTCTCACGCGTAGAGTCGCACGTCTCCTTACCGTTGCATCCCGGCAGGGAGTAATTGAGGAGAGTCTGCGCGACGGATAGAATAGTCTCGTCGGAGTTGTTCTTGAACGCCGGTCCGATACTAGGATTCTCCCGCTGAGTCATCCGAATCGCCTTGTCTCGCTCCGTTGCGTTCGGGAAGACGCTACTACCGCCGTTCGCTCCACCTTCGCTCATGTTTGCTCTCACGTAGTCGCTCGCTCGCTAGTTGACTATCTGTGCATCCTGAGATGCGTTCGCTCGTGGGGCGGCACACCCGTCCTCGGGGCTACATCGTGCCTGTATCTGCGAATCACTCGGGAACACCGCGATGTGGTCCGGCAGGGGCGGTCCCTGCACCAAGTCGTACTGCTCGCCGTCGTAGCGACCAGAACGTGACTCGTCGTTCATCGTACTGTACCCAGCATTCACGCTTACCTGCTTACCGTCTCGTAGTAACTCGACTAATCGCGCTGCACTCCCACCGAGTGCTTCGGCCTTCGCCACGTCAATGAGGCCGTTCCCTCGCAACTTCGACCCGCCATCAAGTGCGGTGGGGTCGTGGAATGCACCGATGACCTCGCCCATGAACGCATCCGGATTCCGCGCAGTCCGGTTGTGGTTCGACGGGTGAACGTACGTCAGGAGCGTCCCATCCCAGAGGTGGACGGTCTCTTGGATGCTCGCTGCTGGAAGGTACTCTTTGGTTCCCTGCTCGGGGTAGTCAAGAACCATCTCCGTTAGCGGGACGATGGGGAACTGTAGGTACTCGCGTCCGTTCCGTCGGACGGTCTGTACGTCGCCGGACTGCACGCTGTTGGTCCGCCATCCGGTTGCAGACAGGTCGGTCATTGATTGACCACCGGTGGCGGGTCGTGAGCCGCTTCGGGGTCGTACTGACTCGCCATCCGTCGAAGCAACTCGTCGTATGTCTTACCCGCTCGCTTCAGCGGCTTCAGCGCCTCGTCGTGGGTGGTCGCCGTGTAGGGGAGACGGGCGGCGTTATCTTGGTTAACCATACAGGTCGTTATACGCGGTTGTACGGGAAAATACCACCTCTCGGAAGTAGAATAGACCTGCGCCACAAGGCCATATAGTACTGATTTCGGGGAGATAGGTTTAGATGAATCGGTAGATTTGAGTCGGGTTAGTCCGTGGTCTGACATCGGGTAATCCCTACTCGTCGGGCATAGGGACATGAACCGCTACTGGCGGCGAATGAGTCTTAGGGCAACAAAGCTTCGAGTGCCCTGAGAACGTGTGGTGATATACGTTCTCAAGCCTCCGGCAACAAATCGTACTACAGAGTGTAACAGAAGACTAGCCTACTCAACAGTCTTCTTCCGCTTCCTTTCGAGCGTCTTCGAGGATTGCGTCAACATAGTTCTCCCAACCCTCCGATAGCTCGGGATGTCTCCTACTGACGAATTCCGCCTCTATCCGCTGTCTCACGAAGGGGAGATAGGGAGAGTACTCCGCAAGATTTTGGCCGAACTCCAGCATCTCATTTTCACTATCGAAGTCGTGTTCTTCGGGAGAGAGCTTCTGGAAAGTGGTCGTCTCTTGGTTGACGTATTCGGTCAGCCGGTTCTGTGCATCCTTGAATTCTTGTTTCCGTCCAGTATATCGATAAAAGACGCTCTCCAACGCATTGATGATTTGAAGGTCATTCAGACCATTAACTACTTTCTTTGAGTCAGTAACAACTCGCCGTTTCTTCACGTCAGAATATTCTACATTGTAAGAGACCTCATCATACAGCATCATTAGAACGTTCTCAGAGATAGGAACGAACATCTGCAGTCCTCGATTCTGTAGCCCGATTGGAGAACGTTTTACTCTCCCTTTGAAAAGACGGTTATCAAGTACTACAGGGTGGTCGGAGACTATGAACTTCGTCTCAGACGTATTCTCCAATACGACCACTTCAAGGTCGATTATCAAATCAATCCCTGCCAGGGCATGAAACATAGGGAGTGTGAGCGGGTTTTCTTGAGTTATCCTGACATTATCAAGTGCGTCAAGAGCATTTCTACCGCTTGGTAGCTCAGGGTCTAGTTCGCCCATCTCCACTTGGGCGCGCAAGTACTCCTTCATCAGATTATCCGTCATCTCCTCGGCTTCACGCTTTCGCTGTTTCGTACGATTCCGCTGTAGGAGAACAAACGCACAGAAGTGCAGTATTTCAATTTCGTCAAGAACATCAAATGACCTATACTTGCGGAGGTCCCTGATTATCCGTGCGTGGATACTCTCCAGTCCATCTAAGCTCTCCTCAGCTTCAGGTCCGCCGTAGATGTAGTCCTCGGAACAGAGGTGGGAGATATTGGTTCGAGGGTACTCCTCCTCGTTTTTCAGGTTGTAGACAGCAACCATCTCGTCGTCCGTCCATCCTCGCAGTAGATACTTAGGAACGTAGTGTTGATTCTTCCTCTTAGCCATCGGTTTGTCGGGGAATATCTTATCAGGTATCAAATACCTATCGCAAATTGTGACTCATATCCGCCGATAACGGCCTCTGTGACACCTATTCATCTACTAGTATATTTCGACTATTGAACGCGCACATGCCCTTCATCCCGTACGATCACCGCCCGGTGAGCATCGACGAGGGGTCCCGAGAGGTTCACCTGCCGCACGAGACGGGCATCTCGCTGACGACGCGCGACCACGAGAACGAGTTCAAGCGCGTCTCGATGGCCGACCTGATGACGGAGGCGAACTACCTGAACCCGGACGTGGAGGTCATCGCCGAGGTGAACACGCCCGAGTCGTTCGAGACGTTCGCGGAGGTTCTCAACACGGGTCACGGCGTCATCGGCACCACCCACGCCGAGGACGTGGAGACGCTCGTCAACCGCGTCGTCGAACAGGGACTGCCGACGTACCTCCTCGAAGAACTCGACGTGGTGGTGTTCCCGCGCCGCATCGACGGCGACCGGTACGTCGGCGAGGTGGTCGAACTCGTGAGCGAGGAGGGGTACGACGAACTGCCCGCGACGGCGCGCAAGGGAACCGTCGAGAAGGACGGACGAACGCTCCGCTGGAACACCGTCCTGCGGCGCGAGACGGACGGCACGTTCTCGATGCAGTACGACCACCCGCGGATGGGCGACGACCACCGCAGACTCGGCCACCGCGTCTTCCACCGACTGGCGGCGGCGACGGACCGCGACGTGGAGAGCGTCGAGGCGGAGTTCCACCGCAAGCACGGCTACGTGCAGTACCTCGTGAAGGAGGGCGTCGCGGAGTTCGACCGCCTGTTCGCGTTCCTCTCGGACCTCCGGACGGACGAGGCGGCGACGGTCGAACGCGTCCGGCGTCGCATGGCGGAGGCCGAGTTGGCCAACGACGGCGGCGGCGAGAGAGACGCCCGAACCGGCGGTGGTCGCCGTGAGTGACGGATTCGCGGGCGGGAGCGCCGACGGCGGAGACGCCCTCTCCGGGCGCGCCTCGTTCGCCGCCGCGGACCGCGTCTGCTACGCATTGTTCGCCCGCCACGCCGACGCCGCGCGCCATGAACGCGCCCGCCGCGCGTACCGGGGGACCGACCTCCGCGTCGGGTTCGACGTGTACCTCGCGCGGGTGTACGCCGCCTCGTGGGTGTTCGCCCTCCTCGTCGGCCTCCCGGCGGCCGTCATCGCCCTCGCACTCCCGGATACGACGCTCTCGGGGGCGGTGGCCGCCGTCGAAGGTGCCGTCCCCCTCGCGGAGACGCTTCCGGTGCCGCCGGTTCCGCGCCCGCCGGTCGCAGTCGCCGCGGCCCTCGTCTGCGGTTCGGCAACCAAGCGGGGCGTCGTCGCCCTCGGCGGGCGGTACCTCCGCTGGGTCGCCGCCGCGCGGCGGTCGAACATCGAACGCACGCTTCCGGGCGCGGTTCGCTACCTGCACGTCCTCGCGTCGGGGAGCGACGGCCGCCGGGCGATGCTCCGGCGCGTCGCCGACACCGATGCGTACGGCGAGACGGCCGTCTCGATTCGGAAGGCGCTGAACACGGCCGCGATGACGGGCAACGTCAACGAGGGACTCCGGCGCGTCGCCCGCGACACGCCCGCGCAGGACACCCTCTCGCCGTTCCTCCTGAAGTACCGCGAGCACGCGGACCAAGGCTCCGACGCCCTCCGGAACTACCTCCGGATGGAGAGTCGGATGCTCGGCCACCGGCAGGACCGCGCGCGCAAACGCTCGGAGGGCTTCCTCGAACTGCTCTCGGAGGTGTTCATCGTCCTGTTGGTGATGCCCGCGCTCTTGGTCATCGTCCTCACGGTGATGAGCATCATCGCGCCGGGCCTCTCCGCGCCCGTGTGGACTCCCGTCGGCACGACCACCGTCCGCGGGTTCGCCGTCTACGCCAGCGGGCTTCTCATCCTCGTCGTCGGCGTCGTCGCCTCCGCGTTAGTCGCGGCCCTCCGCCCGCCGGACCAGACTATTGAGTACGAGCGTCCATCCTCCAGACTCCGAACGCTCGCCACCGCCGCGTCGAACCCGGCGAGTGCCGCCCTCGTCTTCCTCCCCGTCGGCGTCTGCGGGGCGGCGGCGGCCGCCCTCCTCGGTGCGAAGTGGGCCGACGTCACCCTCGCGGGGTACGTCGTCTACGCGCTTCCCGTCGGCGCGGTGGCCGTCCGACGCGCCCGCCTCGACGACGCGAAGGACCGCGAGATAAAGGACTTCGTCCACGCCGTCTCGGGGCACGTCACCCTCGGCCGTCCGTTCGGCGAGGCGGTCGAACACGTCGCCCGCGACGTGGATTTGGGCCCCCTCTCCGGCGACGTGGCCGACTTGGCGTCGAACCTGCAACTGACGACGCCGAACACCGGCACCGACGAGGACCTGCGGACGGCCGCGCTGGACCGGTTCGTCGAACGGGTCGGCACGCCGATGGCCGAACAGGTCATATGGAACTTTCTACCTGTTTGCTATACAATTCAGCACCGTTCCAGTTGAGACTCGTGGAATTAAGTTAGCGTTCCAAAACAGTGCGTATATCTCACTCTCTGTCTCGCCCCATCAACTGGTAGATTTCATGTAAGGCCGCTGCAAACAAGATAATGAGAATCGAACTCGGTAGAACCGTTGTCACTATCAACAGGATATTGAGAGCCACACTCTCCGGAGGAAGATAACTAGGACGTGTCGGCACTCCTACCTCAGCTAACCAAGCGTTTGGTACACTAATATACGCAGAGTGAGAAATAGCTGCAATATAGAACGAATATTGTGCAATTTTGCGAGTAATCCTTCCAAACCGAAGCTGAACTCTCTCTGAGATCCGATCTACTATTGAGGATTCAAACCTTCCACGCATAATGAAAATAGTGGCTATGAGGATCAGTGGGCCTAGAATTGTATCAAGCGCAGAGAGAAATGCGTCAGGGTATGGTATGAAATAGAATGACACGGAAATTGCAATGATTGCCAACGAAAAGGCGATTGTTGAATGCGAAATTTGATGGAAGAGCGAATTATTCTTGTATGCTTTTGCAATCTCAAGGAAGCTATTATGGATTACTGTACAGAATGCGACAATAAACATAATCGCTGCACCGGTCATGCCAAAGATTCGCTGTTGAGGGGTAACTACTTGGATATTTGAGAGATACGTGACAAGCGCAGCGAAGATACCTGAAATTGCGAGAAAAGTATAGTTCGACTGAAGGAACTCAGGTATTGTCTCATGAGGCTCACCCTCCGACTCCCGGTCATAATACCCATAAATCGGAACCCCTTCCCAGAAGAGTTCTTCTTGCTCAGAATCGTCGTCTTCCTCGCGTTCTTGTTGATCGGGTTCGTTTCCCTCATCCTCCTCTTGCTCAGAGATTTCCTCTTCCTCGCGCTCGTCCTGGCTCATCGCGTGTGTCTGTCTGTCGTACACTCGCGGATATAAGCGGTAGGTTGCCTATCACCGATCCTCAGTTCGGTCTGTTTCTGTAGAGAGAGGGGGAGGGGTCAACAGAGGGCTACGCGCGATCGCGCGTACACGCGACCCCCTTCACAATCGTCACTCGTCAACGTCGATGTCGTCGGCTTTGTGTCGGTGATTGACGCACACGATAGGCTCCTCTGGTGGGTACTTCGCGTCGTTCGGGCACTGATTGCCAGCGTTCGTCTCCGCTTGACACTGCGGCGCAGACACCGCCTCTGTCGAGTCCTCGCTCGTGTCTTTGTCGAACTTGATCTCAATGCCTTCGTCGTCAATATCATCGTATCCAATGCTCGTTGCTGGGATCGAGTCTAGCCGGAGAACTTCTTGGGCGACCTGCATCGTGTCTCCCTGGCTCGAACCCGTGATACCGTACCCGAGAATACCCTTCTTCTGCGAGATCTTGTCGAGTACGAACACCTGTCGGCGAATGTCGGCAGGGATGTCCATGCCGGTGTGCCCGACCATAATCAGGTGACAGTGGTTGTGTCGAAGGAGTTTCAGCATCTGACTCACAGTCTTCCCAGCGCCCTGATCGGCATACTGGAGGAATTGTGCAGCCTCGTCGATGAGGAGGATTTGCCAGCCGTCGTAGTCGCGGATGGACTGTTCGACGTCGACCCACTGCTCCGGTACCGTCTCGTACGGGTCGGACGTGTTATTCGATAGTACCCGGAGATCGGGGAAGACTGTCTGCCCGATCTCGACGAGGGTGTACATTGTGTTCGACTTCCCACGCCCCGTAGGGGGGGACACGGCTGGAGAAGATGATGCACTGGAAGATGTTGTTGGTAAATTCGGTGTTGTACTGCGGTTCCTGTCGAAAGAGGTCTTTGAGTTGTTCGTACTTGTTCCAGTCAGCCATCTCGATAGAGCTATTCCCGCTCGTCACCCCCGTCGCATGCGACATTACAGAGAGATTTCCGCTCTCCACAGCCGTATTCAACTTCTTCGACACCGCCTGCATCAACAGTTCCTGATACCGATCTGTTTCTTCGGCGTCTTCGATGCTGCGTTGGTCGGGCGGCGGAGCGTCCGCCTCGTCGTCCACGACCTGCGACTGGAGGTGGCCTGATGGGTCGTCCGCCGCGGCCGGCGCATCCGTCGCGTTCGTCGGGGACTCGCCCCGCGGACCGCGCCCTCTCGCCGGTCGTCGGCAAGGGCCTCGAAGTCGGCATCGTCGTCCTGTTCGTCGCGTTGCTGACGACGACACTCTACGGCGGCGTCGTCCCGGACTACCGCACCGCCGCGGGGGCCGAAGTCGGCGAACGCGCCCTCGTCGGGGCCGCAGAACGCGTCGAAGGCGCGGTTCCGGAGCGCTCGGTCGGCGTCGAACGCGTCGTCTCGGCCCCGCTTCCGGCCACCGTCCGCGGCGACCCCTACCGCGTCCGCGCGACGAACGGAACGCTCGTCCTCGACCACCCGAACCCCGGTATCGGCGGTCAGGTCCGACTCGCGATGCCGTCGCGGGTGTCGAACGTGACGGGGACGTGGACGAGTTCTGACCCCTCGTGGGTCGTCGTCGGTGACGGCGCGCGCGGCCCGCGCGTCTCCTTGGCGAACGGGAACCTGACCGAGGTGGCGAACGAGACGGGGGTGACGCCGTGAACGCCGCCGGTTTACGGGCCGCCGACGCGCGCGGGCAGGCGAACCTCCTCGCTCTCGCCGCCGCACTCGTCCTCCTGACCGCGGCGACGGTCGGGAGCGTCGCCCTCGCGGACCGGGCACTCGGCGGCGCGGACCGCGACCCCGGGGCGAGACACGCCGCAGAGGCGGCAAGCGCCCGCCTCGTCGCCGCCGACGCGAACCACACGCGGCGCGCGAACGTCGTGAACCGAATGGCGGTTCGGACGCTCGACGCCGCCGACATCGACCGACTCGCGCCGCCCGTCCGGGGCCGCGCGGTCCGAGTCCGACTCGGGAACGAGACGCTTCTGGAACGGGGCGACCCGGACGGGCCGACCGTCCGCAGACTCGTCCGCGTCGAGGGAGGCGAACGCCGGTCCGAGTCGCTGAACTTCGCGGAGCGAACGGTCGTGTCGCTGCCGGATCGGGTGCGGCGCGTCCGCCTCGACGTGTCCGCCGGGGGCAACACCACGGTGGTGACGGTTCGAGCGAACGACCGGGTCGTCCTCCACGACCGGTCGGGACTCGCCGGCGAGTACGTCGTCTCCGTCCCGCCGGTCACCCCGCCGAGACTGTCGTTTACGGTCGAAGGCGGACGCGACGGCGGGGCCACCGTCGAGTGGACGGCGACGAACGCCTCGGCGGAGACGCTGGAGGTGACCGTCGGTGCGTGACCCGAGGACGGTACCCGGCGGTCGCGCCCAACTCGCCACGTCGCTGGCGGAAGCGGTCGTCGGCATCCTCCTCGTCGCCGCCGTCGCGGCGGGGTTCGCCCTCGCTCCCGTCGGCGGCGACGCGGACACCGCGGACTCACAGCGACTCGACCGACTGGCGTCGGACGCGCTCTCGGTCCTCGCCGCCGAACCGCCGACCGGGAGCGGAATCTCGCGGCTGACCGCCGCCTGCCGATCGGAGTCGGCGTTCGAGAACGAACGCGAGGCGGTGGCGACGCGCCTCGACGCCCTCCTGCCGGACTCGGTGGCGTACCGCCTCGTCACGCCGCACGGCCGCGTCGGGTTCCCTCCGCCCGACGGACTCCCGTCCGGTCGCGCCGACCGCCAGACCGCCGGATGCGCGGTGACGCTCAGGGTGTGGTACGTGTGAGCCGGAATCGGGGGCAGGTCGTCCTCCTCGCGGCCGTCGTCGTCGCCGTCGCCCTCGTCCCGATGACGCTGGCGTACGCCCAACTGGGGTATGACGCCGACCGAACGCCGTCTCCCGGACCGACCGACCCCTCGGGAGTCGACGAGGCGCGCGAGACGCTCCGAACGTCGCTCGTCCGCGCCGCCGCCGACGCGGACGGCGAGTACGCGTGGGAGGACCGCGACGCGGCGGCCGCGGCGGTTCGCGCGGCCGTCGACGCCGACGCGCGCCGCCTCGCCGAGGACAGGGCGGGCGAGGAACGGTCGCTCGTCGTCTCCGCGAACGGGTCGGCCGCCGCGCGGTGGGCGGGACGGAACTGCCCGACCGGAGCCGGGCGGGACTTCGGCGCGTGCCGCGTCGAAGACGGCGTCGTCGTCCAAGAACGCGCCGCCGAGACGGCCGTCGTCGCCGCGGCGTTCGATCTCTCGGTCGTCGCCCCCGACGAACGGAGCGAGGTGACCGTCGTCGTCCGTCCCGTCGCGTAGACCGCCCGCACCCGGTCGAGAACGGCGCGGCGGCGCGTCCGGAAACCCGGTACTGGTACGAAGTAGAGAGTGTAATTATTAGACGATATACGTGAAATATTCTAAATTATTCGTGTCTTCGGCCCGCACTCTTTTCGATTATCGAACCAAATTCACGCCTATGGCAAACTCAACCGAATCCAAGCAAACGATGGACCGACAGGAGTTCGCAGACTACCTCCGAGAACTGGCGGACCAGTTCGACGGCGATTCGGACGCGAACATCCTCGTCGGGAACAAGCGCGTGAACCTGAGCCCGACGCGGAAGGTGGAGACCGAGGTCGAAGTCGTCGAGCGGTCGTCCGTACTCCGCGGCGACAAAGAGTCGATAGACCTGACGGCCCACTGGAAACGGGACAAATAGATGGTCCAAAGCATCGTCGCTTCGGCGCTCATCTGGTTCGTCGGGCTACTCGTCGGCGCGGTCGGCATCGCCGCCGGCGCAAAACTGCTGGTGGACCGCGACACCGGGTTCCGTCGTGCGATACTCACCGCACTCGTCGGCGCGACCGTGTGGGCGTTGGTGAGTTACTTCCTCGGCGGCATCCCCCTCGTCGGGCCGATACTGATGCTGATCATCTGGGTCGGCGTCATCAACTGGATATACCCCGGTGGTTGGGGAATAGCCGCGGGTATCGGCCTCATCGCGTGGTTGGTCGCCGTGGGCATCCTCTTCGCCCTCGGAACTCTCGGTATCGTCACGCCCGACGCGTTGGGCATCCCCGGCATCTGAGCCGGTCGAACCGCCGAGACGAACGCCGACGCCGCACCGCCCTTTTACCCGTCGTCTAACTGATCCGACAGTCCCCACTCCTCGGCGCGCGCGGCCGCCTCCTCGCGCGCCTCCTCGCGGATGGCCTCGATTCGGTCGGCGTCCGCGAGGAACGCCTCGACGGCGCTCGGATCCCGTTCGGCTTCGAGTCTCTCGTCGGGCGTCGCCTCGCGGGTTCGTTCCGCGAGAGTCGGGTCGGCGGCGAGTCTGTCCGCGGGTTCCGTCGGCGGCACGCGAAGTTCGTCGGTTCGGTGCGCCGCCTCCAACGCCGACGCCGGGAGTTCGTACACCTCGACGCGGTAGGGCCCCGCGGCGGCGAAGTCCGCGAGGACGTCGCTCCCGCCCCGGTCCGTCGAGGGGTCGTACGCCACCACGGGAACCCCATCTTCGAAGGTGAGGACGGCGCGGCCGCCGTCGCCCAACAGGAGGGCGTCCTGCGGTTCGACGACGGCGTAGCCTGTCAACTCGCCGTCGAGGGCGGCCGAGAGCGTGACGCCCGCGTCGGCGACGACGCGCGAGCGAATCAGGTCGCCTTCGGGTATCCGCACGTCTGCGGGCACGGTCACACCCTGTCGGGGACGACTGCGCTCCGGAACCGTTCGGCGACGCCCGCCGCGTCGCCGTCCGAGCGAACTTCGAGCGACGCCGCCGCCTCGCGGAACGCGTCCGCCGCCGGGTCTTTCGGGGCGTGCGCCAGCAGGGGTTTCCCCTCGCGGCGGGCCGCCCGCACCGCGTCGCTCTCGGGGACGGCGGCCAGCGTCGTCCCCCCGAAGTACTGCGCCGCTTGCTCGGCCACGCGTTCGACGTCCTCGTCCGGGCGGACGCGGTTGAACAGGACGCCCGCCGTCTCCGTGCCGTAGGAGCGAGCGTACTCCTGCACCTTCAGACCGTCCGAGAGCGACGGAATCGTCGGTTGGAGGACGACCACCACCCGGTCCGCGAGGACGACGGGGAGGACGGCGCTCTTCGACCCGAGGGCCGCCGGCGAGTCCAACAGGAGAACGTCCGTGTCGGCGGCCAACTCCGCGACCACGTCGCGGAGGCGCGCGGGGTCGGCCGCCTCGAACGCGTCGAGGCTGGTCCCGCAGGGGACGACCGAGAGTCCGAACCGGTCGTAGACGGCGTCTTCGACGGCCGCGCCCCTGCCCTCCACGAGCAGGTCGTGGAGGGTCACGTCGGCGTCGTCCAAGCCGGTGTGAAACAGCATGTTCGCCATCCCCGTGTCGGCGTCGATGACCGTCACGTCGTACCGGTCGGCGAGCGCCATCCCGAGCGCGAGCGTACTCGTCGTCTTCCCCGTTCCTCCCTTGCCGCTTGCGACGGCGAACGCCTCGACCATACGCCCGCCACGCGACCCCCCGTCAAAAGTGTTGAAACTCGACTGCCGACAGTGATTCTGTGGCGAACGACTACTTCACCCCCGGGCGTACGGAGGGGTATGTCTACCGAGACAGACACCGCCGACGCCGACGAGACGGACGCAGAGACCGAGACGGAAGCGGAGACGGAGGGCGACGAGGAGACGACGAAGCCGGACGAGACGACGGTTCGGACCACCGCGGACGCCCAGAAGGACGCGGACGTGACGAGCGATGCGGACGAGGAGACCGAATCGGACGCGGACGACTCGGAGGGCGGCGGCGGGAAGGGTAAGCTCGTCGTCGGCGTCCTCCTCGTCGCCCTCGTTCTCGCGCTCCTCTGGCGGCGGCGGAGCGACGGAAACCACCTCACCCCGCCGTTCTGAGCGAAGAGGTTAGCGAATCGCCAATAAACCTTTCCCCGACTCTCTTCTGACAGAGACGTATGTCAACAGCCGGCAGCCGTGGCGGTCCGACCGTTCGCGTCACGGTGGGCTCGCACGGCCCTCATGACGAACAGGAGGAGGGACGCCGCGTCTCCGCGGCGACGGCAGTCCTCGACGGGGCGAGAGACGCCGCGTCGGACGTCGACGTCGTGGAGACGGGGCCGACCGGCGCCGACCGGTGGGAACCACTCGTTCTCTGTACGCTCGACGGCCGGACCGCGTACCACGCGAACTGCGACGGCGCGCGGGCGAAGCGACTCGTCGAGGCGGTCGAATCGGGGAGCCTCCCGACCGACGGCGCGGCGGCCGTCGTCGAACACGGCGACTCGCCCGAGTCGCTTCCGACGCCCGAGGACGGACCGCTCTCGGTCGGCCGCCGCCGCGTCCTCGCGCGGTGCGGGTGGGCCACCGCGGACGACGCGCCCGAACCGGTGCCCGTGACCGACGCCGAGAGCGTCCACGAACGCGTCGCCGAGGTGGGCCTCCTCGGACGCGGACGGGGCGACGCCCACCGAGACGAGTCCGTCGCCGACGCGTGGGAGACCGCTCGCGAGGAGGAGGGCGACCCGGTGGTCGTCGTCAACGCGAACGACCGCGACCCGCGGAACCAGGCCGACCCCCTCCTGTTGGAGTCCGACCCCGCGAGCGTCGTCGAGGCGGCGGCGCTCGCCGCCGACGCCGTCGGCGCGACGGACGTGGTGGTGTACACCACCGCCGACGAGTTCCTCCGCCGCCGGGTGCGCGAGGCCGTGGACGCGCTCGTAGACGAGGGCCGACTCGAATCGCGGCCGCAGGTCGTCGCCGGTCCGGACCGCTACATCGCCGGCGAACCGACGATAGCGCTGGAGGCGTTGGAGGGGTCGGACCGAATCGAGGCGCGACTCACGCCGCCCTCGCCCGCGGTCCACGGCCTCTACGGGCGGCCGACGCTGGTCCACACGCCCCGAACGTTCGCGCAGGTCCGCCTCGCGCTCTCGAACCCCGAGGCGTTCGACCCGGACGACGCCGACCCGGGAACCCGACTGGTGAGCGTCACGGGCGACGTGGACTCGCCCGCGACGGTCGAACTCCCGACCGGCGGGTCGATGTCCGTCGTCCGCGACGCCGTCGGGTTCGAGGGGTCGCCGAAGATGGCCGTCGTCGGCGGGCAGTTCGGCGGCTTCACCACGCACCTCGACCACACGGTGTCGTCGCCCGCCCTCAACGCCGCGAACCTCGGCACCGAGGGCGTCGTCGAACTGTTCGACGAGGACAAGTGTCCGGTCGCGACGGCCGGGAAGCGCGCCCGGTTCGCGCAGGACGAGAACTGCGGGCGGTGCGCCCCCTGCCGCGAGGGGACGAAGCAGTTGGTGAACCTGCTCCGGGAGGTGTACGACGGCGACTACGACGACGATATGATTCGAGAACTTGCACGTACGATGCGAGCGACGAGCACCTGCGGCTTCGGCCGGAACGCCGGCCGAACCGTCGATACCGCCGTGAACGCCTTCGAGACGGAGTTCCGCGTCCACGCCGACGGTCGGTGTCCCGCCGGCGAGTGTAACGTCGCGAGTAGGGAGGCGAACAGATGAGCTCCGACGACCTCTCGCCCGTCGACACGGCGGACTCGGAGCCGCTTCCGGGCGTCCCGGACGTCGAGGACCCGCAACCCTCCACGCCGCTGACGGAGGACTTCGTGACGGGCACCGCCAACGACCCGGAGGTCGGCTCTCGAACCGAGGGGATGGCCCAGATCACCGTGGACGGCAAGAGCATCTCCCTCCCGCCGGGGTCGACCATCAAGGACGGCCTCGACGCCGTCGACACCGAGGGGAACGTCCCGGCCCTCTGCGCCTACGACAGGGACAGCGAACAGGGGGACAACGTCGGTCCGCGGAGCGAGTGCCGGACGTGCGTGGTCGAGACGGAGGAACACGGCATCGTGCCCTCCTGCAGTTACCCCGTCGAGGACGGCATGACCGTCCGCACCGACGACGAGGACGCCGCGAACATGCGCGACGTGAACCTCGATCTGACCCTCTCGAACCACAACCTCCGGTGTACGACGTGCGGACAGAACGGGCGCTGCGAACTGCAGGACGCCTCCATCGAGAACGGCGTCCACGAACCGCGCTACGGCGTCTTCGAGGACAGAGACGAGTACGTTCCGCTCGACGACTCCTCCTCTGTCATCCAGATAGACCGCAACAAGTGCATCTTCTGTAACCGGTGCGTCGAAGCCTGCAACGACGTGCAGGTGGAGGGCGTCCTCCGCATGAAGGGCGACACCGGTCAAGACCTGCACATCGACTTCCAGAACGGCGCGGACAAGTTCGACGACTCCACCTGCGTCTCCTGCGGCCACTGCGCCACCGTCTGTCCGACCGGGTCGCTGGTCGAGAAGGGACTCGTGGACGCGGCCACCCTCCCCATCCCGGGGTTCTCGCAGAAGAACTCCATCGGCAAGGTGATAGAGCACGTCCCGGTCGAGACGGCGGAGACGTCCGACAGTCCGAACCGCGACATCTACGGCGGGGACGGCCCGACGGCCGCGGCCGGCGCGGCCGAGTCGGACGACCTCTCCGGCGTCGCGCGCTACATGGAGAAGGCGAAGCGACAGGCGCGCGAGAACGGGAGGCGCGTCGGGAAGACGATGATGCAGCGGATAGAACACGTCGCGGAGGACGTCACCTCCGAGTCGATTCCCGCGGGGTGGCTGTTCGGCCTGGCGACGACTATCGGCGACGCCCGCCTCTCGCGGGTCAACAAGGCCGAGACCACCTGCAACTACTGCGCCGTCGGCTGTCGGTTCGAGTTGTACGGCAAGGACGGCGAGATACTCGGCGTCCGCCCCACCGAGGACGACAGTTCGGCCCCCGCCAACGACTTCTCGACGTGCGTGAAGGGGAAGTTCGGCTACGACTTCGCCGACAGCGACGACAGACTCGACACGCCCCTCATCAGGGAGGACGGCGAGTTCCGCGAGGCGACGTGGGAGGAGGCGCTAGACGAGATATACGAGAACCTCACCGCGGTTCGAGAGGAGTACGGCACCGACTCCATCGCCGTCACCTCCTCCTCGAAGGCGACGAACGAGGAGAACTTCCTGAACCAGAAGTTCGCCCGGCAGGTGTTGCAGACGCCGCACGTGGACAACTGCGCTCGCCTCTGTCACTCCTCGACGGTCGCCGGCTTACAACAGACCGTCGGCTACGGCGCGATGGCGACGCGGATCAACGAGGACGTCGGCGAGACGGACTGCTACCTCATCACGGGGTCGAACACCACCGAGAGCCATCCCGTCCTCGCCACGCGCATCAAGCAGAACGCCCGCGACGGCGCGGACCTGTTCGTCTTCGACCCGCGGCGGGTCGGACTCGCCGAACACGCCACGCAGTACACCCGGACGCGCCCCGGGAGCGACATCGCGTGGATAAACGGGATGATAAACCACATCATCTCCGAGGACCTCCACGACGAGGAGTTCATCGAGAACCGGACGAAGCGCTTCGAGGAACTGAAAGAGAAGGTCGAACCGTTCACGCCCGAACGGGTCGAGGAACTGTCGAGCGTCCCGCCGGAGGAGTTGAAGGAGGCGGCCGAGACGATAGCGACGGCCGACACCTGCATCTTCGGGTGGGCGATGGGGATGACCCAACACGCCCACGGGACGCGCAACGTGCTGGCGATGACGAACCTCGCCCTCGTGACGGGGAACATGGGGAAACCCGGCGCGGGACTGTCGCCGTTCCGCGGACAGAACAACGTGCAGGGCGGCGGCGGCGACATGGGCCCCGCCCCTCACACGCTTCCGGGCTACCAGGACCTCCAAGACGACAAGGTGCTCGACAAGTTCGAGGACGCGTGGGGCGTCCGCCCGCCGGACAGGGTGGGCCTCCGCCTCCCCGAACAGTACGAGGCGATGATGGACGGGGAACTCCACGGGATGTACATCATGGGCGAGAACCCCGCGCTCTCGGAACCGAACACCACCGAGGCCCAACAGGCGGTCCAGAAGTTGGACTTCCTCGCAGTGCAGGACATCTTCCTCACCGAGACCGCCCAGTACGCCGACGTGGTTCTGCCCGCCGCCTCCGCCGCCGAGAAGTCGGGGACGTTCACGAACACCGAGCGCCGCATCCAGCGGGTTCGCCCCGCCATCGACCCGCCGGGGGAGGCGAAGTCCGACTTCGAGATACTCATCGACCTCGCCGACCGGTTCGGCTACGAGTGGGACTACGACGACCCCTCCGACGTGATGGAGGAGATATCCTCGCTCGTCCCCATCTACGGCGGCGTCGACTACGGCCGCCTCGCGGAGGAGGACGGCAGCCTCCAGTGGCCCGTCTGGGACGAGGAGCACGCCGGGACGCCGTACCTCTACGAGAAGGAGTTCAACTTCGAGGACGGACGCGCGCGGTTCGTCCCCGCCGACTACGCCGGGCCGAAGGAGATGCCGGACGAGGAGTACCCGCTGATGCTCACGACGGGGCGCGTCCTCTACCACTGGCACACGGGGACGATGACGCGGCGCGTCGAGGCGTTGATGCACAGCGTCCCGGAGAGCTTCGTCACCATCCACCCGGACATGGCCGAGACGCTGGGCGTCTCGGACGGCGAGTACGTCCGCGTCTCCTCGCGACGCGGGAGCATCGTCGTCCGCGCGGACGTGGAGGAGACGTCCGACGAGGGCGTCGTCTTCATCCCGATGCACTTCGCCCGCGGCGCGGTCAACGAACTCACGGCGCACGAGACCGACCCCACCTCGCACATCCCCGAGTACAAGGTGTCGAGCGTGAAGATCGAACCGCTCGGCCCGGAGCCCGACGAGGAACCGTTCACCGTCGAGATGCCGGGCGACGCCACCGCGGGCCGCGAAGAGCAGGGAGACCCGCCGGCCGGCGAGTCCGGCGCGGACGACTGACCTCACTCGCCGAGGGGCGTCTCCGCGTCCGCGTCCGAGAGTAGATCTAACCGTTCGAGTGTCGAACGCGCGGGCCGCCCCGACTCGTCCCACCCGCGACGCTCGTAGTACGCAGAGAGCAACGACTCGAACGCGTCGGCGTCCAACCCCTCGCGGTGCCCCCGAACCTGCGATCGGCGGAGGGCGACCGGCAGGGAGTCGTCCGAACGGTCGAACCCCTCGCGGACGTTGAACAGGCGCGTGAGGTTCCACACTCGTTCTCCGAGCGTCTCCAAATCGACGTCGTAGCCGCGCTCTTCGAGCATCTCCGCCGCACGCTCCGACAGCACGTCGCCCACGAAGTCGTCGGCGACGAGACACCACGAGGCGGCGCGGGCGTCCTGTTCGGCGACGACGCTGGCGGCGCGTTCCGCCTCCGTCCACGCCTCGGTGGCGAACACCTCCTCGACGACCGGCCGTGCGCGGCGGTGGCACGCGCCCCTGTCGCTTGTCGCATATGCGAGCGCCTGCGCCGGGGAGCCTCGGGGGTCGTACGTCGGCAGCGAGACGCCCTTGACGACGGGCACGAGGTCCGAACCGCCGAACCTGTCGGCGGCGGCCGCCACCCCCTCGGCGAGCGCGTCCCCCAGTTCCGTCTCCCGTCGCGCGACGTTCTCCAGCAGTTCCCGCGCGGACTCCGCATCGCCGAACGCCGGCGCGCCCTCGGCGAGATACCCCTCCTCGGCGGCGCGGATGGCCCACGCGACGGCGTTGCCGGCCGAAATCACGTCGAGGCCGAGTCGGTCGCAGAGGCCGCCGAGTTCGGCGACGGCGTCGAAGTCGTCGATTCCGAGGGCCGCGCCGAGGGAGATGGGCGTCGCGCCGCGCGGCACCGTCTCCTCGCCGCCCCCGGGTCCGTCGTCGCCCTCGCCGCCCCCGGGTCCGTCGTCGCCCTCGCCGCCGACGCGAAAGTCGCCGGGAACGTCGTCGTCGGACGTTTCGCGCGCGACGGCCGCCGCGCGCACCGCCTCGATGCCGATGTCCTCCGCGCCCGCGAACGTGCCGTCGCGCCACCCGCGCGTCGGAAGTACGTCCGCCGCGTCGGCGAACTCGACGGTGCCGACCGTCCCGTGGGCGTCCAACCACCGACCGGCGTCGCTCGACCGGAACGACGCCGCGAGTTCCTCGGACTCCTCGCTCGGCGTCGGCGGGTCGTCGCGGGCGGCGACGGCCTTCAGTCGCTTCGACCCGAAGACGGCCCCGACGCCGCCGCGCCCGAAGTGGTGGTCGCCGCCGTCCACCGCGACGGTGGCGAACCGGACGCCGTTCTCGCCCGCCGGGCCGATGCAGGCGACGCCGCCGTCGAACGCGGCGTCGGTCGTAAGCGCATCCTCGCCCCACGAGTCGGTCCGCGCGATCCGAACGTCGCCGTCGGAGACGACGAGGGCCGACGGTTCCGGCGCGACGCCCTCGACGACGAGGAGCGCGTTCGGTCGGAGCGACCCGACGAGGCGGGAGGCGAACGACCCGCCGACGTAGGAGTCGAGAAACGCGCCCGACAGCGGCGACTTCGTGACGGCGGCGACGCGCGTCTCGCCGGGGAGGTGGCCCGAGAGGGGGCCGAGCGCGAAAATCAGGACGTTCTCCGCCGAGAGCGGGTCCGTCCCGGGGTCCAGCGCCTCGTAGAGGTAGCGCGCGGCGAGACCCTTCCCGCCGACGAACCGCTCTCCCCAGTCCGCGGGGAGTCGTTCGCGGCGCGTCTCGCCCGTCGAGAGGTTCGCCCGGAGGGCGTACGGCGGCGTCTCCATCGTCGGATTCGAAGGGCGCGAGGGGTATGAGGCGTTCGGCGGACGGTCACTCCGAGTCACGCGGGGCCACCGCGTTACCGGACTACGTCCGGTTGTCCGACGGGCTTCGCCCGTCGAAGTCTCCGAAAAGCGCGTCGAGCGGAATCTCCGAGACGAGCGTCGCCGCGCGGTCGTACGGGTCGGCGGGTCGGCCGTCCGCCGCGGAGTCGCGTTCGGGCGGTTCGACCCCCGCCGCCTCGAAGACTCGGCGGACGAACGCCGCCCGCGCCACGTCGTTCTCGAAGAGGCCGTGGAGGTACGTCCCGAGGGCGTCCCCGCGGCGCGCGCCGAGGGAGGCGTCGCTCGCGCCCGTCTCGGGGTCCGTAAATGGCGTCTCGACCGCCGCCGTCGCCCGCGTCTCGCCGGCGTGAATCTCGTAGCCGGAGACGGGGCCGGTCGCGCCCGCGACGGGGCCCGACCCCTCGACGGTCCACTCGACGGCCGCGACGCGCTTCTCCGGGGAGAACGCCGTCTCGACCGGGAGCAGTCCGACGCCGGGAATCTCGGTCCGGTCGCCCGTCCCCTCGGCGTCGGCGGCGAGGAGTCTCTCCCCGAGCAACTGGTAGCCGCCGCAGAGGCCGACGACGGGGCCGTCGAACGTCCGGAGTCGGTCGTGGAGTCCGGCCTCGCGGCAGGCGAGGAGGTCGTCGGCGGTGTTCTTCGTCCCCGGGATGACGACGGCGTCGGCGGAAGAGAGGTCCGAATCGAGGGGGACGAAGGCGACGCGGACGCCGGGTTCCGCCGCGAGGGGTTCGAGGTCCGTCGCGTTCGAGATGCGCGGCAGGCGCGGGACGGCGACGGCGACGCCCTCGTCGGCGGAATCGGGACCGCCGAGCGTCGCCCGTTCGCCCTCGGCGGGGAGCGAGACGCTGTCCTCCTCAGGGAGTCCGGGGTCGTCGTACGGGAGGACGGCCAGTATCGGAACGCCCGTTCGCTCCTCGAACGCGTCGAGGCCGGGGTCCAGGATCGACCGGTCGCCGCGGAACTTCGTCACCGCCGCGCCGACGACGCGTTCGCGCACGTCGTCGGGCATCAGTTCGAGCGTTCCGACGAGGGAGGCGAAGACGCCGCCGCGTTCGATGTCCGCGACGAGAAGCACGTCCGCGTCCGAAAAGCGCGCCGCCTCGACGTTCGAGAGGTCCCTGTCGTGGAGGTTTATCTCCGCTATCGACCCCGCGCCCTCGGCGACGATAACGTCGTGGCGGGCGGCGAGGCGGTCGTGGGCCGCCTCCGCGGCGGTCCGCGCGCGGTTCCAATGGGAGTCGTAGTACTCGCCCGCGGAGAGGTGCGCCACCGCCTCGCCGTCCACGACGAGTTGCGACTCCCCGTCGCCGCGGGGTTTCAACAGGACGGGGTTGTGGTCGGTCGTCGGGCGAACTCGCGCTGCCCGCGCTTGGACGTACTGCGAGACGCCCACCTCGCCGAAGACGTCTCGGTCGCTCTCGCTTTCGTCCCGAACTGCGTCGGCCCGGGGGACGGCGCGGGCGTTGTTGCTCATGTTCTGCGCCTTGAACGGCGCGACGGAGACGCCCCGGTCCGCGAGGCGGCGGCAGAGGCCCGCGACGACGGTGCTCTTGCCGACGTGGCTCGCGGTGCCCGCGACGAGGAGCGTTCGGGCGGGGCGGGACTCCTCGCCGGTCGGCGCGTCGGAGGCGTCGCCGTCGGTCATACGCGTACGGTCGTCGCCCGAGGTAAGAGTCTCATCGGTTCGGGACGGCGAGGGGGTCGGCGGCGGTCCAATCGAGGTAGAGCGCCGCGCTCCACGAGAAGCGGTCGCTCCCCCGGCCCGCGCCCGTCTCGGGGTTGAAGTACTCGCGGAAGCCCGCGGACCGAATCAGCGAGACGCTGTCCTCGCGGACGCGCGCCGCCTCCTCGTCGAACCCGACGCGGCGCAGGCCGCGTTCGAGCAGCCAGTTCACGTTCTGCCACACCGGCCCGCGCCAGTAGCGGTCGTAGTCCACGTCGGGTCCGACGTACGACGGGGCAGCGTAGTCGTACGCGAGAAACTCCGAGAGCGTCTCGCGGAGTCGTTCGCGCTGGTGGTCGTCGGGGGCACCCGCGAGCGTCGGGAGGAGGCCGGCGACGGAGGGGACCGAGAGCGGTTCGTCGGAGACGAGGTCGTAGGAGACGTACAGGCCGAGTTCGTCGTCCCACCGTCGCTCCCGCAGGGCGCGCCGCGTCGCCGTCGCCTGCGCGTCCCACTCGGCCGCCGCCTCGTCGTCGCCCGCGTCGGCGAACAGCGCCGAGAGCGACTCGCAGGCCCGGACGTACAGGGCGTTCGTCAGCACGTCCTCGACGACGAACGGCGACTCGCGGCGGAGGCGTTCCTCGTCCCAATCCAGCGCCCGGCCCTGCCGGACGAGGGCGACGTAGCGGTCGTAGTCCCAGTCCGTCGGCCGTTGCGCGGCGAAGTTCTCGTCCTTGCGGTCCTCGCGGACGTACTCCACGTCGCCGGGGTCGAACCGTTCGAGGGGGGCGCGCCACGCGGGCGAGTCGTCCATCCCCGTCGCCCACGGGTGCCGCACCCAGACGAGTTCGCCGTCGTCGGAGCGTTCGGTGCGCCACCACTCGCAGTGGTCGCGGAGGGCGGGCAGGACGGCGTCGCGGAACGCCTCGTCGCCCGTCAGGTCGTACGCGTGGCGTGCGGCGGGGACGACCATCGGCGGTTGCGTGATTCCGCTCGTCCGGACGGTGCCGCCCGTCCGGTCCGCGGAGATTCCCCACTCCTCGGGGCCGGGGAAGTAGCCGCCGGCGTCCGACCAGAACGCGATTTGGGGGACCATCCCGTTTCGCCACTGCGAGTCCAGAAGCGTCCGGATCTCCCGCTTGGCCGCCTCGGGGTCGGTCCGGGCCAGACCGACCGCGACGAACGCGCTGTCCCAGTTCCACTGGAAGGGGTACAGCGTCGCCGAGGGGATGGTGTAGCCGTCCCGGCGGTTCGACTCAAGGACGGAGGCCGCCCGGTCCCGCGTCTCGTCGGTGTTACCGCGCATACGTCTCCGTGGCGCGGGTGCGGTCAAGAACGGTTCGGTCGCTCCGCACCCGGCGGGCGCGACACCGCCGCCCGGTCGTCGGTGACGACGCCGTGCGCCGCCTCGGAGACGGATTCCGGCGGGGCCTCGTCGGCGTAGCGCGAATCGAGGGAGGCGAGGAGGGCGTCGCGCACGCAGGCGCGGGCCGCCGCCCCAACCTCCGTCGCGCTCCCGGAGTACGCCGCCGAGTCGCCCGCGGGGTCGCAGGCGACGACCACCGCGTCCGTCGTCGTCCCCGGAACGCCCGTCCGCGAGAGGAGGGTCGCCGCCTTCGCCTCGGCGGCGACGGCGACGAGGTTTTCGAGCGCACCCGGTTCGAGGGCGCGCGTCGTCCCGACGAGGACGTTCACCGTGCCGGCGGGCGTCGCGTCCGTGTCGGCGTCGGGGTCGCCGGAGCCGTCGGACCCGACGGTCGAACCCCCCGAGTCGAGGGGCAACGCGGCGGGGTTACTGACGCCCGCGGTGACGACGGCTTCGACCGGTCCGAGTCGGGCGACGCGCGCGTGACGCATCGAGACGCCGGTGAGCAACGCCGGGCCGTCCTCGTCGAACCCGGTGTCCGCGAGTCGGCGCGCGACGTAGCCGTCCACGTCTCTGTCCGCCCAGCCCTCGGGGACGCTCACGTTGTACGCGGCGGGGCCGACGGACTCGCCGCCGGCGTGTCCCGTCGAGAGCCACCGGGTCTCGGGTCTGCGGAGGCGGCAGACGCCGTCGCGGACGAGGCAGTCGAAGACGCCGGCGGTGTCGGACACGTCTCAGGCGTTGAGGAGGGCTTCGATGAGCCTGTCGTTCTCTTTCGGTCGGCGGACGGCGACGCGGACGTGCGAGTCCAGTCGGGGGAACGTCCGCGCGTCGCGGAGCGACAGCCCGTGACTTCTGGCGTGGGCCAACAGGTCGTCCACGTCCCTCTCGCCCACGTTGAGGAGGAGGAAGGGGGCGTCCGAGGGGTGGACGTCGTACGCGCCTTCGAGGGCGTTCCGCATCCGGGTGCGTTCATCGAACACCCGGTCGCGCGTCTCGGCGACGAACGACGATTGTTTCAGGCAGTACTCGCCCACGTCGGCGGCGGGGGCCGACAGCGCCCACGTCGGGCGCGCGCGCTCCAGTCTGTCGAGGAGACCACCGGTCGCGACGGCGAACCCCGCGCGCAGGCCGGGCATGCCGAACATCTTCGTCAGGGAGCGAGCGACGACGACGCCGTCCTCGCCGGCCAGGCTGGGGTAGTCCGTGAAATCGAGGAACGCCTCGTCGGCGACGAGGACGGTGCCCGCCTCCCGGCACCGCGCGAGGAACGCGCGGAGGTCCGTCGGCGGGTACGCCTCGCCGGTCGGGTTGTTCGGGTTGCAGACGACGACGGCGGCGTGACCGGACGGGTCCACGGAGAGCAGTTCGTCGTGGGCGACGGGGACGGGGACGCCGCCCTGCAGTCGGACTTCGCGGTCGTACTCGCCGAAACTCGGCTCGGGGAGGACGACGGTCTCTCCGCTGTCGACCGTCACGCCGAAGGCGAGTCGGAGGGCTGCGAGTCCGCCGGCGGTGGGGACGACCTGTCGGGGGGCGCAATCGACGTATCTCGCGGCGGCGATGCGGTAGTCGGCGTAATCGTCGGCGGGGTACCGGGAGGTGACGCCGAACGCCGCCTCGTACGCCATCGCCGCCCCCGGCGGCTGCCGCGGGTTCGTGTTGGCGCTGAAGTCCACGAGCCGGTCGTCGTCGGAACCGCCGTGCGGAACCCGAGACACGGAGGAGACGGCATCAGGGTCCATCGTCCACATTGAGACGTGCCAGCATATCAAGCGTTGCGTCGGCTACGCGCTCGCAAACGCCTTCTCGCGAGGCGAGATAGAGCGCGCCGCCCATCGCGGCCCCCTCCTTCGCCACGCCGTCGGCGTAGGCCGAGAGGGGACCGGCGTCCGGGGCGTCGAACCCCGGGTCGGTGACGACCAGTTCGAGGTCGAACGACGCCGCCGCGGCGGGGAGTTCGGGCACGTCGTCGCGGAGGTAGGACGTGGTGGCGAGCGTCATCGACTCGGGGACGCCCGCGTGGCGGACGAGTGCGGCGACGGCGAGCATCTGCGTCCCGCCGCCGAGAATCACCTCGGTCCCCGATTCGAGCGCGCCCGCGGCCAGTCCCGCGGCCACCGCGAGGACGGGGTCGCCGACGAACCTGACGGCCAACTCGGGCGCGTGGGCCGCCCGTCCGGGTTCGAGGTCCGACGACTCGAACGCCTCGGCGACGGCCCGTTCCTTCAGTTCGACCGGGTTCTCGGGGAGCGACGAGGAGACGGGCCACTCCTCGCCGAGGGCGCGGAGGACGGCCATCGCCGTCGTCGTCCCGCCGGGCACCGTCTCGCCGACGACGATCTCCTCGTCGGGAAGCGCGCGCCCGAGTTCCCGCGCGGCGGCGAACGCCCCCGGCGCGGTCTGAACGGGGTCCGGTTCGCCGATGTCGCGGCCGGGTTTCGCGCCCACCGTCACCGTCGGCGCGGCGGTCGGACGCGCCAGACCGCCGTCCACGACGGTCGCCTCGAAGTCCAGCAGTTCGTACACCGCGCGGGTGACCGCCGCGGGCGTCGGACACCCCGACGGACTGACCGGCGTGACCGGCGCGCGAATCGGCTCGCCGTACGTCAGAATCTCCGCGTCCGCGCTCGGCGTGTGGAGGAGCAGGTCCCGCGTCGCGCCCGCGGCGCTGATGCCGTCTCGTTCCGCCGTGCGGGTGGTGCCCGCGACGAGTATCAGTCGCACAGGTCCTCCGCGAGTTCCGCGTCGTCCGGTCGGTTCACGTTGACCGCGAGGCGGGCGTCGTACGTAACCCGCACGGTGTCGTCCGGGGATTCCGACACGACGTTCAGTCCGGTCGGCGCGAGTTCCCGCCCGTCGCGGTCGAAGGTGGTGTCCGCGGACGCGCCGAGTCGGCGCTTCAACGCCGCCGGGACGCAGACCGTCACCGACGCGCACTCGCCTTCGGAACCCGCCCGCCGCGCCGCCGCGACGGCGTCGTCCACGTGGGTGGCGGCGAGGAGGGGCAAGTCCGCGGCGACGGTGACGGCGGGGCGACCGACCGCATCGAGGGCACACCCGAGGTCATCGACGTACCCCTCGCCGGGCGTCTCGACGGTCGAGATTCCGCTCTCGCGCGCGTGAGCGGCCGTCTCGGGGGCGTTCGGGGAGACGACGGCGTGGAGGGTATCGACGCCGCTCTCGCGGAGTGCCGCCGTCACTCGGTCGAACATCGCCGTCCCGTCGATACGGACGAGGGGTTTCTCCGTCTCGCCGCCGAGGCGGGTGCCGCGGCCGCCGCATATCAGAAGAGCGTCCACGCTATCACCCCCGCGTGGAGTCCGACGGCGCGCCCGAGTTCGTTGGCCGCGCCGAACACGTCGCCGCTGACGCCGCCGAGGCGGTCGTCCGCCCACCGACCGACGAGGGACGCGACGCCGACGGGCGCGAGTGCCGCGGCGACGACGCCCGCCCCGCCCGCGAACGCGGCGACGAGAAGGAGGGGCGCGAGAGCGACGGCGACCGGTCGGAGGTCCGAGGCGTCGGCCTCGCCTACGAGCGCGGACCCCATCCCCTCGTGGGCGGGGGTGCCCGCGCAGACGAGGTACGCCATCCCGGCCTTCGCGCCGACTTCGGCGGCGAGGGCGACGGCGAAGACGGCCGGCGGATGCCACCCGCGCGAAATCGTGAGGGAGAACGCGCCGAGGGCGAGAACGAGCAGGACGACGCCGAGCGATAACGCGCCGCCGACCCCGGTGGCGGAGTCTTTCAGCACCGCCGTGCGACGCTCCGCGTCGCCGTGGACGGCGGCGGCGTCGCCCACGTCCGCGAGGCCGTCGGCGTGCGTGACGCCCGTGAGGAGGTAGAGGACGAGGAGGTAGAGCGCAACCGCCGTCGGCGCGGGGAGGGGAAGCGAGAGCGCGACTGCCGCGAGGAGACCGACGACGTAGCCGACGAGGGGGAACGCGGCGGGCGTCCGGCGGAACGCCTCCCACGACTCCTCGTCGCTCTCGACGGGGAGGCGAGTGAGGAACGTCAGGCCGCCGCGGACGGCCGTCAGAGTCAGAACCACGCGACCACCCCCGCGAGGGCGACGGCCAGCAGTCCGGCGCGGCGCGTCACCGCGACGGCGCGGGCGGCGTCGTCGGCGGAGGGGAGCGGCGAGGACGGCCCGCCGGCGGCCGCGCCGGGGTCGAGGTCGTACGCGCCCGGTTTCGTCAGTCGCGCCGGAAGCGCCGCCGCCATCGTCGCCATCGGCCACCCGGAGTTCGGCGAGGCGGGCCGCCGCGCCAACGAGCGAACCCGGTCGGACGAGACGAGCGTCGGCGTCCCGGCGGCGACGGCCACGAGGAGGGCCGAGAGGCGCGCCGGGAGCCACATCGCGGCGTCGTCGAGGCGGGCGGGGGCCCACCCGACGGGCTTCGACCGGTAGCCGAGCATCGAGTCGAGCGTGTTGACGCCTTTCACCCACGCGGCCGCGCCCGCGGCCAGGGGGAGCGAGAACGGCGCGCAGACCGCGAACGCGGCGAGGGGTGCGACGAGGCCGTCAGCGAGGTTCTCCGCGACGCTCTCGACGGCCGCGGAGCGGAGGTGCGCGGCGTCCAACGCGGAGGCGTCGCGCCCGGCCAGAGAGCGGAGCGACAGGCGCGCAGCGTCGATGTCGGCGTCCGCCTCGGCGACTACCTCGCGGGCGGAATCGAGGAGCATCCTGAGGCTCGTCGTCGAGAAGAGGACGAGTCCGGCGAGGAGAGCGCCGAGGGAGGGGTGGAGCGTCGAACCGGCGGCGACGACGCCAGCGCCCGCGCCCGCGAAGAGAAGTGGAAGCGAGACGGCGGCGACGACGCCGACGAGTCGGGGACGGGACCACTCGCGGTCCACCGCGCCCACGAGGCGGCCGAACCGCGCGACGGGGTGGAGTCGCGTCGGCGGTTCGGCGAACGCGGCGTCCAAGGCGGCGGCGAGGCCCACCGCCGCGGTTGCGGTCAGGGGCACGACTCTCCCCCGTCGCGGAGGCGCGCCGCCAGCGTCTCCAGCGGAACGTCCGCGACGTCCACGAACCGCCCGCCGACGGCCTCGACGCCGCCGTCCGCCTCCGGGTCGTCGCCGACGTGGACGAGCGTTTCGGGGGCGACGCCGAGTCGATTCGCCAGCGTGCGGAACGCCTCGGGGTGGGGCTTTCGCCACCCGCAGGCGACGCTGGTCACCGTCGCGTCGAAGGCGTCGCGGTCGAAGTCCGCGCGGATGGTCGTCCGCGCGACGAGTTCCGGGACCGAACAGTTCGAGAGGAGGCCGACGGGGCCGCGTTCCGCCGCCGCGGCGATAGCCTCCGCCGCGCCGGGGCGCGTCTCCACGTCGGGGTCGAAGGCGGCGACGACGGCCCGGCGGGCGGCGTTCGCGGGCACCTCGACGCCGCGAGAGCGGAGGGCGGCGGCGACGTGCGCCGGGAGGGGGACTTCCGCGCCCTCGGGGGCGTCCACGTGGACTTCGCCGTACGCCGCCGCCCAGTCGTCCGGGACGGCGACGCCCCGTTCGCGGAGTTCCGCCGCCACCGCCGCCGCGGGGTCGGCGGTTCGGTCCACGGAGACGAGGGTGCCGAAGAGGTCGAAAGAGACTGCCACGTCATGAGAGTGAGCGAAATTCGACTTCAATATGCCGGAGGTGGACGGCGCTCAGTCGTCGCCGGCGTCACCGCCGCCGTCGCCGCCGTCGCGGAGGGACGCCCACGCCCGGACGTAGTGCGCCCAGTACCCCCGGTGGTCTCCGTACGCGTTGCTCAGCCGTACGATATCGTCGTCGGTGGCGTCGTCGAGGCCGTACAGGTCGGCGACGGCCTCCCGGAGGCGACGCTCTCGGACGGGGAGGAGCGACGCGCGGCCGAACCCGCGGCGCGCGACGAAGGTGGCCGACCGGGGGTCGAACCCCCGAACCTCGGAGAGGCGGGCGACGAGACTCCGCGACGAGAGCGCCGAGAGGTCCTCGCCTTCGAACGCCTCCGCGGCCGCGAGGACGGCCCGCGCGGCTTCGTCGTCCAGCGTTTCTCGGACCGTCTCGGGGGCCGCCGCGACGCGTCCCGGCGTCGGGAACAGACGGAGGGTCGAAGACCCGGCGTCGCCGGACACGGTCCGGCGGGCCGACGGACGCAGTCCGTCGACGGCGACGACCCGACCGACCGACTCCGCGAGGGACCGCTTCCACCGGAGGGCCGTCGGCGTCCGACGCGAGATGGCGGCCCAGCAGGCGGCCTCGAACGGCGTCGGGAAGCGGACGTGGTGGTAGCCGCGCAGGTCGGCGACGGCGCGCGCGAACGCCGGGTCCGAGGCGGCGGCGTCGTACAACGGCGAGGGGTCGTCGGAGAAAGAGAGGAACGAATCGAGGCGCTCCGCCACCGCGTTTCCGTCGCCCGGTTCCTCGACCCACTCCACCCGGGCGCGCACGAGGCCGCACTCGTCCGCGTGCAGGTGGGCGACGAACGGTTCGGGGGCGAACCCGCCCGTGACGACGGCCTCGCGGTGACCGGCGGTGCCGTCGGACGCGGGCGCGAACCGGTCGAGGTACTCGACCGACCGCCGGAAGTCGTACGGCGCCGCGACGGGAAGCGCGAGACTCGTCCACTTCGCAACTGCCATGGCGGGACCAGCGTTCGACTCCCCTTGAACCTCCGCCGAGAGCGGAGCGAAAGTGACCCGTTCGGCGGAAGTGGTGGGCGGAGCTACCGAATCACGTTCGATTCGAGGTCGCGGGGGTAGTACGTCAGCGTCTCCGTCCCGTTCTCGGTGACGGCGACGGTGTCGGAGTGGCGGTAGCCCGCCTCTTCCGTGTAGATGCCGGGTTCGGCGGTGTAGACGTGTCCGGGGGCCATCCGCTCGTCCCCCTCGGAGGCGTCGGCGTAGTCGGCGGCGACGTGGTCGGTCCACCCGCCGTCGATGTACGGCGGTTCGTGGCCGTCGAGGCCGATGTTGTGTCCGACGTGGTGTTGCGCCAAGTCGGCGACGCCCTGTTCCTCGAAGTACTCCGTCACGGCGTCGTCGACGTACGCTATCTCGACGCCGGGGCCGAGCGAGTCGATGGCGATGGTCTGGGCTTCGAGCATCACCTCGAAGTAGTGGGCGTCCTCCGGCGAGGGGTCGCCGACGAACATCGTGCGTTCGAGTTCGGAGTAGTAGCCGTCCACGTTCGCCGTCGCGCCGGTGATTATCGCGTCGCCCTCCGAGAGCCGTTCGTTCGGCGTGTGGCCGTGCGGAAGCGTCGTCTCGCGGCCGCTTACGTAGCCGGCCGTCACCGGGCCGTCGCCGCGGACGCGGACGGCGTATCGGTCGCCGAGGGTATCGAGCATCGTGCGCGACGCCTCCATCGAGGCGCGTTGGGAGACCGTCGCGGGGTGCGCGCCGACTTCGGTGTAGTCGGCGAGGTGGCGGTGGCCGAGGTTGGCCCACTTCGCCGACTCGCGGATGCAGTCGATTTCGGCGTCGGACTTCTCCCAGCGCATCCGTCCGACCCAGTTCTGCGTCTCCACGTCGAGAACGTCCGACAACGACGGCCCGCGAAAGCCCATGACGCCGGGCGCGCCGTCTGCGTCCGCAGCGACGCGTTCCGCGCCGAGTCCGCGGAGCATCTCAACCGCCGTCTCCGTGGGGTCGCCGCCGGGGTAGTCGAAGTAGCGGTGGACGGCGTCGATGGTCGGCGTCTCGGAGACGCGTTCGACTTCGAGGCGGGGGACGGTGATTTTGACGCGGTCCTGGGTCACCGCGAGGACGACCGGTCGCTCCGTCTGGACGTGGTGAAAGCCGGTCAGATACTCGATGCTCGTCGCGTCGAACCACACCGCCGCGTCGGCGTCCGCGTCGGCGAGGCGGCCGCGGACGAGCGTGAGACGGGTTTCGAACTCTGCGTCGGGGAGACGAGTCGCCATACGCTCACGTCGGAGGTGCGCGGATAAATAGCCACGAGAGGCGGAAACGTTCGGACGGCGGGACGGCGGACGGCGCGTCGGGGGGTCAGTTTCCGCTCGTGCGGTCGTCCTCGACGTCGTCTATCTCTTCGAGGTTTCGCTGGTCGTTCGCCTCCGCCGCGTCGACGCCGCCCTCGGGCGTGCGGTCCGACATCGCCTCGCCGGTCAGTTCGTTGTAGACGGCCTCGCGCGCCTCTTGGGCCGAGTCGTACTCGTCGTCGAGGCGGTCGAACACGCTCCCGAGCGACTCCGTCTCGTTCGGCAGGTCGCTGGTCTGGTCTCCGTACGCGCGCGATAGTTCCTCGCTTGTCGCGGGGTACTTGTGGTCGTCCAGCGAGGTGTCCGTCTCTTTGAGGATGTTCTCGACGTGTTCCGTGCGTTCGTGTCTCCGCTCGTTCGCGTCTCGGATGTCTCGTTCCGCCAGGTCGTCGGAGTCGTCCGGTGCCATGTCTGGACGGAGGGTACCGACGGGGAAGGACTCTGTGGCCCGGCAGGCGATAGGTCAGAAATCGCGGTCGAAGAGGGCGGCGGCCGACCGTTCCGCGCCGGCGCTCAGTCGTCCGACGCGTCCGAGGAACGCGGCGTCGTCCCGGCCGTCGCCTCCGAGACGGAGTCGATGTCGATGCTCACCCACTCGCCGTCGGCGCGCGCGGACTCGTAGGCCGCCTCCGTGACGGCGGTGACGCGCAGGCCGTCGTGGGCCGTCGCCGGCGGGTCCGTCCCCTCGCGGAGGGCGCGCAGGAAGTCCGCCGCGCGGTTGTGCTGTTTCTCGAAGTCCACGTACGGGACGTGCTCGGTGCTGTCGGGGTCGATGGTCTTCAGGTTGCGAGGCTCCCACTCCCGGCCTTCGAGGTACACCGCACCGTCGTCGTCCCAGACGTGGATGTGCTCTCGCGTCGCGGGCGCGTCGCCGTTCACCGCGACGGTGGCCGTCGCCCCCTCCTCGAACCGGATGCGCAGGCTTCCGACGCCGTCCACGCGCCGTTCGTCGTCGATGAACTGCATGTCGGCGGAGACCGCCGTCGGGGTCAGTCCGGTCGTCCACAGAATCGCATCGAGCAGGTGGCTCCCGGTGTCGTACAGGTAGCCGCCGCCGCTCAGGTCCGGGTTCTGCCGCCACGTGCCCTCGAAGCGGTCCACCCAATCCTGCGTCACCTCGGCGGTGAGCCAGTTGGGCGACCGGTCCGTCCCCTCCCAGCGCTTCCGGGCCGACCGGAACGAGGGGTTGAGGTGGCGCTGGTAGCCGACCATGAGCATCTCCTCGCTCTCTCGGGACCGTTCGTACAACTCGCGGGCCGTCTCCAAGTCCGTCGTCATCGGCTTGTCGCAGTAGACGTGGAGGCCGGCGTCGAACGCGGCGGACACCTGCTCGTAGTGGAGCGTATGAGGCGTCCCGACGAGAACCGCGTCCAAGTCCGTCTCCTCGTCGTACATCCGCTGGTAGTCCTCGTACTGCGAGGACTCCGGGACGTGGAACGTCTCCCCGCCCTGCTTCCGTGCGGACTCGTTCACGTCGCAGAGCGCGGTGACGCTGACGTCCGGGTGCGCGTCGAACTCACCCCCGACGGTGGTCCCGATGTATCCCAGCCCGATGACTCCCATCTGTAGCGGCGTCGTGAAAGAACGGTCGTCGTCCATGCGTGGTTTCGCCGGTAAGGCGGGCGGCGCAATAGGTGTTTGGTAAATGTCACCCCCTGGAGGGAAACGTCACGAGATGGAGAACGGGCGCGGTTAGGCAACGTTTCGATCGGTACGTTTTCTAATACGTTCGCGCGGATCGGACGCCCTCGGCGTCACCAGCGGTGGTGGACGTGTTCGCGAACGCGTTCGTCGTACACCGACTCGACGCGTTCGAGTTGGTCCGCCGAGAGGGGCGGAAGCGAGGCGGCGGCGACGTTGTCGGCGATGTGGTCGGGGTTCAGCGACCCGGGGATGATCGTCGAGACGGCGTCGAACGAGAGAATCCACCGGAGCGTGAACTGCGCCAGCGTCGTTCCCTCGGGGACGACGGCTTCCAACTCCTCCGCCGCGGTCAGTCCCTCCTCGAACGGGACGCCCGCGAACGTCTCGCCCACGTCGAACGCGTCGCCCTCGCGGTTGTAGTTGCGGTGGTCGTCCTCGGGGAACTCGGTATCTCGCGAGAGTGCGCCCGTGAGGAGGCCCGAGGCGAGGGGGACGCGGACGATGACGCCCACGTTCCGTCGCTTCGCCTCGCGGAAGAACACCTCGGCGGGACGCTGACGGAACGGGTTGAAGATTATCTGCACCGTCTCGACGCCCGGATACTCGATGGCCTTCAGTCCCTCCTCGACTTTCTCGACGCTCACGCCGTAGTGGGAGAGTTTACCGTCGTCCCGCAGAGCGTCGAGGGCGTCGAACACCTCGGGGCGGTAGTACACCTCGCGCGGCGGGCAGTGAAGCTGGAGGAGGTCCAGCGAATCGACGCCGAGGTTCTCTCTGCTTCGGTCCACGAACCGGTCGAGGTTCTCGGCGGTGTAGCGGTCGGCCTCGTGGGGGTCGAGGCGGCGGCCCGCCTTCGTGGCGACGGTCACGTCGTCCCACGCGTCGCGTTCGTCCACCACCTCGCCGACGAGTCGTTCGCTCCGGCCGTCGCCGTACACGTCCGCGGTGTCGAGGAAGTCGATGCCCTCGTCCAACGCCGCGCGGACGGCGTCGCGTCCCTCCTCGTCCGAGACGTCTCCCCAGTCGCCGCCGAGTTGCCACGTTCCGAGTCCGATCTCCGTCACGTCGTACCCCGTCGTTCCAAGCGGTCGGTGGTCCATAGGTAGCGAGTGTCGTCCCCGGCCCCTAAGTGTGGGTCCACCGGCAGAACGCGCGGGCGACAGGGCGGACGCCGTCGGAGACGTTGACGTTGTGCGCGCGGGGTGCCGGACCGCCCGGAGAATATACGGACGGCGTCCCTCGTTCGGGTGTGACTCTCGAACAGACGCAAGCGCCCGACTTCACGCTCGAAAACACCGGCGGCGGCGAGACGACCCTCTCGGAGACGCTCGACTCCGGGCCGACCGTCGTCCTCGTCAACCGCGGCCACTGGTGCAGCTTCTGCGCGGAACAGCTCCAGACGTTCAGCGAGGTGTCGTACGACCTGTGGTTCAACGACGACATCGACGTCGTCCCCGTCGTGACGGACCCGATGGACGAGGTGACGGAGATGCGCGACCGCTTCGACCTCGACATCCAACTGCTCGCCGACCCCGAGGGTACCGTCACCGACCAGTACAGCGGTACCGAGGAGACGAGTCACGGACTCACCGGCGTCGCCGCGACGTACGTCGTGGACGAGGACGGAACCGTGCGGTACGAACAGGTCGCGGACCACCCCGCCGACCGAACGTACGGAAACTGGGTCCGGTACTTCATCCGTAACGACTACGAAGACCCGTTCGAGGGCTGAACGGACCCGCCGTTTAACGGCCGGCCGGTCCCTACTACCGCCCGTGACTTCCATAGCCGACTTCCTCATGCCCGCCGCCGCCTTCCCGTTGGGGAGGGTCTTCGAAGAACGGCCGGAGGTGCGACTGGAACTGGACCGCGTGGTTCCGAACACGGACACGGTGATGCCGTTCTTCTGGGTGCACGACCCCGAGGGGGAGATGGAAGAGATCCTGGAGGTGTTCGACAGCCTCGGAGAGTTGCGGTCGGTCGTCCTGATGGAGGACTTAGGCGACAGGGGCCTGTTCCGCGCGGAGTGGGACCCCGACTACATGGGCATCATGGGAGCCATCGCCGCCACGGACGTGACCGTCGTCTCCGCTAGCGGGTCGGAGTCGGGGTGGACGTTTGAACTCCGCGCTCGGTCCTCGGAGTCCTTCTCGGAGTTCCAACGCCACTGCGACGACCACGGGATACCCGTGAGTCTCACCCGTCTCAGTCGACTCACCGAGACGACGACCGGTTCGGGGTACGACCTGACCGAAGAGCAGTACGAGGCGTTGGTCCTCGCCTTCGAGAGGGGGTACTACGACGAACCCCGGCGGACGAACCTGGAGGAACTGGCCGCGGAGCTCGGCATCTCGCGTCCGTCACTCTCGGCGCGTCTCAAGCGCGGGTATCGCAACCTCCTCGCGGCGACCATCGTCGACGACGGAACGACGTAGCCCTGCGTTACTTAAACGGGTTCTATAATTAGTGCCAGCGGTGAACCGTGCGCGGAGCGATTTCCGATCCAATGCCGAATTCTACGGGACGGGACGAGTCGGTTCCGTTCACCTACGATATCCCCTCCGAGGAGTCTCCCAGCAGTGCAGTCGTCGCGGCGGTGGCCGCGGTGGCGGGGTACAGACCCGTCGCGGCCGAACGGACGGGCGAGGACGACGCCGTCCCCGTACTTGACCCGTTGTACACCGTCGTGAACCCCGACGCCCTCGACGCGATGTTTCGAGACGACGGGTCGCCCGCCATCGCCGGCAGAGTCCGATTCACGTACCACGATTGCGACGTCGCCGTCCGCAGTGACGGCGTCGTGACGGTCACTCCGCCGGAGTGCGTCGCGGAGTGAGGAATCGACCGGTCGTACCCCCCGGCGTCGAACGCCCCGCCTCGTTTTCGCTGCGAACAAAGTCCGTCTCCCTCCCAAGAACACTATAATAGTCCGACTCCGTGTTAGGGAATATGTTAGTCACTATCTACCAGTACAAGCACGAGGAGGTCCAGTTCGACGACAATCGGACGACGGGCGAGTCCCAAACGGAGGACTCGGTGAACCCGGAGGCGGAGGAGTACTTCGGCGAGGAACTGGACATCGACGCCGAGGTGTGGGAGACGGTGGAGTACGAGGGGTCGCCGATTCAGCGCCGGGAGGTCACCCTCGACGACGTCACGGCCGTGTCGATGCCGGAGGAGGCGGAGTCGAGGGGCGGCGAACTCCCCGGGACGACGGTCCAGATCCGCCGCGAGGGAACCATCGAACAGCTCGAACACGCGACGGTAATCGAAGCGGAGGACCGGGCGCCGTAGGGAGTCAGGTCGCTGGCTCCCTTCGTCGCAGTCGCCCCAAAAACGAGTCAGTCCGCTCTCCTCGATTTGAACAGATAACAGACGGTCGGCCTCGCTCCCTCAGCCGCTGCGACTGTCATGTTCAAATCGCGTCGAGAAATCCTTCACACGCACACCGCTTGCTTCGCTCGCGGGTGTGAGGTTCAGTCCGCTCTCCCCGATTTGAACGGGGGGCAAGCCGATCTACAGTCGGCTGCTCTACCAAGCTGAGCTAAGAGCGGTCACGTTCGTCTTTCGGACTGTCGCTCTTAAGGATTATCAATTTCGTCCGATCGGAACCGACGCGTCCGAACATTGAAATACCGTCGGGAGAATCAACGTGACGAATGAGTAAGATCACGTTCCGCGCCGACGACGATCTCGTCGAGCGACTGGAGGGGTTAGATACCTCCAAGAGCGAGGTGATGCGTGACGCGTTGCGTACGTACCTCGACCGGGCGGAGCGTGAGTCGTCCGACGCCGACCGCTCTGACGCGACTTCGGCCGACTCCGTCGACGACGCACTCGCCGCCCGCGTGGACGAACTCGTCACCGAACGCGTGGACGAACTCCTCGCCGCACGCCTCGGCGACCGACGGACGCCGCCCCGCGACGTAAACGTCAACCTCACCGTCGAGGGCGCGCGGGCGACCGAAAGCGGCGTAAACGCCGACGAGAGCGCCGCCGCCGGGTCCGAAGCGCGTAAGACAGACGCCGACGAGGAGCGAACGACCGCCGAGAGTCGGACGAACGCCTGTGGGAAGTGCGGCGAGGCGGTGTCCGACGAACACGTGTACTGTCCGAACTGCGGCGAGAAAGCCAACCACCGGGTGTTCTGCGAGTGCGGGGACGAACTCCGCTCGGACTGGGCGTTCTGCCCCGGATGCGGCCGTCGTACGTCCGCGGCCGACGTACTCGAACGTCCGTAAACCGCCTCAGTCGCCCGCATACGATATTCTGAGCGGTTTGTCTTACACTCGCCGTTACATTTATAACGTATCGCTCTGTGGTAACTGTCGCGTAAGACGGTCGTCTTACACACCGGCCTCGCGGCGGGGAAACGCTCTCCGTCCTGCGTTTTCGGGTGTGTAAGACGCTCGCACATAGGTGCGCGCCGTCTTACCGGGGGAATGCAAAATATGGAGCGTGTGACACTACGAATTCCGAAGCAGCAGATCGAAGAAGTTGAACGCATGGTCGAAACCGGGGAATTCCCGAACCGGAGCGAGGCCATCCGTTCAGCGGTGCGCGAGATGCTCAACGAACAGCAGTCCGAGAACCGCGAACACTCGGGCAAGCGAACCTGGGCCAAGGTGTAGACGATGCAGGATATCGTCCGCGAGGCCATGGAACGCGATGAGGCAGAGAAAGAGGCCGCCGACATGGCCGACGACGACGAGGGATTCGGTGACCCCCGAATCGTCATCGTCGGCTGTGGCGGCGCCGGAAACAACACTATCAACCGCCTCTACAACATCGGCGTCGACGGTGCCGAGACGGTGGCCATCAACACCGACAAGCAGCACCTGAAGATGATAGAGGCCGACACGAAGATACTCGTCGGTAAGTCCCTCACGCAGGGTCTCGGCGCGGGCGGCGATCCCTCGATGGGCGAGCGCGCGACCGAGATGGCGCAAGGGACCGTCAAAGAGGTCCTCGGTAACGCCGACCTCGTGTTCGTCACCGCCGGCATGGGTGGCGGCACCGGGACCGGTGCGGCGCCCGTCGTCTCGAAGATAGCCAAAGAGCAGGGTGCCATCGTCGTGGGCATGGTTTCGACGCCGTTCAACGTCGAGCGTGCGCGCACGGTGAAGGCCGAGGAAGGACTGGAGAAGCTCCGCAACGAGGCGGACTCCATCATCGTCCTCGACAACAACCGCCTGCTCGACTACGTGCCCAACCTCCCCATCGGGAAGGCGTTCTCCGTGATGGACCAGATCATCGCGGAGACGGTGAAAGGCATCTCCGAGACCATCACCCAGCCCTCGCTCATCAACCTGGACTACGCGGACATGTCCACCATCATGAACCAGGGCGGCGTCGCGGTGATGCTCGTCGGAGAGACGCAGGACAAGAACAAGACCCAAGAGGTGGTCAACGACGCGATGAACCACCCGCTTCTCGACGTGGACTACCGGGGCGCATCCGGCGGCCTCGTCCACATCACGGGCGGTCCCGACCTCACCCTCAAGGAGGCCGAAGGTATCGCGAACAACATTACCGAACGCCTCGAAGCGTCCGCGAACGTCATCTGGGGCGCTCGCATTCAGGACGAGTACAAGGGCAAGGTGCGCGTCATGGCCATCATGACCGGCGTCCAGTCGGCGCAGGTCCTCGGCCCGACGACCCAGAAGCAGGCCAACAAGTCTCGGCAGAGCATCGAGTCGCCTTCGGAATTCGACGCGAGCAACAACGTCGAGGCCCCGAACCCGTCCGGTCGGTCCGGCACCGGCGGGTCGTGGCAGTCCGACGGCGGGCGCGACCAGTCCGAAGGAACGAACGGACTGGACGTCATCCGATAACGCACCGAACACGACCGCGGTCTCTATCGGTCGCTCACCTCGTCAACGTCAACTCGGTTCTTCGGACCCGCGCGGTCGGACCCGCCGCGCGGGCCCACTTTTGCGATACGCAACGGAGCCCGGAGCGGTCGCTCCCGTCGGAGGCGGTACAAAACGAGGACGTCGCGTCCGACGCCGGCTACACCGCTCGAAGCGACTCCAGCAGGCTACACTTCCGGCAGACGTCGCGGGCCGTCTTCGACCCGCACCGCTCGCACTCCTTGAGGTCGGCGTCGTCGTCGCCGCCGCGGTACCGGTCGGCTGCGAGTTCGGCGATTTCCTCGTACCCGGACATGATCGAGTGTCGCGTCCCCGGGTGTTTGTCCTCCAGTTCGAGCATCAGTTCCTGAATCTCGCCGCGGAACGCCTCGGAGGCGTGCGGGCACTCCGTGATGTGCGCGGGGAGGTCCTTCAGGTGGGCGTACAGGGCGACTTCCTTCTCGGGGATGTCGCGGAGCGGTTTCGCGCGCGGAACGAAGTCCTCCGAGCGGTTTCGGTCCTCGAAGCGGCCGAGACTGGCGTCGAAGTGGCGCGCCATCTGTTCGACGTCGCCTTCGAGGACGTTCATCAGCGCAGTCTCCGCCTCGTCGTCCAAGTTGTGGCCCGTCAGCAGTTTGTCCGCGCCGAACTCGTCGGCGTAGCGTTCGAGCAGGTCCCTACGGAAGACGCCGCAGTACGCGCAGGGAGCCATGTTCTCGGGGTTGTCCTCCACCACGTCGTCCATGCGGACGCCGAACTCCTCCTCGTAGGAGACGAGTTCGTGCCGCATCTGGATCTCCTCCGCGAGTTCGACGCAGGCGTCCACGCTCTCGTCGCGGTAGCCCTCGATGCCCTCGTGGATGGTCAGCGCCACCATCTCGATTCGGGGGTCGGGGCCGAACGTCTCGTCTAAGATGTGGGTGAGCACGACGCTGTCCTTCCCGCCGGAGAGGCCGATGACCCACGTCTGGGGGTTCTCGGGTGTGGCGTCTCGCGGGACGAGACTGTCCTTTCGGATGCGGCCGCGGACGCGCTTTTCGACCGAGGCGCAGAAGTGACTCTCGCAGAGGTGTCCCCCGGAATAGGCCGCGTGCATCACCGCGTCGCGGTCGCACTTGTCGCACTCCATCACCGGGTCGTTACCCGCCGGGAAGGATACCGGTTTCGTCTCCGGCCCCGGCGGGCCACGCGGCGAACCGGCGTCACCGACCGCGGCAGACGGTCCCGCCGGTCACCGGGCGTCGAGCGAAGGGGGAAGAGACGGGCGTGTGAGGATGGGGTGGGGAAGTGGTGAGGGGATGGGGTGAGCATCCGACGAGTGCGCACCGAACGGCCCGCGTGAAGGGGGGGAACGGGGAACGACCGAACCGAACGCCTCCCCGGATACTACTGGTATATTCCGTCACATCGGTTAAATGTCCGTCGATCTAACTGAACCGCTGGCGAAACGTATTCCCCGACGAAGGGCGGACCAACGCCCATGGAGCGAACGCGCGCCCTCGACCGGGTGACGGAGATACTCGACGCGGTGACGGCCGGGCCGACGCCGGTTCCCGTCCGCGAACTGTGGGTGTACGGCGACGTGGCACTCGGACTCGACCCGGTCGAGCGACTCGACGTGTACGTGACGAAGGACTTGCTTTTCCGCGGCGACGCCGACCGCGAGGAGGAGTTTCGGAAGTCCCACGGCGTCAAGGGCGTCGGCAAGAGCGTCTCCGCGGAGTGGGCCGAGGAGTACCCCGAACACCTCCGCGCGAACGCAAACGGGCACGCCGCCCCGGAGAAGTGCCTCGCCGCGCACCTGTTGGAGGACGACGAACCCGTCCACCTCGAAGTGTGCAACGCCTCCTTCGACGACAACGTCACGCAACGACTGAAGGGCGCGGTGGCCCGCGACGCGTACGAACAGATACTCGACCCGCGCGGCGTCTGCCTGTACGCCGACGGCCAGCGTTCCGACGCCGCGTTGGAGAAACTCCGCGGCGGCGAACTCGTCTTCCCCACACTCTCGGAGTCGTTGGAGATGCTCGGACTCGACGAGGCGGAAGCCGAGAAGGCGGCGGAGACGGTTCGGGACTACCGCCTCTCGCAGTCCGGCGCGACGGTTCGCGGCGACGTGGTCTGAGCGACGTACCCCTCCAGCAGTCCCGTTAGTCCCTTCTCGCGGCGTCTCGCCCCACCCGAGAGCCGTATCTAACGGCGCGTCCCGTCCGAGCGGGCTCGGTCCGGAGCCATTAATTGAAAGCGTGAATAAAATTTATCACAAACGTTCGAGTGGTGGTAGGTGATGTCAAACCAACGCGATGTGCAGGAGTCGTCTCGACTGAGTCGCCGCGGGTTCGTCGGCGGCCTCACGTCGCTGTTCGCGGCGTCGGCGTTCTCGGTGAGCGTCGATGACGCCGCCGCGGCGCAGGTGACGGAGGGTGATGATTCGGATACGCAGACGCTCGCCTCGCCGGACGGAACCGTCGAGGTGGCCGTGGACGTATCGAACGGGGTACCGAGTTACAGCGTCGTCCACGACGGAACCACCGTCGTCGAGGACTCGACGCTCGGCTTCGAGTTCCAGAATCAGGACGCCTTCCGCGAGAGGGTGACCGTCACGGGCACCGAGCGTTCGACGACGGACGAGACGTGGACGCCCGTCTGGGACCAGTACGACGAGATACGCGAGCACTACGAGGAACTGCGGGTCGGACTCCGGGAGTCCGGCGGCGAGGGGCGAGCGCTCACGCTGGAGGTTCGAGCGTTCGACGACGGCGTCGGCTTCCGGTTCGTCTTCCCCGAGGAGAGCGGGTTCGGCGACTTCGTGATAACCTCGGAACGGACGGAGTTCGCCTTCGCCGACGACTACACTGCGTGGTGGATACCGAACGACTTCAACAGCTACGAGTACGCATACGAGGAGACGCCGCTGAGCGAAGTCGGCGCGCAGAGTTCCTTCGGCGGCGTGCACACCCCGATGACGATGAAGGCGGGCGAGGACAGCTACGTGAGCGTCCACGAGGCGAACCTCGTGGACTACGCGTCGATGGCCGTCGAACCCTCCGAGGCGGGTTCGACCACGTTCGAATCGACGCTGGCTCCCCTCCCCGACGGGACGAAGGTGACGGCGTCCGCGCCGCACCGAACCCCGTGGCGGACGCTCCAACTGGCGACGCGGCCCGGCGAACTCGTGGAGTCGAACCTCGTCGTCAACCTCAACGAACCCCTCGACGAGGAGGCGTTCGCGCGGGGGACCGACTGGATAGAGCCGCAGAAGTTCATCGGCATCTGGTGGCTGATGATAACCGGCCGCGCCGACTGGGAGTATCGGGGCCCGGAGACGGGCAACCACGGCGCACAGACCGGCCGGATGAAGCGGTACATGGACTTCGCCAGCGAACACGGAATTCCGAGCGTCCTCGTGGAGGGGTGGAACCGAGGGTGGGACTCCTACCCCGGCGACGGGAGCACGATGGACTTCGACGAGACGTACCCCGACTTCGACATCCGGGAGGTGACGCAGTACGGGCAGCAACTCGACCCGCCGGTGGCGATGACGTCGCACAACGAGACGGCGGGCAACGTCTCGAACTACGAGTCCCAACTGCGCTCGGACTCCAGTCCATTCGCGTTCTACGACGAGTTGGGCATCAACTCCATCAAGACCGGCTACGTCGCCGATAGCGGCGTCACCATCGACGGGACGACGTACAACCACCACTGCCAACCGCTGGTCAACCACCACCACCTCGTCTACCGGGAGGCGGCGAAGCACCGGCAGATGCTGGAGGTGCACGAACCCATCAAGCCGACCGGCGAGCGTCGGACCTACCCCAACGTGATGACCCGCGAGGGCGTGTTGGGACAGGAGTACGACGCCTTCGGCTACATCTCGCCGTCGCACCACGTCACGTTCCCGTTCACGCGGATGCTCGGCGGCCCCGTCGAGTACACGCCCGGTATCTTCGACATGGACTCGGGGTCCGGCGGCATCGAGACGACGCGGGCGAAGCAACTCGCCATGTACCCGACGTACTTCAGCGGCCTCCAGATGGTCGCGGACCTGCCGAGCTCCTACCTCGCGGAGCGAGACGCCGCGTTCGGCGTCGGCGAGGTGGCGCAGGCCGAGTTCGGCGAGTCGGAGGGCTTCCCCACCGCCGCGAAGTGGGCCGGCGCGCAGGGCGAACGCTACGTCGCGGTGGACCCCAACAGCGCCGACGCCGGGTCCGCGGTGTCGTGGACCGTCGAGGGCGTCGCGGAGGCGGGCGAGTACGACGTCCACCTCCGCTACGCCAGCGACGAGGAGGAGAACGCCGTCCCCGCCGACACCGACCGGACGGCCACCGTGACGGTGAACGACGCCGAGAGCACGCAGGTCACTTTCCCGCCGACGGAGTACTGGGACGAGTGGGCGACGGTTTCGACCACCGTCTCCTTTGAGTCGGGCGACAACGACCTCTCGGTGGTCCTGACCGACGGGGACACCGGCGGTCTCAACCTCGACGCCGTCGCCGTCACCGAGGCGGGCGAGTCGATGCCCGACCCGGAGACGGACCCCATCCGCGGACCGACCGTGGACGCGTTCCAGTTCATCGAGGACGTTCCCGCCGCGGGGTGGGACGACACCCGGATGCTCGACGGCGAAATCGGCTCCTACACCGTCACCGCCCGCCGCAAGGGCCAGGAGTGGTACGTCGGCGCGATGACCGACGAGGACGGCCGCGCACTCGATATCCCGTTGGACTTCCTCGCCGCCGCGCCCGGGAAACGGAAGGGCCACGGGAAGGAGAAGAACGGCGAGGGACACGAGAGGAAGAACGGCGAGGGGAAGGGCCACACGAAAGGGAAGTACGTCGCGGAGATGTACTCCGACGGCGTCGACGCCGCCTACGACGAGAACCTGACCGACGTCCGCATCGACGAGTTCCTCGTGGACGCGGAGACGACGGTGCTGGCGTCGATGATAGAGTCCGGCGGCACCGCCATCAGACTCAGGCCCGCCGCCCGGGAGGACGTCTCGGAGTTGCCGACGTACGAACGGCCCGAACAGGACGTGGACGTCTCCATCTCGGGCGAGACGTTCGTCAGAGAGCAGTTCGTCGAGGCCACGGGCTCCAACGGCGGCGACTACGTCGGCGGCACGACGGTCGAACTGGTCGTGGACGGCGAGGTGGCCGCGACGGCGAACGTCCGCTTCCCGCCGAACTCCGAGGGGGCGACGTACGAGTTCTCCTACGCCATCGACGACCCCGGCACGTACGACGTGACCGTCCGGACGACGGACGGGACGACGCTGGCGTCGAAACGCGTGACGGTCAAGCCGCCGGTGACCGTCGCCTCCCTCTCGGACCCGTCGGGCGACGACGCCGGCCCCGGCGGGTACACCTACCCCACCGCGGACGCCTTCGAGGAGGGCGCGTTCGACCTGCGGTCGTTCACCGTCGAACAGACGCCGAGCGAGTACGAGTTCACCTTCGAGGTGGCGAACCTGTACAACGCCTTCGGGAGCGACCGGGGCTTCTCGCCGCAGATGTTCGTCCTCTGGGTCCGGAACCCGAACGCGGACGGCGGAACCACCTCGACGCTCGACGACCTGAGCGCCACCGCGTCGTTCGAGGAGGCGTGGCACTACCGCCTCGAAGTCAGCGGGTTCACGAAGAGCGCGGTCGATTCCGCCGGCGCGGCCCTGACCGACGCCGACGGGAACGCGGTCACGGTCGGAGAGTCCGTGGACGCGTCGGCGAACACGGTCAGTCTGAGCATCGACCGCGCCGCGTTCGACGGCGCGGACGCCGCCGAGTTGGAAGTCGTCCCGATGGTCCAATCCGAAGACAGGGGCAGTCTCCGACCGGTCGCGGAACGGAGCGCCGACTACGTCTTCGGCGGGGCGACGGCCGGAGCGGTCGAGAACGCGCCGCGCATCGCCGACTTGCTGACGCCCTCGGGCGTCGCGCAATCGGACGCACTCGCGTACACGGCGGACGAATTAGCGACGATTCCGTTCGTCTCGCTGGGGTAGTCCGCCGGTGACTCACTCGTCGCGGCGTCCGAGTTTCCGCGCCCGACGCTCCGCTTCCTCGCGGGCGAGCGACTCGGCTTCCTCGCGGTCCACCACTCGCGGATTCGACGTCTCGGCGTCGATGACCGAGTAGAGCGCGAGCGTTCCGGCGACGGAGAGGAGGGCGAAGAGGACGGCGAACAGGGCGAAGCCGGCACCTTCCATGCGCGGACGTCCGCGCTCTCGCGAAGTAATTCTTCCCCCGCCGACGGGGAAGGTATTTATCCTCATGTCGGAATTAGCGAACGTATGAGCCCTCCAGAACGCGACGACGAGAGCGGTTGCCCGAAGTGCGGCGGCACCGAAACCGAGATGGACTCGATAGCGACGAGCGGAACCGGCTTCTCGAAGCTGTTCGACGTGCAGAACCGAAGTTTCACCGTCGTCACCTGCGCGAACTGCGGGTACTCCGAACTGTACCGCCGCGGTTCCAGCGGTAACCTCGTGGACCTGTTCTTGGGGTAGTCACGCCGCCTCGGGCGCGCGCCCGACGGTGACGTCGAACGGGACGACTTCCGCGCGGCGGTAGCGACCCTCGCGCATCTGTTCGACGACGGCGCGACCCATCTCTCGCCAGTCGCGGCGAAGCGCGTCGTACTCCGCCTCCGAGAGGACGCGCCGGAGTTCCGTCTCGTGGGCGTCGATGCCCGCGCCGTTGGCCTTCCGCGCCGCGCTCTCCAGGTGGTGTTGGTCGTACGGCGGTTCGACCGTCTTCTGGTGGTAGTAGCGCCGCGTCCGCACGTCGCGCAGGCCCACCTCCTCGAACAGCGTCGCCACCCGGTCGCCGAGGGCGACGTTCGTGCCGACGCCCTCGATGTACGCCTCGCGGACGGAGCGTTCGAGGGGGACTTCGGCGGCCACCGTCGAATCGACGCCCACGTCGGCGTTGTTCGGTTCGACGGCGGCCACGAGGTCGGAGGAGACGCGGGCGAACGCCGACACCGCCGCGGCGGGGTCGGGCAGGTTCACGAGGAGGGCCTGACAGACGACTAAGTCGAACGCGTCGTCCGCGAAGGGGAGGCGCGTCGCGTCGCCGGTCAGGGTCTGGAGTCCCGTCTCCTCGCGGGCGACGCGGGTGAGTTCGGGGTCCGCGTCGAGGCAGACGACGTCGCCGGGCGTCTCGTCGTCGAGGACGCGGGCGAGTTCGCCCGTCCCGGCCCCGGCGTCTAAGACGCGCGTCCGGTCGCCCAGCGAGAGGTCCGAGAGGGCGTCGCGGGAGTCGTCCCACATGCCCTCGCGCGTCCGCCGGAGGTACGATTTCGAGAACTTCCGCACGGGCGTCGGTACCCACGGCGGCGACAAAAGAGAGTCGGTCCGCGCCGTCGGGTCAGTCGCCGCCGCGCCGCGTCCGTCGGACGAGGGCGGCGACGCCGCCGACCAGTCCGGCGAGTCCCGCGACCGGTCCGAACCCCGGCGTCGGGCCCCGGCGTCCATTCGAGTCGGGGTCGCCGGTCACCCCTAAAAGATCCTCTAATTTTTATTCGTGCAAAAGTCACCTATCTACGGGTTTCGAGACTTGTACCGTCAGTTCTCTCTGAGTTCTCTCACTCGATTGATATTCCACTCGAACCCTTTGCCGTCCTCGTTCGGCGTCTCCAACACGAGGGGGACGTCCGCGAGATCGGGGTGATTGACGAACGCGCGCATCCCCTCCTCGCCGATGAGGCCCTCGCCGATGTGGGCGTGTTCGTCCTTGTTCGTCCCGCACTCGTGTTTCGAGTCGTTCAGGTGGACGCACTTGAGGTGTTCGAGGCCGACGGTGGCGTCGAGTTCCGCCACCGTCCCCTCGACGCCCTCGGCCGTCGAGAGGTCGTACCCCGCGGCGAAGGCGTGGGCGGTGTCGAGGCAGACGTCGAGGTCCTGTTCGGACGCTTCGAGGACGTACGCCAGGTGCTCGAAGTCGTCGCCCATCTTCGTTCCGCTCCCGGCGTCGCTCTCGATGAGGACGGTCACGTCGTCGGGGATGTCGAGTTCGTCGAGGACGGAGACGGCGTTGTCGAGGCCCTGTTGTTCGCCCGCGCCGGTGTGCGCGCCGAGGTGGACGTTGACGTACGGGACGCCGAGTTTCCGGGCGGCGTCCACCTCCTTCTGCATCGAGTCCAACGACTTCTTCCGGAGGCCGTCCTTCGGCGTGCAGAGGTTCACGAGGTAGGAGGTGTGGATGACCCACGGCCCCACGTCGTTCTCCTCGGACAGCGACCGGAACTGCTCGGCGTCGTCGTCCGCGATGTTCGGGTCCTGCCACACCTGCGGGGAGTGGGTGAATATCTGCCCGCAGTTCCCGCCGTCTTCCAACTGCCTGTCGACGGCGTTGAACACGCCGCCCGCGATAGATTCGTGTGCGCCAACTCGCATGACGGAGCGCAGGAACTACGGGAGTATAGGGACTTCGGAGTGAAGACAGTCAGGCGAACGGACGCGAGAGGGGCCGACGACCCCGACGGCGGCCGACGGCTACCGACCCTTCGGACGCCGCCGGACCCACTCGTCGGCGGCGTACTTCTCCGCCGCGCGTTCGCGCGCGCGGTCCAGTTCCTCGTCGGTCCACGACCCCTCCTCGGCGTCGGCCCACTCCGCGAGGGCGGACTCGACGGCCGCCACCGCGTCCGAACGCGTCGCGTCCGAGAGTTCGTCCGCACCGACGACGCGTTCGCGGAACGTCTCGGGCGAGACGTCGTGACCCGAGAAGACGTCAAGGTGGTCCCCCGCATGCACCGAGTACGTGAGCGAACCGTGCTGGATGACCGCGTCTCGCCGGCGGTACTGGGCGTTGCCGCTTATCTTCCGGCCTCTGGCGACGATGTCGTGGGCGGGGTGAAGCGCCCGGAGGTAGCAGGCGGGCGACCATATCTCGGGGGACTCCTCCGCCGCGAAGTCGGCGTCCACGCCCATCCGGCGGAACGCGTCGAGGACGGGTTCACAGAGGATGCGGTAGCAGTCCATCAGGTCGCCCGGGAGGTCGGACTTCGGCGCGACGACGGAGTAGGAGACGTCGCCGTCGTAGTCGTGGTAGATGCCGCCGCCGCCGGTCTGCCGTCGGGTGACGGAGACGCCCGCCTCCGCGCAGCGGTCCCAATCGACGGTGTCGGGGTCCTGGTGGTAGCCGAGAGAGAGCGTGCTCGGTTCCCACCGGTAGACGCGCACGGTTCGCGGGCCGCCCGACGCCGCCGTCTCGGCGGCAATTTCGTCGAGCGCCATCTGCATCGGGCCGTCGCGGGCCTCCTCGCGTATCAGTCGCCACTCGCGGTCGGCGAGGGGTCCGCGGGCATCCACGGTCATGCTCCGGGGTACGACTGACCGCCGGAAAGTGGTTTCGTCGCCCCTCGGAAGCGTCGGCCGCGAATGGCTCTCAGGCCAGTAGCCGGCACATCAGCATGAACAACCGTTCGAGGTTCTTCGAGAGCGTCGATTGCTTCTCGCTCTGGAGGACGACGTCCTCCTTGGCCGTCTGCAGTTCGATGGTCTGACCGTGGTCCGTGTGGTCCACCATCTTCAGGCTGGTGACGGCATCGAGGGGGACGACGACGTACCGGAAGTCCTCGTCGGCGATGTCGGCGCGACAGTGTTTCCCCAACACGTGGACGCTCCGTTCGGTCACGCCCACTTCGTACCCCACGTACCGCATCCCCGCGACTTCCGCGCCCGCGCGCTCTCCTTTCACCTTCGCCTTCAGGAGGTCGTCGCCAATGAGGAGTCCCTCGACCATAGTCGGCGGTGTTCGACTGCGGATATAAAACTACGCGAGAATGTCCGGATTTCGTATCGCAATATGTAGTGTACGCCCGGCTGGGGCGAAACTCGCGTCCCTTTTACGCCTCGCGGGCGTCGGTTCGGGTATGGTGCGGAACGTCGCAGGCGTGATGGCCGAGCTCGAACCCGAGGACTTCTATCTCCTCTCGGGCGTCGAGCAGGGGATGCGCTTCAGCGAGTGGGTCAACCGCGGCAAGCTCCCCGACCTCACCGGTCTCACCCCCGAGAACGTCGAATACAGGTTGGACCGGTGCGCGACGAGAGAGCTGATAGAGCGGAAGACCATCCAGTACGAGGGATACAAACTCTCGGTGAAGGGGTACGACGCACTCGCCCTCCGGACGTTCTCGAAGCGGGACACGATACAGGGCGTCGGCGCGCCGCTCGGCGTCGGCAAAGAGAGCGACGTGTTGGAGGTGCAGTCATACAAGCCGTTGGCGCTGAAGTTCCACCGCGAGGGGTACACCAACTTCCGGGAGGTGATGCGCGAACGCGACTACACCTCCGACCGACAGCACGTCTCGTGGCTCTACACCGCCCGGAAGGCGGCCGAACGCGAGTACGAGGCGCTGGAGGACCTCTACCCGGACGTGTCGGTGCCGCGACCCGTAGACCAGAACCGCCACGCGATCGTCATGGAGAAACTGGAGGGCGTCGAACTGGGGAAGGCCAAACTCGCGGACGAACAGGCCGTGGGCGTCCTCGACCTGATTCTCGCCGAAGTCGCCGCCGCGTACGAGGCGGGCTACGTCCACGCCGACATGAGCGAGTACAACGTCGCCGTCGCCGAGAACGGCGTCACCGTCTTCGACTGGCCCCAGGCCGTCCCGACGGACCACGACAACGCCCGCGAACTGCTCGCGCGCGACGTGAAGAACCTGCTCGGCTACTTCCGCCGGAAGTACCCCGCCGCGATGCCCGACGCGGTGGACGAACCGGACGTCTGCGACGCCGTCGCCGCCGACGAGTTCGAGACGGTCCGAGACTACGCCGAGTAGTCCGCTCTTTTCACTCCGAGGCGTTCGGCGAACTCGCCGCAGGAGGGTCTCTGGCCGCCAGCGTCTCGTGGATGCCGAGGACGAACGCGGGGACGACGATCATGAACAGGTGTTCTTCGAGTGGGATGCCGAGCAGTTCGACGCCCGTCCGCAACGGGATGGCGAAGACGCCGACTTCGAGCGTGTACCAGTCCCAGACGTACGCGACGGGGTAGACGACTGCTATCGTCCGGGCCGTCCGCCGAACGGCGTCCCTCCCGGCGCGAACGAGGAGAACGGCGGCGAACGTCCCGAACAGAACCTCCGTCGCCAGATACGTGTACGGCCCGAGGACGCCGATGTCAGGGAGGGGAACGCCCGCGAGGGGACGGTACGCGACGGCGACGACCAACAGGGCGAGGAAGACGTACGCGCCGCGGATGAGAAGCATCGTCGCGAGTCGCGGCGTCGCCCCGCGAGCGACCACGACGACGGCCCCGAACGCGAGCGCCGCGACGGAGGCGAACGCAGGGAACAGGCCGGTTATCGAGCCCGCGACGACGAGAAACAGGCCGAGGCCGACGAGGGCGTCCGCGAGGCGGAAGGCGTTGGCGTACCCGAGGACGACGGCGACGGTTCGTTTGCCGATGGAGCGGTCGTACTCGTAGTCTTGGGCGTCGTCGATGACCTTGACGCCCGAGAGGACGAGCAGAAAGACCGTCGCGAAGGCGAGCGGCGTCGCGGCGACGCCGCCCGTCTGTACGTAGTAGCCGCCGAGGATGCTGAGCGCGATGCCGAGGGGGTAACCGACCGTCGCCGTCACGGGGTTCATGTCGAGTTGCGGGGCGTGAAAGAAGCCGAGGAACCAGGTGGGGACGACGAGGGCGAGGACGCCAATATCGACGAGGGAGGTGAGCGCGGCGGCGCACGCCGCGAATCCGAGCGTCGCGCCCGCCAACCCGACGTAACACCCGCGGCGACTCATCGGGTGGTCGTCGTCCTCGCCGCGGCGGTAGAAGTCCACGTAGCCGTCCTTGACGTGGGCCGTGTAGACGGCGAAGAATATCGCGGCGGCGTGGACGGCACCGGCGAGGAGTCCGAACTCGCCCGCGAGGATGGCACCGAACCACGACGCCGCGAGCGGCGGCAGCATGAACACCGGGTGCACCTGCGACGCGAGGGCACCGACCGCCGCTCTCGTCCCCGTCCCGTGGCGTGCGATGGCCATAGCGTCTCTAGCGGCGCCGACGCCGAAAACGGTACGACCGATTCGCACGCCGTGCGAGCGGTGGCCGCAGACGAGAAGATTCACGCGAAAGCGACGTGATAAAACTGAATTACAGGATATTAAACTGGTTCGTCAGGGTGACTGTCGCCGCCGGACGGAGCGACCGCTACCGACGTCGACGCGGAGAAGTGAGAAACAGGTGGGACCGACCGCGCTTAGTTCGCGACGATGGGGTCTTTCAGGGCGGCGACTTCCGACATGATGACCTCGACGTTGTCGTCTCCGACGCCGTTCTCGCGGAGTGCGCGTTCGAGGTGGTCCGCGACGGCGTCGAAATCCGCCTCGGTGATGCCGAGGTGGGCGTGCGCCTCGTCCATGTCGGCCCCGGAGTACTCGACGGGGCCCCCGGCGACGGAACTGATGAACTGCACTTGGTGCGCCCGGAGTTCGTCCATATCCATTCCGTGGAAGTATTCGACGAGTCGTTCGTCCAACAGCACCCGGTCGTAGAAATCGTCGACGACTGCTTTCACGGCCTCTTTACCGCCTATCTGCCGATATACGGATTCGGACATCAGGGACGCGCGTACGTTGACGGGGCGTCGGCATAGCGTCCACCACTCACATGTAGGGCCTTATATAAGGCGAGTGGCGAACCGCGGCGGAGGAGGGCGGTCAGACGCCGAGTATCTGGTTCAGAAGTTTCGACTGCGCGACGGCGAGGTGTTCGGTGAACGTGGAGACGGAGACGCCGAGTGCCGACGCCACGTCGGCGGAGTCGGCCTCCTTCGGGCGTTCGAAGTAGCCCATCTCGTGGGCGGTGCTGAGCACTTCGTACTGCCGGTCGGTGAACGCCGACCGGTCCACGAGGACGAGCGAATCCCCGCCCTCGGGGTCCGACCGCACCAACCGGCGGACGCCGACGGTGTCGCACCGCGCGCGCAGGTCCGAAACGACGCGCCGAACCGTCTCCACGTCGGGCGCGACGAAGGAGACGGCGACGGTTCTGCCGTCGGCGTCGATGCTCCGAACCGGGCACCCGTGGTCGGGGACGCGCCCGCACGGGCAGTCTTCGCCCGCGGCGGTGAATCGAAACACCGACCGCGAGTCGTCGCCGAACACCCGTTCCGCCTCCTCGGGGACCGGCGGGTCGTCCTCGGCGCGTCTCACCGTGACCTCGCCGACGACGGACCCGCCCCGGGACGCCGCCTGCCGGTCGGTGACGACGGACTCCACCTCGAAGTCCTCGCTCATCGGGGCGACGGGACATCCGGTGACGCCGCCGACTTCTAGTTCCGCGTGAACGCCGATCATACCGACCCAACCGCCGCCGGGCACAAGGCGTCTGCGAAACGAGTCGACCGGCCGACTGCGGCGACGCATTAGGCCGACCTAAAATCCGAAACGCACTTGTCGTATTAGGGCAGCCTAAACCTCATGGCAGAAGATTCGCGGGGACGAACCGGTTCGACGCGGTGACAGTACCTCAAAGCCGGCGGCGCACTCGTCGGCGGCGGTCTGTCGGCGGGGTGTACCGGCGGGAGCGGGTCCGAATCGACGCCCGCGGAGACGGGGACGGAGACGGACGCGGCGGCCGCTGACGGAACCGAGACGACGGCGGACGCCGACTCCTCGTACTCGGTGACGATGCCGCCGATGGGCGAGGTGACGTTCGAATCCGTCCCGGAGTCGTGGATAGCCTACTTCAGCAACTACGGCGACATGGCTATCGCTCTGGGGCAACTCGACGGCCTCCGCGGACTCATCTTCACCGAGAACTGGCCGCTGTCCTTCTACGACTACCTCCCCGGCGTGGACGTCTCCTTCGACGACGTTCCGCAGATGATGGGCGAGGGAGGACTCGACAAGGAGGTGTTCTACGAACTGGACTGCGACGTGCACCTGATGGACCCGAACTTCATCCGGCGCCTCGCCGACGAGTGGGCCGCGGAGGACTTCGCGGAGGTGGAGACGAACGTCGGGCCGATACTCGGCAACTCGATTCGCCGCCGCGGGGAGGAGTGGCACGACTACCCCTACCTCTCGCTGTACGAGGCGTTCGAGAAGATAAGCGAGGTGTTCGACGAACGGGAGCGATACGAGGCGCTTTCGGCGGTGCACGAGGAGATGCTGTCGAACGTCGAATCGAAGTTGCCGCCGGAGGAGGAACGGACGACGGTCGGTCTCCTCTCTATCAACTCCGACTTCGAGAAGGGGGCGTTCTACGCCTACCCGGTCCACGACGAGAACGGCCACAAGCAGTACCGCGACTTGGGGATGCGCGGCGCGTTCGACGACGTCATCGACGGCAGTTACGCCCAGTGGGACTACGAGCAACTGCTCGAAGTGGACCCCGACGCCCTCCTGTTTCAGTACGGGTTCTCCCACGTCTCCACCGAGGAGTTCGAGGCGAAGATTCGGCGGATGCGCCAGGACCCCGTCGGAAAACAGCTCTCGGCGGTGAAGAACGACCGACTGTACCGCGGCGGCACCTCCTATCAGGGACCCATCGTCAACCTGTTCCAGACGGAGGCGGCGGCAAAGCAGTTCTACCCCGACGCGTTCGGCGAGTGGAACGGGGTGGAGACGTTCGCCGCCGACGAGGGGCCACTGTTCGACCGACAGCGAGTCGCCGATATCGTCACCGGGGAGTTCTGACCGGGGCGCTCAGAGCAGGGAGAGTTCGACGGAGTCGGCCTCGAAGTCCTCAACGAACGCGCCGCCGCCGCCGACGCTGAACGTCTCCTCCCCGTCGGTGACGACCAGCGTATTTTCGACGGGGAAGGAGTTCGTCGACGGTTCGAGCAGGCCCTGCCGCACGTCCACGATTCGGCCTTCGAGTTCCGTCGGGCCGTCGTCGTAGTGGACCGGACGGCCGGTGACGCGCGCCGCCACGTCGTCGCCCGCGCGGAGGTGAAGCGTCGCTTGGAAGACGGCGTGCCGGAAGTCGTCGTACGTCGCGGGGAGGTCCGCCGGTTCCCGGGTGTACACCTCCGCGGCCATCGGCCAGTAGTTCCCGAGGAACGACCCGACGATGACCGGTCCGAGCTGTTCCTGCGCGAAGACGATGGCCTGCGCCGCACTGTTGGACCGGGTGACCATCTCCGCGGGGGCGACGAGTCCCGACTCGTAGTCCACGGTGAGCATCGTCGGCATCGGTTGGTCCCACGCCCGCGCGACGGAGGCGAGGCCGGACAGTTCCACGTCCGTGCCGGGTTCGACGCCCGTGACGATGAGGAGGACGAGGACGCCGCGTTCGACGGCGGCGCGCAGTTCGTCGGCCACCTCGTCGAGGAGGTGATACGGGATGCCGAGCGTCACTTCCGCCTCCGCGCGGGCGACGAGTTCGGAGACGCGCTTCAGCACCGTCACCCGTGATTTCACCACCTCGAAGCGCTCCGACCGGGGTGCCGCCCGCGAGAACCGCGACTCCAAGGCGGGGCGCATGTCGTCTAAGTCGGACGTGAGCGCCTCCACCACGTCCGCTGGCGGGTTCGCCCGAATCGTCGTCGGGACGGCGTGGTCGTTGACCTCCACGAATCCCCTGTCGTCGAGTTTCTCAGCGATGCTGTACACGTACCGCTTCGAGACGCCCGCCTCGTCGGCGATGGTACTCGCCTTCGCCTCGCCGAGTTCCAGAATCGTCAGATACGTGTCTACCTCCTTGTCCGAGAATCCGAATCGCTGCAGCATGTCGGCGAGCGACGCGTCGTCCATACCGCTACATGCAGAGGGGCCGTACTTACATCACTCGGTCAGTTCGGCCCTCGACGCGCCGTGGGCGGGCGGTTCTCGCTACTCCGCCCGGAGGACGACGGCGTCCTCGACGCGGATGCCGCCCTCCGTCGCCACCTCGTCGCCAGAGACGAGGTCCGATGACGCCACCGGGCGGTCCAGCGAGACGGTCGCGGCGTCGCCGCCGAAGTTCAGGACGACGACGAGTCGGTCGTCGTCGCCGTCGCCGTCGCCGCCGCGTTCGTAGGCGACCACGTCGTCGGCCGCCGCGCCCGCGACGTCGACGGTCACGGGTTCGACGCGGTCGCTCCGGAGGGCGGGTTCCTCGTTGCGGACGGCGACGAGGCGGCGGTGGAACGCCGTCGAGTCGCCGTCGCCGTCGTGCCACTTCATCGTGCCGCGTCGCTCGGTCACGCCGCGTTCCTGCCCGTAGTAGATCATCGGCGTGCCGGGGAGCGTCAGCGTCGCGGCCGCCGCCGCGCGGAGGGCGTCGGGCCCGCACTCCGCGAGGTAGCGGTCCTCGTCGTGGTTCTCGACGTACCGCATGTGGGCTGCCTCGTCGGGGTAGCCGCGGCGCGCAGAGTCCGCGAGGGCGTCGAGTAGTTCCGTCGCGGGGGCCTCGCCGCCGCCTATCCGCCGGAGGGCGTAGTAGAGGTCCGTGTCGTAGTGCAGGTCGAACTCGTTCTCCCGGAAGTCGGCGTCCCGCGGCACCGTCTCGTCTAAGAGGAGAAAGTCGGGGTCGTGCGCCTTCGCGCGGGCGCGAACCTCCTTCCAGAAGCCGTGGGGGACGCCCCACGCCACGTCGCACCGGAACCCGTCCGCGACGGGCAACCACTCGTCTACGACGTCGAGCATCCACTCCCGCGTCCGGAGGGAGTCGTAGTTCAGGTTCGGAATCTTCGTCCAGTTGAAGTAGTAGGCGGGCGCGCCGTCGGCCGCCCACTCGACGTCGGAGGTGTCCTCCTCGGCGGGGACGCGGCCGTACAGGTCCTCGTACCCCTCGACGCCCGCCTCGTGGAGTTGGTACGCCGGGTGGTCCCGAGAGGTGTGGTTGACGACCAAATCGAAGAGGACGCGGATGCCCGCCTCGCGGAGTCGGTCGACCAGCGACTCGAACTCCTCGCGCGTCCCGAGGTCCGAGGCGGTGTCGAACAGGTCGGTGATGTGGTAACCGTGGCGGGTCGGACTCTCGACGACGGGCGTCAGCCACAGGGTGTCGACGCCGAGGTGTTCGAGGTACGGGACGCGGCGGCGAATCTCCTCGAACGTCGTCTCGACCGTCTCGCCGGCGAACTCGTGGACGAATATCTGGTACATCGTCGCGTCGCGGACCCACTCCGGCGGGTCGGCCGGGCGGCGGAACGACGCCTCGCCGTCCTCGACCGCGAGTTCGAGGGTGTCGGCGATACCGTGGCGTTCGGTGACCGGGACGGCGTGGACGCGCGTGAGTTCGGAAATGGTGTCGACTGTGACGCGGAGTTCGTCGTCCGCGACGAGAACGTCGTCCCGCGAGAGGGAGTCCCGGTCGTCGAGGTAGAACTCGACGTCGGGTCGGGAACCGTCCGGCGCGGGGTCGGCGTCCGCGGCGACGACTATCTCGTCGCCCTCGCGTCGGCCGTCGAGTGAGACGCGGGGGCGGCCCGGCCCCTCGACGGAGACGTCCACGTCGGCGTACGGTTCGAAGCCGTCGTCGAACGCGAAGATGAGGTTGTGGTCGCCCGGCGGGAGGCGCGCCTCGACGGCCCACTCACCCTCGTCCTCGTCGAACGTCGCGCGGTGCCGACCCATCGTGAAGTCGTTGAACCGCCCGATGACGGAGACGGAATCGACCGACTCGGCCGGGACCGCCACCTCGTCGGCCGCCACGGCGACGCGGACGTTCGTTCGGGGGTCGGGGAACGCGCGGACGGTCTGTCGGTGGGTGCCGTCCGGGGCGTCCAGTTCCAGTCGGTACGCGCCGGGGACGTCGGGGTCAAGGTGGACGACGGGGCCCACTCCGACCGTCGCTTCGCTCCCTTCGGGCCGGTCGAGGAGGCGCCACGAGAACGCGGCCGTCGCGTCCGGATTTCGGGGCGCGAGTTCGACCGGCGACCCGACGTGCGTGAACCGAGGCGGTCCGGGATGGTGCATACCCACACGCCCACGCCGACCCTGTTTACTGTTTCGCTCCGAGATGAATCTGTGAACGAATATTACACCAAAAGTTATACCTCTGCGGCGGGGAGGCTCCACCAATGCAACTTCGAGACGCGCTGAACGACTACAAGCGTCACCGGGACCACGAGACGCGGTTTCCGGGCGAGTGTCGGACGACGACCGGCCGTTTCTCCGGGCTGGACGGTCGATTGGTGCACGTGGACGAGGACGGGCGACTCCGCGACTTCAGCTACCCCCTCGTCGGGCTGACGGGCGTCGCCCGGTCCAGAGTGGGCGTCCGACCGGCGGGTGCCGCGGACTCGGAGACGGCGTGGTTCGACGCCGAGACGGGCGAGCAACGGTACTACGGGAACACCGCGCTCGTCGTGACGACGCACGAGACGCCGCACGGCGTCGTCGCGCAGTACGACCTGACGCTCGGCGACGTGCACGTGACGCACGTGGACGTCTCGGAGGTCGACGGCGAACTCGACGTGGTCGCGTGCGTGGGGTTCGCCCCCGACGGCCGCGACACCCGCATCGGCCAACTCCGCCACGGCGACGCCGTGGAGGTGTACCACGCCGAGGAGCACGACTACCTCGCCAGCGCGACGGGGTTCGAGACGCTCCGCGGCGAGGCGTTCGGCGACTTCAGCGGACTCGTGGGCGACGCCCCCGACCCGTACCCGCGCCCCGTCTCCGACGACCGGTACGAGGAGGGTCAGTTGAGCGGCGACGTGGTGGGCGTCCTCCCCGCGCGCGAGGGGTCGGCGACGTTCGCGACGCTCCTGACCGACCGGGCGGAGTGCTCCCGGGCCGACGCCCTCGACGCCGTTCGGGCCGCCGCCGAGGAGTACGCCGACGCGTCGGCGCTGGAACGGGCCGCCGAGACGCAGGTCGGCGACGTCTCCGGCCCGCACGCCGACGCCGTGGCCGCCGACCTGCGCGTCCTCTCGCTCCTGTCGGGACCGCGCGGCCTCCGCACCGCCGGACCGGATTTCGACCCGTACTACGTCTACTCCGGCGGGTACGGCTACACGTGGTTCCGCGACGACTCCGAGATATCGCTGTTCCTCCTCGAATCGGACCGCCGGTTCGACCTCGGACTCTCGGAGTGGCACGAGAAGAGCGCGCGGTCGTACCGCGAGACGCAGTTGGAGGACGGGTCGTGGCCGCACCGCGTCTGGCCGTTCGACGGGTCGTTGGCCCCCGGCTGGGCGAACGGCCGACTGGAGGCCGGCGGCGACGTGGAGTACCAAGCCGACCAGACCGGCAGCGTCGTCTCCTTCCTCGCGGCGTACCTCGCGGACGCCGACGTTGACAAGGCCGACGAGGTTCGAGCGACGCTGGAACGCGCGCTCGCCGGGATGGACGACACGCTGGCCGACGACGGCCGCCCCGCGACGTGCCAGAACGCGTGGGAGGACGCGTCGGGCCGGTTCGCCCACACCGCGGCGACGTTCCTCGAAGCGTACTCCGCGCTGGCGGCGGCCGGTATCGAGGGCGTCTCGGAGCGAGCGCTCGCCCGCGCCGAGGACGTCTACCGCGCCGTAGACGACCTGTGGGTCCCGGAACGCGGCATCTACGCCCTCCGGGAGTACGGCCCCGACGCCGACGCGGCGGGCGAACTCGACGAGCGCTGTGACTCCGCGGCGCTGGCACTCGCCGCCGCGCACCGCGCATACGCCGACGTGGGCGAGGTGGACGGGCGGCGACTCGACCGCCTCGTCTCTCACGTCGAGACGGTCACCGAGGAACTGTACCGCGACCCCGAGGAGAGCGACGTGGCGGGACTCGTTCGCTACGAGGGCGACGGGTGGCGGACGCGCGAACAAGGGGCGGAGAAGATTTGGACCGTCTCGACGGCGTGGGGCGCGCACGCCGCCGCCAGTCTGAGCGCCCTCCTCTCGGATCGCGGCGACGACCGGGCGGAGTCGCTTGCGGCGACGGCGCGCGAACTCCTCGGGCACGTCCTCCCCGGCGGGTCGCTCTGTCTGCGGAACGGCTACCTCCCGGAGCAGGTGTTCGACGAGGGGACGCCCGATAGCGCGACGCCGTTGGGGTGGCCCCACGCCCTCCGACTGGCGACGGTGGCGCTGATGGACGAGTACGAGATGATAGAAGCGGGGGCGGCGGCGACGGAGCGTCGGCCGCCCCGACGGAGCCCGAGCGTCGGCGCGCCCGACGCCGACGACTGAGGGCGACTACGCCGCCGCTTTCTTCCGTTCGGTCGGTTCCTCCCACAGGAGCGACTCGCCCGACTCCGCGTCGAACAGGGTGACGTCGCGTTGGTCGAACGTCACGCGGATCGTGTCGCCGTTCGACGGTTCGACGTGGGAGTCCACGCGGGCGATGAAGTCCGGCCCGAGGTCCAAGTGGAGGTAGTTGTCGCTGCCGACCGGTTCGACGACTTCCACAGTGGCGCGGAGGCCGTCCTCGTCCTCCGCCACCGTCACGTTCTCCGGGCGGACGCCGAGGCGCGCCTCGGTGACCCCCGTCCCGGAGGCGGCGCGCGCCGCCTCGCCCGTCAGTTCGTACGCGAAGCCGTCGTCGTTCGTGAGGGCGACGCGTCCGCCGTCGCCCTCGACGGCCACGTCGACGAAGTTCATCGACGGCGACCCGACGAACCCGCCGACGAACTCGTTGCGCGGGTTGCGGTACACCTCCGTCGGCGCGCCCGTCTGCTGGAGGACGCCGTCGTTGAGGATGGCGATGCGGTCGCCCATCGTCATCGCCTCCTCCTGGTCGTGCGTCACGTAGATGGCAGTGATGTCGAGTTCGTTCTGGAGGCGTTGTATCTCCGTCCGCATCGTCGTCCGGAGCTTCGCGTCCAAGTTCGAGAGCGGTTCGTCGAACAGGAACACGTTGGGTTCGCGCACGATGGCGCGTCCGAGAGCGACTCGCTGCTTCTGGCCGCCGGACAGTTCGTTCGGCCGGTCGTTGAGCAGTTCCTCTATGTCCATCATCTCGGCAGTCTCGCGAACCCGTTCCTCGCGTTCGGCCTTCGAGAGGTCGGTGCTCATCCGGAGGCCGAACGCCATGTTCTGGCGGACGGTCTTGTGCGGGTAGAGCGCGTAGTTCTGAAACACCATCGCCACGTCGCGCCGGCGGGCGTGGACGTCGGTCACGTCCTCGCCGTCGATTTCGATGGTCCCCGACGTGGGCGACTCCAGACCCGCCAGCATCCGGAGTGTGGTCGATTTCCCGCACCCCGAGGGACCGACCACGGTGACGAACTCTCCGTCCTCGACGTCGAGCGATACGCCGTCCACCGCGACGATGCGCCCGTTGTCGAACTCCTTTCTGAGATTATCGAGCGTTACGGTTGCCATTGCCCCGTGACTTGGTACGACGGTGTATAGTTCTTACCCTCTCGCGTGTATTTGTGATGCACTATTTCGTAGTTCTTTTCGCGTTCTGTGCTACCGAGACGCGATGTGCGGCGCGTTCGGCCCCGACGCCGCCGTCCTCGGCTTCATCCGTATGATAAAGAGTGAGGAATCCGAATGAGTTAAGTCGTGAACGAATAATTCATCTCACGTTCAGCCATGACCATGGAACGCAGAACGCTGCTGAAACGCCTCGGAACCGCGGGCGTCGCCGCGATGCTCGCCGGGTGCGTGGGCGTCCAGAGCCAAGGAGACCAGACGGCGCAGTCGGGCGGCGAGTCGTCCACCGCGGGCGGGTCGGGCGAGTCCGCCGGAACCGCGAAGGCGTGGTACGCCCTCCCCGACACCGAACTCCCCGCCCGGAAGTCCGCGATAAAGCAGTTCAATCAGAACTCAGCGCATACCGTCGAAGGGGCGGACATCTCGGACATGCAGAAGAAGACGACGAGCGCGATTCCCGCCGGACAGGGACCGCAGACGTTCGAGTGGGCCCACGACTTGGCGGGCGACTACATGGAGCGCGGCTTCATCGTGGACCAAGGGGACAAGTTGAACGTGAGCCTCGACGAGTTCACCGACGCGGCGGCCGAGGCGGCACAGTACGACGGGAACGTCGTCGGTCTGCCGCACACGGCCGAAACCGTCGCCCTCCTCTACAACAAGGAACTCGTGGACGAAGCGCCGCAGACCGTCGCGGACATGAAGGCCGTGATGGAAGAGCACCACGACCCGAGCAACAACAAGTACGGCCTCGGGATGCCCTTCGCGGACCCCTACTTCCTGAGCGCGTGGGCGCACGCGTTCGGCGGCTACTACTTCGACCACACCAAGGAGGAGCAACTCGGCGTGGCCAAACCCGAGACCGTAAAGGGCGTCCAGTTCGCGGTGGACAACTTCGTGCCGTACATGCCGAACGACCCCACGTACGAACCGCAGGCGTCGGCCTTCGCGGAGGGGAACGCCGCGTTCGCCATCAACGGCCCGTGGTACCTCTCGACGCTCAACGAGAAGGGCGTCGACTACGGCATCGCCAAACTGCCGAAACCCGAGGGCGGCGACCCGAGTCCGTTCACCGGAATCACCCTCTGGTACTTCTCGAAGAAGATGGGCGAGGGCGGTCCCTCCGCCGCGGCGGCGCGCGCCTTCGCCGAGTGGTACGTCACGAACGAGGAACTCCTCCTGAAGAACGCCGAAGAGACGGGGAACATCCCGGTGCTGAAGAGTCTCGCCGAGAGCGGCGACCTGCCGGAGAACGTGCAGGGGTTCGCCGAGGCGGTCCAGCAGGGCTACCCGATGCCCGCCCACCCGAAGATGAACAAGGTGTGGGACCCGGTGAAGGCCGCGCTGACGAAGGGGTTCAACGGGAAGGACGTCCCGAAGGCGATGGAGACGGCCGCCGAGGAAATCCGCGGAAACTGGGAGTAACGACGACCCATGAGCACTGCTTCACGCGTTGCACGCCGCGTCGAGGAGGTGCCGTTCCTCGACAAGAGCGACGTGTCGCTCCTCTTCGTCCTGCCGGGCCTGTTCGTCTTCTCGGCGTTCATGCTGTTTCCGGTGCTGTACCTGCTCGGCATCTCCTTTACGAACGCCGCGCCCGCGAACCTGTTCGCCGGCGAAGGCGCACTGTCGGTGCTGACGTTCGGGGAGGCGGCGTTCGTCGGCCTCGAAAACTACGCCCGGGTGCTGTTCGGCGGCACGTTCGACCTCGTGTTGTTCGGCGAGACGCTCCTCACCCTGCCGATCAACGGCCAGTTTTGGAACTCCTTCGGCGTGACGTGGCTGTTCGTCGCCACGAGCGTCACGCTGAAGATCACGCTGAGTCTGGCTATCGCCCTGGTCGTCACCGGCGAACGGGTCCGCGGCAAGCGGTTCATGCGTTCGTTCATCATCCTCCCGATGGGTCTGCCCGCCATCTTCACCATCACCGTCTGGCGCGGCATCTTCAGTTCCGCCGAGTTCGGACTCGCGAACCAGGTTCTCGCGATGCTGGGGTTGGAGACGGTGTCGTGGCTCAGCAACCGGTGGATGGCGTTCGTCGCCTACAACGTCACGGAGGCGTGGTTGGCCTACCCGTTCATGGTCATCATCACAGTCAGCGCGTTGCAGGACGTCCCCGACGAACTCCACGAGGCGGCGATGGTGGACGGCGCGGGCTACGTCGCGCGCTTCTTCCACGTCACCCTCCCCTCCATCAAGAAGCCGGTGCTGTTCGCGTCGATTCTGACCGCCGCGGCGTCGTTCCAGCAGTTCCTCATCCCCTTCGTGTTCAACGAGGGCGGCCCGGCGCGGCAGAACGAACTCATCGTCGTGTACGGCTACCGCGAGGCGTTGTCGTTCTCCCAGTACGGCCGGGGGGCGGCGATAAGCCTCATCGCCGTCGTGTTCATCGGCGCGTTCATGTGGTTGAACGTCAAGCGCGGACGACTCGCTGACGGGGTGAACGAAGCGTGAGCCTCTTCGACGGCGTCGGTCGGAAGGTGAAAGAGGACGCGCGCGACGTCGTCTCCGCACCGCTGGAAGTCGCCCGCGACGCGGCGTACACCGTCGAGGGCGTCCGCAACGGCGAGATATCGCCCGCCGAACCGCTGAAGACGGCGGGCGCGACGCTCGGCGCACTCGTCGGCGTCCTCTTGCTCCTGTTTCCCATCTACTGGATACTCATCGCGGCGCTCTCGGGGACGGGAGGCTCCATCTACTCGTCGAGCGGTCTGAAACTGTTCCCGGAGAGTCCGTCTTTGGTGCCGTTCCTCTGGGTCGTCGGCGACCTCATAATCCCGGCGTACAGCATCTCGCTCAATATCCCGTCGAGCGACATCGCCATCGTGTTCAACACGCCGCAGGTGGTGTTCCTCGACGTGAGCGCGTTGAAACCGGGCACCATCGGGCGAATCGCGTTCGGTTCGGCCGAACTGTTCCCCGGATTCGGCGTCCAACCCATCGAGAACCCCTCGACGTTCAAGAAGTTCTTCTGGAACAGCCTCACCGTGGCGATTCCGACGGTCATCATCTCGCTGTGCCTCGTCGTCCCGGCGGCGTACGCCCTCTCGCGGCGGGAGTTCATCTTCCGCCGGAAGATTCTGTTCGTCTACGTGTTGATGACGCAGGTGGGGAGCGGACTCGGCATCGCTCTGCTCATCGGACTGTACACGGTGTACGTCCAGTTCGGCATCAACGACAACAAGCTCGCACTCGCCGTCTACTACGCGGCGACGGCGGTGCCGTTCAACACGTGGCTTCTGAAGACGTACATGGACGGCATCCCCGTCTCCTACGAGGAGGCGGCGGTGGTGGACGGCGCGCCGCCGTGGCGCGTCGTCACCGAAGTCATCATCCCCCTGTCGGCGGCGGGACTGGCGACGGTGTTCATCTTCACGTTCCTGACGGGGTGGACGGAGTTCGTCGTCGCCCAAACCCTCCTCGGGACGGAGAACTACACGCTCCCGGTCGGGTTGTTCTCGCTCATCAGCGAGTACTCCATCCCGTGGGCGCGGTTCTCGGCGTTCGCGCTCACGTTCGCCGCGCCCATCATGCTCGTGTACCTGTTCGCCCAACGGTACATCGAGGGCGGTCTCTCGTTCAGCGGGATGGAAGGCTGAACCCGGCGACTATTTTTTCTTCGCGTGCGCGCGAACCGGCCCGACGGAGGACGGCGACGAACGCACCGACAGGCGTTCGCACGCACGGGGACGAGGATTCGAAGTCGTTAAAGGCGAACCGAGGGAACGTTCGGTAACTCGCTGGTCAGACGGGCACGCCAGCGGGCACCCGTGAGAACGGGACGAAATGTGGAGGAGCGTCGAACGCCCCTCCGAATCGCAAGCGCCCGTGGTGAAACTATGGCACGAAGCTTCTACTCTCACATCAAGGAGGCATGGAAGCAGCCCGGCGACGGCAAACTCGCCGAGCTGCAGTGGCAGCGAAAGCAGGAGTGGCGCGACCAGGGCGCGATAGAGCGCATCGAGCGTCCGACGCGCCTCGACAAGGCCCGCGAACTCGGCTACAAGGCCAAGCAGGGCATCGTCGTCGCGCGCGTCTCCGTCCGCAAGGGGAACGCGCGCAAGCAGCGCCATAAGGCCGGACGCCGGTCGAAGCGGCAGGGCGTCAACCGCATCGGTCGCCGCAAGAGCATCCAGCGCATCGCCGAGGAACGCGCTTCGCGGAAGTTCCCCAACCTGCGCGTCCTCGCGTCGTACTGGGTCGGCGAAGACGGCTCCCAGAAGTGGCACGAAGTGATTCTCGTGGACCCCGAGCACCCCGCCATCCAGAACGACGACCAACTCAACTGGATCTGCAGCGACGACCACAAGGGCCGCGCCTTCCGCGGTCTGACGAACTCGGGCAAGTCGAACCGCGGCCTCCGCAAGCGCGGGAAGGGTTCGGAACACACCCGCCCGAGCGTCAGCAGCAACCGCCGCCGCGGCAAGTAACGCGCCGCTCCGATCCGAATTTTCTTTCGTAACCGCTCGGCCAGCGACCGCTCCGTGCGACGGTCAGGAGAGCACGACGACCAGAAGCGACAGCGTCACGAAGACGACGTGGGTGCCGGCGTGCGCGAGCATGGCGGCTTCGAGGTGGTACCGCCACGCGAACCACCCGTAGACGACGCCGCCGAGGGCGTTCAACAGCACTGTCCGAGCCACGACGGACGGCGTGAGCGTCCCGATGCCCGCCACCGCCGGGAGGTGGCCCAGACCGAAGAGGAGGGCGGTGATGCCGATGGCGGGCCACATCACGGTCGGTCCGGGTCGGCGGACGCCGCCGGTGGCGCGCCACCCCACCCACGCGACGGCGGACAGCACCCCCCACCGGAGGATGAGTTCCTCGGTGATGCCGCCGTAGAGGAACCTGACCGGAACCGACGCGAACACTTGGAGGAAGGTCGGTCGCCCCTCCACCGCGGGCGTCGCCCCCAACGGCGCGAACACGACGTCGAGCGACGCCAAGAGCAGTCCGACGGCCGCGCCCGCGCCGACGGCGTACGGGGCGATATCGCCGAGTTCGGGGAGGACCGGCGTCCCGTCCGTCGCTCGGTCGGCGACGAGGGAGCGAAGCCCGACGCAGGGGGCCGCCCGCGTTCCGAGGAGGACGGCGACGATGAGGAACGCCGTCGGAGCGACGAGGGTGAGAAGGAGCACCGCGAGCGTCGAGAATCCGGGAACGTCGGGGAGAGCCCCCGTGAGCGCGACTGTCGCCCCGAGGGAGGCGACGCCGACGAGGCCCAACCCGAGGAGTGCGCCCGCGCGCCGCAGGTACGACCCACCTCCGGCGTCGGGTCCGACGGACCCGGCGGACGCGTCGGTAGGTGCTTGCATCGTCATAGCGGGAACATGTCCGGTGAGCGGATAAACGCGGCGACGAACCGCGGGTCGATCGCCTGCCGGTCAGTCGTCCGCCGACTCGGTGGGGCCGTCCCACGCGTCGAACCCGCCGCTGAGGCTGGAAACGTCGGCGTCGAGGCGCGAATCGAGTATCGAGGCGACGCGTCGAGAGCTCTTGCCGACGTAGCAGGCGACGACCACCTCGTCGCCCCACTCGCGATCCAGCGTCGCCGCCGAGAGGCGTCGAGCGGGGACGTTCTCCGCGCCGGCGACGTGGCCCTCGGCGTACGCCGAGGGGTCTCGGATGTCGAGGACGGTGAGGTCGGTCTCTCCGTCGGCGTCCAGTTTCGACGCCAGTTCGTTGGGAGTCGTCTCGGTTACCATACGGGGAGGTTCGGACGGCGACTGAAACCGACTGCGGTTCGGCGTCCCGTGCGTTCGCCTCCGCCGCCGCCGCGTTCGCCGTCCGGAGTACCGGCACGTCCGACCGGGCGGGGAGGAGTTATCCGGGTCCGCTTCCGACGTAGGGGTATGCCCCTCTCGCTCGACTCCACGCAGTTGGACAGGTACTCCCGGCACATCATCATGGACGAAGTCGGCCCGGAGGGACAGGAACGACTCCTCGACTCGCGCGTCCTCGTCGTCGGGGCGGGCGGACTCGGATCGCCCGTCGTCGAGTACCTGGCGGGCGCGGGCGTCGGCACCCTCGGCGTCGTGGACGACGACGCCGTCGAACGGAGCAACCTCCAGCGTCAGGTCATTCACGGCGACGACGACGTGGGGCGGCCGAAAGTCGAGAGCGCTGCGGACTTCGTGGCGCAACTCAACCCCGACGTGACCGTCGAGACGTACGAGACGCGACTCGACAAATCGAACGTCGAAGACGTCGTTCCGGGCTACGACGTGGTGGTGGACGCCTCCGACAACTTCCCGACGCGCTACCTCCTCAACGACTTCTGCCGCCTCCGGGAGATTCCGGTCGCCCACGGGGCGATATACAAGTTCGAGGGGCAGGCGACGACGCTCGTCCCCGACGGCCCCTGTTACCGGTGTCTGTTCCCCGAAGCGCCCGAACCGGGCACCGTCCCCGACTGCGCGACGACGGGCGTCCTCGGCGTCCTCCCGGGCACGGTCGGCTGTCTGCAGGCGACGGAAGCCGCGAAACTCGTCCTCGACGTGGGCGAACCCCTCGTCGGCCGCCTCCTCTTCTACGACGCGATGGACGCGACGTTCGAGACGGTGTCGTACCGGCGGAACCCCGACTGCCCCGTCTGCGGCGACGACCCCATCGACTCCGTGGCGGACGTGGAGTACGCGGACGCCTGCGCGGTGTCGCAGTAGTCGCGTCGCTCCGGGGCGTGAGACGTAGAGAACGGAGAGAAGTCGCGTCGGGTCAGTCGTCGAACTCGAAGCCTCCGTCGGACTCCGTCAGACGTGTTCCCGCATCTGACGATGCGTGACCGCCGTCAGATTGCATCTGTCGTGCTCCCACGTCGGGAGACGCGTGACCGCCGTCAGACTGCGCCTGACATGTTCCCGCATCTGACGATGCGTGACCGCCGTCCGGGCGCGTCTCGACCGCCGCCTCGTCGCCCTCCGAACTTGCGCCGCGAGCGTCGAAGTCGACGTCCACGTCCGTGGAGGAGGCGTCGCCGCAGAGGCGGGTGACGCGTTCCGTGAGTTCGTCGAGGGCCATCGTCTGGTCGGCGGTGGCGTCGGTAATCTCCGCGGACGCCTCCTCGGTGTCGTTGGCGTGCGTCTGGGCGGACTGAATCGTCGTCGTGACGCCCTCGATGTTGGAGGCCTGACTGTCCGTCGCGCGCGCGACTTCGGAGACGCCGTTGGCGGCGGCGTCCGCCGCGTCGGCTATCTCCTCGAGCGAACCGAGCACGTCCTCTATCTCGCCGGAGGCGACCTGAATCTGCTCGTGGGACTGCTCGGAGGCGTCCACGGTCACGTCGGCCTGTTCCTGAATCTCGTCGATGCTCGCGGCTATCTCCTCGGTGTGGGTGTGCGTCTGGTTGGCGAGTTGCTTCACCTCGTCGGCGACGACGGAGAAGCCCTCGCCGGCCTCGCCCGCCCGCGCCGCCTCGATGTTGGCGTTCAGCGCCAGCAGGTTCGTCCGGTCCGCGACTTCCGCGATGACCTCGACGACTTCCTCGATGGCCCCCATCCGCTCTTGGAGTTCGGTGACGCTCTCCAGTAGGTCGTCGGAGATTTCGATGACGTTGTCGGTCGCCGTCCGGACGGACTCGCCGGCTTCGCGGCCGTTCTCCGCCGCGGACCGGGCCTGTTCGGCCGCGGTGGCGACTTCGTCGGAGGTGGCCGCTATCTCCTCCATGCTCGCAGAGAGGTCCTGCATCTCGTCCGCGCCCGTATCGAGGAGCGTGCTCTGTTCGTTCACCTGCGATTCGATGCGCGTCGCGGCGTTCGCCGCGCGCTCTATCGCCTCGCCGAGGTGGGCGGCCTTCTCGTCCACCTCGTCGGCGAGTCGTTCGAACCGGGAGGCCATCGCGTTGAACTCGGGGACGATGGTGAGGACGTCGTCGGCGAGGACGCCGCGTTCGTCCTCGTACCCGACGCGCGCCGACAGGTCGCCGTCCGCGAGAGCGCCGATGGTGTCGAGGAGTTCGTGGACGAGTGCGAGCGACGCGTTGTCCCGCGCGACGGTGTCCGTCCGGTCGTGGACGACTTCCATCACCGCGACCGGTTCGTCGCCATCGAAGATGGGCTGGGCGACGAAGCGGATGTGGCGTTCGACGCCGTCGGCGGTCACCATCGTGCTCGCATCCTCGAAGGCCACCGTGCCCTCGACGGGGGTGACGCCGAACCGTTCGTCGGCGTCGCGCGGCGCTTCGAGCACCTTGTCCGCGAGCGTCTTCGCGCGGCGGCCGTCGGGGTAGAACGCCTCGCTGGCGTGCTGCGAACCGAGCGCCTCCGCCGCGGAGACGCCGGTGAGCCCCTCGATGGGCCGGTTCCACGCGACGACTCGTCCGTCCGCGTCGAGGACGAACACGGGCGACCCCACGCCGTCGAGTAGTTGCGCCGGTGCGAGCGAACACGCAACTCCCGTTACGGTCCGTGCGCCACCGGTGGCGACATCGCCGAGGGAACCTCGGCGGGCCGCCGAACTTCGTCCGGCGACGCCACCATCCGCCCGGGTTCGCTCGCCGCCGAACGGCAGTACCGCGGCGAGTCGCGAGAACAACGAGTCTGACATCGTGAACACCTCACACATACCCAACATAACTCTGTCGCGCTGATTACCACATCCGATAATTCTCGGGCGGGCGGACGGAGCGCAGCGCGACCGAAACGCTCGGTCTGCGGGTTCGGTATCGGCGTGCGGACTCCGACCGCCGGGGGGACGCACAGAGGCCGCGGCGGGCCAGTTTTGATACGCGCCGCGCGCGACTGCACGGGCACAGGATGAGTTCTCGCGACCAGGGGCGCGACGACAGTGCGGTCAGAGACACGTTCGACCGCGCTCGAAGCGGCGCACCCGCCGCGGGCGGCGCCGTCAGGGACCGCTTCTCGACCGACGAGATATTCCAACGCGTGGTCGCCACCGCCGACGAGGAGGTCGGAGCGCCGACGGAGCGACTCTACCTCAGCGGTCTCGCCGCGGGGTTCGCCATCACGCTCACCTTCTTCTTCTACGCCTCGATGACGGCGGCGGCGGAGGGTATCGACGCCGCCGGACTCCTCGCTCCGCTTCTGTACCCCGTCGGCTTCGTCTACATCATCATCGGGCGGTACCAACTCTACACGGAGAACACGCTCACGCCCGTCACGCTGGCGTTGACCCGCGTGACGAGCGTTCCGTCGGTGCTCCGCGTGTGGGTCATCGTCCTCGCGGGGAACCTCACCGGCGGGGCCGTCGGCGCGTTCGTCCTGGCGAACACCGGGGTGTTCTCCTCGGCCGCCGCCACCGCCGCCGTCGAAATCGGCACCAAGGGCGTCGAGACGCCGTGGTGGGACCTCGTGTTCAAGGGGATGTTCGCCGGGTGGTTGGTCGCCGGGATGGTGTGGCTCGAACACGCGGTTCGGGACTCCATCTCCCGCGTCGTCCTCGTCTACCTCGTCATCTTCACCATCCCCGCGACGGGGCTGAACCACATCGTCGTCAGTTTCACCGACGCCGTCTACGTCGTCTTCTCCGGCGAGTTGGGACTCCTCACGGCCCTCGTCCAGTTTCCGCTCCCGGTTCTCGTCGGCAACACCCTCGGCGGGGTGGTGCTCGTCACCCTGCTGAACTACGGTCAGACCGAACACCAGTTCCCCGACGAGAACCGACGCCGTCGCCTCTCCCTCCGGGAGTGGTTGTTCGAGCGTCACACCGGGCGCGTCGAGGACGCCGACTGACGGACGAAGGGAACCGAGAGGCGACAGAGAGCAGGAAGGAGGGAAGACGTGGAGAGAAGGAGAGACCGGCGAAGCTCACTCGCCGCCGTCGGTGACGGTGGGCGGTCGAGCGACTGACGCGCGCGGCGGCGGGGAGGGACCCCCGGACCACAGCGTTTTATCCGCGCGAACCCCCACCTTCGGGTATGACTTCGCAGGGAATCGTCGGGGAGTTCCTCTCTCTGAAGTCCGAGACGGACGCGGACGTCCTGACGATGCAGTGCGGCGACTTCTACGAGTTCTTCGCCGAGGACGCCGAGTTGGTCGGCGAGGAACTCGACCTGAAGGTCTCACAGAAGTCCTCCCACGGGTCCTCGTACCCGATGGCGGGAGTGCCCCTCGACGATCTGACACCGTACCTGAAGGCGTTGGTCGAACGCGGCTACCGGGTGGCCGTCGCGGACCAGTTCGAAGACGACGGCGGCGGTCACTACCGCGAGGTGACGCGCGTCGTCACCCCCGGGACGCTACTTGAGACGACGGACGACGACGCGCGGTACATCGCCGCCGTCGTCGCCGAGCAAAGCTCGGCTGACCGCCGGACTTCGTCCGGCGACGTGGCGGACGACGCCGGGGCCGACGGGGGTGTCGGCCTCGCCTTCGCCGACGTGACCACCGGCCGGTTCTTCGTGACGGAGGCGGCGGACGCCGACGCCGCCCACTCCGAGTTGTACCGCTTCGCGCCCGTCGAGATACTGCCCGGGCCGACGGTTCGGGGCGACGACGAGTTCCTCCGCCGCCTGCGGGAGGGGACGGACGCCTCACTGTCGCTTTTCGAATCCGAGTCGTTCGCCCCCGGCCGGGCGAAACACGTCGTCCGCGAACAGTTCGGCCGCGAGACGCTCGAGAGCGTCGGCCTGGACTCCGAACTCGCCGTTCGGGCCGCGGGCGGCGTCCTCCGGTACGTCGAGGAGACGGGCGCGGGCGTCCTCCGGTCGATGACGCGCCTGCAGACGTACGAGACGCGCGACCACCTCGAACTGGACGCGACGACCCAGCGCAACCTCGAACTGACGGAGACGATGCACGGCGAGCGGAAAGGAACGCTCGTGGACGCCATCGACCACACCGTGACGAGTCCCGGCGGCCGCCTCCTGCGGGAGTGGGTGACGCGCCCCCGCCGCGACACCGAGGAACTCCGCCGCCGCCTCGACTGCGTGGAGGCACTCGCCGCCGAGGCGTTGGCGCGCGAACGCGTCCGCGACGCCTTAGACGGGGCGTACGACCTCGAACGACTCGCCGCCCGCGCGGCGTCGGGAAGCGCCGACGCCTCCGACCTGCTCGCCGTCCGCGACACCCTCGCCGTCCTGCCGGAACTCGCCGAGGCCGTCGAGGGGAGTCGCCTCGCCGACTCCCCCCTCGCCGACGTGGTGACCCGCCCCGACAGGGAGGCGGCCGCCGACGTCCGCGCCGAACTCGAAGCCGCACTCGCGGAGGACCCCCCGAAGACGGTGACCCAGGGCGGCCTGTTCAAGCGAGGCTACGACGACGAACTCGACGAACTCATCGACCGCCATGAGTCCGCCGAACGGTGGATAGACACCCTCGCGGAACGCGAGAAGCGCCGGCACGGCCTCTCGCACGTGACGGTGGACCGCAACAAGACGGACGGCTACTACATCCAAGTCGGCAAGTCCGTCGCCGACAGGGTGCCGGAGCACTACCGCGAGATAAAGACGCTGAAGAACTCGAAGCGGTTCGTCACCGAGGAGTTAGAGGAGAAAGAGCGCACGATACTCCGTCTGGAGGAGACGCGCGGCGACTTGGAGTACGACCTCTTCGGCGAGTTGCGCGAACGGGTGGCCGCCTGCGCGGAACTCCTGCAGGACGTGGGGCGGACGCTGGCGGAGGTGGACGTGTTGGCGTCGCTGGCCGTCCACGCCGCCGGCAACGACTGGACGCGCCCGACGCTCTCGCCGTCGGGACCGCTCCGCATCGACGCCGGGCGACACCCCGTCGTCGAACGGACCACCGAGTTCGTTCCGAACGACCTCCACATGGACGAGGAACGCGGCTTCCTCATCGTCACCGGGCCGAACATGTCGGGGAAGTCCACGTACATGCGACAGGTGGCGCTCATCGTCCTGTTGGCGCAGGTGGGGAGTTTCGTCCCCGCGCGCGACGCCGAGATCGGCCTCGTTGACGGCATCTACACGCGCGTCGGCGCGTTGGACGAACTCGCGCAGGGTCGCTCGACGTTCATGGTGGAGATGCAGGAACTGTCGAACATCCTCCACTCCGCGACGGAGGAGTCGCTCGTCATCTTAGACGAGGTGGGCCGCGGCACGGCGACGTACGACGGCATCTCCATCGCGTGGGCCGCCACGGAGTACCTCCACAACGAGGTGCGAGCCAAAACGCTGTTTGCCACGCACTACCATGAACTTACATCATTGGCCGACCACCTCCGACGCGTGGCGAACGTTCACGTGGCCGCGGAGGAACGCGACGGAGATGTGACGTTCCTGCGGACGGTCGAGGAGGGCCCGACGGACCGGTCGTACGGGATTCACGTCGCGGAGCTCGCCGGCGTCCCCGGACCGGTGGTGGGACGGGCGGACGAGGTGTTAGAGAAGTTGCGCGAGGAGAAGGCCATCGAGGCGAAGGGAAGCGGCCGGAGCGGCCCCGTGCAGGCCGTCTTCGACCTCTCGTCCGGACAGTTCGCCGCGTCGAACGGCGGGCGCGAGTCGGACCGGTCGGAGGCGGGCGACGGCGACGCCGAGTCGGCGTCGGCGCGCGACGGGTCGCCGTCGAACGGTGACGCCACCGTAGTGGAAGGGCACACGACAGGACGAACCATGGACCCCGAGATGGAAGCGATACTCGACGAACTCGAATCGACGGACGTGAACCAGACGTCGCCGCTCGAACTGATGCAACGGGTGCAGGAGTGGCAGGACAGACTCGGCGGTGACCGGCCGTGACCGAACGACCGCTTCGCGCCACGGTGAGTCTCCGCGGCGTCCTGTTCGGCCCGCGGGACGACGTTCTCGTCGTCAAGCGCACCACCGACGGCGGGTGGGAACTCCCCGGCGGGCGACTCGGCGCGCAGGAGGACGCCCCCGAGGGCGTCTACCGCGAGATAAAGGAGGAGACCGGTCTGGACGTGGACGTGTGCCGACCGGTCCACGCCATCTCGTGGCGCAACGACGACGACGACGGGCGGTTCGGCGTCTACTACCGCTGTCTCGCCCCCGAGACGGAGGTGTCGCTCAGCCACGAGCACACCGACTTCGACTGGATGTCGCCGCGGGACGCCGCCGAGCGTCTCAGCGACGCGCAGGGAAAGGCTGTTAGGCGCGCGCTGGAGGAACACGACCAGTGAGCGACAGAGAGACGGAGACGGACGGGGACGGCACCGACCGGACGGAGGCGGACGCCGAGGACGCGCCGACCATCACGGCCCTCGACGACCGCACGATTCGACAGATAGCGGCCGGCGAGGTGGTCGAGCGTCCCGCCTCCGTCGTGAAGGAACTCGTCGAGAACAGCCTCGACGCGGGCGCGAGTCGCGTCTCCGTCGCGGTGGACGCCGGCGGCACCGAGGGCGTCCGCGTCCGCGACGACGGGCGCGGCATGACCGAATCGGAGGTGCAACTCGCCGTCGAGGAGCACACGACGAGCAAGATAACCGACATCGGCGACTTGGAGTCCGGCGTCGGCACCTTGGGCTTCCGCGGCGAGGCGTTGCACACGATCACGGCCGTCTCGCGGACGACCGTCCGGACGAAACCGCAGGGCGGCGAGGCGGGGACGGAACTCCGCGTCGAAGGCGGCGAGGTGACCGACGTGCGCCCGGCGGGGTGCCCGGAGGGAACCGTCGTCGAAGTCAAGGACCTGTTCTACAACACGCCCGCGCGGCGGAAGTTCCTGAAGACGACGGCGACGGAGTTCGACCACGTCAACACCGTCGTCACCCACTACGCGTTGGCGAACCCCGACGTGGCCATCTCCTTGGAACACGACGACAGGGAGGTGTTCGCCACCGAGGGGCGCGGGAGCCTCGAATCGACGATTCTCTCCGTGTACGGCCGCGAAGTCGCGGAGTCGATGATCCGCGTCGACCACGAACCCGAGGCGGAGCCGATAGCGTCGGTGTCGGGACTCGTCAGTCACCCCGAGACGACCCGGAGCACGCGCGAGTACCTCTCGACGTTCGTCAACGGCCGGTACGTCACCGCGCGCGTCCTCCGCGAGTCCGTCCTCGACGCCTACGGCGGGCAACTCGCCTCCGACCGCTACCCCTTCGCGGTGCTGTTCGTGGACCTGCCCGCCGACGCGATAGACGTCAACGTCCACCCGCGGAAGATGGAGGTGCGCTTCGACGACGAGAGCGCGGTGAGAGACGCCGTGGAGGAGGCCGTGAAGTCCGCGCTCTTAGAGGAGGGGCTGATTCGGACGTCCGCGCCGCGGGGGCGGTCCGCCCCGGACGAAACCGCCGTCTCGCCGGAGTCGCCGACCGAAGAGGTGACCGGCGGCGCGGGGCACAGCCCCCAACCCGAATCGTCGGGCGGGCGGACGACGCGTTCCCGTTCGCGTTCGCTCAGCGGGGGCGCCGGACGGTCGGCGCGCGCCGGCGAGGGCGCGGAACCCGAGTCCGCCGCGGGTGCGGCGGGGTCGAACGCGGACGACGACTCGACGCAGACGTCGTTCGAGGGCGTCGCCGAGTCGGCGGACGGCACGGGAGACGGTCCGACCGGCGCGGACGACTCCCTCGACGCCGACGACGACGGCGGATGGACCGCTTCGGCGGACCGCACCGCCGACTCCGCGGAGGCTTCGACGGCCGGTCGGACGGACCCGAACGACGACGACGCGTGGACCGTCTCGACCGGAACCTCCTCGAGCGGGGCAGGGCGGTCGAAGCGCGACTCCGGGCGCTCGGCGTCGTCGCCGGGGAGGGACGCCTCGCACTCGAACGCCAACCCGACCGGAGGGGACGATTCCAGCGCCGACCGGGGTCCGGCGACCCCCCGAACGGAGTTCGGCGGCGTCGAGGGGCCGACGGTGCAACGCGACTTGGACGGCGGCGAGGCGTCGCTGGAACCGGAGTTCGACAGACTGCCGTCGATGCGCGTCCTCGGCCAACTGCACGACACCTACATCGTCGCGGAGACGGCGGAGGGCCTCGTCCTCGTGGACCAACACGCCGCCGACGAACGGGTGAACTACGAGCAACTGCAGGCCGAACTGGACGGCGACGTGGCGACGCAGACGCTCGCGGACCCGGTGGAACTCGAACTGACTGCGCGGGAGGCGGCCCTGTTCTCCGAGTACCGCGACGCCCTCGCGGACGTGGGCTTCCGCGCCGAACGGACGGACGAGCGAACCGTCGAGGTTCGGAGCGTCCCCGCGGTGTTCGCGTCGGCGTTGGACCCGGAACTGCTCCGCGACGCCCTGACGGCGTTCGTCGCCGAGGGCGACGACGGCGGGCGCAAGACGGTGGCGAGCGTGGCCGACGAACTGCTCGCCGACTTGGCGTGTTACCCCTCCGTGACGGGCAACACCTCGCTCACCGAGGGATCCGTCGTGGACCTCCTCTCGGCACTCGACGACTGCGAGAACCCCTACGCCTGCCCGCACGGGCGGCCGGTGGTCATCGAGTTCGACCGCGGGGAGATAGGCGACCGCTTCGAGCGAGACTACCCCGGCCACGGCGGACGGCGGGCGGAGTAGTCCGCGCAGTCCGTCGAACAGACCTCCCGAACTTATGTACCGGTCCGATGAACGGTGGTTTATGAGCGACCTCGTCACGTTCGGGGAGACGATGCTTCGGTTGTCGCCGCCGCACGGCGAGCGACTGGAACGGACTCGCACACTCGACGTCCAAGCTGGCGGCGCGGAGAGTAACGTCGCGGTGGCCGCCGCGCGCCTCGGCGTGGACGCAGTGTGGCTGTCGAAGCTGCCGGACTCCTCGCTGGGCCGGCGCGTCGTCTCGGAACTGCGGAGTCACGGCGTCAGAACCGGTATCGTCTGGGACGACCCCGCCGAGTCGCGCATCGGCACCTACTACCTCGAACCCGGGACCGAACCCCGCGGCACCGACGTCATCTACGACCGGGCCGACGCCGCCGTGACGACGACGGTGCCGGAGGAACTCCCGCTAGGCGCGATTCGCAACTCCGATGTGTTCTACACCAGCGGAATCACGCCCGCCCTCTCGGAGACGCTGGCCGCCACGACGGAACGCGTCCTGGCCGCGGCGCAGGACGGCGAGTCCACGACGACGGTGTTCGACCTGAACTACCGGTCGAAGCTCTGGTCGCCCGCGGAGGCGCGCGAGGAGTTCGAGTCGCTGTTCCCCGCCATCGACGTCCTCGTCGCGGCGGAACGCGACGTGCGGTCGGTCCTCGAACGCGAGGGCGACGCGCCCGAACTCGCCCGCGGACTCGCCGATGACTTCGGTTTCGAGACGGTGGTCGTCACCCGCGGGGAGAACGGGTCCGTCGCCCTCAACGAGGGGCAGGTGTTCGAACAGGACGTCTACCGCGCGGAGACGGTGGACGCCATCGGCACGGGCGACGCCTTCGTCGGCGGGTTCCTGGCGAAGCGACTCCACGGCGGCGGCGTGGGCGAAGCGCTCGAATACGGCTCCGCCGCCGCCTCGCTGAAACGCACCATCAACGGCGACTTAGCGGTCATCTCGCCGGAGGAGGTGGACGCCGTCGTCGAACACGAGGCCGGTGGGATCTCACGATGAACCGGGATAAAGCCGGATTGTCGTGATTTTTCAAAATTAAACGCCGCCTTCCCTAAACTCGTAAAAACATATGTCGTAAATAATATCAACTAGTGACGATTGTTCGTCGAGACGCAATGAAACGCGTAGCAGTGGTGTTGGCAGCGATGCTCGTCGCCGCCGCAGTTGCGCCCGCCGCGGGCGCGGCGACGGCGACCGAAGCACGGGAGAGTTTGGCGTCGGCGTACGCCGGGACGCACGTCGCCTTCGACACCGAGTCGAACGCGGTGACGAACTACACTGTGAACGGCGCGGTGATGATGGATTCGCTCCGCGTCGAAGCCGCAAGCGGGTCCGAATCGTCCGGTAGCGCCGGTCTCGACGCGGACGTCTCGCTCTCGTCGGCGGCGAATATCGGCGGAAGCGCCGTCTCCGTGACGGCGAGTGCGGAGACGAACGCCACCGTCGAAACCGAAAGCGGCGCGACCCTCCGGGCGCACGACAACCCGAAGGGGAGCCTCGTGGTCCGGAGCGGTAACGGGACGCAGGTCGTCCGCGCGAACGTGAGCGACGACGCGACGGCGTCCGCCGAGGGCGACTCCCGCGTCGTCGTCGAACGCGAGAACGCGATGGGCGTCTTCATCGCCGTCGGGAACGCCTCGGTGAACGTCACCGACTCCGGCGACGTGAGCGCACGGGTCGAAGAGGACGGTCGCGTCGTCTTCCGCGCGTACGCCGGAGAGCGCTCCGAGAGCGACGAACGTGCCGAAGCGTTCATCGCCGACGGAACCGCGACGGCGCAGGTGTACGTCGACGAGCGGAACGGTTCCCGGACGACCGACGTGGTGAACTACGATTCGAACACCACCGTCGAGTTCGAGGAGAGTTCCGACGGGAACGTCACCATGACCGTCGAACGGCCCGTCCACAACGGCACCGTGGTGCTCACCAGCGTCTCCGACGCCGTAGTGAACTCCGCGGGCGGCCTGAACGTCTCCGTCGACGGCGAGGCGGCCGCGGAAGCCTCCTCGTACGCGGAACTGACGTCCGCCGCCGACGGCGGCGACCGGTCGGCGTTCCTCGTCGCGAACGAGTCCGCCGACGCCGGCGCGGAGGCGCAGACCGACGTGTACGTGGCGATCAACCACTTCTCCGAGCGAACCGTGACGGTGCAGTCGGAGAACGGGACGACCGAGACGGCCACCGAAACGTCGAACGAGACGGCCGACGCCGCGGCTACGGACGAATCGAGCGAGACGACCGAGGCGTCCGACGCGACCGGATCGTCCCACGCCTCCGAGACCGGCCACGGTGAGGAGACGTCGTCCACGTCCGCGCCCGGGTTCGGCGCGGTGGTCTCCGTCGTCGCACTCCTCGGTGCGGCCCTCGCCGCCCTCCGCCGGTAACGTCCGCGCGGTACCCGGAGCGTAGAGACACTCGGAGTCGCGGCGAACCGCCCGGAGGGTCGGACCCTCCCGAACCGCTATCCGTTCTTTCGAACGCCCCCGTTCTCCCGAACCACTATCCGTTCGCGCGCCTCTGTGTCGGTATGACACACGTACTCGTCGTGGGCGCGTACGGAAGTGCGGGCGTCGCCGCCGCGGAGGGGTTGCTCGACGCGGTGGGCGAGGACATCGACCGCCTGACGCTGGTCGACGACGGCGAACCGGGCGGCGGACTCTGCATCCTCCGCGGGTGCATGCCGTCGAAGGAGGTGCTCTCGGCGGCGGAACACAGGTATCAGGCGCGGCACGACGACAGACTCGTCGGCGACCCCCCCGAGATGGACCTCGAACGGATCGTCGCGCGGAAGGACGAACACGTCTCGGACTTCGCGGCGCACCGCCGGGGTGCCGTTCACGAGATGGCGGAGCGTCCCGGCGTGGAGTTCCGCCACGAACGCGCCGAGTTCGTCGGCGAGCGGACGATTCGCGTCGGCGACGACAGCGTCGAGGCGGACTACGTCGTCGTCGCCACGGGCTCTGAACCGGACGTGGCGGACATCCCCGGCATGGACGAGGTGGAGTTCTACGGGAGCGCGGACACGCTGGACGCGACGGAGTTGCCCGACTCCGCCGTCGTGATGGGGTTCGGCTTCGTCGGACTGGAACTCGTGCCGTACCTCGCGGAGGCGGGGGTGGACGTCACCGTAATCGAACACGACGAACGGCCGTTGGACGAGGCGGACCCCGCCTTCGGCGAGGAGATGCTCTCTCTGTACCGCGAGGAGTTCGGCGTCGAAATCCTGACCGAGACGTACGAACGGCGGGTCGAACCGACCGACTCGGGCGTCCGGTTGCACGTCGAGGGTGCCGACGGCGACCGGTCCGCCGTGGACGCCGAGGGGTTGTTCTGCTTCACGGGGCGACGGCCGAACGTGCGGGGACTCGGGCTCGAACGGGCGGGCATCTCCGTCGGACCGAAGCGGGTTGCCGAGACGATGCGGTCGGTGGACGACCCGCGCGTGTTCGTCCCGGGCGACGCGAACGGCAAAGAGCCCATCCTCCACGTCGCGAAGGAGCAGGGGTACCTCACCGCCGAGAACGTCCTCGCGGACCTTCGCGGGGATGAACTCCGGGCGTACGAGAACGTCCACCACCACGTCGTCTTCTCCGGGGCGTCCGTCTACCCGTACGCCCGCGTCGGCCACTCGGAGGCGTCCGCAGAGGCGGCGGGCCTCGACTACGTGGTCGCACACAGGGAGGCGTCCGACGACGGCGTGTTCAAGACGAAAGCCACGCCGCGCGGACGGGCGACGCTCGTGGCGGGGACCGACGGCACGGTTCTCGGCTATCAGGGGTTGCACTACCACGCGGACGTGATGGCCAAGACGATGCAGGTGGTGGTCGAACGCGGGATGGACGTGCGGACGGTCCCCGACAGGGCGTACCACCCGACGACGCCCGAGATTCTCGACGGCCTCGTCCGACGGGCGGCCGAGAAGGTAGAGCGGGCGTGAACGCCGGCGCGCCGTCCGGCGTTCAGACGTCCGGGCCCGCGCCGCCGACGGCGACGGAGTCCCCGTCGGTCCCGTCGCCGTCGGGCGTCGGCGCGGCGTAGCCGTCGGACGCGAAGCGGTCCCCGGGCGGGCGCGGGAGCGACACGGTGACGGCCGTTCCGACCGACCGCTCCTCGAAGTCGAGTCGGCCGCCGGACTCGGCGACGACCCACCGGACGAACCAGAGGCCGAGGCCGCTGGAGTGGCTGAGCGGCGTCTCGACGCCCGAATCGAGGACGGCGAGTTCCGCCTCGGGGATGCCGGGGCCGTCGTCGGCGACGCGCAGGACGACCGCGTCCGGGCGGACGGTCACGCGGACGGAGACGAGGGGCTCCGGGGAGGGGTTGTGGACGACGGCGTTCTCCACCAGGTCGTCCACCATCGCGTCGAGGAGGGGGACGGTGGAGACGTGCGCCTCCTCGGGAAGGTCGGCAGCGACGGCGGCCTCCGGGTGATCCACCCGAAGGGCGTCGAGTCTGTTGCGGACGACCGCCGCGAGGTCCGACCGCATCGAGGAGACGTCCTCGTTCTCCGCGAGCAACTGTTCGAGTTGGCGGGCCTTCTCGCTCAGGTGGAGAATCTCCTCGGACTTCCGTTCGATGACGGCGGCGCGGCGTCGGGCGTCGGCCCCCTCGGCCTCGCCCGCGGCGATGAGCGAGGCGTACCCTTGGACGACGTTCACCTCGTTGCGCAAGTCGTGGCGGAGGACGCGGTTCAGGACGTGAAGCCGTTGGCTCAACCACTCCGCGCGGCGTCGCTCGGACCGCAGGCGCGCCGCGGTTCGGGCCGCGCGCGCGTCGTAGACGCCGACGAGGAGTCCGACGAACGCGCCGCCGGTCGCCGCGTTGGCGACGAGGAACCACCACCGTTCGAGGGCGATTCCCTCGGCGCGGAGGTACAGCACCGTGAGGACGCCGAGAGCGCCGACGGCGGCGACGGCGGCGAGCGTCCAGCGGACGAGGTGGGCGACGTAGTCGCGGCCCAAGCCGGTTCGGAGGAGCCACCCCGTCGCGAGGAGGAACGTCGCCGACGCGACGAGGGGGCCGAGCGCGGCGAAGAGGAGCGACGCGTAGCCGTGCGTCTCCCCCCGCACGTCGCCGGCGAGGTGGACGACGTGGACGAGGCTCAGAGCGCCCCCGACGGCCCAGAGTACCGCCGGGCCGTACCGCGAGAGTCGGGGGGTCGTCGCCATTCTACCCCATCTGTTCGTTCCCGTCGCATTAGGGTTTCGTCGCGGCGAAGGCGTCGCGGACAGGTGCGAGGTACCACGACCCACGAGAGCGAATACCCATGGGACATTCTACCGACGAATACAAATGCGCCACCCGCATATTCGGCCTGAATATGGCGACATTATCGTTCGAACCGCTGACGTACGAAGACATTCCCGAGGACGAGCGACCGACGCTCGGGCAGGCGCTCGTCCCCATCGTCGGGATGCTCGTCTTCCTGAGCGTCGGCGCGATTATGCTCGACCTCGACCCGCAGATACCGCTCCTGTTCGGTATCGCGCTGACCGGCCTGGTGGGTCGGTACTGGCTCGGGAAGTCGTGGCAGTCGATGTACGAGGGCATCGCCGACGGGCTCCTGATGGGGATGCAGGCGATCCTCATCATCTTCGTCATCTACATGCTCATCTCCACGTGGACGGGCGCGGGCACCATCCCCTCTCTCATCTACTACGGGTTGGAGCTGCTCACGCCGAGGGTGTTCCTGCCGATAGCGACGCTCTTGGCCGCCGGCGTCGCGTTCGCCATCGGGTCGTCGTGGACGACGGCGGGGACGCTCGGCGTCGCGTTCATCGGCATCGGCGCGGGCCTCGGCGTGCCCGAACCGATGACGGCGGGTGCGGTCCTCACGGGCGCGTACACCGGCGACAAGATATCGCCGCTGTCGGACACGACGAACCTCGCGGCGGCGGTGACGAACACCGACCTGATGACCCACGTTCGGACGATGCGCGTCGGGACGGGCATCGCGCTCGTCATCTCCTTGGTGCTTTACACCTACCTCGGATTCTCCGCGACGGGCAGCATCCCGCCGGGCCGAATCGAGACCATCCAGTCGGCCATCGCGAACAGTTACGTCGTCTCGCCCGTGACGTTCGCGCCCCTCGTGTTGACGTTCGCGCTGGCGCTCCGCGGCTATCCGGCGCTGCCGGCCATCACGTCCGGCGTCTTCGCGGGCATCGCGACGCAGATTCTCGTACAGGAACCGCTCACCTCGGAGGGACTGGTCGCGGCGATGGACGTCGCGCAGTCCGGAACGACCGTCGAGACGGGCGTCACCCTCGTCAACGACCTGTTGGCGACGGGCGGCCTCGTCGGGTCGGCGTGGACGATCACCGTCGTCATCTCGGCGCTCGCGCTCGGCGGCATCCTCGAACGGACGGGCATCCTCGCGGTCATCGCCTACCGCATCGGGCAGTCGATAAACAGCGTCGGCGGACTCACCGCGGGGACGGCGCTGTCGGCGTTCGGGATGAACGTCCTCGCCGCCGAGCAGTACATGTCCATCGTCGTCCCGGGGATGAGCCTCCGCGGCCTCTACGACGACTTCGACCTGGACAGCCGGAACCTCTCGCGGGCCGTCGAAGCCGCCGGGACGACGACGAGCGCGCTCGTCCCGTGGAACGCGGGCGGGGTGTACATGGCGACGGTGCTCGGCGTGCCGACGCTGGAGTACGCGCCGTACTACTTCCTCGGCTTCCTCTCGCCCGCCATCCTCATCGTCATGGGCGTCACCGGATGGCGCATCACGAAGCAGAGCGAGGACACGACGGCGGGCATCAAGGGTGCGGTCGAGTCGCTGAGCGACGACTGACGACCGACCCCCTCGGACGCTCTCTTCGCCTTTTCGACCCCCGAACGGCGCGGGACCGAACGCGCTCGGGGAGCGGTTCATGTGTCTACGGTGCGAACGACTCGCATGACCACGCCGACGGTCATCGCCGAAATCGAACTCACCCACCCGGAGTTAGTCCTCACGCGGACGATAGAGGCAGTTCCGGCGATGAAGACGGAGCTGGAGTATCAGGTCGTCGCCGAACCCGGGACGTACTACCTGTTCTTCGAGGCGCACGGCGGGGACTTCGACGCGTTCGACGCCGCCGTCGCGGAGGACCCGACGGTGTCGGACAGTACGGTGATAATCGACGCGCCGGAGCTCCGCGTCTACCGGATGACGCTGACCTCGACGGAGCGACTGGTGCTGCCGAAGGCCGCGGAGTTGGGGATGCGGATACTCACCGCGAAGAGCGGCGAGAGCGGGTGGCTCGCCACGCTGGAGGTGCCCGAGTTGGAGACGCTCAAGGCGTTTCGGTCCCACTGCGCCGAGCGAGACGTGGCGGTGAAGGTGAAACGGCTCTACCACCCGGAGGACAGACGCGGCGCGCAGTACGACCTGACGCCCGTCCAGCGCGAGACGCTGGTCGCCGCCTACGAGCGAGGCTATCTGGAGGTTCCAAGAGAGGCGTCGATACAGGAACTCGCCGAGGCGTTAGGCGTCTCCACCTCCTCGGTCAGCGCGCGACTCCGGCGCGGCACGAAGAACCTCGTCGAGAACACGCTCCTGCGGTGACGACCGTGCCCGAGTCGGTATATAAACACACGAATTATGGAGGCCTCGCGCTCAATTCAGTAGAGACACTACATACTATCGGTGGTTCGTAGCCGTCGGCGCGGAGGACCACCGTCAGAGGCACCCTACACACGCTCGGTTTCTATTTCGTCCGCGCCCCCTCCTTCCGTCGGAATCGTCCGTCTTATTCGCCGCCGCGCGTAAGCGTCGCGCATGGACTTGACGACGACGGGTCGATACCGCGTGTTGGGGCGGCCGCGCGACTCGGACGAACTCCTCCTCATAGACGCCGCGGAAGGAAGTTCCGCGAGCCGCCGGACGGTGTCCGGCGACGTTGATATCGACGCCGACGGCGACGCCGGCGGCGCGGACGCCGACGCCGAGGCGTTCGGCCCGACGTACGTCGCGGCGACGGGGTACGACGGCGAACTCGGCGAGGGAGTCGCGTCGCTGGAGGCGGGGAACCTCGTGGACGCCCGCCTCTCGTGGGCGGACGGCGACCCGCGGTTCGAGTCCGTCGAGGTGATCGCCGAGACGACGTTCGAGTTCCTCGACGGCGTCACGGGGATGTTCGAGGCGGCCAAGGAGACGTGGTGGGCGGCCGAGGCGGACGGCGAGGCGATGAACGGGCGCGTGACGAGAGACACCGACGGCGAACCGAACGGCGCGCTCTACGTCTTCGCGAAGCAGTCCGGCGCGCGCGACCTGTTCGAGGAGTTCAAAAACGGCGTCACGCCGCTCGAACCCCTCGTCGAACGCGCGAACGAGGGCGGGGACCGCGCCCCCGAGACGGAGCAACCGCGCGCGGTGTTCGTCATGCGACCGGCGGACGAACCGTTCCTCGTCGTCTACATCGCGTTCCGGCGCGACGGGATGCTCGCGCGGACGGTTCGGGACACCTACGCCTGAGGCGTTCAGCGGTCGGCGTCAGCCCCACTCGGGGTCCACGGCGGACTCCGGTTCCTCGCCGTCGAGGACGCGCCGAACGTCCGAGGCGACGCGCCGGTTGAGTTCCTCGACCGCCTCCTCGGAGTACCACCCCGCGTGCGGCGAGAGCACCACGTCCTCGCGGTCGGTCAACGGCGACTCCGCCGGGAGGGGTTCCTCCTCGAACACGTCGAGGCCGGCGGCGGCGACGTCGCCCGAATCGAGCGCGGAGACGAGTGCGTCCTCGTCCACGACGGCCCCGCGGCCGGTGTTGACGAGAATCGCCCCGTCGCGCATCCGCGAGAACGCCTCCGCGTCGAACATCCCGCGCGTCTCCGGCGTCGCCGGGGCGTTGACTGACACGTAGTCCGACCGGTCGAGGAGTCCCTCGAAGTCCACGAGCGTTACGTCCGCGTCGAACGCTTCGAGGCCCGACTCGTCGAGGTACGGGTCGTACGCGACCACGTCCACGTCGAACCCCGAAGTCAGTTCGGCCAGTCGGCGCGCAATAGCGCCGAACGAGACGAACCCGAGGGTGCGCCCTCGGAGGCGGCGGAGGTTCCGCGACGGGAACGACGGCCACTCGCCGCGTTTGACCGACTCGTCGTACTCCGGAATCGCCCGTACGCACGCGAGGAGAAGCGCGAGGGCGTGCGTCGCCACCTCGTCGGTGCAGTAGCCGGGGACGTTGGTCACCGTCACACCCGCGTCGGCGGCCGCGGCCACGTCGATGTTGTCGAACCCGACGGCGGCGCGGGCGACGACCGAGAGGTCGAGTCGTTCGAACGCCTCCGCGGTGACGGGCGTCCCGACGTCGGTGATGACCGCGTCGGCACCGACGGACTCGCAGGCCGCCACGAGCGCATCGACTGAGCCGAGTTCCGCGAACGTCGCCTCCGCCGAGGGGCCGAGATGCTCCCGAATCGAGTCAGGCCGAATCATGTGGAAGTCGCTGACGACGACTTGGTGCGACATCTCGTCGGGACGTTCTCCCGGTTCGCACTTCAACGCCCGTTCGATTCCCGCGAGCGGAGAAAGTAGATGGGGCGACAGAGGCGACGAACCAAGGTGAGAGAGCGGAACAGCGAATCGACAGAATCACTCCGGGCACCGGGTCGGAGGCGGGGATACCAGTATTTAATACCGAAAACGCCCTCGATTAATACATGACCGTTGTCAGTGTCTCCATGCCGGAGGAGTTGTTGGAGCGCATCGACTCTTTCGCGGGCGAACACGGCTACACCGGACGGAGCGAAGTCGTCCGCGAGGCCGCCCGAAACCTCCTCGGCGAGTTCGAGGACAAGCGCCTCGAAGACAGGGAACTGATGGCCGTCGTCACGGTCATCTTCGACTTCGAGACGACGGCCGTCGAAGAGAAGATGATGAAACTCCGCCACGAGTACGAGGGACTGGTCGCCTCGAACTTCCACAACCACGTGGGGAACCACTACTGCATGGAACTGTTCGTCCTCGAAGGCGAACTCGAAGACATCTCCAACTTCGTCGGGCGCATCCGCGCCACCAAGGACACCCTGAGCGTCGACTACTCCGTGATGCCCGTGGACGACTTCACCGCCATCACGACGGCGTAAGGCCCCCCGTCAGGCGACTCCGAGCGACGCGAATGCGTCGAACAAAGGAACGAACTGCTCCGACGTCGACGTCAGGAGGCCGAACGCCGTCTCCGCGGGGAGGACTCCGAGCGACGACTCGCGTTCGGGGGCGTCCGAGTCGGAGTCGGCACGCGCCGCCCCTCCGAACGCGGAGTGGTCGTCGCAGACGTACCCGCGTTCGACGGCGTCCGCCATCGAGACGGCGGCGCCGCAGTCGGGACACGAGAGCGTCACGTCCACCTCGACGGCGGCGTCCGCCGCGCCGCGGAGTCGGTCCTTCGAGGAGAGGGACCGCAACGCCGCCCGGGCTTTCTCCTCGACGCGCCCCCGCGCCACGTCCACGCTGTTTACCTCCCAGTCCGTCGTCGCGGCCGCGCGGGGTTTCTCGCCGCCGAGACAGTCGTTGAGGTGCCGACGCATCGTGCTCCACGAGATGAACGCCCGCCGCGCCGACTCGGGGTCGATGCCGTCCCGCCGTAAGTCGTCGGCCACCTCCGCCCGGCGCGCGTCGTCGGCCCCTTGCAGGGCCTCGTACTCGCTTTCGACGCGGACGCCCGTCGCGGTGCGGTCGTGTTCCTCGTAGATTCGCGCCAGCAGACGGCGGTTGAACCACTCGGTCAGGGATTTGTACCCCGCGCTTTCGGCCTCCCCCCGCCCCGTCCACCGAGCGAGGAGGTACGCGTCGAGCGAATCGTACTCCGACGACGGGGCCGCGAGGCCGTACCGGTCGGTCACCACGTCCACCTTACACATTGTCTCGCCGTCTCCGGGTTCGCCGCGGGCGAGTAATAAAACTGCGCCGCCCGCCCGCCGCCGGTGACGCCTCCTTTCTAACAACCGCTTATCCGTTGTCGGCTGTTTCAACCTGTTCTTCGGTGGAAAAAGACTATAGGAAAACCGGCGAAGAGTGTACGTGCCGCGAAAGCGGCGTCGGCGCGACGCGGGTAGTCGGGTCAGTCGTCTCCTCGAACACCGCACCGTTGGCATTCCGTCCCCGAACCCGACCGACGACGACTACCGGTCGCGCCGAGCGACGGCCGCCCCGGTCCGACACGGCGTCCGACTCCCCTGCTGAAGTCAGCGTCGCGTCGGCGGGCGGCGGTCGAGACGGAGACGCTCGTAACGCTCGGAGGCGCGCCCTCGGACACCGCTCTCCGTCTCGCGGCGTTAGCGAACCGTACCGACTTCGTTTTGTGACTCGCGCGGCAACGGAAGCCGTATGAGCACGGGGGAACGTCCGCGGAGGCGGACGCGAGCGACGACGGGCGCGCGTACCGCGGGTCGGACGATACTCGTCGCGCTTCTGGTCTCACTCGCCGCCCGCCCCGCCGCCGCGCACCAGTTCTCCTCGCGGTTCGACGCGCCGATTCCGCTCGAACTCCTCTACGGCGGGGCGGCCGCCGCCGTCGCCGCGACGGCTCTCCTCCTCGCCGCAGTGAACGAGACGCCGACGCTCCGGCGACGACTGGTCGCGGTGCCGCGGGGCGTCGCACGCGCGGCGGCGGCGTCGGCGCGCGCGGCGTTCTTCCTCGCGTTCGTCGGCGTGTTGGTCGCCGGCCTCGCCGGACCGAGGGCCGCCGCGGAGAACTTCGCGACGCTCTTCACGTGGTCGATATGGCTGAAGGGCGTCGGACTCGTCGCCGTCGTCGCGGGGAGTCCGTGGCGGACGCTGTCGCCGTGGCGGACGCTGTACGACGCGCTCTGCCGACTCGAAGGCCGGGAGATACGGCTGCGGTCGTACCCTTCCGGGCTGGGACACTGGCCCGCACTCGCGTGGTTCGTCGTCCTCGTCGGCGTCGCGGAGAACCTCACGCAGGTCCCGCAACTGCCGGCGGCGACGGCCGTCGTCGTCGCCGTCTACGCCCTCGTCACCCTCGGCGGCGCACTCCTGTTCGGCCGCGAGTGGTTCGAACGCGGCGACGTCTTCGAGGCGTTGTACGACCTACTGGGTCGGACCGCCCCCCTGTCTGCGACGCCCCGCGACGGGGAGTGGGCGATCGAACTCCGCGCGCCGTGGCGCGACTGTTCGGCACCGCTCTCGACGCGGACGCTGACCGCCTTCGTCGTGGCGATGGTGTACACGGTCACGTTCGACGGCTTCGCGGAGTCGCCGCTGTATCAGAGCCTCTACTTCGGGGTTCGGGAGGCGTTCGACGTCGGTCCGTCGGTGAGCGTCGTCCTCTACGAGGCCGGACTGTTCGGCTTCCTCCTCGCGTACCTCCTCGTCGTCGTCGCCGTGGACCGACTGACCCGCATCGCCCGGGACCGGTCCGGGGCGGAGGCGGGCGCTTCGCGGGCGGGCGCGGACGCCAAAGCCGACGGCGGCGACGGGTCCGACGCCGCCTCTCCCCCGGCGTCCGCCGCACTCGCGTTCGGCGGGACGCTCCTCCCCATCGCGGCGGGGTACGAAGTCGCGCACAACTACGGGTTCGTGGCGACGTACCTCGGCCGCCTCCCGACGCTGGCGGGGTTCGACGCCGCGGATCCCCTCTGGTGGCTGTCGATTCCGGCGTTTTGGATCTCGCAGGTGCTTTTCATCGTGGCGGGACACGTCGTCGCCGTCGTCGCCGCCGACGCCGTCGTCCGGCGAAACCTGACCGCCCGTCCGTCCGGCGACGGTGACGAGCGAAGCTCGTCGGCCCACTGGACTCCGTCCGGTGACGCCGCGCGCCGTCGCGCCCCGCCGAAGCGGTGGGCGCTTCTCGCGCACGCGCCCCTCGTCGCCCTGATGGTCGGGTACACCGCCCTCTCGCTTTGGGTCGTCTCGCTCCCCGTCGCGGGGTGACCGAGGTGGTCCGACGGCCGAACGCCGACCGAGATGCGGGCGCTTATCTCCGTTCCCCCGCGTAGACGGAGCGATGAGAGTCGTCACGGCCCTCGTAGCACTCGTCGTCGCCGGCGGACTCCTCGCCGTCGCGGGATACGGACTCGTCGGCGCGGACGGCGCCACCCTCTCGGCGTCGTGGGTGAGCGACACCGGCCGCCAGATTTCCTCGAACCACCACGCCGTCGCGGTCGCCGACGGGAGCGTGTACGCCCCGATCAGCGGCGCTGACGGGAGCGACCGGTGCGCCCTCGTCGCCATCGACGCCGAAAGCGGCGCGACGACGTGGCGGTACGGAATTCCGCCGGCCAACTGCACGATTCACTCGGTGGCCGACCCCGCGGTCGCGGACGTGACGGGCGACGGCGCGCCGGAGGTGGTGGCCGCGACGACGGAGAAGGAGGTGACCGGGTTCGACCCCGAGGACGGCGAGGTGACGTTCCGACACGGACTGTCGGACTACGGCTACACCAAGCCCGTCGTCGCCGACATCGCGCCCGCGCCGGGCGAGGAACTCGTCGTCGCCGACGTGACGGGCACGGTGTTCGTCGTCGGCGCGGACGGAACCGAGCGGTGGACGTACGCCTTCGACGAGTACGTCTGGTCGCAACCGGTCGTCGCCGACTTCGACTCCGACGGGGAACCCGAACTGCTGGTCGCCGGCAAGAGCGGAACGGCCGTCCTGTTCTCGGGGAACGGGAGCGTCGAGTGGCGAAGCGCAGTCGCCGACGGCGACGCGGTCACGTGGGCGACGACCGGACAGGCAGACGACGACGCGGCCCTCGAAGCCGTCTTCTCCACCGTCGACGGCGACGCGGTGGCGGTGGACGGGTCCGACGGCGACGTCGAGTGGCGGCGGAACGTCGGGGAGTTCGCCGCCGTGAACGCGTTCTCGGCGGGCGGTCCCGACGCCGCCGCGACGGTGTACGTCACGTCGAAGGACGGGCGCGTGCGGGCGCTCGACGCCGAGACGGGGGCCGTCCGGTGGACGACCGAAGTCGTCACCGAACGCGTCCAGATGATGCCGCCGCCGAGTCTGGGCGACGTGGACGGCGACGGCGCGGCGGAACTCGTCGCGCCCGGAAACGACGGGAGCGTCACCGTCCTCGACCCGGCGACGGGCGACGTGGTAGCGACGTACGCGCGGGACGCGCCCATCTTCGCCCCGGCGACGCTCTCGGACGCGGACGGCGACGGTACGTCGGAGGCGTACGTCATCTACGCCGACGGGCGAGTCGTCCGCTTGAAGTACGAGGCGTCGTAGTTACCCCGTCGCCCCTCTTCCTCCCGTTCGACGGGTGCACCAGAACCCGTATCCCCCCTCATCTCTCGAATTCGACCATGCAGCGACGCCGCGCTCTCGGCGCGTTCGGTACCGCGGCCTTGGGGTCCCTCGCGGGGTGTCTGGGCGGCGCAACGAGCCTCTTCGAGACGACGCAGAACGAGGAACCGCCGTTAGTCGAGAACCGCCCCGACGCGGTGTACGTCCCCACGCACGTCGAGGGGATGGAGATGGTCGGAACGACGGACGCGGGCGACCTGAAGGTCGGAGTGATGTACTCGTACCCCCACCGCTTCTGGGTCGTCGAGAACGAGGGCGGCGAGTACGTGACGAAGCAGACGCCGATCGAGGGCGACGACGCCGTCCACCTGATGGCGACGCCGTGGAACCCCGAGACGGGGACGGTCGTCCCGAACGTCGGCCTGTCGCTGGAGATTCTCCGCGACGGGTCGCTGGTGTCCGAGGAGGTCATCTACCCGATGCTCTCACAGCGCATGGGCTTTCACTACGGCGCGAACTTCCCTCTCGACGGCGACGGGACGTACGAGGTTCGGGTGAGCGTCGGCGGAACGAACGTGGCGCGGTTCGGCGCTCTGGCGGGGAAGTTCGAGGGCGGCGGCGCGGGCACCGTCGAGTTGGAGTTCTCCAACCGGGACCTGAACGACATCCAGTACCGACTGCTCGAAGACCGGCAGGGGCAGCGAGGCGCGCTCACACCGATGGAGATGGAGATGATTCCGACGGGTGACACGCCGGACCCCCTCCCTGGGATGTCGCTCGGGCGCGGGACGAGCGGTGACGCCGCGTTCGTCGGGAGCGTCGTCGAGGACGACCGGTTCGGCGAGAAGCCGTACCTCGTCGTCTCGGCGCGGACGCCGCACAACGCCCTCACGATACCGGGGATGGCGCTCTCGGCGGCGGTTGACGGCGGAGAGACCTTCGGCGGCCGGTTGACGCCCGGCCTCGACCCCGAACTCGGCTTCCACTACGGCGCGCCCGTCGCGGACCTCTCCGGCGACGCCGACGTGACCGTCAGCGTGGACGTGCCGCCGCAGGTGGCCCGCCACGAGGGCTACGAGACGGCGTTCCTCGATACGGGGTCGTTCGATCTGCGGTGAGGCGGCGGGCGCGAGAAGAGTCGCCGCCGCCGCGACGGCGAGAGGGAGGGATATTTAAACCGGAGTCGGTGCTCGGACCGTCACTCGGGTTTTATCGTGACCCTCCGTACCTCTACGTCGTTCTCCCGAATTCGTTCGAAGGTGCGCCCGTCGACGTCGCTTATCTTACCCTCGATGCGAACACGAACTTCGTTCTCCTCGGGCACCGTCTCGGTGACCCAGGTGATTTCATCCCAGTTAGCGTTCATCAAACTGCTCCACCCCAACGAGAGGACGTACGCGCTGCGCGCAGGTAAATATCATTATTAATTTCACCCTATTCGCGTGGGAAGACCGTACAGTCGCACCGATGGGGAACGAGACGGAAGGCGCAGACGGACGATACAGGCGGCACGACGGCCGAGTTGCGTCGTCGCGTCGCTCGGACGAACACAATATTTGAGTGTCGCGCCGGCGTATGTACCATGCGATGGTTCCACGTTTTAGCGCGGGGGACTCCCCGTGAACCCGGCGTATCTCGCACTGGGTGGGCTCCTCCTCGTCGGCACCGTCGTCGACATACTCTGGACGACGCTCTGGGCCGAGGGCGGCGCGGGTCCGTTCACCTCGAAGATGATGCGGTGGACGTGGAGCGCGTTAGAGTGGGGAAGCGGCGGGCGGTCACGCGTACTCACCTTCGCCGGACCGGTTATCCTGACTCTCACCCTCGTGTTCTGGCTTCTGTTCATCTGGATGGGGTGGGCGTTGCTCTTCGCCGGCGGGACGGACGCCATCTACAACACGGGTACCGGCCGGGCGGTCTCGTGGGCCGACACGATATACTTCGCCGGATACACCGTCTTCACCCTCGGGAACGGCGGCTTCTCGCCCAAGGAGGGCGTCTGGCAGATGGCCACGGTGCTGGCGACGGCGAGCGGGATGCTGTTCGTCACGCTGAGCGTGACGTACCTCCTCTCGGTCCTCAGTGCGGTCACGCAGAAGCACGCGTTCGCCGGCGGCGTGACCGGACTCGGGACGGACGCCGACACCGTCGTGCGGGCGTTCTGGGACGGCGAGGGGTTCCGCGGCGTCGACCACCAACTGGACACGTTCTCCGACCAGGTCAACACGCTCACGGCGAACCACAAGGCGTACCCGATTCTCCACTACTTCCACAGCAAGCAGGCGGAGAACGACCCCATCGTGGCCGTCGTCGTCCTCGACGAGACGCTGACGCTCCTCCGGTTCGGGCTCGCGGAACGGAACCGGCTGAGCGGGGCCCTCCTCAAGGGGGCGCGTTCGAGCGTCGAGGACTACCTCAGCACGCTCGACGCACTCAGCACGTCGGCCGGTTCCGTCGACCGCGACCCGCCCCCGCCGGACCTCGACTCCCTCCGCGACGCCGGCCTCCCGACCGTCTCCGGCGAACGGTTCGCCGACTCCTTCGACGACGACCTGAACGAACGACGGCGGACGCTACTCGCGTTCGTCGAGAGCGGCGGACGGGAGTGGCCCTCCACGAAAGAGCAGTAGTACTCTATCCGCGAACGTGATGTCCGACGGGACGGCCGACGCGGCATCGAACGCGGGCCGTCGCTATCGTCGGCTGTTTCTCGGGCAGGTACGGCGGCGAGAGAGCGGGATCAGCGGTGGATCAGACCCAGTATCCGACTCCGAGCGTCGTCGGCGGAGTCGTACGTCTGATTGTCGGTCGGAGCGAGCACTTCTTCGAGCGACTCCTCTCCGCCTCGCGTTTGGATCACGTAGTCGCCGTACGCTTCGACCAACTCGTCGGTCGTGACCGGGTACTCCTCCGATTCGAGCGCTTCGTCGAGGTCACCGAGTCGGTTATCGAGGTCACCGCTCATCGGTTTGTCCTCGTCGGCGCGGTCGCGCGCCTCCTCCATCTCCCGCTTTCGCTGGCGTTTCTCTCTGTCGTCGGCTTGCTTGTTTCGGCCCTTTTTGTCGTCTGCCATCCCCCGTGCTAAGAGATTGAGTCGGATAAGAGCGCGGGCGGTTCTCGACGGGACCGAACGGTCGCACGTCCGACGGGTATCGGGGCTTAAGTCGCGCACCTCCGCAGTGAGAACCAATGCGAGTAGTGTACATCGACATCGACTCCCTCCGCCCGGACCACATCGGAGCGTACGGGTACGACGCGCCGACGACGCCGAACCTCGACGAGTTCGCGGAGGACTGCGTCGCGTTCGAACGGGCGTACGTCGCAAATTCGCCGTGTCTCCCCTCGCGGGCCGCGTTCCTGACGGGGCGGTACGGGCTTCAGAACGGGGTCGAAACGCACGGGCCGCAGTCGCAGCAGCTCCACCACCCGTCGAACGAAGTCGATTGGGCCGGGACGTGGGCGGACCACGTGCCGGAGCGACAGTGGTGGAGTCTGCCGCGGCTGTTCTACGAGGAGCGCGTTCCCGCGTTCGCCGTCTCGTCTTTTCCCCGGCACCCCGCACCCTGGTTTCACGACACGTGGCACGAAGTTCACCAACCCCAAGAGCCCGTCGGCGAGAACGAGTCGTTCCAGACGCCGCGGGCCGAATCGGTCGTCGACGACGCCATCGACGTACTCGCCCGGCACGAAGGCGGAGACTTCTTCGCGTACGTACAGCTCTGGGACCCGCACGGTCCGTATCTCCGCTCGGCGGAGGAAGTCGCGGCGTTCGAGGACGTTCCGATGCCGCCTCACCCGACCGCCGAGCAGATAGCCGACCACCGAGAGTGGGACGCGTGGCGTTCCGCGGACCACATGGGCGTCCGGGACCGCGACGACCTCCGAGCGCTCATCGCGAACTACGACGCGGAGATACGCTACGCCGACCGCCACGTCGGCCGACTGCTCGACCACCTCCGAGAGAACGCGCTCTACGAGGACTCCCTCGTCGTCGTGACGGCGGACCACGGCGAGGAGTTCGGCGAGCACGGCCTCTACCGCGAGCACTGGAGCACCCACGACGGGACGCAGCGCGTCCCGCTACTGGTCAAACCCCCCGCCGACACCGAGTACGAACCCGGCCGCCGGTCGCAGCTCGTCACGAACGTCGATATGCCGCCGACGCTCGCGGAGTACGCGGGCCTCGAAACGCCCGCCCGGTGGCAGGGCGACTCGGTACGCCCGCTTCTGGAGTCGGCCGACGAACCGTGGCGGGACGCCGTCGTCTTCGACCACGGCCTCTACACCGCCCAACGCGCGATACGGACCGACCGCTGGAAGCTCGTGAAGACGTATCACGCCGGCATGTGGGAAAGCGTCGTCCCCGAGACGCAACTGTTCGATATGGACGCCGACCCGTGGGAGCAGTCGGACGTGTCGGAGACGCACCCGGACGTCGTGAGTCGCTTGGAAGGACGCCTAACCGACTGGGTCGAGGAGCACAGGGAGGGCGACCGAGACGCGTTGCGGGCGGTCTCCGAGAGCGGCCCGATGGGGTGTCGGGCGTTCGGCGACGGATTCGACGGCGTCTGAGCGCGGGTGTATCGCTAACACAGTTTCAGGAACGAGAAAAAGTTCTTCACTCGAAGTTGTGCTCTTATTACCAGATTGTAACACAATTTGCGAATGAGGCAACCTTAACACGGGACGGGTCGATTGTCCGGTGATGGGTAAGTCCAACCGAGACTGGTGGCCGAACAGGTTGAACTTGGAGATACTCGATCAGAACGCTCGCCGCGCCGATCCGATGGGCGAGGACTTCGACTACGCCGAGGAGTTCCAGACGCTCGATCTCGACGAGGTGAAGGCCGACATCGAGGAGGTGATGACGACGTCGGAGGATTGGTGGCCGGCCGACTACGGCCACTACGGACCGCTCTTCATCCGCATGGCGTGGCACAGCGCCGGCACGTACCGCACCACCGACGGCCGCGGCGGCGCGTCCGGCGGCACGCAACGTTTCGCACCCCTCAACAGCTGGCCCGACAACGCGAACCTCGACAAGGCGCGCAGGCTGCTCTGGCCGGTCAAGCAGAAGTACGGCCGCAAACTCTCGTGGGCCGACCTGATCGTCCTGACCGGGAACGTCGCCTTAGAGTCGATGGGCTTCGAGACGTTCGGGTTCGCCGGCGGGCGCGAAGACGAGTTCGCGCCCGACGCGGCCGTCGATTGGGGCCCCGAGGACGAGTGGGAAGCGTCCGACCGCTTCGACGAAGAGAGCGAGCTCGAAGAACCGCTCGCCGCCACCGTGATGGGCCTCATCTACGTGAATCCGGAGGGACCGAACGGCGAACCGGACCCGGAAGGGTCGGCGGAGAACATCCGGCAGGCGTTCAGTCGGATGGCGATGAACGACGAGGAGACGGCCGCGCTCATCGCCGGCGGACACACGTTCGGGAAGGTCCACGGCGCGGACGACCCCGACGTGCACGTCGGCGCCGTGCCCGAAGAGGCGCCGATCGAGCAACAGGGCCTCGGCTGGGAGAGCAGTCACGGCTCCGGGAAAGGGAGCGACGCGATAACGAGCGGAATCGAGGGGCCGTGGAACTCCACCCCGACGCAGTGGGACATGGGCTACCTCAACAACCTGCTCGATCACGAGTGGGAACCGGAGCGGGGCCCCGGCGGTGCGTGGCAGTGGACCACGAAGGACGATTCGCTCGACGGCGTCGCACCGGGCACCGAGGACTCCTCGGAGAAGGAGGACGTGATGATGCTGACGACGGACGTCGCTCTGAAGCGGGACCCCGACTACCGGGAGATAATTGAGCGCTTCCAGGAGAACCCCGAGGAGTTCCAAGACGCCTTCGCGAAGGCGTGGTACAAACTCATCCACCGGGACCTGGGCCCGCCGTCCCGGTTCCTCGGCCCGGAGGTCCCCGACGAGGAGATGCTGTGGCAGGATCCCGTCCCCGACGCCGACTACGACCTCATCGGAGAGGAGGAAACCGCCGAGCTCAAGGAAGAAATCCTCGACTCGGACCTCTCCGTCTCTCAACTTGTCAAGACCGCCTGGGCGGCGGCGTCGACGTACCGCGACAGCGACAAGCGCGGCGGCGCGAACGGCGCTCGCATCCGCCTCGAACCCCAGAAGAGCTGGGAGGTCAACGAGCCCGCGCAGCTGGAGACGGTGCTTTCGACCTACGAAGCGATTCAGGAGGAGTTCAACGGCTCGCGGTCCGACGACGTGCGCGTCTCGCTCGCCGACCTCATCGTGCTGGGCGGCAACGTGGCCGTCGAACAGGCCGCGAAGGACGCCGGGTACAACGTGGACGTACCGTTCGAACCCGGCCGCACCGACGCCACGCAGGAACAGACCGACGTCGAGTCCTTCGAGGCGCTCAAACCGGAGGCCGACGGGTTCCGTAACTACCTCGGAGACGGCCACGACCAGTCGGCCGAGGAGTTGCTGGTGGACAAAGCCGACCTCCTCGATCTGACGGCCGACGAGATGACGGTCCTGGTCGGCGGCATGCGCGCGCTGAACGCGAACTACCAGGACTCCGAACTCGGCGTCTTCACCGACCGGCCGGAGACGCTGACCAACGACTTCTTCGTGAACCTGCTGGACATGAGTTACGAGTGGGAACCGGCCTCGGGGTCCGAAGACAAAGACATCATGGAGCGGGAATCTCCCTCGGAGGACATCGACGACGTCTACGAGTTGCGCGACCGCGAGACGGGCGACGTCGAGTGGAAGGCTACCCGCGTGGACCTCGTCTTCGGGTCGAACTCCCGGCTGCGAGCCATCGCGGAAGTCTACGCGCCCGACGACGCGGAAGAGGAGTTCGTGCGCGACTTCGTGGACGCGTGGAGCAAGGTGATGAAACTCGACCGCTTCGACCTCGAGTAATCTCGGTCGAGAGCCTCCGGACCGGCGACCGCGTCCGACACCTCGACGGTGCGTAGCCGCGGTCCCCGCTCCGACCTCGCAGACGGCTGGTAGGGAGATACCGAGTCCGACACCCTGACGGAGTCGAACGGTGGTCGTTCCGCTCGGTTCACTCCCGAGTTGACATCACAGTCGTCTCTCGGGGACAGCGAGGGGTCTCTCTCGTCCCCACTCGCCGAAGTCGATTTCCGATTCTCCAACGGTCTCCCCTTCTCGTTCGTCGTGGAGACGGCCCGGTCCGCGTTCGTTCCGGTGAGAGAGGACGGGGGGTTCGATCGGTTAGTTCTCGGTGGACTGCTGAACCTCGTAGGTGAGAACCGCAAAAACGTCCCCCCGTTTCTCCACATCGACCAGTTTCAGGGGCGGATCTGTGATCCGACGGGGCAGTAGCGGCGCACCCGAAGCGAGCGTGACGGGAGCGACGCTGAGAACGATCTCGTCCAAGAGACCGCGGTCGTGGAACTGTCCAACGAGGTCGCCGCCGCCGACGAGCCAGACGTTCTCGCCGTCTGCGGCCGTCACCATGTCCGCGTGGACGGGCGCAACGTCTCCCTGCACGAAGCGGATGTCCGCACCCTCGACCGCCGGCAGTTCCCGAGTGCTGAACACCCACGTTGGATCCTCGTACGGCCACTTTTCCGGGTTCTCCAGGAGGTTTTCGTGCTCGACGATCCACTCGTACGTCGTCGAGCCCATGGCCACGGCGCCGATTCGATCCATGAATCGGGCGTAATCGTCGTTCACGCCCTCGATCTCCTCGATATCTCCGAACTGAAAGAGCCAATCGAGGGAGTTGTCCTCGTCCGCGAGATACCCGTCAATGCTCGTTGCCGTGTAGTATTGGGTCTTCACTGGCGATCTCTCTATGTCCTTCAACGCGCTTGGCTGCCCCGGTCGTCCTCACCACGCTCAGAGAGCTGGTATCAGAGTGGTGCAGAAGACCGATGGGCTCTGACGGATTCGAACGTCGGTCACTCACTCCGCTCGCAGATCTCCAGTGAGGCGGATTGGAGAGGGCTCATCGCCAGTCCAACGGAGTGGTAGCGACTGGCGACTGATTCTCCTCTTCGGTGTGAATACACCAAATCAGACCGGCGCAAGCGAGATGAATGATCTCATCGAGTTCCGCATAGTAACGCTATAGGAGCCTCCTTGCGGATTACGGATAATGGGCCTAAGGGGATGGACCTATTCCGACGTTGTTGGGAGGCAGTTTATCGTCGCCCTCGGTGGTATTTTCGTCGCGCTGGCAGTCAGCTATCCGTTCCTTCCGATCGTTACCGATGCGTCGTCCAACGTCTGGGCAGTACTTGGTGTTCTGGTCGGTATTCCGGGCCTCGTCCTGTCGTACGGTGGCTATCAGTTGCCCCGCTCCGACATCCGTTGCGAACTCTATCCGACCGTCGGGAAGTGGTGTCTCCGCGGTATTCTGGTCGGCCTCGCCATCCTCGCTCCAATCGTTCTCGCTAGTGACGAGCCAGATATCGTCGGAAATACGCTCTTACTCACGGCATTAGGTAGTTTCGCGGGCTTCGGCGCGGGGAGGTACGACGCGCGAGCCAAGACCCGGCAACTCGAACTCCAAGAAACGGTCGATCGACTCGAAGCCTCGAACGAGCGCCTAGAACGACACCGGCAGTACACCGACGATATTCTCGACGCGATCGACGACGTGTTCTATGTGATAGACGAAAACGGGTCTCTCAAACGTTGGAACCGGAGCCTCTCGGAGGTTACCGGCTACACGGACGAGGAGATATCCTCGATGGCTGCAGCCGACTTCTTCGATGACGACGACCGTGATGCCGCTATGGCTGCGGTCCGAAACGGCTTCGAGAGCGGCTCGGTGAACGTAGAGATCGATGTACGCACCGAGGACGGCGATACCGTCCCCTTCGAGTTCGTCGGATCCGCGCTCGAGGACACGTCCGGAGACCCTGTTCTGGCCGGCATCGGGCGTGACGTTACGGACAGGGTCGAACGCGAACAGCGGTTCAAAGAGTCCAACGAGCGCTTAGAGCAGTTCGCCTACGCCGCCTCCCACGACTTACAGGAGCCCCTCCGGATGGTGTCGAGCTACCTCCGACTCCTCGAACGTCGGTACGGCGACGAACTGGACGAGGACGGCGAGGAGTTCCTCGAGTTCGCCGTCGACGGGGCCGGTCGCATGCGTGATATGATCTACGGGCTACTGGCGTACTCCGCGTTGAGACCCAGGGAGAACCGTTCGAACCGGTGGACCTCAACGAAGTGGTTAGAGACGTGCTCGACGATCTCGGCGTACAGATTACCGAGAGTGGTCCCGACATAGACATCGAGGAGTTGCCGCGTGTGGTGGGAGACAAAAGTCAGCTGCGGCAGGTGTTTCAGAACTTGGTGAGCAACGCGCTCGAATACAGCGGGGACGACTCGCCACACGTACACGTTTCCGCCGAACGGAACAGTTCGGCGTGGAAGGTGTCGGTCCGGGACGAGGGAATTGGGATCGAACCGGACGAGCAAGATCGTATCTTCGAGGTGTTCCAGCGGCTCCACGCTCCCGGCGAGCACGGAGGCTCGGGCATCGGGCTGGCACTGTGCGAGCGGATCGTCGAACGTCACGGCGGCGAAATCTGGGTCGAATCCGAACCGGACGAGGGATCGACGTTCTCGTTTACGCTTCCGACGGAGGACGACCACGACGAGTGAGCCCGCGGGTGGCGAGCAATCGACATCTCCCTCGTCGCGGATGGTGAAGCCGGACGGCGTCGGTCAGTTGTACACATCTCCTGAGCGGTCAGTCCGACGAGTGATTGCGAAGCACCCAATCTTCAGTCGGAAGAATTGGATTAGATGACATACATTCTCCAGCTCACCAAACTCTTTAGGGAGATATTTTTCATAGGTAGAGTACATCCGGAGAAGTAGAAATGGCAGTCAAACAAGACGGCACTCCGTCCGGGCGTTCGACGATTGACTCTCTCGCCGTCCTTGACGACAAGCACCGACTCGCCGCAGTCGGTATCCTCGCAGCAAAAGACCGTTCAGTCACCCTCTCGTCTCTTGCAGAGGGGGTTGCCGCGGAGATACGAGACGTCGAGCGAGGGAAGATACCCAAGCGGGATATCGAACAGGTGGAGATAACGCTCCACCACAACCACCTGCCGAAGTTGGACGATGCAGGTGTTCTCGAATACTCCCCCGAGGACCACCGCGTCGTTCCGACCGACGGCCTGAAAACAGCAGAGACGCTCACGAAAACGATCGATACGAACTAACGGTCTCGCGGGCTCTTTCGGATCTCGTGAGGTTTTCGAGAGGAGGTGTTCGTGACGGTAGGGTTACCCACCGGTCGAAGTCAGGGATAGCTGATGTCGAACGGTGTATCTTACATCGGCCTCCGTGGCAATTATCCTAACAACGTAGGGGTGTGACATATGCCAGTCCGCAGTACACTGTACGTTGTATGGCAACGAATATTTCCTGCGAATCTTGCGGATGCAACCTGTTGGCGTTCTCATCCCTCGGTGCGAAGCCAATCGGGAGAGACGAATGCCCCAGGTGTGAAGGCACGGATTTTTCCTTTACCAAGTAGTCCGTCCGCAGGCGGGAGGCCGACCTTTGCGATAAAGCGAGAAATCCTGAGCGAAGCCGGCGAACAACAGTCGGTGGTATGTCTTACGTCTCGAAATTACTCGCAACAGGGAGTGTGAACGAGAACGTCGAACCCCGGCCGGGGTCGGACTCGACCCAGACATCGCCGTTGTGGCGCTCGATGATGCGCTCAACCAGCGCGAGACCGATACCAGTGCCTGCGTGTTCGTCCCGGGTGTGCAGGCGCTGGAAGACCTCGAAGATGCGGTCAGTATCCTCCGGAGCAATACCGACGCCGTTGTCCTCGACGGACACGAGCCACCGGTCGCCGTCGCGCTCGGCGTCGATGTGGATCCGCGGGGGTTCGTCGTCGCTGTACTCGATGGCGTTGTCCAGCAGGTTCTGGAAGACCTGCCGTAACTGCCCACGATCGCCCTCCACGCGAGGGAGGTCTTCGGCGGTAATCTCGGCGTTGCTCTCTTGGATCATTACTTGCAGGTCGTCACAGACCTCCGAGAGGACATCGTCGAGGTCGACGGCCTCGAACGGTTCCCCCTGGGTCTCAACGCGTGAGTACGCCAGCAGACCGTCGATCATGTCACGCATCCTGTCGGCGCCGTCGACGGCGAACTCGAGGAACTCCTCGCCGTCCTCGTCCAGTTCGTCGCCGTACCGACGTTCAAGCAACTGCAGATAGCTCGAGACCATTCGGAGCGGCTCTTGGAGGTCGTGGGAGGCGGCGTACGCGAACTGTTCGAGTCGCTCGTTGGACACCTCTAGCATACGTTCGTATTCCCGTCGCTCGGTCACGTCTTGGATCACGATCATGCCCGCGTACACCTCGCCGTCGGCGTCACTGACAGGGAGTGTGTGGGCGTGCAGATGTCGGCCGCGGTATTCGATTTCGAAGGAGCCTGCCTCACCGTCGAGTGCGGCCCGGAAATGCGGTTCTAACTCCTCAACCAGATCCGATGTATGGAGTTCAGTAAAGCGGTGTCCGATTCGATCCTCCGGGCCGTAGTCGAATCGGTCGAAGAGCTGACCGCCAATAGCGGTGTACTGCAGGTCCTCATCGAACAGGCCCACCGCTCCATTCGGGAAGTTTTCGGCCAGCGTTCGGTAGCGGCGTTCGGACTCCTCGAGCGCGCGTTGGGCCTCACGGCGTTCGGTGATGTCTGTTAAAGTAGCCACGCCGCGGGTCACCTCGCCGTGCTCGTTGCGGACGGGCATCCCCTCCAGCCGGACGACCCGGCGCTCGCCGTCGACCGCCTCGATCTCGTAGATGTCCGGGTCGAGTACCTCCTCGCCGTCGATGACCCTCGCGAGCGTCATCTCGTCTGGCTGGACGCGCTCGCCGGAATCCGCGTCCCAGACCGGGTACTGCTCGTACTCCTCGACGGACTCGACGTCGAAGACATCGCCGCCCCAGATCTCGTGTGCAACGTCGTTGGCTTGGACGATCCGCCCGTCGGCCTCCGCGACCACGACACCGACGGGAAGGACCTCGAAGAGGGTCTCCAGCTGTTCGTTGTTCCGCTGGAGTTCTAATTCGGCGCGTTTGCGTTCGGTGATGTCGGTGAGCGCCCCCGGGAAGCGGATCGGCTCGCCGTCGTCGCACTCGACGTGCCCGCGAGCGACAACCCACCGGAGATCGTCGTCAGCATTCCACACGCGGTATTCTTCCTCGTAGTCGCCGCACGTCTCGACGGCCTCCTCGATTGCCGCCGTCACTCGCTCACGGTCATCCTCGTGGATGGCTTCGATAAACTGATCGAGCGACACACCCTCGCGGGCGACATCAGGATCGATGCCGAACGTCCGAGCGAACGTCGTACCGACGACCATCTCGTCCTCTGGAATATGCCATTCCCAGGTCCCAACCGCGCCGGCTTCTGTCGCTGCCTCTAACCGCGACTTGGCATCCTCGAGGTACCGTTCGTATTCCCGGCGCTCGGTAACGTCGCGAGCGATGGCGAGGACGTACTCCTGATCGAGGTCAACGTAGGAAGCGTTGACCTCAACCGGGTACGTCGAACCGTCCTTACAGCGGTGGTGTCCATCGAAGGTCAGTTGCCCCTCGGCACGCAGTTCCTCGACGAACGACCGCCACGCCTCCTGGTCGGGAATCTCGGTTTCGAGATCCGTGACCGTGAGCTCAAGGAATTCCTCACGCGAGTACCCCCGCCGCTTACAGGCAGTGTCGTTGACGTCGAGATAGCGGCCCGTCTCTGGATCCACCACCAGCACGCTGTCGTTCGAGTGATTGAGCAGGGTGCGGAACAACTCGAGTTCGCGCTCGTGCTGCTTGCGCTCGGTGATATCGCGGTCAGAAACGATGATGGACACGACCTCACCGTCGTTGTCGGTGACGGGTCGGTAATAGCCGCTGATGGTGTACGGCTCGCCGTCCGAGCGGGTGAGGTCGGCCTCGAACTCGACGTACTCGCCCGCAGCCGCCTGCTCGATCCACTCTTTCACCTGAGACTGGACGCCGTCGCCCTCGCCCCACCACGGCGTCTCCCAGAACGGCTCGCCCCGTACATCCTCGAGATTGGCGTCGACGTACTTCATGGCCGTCTGGTTGATGTCCCGGACGGTCCCATCGGGGTCGAGCAGGCCGACGAGGATGTTGGGATCCTCGAAGATGGCCTCGTACCGGCGCTCTTTCCGCCGGAGTTCACGTTCGCGCTCGCGGAGCTCCTGTTCCGTCTGTTTCCGGTCCGCGATGTCGCGTACGACCCCGATGCTCCCCTCGAACGTCCCCTCTTCGACGAGCGGGTGTAGCTCTAGTTCGCAGGGGATGGTCTCGCCGTCGGCCATCCGGGCGGTGAACTCGATCGGTTCGCCCTCGCGGTCGCCGTCCACAAATCGCCGGTAGATCTCGCGCTGGATGCGATCGGCGTCCTCGTCGTCAAGCACGATCGAAGCGTGCTCGCCGAGAAGTTCCTCCCGGGCGTAGCCGGTCAACCTAACTATGGAATCGTTGACCGCGACGAACCGCCCCTCGGCGTCGAGCTGATAGATGCCATCGTCCACCATATTGACGAGCGTGGAGTAACGCTCGACTGCACGCTCGCCGGTAGCGTCTGCCCAAAACCCACCCTCTGGAGTCCCGGCTTGATCGCTCATACGAACAATGATGAATCTCGGGGAGGAAAAGGTCGTTGTGTACTGGCCGGGCCCGGAATCGCTCTTGGATTGAATACGATGAGACGGCGGTTGATCAGTAACCGACGTAGTACTTGTCGTGCTCTCGTCCCAACTCGTCGGGCTCCATCGGAGGGAGATCACTCCGAGTTCGATTCCGTCACAACAGAATCGAAGCACTGCTCGCTTACGCTCGCGGGTTTCTTCATGGGCCCTGACGGATTCGAACCATCGACCACTCGGTTATGAGCCGAGCGCTCTAACCAGGCTGAGCTAAGGGCCCTCGTACGTTCACCACTTCCCCCGGGCACCTCTTTAGCGTTGTCGTTGTCCGCCGGACGAACCGACCGACGGAGCCCCGACTCGGCGGTCGGAGACGAGAGGAAGTGGAAGCGCCGTCGCCAGGACTCGAACCTGGGACCACCTCGTTAACAGCGAGGTGCTCTACCAACTGAGCTACGACGGCTCGGGCTTTCTCCGCACTCCTTCGTACACCGAGGTTGTTTGTAGGGCTTTCGTTTTGGAGCGATAGTGCGCCTTGTCACCGTGCGTCCGGCGGCGGACGCACCGACACCCTTTCGCCCGCCCGCGGTGAAGCCGAGACGACCATGGCCGACTCGGAGGACATCTCGCGCGTCGTCGAACGCGTCCGGGAGCGAATCGACCCGGACGAGGACGAACGGACCGCGCTTCGCGAGACCGCGTCCGCGCTGACTGCCCGCGTGGCGGACGAACTCGCGGACCTCCCGGTCGAAGCCGACGTGATTCGGGTCGGGTCCACCGCCCGCGGGACGTGGCTCTCCGGCGACAGGGACATCGACCTGTTCGTCCGCTTCCCCGCCGACGTAGATAGGGAGTCGCTGGAGTCCTACGGCCTCGAAATCGGCCGCGCCGTCCTCCCCGACGGGCGCGAGGAGTACGCCGAACACCCGTACGTCACCGGCGAGTTCCGCGGCTTCGACGTGGACCTCGTCCCCTGTTACGACGTCGAGGACGGGTCCTCGCTCCGGTCGGCGGTGGACCGCACGCCGCACCACAACGCCTACCTCCGCGAACGCATCGACGACGGACTCGCCGCGGACGTGCGCGTGTTCAAGCGCTTCCTGAAGGGCATCGGCGCGTACGGGAGCGACCTCCGAACGAGGGGGTTCTCGGGCTACCTCACCGAACTGCTCGTCTTGGAGTACGGCGGGTTCGAGGAGCTCCTTCGGGCCGCCGCCGACTGGCACCCGCCGGTCGTCTTCGACCCCGAGGACCACGGCGAACGGTCGTTCGACCATCCCCTCGTCGTCGTGGATCCGACCGATCCGACGCGGAACGTGGCGGCCGTCTGCTCCGCGGAGAACGTCGCCCGACTCCAACACTACGCCCGCGCGTTCCTCGACGAACCCGACGAGTCGTTCTTCTTCTCGCCGGACCCCGACCCCCTCTCGCCCGACGAGGTCCGCTCGCACGTCGAACGGCGGGGAACGACGCCCGTCGCCGTCGTCTTCGACGCACCCGATATCGTGGAGGATCAACTGTACCCGCAGCTCCGCAAGTCGCTGTCGGGCGTGCGGTCGGAGCTCGACCGCCGGGGGTTCGGTCCCCTGCGAGCGACGACGTTCGCCGAGGACCGGGCGGTCCTCTTCGTCGAGCTCGCGCACGCGACGCTTCCGACCATCTCCCGCCACGAGGGGCCACCGGTGCACGTTCGCAACCACGCCGAGGGGTTCTACGACGCCTACGCCGACGGTGACGACGACTACGGCCCGTTCCTCGACGGCGATCGGTACATCGTCGAACGGGACAGAGCGTACGCCGAGGCGGCGGCGTTCCTCGAAAGCGACGCCATCTTCGACGTCGGACTCGGCTCTCGGGTGGAGTCTACCCTCGAAGAATCGTACGAGGTGCTCGTCGGCGGGGAGGTGGCGGAACTCGCAGAGACGGAGACGTTCGGCGTCGAGTTCGCCCGTTACTTCGAACCGAGTCCGTGAGCCTCGCGCACGTCCGAGACGAGCGTCTCCGTCTTCTCGTTCGGTTCGTCGTCCGGTTCCATGGGCGACCGGCCGTCGAACGTCTCGTGGACGATTGCGACGCCCTCCGAGAGCGTGTCGAGACCGTACCCGCCCTCTAAGACGAACGCCAGTCCCGCGTCCACGTCGTCGCAGATGCTCCTCACTCGGTCGGTCATCAGCGCGTACCCCTCCGTGGAGACGCGCATCCGGGAGATGGGGTCGTGTCGGTGCGCGTCGAACCCCGCGCTGACCAAGAGGAGATCCGGGTCGAACCGTTCGAGCGCCGGGCGGAGGAGTTCGTCGACGACGAGGAGGTAGTCAGAATCGCCCGCGCCCGCCGCGAGGGGGGCGTTCAGCGTCGCGTTCTCGCCGTCGCCCTCGCCCGTCTCCTCGATTTCGCCGGTGCCGGGGTAGAGGCCGTCCTCGTGGACCGACGCGTAGAACACGTCGCCCCGGTCGTAGAAGATGTCCTGCGTCCCGTTGCCGTGGTGGACGTCCCAATCGAAGACGGCCACGCGTTCTACGTCGAGTTCGTCGTCGTCGAGTACCGTCTGCGCTGCGACGGCGGCGTTGTTGACGAAGCAAAAGCCCATGGCGTCGTCTTCGACGGCGTGGTGCCCCGGCGGGCGTCCGAGGGAGAAGGCGGTGTCTCTCGCGTCCGCGCCCTCGACCGCTTGGCGGGCGGCCCACTGCGCGAGGCCCGCCGACGCGAGGGCGGCGTCCCACGTCTCCTCGGAGGCGACGGTGTCGGGGTCCCAACTCCCGCCGCCGTCCTCGCAGAACTCGCGGATTTCGGCGACGTAGTCGGGGTCGTGGACGGACGCCACGTCGTCGTCGGTGGCGGGGTCGGCGTCCACGTACTCGACCCCGTGGCGCTTCGCGAGGGCGCGCCTGATGGCGCGGAGTCGGTCGGCCGTCTCCGGGTGTCGTTGACCGGTGTCGTGCGCGAGACAGGTCTCGCTGTAGCCGAACTGCATCGGTCTACTCGAAGAGGGCGAAGTACGTCTCGATGTCTTCGGCCTGTATCGTCCGCCGGTCGGCGTGGCGTGCGAGCTTCGCGGCGGCGCTCGCGACGTTGTCGGCGTAGTCCTCCAAGATGTCGGCGAGTGCGATGCGCGCACCCATCGACACACGATACCGGTCGTCGATGTCGAGTCGGGCGATGCGGTCCACGGGGGCGATTGGCAGCTCCAGTTCCTCCCGTTCGACCACCTGTTCGACGCCGAAGTCCTCGGCCATCAGGGTCTTTCGGCCGTCTTCCTCGGCGCGTTCGGCCGCGTCGGCCGAGAGGTCGGACCCGCGACGTTGGATGCGCCGGGCGAGTTCCTCGGACGCGTCGGCGCTGACCCGAAGCTCGCCGGCGTTGCGCCGGATAATCGTATCGACCGGGGCGAACGGTAACTCGACGCTCATACCCTCATATGCCGTCCGTGCGGCGTATAATCCTTTCCGTAGCGGCTCTCGTCGGTTCTCGGCACCTCTCGAGCGCTCTCGACGCCACGAGGCCGGTGTCACCGCTGCGCGCGCCGTTCGCTCGCCGAAAGGGGGAGCGTCGCCCGCCGTCTACCGGTTCTCCAAGGCGACTTCGGTCGCCTCGATACGACCGTCGCGCACCGCCCCGCGAACCGTGACCTCCTGACCGAGTTTGAGCGACTCGTTCGTCTCCACGCTCCGCGTCTCGGTGCCGTCGTCGAGGACGACGGGGTCGCCCGCCTGAACGACGGTCCCCGTGAACTCCTCTATCTCGCCGTCGTCGGGGTCCGGCTCCGAGGACCCGCCGGACGACGAACTACCGGACGACGAACTGCTGGACGACGAAGCGCCGTTCGCCGCGGACGGGTCGGACGACCCGCCGGAGTCGCCCGTATCACCGGACTGCGTCTGGTGGCCTGACGAGCTTTGCTCGTCAACGTCCTCGAACGCGCCGAGTCCCTGCGACTGCGACTCCGACTGCGACCCGTCCGCGCCACCCGCGGCGTTCGCACCGTCGGGAGCCTCGTCCATCACGCTGATAGTGGACCGCCACCCGGCGGAGGCTTCGAGGTCCTCCTGCCAGCCGTCTTTTATCTCCACGTCCGTGAGGACGACGTAGTCCGCGAGGTCGACGTCGGTGTCGGCCTTCTCGCCCCACATGGCGACGCGGATGTCGTCGGTGTCGTCTTTCACGCGGATGTTCCGAACCTGTCCCTCGGACCCGTCGTCGCGATCGAACGTGCGCTTGGGGTCCGTCTCGATGACGCCGCCCGCGATGTCGACCGTCTCGCCGAGTTCGAGGTCCGCGATGTCCGTCGTCTCGGGGACGTACTCGATGTCCTCGTCGAGTTCCTCGACCGCGCCGCGGTTGCCGACGTGGAGTTCGAGCGACCCGTCGCGTTCGCGGACGTACCCGTCCACGACTTCGACGGTGTCGTCCGGTTCGAATTCGTCTACGAGGTCGGCCTTCTCGTCCCAGAGGGTGACCCGGATGCGGCCGGTCGGGTCGCCCACCGTCAGGTTGGCGACGCGGCCCTCGGACCCGTCGTCCCGGTCGAACGTCCGCACCGAGTCGGTGCTGAGGACGCGACCCTTCAGATTCACGTCAGAGAGGCCGAGCGAGAGGTCCTCGACGCGGTAGGTGTCCTGCATCTGGACGTCGACTTCGGCGTCCGGGTCGGGTTCGACCTTGTCGACGCTGACCTCGACACCGTTGTACCCCTCCTTGGGTCGGCCCGCGATGCGGAGCACGTCCCCCGCTTCGAGGCTTTCGAGGGCGTCCACGGCGACGTTGTCCCAAAGCGAGATGCGGATGCGCCCCGTCTCGTCGGCGACTTCGACGTTGAGGACGCGGCCGTCCTCGTCCTCGCCGTCGCGTTCGAAGGTCCGGAGTTCGCCGATGCTCATCACCTTGGTGAGGAACTTCACGTCCTCCATGCCGGGTTCGATGTCGGCGACGCCCTCGACCTCCTCGTCGCGGAGTTCGTGCGCGATGAGCATCGCCGCCGTCTCCTCGTCGGCGAGTCCGCCCATCTGTTCGACCTTGTCCTCCACGGCGGCTTCGAACTTCTCGAACGGGACGTCGGTTTCGAGGTCCTCGTAGACGTCTTCGATCGCACCCATCTACTCGACACCTCCGTCCCGTCGTCCGCGTCCGACGCTGCGAAGAGAGAAACCCGTGGTTCGGGCGATAGCGGCCATAATCCTATCATCGTCCAAGGTAGGCCCGCGCTTAAGCGTTGTCTTCGCGGGAGTACCCCGGCGCAGTCGGGCGATTAGGTCGACGAGTCGGAACACGGGAAGCCGTGGCCGCCCGGTCGTACAAAAAGTCTCGTCTCGGCGGCGACTGCGCTCGAAAGCGGTCGCTCAGCGCTCCTCGCGGGCCACCTCGCGCTTCCCGTTCACGTCGTCGTGGACGACGACGACGGCGGAGGGGACGGTGCCGTCGAGTGCGACGCGCGCCTCGTAACCGAGGTTCTCCAGCGCCTCGGTGCACATCTCGTCGTCGTCGCGTTCCTCCACGGCGGCGACGACGAGCGTCACCAGCCCTTCCTGGCCGTCGTAGGAGAGGTGTTCCAGCGAGGGGACCGTACAGCCGTTCTTGCCGACGATACACCCGGTGACGGTCACGCCCTCGTCGTCGAAGGCGACGCTGGCTTCGCCCGGCGACGGGCACTCGTCGAGGGGGGTGAGCGACGACTCGGTGAAGCGGGGGTGCGTCCCCGACGCGCCGCCGCCCGACCCCGTCGTCGGTAACTCGTCGGTTCCGGTCGCGTCCGTCTCGGTTCCCGTTTCGGTCTGTTCTGTTTCGGTCTGTTCCGTGTCGGTGGTCTCTCCGTCGGAGCCGGAGGAGCCTCCGAGGCAACCGGCGAGGGCGAGTGGGAGGAGCATTGCAGTTCCGGCGAGGACCGTTCGGCGGTTCATACCTGACAGTCTCGCCCTCGGGAAATAGCCGTATCGTAAGCACAAACGGTCGTTGGTGCTTTCCGCGCGGCGGGGTGGCACACCGCGAGGGAGTACCCGCATCGCAAGCCATTTCAAAGGGTGCCGCCAATCAACGAGTGAGTCCTGATAGGGTAGTGGACTATCCTCTTGGCTTGCGGAGCCAGGGACCGGAGTTCAAATCTCCGTCAGGACGCTCATTTCATTCGCGACCTGACTTGCCCTACGCTCGCGTTCGCTCGCGTAGGACTCCGTCAGGACGTCGTTCTACCGAGGCAAGACGGCGAGAGCCTTCCGTGGCTCTCGCCTCTGCCGAGGATGTTGACTCAGACACGGAGATTTGAACAGGGAGCGACCAGAGAGCGCCATTTTTGAGAGTGACAGGTAACAGAGGCGTATGGACAGATTGAGTCGGGTTCTCGTCCGGTGGAAACTCGTGTTCGGCATCCTGCCGGTTCTGTTCGTCGCACTCGGTGTCCTCTCGGAGAACTTTGTGGCGGTGGCCGGCGGTGTGTTCCTCGTCGGAATCGCGCTGAGCGTCGTCTACCTGTTTGCCGAGTACGCGCCGGCGTCGGCCGAGTAGTTAGGTGGTGCCGTCCGAACGTCACTCGCACACATCGTAACCGTCTTAAGCAAACGAGGTGTAGCGAAGGATGAGTCCTGATAGGGTAGTGGACTATCCTCTTGGCTTGCGGAGCCAGGGACCGGAGTTCAAATCTCCGTCAGGACGTTCACTTCGTTCACGACCTGACTTGCCCTACGCTTGCGTTCGCTCGCGTAGGACTCCGTCAGGACGCTACTTTCCGAGAACTACACCGCGAGAGCCCTCTATGGCTCTCGCGTCCATTCGAGGTTATGCGGTCACCACGGAGATTTGAACAGGGAGCGACCGAAGGGAGCGACTGAGTTCAAATCTCCGAGAGGGTACTCACTTCGTTCGCACCCTCACGTGCTTCACGCTCACATCCGTTCGCGTGAAACTCCGTCAGGACGTTCACTTCGTTCACGACCGACTTGCCCTACGCTCGCGTTCGCTCGCGTAGGACTCCGTGAGATCACTTGTGGCCTCACGTGGCCCCGTTCACGCTGTTCACGGGGCCTCCGTCAGGACGTTTCTGCGAGGCGCTACGCGACGAGCGACAGAGAGAAGGGAAAGATTCTGCAGTCTGGAGGCCACGTTCGGCCGTCCGAACAGAGCGTTCGTACCCGACGCGGACTACTCCTCGTCGTACCTCGACGGAACGTCGTGCTCGTCGTCGCTCTCGTCAATGGGGCGAACCGACGGCGTGCGACGCTTTCGAATCGGCCGCGGCGACGGGTCGCGAGAGGAGTCGTCCTTCGGCGAACCGACCCACTTCTCGTGACAGTCCGGGCAGTAGTTGCCCTTGTACGTGCTGGTGAACGAATACTCGGAACCGCAGGCGACACAGACTGGTTCGTGCGTTCGCTTCATTCCGTCACCTCCAGAATGGTCGGATTGCCGACTCGTTTCATGTGCTATCACGGGGCCTACGGTACGAATACGTATAAGCGTATCACCGCGCCGCTGAGGCCCGAACGGGCGAGCGTCGGCTATTTAGGACGCGGACGACGTGTCCGGAGTATGGAACGAATACTCCGCGTCGGGGCGGCGGTGTTCAACGCGGGCGACCACCACGCCGCCCACGACGCGTGGGAGTCGCGGTGGCTCGAACTGGCGGACGGGACGCCGGACGAGCGACTGCTCCACGGCCTCATCCAGTACACGGCGGCCGTCCACCACGCGCGGAACCGAAACTGGAGCGGTGCGACCGGGTTAGCGACGAGCGCGCGCGAGTACCTCGGGGACGTGGACGATGCGGACGAGAACTACCGGGGCGTGAACGTCGGCGCGGTGCGGCGGTATCTGGGTCGCCTCGCCGCGGACCCGGAGTTCGCCGAACGCGCGCGCCCGCTTCCGTTGCGCATCGACGGGCGAGTCGTCCGGGCCGACGACCTGCCGTTCGAGGGGGTCGTCGACGCCGCCAGAGTCGTCGCGGAGGACTACGACGCCTACGACGAGGCGGTCATCGAACGCGCGGTGGAGTACGCGACGGAGGAAGTGGAGGAGGACGACCCGGGCGTAGGCGGCGGGCGGTCGGGGACGCGGTACGTCGCGTTCCTGTTCGACTTCGTCGGCGACAGGGAGAACCGCGATATACTCTACGAGAGGCTGTTCGCGCACGTCGAGCGAGAACGCGCGAGAGAACGCGACGTGTCCGGACTGTTCGAGTGAGTCACTCCTCGTCGCCGCCTTCGTCTTCGAATTCCGCGGAGTTGTCTATCGGGTCGAAGCCGAGAACCTCCTTCGCGCGGTCGATGGAGTAGTACTTCCGGTCGTTGTTGCTGATGCCGTAGACGGTCTCGAACTCGTAGTCGGCCTCGATGCACCGCGCGAAGAGGTGCGCGCAGTCCCGGTACGAGAGCCACATCGCCTGTCCGCGTTCGTAGTCGACGGGCGGGTGGCCCTCCGTCAGGTTGCCGATGCGCACGTTGACGACGGAGATGCCGTACTCGTCGTGGTAGTAGCGGGTGAGAATCTCGCCCGTCGCCTTGCTGACGCCGTAGAGGTTGCTCGGGCGGGGGAGTTCCGTCCCGTCGAGTCGGAAGTCGTCGTGCGAGCGGTACAGGTCGGGCGTGCGGTCCGCCGTCTCGTAGTTGCCGACGGCGTGGTTCGACGAGGCGAAGGCGAACTTCTCGACGCCCGCCTCGGCGGCGGCTTCGAGGACGGTGTGCGTCCCGTCGATGTTGTTCTGCAGGACGCTGTTCCACGGCGCTTCGGGTCGCGGGTCGCCCGCGAGGTGGATGACCGCCCGGACGCCGGAGACGGCTTCTTCGACGGCCTCTCTGTCGGTGATGTCCGCGGCGTACACCGCCTCGTCGGCGACCCCCTCTGGAATCTTGTCGTCAGACAGCGGTTCGCGGTCGAGCAATCGCCAGTCGTAGTCGGTCCCGATGTGGCGGAGAATAGCCTGACCGACGCGCCCACCCGCCCCTGTCAAGAGAACCGGGTCGTCCATTCGGTCGTTACTGGGCGAAGGATGGCTAAGAAAGGCCCGATTCGCGTCTGCGAGGAGCCGAGGCGATACGCCTATCTTCGGGCGGACGAGAGAGACCCCATGCCGAGTACAGCAGAGACGGCCTGCTTCGAGGCGGGAATCAAGTTCGGGTCGCTGTACCACCAGTTCGCCGGGACGCCGATCAGTCCCTCCAGCGCGGACTCCCTCGAGAGCGCGATGGAGGACGCGATAGAGAACCAACCCCACTGCGAATCGGTCGAGGTGGACATCCTCGTGGACGACTTAGCCTCCGAACTCGCCGACTCGACGGCGGACTACGCGGAGTTGACGGGACGGTTCATGGAAGTCGAGATGACCGTCGAGTACGGGGGGACGCGCGTCCGCACGCGGATGGAGATGGAGGACGACTACCCCACCATGCGTCTCGTCTCCGTCGAGGACTGAACGGGCGTCAGAACCCCTCCCGGCCGAGATTTCACTTTCACTTTCGGGCATGTATTTAAACTACCGCGCGTCGAAGTGACGGGTATGAGTAGTCAAAGCACACTCGGGGACGACGACCTGTTCGGAGAGGCCGCCGAAGAGATGCGCTCTGAGGTCGAAGAGCACCTCGACGCCGTGCGGGACTCCCTACCCGACGCCGACGCCATCTGGGACACCGAGGCGCAGAACGTCCTCGGCGTCCTCAACGGTCTGAAGTCCGCGCTGGACGTCGAGGAGGCCGAGGAGAACCTCCGGCAGGCGAAGAAGACGTTCATCGTCGGCCAACGCGCCGACGCGTTCGACGACCCGGACTCCCTCGAATCGGAGATAGCGTCCGTCCAAGAACTGCTGGAGACGGTGACCGACGCCGAGGAACTCGTCGGCGAACTGACCAGCACCATGCCCCAGTTGCGGAGTCAACTGCAGGACGCCGCCGACGCGGCCGAGGAAAGGGACGCGGACGAAGCGGATACCGATGAAGCGGATACCGACGGAGCGGACGCCGACGAAGCGGACGCCGACGAAGATGAAGATGCGGAGGAAGAGGAAGCGGACGCCGACGCAGACGAGGACGAGGACGAGGAAGACGAAGAGTAACTCAGCCCCGCCGACGCGGCCGTTCGACGTCGCGTTCGGCGACGGCGTCGAGGAGTTCGGCCAACGACTCGGCCGACAGGTCGAGGAGCGCTTCTCCCAGCGACGCGTCCCCCTGCGTCGGGTCGCCGACCACGCCGTTCTCGGTGAACTCCGCGGAGTCGTGCGCGAGATTCACGCCAGATACCCACTCGCCCCAGCGGTCGCTCCCGCCCGCCGCGGCGTCCTCCACTCTCTCCTCGCGGACGAGTTCCGGCCGGAGGTGTCTGAGGAGGGCGGTCTCTAGGGGTCCGCCGTGGCCCATCTTCGCGGCGTGTTCGCCGACGGCGTCGAACCACGTGAACGCCACCGCGTAGGCGTCGCCCTCGCGGGTTATCGTCCCCGTCACCTCGCGCAGGGCGTCCACGTTGCCGCCGTGACCGTTGACGACGACGACGCGGCCGAACCCGTGTTCGGCGAGACTCGCCACCGTCTCGCGGACGGCCGAGCGGAACGTCTCCGGCGAGAACCACACCGTGCCGGGGAACTGGCGGTGTTCGGCGGCGACGCCGACGGGGAGGGTCGGAGCGACGGCGGCGTCGCCGTCGTACGCCTCGACGCCGGCCTCGGCCACCGCCTCGGCGGTGAACGCGTCCGTTCCGAGGGGGGCGTGCGGGCCGTGCTGTTCGGTGCTGCCGACGGGTACCAGCGCGATGTCCGTCTCCGCGGCGAGGTCCGACACGTCGGTCCACGTCGCCTCCGAGAGTCGCATACACGGCGGTGTGCGCTCGGACGGCTTGTAACCGCCGGATGCGGACGGGACGATACCTCAGTCGTCGTCGTCGTTCTCGACGCTCGTCCGCGAGGCGCGGCGACTCGCCCGTTCGACGAACTCGTCGGGGAGTTCGTCTATCTCGCCCGCTTGGACGCCCCACAGGTGGGCGTAGAGGCCGTCCTCGCCGATGAGTTCCTCGTGCGTGCCGCGTTCGACGATTCGCCCGTCTTCGAGGACGACTATCTTGTCGGCGTCCTTGATGGTCGAGAGGCGGTGGGCGATGCTGAACGTCGTTCGGTCCTCCGTCAGACGGTCCAAGGAGCGCTGGATGAGCATCTCCGTCTCGGTGTCCACGTCGGAGGTCGCCTCGTCCAAGATGAGAATGTCGGGGTCCCTGAGGACGGCGCGGGCGATGGAGAGACGCTGGCGCTGGCCGCCGGAGAGTTTCACGCCGCGCTCGCCGATTTCGGTGTCGTAGCCCTCCGGGAGGTTCCGGATGAAGTCGTGGGCTTCCGCGGCCTTCGCGGCCTCGACCACGTCCTCGTGGTCGGCGTCGAACGACCCGTACCGGATGTTCTCCTCGACCGTCCCGTAGAACATGAACGTGTCCTGTCCGACGTAGCCGATGGCCTGCCGGAGGCTCGGAATCGTCACGTCGCGTACGTCGGTGCCGTCGATGCGGACGGCTCCCTCGTCCACGTCGTACATCCGGAGGAGGAGCTTCAGGACCGTCGATTTCCCCGCACCGGTCGGGCCGACGAGCGCGAGGGTGTCGCCGCCGGGAACCTCGAAGGAGATGTCCTCGACGATGGTCTCGTCCTCGTCGTAGCCGAACGTCACGTCGTCGTACTCGACGCGGCCGTCGCCGACGACCAACTCCTCCGCGCCGGGATCCTCCTCGATGCGGGAGGGTTCGTCCATCAGGCCGAACATCCGAGCACTGGAGGCGTACGCGCGCTGGTACATGTTGATGATCTGCCCGAACTGCGCCATCGGCCAGATGAACCGCTGGGTGAAGAGGATGAACGTGACGAACTCCCCGGGCGCGAGCGTCCCGGTGAAGAACCACGGCCCCGCGCCGTTCAGCACCCAGAGGCCGCCGACGGTGAACGTCAGGACGAAGCCGATGCCCGCGAGGATGCGCAGGCCGGGGAAGAACTTGATGCGGGTGTCGATGGCGTCCCAGTTGGCGTCGAAGTAGTCCATCGACACGCCCTCCACCCGGTCGGACTCGTAGGACTCCGTGTTCGACGTCTTGATGACGGAGATGCCGCCGAGGTTGTTCTCCAACCGGGAGTTGACCCGCCCGACGGAGGAGCGGACTTCTGCGTACTTCGGCTGGATGGTCTTGATGAAGAAGTAGGTGAAGACGGCGATGAGGGGCACCGGAAGTAGGGCGACGAGGGCGAGTTGCCAGTTCAGCCAAAAGAGGATGCCGGCGATGCCGAGGACCATGACGCCGAGGCGGAACGCGGCGTTCATCCCGTCGTTGAGGAACCGTTCGAGGCGGTTCACGTCGTTCGAGAGGATGGACATCATCTCGCCCGTCTGCTTGTCGGCGAAGAACTCCATGTTCAGCCGTTGCATCTTGTCGTAGGTGTCCGTCCGAACGTCGTGTTGGATGTTCTGCGCGAAGGAGTTCCACCCCCAGTTACGCGTCCAGTGGAACGCCGCCCCGCCGAAGAACGCGACGGCGATGAGGCCGATGGTGAACCACAGTTGCGCGTCCCGCGCCGCGGGAAGCCACGCCTGCGGGAGGATGGGGAGGTCGAACGCGCGTTCGTCGAGGAAGATGGCGTCGACGGCGATGCCGAGGAGCAACGGCGGCAGGAGGTCGAGCAGTCGCGCGCCCACGCTTGCGAGGACGCCGACCGAGAACTGCGGCAGGTTCCGCCGCCCGTACTCGGCGAACAGACGCCGCATCGGATTCTCGGCTCGCTCCCGTTGTTCCTCGAACGGGTCGTCGTCGTCCGGGGAGGTAGCCATTACCCCGTCTTCGGGGGCCCAGCACACTAAACCGTTTGATACGAACCGAAACAGTCAGCGCGGCGAGAGCGACGCGGACCGGCGACGGCCTACAGCACTCTGCCTTCCACGTCCGGGTCGATGGCCGCCTCGGAGAGGTCCTCGCGGATGCGCGCGCGGAGGGGGTCGGGGACGGTGTTCCGCCCGACGGGAACCGCCGTCTCGCCGTCGTCTTTCACCTTCCAGTAGAGGACGCACTCGGAGGGTTCGTAGAACTCGATGCTGTAGTGGTCGTCCGCGCCCCGGTAGTGGACTCGCGCCGCGAACTCCTCTGCGCGCCACCCCTCTAACTCGGCGAGTGCCTCGACGTGTTCACCCATGCTCTCGGCTTCGGGGCCGCCTTACGTCGTTGTTTTGCCTTCCGAATAGTCGCCGATTCGGATGCGGTCGCCCTCGTCGATGCACGACCGGTTCGTGTAGCCGTAGGGAACTTCGAGGACGTACTTCCCGGTGCCCCTGTATTTCGTCAGTTCCTCGCCGGAGGTGCCCTCGGGCGGGAGTTCGGCGTGGTGAATCTGCGTGATGGTGCCGTTGGCGTCAACGAAGACGATGTCGAGGGGGAAGGACATCTCGCGCATCACGTACGCGTGTTCGCCCTCGTTCTGGTGGACGAACAGCATCCCCTCGTCCTCGCCGAGCGATTCGGTTTCGCTGAGTCCGGTGTAGCGCTTCTGGTGGGTGTCCGCGATGCGGACGTCGACGGTCGCCAGCGTCTCGTTGTCCGCCTCGTCAAGAACGGTGACCGTCGTCCGTTCGTACTCGCCCGTCGGGAACGCCGCGGGGTTGAACGCGTAGACGGCACCCGTCACGGAGGCGAGGACTAACACCGCGAGTGCGGCGGTAGCGAGCGTCTGCCGCGAGACCATACACGGAGATAGGACGGAGTGCGCCTAAGGATTCCGGCGACCGAATTGGAAACCGTTATCCCGACGTGGAAGTAGAATCGAGATGCGGGCTCGTAGTCTAGGGGTTATGACGCGTCCCTTACAAGGACGAGATCGGTGGTTCGAATCCGCCCGAGCCCACTTCTGACGCTAACGCTGATAATCGACAGACGGCGTTGAGATTCGTCGCCGGGCACGGTCAATAGGCATGCCCCCATGAATAGTTAACTTGGGTGATAAGACTGCTTTTTCGATAAATGTATGTGTTGACACAGAAATCAGTCGATATGGAACGAAGCAGAGCGCTCACAGTTTATCTCATCGTTCCGTGTTTTCTCTATGGAACTGCCTTCGTAATCGTGTTAACCCAGTTTTCGGATGTAGTCGGTACCAGCACGCTAAGACTGTCTCACACGATATGCGGAGCGCTTATAGCGGTAGTTCTACTCGCCAAAAAGGACGAGCTATCAGCCGATGAATAAGCAGCTCTTATCGACCAGCTGTTTCAGACTAAAATGCGTCTAAATTATAGTATTTAAACGTATCTGTCTTTCAAAGTCGGTGGAGCCAATTCATCTTCACTTCGTCGGGAGATTTAGAATCGGTCGAAGTGAGGCTTCTCCGTTTCATCTGTAGTCGCAATCGAATTTCCTTCACGGAATTCTTGCCAGCGACGACCGTAAAGAGGAGAGCGATGGTCAGATTTCGTACCCCTCGGTTTGCAGCGCACGCCTGGCCGCTTGATCGAACCGTACCCGGAGGCCAGGTTCGAACGTCTCGATACGCTCGTCGGATTCCATCAGTTCGGCGTACCGTTCGTCACCGCCGGACTCGTCGTCGAGAGCGTGGTACTTTTGGGTGAATTTCCGGCCGTCGTCTCCGTAGAGGACCACGACGATAGATTCCTCACCCGTCTGTTCTTCGTTATCCGACTTCTTCGCCCCCCCGGTGACGTTCGTCCGGTCGAAGCTGGTGAGGTTCGTGCTGAGGCTACCGATCGCGAGTTTCTTTTCCAGCGACTCACGCTCCCATTCGCGCTGCTCGCCCGTTTCCGTATCCGTCCCGACGACCCTCTTCCGCCCGATCTCTTCGACCGTCCACTTTCTCAGGGTCGGAGAGTCGAGTTCCTCCTCCGTTCGCGAACGGATATCCCCCTCTTGGATAACGTCGCCTTCTTCGACGCGGATGTACTGTGGAGTCTCGGCGGGAACGTCGATGAATATCTCACCCGACTCGGTGTTGACTAGCGCGTCTGCTCCGTCGATGGTACGGGATATCAATTTTCGAACTTTGTCGGTGCTCATTGCTTTCACCCAATATAATTGGTTCTGAACCGACCTAAGGTTGACGATATTTAGTACATATCCTATAATTCCGTATGTTCGTTCTAAAACAGACGACGCTTCTCGTGCCGATACGTCCTCCGTATCCAGCAACCAGTTTGTGTCACCACCGAGGGCACTCCGGGAGGGAAAGGGAGAGCGCGGATGGACCACGGTGAGCCATCGTGTTCGAGATCCACCCGAAACACCCAGACAGACGCCGTTGCAGGACTATCGGGCGACCGCAAACGCGTGCGACCACGTATCAAACTCGGCGCCGACCCGAACCCAGAGGGGGACGAGAGCCTCCAGATACCGGGCCGACGTGATATCGCCGACGTCGAGTGCACCCGGCCAGCCCAGTTCGACGAGGATAGCCTCGGTTCGCTCCTTCGCGTCGGCGTCGTCGCCGCAGATCATCATCGGCGGCGTCTCCTCCTGGAACACGGAGTCGATCATCTGAGCGTTCGAGACGGTGTTGAAGCACTTCACAACCCGTGCGTCGGGGATTCTCGCCTGAACGCGTTCGCCCAGGGAGTCAGTCCCGCCGAACAGGAGGTGCGGCGGCATCCCGCCGGAGAAGTCGAGGGGGTTGGTGGTATCGAGGACGAGTTTGTCCGCGAACGTCTCGGCTCCGACCAAGTCGAGGACATCCGCCGCCGCCTCGCCCAAGACGGCGAGGACGACGAAGTCGCAGTGCGCCGCGGCGGCGGCGAACGACCCGACGGACACGGTGCTGTCGGTCTCGTCGGCCCACTGCCGGAGCGTCTCCGGACTCCGCGTTCCGAGTTTCACGTCCCATCCGTGGCGGGCGAACCCGCTGCCGAGGGCCTGTCCCACATCTCCGCTTCCGAGGATACCGATTCGTTCATTCGACATAGAGTATGATAAGCCATCTCAGGCAATAAGGTCGCGTCGCGGACGCGGACTGTCGCGTTTCCTCCGCCGCGGACGAGACATCCGACGACGCGGCATCGAGTTGTCGAGGATTCCTAGCGCGCCTTCGACATCTCCCGGCACCCGTCACTCGCGAAGACATACAGACGAGAGCGTATTCGAAGCGTCTCGACCAATCCTAAGAAAGTTACCAGTTGGCCCGCAACGGCGTCTATGTCGAACCACCGACTCGAACGGGAGCACCGCAGTTCCGAGACGAGAGGCGACGGAGGGGTCCGCCTGTTGGACTCGTCGTGAATCCGTTCTATCTCCTTCTCGGTGCGGCGATGTTGGTCCTCGTCATCGCAGACCTCCTGTGGACGACGCTGTGGGTCGACGGCGGCGCGGGGCCCCTCTCGTCTCGCCTGTCGAATGGGGTGTGGCGTCTCCTCAGGCGTGTCGGAGAAAGGCACTCTCGACTGCTGAGTCTCGCCGGCCCCCTCATCTTGACGCTCACCCTCGCCACGTGGGTCGGACTCATCTGGTTCGGATGGACGTTCGTCTTCGCGGGCGGCGAGAACGCGCTGATAGACACCCGCGACGGCGGCCCCGTCGATTGGACCAGCAGGCTGTACTACGTGGCCTACACGATGTTCACCGACGGGAACGGCGACTTCACGCCCAACGGGAGCGTCTGGCAGATGGCGTCCTCCTTCACGACGGCCAGCGGGATGCTGTTCGTGACGTTGGGCGTCTCGTACGTGCTCGCCGTCCTCGGAGCGGTCGCCGAGAAGCGCGCGTTCGCGAACAGCGTGACCGGATTAGGGCTCGAAAGCGAGGAGTTCATCCGCTCGGCGTGGAACGGCGAGGACTTCCACAACATCGACCTCATGTTGGATACGATCTCCTCGAACCTCAACCAACTCTCAGAGCAGCACAAGTCGTATCCGATACTTCACTACTACCACAGCGAGGGCGAAGACGAGGCGTCGGCGATGGCGGTCGCGGTCTTGGCCGAATCGACGACGATTTTCGACAAGGGAGTACCGGAGGAGTACGGACCGAACGCCACCCTCATCGAGAGCACCCAGTCGAGCACCCAAGACTACCTCCAGACGCTCGACAACGCGTTCATAGAGCCCGCCGAACAGGCCCCGCCTCCGCCCGACCTCGACCGCCTCCGTCAGGCGGGCATCCCGACGGTTTCGGACGCGGAGTTCGCCGAGGCCCTCGAGGACGCCGACGATTCGCGGCGAAAACTGCTCGGGGCGGTCGAGGCCGACGCGTGGTACTGGCCGTCGCGGGAGAACAGGTAACCAGAGAGTCACGCGGAGATACCGACGGTGGCGATATCGTACGCCGCGATGTCCGAGGCCGAACTCAGGAGGATCACCTCGAACCGCCACCGCGACTCGGGAGCGAGGTCCCGCGTGGTAGACAGGAACTGACCGAGGTGAGCACCGTCGGCGTCGTACACTCGAACGCGAACCTCCGCGTACGCTATCGAGGAACCGCCCGTGTTCGAGACGACGCCTCGCACGGTCGGTCCCTTGTACCCGTCCTGAACCGCGTACTCGTGTGTCTCGAGCGAGAGGGATCGGAGGGGGTTGGCCGCTTGGTTGGCCTCCGTCGTCGCGAGGGCCTCCGCGGCGACCATCTGTTCGGCCGTACGCTGACTGCCGTTCGTCTGGTTGACCTGTCCCTCCCGATACGTCGGTTCCTCGCTCGCCCCCACGCACCCGGACAGGGCCGCCGCCGCGCCGCCGCCACAGGCGACTACGAGGCGGCGACGCGTGATGCGGTCCGAGCGAGCGTTCATCCTCTCACCACCGTCCCGCGGTCCCGACTGGAAGCTAGCACGCCCGAACAGACGCCCGGGAGACATTTCAATATGGTCGCGGGCACCGCCCGCCTTCGACGCCGTCGGGGAGACCGGTCGCCCGACCGGACGCCGACGCGGGAGCGTCGGGCCCCCATTTACTTTGGGCGGTCGCGCCGTAGACGGCCTATGGGTTCTGCCGGGTCTACCGATAGTGGAGACGCCTCCGAGGTCGAGAGAGGAGAGCGGGTAGGGTCGATAGGCCGGTTCGTGGAGTGGGTGAAAGTGGACGGAGATCGGCTGCTCCTCACGCTCGGCATCTCGGTGGCGGTCCTCGCGTTCCTCCTCGTCCTCCACGCCTTCGACGTGATCGCGTTCAGAAACCAGAATTCGATCACGCGGATGGCGAGCGGGATGATCGCGGGGTCGTTCTCCCTCGTCACGCTCGTCGTCTCCGTCAACCAGTTGATCCTCTCTCAGGAGTTCTCCCCCGCGGGTAAGCACCGAAACCAGTACGCCGGCGTGATGGAGTTCCGGCGGGACATCGAAGAACGGAGCGGCGTCTCGACGGCCCCGATAGAGCCCGCGCGGATAGTCGCGGTGATCGCCGACGCCATCATTCGTCGGGCGAACGAGTTAGCCGACGTTATCGAGGGGCACCCGGACGAGGAGTTCGAGCGTCGGGTCGTCGAGTACACCGAACAGCTCGAAGGGGACACCGAGTGGATAGACGAGCAGTTAGACCGGTCGAGCGTGGAGACGTTCGACGCGCTCTCGGTGGCGGTCGAGTACGACGACGGGTGGCAGATATCCGCCGCTCGCTCCCTCCGGAACGACGCGCCGGAACTGACGGACGAGACGGCAGCGGCGTTCGAAGAGCTCATCGACACGCTACGGCTGTTCAGCACCATGCAGGAGCACTTCAAGACGGTGTACCTGCAGCGCGAACTGACGCGGTTCTCGCAGTTGACCATCTACTGTGGCGTCCCCGCGATACTGGCGGCGGCGTTGATTGCGCTCCTGTACGGCGACGTCGGAGGGGCGGCGATAAACGTGCAGATCCTCCCCTACGTGACGGCGTTCCTCACGACGGTCGTGTTCGTTCCGCTAGCGCTACTCGCCAGCTACATCCTGCGGACCGCGACGGTGACCCGGCGAACCGCGACGACCGGTCCGATGCTCTTGGAGAAACCGACCAAGGAGCGCCCGGGCGACGTCCGAGAGAGCGGGACGGAGCGATAGGGTCCCGGAATCCGCCGCGGCGGAGGGCGTGTTACGGTCGCCCCTACAGTATCCCGCTACTCGACCGCCTTCTGACGGCGACGCCGACGACGAGCAGAGCGAGTATCGCGCCCGCGACGAGGGCGGGTCTGTCCGCCGCGACGGCGAACGCCGCCGAGAAGAGCGACTGCTGGCGGCCGTAGTAGACGACACCGCCGGTGGCCGCGTAGAAGCCGACGGTTCCGGCCGCCGTGAACGCGCCGAACCGCCGAGAGTCCATCCCCGCGAGACCGGCCGGAATGGAAACCACGGAGCGTAACGCGGGGAGGAACCGCCCCCACAGGACCGACGACCGCCCCCACCGTTGAAACCACTCTCTGCCGCGTTCGATACGCTCCTCGGAGACGTTCACGCGGTCCCGAATCCAGCCGCTCCCGCCGACTCGGTCGCTGCGAAACACGTAGTACGGGACGTACGCGCCGACCGTTCCGCCGACGGCGGCGGCGAGGACGAACACGAGGAACGACGTGACGTCGGTGATGATGAGTGCGGCCGCGACGGGGACGACGACTTCGCTCGGGAGGAACGGAAAGAGCATCGACGTCTCGAGGAAGGTGAAGAGGAGTAACGCGAGCGGTCCGTACAGGCGTACGAATCGGAGCGCTACGTCCGTCGGGTCGACCATAGGCCGACTACGCGGCGACGCCGTAACACACCTACGGCGGCTCCCCGCGGCGGTGCGGACGCGGGACGTTCGACGAGCGAACGAGGCCGCCGACGAACTCCCGTCGGAGGGGGTCCAGAGATTATCCCTCTGGACCGCCAACCGCACCTATGGCGACGGTAGCCGAGTTCACGGTGCCCGGCGACTCGTTCCCGCTAGGCGGTATCTTCGGGCAGTTCCCGAGGGTGACGGTAGAGCTGGAGCGAATCGTCCCCACGAGCGACGCGATAATCCCGTACTTCTGGGTTCGGGGAGCGGACGACGCAGAGGAGGACAGAATCGAGGCCGCGTGCGCGGCGCATCCGGACCTCCGGTCCGTCGAGTTGATAGACGAGGTGGACGGCCAGTTCCTCCTTCGCGTCGAGTGGAACGAGGAACACCGCGGCGTGCTCGGAGCGGTGGCCGCCACGGGCGTGAATCTCATCTCGGGACACGGATCGGGCGACAGGTGGTCGTTCGAGGTGCGGAGCGACGAACGGGCGGGAGTCGGCGAGTTCCAACAGTACTGCCGGGACCGCGGCATCCCCATCGAACTGACGGCGCTACACGCGCTCTCGGAGGTCGAGAGCCGGTCCGAGTACGACCTGACCGAGACGCAGCGGACCGCCCTGCTCCTCGCCCACGAGAGGGGGTACTTCGACAGTCCGCGGCGGGCGACGCTCGCGGAGATCGCGGAGGACTTAGACATCACCCGCCAATCGCTCGCGTCGAGACTCCGGCGCGGGCACAAACGTCTCATCGAAAACACGCTCGTCAATCAGTAGACAGCACTCCCGACCCGTCTTGATCGTTCTACTTAGTAAGGGGTAACTCTAAGCCCTCCACTCGGCGTATCGAACGCACCTCCCGATGAATCCACCAGGAGACTCATCTCGCGGCCCCGGCGACTCCTCGCAGGAGATGCACGGCGACTCCGCCTCGGAACCAGCGAGTACTCCCCTTCCCGTCGATTCAGTCGACTCCGCGACCGGGTTGACCTACCACGACGCGACGGCGACGTACCGGATGGAGTACGACCTGAGCGCGGACGCGCCGCAGGAAGTCGTCGTTCGGGCCGTGGCCGCACTCGAAGGCTGTTCGCCCCTCGACCTCGAACCCCTCCACGCCGCCATCGACCCCGACGCCCTCGACCGACTGTTCGCCCCGACGAACGTCGGACGCCACCTCGGCGACGGAACGGTGACGTTCGGCTATCAGGGGTACGAGGTCACGCTCCACAGTTACGGCGTCATCGCGCTTCGACCGGCCGGCGGCCGACCCGAGGACGACTGAGAACCGCCGTTCGCCGACGGGTCCCGGACTGCGTACGAACCCCCGCGAGCGACGCCGCCGTGCGCTCAGTCGGACGATTGCCGTCGCCGACGGCCTCGCGAGTCGTTCACCGTCGCGCCGGCCGACCCGAGCGAATCACGTGTCGGATGTCTCCGGCGCGTTGACCGCCAGAACGGAGAGCATGTACTGCCGACCGCAGTCGCACTCTAGGAATCTCTCTTCGGAGTCGCCCTCGATCCAGTCGGAACAGTTCTCGCAGGACACCTTCACTTCCATCGTTCGCCGTTCCGCTGGACGACGTTTATCGATTCCGTGACTACGAAGATAACAACAGTGTCTCTCGCGGAGTAACGAACCGCGGGCACCGCGCACACGAAGGCATCAGCCACAGGGGTGCGACGCTCCGAGTTACGAGGACATGAGTCGTGTACTCACCTTCGGAACAGTCCTCCTCGTCCTCGTTTCGGGGGCGGGCGGAGTCGTCGCCGCCGACGCCGCCGCCTCCCCGTTCGGAAACGGAACGACCGGCACCTCGCAGGCCGTGACCGCCCAGCAGAGCGCTTCCGACCGTTCCGCGGCCGCCCAAGCCAAAGGCAACAAAGGCAAGAGTCGGAACGGCAACCTGCGCTTCGACTTCCAGATTCGGAACGTCGAACGCTGCGGCCTGACATGTCGCGACGTGACCGTCACGGCGACGAACACGAAAAACACGACGGCGCGGAACGTCACCTTCGTGACGAAGATGTACGCCGGCGGCAACGGCGACAACCTCGTCTGGCGCGGAAACGAGACGTTCCGGAAGGTCGAACCGGGCGAGACGAAGAGGGTGACGAAACGCGTGAACCTCGGCCTCTTCGAGGCGGCACAGGTAAGACAGAACGGCGGGTTCGTGACCGCCAAGACGAACGTGACGTGGGACTCGGGCAACGAGTCGTTCTCCGAGCGTCGAAAAGTGACGTAAGGCGCGGCGGAATCACTTCGAAATCCTTTTTTGTATAACCAGCATCCCACAGAATGCGCGCCGCCTTAGCTCAGACTGGGAGAGCACTCGACTGAAGATCGAGCTGTCCCCGGTTCAAATCCGGGAGGCGGCATCATTCTACGGCCGACAACGCGAACGAGCGTAGCGAGTGAGCCGTCGGCCGTGAATATGCGACTGACCGGATTCTGAACCAGCGAGCGACTGAAAGGAGCGAGCGAGGTTCAAATCCGGGAATCCCTCTGCTACCGAATCGTCGAAACCTCCATTATACGACGCTTCGGGCACTCTCCCCATCGATAGGCCTTTTTGCGAGACGCGGCTACGAGAGGTGAACGAGGGGACGATCAGCTTCCACCACGAGAAACGGCGCGACCGACGCGGCCGCCCTCTTTCGTCTCGTCTCGCTCGAAGAGGTCGACGAGGAGTTCGTCCATACCGGACGGTGGAGCAGGACACCGAAGGGCGTTTGGGCGGGTCCGAATCGGGGTCGAACCGCGCCGAGAAACGAGTTCGCAGGGGCGTTCGTCCGGGGGATTACTTGCAGGACCGGTGAGCGATTTCGTTGTCCTCGTTGGGGCCTCGCGGTTCTCCCGCCGCGATGGGTTCGCCGCAGACCGCACAGCGGAGTTTCGAGTCCCCGTCGCCCGTACCGAGGCCGACGGTCTCCGCCAACTCCTCCGTGTCGATGTCCGTATCGACGCCGACGGTCTCCGTCAACTCCTCCAACTCGTCGGGTTCGGCTGTCATGGTGTAGCCGAGTGCGAGTGCGCCGCCGCCGGCCAGCAGTCCGCTCAGCCGTCGGCCCTTTCTGAGGGAACTGATAGCCACGGCCGCGAGGCCAGCGGCGAGGAGTACTCGAACGAGCGGTTCTCGGTCCTCGATAGTTTCGCGGAGGTCCATAGAGGCGAATCGGGCTGCGAGCCCTTGTAAGTCACCGCCGACCGGACCCGTTCCGACTCCGGGGAGATGCCGGCCGAAAATCGCCGTTCTGCGGGTAGAAGGAGCGCGTACCGCCGGTCAGTGCTTCTCGAAGTCTTCGAGGTCGCCCTGCGGTTTGCCCTCTTCGACTTCGACGTCGGTCACGTCGGCCTTGACGGGTCCCCGTTTGCACCACTCGATCATCGTCTCGACGTCCTCCTCGCTCCCCTCGAAGAGGGCTTCGACCCGTCCGTCGTCGAGGTTCCGAACCCACCCCTTGACGTCGTGTGCGCGGGCGGTCTCGTGGACGTTGTCGCGGAAGTGAACCTCCTGAACGTCGCCGGAGATAAAGACGTGAGCGCGGGCTTCAGTCATCGCGTTCACGTCCGGGTTCGACGCTGAAAACGGCTGGGTAGGGAGTCTCTGAAAGTCCGATACGAGCCAACGTCGGGTGCGGACGACGGACCGAAGGCGGAGCGTCGCCGAGTCGCCGCCACGTCAGTCGGCCTACCGCGAGGAGTCGTCGTCGGCGGATTCGTCCGGCGAGATGGCGTTCTGTAGCCGGTCGATGTCGGTTATCTTATCTAAGTCGCCCATCGTGAGTTCGGTCGTCTCGTCGGCGTTCTCGCCCGCCGCGACGCCGCTCGTGAGGATGCTCCGGACGCCCTCCTCGATGGTCATATCGACGTCGTGGACGTTCTCTCTGGGGACGTGGGTGAGAAAGCCGCCGGTGACGGGGTTCGGGGCGAGGGGCACGAACACCGTCACCATGTCGTCGTGGCCCGTCGCCGCGGACACCGTCTCCGGGGAGCGACTCGTCTCGAAGCCGATGACGTAGACGTCGTCGCCCAGCAGTTCGACGAGTTTTATCTCCTGGAAGTTCTCGGCCTCCTGGTCGAGCATCACGTCGCCCATCCGGCGGAAGCTCTTGTAGACGGTGCCGACGCCCGGAATCGACGTTATCGCGAGGTCCACGAGGTCGATGATCCGCTCGCCGTGGCGGTTCTGGCCGACGGACCCGACGACGACGACGACGCCGAGTAGCACGAAAACCGCGATCAGTTCGGAGAAGAAGTTTATCACCGTCGAGTAGACGTTCAACTCGACGAGGAACAGGACGAAGCCCGCGCTCTCGACTAACTCGATGACGCCCAACCACCGCAGGAGGTCGACCACCGGGCGGAGAGCGGACCTGATGAACTCTAAGGCGACATTCAGGATGTACAGCGTGACTACGAAAGGGATGATGATACCGACGCCGGTCATCAGCACGTCGAGCGTGCCTTCGTAGATGGATTCGCCGGCTTCCTTCGCCGTCGGAGGGGAGCGGTCAGACGAGTCTGAACCAGACATTCGGACGTTCGTGGACACTCCCCGATCACATCAACCTGTCCGTTCCCTCCGGCCGCGGCCGGTACGACGGCGTTCGGGTCCGGGGGCGGACGGTGGGTCCCTACGACTGTTCGCGCCGTTTCCCGGGCCGTTCGTCCTCGCCGGGGTTGTATATCCATATCATGTTGTTCTCGTGACCGGCGTTGCTGCTGTCCTCGCCGATGATCACGCGCCCGTCGTCCATCACGACGATGTTGTCGGGGTTGGCGATGGTCGTCGTCGGGTCGAACCCGTGCTTGTCGAAGACGGATTTGAGCTTCTCCAGACCGACGCCGACGAACCCCTCCTCGCTCTCGTTGGTTGGGTTGAACGAGCAGTCCCGACAGACGGTGCTCGCGGAGTCCGGTCGCGCGTCGTAGGGGCACCCGCCACAGATATTGGCGTTCGGGCCGCCGGCGACGACGGGAACCAGATCGAGAACGTCGTAGTCGTGGTCCGCGGAGCGTCCCTCGACGGTTTCGCCCTCCTCGCGGAGCTGCAGGCGGTAGACGACGCCCCAGTCGTCGCCGTTTATCTGGAGGTCGTCGTCGGGGTCGGTGTTGCCCTCGCCGGCCTTCTCGTTCGGGAGGAACGTCTTGGTCGTCTCCGACATGGCGACGTAGGCGAAGTCACCGGGTTCGGCGCCGCGGCGGACGTTGATGCCCTCCATCTTCCGGAACTCGTCCGTCGCGCCGACCGCGCCCGCGGCGCGGGTCGATTCGAGGAACGCGACCCGGTCGTCGTCGGCGTTACCCGCGGCCCACTCCCTCACCTCGGCGTCCGAGATGTAACTCGTCTCGCCCTCCGTGTAGTCGGCCTGCGTGATACCGTCGTACTCAGCTATCCACGACTCTATCTCCTCGTTCGTGGCGTGGCCGAGTTCTATCCACTCGATGCCGAAGCTCACGTCGGCGGGGTCGCCGCCGACGGGACCCTTCTGGGAGGCTTTCGCCGCGTAGAGCGTCCCCGAGGAGAGGTCCTCCGCTTCGTCGGCGACGAACTTGAAGAACCCCTCGCCGGTGCCGTCGGAGGTGGTGTACGCCGTCTTCCCGTCGGGCATGACGACGGCGTTCTCGTGCGTCGCCCGCCCGAGGGTGAAGTGCTTCACGGGGGTCGGCGTCTCGGCGGTCGGGTCCCGTATCTCGACGATGTAGCCGTAGCGGAACGGGTTGGGGTACTCCTCGTCGTAGACGCCGTCGTCGTTCGGTTCGTGGCCGAGGTGGCGCGCCACGTTGACCGCCTCGTCGGACACGTCGGAGTCGGGGTTGTTCCACTGGTCCGTCGAGGGTACCTCGTAGTTCTCCTCCGAGGTGAGGGGCGTCCCCCACGGCGACACGGTGCCGAAGCAGTTGTTGTACGTCCCGCCGACGTCGCGGAACTCCAGATTCTCCGCGTCGTGAACCCGCCACGGGCCGTCGCCGCGCGAGGAGATGTGCATCCGACTGACCATGCCGGGGCGCGTCTCCCAGTTCGTGAACAGGTAGCCCTCGTGGCGGCCGTCCTTCGAGTCGCCGCCCTCGACCGGAACGTAGCCGTTGTAGTCCGCCTTCGAGGTGATGTACTCCTCGGCGTCGGCGAGTTCGCCGTCGGGGGTCAGCGGAACGCCGAGTTCCTCGCCGTCGCCGAGGTCGGCGCCGCCCTCCATGAGCGGTTGGTAGCCGCCGTAGGCGGTCTGGATTATCGAGTCGTAGGACTCGGGGACGCCGTCGCCGAGTTCGTCGTCGTAGTCGAAGTCGTCGCTCGCGGGGATCTGCACGGAGGGGAAGTCCTCGGGCAGGTCGTGGAAGTTGAAGCCCGAAAGCGCCCCGACGAGGGCCGCCTCTGACCCGTCTTTCAGGTCCCGGTCGGGGTGTTGGACGTTGAAGAAGAAGCGACCCGACTCGGTGACGAAGATGCCGGTGACCTCCGAATCGACGATGGAGGTGGCGAACCGGTTGAGCGTCGGCCCGCCCTCCTCGTGGTGGCCGTCCTCGTGACCCCTCTCTCCCTTGCCTGCACCGCGCCCGTTGCCGCCCCGAGCGGTACTGCTGTACGTTACGCCCGAGGTGACGAGCGCGAGAATCGCCTCCCGCCGCGTGAAGTCCAGTTGAGACATCGACGGGACGACGTACCCCGAACGCGGTCATAATCCTATATATTTGATAGATAGATGTCGGCGGAGACGGACGTACCGTACGGAACGGTACGAAGGAGACAATAGCCGTACGTATCGGTTCTCGCGCTGAGAACGTCGCCTTCGGAGGACGTTCCCCTCGTGGGGGTCTACTCGTCGGCGCGCCGGTCCGCGAAGCGTCGCTTTCGGACCCATAACGCCGCGAGACAGCAGAGCCACAGCACCGCCGTCGCCGGGCGGGAGTGGCCGCCCACCGGAACGCCGACGTGCGCCGTCGAGAGCGGATAGAAAAGCGGGACGCCCATCGGCGTCGTGCTGTCGATGAGGAGGTGCGAGGCGTACCCGACGCCGACGCCGCCCGCCGCGGCGCGACTCCGAGTCGCCGCGACTGCGACGGCCGCGCCGACGACGAGGGCGGTGTGCGTGAGTCCCCGGTGCGTCAGCGGAAACTCCCACGCCAGGGGTAACAGCAGGTCGATGTCGGCGACGACGCCGCCGATGACGCCCGCGCGCGGCGCGTCGAACGCGAGCGTGCCGAGAGTGTACCCGACGAGTGCGTGCGTGGCGATAGCCGCCGCGAGATACCCCAGATGCGAGAGCGTGACCACGACCCGCGGATTCGGGCGTGCGCGCCTAAAACGCCCCGATAGGGCGGCGCGAGATGGGACACGAGACGAACGAGGGGACGAGGGCGGCGACGCCCGGCCTCGTGGCGGCCGGAGCCTTTTCGCGCCCTCCCCCACATCGGTGGATACCCTCGCTACCATGGAGAACGGATTTCCCGACGTTCGAGAAGAGGGAGCGCTCCGCGTCCCCGTGACGGACGCCGACCGGGTCGAAGTACGGTTCGCGCCGGTGCTCTCGCGCGACCGGTTCGACCCGAACGACTGGCGGCGCGAGACGCTGGACCCCGTTCCGGACGCCACGGACTGGTACGAGGTCGATGTGAACGGCCTCGACCTCCCGGACGGCAGATACGAGTACGAGTACGTCGTCCACCGGGGGGACGACGACCCCGTCGTCGCGGCCGACCCGTTCGCGGAGGAGATTACCCGCTTCCGCGGCCACCGCGGGACGTTCCGGATCAGACACGGAGAGCGGTACCGGCCGTCGTTCTCGTGGGAGGACGAACTCCCCGAGGGGGGCCTCCCGGAGAACAACGAGTTGGTCATCTACGAACTACCGCTTCGCTGGGCCGCGCCCGCCTCGCCGATGAACGAGAAGCGGAACGTCCCCGACGGCGACTTCGAACACCTCCTGACGGAACACCTCGACGAACTCGCGGAGTTGGGCGTCAACGCCATCGAACTGCTGCCGATTCAGGACGCCGCGGTCACCCTCGATTGGGGGTACGGAACGCGCTTTTTCTTCGCGCCGGACCTCGACTTCGGCGACCCGATAGACGCGAAATTCCTCGTCAAGGAGTGCCACAAGCGCGGGATTCGCGTGCTGATGGACGTGGTGATGAACCACGCCAGAGAGTGTCCGTTGGAGGTCCTCGCGGGCGATACGTTCTTCCTCGACCCCGAGGAGAAATCGGACCGTCCGGACTGGGGCGGGCGTCGCTTCGACTACGAGGTGTTCGTGGACGGCTATCACCCCGCCCGAGAGTTCCTCCACCGGATGGCCGAGTTCTGGATTCGGGAGTACCACGTGGACGGGTTCCGCATAGACGAGTTCAAGGGGATGGACAACTGGGAGTTCGTCCAGGAGTTCCGCGACCGGACGCGGGCGGCGCACCGCGAGGCGTTCCCGGATCGGCCGTTCCTCGTCGTCGCCGAGGATTCGTGGGGGCGCACCCGAATCGTCCGCGACGTGGAGGGGAACCCGGAGGACCGAACGGTCGTAGACGGCATGTGGAACTTCGACTTCCGGGACGAGTCCCGGCGGTTGCTGCGGGACGAAATCGACACCGAACTGGGCGAACCGTCCCGGAGCGACCGGATCCGGGCGCTGATTTCGGGCGACCGGACGTGGGACGACACGGATCGAAAGTTCGAGGAGGGGTTCACCGACCTCTCGCAGGCGGTCAACTACGTCACCTCCCACGACATGGGCCAACGGGGCGAACAGCGGTTGATGAACTACGTCTTCGGCGAACTCGTCCGCGAACGAGGGCTGGGAGACGGGTCGGTGGAGAACGTGAAGTACCTGCTCGACAATCTCGTCACCGCCGCACCGGGGGTGCGGATAGACGCCCACGAGGAGGCGGTGGACCGGGTTCGGGGCTCCTTCGCCCTGCTTCTGACCTCGGTTGGTATCCCGATGTTCCTCACGGGCGAGGAGTTCGGCGACGTCCACGATCTGGACTACACGGACTGGCAACTGAAGATGGAGGACCCGGTGGACTGGAGTCGGCGCGACTACCCCGGGCACGACGCCCTCCCGGAGGGCGTCGGGGACCTGATAGACCTGCGCACCTCGACGGCGGCGCTACAGCGGAACGAAGTGGAGTTCTTCTACGAGCACCCGACGTTAGACGACGAGGACGGAGTGCGCGCGTTCGCCTACTGCCGGACCGGCGGCCGGGAGTTGGGGAGCGAGGATCAGGTCGTCGTCGTCGCCAACCTCGGTCCCGAGGGGTTCGAGGCGTTCGATATCCCGTGGCCGTGGACGGACACCGACCGAATCGAGGAACGCGGCGACCCGATTCGGGGGACGCCGCCCGAGTTCGTCCCCGAGGAGGAGGGGGCGACGCTCTCTCTGTCTCCGTTCCAAGTGCGGGTGTTCACGACCTGAGACGCCTCAGTCCTCGCGGACTCGGTCCGCGCTCCGTAAGTTGCTCGTACGGGCCGCGGTAGAGGTGCGCGCACTCGTTTCGGTCGCCGCCCTCGCGGAGGGGTGAAAGATGTTCAGTCGGGTTGGACAATTTACGGATATTCATCAGTCGGTACTCGTATCCGCCGACGAACTTCCACCGAAACCGGATGAAAATCGAACGGTGGCCTGCACACGACGGCAGAATACGGAAGTGAATATGAGCCAACATCCGAATGCAATGGCACTCTTCCAGCAAGGATCTCAGCAGGAGTCTCGTATCGAACAGAAAGGCGAGGAAATGGTCGAAGAGACGCCGATGTCGGCCGGAGACCCGGTCGCGACGCTCGCCGTCGGGTCGGTGCTGCTCTCGTGGTACCAGTTCTACGTGAAGGGCGACAAAGAGAGCGGCATCTTCGTGGGCCTGTGGGCCCCGACGCTGCTCGCGGCGGCGAGCTACGTCCAGCAGAAGGACATCGCGCGGAAGTTCAAGCAGGGCCTCTCCTTCTAAGGCGACCCTTCCGCCGTCTACGCGACCGAACGCCGGGGTGACGTCGAACCCCGTGCGCGACGGACGGCGGATTCGAGGCGGCGTTCGTTCTCGCCCGAGACTTGCGAGATACGTCGCCCTCCGCGCCCGAACTTCGGGCGACGCTCGCGTCACGCCGTCTCCGAAAGCGGCGTCTCCGGTCGGTATTCTCGGAAGTCGTCGGATCGGGATACTCCGCCGAAACGAGTGTTGTCGGGGGTGTACCGTCTGTTTTGCCACGCCGTTGAAGTGCGTCGAATCCGAATCACGAGTGGTGTATTACGATGGCCGACGATGACCAAAACCGAGCGCGAGAAGCGGACGCAGAGCGCGAGGCCGAAATCGACTCCGAGATGAAACGCGTCGATCAGGACCCCGACCAAGTCACGGAGGGAAGCGAGAGTCTGGGTACGCAGAACGCTGAAAGCGGCGCGCCGGAGGGCGAACGAGCGCCGATGGACGAAGAAGAAGAGGAAGAAGAAGAGGAAGAAGAGGAGGTTCCCCCGGACGAGGGAACGGACGACGAGAACCAGTACGGCGGCGAATCGGAGGGCGACATCGACGCCGTCGAGCAGACGGAGATGGTGCAGGGCGACGAAGACGAGGACGAGGACGAGGACGGCTAACGCCGCGACGCGTCCGTACGCCGCGGCCGTCCTGCTTCGCTCACCCCGGGACATCCTTCGACGTAGCCCTCCGATCCGGCGTTTCTATCAGAAATAGCACCCTATCGAGACCATCATCATCGACCCACGTAGTAGCGCTGTACCTCCAGACTTTTAACGATGAACGAGAGAAGGGGAGCGAGGTAAGCGACCATATGTTTGATATCCAACCTACGTTGATGGGGTCGCTCTTGACCGCGAGCGCCTCGCTGTTCGGCGCGCTAGTGGGTGCGGTCGTGCCGCAGCAGATTAGCATGCGAAACAGGCGGAAGAACCTCCGGCTCGCCCTTCGGTCGGAGATAAACCAGATATTCCTCCACGAGCTCCACGTGGACGTTCTCGCGGAGTTCACCGAGGCGGGAAACCTGAGCCAGCTGCTTCCGACGACGGTGTATCACGCGAACGCGGGGCAGATCGGCCAGCTGTCGAGCGACGAAATCGAGGCGATAGTCACGGTGTACAGCAAGATAGACAGCATCACCCTATACTTCGAGCGAACGTCGCACGAAGAACTGTCGTGGGAGTACCTCGACCGGTTCTCCGCTGACTTCGCGGAGGCGCACTCGAAGGCGATAGCGGAGATAGACAAGCGGTTGTAACCCGACCAGCGGTCGAGGTCCACCGACACCCGGAGGACGAGCCGTTTCAGTCGACTCCACGATGTCTCCGAGTTGTCCCTCGCGAGCGCGTCGCTCATCCGAGTGACCGCGCCTTCCGGCGGATCGTCGGTGCGTCGTACACCCCCTCTCGGTCAGCCAACGTCCTCGTCTCCGTGTCCGCTCACCGCTTCGAGAGGAGGTGAACCGCCCCGTCGGAGCGAATCCACGCGTTCTCGTCGTCGGCGTCGTACAACTCGACGCACCCATCGACTACTCGTTCTCGACACTCGGGCCACCCGTACGTTCTATCTCGCGCCATGGACTGTTGGCGTCCGACGGTTCTACAACGATATAAAGATGCGCTCGGGGGCCGCCGAACCGCCTCCGCGACGCGCCGGCGGCGGACGCTGCGCGGACGTGAGAACTGCCGTCTCCACAGAAAGAACCGACATCGGCGTCGGATACGTCGCCGATTCCGCCGAGGAGCGACTAAACAGTCACCTTTGACCACTATTTCGCGCCTATCGGAGACAATCGTCCAATCTAATCCGCCCGTGGTACCACGACACTCGCAATCCTTTTCCGTGCGGTGGGCATACGTTAATTTGCAATGGCGAAAGGAAACGTTGACTTCTTCAACGACACAGGCGGCTACGGTTTCATCTCGACGGACGACTCGGACGACGACGTGTTCTTCCACATGGACGACGTCGGCGGCGACGACCTCGAAGAGGGGCAGGAGCTCGAATTCAGCATCGAGTCCTCCCCCAAGGGCCCCCGCGCGGCGAACGTCACCCGACTCTAACTACCGGCTACTGACCGTCGGCGACGACGGTAACTAACCGATTCATCGCGTTTCCGACAGAGCGGACGCGGCCGCGCCCGAGTTACACCGGGAGGCGGGACGTCTCTGGATTTTCTGTACCCCGACCGACGAGCGACGGGTTCGTCCGACGGCGACGTTCGCTCAATGGAGAGTATCCTCTCTGACCGAACGTTCGCGCACGAAACAGGACGTTCACACGTCTCTCGGAAGGGTTAACCGTCGTCCGCCCCAGGTACGGTTGCAATGGCAACTGGTAAGGTTGACTTCTTCAACGACACGGGCGGCTACGGTTTCATCGAGACTGAGGATGCGGACGACGACGTGTTCTTCCACATGGAAGACGTCGGTGGCCCGGACCTCGAAGAGGGCACGGAGGTCGAATTCGAGATCGAAGACGCCCCCAAGGGCCCCCGCGCGAAGAACGTCACCCGACTCTGAGGTAACGTCGCGGCTCTAGTATCGACGGACGGAACACACTTTTAACGGATCTACACCGCGACCGGCGGGTCTCTCCCGGAGCGACAGCTACCGCGACGCGCGGAACGAGTTCCGGCACGAGAGCGGTTCGTGGCGACCACTACCGTGGTAACCGTAGTCGCGCAAGCGTTATTTATAGAGGGCCACTCCATACAGAGGCAATGGCAACTGGTAAGGTTGACTTCTTCAACGACACGGGCGGCTACGGTTTCATCGAGACTGAGGATGCGGACGACGACGTGTTCTTCCACATGGAAGACGTCGGCGGTCCGGACCTCGAAGAGGGCACGGAGATCGAGTTCGAGATCGAAGACGCCCCCAAGGGCCCCCGCGCGAAGAACGTCACCCGTCTGTAAAGCGGACTTCTGAGACGCGAACTACGGTAGCGAACGGAGGCTTGCGGCGTCGCGGCGATTGAGTTCGGACCGGATGCGGCAGTTCTCCAAACTACTCACTACTCGTCCAGCGACGGCAACGGCGGCGGGGTGAGCCTCGTCGAGCGTCGGGCTCCGCCGACGCCGACCTGTCGCACATTCTTCGGACCGTCGAGGCGAACAGCGGTCGCTCTCGCTCGGAGCGACCGCGAAGGCGAACGCTCAGGTCGGAGGCGGACGAGAGGCGACCATGGGCACTGACGGACTCGACCGACCGCGCCTCCGCCGCGTCGCACCGGTCCTCTGCTGGGCGACGGTGCTCGTCGTCGCGTCGGTGATACCCGCGTCCGGCGGCCTCTCGGCGCCCGGCCCGTTCGGAGTCGGCGCGGACAAGTGGCTTCACCTCGGGGGCTACTGGTCGGTGACGCTCCTCGCCGCCGTCGCGTTGGAGGCACGCGGGCGTCGGACGCTGCTTCTCGCCGTCGCATTCGGCGTCGCCCTCGGTGCGGGGTTGGAACTCGTGCAGGCGGCGCTTCCCGCGCGGGCGTTCGACCCCGCGGACGCGGCGGTGAACGGCGTCGGCGCGGTTCTCGGGGCGGTGACGTACGTCCTCTGGCGACGCGTTCGAGACGCGCGCGGCGGGCGTCCGGGGAACGACGGCGGGTGAGTTCCCTCCGCCTCGCTCCGCCGACGCGACGGGGCGGCGGAGAACGGCCACCGACGCGCCATTTTTACCCGCAGACGCCCAACTGTCGGGTGATTCGGAGTCCCATGACGGCCACCACGCTCCACCGCCCGACGCACCGCGACGCGTTGTCCCTCCTCGAAGCGGCGTTCGGCGACGGACGCCTCGTCACGGTGTTCGGCCGGTGCACGGTGGAGTACGACGGACGCGCGTCGTCCACGCTCGGGGCCGGCGACAGACTCGTCGTCTGCAAACCCGACGGCACGATTCTCGTCCACACCGACCAGAAGCGAAAGCCCGTGAACTGGCAACCGCCGGGGTGCACCCACCGCGCGAGCGTCCGCGACGGACGCCTCCGCATCCGGAGTTCGCGCGCGACGCCGGACGAGACGCTGGACGTGCGGTTCGAGCGACTCGATCAAGTGACGGCGTACGAGGTGAACGACCGGAGCGACCTGACCCTCCGGGGGAGCGAGGAGGACCTCAGACAGCGCATCCTCGACGACCCCGCACTCGTCGAAGAGGGGTTCGAACCCTCGGCGACGGAACGCGAGACGGCGGCCGGACCGGTGGACATCTTCGGCGAGGACGCCGAGGGGAGACCCGTCGCCGTGGAGTTGAAGCGCCGGCGCGTGGGTCCGTCGGCCGCGAGCCAACTCCAACGGTACGTCGAGGCCCTCCGGACGGAGTTCGCCGCCGACGACGTGCGGGGCATCCTCGTCGCGCCGTCCGTCACCGACCGGACGAGCGAGTTGCTCGAAGAGAACGGACTCGGATTCGTCGCCCTCGAACCACTCGGGCGGGAGGCGGCGGACGGACCCGACGGCGGGGCCGGGTGAAACCGCGGCGACGGCCGAGCGTACGGAGTCGATCAAAAAAGAGACGGCGGAGTCTCAGTTGCTGGTGGAAACGTGGGTCGTGGTACCGTTTTCGGTAGTTCCGTTTTCGGTGGTACCGTTTTCGGTGGTCCCGTGGTCGTCGTTTCCGTTGTCGCCGTTTCCGTGGTCGTCGTTTCCGTTGTCGCCGTTTCCGTTGTCGCCGTTTCCGTTGTCGCCGTTTCCGTTCTCTTTCTTCTCGTGTTTCTCCTTCTCCTCGTCCTCGTCGTCGTCCTCGTACTCGTCTTTGTCCTCCACGACGAGGGCGAACCCGAGGTCAACGACTGCCTGCCCGTTCTCCGTGAACGGGCCGTCCTCCTCGCCGCCGGAGGAGACGAAGTCGTACGTCTCGTTGTCGTTGGTGTCGTAGTGCGGCATCGGGATGAGCGGTTGGTCCGAGTACAGTCTGTCGTCGTCGAAGTCCGCACCCTCGACGTCGAACAGTTCCACCTCGATCTCATCGTGCTCGCCCGCCTCGAGGTACTCCGAGACGCCGATGACGCTCTCCGTGACCTGCCCTTCGAGGAGTCGGGCGTCGTGGATGGCGACGAACCCGCCCTCCGAGAGCGTCACGTCGTCGAGTTCTACCTCCTCGCCCTCGGTGCACTGGTTCTCGAAGTCGAGGAGGGCAAAGGAGTCCTCGTCGTCCTCCATCCCCGCGAGACCGAGGTCTACGACGGGGTGTCCGTTGTCGACGTACGGCCCGTCCTCGGAGCCACCCGACGAGACGAAGTCGTACGTGTCGTTGTCGTTCGTGTCGAGGTGCGGCATCGCGACGAGGGGGTCACCCTCGCTCAGACTCGACTCCTCGTCGCTGAACTCCCTGCCCGGAACTCCGGTGAACAGGTCGACGTCCACCGAATAGTGCGCGCCCGCTTCGAGGTACTCGGAGACGCCGACGACGCTCTCCGCGACCTTCCCCTCGAACAGTCGGGCGTCGTGAATCGCGACGAATCCGCCCTCCGAGAGGACCGTCGAGTTGACGACGACGGTGTTTTCGTCCGCCATCTGGTTGCTGAACTCGACGGTGGCGAACGGTTCGTCCTCCTCGTCGTGACCGTTGTCGTCGCCGTTCGAATCGTCGCCGTTCGAATCGTCGCCCCCTGCGGCGACGCTCGCACTCGACGCGGCGATACCGGCCGTCGTCAGTCCGACCGCCGACGCGGACAGGAACGTCCGGCGGGACGTCTTCGGTCCGATTCCGTCGCTCGATTCCTCGCTCGCTCGCTCGTCTCTGTTGTTGGTGTCGTCCATGGTGATACCCAGGTTACAGCTCCGCGAGTGGTACGTGGGGCGAATACCACATATATGTTAGCAGAATTTCAATAAAGTGGAGGTCACTCGTGGACGACCGTCCACTTTCTGAGAGAGGCACGGAAATCGTCAGATAGCGTCTCTAACGCTTCGACCGCGCCGCAGACGAAGATCGAACGCCGGCGTCGACGTTGCTTCGAGCGAGAGTTCGTGTCAGAAATTTAGAGAAGTCTCGTCGGCCGGTCGGTCGTCGAGCGTCGGCCGCGTCGGAACGTCGGAATCCTCGTGCGAGGAGTTCTCACGGCGACGGGACGAGGCTTCGAAGCGCTTTTACCCCGGATGGGCGTTATTCACCACAAGTAACTATGGCAGACAAACCGGCCTCCATGTACCGGGAGATCTCCAAGGCGGCGTACACCCGACGGGAGTACATCACGGGGATCCCCGGCTCGAAGATCGCACAGCACAATATGGGTAACCTGCAGACCGGCCCCGACGACTACGAGGTCCAGATCAGCCTCCGCGTTGAGGAGGAGTGCCAGATTCGCCACGGTGCGCTCGAATCCGCGCGTCTCTCCGCGAACCGCGTGATGCTGAAGCAGGTCGGACAGGAGAACTACAAGATGGTGCTCCGGAAGTTCCCCCACCACGTCATCCGCGAGAACAAGCAGGCGACCGGTGCGGGTGCGGACCGTGTCTCCGACGGAATGCGGCAGGCGTTCGGGAAACCCGTCGGCACCGCCGCGCGCATCAAGCGCAACGACCGCGTGTTCACCATCTACTGCAACCCCGAGGACGCGGACGTCGCGAAGGACGCGCTCCGCCGTTCCTACAACAAGATTTCGCCGCCGTGCCGCATCGACGTCGAGAAGGGCGAAGAACTGCTCGTCGCGTAATCTGAGCGCCTTCTCTCGTCGCTTTTCCGCCGACCGACGCTCCCAGCGACGGCCACGCCGCCGCCTCCCGCGCCGGTGTTCCGCCAGTTCAGTCGGGCGATTTTTCGTCCGGCGGTCCCTCTCCTCGGCCGATGCTTCGACTCGCGGTCGCCACGGAACGCCAGACGTTCGAACGGATGCGCGACCCCCTCGGGGCCCGCGGTATCGACGTCGCCCACCTCCCGGCGAAGGAACGGGCGATTCGACTCACCGACGCGCCGACGCGGGAGTTCGACGTCGGGTTCGTCTACCCGCCGCGACTGATGGAGGGGGGAGTCCTCGACGTCCTGTACGACATCCCGTGGGTCAACGGCCGCGAGGCGGTGCTCACCTCCCGGAACAAGGCGGGCGTCGTCGCGCGACTCTCGCGGGCGGGGCTTCCGGTGCCCGAGACGCGCATGGTGTCGAACCCCGCAGCCGAGAGCGACGTGCGCGAGGCCGTCGCCGGACTCGACTTCCCCGTCGTCGTCAAGCCGAACTCGACGACGCGCGGCGTCGGCGTCGCGAAGGCGTCGGACCTCGATTCGCTCCTCGGCGTCGTCGATTACCTGAACCTCGCCCACGACTACCGCGCGACGGGCGACAAGTCGTACCTGGTTCAGGAGTTCCTCCCGGACGCGCGCGATTACCGCCTCATGGTCGTCGACGGCGAGGTGGTCGGCGGCGTCGAACGCCGACTGTCGGCGGCGGCCGTGGCGGAGGGGCGGTGGAAGCACAACGTCCACCTCGGCGCGGAGGCCGTCGGCGTGGACGTGCGCCCCGACCACCGCGAACTCGCCGTCTCCGTGGCCGAGACGCTCGACATCCCCTACCTCGGCGTGGACCTGTTGGAGTCCGGGGAGCGAACCGTCGTCTCCGAGACGAACGCTCGGCCGACCATCGACGACAGCGAGAAGTACGAAGCGGGCTTTTGGGACCGACTCGCGGCGTTGGTACGGAAGACGGCGGACGAACGAGACGGTCGAAACTGACGGAGAAGGGAGACCCGAACGAGATGCGCCTCGGAGGGACGTCGGTTACTCGACGTCGATGGGCGCGGAGTCCTCCGCCTTCTCGAAGGAGACCTGGAGGACGCCGTTGTTGAAGGAGGCGTCCGCGGAGTGTTCGTCCACCCGGACGGGGAGGCGGATGCGTTCGTCGAACTCCCGGCGGTCGCTGGCCGCGCTAATCGTGAGCATCTCGCCGTCGCACTTCAGGTCGATACCGTCCTTCTCCACGCCCGGTAGGTCCGCGACGAGTCGAATGGTCTCGCCCTCATCGTAGACGTCGACGTGCGTCTCCGAGGCGAATCCGGTAGAGTCGCTACCGGTCATCTCGTTCATCATCCGTTCGATTTCGTCGAAGATGTTGTCGAACGGATCGTCGCGTTCATCTCTCATACGTACCTCCATTGGACGTTTCGGCTCAAAAGCCTTCTCCCCCTCGACCCGTCGGACCGGCGGTAACTCCCGAAACGAAGTAGTAGAACCGCTAACACGTCCGGCCGGGACGGGGCGCGAACCCCGCCTCGGTCCGTCCGTTGTCGGTCGCTCCCGCCGTCTCCCTCGCCGACAGCCGTGTTCGTTCGTGAGTGAAACTGATCGAATCTCCTCGGAACTCGCTCACCGTCCGGGGTGGCGAATCTCCACATTCTCCATCATCTTTAGGAGAGATTTTCGGAGAACGTCCACGAGAACCGATAATTCGGACGTTCGAGGGCGAAATCGTTACACAGGGATTCAAGTATCCGCGCCACCACTACTCGAACATGAGTGAAAAGTCGTATCTCGACGCGGGTACCGACGTGGACGACTCCGAAGTCGTACGGGTCGGACTGAACGGCTTCGGCCGCATCGGTCGCAACGTCTTCCGCGCGGTGATAGACCATCCGAACGTCGAGCTCGTCGGCATCAACGACGTGATGGACTTCGAGGACATGGAGTACCTCGCGAAGTACGACACCGTGCAGGGCACCCTCGACGAGGTGTCCCTCGACGGCGAGAAACTCACCGTCGGCGACTCCTCCGTGAACGTGTACAACGTCCAGAGTCCCGCCGAACTCCCGTGGGACGAACTCGACGTGGACGTCGCCCTCGAGTGTACGGGCATCTTCCGGACGAAGGAGGACGCCTCCGCGCACCTCGAAGCGGGCGCCGAGAAGGTCATCATCTCCGCGCCGCCGAAGGGCGAGGAACCGGTCAAGCAGATAGTCTACGGCGTCAACCACGACGAGTACGACGGCGAGGACGTCGTCTCGAACGCCTCCTGTACGACGAACTCCATCTCGCCCGTCGCGAAGGTTCTCGACGACGAGTTCGGCATCGAGAACGGCCTCCTGACGACGGTCCACGCCTACACCGGGAGCCAGAACCTCATCGACGGCCCGAAGGCGAAGCAGCGTCGCGGGCGCGCCGCCGCCGAGAACATCGTCCCCACCTCGACGGGCGCCGCGCAGGCCACCACCGAGATTCTGCCCCAACTCGACGGGAAACTCGACGGCATGGCGATGCGCGTTCCCGTCCCGAACGGCTCTATCACGGACTTCACCGTCTCTCTGGAGGAGTCGCCGTCCGTCGAGGAGGTCAACCAGGCCTTCCGCGACGCCGCGGACGACGGCCCCCTCGAGGGCGTCCTCGCGTACACGGACGACGAAGTCGTCTCCTCGGACATCGTCGGTCTGCCGTTCTCCTCGACGGTCGACCTCAACTCGACGGACTCGGTCAACGACGGCGGCATGTACAAGGTGCTGACGTGGTACGACAACGAGTACGGCTTCTCGAACCGCCTGCTCGACGTCGCCGACTACGTCATCCACGGCTGAGTCGCCGCCCGCACCGGAACGCGGCGTACTCTCGTCTGCGCCTCCGTTCGCTCGTCGGTCGCACGACGGCGTGCGACCGGGCGACGCGCAGCGTGCAGACGGGAGTATGAAGTAACCGCTCTTCGATATCATACCTACCAGACATATGTCCACGTTCAAGACGCTCGACGACCTCGAACCCGGACAGCGCGTCCTCGTCCGCCTCGACCTGAACTCGCCGGTCGAAGACGGCGAGGTGCAGGACAACCGCCGCTTCGACCGTCACGCGACGACGGTTCGGGAGCTGATGGAGGCGGGCCACCGCGTCGTCCTCATGGCGCACCAGGGCCGCCCGGGCGATGACGACTTCGTCTCCCTTCAGCAGCACGCGGAAATCCTCTCGGAGCACGTCGGCCGCGACGTCGGCTTCGTCGACTCGACGTACGGCGAGTCCGCCGTCGAGGCCATCGAATCGCTCTCCGACGGCGAGGCCCTCCTGTTGGAGAACACGCGGATGACCGACGACGAACTCCCCGAGGAGTCGCCCGAGGAGAAGGCGGATACGGAGTTCGTCGGGACGCTCGCGCCGCTTTTCGACGCGTACGTCAACGACGCCTACTCCGCGGCCCACCGGTCGCACGCCTCCCTGGTCGGCTTCCCCCTCGAACTGCCCGCCTACGCGGGGCGCGTCATGGAGACGGAGTACGAGGCGAACACCGCCATCGCCTCCCGCGAGTTCGACGGGCAGGTGACGATGGTCGTCGGCGGAACGAAGGCGACGGACGTCATCGACGTGATGAACAACCTCGGCGGGAAGGTGGACCGGTTCTTGCTGGGCGGCATCGCGGGCGAACTGTTCCTCCGCGCCGCGGGCCACGACGTGGGCTACGACGTCGGCGGGATGGACCTCTTCGACGACCAGTGGGAGGCGAACCACGGGACCATCGAGTCGCTTCTGGAGGAACGCGGCGACCAGATAACGCTCGCTTCGGACCTCGCCTACGAGGACGAGAACGACGAACGCGCCGAGGTGGCGGTCGATGACATCGACGAGAAGGACCGCGGCTACCTCGACATCGGGTCGGAGACCGTCTCGGAGTACGACTCGGTCGTCCGCGACTCGGAGGCCGTCTTCGTGAAGGGTGCGCTCGGCCTCTTCGAGGACGAACGCTTCTCCGACGGCACCGTCGGCGTCCTCGAGGCCATCGCCGAGACGGACTGCTTCTCCGTCGTCGGCGGCGGCGACACCTCTCGCGCCATCGAGATGTACGGCCTCAGCGAGGACGACTTCGGCCACGTCTCCATCGCGGGCGGCGCGTACATCCGCGCGCTGACGGGCGAACCCCTCGTCGGCGTCGAAGTGCTCTCGCGGGACTGATTCGGAGTCATCCTACCAACTTTCTTTTCGCCGTCGGTCGAACCCAGAGACATGAAACTCGGAATCTGTTCGGACACGCACGACGATCTCGACCTCGCGGAGGGCGCGGTCGAACTGTTCGAAGACGAGGGCGTCGAAGCCGTCGTCCACTGCGGCGACATCGTCGCGCCGTTCACGGCGAGCGTCTTCAACGCCGACTTCGACTTCCACGCGGTCCGCGGCAACAACGACGGCGAGTGGAACCTCCAGAACGCCGTCTCGTCGTTCGGCACGTACCACGGCGAGGCGGCGGCCCTCTCCTTCGAGGGGACGGAGGTGGCCGTCTACCACGGGACGAACGAGACGTTGGTCGAGGGGTTGCTCGAAAGCGGCGCGTACGACTACGTGCTCCGGGGCCACACCCACGAACGACACCGAGAGGAGTGGGGCGGCACCGTCCACGTCAACCCCGGCGGCCTGCCGATTCCGGGGGCCGACGACGCCTACTACGTCGCGACGCTGGACACCGACGCGGACGAACTGACGTTCCACGAGGTGTGAGTCAGGTTCCGGGGAGGATGTCGCCGAGTGCCGCGCCGATGCTCATCGGGACGAACGCGACGACGACGTCCGCTAGCGCCAACGCCGGCGTCGCCCAATCGACGCGGCCCCACCCGGTCATCAGGACGATGAGACTGAGACGGAGACGCCGACGACGCCGACGAGACGCCGGGGGACGACCCCGAGGATGGGGTTGCTGACGCGGACGTCCTGGATGTCGGCGACGTAGAGGATGCCGATGACCATCCCGACGGCGAAACAGAGCGTCCCGACGAACGAGAGGGGATGGCCGGCGAGGTACTCGCCGACCTCTTGGGTGCCGCCCTCGACGAACATCGGGACGCCGAAGAGGACGCTTCCGAGGAGGGCCTCCGCGAGGTCCTCCCGACCGAACCCCTTGACGACGTTTCCGAAGGCGCTACGCTGACGCGAGACGTGCACCGCGGCGCGCATCACCTCGCGCACCTGCCGTCTGGCCTCCGGCGTCTCGACGGCGTCTTCGAGTTCCTCCAACTCATCGAGTAGTCGGTCCAACCGTTGCGGCACGTCGTCGGCCGTCTCGTCGGACCACGTGAACGTCGGAGATAAAGCCTGCGCGAACGCCGCGACCGGTCGAAGAAGAGGTCGGTTCCGCGTCGGTACCGAATCGCGTCAGTCGTCCGCGAGTTCGGCTTCGACGTGGTCGTCCTCGCGGCTAAACCCCGCCGGGTCACCCTCGATGCCGATGCCGACGTGTTCGTCGGTTCTCGCCATGCTCTCGGCTTTGTCCGCCGCGTCCATCATCGCGCGGACGGCGTCGACGTTCTCGGGGATGACGTCCGACTCCTGGTGGATGGCTTGGAACAGGTACATGTCGCGGCCCTCGACGGCGATGGACTCGCCCCAGACGCAGTTCTCCCACAGGTCGCCGCGCGGGCGGCCGGCGTCGAGCGCGAAGTCCTTGAGTTTCCCCGCGCCGTCGATGCCGAGGCCCTCGGGGATGACGTAGACGCGGCCCTCGTCTTCGAGGAGTTGCCGGACGTGCGCGGCGGTCACGTCGGATTCGAGCGTGACGTTGAGGCTGTGGACGTGCATCAGCGTCGCCGGCACCTTCAGCCCCAGCGTGTCGATGTCGAGGTTCGGGAAGATGGTCTGCACGTCGGGGCCGTGGTGGCTCGGAATCTCGATGGGGTTCGGCAGGATGTCGTTTATCGGACCGCGCGAGTTCTGCGCGGGGTCGCCGCCGCGGCGGACGAGCGTCGCGCGCACCTTCTCGACGCCGTACGCCTCCTCCAGCGGTGCGATGACCCGCGAGAGTCCCGTCGTGTTGCAGGAGACGACGCGGGCGTAGTCGGCACCGACGCACTCGTCGAAGTTCGCGCGTGCGTTGAAACTCACCTCGGCGACGTCGGCGTCCTCGCCGCCTTGGAAGATGGCGGGCGTGTCGTGGGACTCGTAGAGGGACTTGTTCTCCGCGCCGATGCCGGAGGGGGTGCAGTCGACGATGATGTCCGCGTCCGCGACGAGTTCGTCCACGACGCCCGCGATTTCGACGCCCGCCTCCGCGAACAGGGGGGCTCGGTCGGGGATGGCGGCGTACATGTCGTATCCACGTTCGACGGCGGTGTGGGCCTCGAAGTTCGGCTGGGTCTTCGCGACGCCGACCAGTTCCATATCGGGTTGGGAATCGACCGCATCGGCGACGCGCTTACCTATCGTGCCGTAGCCGTTGACACCGACTCGTATCATTACGGGTGAGTCGAAGGGGGAGCGCCATAGTTATTTCGGCGTTCACAGTTAAGAAATTAACTCCGTCCCGAGTAACGAGGCGAATTTCCACGCGGGCGAGTAACTTCCGCCCCCGCGCGACGAGTCGGCGGAACCGGCCGACCGGACGGCGATGGGAACGCCTAACCCCGCGGGCGGCGCACGTGGGTGTATGAGCGACAGTGACATAGCGGCCGCCGCGGAGACGGCGGTGCACCAGTGCGTGGCACTCGACGAAGCGGAGTCGTGCGTCGTCGTCACCGACGACAAGCGACTGCCAATCGGGGAGGCACTCTACGGGGCGGCGCGGTCGGTGACGGGGGACGTGACGTTGCTCCGGTACCCGCCGGGGAACCAACACGGCGAGGAACCGCCCGCGCCCGTCGCCGCCGCGATGGCCGAGGCGGACGTGTTCCTCGCGCCGACGACGAAGAGCCTCAGTCACACCCGCGCCCGCGGCGACGCCTGCGAGGTGGGCGCGCGCGGCGCGACGCTTCCGGGCATCACCGAGGACGTGTTCGTCACCGGGTTAGACGCCGACTACGAGGCCATCGCGTCGCACTCGCTGTCGGTGTTAGAGCAGGTGAACGACGCCGAGGAGGTGCGCGTCACGACGGACCGCGGCACCGACATCACCTTCGAACCCGGCGACAGGGATTGGCTCTCGGACACCGGCATGGTCCACGACGCGGGCGGCTTTTCGAACCTCCCCGCGGGCGAGGTGTTCGTCAGCCCCGGGAACGCCAACGGCACGTACGTCGTCGACGGGACGATGATGCCGCACGGACTCTTAGACGACGGCGAGGAACTCCGATTCGAGGTGGAAGAGGGCTACGTGACCGACATCTCGGACGACGACGTGCGCGAACAGGTCGAGGCGGGCGCGGAGGACGTCGGCCGCGACGCGTACAACCTCGCGGAACTCGGCATCGGGACGAACGTCGGCGTGGCTGACCTCGTGGGGTCCGTCTTGTTGGACGAGAAGGCGGCCGGTACGGTCCACATCGCCATCGGCGACGACGCGGGCATCGGCGGCGACACGGACGCGCCCCTCCATCTGGACGGTATCATTCGAGACCCCACCGTGTACGCGGACGGGGAGGAAGTGGAACTTCCTCGATAGACGGGGTTATCCGGTTCGTAACGGCCGAAACCCGCTGTCCGTCACCGCGCGCTTCCGTTCGCCCGCCCTCTCCGGTACGTCCGATACGTCCGACGGAGGAGGCGAACCGCGCCCGCGAGGAGGACCGCTTCGAGGTAGAGGAACGCGACTACCGTCGCGTCGAAGAGGAGTCCGCTTCCGAGACGCGGGAGGAAGACGTTCCGCAGGCCCGACGCGAACGCGACGGCGAGGTACGACGGGAGCCAGAACGGATAGAGCGGCGCGTAGAGGGCCTCGAGAAGGAGATTCGACTCCAAGAGGAGCCAGAACCCGAGGACGAACGCGAAGAGGAGGGCGACGGTCCGACCAGCGAACGCGTTCCGGATGGGGTTCGACTCTCGTTGCATACCCATTGTTGTTCGTGTTTTGATAAATATTCACCGGTGATAGGAGTCCGCACCGACGCCGCTCTCAGCCGATGAGACACCGCCCCGCCGCACTCACCTCGCGGCCGTCGCCGCGACGCCGGCGCTACCGAAGGCGGCGACGAGCAACGCTCGTCGGCCCACCGGACTCCGTCCGGTGACGGTGAGGAACGCGCGGCGGGAGGGCGTCGTCACGGAGTGCGTCCGCATCGTATGAGAACCCTAGCGTATCGGTCGAGTGACCGACTCCCACGGGGCGGTATCACGCGCCCGAGGGCGGAAGGGCGACTTTTTACGGCGCGGTCGGTTACGCACGGGTATGAGTACGCCACAGGACCGCGTCGCCGTCGCGTGTCCCTCCTGTTCGCCCGAGGAACCGACCGTCCACGAGGTGTTGAAACCGGGCGGACACGCCACCGTTCGCTGTACGGAGTGCAGCCACGTCCACAAGGTTCGAATCGAGGAGGAGCGAGAAGTCCAGCGAGACGTCATCGTCTCGCAGGACCGTGAGTCGTTCAAGACCACCGTCGACGCCCCCGCCGAGGAGACGATAGCCGTCGGCGAGGAGTTCATCGTCGATACGGAGGAGGCCATCATGCTCGTCCGCATCACCGGCATCGAAGTCGGCCCCGAACAGCGAACCGAGTCCGCGGAGGTCGAGGACGTGACGACCATCTGGACCCGCGCCGTCGACAACGTCTCCGTCAACGTCACCGTCAACCCGAAGGACGGTAAACACGACAAGACGCGGAGTTTCAAGGTCCACGTCCCCGGCGACTACGAGTTCGTCGTCGGCGAGACGGAGGAGTTCGGCGACGAGAAGTTCACCGTCAAGGCCCTCCACGTCCGCGAGGACGCCCCCGAGTACCGCCACGGGAAACTCGACCACGACGGCGACATGGTGTACGCGAAGGACCTGAACCGGCTGTACGGCCGCGACGAGACGTCCACCGCGTGGTCGGCCTGGTAACCCACCTTTTTCGTCGTCGGGTTTCCTCGCTCACTGCGTTCGCTGCGGGAACCCTCCTCGAAAAACCTGGAGGGAAAAAGCCGCCGACATCGCGGCCTTCGGCCGCTCGTCGCCGGTGAACCGCTCGCTTCGCTCGCGGATACTCGACACAAAAGACCCACTTCACGTTCCCAATCGGATTAGATGTAGGAGATGGATGTCAGTCCGCCGTTTAGCAGTCATCCTCATCGGAAGCCGATCTGGGCTGTTATTATCTCTCAGATTCCGATAACTACGATCGGCGGCTTGAACCTCCAGACCAGTTTCCTAGTCGGCATATTCGCCGGCGTTTTCTCCCTTTGGACGAGCCAATCCGCGTATCGTGATGGGAAGAAGCGAACGGCGATTCAGTTTGGTCTCCTCGGTATCGGAGTTCCACTTGCACTGAGCGGATACGCTCCGCTCGCAACGTTCGGGGCAGCTATGACTATACTGAGTGCAGGGGTAGCCTGGAGAATCGACCGTCGCGTTCGTGAACGGGTCGCCGGATAGTAGACCCGAGCATCGATAAATACGCGGCCTGACCCACCGGTCGTTTCGTCAGCCGGAAGCGGGAACGAAGAACGTCCGTTTGCTGGAGAGACTCCGTAAGTAGAACTGCCGGGTTGCGTCCGCCGTTGCCCGCAACCTTCGACTGTTCTCGCCGCGAATTACGACGTATGGCCGACGACAGAACCGACGAGCGACGGCAACTCGTCGAACGACTCGAACGGCGGGGCCACGTCGAGAACGAGCGAACGCTCGACGCCCTGCGCGCGGTGCCGCGCCACGAGTTCGTCCCCGAGGGGTCCCGACGCTCCGCGTACGCGGACAGACCGCTCTCCATCGGACGGGGACAGACCATCAGCGCGCCCCACATGGTCGGCGTGATGGCGGACCTCCTCGACCCGGACCCGGCGGACCGCGTCCTCGAAATCGGGACGGGGTGCGGCTACCACGCCGCGGTGACCGCCGAACTCGTCCCCGAGGGTCACGTCTACAGCGTCGAGTACGAACCCGAACTGGCCGACCGCGCCCGCGAGACGCTCGAATCGCTCGGCTACGACAACGTCTCGGTCCGCACCGGCGACGGGCATGAGGGGTGGCCCGAACGCGCCCCGTACGACGGCGCGTACCTGACCTGCGCGCCGCCCGAGATTCCGGCGGCCGTCCGCGAACAGGTCGAACCCGGCGGCGTCGTCGTCGCGCCCGTCGGGCGGGGTCGGCAGCGACTCGTCACCGTCGAGAAGAACCCCGACGGGACGGTCGAGCGGTCCGAACACGGCGGCGTCAGGTTCGTCACGATGAGCGGCGGATAGCGGAGGGACGACGGAACCGGGCCGACTTTGCCCGTCGGGGGCGTCGGGGCGGACATGCCGACCCGAGACAGTTCGTCGCACGACGTGGAGGAACTCGTCCTGCTTTGGGCCGCCCGCCGGAGCGGCGTCCTCGACGCCGTCCTCGACACCGCCGGGACGCCCGCGGAGGCGGCCGAGGCGGCGGGCGTGACGGAGGAGGCGGCCGCCGTCGTCGTCGAATCGCTCGCGGACCTCGGCTTCGTCCGCGAGGTGGGCGGCGAGTACGAGATTACGAACCGCGCGCTCGGTTTTCTGGCGAAGCGAGACGTGCGCTCCATCGGTCGCCTGCCGCACGCGTTGGATCTGCTGGACCTCTGGACCGACCTGCCGGAGACGATGACGACGGGCGAGACGCCCGAGTTACCCGCCGACTGGACGCGAAACCGCCTCGGGGCGCACGCCGCCGCGGACGACGCCGCGGTCCGCGCCCGCGTCACCGCGGCGGTGCGCGAACGACCCGACGCGGAGCGAGTGGCGGACCTCCTCGGCGCGTCGGGGGCGTACGCGACGGAGTTCGCCGCCCGCGGCTTCGAGACGACGCTGGTGGACGACGCCGATTGCGTCGCGGCGGTCGAACCGATGGTCCGCCACCGCGGCGTCGGGACCGTCACCGCGGACGTGCCGACGGAGTTGGGCCTCGACGCCGAGTCGGTCGAACTCGCGTTCGCCGCCGACGCGACGGGTAGGCTCGACCCGAAAGAGAACCGCGCGCTCTTCGCCGCGGCGTTCGACGCCCTCGAACCGGGCGGGACGCTCGTCCTCGTGGACGTCCTCCGCGACGGGTCGCCCGAATCGGTCGGCGCGCGGGTGCGCGCCCTCGGCGTCGGGCGGGGCGACGCCTACCCGGAGGCGACCTACCGCGAGTGGTTGACCGACGCCGGATTCTCCGACGTTGCTTGTAAATCCGTGCCGGGAGACCGCCGGACGGCGGTCGTCGCCCACCGGCCGGAGCGTGCGGTTGATTAGGGCGCACGACTGAGGGCGAGTATGGATACCGCCGCATTGCGCGAGGACATGGTCGACGGCATCGAGCACTCGATGGACGTCGACGAGTCCGTGAGCCTCGCGATGCGAACTGTCCCTCGACACCCGTTCGTCGAGGAGACGCCGTACGACAACCGGGCTTCCGACTACGAGGGGACGACGGTGCTCGCCCCCGCCCTCGCCGCGCGAATGCTCTCCGCCCTGAACGCCTCCGAAGACGACGACGTGCTAGTGGTCGGCGCGGGCGTCGGCTACACCGCCGCCGTCCTGGCCGAACTCGTCGGCGAGACGAGCGTCCACGCCGTCGATATCGACCGCCAACTCGTCTACGCCGCCCGCTCGAACCTCGAATCGGCGGGCTACGGCGGCGTCCTCGTGGACTGCCGCGACGGCGCGGACGGCCTCCCCGAGTACGCCCCGTTCGACCACATCCTCGTCGAAGCCGCGGCCATCAACCCCCCGCGGAAACTCGTCGCGCAGTTGGCCGACGGCGGCCGCCTCGTCATGCCGATGGGCGGCCCGGAGCAGACGCTCGTCTCCGTCACCCACGAGGGCGAAGTCGAGGAGAAACACGGCCCCGTCGCCTTCCGACCCCTCTTGGTCGAGGGCGAACAGCGAAGCGGTCCCACGCGCAACCGCACCGAACGCGAGGACGCCGAACGCGCCCGTCCCGACTCGGGGTACTTCGCGCCGAGCGGGTGGGAACAGGAGTGGATCGACTGGGACGAGAGGCTGAGCGGACGTCGGCGGCGGTAGTCGGACGTATCGGAAGGTCGACCCGAAGAGCCGCGTCCTATTCGACCGCTCCGCCGAGAGCGTCGGCGAGAAACGCCACCGTCTCGGCCCACGCGTCGGCGGCCGCGCGGGCGTTCGCCTCGGCTCCTCCTCCGTAGACGTGGCGGACGTCTCTCTCGGTGCCCGCGGTCGGCAGGTAGGGGAAACGAAGGTAGTGACCCGCGCCGGCGTGGCTCTCGTGGCGGTACTCGTGGCGATACTCGTTCGCTTCGAGTCGGTCGATGGCTCGCTCCGAGAGCGCCGTCGACGGCCACCGCCTGTCGTCCGTCGCCGACACGAGGAGAATCGGCGTCTCCGCCTCTTCGACCGGAATCGTCGCCGCCGCGAGTTCGTCCTCGCCGGCGGCCGACAGCGTCGGCTCGAAGAAGGGGAGCGACGGAGTCGGCGGCGGCCCCACGTCCGCGTCCGCCAGTTCCAAGAACGGAACCGGCTCGCCGTCGACGGACCACGCGGAGGTGCCCGCCGGAACTCGCCCGTAGCCGAGACCCTCCCAGACGACTCCGCTCGGTACCCAGCCGACGACTGCCCCGATAGCGTCGCTCCGCGTCGCCGCGAGCAAGGCCAACGCGCCGCCTCGGGAGAACCCGAAGAGACCGACGTTCGGTCCGCGGACGCGCTCTCGGCCGCGGAGCCACTCTATCGCCGTCTCGACGTACTCGACCGGCACCTCGGCCAGCGTGTCGGGAATCGGCTCCGGGTCGCCGAAGTATCGGAGCGTCAGCGTCGCGATTCCGCGGGACGCTAGTAGCCTGCCCGTCGGCACGTGGGGGCGACCCCCGGCCCCGTGGAGGTGGACGACGGCCGGCGCGGGGGCGTCGCCGGGCGGCGCGAAGAACTCGCCGACGACGGCGTCGTGGCCGACGGTTCGGTGCTCGATTCTGGGGTCGTACAGCCGGCGCGTCGTCGTCGATTCGGCCACCGTCCGTCCGTTCGCCTCCGCCGAGAGGGTAACGTCGTAGGCCGTCTCGTCCGGAACGAAGAGCACCTCCGGCGGAAGCCGGTTACCCGGCGTCGCGTCGGCCGGCCGCATCGACCAGAACAGCCCCATCGGGTCTGCCGTCGCGTACGTTCCGCGCTCGGGTGCTTGCTCCGGAACGGATAGGCTCCCGTCGCCGTCGGTTTCGAAATGGGCGCGGGCGACCCACCGAGTGCCGTCCCGCGACGCGGCGCTAGCGCGTACGGTCACTGGCGTTCGCGGGTCAAGTCCGTCGAGTTCGACGGTGATCGGCTCGTCGGTCAACGCGGCGGACGGGACGGCGAACGACGGGTCGGTCGCGGTTCCGCTACAGCCCGCTATCGGAAGGAGGCCGGCACCGCCGCACAGTCGGAGGACGTCCCGTCGTCCCACCACCTCCTCGAACGGCATACCCGAGATACTACCGCGACCCTAAAGTCACGTCGGGTGGTGACACGCGGCGCACGTCGCCGTGAGAACGGAGCGCGAACCCGCGGCTACGCCTTCATCCCGCTTCCGGTCAGCGGCACCACCACGTCGTCGTCCGCCGACAGAATACCTCGCTCGCGGTACTCACGCAGGGCCGCGGGCGCGGCGGCGGCGGTGGACTCCACGTAGAACCCGCGGGCGTTGAGGGCGTCGAGTTCGCGTTCGACGGCGTCCGCCGAGAGGGCGATCGCGTCGCCGCCCGTCTCCTCGATCGCGTCGAGAATCTGCCGTTTACGAACGGGTTCGCGTATCTGTATGCCGTCGGCCGCGTCGTTCTCGCCCGCCGCCTCGTCTCCGCCGCGCACCGCCTCGGCGACGGGGGCGTATCCGGCCGCTTGCGCGCCCAGCAAGCGCGGCATCTCGTCTATCCACCCCGCGTCGCGGAGGGCGCGGAAGCCGCGGTACGCGCCGAGAAACAGCGTCCCGTGGCCGAGCGGCGAGACGACGGCGTCCGGGGCCGACCAGCCTCGCTGGAGGGCGACTTCGTAGGCGAACGTCGCCGTCCCGGCGAAGAAGGCGGGGTTCCACGCGTGGGATGCGTACCAGCCGTCTCCGGCGCGCACGGCGTCGAGGCAGACGTCGGTCACGTCCTCGCGGGACCCCTCGACGCGGACGGGCGTCGCCCCCGCGCGTTCGACGGCGCGGAGTTTCGTCTCTTTGACCGCCGCGGGCACGTACACGTCGGCGTCGATGCCGGCGCGGGCGGCGTAGGTGGCGATGGCCGCGCCCGCGTTGCCCGAGGAGTCCTCGACGACCCTCTCGACGCCGAGTTCGTCGGCGACGGAGAGCGTCACCGTCGCCCCGCGGTCCTTGAACGACCCGGTGGGGAAGACGTACTCCAGTTTGAACGACGCGTCCCACTCGGGCGCGTCCACGAGGGGCGTCAGTCCCTCGCCGAGGGTGACGTTCGGACCGACCGGGAGAAAGTCGTCGAACGACCACAGTCCCCGGCGGGCGTCGAACGCCGCCGGGTCGGGTGCGGGGCCGTCCGGGAGGGGATCGGAAGCGAAATCCAGCGGTGCGCCGCAGTCGCACCGCCACGCCCACTCGGCGGGTTCGTTGCCGCAGGCGGAACAGCGAAGCGCGAGTTTGGGAGCCATCGTCAGACGGTGTCGATGTCCGTGCCGACGGAGCAGACGTACTCGCCGGTGGCGACCTGCGGGAGGCGGCGGCACCGCCAGAAGATGCCGGGGCCGTCGGCGGTGACGCGCGCCTTCAGGCCGCCGAAGACGTCCGTCACCTCGAACAGCACGTCGCCGACGGAGACGGAGTCGCCGAGGTCCTTCTTGAACCGGACCAGACCGCCCGAGGGCGACCCGTACTGGTCGAACCCCTTCGCGCGGGTCTGCGACCGGGTTTCGATCGATCCGTCGAGGAAGCTGTAGCCCCGGAGGACGTTGTAGACGCCGTCTACGCCCTTTCGAATGCTCCCCTCGTCCCACCCGACGGCCCCGCCGAGTTCGGGGTCGATGGTCGGGATGCCGTCGTCCGGGCCGGCGCGGGCGAGTTGCCCGTCCGGTCCCTTCTGGTCGAGGATGTAGCCGCACCCGAACGTCTTCGCTAGTCGGAGGCACTCGCCGTGGAGGCGGTGGTGGCGGCCGCACCGGACGCGAACCTCGTCTATCATCCGACTCGTCGAACCCTGATGGAGGTCCACGATGAAGTCCGCGCGGGAGGCGACGTCGAACGTCGCCGCGGCGATACGCTCGGAGGACGTTCCGTTCTCGTCGCCGGGGTACGCGCGGTTCATCTTCGTGTCGTCGATGGGGTTTCTGTGCTCGGCGACCTGGAACGCGTGGTAGTTGACGATGCCGACGACGAGTATCTCGCCGGCCACGTCGTTCGGGTCCAGCTGGGGGACGACGCGTTGAATCACGCCGACTCCGTTCAGTTCGTCGCCGTCGGACGCCGCCTGCAGGTAGAGCGTCTTGCCGTCTCGCGCGCCGTTTATCACGGCGACCGGGAGCGCGACCGGGCTTCCGTCTCGCGCCTCTCCCACTTCGAGGCGACCCGTCGCAATCTCTCCCGGGGCCGCGCTCGCACTTCCGAGCGTGGTCATTACTCGTCTCTCGGCACCCCCACCCTTTAGGGATTCGGTCTGTGACACCGCAGACGGCGACGTACGCCGCCGCGCGTGGGTCACCCGCCGTAAGGGCGAGGTCGGTCCGACCGGGACTGATTTTACGAACGGGCGGGACGAGACGCACATGGCGCGCGAGGAGACGGCCGAACCGGACGCGCTCTCGTCGTTCCGACGATTCTTCGCCCTCGACGGCGACGTGCTGGTCCTCTCGGCGGCGATGTTCGCGTTCAGCCTCGGCTTCCAGATGACCGGCCGCTACATGCCGCGATACGTGAGCGTCCTCGGGGCTGGCAGCCTCGCCATCGGACTGTACGGGAGTTTCGGCAACCTCGTCAGCGCCGTCTACCCGTACCCCGGCGGCGCGCTCTCGGACCGCATCGGGTCGCGGACGGCGCTGACGGCGTTCGGCGTCGCCTCGACGCTCGGGTTCGTCGTCTGGTTGTTCGCCGACGCCTTCGGGACCCTCACGGTACCCGCCTTCGAGGTGGGGCGGTACGCGGCGAAACCGGTCGTCCTCCCCGTCGGCATCTTCGTCGGCCTCCTCCTCGCGCAGGCGTGGAAGTCGTTCGGTCTCGGCGCGACGTTCGCGATAGTGAAACAGAGCGTCCCCCCGGACCGTCTGGCGACAGGCTTTGCGAGCACCGAGACGTTCCGCCGGACGGCCTTTCTGCTCGGTCCGTTGCTCGCCGCGGGCGTGCTGACGCTCTACCCCTTCGAGTTCGGCTTCCGCGTCGTCTTGGCAGTCGCCGCCCTGTTCGGACTCCTCGCCACGGCGGCGCAGTACGTCCTCTACGACGCCTCCAAGGACTCGTTCGGCAAGTCCTTCGAGGGCGTCGGCTCGGTGCTCGACGACCTGCGCTCGATGCCGCCGGAACTCCGGCCCCTGCTGGTCGGCGACACCCTCGTCCGCTTCGCCAACGGGATGGTGTACGTCTTCTTCGTCATCGTCGTCACCGAGTTCCTCGAAGTCGGCGTCACGCTCCCCGCCGTCGGGTCGCTCTCGCCGGACGCGTACTTCGGCGTCCTGTTGGCCGTCGAGATGGCCGTCGCCCTCCTCACGATGGTTCCCGTCGCCAAACTCGCGCGGCGCGTCGGCCTCAAACCGGTCGTCGCGCTCGGGTTCGCCGTCTACGCGGTGTTCCCGGTACTGCTCGTCAACGCGCCGGCGAACGCCGCCGTCGTCGCTCTCCTCTTCGCGTTCTCCGGCCTCCGGTTCGCCGGCCTCCCGGCGCACAAAGCGCTCATCGTCGGGCCGGCGGCGGAGAACGCCGGCGGACGCGTCGTGGGGTCGTACTACCTCGTCCGCAACGTCGTCGTCATCCCCTCCGCGGCCGTCGGCGGGTGGTTGTACGCGGCGTCGCCGGAACTGGCGTTCGGCGCGGCGACGGTCGTCGGCCTCCTCGGGACGGGCTACTTCCTCGCCTTCGGCCGGGAGTTCCCGGCGTACGCGTGAGCCGAAGGCGGCGGCGATGGCGATGGAGATTTGGCGTCCCGAGGAGAACCCCCACACGTGAGTGACGAGGTACCGGAACGTCCGCCGTCGGGCGGACTCGTCGAGGCGTTAGACGTGCCGCGGAACGCCGCAGTCGGCGTTGCCGCCGGGGTTACGCTGGCGGCCGGGGCGTACCTGTTCCGCGTGTTGGAACTGTTCGGCCCGTTCGCGGGGACGAGAGCGTACCCGATTCTCGGGCCGGAGGGCTGGTTCGGCATCCTCGCGTTCGTCCTCGCCACCTCGACGGCGCTTCTGGTGACGACGCTCCTGACCGTCGTCTCCGTCTACCGCCTCGCGAAAGACGCGTGAGTTACCGCGTCGCCCGGTCGTCGTCGAGTCGTTCGACGGCGACCGAACCGTCCCGGCGGACGGTGACCTGGAGGCCCTCGTACTCGAAGGAGACGTTCACGGACTGCGTCGCCGTCAGCGACGAGAGCGCGTCGATATCGACGAGTCCGGCGAGCGGTTCGAGCTCCATCGGACTCCGGCCGAGTTCGGCGGCGACTTCGCGGACGATTCGCACGCCGACATCGTCCGCTCCGCTCGTACCCGAAGGCGTGCTGCCAGATTCGGTCACCCGTCTCAACACCCCGCGTCGCGTCCGCGTGTTCGTGCGCGGTACGCCCGTCCCCGTCTTCGACCGCGAGTAGCGAGAGAGTCCGCCCTGTCCATTGGTACTGAGCAAGCGGAGGAGCCACAATAAGTTGGGCGTTTCTATGTCCGGTTGTTTAAGTTTCCGTCGGCCGCGGCGCGAGGAGCGCCGTCGATCACCCGTCGTACAGTTGGGGGTCGCCGGTGGCCTCGCCGAGTCGTTCCGCGCCCGCGCGGGTGCCCTTCGCGATGACAACGTCGCCGGGGCGCAGTTCGGTCTCCGGGCCGGGTTGGATCACCCACTCGTCGGCGTCGCTCGGCGCGTCGCCCCCCGCGGGGCGGCCCCGGCGAACGGCGATGACGCGCATCCCCGTCTCCGTCTTCACCCGCTTGTCGCCGAGCGTCGCGTTCGCGAGGGTGCTCCCCTCCGCGACGGTGAGACGGACGATGACCTCGTCGGACTCCTCGACGGCGACGGCGACGACGGGGTGGGCGTTGAGTCCCCGGAGGACGCCCTCGCTGATTTCGAGCGCGGCGTCGGAGATGACCTCCGTCGCGGACGCCAGGTGGACGAGTCCGCGGAGTTGAACCGGGTCCTCGACGCGGCTCGCCGCCCGGAGCACCCACGCCTCGAAGCGGGACTTCAGGGCGTCCACCTCCGCCTCTAGCTCGTCTACCTCCTCCGCGACGCCCTCGCTGTCGAACAGAATCGCGCCGTAGGCGAGGTCAACGGCGAGTTCGCTCATGTCCTTCATCAGGATGATGGAGTCCACGGCGCGTTCGAGGTCCTCGATGGGCGGGTCGGCGGCCGCTGGCGGTTCGTACGGGACGCCGGACACCGTCTCGTAGACGGCCGCGACGCCCTCCTGCGCGCCACGGAGGAGGAGCACGTCGTTCTCCCGCAGCTGCGTCTCCCGGTCGGGGTTCGTAATCCACCGGCGCTTGCCGGTCGCGGAGCGACGGCGGATGGCGATGACGCGGACGCCCGTCTCCGTCTCCATGTTGATGTCGCCGAGGGTGCGCCCGTCGTACGGCGAGTCGGCGGCGACGGTGGCCCGCACCAGCATCTCCGCGGCCTCCGGCAGGGCCGTCCGTATCGCGTCGGGGAGGCCGATGTCCTCCAGTACCACCTTGGCGATGTCGCCCGCCGCGTTGGATATCTTCTCGGCCGCGCCGATGACGCCGAGGACGGGCGCGAGCTGCTCGGCGTCCTCCGGGTTGCGCGCGGCCATCAGGAGGCTCATCCGCCCCTGCAGCTGGAGGATGTCCATCCGCTCTTCGAGTGCGAGAACCTCCCGCGCGATGTCGTCGCTCCCGTTGAGGACGGCGGAGTACGAGAGGTCGATGAGGAGCTCTGCCGTGTCCTTCATCTCCGACAGCACCTCCTTGACGCTGACCGGTTCGTACTCCACGTCCGCTGGGTCCATGTGTCGGGATGGGCGGCGGACCGTGATAAGGCTTGGTAGCGACGCGTTACTCGCACCCCGCGCGGTGGACGGACGTTGTGGCGTCGGCGTCTCCCCCTTTGTGTGCTACGAGTTAACGTTGGGCTATGCTCCAAAAGACACTAAAGGAAATAGTTTGGGGTGAACGATAACGCTTTTTTGAGAGGGACGGGAACCGTTTGGGTATGTCAGACGACCTAAAGCGGGGGCTGGAAGGCGTTCTCGTCGCCGAGTCGGAGCTCAGTCACATCGACGGTGATGCCGGTAAGCTCGTCTACCGGGGCTATACGATCGAAGACCTGGCCCGCAACGCGTCGTACGAGGAGGTCGTCTACCTCCTGTGGCACGGAGAACTCCCGTCGCGTTCGGAGCTGGAGACGTTCGAAGAGCAGATGACCGCCGAACGGACGCTCGACGAGGACGTCTTAGACCAGGTTCGGACGCTCGCCGACGCCGACGAGGTTCCGATGGCGGCGCTTCGGAGCGTCGTCTCGTCGCTGTCGGCGCACGACGACGACGCCACCTTCGAGGACGTGGCGGACGAGGAGGCCAACGTCCGGAAGGCCCGCCGCATCACCTCGAAGATTCCGACGGCGCTGGCCGCGTTCAATCGCCTCCGCAACGGTGAGGAACCGGTCGAACCGCGCGAGGACCTCGGCCACGCGGCGAACTTCCTCTACATGCTCAACGACGAGGAACCAGACGAGGTGCTCGCGGAGACGTTCGACATGGCGTTGGTCCTCCACGCCGACCACGGCCTGAACGCCTCGACGTTCTCGGCGATGGTCACCGCCTCCACGCTCTCGGACATGCACAGCGCCGTCACGAGCGCCATCGGCACGCTCGCGGGGTCGCTCCACGGCGGGGCCAACGCGAACGTGATGAAGATGCTCAAGGAGATAGACGAGAGCGACAAGAACCCGACGAAGTGGGTCACGGACGCCCTCGAGGAGGGCCGCCGCGTCCCCGGATTCGGACACCGCGTCTACAACGTGAAGGACCCGCGCGCGAAGATTCTCGGCGAGAAGTCCGAGGAACTCGGCGAGGCGGCGGGCGACATGAAGTGGTACGACTACTCGGTCGCGATCGAGGAGTACATCACGGAGGAGAAGGGCCTCGCGCCGAACGTGGACTTCTACTCCGCGTCGACGTACTACCAGATGGGCATCCCGGTCGATATCTACACGCCCATCTTCGCGATGTCCCGCGTCGCGGGGTGGACGGCGCACGTCCTCGAACAGTACGAGGACAACCGGCTCATCCGCCCCCGCGCGCGCTACGTCGGCCCGACGGACCAGACGTTCCCCGACATCGACGAGCGGTAAGGTCCGCCTTCCCCGCTCGATTCGACCTCACTCCTCTTCTCGCCGCACGGGAACGTACGACCGCCCGGCACCGCTACCGAGAATTCACTCTCTCGTCGTCAGTTTCCGCGCCGCGCCGTCCTTCCGCGGATGTCGAGGCGTTCCTCCGTCGTCTGGAAGTAGTTGACCACCGTCACCGGAAGATGCCGCCGACGGTGTTCCCGGGGAGGACGGGCAACGCGAACCCGACCAGACCGGCGAGGGGCGCGGGCCTCAGCCGTCGGCGTCGACGCTCCCGCGTTCGCGCAGGAGGCCCTCGGCCGTCCCGGCCCAGTCGGCGCGGGCGAACGCCGCGACGGCGAACAGCCCCATCCAGAGGTACGCGAGGAAGACGCCGGCGTAGACGCCGAACAGGCCGAGCCCCAACTGCTCGACGGCGAGGTAGGAGAAGCCCACGAAGAAGCCGAACATGCCAGTGACGCGAGCGAGGAAGGGGAGGCGAGTCGCGCCCGCGCCCTGTAGCGCGCCGGAGAGCGCGACGAACACCGCGAGCATCGGCGCGGAGAGGCCGTAGACGACGGCGAACTCCGCCGCGTACGTGAGCGCTTCGGGCGACCCGCCGAAACCCAAGACGGAGACGACCGAGTCCGCGAACGCCGCGAGGACGACGCCGATGACGCCGACGGAACACAGAGAGAGGGCGGCGGTGGCCCACCCCTCGTACCGCGCGACGGACTCCTCGCCGCGCCCCAACGCTTGGCCGACGAGGATGCTCCCCGCGACGTTGTACCCGCGGGAGAGCGGACTCGTCACCTGCTGGTACACCCGGCGGCCGACCTGAAAGCCGGCGTTGATAACGTCGCCCGATGCCGCGCCCGCACTTCCGAGCGAGAGCAACAGCGCGTTGAACGGGAACTCCGCGAGTTCGGTGGCGAACCCCTCCGCCGCCCGCGGAAGCGCGACGCCGACGAGCTGCGCGGCCACCGTCCGGTCCGTCGGGCGTGCGAAGGCGACGGGCGAATCCGGGCGGTAGATGGCCGCGACGAGCAGTCCCGCCGAGAGGACGTTCGCCGCCGACGTGGCGAGGCCGACGCCGAAGACGCCCCACCGCGGGAGGACGGCGACGCCGAAGCCGAGTCCGACCGACAGGGCGACGTTGACGCCGTTGGCGAGGACGTTGACGTACATCGGCGTCCGGGTGTCGCCCAGTCCCTGCAACGCACGCGCGCCGACGAGTGCGACGTGGCGCGCGGGCGCGGTGGCGAAGACGACGGCGAGGTACGTCCCGCCGAGGCGCACCGCCTCGTCGCTGGCGGGGAACAGCCCCACCGCCCACTCCGAGAAGAGGACGCCGAAGGCGACGAACGGGACGCCGGTGAGGAAGGCGATACCCAGCGCCTGCGTCACCGCCTCGTCGCGGTTCGCCTCGGCACCGCTCCCGGTGTCCTGACTGGAGAGCGCGATCGCGGCCCCGCCGAGGCCGAGGCCGATTCTCAGCGGGAACCGCGCGAACAGGTCGGCCAGACCGATGGCGACGACGGCGGCGGGCGACAGCGCGGCGGTGACGAGGATGTCCACCGTCCGCATCAGCGTCCGCGTGGTCTGTTCGGCCATCACCGGCCACGCGAGCGAGAACACGCGACGCCAGACGCCGCGGAGTCGCTCGAAGTCCATGCTGGAACGTGCGCCGTGGGATGCTTGACCTTACCGAAAGGGGAATGCCGAGCGAACTTTGTCCGTCCGCGCCGACGCCCCCGCCGTGACCGATGTGTTCGTCTACGGGACCCTGACGGACCCCGACCGAGTCGCATCGCTCCTCGACGAGTGGTCGTTCGGACCGGACGCCCGCCTCCTCGGACTCCACCGCGCCGAGGGGGAGTACCCGACGCTCCTCCCCGGCGGGTCCGTCGAGGGGCGCGTCCTCCGGACGGACGAACTACCGACGCTCGACCGGTACGAGGGCGTCGCCTCCGGCCTCTACGTCCGCATGAACGTCCCCTACGCGGACGACGCGGGTACGGGCGGCGACGGCGACTCGTCCGGCGCGCGCGGCGGCGCGGCGGACTCCGCGGCGGTGTACGTCGGCGACCCCGCCCGTCTCGGCGTGGACGAGGACGCCGAATGGCCGGATTCGGGCGATTTCGCGACCCGAGTCCGCCGATTCGTCGCCGAGGAACGCGTCGTCGTAAAACCGACAGAGAATGTATCGGACGTGTGAATGACGACCGTCAGACGGCGCGTTCATCCCGCCGCCGTCCTGCGATTTCACTTTCGGTCCGGGTACATGATGTTTATATACCACGCGAACCGAAGAACAGATGCACGTCACACGCGTGCATTCCCCCCTTTCCCCCTTCTACGCGTCCCGAGCGGCGGCCGCGTCCCGACTCGGCGGCGTTCAGCGGCCGACGCCGCCCGGCGGTGCGAACCCGCCGTCTCGACGCCCCAAAACGGTTAACCGAGACGGCGGGGAACCGCAATCATGCTCTCGCTCTCGGACATTACTGCGGCCCGCGACCGAATCGAGGACGTGGCGAAGCGGACACCGTTGGACTACTCGCACACGTTCTCGGAGATGACGGGCGCGGAGGTGCACCTGAAACTGGAGAACTTCCAGCGGACGGGGGCGTTCAAGATTCGCGGCGCGATGAACTGCATCGCCACCCTCTCGGACGACCAGAAGGCGGCGGGCGTGGTGACGGCGAGTGCCGGAAACCACGCGCAGGGCGTCGCACTCGCGGCGACGCGGGCGGGCGTGAACTCGAAGATAGTGATGCCGAAGCACGCGCCCATCTCGAAGGTGAAGGCGACGGAACGCTACGGCGGCGAAACCGTCCTCCACGGCGCGGACTACGACGAGGCGCAGGCGAAGGCCCACGAGATAGAGAGCGAGGAGGGCCGGACGTACGTCCACGCCTTCGACGACCCCGCCGTGATGGCCGGACAGGGGACCATCGGCCTCGAAATCGTCGAGGACTGCCCCGAACTCGACACCGTGGTCGTCCCCATCGGCGGCGGCGGCCTCATCGCGGGCATCGCCACCGCGGTGAAGGCGCACAACCCCGACGCGCGCGTCGTCGGCGTGCAGGCGGACGGTGCCTCCTCGGCGGCCGATTCGCTCCAGAAGGGGTCGATTCACGAACTCGACAGCGTCGAGACCATCGCCGACGGCATCGCCACCCGACGGGTCGGCGAGACGCCGTTCGACGTCATCCGAGCGCACGTGGACGAGGTGGTGACCGTCTCCGACGAGGAGATAGCCGTCACGCTGACGTACCTGCTGGAACGGTCGAAGACGCTGGTCGAGGGCGCGGGGGCCGTCGCCCTCGCGGCCCTCCTGTTCGAGGCGTTCGACTACGAGGAGGGCGAGGTGATCGTCCCGACGCTCTCGGGCGGGAACATCGACCTCAACCAACTGACGACGGTCATCATGCGCGGGTTGGTCGAGACGGGGCGGTACCTGAAGATTCGGACCGTGCTGAAGGATCGCCCCGGCGCGCTACAGGACCTCATCTCCGTCCTCGCGGACGCCCAAGCGAACATCTACGCCATCCAGCACGACCGAACCTCGCGGAACATCTCGATGAACGAGGCGGACGTGGAACTCGACTTGGAGACGAAGGGCTACGACCACGTCGAGGAACTCCTCGACGCCCTCCGCGAACGCGGGTACGAGGTGGACGTCCTCGTCTGATTCGCCGCCCTCACTCGTACGTGCCGAGGTGGCCGCCGTCCCACGTCATGTCCGCGCCGTTGAGGTGTTGGCCGTGCTTCGAGAAGCCGAAGACGTACAGGTTCGCCACTTGAATCGGACGCATCATGTCCTTCACGCGCGACCCGCCAAGCATCACGTCCTCGACGACTTCCTCCTCCGAGATTCCGCGTTCCTTCGCCGTGTCGGGTATCTGCCCTTCGACCAACGGCGTCGAGACGTAACTGGTCGAGACGGTGAAGGCGCGGAGGGTGCCCTCCCCCTCGGCGGCGATGGACTTCGTGAGGCCGCGCAGGGCGAACTTCGAGGTGATGTAGGCCGCCTTGTCCTGCGTGGCGACGTGGCCGTGGATGGAGCACATGTTTCCTATCGCGCCGACGCCGTCGTCCGTCTCTCGAATGTGCGGCATCACGAGTTTCGACAGGAGGAACGGCGCGCGGACCATCACCCCGTGCATCGCGTCGTAGACGTCCATCGGGAACTCGTCGAGGGGCGAGATGTGCTGCATCCCGGCGATGTTCGCGAGGTACCGGACGTCGCCGTGCGTCGCCGCCTCCTCCACCAACGCCCGCATCTCGTCGTCGTCCGTCAGGTCCGCTTCGACGGTGACCACCTCGCCGGGCGCGCCCATCTCGTCTTCGACGAGCGCTTTCATCGAGTCGAGTCCGTCGCCGTCCACGTCGGTGCCGACGACGGTGAGGCCGTTCATCGCCATCGCGGCGGCCGTCGCCCGGCCGATTCCCGACGCCGCGCCCGTCACGAGACAGACGCTCTCCGGGCCGAAGCGGTCGTCCTTTAACACCAGTACGTCGTCCGCGCCGAAGTCTACCGTAGCGGGGTCCGCCATGGGAGACACTCACGGGCGAGAGCGGTATCAATCTGCGCGTGTCGCCGCCTCGGAGCGTCTCGACGTTCTCATCGGGGAGACAGTGTTCCGTCCTCGGGAGTTCTCTCGGTTTTAAGTCGCCCGACGCCGACGCATCGCCCATGAAGCGCATCATCAGCACGGACGAGGCACCCGCCGCGGTGGGCGCGTACAGTCAGGCGACGACGAACGGGTCGCTGGTGTTCACGGCGGGGCAGATTCCGCTGACGCCGGACGGCGAGTTGCTGGACGACGCGGACATCGCGACGCAGACGGAACAGGCCCTCGACAACGTGATGGCGATTCTCGACGCGGAGGGCGCGACGGCGGCGGACGTGTTGAAGGTGAGCGTCTTCCTCGACGACATCGAGGACTTCGAGGAGATGAACGAGACGTACGCGGGGTACTTCGAGTCGGAACCGCCGGCCCGAAGCGCCGTCGAGGTGGCGAACCTGCCGAAGGGCGTCGGCGTCGAGATAGAGGCCATCGCGGACGTAGACGACAGTACGTCCGAGTGAGCGTGCGGCCGCGAACGAAGTCCGCGCTCCTCTGGGGCGCTATCGGCTGTTTCAGTTTCCTCGTCGTCCTGCAGACGTACCGCCTCCTCGTGGGGCCGTTGTCGTTCGGCGTCCTCGGATCCCTCGGCGTCGGCGTCGTCGTCGGCGTCGTCGTCTCGGGTGTGACGTACGCCACCGAACGGCGTATCGCCGAGAAAGGAAGGACTTAAACTACTCAACGGGATACGTTGAACCGGAAGCCGGGATGGCCGAGTGGTAAGGCGCACGCCTGGAAAGCGTGTTCCCTTTGGGATCCAGGGTTCAAATCCCTGTCCCGGCGCTTCTCTAACTTCTAACCCTCCAGCGAGGCGTCTCGTCGGGAACGGAGAGACGAATCAGTCGTCGGACTCCGGGATGAACGGCCCGTACATCGCCGTTTGATGTGCAATCGTCGCCACGCGGAGGATGTACGCGCCCAGTATCGCGAGTGGGACGAGTGTCGCGACGATTATCGTCCCCGCGACACCGACGAGGAGGGCGTGCGACAGCGTCAGACCGGCGATGTCTCGATAGGAGAAGATGCCGATGGTGGCGATAGTCACCGCGGGGATGCCGGTGTAGACGAGAAGGCGAGACAGGCGCGCCAACTGCCGTTCGACGACCACCGTTTTGAGGAACTGTCGCGCGGCGTCGACTTCGACGAACAGTTCGGTGATCTGTTGGAGTTCCTTCGCCGCCTCCGGGTCGAAGTCGGACAGTTCCGCCCGAATCCGCCGCACATCGTGAAACTGCTCCGAATTACGGTAGTTGAGCATCGTGAGGAACGTCCGAAGCATGCTCGTGCCGTTCGCCGCCAACTCGTCGTTCGTCCGTTCCGCTTCCCGAATGACCGATTCCGTCACCTCCTCAACGTCGTTCGTCAACCGGTCGTCCGCCCGCGAGTCGTCGAACCGGTCCTGAACTGTCCTGGCGGCGTCCGCGACGGCGGAGAGAAGCGTCTCGAAGAAGGTGGACGCGTGAGGCGAACTCACCGCGGTCCCCGTTCGCTCCTCGACGCGTTCTCGAAAGTCCGTGATGTCGGTCCGGCGTTCGTAGAGGTCCTGTATCGAGCCGAACTCGTGAGAGAGGACGATCTGGTTCACGCCGATCGTGATCGGAACGAGCGTCAAGAGCCCGTTGACGGTGCCGTTGAGGTACCACATCACCCGGTTCGGCGTGGTCACCGTGGCGAGGTCGAGGATTCCGACCGCGAGAAACGCCGCGCCGATTCCCGAGAGCACGACGAGCGAAACGAGGTGTCGATTCCCCGAGAGCAAGAACCATCGCGCGAATCCCGAAACGGACCGATCATCGGCCGAGTCAGCTGTCGCTTCCTCCATACGGATGTACTATACGCGAGCGCGGAATAAACCTCAAGCACGCGTATACAACCCCGGTGACGGCAGACTGAACGGCGCGTACTGACTCGCTGATTCGGGTTTTCGGGTAGTCGAACGGCGGGTGAGCGAACGTCTCGGGGACGAGGTACCGCCGAGCGTCGAGTTCGTCGTTCGACCCACGGGGCGACTCGAACCGCCGGTCGCCGAGTCGCGTCTACTCCTGCATCTCCTCTATCACCCCGACCTCCCAGTCGGTGTAGCCGCCGGACCCGACGGTGAACGTCTCCGTCATCTCGCCGACGGTGACGGCGTACTGGCCGTCCTCGATGGTCAACTCGTCCGCGTCGCCCGGCACGTCGCCGGGGAGGACCAAGAGCGTCTCCAACGGCGCGTCGATGGTGACGGTCTTACTCTCGCCCGATTTGAGGGAGACGCGTTCGTACCCCATCAGTCGCTCGTCGGGGTGGATGACCGACCCGAACGACTGGGTGTTGTAGGCTTCCACCACGTCCGTGCCCGCCCTGTCGCCGGTGTTCGTCACCTTCACGGACACCTCGATGGTGCCGAGACTGCCGTCGCCGGCGGACTTCCCCGGGCTGATCTGCAGGTTCTCGTACTCGAAGGAGGTGTAACTCAGGCCGTGGCCGAACGGGAACTGCGACTCCTCGTCGCCGCGGTTCGCCGGCGGCAGGTGGTTGTAGACGTTGATGAGGTCACCCGTCGTGTGCGGCCACGTGAAGGGGAGTCGCCCGCCGGGGTCGGTTTCGCCGAAGAGGGTGCGACCGACCGCCGTACCGCCCTCCGTCCCCGGTTGGTACGCCATCAACGCTGCGTCGAATTTCGCCATCGTCTCGGGGTGGCCGCGCGGGCGGCCGGCCACGACGACGCCGACGGTGGGCGTGCCCGTCTCGGCCACCGCGTCGACGATTCGGGGCTGTTCGCCCGGGAGTTCGAGCGTGTCGGTGTCGCCGAATCCCTCGGAGTAGGGGCCCTCGCCGACGACGACGACGGCGACGTCGGCGTTCTCGGCGGCGTCCACGACCTCGGACTCGTTGTCGAAGGGGAACTCGTCGGGCGCGTAGGGGTTGAACGTGTGGCCCGTCGGCACGGAGACGATTTCCGTGCCGTCGGACGCCGCCTCCTTCATCCCCTCAACGATGGTCACCGCGGCGGGGGCGGCGTCGGCGTCCTCCGGGAGGCCCTGCCACCCGAGCGTCCACCCGCCCATCTGGTTGCGGACGTTGTCGGCGTTCGGTCCCGTCACGAGAACCGTGTCGGCGTCCGAGATGGGGAGCGTCCCCTCGGCGTTCTTCAGGAGCGTCATCGACTCCGTCGCGGCTTTGCGGGCCGTGTCGCGGCCCGCGCCCACGTGCTCCTCCACCGAGAGGTCCGGCCCGCTATCGTCCAGCAAGCCGAGGTGCTTCTTGAACCGGAGGACTCGTTCGACCGCCTCGTCGATTCGGGACGTCTCGACTTCGCCGGACTCCACGAGGTCCACGAGCGTCGTGACGAACCGTTCGGGCTCCTCCGGTTCCATGTAGACGTCCACGCCGGCGTTGATGCCCTCGCGGACGGCGTCGCGGAACGTCGGGACGTACTCGTGGAGGGTGATCATGCGGTCGAAGTCGTCCCAGTCGGAGATGACGACGCCCTCGAAGCCCCACCACTCGCGGAGGACTTCGGTGAGGAGGAACTTCGAGGCGTGCGCGGGGACGCCGTTGACCGAACCGCTGTTGACCATGATGGACTCCGTCCGCGAACGAACGCCGGTCCGGAACGGCGGGAAGAACTTCTGTCGGAGGCTTCGCATCGGGATGTGCGCCGGACTGCGGTCGTTGCCGTTCTCCGGTTCGGAGTAGCCCACGAAGTGCTTCACCGTCGCGCCGACGGTGACGCGGCCGTCGTCGCGCATCTGCATCCCCTCCGTCGCCGCGGAGACCATCTCCGAGGCGAGGTACGGATCCTCGCTGAACCCCTCGTAGAACCGGCCCCACCGGGGGTCGCGTTGCAGGTCGGCGTCCGGGGCGAAGTTCCAGTGCGCGCCCACCGCCCTGACCGACTCGCCGGTCGCTTTCGCGGCCTTCCTCGTCAGTTCGGGGTCCCGCGTCGCGCCCAACCCGAGGTTGTGGGGGTACGCCGTCGCGCCATCCACCGTGACGTTCCCGTGGACGGCGTCGAGGCCGTAGGCGAACGGAATCCCGTGGTCCGTGTTCTCGGCGGCGAACCGCTGGAGTTCGTCGAGTCGCTTCCGGAGTTCCGCCGGGTCGTTCGTCGGCGGGTTGGCCCCGCCGGAGAGGAGCGACCCCGCGTGGTACTTCGTCAGATAGTCGCCGACCTCCGCGGGGTCGAGACTCCCGACGTTCACCTGCAGCATCTGCCCGACTTTCTGTTCGAGCGACAGCGATTCGAGGATGTTCTCGACGTCCGCCCCGTCCCCGTCCTCGTCTTCGTCCGAGTCGCCCGTGGCGGCGACGCCGCCGGCACCCCCCGCGGCCAAGAGACCGGCCCCGGCGACGCCGAGGAACTGTCGTCGCGTCTGTTCGACAAATCTCGATACGTTTACATTCTCTCTGTATTGACCGTCCATGAGTGAAAATGACAATCAGATACCATAATAGTTTATTAAGTACAGTAGAAAGTAATCCTACTCGGACGTTCTCCTGGTAGTTACTGTCTGGCACGGGGCGGGGCGGCGTCCGGGGACGAGGGCGCTTCCGCCGAATCAGAAATAGGAGACGCGGAGCGAACCGCCGGGGGGTTCAGGCCGTCAGGCGGCGCGTCGCCACGGTTTCGCCCGCGGCGTTCGACCCGATCAGTCGGACGGTGTACTCCGTCGGCGACCCGAACTTCTCGGTGAAGGTGCGACTCCCGGTCGCGCCGGTCCACCGCGCGAGGGGCGACTCGCCCGTCTCGACGCTCCCTCGGTACAGTTCGACGGCCACGGAGTCGGGGGTACCGGAGACGCCCCACTCGACTTCGACTTCGGCGTGGGGGTTGTTCGGACTGTCCGACCCGACGGCGAACGTATCGACGACCGGTGCCGTCCCGCCGGACGCCTCCGTCGTGACCGCGACGGTTTCGCTGGGGTCGGACTCGTTACCCGCGGCGTCCGTCGCCGTGACAAAGAACTCGTACGTCGTCCCGGCGTCGAGTCCCGTGACCGTGCAGGCGGTGCCGGCCAACTCGCCGAGTGCGGCGCCGTCCGCGTAGACGTCGTAGTGGTCCACGCCGACGTCGTCCGACGCCGCGTCCCACGCCAACTCGACCGTCGAGTGGGTGCGGGCCGGCGACGAGAGGTTCGTCGGTGCCGACGGCGGCGTCGTGTCGGCCGACCCGTCGTCTCCGCTCCCGTCGTCCGCGGACCCGTCGTCGGTCGTCCCGCCGACAGCCGCCTCCACGTCGAGGATGCCGTACCCGTAGCGCACGTCGTGCCCGGTTCGACCGGCGTCCTCCGCCGTGTCCCGCAGGCGCGTCCGTGCGTCCGCGTTCGAGTGCCCGGCGGCCATCAGGAGGCCCGCCGCGCCCGCGACGTGCGGGCAGGCCATCGACGTGCCGGAGAGCACCGCGTACCCGCCGTCGCTGTGCGTCGAGGGGATTTCGACGCCCGGGGCCGCCAGTTCGATCTCGTCGCCGTAGTTCGACCACTCGGGGACCGAGTCGTCGGCGGCGGTGGCGCTGACCGCGACGACCGAATCGTACGCGGCGGGGGCGGTCGCGGCGACGTCCGACCCCTCGTTTCCGGCGGCGGCGACCAACAGCACGCCGTTCTGAGCGGCGTAGTTGCACGCGTCCTCGATGGTGGAGGAGAGCGTCCCGCCGAGACTCAAACTGCCCACGTCCCACCCGCTGTCGGCGACGTACTCGATGCCGGCCGCGACGTCGGAGTACGTTCCGCTGCCGTCGTCTTCGAGCACTTTGACGGCGTGCAGCGTCGCGCCCGCGGCGACGCCGACGACGCCCTCCCCGTTCGAGACGGCGGCGGCGATACCCGCGGCGTGGGTCCCGTGCCCGTTGCCGTCGTCCCAGTCGCTCGGGTCCGTGCTGGAGTCGTCGCGCCAGTCCGTCCCGACGGTGAAAGCGACGCCCTCGCCGAGGTTGTCCGCGAGGTCGGGGTGGTCGTTGTCGATGCCGGTGTCGATGACGGCGACGTGGGACCCGGATCCAGTCGCCGCGTCGGCGACCTTCTCGGCGTCCACCCGGTCGACGCCCCACGGCACTTCGCTCGAACGCGCGTCGATGTCGTCAGACTGCGTGTGACTGCTCACCGAGGTTCCCTCGGTGGCGTCCGCGAGTCCGGAGATAGCGCGGACGACGCCGTCGGGTTCGACGTAGCGCACGTCGGGGCGTCGAGACAGTCCGCGGAGGGCCTCCTCCGGGAAGGTGCCCGCGACGGCGTGACCGATGTCGCCGAAGTCGAAGACGCGTTTCACCGACGACGCGCGTCTGCGCGCCTCCCGGGCCGCCCCCTTCGAGGCGGTGCCGACGACGTACCGCCCTCGGGACGCGCTTGCGACGCCCGACCCCGCAGCACCGATACCGATTCCCGCGCCGGCGAGCGTGAGGAGCCGGCGACGGCTGATTTGATTAGCGTTTGTCATTTGGTTGGTGTTCGAAATCCTACGTTTGCCCCTCCTTCAGCGAGGAACGGCAAACGCAAGATGTAGAAATATACGAAATAAGATAGATAATAAATCTACTGACTTAGAGAATGTATATTTATAGGATATTACACGTTCTTTAACCATTTTGGGGCCTGAAACGGCTGAAATCGGAGGGAAGAGGGAAAACGACTCGCCGCCCGACGAGGGTGGGAGTCGGTCACCCAAACATTCATCACCGCGGGTGTCGTTAGCACGGTTGACAATGCCAGACACAAAGAATGGCCGGGAGCGGAAGGGCCGCAACAAGAGGAACCAGCTCCAAGAGCGTCTCTACTCGCACGAGATAGAGGCCGTGGAGTCCGACGACGAACTCCCGCCGTTCGAGGCGACTCCCGAGACGCCGTTTCTGACGGACGACCTTCCGGAAGAGGAGTAGGCCGCCGGTCCGCAGGCCGCCGTCCCCGATACGTCCCTTTTTCGCGCCGTTCGCGCCACCGCCGACCGGCAGTCTCTTACATAAATCTGTCCCATCGTTCGCCTCGACCGAACGGTCGTCGAGCGCGACGGAGGCCCCCGAACCGGGAGGTAACCGCCGCGACGAAGTAATTCTCCGACTTACCGTGCGTGGTGGTGACAAGGGACCCGGTTATCCGAAACCCAAAACTTATATAGAATCACAAACAATCTCTCGGTGAACTATGAGTCAGCGAATGCAGCAGGGTCAGCCCATGATCATCATGGGAGAGGACGCCCAGCGCGTCAAGGACCGCGACGCGCAGGAGTACAACATCACTGCCGCCCGTGCTGTGGCGGAGGCCGTACGTTCGACGCTCGGGCCGAAGGGGATGGACAAGATGCTCGTCGACTCGATGGGTGACGTCACCATCACGAACGACGGCGTGACCATCCTCAAGGAGATGGACATCGACAACCCGACGGCCGAGATGATCGTCGAAGTCGCCGAGACCCAGGAGGACGAGGCCGGCGACGGGACGACGACGGCCGTCGCCATCGCGGGCGAACTCCTGAAGAACGCGCAGGACCTCCTCGAACAGGACATCCACCCGACGGCGGTCATCAAGGGCTTCCACCTCGCCAGCCAGCAGGCCCGCGAGGAGATCGACGACATCGCCGAGGACGTCGAACCCGACGACGAGGAGATCATCAAGAAGGTCGCCGAGACGTCGATGACCGGCAAGAGCTCCGAACTCAACAAGGAGCTTCTCGCCGACATCATCGTCGAGGCGGTCCAGCAGATCACCGTCGAAGCCGACGACGGCTCCTACGTCGTCGACCTCGAGAACGTCTCCATCGAGACGCAGACGGGCCGCTCCGCCGCCGAGTCCGAGCTGCTCAACGGCGCGGTCATCGACAAGGACCCCGTCCACGACGACATGCCCGTCACCTTCGAGGACGCCAACATCCTCCTCCTCAACGAACCCATCGAGGTCGAGGAGACGGACGTGGACACGCAGGTCAGCATCGAGAGCCCCGACCAACTCCAGCAGTTCCTCGACCAAGAGGAGAAGCAGCTGAAGGAGAAGGTCGACAAGATAGCCGAGTCCGGCGCGGACGTCGTCTTCTGTCAGAAGGGCATCGACGACCTCGCCCAGCACTACCTCGCGAAGCAGGGCATCCTCGCAGTCCGCCGGACGAAGAAGTCCGACATCGGCTTCCTCAAGAACATCGTCGGCGGCAACGTCGTCTCCGACCTCGACAGCCTCGAAGCCGCGGACCTCGGCACCGGGAACGTCCGCCGCGACGACGAGGACGAACTGTTCTACGTCGAGGGCGTCGGCGACGACTTCCACGGCGTCACGATGCTGCTGCGCGGTTCGACCGACCACGTCGTCGACGAACTCGAACGCGGCGTCGAGGACGCCCTCAACGTCGTCGCGACGACCGTCTCCGACGGCCGCGTCCTCGCGGGCGGCGGCGCCATCGAGGTCGAACTCGCCTCGCGCCTCCGCGACTACGCTGACTCCGTCTCCGGCCGCGAACAGCTCGCGGTCGAGGCGTTCGCCGACGCGGTCGAACTCGTCCCCCGCGTCCTCGCGGAGAACGCCGGTCTCGACTCCATCGACACGCTCGTGGACCTCCGCGCGGCCCACGAGGACGGCGAGAAGCGCGCCGGTCTGAACGTCTTCAGCGGCGACGTCGAGGACACCTTCGAGGCGGGCATCGTCGAACCCGCCCACGCGAAGGAGCAGGCTATCTCCTCCGCCACCGAGGCCGCAAACCTCGTCCTCAAAATCGACGACATCATCGCCGCGGGCGACCTGAGCACCGGCGGCGACGACGACGAGGGCGGCGCGCCCGGCGGCGGCATGGGCGGCATGGGCGGCATGGGCGGCGCTATGTGAAATCAGTCCTCGACTGATTTCACATAGGCAGCCGAGTTTCACTCGGCTACGCGGATGTGAAGTAGGCCGACAGCCCCACTCACACGCCGACCGACACCCCGTCCCGCCTGCACCGCGCGCCGACCGCACGACACCACCATTTTTCGCCGACTCCGCACCGCCAGCGCCGAGTGGCGCGTTCGCTCCGCTCCGCGGGCGCTTCGTTGCTCGACTTCCGAGATAACTACCGAAATACGGACTGCGTTCGAAATAAGTCCGCTACGGTGGCGTCGAATCCGATTTCGGTATGAACTAAGTGGCGGTCGCAGAAACAGAGAGCCATCATGCAGACGCTACTCCTGAACAGCGAAGACGTCCACGAGAACGCGAATATGGCGGACCTCATCCCTGCCGTCGAGGAGGCGTTCGCCGCCTTCGAACGCGGCGACGCGCAGATGCCGCCGAAGTCCTACATCGACCTCCCGCAGTACAACGGCGACTTCCGGTCGATGCCCGCGTACATGGACGCCGGCGAGTGGGATGCCGCGGGCATCAAGTGGGTCAACGTCCACACCGACAACGACGAACACGACCTGCCCACCGTCATGGGGACGATGGTGTACTCCTCGCCGGAGACGGCCTTTCCCCTCGCCATCATGGACGGCACCGAACTGACGATGAAGCGGACGGGCGCGGCGGCAGCCGTCGCCACGGACCACCTCGCCGTCGAGGACGCCACCTCCATGGGCATCGTCGGCGCGGGCGTCCAGTCGTACACGCAGTTGGAGGCCATCTCGACGGTCCGAGACATCGAGGAAGTCGTCGTCTCGGACGTAGACGAGGAACGCGTCGCGGACTTCATCGACGCCTTCGAGGACCGCTTCGACGTGCGTGCGGGGTCCATCGAGGAGGCCGCCGGGTGCGACGTTCTCTCGACGGTGACGCCCGTCGAATCGCCCATCGTCCCGCGCGACGCCGTGGGCGACCGCACCCACATCAACGCGATGGGTGCCGACGCCGAGGGGAAACACGAACTCGCAGACGAGGTACTGCTGGACGCCAAACTCGTCATCGACGACCACGCGCAGACGACCCACTCGGGCGAAATCAACGTCCCGTACAACGAGGGCGTCCTCGACGACGACGACATCTACGGCGCGATAGGCGAGATCGTCGTCGGCGAGAAGGCGGGTCGCACCGGCGACGACGGCATCACCGTCTTCGACTCGACGGGACTGGCGATTCAGGACGTCGCCGCCGCCCACGTCGTCTACGAACACGCCGACGAGAACGACAACGGCTACCCGTTCGACCTCTTGGGTCTCGCAGGCGGGGACTGAGTCGAGTTACTCCTCCGCGCTCCCGCGTCCGGCGATGGCGTCGAAAACCTTCGTAACCAGCCAGACGGCGAGCAAGAGCGGTAAGAAGGGGATGAAGAGAACGACGACGAGGAGGAACATCGTCCACCCGAGCGAGTCCATCCCCCGGTCTTCGTGGGAACCGAAACCGGGCGTGACCGTTCTGTAGGCGCGTTTCAGCAGTCCGGACTGGTCTTCGTCGCTCATACTGGTCACTACGCGCGGTTGCATGAAAAAACCGGCCGGCGGCGGTCAACCCCCTTCGAGCATCACCGACTCAGAGTGAACGCCACCGCGCGGATTCTCGCGTCTCTCCGCACTCGGGACACTCGTACGTCCGCCTGTCCGCGCAGTCGGAACCGACTCTGTCGTCCGCCCGGTGCATCTCCACCTCGCAGTCGCGGCAGTGCATGCCCACGTTCTCTCCCCTGATACTGTAAGTCTAGGGATAATTTCGTCCTATCGGCACTGTTCGGAGCGTTAACGGCCGTTCTCAGAGACGAGGAACCGGAGGTATCACGGCTGATACCGCGAGGAGAGGCATCTCGGGAGACGAGCGTCGGGCGGGGCAGAGAACGGAAACGGAGAGCGAAGACGCGGATGGGAGACGGAGACGGGGAGACGCGGCTTACTCGACTTCGAGGTTTATCGCGGGGCGGAGCGGGATCGCCTGCTTCGTCTCGCCCGCGTCCTCGCCCTCGACTTCGACGACCACCTCGGCGTCGAACTCGTCGCCGAGGAACGCCGCGGCGCGTTCGTACGTCGCCGCCTCGTCTATCCGCGCGAGGGCGGCGAGCTGTTCCTCGTCGCGCCCGCGGGCGAACTCGACGAGTTCCTGCACGAGGTCGTTGACCTCGTTCCCGCGTTCGCGCAGGTCGGGGTCCTGCATGACCTCCCCCATGACGGCCCCTTGGTCGGTGCCGACGTCGGCGACGGTTTCGAGGACGTCGCGCTTCCAGTCGGCGGCGACGGTGATGCGAATCCGGTCGGGGTCGGCCTCTGGAATCGACTCGTCGGCGTTCTGAAGCGACCGCCGGATGCCCTGAACGTCCTCGACGAGGCGTTCGACCTGCCCCTCCTCGACTTCGACGGCGAGGCTCTCGAACTCCTCGTCCGGTTCCGGCCACGGCGCGTCCTCGGCGGGCGTCCCCGTGAGGCGTTCGTGGAGCTCGTTCGTCAGGAACGGGACGAACGGCGCGAGGAGTCGCAGGCGTGTCTCCAAGACGTGCGCCAGCGTCCACCGCGCCGCCGGGCGGTCCAAGTCGGTCCGCCGGCGGTACCAGCGCAGGTTCTCCTCGAAGTTGTAGAAGGCGGCCTGACTGGCGGTGCGCGTCTCCGACTGCTCCATCGCCTCGGTGACGGCGCGGACGGTGCCTTGGAGCTTCGACAGCAACCAGCGGTCCTCGCCGGCGAGTTCGGGTCGCTCCTCGGGAATCTCGCCCTCAATAATCTCGGCGGCGCGGTTCCAGAAGCGCTCCAACTGGTCGCGGACGGACTCGACCTGTTCGGCCCGCCAGTCGTAGTCCTGCCACGGTTCCGCGGAGTTGAGCAGGAAGAAGCGGACGGTGTCGGCCCCGTAGTTCTCGATGGCCTCGCCGGGGAGGACGACGTGGCCCTTCGAGGAGGACATCTTCTGGCCCTCCAACAGACCCATGCCCATGATGACGATGCCCTCCGGCCACTCGGCGGGGTCGAACAGTTCCGCGTGGTGGAACAGGTAGAAGGTGAGGTGGTTCGAGATGAGGTCGTTCGCGGAGAACCGGTAGTCGACGGGGTACCAGTAGTCCCACTCCTCGCGCAGGTCCAACGCCGTCTCGTCGGGTTCTCGCGGCTCATCGCCGCTCGAACGTTCCGAGGTGCCCGGCACCTCGCCGTCCTCGACCGCCTCCGGACCGTAGAACAGCGTATCGAAGAAGTCGCGGTCCATCTCCTCGACCGGAACGTCCCGCAGGCGGTGGGCGACGGTGTAGTACGCCATGTAGATGGTCGAATCCGAGAGGGGTTCGATGACGAAGTCGTCGTCCCACGGCAGGCGCGTCCCGAGGCCGTAGTTACGGATGCACGGCCACTCGTTCAACCAGTCGATGGTGTGGTCGTACTCGTCGCGGGTGTTCGCCGGGATGGCCTCCATCTCGGAGACGAGTTCGTGGGCCTTCCGCTTCCACGCCTCGTCGTTGTAGCGGAGGAACCACGTGTCCTGTTCGGCGACGACGACGTCGCCGCCGCACCGGCAGACGACGTCCTCGGAGAACTCCTGCATCGTCCCGAACGCGCCCGACTCGCGGTTGGCGTCGCGGAACTTCGTGCGGACGTCCTCGACGAGTTCGCCCGCGAACTCGCCGTACTCGTCGTTGAGACGGCCCGCGTGGAACTCCTTGTTGTAGAGGTCCTTCGTCGCCTTCTCCAAGGCGGGGTCCTCGGAGGACTCCACGCCCGCCTCCTCGACGGCGGATTCGGCGGGTATCTCGCCGTAGCCCTCGACGGAGAGGATGGGGACGGGTTCGATGGCCTCGACCTCCTCGGGGTCGATGCCGTACTCGCGCATCCGTTCGTCGTCGGCTTTCGCCTCCCGCAACGCCACGTAGTCGTCGGGGGAGTGCGCCGGCACGGACATGACGACGCCCGTCGCGTTCTCGGCGTCCACGAACGAGGCGGGCAGGACGAGCACCTCCTCGCCCGTGATGGGGTTCTCGACGCGTTCGCCGACGAGTTCCTCGCCGGTCAGGAGTCGGTTCATCGTCACGTCGTGACCCTGCAGGTCGAGTTTCTCGACGGCGGCGGCGGAGACGAACCACTCCTCGCCGTCCACGTCGGCGTAGGCGTACTCCGCGTCGGGGTCGATGTAGGCGTTCGTGACGCCGCGGACCGTCTCCGGGCGGAGCGTCGCCATCGGGACGACGGTGTCGCCGTGTGTGAAGCGCACGAGCGTGTACTCTTGGAACTCCGCCTCTTCGCCCTCCAACAGGTCGTGGGTCGTGACGGGTTGCTCCTCGTTCGTGCAGTACTTCACCGGGTGCAGGCCCTTCTCCAGGAGGCCGCGGTCCCTCAGCGTCTCGTACTGCCACGTGATGAACTTCGAGTAGCGCTCGTCGTTCGTGGTGAACTCGCGCCGCCAGTCGATGGACAACCCGAGGTCCTTCATCCCCTTCTTGTAGTGCTCCTCGATGAAGTGCCGGGCGTAGCCCATCGGCGTCTCTAACTCCTGAAGCGTCTCCTCGGAGACGTCGTAGGTGTCGCGGAGGACGGAGAGCTGCTTCTCCTCGCCCTTCTTCAGACGCTCCACCGCGCCGATGATGGGCGTCCCCGTGACGTGCCACGCGATGGGGAACAGCACGTTGTCCCCCTGCTGTCGTCGGTACCGCGCGTACACGTCGGGCACCGTGTACGTTCGCGCGTGCCCGATGTGCATCCCGCCGCTCGGGTAGGGGTACGGAACCGTGATGAACGTGGGGTCGTCGTCGCCGTCGTCGGCCTCCGAAGGGTCGGCCTCGTACCGCCCCGTCTCGGACCACCGCTCCCGCCATCGCTCTTCGAGTTCCTGCGGGTCGTATTCCATGTCTGTGTCGTCAGGGGTGCGGACCTAAAATATCTCCTATACCTGACTCGCGCGGCTGTCAAGTGGCGCTTCCGCCGCTGACTCTCCGCTCGAATGACGACTACGTTCGACGGAGCGTTCCTCGGAGTCGTAGATGCAGTCGCCGACGGGTCGGTTACCGTCTCTCGGAGCCTCGAACCGTGTGAACACTTTTGCTCGGCGGGGCCGAAAGTACGCGCCTATGGCCGACGACGGAACTGGCGGCCCGGTGCTGGTCGGACTGGACGACCCGGCGCACGTCCAGCAGTTAGTTCGTACCGCCGGTGACCTCGCGCGCCTCGGTGACGGCACGGTGCGTCTCGTGACCGTCGTGGTGAAGCCGCACGACTCGCCGTTCGGCCTGTTCGACGACGAGACCATCGTCCGCGAGTACGCCGGTGACAGCGGCGAACTCGTCGAACGGGCGGACGCTCCGGCGGACGTCACCGTCGAACGCGACGTGGTCGTCGCGCGGTCACCGACGCGCGGCCTCCTGAACGCAGTCGGGGAGAGCGACCCGTCCGCGCTCCTCGTCGGGTGGAGGGAGCGTTCGCGGCGGAGCGACGCCGTCCTCGGAACGACAGTCGACGCACTCGTCGAACGGGCGGAGTGCGACCTGTACGTCGAACGCGTCGGCCGCGAGGCCGACGGCGTCGACTCCGTCCTCCTCCCCGTCGCGGGCGGACCGCACGTCGATGCAGCGGCGGTGATCGCAGCGGCCATCGCCGTTCGGAACGACGCTCGGGTGGTCGTCTTCTCGGTGGCCGACGCGGAAACCGACGCGGCGGCGGCGACGGAGTTCGCCGAGGAGGGTCACAGGGCGCTCGTCACCGTCTCCGGCGTCGAACCGGCGGTCGAGACCGTCGTCCGCGAAGCCGCGACCCCGACGGACGCCATCGGCGAGGAGGCGGCGAACCACGACGTGGTCGTGTTGGGAGCGACCCGACGCGGCGTACTCCGGCGTCGCCTCGTCGGTTCGGTGGCGAGACGAATCGTCAGACGGACCGACGAGACGGTCATCCTCGCCAGAGACGGTGCGGTGGTCGGCGGCCCGATTCACCGCATCGGAGAACTGTTTCGACGATGACTGCCGCCGTCTTCTGGATTCTCGTCCTTTTAGCCACCGTCACCGGCTTCTTGACGGCGTGGGCGCTCGGAGCCAACAGCAACTCGCCGCCGTTCGCCCCCGCTATCGGCGCGAACGCCATCTCGACGATGCGCGCCGCGTTCCTCATCGGCCTCCTCGCCGCCTTGGGCGCACTCACGCAGGGAGGCAGTATCTCGGAGACGGTCGGTTCCGGACTGATAAACGGCGTCGCGTTCAGTTCGCTGGCCGCGACGGCGGGCCTGTTGACCGCCACGGCGTTCATGGCGTTCGGCGTCTACACCGGCTATCCGGTACCGGCGGCGTTCGCGACGACCGGCGCGATGGTGGGCGTGGGACTCGCTCTCGGCGGGACGCCGGCGTTCGACACGTACCGCAGAATCGCGACGTTCTGGGTACTCGTCCCGCCCGTCTCCGGCGGTTTGGCGTACCTCACCGCCACGCTACTCCGCCGCGACGACATCCCCGAGACGGTCGGCGTCCCGGTGTTGGCGGCTCTTGTCGGCGGTATCGTCGCCAACGTCCAACTGGGAATCATCCCCGCCCCGCCCGGCGAGGAGCAGGGCTCTCTCGCGAGGTTCCTCTCGGGGTTCGTCGACACGCCCGCCGTCGCCGGCGTCGAACTCGGCGTCGTCGTCGTGTCGGTACTCGCCGCGGCCGCGAGTTTCCAGTTCATCCGTCGCCGAACGCAGGCGTCAGTCGAAGGCGGCGTCAGAACGTTTCTCGTCGCACTCGGGAGCATCGTCGCGTTTTCGAGCGGCGGGAGCCAGGTCGGACTGGCGACCGGACCGCTCGAGAACCTCTACCGAGTCGAACTCGGCCTCCCCGGAATCGTGCTCTTGGCCATCGGCGCGACGGGCATCCTCGCGGGCGCGTGGATGGGCGCACCGCGACTGCTCCAAGCAACCTCTCGCGAGTACGCGCAACTCGGGATTCGTCGGTCCATCGCCGCCCTCGTCCCCGGCTTCGTCATCGCCCAACTCGCCATTGCGCTCGGTATCCCCATCTCGTTCAACAACATCATCATCTCTGGAGTCATCGGCGGCGGCCTCGCAGGAGGGTCCGCCGGCGTCTCCCGCCGGAAAATCGGGGTGACCCTCGCGTTCTGGATAATCACGCTCGTCACGTCGGTGGCGGTCGGGTTCGGAGTCTACAGGGCGCTCGCCGCGGTTCTCGGCGGGTAATCGCCCTCTGACGGCCCGAGCGAGGCGCACTACCGAACGACGGTCACCGTCACGGGGGCCTCGCCGACGACTACCGTCGCGACGGTTCCGAGGAGGCGGCGGGCGAGTGCGTTGCGCTCGCTCCCGTGGCCGCCCATGACCACGTGGTCCACGTCGTTCGCGTCGACGTAGTCGAGGATGGTCTCGGCGGGGTCCCCCGTCTCTACGGTCACGTCGACGCTCCGTCCCGCTTCCGCCGCCCGGTGCTTCGCGTGCGTGACCACCTCGTCCGCTCTCGCTCTCGCCTCGTCCCGTCGCTCTTCGCCGGGGTCGAGGATACCGCCTTCGCTCATCGACGCGTCGAGCGGCGTCACCACGTTCAACACCGCGACGGGACAGTCGAACGTTTCGAGCGCGTGGACCAAGGCGTCGTCCGAAAGCGGGGAGCCGTCCAGCGGGACCAACACGTTCGAGGGAGCCATACGGTCAGTTTCGAAGCGGAGAGGGAAGTACTCTGCCGAGGGGAGCGAACGCTCAGCGGACGGCGGGTGACTGAAAAACGAAAGAGTGGGACGAACGTGAGCTTACTACGTTGTCGGTTGGCGTGGTGGACGTTCCTACGTCGGCGGTCCGCGGTCCTCACTCGACGTCGATGCGGTGGGAGTCCTCGTCGTCGTCCGTCGTCACCTTCGGGAGGGTGACGGTGAGGACGCCGTTGTTGTACGAGGCGGACGCCTCGTCGGCGACGACGTCGTCGGGGAGGCGGGCGTCGCGTCGCACGGACTCGTGGCGGCGTTCGCGGCGGATGTACTCCTCGGAGTCGTGTTCCGCGCTGTCCTCGTGCGTCGCCTCGATGGTGAGGACGCGTTCGGTCACCGTGAGGTCGATCTCCTCCTTCTCGTACCCCGGCAGGTCGGCGACGACGACGAACTCCTCGCCCTCGTCGGCGATATCGACGTTGACGTCGGAGGCCATCCCGGCCACATTCGAGCGTTCGAACTGTCGGCTCATGTCGTCGAACTGCTTGGACATACGCTCGAACAGCGTCTCGAAATCGTCGAAGGGGGAAGAACGTGGCATCATATGTGAGTCACCGACTACTACTAACGTCGCGTGAGAGCATAAACGTAGTTGTAACTACGTGTGCAGTTCGCACGGTACGGCGCTCGAATCGCCCGATATTCCGGCTTTCGTTCGTTTCCGACGGGAGTCACTCGACTTCGATGCTCGTCCCCTCGTCTTCGGGCCTCGCCGACGCCTTCGGAAGCGTGACGGTGAGGACGCCGTTCTCGTACGTCGCCGTCGCCTCGTCGGCCACGACCGCTTCCGGGAGCGTGACGCTCCGGGAGACGGCCTCGCGCGTCCGTTCCTGCCGGAGGAAGCGCGCGTCGGCGGCGTCGTGGACGGACGTTCGCTCCGTCGAGACGGTGAGTCGCCGGTCCGACAGGGAGACGTCCACGTCCCCCTTCTCGTACCCCGGTAGGTCGGCGACGACGACGAACTCGCCGCCGCGGTCGGCCACGTCGATATCGACTTCGCGGCGGCCGGTGACGCCGCCCGCCTCGAACTGGCCGTCCAGCCGTTCGAGCAGCTTCTCTACGTCCTCGAAGGGGTTCGACTTCGCCATGAGTGGTTCGGAGTTCGGTCCGTCACTCCTTCAAGATTTTCGCGTCGACCCGACGGGTCGCGGGCGAACGAGCCTCAGTAGAGGACGTGCTGCATGTCGTAGGAACCGAGGCGCTTGACCCACCCGCGGGAGGCTATCTCTTCGACCTCCGCGAGGGCGTCCTCAGCCCTGTCCTCGTAGAGGCCGGCCTCGAAGTCGATGTGGAACAGGTAGTCGCCGAGGCGGTTTCCGCTGGGGCGGGACTCGATGCGCGAGAGGTTGATGTCGTGGTCGGCGAACGCCTCCAGCAGTTCCAAGAGGAGTCCCGGGTAGTTGGCGTTGGGGTAGACCACGATGGTGGATTTGCCGCCCGCCTCGGAGCGTTCGCTCGCGGGCGCGATGACGAAGAAGCGCGTCGCGTTCGAAGAGCGGTCTTGGATGTCCTCCGCGAGGACGTTGAGCGTCCCGCCGGCGTTGTCCGGGTGGCCGATTCCCGCGACGTTCGGGTCGTCGCGGGCGCGTTCGACGCCGCGGGCGGTGCTGGCGACGGCTTCGAGTTTCGCGTTCGGGTACTTCGATTCGAGGTACGACCGACACTGCGCGAGGGCCTGCGAGTGGGAGGCGACCACGGAGAACTCCTCGGTCTGCGCGAGGAGGGCGTGGCGAATCGGCGTGACTATCTCCTGGGTGACCGCCACGTCCGTCTCGGCGATGGCGTCCAACGTCTCCGTGACGCTCCCCTCGATGCTGTTCTCGATGGGGACGACGCCGCGGTCGTACGCGCCCTCCTCCACCGCGTCGATGATGGCGGAGACGGACTCGCGGAACTCCACGTCGTCGGCGACGGCTCGGGCGGCGCGGTGAGAGTACGTCCCCGCCGGACCCAGCGTGACTGCCTGCATGCGGCGACGTTCAGCCCCGAGTTTGAAAAGCCCGTCGTCGCGGGCGAACGTCCGGCCCGATTACTGCTCGGCGCAGAGTTCGACGAAGTTCCGGAGAATCGTCAGCCCCGTCTCGCCGCTCTTCTCGGGGTGGAACTGCGTGCCGAACACGTTGCCCTCCTCGTTGGCGACGATGGCCGGGAACTCCACGCCGTAGTCCGTCGTGGCGACGACGGCGTTCTCGTCGTCCGGCACCGCGTAGTACGAGTGGACGAAGTAGGCGTACTCTCCGTCGACGGACCCGCTCGCGGGTTCGTCTGCTCGTTGCGTCTTCGACGCAACGCTGTCGACGCCCTCCACGAGGGGGTGATCGCGTTCGACGTTCAGTTCGTTCCAGCCCATGTGGGGCACCTTCTGACCCTGCGAGAAGCGGACGTTCCGGCCGGGGACGAAGTCGAGGCCGGTCACCTCGCCTTCGCCCTCGTAATCGGCCTCCTCGCTCGACGTGAGGAGCATCTGCATCCCGAGGCAGATGCCGAAGACGGGTTGGCCGCGTTCGGCCGCCGCCGCGAGGGGTTCGCGGAACGGCCCGGCGTTCTCCATCCCCTCGCTGAATGCGCCGACGCCCGGCAGGACGATTCCGTCGGCGTCGGCGAACTCGTCGGGGTCGTCGGTTATCGTCACGTCCGCGCCCGCGCGTTCCAGGCCGCGCTGTGCGCTCCGCAGGTTCCCCAGTCCGTAATCGACCATGACCACCGAGGCGAGCGACTGCTCGGCCGCGGCGGAGTTCGGCGCGCTCATACCGAACACTCCGCGCAGGGCGGCAAAGTGACTTTCCCTCCGGGCGACCTCGGCGGGGAGGCGCGACGGCCCGTCGGTTCTTCCCGCCCGCCGCCGTACGCGAACCGTGAGCCGTCTCGACCCGTCGTCGCCGGTCGCCCTCGCGGCGCTACTGGTCGCCAACCTCGCCCCCCTCGTCGGCGTCCTCGCGTTCGGCTGGAACGTCTTCGACGTACTCGCCGTCTACTGGCTGGAGAGCGGCGTCGTCGGGGTCCTGAACGTCCCGAAGATTCTGCTCGCCCGCGGAACGCCGGACGAGAGCGTCTCCTTTTCGGTCAACGGCGCGCCCGTCGACTTCTCGAACCGGGCCGACAGGTCGCTGTTCGGAGTCGACGTTCCCGCGGTGAACGTCTTCACGGCCGGGTTCTTCTGCGTGCACTACGGCATCTTCTGGGTCGTCCACGGCGTCTTCGTCCTCTTCGGACTGCCCGCGTTCGCCGGCGCGTTCGGGAGCATCGACGTCCTCGGCGTCCTCGTCGCCGGGGCGACGATGGTGGTGAGCCACGGCGGGTCGTTCGTCGTCAACTACCTCGGGCACGGGGAGTACCGCGGCGTCTCGCCCGACGGGCAGATGATGGCCCCGTACCGCCGGGTGTTCGTTCTCCACCTCACCGTCGTCCTCGGGGCGTTCCTCGTCGTCTCACTCGGCGGACCCGTAGTACTCGTCCTCCTCCTGGTGGTCCTGAAGACGGCGTTCGACGTCGCCGCGCACCTCCGCGAACACGGCCGCGCGCGCCGCCGACTGAAAACGGAGGGGCCGGCGCGGGGCGGCGAGACGGATTAGAAGTCGCCGAGGTTCGCCTGCCCGCCCTCGCCGTCCGTGAGATCGGCGAGTTCGGCGGCCTTCGCGATGGTACTCGTGAACGTGTCCTCCTGACTCCGGTCGTACAGCGTCGCGGCCGGGTGGACGCAGACGAGGACGCGTTGCGGCCGGTCGCCGATGCGCGCGTCCACCACGTCGCCCGCCTCCTTCGTGACGGCGACGGAGCGGTCGAGGACGTGTTCGGAGGGAACCTTCCCGAGCGTCACGAGGAGTTCGGGGTCCACGAGTTCGAGTTCTCGCTCTAACCACGCGGCGCAGTTCTCCAGTTCCTTCACCTTCGGGTCGCGGTTCTCCGGCGGGTGACACCGCACGCAGTTCGTGATGCGGACGTCCGGGCGCGCGAGTCCCACGTCGCGGAGGGCGTCGTCGAGAACGCTCCCGGAGCGTCCGACGAACGGTTCGCCCTGTTCGTCCTCGTTCGCGCCCGGTGCCTCCCCGAGGAACACCAAGTCGGCGTCGTCGGGGCCCGCGCCGTTGACGATTTGGGTCCGTCCCTCGACGAGGTCGGGACACCGCGTGCACTCGGTGACGCAGAGGCCGTCCATCTCGCCGTCGGATACGTCGTCCATGCCTCGTGTAGCGGCCCGGTCCGACTTACTCGTGATGGTCGCCCGGCGACCCGGGGTCGCCGCCTCCGCCGCACTCCCGTTCGCGCCACGAACGCGCCGCCCGCGCGGCCGTCCGAGCGACGCGGACGGGTTCCGGTCGCCCGCCCTCGGGCGTGAACGCACGGACGACGTCGGCCGCCTCCGCCGCGTCGACGCCGACGGCGCGGACGAACACCGTCTCCCCGTTCACCTCGACGGGTCGCCGCGGCGGAAGCGACCGGTAGACCGCGAGGCGTTCGTCGAGTTCGTCGCCGGAGAACTGTTCGCGCAGGGCCGACTGGAGGCCCTCGCTCTCCTCGTAGGAGACCGAGAGTGCGGGTCGGTCCGTCGCCTCCGCGAGGCGGCGAAGGTCGATGACGTTGAACCACGCGGGGGCGACGCCCGAGACGAGCACGTACCGGACGTCCTCGCGTCCGAGCGTCGAGAAAAGCGTTCCGACGGCGTTCGTCGCGTCCGTCCCGCCGACCGTACACGACCCGTAGACGACCCCGTCTACGACGCGGTTCGCACGGACGAGTGCGCCGCAGAGCGTGCTTCGGCGCGACGGCTCTCCGTCGGTGCCGCGGTACGACTCGGCGACGCCGAGCGCCCTCGTTCCCGACTTCGGCGGCGGCGTCACGGCGCCTCGCGCCGCGTACCGCGCACTCGGCTCACTGCTCTTTTATCTCTTTCAAGCGGTCGAGAAGTTCGTCGTTGGACGCGCCGATTTCGTACTCGACCTCGCCCTCGTGGTCGGCCGTGGAGGTTGCGACACTTTCGTCGTCGTCGAGGTCGGTGTCGTACTCCTGATTATCTTGCTCGGATTCGTCGTAACTGCCGAATCCCATACGTTCGCAGGTACGCGATTGAGCGTGAAAAATGATTTGCAGGTCGCCCTCGGCGGCGTCGAGGCCGGGCGAGGCGGCGAGGGCGTCCGGTCGCGCCGGGCTTTTTCACAGACGACGACGTACCCCGCCGCATGGAAGTCGTCACAGTCACCGAGGGCGCAGAGCAGTTCACCTGTAACGCGTACCTCGTCCTCGGCGAGCGAACGGTCCTCGTGGACGTCGGGACGATGTCGGGCGTCGAAGACGTCGTCGCGGAACGCACCGACGAACTCGACGCCGTGGTTCTGACGCACCAACACTCGGACCACGTCGGCGAACTCGACGCCGTCCTCGACAGGTTCGACGCCGATCTGTACGCTTACGGGGAACATCCCCGGAGGGACGGAACGCTCGAAGACGGCGACGAGGTGGTCGCGGGCGACGAGACGTTCGAGGTGGTGTACACGCCGGGTCACGCCGCGGACCACGTCTCGTTGGTGAGCGACGACACCCTGTTCAGCGGCGACGTGGTCGTCTACAACGACGGCGCGTACGACGACGGGAGCTTCGGGCGGACGGACATGGCCGGCCAGTCGCGCGAACGACTCGTCAAGAGCCTCGAAACGCTCCTCGAACGCATGCCCGAGACGGTGTCGGCGATGTACGCGGGCCACGGCGACGTCTACCGCGCGGACCCGGAGGGCGAGGAGGACTCCGTCCGCGAGGTGGTGGAGCGAGCGCTCTCGCGCGCCGAACAGCGTCAGCCGAAGTACCCCGAGTCGGAGTGACCGACCGCGGAGACGCGGCTGAGCGCCGTACTCGCCGGTCGGAGGAGAAGCGGAGTCGAGAAGCGGTCCGTCGGATTACGCCGCGCGGCGTTCCTTGGACTTCGGGCGGAGGTTCTTGTAGCCGCACTTCCGGCAACTGTCCGCGCGGGGCGGGTTGCGCGCGTTGCAGCGCATGCAGATGAGCTTCTCCAGCGTTCGCTTTTCCGCGGCGTCGAAACTAGCCATACGGCTGTGTTTTGGACCGCTCCGTATAACGCTTGCGAGAGCGGTGCGCTCCCGCCTCCCGGTCGCGGTCGGGCGAACGCGGTCGCTGAAGCGGTGAGGGAGGAGACGCGAAAACGAGCGATCGACGGTCGCGGGCGTGCGAGAGGCGTTCAGGCGCCGGCTTCTTCGAGGGCCGCTTCGATGTCCTCGCGCTGGGTGACGCCGACGAACCGGTCGACGATGCCGTCGTCGTTCTCGACGATGAGCGTCGGGAGCGAGCGCACCTGGTACTCGTTCGCGGTGTCCTGCTTCTCGTCGACGTCCACCTTCTCCAGTTCGATCCGGTCGCCCCAGTCGTCCCGTATCTCCTCGAGAATCGGGTCCTGCGTCTTACACGGGCCGCACCAGTCGGCGTAGAAATCGAGCATTCGAACGGTCATCGTGTTCCTGCGGTGGTTGCCCGGCCCCGCGCATAAGGGTTTCTCACCCCCACGTCTCGGACCCGAGCCGAAACGTTTACGCGAGGGAGGGACAGATGCCCGGACATGAGCAGCGGACAGAACAGCGGCGGCCTGATGTCTAGTGCGGGACTCGTTCGATACTTCGACGCGGAGGACCGCAACGCGATTCGCCTCGACCCCAAGACAATCGTGGCGTTCGGACTCCTCTTCGGCGTCGCCGTCCTCGTGCTGAACGCCGTCGCCATCTGAGGCGCGGGCCGAACCACCGCCGAACGGACGCTTTTTGTCTCTCGGAGTGCGACCTTCGGGTATGTTACGAGCCGGCGTCGTCGCCGTCCAAGGCGACGTATCGGAGCACGCAGACGCCATCCGCCGGGCGGCCGACGCCCACGGCGAGGACGTCGAAGTCGTCGAGATACGACAGTCCGGCCGCGTCCCCGACTGCGACGTGTTGCTGATGCCGGGCGGGGAATCGACCGCCATCTCTCGGCTGTTGGCGCGCGAGGGCATCGACGAGGAGATAGTCGAGCACGTCGAGCGCGGAAAGCCCGTGTTGGCGACCTGCGCGGGCCTCATCGTCGCCTCCCGGGACGCACAGGACGACCGGGTGGACGCCCTGTCGCTGGTGGACGTGAGCGTGAACCGCAACGCGTTCGGCCGGCAGGTGGACAGCTTCGAGGCCCCCTTGGAGGTGACGGGACTGGACGAACCGTTCCCCGCCGTGTTCATCCGCGCGCCCGCCATCGACGACGTGGGTGAAGGCGTCGAAGTCCTCGCGGAGTGGGACGGCAGACCGGTCGCGATACGCGACGGACCGGTCGTCGGCACCTCCTTCCACCCCGAACTGACGACGGACAGCCGACTCCACGACATGGTGTTCTTCGAGGGCGACGTGGAAGTCGGGGCGAGAGCCTCCGACTGACCCCGCCGTTCGAGTCGGAACCGGGCGTGTTTTGCCCGCGTCGGCCGACGCGCCGGTATGGACGACGACACGCCGACCGAGGAGGTACTGGACGAACTCTTCTCGACCATCGAGTCCCGCAAGGCGAAGCTGCCCGAAGACTCCTACACGACGACGCTCTTCACCCACGAGAAGGGCGAGAACTACGCGTTAGAGAAGTTGGGCGAGGAGGCGACGGAGACGATTCTCGCCGCGAAGGACGACGACAGGGAGGAACTGCTGTACGAGAGCGCCGATCTAGTCTACCACCTGTTAGTCGTGCTGGCGGCGCACGACGCGTCGCTCGACGACCTGCGCGAGGAGTTGAAGAGTCGGTTCTGAGGCGAATCGGCGGATAGCGACGGTCGCGTGCCGTATCCTTATGAGGACCACCGCAGTCTCCGCAGTATGACGGATACTCAGTCCGGCGCGGGCGTCGGTCGAGCGACCGCCGTCGCTCAGCTCTGCTTCGGTCTCGCCTTGGTCGGGTACGGCGCGGCGCAGTGGACGAACCTCGTCACCGCCACTCTCCCCGCGGTCGTCTCTCTCGCGGGAGGCGCAGTTCTCTTGATATTGGGCGTCACGCTGCTGTATCGGCGTTCGTGAGTGCGGCGGACGCGTTAACCCACCCGCGCCTACTGGAAGCGCACGCCCAAGTCGTGCATCCCGTCGTTGTTCTGCGCGACGTTGACGAGGAGGGGCGTGACGGACTCGACTTCTGCGGCGTTGCCGACGCCGCCGGCGTCCAACGCGCGGAGGCCGTCTATCTCTTCGGCGAGGCGCATCACCGTCTCCTTCGCGTCCGGGTCGTCGGAGACGACGAGGGTGTCGATGCCGAGTTCGGCGTCCACGTTCGCCAGACGGCCCGCCGCGAGGTTGTGGAACGCGCCGACGACGCCCACGTCGTCGGGCGCGGCGTCGGCGACGAGTCGGGTGACGCTGCCCGCACTCGGCGGGTGGTAGTGGAAACCGTCGTCGCCGCGCTTCATCCCCGCCGCGGGCGTGACCAGAACGTCGCCGTCTTCGAGTCCGTCGGCGACGGCCTCGACGGTGTCGGCGACGTGGTACGGCGGCACCGCGAGGACGACTACCTTCGCCCGTTCGGCGGCCATCTCGTTGACGAAGCCGTTGACCTTCCGGTCGCGCCCCCGACTCGACAGTTCCGTCTCGTACTCGTCGGCCTTCTCGCGCGCCTTCTCGGGGTCCCGAGAGCCGACGAGCACCTCGTGGTCCGTGTGGTAGGCCCACCGCAGGGCGAGTCCCTCGCCGATGTCGCCGGTCCCACCGAGGAGTGCGATTCGCATGCCTTCGGGTGCGGACGGAACCGGGTAAAACGTTGCGTGACCGGGAGCGTCTGCCGGTGTCTTCAGTCCGTCTCCGGGACGACTTCGGGGCCGTACGTCACGAGGAAGGCGACGATTGGCGCGACCAGGAGCGTCCCGAACAGGAGGTACGTCCGGGGGGTGGTCCCCTCGGGGAAGAGCGACCACGCGAGGAGTCCCACGGCGTCCACGGCGAGCATCACCGTCAGGAACCGCACGAGGTGCGAGAGCGTGTCCCGCTTCACAGCGCTTCACCTCTGCTCCGTCGAACCGGATTCCACTGCTGAGCCCGACTGAAGGCGGCGTATCCTCCGCCGATGGAGACGAAACTGTTCACGAACCCGCCGACGCCGACGGCGTTCAACAGCATGCGAAGGGAGACGGTCACGGCGATGAGCGTTACCAACTCGACGGTCCGGTCGCCGACCCGCGCATCGTCCAACTCGGCCCACGTGAAGAACCAGTACGAGAGCGGGACGGCGACGACGGCGGCGAGAAGCACGCCTCCGACCCAGAGCGCGCCGGTCGGGTCGGGGACCAACAAACCGGCCGCGAGCACCGCGAGGAACCCGCCGAGGAGGAGCGACCAGCAGACCCGTTCGATTCGAAGCGCGTCCATGCCGGACGTGGGCCGGGATCGGTGGTAAAGTTACTCCTCGGACGGGGAGAGCAGGTCGGGCAGGTCGTTCACGGAGTCAACGACGGCCGCCGCGCCGGCCGCCTCGTACTTCTTCCTCCCCTCCTCGCCGGTGAGGCCGCCCGTGAGGACGCCGACGCCGCGGTACGTCCGCGAGTCGTCCGCCTCGGCGGCGTTGACGGCGGTGCGCACGTCGTCCAACGTGTCGCCGACGAAGACGACGCTGTCGGCGTCCAACCGTTCCGCGAGGGTGGTGAGAGCGTGGGGGTGGGGTTTGCCCTCCTCCCAGTCGTCCATGGTGAAGCGGTGGTCGGCGGGGACGGCGAATCCCGACCGGGCGAGGGCGATGTCCGCCTCCGCGGCGGGGCGACCCGTCAGGACGCCCGTCCGGTAGCGCGAGGTGAGGTGGTCCAGCGTCTCGTGTTCGACGATGACCGGTTCGTCGTTGATGTACCCGGTCGTCTCGAACGGGGGGTCGCCCCCTTCGAGTTCCCGAAAGAGGTCGGCACCGAGGTAGAGCGCTTGGAACGTCTCGCGGAGGGCGTCGGTGTCCCACGCCTCCGAGACGGCGGCGTACTCGTCCCCGGGGAGGTGTTCCTCGACAACCGCCTCGGCGGCGGAGAGGCCGCCGCCGCGTTCGGCGATGCGGTCGGTGAAGGCGGAGAGAGACAGCGAGAACGACTCCCGGTCGTCGGCGAGAACGTAGAGGGCGGCGGCGTACGTCAGTTCCCAGTCGTTGTTGAACCCGCCGGCGTCCTTGAACAACTGAATCTCCTCCCGGTCGATAGTCCGTCCGTGGAGGCGTTCGACGCTCTCGACGACGGCCCGACGGTAGGAGTCGGCGACGTCCACGAGAACGCCGTCCACGTCGAGGACGACTGCGTCTGCGTGCATACCGGGAGGCGGTACCCCGGTGGCCTTAGCGTTGTGATTCCGCACCGGGTTCGCGGTGCCCCGCGGGGACGACGTACAGCGTCTCCCTGCCGACCGATTCCGTCTCCGCGGGGACCGACGGCGCGTCGTAGCCGAGGGTGGTGAAGAGGAAGTCCGCACCGACGGCCCGCGCCACGTCGCGCGCCGGGCGGTGGAGTTCCGGCGGGAGGTTCAGCGCGTAGACGGCGTCGGCGCGGTACGCCGGCCCCGGGTCGTCGCGTTCGCTCGCGGCCACCACGTCGTCCTCGACGAACTCGACGCCGGGCGGCGCGTCGAACTCGCGGACGTCCGTCGCCGTCACGTCCTTACCGGCGGCGGCGAGTGCGGCGGCCACGTCGGGTGCCCGCCCGATGCCGATTTCGACCAAACTGTCGTATCGGGCGAGGCGCGCGGCGAGGGCGTCTCGAAGTGCGGTTTCCACGGCGGGATGTTTATGCCCCCTCTCTCCTTAACAACTTCCATGCTTGTCGATATCGTGCCTATCGGGGAACTTCCCGCGCAAGTGAAGCGGGAGGCGTCTGCTGCGTTGCGGGGCGTCTACGACTGCGACGTGACGCTTCACAACGAGCAGGCGATTCCCGAAGGTGCGTTCGACCGCAGTCGGAAGCAGTACCGTGCAGAGCAGTTCATCGAACTGGCGAGTCGCGTGGGCAGCGGCGACAAGAACATCGGGATAACCTCGCAGGACCTCTACTACCGGCGGCGGAACTACGTCTTCGGCCTCGCCTACCTGAACGGAAACGGGTCGGTTATCTCCACGTATCGTCTCCAGACGTCGTCTGACGGCGGTATCACCACCAAACCCGCGAACGAGGTGTTCGCAGACCGGGTTCGCAAGGAAGTCGTCCACGAGATCGGGCACACCCTCGGCCTCGAACACTGCGACAACAACAAGTGCGTCATGTCGTTCTCGCCGACGGTGCGCGAGGTGGACGTCAAAGAGGAGAACCTCTGCGGTACCTGCAGTCGGTTGGTCCACTGACGGCGACCCCTCTTTTCCGCCGCGGCACATAAACGCTCACGAGACGTAGTTCCGAGCGGAAGTGACCACCGATGCAGTACCTCGTCGCGGTTGACGGTTCCGAATCGAGCATTGAAGCCCTCGAACACGCCATCGGCGTCGCGTCGCTACTCGACGCGGGGTTGACCCTCGTCTACTCCGTCGAGCCTCGAATCCTCGTCGAGGAGGGCGGAACCGCGCCGTCGTTCTCCGAGGCGAGCGAGCGACTGTACACCGAGGATATCTCCGAGGCGGAGGCGCGGGGCGAACGGGTCCTCGAAGACGCCGTCGAACGGGCGCGCGAGGCGAGCGTCGAGGCGGACTCGGAACTCCTGTACGGCGATCCGGTCGACACGATATCCGAGTACGCCGACGAGGAGGAGGTAGACGGCGTGTTCGTCGGTCACCGCGGCCTCTCGAAGCGCGCGCAGGGCTTCGTCGGGAGCGTCGCCACCGGACTCGTCGAACGCGCGAACGTCCCGGTGACCGTCGTCCGGTAGATGCTCGAACTCGACGGGAGCGACGGCGGCGGCCAACTCCTGCGGACGGCTCTCTCGCTTTCGGCCGTCACCGGCAGGCCGTTCCGCATGGAGAACGTACGGGCGGAGCGTCCGACACCGGGCCTGAAGACCCAGCACGTCGCGGCGGTTCGCGCCGTGGCGGACGCGACGCACGCGACCGTCGCGGGCGACGAACGCGGGTCCGAGACGCTCGCGTTCGCGCCCGACGGCTTCCGCGGCGGCGACGTGTTCGCCGAGGTGGAGACGGCGGGAAGCGCGGCGCTGGTCTGCGACGCGGTGCTCCCCATCGCCGCCGCACTCGACGAGACGCTCTCTCTCACCGTCACCGGCGGGACGGACGTCGAGTGGTCGCCCTCGGCGGACTACCTCCGACGGGCGAAACTCCCGCTTCTCCGCGATTTCGGACTCAACGCCGACGCCGAGGTGCGGCGGCGCGGCTTCTACCCCGCCGGCGGCGGCAGACTCGCCTTCGAGATCCGGCCCTCGAACCTCGCCCGCCTCCGTCTCCGCTCTCGGGGGACGCTACGACGCGTACTGGTGAACGCCGTCGCCACCGAGTCACTGTCGGACGCTGACGTTGCGGAACGACTCCGAGACGCCGCGGTCGAACGTCTGACCGCCGCGTCGGGGCCGAACCTCGCGGCGGGGACGGTCGAATCGACCGCCGAGTACGTCTCGGCGTCGTCGCCGGGCGCAATCGTGACGCTCGTCGCCGACTGCGAAGGGGGCCGCGCGGGGTTCGTCGGCCTGGGAAGACGAGGGGTGCCCGCCGAGAGCGTCGCCGCCGACGCGGTGGACGCCTTCGCCTCGTGGCGAGAGAGCGACGCGCCGGTGGACGCCCGCATGGGCGACCAACTGGCCGTCTGGGCGGCACTCGCGGGCGGGGAGGTGCGCGTCCCCGCCGTCACCGACCATCTGCGGACGAACGTCGAGGTGATTCGGGCGTTCGACTACGACGTGGCGGTGGAACCGGACGGCGACGGTGCCGTCCTCCTGAGTCCCGACCTGTAGGGTCCGCCGGACGCCGGTTAGACGCGCGCCTCGTTCACGGTTCGTACGTCCCTTCGAGGCGGGCCTCCTCAACGACGTGCCCCTCTATCGCGTCCCGCAGTTCGTCCTTCGACGCGCCGGGTTCCAAGTCGAGTTCCGTGTCGAGGGCGTAGACGACGAACCGGTAGGTGTGGGGGCGGTCCGGCGGGTTCGGCCCGCCGTACTCCCGTTCGCCGTAGTCGTTCTCGCCGGTCCGCGCGTCGGCGTCCTCCGGGGTCCAGTCGTCCGGCAGCGAACAGGTATCGGAATCGACCGAGATGTTCCAGACGACCCAGTGGTCCCACACCTTCCCGGCGGGTTCCTCCGCGTCCGGGTCGTCCACGAAGAGGGCGAGGGACTCGGCGTCGTCCGGGATATCCTCGACTATCAGCGGCGGGTTCGTGTTCTCTTCTTCGTAGCCGTGCCGTCGAGGGATTTCGCCACCGTCCGAGAACGCCGGACTGATGAGACGCATGAGAACATCGTTTGGAACCGGGGTACGTGTGAATTGTGGCCGAACGTCGCTCGTCGGCGGAAGAATCAGGTCCGCGGTCGGGCCGCGGCGGGCGAACGGCGCTCTCGGCGACGCGTCACTTCCGTCCGAGTATCTTGATGAGAGCCTGCGCGATCAACCCGCCGACGGTGGACTTCGTGGAGATGAGGGCGGCGCCGGCGTACATGAGCGCGCGTTTCGGCTTCTTCTGGAAGAGCGCGATACCCGCCCGCGCGACGAGCATGCCGACGTTCGCGTTTTTGAACGTGCTACCCGACAGGAACGAACTGTTGTTAGTACTCATGGGATTAGTTTCAGGCCTCCTGCGGCAATAACGCTTGAGGCCGCACCCGCAGGGACGAAAAGAGAGGGTCGGGACGGACGCGAAAAAGCCGACTACGGGGCGTAGTAGTACTCGCCTTCGCGCTTCTGTTTGCTGTCGAGTTGGGAGCCGGGCTTGTTGATGCGCGGACGCTGGGTCCGTTCGTCGCGGCGGAACGTGATGTCCAAGTCCGCGAGGAAGTCGTTCATCCCGGCGCGCATCTCCTGCGGTTCGGCGGCGTGGCCGTGTTGGGCGGGTTCGCCGTCGAACACCATCAGGCGGTCCGCCAGCAGGTCGATCATGTAGATGTCGTGGTCGATGACCATCACCGTCGCGTCGTGGTTCTCCGCGTACCGGCGGATGGCCGTGGTGGCCTGCACGCGTTGTTCGACGTCGAGGTGCGCCGAGGGTTCGTCCATCACGTACAGGTCGGCGTCCTCGGAGAGACACGCCGCGATGGCGACGCGTTGACGTTCGCCGCCCGACAGGTCGTCCAAGTTGCGCTCCATGATGCGTTCGAGTTGGAGCGGGTTCGCGACTTCGGTCTTCCAGTAGGAGGTGCCGAAGTCGTCGGTGATAGACGAGAGGAACGCGTCCACGCGCATCGGCTGGTCGATTTCGATGTACTGCGGCTTGTAGGCGATGTCGAGGTGGTAGTCGAGTTCGCCCTCGTCGGGGTCCAGAGAGCCCGCGAACATCTTCGCCAGCGTCGATTTCCCGATACCGTTCGGGCCGACGATGCCCAGCACCTCCGACTGGTAGATGGTGCCGCCCTCGACGTCGAGGGAGAACTCGCCGTCGCCGTAGGACTTCGAGAGCGCCGGGTAGTCGATGAGCGCCTTGCCCTTCGACGTCTCCCGGGGCGCGTGTTCGTGGAACGTTATCTCGTTCGGTCGGATGCGCATGTTCTCGTTCGAGAGGTACCCCTTCAGGTACTCGTTGATGCCGTTGCGCACCGACTTGGGGTCGGTGATGACGCCGTACGCGCCGGGTTCACCGTAGGCGACGTGGAGCGTGTCGGCCAGGAGGTCCAGAATCGCCAAGTCGTGTTCGACGACCAGAACCGCCCTGTCTTCGTCCTCCGCCAACTCTTGGATGAGTCGCGCGGCGGTCACTCGCTGACCGATGTCGAGGTACGGCGAGATCTCGTCGAGGAAGTAGAAGTCCCTGTCGCGGGCGAGGGTGGCCGCGAGGGCGACGCGCTGGAGTTCGCCGCCCGAGAGCGTATCGAGCGGTTGGTCCATCACCGGGGCGATGCCGAGGCGTTCGACGTAGTCGTCGAGTGCGCCGCGTTCGTCCGTCGAATCGAGCAGGTCGCGGGTGACGCCGTCGAACTGCTTCGGAATCTGGTCGACGTACTGCGGTTTGCGTGCGATGGTGACCTTCTCGCCGCGGACGCGTTCGACGTAGTTCTGTAACTCCGTCCCGCGGAAGCGGTCCAAGACCGCCTCCCACGACGCCTCCTCGCCGTAGTCGCCGAGGTTGGGTATCATCTCGCCGGCGAGGGCCCGCACGGCCGTCGTCTTCCCGATGCCGTTCGGGCCGAGGATGCCCGTCACGGACCCCGACTCTGGAATCGGGAGGCCGTAGAGGGCGAAGGCGTTCTCGCCGTAGCGGTGGACGGGGTCGTCCTGCAGTTCGGAGGGGAGGTTGATTATCTCGATGGCGTCGAACGGACACTTCTCGACGCAGATACCGCACGTCTCGCCGAGGCACACCTCCTCGGAGATGCGGATCTGGTCCGGGCCGCCGTCGTACGGTTCGTCCTCCTCGTAGTAGTCCCCCCGGGTGACGATGCACTCTTTGCCCGTCCGGTTCGGCGGGCAGAAGTTGGCGCACTCGTAGCTGCAGCGGTCGGGTTGGCACCTGTCGAGGTCGACGACCGCGATGCTGTCGTCCGCCATATTAGAGTTGGACGCCCGCGGTGAGCAGGATGGTAAACGAGATGAACCACAGCGTGAACGTCATGAACGCGACGTAGAGGTAGTCCTTCGCGCCGAAGTCCTCGACGTCCACGCCGACGAGTCGGAGAAGGGGGAACTGGGCGAGGACGGCCGCGCCGAGGAGAGCCAGCGAGAGCTGGTTCGTCGCGGCGTCCACCGTCGTCCCGACCACCGCCCCCGACGCCAACGCGGCGGCGACGCCCGCGAGGCAGGCGAGTGTGGTGACCGTGACCCCTCGGACGTGTCCCGAGAGACCGGTCTGGGTTTCCGTGGCCATGTGTATCCGTCCGGTACCCTCCGTCAAAAGGCGTTCGTTCCCCGTGCGGCGGACGAGCGTCCACCGGGCGGGGACAGAACTTCACGTTAGGAACCGGTTAGCCGTTTCCGCCGTCGCAACTCACGAAGGTTTATGCCGTTCGCCCGTTTCGATTCGTAACGATGGCTGAGGCAGAACAGGAGAGTCTCGACGACCTCCCCCCGAGTGCGAAGTTGGTTTTCAAGGTACTCGAATACAACGGCCCGCTGACCCAGAAGGGCATCGTCCAGGAGTCGATGCTCTCGGCTCGGACGGTCCGATACGCACTCGAACGTCTCGAGGGCATCGGCGTCGTAGACGAGGACGTCTACTTCGCCGACGCGCGGCAGAATCTCTATCAGTTGACCGACGCCGCCCCGAAGGCGCATCCGGCGGACGGCGACGGCGACGAAGCGGAAGCCTGCTGCGCAGAGTAACTTCGGACGCTCCCACGGCACGGGTGGGGCGCATCGACGACAGACCACCCCGGCGACCGGGCCGGGACACCGCGTCTCTTCCTCTCGACGGTCGCGTCAGCGACCCGCAGGGCCGCACGGTGGTTCCACCGCGCGAGCGTCGCGGACGGCCCGAACGGTTCGGACGGCGCGTCGGCCGGCGCGTTACGCCGGGTGGACCGTAATCCGCTGTTTGCGGTCTATCGCCTGTTCGAGTTCCTCCGCGATGGCGCTCCCGCGGGAGACTTGGATGTCGCCGCCGCGGCCGACCGTCGCGGTGAACAGGTACTCGCCGTCGGCGCGGACTTCGACCGTCTCGCCGACGTGTTCGTCCATGCGGACGACGATGTGCCGGGAGGTGACCTCCGGTTGGACAACCGTTCCGCCGTCGCCGCCCGCCCCGCCGCCGGACCCGCCCGCGGACCCGCCGCCGCGGTTGGGGTTCTCGTCGTGCGTGCGGACGTCGATGTCGATGCCGAGGCGGTCCTCGACGTCGGAGATGCGGCCGCCGCCCTTGCCGATGACGTACGAGATGTCGTCTTGGTCGACGTACACTATCGCCTTGTTCTGCCCCTTCAGTTCCACGTCCACGTGGCCGCGCGCGATGGAGCGAATCTCCCGCTCTATCTCCTGTCGCGCGAGGCGGCCGACGCCGGTCTCGGAGTCGCCCTGTCCGTCCTCGCCGGTGAGGGGGACGGTGACGACCTGCCGGTTGAACGTGTAGATTTCGTACTCGGGCTTGCCCGTCTCGAAGTCCGCGACCTGAATCACGGGGCGCGCGAGATCCTCGGCGGTGAGGCCCTCGGGCACCTTCACCTGCGTCGTCACGTCGTAGACGGTGTGGACTTCGCCGGCCTCGATGTAGACGACGGTGTCGACCACCTGCGGGATCATGCCGAGTTCGACGCGGCCGACGAGGCGTTGGAGGGCGTCGATGGCGCGCGTCGCGTGGACGACGCCGACCATGCCGACGCCCGCCAGGCGCATGTCGGAGAACACCTCGAAGTCGTTGGACTTCCGAACCTCGTCGTAGATGGTGTAGTCCGGGCGGACCAAGAGGAGGGAGTCCGCCGTCTTCTCCATCTGGCCGTCGAGCGCCGTGTACTGCGTAATCTCGGGGCCGACCTGCAGGTCGCGCGGTTTCTCCATCGTCTTGACCGCGTAGTCGTTCTCGTTGAGGAACTCGGCGACGGCCTGCGCGAACGTGGACTTCCCCGCGCCGGGCGCGCCGGAGATGAGGACGCCGCGCTGGCGTTCGCTCAGGCGCTCTTTCAGTTCCTCGGAGAACTCGTACTCTTCGAGCGACGTCTTCGCGATGGGGCGAACCGCCGTTATCTCGATTCCGTCCGCGAACGGTTGGCGGGCGACGGCGATGCGGTAGTCGCGGAACTGGACGATGCTCATCCCGGGTTCCGACAGTTCGAGGAAGCCCTCGGAACTGGTGCGGGCCGTGTCCTCGATGTCGTCGGCCCACTCCTTCATCGTCTCCTCGTCGGTCACCTCGTCGCGGATGGTCTCGTAGTGCATGTCGCCGAGAGAGCCCCGCTTGGCCTTCGGCCTCGTGCCCGTCTTGAGGTGGACGGACATCGTCTCGTCGTCGAAGAACTCCTCGATGATGAGTTCGCCGGACCCGCGGACGCGCGGTTCGACGTACTCGACGGCGATGCCCTTCGCCTTGGCGACCTCCGACTGGACCACGTCGCTCGTCAGGAGCGTCGCGCCCTGTTCCTCGGCGACCTGGCGGATGACGGCGTCGATGTCGCCCTCGTGCGCGCCGGTCGCCTCGCTCGGCTTCGTCCGCCGCCCGACGTACTCGACCGTCACCGACCCCTCGTCGTCGAGGGCGGTGAGACGCTGGAGCTCCGAGAGTCCCTCCCACCCCGTGTCGCGGCCGTCGTTGGCCTGCGATTCGAGTTCGCCGACGACAGCCTCGGGGATACAGATCGTCAGATCGGACTCCTCGGCCGACTCGATTCGCTCGGACACGCGACCGTCGATGACCGCGCTCGTGTCCGGCACTATCTTCATGCGTGGCGTTTTGAGCGGTAGACGGATAAGGATATAGATGGGAACGCGGGCCGGACGCTCCCGCGACGACCCGCCCGGCACCTCCGTCCCTCGATTCTCCGCCGGCCTCGACCTCCGCCGAGTCGGGCCGTCGTCCAGAGCCTTTTCGTCGCCCCCCGTCGGACGTTCCGACGATGACCGACGCGCGCGAGGAACTGGTCGAGTTGACGCGACGCCTCGTCTCGATTCCCAGCCACGAGGACGAGACGGCCGCCGGGGACGCGATCAAGTCGTGGCTCCGCGAGGAGACAGACGCCGCGGTGACGCGGGACGACGCGGGCAACGTGTTCGCCCGGCGCGACGGGAGCGGAGAGGGCGACGGCGACGAGGCCGGAGACAGTGACGAAGCCGGAGACGGCGACGGGGGCGCGAGGGAACTCGCCCTCGTCGGGCACCACGACGTGGTTCCGCCGGACGAGTCGCAGGTGGCGGACGGGGAGTACGTCGTGGAGACGCGCGGGGGGCGCATCTACGGCCGCGGCACCGCCGACATGAAGGGCGCGGTGGCGGCGTCGATGCTCGCCTTCCGGGACGCCGCGCCGGCGGGGCGACTCACGTTCGTCTCGTTCGTCGGCGAGGAGGTCGGCGGCGAGGGCGCGCGGGCCGCGATAGACGAGGGGTTCGCGCCGGACGCCGCCGTCGTCGGCGAGGGGTCTACAAACTACTCCGGCGACGACGTGACGGACGTGGCCGTCGCCCACAAGGGTCGGCGGGGGTCGACCGTCACCGCGCGCGGGTCGGCGGCGCACGCGAGCGAACCCGAGGCGGGCGAGAACGCCGTCTACCGCGCCTGCGACGCCGTGGACGTGATACGGGGGCTGGAGTTCCCCGCGGCCGACGTGTTCGGCGAACGCCTCCGCGGGAGCGTCGCGGTCACGGAGATAGACGGCGGGTCGGCGTGGAACGTCGTCCCCGAGGCGTGCGAGGTGACCGTGGACGAGCGGACCGTCCCCGGCGAACGCGCGCCCCTCGAACGCGTCGAGGAGATTCCCGGCGTCGAGTGGACCGTCGACCAGGACCTGCCGCCGATGGCCTGCGAGGACGAGGCGTTCGCCGACGCCGTCCTCGCCGCCGCCGACGAGGCGCAGGCGGCGACGCCGGAGCTCGTGACGAAACCCCACGCGACGGACGCCGGGTGGTTGGCCGCCGCGGGCACCGCCTGCGTCGTCTGCGGGGCGGCCGAACCGGGCGAGGCGCACACCGCCTCCGAGAGCGTCTCGATCGACGTTCTGGAGCGGTGTTACCGCATCTACCGCGGCGCGGCCGAACGCTGGCCCGCCGAGTGAGCCGTTCCGTCCACCTCGGGCGGTGAACCGGTCGCCTCGTCCGCATACGTCGGGTTGATAACGCGGGACGTACATCGAACGAGATATGGCGACAGACGCAACCGGCGACGCCGACTCCGCCCCCGACGCGTACTCGGAACTCCTCGCGAAGTACGAGCGCGTCGCGAACGTGCAGAACGCCGCCGGTATCCTCTCGTGGGACCAGCAGGTGATGATGCCCGACGAGGGCACGCCGGCGCGCTCTCAGCAGCTCTCGACGCTCTCTTCGCTCTCGCACGAACTGCTCACCGAGGACGAGGTGGGCGAGCTGCTGGACCGACTCGAATCGTCGGAGTTGACCGACGAGCAGGCGGCCGTCGTTCGCGAGATCCGGCGGAAGTACGACCGAGCGAACAGCGTCCCGACGGAGCTCGTCGAGGAGATTTCGACCACCTCCTCGGAGGCGCTTCCGGCGTGGAAGGAGGCGAAAGCCGAGGACGACTTCTCGAAGTTCGCGCCGTACTTAGAGAAGCACGTCGAACTCAAGCGGGAGTACGCCGAGCACATCGACCCCGACAAGGACCCCTACGAGGTGCTGTTCGAGGACTTCGAGCCGTGTCTCCCCCTCGAACAGGCCGAGTCCATCCTCGAAGAGCTCCGCGACACTTTGGTGCCGATGATAGAGCGGATTCGGGAGTCCGACGCCGAGCTCGCCACGGACGCGTTCTCCTCGAAGGGGACGTACGACGAGGCGGCGCAGGAGGAACTCTGCCGCGACGCCCTCTCGACGCTCGGGTACCCGTGGGAACGCGGCCGCCTCGACGTGGCCCCCCACCCGTTCTCCTCGGGAACGACGTTCGACGCCCGCGTGACGACCCGATTCGACGAGGCGGACCCCCTCGGGGCGGTCACCTCCACCATCCACGAGTTCGGCCACGCGAACTACACCCTCGGCCTGCCGGACGAGGAGCACGCGACGCCCCTCGGGGAGTCCCGCGACCTGTCGGTCCACGAGTCCCAGTCGCGCCTCTGGGAGAACCACGTCGGACGCTCGGAGGCGTTCTGGAAGCTGTTCCTGCCGACGTTCAAGGAACACTTCGAACAGGCCGAGGACGTGACCGTCGAGGAGGCGTACGAGGCGGCGAATCAGGTGTACGAGGACAACCTCATCCGCGTCGAGGCGGACGAACTCACCTACCACCTCCACATCATCGTCCGGTTCGAGATAGAGCGCGCGCTGATTTCGGGCGAACTCGACGTGGAGGACGTGCCCGAGGTGTGGAACGACAAGTACGAGGAGTACCTCGGCGTCCGGCCCGAGACGGACTCCGAGGGCTGCCTGCAGGACATCCACTGGAGCCACGGTAACTTCGGCTACTTCCCGACGTACTCGCTCGGGTCGGTGATGGCCGCGCAACTGTTCGCCGCCGCCGAGGACGACATCGGCGACGTGTACGCGCGGGTCGAGGAGGGCGACTTCGAGGCCCTCCACGAGTGGCTGACCGAGAACGTCCACCGCCACGGGTCGAAGTACGAGACGAACGAACTCGTCGTCGAAGCGACGGGGAAGGACTTCGCCGCCGACGACTTCGTGGCGTACGTCACCGAGAAGTACGGCGACCTGTACGACCTCGACTGAACCCCGAACGGCGTCGTCTTCGGAAACTGCGTCCTCCCTCTTCCGAAGAACGAGTACGGTTACCGGGTACGGTAACGGGTTTTCAAATAAGAAACCCTCTCACTAGTAGTCGGTTTATCTGATTTACCAGCACGCACATTTATCAACTACCAATATACTCATCTGAGCGAGGATGACAGACGCATCGGATTTAGTGGGGGAGAAGAAGAGGGGAGGACAAAGGAGCGGGCGCGCTCGGAGGACGGGCGCAGCGGAACCCATCGAGCCCCGAATCAACCTCGGTTGCGGCAGCGATAAGATGGACGATTGGCACAACGTCGATATAGTGCCCGAAGCGGACCCCGACGAAGTCGTGGACTTAAACGAGACCCCGTGGCCGTGGCCGAATTCGTTGTTCGACGAAGTCCTGGCGAGCAATGTGCTCGAACATCTCGACGACCAACACGCTGCACTCCACGAACTACGGAGAATCACGAAGCCGGGGGGTCGAATCGAAGTGCGAGTGCCGCATCCGAACTCGCCGGGTTTCTGGGCAGACCCGACACACGTGTCCCCGCTCTGCGAGCAGACCTTTACGCATTATCTCGCCCCGGATTGGGAGGTAGAAGAAGTGCGTGTCTCGCGAGTTCGGTTCGGTCGATTGTTCCCAGAGAGCATCGCTTTGCGCTTGGCAGACCACATCGGTCACGTTGTCGATGAGATAACCGTTGTCCTGCGGGTCTGAGCGCCGACTCGCTGCGGTGCAGTCGGATACGCTCGTGTGCTGTAGACTGACTCGTCCGCGTCGTCCCCGTCGGTCACCGTAGGTAGATACGTTCCTCGCTTCCGCTGACGGGGAGTGTCGCGCCTCTCAGAGCAATAGCCGCCGGTAACTCTCGGGAGAGATGGGATGATGCAACAAGACTAAGTAATGATAACCCATACCACAGTCCGTATGGCTTCTGCACCGAACCCCGACGACGCACTGTTCGACCAGTTCCTGGACGACCGCGGCCACGAGGTGACAGAGTCCGACTGGGAGGCGTCTTACAACAAGAAGCAGTGCCCGGAATGCGGTGCGTTACACGACCAGTCCGCCGACGACTGCACGGTCTGCGGGTGGGACCCGTTGGCCTGAGCCGGGGGGTGTCTTTAATCGAATCGCACTATCAGAGAAAGCAGGCTATTTATCACCGGTTAGGGCGTGAACGTGTACAATGACCGACTCCGACGCGACCGTCACCCGTCTCTTCGGGGGACCGGGGAGCGGGAAGACGACCGCCCTCCTCGACCGAGTCGAGGGAATCCTCGAAGACGACGACGTTAGCATCCGCGACATCCTCGTCGTCTCGTACACCCGCGCGGCCGCCGCAGAGATTCGGGAACGACTCGCCGAACGACTCGACGTCTCGCCGCGCGCCCTGAAGGGCAACGTGGCGACGATGCACGCGAAGGCGTACGAACTGCTCGACCTCTCGCGCAACGACGTGGTCGGCGAGAAGGACAAGACCGAGTTCTGCGAGGAGTACGGAATCGAGTTCGAGGACCAGTACGGCGGCGCGGGCCGCCGGACCGCCCGTTCGACGACGCTCGGGAACAAGATAATCGCCACGAGCCAGTGGCTCCAGCGCACCCGCCGCGACGTGGCCGACTGGTACGACGTGCCGTTCCAGTGGAACGTCGAGGAGGTTCGCCTCCCGCCGGACGTGGACCCCAACGCCCAGGAGGGCAACAAGTACACGCCGACGTGGCCCTCCGACGACGACAGGGTGGACGTGCCGGAGGCCATCCGCGCGTGGCGGTCGTACAAGGGTAACAACGGACTCGTCGGCTTCGCGGACATGCTCGAACGGGTGCGACAGCGTTCGCTCGTCCCCCACGTCGATTACCTCGTCATCGACGAGTTCCAGGACATCACGACGCTCCAGTACGACGTCTACGAGGAGTGGAAGCCGCACATGAAGCGCGTCCTCATCGCCGGCGACGACGACCAGGTCGTCTACGCGTGGCAGGGCGCGGACCCGAACCTCCTCTTGGACGCCGAACGCGACGAGGACGTGGTGCTACCGAACTCCTACCGCCTCCCCTCGCGCATCCTCAACGTCGTCAATCGGGAGATTCGCCACATCGACAAGCGGCAGGAGAAGGACCTCAAACCGCGCAAGGAGGGCGGAACGGTCGAGGGCATCCAGTCGCCGTCGATGCTCGACCTCGCGCGGAACGTCCGGTACACCATCGAACAGAGCGAGGACGAGGAGAGCATCATGGTGCTGTTCCGCGCGCGCTACCAGATGTTCCAGTTCATCGACGAGTTCCTGCCGTTGGGGATGCCCTTCTCCGTCCTGACGGACCAGCGGATGTGGACCGACCGCCTCACGCAGTACGTCCGCGCCATCGAGAAGACCGAACAGGGCGAACCCGTCAACGGCCTCGAAGCGCGACGCCTCGCCGACATGCTGCAGGACTCGGCGTTCGGGTCGAACGAGCGAGACGAACTGTTCGACTACATCGACGAGAAGAAAGAGGAGGCGGGCGTCGAGGACCTGACCGAGATACAGATAGAGACGGACGCGGTGAAGAACTTCGCCCCGTTCCTCCCCGATAGCGCGTCCGCGGGCGACATGGTTCGGAAGGTGACCTCCTTCCAGCGGAAGTCCGTCGAGGCGTACTTCTCCGGGGAGTACGAGGGGATGGACCCCAATCAGGTCCGCGTCGGTACCATCCACTCCGCGAAGGGCCGGGAGGCCGACCACGTGTTCGTCGCCACGGACCTCACCGAGAAGGTGGTCGAACAGATGGCCGCCTCCGTGGACGACGAGGAGGTCGAGGGCGTCGAGGAGTTCACGTCCTCGACGAGTCCCGTCCCCATCCTGACGGACAACGAACGCCGCGTCTTCTACGTCGGCATGTCCCGCGCCCGCGAGCGTCTCGTCCTCTTGGAGAACCTCGTCACCGGCGCGCCGACGCTCCCGGTGAGCGTCCTCCTGCACAACGAACTCCGCGAGGACTCCATCGAGGACCTCCTCGAAGCGGCCCAAGAGGAGACGGACGCGCCGGCGCCGGAACCGGACCCGTAGCCCGCGATGACCGACCGGCAATCGGGCAGTTCGACCGCCGGCGGGGACGGTTCGACCGACCCCGCGATTCCCGCGCCCGAGACGAACCTCGACGTTCTGGACGAGGCGCTTTCCGACGCCGACGCCGTCGCCTTCGTCCACGTCGGCGACCGGTTCGACGACGACCTGCGGTACCTGACGCGCTTCTCCGGCCCCGACCGCGAGTACGCGTTCGTCTACACGTCCGAGGGCGGCGTCCTCTGCGCGCCGTCGCTGTTCGAGGCGCAGGCGCGCCGCGAGTTCGACGGCGAGGTTCGGACGGCGAACGCCGGCGATCCGGCGGGCGTCCGCGCCCGGGCCGTCCTCGACGACCTGACCGATGGTGGGACAATTCTTGCGCCGCAGTCGATTCCGCACGACGCGGCGGTGTACCTCGAACGCGGCGGGTACGACGTGGCTTCCACGGACGCCGTCGCCGCCGCCCGCGCGGTCAAGACCGACGCCGAACTGGACTGCCTCCGGCGCGTCCAACGCGCCGCCGCGGCGGGGATGCGCCGCGCGGAGGCGGTCCTCGCGGACTCGACGCCAGAGGGCGAGGAACTCCGCTGGGAGGGCGACACCCTCACGACGGAACGCCTCCGGCGCGAGGTGAACGCCGAACTGGCGGCGCGCGGCGCGACGGACGCCGGAAACACCGTCGTCGGTGCGGGGCCGACCTGCGCGGACCTCCACTACACCGGCACGGCGGCGATTCGGCCGGGCGAGACGGTCCTCCTCGATATCTCGCCGCGCGGCCCGCACGGCTACTACGGCGACCTCTCGCGGACGTACGTCGTCGACAGCGACGGCGGGTGGGAGCGCCGGGCGTACGTCGCCGTCGAGTCCGCCTTAGACGTCGCCCTCTCGACGGTCGAACCGGGCGTCCCCGCGCGGACGGTGCACGCCGAGACGGCCGCCGAACTCGCCGCATACGGCTTCGACCCCGACGCCGCGGAGGGCGAGGCGGGGTTCACCCACGGCGCGGGGCACGGCGTCGGCCTCTCGCTTCACGAGGGGCCGTCGCTCCGCGAGGGGACCGAACTCCGACCCGGCCACGTCGTCACGCTCGAACCGGGCGTGTACGACCCCGAACGGGGCGGTGTGCGCTTAGAAGAACTCGTCGTCGTCACCGACGACGGCTGTGAGATACTCGGCGAGTACCCGCGGTCGTTCGCGCCGCGAGAGGAGTGAGCGTCGGTAGCGGGGTCCCGGCGGGAGAGGCTACGACTCCTCCTCGTCGGGCACCTTCACCGCCCGTCCGACCACCTTCTCCGCGATGGTCGCGGGGATGTCGCCGGGCGTGGTGAGGTAGTGCGGAAGCACGACCATGAGGACGGCGACCGCGAGGAGGCCGCCCCCGAACAGTTCCTGTCCCGCCAGAAGCGTGTTCAGCCCGAAGATACCGACCGGGATGGCGAACACGAGCGTCGCCGCCAACTGTATCGTTCCCCAGATTCCGAGTCCCATCGTCGGGGTGAGCGTACTCGGCGGGTGGTCAAAAACGCCGCGGTACGGCGTCGCGAGGGGGCTGAGCGGGTTATCCGTTCGGCGTGTGGACGCTCTCCTCGGGACCGCCCGGCGAGAGGTGATCGAACCGAGTCGTCGGGAGGGTCCCTCGGACCCAGACCATCCGGCCGTCCGTCTTCACGTCGAGTCCGTCGTACGCGCCGAACCGGTCCGACTCGGACCCTATGTACGCCTCGAAGTCGGGATTCTCCGCGGCGTCGGCGTCGGGGTAGGTGTTCGCGTACGTGAGGTGCGTCGTCTTGGGTCCGAATCGCCACGACTTGAGGCCGCCCGTGATGGCCTCCGTTCTGAACCCGCGCGAGGTGGACCCGTCCATCGCCTCCGGGTAACACGTCAGCGCGTGGGGTTCGTCGACGAGTCCGAGCATCGCGTCCACGTACTCGTTACCGTCCGGGTAGTGGGTCTCTCCCGTCCGCGCGTCGATGACGGCCCGCGCGTGGTCGGGGCGGTCCCCGCGGGTGAAGTAATCGACTTCGATGATCGCTTCCTCGGAGACGGCGAACACGCGTTCGGCACCGTAGACGTCGAATCCGTCGTACCGTTCGGGTTCCGACGTCGGTGTCCGCGTCGGCGTCTCCGTCTCCGTCTCCGTCGCTACGTCGGTTCCGCGAGACCGGCGTTCGCTGACGTACCGTTCTCTGAACTCCGCCGGGTCGAACGAGCCGAAGACGACCGAGGTTCCGAACCCGAGTTCGAGCGTTGCGGTCACCGCGTCTTCGTCGACGTATCGGGTGACCGACGAGGCGTTCAGTATCTCCGTTTCGAGTCGTTCGTAGGCGTTCTCGTGGAGCGTTCCCCGCCGGTCGCGGATGCTCGCCACGTCGAAGTACCGCACCCCGTATCCGTCTCGGAACGGGGACTCCGTCGGATCCGGAAGCCACCGCACGAAATCCACCGCGGAGTCCGTCTCCGACGAGTCGGAGTCTCGGGTCGTGGGGGCGCTAGACGTCTCCTCGGGGGTCGTACCGCCCGTCGGCGCCGACCCGCCGAGACATCCGGCGACGGATGCGAGCGTTCCACCGCAGAGGGAGAGGGCTGTCGTTCGGAGGAGGGTTCGTCGTGTTGGGGACACGAACGTACTTCGTCGGTAATCTGTCATAAGGTTAATTCCGTTCGAGGATGCGCGGCCGCGACGGCTCCGTTCGGATCGGCCGTTCTGAGGAGCGAACGCGAGTGGCGTGACGCCGAGACGCCCGCGACGGGACCGCTCCGGAGGCGCGACGGCGTTCGTCGTATCGGTTCGAGCGGACACCTGGCGGGAGTGCACGCGCCGGTGGCTGCCAACGCGTTCGTGACGCTTTTCAATACTGGGATAGGAGGTCGAAGCATGTTCACGGGAATCGTCGAGGGCGTCGGCGAAGTCGTCGCGGCGAGCGAAGACGAGGGCGGGCGGCGGCTTCGAATCCGCCCCAAGTTCGAGGGGGACGACCTGCACCACGGGCAGTCAATAGCCGTCAGCGGCGTCTGTCTGACGGTGGAGGCGTTCGCCGAAGATGTAGCCGAACAGGATTCGGCTGCTCGTCGGACGGAGTCGGACGGCGAGTCGTGGTTCGAGGTGTTCCTCGCCCGCGAGACGGTGGAGAAGACGTACCTCGGCGGCGTCGGGGAGGGCGAGGCGGTGAACCTCGAACGCGCCCTCCCCGCGGAGGGGCGGTTCGACGGCCACCTCGTGCAGGGGCACGTCGATACGACGACGACGGTGACCGCCGTCGAACGCGTCGGCGACGACTGGTGGTTCGAGTTCGCCCTGCCCGAGGGGATGGAGCGGTACGTCGTCGAGAAGGGTTCCGTCGCCCTCGACGGAATCAGCCTGACGGTGGCCGAACGGACCGACGAAACGCTCGCCGTCGCGGTCATCCCGACGACGTACGACCTGACGACGCTCTCTTCGAAGTCCGTCGGCGACCCGGTTCACGTCGAGGTGGACGTGATAGCGAAGTACGTCGAGAGCATGGTGTCGGGGTACGCAGAGAGGGTAGCGCCGGGCGCGTCCGCGCCCGCGCCGGACGCCGAGTAGCGTCGCCCGACGGCGGGGGCGTCACTCGAACTCGGTCGATTCGCTTCTCGGGGATTGGTCGCCGTACCCCGTCGCGTTCGCGTTGTCGTAGGCGTCGCTGTACCGCTTGACCTTCCGCAGGAGGTAGAGGCCGAAGATGCCGTCGTAGATGATGATGTACGCGAAGAACGACGTGAGGCTTCCGAGGCCGGTGATGGAGGCGATGAGCGCCGACCCGATGCTCACCGTCGTGTTGTACGTCGCGTGGACGAACGTGGCGATGAGGAGACCCTTGACGATTATCGGCCCGCGAGCGCCGCGGTTGAACTTGGCGAGGCCGAGGTAGTAGCCCGCGATGCCGGCGTAGATGACGTGCCCCGGTCCGGCGAGGGCGCGAACCGCGGTGATGCCGCCGCCCGCGCCGATGAGGCCGAGGCCCAAGTCGAGTCCCTCCGACGGGAGTTCGCGGGTGATGTACAGGGCGTTCTCAATGGTGGCGAAGCCGAGGCCGGCCATCGCGCCGTACACCGCGCCGTCCACGACGGAGTCGAATCGCTCGTCGGTGTAGGCGTACAGGCGGACGGCGAGCAACTTCACCGTCTCCTCGACCGGACCGACGACGATGTAGAAGAACAGAACCGTCCCGACGAACCCGAGGCCGCCGAAGAACGGCTTGAGGACGCCGTTGAGGACGGCGGCGAAGTTCGCCGTGAGGACGCCCAAGAGGAACGTCCCGACGAGGAGAGACAACGGCTCGTTCGTCGTCGCGTCGCTGTAGTAGACGTACGCGGCGAGTCCGAGCGCGGGTATCGCCGAGAGGAGCGTCAGAATCCCCGTCTGCGGGTCGGTTATGGCCGCGAGGCCGCCGATACCGAGTAGGAGGAGGAACGCTATCAACACGACCGCGATGCGGGCCGACCCCGCGAGGATGCGGTAGATGAACACCGCGAGGCCGTCCACCGACGTCCGCTCCTCCCACGTGGAGATGTCGTACAGGTCGGCGTCGTTACCCGACGCCCTCTCGACCGGGTCTCTCTTAGCCATCGTCCGAAGATGCGTCTGACGCCGCCTAATTTCTTCGGCCGTCGGGGTGGGACGAACGGAGTTCGTCGGCCCGCCGGACGGCGTCCGGCGACGGCGGGTCGAATCCGGCTGGACGACCGCAACCACGGTAGTTGAAAGGGTCGGAGGGCGAACGCCGACCCATGCACTTCGACCCACGGACGCAGGCGGCCCTCCGCGAGGCGGGCCTCTCGAACGAGGAGATTCGGGCGGCGTCGGACGCCGTCGCCGAGGCGGTTCGCCGCGACGCGGACGCGTTGGAGGCGTTCTTCGATGAGGGGCCGGTCCACTCCGACATGGACCGCGCACACAGCAGCGGCGATATCCACGAACACGACGTGGAGTACCTCGACCTGTACACCCACGGCGGCGACCTGCGGGGGTACCTCCGGTTCGACTCGTGGGGCGCGTACGTCGAAGACGGCCGCGTCCTCTCCGAGGGGAAGGTCGAACTCACCCTCGGCCCGACGGTCCACGACCGCGTGCGGTTCGCCCGCGACCCCGACGACCTGCGATGAGCGAGGACGCAGACGGCGGGAGTGACCCCGTTCGCGTCCGGGTTCGCGGCATCTACACCACCGCCCTGACGCGCCGCTTTCTCGACGCGGGGTACGAGGTGGTGCAGGCGTCGGAACCCATCCGCGACCGCTTCGACGCCGAGTTCGGCACCGGCCACCACGAGGTGACCGTCGAGACGACGGACGACAGGCAGGGCGTCGGCGTCCACGGCGCTTCCGCCACCGTCGAAACCGTCGCGTCGCACCTCTGCGGCGTCGGCATCGACGCGTTCGCGTGGGACGACCCCGCCCCCCGCGGCGCGGTGTTCGACGCGAGGGTGACCGACACCCGCGGGTCCGGCGCGATGTGCGCCCTCGGGGACGGCGTCGAGGGCTTTCTCCCCTTCCGAGCGACCGACCGCCACGTCGAGGAGGGCGACGCCGTGCGCGTGCAGGTTCGGGAGTCCGAACCGCCGTGGAACGACCGGCGCGCGCGACTCGACACGGGGGTGCGCGCCCGCGGCGGACTCGCGACTCTCGTCCGCGGCGACGACGGCGTGACCGTGAACACGCGCGACGAGGCGGCCGGGCGGGAACTCGCCGGGATGACCGACCTGCTGGGCGTCTCCGCGCCCGACGGGTGGGGCATCGAGTGGTCCCACGCGGCGACGGACGCCGACATGGACGCCCTCCGCGCGTCGCTGGAACGGGCGGCCGAGAGGGCCGAGACGCTCGATTCCGCGCTCGACGGCGAGGACAACGTCGAACCCGCGCGGGAACTCGCCCGCGCCGGGGCGGGCGAGTGGGTGTGGTTCGGCCGCGCGTCCCGGTTCGAACTCGACGCCGACCGCCGCGAGGTGACGACGACGATGCCCGGCCACCACCGCACGAAGGCCGCCTCGGAGACGGCGAGCGCCGGCGTCGATCTGGCGGAGGCCCTCTGCGACCCGTCGGGGGAGTTCCCCTTCGACGTGGTGACGCGGCAGTTCGGCCCCGTCGAGGGCGACACCGTCGGCATCGGCCACGGGAAACCCGATGGGCGGCACATCACCCTCGGCCGCGGCGAGGTGGTCGAGTGGGACGGAGACGGCACCGTCTCGGTGAAGCGACAGTTGACGGGCGGCGGCACGTACGACGCCCTCGACGTCCCGCGGGAGTCGGGCGACACGGCCCTCACGAAGTTCCGCGAGGGTCGGTGGTGGTACCCGACCGTCTACCGGAGCGCGGAGGGCGAGGTGAAAGGCACGTACGTCAACGTCTGCACGCCCGTCGAGTGCTTCCCCGACGAGGTTCGGTACGTCGACCTCCACGTGGACGTGATAAAGCGCGCCGACGGCACCGTCGAACGCGTGGACGACGACGAGTTGGACGAGGCTGTCGCGGAGGGCGAGGTGTCGGAGGCGTTGGCCGAGAAGGCGCGGTCCGTCGCGGCGAGTCTGGAGACGGCGCTCTCGGAGTGAGCGAGGAGTTTCTGCTAGCCCAACCGTTTTCTCCCGGAGTCCCCGAGTTCGGACATGGACCTCTCTATCGTCGACCTCTCTCCGGTCCCCGACGACGGCACCGCGACGGACGCGTACGCGAACACCGTCGAGGCCGCGAAGCAGGCCGAACGGCTCGGTTACACCCGGTTCTGGGTGGCCGAGCACCACGGGATGGCGGACACCCTCGCGGGGACGACGCCCGAGGTGTTGCTCGGCCACCTCGCCGCCGAAACCGACTCGATCCGACTCGGGTCGGGCGCGGTGCTTCTCAACAACTACAGCCCGTTCAAGGTCGCGGAGGTGTTCGGCGCGTTGGACGCCCTCGCGCCGGGGCGCGTCGACGCGGGACTGGGTCGGGCGAACGGATCGCCGGCCGTCGATAGCGCCCTCGGGACGGAACGGCACGTCGAGAACCCCGACGAGGACCACGCCGAGAAGGTCGAAGCCGTCGTCAACCACCTCTACGACGCCTACCCGGAGGGGCACGCCTACGGCGAACTGGAGATTCCGCGCTCGGGCGCGGACGAGCCGGTTCCGTGGGTGCTCGGGTCCAGTCCGTCGAGTGCGGCCATCGCGGCCGAACTCGGACTGCGCTACTGCTTCGCGGCGTTCATCCGGCCGCAGTTCGCCGCCCACTCCTTCGAGGAGTACCGCGAGCGGTTCCGGCCGTCTCGGTTAGCCGGCGGGAGAGACGACCCGCGGGGGATGGTCGCGGTGAACGCCGTCTGCGCGGACACCGACGAGGAGGCGGCGCGACTCCGAGCGGTGGCCGAAGCGTCGTTCAAGCGGATGCAACGGGGCGTCGTCGGCACCACCCCGTCCGTCGAGGAGGCCATCGACGAACTCGGCGGCGTCCCCGAACCGACGCCCGCGACGCTCGACGACGACGAGTGGCCGCGGGCCATCTCCGGGAGTCCGGAGACGCTCTCGGGCCTCTTAGAGCAACTCGCTGACCGCGTCGGCGTCGACGAGGTGATGATTCAGCACGTCGTCTCCGACCACGACGACGCCCTCCGCTCTCACGAGTTACTGGCCGAGGGCGTCGGACTCGCGCCTCGCTGACCGCCCCCTCGGAACGAGGTTCGTCCGACGGGCGACGGCGAGTCCGCCGACTCCCCGAAGCATAGATATATGTGGTGTGATTTCATGTATCACATCGTATCGCCATGAAGCCGTGTCACAGTTGTCAGACGGTCATCGACGAGTACACCTTGGACAAACAACTCGAACCCCTGCGCGACCTCACGGTCGACGACTTCAACGTCTGTGCGGACTGTGCGACCATCGTCGACGACGCGTGCGTCGAGTGCGGCGGCGCGGTGTACGTCCCCCGGAGCGAATCCGACGCGCCCGACTACTGCCCGGCGTGTCGGTCCGACCTCATCGCCCGCACCGGCCGGGACCCCGGTTGGAACTGCGACTCCGTCTCGACCTGAACGGCACATCGCCCCTCGGACGGGTTTTCTTCCGTCGTCCCGCGGTCAGTCGCCGCGCCCTCGGCCGAGAGAGAGATCCGACGGATACGGGCACCACAAAGGAGTTAACGAGAACCGAGCAAGGGGGGCGTATGAGCCTCAAATCGGCGGTCGGCGGCGCGTTCGGCTACCTCCTCCTCCTCGCCGCCCTCGGAGCGGCGGTGTGGGGGGTCTGGGTCGTCGGACTGACGCTGTCGAACGGAGCGACCGCGGGCCGTCTGATGGCGATTCTGTCCTCCTTCGGCACTGCGGCGACGTTCGGCTTCTTCGGCTACTTCGTCCGGAAAGTCGTCGCCGGGCAGATCCTCCCGATAGACGTGGACAAGTCCGTCGCGTACCGCGCCGGGCGTTGAACGGCGTTCGGAGACGAAAGTCGGGAGAGTAGCGTTGTCCGCTGACTCGTGGGGCGGAGTTCTATATCTGTACCGCGAGCGAGGGCGGAGCCTGAGTCTCGCGGCGCTTTTTGGTCCAGATTTTCACGCCGAGGGTGAGCGAAGCGAACCCGAGGCGTAAAAAGGTGGGTTTAGAAGTGATTCGGCGACTCGTTGCCGTACTGGAGTTCGCCCCCGCGCCCCCCTTCGACGGTGCTGCTGCCGTGGTCGCCGGAACTCGGCACCTTCACCTGTACGTCGGTCACCTCGTCGAAGTCCATGATGAGGTCCGACTTGATGTTGTCCGCGGTGATGTTGCTGATTCCGCACCCGGCGCAGGACCCGCCGAGTTCGATGACGACTTCGCCGCTCTCGGGGTCCGCCTTCCGGACGACGCTGTTGCCCCCGTGCATCTGAATGATGGGCATCTGTCCGGTCATCCACGTCTCGATGCGCTCCTTCAGCGACTCCCCGGATTCGCCATCGTCACTCATTGCACGGTACTTCGTGCCGCACGTACGGGTATGTTGCGGTTGTACTCGCGGCTACTCGACTCGAAGCGATGTGTGTCACGAACGACGCGTGTCTTTTCCGCTGTCATCTCCGCCCCCGCCGGTTCGACGCCGGAGAAGCCACCCCGCGAGCGACACTGCCCCCGCGGCGACGACGACGCCGAAGCCGGGCGATTGCGTCGCCGTCGTCGCCGACGACCCCTCCGTCCGGTCCGTCGCGGTGACGACGACGGGTTCGGTCGTCGCCTCGTCGCCCTCGTCGGCGACGAGCGTCGGCGGGTCGGCCTGTTGCCCCGCGTGGTCGGGGAACGTGTAGAGGCGGCCGGGAACGTCGTCGACGCCCATGCTGGAGGCGACGAAGAACCCCTCCCGTGCGCCGGGCGTCGCCAACTGCGCGCTCCAGAAGCACGTCTCCTCGGGGGCGCGCCACCACGACAGTTGCCTCGGGTTCCGCGGATCGGAGACGTCGTGACGCTTCACGCCGCCTTGGTACCAGGACGAGTACAGTCGCCCGTCCCGAATCTCGAAGTTGTGGGCGGTGGTCCAGACGCCGCCGTACGTCGGATCCGGGGTGGGCGGCGGCGCGATGGTCGAGAGGCGTTCGGGCGCGGCGGGGTCCGACACGTCCCAGAGGTCGATTCCCGAGGGCCCGCCGACGGACTCCCCCTCGGCGGTGCCAGTTCCGTCGGCGGCGTCCGTCGCGCCGGCGCGGCGCGCCCACGACTCCTTGCCGACGGCGAGGAGGTCACCGGACTCGTCGGTCGCCGAGTAGTGGTGGTTCCCCGGCGACGCTATCGGTCGGCCGCGCGTCTCCGAGGGCGAGAGCGACGAGAGCGTCGTCGGGTCCGGCGCTTCGACGCTCCCGACGGCGGCGGGGTCGGTCGGGTCCGAGACGTCCACCAGCCACGTGCCGGCGTCCCAGAGTGCGAGGTGGGCCACGTCGCCGCGGACGAACACGTCGTGGAGGGGTCTGAGCGAGGAGTCCACGTCGCCCCACGTCGGGTCCGCGTCCGAGAGCGCCCACCGGCCGAGTTCCTCGCCGGACGCCGTATCGAGGAGGACGAGGGGGTTGTCCGCGCCGTCGTTGCCCGTGAGGTAGGCGACGCCGCCGCGGAGGAAGCAGTTGTGAATCGAGTAGTCAGTCTCGAAGAAGGCGACGCGTTCCGGCGCGGCGGGGTCCGACACGTCCGCGAGGAGGACGCCCGAAACCGCGCCGGGGCGGGAGTTCGCCGGGCCGACGACGGCGAGCCTGTTCGCCTCGGCGTCGAGGTTCACGTCGTATATCTGCCGGAGGGGGCCGGCCTCGTGTTCCGACATCGGGTCGCGCACGTCCGCGAGGACCTGCGGCCGGTCCGGGACGGAGACGTCCACGGCGGCGTACCCCGTCGTCGTCGCGACGTACGCCACGTCGCCGTCGGGGGAGACGACCGCCTCCTTCGCACCCTCCAAATCGATGTGGCCGTACGGTTCGTACGGGCCGGGGTGGGCGGCGGCGGAACCGGTCGCCGCCGACCCGAGGACGCCGACGCCGAGCATCGACCCGGCGACTTTCAGGGCGTCGCGTCGTCGCATGAATCGCACTGAGGTACGCAGAGAGATAAGGAGTGTCTTCGGTTCGAGAGGCGGTCGCCCTACAGACGAGACCGGTCACCCGTACCTGCGGTGACCCCGGCGAATCCTCGCGCCCTACAGACGAGACCGGTCGCCGGTGCCACCGGTCATCGCACTCGCGACTGCCCCCTGCACGACAACCTCGTCTCCGAGCGTCGTCAGTTCTATCTCGGGGACGTTCGACATCACCATCTCGTCCATCCGGTCGCGTATCGGGTCGAGAATCTTCTCGGGGTTGTTGAGGGCCACCGCGCCGCCGACGTAGATGATGATGGGAGCGTACGCGTGGACGATGTTCGCGACGCCCATCGCGTTCCAGTGGCCGACTTGGTCGACGACGTAGGCGGCGAAGTCGTCGTGGTCGGCGTGTTCGAAGACGTCCACCGCGGAGAAGTCGGCGTCCTCTATCGGCATCGACGTCTCGACGTTGTCGTCCTTGTAGAGGTACTCGGCGTACCGAGGGATGTTGTTGCCCGAACAGTACGCCTCCCAGTGTCCGTCGTGGCCGCACCCGCACGTCAGCAGTCCCTGCGGGTCGAGAGTCATGTGCCCGACTTCGCCCGCGTTACCGTCCCACCCGGAGAGAACCTCCCCGTCGACGCAGACGCCCGCGCCGACGCCGGAGGAGATGGTGAGATACACCATGTCGTCGGGGTTCCTGTCGCTGTAGAACCGTTCGCCGATGACGCCCGCGTTCGTGTCGTTGTGGAGGTAGATGCGGTCGGTGTCGAGGAGCACCGAGATCGGCCCGGTCAGCGGAATCCGGTCGATGGTGTCCGGCAGGTTCGCCGGGTTCTCGACCGCCCCTTCCGCGAGGTCCAACGGGCCGATGGAGGCGATGCCTCCGGCCGTCGCCTCGTTCGGTTCCACGCCGGCGTCGTCGCACGCCTCGCGGACGACGCGGAGGACGGCTTCCGTCACCGCGATTCCGGTCGGACCGCGGGGCGTCCCGTCGATGGCGGAACCGATGATCGTGCCCTCGTCGTCGGCTACGACCGCGCGGACGTTGGTGGCGCCCAGGTCGACGCCCACGTAGTAGGCCATTGTTCGGATTGGTGTCTCCGCGGTACTTAACTAAGCGGGTTCTTACCAGCGTTTGGTACCCCTCGTCGGTGCGTACAAATCGGCGTCGAATCGACCGACGGGAGCGCCGTCGTCAGTTCGTGTCCGCCCGGACGAACGTCACCGGACAGGGCGACGAGAGCATGACTTCCTGGGCGACGCTTCCGAACACCGCTTTGCCCGCCGGGGACCGGCGACGGCCGCCGACGACGACCCGGTCCGCGTTCACGGTTTTGGCGAGTTCGACGATGGACTCGCCGTGTTCGCCGACCGCGCCGCGCACCTCGTACTCGACGCCGGCGTCCTCGAAGTACTTCTGCAGTTCCCGGATGGTGGCGTGTCTGGCCGCCACCGCGTCCGCCGAGAGGTTCTCCGCGTCCCGGTCGAACTCCAAGTTGTCGATGGTCTCCTCGTACTCCGCGTCCGTGAACACGTGCCCGAGGACAACTCGTGCCCCGGCGGGTCCCGCCACGTCTATCGTCTCTTCGGCCAGTCGGTCGATTCGGTCTCGGTCGCCGTGTCCGACGGCGAGGAGGATGGTTTCGAGAGCCATACTACGCCTTCCACCTGACGGGCCTTAACAATGTCGGGCATTTTTACTCGTATCAGGATAAATATTTCAATGTCTGTCGGGAAGGGCCGGTTGTCGTGAGGCGTGCTAACAGTATGTAGCTTACGCCGTCCGTGGGTTCTTTCGGCCGCCCCGGCGATGGAGAATCCATGCTCACGCCGGAGTTAGCGGACCGAACCATACTCGTCACCGGGAGTTCCCGCGGCATCGGACGCGGCATCCTCCTCGCCGCGGCGGAAGGGGGCGCGTCAGTCGCCGTCAACTACCACACGAGCGAAGACGCCGCCGAGGACGTCGCCCGCGAGGCGAGAGAACGCGGCGCGCCCGCGGCGACGACGGTGCAGGGGGACGTGACCGACCCCGAGTCGGTGGACGAGATGTTCGCCGCCGTCGAATCCGCGTTGGGGACGGTGGACGTCCTCGTCAACAACGTGGGGAGTTTCGCGCCGAGTCACTGGGAGGATATCCCGTTGGAGAAGTGGCGGGAGGTGATGGCGACGAACTTCGACGGCACGGTGCTCTGCTCGAAGCGGGCGCTTCCGGCGATGCGGGAACAGGGGTGGGGGCGAATCGTCAACGTCGGCTACGCGGGGAGCGAGAAGGCCCTCGTCTACCCGAAGAACTTCCCGTACTTCGTGGCGAAGACGGGCGTCCTGATGTTCACGCGGATGCTCGCGAACGACACGATGGACGACGGCATCACGGTCAACGCGGTGTCGCCGTACGTCGTGGAGACGTCCGACGAGTTCCCCGAGGACGCCCCCCGCGGGCGGTGGGCCACCGTCGAAGACGTCGCTCACGCGGTCATGTTCTTCCTCGACGAGGACAGCGGCTACCTGAGCGGAGAGAACGTCGAAGTCGACGGCGGATGGCTCCCCGAACGACTTTGAACGGACGAACGTCGCCCGCGAGAAATCAGTAGTCGGGCGCGTCGTCTTCGACTTCCCGCTTCATCGAGTCGCGGCGGGACTTGGCGTCGCGGCCGGTCGCTTCCAGCAGGAACTCGTTCTTGGCGTTGACGGCGTCCTGCGCGTGATCTTCGAGTCCCTTGTCGAGGATCTCCTGGGCGTTGCGTTCCTCGAAGTGGACAGCGAGTTTGTCCTTCTTACCGCTGTACTCCGCCGCACCGGCGACGATGCGCGTGAATACGGGGTTCTTCGGTTCTCCGACGACGTAGAGTTCGTGTCCGTCGTACTCTTCGGTCCCCGAAACGGGGCCGAAGTACTCTTCGATGAACCCTTTGAGGTCCGGAACGCGTTCCTCCAGCGTCTCCCCGCGACGCATCTTGTACTGCTTCATGGCCCGTGATTTGACAGGGGATGGTTTACCTGTTTCGTCACTCGGTTCGTCTGCGTCTGTGTGTCAGTCCGCTCAGCGGGCGCGGCGACGGCCGTCGCTCGGCGAGAAACGGTCGGCGCGTCGGCTCCCGGTGACGGCCCGCCGGCGTCGGCGTCGGCGGTGAGAGAAATCGGTCGGTACGACGCCTACAGGTGGCGCTCCGCGATGTACCCCCGCTTGCACTCGGGGCAGATGTCGCCGGCGCGCATCGAGGACGCGCCCGCGGTGCGCGCGTGGTCGCAGTTCGGACAGTAGAACTCCACGCGTTCGTCGGGCACGTCGGCTTCGAGGTCGAGTTCGTTCTCGGCGCGGGCGAACCCGTCGTCGCCGCCGACCGCGCCGTCGGTCTCGCCGTGAGCCTCCGCGTGGCCGTTCGTCTCGGGCGTCAGACCGCCGCCGAACGCCACCTCGGCGGGCGTCCCGTCGGACGGTTCCGCGTCGAACCCTTCGTCCTCGCCGGTGTGTTCGGGCCACGGGGCGTTCGAACCGCCCTCGTCTTCGGGCAGTTCCTCGCGCGCGGGCCACTCGCCGTGGCCGCGGGCCGCCGTGGCGTCGTCCGCGTCCGAACCGGAGTCGGATCGAGAGTCGGTCTCGGGACCGGCGTCGATGAGTTCCGCGTCGTCGGTCACCGGTTCGCCGTCGCCGTCTCTGGGCAGGTCTTCGGGGAGGTCCTCCGCGGCGGCGGACTCCTCGGCCGCCGCGGCGGGGTCGGCCTCCGTCTCCTCGGGCCACTGCGTCGGGTCGCGTTCCCCGTCGTCGTCAAGGATGACGGCGTCGTCCTCCTCGGGGTCCGTCGGCGGTTCGAAATCGTCGTCGTCGTCCGCGAACCCGGTACCGGCGTCAGCGTCGGCGTCGGCTTCGCCCGCCGATCCGTCGCCGGGCGAGGCGTTCGCGTGCGAGGCGTTCGGTTCGGCCTCGGAGATGTGCGAGGCGGGGTCGGCGGTATCGGGTTCCGGACCGCCGGGCGTCGCGCCCGGCGCGGACGCGGAGTCGGACGTCGGTGCCGCCCCTCGGGCCGGTCCCCTCGTCGCCCCGCCTTCGCCGAGTCCGACCTCCGAGGGAGACCGAATCGAGGTCACTTCCTTGTTCTCGCTGACGAGATGCTCGGTGCCGCACCGTTCACAGACCTGCAGTTCCCGAATCGTAACGACGACTTCGTCGCCGTTCTCCTGGCGTTCGCGCTCTAGCTCGGGGTCCCCGTATTCGTGCCCGAGTAGACGGCACTTTAGTCCCATTACCCGCTTTTCGGAAACTCAGCGACTAAAATGTACCCCCTCCGTCGGACGCGCGGCAGACGAACCCGTGCCGGCGGTAGTCACACACTTACCCCGACACGGGCGGTAAGGGTAAACCACCCGCGGACGTTGTACGCGCTATGAGAGCGCGGCGGGAGTTCCAGAACCGACGGGACATCGAGGTGGACGTACTCGATGCGTTAGTAGACCGTGCGGAGGACGGGATGACGGTCTTCGAGTTGCGCGCCGCGGTGGACGCCGATATCGACACCATCGAGGACGCCCTCGCGAATCTGAAAGACGACGACCTCATCTCCGTCGAGAACCAGGGCGAACGGGTCGTCATCCTCCCGGACGAGCGGGTGATTCCCGACCCCGAAGAGGAGAGAAAAGAGGAGCAGAACTTCCTCGACGCCGTCCGCGAGAAGTTGGGGCTGTGAGCGACGCGATACGGGGACGTTTTCAGAGAGGGGAACGGAGTGATACGGGATGACGGTAGTCGAGGAGTTACACGCGGCCCACGGTGCGACGTTCGAGGAGCGAGGCGGCCGGCGAGTCGTGCGCGACTACGGTCGCCCGGCCGTCACGCACCGTGCGGTCCGTAACGGAGCGGGCATCGTCGAGATGGGGTACGGCGTCGTCGTCGTCGAGGGCGACGACCGGATCGAGTTCGTGGACAACGCCGTCTCGAACCGCGTCCCCGACGACGACGGCGAGGGGGTCTACGCCCTGCTCTTGGACCCGCAGGGGCGCGTCGAGACGGATATGTACGTCTACAACGCCGGAGAGCGGTTGCTCTGCTTCACGCCGCCGGACCGCGCGGAACCGCTGGCCGACGACTGGGCCGAGAAGGTGTTCATTCAGGACGTGAGCGTCCGCGAGGCGTCCGGGGAGTTCGGCGTCTTCGGCGTCCATGGCCCGCAGGCGACCGAGAAGGTGGCGAGCGTCCTCAAGAACGCCGCCGCGCCGGAACCGGCGCTGACGTTCGACCGGGGCGTCATCGGCGGCGAGGGCGTCACCGTGATAGCCAACGACGGCCTCACCGGCGACGAGGGGTACGAGGTGGTCTGCACCGCCGACGCCGCGGAACGCGTGTTCGACACGCTGATAACGCAAGGGTCGGGCGCCGCGCCGTTCGGCTACGCGACGTGGGAGAGCCTCACCGCCGAGGCCGGAACCCCCCTCTTCGAGACGGAACTGGCCGGACGCCTGCCGAACGTCCTCGGCGTCCGCAACGCCGTGGACTTCGAGAAGGGCTGTTTCGTCGGTCAGGAGGTCGTCTCGAAGGTCGAGAACCGCGGGCAGCCGAGTTCCCGCCTCGTCGGCCTCGCCGTCGAGGAACTGCCCGCGACGGGCGACGCCGTCCTCGCGGGCGGCGACGAGGTGGGCGAGGTGACCCGGGCGGCGGAGGGGCCGTCCGTGGGGACGCCAATCGCCCTCGCGGTGGTGGAGTACGACCTCGACCCCTCGGCGACGCTCTCGGTCCGCGTCGGCGAGGAGACGGTCGGGGCGACGCGCGAGACGCTCCCGTTCTACGAGGGAAGCGCCGTCTCGGCGCGCGTGCCGACGTACCTCGAAGACGAGGCGTCCGAGACGGAGTAACTCAGCGACCGACCAGTTTCGCGAGGTGGTCCCGCGAGAAGAACGAGGTGGGTTTGTCCATGTGGACGGCGATTTCGCCCGAGAGCGCCCGCAATCCGAGTTGTTGGACCGACTCCGGCAGCGAGTACGCCCGGCGAATCCAGTGGCCGAGGGCGATTTCGCTCGACAGTTCCTCGCGCCACGCCGACTCGTAGTCGCGGAGGGTCGCGGGGTCGTCGGGCGAAATCGTCTCGACGGCGCAGTCCGCGGCGGTCATGCCGTAGAGGATGCCGCCGCCCGTGAACGGTTTCGTCTGCGCGGCGGCGTCGCCGACGAGGAACACGCGGCGCGTCGTCACCCGGTCCGGCGGGCCGATCGGAATCGCGCCCGAGCAGAAGTGGTCCGTCTCCACGTCGTAGGCGCCCGTGAGGGCGTCGAACATCTCGTTGACCTCCGCGCCCGGCGGGGCGGCCAGACCGTACTCGACGCCGGCGTCGCCCCGCGGGATGCGCCACGCGAAGAAGCGCGGCACCGTGAGGAGGACGTCCACGAAGTCGCCGTCGTCCGGTTCGTCGTCGAACGCAAGGACGCCGTGGAGCGTCTCCCCCGGTTCCGGCAGACCGACGGCGCGCCGGACGCGGGAGATGGGGCCGTCGCAGCCCGCGACCATCTTCGCTTCGACGGCGGACGTCTCGCCGCCCGAGGAGACGGTGAGTTCCACGCCGTCGTGGCGTTCCTCGACGCCGGTGACGGTGTGGCCCTCGCGGACGTCCGCGCCGGCGTCGCGCGCGCAGTCGGCGAGCGTCCGGTCGAGTTCCACCCGGTCGATGACGTTCGACACCTCCTCGCGCTTGTAGAACGGGTACGCGCGGGTGTCTGGACCGCCGACGCGGAAGTTCGCGCCGTAGACGCGGTTCTGGAGGAGGCGCTCTTTCGCCTCCTCGGGGACGTACTCCCAGATGTCCGTGCTGACGTGCCCGGAACAGGCGAGGGGAGTACCGACCGACCCTTTCTCGAAGGCGACGACGTCGTATCCCGATTCGGCGGCGCGCCGCGCGAAGCGCGCGCCGGCGGGACCGACGCCGACGACGGCGAAGTCGTACATCGTACTGTCGTATCGGACGACCGGACAAATACCTTCGCGGTCCGTTCGCGGAGTTATGCACCGCTTGACCCGTCGGTACGTCCGCGATAACTATTTTGATGTATGAAAGACACTAGCATATCATGCGCCGAGACGCCGTCCTCGCCGCCGTCCTCGCCCCCGTAGCGTTCACCAGTTACCTCCTCAGCCTCGGTGTCGGCGTCGGCGGCGTCACGGGCGAGTTCCTCCTCGCGACGGCGCTGTACGCCGCCGTGCTCGGCGGAATGGGCGTCCTCGTCGCCGAGACGCACGAGCGGGGGCTGTTGACTCCCCTGCCCGTAGCGACGGCGCTCTCGCTTCTCGTGCCATGGTTGGGGTTCGCCGCGGGCGGGGCCGTGCGCTTCGGCGTCGTCACCCCAGAATCGCTCACGCTGCTCAGTTTCCTGCCGAGCGTCGTCGTCGTGGCGGTACTCGTCCTCGCCATCTCGGTTCTCGAATACGTCGCGACCGAACACCCGCGCGCCGGAGAGAGACTGGACGGTCGGACCGGCGTCGGGTGCATCGCCGTCGGCGTCGTCTACGCGGTGGCGGTGCTGAGCGCGTCCGGCTTCCGCTTCGAGGCGACGCTCCCCTCCGCGGCGCTTCTGCTCTGGATCGCCGGAGGACTCCTCGTCCTCGGGACGGTGCCGGTGTACGTCGGCATCCGCCTGAACCGCCTGTCGCCGCCCGCCGTCGTCGCCGCCGGACTCGTTCTCGTCCTCGTCACCCCCTCGGAGGGGCAGTTCTCCTTCGGCGTGCTCTACGCCGTCGGGTGGGTCGTCCCCCTCGGCGTCGCCCTCGTCGCCGCCGCCGCGGAGAGTCGGCTCCGCCACTACGGCGCGGGCGACCCGCGTCCGCGGCTCTGAGGCGTCACTCGCCGAGTACCAGTCCGCGCGGCGTCTGTCGCTCGAACGCGTCGGCCCACCGGACGTCGAGGCGCGCCCACGAGTCCCCGCCGTCCGTCGTCCGGTAGAGCCCGCGGTTGTGAAGCGCGTAGAACGTCCCCGCCTCGTCGCCGCGGGCGAGAACCGCGCGGAGGACGCCCTCGCCCGTCGGGATACCCCGGTCGTCGAGTCGCTCCCACGGGTCGTCGCCCCGGCGTCGGTAGAGGTACGACTCCGCCCTGTCGGTGTTGTGCGCGACGCGGGCGCTTCGGGCCGACGAGAGGAGGACGAGCGACGGGTCCGCGGCATCCCCGGAACTCTCCGAGTTCTGGTGTGCTCGGGAATCGCTCTGCGATTCCCGAAAGTCGACGGCGACGCTCCAACAGTAGCGGTGGTCGAGTCCCTCCTGCGGGCGGTCCCACACCTCGCCGCGGTCGGCCGTCTCCGCGTACCCGTCGCCCGCGGCGGCCCACGCCCGCCCCGGCGCGTCGGGGTGCGTCGTCAGCGAGTGGTTGTCCCGGCGGGCCGAGGGGACGCGGTCCTCCCACGTCTCGCCCCCGTTACGCGTCCGAACGAGAGCGCCGGCTTCGATGCTGACGTACAGGTAGTCGGGGTCGGACGGGTCCGGTTCTATCCACCGAACGTGGTGAGTGTGGGGCCGCGGCGGGAACGACCACGAGGACGCCGACGGCAGGTCGGTGAGGCCGGGGCGTCGCTCCCACGTCCGCCCGTCGTCGTCGGACCGGTAGACGGCGCTCGGTTCCGTGCCCGCCCACCACTCGCCCGGTCGCCCGCCGGCGGCGACGCTCGTCACCGAGTCGGGGAGTCCCGAAGCGCGCGTCCACGTCTCCCCGCCGTCTTCGCTTCGGTACAGTCCGTCGTCGAACGTGCCGCAACAGACCGTCCCGTCGCGGGCGTCGAGGGCCTCTAAATCGTGTCCGTCAAGGTGCGTCGTCGTGTCGGAGGCGCCGTCGCCGGACGGCGTCCGGTCGGCCGACGAGCGACGCTCGTCGACCTCCGGGATGACGAGGAGGGCGTTTCGGAGGGCGGCGTAGCAGGTCGTCATGTACGTTGATAGCACGCCGAGCGGGAAAAGATGTCACCCCACACTCGCCTCCGCGCGCCGTTCGCGTTATCGTCTGCGATAATCGAAGCCATAGATTAATTCCGGCGGCGTTCGCATCAGAAGGTGATGTCCCCGAACTGGACGGCGAGATACGCCGTTGGAATGGGGTCGCTCGTCGTCGGCGGATTCTGGCTCGCGTCCCTGATGCTGTCGTTCGACGCGGACGCCGGACGGGGCGGCCTCCTCACGAAAGGAGTCGGCGTCTTCGGCCTCGGCGTCTCCCTCTGTGCGGCCACCATCCTCCTCGCGACCGAGGAGGAGTAAGTCGCCGGGCGGAGAGAGCCGACCGCTCGATTTCTCCGCCGCGCGTCGCCCGAGAGAGCGACGCTCAGTCGTCGCCGGTCACTTTCGCGGGCTTGCGGCGGTCCGACCGCGGCCCCTCGATGTCCACCGCGGGGAGCAAGTCGCGGAGGTACCGGCCCGTGTGGGACTCCTCGGTCCGCGCGACTTCCTCGGGAGTGCCCGAGGCGACGACTTCGCCGCCGTTCTCGCCGCCCTCCGGGCCCAAATCGAGGACGTTGTCCGCGTTCTTCACCAAGTCGAGTTCGTGTTCGACGACGACGACGGTGTTGCCGTTGTCGGTGAGGCGTTGCAGGACGTCGATGAGTTTTCGCTCGTCCTCCTTGTGGAGGCCCGTCGTCGGTTCGTCCAGGAGGTAGAGCGTGTCGCCCGTCTGTTTCTTCCCTAACTCCTCGGCGAGTTTGATACGCTGGGCCTCTCCGCCCGAGAGGGTGGTCGAAGGCTGGCCGAGCGTCATGTAGTCCAACCCGACGTCCTTCAGGAGTTGGAGGCGGCGGCGGAGTTGCGAGTTCGCCTCGAAGAACTCCAACGCCTCCTCGACTTCCATGTCCAACACGTCGGCGATGGTCTTGCCCTTGTACGTCACGTCGAGCGTCTCGTCGTTGTAGCGCGCGCCGCCGCACTCCTCGCAGGGGACGTACACGTCCGAGAGGAAGTTCATCTCTATCTTCACGTCGCCTTGCCCCCCGCACGCCTCGCAGCGGCCGCCCTTGACGTTGAACGAGAAGCGACCCTTGTCGTAGCCGCGTTGCTTCGCCAGTTTCGTCTCCGCGAACAGTTCGCGGACGTAGTCGAAGACGCCGGTGTACGTCGCGGGGTTCGACCGCGGGGTGCGGCCGATGGGCGACTGGTCGATGAGGCGCACCGTCTCGATGTGCTCGGTGCCCTCGATGGCGTCGTGGTCGCCGGGGTCCACGGACGTGTTGTCGTTCATCGTCCGGGCGAGTCCCTTGTAGAGGATGTCGTGCATCAGCGTGGACTTGCCCGACCCGGAGACGCCCGTGATGGCCGTGAACTGGCCGACGGGGATGGAGACGTCCAAGTCCTTCAGGTTGTGCTGGCGCGCCCCGCGGACCGTCAGCGCCGCGTCGGAGGTGCGGCGTTCCTCGGGGACGGGAATCTCCTTTCGCCCCGAGAGGTAGTCGGCGGTGACGGAGGCGTCGGCGGCGACGATGTCGTCGAAGTCGCCCTGCGCCACGACTTCGCCGCCGCGACTGCCGGGGCCGGGACCCATGTCGATAATCTCGTCGGCGCGGCGCATCGTCTCCTCGTCGTGTTCGACGACGACGAGGGTGTTCCCGAGGTCACGCAGGCCGCAGAGCGTGTTCAGGAGGCGGTCGTTGTCGCGTTGGTGCAGGCCGATGGAGGGTTCGTCGAGGACGTAGAGGACGCCCACGAGTCCGGACCCCACCTGCGTGGCGAGGCGGATGCGCTGGCTCTCGCCGCCCGAGAGCGTCGCCGCCTCCCTGTCGAGGGTGAGGTAGTCGAGGCCGACTTCCTCCATGAAGCCCAGTCGGGCGCGAATCTCCTTGCATATCTCCTCGGCGATGGTTCGCTCCCGGTCGGTCAGGTTCTCCTCTAGCCCCTCGAAGTGTTCGAGGGCGTCCCCGATGCTCATGCGGTTTATCTCCGTGATGGAGGTGCCGTCGACGAGGACGTGCCGAGACTGCTCTTTCAGGCGCGTCCCGTCGCACTCGGGGCAGGTGGTGACGGCCATGAACTCCTCGATGTGTTCGCGCGTCCTGTCGGAGTCCGTCTCGACGTGGCGGCGTTCGAGGTTCTCGACGACGCCCTCGAACGGTTGCTCCTTCCGGCGGACGCCGTTCTTCGTGGACCACTGGAACACCACGTCCTCGTCGGTGCCGAACAGGAAGGCGTCCCGCACCTCCTCGGGGAGGTCCTCGAACGGCGTGTTCACGGAGACGCCGAAGTGGTCCGCGACGTTGTCTATCTGCCGCCGGTAGTACGTCCGGTTGTACGACCACGGCTCGAAGACGTGCTTCAGCGGTTTCGAGGGGTCCTGGACGATGAGGTCCTCCGACACCTCCTTCGTCTGGCCGAGGCCCTCGCACTCCGGACAGGCCCCGTGCGGACTGTTGAACGAGAACGACCGTGTCTCGACCTCCGAGAAGTGGAAGTCGGAGTTGGGGTTGCCGAGTTCCTCGGAGAACTCGACGACGAGTCTGTCGTCGCCGTCGCCCGCGAGCGACCCGGTCGAACGGGTGTTCGAGGCGAACGGCACGTCCGCCGGCGGGTCGGGGACGATGAGCTTCAAGACGCCGTCGGCCTCCTCCAACGCCGTCTCGACGCTGTCGGTGATGCGCGACCGGGCCTCGGGCGATATCTTCACCCGGTCTACCACCACGTCGATGGTGTGGTCGTAGTTCTTGTCGAGTTCGGGCCGTTCGACCGTGAGGTCGTACGACTCGCCGTCCACCTCGACGCGGGCGTACCCGTCGGCGACGAGTTCGTCGAACAGGTCCTCGAACGCCCCCTTCTGGTCGCGGACGACCGGCGCGGCGATCTTCGCGCGCGTCCCCTCGGGGAGCGAGAGGATCTGCCGGACCATGTCTTGGGCCGACTGTTCGCCGACTTCCTCGCCCGTGATGGGGTCGTACTGCGTCCCCACCCGCGCGTAGAGGAGACGGAGGTAGTCGTGCAGTTCGGTGACCGTCCCGACGGTCGAACGGGGGTTGTTCGCCCCGTTCTTCTGGTCGATGGAGATGGCCGGTGACAGTCCCTCCACGGCCTCGACCTGCGGTTTGTCCATCTGTCCGAGGAAGTTCCGAGCGTACGCCGACAGCGACTCGATGTAGCGACGCTGACCCTCGGCGTACACCGTGTCGAACGCCAGCGACGATTTCCCCGACCCCGAGAGGCCGGTGACGACCGTAAACGACTCCCGCGGAATCCGGACGTCGAGGTCCTTCAAGTTGTGTTCTTCGGCACCTCGAACCTCGATAAAGTCCTTACTCATCTAGATATCGGGAGGGGACGGCGGCGTGAAAACCCGTCGGTTCGCGGGAGACGGAAACACACTTCGTGCTACGGTACGACACGGAGACGGCCGATTCGGGTCGCGCCGGAGGCGACGAAACGCGGTGCGGAGAGAAGGGTGAGAGGGAGGGAAGTACGGAGACCGTCGGGGGCGAAGAGGAGGTGCGAAAGAGAACCGAAGCGAGAGAGGAGAATGAGGAGAGACGCGGAGAGACGGAAGCGAGGGGGCGAACCGGCGAGAGCGTCCGCTCTCCGCGGGGCGGTGACGGAAAACGTCGCGTCGGCGACGCGGACTACAGCTTCTCTCGGGCGACGGTCACGCCGGTCGGCGTGATGATGATCTGGTCGTCGCCCTTCTGGACGATGTCGCCGTCGACCTCGTTCGCGACCTGTCGCAGGTCGTCTACGATGTGTTCCATCGTACTGTCGGAGGTCGTGTGACGGGTGATGTCCGCGATGACGATGTCGCCGTCGTACACGGCGTCCTTGATGGCGATGACGTCCTGTTGACCGCCTATCGCGGCGATGCGGACGCTCGTACCCGCTTCGCCGCGCGCGGTGTCGAACTCGTCTAAGTCCAGCTCGACGTAGTCCTCAGACGTGTGCTGTCCTCCCCCGCTGAGGATTTTGCTCATGATACCCATGCGACCTAAAAGCGCTAGCTCGGGGTTAGTTCTTACGTCAGACGCTCGTCCGACGGCGGGTCGAAGCGGGCGCGGCGTGCCGCCTCACGGAGGTTTTTGCTCGGGTAGTGCGACGACGCCGACGTGACATTCAGCATCTGCGTCCGCGAGGAGTACGACGCCGGCGGGGAGACGCACGACCGGTTCGGCGTCGCCGTGACGACGCGGCTTCCCGGCGTCGGAGTGCTCTGTCCGTTCGCCAGCGAGAACGGCGCGGTCGCCACCCAGAGTTTCACCAACGTCGAGTTGGGGCGGAAGGGCATCGAGTACATCGACGACGGCCTCGCGGTCGAAGACGCGTTGGAGGCGTTGCTGAACGCCGACGAGGGGCGACGTCAGCGACAGCTCCACGGCGTGGACGCCGAGGGGACGTTCGCGTTCTCCGGCGACGACTGCCACGGGTGGTACGGCCACGTCGAGGGCGAGAACTACACCGTCGCCGGCAACCTCCTGACGGGCGAGTCCGTCGTGGACGCCGCCGCCGCGGCGTACGAGGAAGGAGGCAGAGACGCCCCGTTGGCGGAGCGATTGGTCGACGCGTTGGAAGCGGGGCACGAGGCGGGCGGCGACAGGCGCGAGGACTTAGAGGTGCAGAGCGCCGCCCTCGTCGTGGAGACGACGGAGGCGCGCGCGCCGGAACCGTACTACGACGACCTGCGCGTGGACGCCTCGCGGACGCCCGTCGCCGACCTCAGAGAGACGTACGAGGCGGCGAAGGAGGGGTACGAGGCCGCCATCGAGAAGTACCACGGAGAGTGAGCGCGCGCGAGAGAGCGACCGAGAGAGAGTGAGAGAGCGACCGAGACGGCGAGAGCGTCCGGCGACTCAGACGGAGAACTCGTACAGTTCGTCGCCGACATGGTGTATCGAGTCGACGACCTTCCCCGAGTCGCCGACCATCTCGCTCCCGGGTTCGAGTGCGCGGCCGACCGCCAGCACCTTGCCGTGCGTCTCCTCGGCGACGAGGACGAAATCGCCCGACTCGATGGAGTCGTCCGCTTCGACGATGCCGGGGCGCATCACGTCGGCCCCGTCGCTGACGAACGAGATAGCGCCCGCGTCCACGGTGACGACGTTGCGCGACGGCGAGTACTGGTTCGCGCCGCGGACGGTCAACGCCGGGTCGCCGTCGAGGAACATCACGACCGGTTCGCCGTCCACGAGGACGATGTCGTACTCCGAGTCCGCGAGTTCGACCATCTCGTAGGCGTCGCCGTCGAGTTCGACGCCCGTGCGGTCGGCGATGGTGTCTTCGATGTCGGCTATCTCGTCGCTCCGGAGGTGGTGCCGGGACTTCACCTTCATGTTCGTTAGTGCGCCGCGGGCGCGAATAAATCGACCGTTATTCGAAGCGTACGGGTTCGGCCACATTCTCCGTAGACAGACCGTCTACGCCCCGACGAGCCGGTCGAACGGGAATAAACGCTAAGTAACGGCGGCGCTTGGTGAATCGTATGTGGCGCTCCCGGACCAACCGGGACCGGAAGATGGTCGTCTGCATCGCCTGCGGTACCTCGGTCCTCCGCTCGGAGGCGCGAGAGTACGACAAAGAGGGCAACCGTTGGGACCGGCACGGAAAGGAGTTCGAACACCTCTGTAAGGAGTGCTATCGGGGGCTCTGTCACCAACCCCGAGACGAGTTGGAGGGACTCCTCGTGGAGGTGGAACGAGACGGGGCGGACCGTGCGGAGTTCCTCAGTCGGTACTTCGGCGCGGTAGAGGAACGGTACGGGTCCGCCGAAGAGACGAACCGAGAGTCCTGACGCGACGCCCGCGGCTGCCGCCCGATTTTTGAGACCCCCGAAAAAATCCGTCGAGCGGACGCGACGGGCGAGAGACCGAAGGACGGCCCCCTCGCCCGCCGAGGTATCGACCCTGCGTGCGACACGACTAACTACCTCTCCCGTTTAGTCGTGCGCATGTCGAACGACGCGCAGGCGCAGGCCGGGACGGCGGAGGGGCAGGGGCCCGTCGAAATCAGCCCCGACGTCGCCCGGCAACTGCAAGAGAAACGCGAGGAACTCTTCGAGGAGTTCGAGATTCGGGACAAGTTCCCGCCGGAAGTCCTCACTGAGGCCCGGGAACGAACCGAGGGCGTCCACGACGAGATTCAGGACGAAATCGACGAGCGACGCGATTTACGCGACCTGACGACGTGGACGACGGACCCGGTGGACGCACAGGACTTCGACGACGCCGTCAGCATCGAAGAGAACGACGAGACGTACACGCTGTGGGTCCACATCGCCGACGTGAGCCACTACGTCCACCCCGGGTCGGAGATGTGGGACGAGGCGGTAAAGCGCGGCAACACCGTCTACCTGCCCGCGTACACCATCCACATGCTCCCGCCGACGCTGGCGGAGACGGTCTGTTCGCTCGTCCCCAACGAGGACCGCCTCGCCCACACCGTCGAGATGGAGATAGACAAGGAGAACCTCTCCTTCGAGAACATCGAGATCTACAAATCCGTCATCGAGTCGGACGAACGACTCACCTACACGCAGTGCGAGGCGCGCCTCGACGACGAGGACCTGCCGCTTCACGAGGAGTGTAACCTCGTCTTCGAACTCGCGGACCAGATGCACCAACAGCGAAAGGAGGATGGCTCTCTGGTCCTCAACCCGCGGCGCGACAGGGCGCACACCATCATCGAGGAGTGCATGCTGAAGGCCAACAAGGCCGTCACGCACGAACTGATGTGGAACCGCGGCGTCGAGGCGATGTACCGCGTCCACCCGCAACCGACCCCCGACCAGTGGGACAAGGCGCTCCGCGAGATCATGGAACTCGACGGCGTCTCCATCCCGAGCGCGTCGTTCGACGACCCGCGGAAGGCCGTCAACGCCGCTCTCGAAAACTCGCCGCCGCGCGCCCTCAACAAGATTCAGCGTGCCGTCCTGAAAGTGATGCCCCGCGCGAAGTACATGAACGACCCCTTCGGCGGGCACCACGCCCTGAACTTCGACATCTACGGGCACTTCACCTCGCCCATCCGCCGACTGTCGGACCTCATCAACCACTGGATCGTCCACGAGAACGACGTCCCCGAGGACCTCATCGAACTGTGCGACCGGGCGTCGGACCGCCAGAAGGACGCCGAAACCGCCGAGCGACTGTACAAGCAGTTCCTCGAAGAGGTGCATCTTGACCCCTACGCGGTGAACAACCGCGGCCTCCGGACCGTAGACGACGAGGGCAACGTCGTCAACGAGAAGGGTCTGCCGCCCAAGCAAGCGGACCTGCGCGAGGACTGACCGCCCTCCCGTCCGCCCGCGACGCTACTTCTTGTGGGTGAAGAGTAGCACGTCGTCGTCGTGCGTCGTGACGCAGAGGTCCAACAGCATGCTCAGTTCGAGGCTGTTGTACTCCTCCTCGCAGACCACGAGGTCGTCGAACGGTTTCTCGCAGGCCGGACAGGCGATGCTCACCGTGTTGCGGTACGTGGTGACGCCGCCGCTAGACTCGTGCGGCGTCACGGACGAGATGAGGTCGTCGTACGCTGCGTCGTCCATGTTCTGTCGGAGACGACGGGGTGCTGTGTGATAATTTTACTCCTACCCGGGAGGGGTCAACGACGACAGCGAGGGCGTTCTCCGAATCGACTTCCCCGAGACGAGGACTAATCGCGGACGCCGCCGCGTTCGGACGCGGCGCACTCCGCTTCACTCGGCGTCGAACGCGCGGCGGAGACCGAACGCCGCGAGGAGGGCGTGGGCGAGGTTCCCCCACCCGTCCATCGCCATCCCCATCACCAGGTGGACGCCGCGTTCGAAGCCGAACGCGCGCCACCCCGCCGCGAACAGGCCGGCGAAGAGGACGCCGCCGAGTCCCAAGTAGGCGCGGGCCGACGCCTCGGTGCGGCAAGCGAGCAACCCGACTGCGCCGTACGTCACGTGCAGCATCGAGTGTCTGCCGTTGACCGCGACGGCACCGAGAAACAGGCCCGGATCGGTGTTCACGAGTCCGTCGTCGTCGTTCTCGACGGTCGGACCGACCATCGTGAGGAGGCCGGCGGCGAAGTTCAGCGCCGCGAACTCCCGTGCGACGGTCTGGACGTGCGGTTCCCCCGACTCCGTGCGTCGCCTCCGTTCTCCGCGTGCGATCGGTTCGTCGGCCATCGCCCTGAAGTCGCGGCGTACCCGGGAGTCACTTTCGGCCCGGTGACCGACTGCGGTGATCGAGCGACCGGTAGCCGGACGACCCAACCTGTGTTAGCGAGGCGTCGCCTCCGCCGGTTCATTTCCCGCCGGCGGACGGCGAGAACTCGGAGAGACGCGGGGGAACAGGCCGAAGACGGGGCGACGGGAAAAACGCCGACCGGACGCCGGCCGGCGGACCGACCGACTCACGGGAGCGGTTCTGCCCCCGTCGATTCCGTTCCGGTGGCCCGTTCGACGGCGCCGCCGCAGTCGGGACACTTCCTGCGGTCCGACTGGAACGTCCGTTCGCAGACGGTGCACTCGTAGTGGTACGGGTCGGCGGTGCGCCACCGGTCGATTCTCTCCTTGAGGTCGGTGAGGAACGCCATCGGTGCCCACCGTTCGGCCCTAAGCCATGGGTATTGATACCACTTGTCGTTGCGCCGCTCAAGCCGTCGTCGCCCTAGTTCGAGAGAAAGACGCTCGCTCGCAATTTTCGTGAACGACTATGATATTTATTATCATGTGAGTTCACCGCACATTCCGTGTCCGAAGAGGAACACCACGACGTTTCAGGGGTATCGAGGCGGCAGTTCGTCCAGTTAGCGGCCGCGGTGTCGGCCGCCGGGGGTGCGCTCTCGGGGACGGCGGCCGCCGGGGAGGACGGCGAGGGCGGGACCACCGCCGACGGCGACGCTGACGCGGCCGAACTGGTGGAGGAGATGACGTTAGACGAGAAAGTGTCGCGGACGCACGGCGCGGAAGGGGGCCCGGAGGGAATCGCGGGCTACCTGCAGGGGGTCGAACGACTCGGCGTCCCCGGGATGGGGATGGCCGACGGGCCGCCGGGCGCGTCGTTGGGCGAACCGACGACGGACTTCCCGCATCCGATAGCGGCGGCGGCGACGTTCGACCCGGACCTCAACGCCGAGATGGGCGCGGCCATCGCCCGCGAGGTGAAAAGCGGGGGCGTCGAGGTGTTGCTCGCGCCCTCGATGGACACGTTCCGCATCCCCCTCCACGCTCGAAGCGGCGAGACGTACGGCGAGGACCCGGCCCTCGCGTCGGCGATGGCCGCCACGTACACGGGCGCCGTCCAGTCCGAGGGCGTCATCGCGACGCTGAAACACTTCGTCTGCTACAATCAGGCCAGCACGACCGGCGATGTGAACGACTACTTCTCCTTCTCCGAACACGACGTCAGAGTGGACGAACGCGCCCTCCGCGAGATATACTACCGGCCGTTCGAGGCGGCCGTCACGGAGGGCGACGCCGGCGCGGTGATGCCCGCGTACAACAAGGTCAACGGGGAGTTCTGCAGCGAGAACGAGCAGTTACTGCGCGACGTTCTCAAGGGAGAGTGGGAGTTCGACGGCTTCGTCGTCTCCGACTGGTACGGAACTCACAGTACCGTGGACGCGGCGAAAAGCGGCCTCGACGTGGAGATGCCGTCCGAGAACTACTTCGGCGACGCCCTGAAGCAAGCCGTCGAGAGCGGCGAACTCGACGAGAGCGTCGTGGACGAGATGGTGCGCCGAACGCTCGACTCGCAGGCCGAAATCGGCGCGCTCTCCGGCGAACGAGAGGGATCCGAACCCGTCCGCGGGACCGATGAGCACTTCGAACTCGCCCAGCGAATCGCCGAAGAGGGGTCGGTCCTCCTGCAGAACGACTCGGGCGTTCTCCCCCTCGACGAGGACGAGGTGGACGAACTCGCCGTCGTCGGTCCGACGCCCGAGGAGTTCAAACCGAGCGTCGGCGGCAGCGACCACATCGAGGCCATCCGCCGCGTCGGTCCGGTGGCGGGCATCGAGAGCGTCGACGACGACGTGACGGTCACGCCCGTCGCGACGGACCAGTACGAACTCGCCGGACCGGACGCGTTCGCGTCCGAGAGCGGCGACGCGGGGTTCACCGCCGAGTACTTCGCCTCGGACGACTGGTCCGGCGACCCGGTGCGCACGCGCGTCGAAGAGCAGATAGACCTCACCGAGTCGGACCTCGACGGCATCGCCTCCGACAACGTCACCGTCCGATGGTCCGGGACGCTCACCGCGCCGTCGAGTGGGACGTTCGCCCTCCAACTGGCGAGTCAGGGGGAGGGAGCCGTCTACCTCGACGGCGAGGAGGTCATCTGGAGCGAAGGCGGCGGGTTCTCCGGCCCGAAGACCGAGGAGGCCGCCGTCGAACTCGAAGCGGGCGAGGAGTACGAGGTTCGCGTCGACGCGGCGGGCACCGCTCCCGTCCGCTTCGAGTGGACCACCCCCGAGGCGATAGCGGACGCCGTCGAGGCGGCCGAGTCGGCTGACGAGACGGTCGTCCTCGCGCGGACGGACACGTTCTACGGCGACGACCGCCACGAGTACGAACTCCCCGGCAACCAGAACGCGCTGATCGAGAGCGTCGCCGACGCCAACGACCGAACGGTCGTCTTGCTGAACACCGAAGCGCCGGTGGCGACGCCGTGGGCCGACGACGTGCCGGCCATCCTGCAGGTGTGGTTCCCCGGACAGGAGGGCGGGACGGCGGTGGCGAACCTCCTGTTCGGCGAGGCCAATCCGTCCGGAAAGACGCCGGTGACGTTCGCCGAGAGCGTCGAGGACTACCTCCCGGGGGAGGTGGCGACGCTCCCGGACGGCGCGCGGGCCTACCCCGGAATCGACGGGACGGTGTACTACGACGAGGGCGTCTTCGTCGGCTACCGCCACTTCGACGAACACGGCGTCAAACCGCGGTTCCCGTTCGGCCACGGCGAGTCCTACACGGACTTCGAGTACGACGCCCTCCGGGTCACGCCGAAAGTGAAGAACCGGAACAAGGAGACGGTGAAGGCGAAGGTGCGGGTGAAGAACGTCGGCGACTACGAGGGCGCCGAGGTGGTGCAACTGTACGTCGGCGACAGGGACGCGAGCGTCGAGCGACCGCCGAAGGAGCTGAAGGCGTTCGAGAAGGTGCGCCTCTCGCCCGGCGAGGAGACGACGGTGGAGTTCGAGCTCGACGAGGAGGCGTTCTCCTTCTACCACCCCGAGGACGGGTGGACGGTCGAAGCGGGCGCGTTCGACGTTCTGGTCGGCAGTTCCTCGCGGGACGTTCGGGCGAAGGACACGATAGCGGTACAGGCGAAGTCGAAGGGCCGCGGGCCGTCGGGAGGCAAGACGGCGACGGCGGACGACTGAACTGTCGTCGTCCGTGAAGGTACGCGCACCGACGAAAAACGCCTTTCAACGCCTATCGCCTATCTCTTCGGGTGAGCCTCATTAGCACGGTGAAGGAGATGCTCGTCCCGGACACCGAACGCGGGGTTCAGTACGAGTGCGTCGAGTGCGGCGAGCGGTTCGAGAAGGCGCGCAAACGGTGTCCCGAGTGCGGCGAGCGGGAGATTATGGAGGTAGAGGGGTTCGACATGCGGCCGGACACGTGAGCGACTAGATGAGTGTCCGCCCGCGCGTCGGAGTGGCCCGGAGAGCGGAGCGTCAGAGGACACTTACGCTCCGTGAGCGGTGATCTGAGAAGATGAGCGATATCTTCTCGGGGGGCGTTCACGGGGACCTTTCCTACGAGTTAAACGACATGACCGAGTGGAGCGACGTCGACGCGGATATCGCGATTTCCGACCCTCCGTTCGGTCTCGAATTCGGCGGGAAGGCGGGAAACTACAACCGAGACGAATCCCGCGTCGTGGACGGGTACGTCGAGTGGAAGACGGACCGGTACGCGGAGAAGGTCGATCAGTTACTGGACGCTCTCGCGCGGAACACCACCGCTAACGGGCAAGCGATCGTCTTCTCGGGCAAGGACAACAGCCACATCCTCCATCAGACCGCGCTCGACCACGAGACGTGGCGACTGGAGGGGAAGCTGTACTGGGCGTACAACTTCGCCCCCTACTGCAAGAGGCGCCCCGCGCACAACGTCTACGAGTTATTCTGGCTCGTGAAGGGCGACGACTGGTACTACTCGAACGAGTGCTCCTTCGAGCACTGCCAGGAGGGCGAGTCGAACCTCTCGGTGCTGGACGTCAAACGAAACTATCTGAAGGAGATGCCGAAGTACCCGACCCGCCTCCCGTTGGAGGTGGTGGGCGTGTTGCTCGAACACTTCACCGAGAAGGGTGACCTCGTGTTCGACCCCTTGGCGGGGTCGGGAAGCGTCGGAATCGGAGCCAGCGCCCTCGGCCGGGACGCGATACTGGGCGACCTGAACGAGAACGCGAGGGGGGTGTTCGAATCGACGGTCGAGTCGCTGGAAGACGGCGGAAACGTGTTCCCGGACCGTTCGAACACACGTCCCTGAACGAGTTCTAGCGAAGCGTATCAGAGGGTTCGGCAGATCCGAGGGCCGGGCACTTCTCGAACAATCGGTCGGCGACGCGGTTTTTCGTTCGTCGGTAGCCGTGCGAAGTGGGTCACCTGCGAGCACAACCTCTGTTCGAGAAAGGTTATGGAATGTGAATCGAACATCAAATTCTAGCGAGTTCTACGGAGGACACCCCCGGTCCGCTTCAGAACGTCTTGAGCCTCGTTACGGGGATAGCGCTCGGACTGATCGTCGGACAGATGGTGACCACTCTGCTGGGGATAGGCGGAGTCGCAGTAACTATCGTCCCCATCGTGACGGCCGTTCTCTCCACCGTGTTAGTTCTCCTCCTCTACAACCGAGTCTTCCTTTCGTCTACGAACCAACTCAAGGCTCCGCAGGAATGAGAAACTCACATCGTTCAGTACAGAGCTCGAATTGAACACCTTCATGAAAAATTGAAGTGCTATACGCCAGTATCTAATCGGAATGGTTGATAAGGACGTTGTTCGACGCAGTTACGATAACTTAGCCGAGACGTATGCCGCAGAACGGTCTGAAGGCGGTCACGGGATGGACATACTCGACCAGTTTCTCAGACCGCTTTCGGAGTCTGCGCGTGTTCTCGATGCTGGTTGCGGACAGGGGGCACCAGTCCTCCGCCAGTTGAGTGCATCGACGACCGCAGCCGGGATGGATTTTTCCCGTACACAACTGGAGTTGGCCACGGAAAACGCTCCTCGTGCGTCGCTCATACAGGGCGATATGACAAATCTTCCTGTCCGCGACAGCCTGTTTGATGCGATCACTGCATACCACTCGTTGATTCACGTTCCACTGGAAGAACACCAAGCGGTTATCGACGAGTTCGCGCGCATCTTGCGTCCCGACGGGCGGTTGCTCCTCTCCGAAGGCCCTGATGAATGGAGTGGGTCAAATCCGAATTGGCTTGGGAGCGGTACCGAGATGCAGTGGCATATCGCCGGAGCAGAAGCCACACGAGAACACCTACGGAACGCTGGTTTCACTGTCGTAGATGAGTGGGGAACCGCCGACACGTTAACCGAAGATGGTGGGCGTTGGGTGTTCTTCTCGACTCGCCCCGATAAATAGGCACTCCTACTTAGCGGCTGTTTCTACTGTTTGAGGGATAAACTTATCTTCGAACGTTCCTGGTTGCATCCATGGAATCCCCTCACGGCGAGGACCGGACGCGAACCTCGATTCAACTCACCGGGACAAGAATCACCGCGAACTCGCATGGACTCACCGCTCTCGGTTATAAAGAGCATAGGAGAATCGCACAGCGGGAAGGAGTTGCGTTCCTTCGGTGTCGCGCGAAGCGCGAATGGACTCGCGGGGATTTGAACCCCGGGCCTCTTCCTTGCGAAGGAAGCGATCTGCCACTGATCTACGAGCCCGCACTTCGTTCGAAGGCGTGCGGTCATTTGTACCTTCTGTTTCGAATCGGCAAAGCGAACGCGTCGCACACCCGCGAACGGAGAGAGCGGTCGCTGGCGGGTCGAGAGTCGAAAGTGAGAGAGAAGGCGCGGACGCCTCAGCGTCGTGGACCGCACACGGGACGCGAGACGACCCCTAAGATGTGCGCCTCGTCCGAACGGTCGGCCTCGTAATCAGTCTTCGAGGACGATTTCGATGCTGACGTCGTTCGGCACCTGAATGCGCATCAGTTGGCGCAGGGCGCGTTCGTCAGCGTCGATGTCGATGAGACGCTTGTGGACGCGCATCTCCCAGTGTTCCCACGTGGCCGTCCCCTCTCCGTCGGGGGACTTCCGCGTCGGAACTTCGAGCGTCTTCGTCGGCAGCGGAATCGGCCCGCTGAGATTGACGCCCGTCTTGTTGGCGATTTCGCGGACGTCGTCGCAGATGTCGTCGAGGTCGTCCGGGCTGGTCCCGGCGAGACGAACGCGTGCCTGCTGCATTCTATCGCTCGTTGACCTCGAGCACCTTGCCGGCCGCGATGGTCTGACCCATGTCGCGGACGGCGAAGCTGCCGAGTTCCGGGATTTCGCCCGACGGCTCGATGCTGAGCGGCTTCTGCGGTCGGACCGTCACGACCGCAGCGTCGCCGGACTTGATGAAGTCGGGGTTCTCCTCGGCGACTTCGCCCGAGGAGGGGTCGAGCTTCTGGTTGATCTCCTCGATGGTACACGCGACCTGCGCCGTGTGGGCGTGGAAGACCGGCGTGTACCCGGCCGTGATGACCGAGGGGTGCTGCATGACGACGACCTGCGCCTTGAACGTCTCGGCGACGGACGGCGGGTCGTCGGCGGGACCGCAGACGTCACCGCGGCGGATGTCGTCCTTGCCGACGCCACGGACGTTGAACCCGACGTTGTCACCGGGGCCCGCTTGGTCGACCTCTTCGTGGTGCATCTCGACCGTCTTCACTTCCCCGCCCACGTCGGAGGGCTGGAAGGAGACGTTGTCGCCGGGGCTCATCACACCGGTCTCGATACGTCCGACGGGGACGGTACCGATGCCGGAGATGGTGTAGACGTCCTGAATCGGCAGTCGAAGCGGCGCGTCCGTCGGCGGCTCCGGCTCCGGCAGGTCGTTGAGCGCTTCCAGCAGCGTCTGACCGTCGTACCACGACGTGTTGTCGGACGCTTCCGCGATGTTGTCGCCCTCGAACGCCGAGATGGGGACGAACGTCGCGTCCTCGGAGCGGAAGCGAACCTGCTTCAGGAGGTTCTGGACTTCTTCCTTGACCTCCTTGTAGGTGTCCTCGCTGTAGTCGACGACGTCCATCTTGTTGACGGCGATGATGAGTTCGCCGATGCCCAGCGTGCGGGCGAGGAAGACGTGCTCACGGGTCTGGGGCGCGACACCGTCGTCGGCGGCGACGACGAGAACCGCGTTGTCCGCCTGCGAGGCGCCCGTGATCATGTTCTTCACGAAGTCGCGGTGACCAGGACAGTCGACGATGGTGAAGTAGTACTCGTCGGTGTCGAACTCCTGGTGGGCGATGTCGATGGTGACACCGCGCTCGCGCTCTTCGGCGAGGTTGTCCATGACGTAGGCGAACTCGAATCCGCCCTTGCCCTTGGACTCGGCCTCTTCTCGGTGCTGCTCGATTACGTGCTCGGGGACGGACCCTGTCTCGAACAGGAGTCGGCCCACGAGCGTACTCTTTCCGTGGTCAACGTGGCCGATGATGGCCAAGTTTTGGTGCGGTTTGTCACTCATTGGTGGGTCACGCGCTAAGGCGCTCTGTGGAAGGGTGTTTAACCTGAAACACCTAAAACGATTTCGATACGCTATACGGCCCGGAGCGCCGCCGTACCGCGATTTGTGCGAGGAGATGTCACACCGCATCCCGGAGTTTCCGGTCGAACGTGCAATTCCGGTGACGGGAACGCCGGGCGTCGGCGCTCAGTCGAGCCGTTCCACGTCGGCGAGAACGGCCGTCGCCGTCTCCGGGCCGCCCGCGCCGCGTCCGCTGATGTTCAACTGGCCGGCGTGGGCCGTCTCCAGTTGGACGATGTTCCGCGTCCCGGTGACCGACAGCGCGGCGTTCTTCGGCACGAGGCGCGGACCGACGCGGACGCCGCCGTCGGCCGTCGCCTCGCCGATGAGGCGAATCGTCCGCCCGTCCTCGGCCGCCAGGTCCAGCGCGCTCCCGGGTATCTCCGTGATGCCCTCGACTTCGGCGTCTTCGAGGGTGTACTCGCTGTCGTCCGAGAGCACGTTCGCGAGGATGACGCACTTCAGCGCCGCGTCGGTCCCCTCGACGTCGAAGGAGGGGTCGGCCTCCGCGACGCCGAGGTCCTGCGCCTCCGCGAGGACGTGTTCGTAGCCGAGGCCCTCGGCGGCCATCCGCGAGAGGACGAAGTTGGCCGTCCCGTTGAGGACGCCGCGCGCGGCCTCGACGTGCGAGGGACCGAGGTCCTCGACGGTCGAGAGGACGGGAATCGCGCCGCCGACCGTCGCCTCGAACCGAACGTCGCCCGTGCTCTCGCGAGCGAGCGACATCAACTCGCCGTAGCGCTCCGCGACCGGCCCCTTGTTCGCCAGCACGAGGTGCCGGTCGCGTTCGAGGGCCGCGCGCGCGTGGGAGAATCCGGGTTCCGCGTCGCCGAGCGTCGTCGGCGTCGCCTCCACCAGCACGTCGTACTCGGCGTCTACGGCGTCCTCGGGGTCGTCGCTCCCCACCACGCCCTCCGTCCGCTTCCGGGCGAGGACGGCGTCGGGGTCGAGGCCGTCCGCATCGACCGCCGCCGACGAGGAGTCGGCGAAGGCGGTGACGGTGTGACCGTACTCCGCGGCGAGTTCGACGACGGACCCGCCGACCGCACCCGCGCCGACGACGGCGAGGCGCTTTCCGCTCATGCGCTCCCCTCCGTGAGGGGTTCGACGACGTGCAGGTCCTTCTCGTCGGCTATCGTCCGAACGGCGTCTATCGCGGCCTGCGTCTCGCCCGCGCGGGTGGCGAGGCGGAGGCGGGCGCTCGAAACGTCCTCTCTACCCTCCGGCGCGTTGAGCGAGATGTCCGACAGCGACGCCGAACTGCACTCCTCGATGCGCCGGAGCGTATCCGAGAGGTCCGTATCGACGAGGTGGCCGATGAGGACGACCGAGAGTTCCTCGCCGTAGCGCTCCGCGCCCGCTTGGATGACGTTGACCCCCTCGTCCCGGAGGGCCTCGACGATGGTGTCGAAGCGGTCGGGCGGACACTCCAAGTCCACTTCGACGGGGATGCGGCCGCGGGGCGTCAGGTTCCCCCGTTCGTGGAAGATAGAGAGGAGGTTGCCGCCGTTGTCCGAGATCGGACGGAGCGCGGCGAGCAGTTCGCCCGGTTCGTCCACGAGTTCGAGGCGAATCGTGTGCGGCTGCGGCCGTTCGCCGCCGTCCGTCTCGGTGACCTCCTCGGGGTCGGCCGCCGGAGCGGACTCCTCGTCGCTCATCGTTCCACCCCCCGGACGCGTCGCTCGCCTGTTGTCGACAGGGAGCGGTCGGACTGTTGCTCCGTGTCGATGCGGCGCGGGAGGGAGGTCCCCGTCTGCATACTACCGACAACTCGTTGCTCGGCTTATAAGCCTTCGTCGATTGCAAATCTGTCCGGCGTCGGCCGAGCGTTCGCACGCGTGACGGATTCGGACGGGGGATAGCCTGAGAAAAACAACTCTGACGACCGGCCGTCAAATACTCCGCGCTGCACGGGCGACCCTCGTGCATGGGAAGTTTGGGCCTGAAGGAAGCGGTGGCGATGGCGCTGGGAGGGATGATCGGAGGCGGAATCTACTCCGCGTTCGGCATCGTCGTCGCCATCTCGGGGACCGCCGCGTGGGTCGCCTTCCTTGTCGCGGGGACGGTAGCGATGTGTGCGGGGTACAGCTACGTGAAGTTGAACGAACACGCGGAGGGCAACGGCGGCGCGCCGACGTTCATCCGGGAGTACGTAGGACAGGACACCCTCGCGGGGATGACCGGATGGACGCTCCTGTTCGGTTACATCGGGTCGATGGCGCTGTACGCCTACGCGTTCGCCGGGTTCTTCTCCGAGTTACTCGGCCGACTCCACTTCCTCGGCGTCCCGGTGGCGAACGTCGTCGCCGCCATCCTCATCGCCGTCTTCGTCGGCCTCAACCTGATGGGCGCCTCGGAGACGGGGAAGGCCGAGGACGTGCTCACGGCCTTCAAAGTCGCGGTCATCGGGGTCTTCGGCCTGTGGGGCGTCTGGTACGCCTTCAACGGCCGCACGCTTACGTTCGGGTTCGACCAGGTGCTCACCCCCAGTCCGGTCGTCGGCGCGGCGATGTCGTTCGTCGCCTTCCAAGGCTGGCAGTTGCTCCTCTACGACCAAGGGCAGTTCGACGATCCGGTCGAGAACATCAAGAAGGCCATCTACGTCTCCATCCCCACCGCGACGGCGTTGTACGTCCTGGTGGCGTTGACGACGGTGAGCCTCCTACAACTGTCGGTCATCGCCGTCGCGCCGGAGGTGTCGCTGCTCTACGCGGGCATCGAGTTCATGGGCCGCATCGGCGCGTTCGTCATCGGCCTCTCCGCGCTGTTTTCGACCGCGAGCGCCGTCAACGCGACGCTCTTCAGCAGCGCGCAGTTCTCCCGTGACCTCATCGACATGGGACTCCTCCCCGAGCGATTCGGCGGCGGCGGCGACGACGACATCCCGAAGAACATCGTCGTCGTCCTCGGCGTCCTCTCGGCCGCGTTCGCCGTCTACGGGAGTCTCTCCAGCATCACGTCGTTCGCCTCGCTGGCGTTCATCGCCGTCTTCGGCGGTATGAGTTGGCTCGCGTTCCACAAGCGCGACGACTTCGACGACCTGTACGCCGTCGTGCCCGCCGTCGGCGTCGTCGGGTCGGTGGTGTTCTTCCCCCTGCTCCTCTACAACCTCTACGTCAACAGTCCCGGCGTTTTCTACACCGTCATCGTCATCTCGATACTCGTCGTCGGGAGTGAACTGTTCTACTTCGAACGCGAACCGATCGAAGACCTACTGCCGTGGATGTCCACCAAGGGTGACAAATGATGACCGAAGAGAACCCGACGCTCGGTAGACGCGACGCACTCAGGGGTATTGCCGTCGCCGCGGGAACGGCGCTCTCGGGGTGTTCGGCCGAAGCCGTCCCCGGTAACGACTCGGGCGAGCAACTCCGGTACTCGATGGTTCTGCCGCCCATCACGCTCGACCCAATCGAGATGACCGACGCGTGGTCGGCGAAGGCGGCGAACCTCGTGTTTCAGGGGTTGTACGCGTACGACCGAGGGATGAACCGCGTCCCCGTCCTCGCCGCGGGGGAACCGACGGTGAGCGACGACGGGAAGACGTACACCGTCTCGCTGGCCGAGGGCGCAACGTTCCAAGACGGGACCGACGTGACGGCGGAGGACGTGAAGTACACGTACGAGGCGCCGATAGCCGAGGAGTCGCCGAACGCGTGGCAGGTGGAGATGCTGGAGTCGATAGAGACGCCGGATGAGCGAACCGTCCGGTTCGAACTCTCGCACCCCTACCCCGCCTTCGAGTACGCGCTGACGCGCAAGGTGGTACCGAAGAGCGTCCGCGAACAGAACGCGACGATGTTCGGGAAGCGACCCGACTCGACGGTCGGGTCCGGCCCCTACCGACCGAAGGTGTTCAAGCGCGGGAAGTACGTGTACCTGAACCGCTGGCACGACTTCTGGGGCGACGGCGGCGCGAAGATAGAACGGGTCAAACTCATCAACACGCACGCGGGCCTCGCGCGGTCGATGGCGCTGAAGACGGGTCAAAGCGACATCGCGGAGCGAATCCAGCCCAAGTTGTGGAAGGCCACGCGGAAGATGCCGAGCGTCTCCATCGTCCAACGGCCCAGTTTCAGTTCCTACTTCCTCGCGTTCAACTGCGGGACCGAACCCACCGCCGACCCGAAAGTCCGCGAGGCCATCGACTACCTCGTCTCGATGGACAAGTTCGTCGAACACATCGTCGGCGAGGGCGGCGAACGCCAGCCGAGTCCGCTCCCCAACCGCCTCGCGAAGGCGTGGAACTTCCCGCTCGACGAGTGGCGGGCCATCCCTCACGACAAGAACGCCGAGAAGGCCAAGGTGCTGTTCGAGGAGGCGGGCGTGAAGAACTGGTCGCCGAAGATAGTCGTCCCCCACAACGACAAGATGCGCGAGAAGTTGGCCAACGCCGTCGCCCACGGCCTGAAGAACGCGGGCTTCCGGCGCGCCCGCGTCGTCAAACACCACTGGAAGAAGTTCCGCGAGACGGTCACCTCCGGGAACAAAACGGAGTACGAGATGTACGTCGGGTCGTGGGCCGGCGGTCCGGACCCGGACACGTACCTCTATCCGCTCTTCCACTGGAGTCAGGAGGACGCCACCAACGGGACGTTCTACCACGAGGAGTCGGTGATGGAGAACATCCGGCGCGCCCGCCGGACGAGAAAACGCGAGAAGCGACGGACGCTGTACGAGGAGGCCATCACGACGCTCCTCGAAGACCGGGTCCACCTCCCGGCGTTCACCCTCGACAACAGTTTCGGCGTGAAGCGGCACGTCCGCGACTTCGAGGTGCATCCGATGGCGCAGTACAACCCCAGCCTCCTGGGCGGGCGCGGCGGCGACGGTCCGGTGCGCCTCCGCGACTGAGGACTGTCAAAGGCGGGGGCCGAGAGCGTCACCGCCGCGCCGCCGCCGTCGCCCCCGTCGAACGCGATATCCCCTCGGTGCGCTTCGGCGACGGTCTCGGCCGTCCAGCGAGACCGCTCCCGTGCGCGAGTCGGGGTACTCGTCGGGAGATTCTCGGGGGATACGGACGGCGAGAGCGGAGTTCGACGCGGAGCGGTCGCTCCGGGTCGGCGACGAAGAGAGAAGAACGTCGGAGACGGCTGCCGACGCTTAGATGTAGTCGATGGACTGCGGGAGTTCGAGCTTCATTCCCTTCCGCTCTCGGATCTCCATTATCTTCTCGCGCTGGAGGTTGTCCGAGAGGACGCGGAAGCCGGCGTTCTCGGTGTTCCAGGAGGCGCGGCCCTCGGTGGCAGATCGGATGTCCGAGGAGAAGCCGATCATCTCTTCGACGGGCGCGATGCCCTCGATGACCATGAGGTCACCCTCCTGGTACATGTCGTCGACGCGGCCGCGGCGACCCTGAATCTCGCCGGAGGCCGAGCCCATGTGCTCGGAGGGAACGTCGATGCGGACGTCCTGGATGGGTTCGAGGAGCTTGATGTCCGCGTCGATGAGCGAACGGTGGACGGCATCGCGGACGGCGGGGATGACCTGCGCCGGACCGCGGTGGATGGTGTCCTCGTGGAGCTTCGCGTCGTGGAGGCGGAGGAGCGACCCCTGCACGGGTTCCGCGGCGAGGGGACCGTCGTCGAGCGCCTCTTCGAGACCCTCGATGACGAGTTCCATCGTCTCGTTGAGGTGCTGGATACCCTTCGTGTCGTCGATGAGGATGTTCGTGCCGTGGATGTGTTCGACGTCCTGCGAGGTGTCCTTGTCCATGCCGGCCTCCTGCAGCGCCTCGCGGCGCTCCAGTTCGGGCATGTCCATCGAGACTTCGCCGCGCTTGATCTGGTCGACGATGTCCTCGCTGAGGGGTTCGACCGTGATGTAGAACTTGTTGTGGCGGTTCGGGGAGACGCCCTCGACTTCGCGGGACTGCGACTGCGGCATCTCGCGGTAGACGACGATGGGTTCGCCGGTGACGACCGGGATGCCCTGGTTCTTCTGGATGCGCTGGGTGATGACTTCGAGGTGGAGCTCGCCCTGTCCGCTGATGAGGTGCTCGCCGGTGTCCTCGTTAATCTCGACGCGGATGGTCGGGTCCTCCTTCGCGACCTGCTGGAGCGTCTGGATGAGCTTCGGCAGGTCGTCCATGTTCTTCGCCTCCACGGACTTCGTGATGACGGGCTCGGAGATGTGCTCGATGGACTCGAACGGCGTCATCTCGACCGAGGAGACGGTCGAACCCGCGATGGCGTCGCGGAGGCCGGTGACGGCCGCGATGTTCCCGGCAGGGACGCCGCGGTCGAGTTCCTCCCGTTCGCCGCCCATGAAGATACCGACGGACTGGACGCGGTTCTTCCCCGCCGTCCCGGAGACGTAGAGCTCTTGGCCCTTCTTGATGGTGCCGGAGAAGAGGCGACCGGTCGCGATTTCGCCCGCGTGGGGGTCCATCGAGATGTCGGTCACCATGAAGACGACTTCGCCGTCGTCGTCGACGTCGCGCATCTGGTGTGCGAGGTCCAACTCGTCGTCGCCGCGCCAGACGCGCGGGATACGACGGGGCTGGGCTTCGAGCGGGTTGGGGAAGTGCTCGGCGACCATGTCGAGAACGACGTCCGACAGCGGCGTCTTCTCGTGGAGTTCGCGGCGCTTGTCGGCGCGTTCGAGTTCGATGATGTCGCCGAACGACATGCCCGTCTCCTGCATCGACGGGAGCGAGACGCCCCACTTGTAGAGGGCGGACCCGAAGGCGACGGTACCGTCCTCGACGGAGACGGTCCAGTCGTCGACGTTGTCCATGTCTTGGGTCATCCCGCGGATGAGCTCGTTGACGTCGCCGATGACGTCGGTGAGACGCTGCTGCATCTCCTCGGGACCTTCCTGCAGTTCCGAGATGAGGCGGTCGACCTTGTTGATGAACAGCGCGGGCTTGACGCCCTCGCGGAGGGCCTGACGAACGACCGTCTCGGTCTGCGGCATCGCGCCCTCGACGGCGTCCACGACGACGAGTGCGCCGTCGACGGCGCGCATCGCGCGGGTCACGTCGCCACCGAAGTCGACGTGGCCCGGCGTGTCGATGAGGTTGATGAGGTGGTTCTTCCCCTCGTGTTCGTGCGTCATCGAGACGTTCGCCGCGTCGATGGTGATACCGCGTTCCTGTTCGTCCTCCTCGGTGTCCATCATCAGGCGGGTCGCCTCGCCTTCGTCGGCGATCATCCCTGCGCCCGCAAGGAGGTTGTCTGTCAGCGTCGTCTTTCCGTGGTCGACGTGAGCTGCGATGGCGATGTTCCGGATCTGCTCCGGTTTGTCCATCAGTTTCTCACACTCTTGTACAATCTTCTTTCGTCGGCCCATTATACAGCACCGTACCGGAAGGAGGGTCAAAAGGGTAGTGTTTTGCCGGTGGCGAAACGGCCGGATTCGACCGCCTCTCGCCCCGGTATGTCTATTTCTCACACAATCGTCGCGAGCGACGGGCGCGGCAATCGGGACGGCCGCGAGCGCGCCCCTCCGCCGCGTTCTCCGCTCGCCGCGGCGGCGTCGGCACAAGAGTCATACCCGCCGACCCCGTGATAACGGAACGCATGGATTTACGGATACGAGGGTCCGTACCGGCGGACCCCTTCTTGAGCGCCGTCGACCTCTTCGAGACGGAGTACGACCTCGACCGACCGGTACACGTCGACGTCCGCGAGGACCCCGACGAGCGCACGTGGGCCGCCCACTACGAGGACCGCCACGTCCTCAACATCTCGCGGCAGGCCGCCACGAGTGCGATGGCCCGCGAACTCGTCCTTCACGAACTCTCCCACATGGCTCGCAACGAGGAGCGACACGCCTCCCACGTTCAGTCCACGGAGGAAGCCATCTTTCTGGCGCTGTCGGGGAGTTCGGTCGAACGACGAAAAGTCGCACACTGCTATCAGATAGCGAATCACATGAAGGACATCTACGCCGACGACATCACGCTGTCTGTCGCCCCGGCGGAGAAGCTCGTCCACTTCCTCGAGTCGGAACTGGCGCGGGCGCTGGCGGCCAAACCGGGGCCGTCGCCGTGGCCCGACTCCAGGCTCGTCACCGCCGACGCCGACCCCGAGATAACCGCCGTCAACGCGGCGTTCGCCCTCGCCCTCGTCGAACGGCACGACCTGGTCGACGAGAGCCACCGGCTGTACGACCTCGCGCACGCGGCCGCCGACGACGCGCCGACGGTCGAACTGGAGACGTTCAAACGCGAGTTCAGATCGCTCGCCGCCGACCCCACGGAGAGCGACTACCGAAAGGCGCTCGTCGACGTGACTCGACAGTACGCGGTCGAGACGGCGAACCGAGCGACCGCGGCGGACTGAGAGGCGGCGAACGGCGTCGCAAGCGTCGCGAACGCCGCGTCTACCACTGTCGAGGCGCGAAGAGAGAGAGAGGGGAGACGGAGAGTCGAACTCGGAGTTTAGCGGGCCGCTTCCGCGACGCGCTCGGACTCTTCCTTCTGGTTGATAGCGTACGACTGCACGTCGTAGTCCGCGGCGGCGACGAGCTGCTGGGCGAGCGCTTCCGCGGCGCTCGTCTTCGACTTGTAGGACGCGTTCTTCGTCCCCTCGGCGATGAACATCAGCGCCTGATCGACGCGACGCTGGGGCGCGACGTCGACGGCCTGCGGGACGGAGATGCCGCCGTACTTCAGGCGGACCGTCTCCTCGCGCGGGGCGGCGTTCTCCACGGCGCGGACGAGAATCTGGATGGGGTTCTCGTCGGTGCGGTCGTGGACGATCTCGAAGGCGTCCTTCGTGATCTTCATCGTCTTCTGCTTGTCGCCCGTGTTGTCCTCGGTCTGCATGAGGCGGTTGACGAGGCGTTCGACGATGCTTATCTCGGACTTCTTGAACTGCTTCGAGGCGTGACGGCCCATCGTGTGGGCGATGGGAGTGACGTTGATGTACCGCTCCGTCGAGGGGTCGGTGTACTCGATCTCGGTCACGTCCCAGACGCCGAACAGTTGCGCGTTCGATGCCGCTTCCTCGCTGTCGGCCGGCGCGTCCGGCTCGGGTGCGTCGCTCTCAGACATGTTAGCGCACCGGCTTCTCTGCGTTACCGCGGACGAGTTCGAGCATCGCCACGCCGTTGACCTTGTCGACCTTGTAGTTCACGCCCGAGAGGTCGCCCATCGCGCGACCCTTCGCACCGCCGATACCGGCGATGGTGACCTCGTCGTGCTCGTCGATGAACGAGATAGCGCCGTCACCGGGGCAGAACGCGGTGACCTGCTTCCCGTTCTTGATGAGCTGAACGCGGACGCACTTTCGAATCGCCGAGTTCGGCTGCTTTGCTTCGATACCGACCTTCTCCAGCACGATACCGCGAGCCTGCGGTGCGCCTTCGAGGGGGTCGGACTTCTTACGGAGACCACGTTCGCGGCGCGCGTACTCGGAGTCGGACCAGCGTCGCTTCTGCCGGTCCTGCTTGAGTTTGCGCGCGGCGTATTTGCCGTTCGCCATAGTGGACGTGTCTTCCCGATGGAGATACTTAAGCCTCCCTTTTCGAACCGTGCGAGACGCCCGCAGGTTCGATTAGCACCCCCTAAGAAGGGATCTGAGGGCGTTTCGCCGATCGGAGTTACGCGCTCTCCGGACGGCGTAGGTCGAAAGCGCTTCGGAGAAGTCGTCTCGTCGGGGTCGGTGGGGGACGTTGGGGTTCGACTAGTTGTCGCCGGACCACCTCGAACGACTCTCGGTGTCGCCGTGCGTCACGTCCACGGGGTCTACCACCCGATGGTCGGCGGGCGGCGACACCGGCAGGTCCCACTCGTCGCAGGCGCGCTTGAGTCGGTCCGCCACCTCGCCCTGCACTTTGGGGACGTTCGCCTCGCGGGGGTCACCGACCCAGTACGTCACCTCGACCCACACCGAGTCCTCGGAGAACTCGTCGACGTTGGCGGTGGGACGCGGCCGTTCTCGGACGCCCTCCGCGCCGAGTGCGGCGCGTTCCAATACCGCCGCCGCTCGATCGACGTCCACGACGTACCCGAACGGGAGTCGCTCGGTGAACGCGACGCGCCGCCGGTTGTACGGGCGGACGACCGTACTCGCGGAGAGTTCGCTGTTCGGGATGGTCACTTCGTGCCCCTCGATGGTCCGCAGTTGCGTCGTCCGGTACCGGATGGCGACGACGACGCCGGTGTACTCGTCCCACTCGATGTGGTCGCCGACGTTGAAGTCCCTGTCCGCGACGAGGAAGACGCCGCTGACGAGGTTGCCTATGGCGTCCTGCCCGGCGATGCCGAGTGCGACGGACGCCCCCGCGACGACGATGGCGGACCGGGTGAGCGAAGGACCGTACCCCGCGACGGAGACGGCGGTGACGAACGCAACGATGGCGACGAACGCGACGAAGTAACGCCCCGTCGCCGCGGTCAACGTCTCGTTGTTGGGGTTGCGCCGACGGACGACGCGCACGACGGCCGGGGTGACGACGTACCGCCCGACGAGGTAGACGACGGCGAACGCGACGACGGCGAGGACGTACTGGTCCACCGCCTCCGTGGCCTCCTCGACGGGGACGTCCGGCGTCGCCTGACCGACGGTCGCTCCGAGCATACCGCTCAGTTCACGAGCGAATCACAAAAGTGCGGTCGCAGAAGAGGAGTCGCGGGACGACGCCGCGAAGGCGAGGCGGGCGGCCCCGCCTCAGGTGAGTTGGATGTCGTCGATGTCGTAGTGCCGTCGCGCCAGCGTGCGCGCCGTCTCGATGTTCTTCCCCTCCTTCCCGATGGCGACGCCGCGGTCCTCGTTCGCGACTTCGACGTAGGCGACGCGGTCGTCCTGCTGAGAGATGGTCACGTGTCGAACCGCCGCGGGCGCGAGGGCACTCGCGACGAACGCCTCGGACGTGTCGGCGTCCTCGACGAGTTCGACCGACCGACCGATCTTCTCTTCGACCTTCTTGACGTTCTGCCCGCCGGGGCCGATGGCTTGGCCCATCTCGCCGGCGGCGACCAGGATGACCACCCGGTCGTCGAACGTCAGGCAGTCTCTCGCCGTCGCGCCCGTCTCGTCCTCGAAGAGGGCGATGTACCGGCGTTCGGCGTCCGACAGCGTGACCTTCATCTTTCGTCCTCAGTCGTCCGCCGGGTTTATCGAACCCATGCGCAGGTCCACGTCGCCGGTCCCGATGGATATCGGCTTGCCGACGATGACGTTCTCGATGACGCCGTCCAAGTCGTCCTCCTCGCCGTGGATGGCCGCGTCGAGCAGGTGGTTGACCGTCACCTCGAACGCCGCGCGGGCGAGGACGGAGTCCTTCGACCCGGAGATGCCGTGGCGGCCGATGGACTCTATCTCGCCGCGGTTCGTCATGATGTCCGCGACCAGCATCAGGTGGCGGACGTTCACGTCGTCGAGACCCTGTTCGCGCAGGGTGTCCATCGTCTCGTTGATGATGGCCTCGCGGGCGGCCTCGATGCCGAGTTCGCGGTGGACCTCGTGGATGTTGTTACTCGTCGTGCGGGAGGCGTCCACGCCCTCGATGTCGAGGACGTCGCCGAAGGCCGACCCCTCGGTGTAGAGGACGAACTCCTCGCGTCCGGTCTCCTCGTTCTCCTCCTTGCGGATGACGACGCGGGAGATGTCCTCGATGCCCTTGAAGACGATTTCGCGCAGTTCCTCCACGAGTTGGAGGAGTCGGCGGTAGCTCGGCGCTTCGGGGCCGAACTCGATGACGGTTCCCTGGCGGTTCGTGCTTACGCCGAGGGCGTCCTCGATGGTCTCGGCGATCTCCTGGGCGACGGTGTCCACGTCGTCCACCGTGGGCCACCGTTCCATCAGGGTGTCCTCGTTGAGGTCGACCTGCACGAGCATGTCCGCGACGTTCGTCGAGACGTCGCCGAGGGCGAGAATCTTCGTGGCCTCCATCGACCAGACGACTTCGTGGGCCTTCTCTCGCTCCGTGGCGTACTCGCCTTCGAGCGGGACCGTCATCATCGGCGTGTCGGGCGTCTTCCGCGCGTCCACGAGTTCGATGAGGCGCGGAAGCCCCTGCGTCACGTCGATCTCGGCGACGCCCGCGTAGTGGAACGTGTTCATCGTCATCTGCGTCCCCGGTTCCCCGATGGACTGGGCGGACACCGTCCCGACGGGGTCGAGGGGGTCCACGCGCGTGTCCTGATAGCGGGCTTCGACCGCCCGGGCGATCTCGTCGGCTTGCTCGGGCGTGACGCCCTCGCGTTCGTCGACGGTGCTGTAGATGCGCTCTTTGAGTCGCCGCGGGAGGTCGTGGTCCTCGACGACCGCCTCCACGTCGTCGGTGACGAACTCGTACTCAGTCATCGGAGTTCACCCCCGTGGCCTTGTCGAGACCCGGACCGGCGTACTCTGAGAGGTTCGTCGGCGGTTCGCGGGTGCCGAGGAACCGCTCTTTCTCCTCCTCCGTGGCGAACTCCGCGTCGAGGACGCGGTCCGTGATGTTGTCCACGTCGATGCCGTCGCCGGCGTCCGAGGACACCTTCACGGGCGAGGTGCCGTCCTCGCCGAACTCGAACTGGACGATGGTGCCCGAGGTGTCGCGCACCGTGCCGTCGTACTGCGCTTCGAGCTCCGACAGCGCGTTGATGAGGCGGCGCTGGAGGTACCCGGACTTCGACGTCCGGACTGCCGTGTCCACCAGCCCCTCGCGGCCGCCCATCGCGTGGAAGAAGAACTCCCGCGGGGTCAGACCGCTCCGGTAGCTGTTCTCCACGAAGCCGTGCGCTCCGGCGGAGAGGTCCTCCTTCTGGAAGTGGCTGAGCGTCCGACCCTCGTACCCGCGGTTGATGCGTTCGCCGCGAACCGCCTGCTGGCCGACGCAGCCGGCCATCTGGGTCAGGTTCAGCATCGAACCGCGCGCCCCGGACCGGGCCATGACCACGGCCGGGTTGTCGTCGGTGAAGTGGTCTTCCGCGATTTCACCGGCGGAGTCGCGGGCCTTGCCGAGCTGCTGCATGATCTTCATCTCAAGCGTCTCGTCGACGGAGCGACCCGGCAGCGATTCGAGTTCGCCCGCCTCGTATATCTCGATGAGCTCCTGCACGCGGTCGTACGCGTTGCCGATGGCCTCGTCCACCTGCTCGTTGGCCTCCTCCGGAATCGACTCGTCGTCGATCCCGATGGAGAACCCGAAGTGCATGATGGCGCGCATCGCCAGCGAGGCGACCTCGTTCACGAACACCCGAGAGCGGGTCTTCGAGTACACCTTCGCCAGCGTGTCCACGATTTCGCCGCCGAACGCGCCGACGGCGTCCTCGTCGATGGTGCCGGCGACGAGCTGGCCGTCCTCGATTATCACGTCGTCGCCCGTCGAGGAGGTGAACTGGAGGTTCAGGTCGTCGGGCAGCAGTTCCGAGAACAGCTGCCGACCCGTCCAGTACGGCGTGCCGTCCTCGTACTCGCCCGCCGGGTCTGGGAGCGTGTCGATGCTCGTCGCGCGGAGCAGGTCCAGCGCCTGCGTCTCCGTGAACTCGGGGTTGCCGTTCGTCAGCAGGTACGTCCCGGAGATGTGATCCTGAATCGCGCCGATGATGTTCTCGCCGAAGCGCGGGCTCAGAATCTGTTCCTGCACGCGCATGAGGACGCGCGCCTCGGCGCGGGACTCCTCGGTCTGGAGCGCGTGCATGTTCATCTCGTCGCCGTCGAAGTCGGCGTTGTACGGCGGACAGACGACGGTGTTGAGCCGGAACGTCTTGTACGGCATCACGACGACTTCGTGCGCCATGATGGACATCCGGTGCAGCGACGGCTGTCGGTTGAATATGACGATGTCGCCGTCGATGAGGTGCCGGTTGACCTCCCAGCCGGCTTCGACCTTCTCTGCGAGCTCCTCGCAGTTCTTCTCGGTCACCTTCAGACGGCGGCCGTCGGGGCGCTTGACGTAGTTCGCGCCGGGGTGGCCCTCGGGCCCGTTGCGGACGTACTGCTGGGCCTGTTCGAGGTTTCGCTGGGTCACGTTCATCGTCTGGGTCATCTCGCGGGCGACCCGTTCGGGGACGCCGACTTCGTTGAGCGAGAGCGTCGGGTCCGGCGAGATGACGGTACGCGCCGAGAAGTTCACGCGCTTCCCGGAGAGCGACCCGCGGAAGCGACCCTCCTTCCCCTTCAGACGTTGGCTGAGCGTCTTCAGCGGACGGCCGGAGCGGTGACGCGCGGGCGGCGTGCCCGAGATTTCGTTGTCGATGAACGTCGTGACGTGGTACTGCAGCAGTTCCCACAGGTCCTCGATGATGAGCTGCGGGGCACCCGCCTCGCGGTTCTCCATGAACCGCTGGTTGATGCGGATGATGTCGACCAGCTTGTGCGTCAGGTCGTCCTCGGAGCGTTGGCCGTTGTCGAGCGTGATGGACGGACGCGCCGTCACCGGCGGCACCGGCAGGACGGTCAGGATCATCCACTCGGGACGGGCGCGACTCGGGTCGACGCCCAGCGTCTCGATGTCCTCGTCCGGGATGTCCTCGAACCAGTCGCGGATGTCCGAGGGCATCAGCTTGTTCATGTCCTCCTCGGTGAGGTCGACGTCGAGGGCCTTCTCCAGCTTCTTGCGGTCCTCGCCGACGGGGCGGAACTCGCCGGAGAGTATCTGGTTGATTCGGCCCACGTCCATCCCCGCCTCGTCGGCGAGTTCGCTCGGGCCGATGCCCTCGTCGTCCTCGTCGTCGGGGTCCGGTTGCATCGCGTCGGCGATGCGTTCGGAGTAGTCGCCCGCGAGGACGTCTTGGACCTCGTAGTAGGTGGTCGGCTTCTCGTGTTTGATGTCGTGCTGGGGGCTGCCGCAGTGGGGGCAGTTCTTCGCCTTCCGCGCCTGCCGGACGGCCGACTTCAGCACGTTCGTCCAGTCCTCGCCGAGTTCGTGCGTCCGGTCGAGGCCCTCGCGGAACTCCGCTTGCTCCTCCTCGGTGAGTGCGAGGTGGCCGCACTCGCGGCACGTCGCGCGGAGGAGGCGACGGATGAGCTTCGTGAAGCCGACGTGGATGACGGGGGCGGCCAGTTCGATGTGGCCGAAGTGCCCGTTACAGGACCCCGAGTGCTGGCCGCAGGTGCGGCACTGCAGGCCGGGGTCGATGACGCCGAGGCGGGGGTCCATCAGCCCCATGTCGATGGGGTACCCGTCGTCGTCGTAGGTGTCCGCGGTGATGACCTTCGTCGCGGACATGTCTCGGTACGTCTCCGGGTCCATCAGCCCGAACTGGATGGCTCCGATCTCTTTGGGTGTCTGCATTGACATTGTGTGGGTGACTGGTGGTGGGGGTGGTTAGACCGCGTCCTCTAAGTCGAGTCGCGGTCGGATGCCGAGCGCGATCATCTCGTCGAGCAGGAGCTTGAACGCGTAGCTGATCTCTATCTCGTGGATGTTGTCCTCGTCGCCGGTGACGGGGTCATAGATGCGGCGCTGGTCGCGGTCCTCGACGGCGACCATGCCGGTGTCGGCGGAGATGTACACCGTCTCCTTGTCGGAGGAGTCGAGCAGACGCTCCTGCAGGACCATCGCGGCGCCGTGCCCGATGACGGTGTCGCGTTCCATCTCCCCGAGGCGAAGGCCACCCTCGCGGGCGCGACCCTCGGTCGGTTGGCGGGTGAGAACCTGCACGGGACCGCGGGAACGGGCGTGCAGCTTGTTGCTCACCATGTGGTACAGCTTGTGGTAGAAGATGATGCCGACGAATATCTCGGCCTCGATCTTCTCGCCGGTGACGCCGGAGTACATGACCTCCTTCCCGGAGGACTTGAACCCGTGCTCCTCCAAGGCGCCGCGGAGCTTCGACTCGTCTTCGCCCTGGAAGGCGGTGCCGTCCACGCGGCGACCTTCGAGCGCGCCGACCTTGCCGCCGAGCATCTCCAGCACGTGACCGACCGTCATGCGCGACGGGAGCGCGTGCGGGTTGATGACCAGGTCGGGGACGACGCCCTGTTCGGTGAAGGGCATGTCCTCCTGCGGCGCGAGGTGGCCGACGACGCCCTTCTGGCCGTGGCGGGACGCGAACTTGTCGCCGAGCTCCGGGATCCGCTGGTCGCGGACCGACACCTTGGCGAGTTTCGAGCCGTCTTCGCCCTCCATCAGGGTGACGGTGTCCACGACGCCGGACTCGCCGGAGCGCATCGTCACGGACGTCTCGCGGCGCTTCTGCGGCGAGAGACCGCCCATGTCGTCGGGCTCTTCGAGGAACCGCGGCGGCGACGTCTTCCCGAGGAGGACGGAGTTCTCGTCCACACGGGTCTCGGGGTTGACGAGGCCGTCCTCGTCGAGGTGGGTGTACGCGTCTTCACCGCGCGCGCCGCGCACGTCCTGGCTGGGGACCTCGAATCGGTCCTCCTGTCCGCCGGGGTAGCGGCGTTCCTCGCCCTCGTAGGTCCGGAAGAAGTGCGACCGGGCCATCGCGCGGTCCACGGACCCTTTGTTCATGACGAGTGCGTCCTCGATGTTGAACCCCTCGTAGGACATCACGGCGACGGTGAAGTTCTGCGCCGCCGGTCGCTCGTCGAAGCCGATCTGCTCTGTCGTCTGCGTCTTCACCATCGACAACTGCGGGTAGTGCAGGAGGTGCTGACGCGTGTCGGGGCGGATGCGGTAGTTCGCCGCCGGAATCCCGAGCGACTGCTTCATCATCCCCGCGCCCATCGTGATGCGCGGCGACGCGTTGTGCTCGGGGTACGGAATCATCCCCGACCCGATGCTGAAGATGAGCGAGGGGTCGATTTCGAGGTGGGTGTGCTCGGAGGTGAGGTCCTCCTCGTCGACCGCCACGTAGATGTCCTCTTCCTCCTCGGCGTCGATGAACTCGATGTAGCCGCGTTCGACCAAGTCGTCGAACTCAAGTTCGCCCGCGTCGACCGCTTCGATCTCCTCGTCTCCGAGGAGGGGTTCGCCGTCCTCGACGACGATGAGGGGTCGCCGCGCGCGGCCCGCGTCGGCGTTGATGATGACCTCGCGGGTTCGCTCTTTGACGGAGACGTTGACCATCTCGCTGATGTCGCCGCGGCGACGCGCCTCCCGTATCTGCTCCGCGAGTTGGTTAGGGTCGGGGTGAGTCCCGATCAAACTCCCGTTGACGTACACCTTCGCTTCTCGTGTTGCCTGAGCCATGTTTCAGTCGTCCGCAGGCGCCGACGTGGAGTCGGGGCGTTCGATTCCGGGGATGCCCTCGACGCCCATCGACGCGAGTTCTCGTTTGAGTTCCTGTTCGTCCTCGACGTTCTGGGAGAGCTCCATCGCCTGCGCGAAGTTCTTCACCAGCCCACAGTTCGGGCCCTCCGGCGTTTCGGAGGGTCCGATGCGACCCCACTGGGTCGCGTGCAGGTCCCGCGCCTCGAAGTGCGGCTGACTCCGCGACAGCGGACTGCGGAGTCGGCGGAGGTGAGAGAGAACGCCCATGTAGTCCGTCCGGTCGACAAGCTGGGAGACGCCGGAGCGACCGCCGACCCAGTTCCCGGTCGCGATGGGGTGTTCGAGACGTTCCGTGAGCACGTCCGAACGGACGACGGTGTTGACGGTCAGTTGGCGGTTACGCATGTTCGCGCGTTCCAGCTGGTACTTCACGTCGCGTGCGAGCTTGTTGAGCGCCGTCCGGAACAGGTCCTTCATCAGGTCGCCCGAGACCTTGAGACGCTTGTTCGCGTAGTGGTCCTTGTCGTCGGAGTCGCGGCGCTGAAGCGCGAGCTCGAAGCACGCTTCCGCCATCCGGCAGAGGTAGAACGCCTTGTTGATGCGGACTTCCTCCTCCTCGACGCCCTCCTCGTGGAGGTGCGGGAGCAGGTAGCGGTCGATGACGTAGTTGGCGCGCTTCAGCTGGTAGTTCTTGCCCTGCCCGCCGGCGACGCGCTTGCCGAGGCTCTCTATGGCCTCTTCTTCGGTCTGAACCTCGGCCTCCTCTAAGTTCTCCAGCATGAACTTGACGACCTCGGGGTCGTCGGAGACGCGGTGGACGATCTCCTCGTCGGATTCGAGTCCGAGCGCGCGGACGAGGGTGACGAAGTTGACGCTGCCCGAGACGGACGGGAACGACACTTCGAGAATGCCCTCGCGGTTGCGCTCACAGAGGACGAGCGCGCGGTACCCGCGGCGCTGAGAGAACGTCTTCGCGACCTGAATCTCGTCGCCGTACTTCGTGTCGTACTCGGCGAGAATCTTGTTCGGCGCGAGGTCCTCGGAGGTCATGAGGACGCGCTCGGAGCCGTTGACGATGAAGTAGCCGCCGGGGTCTACGGGGTCCTCGCCGATTTCGACGAGTTCCTCGTCGGAGAGGCCGGTGATGTTGCACTTCGTCGATCCGACCATGATGGGCATGCGGCCCACCTTCGTCTCGGTCGTGTCGACGACGACTTCCTCCTCCTCTTCGCCGCCGCGCACGATGGACATCTCCATGAACACCGGCGCGGCGTAGGTGATGTTTCGGAGGCGCGCCTCCTGCGGGAACAGCAGTTCCTCGGACCCGTCGGCCTCGCGGACGCGGGGCGTCTCCACGCGCACGTCGCCCAGTTCGACGTACACGGGTTCTTCGCCCTCTTTGTCGCCGATGTCCGTATCGACGGTCGCCTTCTCGTCGACGACCTCCTGCATACCGCGTTCGAGGAACGCGTTGAACGAGCGGAAGTGGTGTTCTGCGAGCCGTTCCTCCGAGAAGTACTCACGTGATACGACGCGTCGGTCCTGTCGGTTCATTCGATCACCAGTCGGTATGTGACCGCCTTGTCCGTGGTACGGGAGTCACGAACGATTTTCACGACGTCGCCGACGTCCGCGTCGTCGGGCAACGCCTTGTCTGTCCGCTTGATCTTGGGTAGGTTCGTGCGGCTGACGTCGTACTCCGCCAGCACCTCCTCGACTTCGTCCTCTTCGAGGAGCGTGTGCTCTGGAACCAGTTTGTGTTGGCTTACGTCTACCATGGGTGGTTAGCGTGGGTGTGGGTTGGGGAAGAAGTTCTCACGGGATACTACAGCCTCGTTAGGGGAGCAGCCATTTAACGCTTGCCAACTGGACTCGAAAAGCACCGCTCATCGGCACGAGCGCAAAAGTGCGCTCGCACGACGGCTCGTGTTACTTGGACACATTGTATGTCGTGGATAAATGCTTTCCGGCGGACGGACTCGCGGTAGCGCACCCCACGGTACGTCAAGATGATAAGCCTTATTTATAACACCGGGCAACGAAAGGATGGAGCCAGCCCGGGTGGTGTAGTGGCCCATCATACGACCCTGTCACGGTCGTGACGCGGGTTCAAATCCCGCCTCGGGCGCTTTCTCAGCGAACTATTCCGGCGAGCACCGCGTAGCGTGTGCTCGCCACTCGTGAGCGTCGAAAGCGCTTACAGAGGGATTTGAAGCAGGGAGCGACGCGAACGAAGTGAGCGGAGCGACCCGGGTTCAAATCCCGCCTCGGACGTTCTTCTGAAAACTGACCGCCGAGCGAGGCGTCTCGTCGCCGAGCGAACGCCGGATCCAGGGTATGTAGAGGATACAGTTATCGCTCGTTCTCGCGTCCGGTAGACGTATGAGTGAAGGTCAATCTGACGATACGTCCGGAACGCTTGTCGTGGGGACGTTTCTCACTCTCGACGGCGTGATGCAGGCACCGGGTGGCCCCGACGAGGACCGCGGCGGCGGATTCGACCGCGGCGGGTGGTCGGTCAACTACTGGGACGAGAAGATGGGCGAGGTCATGACGGACCAGTTCGCCGAAGCCGACGCGCTGCTGCTCGGCCGAAAGACGTACGAGATATTCGCTGCGCACTGGCCGAACGTCGAGACAGAGGGAGACCTCGTGGCGACGAAACTGAACGACATGCCCAAGTACGTCGCCTCGGAGACCCTCGACGAGGTAGAGTGGAACAACTCGACGCTCCTCTCGGGCGACGTCGAGACGGCCGTAGCGGACCTCAAGACGGAGCGCGGAGACGTGGTCATGGTGCAGGGGAGTCACGACCTCACCCAGACCCTGCTTGCACACGACCTCGTCGACGAGTTCTGGCTGTGGGTCTTCCCGCTGGTTCTGGGGGACGGAAAACGGTTGTTCGGGGACGGTACGGTCCCTGCATCCCTCGAACTGACGAATGCCGAGACGTCGAGCACGGGGGTCCAACTGCTCCGATACGAGCGAGCGGGCGAGATTGATTACGGCTCGTTCGCACTGGACGACGCGACCGAGTGACACCGATCGGTAGTTCGGCGCACGGGCGTCCGCCTATCGGTTGTGTCACTCGCAGGGGTGTCGGACTAGATATCGACAGAGCCGTACAGAGGAATCGAACCGGAGAGAGGGAGTTCGAGTGGCACGGACCGCCACACCGAACCGAACTGAAAAGCCTTAACAACTACTGTGGAAAAGAGATAGGTGAAGCGTGCCCGGGTGGTGTAGTGGCCCATCATACGACCCTGTCACGGTCGTGACGCGGGTTCAAATCCCGCCTCGGGCGCTTTCTCTGATTTCTACTCCCTTAGCGAGGCGTTTTATCGCCGAGCGGACGCGAGTAGAATCTGTAAGCGGTTACGAAGGGATTTGAATCAAGGAGCGACGCGAACGAAGTGAGCAAGCGACTCGGGTTCAAATCCCGCCTCGGGCGTTCTTCTGAAAACTGACCGCCGAGCGAGGCGTCTCGTCGCCGAGCGAACGCCGGTCAGTTCGTGCGAACGGATACGAGGGATATGAACTAAGGAGCGAGCGAAGTGAGCGACCGGTGTTCACAATCCCGCCTCGGGCGTTCTTCCGCACGAGAACCGAAGCCGTCGAGAGACGTCCGATCGAACGCGGGTCACGCCGCGAGGTTCAGTTCCACCACGAACACCGCGCCCCGCGGGTCGTTATCCTCGACCCGGACGGCCCCGCCGTACTGATCGACCAGCGTATCGACGAGGTAGAGTCCGACGCCGCTTCCGGGGCTATCGAGACCCTTCCGGCCGCGACCGAAGACGAGTTCCTTGCTCTCGTCGGGGATGCCGGGACCGTCGTCGGCGATGCGAACCTCGACGGTGTCTCCGGTGACGCGGGCGGCGACGTCGACCCGCGGGTCGACGGTGTCGTTGTGCTGGACAGCGTTGCTGAGGAGGTTGTGGAAGACGGTACCGAGGAGCGGATTCGCTTCGACGGCGACGTCGGGGACGTCACCAACGGTGAACGCGGCGCGAGGGTAGGTGTCGCGGCACCCGTCGAGAGCGTCCTGGAGAACGGTGCGGAGGGCGGTCGGCTCGATTTTGGCCTCCTCGTCGGGGTCGAGGGCCTCGACGAAGTCCCCGAGGGTTTCGGTGAGGTCCATCGTGTGCTTCGTCGTGCGGAGGATGCGGGCGATCATCTCGCCGCCCCGTTCGTCGGCGTGGGTCCGAAGTTCGCCGGCCCAGCCGTTAGCGACGGCCATGTCGTTGCGGATGTCGTGCCGGACGATGCGGTTGACGAGGAGGAGTTCCTCGTTGCGGTCCGCGAGGGTGCGTTCGCTGGCTTCGAGGTCGTTGCTCAGTCGGACCACGTCCCTGAAGATGTAGGCCTGCCGGGCGACGAAACAGACGACGACGAGACCGGCGAGCGCGATATCTCCGCGGTCGAGGGCGTTCGCGTAGCCGAGAACGGCGATCAAGCCGGTGGCCAGAAGGAACGGGAGGAAGGGAAAGGCGAGTTCGTGGAACTCGTACTGGCGCGACCGGACCGGTTCGGTCGGGGCACCGGCGCGGGGGTGGAGGGCGCCCACGGCGATGGTGAGGTAGCCGAGCAACCAGAACAGACCGAGTACGTCGTAGACGTAGCCGTCGCCGAATTCGAGGGCGGCGAACGCGACGTCGCCGACCACCCACGCGAAGACGCCCCCGGCGACGAGGAGAAGCGGCAGACGGCGGGGGCTGCGCGCGTTCATCGAGACGACGAATCCGATGGAGGCGACGACGATGTCGGACACCGGGTATCCGAGGTTGACCCACGTCGCGAACGAATCGAGGGCGCTGGTCGCGAGGAGGGGTTCGAAGACGAAGTGCCAGCCCACGGTGAGCAGGGCGGTGGCGACGACGAGGCCGTCGAGGGTGAAGCGGACTCTCGGTCGGGTGTCGCGGGAGTCGACCGCGAACAGGACGAATCCGGCGGCGAGGAAGGCGTAGCCGCCGAAGTAGAGGACGTCCGGGGGACCGGGATAGGGGACGGTACCGGTGAGAACGCTGTAGGCGTTCCACAGCGCTTCGCCGAGCGCGTCCAACCAGACGCCGACGGCGAGGAGCAGCCACCCTCGGCGCATCGAGACGTCCCGCCGTCGAGCGAGGCGGGTGAGGGCGAGTGCGGCAGCGACGGCACCGAGGGCGACGACGGTGTCCGAGAACACCTGCGTCGTTCGGGGGCCGCCGAGCGCGTACCACACCCACACGAACGAGAACGAGAGAACGAGTAGCGACGCGACGCACGCGACGCGATAGAGCCGTCGCGAGTCGTACGAGCCCGTACGTTCGCGGACGGCGACAGAACCGCCGTCGGTCGCCGAGTGGCGCGTTCTCGGTTCGCGGTCACGCAGCGACGAGTCCATCTGTTCGAGGTTGAGGTACGAGTATATAATCGTGGGTGGTCAGGGGGACCGAGACGGTTCGGCGATGGGCCGCGACGCGTCCGCTCGCCGGACGAACGCCCGACTCATGCGGTCCGTATCTCGAAGGGGGGGTATATAAACGCCGACGGTAACGACACCCACGAGAAACACCGCCACCGCGGGAGGCGGACGGCCGCGGTCAGACTGCGCCGATGAGTGCGGTTCCGACGGCCACCCCGACGAGCGCGGTTCCGAGCGTCACGGCGGCGTACCGAACGGCGTCGTCGGGCCGTCCGTCTCGGGTGTCCTCCGCGACTGCGACGGCGAACGACGAGAACGTCGTGAACGCGCCGCAGAACCCCGTTCCGAGCGCCGTCGCGACGGCAGCCGGGGGCGAGGCGGCGACGACTGCGCCGAGGGCGACGCTCCCCGCCACGTTCACCGCGAGCGTCGCCCGGCGGCCGCCTCCGAACGCCGTATCGACGCCGTACCGCGCGAGTGCGCCCGCCGACCCGCCGAGTCCGACGAGAACCGCCGGCGGGAGGTGGCCCGCGGCGGTAACGGCACCGTTCACCGGTGACGCCCCCCGACGGCGAGTCCCGCGAACGCCGCGGCGAAGCCGAGAGCGTAGTTCGCCCCCGCGTTCGCCGCGCCCCACGTCGGACCGAGCGCGGCCGTCTGGACGGCGAACGTGCTGTACGTCGTAAACGAAGAGAGGAGGCCCGTCCCGAGGAGAACCCGCGCGCGGCGCGTCGGGGCGAACGCGAGCATCGCCCCGAGGAGGAAACTCCCCGCCACGTTCACCGCGAGAGTGCCCGCGGCCCCCGGGAGGGCGGCGCCGACGCCATACCGGAGCGTCGCGCCGGCGAAACCGCCGGACGCGACGAGGAGCGGGTCGAATCTGTCGGCCATGCGTGGCGTCTCCCGCCGAGCCTACTCCTCCGTTTCGGTCGGCGTCGGGTCCGGAGACGCGTCGCTCGCGCGGGGACTCGCGCCGCCGTGGGGAGTGTGGCGGCGGCGAACGGTCACGTCCCTGACCGCCTCCGCCGCGTCGTCCACGACCAACGCCTCCCCCGGCGCGGCGGGCAGTCGCTCTCTGAGCGTCGAACCGAGGTACGTCGGGTTCGCCGCCGCCAGCGCGTCGATGTCCGGGCCGGCGGTGAGGCGGTGGATGACGCGCAGGTCGGCCTGCGAGACGGCGACGTCGGGGAGCGCGCTCGGTCGTTGCGTCGCGGCGACGAGGGAGACGCCGGGTGCGCGCCCGCGCGTGAGGATAGTTTCGAGCGCCGGCCCCGCCACGCCGTCGAAGAACGCGTGCGCCTCGTCGAGGAAGAGCCACGGGAGGCGGTCTACGGTCCCCGAGACGCGGGCGTCGTACAGTCCGCTCGCCACGGCGTACGCCGCCGCGTTCATCGGCGCGGGGTCGAGCGACGAGACGTCGAGAACGGTGGCCTCTCCCCCGGCGAGTTCGTCGGCGTCGAGGCCGTCGGGGTCGAACACCGCCCACGCCTCGGCGCGGCTGAGTCGGTTCCCCGCGGCGCGAACCGTCGCCGCCGGGGCGTCCGCGTCGGCGATGAACTCCCGCATGGCCGCCAGCGTCTCCGTCGCCGCCGCGGCGCGCCAGACGACCGACCCGACCGGCGAGTTCCCGTTGCACCCGACGAGCGTCGGCCACGCCGAGGGCGGAACGGCGTCGGCGCGGACCCGAGGCGTCCGGACGACGCGGGCAGGGACGGGCGGGCCGTCCGTCGCGGACGCGGCGAGTCCGTCGAAGACGCCCATCGGGTCGACGACGACGGGCGCGATGCCCGACGCCCGGGCGGCCCCCTCCGCGAGGACGCCGAGCGTGTAGGACTTTCCGTACCCTCGTTTTCCGACGACGAGGGCGGCGTGCGGGCGGTCCACGTCCACCGCGACCGGCGCGCCGTCGCTTCCGTCGCGGGCGCGGTGGCGTCCGAAACGAACCGATGGGCCGCTGCCGTCTCCCCGCCGACCGAGAACCTCCGCGCCCGCGTCCGTCTCCGTGTCCGTGTGCATCGAGGTGTCTGGCCGCGACACCGCACTTGAATCCTCGGACGAGGGTTTATACCGGGAGACGGGACCACCGACCCCATGTTCGACAGATTCGGATTCCAGCGGTTCGCCGCCGACGACCGGGCCATCGAAGGACTGCCGATTCGCCTCGTCATCGCCCTCGTCGTCGGCGTGGCGACGATGAGCGTCATGCTGAACATGCTCTCGGGCGTGCAGGGACTGGCCGTCTCGGAACTCGACGTGAAACCGGACCCCGACGTGGTGACGCCGGGCGAACAGGAACTGGACCTCCTCGTGGTGGACGCCGACGGCGACCCCGTGGAGGGTGCGACCGTCGTCGTGAAAGACGGGACCGCCGACATCGACGGCGTGAAGACGGGTAAGTCCGGGGCGAACGGGACGGCGACGGTGACCGTCTCCCCGGACGTCAGGGCGAATCAGGAGAGCGGAACGCTCGTCGTGGACGTGAAACCGCCCGCCGGGAGCCAGTTCGTCGATAGGCGAGAGAACACGGCGGTTCTCGTCGTCCGGGAGTGAGGAACGAAGGGAGCGGAAAGGAGACCGCTACCGTTCGGGGTGCGTCGGCGCGTCGAACCCGCCGCGGACGAGCGGTTTCGAGATGTGGCGGCGCGCGCAGGGCGGCACCTCGTACCACCCGCGTTCGAGTTCGCGGTCCGCGCGCACCGTCTCCTTCTCCGGGGTGGAGGTTCCGCAGTCCCGGCAGCGGTACCCCTGATTTCGGCCCGCGCTCTTCATCGAACGCCCGCAGTCGGGGCACGTCGGCGTGACCTCCTCGGTGCGGACGAGAGAGCGGACGGCGAACTTCTCCAGTTTGAGCGTTCCCTCGGTCACCTCGCCGCAGACGGTCAGGTCGTCGCCGACGCGGAGGGCGCGAACCCTGTCGCGGAACCGCTTGGTCGGTTCGAAGGCGACGCACGCTATCGACTCGTCGCCGTCTTCGAGTTCGAAGAAGACGTGTCCGCCGCGGCGCGTCTCGGGGTCCGAGGCGACGGTGCCGTCCACGCGGTAGGCGGCGGCGTCGCGGAGGGAACCAATTTCGCCGTCCCGCAGGTGCACGTCCGTCCCTTGGTTCGTCAGGAAGGTGGCCGCGCGTTCGACGGGTTCCGACTCGATCCGGGCCGCGAGGTTCCGGACCGCCTCCGGGTCGTCGCCGCGGACGCCGTGCAGGATGGGGCCGGGCGCGTTCGGGACGCAGACGGCCTGTCCCTCCTCGCGGTCCACGGTGTCCCACGCCTCGGGGTAGAACGCCTCCGCGGCCTCGAAGACGGAGTCCCAGTCCACGTCGCGGGCCGTCCCGCACCGGTCGAACTCCCGGTAGGAGATGTGCTCGTACGTCCACTCGTCGAAGGCGGTCCACGCGCCGATAGCGGCGAGAGCGCCGATGCGCCCGCGTCCGCCGTCCCACCCGCGGTGTTCGTACCCCGCCTCCTCGGCGAGCGCCGTCGCCGTCTCGGTATCGACGATGTCCCTGACGCCGCGGCGGGCGAAGTCGGCCACCGCGTCCGGCACGTCCTCCGGGTCGCCCGGCGCGACGACGACGCCTGGACTCGTCCGCGGGTCGTCCGTCTCCGCGAGGGGTTCGAGCTCCGAGACTGCGACGGCGAGGGCGTCCTCGGCGGGGAACTCGACGTGGAGAGCGAGTGCGGCGTTGCCGCGGGTCTTGTGCTTCACCGCGGGGTTGAGTCGGACGAGCAACCGCCGCCGCACGCGGCCGCCGGCCGCCTCGACGGCGTCGGCGACCAACGTCGCGAGGTACGTCGTGCACATCCCTCGCTCCCGGGAGTCGGTGTCGTCCAGCCCGATGACCGTCATGGGCGACGCTACCGCGCCGAGGGTGTAACGCCTTTCGAGTTTCGAGCCCGAAGCGACCGACGGCCGTACATAAAGATACCGACGCGTCCGGCGGAATCGAACGACGCGGGCGATTACGGGCGAGAAAACAGTTATATGTGGCGAATCACTTATACATGAATATGTCCCGGTCAGCTCTGGTCGGAAACGTCACGGCGATGCTGGAGGACGCCGGATTCCTCGTCAGCGACCGCTGTGCAATCCGTCCCAAGAGCTTCGACCTCGCCGCCCGGCGCGGGGAAGACTTGGTGTTGTTGAAGATTCTAGGGAACATCGACGCGTTCGACGCCGCGACCGGCGCGGAGATGCGTCGTCTCGGCACGTACCTGTCCGCGACGCCGATGGTCGTCGGCCTGCGGACCCGCGACGAGGAGCTCAAACCGGAAGTCGTCTACTTCCGTCACGGCGTGCCCGTGATGAACCCCGACACCGCGATGGACCTGTTCGTGGAGGGCGTCCCGCCGCTCATCTACGCGGCCCCCGGCGGCCTCTACGTCAACATCGACGGCGACCTGTTGGCGGACGAACGCCAAGAGCGAGGGTGGAGCCTCGGGCGTCTGGCGAACGAACTCGGCGTCTCGCGCCGCACCGTCTCGAAGTACGAAGACGGCATGAACGCCAGCATCGAGGTGGCGATTCAGCTCGAACAGATGTTCGACAAGCCGTTCTCGAACCCGGTGGACGTGATGGACGGCGCAGAGGAGGTTCGCGAGGCGGACCCGACGCCGGAGGACCCGGCGGCGGACCCCGACGACGAACACGTCGTCCACATCCTCACGCGCGCGGGGTTCACCGTCCACCCCACGGCGCGCGCGCCGTTCAAGGCCGTCAGCGAGGACGAGGACCGGAGTACTCGGCGCAGCGACCGGATGCCGATGCTGACGGGTCACTCGCCGTTCACCCGGAGCGCCGAGAAGCGCGCCCGCATCATGTCCTCTCTGGGCGAGGTGACCCAGACCCGGTCCGTCTACTTCACCGAGGACCGGTCGAAGCGCGACTCCGTGGACGGGACGGCCCTCGTCAGCTGCGAGGAACTCGCCGCCATCGACGACCCCGACGAGATTCGCGACCTGCTTCGGGAGCGCGCCCGCGAACCCGAGGAAGCGTAGCCGACCCTTCTTTCAGCCTCTCGCCCGCCGATCGAGCGTCTGCGCCGTCGGGAGCGACCACCCGTAGGTGACCGCCGCCGCCCGCGACCCGACGGTCACCGCGGCGCACACCGCCGCGGCGGCACCCGGCGTCCCGGCGAACGTCGTCACCAGCCAGTAGCACGTCCCCCCGAGAACCGCACAGCTCGCGTAGAAGTCGTCGAACAGGATGAACGGCGACCGGTCGAGGAGCACGTCCGCGAACGCGCCGCCGCCGACGGCGTTGATGGTCGCTATCGCCACGACGCCGAACCCCGAGAGGCCGACGTTGGTGGCGACGATGGCGCCCGCGGTGGCGAACGCCGCGAGGCCGACGGCGTCCGAGAGGAGGGCGATCGGATGTTCGTCGGCCGAGTCGAACGCGACGTTGAGGCCGACGGCGAGGGCGACGCCGAGCACGCCGAACCCGATTTCGCCGAACGACCTGAGCGCCAACGGGACGCGGTCGACGAGGACGTCCCGCGTCGCGCCGCCGGCGAACGCCGTGACGAGTCCGACGACGGCGATGCCGAACACGTCGAACTCCTCGCGTATCGCCTTCGTCGCTCCGACGAGTGCGAACGCCACCAGTCCGACGGTGTTCATCGCCACGAACGGATCCACAGAAACTGCGCCGACGATGTCCTGAACCACTACGTTCGCCCACGGCGGAGGACGCCTTGAGGGCTACGCATCGAACCGCAAACGGAGAAGGGTCGCTTTCGGCTCAGTTGGCGTACGTCTCGTCGAGGTACTCGACGATGTCGTCGCTCTCGGACATCCCCTCGACGCCGTGTTCCTCGTCCACGAGGACGGGGACGCCCGTCTGTCCGCTGACTTCCTCGACTTCCGTTCGCTCGGAGTGCGAACGCGGGACCATCTTCGACTCGTACTCCAAGTCGAGTTCCGAGAGCTTGTTCTTCACTTTCGCGCAGTAAGGGCAACCCTCTAACTCGTACAGGATGAGATTCGACATCGCTAGCCGATAGGCGAGTGCGAATAAAGAGTCCGGTGGTTCTGTGCGTCCGCGGTACACACGGGCGGCGGTGCGCGGACGTTCGCCGCGCGACGCGGACGCGGAGGCGAGGCCGGGGACGGCGGAGGCGGAAGTGGAGGCGGAAGCGGCGGCGTTCGGGTCAGCGCCCGACGGCGTTCCGGACGCCGTCGGCGATGCGTCGCCGGTGGAGGACGACTTCCGCGCCCGCCCACCCGAGAAGGACGAGGGCGGCGCAGACGGCGTAGACGAACGCCCACGGACCCATCCAGATGGGGCGAAGCCACGGCGTGACGTGCGCCCACTTGGTGGCGAACTCGTTCATCGGCCCTTCGAGGGGCGTCTCCGCGAACGTCGCGCGCATCTGCCCGGCGAAGCCGACGCGGTCGCCCGACCCGGCGCGGAGTTCCGCGCTGCCGGTGATGTCGTACTCGCCGCTCGCGTTCATGTCGCGGATGGTCGGCCCGTCCGCGGACCCGTCGCCGTGTTCGACGCGTTCGGCGTCGTACGGCCCCCACGTCGCGTAGTACTCCCAGACGATCTCGCCCTGCGGCGTCACCTCGATGACGCGGTGGTTGAGCGTGTCGGTGATGAGCGTGTTGCCGTTCGGGAGTCGGTCGGCGTCCCGCGGCCAGTTGAGGACGTTCGACCCGACGGACCACGTGCGGACCCACGACCCGTTCTCGTAGGCGTACTCGACGACGCGGTTGTTTCCGCTGTCGGCGACGAGTATCGTCGGCGTCCCGTTCTCGCTCAGCATCCAGTCGGGGTTGTGCTGTTCGCGCATCACCTCGTAGTTGTCGTCGCTTCCGAGGCGGTGGGTGACGTTCTTCGTCTCCATGTCCACGACGATGGCCTGGTCGAAGTTCCGCGGCGAGAGGAGCAGTTTCCCGTCGCCGATGGGGTCCACGTCGTTGGAGTGGGTCCAGTCGCTCGTCATCCCGCCGTTCGTGTCCGAGGGGAAGTGGTCGCGGTAGTACCACTCCCACGTCACCTCGTCGGTCGTCGTGTTATAGACGAAGATGCGGTCCATCGATCCGTTCTGTTCGTCCCACTCTCGCATGTTCGAGACGACGAGTTCGTCCTCGCTGAGGCGGTCAACGTCGTGGGTGTCCTTGATGTCGAAGCGCTTCTCCCAGACGCGCGTCCGGTTCTCGGGGTTCAACTCGAAGACGACCGTCTCGCCGTCGCGCGGCGAGGAGACCAGCAGGTTCCCGTTCTCCAGGGGGTCCACGTCGAAGAACCACGCGCCGGACTCGTTGTGGGTCCACTGGGTCCGCCCCCGTTCGCCGACGGAGATGACGCGGGCGGGTTTCTTCGGGTTCGTCGACCCGTCGAACGTGTACCCTTGGACGCTGACGACCGTCGAACCGTTCGCCGGACTCGTCACCGTCCCGCGGGTGAGCGTCGTCTCGTCGTCGGGGTCGTACGTGATGGCAGACACCGCAGACGGCGTCAGGAGGGCGATCACGAGGACCAACGCGACCGCCCGCACGGCAGTTCGTCTAGAGAGAGGGACCATTACTACAGAGTGACTGTCGGTACAGTGGTGAACCTTTTTTGGTCTCGCTCGGAGGGCTCAGTCGATGCGAGCGGCCGTCAGACGGGGAGAGTCGGCGGCGTCGGGGACGGGGCAGCGCGACGAACGGAGAGAAGGAGGCGGGCCGTGCGGCGGGTCCTACACCTGCGCGGAGAGGATGCCGCTGGTCCGGACGAAGAAGTAGACGACGAACGCGCCCGCCAGCACCCAGTGACCGGCGCGGAGGTCCTCGCGATCGCCCGCGGCGAGTTTGACGACGGGGTACGAGACGATGCCGGCGGCGATGCCGTAGGCGATGGAGTAGGTGAACGGCATCACGAGGATGGTCATCCCGGCGGGGATGGTGTTGGTGATGTCGCTCCAGTCGATATCGACGGCGTTGCGCAGCATCACGATGCCGATGACGACGAGGGCGATGTGGGAGGCGTACTGCGGAATCGCCGCGGCCAGCGGAACGAGGGCCAAAGAGGCGAGAAAGAGAACGGCGACGACGAGTGCGGTCAGTCCCGTGCGGCCGCCCTCCTCGACGCCCGAGGCGGACTCGATGTACGTCGTCACCGTCGAGGTGCCGAGCATGCCGCCGACGGTGGTGCCGACGGCGTCGGCCATCAGCGGTCTGTCGATGTCGGGGAAGTTGCCGTCCTCGTCGAGGAAGCCGGCGACCTGACCGACGCCGACGAGCGTCCCCGCAGTGTCGAAGAAGTCCACGAAGAAGAACGTGAACACGATGAGCGCGAAACTGAACGCCTCGACGTTGCCGAACCCGTCGAGGAACGCGCCCGCGAGCGGTGCGATGTTGTACGTCGCCTCCGTCGAATCGACGACGAGTCCCGCGTCGGCGGGGACGACGCCGAGCCACGTCACGAGCCACCCGATGAAGGCGGTGCCGAGGATGCCGAGGACGATAGAGCCCGGGATGCCCCGAGCGTAGAGCGCGAAGGTGAGGAACAGGCCGACGACGGAGACGATGGCCACCGGGTTGGACGCCACGTCACCGAGGGTGACGAGCGTCGCGGCGTCGTCCACGACGATGCCCATCGCCTGCAGGCCGATTATCGCGAGGAACAGCCCGATGCCGGTTCCGACGGCGAACTTCACCGGCGCGGGGAACAGGCGGATGATGTACTCGCGCGCGCCGACGGCGGTGAGGAGGATGAAGACGAGTCCCTCCACGACGACGGCGGCGAGCGCAGTCTGCCACGGCACGCCGAGTGCGCCGACGACGGTGAACGCGAAGAAGGCGTTCAGCCCCAGTCCGGGCGCTTGCCCGAACGGCCGGTTCGCGTAGAACGCCATGATGAGCGTCGCCACCGCGGCGGCGATGATAGTCACGACGGCGAGCATCGACTGTACCTCGCTGGGTGCGTAGCCCGCGATGGCGATACCGTCCGCCCCCTCGATGAACGGCTGGTCGGTCAGTATCGACGGGTTGACGACGACGATGTAGGACATCGTCAGGAACGTCGTCACTCCGGCGAGAATCTCCGTCCCGACCGACGACCCGTGTTCTTGCACATCGAAGTAGTCTTCGAGCGTCTCAATGAGCCCCATAATGCACGGGTGAGCATACTCACTATTCCGATCATAAGCGTTACCATCGAAAGAGGAGAAAATAGCCACGTACGTGCATATGCCGGCAATTATATCGGGGTATTCTCCGCGTCTCTGTGCATAGAAGTGGCACGAAGGAGACACGCTCGCCGGCGCGGGGGCCGAGGGGACGGCGCGATCGTCCCACGAGAGACGCGCCCAACAGGTACTATTCGACGAAGCGTCGGGAGGACGACCGAACGCGCCGGCGGGGACTCCTCACTCCGTCTCGAACTCGGTGAGTGCGCCGACGGGCGCGGCGGTGAGTTCCTTCGCGCGGTCGGTGCCCTTCTCGCCGACGGAGATGAGAGCGAAGACGCCGGTCACCTCGGCGTCGGCCTGTTCGGCGATGTCCAAGAGGAGTTCCTGCGTCTCCCCCGACCGGATGAGGTCGTCCACGACGAGGACCTTCTCGCCCGTGGAGATGGCGCGAGAGGGGAGGTAGTAGGTGAGTTCGATGCCAGAGGTGAGTCGCTGGCGGGACTCGATGAACTCCTCTACGGCCGTCTCCTTGGACTTCTTCGCGTAGGCGACGCGGGCGTCGAAGTACGACGCCATGGCCGCGCCGAGGGTGATGCCGTCCGTCGCCGCCGTCAGCACCACGTCCGGTCGCTCGAACCCGAGGGTGTTGGCCGCGACGGGCGCGACGAGGTCGAGAAACGACTGGTCGAAGACGACGCCGGAGTTGTCCACGTACCCCTCGTCGTCGAACTCGACGCGGGCTTCGAGTTCGGTCGCGAGGGCCTCGCGTCCGACGCCCTCAACGACGTTCCGCGCGCGTTCGATTCCGGGGAGGACGTGTCCGTTGACGTACCGATTCAGGTCGCCCGCGGGCAGTCCGGTGACCTCGGCGAGTTCGTCGTACGTCCGGGTCTCTTTGAGCATCCGCAGGACGGCGACGGCTTGGAGTTGGAGAGTCGCCTTCTCCGCTCTGTTCATACCCCGATGGACGAGGTTGCGTAAGTATGAATACTTCGATGTGGATGAGAAACTAATTGCCCACAGACGTGCGGAACGGGAGTCGGCGCCGGTCCGGCGGTGCGAACGGAACGGAGGGAGTTAGGGAGAGAAACGGGCGTTACCGGTCGGCCAACAACTCGTCGGCGGTGATGAGGGAGTCGAGTTCTACGTCGGCCTCAGCGAGGCGTTCGGCCGCGCCCTCCTCTCGGTCCACGACGACGAGGACCCGGTTCACCTCCGCGCCGGCGTCTCGAAGCGCTTTGACGGCGTCGAGGGCGCTCTTGCCGGTCGTGGCGATGTCTTCGAGGACGAGAATCTCCTCGCCCGCTTCGAGGCGGCCCTCGATTCGCTTCGCCGTGCCGTACTCCTTGGCCTTCTTGCGCGCAATGACGTAGGGCGTGTCCGTCTCGACGCTGGTCACCGCGACGAGGGGAACCGCGCCGAGTGCGACGCCCGCGAGTTTCTCGCCGTCGTGTTCCTCGGCGAACGCCTCCGCGATGAGTCGGAGGCAGGTGGGGTCCGTCTCGAACAGGTACTTGTCCACGTAGTAGTCCGAGGTGCCGCCGTGGGAGAGTTCGAACTCCCCGTACCGGACCGCCTCGGCCTCGCGCAGGGCCTCGATGAGTTCGTCGTTCGCCATACTGTCGTCGGGTCACCCGAACGGGTTAAACGGGCCGATTCGCCGCGGCGGTAGGGCGGTGCAGAGCGGAGGTGGTGCGGTCAGGCGGTGCGGAGAGGACACCGATGACGAACCGCGAGGCTCGGGCTTCGCCCTCGCTCGCGGCAGTTTTTGGTCCAGATTTTTGGAGGGGGTTCGAGGCGACGGCGGAGCCGTCGCCGAGGACCCCCTCGAAAAAGGTGGGTTACCACGGCTCGTTCTTCACGCCGAGGACGTAGGCGGCGATATTCGTCGTCACGTGCAGGACGGGCGTGAGGACGAGGACGACGCTGAGGATAGGGAGCGAGAACGTCTCGACGAACCACGGGAGGTCGAACGCCGCCGCGAAGAGGAGTGCGCCGACCACGAAGTCGAGTTGGTCGAGGCCGGGGAACGCCGCGCCGCGTTGCCGCCCGCTCCGCCGTTTCAGGAAGGAGGCGGCGATGTCGCCGACCATCGCGCCGAACGCCAGACCGACCGCCGCGGGGAGCGGAAACGTCGGCAGGGAGACGCCGAGGAAGGCGGAGACGGGGTCAACGACGGCGTTGCAGACGAGAGCGAGGGCGACGCCCGCGAGCGTTCCGGCGGCCGTGCCGCGCCACGTCTTCCCGTCCCCGAGGAGGCGGCGGTCGCCCCACGTCCGTCCCCCGTCTATCGGCGCGCCGCCTCCGGCGAGGACGGCCGCGTTGTTCGGGACGTACGCGGGTAACATGGTCCAGAACGCGACGGCGACGAGGTCGAGTACCATGTTCGGGAGTCGTCGTCCGAAACTTAAGGGGCCGTGATTTCGTTCGGAACCGAACGCTCTCGGCCGGGGGACGGTCCGCCGCCGAACCGCTAGACTCGTCCGACGAAACGGCGTGCCAACGCACGGTCCGGACAGAAGTTCTCTTAAGGACGCGGGGTCACCTACCCATCAATAGATGTCCTCGTGGAGACGCGACTTCGCAAGCGGGCTGGTGATACTGGTCCCCATCCTCGTCATTCTGTGGGTTCTCAACTATCTCTACACTAGTATCGTCAAACTGCCGATAATCAAGTCGCTCGACCACCCGTTCGGGTTCTTCGTCGCCATCGTCGTGTTCATGATGCTGGTGCTGTCGGTGGGGTACCTGATGCGCACAACCGTGGGCCGACTGTTCGAGACGTACCTCGACGCGACGATGAACCGAATTCCCCTCGTCCGCATCCTCTACAACGCCTCGAAACTCGCCGTCGAGACGGCGTTGACGGGGACCGAGGACCTCCAAAAGCCCGTCCAACTGGAGACGTGGCCGGGCGTCCGGATGACGGCGTTCAAGACCGGACAGACGACGAAAGACGGGCGGGTGGTCCTGTTCATGCCGACGGCGCCGAACATCACCACCGGGTTCGTGATGGAGGTAGAACCCGAAGACATCAGGGAACTCGACGAGAACGTCGAAGAGGCGCTGACGCGCATCCTCTCGGCCGGGTTCGCGGAGGACGAGTCTCGCTCCGCTATCGACATCGACGTGCAGACGGAAGACGACTGACCGCTCGAAGCGGAGCGGAGGCGAAGACGGTCGGCGGGCCTCTCTACCGCGGCCTCAGACGTACGTGAACCACTCCTCGTGGTCGTCGGAGCGACGTTCCACGAGGTCGAAGAACGCCTGCTGGAGTTCCTCGGTCACTGGGCCGCGACTGCCGTCGCCGATGACGACGTTGTCCACCTTCCGGATGGGCGTCACCTCCGCGGCGGTGCCGGTGAAGAACAGTTCGTCCGCGGTGTTGAGTTCGCCGCGGGAGATGGTCGCGTTGTCGTTGACGGTGTAGCCGCGTTCCCGCGCGAGTTCGATGACGGTGTCGCGGGTGATGCCGTCCAAGATGCTCTCGGAGAGGCCGGGCGTGTAGATGTCGCCGTCCTTAACGAGGAAGATGTTCTCGCCCGGGCCCTCCGCGACGTTGCCCTCCTTGTTGAGGACGATTGCCTCCGTGTACCCGTTGCGGCGGGCCTCCTCGCCCGCGAGAAGCGAGTTCACGTACAGGCCGGTCGTCTTCGCATTCGTCGGGATCTGACTAGAGGCGTGCTTGCGCCACGAGGAGACCATCACGTCGACGCCCTTCTCCAACGCCTCGTCGCCGAGGTACGCCCCCCACGGCCACGCCGCGATGGCGACCTGCACGGGGTTGTCCTTGGGGCTGACGCCCAGCGAGTCGTAGCCGTAGAACGCGACGGGGCGGATGTAACAGGACGTCAGGTCCTGGCGGCGGATGAGTTCCATCGTCGCCTCCGTGAGTTCCTCCTTCTCGAAGGGGATGTCCATGTCGTAGGGCTTCCCGGAGGCATAGAACCGCTCTAAGTGTTCGTCCCACCGGAAGATGGCCGGCCCTTCGTCGGTGGCGTAACAGCGGACGCCCTCGAAGACGCCGCTGCCGTAGTGAAGTCCGTGAGAGAGGACGTGAATCTGCGCGTCGTCCCAGTCGACGAACTCACCGTCCATCCAGATAGTGTCGACATCCATCTCGTCGAATCCCATACCGCGTGGTTTGCGTGGCAGGTGATAAAATGATAGGCGACACGGCGACGCGCGCGGGGTTTTTTGCGCCGGGGCGCATCGGTCGGTCACGAATGCCACCGAAGACTGTCGCCGTCACCGGCGGGACGGGTCGCATCGGCCCCACCGTCGTGAACGCACTGAGAGACGCGGGGTACCGCGTGGTGAACTGCAGTCGAAGCGGCGGGTCCGTCGGCGACGCGAACCTCCGGGCAGACATGACCGACGCCGGGGAAGCCTACGGCGCGTTCGCCACGGCGGACGCCGACGCCGTCGTCCACCTCGGGATGCTCTCGGAACCCGGCCACGACCCCGGCTACGTCGTCTACGAGAGCAACGCGATGAGCACGTACAACGTGTTGGAGGCGGCCGAATCGCTCGGCATCGACACCGTCGTCCTCGCCTCCAGCATGAGCGCTCTCGGCGCGAGTTTCGAACCCGGCCCCGTCAACCTCTCGTACCTCCCGGTGGACGAGGACCACCCCCTGACGCCGTCGAACCCCTACGGCCTCGGCAAGCAGGTTCTCGAAGTGACCGCCGACGGGTTCGCCCGGCGATCGGACGGTCCGACGACCATCGCCTCGTTCCGGTTCCCGTGGATGCCGACGGAAGCGCAGATGCGCGAGACGTTCCTCGACGCCGACCGGCGACTGGCGGCGCTTCACCAGTTGGAGAACTTCAAGACGATCCGGAACACGCTGTTCTCGTACCTCACACAGGAGGACGCCGCCGACGCGATCCGCCGGGCGGTCGAAGCCGACTACGAGGGCCACGAACGGTTCTGGGTCGTCGCGGACGACACGACGGCGGAGATGGAGACGGCGGAACTCGTCGCCGAGGAGTACCCCGACGTGGAGACGACGAACTCCTTCGAGGGGTACGAATCGCTCGTCTCGACGGAGAAGGCTCGGCGGTTGCTCGGGTGGGAACCCGAGGTGAGTTGGCGGGACCTACGCTAGGGAGTCGACGATTCGGTCGCCGTCGAGGAACGGGACGCCGCGACGATCGGCGTACTCGCGCGCCGCGTCGGTCGAAAGCGCCGCGCCCGACTCGTCGTCGAGCATCTCGCAGACGACGACCGCGGGGCCGACGCCCGCCTCCGCGGCGAGTGCGAGGCCGAGTTCGGTGTGACCGCGCCTGTCGTCGAGGAGTCCCGGCGCGCCCCGGAGGACGTTGACGTGGCCGGGCGCGCGGAAGTCGGCGGCGAAGTCCTCTGCGTCGTACTCGCCTCCGACGGCGGCGTCGGCCGCCTCGCTCAGTTTCGTGATGGTCAGCGCTCGGTCCGAGTCCGTGATTCCCGTGAACGTCTCGCGGTGGTTCACCGGCAGGGAGAACGACGACCGGTCGTCGTACGCCAGGTCGTGGTCGCCGGCGGCCGGGTGGTCGATTTCGGACTCCAGGAAGGGGAGATCCATCGCCTCCGCGGCGTCGTCGGAGAGTGCGGCGCAGACGAGTCCGCCCGCGTCGTTGCGGAGGCGGGCCACGTCCGCCGCCGTCACCGACCGCGCGGGGTAGACGATGTCCGTCTCGCCCTCCCTGTCGTCGAAGTCGTGGACGAGAACGGGGTCGCCCGCCCGGAACGCCGAGAGGGCGCGGGCGAGAGAGTCGTCCGTCCGTTGGGTTCCGGTCACCGTCACACCTCCTCCACCCGGACGGTGACCGCGTCGCCGTCCGAGAGGTCGAGTTCGTCCCGGAGTTTCTCGGGCGCGATGATCTCCAGTTGGCTCTCGTCGTGGTGGGTGCGTTCGGGGACGATGATGTGCGCCTCCTCGTAGGCGTCCTCATCCGTTTCGACCGTCGCGGCGTAACAGGTCGCCGGGCCGAACGTCCGTTCCTCGTCCTCCCATCCGTCGATGGGGACTGCCGAGAGCGACGCCATCCCGGCGCGCGTCCGGACGCTGTCGTCGTCAAGGCGGACGTTGAGCGTCCCCGGGAACGGTTCGTAGCCGAGGCGGTCCTCGAACTGTTCCATGTACCCCGGAAGCGAGATGTAGTGTTTGCCCTCGCCCATGCCGCCGGTGACGGTGCCGCCGAGTTCGACCGTCTCGGACTCGTCCGTCTCGAAGATGCGGCGGTAGTCGGCGTACTCCCGGCGGAGGGCCGCCTCGCCCTCGTCGGTGACCGAGACCCACTGCCCGTCCGCCACCACGTCGCGTTCGACGTAGCCGGCGTCTTCGAGTCGCTGGAGGCGGCGCGAGGCGGTCTGACCGGAGGCGTCGAGGCGCGAGGCCAGACCGGAGCAGGAGACCTTCACCGGGCCGGAGCGCCCGCCTTCAAGGGCGACGAACTTCAACGCGGCCAGTTCGTCGTACCCGACGGCGGCGACTGCCGATTCTGACATGTCCACGTCTTCGAGACGACCCGAAATAAGCGTACCGAATATGAGATGCGTAACAGAATCGTGATGGGCGGCCCGCGGAGTCGGTCGCCGCGACGGACCGGTTCGTGAACGGGATTGTCGGACGACGGGGGTAAGTGCGTCGGTTCCGGCGGTGACGCCCGCCTCGTCGGCCCGAGCGACGAACGGTGCGACCGCAGAGGGCGAACGCCGTCGGCGCGTCCGAACCGCGGCCGCGACCGCTCCGACGGCGTTCGGAAAGGCCTTTAGCCGCGCCACAAGAACCTCGGAGCATGTTTAGAGAGTTCCGTTCGGAGGTCGAGGACGCGGTCTCTGCTGCGCTCTCCGCGCTCGATTTACCGACCGACGACCTCGGCGTCGAAGAGCCACCGGAGGACGTCTCGGCGACGCTCGCGTCGAGCGTCGCCTTCCGGTTGGCGGGCGAAGTCGGCGCGCCGCCGCCGAAAGTCGCCGTGGACATCGCAGAGGAGATAGACGCCACGGGCTACACGTACCTCGACTCGGCCGTGCCGCAGGGACCGTACGTGAACTTTCACGTTTCGGACGCCTACTACGCCGAGACGCTCGAAGCGGGCCGCGACGACGAGTACGGCCGCCTCCCCGAGACGGGCGAAGACGTGGTGGTCGAACACACGAGTGCGAATCCGACCGGTCCCGTCCACGTCGGGCGCGCGCGGAATCCCATCCTCGGCGACGCCATCGCGCGCATCCTCGATTTCGCCGGCAACGACGTGGAGCGTCACTACTACGTCAACGACGCCGGGCGACAGGTCGCCGTCTTCACGTGGGCCTACGAGACGTTCGACGAGGAGGATCTGCCGGAACCGGAGCGCGACCGCTCGGACTACGATCTCGTGCGGTACTACCGCAAGGGCAACGCCTTCCTCGAAGAGGGCGACGAGGAGGAGGTCGAAGCCGCCGAGGAGGAGATAGCGAGCATCATGCAGGGCCTCGAAGCCGGCGACGAGGAGACGTTCGAACGCGTCGCCGTCGTCGTGGATCAGGTGCTGTCGGGGATGACCGCCTCGCTGGAACGCCTCCCCGCGGAGTTCGACCGGTTCGTCAAGGAGACGAAGTTCATCCGCAACGGCGACGCCGAGGACCTCGTTCAGCGACTGAAGGACTCCGACTACGCCGTCTACGAGGAGGAGGCGTGGCAACTGGACCTCTCGCCGTTCGGCTTCGAGAAGAACCTCGTGTTCCTCCGGTCGGACGGGACGACGCTGTACACGACCCGCGACTTGGCGCACCACGAGTGGAAGTTCGACAACTACGACGAGGCGGTGACGGTCCTCGGCGAGGACCACAAACTGCAGGCCGAACAGCTTGAGACCGCCTTGGAGATACTCGGCAACGACACCGAAAAGCTCCGCCAGACGTTCTACTCGTGGGTGAACCTCCCCGAGGGCGGGATGTCGACCCGGAAGGGGACGGGCGTGGACTTAGACGACCTGCTCGACGAGTCGGTCCGGCGCGCCCGCGAGGAGGTCGAGACGCGCCTCGACAGTCGCATCCGCGACGACGAACTCGACGAGGAAGACATCGAGCGAATCGCCCGGCAGGTCGGCATCGGGGCCGTCCGCTACGACATCGTCTCGAAACAGCCGACGAAGGGAATCACGTTCGAGTGGGAGCGCGCCTTGGACTTCGAGGCCCAATCCGCCCCGTACGTCCAGTACGTCCACGCTCGCTGCTGCGGCATCCTCGACGAGGCCGAATCGTCCGGCATCGAGGCGACCACCGACGCCTCCCTGCTCGATTCGCCCGAGGAATGCGAGCTCATCGCGACCATCGCGCGGTTCCCCGCCGTAATCGAGGAGGCGGCCGACGACCTCGAACCGCACGTCGTGGCGACGTACGTCCGGCAGTTCGCCGAGACGTTCAACGCGTTCTACCGCGAGCGGTCGGTGCTGAACGCCGACGACGATGCGGTGGCCGCCGCCCGCCTCGGACTGGTCGAGGCGGCCCGCCACACCGTGGCGAACGCGCTCTCCGTGCTGGGCATCGAAGCGCCCGACTCGATGTAGGCGTTACAGCCCGAAGACGGGGATCAGCACTTCGGGCGCGGAGACGAGCGTCCCGCCGACGCTGGTGACGGCGAGCGCACCCGCGCCTAACGCGAGCAGGACGAAGAGGACGATCCACCAGAACGGGACGCCAGAGTTAGATTCTGCCATACCAACGCCTGCGAACAGCCGCGTAAAAGAACTTCCCGTTCGTCGCTCCGCAGACGGGGCGGGGCGACCGCCGGCGACTCAGCCGAGGAACCGACCGAACAGACCGCCCTTCTTCCGCTCGTCGTCGCGGCGCTCGTTCGTCCCCTCCGCGCTCTCGCCCAACTCGGTCGTGTAGACGCCGTCCTCGTCGTCTTCTTCCTCGTCGTCCTCGCCGTCCGCACCGTCGTCGCCGCTCGCGAACGGAATCTGCTCGTCCTCGGGGGTCGCGTCCGGTTCGGCGGCCTCGACGAGGGGACCGTCGTCCGCGCTCTCGTCCGCCGCGTCGTTCGCCGTCCGGTCCGCGAGCGGGTCCGGCGGGGAGTCGCCGTCGGATTCGGCGGTTTCCTCGACGGACTCGACGGACTCGACGGCCTCCTCGGCCTCCTCGGCGGAGACGCCTTCGTCGTCGGACGCACTCTCGCCGTCTTCGTCGAGTTGCTCCGGCGTCCCGTCGGCCTCGTGGTCGCCCGCGACGATGATGCCGTCGTCGCGTTCGGTGGCCTCGCCCTCCGACTCCCCGGCGTCTCCGTCGCGTTCGTCCGCGTCACACGCCGAATCGCCTTCGTCCGCGGTTGCGGCGGAAGCGGCGTCGGCGTCCGCAGTCGTGGCGTCCGCGGCCGGGGCGTCCGTCTCTGCATTCGTATCCGCATCCGCGTCCGCGGGGTCGGCGTCGTCGGTCGAACCGCCCTCCTCGCGCGCCTCGTCCGGCGCGGCGTCGGGTTGCGGAACCGACTCGCCGGTCAGGTCGGCGGCGAGCGCTCGGTACGCCGCGGCGGCGGGGCTTCCGGGCGCGAACGTCGTGAGCGGTTCGCCCGCGTCGCCCGCGCGCCGGACGACCGGTTCGTCCGGTATCGCCCGCAGTATCTCGGCGTCGAGTTGCTCCTCGACGGTGGCGACGTTCGGGTCCTCGGGGTCCGCCCGCGTGAGCACCGCGCCCGCCACCGGCACGTCGAGTCGCACCGCCACCTGTCGCGTCTTCTCCGTGTCCCCCAATGCATCGCGCCCCGTCGTCGAGACGAGAAGCGCCTCGTCCACGTACGTCAGGGGGACGACGGTGTCGTTACTCAGTCCTGCGCCGGTATCCAGCAGGACGTACTCGTGTCGGTCGGCCAGTTCCGAGAGCACCGCGCGGAGACCCTCGGGGTCCGCGCGGGCGAACGCGTCGAGGTCCGTCGCCCCCGGTACCACGGCCATCCCGTGCGGTCCTTCCTGCGTCGCCTCGGTCACGTCGGCCTCGCCGGCGAGAACGTCGTGGAGCGTCGGCTCCGTCGGCACGACGCCCAACGCCCCTGCGAGGTTCGCCATCCCGAGGTCGCCGTCGACCACGGCGACGTCCGCGCCCGCCGCGGCGAGCGCCGCCGCGAGATTCGTCGTCGTCGTGGTCTTCCCGACGCCTCCCTTCGCGCTGACCACTGCGTACACCCGTCCCATATCTTACTCGTTCGGACTCACCCAAGACAACCACATAAACCTATTCCGAGCGAACCGCCCGCACACCGTCGATTCTGCCGCTCGTCCGAACGTTCCGCGACAGTCGTAGGTTACTTAGCCTCTCGCCGGCCTAGAGTCGACAATGAGTACCGACGCCGAAGAGGTGAGCGAAGACCGCCGGAAGTACGAGTTCCGGAAGGTCATCGAGGAGCTCGAGGACTTCGAGGGCTCCGGAACGCAACTCGTCACTATCTATATCCCGGATGACAAGCAGATATCCGACGTCGTCGCCCACGTCACGCAGGAGCACTCGGAGGCGTCGAACATCAAGTCCAAGCAGACGCGAACGGCCGTCCAAGACGCCCTGACCTCCATCAAGGACCGCCTCCGCTACTACGACACCTTCCCGCCGGACAACGGCATCGTCATCTTCTCCGGTGCGGTGAACTCCGGCGGCGGCCAGACCGAGATGGTCACGAAGGTGCTGGAGAGTCCGCCCGAACCTATCCAGTCGTTCCGCTATCACTGCGATTCGGACTTCCTGACGGAACCGCTGGAGAACATGCTCACGGACAAGGGGCTGTTCGGCCTCGTCGTCCTCGACCGGCGAGAGGCGAACGTCGGGTGGCTGAAGGGCAAGCGCGTCGAACCGGTCAAGTCGGCGTCCTCGCTCGTCCCCGGCAAACAGCGCAAGGGTGGCCAGTCCGCCCAGCGTTTCGCCCGCCTCCGTCTGGAAGCCATCGACAACTTCTATCAGGAAGTCGCGGAGATGGCCAACGAGCTGTTCGTCGCCAAGCGGCACGACTTGGACGGAATCCTCGTCGGCGGTCCGTCGCCGACGAAAGACGAGTTCTTAGACGGCGACTACCTCCACCACGAACTGCAGGACCTCGTCGTCGGGAAGTTCGACGTCTCCTACACCGACGAGTCCGGCCTCTACGACCTCGTGGACGCCGCACAGGACGTGCTGGCCGACCAGGAGGTGATGAAGGACAAGTCCCAGATGGAGGAGTTCTTCGAGAAGCTCCACACGGGCGAGGAGGCGACCTACGGGTTCGGCCCCACCCGCAAGAACCTCGTCATGGGGTCGGTGGACCGACTCCTCCTCTCGGAGGACCTCCACTCGGACGTAGTCGTCTACCAGTGTCCCGAGGGCCACGAGGAGTACGAAGTCGTGGACCGCCGGCACGGCGACCCCGGCCACGAGTGCACCGAGTGCGGTCAGGAGGCCGAGAAGAAGGACCGCGAGGACGTCATCGAACACCTGATGTCCATCGCGGAACAGCGAGGGACCGAGACGAAGTTCATCTCGACCGACTTCGAGAAGGGCGAACAGCTACACGACGCCTTCGGCGGCGTCGCCGGCATCCTCCGCTACGCCACGGGCGTCTAAACGCCGACCGACTCTTCTCGTCTCGTCTCCGAGCGCTCAGACCAGTAGCTGTTCGACCTGCGTGCGGCGGCGGCCCACGTCGAAGTGCGGGTCCAGCGCCGCGTCGCCGTCGATGCGGTCGAGCGTCAGGAGAACGTCCACTCCCTCCCGTTCGGCGCGGTCCACCAGCGTCTCTATCGCGGCGCGGTTCAACGCCAGCGAGTCGAGCATCCCGAGGAGAAGCGCCACCGCCGCGCCGCCGTCGCCGCGGGGGAAGTACTCCGCCACGGCGTCGAACGTCGGCGCGTCGGACTCGTCGGGCGCGTCGAACTCGGGGTACGTCCGAAGGCATCGAGAACAGAGCGTCGCGGCGTCCGACGCCCCGCCGTCGCCCTCGGCGGGCGCGTCGGGCGCGTGAGTTCCGAGTCCGTCCGGAACCGCGAACGGAACTAAATCGCCGCCGCAGGCCGTACACGTACGAATCATACGTCGAGGTGAGACGCGGACGCGTGAAAACCCGACGATACCGTCCTCCGGCGGGCGACAGAAGCGAGAGAAAACTGGATGGTGCGGCCGAAGGGGTGCGACCGACTCGGACGCCGAGCGTCGGTCAGTCGTCGGCGGTGGCCGGCCGTTCCTGCGGGACCGTCTCGGCCTCCTCTGCTTCGCGCTCTTCCCTCTCTTCTTCTTCTTTCTTGCCCTTGATCTTCTTCAGGCGGAACGTCTCCTCGCGCTCCTGTTCTTCGAGCTTCTGCTCGATGTACTCTTGGTTCTCGTAGAGGTCGGGCAGGAGTTTGAACTCCAGCGCGTTGACGCGGCGCTTCGTCGTCTCGATCTCTCTGAGCATCTTCTTCATCGCCGTCTCGACTTCGGCGGCGAGGATGACGCTCTCTAACAGCTCCTCGTAGGCGTCCGCGGCCTCGTCGATGCGCGACGACGACCCGAGCAGTCCATATCCGCGCTGGTCGAGGCTCTTCTTCACGCGGGAGGACTCGATCTGCGGGACGACGACGCCCATGATGTTCTTCGATTGGGTCGTTATCTCGGGGTGTTCCTTCAGCGCCGCGGCCGCGCCGCGCACCGCGACGTCGCCCTCCATCGCGCGCGCCATGTTTATCTTCCGCTGGGCGGTCTCATAGTTGGTGTTGAGCTCCGAACGGACGTCCTGCGCTTGGTCGAGGATGTCCATGAACTCCATGATGAGACCGTCCCGCTTCTGCTCCAAGGTGTCGTGGCCTCGCTCGGAGAGTTCGATGCGGTCCTCTATCGCCATCAGGTTCTTCCGAGTCGGTTTGACGTCGTTGGCCATCCTTGGGGGACGCTTGTGGACGGAGGGGGTTAATCCTTTTTAGTCTGACTCGGCGGACAATGATTATTCGCGCACGCGTACGCGAAGAAGAGTACATTGCGACGCGCGGCGCCGTCGCTCCGCGTTCGGCGTCGTCCGAAAAGAACGTCCGAGAGAGACGCCGGTCAGTCGGCGGTGACTTCTTCCGCGCCCTCGTCGGCGGCGTCCTCGCGGTAGTGTTCCTCGATGAGCTCCTCGTCGATACGGTTGAGCTCCTTCTTCGGGAACATCGACAGGAGATCCCAGCCGATTTCGAGCGTCTCGTCGATGGAGCGGTTCGTGTCGTACCCCTGATCGACGAACTCCTCCTCGAAGCGGTCGGCGAAGTCGAGGTACGTGTTGTCACGCTCCGACAGCGCCTCGCGGCCGACGATGTTCACGAGGTCGCGGAGGTCCTCACCTTCCGCGTACGCGGCGTACATCTGGTCGGAGACGTCCGCGTGGTCCGCGCGCGTGAGGCCCTCGCCGATACCGTCGTCCATCAGACGCGAGAGGCTCGGAAGCACGTTGATCGGCGGCTGGATGCCCTGACTGTTCAGGTCCCGGTCGACGTAGATCTGCCCCTCGGTGATGTATCCGGTCAGGTCCGGAATCGGGTGCGTGTCGTCGTCGCCCGGCATCGTGAGGATGGGTATCTGCGTCACGGAGCCTTCGCGGCCCTGGATGCGACCGGCGCGCTCGTACAGCTGCGCCAGGTCGGTGTACATGTACCCGGGGTACCCACGACGGCCCGGAACCTCCTCGCGGGCCGCGCCGATTTCGCGCAGGGCCTCGCAGTAGTTGGTCATGTCCGTGAGGATGACCAGCACGTGGTAGTCCTTCTCGAACGCGAGGTACTCGGCGGTGGTGAGCGCGAGGCGCGGCGTGACCGTCCGCTCGACTGCGGGGTCGTCCGCGAGGTTCATGAAGACGACCGAGCGTTCGAGCGCGCCCGTGCGCTCGAAGTCCTCCATGAACTCGTTGGCCTCCTCCGCGGTGATACCCATCGCGCCGAAGATGACCGCGAACTCAGAGCCCTCGTCGTCGTCGCCCTCCTCTTCCTCCGGAACGGTCGCCTGACGGGCGACCTGGAGCGCGAGTTCGTTGTGCGGCAGCCCCGACCCGGAGAAGATGGGGAGCTTCTGTCCGCGGACCAGCGTGTTCATGCCGTCGATGGCGGAGACGCCGGTCTGGATGAACTCCTCGGGGTACTCCCGGGAGTAGGGGTTGATAGCCGCGCCGACGATTTCGTGGCGCTCGTCCGGGACGATGTCGGGGCCGCCGTCGATGGGCTGGCCCGACCCGTCGAGGACGCGTCCGAGGAGGTCCTCGGTGACGGGCATCTTCAGCGTCTCGCCCATGAAGCGGACGGACGCGTTCCGGTCGATACCGCTCGTGCCCTCGAACACCTGGATGGCCACGAGGCCGTCCGTCGATTCGAGGATCTGCCCGCGCAGCGTCTCGCCGTTCTGCGTCTCGATTTCGACGATCTCGTCGTATCCGATCGGCTCGTCGACCTCGGCGAACACCAGCGGACCGCTGATTTCGGTGATGGTCTGGTACTCTTTCATCTTAGTACAGCTCCCGAAGTTCCTCGGAGATGTCGTCTTTCAGTTCCGCGACGTACTCCTCGTAGTCCTCCTGCACGCCGATGCGGTTGAGGCGCGGGGCGACCTCGATGGAGATAATCTCGTCCACCGGGACGCCGGCTTCGAGCGCCTCGAACGCCTCGTCGTTGAAGTGGTGGATGGCGGTGAGCATGAGGTACGTCTTCTCCGGCGGACAGAACGTGTCCGTCGGGTGGAACGCGTTCTGTTGCAGGTACGCCTCGCGGAGGTACCGCGCGACTTCGAGCGTCAGCTGCTGGTCCTCCGGCAGGGCGTCCTTACCGACCAGCTGGACGATTTCCCGGAGTTCGGCCTCCTCGTCGAGGACGTCGACGGCCCACTGGCGTTCGTCGGGCCAGTCGGCGGCGACGTTGTCTTGGAACCACGGGTCGAGTTGGTCCTTGTACAGCGAGTACGACTCGTTCCAGTTGATGGCCGGGAAGTGCCGACGCTCCGCGAGGTCGGCGTCCAGCGCCCAGAACGTCTTGACGATGCGCAGCGTGTTCTGGGTGACGGGCTCGGAGAAGTCGCCGCCGGGCGGGGAGACGGCCCCGATGGCGGAGACGGACCCCTCCGTGCCGTTGATGTTCTCGAAGTAACCGGCGCGCTCGTAGAACTCGGAGAGGCGCGCAGCGAGGTACGCGGGGTACCCCTCTTCGCCGGGCATCTCCTCGAGGCGCGAGGATATCTCGCGCATGGCCTCGGCCCACCGGGAGGTGGAGTCGGCCATGAGTGCGACGTCGTACCCCATGTCGCGGTAGTACTCCGCGATGGTGATACCCGTGTACACGCAGGATTCCCGCGCGGCCACGGGCATGTTCGACGTGTTGGCGATGAGCGAGGTGCGGGCCATCAGCGGGTTCCCGGTGGAGGGGTCCTCCAGCTCCGGGAAGTCGTCGATGACCTCGGTCATCTCGTTACCGCGCTCGCCGCACCCGACGTAGACGATGATGTCCGCGTCGGCGTACTTCGCGAGCTGGTGCTGGGTGACGGTCTTCCCGGACCCGAACGGACCGGGGATGGCGGCCGTCCCGCCCTTCGCGATGGGGAACAGACCGTCGAGGATGCGCTGACCGGAGACGAGCGGCGTCCGTGGCGTCTTCTTCGTCGCGGACGGACGGGCCTCGCGGACCGGCCACTCCTGATGCATCGTTATCTCTTCGCCGTTGTCGAGTTCGACCACCGTCTCGTCGACGGTGAGGTCGCCCTCTTCGACGGTGACGACTTCGCCGCCCTCGTAGGTCGGCGGGACCAGGACCTTGTGGTCGATGGTGACCGTCTCCTCGACGACGCCGACGACGTCGCCGGGTTCGACGGTGTCGCCGGGGACGACTTCGGCCGAGAAGTCCCACTCTTTCTCCAGTTCAATTCCGGGCGCGTCCACGCCGCGGTCGAGGAACGCGCTGCCCATCTTCGATTCGAGCACGTCGAGGGGTCGCTGGACGCCGTCGTAGATGGAGTCCAGCAGACCGGGGCCCAGGTCGACGGTCAGCGGTTCGCCCGTGTTCTCGACGGGTTCGCCGGGACCGACGCCGGACGTCTCCTCGTACACCTGAATCGTCGTGATGTCACCCTCTATTTCGATGACCTCGCCCATCAGACCTTCGTCGCCCACGTAGACGACGTCGTTCATTCGGGCGTCGAGGTCACGGGCGGTCACGACAGGACCACTCACACTCTCGATGATGCCGTCTTCTCGGACGGTCTCTTGTGTTGCACTCATGTTAGTCTTCGTCCTCCTCCATCAGGTCGATACCGATGGCGCGTTTGATCTGATTGCGGAGGCCGCCCGCGCCCGCACCGCCGCCGAGCGTCACCAGCGTCGGTTCGATGCTGGTTTCGACCGACTGGCGGACTTGGCGCGAGAGATGCTCCATGTCGTCGTCGTGCATCACGATGATGCCGACGTCTTCGTCCGAGAGCGTCTCCTCTACGGCCTCGTCGAGCTGTTCGTTCTTCTGTTCCTCCGGGACGTTCTCGAACTTCCGGACTCCCGCGAGGCGGAAGCCGGTCGTGAAGTCCGAGCTGCCGATGACGGCTATCTCCTGACTCATAGGATGACCAACTCCGATTCGATCTCGTCCTCGGAGAGACCGGCCTCGCGTCCGCGCGCGATGGCCCGAATGTTGTCCACCTCCTGCTCTTTGCGCAGGATGTAGGCGATTATCGGACCGATGGAGAGCGGGAAGACGCTCCCCATCCCGCGGGCTTTTTCGAGAAGCGCGATGTCGAGCGCGCGTTCGAACCCGAGGAGGCTACCGGCCTCTTCGAGCTCGTCGAGCGCCGTCGAGAGATCGTCGCCGTACTCCGAGTCGCGAATCCTCGTAACCAATTCGTCAGGGTTCTGCGCGAGCGTGGTCAGTTCCGACGCCGAGAATAGGGACCCGCCACTGATATAGTACTCGGACGGGTCGATGTCGGCCCCGCTTCGAGCGAGGCGGAGCGCGTTCCGCGCGTTGCGGAAGTCGATCTCCGCTTCGAGGTAGTCGCGGTACTGCTGGGTCTCCTCGTTCACCACGAGGTCCTCGAGCAACGCCTCGTAGTACGCGCGGTCGATGGCGTTCTCGAGCGGAACGAGGACGTCCGTCTCCTCGTAGTCCGCGTACGCCTCTTCGAGGCCCGCGTCGAACATCGTACCGTGGAGCCGCTCGACCACTTCCTCGACGGTGCCCGCGTCGAGCAACCGTTCGATGAAGCTGTCGGAGAACTCGCCCGCACGGATGAGGTCGTCCGCGATTTCGTCGCGGTCGGCGTCCGAGTAGAGCCCCCGAATGACCGTCTTGGCGTTCCACGCGTCGTACCGGCGGAGGTACCGCGCGATGTGGTCGTACAGGCGGCCTTCCGCCCAGTCGAGGATGTCGTCGAACTGCTTTGCGAGATTCCGGTTCAGCGCGTACTCGATGAGGTCGACCCCCGAGTAGCGCGAACCGAGCGCGTTTATCTCGGTCTCGTACTCCGACTCCTCCATGAACCGGGCGATTTCGGCCGGTCCCATCCGAACCAGCTTGCGGTAGTCCTCCTCGCTGTACAGGGCGCTCTGCCGCGCTCTGACGCGAGCGGTCACGTACTCCGGATTGGAACCGCCGGATACACTCATTGGTCGAACAGTCGGGCGCTCACTTCCTTGAGGTTGTCCTCCCAGACGCCCTCGAGGATGGAGTCGAACGTGTTGTTCACTCTGACGCGCGAGGACTCGCTCTCGACGACGACGCCACCGAGGCAGTCGTGCTCGCCTCCGTAGCTGAAGCCGTCGTAGTCTTCGAGGACGTCTTCGAGCAACTCGGCGTCGTCGGCGCGGCCGTAGACGACGACGTCGTCGCTCTCGTCGAACTCGTCGGCCGCGGCGTCGACGAGTTCGCGGGTCAGTTCTTCGCGGCGGTCGCCGGAGAGCGAGGCGAGCTCGTCCTCGACTCGGCTGCGGACGTCTTCGAGGACGTCGCGTCGGGCTTCGAGGCGCTGCTGTTTCGCCTCCAGCTTCGCACCGGAGAGCGCCTGTTCGCGCTCCTGCTCGACCTGGCGCTCGACGTCGGCCTCCCGCGCTTCGAGGAGTTCCTCGGCGTCGGCCTCGGCCTCCTCGATGATCTCGGTAGCGCGGCGCTCACCGGCCTCTCGAATTTCCTCCGCACGCGCGCGTGCTTCGCCTCGGATATCTTCGACGACGTTATCCAAACTCATTGATGGAAAGGGTGGGGGGAGGTGCTTACGCCGAGACGATGAACACGACGACGAGTGCCAGAATGACGAGCGTCTCCGGCAGAACGGTCAGAATGAGACCGTTGACGAAGAGAGAGTCGTCTTCTGCGATGGCACCCATCGCGGCGGCACCGATGCCACGCTCCGCGTATCCCGCGCCGAACGCCGCGAGACCGACGGCGAGGGCGGCGGCGGCGGGTGCTTCGAGAGCCGGGGCGGCTGCCTGCGCTTGCTGTAGGAGTGTTAGTGCTGACATAGTTGGGTATTTTCTCTGACGGTTAGTCGTCTCCGAACGTGCGTATGTGGACAGACACACCTCATAAAGGTTCCCAAACCGTTTCGCCGTAGGCCGGCGGATACGGCCGGATTCGGCGGAATAGAGCGAAAAACGAGTTCCGGTACCGCGGCTCTCGAAGGGTGAACGACGAAGGCCGAGGGTGGGTTGTGGTTAGTCTTCGGTGGTGTAGCGACGCTCGTAACCGAACGGTTCGTACTCGCGGCCGCCGCCTTGGTAGAACTTGTTGAAGAACTCCACGTACTCGAGACGCACCGCCTGCAGGCCGGCGCTGGTCACGCCGAGGATGAGCACGAGGAGGTGGCCGAACACGAGGACGAGGAGACCGATGAGGATGGTCGCCGCGTCGCCGTGGACGAGGCCGCCGAACATGATCGTCGCCTCGCTGTGGTGCTCGAGGACGTACTTCGGACCGTGGTTGAGCATGAAGTGCCACTCATCACCGTGGTCGCCCGGGATGGCGTACACGCCGAAGAACAGGAGATTGACCGTGAAGGCCATCCCCGCCTTCGCCAGCATCACCGCGCCGATACGCGTGTACGACAGCACGTTCACGAGGACGTTGATGAACTCGACGGCCTCGATGGGCTCGCCCATCACGAGGAGGGCGAGTCCGACGAAGAACGCGACGAGTCCGGCCCATCCGACCATGGCCGGGAACCCGGCGAAGCCGAGGGGAAGGACGCCCTCGGACGTGAACGTCGTGAACATGAAGTCCGGGGCGGTCCCGCGGGTCACGTCCGAGAATATCCAGATCCACAGGCCGTTCAGCATCAGAATCCACGAGGCGCTCTCGAAGATGGCGTGCTTCAGGTCGTGAAGCTCGTAGTTGTCCACGAAGTCGAAGATGAACCCGATGTTGAGGTGGACGACGCCGACCAGCAGGCTCACGACGAGCCAACCGAGCGCCCACTCGCTGGTGGCGGGGGAGAGGCCCTTCTCTATCGGCGGGTGGCTCATGTGGAGCACGCCCTCCCAGAAGTACGTCGAGATGAGGTGCAGCCCGAATATCTCGCCGTACAGGACGCCGAAGATGGCCGTGAACAGCCCGGCCGCGAGGGTGACGCCGCCCATGCTCTTGAACGCCGGGCGCTCGTCGAACTTGGACCACAGGAAGTAGCCGATTCCCATGTAGATGAGCCCGTAGCCGAGGTCACCGATCATGAACCCGAACAGGAGCGGGAACGTCAGGAACAGGATGATCGTCGGGTCGAGCTCGAAGTAGCTCGGCTTGCTGACGGCATTCACCAGGATCTCGAACGGTTTGACCGCGCCGGGGTTGCTCTGCACCGTCGGCGGTTCGTCGTTCTGCATCACGACCGCGTTCCCGCCGTCGGCGCGCGCCTCGTCGGCGTCGCCACCGTCGGCCGCGGTCGGCGAACCCGTGCCGTCGCCGCCGGGGCCCGCGGGGATGTCCTCGCGGACGTGGTCGTCGCCGTCGGACGTGAACGACGCGCGCTCGAGTTCCTCGACCTGCACGCGGTCGCCGACGGTCTCCTTCAGCGCGGCTTTGAACTCGGTGTAGCGCTCGGAGGGGATCCACCCCTCGGCGATGAACGCGTTCTCCGTCGTCGCGAACGAAAGCGGCGCTTCCGTCTTCTGGACGTCGATCGCGAGTTTCTCCTCGGCGGCGAGGAGGAAGCCCGCGGCGTCGAGTTTCAGGTTCTCGATTTCGTCCTCGACGGAGTCGAGCTTCGAGCGAATCTGCTGCGCCTCCTGTTCGAGGTCGCGGACGTGGTTCTCGGGGCTCCCCTCGGCGTCGGGAACCTCGACGGAGACGAAGTCCGCCCCGACGAGAGCGTCCGCGAGCGCCGAGTCGTCGGCGTTCTTCGAGGGGTAGGCGAACACGGCGAGTATCCGGTCGCCCGCGAACACCTCGTGCGAGCGGATGTCGTCCGCGTCCCCGAGGGCGCGTTCTATCTGCTCCCGTTTCCCGCGTCCGACCGAGACCTGCAGGGTGTCGTACCCGGAGAGCAGGTCGAGGTCGATCCCGAGGTCCACGAACGGCGACATCTCGTCGATCCGTTCCTCGATCTCGCGGAGCTCCTGTCGGAGCTCCTGTCGTTCGTCGTCGAGGTCGTTGACCTGCTCTCGAATGTCTTCGAGGTCCGATTCGAGCGCCTCGTCGGTGACGATGCGGGTCGGCCCCGCGTCGTCGTCGGAGACGTCGAGCATGCTCTCGAGCGAGCGGATGGTGACGAGCTTCTCGGAGGCCTCCTCGGCACCTTCGACGGGGTCGCCGGGGTCGAAGCCCTCCCACGTGTCGTCGTATTCCGTGACGTGCAGCAGGTTCAGGTCGTGGACCGTCTCGATGACGGGGTCCATCACGCGCTTGGACCCGGTCACGGAGACCTTGCTCATCTGCTCAGGTCTGAGCATGCACCGCCTCCTCGAACCGTTCGATGGCGTATTCGACCGCCTCGTCAGCGTTGCCCTTCGCGTCTTCGACGAGCTCCTCGCGCGCCTCCTCGCCGCGCTTCAGAATCACCTCGCTCTCCTCCTCGATCTCTGAGCGAGCTTCGTCGAGACGTTCCTCCTCGTATTCACGCGCCTCTTCCTCGGCCTGTTGACGGATCTCCTCTGCCTCGCGTCGCGCCTCCGCGATACGCTCCTCGCGGTCGGCCTCGGCCTCTGCGACGATGTCGTCGGCCTCGTTCTCGGCAGTCTTGATCCGTTCGAGAACCTCTGGTCTCGGCATACTCGTATCACTGAGAAGTTGCAGTACCGGCGTATAAGGTGTTTGCGGAACACGCGCGTGAATACGGTGGGTTTTCGGAGGGTGAAAACGCGAGCCCCCGCAGAGGGGGACGAACGGTCGCCGTTCGAGAACGACGCTGAATCCGCACCGTTATGAGAGCCGGGGGCGAATCCGGTGGCGATGGGAGTCCTCGAAGACAAATCACGGGCCCGTCTGTTCTACAAGTACCTCTCGAAGGTGTACGACCGCGTGAACCCCTTCGTCTGGAACGAGGAGATGCGCGACGAAGCGCTCGAACTCCTCGACCTCCGGGCCGACGACCGGGTGCTGGACGTGGGCTGTGGAACCGGATTCGCCACCGAGGGACTCCTCCGCTACACCGACGACGTTCACGGACTCGACCAGAGCGCCCACCAGTTGGAGAGGGCATTCGCCAAGTTCGGGAAGAACGACGACGTGCGGTTCTACCGCGGCGACGCGGAGCGTCTCCCCTTCGCCGACGACTCCTTCGACGCCGTCTGGTCCTCGGGCTCTATCGAGTACTGGCCGAACCCCGTCGCGGCGCTTCGGGAGTTCCGCCGCGTCGTCGAACCCGGCAGTCGCGTCCTCGTCGTCGGCCCCGACTACCCGAAGACGACGCTGTTTCAGAAGCTCGCGGACACGATAATGCTGTTCTACGACGAACACGAGGCCCAGCGGATGTTCGAGGAGGCCGGCTTCGTCGAGATAGAACACCACATCCAGCAGGCCCGCCCCGGCAGTCCGCGCGCCATCACGACGGTCGCTCGCGCGCCCGAGGAGGAAGCGGGCGGCGACGGTTCGACCGAGGCCGTCGAAACCGACGCGTAACCGAGGCGCGTTCCGCGTTCGCCTTCCGCCCGCGACGCCCTCCGCGCACAGCGTCGCCTCGCGTCCCATCGTCCGTCCCCTCGCCCCTACCTGTTCTACCGTCACGCCCCGACGACCGCCGAGAGTCGCGCGAGACGTCCGCCCTCCCGGTACACGGTCACCGTCACCGTCCGCCCCGCCGCGAGCGTCGGGTCGTTCGTCCCCGCGACGGCGAACGACGCGCGTTCGCCCGCGGACCACGTTCCGTCGGAGGCGGCGTTGAACGGCCCCGTCGGACCCGAGCGAAAGCCGCGCGCGGAGAAGAACGGAACCGGCGGTTGACGGCGTAGCGGCGTCCCGTCGATTTCGACGCGGACGCTGAGGCGTCGAACAGAGAGCGGGGGACCCCGCTCGTGCGTCAGCGCCACGGTGTCGTCGGCGACGGAGAGCGAGAACGCGACCCGTGCCGTCGAGTGACCGCCGGTCGGGGGCGCAGCGAGATCATCGGACGCGAGCGCGACGGTTCCCGCGGCGACGACGGCGGTCAGAGCGACGGCGACGCCGACGAGGACGGCGACGCCGACGACCGGTGAGAGGGCGCGGTCGGACACGGAGGCGGTGGCCGCCTCACAGTATAAGAAGGTTCCTCGGGCGCTACTCTTCGGGCGTCTCGGTCGTCCGGTTGGTCTGCTCCTCGTGGATGAGCGGCGGTTCCGACGACTCGACGGAGAGCAGGACGACCGAGATGTCGTCGATGGCGGTTATCTGGTACGACTGACCGGGCGCGAGCGTCCACAGCTGCCCGTCTTCCCCGGTTCGGCCGACGCTCGTACTCCGCCCGCCCGTCGGGCCGACGGTGATTCTCGCGTCCACGGGTTTGCCCGTCTCGGAGTCGTTCAGTCGGATAAGCACCGGTCCGCCGGAGTACGTCCGGTAGGCCGTCAGTTCGAGGCCGTCCTTGACGGCGGTTCCGGCCTTCTCCGTCTCCATCGTGTCGAGCGGGCGGCGCTGGTACTCCTTGAACACGGTCTTCGACCCGCTGTCGACGAACGCCGAGAGATGTCCGCGTTCGTGTTGGATTCGGACGAGGTAGCTGTCGCCAGAGCCGACGACGTCGGAACCGTTCTGCGCGAGGCGGAGCGCGTAGATGTTCGGGTACAACTCGGCGGTGATGTTCAACGCCTCGGGCGTCGTGATGCTCTCTGCGCCGCGCTGGCGGAGGTTCCCGCGGTACGCCTCCCTGACGTACGTTCCGTTCCGAATGACGCCGAGGACGACGCTGTCGGGGCCGGACTGGACGAAGAAGCGGGAGGACTCCGCCTCCCCGCTGAGTACCGTCACGACGTGGCGGCGAACGGGACCGGTGAACGTGTCGAGCTCCCGTTCGAGGTCCGCAGAGCGTTCGGTGATAGAGAAGTCGGGAGTCGACTGCGCTAGCTCCGCGATTCGGCTGCGCCGTTCCTCCAGCGCGGACGCCCGAATGTCGATGATCGCCAGTTCGATGAGGAGCCTCCGCGCGGACATCTCACCCGCGCTGTAGGCGGACAGCACCGTTCGCTGGCGCGCGCGGAGGTTGATGACGCGCTGTTCGACGTTGCTCAGTTCCCCTAACAGCAGTTGCTGGCGGCGTTCGACCGTCGGTGCGGACTCGATGCGGTCGATTCGGCGCAGCGTCTCCATGCGCGCGGCGGTCGCGTTCGACTCGAAGGAGAGCGCCGGTCCGAGGTCCACGGTCCGGGTTTCGAGCGTGCTCCGTTCGACGGCGCTCGGAGGGATGCCGAGGACGCCGAGACGTTCCGTTCGCGCCGTCTCGTTCGCGATCAGCCCCCGTGACGGCGTGGCTCGGTTGGTCTCCTCGTCTACGACCGGTCCGCCTCGAAGCGGGTCCGCCGTCTGCGACGGAGCGGCCGTATCCGGCGGTGTAGCCGTCGTTCCCGCCGCGGCGGCGACGGACGAGAGGACGAGGAGGACGGCGAGCGTTACGGGGAGGGCTCTCATATCCGGTCGGTACAGTTTCACAGTACTAAAAACGCAGTCATTTCGCCCTCAGATAACGTAGCAGGTTCTCAGCCGGCCGTTCGCGGCGGTATCGGCGGTCGAGTCGCGTTCAACCGATGGAAAGCGTTTTGAGAGTCCCCCGTCGAAACACCAGCAAATGCGGAGTGTCGCACTTTTCACAGCCCTCCTCCTCGTGCTCTCCGGCGCCGGACCCGCCGTCGCCGCGCCGGACTCGGCGGCCGCCTCCGGGACGGACGGAGCCGCCGCCCTCCGCTCGTCGGCGGACGGTGCCGTCCGAGCACAGACGAGCTCCTCGCTCGACCAATCGCCGGAGACGGTGATGAGAGTCGCCCTGCGAGCGGACCAAAGCGCCAAGTGGCGCGTCGAAGTCAGATACCAACTCAACGACGAGAACGAGACGCGCGCGTTCGAGAAAATCGGCCGCGAGTACGAACGCGGAGAGTCCGACGTCGGCGTGGACGCCGATCTGTTCAGGAACATCGCCGCGCAGGCCAGCGACACGACGGGCCGGGAGATGGAGATTCGGAACGCGACGTACGACTACTCCGTGAACGACGGCACCGGAACGCTCTCGATGTCGTTCGTCTGGACGAACTTCCTCAAGGAGGGCGAGGGCCGGAGTCTCCGCCTCGGCGACGTCTTCCTCGTTCCGAGCGACCAGTCGGAATCGACGCCGACGTGGCTGTCGCTGATGGGCGAGAACCAGCGGATGATCATCCACCCGCCCGAGGGGTACACGACGAACACGACGAGTATCCCGGTGAAACAGCAGAGCAACGCAATCATCCTGGAGGGCCCCTCCGACTTCAACGACGACGAGCGCCTCGTCGTCACGTACCGACAGACCGCCCGAGAGCGCTTCGAGTGGCCCCTCTACCTCGGCGGCGGGGCCGTCGTCCTCGTCGCCCTCGCAGTCGGCGCGGCGGTGGTGCTCCGCAGCCGACGCGACGGCGGCGCGGACGCACCCGCCAACGCGACGGACGGGTCGCGGCCCGGCGGTGCGACCGCGGCGACGAACGGCGGGACGCCCGCGGGCGGCGCGGTACCGGCGGGCGACTCTGACGAGAACGGCGACGCCGTCGCCGGACCGATCGACCCTGGACCCGGAGACGGCGGGAACGCTGACGAGGACGAGGTGGACGTGTCGCTGCTCTCGGACGAGGAACGCGTCGAGTACCTCCTCGAACAGAACGGCGGGCGGATGAAGCAGGCGAACATCGTCAAAGAGACCGGATGGTCCGACGCCAAGGTGTCGCAACTGCTCTCTGCGATGGCCGACGACGGGCGCGTGACGAAACTCCGCCTCGGTCGGGAGAACCTCATCTCCCTGCCGGACGGGGACGGCACGGAAGACGGGACGGCCTGACGCGCCGGAGAGCGTTTTCGACCGTCGATTTTCCGACCGACGGTTTCCGCGCGGAGTCCCGTTTCGGTACCGCGGTTACCGGTCGGTTCCGCGACGGGTCCTCCGAAAGTGTTTACGTCCCCCAATGAGACGGAACGATGATGAAGGTTCTCGTGACCGTAAAGGAGGTCGCGGAGGTCCAAGACGACTTCGAGATAGCGGACCTCGGCGTCGATCCGAGGTACCTCGAGTACGACCTCAACGAGTGGGACGAGTACGCGGTCGAGGAGGCCGTGCAACTGAAGGAGGCGGCCGACGAGGACGTCGAGGTCGTCTCGGCGACCGTCGGCCCGGAGCGAAGCGAGGAGACGATTCGGATGGCGCTGGCGAAGGGCGTCGACCGCGCGGTTCGCATCTGGGACGACACGCTCGAAGAGCGGGGTCTACTGGACGTGGCCGCGAAGGCGCGACTCCTCGGGGCCGTCGTCGACGAGGAGGACCCCGACCTCGTGCTGTCGGGCGTGCAGGCGAACGACACCGGGTTCGGTGCCACGGGCGTCTACCTCGCCGAGAGCGCCGGATTCGAGTGGGGTGCCGTCGTGAACGCCCTCGACAAGGAGCGAGTCCTCGAAGAGGGCGTCGCGGGCGTCCACCGCGAGCTCGAAGGCGGCGTCGAGGAACTGACGGAGATAGAGATTCCGGCGGTGTTGACCATCCAGACGGGTATCAACGACCCGCGGTACGCCAGCCTCCGCGGCATCCGGCAGGCGCAGTCGAAGGAGATAGCCGAGAAGTCGCTCGCGGACCTCGGGTTCGACGCGACGGCGGTCGAAAGCAGTCTGCACCTCACGGATATGTACGAACCCGAGAGCGAGTCGGACGCGACGTTCTTCGAGGGCGATGCGGGGGAGCAAGCGGTGCAACTCGCTGACGCCCTCCGCGAGAAGGGGGTGGGCGCGGAATGACGTCGAACGTGCTCGTCGTCACCGACCACCGCCGCGGGTCGCTCCGCGACGTGAGTTACGAACTCCTGACGGCCGGTCGGGAACTCGCCTCGGAGACGGGCGGCGAACTCCACGCCGCCGCGATAAGCGGTCGGGTCGAGAAGTTCGCCGAGGAGCTAGATTGTGAGGGCGTGGACGTCGTCCACACCGTCGAACACGGCGAGGAGTTCAACCACGACGTGTACGTGCAGGCCGTCGCCGCCCTCTCGGCGGAACTGGACCCGCAGTTCATCGTCATGCCGCACTCGGTGAATGGCCTCGACTACGCGCCCGCCGTGGCGAGTCGCCTCGACGTCCCCCTCGTCACGGACGCGACGGACGTGGCGTTCGACGAGAGGCTCACAGTGACGCGGGAGATGTTCGGGTCGAAAGTCGAGACGACGGTGGACGTAGAGGCCGAACGCGCGGCCGTGACCGTTCGCGGCGGCGAGTGGGTGCCCACGGATGAACCCGGCGACGCGGAGATACGGCCGTTCGACTTCGAACCCGACGAGAGCGCGGTCAACTCCCACGTCACCGGCTATCAGGAGGTCGGTAACGGCGACGTGGACATCTCGGACGCGGACGTGCTCGTCTCCGTCGGGCGCGGCATCGAAGAGGAGGAGAACCTCGAACTCGTCGAACGTCTGGCCGACGCACTCGGCGCGACGCTGTCGGCGTCGCGGCCCATCGTGGACAACGGCTGGCTCCCGGCGAACCGGCAGGTCGGACAGTCCGGGAAGGTCGTCACGCCGGACGTGTACATCGCCGTCGGCATCTCCGGCGCGGTCCAACACGTCGCCGGGATGAAAGACTCGGACACCATCGTCGCCATCAACACCGACCCGAACGCCCCCATCTTCGACATCGCGGACTACGGCGTCGTCGGCGACCTGTTCGACGTGGTACCGGCGCTCATCGAGCAGTTCGAGTGAGACGTTAGGCGGTGTTTTTTCGGTCAGATTTCGTCGGGCCAACGGAACAGCATCACTCTGCTCCGGTGCGGAGTGCGTGGACGTCGTACCGTTCGAAGAGCGGTTTGGTCCCTTCGTTGCGGTGCGCCCTGATGGCGGCGACTGCGACGACGGACGCACCCGCCGACTCCACAAGGTCCGTCGCCGCCCGCATCTGTGTACCCGTCTCTATCCAATCGTCGACGACGAGAGCGCGGTCGTCCACGTCGAGTTCGTCCGGGTGGAGTTCGAGCGACTTCGCGTCCTCGGAGTAATCCGTTATGTCCCGTCGGAGCAACTCGTCGTCCGGATAGGGGAGTTTGCCTCCTTGTCGAACGGGGACGAACCCGACGCTCATCTCGGTGGCGACGGCGGAGCCCAACACGAATCCGAGGGCGTCGATACCGACGACGACGGTCGGTTCCGAGTCGACCCCCGCACAGAGGTCGGTTCTGAGCGCCGCGAAGGTATCGGCGTCACCGAACAGCGGAGAGATGTCGTACCGACCGGCGGTGTCGGTCCCCATCTGCTCGAAGTATTCCTCGTAATCCATGCTATCAGTGTCGAGCGGAGACACATGAATCAGTGGCCGAGTCGGGTGCCGAGGAACGCCGCGGAGAGCACCGTATCCCCACCGACGTCGTCAAACGGACAACCGGAGTTCGGTTGCCGGCCGGGCTAGCTTCCTTTTTCCTCCAGGTTTTGTCGGGGGTGCGTAGCACCCCCGAGAAAAAGTGGGTCGTAACCCGTCACGTACTTGTTTTTTGAATCCTACGGTCCGACAATGGAATATCTGGAGCGTCGGGTCTCCATGGTCGAGGAACGCCTCGAATCGGTCATCGAGGCGGTGGACCCGCCGGAACTGTCGGACGAACTGGGCCACGTCGCGCTCGCGGGGGGAAAGCGCGTCCGGCCCGCGGTGACGATTCTCGCGTGCGAGGCGTGCGGCGGCGACCCCGAGGACGCGGTGGACTTCGCGGTGAGCGTCGAACTCGTCCACAACGCCTCGTTGGTCATAGACGACATCATCGACCGCTCGGACATCCGGCGCGGGACGAAGAGCGCGTGGGCCGAGTACGGCTACGGTCCGGCCATCGTCGCCTCCGACGGACTCCTCGGGGAGGCGTTCGCCCTCCTGTCGGTGAACGAACGGGCGACGCAGATAGTCGCGGAGTCGATGGTCGAACTCGGCGAGGGCGAGGCGACGGAACTGGTCGCCCGGCCGACGAACGAACTCGAGTACATGGAACTCGCGCGGCGGAAGACCGGGGCGCTGTTCCGCGCGGCGGCGGAGTTGGGGGCCGTGGCCGCCCGCGCCGACCCCTTCACCGTCGAGGCGTTCGGGGAGTACGCCGAACGCGTCGGCGTCGCATTCCAGATACGCGACGACGTCCTCGACGCGACGGCGGACGCCGACGAACTCGGCAAGCCGACCGGACAGGACGCGGAGATGGACCGCCCCTCCCTGGTGCAGGTGACGAACCTCACGCCGGAGGAGGCGAACCGGCGCGCGCACGACCAGTCGGAGATGGCGCTGGAGGCCTTGGAAACGGCGGAGTTGAACGACACGGAAGCGCTCGGCTACCTGACCGACCTCGCAGAGTTCGTCGTCGTCCGCGAGCGGTGACGTTCTCGCTCACAGTCTCGTCGATACGTGAAAAGGGACATCTCCGCTCGGCCATCGCCCGAAGGCTTCGACCGCGGGTTACCGTCTCTGGCGGAGGTAGAGTCGGTCGTCCTCTTCCCTCTCGACGTGGTCTCGGTGGAGTTCGTGGGAGTCGTCGTCGTCGCCCCACCCGAGCATGTCCTTTATCTCGTCGGTCAGGCTCTCGTCGTCGTCGGAGCGGTCGATGGTCGCCCGGTCGTCGTCGACGTCACGGACCCGTCCGACGGTGCGGCCTTCGGACGTGACGACGGTCTTCTCTCGGTCATCGTCGCGGAACATTCGGTCCATGTCTACCCTCCTGTTACCACCAGACAGGGATAATCCGAGGGGCTGCGAACTCTGTCTCCGTCGGTCGATAACCGAGTGAACGATACGGATTCCGTAGTCAGCACGCCCGCGTAGAACTATCCACCGACGGCGGGTTTCGACGGAGCCTCACTCATCTCGCTCGCTCTCTCCGTCGTTCGCGGGTCGCCCCTCACCCGCGGGTCGGTTCGACGCCGGTCGGAAACCGCGACTCGGCGATGGCGAACACGAGGGTGCTGAGGACGCCGAGCAACGTGCCGGCGGTCAGTCCCACCGCGAGGTCCGTGAGCGTGAACGACTCCGCGCCGGGGACGCCGGCGGGGAGGATGAACCCGGAGACGGCGTAGAGGACGATGGCGATGGCGACGACGTAGAACGGCGCGTTGAGGTAGCGCCACTTGAACCGGTCCGCGAGGTACTCGTCGGTCACCTGCCCGAGACTGGAGGTGACGCCCGCGGCGGCGAACCACTGCACCGCGCCGTGGACGAGGGCCGCGAGGACGACGGGCGCGGAGAGTTGCGCGTCGACGCCCGCCCGGACGGTTTCTAAGAGGGCGACGCCGCGGAACCCGCCGACGACCATGAGGGCGGCGGCGGCGACGTACGTGATGAGCGTGACGCGCCCCTCGTAGAGGACGTCGCGCACCTGGTCTACGGTGTCGTCCACGACCGTCTCCAGCCCGAGACCGCGGAACAGCGTGTACAGGCCGAGGAGCGCCGAGATGAGGCCGAGGACGGCCGCGCCCGGCACGTCGAACAGGCTGGCGATGGTGACGAACGGGTAGATGAGAAGCAGGATGCCGAGGGGCACGAGGATGGTGCCGCGCGTCTCGGGGTCCGCCAGCACCTGCTTCATCGTGTAGTAGATGGATTCGAGGTCCTGCGCCTGCCGGACGACGACCCGGCGGACGCTGTCGATGGGGACGCGCGACCGGATGACCGGCAGGACGGACTCGTCCTGCGCGCCGTCGGTGATGACGATGGCGCGGACGTTCTCGCCCGTCGAGAGGCCCGCCAGCACGCGGTCTATCTCGTCGCCGATGGCGCGGTTCGCCTTCACGTCGCTCCCTTGGGTCCCCGTGACCGCGGCGACTTCCACCTCCTCGCTCACCTCGGGGTCCGCGCCGAGGGCCTCGTACTCGTGGATGCCCTGAAAGAGGACGTTCACGTCGGAGTCCTCGGGGTCGGCGGTCGCGAGCGCCACCGCGGCCTCCTCGACGACATCTCGGCCGACGACGGGGGTGTCGAGTCCCGTCTTCCGGCCGAGGTCGTCGTCGAGGTCCACGCAGAGGACCAGTAGCATCGTTCGGGGGTATGCCGTCGGACTATATTTGTTTTCGGGAGCGAGCCGCGGCGTCGAATCGGACGACTCCACCGGGACGGAGCGAGCGGCGACGCCCGAGACGTTCGGTACCGCGACCCACGCGGGCTCTCGGCGGCGTTCGCGCCGCGCTCCGTGGTCGAAGTAGCACGACTTTTGAGTCTGCGCGCGCTATCGGCGGACATCAGATGATTTCCAAGGGCTGTGAGCAGTGCGCCATGGGAGGGAAGATGGTGCTCTTCGTCTACGGGTACTGCGACCAGCGCGATTGCTTCTACTGCCCGCTCGGCGAGAACCGGAAGAACGTCACGGACGTGTACGCCAACGAACGGAAAGTCGAGTCCGACGAGGACGTCATCGCCGAGGCGAAGCGGATGGAGGCGCTCGGCACGTCCATCACGGGCGGGGAACCGCAGGAAGCGCTGGACAAGACGTGCCGCTACCTCTCGATCCTGAAAGAGGAGTTCGGCGAGGACCACCACACGCACCTCTACACCGGAATCACGGGCGGCCGAGAGAACATGCGCCGCCTCTCGGAAGCGGGGTTGGACGAGATTCGCTTCCACCCGCCCTACGAGATGTGGGGCGACCTCCACGGCACCGAGTGGGAGGACATCCTCTACGTCGCGCGCGAAGAAGGTCTCACCCCGGCGTTCGAGATTCCCGGCATCCGCGCGGAGCCGGAGTTCTTGGAGTTCTTAGACGAGGGCGCGGCGGAGTTCTGCAACGTCAACGAGTTCGAGATGAGCGACGGCAACTACCGCCGGATGCAAGAGCAGGGGTTCGAACTGCAGGAGGGCCACATGTCCGCCGTCGACGGGTCGAAAGAGGAGATTCTCGGCCAGATGGGCGACCACGAACGCGTCTACTTCTGCACCTCCGTGTTCAAAGACGCCGCCCAGCACCGGAACCGCCTCAAGCGGATGGCCGAGAACATCCGCCGGGAGTTCGACGACGTGACGGACGACGGCACCCTCGTGTACGGCAAGACGTGGGCGACGCCCGAGGAGTTCGAGGCGATGGGCGTCCCCGAGGAGTTCTACACCGTGAAGTCGAACCACATCGAAGTCGCGTGGTGGCTCTTAGAGGAGATGGTCGAGGAGGGCGACCTCCAGAAGGGCGAAATCGTCGAGCAGTACCCCACCGTGGACGGCACCGTCGTCGAACGGACGCCGTTGGCGTAACGCCGGACAAAGCGGACGAAAACAGCCTCTTTTCGGACGGAGAGGACGAAAACGAACCGTCGGGCGTGCGCCGAGAGCGCACCGCACGGGGCACCCTCGGCGCGGGTCTCACCGACGGTTCGACGAACCCACCGGGAGCGGGGAGACTACGGGCCCCCGGTGAACGTTCCGTGACCGTTCCCCCGGTCGTACCACCCTCCCTCGTGGGTGGCATAGAGGTTGTGCGCAGCCATCGACATAAGCGGTCGCTGTTTTTCAGTTCGCCACAGGTCCTCTGACCGGATAGTTCAGCCGAGAGAAGCGCGAGCGAATCGTCGAACGGCACGGCGGGACGGTTCGTATCGAGTCGGAACCCGGCGAGGTGGCGGCGTTCTCCTTCACCCTTCCCGCCGGGAGGGAGACGGCGAACCCGCACCCCTCGGCTCGTGGCGGTAGAACGCCGCCGTACCCGGAAGAGCGGCGGCTACAGCCGAAGGCCGCCGACGCGACGGACGCCGTCACCGCCGCGTCCGCCGTCGCCCCGACTCGAACCCCGCCGACGTAAGCGCGTAGTAGACGCTCGGCGCGAGCGTCACCGCCGTCGCCGCCGCGAGCCAGTCGCCGAGCGGTTCGCTTCGGGCGACGCCGACGGCGACGACGGCGACGCCGAGGAGGACGCCGACGGCGACGGCGGCGCGTTTCGTCCGCGCGTCGAACCGGACGCCGCGGGCCGTCCCGTAGACGGCCGCCGAGAGACTGACGAGGAGGGCGGACGCCGCGCCGTACGCCGCGGCGTCCGCGAGGAGTCCGACGACGAGGAGGGAGAGCCCCGCGACGACGCCCGCGAACACCGTCGTCCGCGGGGAGAGGGGATTCACGTCCGCGCCGAACCGGACGGCGTAGGCCGCGGGCGGGAGAAGGACGAGGAGGCCGGCGAACAGACCGAACAGGGCGGTCGCCGGGGAGGGTCCGTCGAGGAGGGACGCGACGAACAGCGCGAGGCCGAAGCAGACGCCGACGGCGAGAATCGCCCGCGGCGGCATGACCGTCGTCGGGTCGTCGTCCCGGGAGACGGCGTAGGCGACGAACGGGTAGGAGACGAGCGCCGCCAGCAGCGAGGTGCCGACGACGTCGCCCGCCAGAACCACGCCGGAGACGAGCGTAGAGAGGCCGAGGAGGAGTCCGGTGACGAGCGCGAACTCGGGGACGCGGCGGCTCATACCGTCGCGTCGGTTCTTCGGCGGGAAAGCCTTACGACGCGAACGCGGCCGATTTCGACGGCGGAGCGTACCCGCAAGCGTTTAGACGAGCGGTGAAGTAACTTCGGGTATGTCGGAGTGTCCGCTGGCGGATGACTGTCCGAGGTATTCGGAGCGAATCAACGGCATGGGGTGCCAGTACTACGGTGACCGCGGCGGCGCCGAGTGGTGCAACAACTACGAACAGCCCATCCGCGACCTGAAAGCACAGCCCGTCAAACCCGGCGAGGAAGTCGTCGTGGACGTGGACGACATCCACGAGAGCGGTGCGGGCGTCGGGCGCACCGAGGACGGCTTCATCGTCCTCGTGGACGGCCTCCTGCCCGAGGCGCGCGCCATCGTCCGCATCGACCAGGTGAAGTCGAACCACGCTCGCTCGAAGAAGGTCATCGAGAAGATTCCCCTCGACGGGGACATAGAGGACGAGACGGTGGGCGACGACGGGGACGGAGGCGGCGACGACTCCGAATCGAGCGACGGCCCGACCCGACCGACCGCACTCGGCAGCCGAGACAACTTCTGGGGAAGCTAACTCCCCGCCCCGCATCCGCCCGACGCGGACCGCATCCAGCGACCGGACAGTCACCTTCTGCATCTTTTTTGCGCCCTCGCCGCCTACGTGGGATATGGACGATCCGGAGGGCGACAGGAACCTCGACATCGACGCGATTCTCGAAGAGGCGGGTTTCGCCCCCGACGAGAGCGTGTTGACCCGCAGGCAGGCGGAGGTGTTGGCGCTCCGCGAACGCGGCGTCCGGCAGTCCACCATCGCCGACCTGCTGGGCACCTCGCGCGCGAACGTCTCTAGCATCGAGTCCAGCGCCCGGCGGAACGTCGAGAAGGCCAGAGAGACCATCGCGTTCGCGGAAGCGCTGACCGCGCCGGTTCAGGTCGTCGTCGAGTCGGGCGAGGACCTGTACAACGTCCCCAAGTCGGTGTACGACGCCTGCGACGAGGCGGGCGTGAAGGTGAACCACACCGCGCCCGACCTGATGAAGATAGTCGCCGACGACGCCGGCGACGCGGTCAAGGGACGGGAGGTCAGAGAGCAGTTACTCGTCGGGGTGACGAGCGACGGGAGCGTCCGCGTCCGGCGCGCCGGCGTGGCGGACGAACCGTAACGAGGCTCGAAGACGCCGGTCTCAGAACTCGCCGCGCTCTTTCAGGTCGGCGACGAGTTCGCGAACCGCCTGCGCGCGGTCCTTCGGGACGACGAGGATCCGGTCGCCCCACGCGACGACGGCGAGGTCGGAGACGCCGACCAGGGAGACGTGTTTCCCGTCGGCGGCGACGACGTTGTCCTCGGCGTCGAGCGACCGCACCGCCACGTCGCCGGCGGCGACGGTGCCGTCGTCGTCCGCCGGCAGGACGCGTTCGAGGGCGTCCCACGCGCCCAAGTCGTCCCAGCGGAACTCCACCGGGACGACGACGGCGTCCGCCGTCCGTTCCATCACCGCGTAGTCGATGCTCACCGCGGGCGTTCGGTCGAACGCCTCCTCGGCGGACGCCCCCTCGTCGAGGGCGTCCACCATCGGCGAGAGTGGGGAGTCGCGGGCCGCCGCGAGCAACGCCTCCGGCGTCCACGCGAAGATGCCCGCGTTCCAGCGGTGGCCGGCCGCGACGTACTCGCGGGCCGTCTCGGCGTCCGGTTTCTCGTGGAAGGCGACGACGGGCGCGAACCCGTCGCGGAACTCGCCGGGTTCGAGGTAGCCGTACCCGGTGTCGGGGCGCGTCGGTTCGACGCCGAACGTGACTAATCTTCCCGTGCGCGCGGCGACGCGCGCGCCGCGACGTATCGCCTCCGCGAACCCCTCGCCGACGCGGTGGTCGCTGGGGAGGACGGCGACGACGCACTCGCCGACTCGTTCGCGGATGCGGTAGGTGGCGTACGCGAGGGCCGGCCCGGTGTCTTTGCCCGCCGGTTCGACTATCACCTCGACGTCGGGCGCGCGTTCGCGCACCTCGTCCGCGAACTCGCCACAGGTGGAGACGACCACCTCGTCGGCCACCTCGCGGGCGCGGGCTATCGTCCGCGCCAGCAGCGACTCCTCGCCGAACAACGAGAGAAACTGCTTCGGGCGGTCCGACCGACTCGCGGGGTAGAGGCGCGACCCGGTGCCGCCGGCGAGGACGAGAGCGACGACGGGGAGGTCCGAATCCGAGTCCGTCTCGGACGAGGTGTCCTCGACCTGCATCACCACGTCTCCACGACGCCGGTTCGGACGTCCTCGGCGCACCCGACGCAGTCGGGGTGGCCCGCCTCGAAGCAGTTCGGACGCCCCTCCTCGTCCACGGCGACGGCGCGGCGTTCCGCGTAGCGGCGGCAGACGATCTTGGCGCGGCCGTCGTCGTCCCGCGGGAGGTCGAATCCGCCGTCGACGTCGGTCCGCCCCTCGTCGTACTCTCGCTTCGCGCGGGCGTACTGTCGCCCGGCGGCGCGGAACTTCTCGCGGATGAACCGTTCGAGGCGGTCGTCCATCGGTATCGGCGGATGGGAACCCCGGGCGTATATGTCCGTTGGTGAGGCGCGCGGGCGCGCGAACGCGCTCCTCCAGATGGCGTCGTACGCGCGCTTGACGCCCCGTAGACGCCGATTACAGTTTCGGCTCGCGCGTAACCTTATTAACCATCGGGAGCCAAGCAACGTACGCCTCCCAATGGAAACCAAGGTGGAGGCGAGTGAAACCATGTCAGACCTGCGAACCCACGCAGCGGAGATTGCAGAGCAGTTTTCAGACCACTTAGACGTAGACGAGGACGACGTCGAGGAGCGACTGCAGAACCTCGTCGACGAGTACCGGGTGCCCGTCGACGAGGCGCGTCGCTCCGTCGTCAACAGTTACCTCGACGAGGCGGGCCTCGAACGCGACGAACTCGGTCGCGGCGGGGCCGAGGAGACTCTGCTCGCCGACATCGACCAGGACGAGCAGTGGGTCGACGTGACCGCGAAGGTCGTCGACCTCTGGGAGCCTCGAAGCGACTCCATCTCGCAGGTGGGGCTTCTGGGCGACGAGTCGGGGACCCTCAAGTTCGTCTCGTTCAAGACCTCGGAACTTCCGGAACTCGACGAGGGGTCGGTCTACCACCTCGGCAACGTCGTCACCGACGAGTATCAGGGGAACTTCTCCGTGAAACTCAACCGGACGACCAGCATCGAGGAACTCGACGAGGACATCGAAGTCGGCGACGACGACGTGACCGTCGAGGGCGCACTCGTGGACATCCAGTCCGGGAGCGGCCTCATCAAGCGGTGCCCCGAGGAGGGATGTACGCGCGTCCTCCAGAATGGGCGGTGCAACGAACACGGTAACGTCGAAGGCGAGTTCGACCTCCGAATCAAGGGCGTCTTAGACGACGGCGAGGAGGTCCACGACATCATCTTCAACAAGGAGATGACCGAGGAACTCACCGGAATCACCCTCGAAGAGGCCAAACAGATGGCGATGGACGCGCTGGACACAACCATCGTCGTCGACGAGATGCGAGACGACCTCGTCGGCGTGTACTACCGAGTGACCGGACCGACGTTCGGACGGTACGTGCTCGCGGACGAGACCGAACGCCTGACCGGACCGGCGGATGCCGAATCGGTCCTCATCAAAGCGAGGTCGATATAAATGAGTTCCAACGAAGTTCCCTCCCGAGAAGTCGCTCGGCGCGTGTTCGCCGAGGAGTTCAACGATTCGAGTTACACGTTCAAAGAGTCCGACGACGAACGCGCCCCCGTCTACCTGCTTCTCCCCTCCGGGGAGAAGGCGAACCGCGTGTTCCTCGTCGGGACGCTGACGGAGAAAGAGGACGTGGGCGAGGACAACGAGTACTGGCGGGGCCGCATCGTGGACCCCACCGGGACGTTCTTCGTCTACGCCGGGCAGTACCAGCCCGAGGCCGCAAGCGCGCTTCGCGACCTCGAACCGCCCGCGTACGTCTCCGTCGTCGGCAAGCCGCGGACGTACGAGACGGACGACGGGAACGTGAATGTCTCCGTCCGCCCCGAGTCCATCTCCGTGGTGGACGCGGCGACGCGCGACCGCTGGGTGGTCGAGACGGCCGAGCGAACGCTCGAACGCATCGAGACGTTCGACGAGGAAGGCAACGAGTACGCGCGGATGGCCCGCGAGGAGTACGACCTGCCGACCGACCGCTACAAGCAGGCGGCCGTCTCCGCCCTCGAAAGCCTCGAAGAGACCGGCGGCGACGAACTCGCCGACGGCGCGGGGTCCGACGCGGACGCGGCGGACGAGTCGCAGTCCGAATCGGAGTCCGAGACGGAGTCCGACCTCGAACCCGAGGCGGACGCCGAAGCGGAACCCGAACCGTAAGGCTCGCCCTCCGCGGGCGCACGTCCTTCGGACGCTTTTTCGACGTTTCGTCGCGTATCCGGCGGAGTAGCCGCTCGTCTGACAAAGCATTAAGTACGTAGGAGCGACAATCTCGGCACAGAGCCATGGGCAACAAGAACAAGACGATCTCGTTCCGCGTCAACGAGGACGCGTTCGAGACGCTCAGGGAAATCGCCGAGGAGCGGGACATCTCTCTTTCTGCCGTCTTCCGCGACTACGTGGATACGCTCGTTGCCCACGACGGTCAGGTGCAGGTCGTCCCCGAACACGAGTTAGAGGAGATGGGAAGCGGCGACGGCGAGGAGTCGTTCCCCCCGACGGTGGAGGTGCCGAAGAGTTTCATCCGCGAGCACGAACGCCTCGAACTCGAAGCCGACCACCTACGCGAACAGCTCGAAGAGCACAAGCGCTACGTGAACTACCTGCGCGAACAGCTCGAAGACGACGACGAGGAGGTCATCCAACTGGAGGACTTAGACGCCGGCGAGACGGACGAACCGTCGTTCCGCCTCGGATAACGTCAGGAACCGACGACGCGACCACCCGACGACGGGACGAGAGCGCTAGCCCGACAGCGCCTTTTTCGCTTCGTGCGCCTTCCGTTCCATCTCTTCGTTTCCCTCGACGCCCGCGAGCGTTTCGACCGCTTCGAGCCGTCGAACCGCGCTGTCGAGGAAGGAGAGCACGTCGCCGGGGTAGGCGTACAGCATGTAGTCGTCGCTCATCACGTCCACGATGGCGTCCGGGGGGAGACCCTGCGCGCGGAGTTCCAGCAGGTACTTGATGAACTGACGCTCGGGGTAGCCCGTGTACAGGTCGTCGGGGTCCTCCGGATCGAGGAAATCCTGCGCGAAGTCGAGCAGTCTGTCGCGCGTCGCCCCGTCGAGTTTCGAGAGGCCCTCCCCGGAGTAGAGCACGTCCATCGTCGCCCCCTTGAACGCCCCTTTCGGGATGTTCACGTCGAGCTGCGACGATATCTGCCGGTGGTTCTTGAGGTATATCTTGTCCGTGATGGCCACGGTTGGGGAGACGTAGGGCGTTGGCGGCAAAAAGCGTCCCGATGGGCGCGTGCGCCCGCGTAATCCTACAGCGTTTATCACCTCCCGACGCGCAGTGAAACGCATGGTCGACCGACTCGACGAAGTCGACAAGCGAATCCTCTATCACCTCGTCCGCGACGCTCGGAACACGTCCGCGCCGATGATCGCAGACGAGGTGAACGTCTCCGCCGGGACGATTCGGAACCGAATCAAACAGCTGGAGGCGGACGGGGTACTCCGGGGGTATCACGCGCACATCGATTACGGGCACGCCGAAGGCCGACTGACGAACCTCCTCGTGGGGACGGCGAGCATCGAGGAGCGGGAACGCCTCGCGAAACAGATAGCGGAGGTTCCGGGCGTCGTCAACGTCCGCCAGCTCATGTGCGGGACCGGCAACATCCACGTGACGACCGTGGGCGAGGACGCGCAGGAGCTCTCCCGAGTCACCCGGGACGTCTCGCAGATGGGGCTCGAAATCGAGGACGAACACCTCCTCCGACACGAGGAGCACCGTCCGTACCACGCGTTCGGACCGGAGGGGCGGCGCGAGGGCCAGTCCATCGCGGACTTCATGTCGCTCTCCGGGGGGGCGGAGGTGGTCGAGGTGAGCGTCGCGCCGGGCGCAGAAATCGACGGCATGACGCTCAGAGAGGCGAACGAACGCGGACTCATCGCCTCGGAGGTGCTCGTCGTCTCCGTGGAACGCGACGAGCGGATCCTCACGCCGAAGGGGAACACCGAAGTCCGCGCCGACGACCTCGTGACCCTCTTCGCGCGCGGCGGCCTGTCGGAGGAGACGGTCGGCGCGTTCAGCGGGGAGTAGCCGCTCAGCGTACGCTCGCTTTGTAGAGCGTGTATCCGACGAAGACGGCGAGGTACCCCGCGGCGAGTACCGTCGTGGTTCGGGTTCGGCCGACGAGGGCGAGCACGCAGAGGAGAAGCGGTCCCGCCAGCAGCAACCCGTCGAACACCCTGTCGTCGGCCCCCGCGTTCAGCACCGGCCCGAGGAGGGGCGCGTCGTCGATGCTCACCGGTAGACACCCCCTCGCTCGAAGAGCGCTCTGAGGAGGACGAGCACCGGGATTATCTCCAGCCGTCCGATCCACATGTTGAAGAGGAACATCACCTTCGCCGCCGTCGGCATCGACGCCCCGGTGATGCCGGAGGAGAGGCCGACGTTCCCCTGTGCGGACGCCACCTCGAACACGACGTTCTCCAGCGTGTACTCGTCGGTGGGGAGGACAGCGAGGAGGACGAAGATACCGACCACGAGGAAGACGACCCAGAGGAACGCGATGATGGCCGCCTCCTCGAACTCCCGCGTCGCTTCCTGTTCGGTGAGTCGCCGGTCGTTGAGCTCGAAGTACCGGACCGCCGCGTCGGGGTAGAACGCGTCGCCGATTCTGAACGCGGTCCCCTTCACCAACGTCAGCGCCCGGACGAGTTTGATTCCGCCGACGGTCGAACCGGCGGCCGCGCCGACGACCATGCCGAGCGACACCGTCAGCTGCGCCTCCGGCGACCACCGCGTTCCGAGCGACCCGGCCGTCTGGAACCCCGTACACGACGCGGCGGAGACGAACTGGAAGAGACCGTACCGAACCGCCTCGAACAGCGACCCGTACGTCCCGTTGAGGAACAGCGTCGCCGCCAACGCGAGGCTGCCGAGTCCGAAGAAGCCGAACACCCACCGCGTCTGCATGTCCGCGTAGAGGTTCCGCAGGTCGCCTCGGAGCAGCAGGTAGTGGATCGGAAACGCGATGCTCCCGAGAATCATCACGGGGACGAGCGCGAAGTCGATGAGCGCGCTGTCGTACGTGGCGATGCTGTCGTCCGTTATCGAGAACCCTCCCGTCGCGAGTCCGGTCATCGCGTGGTTGATAGCGTCCCAGAGGGGCATCCCCGCCAACCAGAGGACGAATATCGAGACGAACGTGAAGAGGAGGAATATCCACCAGATGGTTCGGACGGTCGAGACGATGCTCGGGTGAATCTTCTCCGACCGCGCCTCGGACTCGTACAGGGTGAGCGACCCGCTTCCGGGCCGCGCGAGGATGGCCGTCGTGAGGACGATGACGCCCACGCCGCCGACCCACTCGATGAACGACCGCCACCACTGCAGCGTCGCCGAAAGCGCGCTCTCGTCGTCGGTCATCGTCAGTCCGGTCCCGGTGAAGCCGCTCATCGACTCGAAGAACGCGTTTATCGGGTTCCGGAACGCGCCGACGGTGCTCGCCGCGCGACCGGTCACCTCGGGAGCGCCCAGGAACGCGGGGTCGAGGTGAATCGTCCACGCGACGAGGAGGAACGGCAGCGACCCGAACAGTGCGACGAAGAACCACCCGGAGGCGGCGATCATCATCCCGTGCAGCTTCCCCGGGTCGGGCGCGTCGGAGAAGTGCCGCGCGAGTGCGACTCCGAGGAGGAACGGAACCGCCCCGGCGACGAGGAGCGACGGAACGGCCCAGAACTCCCCCCAGACGAGGGGGACGACCACCGACACCAACATCATCACGGCGAGTGCCTGGAGCATCCGTCCGACGTCTCGCGCGACCGTCCGGGCGGCGGTCGTCATCGGTCGTCGGTTCGCTTCCCCCGCCGCGACGCTCCCGCGTGGTCCTCGTAGTGTCCGAACACGTCCGTCACGTCCGGCGTCGCGCCCCGACCGGAGTAGACGGTCAGGAGGTCACCTTCGCGTATCTCGGTGTCCCCCCGGGGCGTTATCGGCCCGTCCGCCCCGCTCCGTTCCACGGCGACCACGAGTACGTCGCCGGGCAGGTGTCCGTTCTTCGCCGCTTCGTCGAGTCGCTTCCCCGCGACCGGTGCGGACTCCGCGACGCGAATCTCGAACACCTCCGCCTCGTCGCCGACCCGCATGTAATCGACGATGGAGGGGCGTTTCACCGCGTAGTAGAGGTACTCCGCGATGAGGCGTTGGGGGTTCTCCATCGTGTTCACGCCGATCTGCTCGAAGAGGGGCATGTGCTCGTGGTTGTGGACGACCGAGACGACGTCGGGTATCCCCAACTCCTGTGCGAGGAGGCTTATCATCACGTTCGTCGCGTCCTCGTCGGTCGTCGAGATTATCGCGTCGGCTCTCCGGGCGCCGGCGTCCAAGAGCGTCTCTTTGACCGTCGCGTCGTCGTTGAGAACGAGACAGTCGAACGCTCCCGCGATGGCCTCGGCCTTCGCGGCGTCCTTCTCGATTACGACCACCTCGTTGCCCGACGCGGTGGCGATGTCTATGAGGGGCCTCCCGATGTTCCCCCCGCCGACGACGATGATGTACATGGGATGTCATTATCGAAGCCGCATTGAAAGCATACCGATTTACGCATCGAAAAAATAGGACCGGGACTGATTGCGCGATGAATAATACTCATAGGAGAGGTTAAGTGTGAAGGTACCATCCAGGCCAACATGGGAGACGAGTCCGGAGTGCGGGACGATTGGTCCCTACCAGATGACCTCGTGACGGAGCTCGAGGAGCTCGAGCTACACGAACTGCGAGAGGTAGTCCACTACGCACAGGACCGAATACGGGAGTTACAGGCGCCCGTCTCGGACAAGATAGAGGCGGCACCCGGCGAGGAGCTTCACTCCACCGAGGAGCGACCGGAGTACACGGAAGTGATAAAGAGCGAACCGTGCGGCGAGGGGTGTCCGGACTGCCCGCACGGCCCCTACCTGTACCACGTCTACGAGGAGGTCAAACCGGACGGAAACGCGTCGCTTCACTGGGTGTTCCTCGGCCGGGTGTTCGGCCGAGACGGCCGCCACGAGTAGACGCCGCCCGGGAGCTACCGCCGTCGCCGTCGGACCGACGTCCCGTGTTCCTCCGCGCGGAGGGGGAGACAGTTCTGTCAACCGAAATATACCGGCGCAGTATTTCGCGGTGCCCCGTCGAACGAGGGATTTTATCCATATGCGAAAGAACGGGTCCGTATGGAACCTGGTCCGGCGGACGAACACGACCCCGGTACCGTCGCGACGGACGGCGACGGGACGGGCCGTCCCGGCGTTCTCTGCCTCCTCAGCAGCGACGGGCCGGCCCGCCAGATGGAGCTTCGAGTCGCCGCGGCTATCGCCGACGGCGGCGAACTCGTCGTCTCCGGGGACGACAGCGAGGAGGTCGTACGGCGGGCGCGTTCGGAGTCGGTCCTGACGAACGTCGACGTCGATTCCGTCGAACGACCCGCGTCCGTGACGGAGGAGTGGCTTGCGTCGGTCGGGGGCGGGCGGGGCCTCCCGACGGTCGTCGACGCCCGACGGAGTCGCTCTCGATTCTCCGAGTCGGACGACATCGGGGTCGGAACCGACTGCACCGTCGTCACGGTCGAGACCGTCAAGGGAATCGACTCCGTTTCGTCGTTGCTCGTTCCGGTCGCCGCGGGCCCGCACGTGGACGCGGTCGTCGACGTATCGAGGGCGCTGGCGGCGGCGACCGACTCGTGGCTCGACATCTTCTACGTCGTCGAGGACGCCGAATCCCCCTCCGACGACGTAGAGACGCTCCTGGCGTACTGCGCGGACCGCCTCGGGACGTTCGAGAACTACGACGAGTGGGTGTTCGAGGCGTCCGACCCCGCCGAAGCGATCGTCGAGCAGTCCCAGTACTACGACCTCACCGTTCTCGGCACCGCACAGAAGGGGTTACTTCGGAAGTACGTCTCCGGTTCGACGGCGGACGAGGTTCGCAACGCCGCAGAGAACGTCGTTCTCACCGTCAGCGCGGAGGACGTGACGACGTCGCGCGTCGAACAGTGGATCGGAGAAGGGACGTAGGGCTTCTCTCGGTCGCGACGTCGCAGTTCCGTTCGGGGAGAGACGAACGAACCGGAGCGGAGGCGGCCCGCTTCCGTCTAAACCGAGTGTGCGACCGGCAAACACGCCGACGCGGAGTCGTAACGTATTTGAATCGCACCGGGCTATCCGTAGGTGCGTGTCCGGGTTAGGGTAGTGGACTATCCTTCAGCCTTGTGGAGGCTGAGACGCGGGTTCAATTCTCGCACCCGGACCTTCTTCCGACGACCACCCATCGAGCGATTGCTCGCGTCAGCGAGCATCGCGAGGGACATCCTCGGTCGTCGGAGAACGGTGTTACGAAGAGAATTGAACCGGGGAGCGACTGAAAGGAGCGACCGGGGTTCAATTCTCGCACCCGGACCTTCTCTCCGAGCGCTACTCCTTACGAGCGTTCGCTCCGTCGGGAGCGACGCGAGTAGACGACGTACGCGACGCAGAAGTCTTACGAGAGAATTGAATCAGGGAGCGACCGAGGTTCAACTCTCGCACCCGACCTCCCATTCCTTCGCTGTGTCCCGGTTTTCGAGCCTCTGCTTAGCAAGAGGACACCACTAACAGAAGCCTTCGGTCTGGAGAGACTCCAATCGTTCTTCGATTCACAGACAGGAATTGAAGACGGGGCTTGGTTGACAATCTGACCGATGCTTCGTATTCTGACTCCCGTGACAAGGAGATTCAATCAAGTACATCTCATCTGTACGTCGTCCTGCTCAGTCGTTGGGTTCTTCCAGTGAATTGCCGTCCCATTCGCCGGTGGTTCCATCGAGAAGCGCGACAGCACCGAGAAACGCTGGGACGGTCACGAGCAGGAAGAACAGGATAAACCAGAGTTCTTGTGACATACATCAAAGTTCGTTAGTTATTCTATTTGACTTTTTCGGCGTTTATGCAACGACTAGCGGTCAAGAACAGACCAGGTAGTTCACGACAACCCCCAAGAGGTAGAATCTCGTTCGTGCGGTACTTCGACTCCCTGCGAGGTCTTAGCTGCAGGAATTCACGGCGTTAGCCGCATCTTGCCCAAGCCCAGAAGCCCGACAATTGAGAAACTGCAGTGGCGGTGAGTCGGTCTAGTGGACTACCTTCAGTCTCGTGGAGGCCGAGACGCGAGTTCGACTTTCACACCCGGACCACGAGAAAAGAACCGCACCACCGACAGCGACCCGCCTCAGTCTATCTCGATCTCTATCGCGTCGGCGTCCTCGTCGCCCTTTCCGCCCGGCGGTTCCGCGAGGTCCTCTAAGGCCATCTTGAGGTTCCACGTGTTCGCCTTCCAGACGGAGTCGAAGATGCTCCCGAGGATGGGGACCGACCCGCCCACGGCGTCGATGGTGATGGTGGCGAGCATCTTCAGGAGCGTCGTGAAGGAGACGCCCAAGCGGGCGGATTCGAGGACGATGTACAGCGAGAACCCCGCGCTGACCACGTCGCCGGCGACGGGGAGTACGCCGAGGACGGGGTCGATACCGATGCGGAAGTCGGTGCCCGGAACGGGGATGGAGTCGTCGAAGATGCGGGCGACCGTCCGCATCCGGCGGATCGCGGACTCGTCCACCGTCGGCGGCAGTTCACCCTCGAAGTCGATGTCGAACTCGGAGCGGAAGTCTCGCGTCGAGGTGTCGTCCATACCAGTCCTTGTGTCCGAATGTAGATAAACGCGACGGCGACGGAGACGGCCGGATCGGCCGTAATATCCCATCTATAGCACGATAACGAGATTACATATCAGGTACGAGTCCTATTTTGAACGCGGCGGGAGCGGACTCGCGGAGACGGAGTTAACCGTCCGCGGGTCCAGCCGACACCATGGACGTTGCGGTTCTCACCGTGGGTAACGAACTCCTCGCGGGGGACATCGAGAACACGAACGCGACGTGGTTAGCCCGGGAACTGTCGAGTCGAGGCGCGGAGGTGGTCCGCATCCTCGTCGTCCCCGACGAGGAGTCCGTCATCGCGGAGACGGTTCAGGAGTGGTCGGCGGCGTTCGACGCCGTCCTCGTCACCGGCGGACTCGGCGGCACGGTGGACGACGTGACGATGGAGAGCGTCGCCGCCGGGTTGGACCGCGAACTCGCGGTAGACCCCGTGGCGGAGGCGGACGTCGAAGCGACGATAGCGAGCATCCTCGAGCGACGACCGGACATCGACTTCGAGTTGAAGCCCGAGTGGTACGCGTCGATGCCGGCGGGCGCGACGCCGATACCGAACCCCGAGGGCCTCGCGCCGGGGTGCGTCGCGGAGAACGTGTACGTCCTCCCGGGCATCCCCGAGGAGATGCGGGCCGTGTTCGGGAACGTCGCGGACGAGTTCGGCGGCGACGTGGCGACGCGGACGCTGTACACGCCGGAACCGGAGGGTGCGGCCGCGGAACCCCTCGCGACGGTGGGCGGCCGGTTCGGCGTCCGCGTCGGGTGTTATCCGCGCAGGGACGGACACCGAACGCGCATCAAACTCACCGCGAACGACGAGGAGACCCTCGACGAGGCGGCGTCGTGGCTGATTGCGAACGCCGGAATCGAGATATTCGAGGATGCGGCGGAGACGGGGTAGGTCGGGCGGAGCGACGATTCAGCGCGCTTCGACCACGTCGGTCGGGTCGCGCGACCGGATGCTCGGGAGCGACCCCCGCGATTGGATGATGTTGAACGCGGTGACGAGGTCGGACCGGGAGATGAGGCCGACGAGTTCCCCCTCCCCGTCCACGACGGGGAGGCGGCCGACGTCTCGTTCCTGCATGGTCCCGATGGCGTCCATCGCGTCCGCGTCGGGGGTGATAGTCTGGAGTTCCCTCGACATCACGTCCTCGACGCGGTAGGCGTCGCGTTCGACTTCGTTCACCGTGCGCGCGTCGTTGAGCGTCACCATCCCAACGAGGCGGCCGTTGCGCATCACCGGGTAGCCCGTGTGCCGTTCCGTGAACATCCGGTCCATCAGTTCGGCGACGCTGGCGCGTTCGTCGATGGTGTCGAGTCGTTCGCGGGGCGTCATGATGTCTCGGACGGTCACGTCCTGGAACGCCGCCTTCATCACGGTCTGTTGGGCCTCCGACGAGGCGCCGATGTAGATGAAGAAGGCGAGCGCCACCAGAAACAGGTTCGCGAACAGGCCGACGATGCCGAGGACGAACGCGAACACCTTGCCGACTTCCGCGGCGATCTGCGTGGCTCTCGCGTGCGGGCGCGTCCGGGCGAGGAGGGCGCGGAGGACGCGCCCGCCGTCCATCGGAAAGCCCGGGAGCATGTTGAACGCCGCAAGCAGGACGTTCGTCAGCGCGAGGTAGCCGAGGACGAACTGAACCGACGGAATCGTGTTCGGGACGCCGCGGAAGGCGACGTACGAGACGACGCCGAGAAGGACGCTCACGATGGGACCGGCGACGGCGATGGCGAGCTCCTGCCGCCAGTCCTCGGGCATCTCCGCGAAGCTGGCGACGCCGCCGAACAACCAGAGCGTGATGGAGTCGATCTCGTAGCCGTAGTGCATGGCGACCAGCGAGTGGCCGAACTCGTGGAGGAGGACGCAGGCGAACAGCCCCAACGCCGCCGCCGTGCCGAGAACCCACGGCGTCGTCCCGGCGGTGAGTCCGGCGGCGTCGATACCAGCCCCGAACACCCCGTTTATCGCCCCGACGAGTTGTTCCACGTCCGACCCGATGAGCCACGCGAAAAGCGGGAGGACGAGGAGGAACGTAACGTCGAGCTTGATGGGGATGCCGAACACGCTCCCGATCCGAATTCCACGCATACCCTGATGTAGTCGCGGACGCCTCTTAAGTCCAATCGCGCAACAGGTCGTGTCGGGCGTGAGTTTCGATGGTGGCAACGCTTAGGCCGCCGGTGTGCGAACGGCGACGTATGAGCGACGCAGACTCCGCGTCCGACGCCGACGGCGCGTCGGACGCCGAACCGGTCGTGAAGCGAGCTTCCGAGGTGACGTACGACGAGGTGGACGCCGCCGAGGGGATGTCGAAGGGCGTCTTGCTGGACGCCTCCGACGGCGCGCCGAACTTCGCCGTGCGCCGATTCGTCCTCGAACCGGGCGCGTCCGTCCCGAAGCATACGAACGAGGTGGAACACGAGCAGTACGTCCTCTCCGGGCGGTACACCGTCGGCATCGAGGGCGAGGAGTACGAAGTGACGGCGGGCGACTCCCTCCTCGTTCCGGCGGGCGCGGTGCACTGGTACCGAAACGACGCGGCGGAGGAGGGGTCGTTCCTCTGTGCGGTGCCGAACGGCGACGACAGCATCGAACTCGTCGAGGAGTGAGCGGGTTCGCCGCCCGGTGGGGTCGCCCGGAGGTTGGCGAACGGTAGCACGCGACGACGGATAGACGAATCGCTGAAATACCCCGTCCGCGTACCACGAATCGTGTCTCAACAGGTCGGACGCGTCGACACGCTGTTTCTCCACCAGACGGGCGAGAACTACCTCGTCGTCGTCGAACGCGACGGAGAGCGCGTGTTCCGCGCCGTGCTCGAACTGAAGGAGACGAACGCCGGTCCCCGGCCCGCGAAGTTCCGCGTCAAGCGCGGGTCCAGCGACGAACCGCGGGACCCGAGCCAGTTCGTCGAACTCGCCCGTCGAGCGTCGCGTATCCGCATCTCCCAGCAGACGGCGCCGAGCGCCCGCGAGGAGTTGAAGGAGATGCTCGACGGCTACCAGTTGGAGGCGGTGGCGGTCAGGACGTGCCGATACTGCGCGTCGAGCGGTCGCTACTCGCCCATCACCGAGGAGACGGCCATCAAGGCAGACCGCGACCACATCTGCCCGGACTGCGCGAAGCGCGAACTCGAACGCGAACTCGACTTCTCCGGGGCGGGGTCGCTCACCGGCGCGGCGCAGGACCGCCTCGAAGACCTCCTCTTGGAGACGAAGGACTTAGACCGCATCGAGAACCTGCTGAAGGGCGGATTGGACCCCGACCTGACGCGCTTCGACACGGTGAGTGCGACGACGGACGACATCGACCTCGTTCCGACGTCGAGCCTCGACCTCCACCCGAAACTCCAGGGCCTCACCGAGGACCGCTTCGACACCTTGCTCCCGGTGCAGTCGCTCTCCGTCGACAACGGCCTGTTCGAGGGCCGCGACCAACTCGTCGTGAGTGCGACGGCGACGGGGAAGACGCTCGTCGGCGAACTCGCGGGGATAGACCGGGCGCTGAAGGGCGAGGGGAAACTGCTCTTTCTCGTCCCCCTCGTCGCCCTCGCGAACCAGAAGCACGAGGACTTCGAGGACCGCTACGGCGACCTCGTGGACGTGACCATCCGCGTCGGGGCCTCGCGCATCAACGACGACGGCAACCGCTTCGACCCCGGCGCGGACGTCATCGTCGGCACCTACGAGGGCATCGACCACGCCCTCCGGACGGGCAAGGACCTCGGCGACATCGGCACCGTCGTCATCGACGAGGTGCACACGCTGAAGGAGGGCGAACGCGGCCACCGCCTCGACGGGATGATATCCCGACTCAAGTACTACTGCGAGAACCGCGCGAAACGCCGCGAGAACTACGGCGGCGCGCAGTGGGTGTACCTCTCCGCGACGGTCGGCAACCCGGAGGTGTTGGCCCAGAGCCTCGAAGCGACGCTCATCGAGTTCGAGGAGCGTCCGGTGCCGATAGAGCGACACGTCACGTTCGCCGACGGCAGGGAGAAACCCGAGATAGCAGACAAACTCGTCACGCGGGAGTTCGACACGAAGTCCTCGAAGGGCTACCGCGGCCAGACCATCATCTTCACCAACTCCCGGCGGCGGTGCCACGAGATCTCCAGAAAGCTGCAGTACTCCTCCGCGCCGTACCACGCCGGCCTCGACTACGGCCAACGCAAGCGCGTCGAACGCCAGTTCGGCAATCAGGACTTGGCGGCCGTCGTCACGACGGCGGCACTCGCCGCCGGGGTGGACTTCCCCGCCTCGCAGGTGGTGTTCGACTCGCTGGCGATGGGCATCGAGTGGCTCTCGGTGCAGGAGTTCGAGCAGATGCTCGGACGGGCGGGACGACCTGACTACCACGACAAGGGGAAGGTGTACGTCCTCGTCGAACCCGACTGCGTCTACCACAACACGATGGAGATGACCGAAGACGAGGTGGCGTTCAAGCTGCTCAAAGGCGAGATGGAGGACGTGATGACCGTCTACGACGAGTCCGCCGCCGCCGAGGAGACGCTGGCGAACATCATCGTCGCCGGGAAGCGAGCAAAGCGCCTCAACGACCGGATGCTCGGCGACGTGCCGACGAAACACGCCGTCGGCAAACTGCTCGAGTGGGACTTCATCGACGGCTTCGAACCGACGCCGTTGGGTCGGGCGGTGTCCCGGCACTTCCTCTCGCCGACGGACGCCTTCCGCATCCTCGACAACGTCCGCAACGGCGTCGAACCGTACGACATCGTCGCGGACATGGAACTGGCCGACGAGGAGCGGTAAGCGCCGACGACTGCCCGGCGGGAGGCTCCGACTTCCGATGATTTTTCAGCCGACGGTGCGTCGCTCCCCGCGTGGTATCGATATCTCCGGGCGTCCTGGTCGTCTTCGCCGTCATCGTCGCCGCTCTCGCGTTGTTCGTGACGGAACCGGTCCCCGTGGACATCACCGCCATCGGCGTGATGATGGCGCTCATGCTCGCACAGCCGTTCTCGCAGTTGCTGGTCGGCAGCGTCCTCGCGGAACCGATCGTCTTCTTCGAGGACTATCCGGCGGACGCGCTCTCGGGGTTTTCGAGCACCGCGACGCTGACCGTCCTCGCCATGTTCGTCCTGAGCGACGGCGTCCAGCGGACGGGCGTCATCCAGTTGATCAGCGCGAAGATATCCCCGTTCACCGAGGATAGCCTCCTTCGGCAGTTGGGCGCGACCATCGGCATCGTCGGGCCGATATCCGGATTCATCAACAACACCGCCGCCGTCGCCATCCTCATGCCGATGGTGACCGACCTCGCGGAACGCGGCGGCACGTCGCCGTCGAAACTGCTGCTTCCGCTCTCGTACGCCTCGATGTTCGGCGGGATGCTCACGCTCATCGGCACCTCGACGAACATCCTCGCGTCGGAACTGTCGGGTCGCCTCATCGGGCGGACGTTCTCGATGTTCGAGTTCACCGCCCTCGGCGCACTCGTCTCCGTCGTCGGCGCGGCGTACCTGCTGACGGTGGGGCAGTGGCTCACACCCGAGCGGATCGAACCCCGGGCGGACCTGACCGAGGAGTTCGAGATGGCGGAGTACCTCACCGAAGTCGTCGTCCGCGAGGACTCGCCGCTGGTCGGCCAACAGGTCCAGCGCGCGCTGGTCGAGACGGATTTCGACGTCGATCTCATCCAACTCATCCGCGAGGGCGAGGTGTTCCTCGAACCCCTCGGCCCGAAGGAGATACAGGCGGGCGACGTGTTCGCCCTCCGGACCGACCGCGACACGCTCATCGAACTGCTCGACGTCGAGGGGTTGGACCTCGTCCCCAACGTGACCGTAGACGAGGAGGAACTCGAAGCGGCCGAGTCGGGCCAGAACCTCGTCGAAATCGTCGTCGCGCCGGGGTCGTTCCTCGTCGGCGAATCGCTCGTCTCCGCGGGGTTCCGCCAGCAGTACGACGCCACCGTCCTCGCCCTCCGGCGGGGTGGCGAGATTATCCGGCGGCGGATGGACAACATCCCGCTTCGCGTCGGCGACACCCTCCTCGTGCAGGCGACGACGAACAGCATCGAACGCCTCGACGTGAATCGGAACTTCATCGTCGCCCAGGAGATAGAGCGCAGCGACTACCGCGAGGAGAAGATACCCGTCGCGGTTGGCATCGTCGCCGCCGTCGTCGCCGTCGCCGCCCTCGATATCCTCCCCATCGTCGTCTCCGCACTCGCCGGCGCACTCGCGATGATAGCGACGCGGTGTCTGCGCCCCACGGAACTGTACGACGCCGTCCAGTGGGACATCGTCTTCCTCTTGGCGGGGGTCATCCCCCTCGGCATCGCCATGGAGACGTCGGGCGCGGCGGCGCTTCTCGCCGAGTTCGTCGTCCGGACGGGCGACGTGCTTCCGATGATAGGCGTCCTCGCGGTGTTCTACCTCGTCACCGCCCTGCTGACGAACCTCATCTCGAACAACGCCAGCGTCGTCCTCATGATACCCGTCGCCGTCGAGGCGGCGCAGACGCTCGAGTCGAACGCGTTCTCCTTTATCCTCGCGGTGACGTTCGCCGCCTCGACGGCATTCATGACGCCCGTCGGCTACCAGACGAACCTCTTCGTCTACGGCCCCGGCGGCTACCGGTTCACCGACTACCTCCGCGTCGGCGGGCCGTTGCAACTCCTCTTCGCAGCCGTCACGACGGTCGGTATCGCCGCATTCTGGGGGCTGTGATAGCGTCTCTCGTCCGATTCGACCGAACGAAACGTTTTACACCGGGACGGACCGAGGACTGTACGAGGGACCGTGGGTTAGCCTGGTATACTTCGGGCCTTGGGTGCCCGTGACCCCGGTTCAAATCCGGGCGGTCCCATACCCATTAAGGCAGAACCAGCGGCTCTTGCCGGTATTTTCGGGGCTTCGAGGTGGTCCGCGTGATGCTCCTCTCTACCGAGGCGCAGCTTCGGGAGTGCGAGTACTGCGGGTCCCACGTCACCCGCAACTTCCGCCGCGTCTACGGTGACGTAGACGGTGTTGTTCATCGGTGCCGCGAGTGCGATACTCTCGTTCGTCTCCAACAAGGTTCTGCGGCCGGACGTGACGTTCCGACGCCCGACCCGCAGAATACCCCCGGTCGTCACGGCGACGAACCTGCGAGGTGGTCGGAGTGAGGGCCGAGTTCGTTCGCGCCTCGGCACTCTACGACATCGCCAACGGGACGGTCATTCGTCATCCCGCGTTCGACGCAACTGACAAAGACGTTCGTCGCGCAGTCCGGGGTGGCGGGCGTTGAACCGTCCCGGTCTGGCCGTGGTCATAGGTCACGGCCTCGACGCGCTCACCACCGCGGTCGGAATCGCAATCGGCGTCCTGAAGGTCGCCGTCGCGGTCCTCGCGGCCATCGGTCTCATCGTCGCCGCTCGGTTCGTCGACGAGCGGTGCGTCTCGATATACGGTTATCTGCTCGGCGCCGTCGGTGCGGTGGTCGCTCTCGGGAATCTGGCGGTGATAGCGGCATGAGCCACGTCGCGCCGCATTTCCACGAGGTGGACATGTTCCTATGGTTCACCGATAATGGCCTCTCGCCGTACTGGGCGCTGTCGAACCTCTGTATTCGCGAGTTCGATGGTTACCGGAAGCTCACCTACGAGATCGGAGACGAGGTGTGGGTCGCACGGATGAACTATAATGCCGAGACAGGTATCGCCCCGCGCGACTCCGACCCAATTCAGTCTGAGCGCGCCTACGAGTTCAAGATTCACGCCGAGGGACCAGGCGAACAGAAGGCCGACTTCGTCTTTTCGCCGCGGTGGGATGGCCAGAAGAAACCCGACGGCGAGGAGATGAAACGCCCGTGGTGCGGTGGCGAAGGCGTTCAGATTCACGTTCAGGGGTCGAACCTGACCTACGACGAGTACCTGTTCATCCTTCAGCACACCCTCCAGGCGTTCGCCGAGGAAGCCCGCACCGACTTCTCTCGACGATACTTCAACCGGCCGCTCGGAGACTCGAACATTGCCACCACCGAACTGTACGTCCGGCTCGTCCGTGAGTATGCGAAGAAGCTCACTCGGTCGACCGGCGTGTTCTACAAAATCATGCACCTCCTCTCAGAGGAGAAAGACGCGCAGTGGGTGTACAAGGGCGACAACACCGACATCGTCGGGAAACGGCACGCATTTGCCCTCGACCCGCTCGCGTCGAGTAAGCTCGTAGAGAACCACTCGCTCGGAAAGCGGTTGAAGTGCTACCATCCGAAGTACGTCCGTTCGAAGGAGAGTCGAGACGACCCCCTCTCGTCACCGAAGTTCGCCGTCGCGTTTCACAAGTCGCTCAACACGACCGAAGGAATCGCCGGGGAGTACCGCTCGGGCGGGTCGGCGGTGAAGTGGCGTGACCGTGACCAACTCCTGCGCGAAGTCGAAGAGACGCTCATCAACGTCCTCCGCGGGGAAGTGGTGGTGAACGACAATGGCTTGGTTCGGTTCTCCTCGGAGAAGGTCCGCCAAGAGATCACCGCTATCGTCGAACGCGTCGAGTCGTTCGTGGAGGAGGGGGTGAACGCGGTTGCCCGTCTCGCGAACGTCGAGACGCGGTCTGCCGCGGACTCGGCTATCCAGCGGTGGATGAACAAGTACGGCGCATCGTTCGAGGAGATAGACGAGGACGGCGGGAAGATTCGCTTCGACACGGTCATGTCGACACTCGCCTCGTCGAAGGTTCCGACGCTCGAAGACGTCCTTCAGGAAGGCTTCGACGCGTGGTGTAACGCCGGTCGAGACCCGGCAGTGTTCACCTGCCTCAGCTACGTGGTGAAGAACCTCGACGGAACGGCAAACGTGGGCGGGAGCGTGGGGAAGAAAATCACCTGGTAACGCAGTGACTCGTGAGTGGCAACACTCGTCTGACCCTCTTTCTGTTATATGCGAACGTCCTGACGGGCGTCGCCGTCCGCTCACTCTCTCCAATATTCTTCTAAATCCGGCGTAAACGGCTCACTGAGCAGGTCTGCGAGCATCTTGGTCGATTAACTCACGGACTTGCTCACTCCTCAAGCTGACTTAATTAGACAGTACCCTTTATCTCGACATCTCATTTGGATGAATGAATGCGATTAAGATTCACTCATTCAACCACAATTGGCTTCGAAGGGTTGAAGCGACGTTAGTGAGGTGTACGTGTCCGAATATCGCCACAATCAGTGCTCCAACCGAGTTGAAGGTCAAATCCGCGATCGTATCGGCGAGACCGTGCTGAGCCAACGGCATCGTCAGTCCGGTTTCATCGGCGACGATATCGAGGCCGAACTCGAACAGCTCCCAGATGACTCCAAACGAGAGCACAACCACGAAAATATAGACGAAAAGGAACTTCCGGGGGATGATGATCTTCTCGTCATGGATGTCGATGGCCCGGGCGGCGGTGTATCCGACCGCTGCAACCAGGGAGGCCGACATCGAGTGGGTGAGGTGGTCCCACCAGTCGATCTGACCGTACAGCCCGGCTGACCCGAGCGTATGGAGAAATACGGCGGTCGTGACCCACAGTCCTAGCCACGGATCGAGCGGGAACCGATAGTTGCGCTCGAAGATAGCCGGAAGGAACGTCATGAGCAACGCAACCCCTCCGTTGACGATCGCCTTGGGTTGGCCTGCAACCACTCCATACGCAACGATACCAGCCAACACAAGCTGCATCCCCCGGGTCAGGCGAATCTGGTTCCGAGTCGAGGGGCGCGGTAGGAGACTCATCGTCGCACCACCTGCTGAATCGCCTGCCAGAGCTGGCGATCTCGACGGCTAAAGTACACGTCGAACAGAACGCCGGCCGTCAACCCAGCAAGTGTTACCCAGAGAAATTCGACCATGAGTACTTCGTTCGTCGAGAGGTAGGTGGTCTCGAACAGGCGGTCGAGGTGCCATCGGAGGATTCCCCAGGCTGCGGCCCACGCCATCGTGGTCAACACGACTAAGACGATGGCGAACCAGTGAGTGAGCTTGAGTGCGGTGAACATGTGTAGCTCAACAGTGACGAGCAACGCCAGTGCCGCCAGAGCGAGATACGAGGCGAAAATGCCGACGGTTCCGCCAAATAATCCGCGGACGAGAATCGGTAACAACGCGAGTAGCAGTAATTCCCAGGGAAGCATTACGCGCCAGTCACGGTAGACGCCCGGTGGCAGGAGAACAATGACGCCTGCTACCGCGACGAACACTATCCACTGGAGGTCGGAATCAAGGAGGCTCTCGACGAAAACCATCAAGAGAACGCTGATCAACAACCACGCGACGATTGCGTTCATCCGACCGCTTCGGAACAACCGTTCAAGAACGTCGTGAACGCTACCGTCGAAAATCCGTTCCCGGTCCTGGTCACTCATCACTCGTTCCGACGACTTAGACGGCTACTTAGTAAGTCACTCCGATGTCCTACTACAGAAGGACTAGGTCTGCGAGTAAGATCAGGCATACCTGTGAGAGAAAGTGAGGAGGGGGCCAACGCGAAATAGTCTCGGAGCTCTCTCGTCTCGTTTTCATAATCCCCTGCGTGATTCTCCCCGTCCATACGGTAGTCGTCGACATCCACGACGACTGGGAATCATAAGTCAGGGTGCAGTCAGTACGTGCTAATGGCGCGTTCCGACGAACTGCAAACCGATAGCAAAGTGAATATCGATGACGTGTTGACAAAATTGGCGGAGCTCGAGGCGATCGTCGATAGAGAGGAAGAGTTAGAACAAGTGCGGGAAACGATGCGAACCGCGCGACACGTTCGCCCCCACGGCGTGATCGGTCGATTCCAAGGCCAATTCGGCCCCCGTGATGCCGGGGAAGCGCTGGTCGGGAGTTTCGTCTTTGGGATGCCGATGATAGTCGAGGATGGCGCACTCGAAATTGGACGGTTCATTGCGGGTCGTCCGTCGTTTCTCTGCCTGACGGCCCTCCTGGGAATGGCTCTCGTTTTCGGTGTGTTGCACGCCGGTGAATTCGAACGGGTTGGCGAAGACCGGCTTTTGGGAGTCATGCCGTTACGGCCAGTTGCCATTATCAGTATCGCTGGAGCGTCGGCTATCGGCCTGATGACGATCTGGGGTCGGGTGTCGTGGAGTGAGCCGATGGTCGCGGGGAGTCAGACGTTGCTGATCGGTATCGTCATGAGTGTTGGTGCTTCTCTCGGTGATATTCTGCCAGAGTGATATTCAATAATGATGTACTTAAATTTTGATGCAAAGATGGGAATATAGGAGAGTAAGACACGTATCAAATCTATCTTCCGAGGTTGTGACAGAGATCCTGTCGTTTCCCTATGGCAATCACAGTAAGCGGTTCTCCGCAACTCGGGCAGTTGAGTTTGACTCGGGCGACGAACTCTTCATCATCTGAACTGGCTTCGACAGACGTCTCGGAGGAGTCGTATTCTCCAGCGAGTCCGTTGCCACAGGCTGGGCAGTCTAATGGATCCTCTCCCATGCTGTTGGGCTTTGCTAGCCCGTGGCATAATTTCACCTGCTAGACACGACGAGTGAACTCACGCTCGAAGCACCACCGTTATCTCGTCTACGATGTGGCCTACATGATCGGCAAGACGCAGAGCGACACTTCTACGCGAACTCACCACCGAGCACCGCGTAGCGTGTGCGAGGCCCGCGAGTCCGCGGTACGTGGGGTTACCACGGATTTGAACTAGGGAGTGGAGCGAAGCGGAACGACCGAAGTTCAAATCCGGGCGGTCGCATTTTCTGTGCGACGAACGCACGTGAGGAGCCAGAAATGAACAGCGGCCGGTTTGAGCCAGCGAGCGAACGGAGTTCTCGTGAGCCGGAGGCGAACGAGAGCACGGAAGAACGGAGTTCTTCCGGAGTGAGCGAGTGAGGTTCAAATCCGGGCGGTTCTCCCTCTTCCCGACGTAAAAACGGGGACGAGAGGACATACCGCGGCCTCTCGGGAGTCTTCCGATTCTCCGAACATCGGCAAATTTTATCTATATACTGAAACAATGTCCGACCCACACGTACATAGAGGACCCAAAACGGCCAAAATCCATTAATAGAGCGGCACTAGAGAGATAGTCCATGATTGATACGTTTGCGCGGCTGGCGACCGCGCTCGGCGTCCGTCCCTTGGCGGCGCGGGGGTACGGACTCGCCAAGGGCGTGGAGTACCGCCTCCACGGCGAGACGTACGCCGTCGAAGTCGGCGACGCCGCCGCGGAGTTTCGCATCCCGACGAGAAACGAGTTCTCCGACCTCGATACGCTCGAAGAACGGCCGGTGCTCGAAGCGCTCTTGGGCGAACTCCGCCCGGACGACGTGTTCTACGACGTCGGCGCGAACGTGGGACTGTACTCGTGTCTGGCCGCCGACGCGGTCGAACCGCCCGTCTTCGCCTTCGAACCCCACCCGGAGAACGCCGACCGGTTGGCGCAGAACGTCGCTCACAACGGCGCGAACGTCTCGCAGTACCGGTACGCACTCGCCGCCGAGGAGGGGACGGCCGAGTTGGCACTTGCGTTGGACAAGGTGGGGTCAGCGGGACACAGTCTCGTCGGCACGCCCGGAAAATCCGGATACGGGCGGGTGGAGGTGCGAAAACGCCGCGGCGACGAACTCGTCGAGTCGGAGGGACTGCCGGAGCCGACGGTGGTGAAGATCGACGTGGAGGGGGCGGAACACAAGGTTCTCGACGGACTGGCGGAGACGCTTTCTCGCCCGTCGTGCCGCCTCGTCTACTGCGAGGTGCACCCCGAACACCTCCGGATGGCCGGGTCGTCGGTGGCCGACGTTCGGGACCGACTGGAGGCGTTCGGGTTCGCCGTCGAAGACCGGTCGATTCGGTCCGGGCAACCGTTCCTCCGGGGCGAGAAGTGACGGCCGTACGTTCATAACCCATCGCGGGACCACACCCCGCGTGCCACCCGAGTCGATTCCGTTCTCTCACCTCGCCCGCGCGGCGTACTGTCCGCGGCAGTTGTACTACGCCGAGAAGTACGACGACCACGAACCGCCCGCGGAGGTGGAGTCGGTCCGCGAACTCGCGTTCCGATACCGCGAACTCGGCGACGCGTCCGCGGACGAACTCGCCTCCCTCCCCATCGACGTCTCGCCCGCCTCGTACCGCGAGCGTCTGGATTCGCTGGCCGCCCGCGACGACTGGGCTGAACTCGCCGACCCGACGACGCGGGACGCCTTCCTCTCCGGACGGGACTGTCACGGCGTCGCGCACAAACTCCTCGAAGTCGGGGACGGCCCGCCGATACCGACAGTCGTCTCGCCGGGGACGCCGCCGGAGAACGGCGTCTGGAAGCCCCAACGCGTGCGCGCGGTGGCGGCGGCGAAGGCGTTGGCGTGGGAGCGAGAGCGAGAGATACCCCGCGCACTCGTGGAGTACCCCGCCCACGGCATCGTGCGGACGGTTCGGCTGACGACCCGGAACAAGGGCGCGTACCGCCGGACGCTGTGGACCGTCCGTTCGACGGAAGGCGTCCCCTCGCGGGTGGAGAACAGAGAGAAGTGCCGCGAGTGCGCGTACCGAACGCGGTGCGGCACGAAAACCCGGTCGCTGAAGACGATGCTGGGGTTGTGAACCGTCTCGTTACTCCCGTTCGTCCTCGTGGGCGGCCAACCACGACTCCACCTCGTCGGCCATCGCGCCGCGCCGGTGGACGACGCCGCGCCCGGGGTCTACGACCGTGCTCGGGAGTCGTTCGTCCTCGTTTTCGTCGGCGGCGAGTTCGCCGATATCGCGAGACTGCGTCTCGCGGTTCGGTGGACGCAGTTCACCGATATCCACGACGGCCCCGACGGCCGACCGGAGTTCCTCGTCCAACCGGTCGGGGTGGGTGACGCTCGGTTCCCCGCTCACGTTCGCACTCGTCGCAGTCACCGGCGTCGGCGCGGCGCGGCGGAGGAGTTCGAGGGCGACGGCGTGGTCCGGGACGCGGACGCCCACCCGGTCGCCGCCCGCCGTGAGTTCGTCCGGCAGTTCGTCGCCGCGTTCGACGACGACGGTGACCGGGCCGGGGAGGAACTCGCGCATGAATCGCTCCTCGAACGGCGTCACCGAGACGTATCTGAGCGCCGCGTCAACGTCCGGAACGGCCATCGAGAGCGGTTTCTCCCGGGGGCGGTCCTTCGCCTCGAAGGCGCGTTCGACCGCCGCGGCGTTCGTCGCGTCCGCGCCGAGGCCGTACACCGTCTCCGTCGGGTAGACGACGAGTTCCCCGTCTTCGACGGCGGCGGCGGCGGCGTCGAGCTCCTCGTCGGTAGCCGTGGTGTCGTCGGTGGGCGGCATAGTCGTCGGGGACGAGGCGACGAACGAGAAAAAGCGTGCCGAAGCGGTCAGGCGTGCTCGGAGACCGCGTCTTCGAGTTCGTCGTAGTCGGGGAAGTCCGGCCACTCCGCGGCGACCCACTTGTACTGCACCGTTCGGTCCTCGTCCACGACGAACGCCGAGGGGCGGTGTTCCGTCACGCCGGCCATGCCGTCTAACTCGTTCTCGATGCCCCAGTCGGCGGCGACGCCGGCGTTCGGATCCGAGAAGAGGCGCGCGTCCACGCCGCGTTGCTCCAAGAACGTCTTGTGCTCGTACGGCGAGGAGATGGAGACGCCGACGGTGGTCAGCTCCTCGGGGAACCCCCTGTCGCGAATCTCGTTCCAGACGTACGTCGAGGGGAACGCGCCGTCGGCGGGGTGGAACACGAGGAGGACCGGTCCCTCCGCGGTGAGTTCCGACAGCGACGCGTCCTGCCAGTACTCGTCGTTCACCAACGGGCGCGTGAAATTCGGCGCTTCCTCGCCGACGTCCGGCGCGTCCGGGTCGGGGAGTTCGACCACCTCGAAGTCGGGCATCAGGCCGCACCCCCGTCGCCGTACGTCTTCTGGAGGTACTCCACGATGTTCGCCGACTCGGACATCGTGACGCCGGTGTTCTCGTCGATTATCGCCGGGACGGTCCGCTTGCCCGAGATGCGCTTGACCGCGTTCCGGTCGGAGTGCATCGGTTCGACGAACCGGGACTCATACGGAAGGTCGAGTTCCTGCAGGACCCGAACTACCCGCTCGCAGTAGGGGCACGCCTGCAGGCGATACAGCGTTATCGCCGGGTTGTCGCCTGCCATGGTCGCGTGTACGGACGACGCGTCCCTAAGACCTTCGCTCGCGGGAACCTACGCTGCGAGCGGCGGTACCCGCCAAAATCGTACGTTCGTGGACTCAGACCGAGGGTAAGCCTTAATTCCGGGGCCGGACAATGGAACGTAGTTGCATGGGTTTGCCGCCGCTATACACACACACCGCCGCCGGGGCTATCGTTCCGGGCGGTGCGAGTACGCCCGACACCGGATCTCTCGTCGGGATTGCATCGGCTACAGCATCGGTGCTCCAACCGGTGCTGCAGTCAGTCCCCGTCAACGATACGACCGTCACCGTCGCCGGTGCGGTCGCTATCGTGTTTCTCATCGGTCTCTCTGCGTTCTTCTCCTCCTCGGAGATAGCGATGTTCTCGCTGGCGAAACACCGCATCGACTCGCTGGTGGAGGAGGAGCTACCCGGCGCGAAGACGGTGCAGAGTCTCAAGTCTAATCCGCACCGCCTGCTGGTCACCATCCTCGTCGGGAACAACATCGTCAACATCGCGATGTCCTCTATCGCGACGGCACTGGTTGGCATCTACTTCGACCCCGGCACCGCGGTGCTCCTCTCGACGTTCGGCATCACGACGCTCGTGTTGCTGTTCGGCGAGAGCGCCCCCAAGTCCTACGCGGTCGAGAACACCGAATCGTGGGCCCTCCGAATCGCCCGCCCCCTGAAGTACTCCGAGTACGTCCTCTTACCGCTGGTCGTCTTCTTCGACTACCTCACACGCGCGATAAACAAGGTGACGGGCGGTCGGTCGTCCATCGAGACGTCGTACATCACCCGCGACGAGATACAGGGCCTCATCGAGACGGGCGAACGCGAGGGCGTCATCGAGGAGGAGGAACGCGAGATGCTCGACCGCATCTTCCGCTTTAACTCCACCATCGCCAAGGAGGTGATGACGCCGCGCCTCGACATGAACGCCGTCTCGAAGGACGCGACCATAGACGAGGCCATCGAGACGTGCGTGCAGGCGGACCACGAACGGGTCCCCGTCTACGACGGCAACCTCGACAACATCATCGGCATCGTCAACATCCGCGACATGGTCCGCGAGAAGTTCTACGGCGAGGGCGACGGCGAACTCGCGGACATCGTCCAACCAACGCTGCACGTCCCCGAGTCGAAGAACGTGGACGAACTGCTGACGGAGATTCAGGACCAACGGATGCAGATGGTCATCGTCATCGACGAGTTCGGGACCACCGAGGGCCTCATCACCCTCGAAGACATGGTCGAGGAGATCGTCGGCGACATCCTCGAAGGCGACGAGGAGGAGCCCTTCGAATTCCTCGACGACCGGACGACGCTGGTCCGCGGCGAGGTGAACATCGACGAGGTCAACGAGGTGCTCGAACTCGACCTGCCGGAGGGCGAGGAGTTCGAGACGCTGGCGGGGTTCATCTTCAACCGCGCGGGCCGGTTGGTCGAGGAGGGCGAGGAGATAGCGTACGACAACATCACCATCCGCATTGAGCAGGTGGACAACACCCGCATCATGAAGGCCCGAATCACCAAAGCGGAGACGCCGCCGGAGGACGAACAGCAGGAGTTAGAGAGCGAACCGTAGCGCCGGGTCGTCGAACGTCTCTTTCAGAGGACCGAACTGACGGCGAGGAACACGCCGTAACTGAGGGCGAACGCGAGGGCGAGCGACCCGGCCCACGCGAGAACCGTCTTCAGCATCTTGTCCCGGCTGACGCCGCTTCCCCCGGCGGCGTAGCCGCTTCCGATGATGGCGCTGACGATTATCTCGTTGAAGGAGACGGGGACGCCGAGGGCGACGGCGGCCTGGGCGATGGCGAAGGAGGGAATCATCGCCGCGATGGAGCGTCGCGGGCCGAGCGAGGAGTAGTCCTGCGCGAGCGCCTTTATCATCCGCGGCGCGCCGGTCCACGACCCCGCCAGGAGGCCGAGTCCGCCGCCGGCGAGGACGACGACGAGCGGAATCGTCACCGCGTCCAGGAGGGGAACGAGCGGTCCGATGGCGAGGCCGACTTGACTCCCGCCGGCGGAGAACGCGACGAGGCCGCCGAGAAAGAGGAGGAAGTGGCGCTGACCGGCGGCCGGTTCGCGCATGTCGAGCGAGACGACGGCGGCGGTGAGCAGAGCGAAGAGCAGGGCGACGCCGACGGTTCCGAGGTCGATTCCGCCGACGGTGACGGTCGGGAGGAAACTCGCGGCGTACCCCGCGAGCGACATCCCGCCGGCGTCCGCCGGGCCGAGGAGCGCGAATCGGATGTTGGCCACGAGGAAGCCGACGATGCCCCCCAAAACGGGGACGGCGACCCGTTCGGACACCGACTCGCTCCGGAGGAGGCGCGCGGTGGCGTAGGCGGTGCCGCCGCCGACGAACGGGGTCAAAACCCACAGGCTCACGATGACTTGGTACTTCTCCCACGCGGGCGCGCCCCCGTTGGCCAGTCCGACGCCGACGACGGCCCCGGTGACGGTGAACGCCGTCGCGATGGGGTAGCCGGTGAAGACGCCGACGGCGACGAGTGCGGCCGCGGTGACGAGCGCGACTATCGAGGCGGTGGCGGTGAGGACCGACCCGAGAACGAGTTCGTTGCCGACGGCCTGCGTGACGTTCGCACCCTGCAACACCGCGCCTGCGAACCCGAGCAGGCCGACGACGAACCCGGCGCGCATGATGGAGATGGCGTTCGCGCCGACGGCGGGCGCGAAGGGCGTCGAACCGGACGACCCGGCCCCGATGGCCCACGCCATGAACAGGCTCGCGAGAGAGGCGACGACGAGCGTCAGGAGGACTCCTGTTGCCACCATGGCGGCGGGCTACTTCCCCCGATATCCCTCGTCGAAGCCATCGCGGAGTCCGGTCAGCGTTCGGCGAACGAAGAGGTACATGAAGAAGACGAAGGCGAGAAGGACCACCACCAGTCCCACAAGGACGGGATTCCCCGCGACGAACTGGAAGAACCCATCGACGAGACTCTGCAGCGGACGGGCGAACATGGCCGGGGCTTTCCGGGGGAGAGGTATAGCCGTTTCGCCGCGGCGACGACGCCGCCGCCACCGAAAGAGAGAAGAGTAATAACATATGAGGAGGATGAACGTTCCAGATGGCGGGTATTCTTCCCTCCCGACCAGACCCGCCGGACGACGACGACAAGGAGCCTCGCGTGGTGGGGATAGACAGCGAGGGCGTCGAGGACCTACTCTCGGCCATCTCCTCGGACACCGCGCGGTCGATTCTGGCCGAACTCCACGAGGAACCCGCGACGCCCTCCGAGGTGGCCGACCGGGCCGGCACGTCCATCCAGAACGCCCAGTACCACCTCGAGAGGCTGACCGACACCGACCTCATCGAGGAGTCCGGGACGGCGTACTCCGAGAAGGGGCGCGAGATGACCGTCTACGCGCCCGCCGACCGCGCCCTCGTCGTCGTGGCCGGGCAGGAGGACGACGCCTCGGGACTGCAGACGGCGCTCTCGCAACTGCTCGGCGGCCTCGGCGTCGTCGCACTCGGGAGCGTCGTCGTGGACCGACTCGCGCGACGCGGCGGCCCCGCCTTCTCCATCGGCATGACACGCGGTGGCGGCGGGTCGGCGGGCGGCGCGGGAGGTGCGGAAGGCGGCGGAGGCACGCAGACGAACCTCTCCGGGCAGAGCGTCGAGACGAACGCGACGACGGGAACGGACGCCGCGGCGGCGACCACGGCGCGGAGCGGAACCACCCCCACGCCGTCTGGCGACGTCGACGAACAGGGCTCGTCGGCCCACCAGACCATGTCTGGTGACGTTGCCGAGACGCGAAACGCCTCGTCCGCCAACCGGAACGCTTCGCGTTCTGGTGACGACGGCTTCCACATCGCGGAGGTGACGGAGTCGCCCTCGGAGACGGCGACGGAGGCGGCGCGGACGGTTCCGGAGACGGCGGAGGCGACGCGGCAACCGACGGAGGCCGCCGCCTCGACGGCGACGCAGACGCCCGCGGAGACGGCGACCGAGGCGGCCCAGACGATCACCGACGCGGCGGCGGGGTCCGGCGACCCGGCGGCGGCGTTCGGCGCGGCCGTCGCGTCGCTCTCGCCCGGCGAGTTGTTCCTCCTCGGCGGGGTGGTGACCGTCCTCGCCGTCGGCGCGTACTGGTGGATGCGGGGGTGAGCGACGCTCCGCGGTCTTTTCGGCCGTCGGACGGGGGCGGCAGCGTACCGCTCACCGTTAGCTAAAACGGACGTTTCACTTTACGGAGCCTATATCGTACCGCGGACGGTACGTTGAATCGCAGGCGCACGGCGCTTCGGCCCTCCATCGTACCCGAACCGTGTCGAGATCACGCCATTCGGTCTCGCCGGGTTCGAATCGCCAGATTCGAACCGTCGTCCCCGACGTCGGGCGGCACGCCGGTTCCCCACCGGCGACGCGGGCGCGGACCCCACCCCCCTGCCCCGCCGCGCCCGCACCGTCCGCCCGCGACGCGACACCGTCCCCCGCTGACCCCCCGTTCCATCGTCGCGTCGCCGGGACGACCCGTGCGGCCTGTACCCTGTCCCGTTTCGCGGCCCTCCCCCGGGCCGCACGTGCCTCCCCCTGGCACGTTTTCCGTTCTCCGAGCGTTCGCCTCTCACTCCCCGGTCGGGGGTATCGTGAACGTCTCGAACGCGTCGCCGTCGGTTTCGACGAGGCGGCCGCGGACGCCGCCGTCCGGCAACGCCTCCAACTCCGCGTGCGCCGCCCGGTGGCCCCGCGGTTGGGCGTGACTTCCCGGATTGAGAAGCGCCACCTCGCCCGTGGCGTCGAACGTCGGGCGGTGACTGTGTCCGAACAGAACCACGTCCGCGCCGCGTTCCCGCCCGAACAGCGATAGCGCCGTCGGGCCGCCGCGTCGCGTGTGGGTCATCGCGAACGTGAGGCCGCCGTAGGTGAACGTCCGGGCCTCCGGGAGGCGTTCGCGGATTCCGGCGTCGTCGTTGTTGCCGAAGACGCCGAAGAAGCGGTCGGACTCCGCGACGAACTCGTCGAGGACCGACTCGCGCATGAAGTCGCCGGCGTGGGCGACGACGTCGGCCTCTCGGACGGCGTCTGCGGTGCGACCGGAGAGGCGGTGCGAGTCGGTGCTGTGCGTATCGGAGACGACGACGAGCATCGAATCGGTGTACGGGGGCGAGGTAGAGGTATCTTCCGACCCGCGGGCGGGGAAAACCCTCTTACCGCAGACGGGAGAGGTGGAGGACATGGCAGAGAGTAAAGGCGTCGTGATCGCCGCGCTCATCGCCAACGGAGCCATCGCGGTGCTGAAGTTCGGCGGCTTTCTCCTCACGAGCAGCCCGTCGATGCTGTCGGAGACGTACCACTCCATCTCCGACACCGGGAATCAGGTGTTCCTCCTCCTCGGCATCCGGTACAGCGAACGGAAGGCCGACAGGGAACACCCCTTCGGCTACGGGAAGGCGCAGTTCTTCTACTCGTTTCTCGTCTCCGTCCTCCTTTTCGGCATCGCCGGCTGGGAGTCTCTGAAACACGGCTACGACGCCGTCGTCCACGGCGGGCACGCCCTCGGCGGCACCGTCTCCGCCCTCGGGGCGACGTTCCCCGCGTGGTACGTGAACATCGCCGTCCTCCTCGGGGCCATCGGATTCGAGAGCTACGCGTTCAAGAAGGCGTCCGACGAACTCCACCGGCAGATACGCGAGTACGAGTGGAACGGCATCTACGACGCGTTCAAGAAGACCAGCGACGTGACGACGCTGACCGCGTTCACCGAGGACGCCGTCGCCCTCGGCGGAGCGATAATCGCACTCGTCGGTATCGCCCTCACGGAACTGACCGGCAACCACATCTTCGACGCGATGGGCGCGGTGTTCATCGGCATCCTGCTGATGGGGTTCGCCGTCGCGTTGGCGCTGGAGAACAAGCGCCTCATCCTCGGCGAGAGCCTCCCGGCGGAGGTGGAGACCGACCTCCGGCGGATCGTCACCGACCACCCCGGCGTCGTCGAACTCGACGCGTTCAGCACCGTCTTCGTCGGCCCGCAGGACATCCTCGTCACCGCCGACGTGAGTTTCGACGACGAACTCGACACCGGCGACTTGGAGGAGGACATCTCCGAGATAGAGCGGAAGTTGAAGGCCGAAGACGGCCGCGTCAACCACGTCTTCATCGAACCCGAACTGTAGTCGCGTCAGACCGCGACGCCTTCGACCGCTTCTCGGATCCGCTCTATCGCTTCCTCGACGTCCCCGCTACTCACGTCGAGGTTCGTACAGAAGCGCGTCAGGTACTCGCCGTGCGCGCCGCCGAGGACGCCCCGTTCCTCGCAGGCGGCGACGAACTCCTCGGCGGTCACGCCCGCGTCCCCGGTGGAGACTTGGACGATGTTCGTGTCGGGCGTCGGCGCGGAGAGGCCCTCGATTCCGTCGAGTCCGGCGGCGAGGCGGCGGGCGTTCTCGTGGTCCTCCGCGAGTCGGTCCACGTTGTCGAGAGCGAGGAGGCCCGGCGCGGCGATTATCCCGGCCTGCCGCATCCCGCCGCCGAACAGTTTTCTGACGCGGCGCGCCTCGTCGACGAACGCCTCGCTCCCGGCGAGCATCGACCCGACGGGCGCGCCGAGGCCCTTCGAGAGGCAGAACATGACGGAATCGACGTCGCGGACCATCCGTTCTGGTTCGACATCGAGGGCGACGCAGGCGTTGAACAGGCGCGCGCCGTCGAGGTGGACGGGGACGCCGAGTTCGTGCGCCGCCTCCGCCGCGGCGTCGATGTCCTCGGGTGGGACGGCGACGCCGCCGCGGGCGTTGTGCGTGTTTTCGAGGGACAGCAGACCCGTCCCCGGGCGGTGGAGGCTCTCTTCGACGTAGCCCTCGCGCACCTGTTCGGGCGTCGGAACCGCTCTCTCGCCCGCGTCGAACGTGCGGACCTGCAGGCCCGACAGTTGCGCGAGGCCGCCGAGTTCCCACCGGTAGACGTGCGACTCCCTCTCGACGAGAATCTCCTGCCCGCGTTCGGTGCGGACGCGCGCGGCGATTTGGTTCCCCATCGTGCCGGAGGGGACGTAGAGGGCGTCCTCGGTGCCGACGGCGTCCGCGGCGCGCGCCTCCAGTTCGTTCACCGTCGGGTCGTCGCCGTACACGTCGTCGCCGACGGCGGCGTCGCGGGCCGCCTCCCGCATCTCGTCGCTCGGGCGCGTCACCGTGTCGCTTCGAAGGTCGATGGGCATGGCTCACCCATTCCGAACGGGCGAAGAAATAGGCGGTGGTCCGGCGGTCACCGGGGGAAGGCCGCCGGAGCGTGCGGGGTCGAAGCGCGCCCCTCGACCGAGGCGGGAGTGCGAAAGGGGTTTGAACGCGACGAGAGTGAGAGGGGACATGGACCCGCGCATACGCGAACACGCACAGACCATCGCGGACCACTCCGCCGACATCCGGTCCGGCGACGACGTGGTGATAAGCGCTCCCGCCGTCGCCGAGGAGCTCGTCGTCGCCCTCCACGAGGCGTGCGCCGAACGCGGGGCGAACCCCGTCTACCTCAACAGCAGTTCCCGCGCCACCCGCGCGTTCCTGAAGAACCGCGACGGGGAGTTCGAGACGCCGGACCACCTGCTTTCGCTCTACGAGGAGATGGACGCCTTCGTCGCCGTCCGCGGAGACGTGAACGCGACGGAGCAGTCGGACGTGGACCCGGAGACGAACGCCGCGTACCGGCGGGCGATGCAACCCGCCCTCAAGGAGCGTCTGTCGAAGCGGTGGTGTCTCACGCAGTTCCCCGCCTCGGGGAGCGCGCAGTTGGCGGGCATGAGCACCGACGCCTACCAGAACTTCGTCTGGGACGCCGTCAGCCTCGATTGGGACGCCCAGAGGGAGCACCAAGCGCAGATGGTCGATATCCTCGACGACGCCGACGAGGTGCGGATCAGATCGGGCGAGGAGACGGACGTGACGATGAGCGTCGCGGGCAACTCGACGCTCAACGACTACGGCGAGAAGAACCTGCCCGGCGGCGAGGTGTTCACCGCGCCCGTCAAGGAGTCCGTCGAGGGCGAAGTCCACTTCGACATGCCCCTCTACCGGCAGGGGCGGGAGATAGAGGACGTCCGCGTCCGGTTCGAGGACGGCCGCGTCGAATCGTACAGCGCCGGACGCAACGAGGAGGTCCTCGACGGCGTCTTCGAAACCGACGAGGGGGCGCGCTACCTCGGCGAACTCGGCATCGGGATGAACCGCGCCATCGACCGGTTCACGTACAACATGCTGTTCGACGAGAAGATGGGCGACACCGTCCACATGGCCGTCGGTTCGGCGTACGCCGAGTGCGTCGGCGAGGAGAACGAACTCAACGAGAGCGCGGAGCACGTCGATATGATCGTGGACATGTCCGAGGACTCCGTCATCGAGGTTGACGGCGAAGTCGTCCAACGCGACGGCACCTTCGTGTTCGAAGAGGACTTCTGAGGCAACGGCGGCCGTTCCGTCCGAGTTCTCGGAGAGGTGAACCGACCGCTCTAAAGTTCAGATAACGAACACACCCGCCCGAAGAACTCGGAAATCGGAGGGTACGTCGCGCCGAGAGCGCCCTTATGCTGGTAATTGAACGGTCCAAATAATTTATGGCAATGTATCAGAAAAGCGGACCCACATGCCGAAGGTGAACTGCACAGAGTGCGGACGGGACGTGGGGATGCACGAGTTAGAAGCGAAGACGGTGACCCAACGGGACGGGTTCGACACGCGCTATCGGTGTCCGTACTGTCGGACGGACATGGAGGACGTGACGGAGCGTCTGGTGTAGGATCGACCGGTCCCGCCGGTCCCGCCGGTCCCGCCGCGGTTTCTCGGGAGAAAAGCGCCGGGAGCCGAGGCGTTACGCCTGGTCCCGGTCGAGGTCGAGGTCGAACTGTTCGTTCTCCACGACGGCGTTGAGGACGACGCTCGTGTTCGACTCGCGGATGTCCGCGTCGGTCAGCAGTTCCTTTATCTGGCGGTTCATCCCGTCCGTGTCGCGGAACTTCCCGACGGCGATGACGTCGTAGTCGCCGGTGACCTCGTACACAGATATCATCTGCTTCTGTTCTTCGAGTCGGTCGGTGATGTCGGGAAGCGCGCTCCCCTCGACTTTGAGTTGGATGACCGCGGTGACGTCGTAACCGAGTGCGTCGTAGTTCACCCGCGGCGTGTACCCCTCGATGACACCCTCGTCCTCCAAGTCGCGGAGGTGATTGGAGACGGTCGTCACCGAGACGTCCAACTCCTCGGCGAGACTCCGGAGACTCGCGCGTCCGTCGCCGAGTAGTGCGTTGATGAGTTTCGCGTCGAGGTTTTCGTACGTCATTACACCCACCCACTCGTGCGGGGCATTAGAATTTTACGAATATCCAATTCTGCAGCGCGGACGGGGGATTTGCGGTAAGCGATAACGTCTTTATACGGGAAGTGCACGACTCAGAGTGTCCAGGAACATGACGGACGAAAACACGACCAATCGCGAGGTAGCACCCGACGGCGGGTTGAGTTCGGCGGCCCAAGACGTCATCGACGAGATTGAGGAGAACGACGTCGACTTCCTTCGTCTCCAGTTTACCGATATTCTCGGCACGGTGAAGAACGTCGCCGTCCCGGCCACGCAGGCCGAGAAGGCGTTCGCCGAGGGCATCTATTTCGACGGTTCGAGCATCGAGGGCTTCGTTCGCATCCAGGAGTCCGACATGCGCCTCAAGCCCGACCCCGAGACGTTCGCCATCCTCCCGTGGCGCGACGGCCGGTCCGCGCGCCTCATCTGCGACGTCATCAACACGTCCACGGGCAAACCGTTCGAGGGCGACCCGCGGTACGTCCTCAAGAAGGCGATCGCGCGCGCGGAGGAGATGGGCTTCAAGGTCAACGCCGCGCCCGAACCCGAGTTCTTCCTGTTCGAGGAGGACGAGGAGGGCCGCGCGACGACGAAGACGAACGACGCCGGCGGCTACTTCGACCTCGCGCCGAAGGACCTCGCCTCCGACGTCCGCCGCGACATCATCTACGGCCTCGAACAGATGGACTTCGAGATAGAGGCCAGCCACCACGAAGTCGCGCAGGGCCAACACGAGATCAACTTCGAGTACGACGACGCCCTGACGACGGCCGACAACGTGGGGACGTTCCGCACCGTCGTCCGTGCCATCGCCGCGCAACACGACCTGCACGCGACGTTCATGCCCAAGCCCATCGCCCGCATCAACGGGTCCGGCATGCACACCCACTTCTCGCTCTTCACCGAGGACGGCGAGAACGCGTTCCACGACGAGGACGACGAGTTCAACCTCTCCGACACCGCCCACTCGTTCCTCGCGGGCGTCCTCGAACACGCGCCGGCCATCACCGCCATCGCCAACCCGACGGTGAACTCCTACAAGCGACTCGTCCCCGGGTACGAGGCTCCCGTCTACGTCGCGTGGTCCGACCGCAACCGCTCGGCCCTCGTCCGCAAGCCGGCGGCGCGCGTCCCGGCGGCCTCCCGCGTCGAACTCCGTTCGCCCGACCCGTCCTGCAACCCCTACCTCGCGCTGGCGGTCATCATCGAGGCCGGCCTCGACGGCATCAAGAAGGGCCTCGACGCGCCCGACCCGGTCCGCGAGAACATCTACGAGTTCGACGAGAAGAAACGCGAGGAGTACGGCATCGAGACGCTTCCGGGTAACCTCGGCGAGGCGGTTTCGGCCCTCGAAGAGGACGAGGTCGTCCGGGGCGCACTCGGCGAACACGTCTCCGAGAAGTTCATCGAAGCGAAGACGCAGGAGTACGACGAGTTCCGCGTGGACGTCAGCGACTGGGAACTCGACCGCTACCTCGAGACGTTCTGACGGCCGCCGACCCCAACTCTCTCCTTTCTTTCTTCGCTCGCGCACCGAGAGCGACGCCCGCGAACGGAGTCCGCGACCCGTCAGCGACGGATCACCGACGACGCCGCGAACGGTAGTGCGAGGAGGCCCGCGCCGCCGACTGCGCCCGCGACGACGACGAGGACGGCGACGGTGGACAGTTCCGCGACGGCGACCATCGCCCCGAGGAGAACCGGGAGTCCGACGCCGCCGACGACCGCGGAGGCGGCCGAACGGTCGAGCGTCGCCGCGTCCGCGCGGCGGCCGAGGTACCGCCACGTCGCCGCCGCGCCCGCCGCTGTCCCGACACCGAGGAGCAGTTCGCTCTCCGAGGGGGCGACGACGAGGGCCGCGGCGACGAGAGCGAAGGCGACGGCGAACGCGGCGGTCACCTGCGCCCGCGACGGGTCGAGAACCGGCGCGGCGGCGGACTCCCCCCGGTCCGACAGGCGCGCCATCGCCGCGAGGAAGGCGACGCCGACGGCGACGCCGGCGGCCACGTCCGCGAGGTAGTGGACGCCGAGGACGACGCGGGACGCGGCGACGAGAGGAATCACCGCGCCCACGACGGAGAGGCGGCGGCGTCGAGTGCCGACGCCAGTGAGGAGCGCGATTCCGCCCCAGAAGACGGTCGCACCGAGGGCGTGACCGCTCGGGAAGCCGAACCCGTCTTCGGCGGCGAGGGGCGGACGGGGCAGCGCAAACACGTGTTTCAGGCCGAGCGTGAGGCCGAGCGCCCCGAGACCGAGTGCGAGTGCGAACGCCGCGCCCCGACGCGAGAGACCGGACCGCGAGCCGACGACGTACGCGAGCGTCACGGCCGCGAGACAGATCCACGCGTTTCCGAGGTGCGTCACGAGGCCGAAGGCCGAGACGACGAACTCCGGGAGCGAACGCGCCGCCGCGAGTTCGCCGATTCCGCGCGCGGCGACGGGGAGTTCGCCGACGGGGAGCAACGCGCCGAGGGCGGGTTCGGAGGGGACGGTGCGAGACATATCGGTCCGGTGGCCGGTCGAGGAACATATACGTCCCGGAGACGGGCGGACGGGAGCGAGGAAGGGCGGACGGTGCGTCGGCGGTGCGGTGTCGAAGGCGGAGGAGCGTTCGGCGGTCAGGCGCGCTTGTCGCGGACCCAATCGACGAGGCGTCCGGGGAAGCCGACGGCGTTCAAGCCGACGCCGAAGATGACGAACAGGACGTACAGGCCGAGCGTCGAGAGGTAGATGATGAGCATGGCGGCCACCGAGAGCAGGTCGTCCTGCAGGAAGGCGAACGCCGCGATGGTCGTCACCGTCCCGTACAGGAGGACGAGATACGGGCCCCAACCGCGGGCTTTGCTGCGCCGCATCCGGCTTCTGACGTAGCGTTTCAACTCCGATTCGAGTTCGGGTTTCTCGACGGTCCGAGCGTCGACGTCGTCCTCGAAGCCGTCGAGGTCCGCGCGAAGCTCCTCGATTCGCCGTTCGAGTTGCTCGATGTCGGGGGCCCCGCGCGGGTCCACGTCGGCCTGACTCTCACCCTCGGTGGCGTCTGCGCGTTCGTCGTCGTCCACACTCATCGTTCTGTCATCACGTCGAACGCTACCGTGTTGTACTTGCCGGTCGATATCAGTTCGGTCATTCGGTTTCCCCTCGGTGGTAACCTTCCCCGCGAGGACGGCGTTTATCACCGCGCCGAACAGCACGAGGATGCCCGAGAAGTAGAACCACGTCATCAGAAGGAGGATGGCACCGAGCGCTCCGGCGACGGACGACCCCGCGACGGAGGCGTAGAGGCCGAACCCGACGCCGAGGGCCGACCAGCCGACGGCGGCGAAGACGGTTCCCGGAAGCGCCTGCCGCGGCGTGAGACCGACGTCGGGGAACACGTAGTACAGCGGGAAGAACGCCACGCAGAGGAGTCCCAACAGGAGGAGCGGGCTCAACAGGTCGAGTACGGGTACGTCGAGTGCGGCGATGGCCGCCGTGGCGGCGGCGACACCGAGCGTTCCGATTCCGATGGCGACGAGTGCGATTCCGCCGTCCTGCAGTTGATCGGCGATGCCGCCCGCGTTCGACCCGTAGATGCGCGAGAAGGCGATGTCGAGGCCGCGGAACAGCTTCAACGCGCCCCACGTGGTGATGACGAGACTCACGATCGAGAGCGCCCCCTGTCCGGCCGGGTCGCCGAGGGCCTCCGTGACCACCTGCGACCCCGCGGGGAGGAGATACTCGCCCGCGAGTTCCTGCACGAGCGTCTGCAGTTCCTCGCCGCCGACGTACGTCGCGACGACGATACCCAGCGTCAGAAGCGGAATGAGAGAGACGAGCGTGTAGTAGGAGATGCTCGCGGCGAGGAACGTCACCTCGCGCTCTTGGACGGTTTCGAACACCGACCGAACGACCGGGACTTGATTTCGAATCCGAACGCTCACGGGCGTACTTGGCCCGAGAGCCACAAGAATGTGCGTCCCGCCGACAGGAACCGGGACGCCCTCGCAGTCGGGGACGGGGTTTACTCCGCCGTCGCCTCGCGCATCTCGGCTATCGAGGCGTCGGTCTTGAACGCCGTCCCCGAGTAGTGCGCGCGCGTCGCCTCGAACCCCGCCTCGCGCAGTCGGCCGACGAACTCGTCCATGGCGCTGGCGGACCGCCCCCACTGCTTGCAGAGGCGGTGTTGGTCGTAGTGCGTGGGCCGGTCGAGTTCGCCGGCGAGGGTGTCGAGCATCTCCTTCGCGCGGCGTTCGGACCCCATCTCCTCGGTCACGCGCCCGCGCACCTCGCGGGCGAAGTCGGGGTCGCAGACCGGGCCGAGCCATATCGGTCCGGCGACGAGGAGGCGACCGCTCCCGCAGACGGAACACTCCTCCGGCGGGTGCGCGACGAGGCCGAACTCGTGGTCGCGGGCGAGGCAGTCCTCGCAGTGGTAGACGTGGCCGAGGTTCTCGACGGCCTCGTCGGCTTTCGTCGCCCGCGCGTCGAGTTCGAGGTACGTCCGGGCGTAGTGGCGGGTCACGTGCGAGAGAATCGGCACCGCCGCCTTGTCGTATCGCGCCGCGGTGCGGACCATCGCCGAGAGGAGGACCCGGAGGCCCATCTCGGAGTGGTAGTCGGTGTTCTGCGGGACGCACCCGTACTTACGGATGCCGCTCTTCTGGTGTGCGCCGCAGAGCGGTGCGGTGTCCGTCGCGGTGACGCAGACCAGATCACGGGTGTTCGCGAACGCCGCGTCGGCGAACGGGACGGGCGTTCCGAACGGGTCCAAGTCCACCACGTCGAACACGGAGTCGTGCATGAGTGCGTTCGCGTCGCGGAGGACCGCCTCGCCGGGCAGGTCGTTCCGGTCGAAGTTGCGCCGCGCGAGTTCGACCGCCTCCTCCTCGACGTCGGCGCAGGTCACGTCGAACCCCGCCGCCGCCGCGCGGACGCCGCGGATTCCGCTGGCGGCCATCGCGTCGAGGTACGTCTCGGCGCGGGGTTCTCGCTCTCTGTACGCCCGGAGCACCGCGACGGTCACGTCGCGGTTGAGTTCCTGCGTCGGGTTGTAGAAGACGTCGTCGCCGGCCCCTTCTGACGCGCCGTCTCGCGCGCCGGGGACCTCGACCGCTATCTCTCCCTCGCGAACGTCCATACAGTGACGCCCGCGCCGCGCGGCGAAAAAGGGACTGATGACGGACGAGGACGCCGAACGGAGCCCGGCGCGCCGCGAGACTCCGCCCCGCGAGGCTGGCATCGGTGCCGTTTTGTCCCGCAGTGGCCAAGTCACAGTCGTGAGAACGGTGGGCGACGACCACGACTCCGAGGGGGACGACGGACCCGACCCGGAGACCGAACCGGACGGGGGCGGCGCGGCGGCCGACGCGTCCGACTCGGCGACCGAACCGGCCGAGAGCGACGGTGACGAGTTCGTCGTCCCCACGGACGCGGAACTCGAACGGGAGGCGGACTGGCGGGCGGAGTTGGCCGACGCCGGGCGACTGACCGCCTCGGCGGTCGATACGCTCGTCACCCTCCACGGCGCGCGCGGCAGTCGCGCCATCGAGGCGGTCTCCGAGAAACGGGTGAAGCGCTACCGCGATTTCACCGTCGTCGTCGGCTACGAGGAGGAGTACGTCGTCGAGGACGGCGGGTGCACCTGCAAGGACAGTTCGTACAACCTCGACACCGAGGACCCGAACCAGCGGTGTTGGCACGTCCTCGCCGCCGCCGTCGCCGAGCGAATCGGCGAGGTGGACCACCACGACATGTGGTACTCCGACGTGCGCGAGTTCCTGTAACCTCCGTTCGACGCGCCCTCTCGACCGACCCCCGAATCCGTCGGGCACTCCGGTATACTTTCGTCGCTACTCCTCGAACCCGCGAGCGAGATGCCAACCATCGACGAGAAGCGCGTCTACACCGACAACACCGGCACGGAGACGGTGTTCGTCGCCACGAGCGTCGGCCTCGTCTCGGTGTCGGTGTCGGACGACTTGGTGGGCGGGTTCGGCGTCGCCCACCGGTGTTCGGCCCGCGACGTGGCCGTCGAACGCGGGACGGCCGACTCGACTGTCGCCGTCGCGGCGGACGAGGGCGTGTTCGCGGCGACGGCGGCCGAGGCGAACCCCGAATCGCCGGAGTCGGCGACGTTCGAGGAGACGGGGTTCGGCCCCGCCTCGGCCGTCGGGTTCGACGGTTCGACGCTCCTCGCCGCCGACGAGGACGGACGCGTCGCGCGGTTCGAGGCGGACGAGGACGCGGCGGGAGACGGCGGAGATGTCGGCGACGGGGAGTGGGAAACGGTCGGAACGGCCGGGGCGGTTCGCGCCCTCGACGGCGACTTGGTGGCCGCGGCGGACGGCGTCCACCGGGTGACCGACGACGGACTCGCCCCGGCGGGACTCGACGACGCGCAGGACGTGGTGGTCGGCGCGGACGCCGCCGTCGCGCCCCTCGCGGCGACCGGAGCCGGCCTGTTCAAACTCGGAAACGGCTGGATGGAGGAACTGACGGGCGCGTTCGACGCGGTGGCGGCGTCCGCGGACGGCCGCCGACACGCCGTCTCCGAGGGCGACCTGTTCGCCCGGGGAGACGACGGCGAGTGGGCCGTCGCGCCCCTCCCCGTCGAGGAGGACGTCGCCGCCGTCGCCCACGGCGTCGCCGCGACGTACGCCGTCACTGACGCGGGCACGTTCCTCGTCAAAGCGGACCGGAGCGAGGAGGCAGAGAGACCGGAACTGTCGTGGCGACACCAGGTGCTCGGCCTGCGCGACGTCGGCGGCGTCGCGGTCCGCTGAGCGTCCAAACGGCGACCGTTCGGCCGGAGCGTCGGAACCGCTCTCGGGGCGGAGCGACCGCGACGAGACGAAAACGGGTTTAACGCGCGGCGAAGATGCTCGCACATGATCGTACCCGGCGCAGCTTCGCAAGGGTTGGCGGCGGCACTCGCGGAGGAACTGGGCGAACCGCTTTCGGCGGCGACGTACGACCGCTTCCCGGACGGCGAGACGTTGGCCGCCGTCCCGGAGTTCGAGGGGGGCGAACGGGCCGTCGTCGTCGCCACCACCGACTCGAACGACGCGTGGGTCGAACTGCTGCAACTGCAGGACGCCGTCCGCGAGGCCGGGGCGTCGGAAGTCGTCACCGTCCTCCCGTACATGGGCTACGCGCGGCAGGACGAGGCGTTCGAGGACGGCCACCCCGTCTCCGCCCGCGCGATGGCGCGGGCCGTCTCGGCCACCGCCGACCGAATCGTCCTCGTGAACCCCCACGAGGAGAAAGTCGCGGACTTCTTCGACGCGCACGTGACCGTGGTGGACGCCGCCTCCTGCCTCGCGGACCCCCTCCCGGACGACTTGGAGGACCCGCTCTTTCTGTCGCCAGACGCCGGCGCGATCGAACTCGCGAGCGCCGTCCGCGACGCCTACGGGCGCGGCGAGACGGACTACTTCGAGAAGGTGCGCCACTCCGGAACCGACGTGGAGATCACGCCCAGCGACGCCGACGCCGCGAACCGCGACGTGGTCATCGCCGACGACATCATCGCCACCGGGTCGACGATGAGTCAGGCCATCGGCCACCTGGACGAGGGCGGAGCGAACCGCGTCTTCGCCGCCTGCGTCCACGCCCTCCTCGTGCGGAACGCGCGGACGAAACTCGAACGCGCCGGCGTCGAACGCGTGTTCGGCACCGACACCGTCGAACGCGACGTCAGCGCGGTCAGCGTCGCGCCGTTCGTCGCCGCCGCCGTCGATTCGGTCGAAGTGACCGAGTGAGCGTCTCGCGCGTCGCTGGATCCCCGCTGGGAGATTGGAAACGCTCATGTGGACCGGACGGCGAGTCGTTCGATATGGGACAGTACGGTTCACTCGACTACCCCCGCATGACCAAACTCGGTGTCGCCCTCGGACTCAGCCTGTTCGCCGTCGGTGCGGCGGGCAACATGGTCGTTCCCGCCCTCCTCGGTCCGCTTCCCGGCTGGGAGCGGACGCTGTTCTTCGACGCGGAAGCCATCGGCGTCGCGCTCACACTCCTCTCGCCGTTCGTCTTCGGCATCGCCCTGCCGCTTACGGAGTGACGCGGTGACCGACGCCGACCCGTTGTTTCCCGACGCCGACTCGCGGTTCGTCGTGGAGTCGGACTGTAAGCGGTGTCCGGCGCTCGCGGCGTGCCGAAACCGCATCTCGTGGGGTAACGGCTCCCGCGAGGCGGACGTGTTCGTCGTCGGGGAGGCCCCCGGCGCGGGCGAACCAAACGCCGACCGCTGGCGCGGCGGCAACCACACCGGGTTGGCCTACACCACCCGCCACTCCGGTCGGCGCGTCCGCCGACTGCTGGCCGCCGTCGGCCACCCGGACGCGTACTACACGAACGCCGTGAAGTGCTTCCCCCGCGCCGAGGACGGCGAGACGAACCGCGAACCGACCGCAGAGGAGCGTGCGAACTGCCGCGCGCACCTCGAAACCGAACTCGAACGGGTCGAACCGGAGGTGGTCGTCGCCACCGGCAAGCACGCGACGAAGACGATGCTCGCGTTCGACGGGAAGTCGCTCGACGGGTTCGTCGATTCGGTTCTCGAACCGGTCGAACTCGACGCCTTCGACGCGACGCTCCTGCCCGTACTCCACCCCTCCTACCAGGACGTGTGGGTGTCGCGGTTGGGCTACTCGCCGGCGGAGTACGAGGCGGCGATACGCGAACGGTTGCCCTGAGAACCGACCGACCGACCGTCGGAACCGAAGCGTCCGACGGCACCCGAACGTTCTTTGAGCGTCCGAGAGACGAACCGCACATGAGCGACGACGAGACCATCTTCGAGAAGATAATCGCCCGAGAGATACCCGCCCGTATCGTCTACGAGACGGACGCGGTTCTCGCGTTCCTCGACGCGAACCCGTTGGCTCCGGGGCACACCCTCGTCGTCCCGAAGGAGGCGTACGAACGCGTCGGCGAGATGCCCGACGACGTGGCGTCGGAGGTGTTCGCCGCGGTACACGAACTGACGCCGAAGGTGGAGGACGCCGCGAACGCCGACGCGGTGACCGTCGGTATCAACGACGGCGAGGCCGCCGGGCAGGAAGTCCCGCACGTCCACGTCCACCTCGTCCCCCGGTTCGAGGGCGACGGCGGCGGGCCGATACACGCCGTCGCGGGCGACCGACCGGACCTCTCCGACGAGGAACTCGACGCCATCGCCGACGAGATATCCGACGCCGAAGCCTGAACGACCGACGCGTCGCTTTCGACGCTCGGATGCGCTCGGCCCTTCTCGTCGACGAAGTTTCGACTGATTGACGCGAGCGTCCGCCGACCGGTGGTTTAAATCGGAAGCCCGGACCACGGCAGAGTATGTCGAACGACGAACCCTCGGCGGTCGCTCTCGTCGGGACCACCGGCGGGGCGGGGACGACGCGATGCGCAGTCGAGACGGCGGCGGCCCTCGCGGCCGACGGCCGAGACGTCGCGGTTCTCGACGCCGCCTTCGCCACGCAGGGACTCTCAGACTACGTTTCCGGGTCGTTAGACCCCGACCTGACCGCGCTTCTGACCGACGAGGCGGACGCGCCGCTTTCGGAGGGTCTCGTCGAACTCGGACTCGACGCGCCGGGCATCGTCGCGTGTTGTCCCGCGAACGCCCCCTTCGAACGACTCGCGCGGGCGAAGTCCGCGGACGCCGCGCGTCGGTTCGAGGCGCGGATCGAGGAGGCCGCGGCGGCGTACGACCACGTGGTCGTGGACGTACCGCCCGTCGCGGCGAATCAGGCCGTCGCCGCCGTCAACGCCTGCGACCGGGTGTGTCTCGTCGCGCCGGGTACCACGCGGGGCGCGGACGCCGTCCAGCGGATGCGCGGCCGACTCACCGACCTCGGGGCGGAGACGGACTTCGTCGTCGCGACGCGCGGCGAACTCCGGACCGCGGACGCGTCCGTCCCCGAGAGCGACGCGACCGAACCCGCTTCCTGTCCGTCCTGCCTCGACGGCGACGACGACTCGTTCGCCGCCGGCGTCGGACGCCTCGCCGCCGCCGCGTTCGAGACGGAGTTAGACGACGCTTTCGGGGGCGGCGGACTCCTCGAAAGCGTCGGTCGGTACGTGCGAGGGTAAGCGGGGCGAGAGAGCGAACCGGCGGAGAGGAGAGAGAAGAAGCGTACCCGTCAGAACGTCTCGCCTGGGGCGCTCATCGTCTCCGCGAGGGCCTCCCGTTTCTCCACGAGCGCGTCGCCCGAGAGCGGTGCCGCCGCGTCGCGCCGCGTCGCCTCGGCGAGTTCCGTCACCGGGTCGTGCGTCTCCACGTAGGCCGCGAGTGCGAACTCCGCCTCGTCCGCGCCGGAGAGTTCCAACGCGTCCGCGCGGGAGAGTTCACCCGTCAACCAATCGCGGAGCACCCGCCGCGCCATCGGGGCCAACGGCGTCACGCCCTCCACGCCGCACCGGTGGAGCACCTTCGCCGCGGTGACGGAGGCGACGGACGCCGCCCGCCCGGCGTCGCCGACGCTGTCTCCCTCCCCGTACCGTTCGAGGACGGTCAGCGCCGCCTCCGGCGTGCAGGGGAGTTTCTCAGCGTGCGCACGGAGGCGCGCCGCCACGTCCACCTCCGTGTCGTCTACGGTCGCGACGCCGCGTTCGACCTGCTTCGTGGTCACTTCCAGACCCGCGGCGATGTCCGATAGTCCCATTGCGGCGACGTACACCCTCACTAAGTTAAACAGTTTCGTGCGAGTATCAAGAGAGATAACTGAAGCGTACCGGTCACCGGTACGTTCACCCGGCCGAACGGGGGTCGAAACGGACCGTCCGTCCCTCCTTTAAATACTCCTTCGGAACCAAGTTTCAGATGTGATGAGCAAGGCACGCTCGACGCAGACCGAATCCGCGCGGACGAACCGAACGCAGACGAACGAGACGGACGAGACGGACGAGACGCAGGCCGGCGAGGCGGCCCGAACCGAGGGCGAGAGCGAACGGGCGCGGGAGGGGGCGACCCGGACGTGTCCCGAGTGCGGCGGGCGGCTTCACGCCGAGGACGGGGAGACGGTCTGCGCCGACTGCGGCCTCGTCGTCTCGGAGTACCGCATCGACCACGGCCCCGAGTGGCGGTCGTTCGCGGACGACGACCGGAACCCCAAGCGCACCGGCGCGCCGTTGACGCGTTCGCGCCACGACAAGGGCCTCTCGACCGAAATCGGCCGTTCGACGCGCGTGAAGGGGCGGAAGCGCCGCCGCCTCGCCCGGATGCGCCGCCAGCACAACCGCGCCCGCATCTCCACGAAACGCGAGCGGAATCAGGTGTACGCGTTCACGGAGATTCACCGCCTGACGGGCGCGCTCTCGCTCCCGGACCGCATCCGCGACCACGCGTGTTCGCTGTTCACGTCGGCGCAGAAGGAGGACCTGCTCCGCGGGCGGTCGCTGGAGGGTTTCGCCGCCGCCTGCGTCTACGCCGCCTGCCGCGTCGCCGGCGTCTCCCGGACCACCGACGAGGTGACTGAGGCGGCCAAGGCGACGGCGGACGAGCAGTCGGCCGCCTACGACGCGCTGAACCGCGAACTCGGCCTGCCGGTCGGCCCCATCGACCCCGCCGAGTACATCCCGCGGTTCGCCTCGGAACTCGACCTCCGCGGCGAGGCGGAACGCCGCGCCCGCGAGTACGCCGCGGAGGCGTCCGAGCGCGGCCTGTCGGTCGGGCGAAATCCGAGCGGCGTCGCGGCGGCGTGCCTCTACACCGCCGCGCGCGATACGGAGGCCGGAGTGACGCAGAAGGAGGCGGCCGACGTGGCGGGCGTCACGCCGGTGACGCTCCGGAGCACCTACACCGACCTGCGCGACGCCGACGGCGACGAGTAACCCGACGAAGATTCGACGCGCGTACCGCCGACCGCCGATTGACGGCCGACGACCAACCGCCGACTACTGACGACCGTCGATTGACGACCGACGACCGACTGCTGCCCGTTCTTCGTCGACGCGAGAAGGAGAGCGACGCGACCGTTTCGTTCAGACCCGCCGACACCGAGCGACGGCCGAGGCCAGTTCTTCGACGGCGCGCCCGGCCCGACTCGACGGCGCGCACCGCGTGACGGGGCGGCACTCGGCGACGGCGCGTCCGACGCGGGGGTCGGCCGGGACGACCACCGCCGGCGCGCCGAGAACCTCCTCGAACGCCTCCGTCGGCGGGTCCGCCACCGCGCGGTTCACCGCGACGGCGACGAGGCCGGCGTCGAGTTCCCGCGCGAGTTCCCGCGTTCGAACGGCGTCGGCGAGTGCGTACGGGCGCGGCGACGCGACGACGACGCACGCGTCCGCGACGGCGAGGGGCACGCCCGCGTCGGCTTTCATCCCCGCCGGGCAGTCGACCACCACGTCCCCGTACGCGCGTTCGACGGCGCGGAGGGCGTCGTCGAGGCGGGTCACGTCGGCCGCGCGTGCGCCCGCGAGGGAGCGTCCGCAGGGGAGAATCGTGACGGGACCGACGCCGTCTCTGACCGCCTCGACCGGGTCGGCCCGCCCCGCGAGGACGTCGTGGAGGTCCGGGCCGCGGCCGGTCGGCAGGTCGGCCATCCCCAAGTCGGCGTCCACCACCGCGGCGTCGAGGGCCGCGCCGAGTTCGAACGCCAGCGTGGACTTGCCGACGCCGCCCTTCCCACCGGTGACGGCGAGAATCACGCCATCCTCCCGACGCCCTCGACGACCGGTCCGGCGTCGGCGTCGGCCGCCCTGTCCGCGAGTCGTTCCGCACTCGCCGCGAACGCTCGAAGCGCCTCCTCGTCGGTCGCGACGCGTTCGGGGAGCGACGAGACGCCCTCGTACCCGCCGCTTGCTTCGAGGACTTCGGCGGCATCCGCGGCGGAGGCGTCGGTCAACCGTTCGGCGCGGACGACGCGCGCTCTGACCTCGGCCAACCACGAGGCGACGGACTCGGGAACGCCCGTCGCGGCGGCGGACGACGGTCGGGGAGCGACCGCCGGTTCGGTCGCGGCGTCGAGTCCGAGTTCGGCGTCGTCGCCCGGAGGGGATTCGATATCGCCGTCGGCGGTGCATCGAGCGTCGATGGCCGCCGGGCCGGATTTCGGCCCGTCGTCGGGTTCTGCGTCGTTCTCCGGATCGTCTTCGTCCCCGCCGAGGCGGTTCGCGGCGTTCCGCGGGGTCGTATCGCCGAGTCCGGGTACGGCGTCGGCCGGCGGGCGGGCGCGGCCGAGTGATCGAACCGCGTGCGCGACTCCATTTCCCTCGTCGCCGTCCTCTGCGCGGCCGAGCGATTCGACGGCGACGGGCGCCGAATCGTCTCGTTCGTCGGTTTCGACGGGACAGGCGTAGCCGACGGCGACGGTCCCCTCGGCGGGGACGACGCCCTCGTACCCCTCGTCGTCCCACCCCGACTCCGCGACGCCCTCGCGGCGCGGCGGACAGACGGGGCCGTCGAGCACGTTTCGGACCCGAACGCGGCGCGCGACGGGCGCGTCGTTGTGAACGCGGACGGAGACGAGCGTCGCCCCCGCGACGGATTCGACGGAGCAGTCGTGGTACACGGGGTGGTTGGCCGCCCGACCCTACATAAATCACCGGACGACGACGGGTGCGCGGAGGAAGTCGCCCGCGGAGTCCGGACCGCCGAACGCGCCGGCGACGGCGGGGGAGACGACCACCGGGGCGCGAACGTCCGCGAGGCGCGCGACGGCGAGTGCCGCCGCCACCGCGGGGCCGTCGTAGTCGCCCGGTTCCGCGCCCGCGTCGGCGTCGAACGCGTCCGGGACGGCGGCGACGGCGGCGGCGAACTCCCCGTAGACGAACCCCGCCAGCGACCGCCGGACGGAGCGTTCGAGGTTCCCCACCCGGTCTTGGAGCCTCAGTCGCTCCTCCCTCGCGTCGCGCGCCTTCCGGGCCTCGGATTCGAGGAGTTCGAGGCGCTGACGGGCGGCGATTCGGTCGGTGGCGACTTCCGAGAGTCGAGTCATCGTCTCCGAGAGTTCCGCCTCCGCCTCGGCGACTGCCTCGCCGGCGCGCCCATCACCGTCGCCGATATCGTCGCGTTCGCGGTGGGCGGTGAGACGCCCGCGGAGCGTCGCCACTCGCTCTCTCAGACGCTCCGTCTCCGCGCCCGCCTCGGCGGCGCGGCGGCGGGCCGCCTCCACGTCGGCGGGCGACGGCGGCCGAACCGACGCCAGTTCTTCTCGAACGGCGGCGAGTTCGTCGGACGCGGGCGCGGCGTGACCGCGAGTTCGCGCGAGTGCCACGAGTGCCCCCCGTCGGTCGAACGACGCCTCGGGGTCGATTCGTGCGACGTACTCGTGGACCGGCCCCGGCGGCGGGCAGACGACTTCGGGTCCGTCCGCGGGGGCGGGGCGTCCGACCCGAATCGCGCGGCGAACCGCCTCCGCGGAGACGGACGCCTCTCGAAGGTCGAGTACGCTCCCCGAGAACGTCTCGCCGGAGGGGAGGCGCACGCGCGGCGCGTCGCGTCCGGTCGACGCCGGTCGCTCGGCGGTCACAGGTCGCGGGCGCGCATCGCCGCCGAGTCGGGATGGTCAGTGCCGGCGGCGAACTTGTCGTACGGCGTGCTCTTGGCCTCCCGGGCCTCGTACGCCGCGGCGGCCTCCCGAACCTCGTCGCGGACGGCGGCGTACTCGTTGAACGGTTCGGTTCGTTCCACCTGCACGTCGTGGCCGTGCTTCTCGCGGAGGCGGCAGGCGAGGAACGCGCCGAACTCCGTCTCCTTGAACAGGGCGGCGCGCCCGAACCGACGGACGACCACGTCCTCGTGCGTTCGACAGGCGTTCCGAAGCGTCTCGCGCGCGTCCCGAGCGTAAGTCACGACCAACAACACGGATATCTTGAAAGTAACGTCTGCTGAGAAAAATCCCCCGAAGCGTCGTCGGGCGTCACCGGACGTCGTCCGGTGGGTCGTCGAGGCACCCTCGACGGCGGTTACAGTCGGTTCACGTCGAACTGGAGCGTTCCCGATTTCTCGTCCAACAGGTCGTGGACGCGTTCGCGGGCGTCGGACTCGCTCTCGGCGACGACGACGAGTCCGTGCGCGCGGCCGTCGCCCGTCGCTTGGTACGGCCGCACCCCGTCCTCACCCTCGAAGTCCGTCGCGTACGTCCGGAGGACGGTGACGACTCGCTGTTCGGTCGCCGCGAGGTCCGACTCGCCGGACTCGAAGTCGCGGAGGGCCTCCTCGACGTTGCGGAGGGCGGAGATGCGGTCCATCTTACGTCGTCCGCAGGTGGTTCGTCCGCGGTTCGTACACCTCGCCCTTCCGGCGGAGGCTCTCTATCTCCTGTTCGGCCTTGCCCTCCTTCAGGTCGAGTTCCTCCTCGGCGCGCTTGAGGACCTCTTCGACCGGCGCGCCCTCCTCGTACTCCTCCTCGATGTCGCTGATGAGGGCCTTGAGGTTCTTGATACGGTCGCGTTGGTTCTTCGAGGTGCCCGTCTCCACGATGTCGGCGTCGAACTCGCCCGTCTCGGGGTCCATCCCGATGTCGCGCAGGCAGGACTCGACGATGGTGGTGACGCGGTCCGCGTCCTCCTCGGTCACCTTGTCGGAGAGGCGGACGCGCGCGGACGCCTCCGCGAGGCGGACGAGGGCTTCGAGTTTCCGGGCCGTCACCGGCACCGGGGCGTCCTCGTCGGCCCCCTTCGCGCGGAAGTTCACGTAGAAGTCGCGGATGACCTCCTTCGCCTCCTCGGTCATCGTCGGGAAGCAGGTGCGCTTCGCGTACGCGATGTACTTCCGCAGGAGTTCGGCCTCGATGTCGGGGGCGACTTCCTGCGTGACGTTGTCGACTTCCTCCTCGGTGAACTCGGAGTTGGTGATGCTCGTCCGTTGGGTGTGGAGTTCGCCCGCGTAGTTCGTGTTGATGATGTGCTCCGCGAGTTCGGCGTCGGACTCGGGGTCCGGGTCGTCCGTGACGGTGAAGATGAGGTCGAACCGCGAGATGAGGGCGGGTTCGAGGTCGATCTGCTCGCCGATGGACTCGTACTGGTCGAAGCGGCCGTACTTTGGGTTCGCCGCGCCGAGGAGCGAACACCGCGACTTCAGCGTCGCGTTGATGCCGGCCTTCGACACCGAAATCTGCTGCTGCTCTAACCCTTCGTGCATCGCAGAGCGGTCCTCGGGGCGCATCTTGTCGAGTTCGTCCACCGCGGCGATGCCCTTGTCCGCGAGGACGAGGGCACCGGCCTCCAGCGTCCACTGTTGGCCGTCGCCGAAGTCGTCGCGGACGGCGGCGGCGGTCAGACCCGCCGAGGAGGAACCCTTCCCCGACGTGTAGACGGACCGCGGCGCGATGTTCCGGATGTACTGCAGCATCTGGGACTTCCCGGTACCGGGGTCGCCGATGAGGAGCATGTGCAGGTCGCCGCGGATGCGGGACCCGTCCGGGAGGTGCTTGGTCACGCCCGAGAACAGTTGGAGAATCATCGCGAGTTTCTCCTGTTCGTAGCCGTAGATGGAGGGCGCGACGGAGGCGATCATCTTGTCGTAGATGTCGTCGGCGTTCGACAGTTCGACGATTTCGGCCACGTCCTCCTCGGAGATGTCCATGTCCTCGAACTCCTCGTCCTCTATCTCGACGGCGACGCCGTCCATGTAGAGGTCGAAGATGGGCGTCTTCTCCTGACCCGACGTCTGCTGTTCGATGTGGAGGACGCCCGTGACGGTGACGTGGTCGCCCGCGGTGACCTTCCCCGTCACGTCGTCCTCGATGTCGATATCGATGCTCTGCGGCGTCTCGCCGCCCCGCAGGCCCTCGGGGCTCTCTTGGACGCGGAGTTTCTGCGAGTCGATGAACTCGGACTGGTCGAAGTTGACGTGGAACGGTCCCTGTCGCTCGCAGCCCTGACACTCGTGCGGTTCTTGGAACCCGCTGTCGGTCTGCGGGATGTACGTCATCGTCCCGCAGCGTTGGCACTCGAACGCCGCCTCCGTGATCTTCGGGCGGACGTCCGTCGCCTTCCGGACGATGCCCTGCACGGCGACCATCCGACCGATGTGGTCGTCGTGGACGCGGATGTTGCGGATGTCGACCGTGTCGGGGAGGTTCCGGAGGCGGACGTGCGCCTGCCCGAGTTTGACGTCCGCCGGGAGGTCGTACAGGCGGAGGCCCTCCTCGGCGTACTCGCGTATCTGATCGGGCTTCTTCCGGTAGTCCTCCGCGAGGTCGGCGTCGAACTGGTACAAGTCCTCGTAGTCGACGTACAGCGAACGCTGCTCGTTGGGGTACTTCTGGGCGAGTTTCCCTATCTCGTCCCGGTAGTACTTCCGGTAGAACTGTATGAACCGGTCGGTGAGGTCTGTGTTCGGGTCCTGCGGGGCCTGCGCCATCGATAGAGGCTACGTCCTGCATCGAATAAGAGTCTTCGCCACGCGCGCGACCCCTCCCCCTTATCGGGGGAGTCCGAGCGGAAGGTACGGGCGCGCACCGGCGGGTGAGACGAGAGGCCGAGATGAGGGAGAGAGCGGTCGAGACGGATCAGAACGAGACGTTCGTCTCGATGTCCTCGGTGGCGTCGCGGAGTCCGTCGTGGTGGGCGTCCACGTCGAGGCGCGAGGAGAGTTCCGCGTCGGTGAGGAGTTCCTCGAACTCGTCGCGGAAGCGGTGGTTCGCGCGCGTCGCCTCCGCCGTCGCCTCGACGACGCGGCGGTAGCGCGCGACCGTCTCGGCGTCGGCGTCCAAGTTCGCGGCGCACGCCTCGTCGTCCGCGCCCTCGGCGACGAGCGAACGGAGGTCGTCGAACTCGAACGGCGCGTCGCGGTCCGCCTCGCCGACGAGGTGGAGGTCCATCCGGGCGCGGAACACCGTCTCCGCGTCGGCGTCGGCGTCGAGTTCCGCGGCGATTTCGTCGTCGTCCGCCCCCTCGTAGAAGCCGAAGACGACCCGCTTGAGGTCGGCGTCGCCGAGACCGCTCTCGAACTCGTAGCGGTCGCGCATCCGCGAGACGAGTTCGCCCACCCGTTCGGTCACCCGCCGGTCGTCGCCGTCGTCCACCAACGACCCCGGGCCCTCCTCCTGCGATTCCGTCACGGTGTCCGAGCCCGTGGCGTCGATGAAGATGTCTCGGAGTTTGGCCGTCTTCTCGTCCATAGGTAGATCTCTCAGGGCGTGAAGCACGAAAAACTTACTGGGGCGACGCATCCAAATACCGGACTGTCGGCCGAATCCGCGTCGTACGAGGACCGCCGCCGATGTTCGTCAACCGAACGATTCATTGTGGTTTACGAGACACGGAGGTACATGGCGACTGAAACGGAGTCGGTCGAACTCGTCGGCGACGAGTCCGCGCGGAATATCGCGCGCGCGGTGCTCTTCGCCGCCGTGACGAGTGCGACCGCGCCCGTCGATCTAGTCCACCCCCTCGTACCGAACGTTCCGATAACGCTCCAGACGCTGTGGGTCTTCCTCGCCGGCGTCGTCCTCGGTCCCCTGTGGGCGGGCGTCTCCTTCGTCCTCTACGCGGTGGGCGGGGTGATCGGCCTCCCGGTGTTCGCCGGGGGGTCGAGCGGTCTCGGCGTCCTCCTCGGGCCGACCGGCGGGTTCATCGTCGGATTCCCCGTCGCCGCCTCCGCGGTGGGCCTCGTCGCGCACGGCACCGGTAGTCTCTCCGCGCCGGGCGACATCCCCCTCCCGCGAATCGTCGCGGCGATGGTCGCCGGGTCGGCGGTCATCTACGCCGTCGGCGCGGTTGGGTTCTCCGTCGTCCAGGGCATCGGTCTGCTGGCCGCCGTCTCGGCTGTCGTGATACCGTTCCTCCCCGTCGCGGCCGTGAAGATAGCCGTCGCCGCGGCGGTGACGCGAAGCGACGCCATCGTCGCGCGGTGACGTCGTGAGGCGAACGCGATGATCGCCGTCCGCAACCTCACCCACCGCTACGGCGAGGTGACGGCCGTCGACGACGTGAGCCTGACCGTCGAAGACGGGTCGTTCGTCCTGCTCGCGGGGGCGAACGGGTCCGGGAAGACGACGCTGGTGCGCCACTTCAACGGCCTCCTCTCGCCGGACGAGGGGGCCGTCGAGGTGAACGGCCGCCCCGTCGCCGAGGACGTGGTGACCGCCCGAACCGCCGTCGGGATGGTGTTTCAGGACCCCCGCGACGGGTTCGTCGCCTCGACGGTGCGCGCGGACGTGGCGTTCGGCCCCGAGAACCTCGGCCTCGAGAGGGCGGAGATACGTCGGCGCGTCGAGTCAGCGTTGGCGGCCGTCCGCATGGCCGACCGGGGCGACGCCCGCATCGAGGAACTCTCGGGCGGCGAACGCGAACGCGTCGCCATCGCGGGCGCGTTGGCGATGGAACCGGACCACCTCGTGTTGGACGAACCGTTCACCGGACTCGACTGGCCCGCGCGGACGGCCGTCCTCGACAGACTCGAACACCTGCGCGACGCCGGCACCGGCGTCGTCGTCGTCACGCACGACCTGCGGGACGTGTCGGAACTCGCCGACCGGACGGTGGTGATGTCGGAGGGGCGAGTCGAACTCGACTCGTCGGACCCCTCACCCGACCGCCTGCGGGAACTCGGCGTCCGCCCGCCGCCCGAAGCCGGATCGGAGTCGGCGTCGGAGGCAGAGACGGGGACGGACGCCGCGTCGCGCCGGCGCGCGAACGAGCGACGATGATCTCCTACGCGCCGGGCGACTCCGCGGCCCACCGCCTCGACCCGCGGACAAAACTCGGGTTTCAGGCGGCGTTCGCACTCGCGGCGTTCGCGCACACGACGCCCCGCGGACTCGCCGTCCTGACCGTCGTCGCCCTCGGCGTCCTCGCGGCGTCGCGGACGCCCCTCCTCGGGACGGTGCGGGCGTACCGAGCGTTTCTCCCCTTCCTCGTCGCCGGTCCCCTCTTGGCGGCGGTGACGCTCCGGCCCCCCCACGTCGTCCCCGCGGCGGCCGTCTACCCCGCACTTTCGAGTTACCGTGTCGTCCTCGTCCTCCTCGTGAGTACCGCGTACATCCGGACGACGCCCGTGCGGGACTCGCGGGCGGCCATCCAACGCGTCGTCCCCGGGCGCGTCGGCGTCCTCCTCGGGGCGGGCGTGGGGTTCGTCCTCCGCTTTCTCCCCCTCCTGAAGCGCGACTTGGCGACGATTCGCTCGGCGACGGACGCGCGACTCGGCGACCGGCGCGGCCTGCGCGAACGGATGCGCCTCGTCGCGGAGACGGGCCTCCGACGCCTGTTTCTCCGGTCGGACCGCTTCGCCCTCGCGCTTCAGGCCCGCTGTTTCGCGTGGAACCCGACGCTCCCGGAACTCTCCTTCTCGCGGGCGGACGCGGCGGGCCTCGCGGCGACGGCGATGCTGGTCGCCGCGGCGTTCGTCTGACCGCCGGGCGACGGCGACGCCCGCCCCGTCTCTCTGATAAGCGGGTCGGTGGTGGCAAGATTTAATCCCGCGCTTCCCGCCGTATCGACCATGACACTCTTGCAGGCGGAACCGACCCGAGAGACGTTCTGGACCGTCGGGCCGGTCGGCGAGGCGGTCTTCTACGGCCTCGCGGCGATGGCTATCTTGATCTTCTGCTACGGCGTCTACGAACGGTTCGCGCGGTACGCCCGTGGCGGGGCCGACCCCTTCGACAGAGTCAACGACCTGCCGGGGCGAGTCGTTCGCGCGTCCCGGGTCGTCCTCTCGAACGAGAAGCAGTTCGACCGGGACCTGTTCGCCGGGGTGATGCACGCGTTCATCCTTTGGGGCTTCCTGACGCTCCTCATCGGGACGACCATTCTGATGGTCGATATGGACATCTACCGCCGCCTGACGGGCACCTCGTTCTTCACGGGCGACTTCTACCTCTCGTACTCGTTCGTGATGGACGCCCTCGGGTTCCTGTTCGTCGTCGGCGTCGGCATGGCCATCTACCGTCGGTACGTCGTCCGCCAAGAGCGACTGTGGGGGAAACACACCGGCTTCGAGGACGACGTGTTCGTCTGGACGCTGTTCGTCCTCGGCGTCGGCGGGTACGTCATCGAGGGCCTCCGCATCGTCGGCACGGAGTTCCCCGCGTGGGAGACGGTGTCGTTCGTCGGCTACTTCGTCGCCCTCGCCTTCGACGCCGCCGGGGTGACGCCCGGACTCGCGGCGACGCTCTACTGGGTCGGGTGGTGGTCCCACGCCCTCGTCGCCCTCGGGTTCGTCGCGTTCCTCCCGTACGCGAAGCCGTTCCACATGATCTCCTCGTTCGCCAACGTCGTCGCCCGCGACGAGAAGGCGGGCAAGCGCCTCCCGGGCGTCCCAGAGGACGCCGCGCCCGACGAGATAGGCTACACCGGAATCGAGGACCTCTCGTGGAAGCAACTGCTCGACACCGACGCCTGCACCAAGTGCGGCCGGTGTTCGTCGGTCTGCCCCGCCAAGGAGGCGGGACGCCCCCTCGACCCGCGCGACGTGATTCTCGACCTGAAGTCCTACCGCGAGAGCCTCGACGCCGGGGAGACGGAACCGGTGGACATCGTCGCGGACGGCGGGCGGTCCGTCATCGCCGCCGAGACGATGGAGTCGTGCGTCGCCTGCATGGCCTGCATGGACTCCTGCCCCGTCGATATCGAACACCTCAGCCACTTCACGGAGATGAACCGCCGCCTCACCGAGACGGGCCAGATGCAGGAACCCGTCCAGGAGGCGATGATGAACGTCTTCCAGAACGGCAACGCGTTCGGCGACCCGGCCCGCAAGCGACCGGAGTGGACCGAGGAACTCGACTTCGAGGTGCCCGACGCCCGCGAGGAACCCGTCGAGTACCTCTGGTACGTCGGCGACTACCCCTCCTACGACGAGCGGAACCGCCGCGTCGCGCGCTCTCTGGCCCGCCTGTTCGAACTCGCCGGCGTCTCCTACGGCATCCTCTACGAGGACGAACAGAACGACGGCAACGACGTGCGGCGCGTCGGCGAGGAGGGCCTCTACGAGATGCTCGTCGAGGACAACGCCGCCGCGTTCGACGCCTGCGAGTTCGAGACGGTGGTCTGCACCGACCCCCACTCGTACAACACGTTCGAGAACGAGTACCCGGAGATGGCCCCCGACTTCGACTACCCCGTCTACCACTACACGCAGGTGGTCGAATCGCTGGTGAAGGAGGGCGAGATCGAACTCGACGGGACGGAGCTCGACTACACCGTCACGTACCACGACCCGTGTCACCTCGGTCGGTACAACGACGAGTACGACGCCCCGAGGGAACTCGTCCGGGCGACGGGCGCGCGGTTGGCCGAGATGCCCCGCAACCGCGAGGACTCGTTCTGTTGCGGCGGCGGGGGCGGCGGCCTCTGGATGGACCACGACGAGACGAAAAAGCCGAGCGAGGAACGACTCCGCGAGGCCCTCGAAGATACCGAGGCCGGGCGCGCAGTCGAGAAGTTCGTCGTCGCCTGCCCGATGTGCGGCACGATGTACGAGGACGGCCGCAAGACCGGCGACTTCGAGGAGGACATCGAGATTATCGACGTGGCGGAACTCCTCGTGGAGGCGTTGGAGTCGAAACGGGGGGGCGTCGCGGAAACCGAGACGGGGTCGGACGACGGCACGACGCCCGCGTCGGCGGACTGAAGCGTCGACGCCGGAGGACCTCGCCGCCTCAGGAGTCGGCGTCCCCGCCGTCTCCCTCTTCTTTCTCGTGTCGCCGCCGCAGTTGGTCCACGAGGTTGAGGTGCATGAGGTGCAGGTGCATCCCGATGCCGAACAGGAGCAGTCCCATGCCGACGAAGATGAGGGGGAGGAGGACGGCGTTGACTGCGCTCGGAACGCTGTCGAGGTTGTACGGGAGTCTGCCGACGAGAGCGAGGAGGAACGCGGCGAGGATGACGCCGAACCCGGCCCTGACGAACCGGGAGTACCGCCCCAGTTGGTCGATTCGGTCCTCTATCTCGCCGGTGTCGAGTGCGCGTTCGTCGTCTGTCATCGTGAGGGGTGGCCGCTGAACCGCGCTATCTGAACGTGAACCCTCCGTCCTTCGGTCGCCGAGGTGCGGACCGGCGGCTAGCGGAGGGATAAAACGGAGGAGTAGCGAGGAGACGGCCTCAGTTCATCGGGTACTCTTTCTGGAAGCCGCGGAACTCCGTGCGGTGGGCCTCCTCGTCGGCGAGGATGGTGACCGCGAGGTCCTCCGTCACGGGGTCGTCCGCTTCGCGCGCGGCGTTGACGAGCGACCGGTACGTCTCGATGGCGTCCTCCTCCGCCGTGAGGACGCCCTCGATGACCGAGACGACGTCCGTGCTGTCTTCCGGCGGTTGGAGATCCATCTGGTTCGCCTCGAACTCGGCGGACCCCGGCGGCTTCGCGTCGAGTTGCTTCAGGCGGTTCCCCAACATCTCGGCGTGGTTGAGTTCCTCTTGGATGTCCTCCTGAAGCGACTCTTTGACCTCCTCCGCGTGGACGCCGTCGAGGACGATGGAGTTGGTCAAGTAGTTCATCACCGTCTCCAGTTCGTCCAGATACGCCTCTTTGAGTATAGACGTGATTTGGTCTGCCATCTCGGTAAGATGTTGGCCCGCCGAGAACTAATAACTACCCGCCGCGGGGCGTCTCTCGGCTCTCAGTCCAGAAATCCGACCAGTTCGACGGCGTAGCCGTCGGGGTCCTCGACGAACGCGGCGCGGGCGTTCGCCTCCTCGATAGTCATCGGTTCGTGGACGACCGGACAGCCCGTCTCCTCGACGACGCGTTCGAACTCGGCGTCCACGTCGTCCACCTCGACGGCGACGTGGTCCACGCCCGAGGGGTCCACCGACTCGTCGCTCTCAGGGTCGTACTTGAACTGCAGTTCCAAGCCGTCTTCGCCGCCGACGTACACGTTGCGGACGCCGTCGAGGGTGAACTCGTGGGCGAATTCGAGTCCGAGCGTCTCGTAGAAATCGAGCGTCGCGTCCACGTCCGACACGTCGAGCGCCGTATGGATGAGTCGCATGGCGGTCAGACGACCGCACTCGTGAAATATCGGTCGGTCAGGCCCGGGAGGCGTCCACGTCGATGGCGTCCACGGGGCAGATATCGACGCAGAGCATGCAGTCGATGCACTGGTCCTCGCGCGTCGGTTCGACCTTCCTCTCGCTTTCGGGGTGGTCGGGCGTGTCCACCCACGTGAACACGTCCACGGGGCAGTTCTCCAGACACGCGCCGTCGGCGACGCAGATGTCGTAATCGACGGCGACGTGCGTGCCGTGGATGCCGAGTTTCTCCGGCGGGTCCACGGGGCCCCAGACGGCCACCCCGTTCTCCTCGCCGACGTTCTCGCGGTTCGCATCGAAGTTCGGATCGATTCCCATTTGGCGGCAGTAATCGCCCGGCCGTACTAAAGCGTCCGACTCGGAGATCGGCGACTCGACGCGGGCGGAGGCGCGACTCGGGCCGCCTCGCGTGACACCCAAGTGATCGACGCGCGTCCCCGTACTCATGCCGCGCGTCAACGAGTCGGACGTCGAGTGGACGGAGAACGAACGCGGAGAGACGCGGTTCCGCCGGAAGCAACTCGGGGCCGCCGCGGACGCGGACCGCCTCGGCGCGAGTCTCTACGAACTCCCGCCTGGGGCGTCGTCGTGGCCTTACCACTACCACGCGGGCAACGAGGAGGCGGTGTACGTCCTCTCGGGGACGGGCGTCCTCCGGACACCGGAGGGCGAATCGGCCGTCGAACCGGGCGACTTCGCCGTCTTTCCGGACGGCGAGTCCGGCGCGCACCGCCTGCGGAACGACGGCGACGAACCGCTTCGCTACCTCGCCGTCTCGACGATGAGAGACCCCGACGTGACCGTCTACCCCGACTCCGAGAAGGTGGGCGTGTTCGCCGGGTCGCCGCCCGGCGGACGCGAGGAACGGACCGTCTCCGGCTACTTTCGGCGCGAGGACGCGGTGGACTACTGGGTCGGCGAGGAGGAGTCGGAACGCGACGGGCGAGAATAGACGAGGCGACCCGGTCGCCCCGTCGGATACGGGACGCTCACGCGAGGGCGGTCTGGACGCTGTCGAGGACGTCTCGCGCCGGACTCCGGTCCCGCGGCGGTACGCTCCCGTCGATGTACGACCGGAGCACCGACGTCAGGTACTCCAGTTGCTCGCAGTCGAAGTCCTTCCCCTCTTCGAGGCGGAAGAGGAGGGTGAGCGCCCGTTCGGCGTCGTTCCCCTCGTCCAGTTCTCGTTCCACGGTGTCGAGGAGTGCGGTGTGCAGGACCCAGGCCTCCTCGCGGTTCAAATCGAGCGTCGTCGGGCAGTCGTGTGCCGGAGCGGTCATTGTCTTACTCCGGGCGAAACTACACCCCGGACGGTATAAAGGTGTGTTTGGTATTAGCACACTGCGCACACTAGCGGCAACAGATGCGGTTCGTCGGGTAGGACGTCCGGTCTTCTCCCCCGAGGCGGAATCGGTCGTCTCGGCGGGAGATCAGTCGGCGTCCCGGGTGAAGTTCCGGAGGAGGCGGTCGCCGAACAGGAGCACGAACAGTGCGCCGAGGAGGTCGAACAGGAGGTCTTCGACGGTGTCGCGGCGACCGTAGTAGACGAGTACGGGTTCGATACCGAGGCGGTCCGACAACCGGTGGACCGCGTACTCCATGATCTCCCAGAGGAGGCCGCCGCCGACGATGGATGCGAGAACGTCTCGTCGGGGGTTACGTCCGAGATGGTCCGCGGCGACGTGGACGAACCCGCCGAGGAGCGTCGCAGAGAGGACGTGCGTGACGTGGTCCCACCACCACGTGTCGTCGTAGGGGCCGAGGATTCCGACGGCGTGCGCGAGCATCGAAATCTCCGTGTACACTCGCTGCCACGGCCGGAACTCGACGTCGAACAGGCGTTCGGCGACGCTCGGGAGGTAGGTCGCCGCGAACATGAGAACGGCGTTCACGACCGCGTCGGGGTCCCGTTGGCGAAGTCCCTCGACGAACACGGCGAGAGTCGCGCCCTTGATACCTCGCTCGGCCGTCTGCTCCGTCGGAGTTCGCGTCGGTTCCGTCATAGATGCGGCTCACCGAGACGAAGGGGGCCAGAACGGATAGGCGTGTGGTCCGTTTCGGACGAGAACCCCGTGTCGAGCGAACGGAGTTACTCGAAGGCGCGATGCCCGTCGCTAACTGCGATTCCACCGTATCGAGTGACCGAAGTCACTCGAAGGCTGCAATCCCAGTTAGATCCTCCCCTAACACGAGCGTGTGGATGTCGTGGGTGCCCTCGTACGTGTACACCGTCTCGACGTTCGCCAGGTGCCGCATCGGCGAGTAGTCCGTCGTGATGCCGTTGCCGCCCAGCATCTCTCGGGCGGTTCGCGTCACCTCGCGCGCCATGGCGACGTTGTGTCGCTTCGCCATCGAGACGTGTTGGGGGCGGAGTTCGCCCCGTTCTTTCAACTCCGCGAGGCGATACGCCATCAGTTGCCCGTTCGTGATCTGCGTCGCCATCTCGGCGAGTTTCTGCTGTTGTATCTGGAAGCGCGCGATGGGGCCGCCGAACTGCTCTCTGTCCTTCGCGTACTCGCGGGCCGCCTCGAACGCGTCCCGCGCCGCGCCGACGATACCCCACGAGATGCCGAACCGCGCCTGCGTGAGACAGGAGAGCGGTCCCTTCATCCCCTCGACGTTCGGGAGGACGTTCTCCTCGGGCACCCGAACGTCGTTGAGACCGATTTCGCCCGTGACCGACGCCCGCATCGAGAGTTTGTCGTGGATCGGGTTCGTCGTCACGCCGTCGCGGTCCGTCTCGACCAGAACGCCCCGGACGGGCGACCCCTCGGCGGAGACGTCCCGCGCCCAGACGACGGCCACGTCCGCGATGGGCGAGTTCGTTATCCACGTCTTCGACCCGTTCAGGACGTATCCGTCCGCGTCCTTCTCCGCCCGCGTCTCCATCCCCGCGGGGTTCGAACCGTGCTCGGGTTCGGTCAGACCGAAACAGCCCACCGCCTCCCCCCTGCCGAGGGCCGGAAGCCACCGCTCCTTCTGTTCTTCGGACCCGTAGGCGTGGATGGGGTACATGACGAGTGCGCCCTGCACGCTCGCCATCGAGCGAATCCCCGAGTCCCCGGCTTCGAGTTCCTGCATCAGGACGCCGTACGCCCTTTCGCCGACGCCCGGGAGGCCGTACCCGTCGATGGTCGGCGCGTAGAAGCCGAGTTCGCCCATCTTCGGTACGAGTTCCTCCGGGAACGTCCCCGCCTCGAAGTGGTCGCCGACGTCGGGTTTGACCTCCTCCTCGACGAACCGGCGCGCCTCGTCGCGTATCATGCGCTCTTCGGGCGTGAGGTCCGACTCCAATTCGAGATAATCGAGCATGAACGACTCTTGCGCGGTACGGCGACAAAAGCGTTCGCTCGCGTCCCGTCGGGCGACGAAAGCGGGGAGAAAGCCGCGTCAGACCGTCAGTTCGGCGTCCGGTTCCTCGGTGACGTCCGCGTCGACGTCCGCGTCCGCGGCGACGTGTTCGGCGTACGCCACGAAGTTGTCGAACAGTCGCTTCGCCTCGCAGGCCGCCTCGTAGTTCTCGGCGTCGATGCCCGCGACGACGGATTCGATTCGTTCCTCGGGGAGGTCCTTCCCCCGGGTGACGGATTCGGCCGTCTGCGGGTCGTACTCGGGGTGGAACTGGACGCCCCACGCGCGTCCCTTCCGGAAGGCGTGGACGCCGTAGTCGTTCTCCGCGACGAGTTCCGCCCCCGGCGGGAGTTCGACGACGGCGTCCGAGTGCGTCGTGAAGGCGGTGAACGTCTCGCCGATGCCCTCGAACAGGGCGTCGTCGCCGGAGTGCGCCACCTCGCGGTAGCCGAGTTCGTACTCGCCCATGCCCTCCACGCGGCCGCCGAGTGCGGTCGCGAGCACCTGATGGCCGTAACAGACGCCGAGCATCGGCAAGCCGGCGTCGTGGGCGTCGCTCACGTAGTCCACCAGCGGTTCTATCCAGTCTTCGTCCCAGTAGACGGACGACCGCGACCCGGTGACGACGACGCCGTCGAAGTCGAAGTCGTCCGGCAGTTCGCCGGCCGTCGCGTCGAACTCGGAGAGGTCGGCGTCGAGTTCGCGCCGGAAGTTGCGCCGCGTGTTCGGGTCGCGGTGCGACGCGTCGAGAAGTGCAAATCGGAGGCGAGAGTGGCCCGTACTCATCACTGCGTGCGAACGTTTCCCGCGAAGAAGTGTCTTGCGCACGTGGCGCGTCGTGCCGGTCTTCCAGACGCCGCCGCGCGGACCGGTGGCGCGTCGCCGACAGTCGCCGCCGAACCGACGGCGCTACCGCGGCGCCGACTGCTCGTCGAGGAAGCGCAGGAGTTCGTCGTTGACGACTTTCGACGCTTCGACGTGCGCGAGGTGGCCCGCGCCCTCGACGGGGACGAACTCGCCGCGGGGGAGGTCCGCGGCCAGTTCCTCGCCGCGTTCGACGGGCCAGACGGCGTCCTCGGCGCCGTGGACGACCAGCGCCGGGGCGGTGATCTCGTAGAGGTCGTCCGCCTCGAATCGCTCGACTGCGGCGGCCTGCGCCTCCCACGCCGCCCGCGAGGCGTCCTCCTCGGCGCGCCACTCGACGATCTGTTCGAACGCCTCGGGTTGCGCCCCGACGAATCGCTCCGAGACGGCGGCCCGGAGCGATCGGTCGAGGGCCGCCCGGTCGTCGGGCGCGCCGAAGAGGGGTTCGAGGTCCAGGCCGCCGTCGGACCCGTGGTCCGACGTGCTCCCGACCGCGTCGGGACCGCCCCCGGACGCGGCGGTGCCGAACAGGGCGAGACTCCGGACGCGCGAGGTGGACCGCGCTGCCCGCAAGGCGACCATGCCGCCGAGTCCCGCACCCACGACGTGCGCCTTCCGGACGCCGTGGTCAGCGAGGACGGTCACGAGGTCGTCTACGAGCGTTCCGACGGCGTACGGGCCGGGCGGCGCGTCGGACCGCCCAGTGCCGCGAAGGTCGAGGACGAGGCTCTCGTACGGTCCGGCGACGGCGGCGTGTTGCCACCCCCACTGCCACGCGCCGTAGCCGACGTCGCCGACGAAGGCGACCGTCTCGCCCTCGCCCTCGGCGTCGTAGTACAGGTCGACGCTCCCGTTCGATGCGGTTGGCATGGTCGTCACTCTCGGCGGCGGCGTCTTTACGGCACCGACGCGTCGAGCGTCGGAAGAAGAGACGACCGACGCTCGGGGGCCCCTACGCGTTCAGGACCGTCCGGAGGACGTCCGGGGCGGCGTCGAGCGTCTCGTCGAGTTCGTCCACGTTCGGGCCGCCGCCCTGCGCGAAGTCCGGCGGGCCGCCGCCGCCGCCGCCGACGCGGCCGGCGAGTTGGCCGACGACTTCGCCGGCGTTGATGCCGACGCCCTCGGGGACGCCGACGACGAACTGCGCGCTCCCGCCCGTGTCGGAGCCGAGAACGGCGACCTTTCCCTCGTCCACGATAGCGTTGGCCGTCGCGCGGAGTTCGTCGGCGTCGCCGTCGAGTCGTTGGACGACGGCGGGCGTGCCGTCGATGTCGACCTCCTCGGCCTCCGCGGCGGCGCGCGCCTCCGCGAGTTCCGTCTTCAGGCGGTCGATTGTCTTGCCCCGTTCCTTCCACTCGGTGAAGAACCGCTCGGCCGTCTCCGGCACGTCCTCGGGGTTGACGTCGAGGACGTCCGCCGCCTCGTAGAGGGCGTTCTCGGTGCGGTGGGTGGCGTCGATGGCGGCGTCGCCCGCGGCGAAGACGATGCGTTCGATGCCGTCCTGAACGGGTTCGGTGTTCAGAATCTTGATGGTCCCGATGTCGCCGGTGTACTTCACGTGCGTCCCGCCGCAGGCCTGCACGTCGTCGCCGACGGTGATGACGCGGATGTTCTGTCCCGGCGGGATGCCGCCCTGATACAGGTCGAAGCCGTACTGCTCTTCGGCCTCGTGGCGGTCCGGCCACTCCTGTTGCACCGGCACGTTCCGCATCACGATGTCGTTGGCGAGGCGTTCTATCTCCTCTACCTCCTCGCGGGAGATACGTTCGTAGTGCGTCACGTCGAAGCGCGCGCGGTCGGTCCCCTTCTGCGCGCCCGCCTGCCGGACGTGGTCGCCGAGAACCTCGCGCGTCGCGTGGCCGACGACGTGCGTCGCGGTGTGGTGCCGCATCAGGCGACGGCGGCGTTCCGAGTCGACCTTCCCGCGGACGAACTCGCCCTTCCCCGGGTCGCCGTCCGCGCGGTGGAGGACGACGCCGTCGGCTATCTGGACGTCCGTCACCTCCACCGTCGTGTCGTCCGAGGAGAGCGTCCCGTGGTCCGCGGGTTGACCCCCGCCCTCGGGGTAGAACATCGTCTGGTCTAAGACCACGTCGTAGCCGTCGTCGCGTTCGAAGACGTCCAAGACGACCGCCTCGAACTCCATCCGCTCTTGGTCGTCGTAGTAGAGACGCTCCGTCTCCGGCAGGTCGGCGATGCGTTCGTCGCGGGCGACGGCGTCTCGGGTGCCGCCCTCGCCCTCGTGGCGGTCGGCGACCAGCGAGTAGAAGTCGTCCGGCATGTCGACCGTCGCGCCGCGTTCGTCGGCTATCTCCTCGACCATGTCCGGTTGGATGCCGTGGGAGTCGTACAGTTCGATGAGTTCCTCCACGGGGATGGGGTCGCCGGACTCGGCGTACTCGTCGGCGAGGGTCTGCACCTTCCGCGTGCCGCGTTCGAGCGTCTCGCGGTACTTCCGCTCCTCCGTGCGGACGATGTCGCGGATGGTGTCGCGGTTCTCGTAGCCGAGGCGTTCGGCCTGCATGTCCACCAGTTCGTCGAGGGGCGCGTCGACGCCGACGTTGTCCACCAGGCGCTTGGTCCGCCGGAGGACCATCCGCGCGAGGTAGCCGGTGCCGACGTTCGAGGGGACGATGCCGTCGCCGAACATGTACGCGAGGGTGCGACAGTGGTCGGCGATGGCGTAGATGTCTTCGAGGGGACGGAGAAGCGCCGTCAGTTCCTCGGCGTCCACGTCGAGTTGCTCCGCGATATCGACGCGCGCCTCGTACACATCGTCCACCTCGTCGATGTCGAGGTAGCCGGAGAGTTTGGCGGCGCGGTGGACGAGTTCGCGTTCCTCCTCGGAGAGTTCGACGCCCGCGTTCTCCTTGAGGAACTCGATCATGTCGGGGTAGACGGCCTCGTAGACGGTGGGGGTCCCCTGCGACACCCACGTCCAGCGTTCGAGGCCGTAGCCGGTGTCGACGATGTAGGTGTCCATCGGCGAGTACCGGTTGCCGTCCTTCATCTCGTAGTCGCCCTCGGGGTCCTGTTCCATCGACATGAAGACGAGTGTCGCCAACTCGGCGCCGCGGTACAGAACCTCGAAGGCGGGGCCGGCGTTGCCGCCGCCGACCCACGGGTCCTCGATGTACGTTATCTCCGAGACGTCCGCGCCCATGTGCTCGAAGAACTGATCGCAGAGGCGGACCGTCTCGTCCTTCCAGTACACCTCGCCGGAGTAGGCGTACTCGTCGCCGACCTCCTCGCGGGCGTTGAACGCGTGGTGCGCCATCATCTCGAACGCCATCGTGTGCCGGCCCGTCTTGCCGACGTTGTCGATGTCCTGCATCCGGATGCAGGGCTGAGAGATGGTCAGCGGGTTCGCCGGCGGCGGCGTCTGACCGCTGGTGACGAGCGGTTGGAAGTCGTAGATGGACGCCTGCGTCAAGAGCACGTCGTCGCGCCAGCGGTTGGCCGCGACGGGGTACGGTTCGATGCGTTCGTGGCCGTGTTCCTCGAAGAACGAGAGGAACTCCTCCCGCATCTCTTCGAGCGTGTACTCCTCGTCGAAGCCGGGGTTGTCGATGAAGGTGTAATCGTCGGCGGGCGGTTCGCCGCAGGTCTCTCTGTCGGGGTCGCGCGTCCAGAAGTGGACGTCGGTCACCGGACACTGCTTCCGGTAGAACCCCTCCTCCTCGAAGTAGTCGAGGCGATACTCCTCTTCGAGTTCGCTCATTACCCGTGATTGGCCTACGACCGGGTAAAACAGTTCCGGGAACGCGGGGGTACGAGCGGGCGATTCCGGGCTTCTTTCCGCACCCGAAGAGGCGGAACGAGCCGCCTTCGCCGCCGTCTAGGTGGGGGCGCGTCCGGCCGACGCGTCGGACGCCGGCGACACGGCTAACCGGTCACCGCGCCTCTCACCGGTATGGAGACGCGCGAGGCGGCCCCCGGCCGGTCGATAGGCGAGTGGATAGCGTGGGTCGGGGTGTCGTTGCTGGCGGGCGTCGTCGGGAACGCCCTCTCGGGGGCGGCGGTTCGGACGTGGTACCCGACGCTCGCCGAACCGTGGTTCGCGCCCCCGGAGTGGGTGTTCGGGCCCGTCTGGATAACCCTGTACGTCCTGATGGGGACGGCGGCGTTCCTGGTGTCTCGGTCCGACGACGGCCGGACTCGCGTCGCACTCGCCGCCTTCTTCGTCCAACTGCTGTTGAACGCCGCGTGGTCGGGGGCGTTCTTCGGCCTCCGGTCGCCGGCGTTCGGACTCGTCGTCATCGTCCCTCTGCTCGTCGCCGTCGCCGCGACGACCGGACTGTTCGCCCGCATCGACCGACGGGCGGCGGCGCTGATGGTCCCGTACCTCCTGTGGACGGCGTTCGCCACCGCCCTCAACTACGGGTTCTGGGCGCTGAACTGACGGCGGTGTCCCCGTCGGGCGGGAGAGCGGAAGAAGAGAGAACGTAACGGAGCCTACTGCTCCGACGCGCCCGCGAGAGACGCCAGCAACGCTTCGAGTTGCACCTGTTCGTTCGCGCCCTCGGTGATTCGGTAGTCCGCTTCGCCGATACGTTCCATCAGGCGGACGGTCGCCCGTTCGTCCAGGTCGAAGTCCCAGACCGACCGGTGGAGTTGGTCGATGATGTCGCCGCCGGCCATCCCCGTGTCGACGAGGAGCGTCTCCAACTTCGACCGCGCGCCGAGGAAGTCGCCGTCGATGGCGGCGGTGACCATCTCCTCTATGTCCTCGGGGCGGGCCGTCGAGGTTATCATGTACACCGCCTCCTCGTCCACCACGTCGCCCGTCGTCGCGGCGGCCTGCAGGGAGTTGATGGCGCGGCGCATGTCGCCGCCCGCGGCGTAGACGAGGGCGTCGAGGCCGTCCTCGGTGAGTTCGATGTCCTCGTTCTCCGCGATGTCTTCGACCTGCGACCGGACGGCGTCGTCCGAGAGGGGCGAGAAGCGGAAGACGGCGCACCGCGACTGAATGGGGTCGATGATCTTCGAGGAGTAGTTACACGAGAGGATGAAGCGGGTGTTGTCGGAGAACTGCTCCATCGTCCGGCGGAGCGCGGACTGCGCGTCCGACGTGAGGGAGTCCGCCTCGTCTAAGAAGATGACGCGGTAGTCGTACCCGCCGAAGGAAGAGCGCGCGAAGTTCTTGATTCGGTCGCGCACCACGTCGATGCCGCGTTCGTCCGAGGCGTTCAGTTCGAGGAAGTTGCCGCGCCAGTCGTCGCCGTAGATGGCGCGCGCGATGGCCGTCGCGCACGTCGTCTTGCCGATACCCGCCGGTCCGGCGAAGAGCAGGTGGGGAAGGTCGTCCTGTTCGACGTAGGACTGCAGACGCCCCACGATGTCTTCCTGCCCGTACACGTCGTCCAGCGTCTGCGGGCGGTACTTCTCTATCCAGATCTCTCGGCCCGCCGGCGTGGCGTCGGACTCTGCGGCCTCGCTCATACGCGTCACACGGGCCCCCCGAGTGATAAAGAACCCGCGTTGCGCGCGACCGGCGAGCGAACGCGGAACGGACGGCGGACGCGGAGAGAAACCCTGAAACCCGCGGCGCGCCGACGCACGACCATGCAGGTGACCGTCGAAGTCGTCGGGGAGGAGACGCGCGAGGTGGAGGTGGGCGACGACGGAACGTACGCCGACCTGATCCGCGCGGTGGACCTCAGTCCCCACGAGGTGTCGGTCCTCGTAGACGGCTCTCCCGTCCCCGAGGACCAACCCGTCGAAGCGCCGGAAGTGAAGGTCCTCAGGCTCATCAAGGGCGGATGACGGTCCGACGCGACTACCCCACGAAAACGGGTTCCTCGGAGGTTAGCCGTAGTAGGCGAACGAGTCGCTCCGCCCGTCGCGGAGCGTCCACCCGGGACTCCCCGCCGTCGACGGTGCTCTCGTCGGCGTACTCTTCCGCGCAGAGGTCCGACCCGCGTCGAATCGACCGACCCTAACCGAGAGACCGACGGCGGTAGCGCGGCGACCGACAGCGAGGAGGCCGACCAACAGGACATCATCGCCTCCGGCGAGATCCCGGAGCGTCCGAGCCGTAGCTCGCTGTCGCTGTACTACTCCGAAGGCTCCAAGACCTACGGCTGGTCGGAGTGCTAACCCCGAGTTGAGCTGCGTTACGCTCGGTTTGTCTCCCGTTCTTCGTCGTTCGGGCCGGAGACGTTACAGTGGTCCATAGCGTACGCTTCGTTCGATTATGCGGCTAACCGGGGGAACGGAGGGATGGTCGCGTGGCGGTCGCCGGAGAGGCGTCCCCGACGTGCGAACGAGAGAGGTTGCGGAGCCGAGCAGTACGGATACGAACGACCGTGCTGTCAGGACGACGGAGACGAGCGTCCACACCGCCGAGACGAACGCCGTCGCCGAAGCGGACGACGCCGCCGGGGAGGTATCGGCGTGAGTCCGAGGAGAGATTCGCTCCGGCGCGGACTCCTGTTCGTCGGCGCCGGCGTGCTACTCGTCGCCATCGCGTTCGGAGGGAGTTGGGCACTCGCTCCCGATACGGATCGGATGTCCGAGTCCGCCGACGTGAACAACTCGTCGCTGCTGGTGGGCGTGCAGGGACCTGGGCCGAACGGAAACGTGACCGCGCTCGACGGTCGGGGGAACGTTAAGTGGAGCATCGGGAACATCATCAGTTACCAGAGCGTCCAGACGCTCGACAACGGCTCGGTGCTGACCACGTTCGCCGCGGGCGGCTACCAGGACTGCGGACGGTACCAGCCGCCGTGCAAGCGGACCGGCGTCCGGATCATCGAGCCGAATCCCCGCCCGGAAGTCGTCTACGAGTGGAGCTACCCGGTCCGGACCCGGAAGGACAGCGAGGTCCACGACGCGGAGATGATGCCCAACGGCAACGTGCTCGTGGCCGACATGGAGTGGGAGAGCATCTTCACCTACGACCCCGAGACGGGTGAACGGAACTGGACGTGGAACGCAAGCGACCACTACGAGGCTCCCGACGACCCGACGAAGGTCGACTGGCTCCACCTCAACGACGCCGACTACATCGGCGACGGCCGCTTCCTCGTCTCGATCCGCAACGAGAACCAGCTCCTGATCGTCGAGCGCGGGAAGGGCGTGGTCGAAGTGATAAACGAGGACGGCGACGAGGACGTGCTGAACCAGCAGCACAACCCGCAGTGGCTCGGCGACGGCGCGGTGGTGGTCGCCGACTCGGAGAACCACCGCGTGGTCGAGCTCCACAGGAACGAGACGACCGGCGAGTGGGAGGAGGCGTGGGCTGTCGCCAAGGCGGGCGGTGTCGCGTTCGACTGGCCGCGGGACGCCGACCGACTGCCGAACGGCAACACGCTGGTGACCGACAGCCGGAACAACCGCGTGGTCGAGATACGCGAGGACGGGAGCGTCGTGGCGAGTTACGGCGTCCCCTCGCTGCCGTACGAGGCCGACCGCGTGCCCCACGGCGAGGTGTCCGGCAAGGCCCCGCAGTCGATCCAGCCCTACGGCACCGAGCGGGAGACCGACCTCGGCCTGCTCGAGCGCAAGATCCCGATACTCTGGATGCTTCTGGCCGGCGCGCGAGAGATCGTCGCGCTCCCCTACTGGGTGTCGGAGATTCACGTGCTAGTCGTGGCCGTCGCGCTCGTCCTCTGGATTCGGGGCGGGCACCTGCTCGTGCGAGGCGGACTCGGTGGAAAACAGTGATCGCGCTGGCGGGGTGAGCTACCCCCGTGAGCGAGGACGGTGGCGAGCGACGGGGCGGCCGACCTGTCCGATGTGCGAGGAGCCGATGTACCACCGCCACTGCAAGTACGTCCGTCCCCAGCACGGCGTGGCCTACGACTGTTCGGACACCTTCTACTGACTACTTCATCGTCACCCACGCCGGGAACGCGCGAGGGGATTTAACCCGACGCGGGGGCGAACGTCGGTCGATGAACCTCGCGGTGCGGGAGGCGACGCCCAACGACGAGGCGGACGCGATGTTCCTCCTCGACGGCGCGATGCTCGAAGCAGACGCCGAGACGGTCCGCCGCCGAATCGAGTCCGGGTCGGTGCTGGTCGCGGAGAGCGGGGACGACGGCCGTCTCGTCGGCGTCTGCGTCCTCAACGGGACGGAGATAGCGCAAATTGCCGTCCGTCGGCAGCGTCGCGGCCGGGGCGTCGGGAGCGAACTCGTGGCGGCGGCCGACGCGCGGGTCGACGGGACGGTGACCGCCGAGTTCGGCGACCGAGTGCGGCCGTTCTACGAGTCGCTCGGATTCGAGATACGGGAGACGGAGAACGAGGGGCGCTTCCGGGGCGTCCTCAGATGAGCGGTTCGACCAGTTCGCGGCCCGCCTCGAGCAAGGTATCGACGTCCTCCCGACTCGACGCCTCGGCGTAGACGCGCATCATCGGTTCCGTCCCCGAGGGGCGGACCAGAAGCCACGACCCGTCCTCGAGGAGGAGCTTGAAGCCGTCGAGCGTGACGACTTTGGCGATGTCGCGGCCGGCGACCTGTTCGGGGAGTTCGTCGTCTAAGTCCTCGATGACCCGTTCCTTCTCGGAGTCCGGGCACTCTAAGCCTATCTTGTCGGCGACGATGTCGCCGTGTTCGTCGAGGAGGCGGTCCACGCGTTCGTCCATCGGTTCGGCCGCCGTCGCCGCCGCGCCGAGGAGTCCCATGAGGACGCCGTCCTTCTCGCGGACGTGCCCGCGGACGGAGAACCCGCCCGATTCCTCGCCGCCCATCAGGGCGTCGTGCTCCTTCATCGCGTCGGCGACCCACTTGAATCCGACCGGCGTCTCGAACACCTCTTCGCCGTGCGCCTCCGCGATGCGGTCGATGAGGAACGTCGTCGAGACGGTGCGGATGGCGGGGCCGCTATCCGATTCGAGGAGGTAGTCGTAGGCCGCGGCGAAGAAGAGGTTCTCGTCCAAGTGGCCGCGTTCGGGGGTGACGAACGCCACGCGGTCGGAGTCGCCGTCGTTCGCGACGCCCAAGTCGGCGTCCTCCTCGCGGACGGTTTCGACCAACCGTTCGAGGTTCTCGGCGCTCGGTTCCGGCGGGCTTCCGCCGAAGTCGGGGTCCTGTTCGTCGCGGATGCTGATGACCTCCGCGCCCGCCGATTCGAGGAGGGCGTCCGTGACGCCGCGGCCCGATCCGTGCATGGCGTCGTAGACGACGGTGAGACCCGAGAGGTCGGCGTCCACGAGTTCGCGCGCGTGTTCCGCGTGCGGCGTGACGATGTCCACCTCCTCTATCGTCCCGCGTTCCGCCTCCGGGAGGAGGTCAGGTTCCGCGAGGCGTTCGACGATGGCCTCCGTCACCTCCGGGAGGGCGGGCGCGCCGTCGGCGGGGATGAACTTCACGCCGTTGTACTCCGCGGGGTTGTGCGACGCCGTGACCATCATCGCGCCCGAGAGGTCGCGGTCAACGATGGCGTAGGCGACGAGGGGCGTCGGTCGGTCGCGGTCCGGGAGCAGAACGTCGAAGCCGTTCCCGGCGAGGACCTCCGCCAGCGATTCGGCGAACCCGGGTGAGGACTCGCGGGCGTCGTACCCGACGAACACCGGCGCGTCGTACCCCTCCTCGGAGAGGTAGTCGGCGACGGCCTGTCCGACGATGCGGAGACGGTCGTCGGTGAACGTGTCGAGGGTGGCGCGCCACCCGTCGGTTCCGAAAGATATCTCGTCCATACGTGAACGTCTTCGGCGTCCGTCAAAAAGGTACGGCGCGGCGACGGGTAGACGCGCCCTACGGAGTGCCGACGGGCTTTTCAGCCGATGGGCCTAGTTCGCTAGCGATGACGAAGGTTATCGCCGTCTGCGGAAGCAGGCGCGACGGCAGTCACACCCTGAAAGCCCTCCGCGTCGTCCTCGACGCCGCCCGCGCGGCGGGCGCGGAGACCGAGATGATAGACCTCGGCGCGGCGGATTTACCCCTCTATCACCCCGACGAGGACGAACAGGGGGAGTCCGCCCGCTTGACCCGAAAGGTCCGCGACGCCGACGGCGTGATCCTCGGCTCTCCGGTGTACCACGGGTCGTACTCCTCGACGTTCCGCAACTTCCACGACTACTGCAGTTTCGACGACTACGAGGACACCGCCGTCGGGTTAGTCGCCGTCGCGGGCGGCGGGTCCTACGGCGCGACGCTCGAACACATGCGAAGTACCGTCCGAGGCGTCCACGGGTACGTCGTCCCCCAGCAGGTCGGAATCAGGAAGGGGTACGAGAAGTTCCAGGGCGGCGAACTCGTCGACGAGGACATCGAAGAGCGACTCGTCTCCCTCGGCGAGTCCGTCGTCGAACACGCGGCCAAACTCGACTGCGAACCGCCCGTCCTCGCGGAGTCGGACTGACCGCCTCGCAGGGGGTGCGGACCGCCGCCGGTCGAACCGCGGAGTCAGAAGAAGGCGGTGACCGACGCGGAATCTACCGCAGACGCCGACGCGAACGCGGACCGGACGCGCGGCCCCACCACCGACCTCCCCGACCGGACGCCCGACCACGTGACGAAGGTTCACGTCACCGTCCGGCAGTTCCTGAACGGTGAACTCGGCGGTGCCATCGGCGGCATCGTCGGCGGTTTCGCCGCGTAGAATCGGTCGTACCGTAGCCCTTCCCCCGGTCGTTTTCCTAGCCGTCTAATCCGACCAGTCGTTCCTTTCGTCGCCGCGAGAACTGCTTGACCTCGTACTCCCGGGACATCGCCTCGGACTTCGAGTCGAACGATTCGACGTGGACGAGTTCGACCGGCGTCCGGCCGCGGGTGTACTTCGCGCCCTCGCCCGCGTCGTGTTCGGCGACGCGGCGTTCGACGTCGGTCGTGTAGCCCGTGTACAACGACCCGTCGGCGCACCGGAGGACGTAGACGTAGTGTTCCGACACGGCGAGACGGTCCGCGCCGGACGGTGAAAGTTCGCTCGGTCCGACGGGTTCGGCTCGGTCGTCTGGTCCGCGCGTCGGAGGCTTAGTCGCCGTACGAGAACTCCGTGCCGCCGCACTTCGGGCACGCGTCGTTCCCGATGGGTTTCGGCTCCATCGACCGGATGCCGAGGAGGGTGACGCCGCAGGAGTCGCAGACGACGTTCACCGGCATCGGCCGGACGGGTTCGGCGGCGTCTGCTCGGCGTCGGTTCGACGAGGGGAGGAGGCTCCGCTCATACCTCGTCAACCGACCCTAAGGGGGGCTCTCCGGTCCTCGCGGAGAGGTTGAGTAGTTCCACCTCGTGGCTCCGCGACGCGTGGCGGGTGAAGAACGCCTGCGCGTCGTCGTAGTCTTCGAAGATAACCTCCTCCGTGCAGTCGCGGCACGCACATCGGTACATGTTACTCCTCACCCGGCGGTTCGGGGACGGTTCCCCCCTCGTCCGTCCGACGGGTAGTCTTCCGGTTTCGGGCGACGAACGCGGCACGAACGGGTCGCTCCGCGTCGCCTCCGAGTGGTCGAAGTGCGTCGCCGTCTGTCGCCTCCTGCGGTGGGAGACTGTCGCATCCGACGTCATCCGCTTCCGAAACCGCCGAGGGAACCTCCGCCGTCGATTCCTCCGTTTCGGAAGTCGCCAACTTCGCGCTAGACAATCCCATCGGCTACGAGTCAGTTTGCTACTACCAAAGTATTTTCTCCAACTCTAGTTATTGGAGTATATATCCCCAGTGTTCATTTACATTTCAAAAATTGTACCTGGGAAAATATCTAGCGGTCGTCGACGATTCCCTTCCCGAAGTGGTTGAACGGTTGGAGGTACGTGCGCCGTCGGAGGCGTTCGCTGACGATAGTCAACCCCAAGGCGTCTATCTGGGTGGCGATGTCGTTGATCTCGTCCGAGTCGTTGGAGACGGCAAGGACCCTGACGTTCTCCTGCGCGCTCAACATCTCCTCGACGCGGACGACGTGGTCGATTTTCAGCGCCTCCTGAGCGAGCTCCTCGCGGCGTTTGACCGGCGCGGTGCAGCAGAATTCGAGCCGAATGGGGAACCCGGCGTTCTGATAGTTGATAAGGGGGACGTACCCTTCGAGGACGCCCATACGTTCCATCTTCTCGATTCGGTTCCGGATCGTCTGGTCGGACACCGGGAGCTGTTTGGCCATATCGACGGGCGTGTGGTTCCGAGCGTCTTCCTGAAGGAGGTGGAGGATGCCCAAGTCTATCTCGTCGAGTCCCTCGGCACTCATGGATGACGTAGCAGTATCGGACACAATGATTCTTTGGACTGACGTTTCGGGCGGGCCGGACGAGCGGCGGCCGTGAACTCTCTCCGGAGCGAATTCGCCCTCGACGACGAACTCGGGCTTATCGCTTTAATACCTCAGCGAGCGTCGGAATACCTATGGTAACTACCACTACGCCTCCGAGCACCCGGTACGCCGTACCAACCGGCGCGGGTGAACTCGTCCGCCGGACGACGGCGGGCGTCCTCGTCGCAGTCGTCGCGCTACTCCTCGTCCGTACCGTCGTCGCCCTCTCCGGCGCGAACCTTGGCGCGACGGGGGCCAACGACCCGTTCGCCCTCGGACCGGGAATCGCCGCGGCCACCGTCGCCGGCGTCGGGGCGGCCGTCGTCTACGCCGCGTTGGTCCGACTGACCGACCGACCGGTCCGAAAGTTCGTCGCGGCGGCCGCCGTCGTCTTCGCGGTGATGCTCGTCCCCGTCATCGTCTTCGCGCCGACGCTGGGCGTCACCGCCGTCGGACAGGCCGTCCTCGTCGTCTCCCACGTCGTCGTCGCCGTCCCCCTCGTCGCGTTCGTGACCGGGGCGATTAGAGTCTAAGAGACTTCGTACCCCATATCTTGGACGGCACCTTTTATCTGCGCCTCGCCTATCAGTTCGAGGTCGAATCGGACGTCCGCCGCACCGCTCTCGGCGTCGATGTCCGCCTCCATGACGCCGTTGGCGTTCTCCAGTTCGCTCTCTATCTCCTCGACTTCCTCTTCGGACTTGACCGTCCTGATGGAGAACTGCGCGTGATTTTCGGCCATGGGAGTACGGTATTCGAGGCGGGAGAATGAGCACACGGCCTGCAAGGATAAGCCTTGGAAGGGTTTCGCGGGCAGAGCGGTCGAACTACTCGACTTCGAACGTCTCCACCACGTCCGCGAGGGCGTCGCTGTCCGGCACGCCGTGGTTCACCGAGAGCGGTGAGACGCTCACCTGCGCGTCCACGAGGGCGCGGCGGTCGGTGCCGACCGGGTAGAGGCGGCGGTGTTCCTCCGTCGGCGGGAAGGGGTTCTCCCACCCCACCGCGCCGGGCCACGTCCGGTCGTGGAGGCGGACGAGGCGTTCGTCGTCCGCCAGGTCGTACTCGTCGCCGGGTTCCGCGACGGGTTCGACGTGTTGGCCGTAGTCGTGGTGCGGTCGGGTGAGGACGACCGGCGGGTTCGCCGCGTCCACCGGCGCGTTGACGTTTAGGAGGTCCACTTCGTCGTAGACGCCCGCGTCGAGGGCACGTTCGACCAGTCCGCGGGCGGCGCGGGCGGGCCGGGAGAAGTCGTACTCCTCGGGCGGCGAGAGGAAGAAGTCCTTCGAGTGGTACGCCGAGACGGCGAGGGCGGGCGTGTCGAGGAACGCCGCTTCCAACCCCGCGCCGACGGTGGCGGAGCGTCCGACGACGTAGTTGCCGGCGTTCGGGCCGTCGTTGACGCCCGCGACGACCACGTCGAAGGAGGCGTCGAGTCCGCGGAGGCCGTACGCCGCGCAGTCGGCGGGCGTGCCGCCGAAGGCGTACCCCCACGGGTGGTCGCGGACGACGGCGGTGTCGTTCCGCGTCCGGCCGAGGCCGCTTCGGTTGCCGTCGGGCGCGACGACGGTCACCTCGCCGAGGGCGGTGAGTTCCTCGCGGAGGGCCGCGATGCCGGGCGCGTCGATGCCGTCGTCGTTGGTCAGGAGGATGGAGAGACCGTCGCTCATCGGGTACCTGAGCCTCGTCGGAGTCGAACCTATGGCTTCTGATTCGCCGCGGGAAAAGGGGGGTCGGCTTCGCGTGGTGGTCTTCCGTCCGCTTCAACGGTTATGCGGTGCGGGTACGTCGCCGCGCGACTTCAGCGATGCCCGCGTTCGCCGAACAGTTTGGACAGGCGAGGACTCGCCCTTGTTCGTCGGCGAACACGCGCACGAAGTGCTCGGAGACGTGCGACCCGCAATGGTCGCAGGTTGACATAGTTGGGTCCGGCAGCCACCACAGTGCCGGTACTCACCGTAGGTGTCCCGCGCGTAAGACCGCTTCGCGCACGTGCGACGGTACCACACAACTCCGTTCGCGGCGGCGCGTCAGTTCGCGTCGTCCGACCGACCGGCGTCCTCGGCGTCCGCCCTCGCCTGCGACACCGCGCGGGCGACGAGTCCGGCCTGCGCCCCGGCGACGAACCCGGCGTCCACGTTGACGACGGAGATGACGGTACAGGACTGGAGCATCCCCGAGAGGGCCGCCTCGCCGTCGCCGCCGTGGCCGTACCCCGTCGAGACGGGCAGGCCGATGACCGGCGTATCGACCAGTCCGGCGACGACGGTCGGAAGTGCGCCCTCGCGCCCGGCGGCGACGACGAGGACGTCGGCGGCCCGCAGTTCGTCGAGGTGGTCGAGGACGCGCCCGAGGTGGGCGACGCCCACGTCCTCGACGCGGAAGACGGAAGCGCCCATCTCGCGCGCGATGACGGCCGCCTCTCCCGCGGCCTCGGCGTCGGAGGTGCCGCCGGTGACGATACCGACGGCGGCGTCGAGACTCGGCGGTTCGAAGTCCGGCGCGCGCGCGACGAGCGTTCGCGCCCGTTCCTCCCGGTCGAGTTCCGCCGCGTCGCCCAGTTCCTCGGCGACGGCGTCCACGTGGGCCTGCGAAGCGCGGGTGAGTATCGCGCGACCCGTCGATTCGACGGCCGCGGCGGCCAGCGTCGCCGTCTCTGCGGGCGTCTTCACGTCCGCGAGAATGGCCTCCGGGACGCCTCGGCGCGTCTCGCGGGCGGCGTCGAACCGCCCGGCGTCCGTCGTCGCGTACCCCGCCAGTCGGGCCTCGGCGGCCGCCGGGGAAAGGTCCCCCGCGGCGACCGCCTCCAGAATCTCTCGCATGGTGCGCCGTTCGGATTACTCCTCCTCGTACGTGTCGTTTCCGGTCGGTGAGGGTCCGCCGACGGTCGAACCTTCCCTATCACTGCTCCCCCTATATAAATCCGTTCCCTCTGAAAGGCCATAACCTACCGGTAGGGACGTAGAGGAGGCAGATTTGCGAAATCTTATTAAGTAGGACTCTGAAAGGTGGGTTGTATGGCAGACCTTATTGTCAAGGCAGCCGTCAAGGAAGCGCTCAACGACAAGAACGTCGCTTCGGACTTCTACGACGCGCTCGATGAGGAAGTCAAGGAACTGCTCGAAGATGCCGCCCGCCGTGCGGAAGAGAACGACCGGAAGACGGTCCAGCCCCGCGACCTGTAAACCGGTTCAATCCGGCTTCGATTTTTTCGAGGCGATACGTCAGATAGCCTCGCGTGTGCGGGGCGCTACGACGGCGAACGCGACGGAGGGGAGCGTCAGCCCCGCGTCCTGACCTCGACGCCGTCGTCCGTTCCGACGTACACCTCGTCGGCCATCCCGACGAACAGGCCGTGTTCGACGCACCCCGGAGTCGCAGAGAGGTCCGCGGCGAGGGAGGCGGGGTCGTCGATAGCGCCGAACTCGCAGTCGAGGACGAGGTTCCCGTTGTCGGTGACGACCGGCCCGTCCTTCCGTTCGGCGCTCCTGAGCGTCGGGTCGCCGCCGAGTTCTCGCAGGCGCGCGGCGACCGTCGTCCGCGCGTCGGGCAACACCTCCACCGGCACCGCGCGGTCCAGCGTCGCCGCCGTCTTCGAGGGGTCGGCGACGACGACGAATCGCTCCGCGGCGGCGTCGACTATCTTCTCCCGCGCGTGCGCCGCGCCGCCGCCCTTGATGGCGTTCAGTGCGTCGTCCACCTGGTCCGCGCCGTCGATGGCGACGTCTACGGTCTCCACCTCGTCCAAGGAGGCGAGGGGAATCCCCTCCTCGCGGGCGAGTTCGCGCGTCGCGAAGGAGGTGGGGACGCCGCGGACGTCGAGTCCGTCTTCCTCGACGGCGCGGGCGATGGCGCGCACGGCGAACGCCGCCGTGCTCCCGGTGCCGAGTCCGACCGTCGCGCCGTCCGTCACGAGGTCCGCCGCGCGTTCGCCTGCGCGGCGCTTCTGGTCGTCCGTACCGCCCGTCGTCTTCATACCCGTGCGTCGGAGAGGCGCGGCGAAAAGCCTTCGAACGCCGTCGCCCGCGGTCATGCCTTTACTCCCGGAGTCCGTCGTCGGGAGTATGACAGATTCTGTCGCGGTCGTCGCGGGCGTCGGCCCCGGACTCGGAGCGTCCGTCGCGCGTCGGTTCGCCGACGAGGGGTGTTCGGTCGCCCTGTTCGCCCGGTCGGAGTCGTTCGTCGAATCGCTCGCCAAGGAACTGGACGACGGACCGGGCAAGGGACTCGCGGTGCCGACGGACCTCACGGACCCCGAGGACGTGAGAGACGCCTTCGAACGCGTCCGGTCGGAGCTCGGCCCCGTCGATATCCTCGTCAACAACGCCAGTTCGTCGGCGTGGAAGGGCGTCCGCGAACTCTCGGCGGCGGAGTTAGACGACGCGTTGGCCACCGGCGTCCGCGGCGCGTTCGTCTGCGCGCAGGAGGCCGTAGACGACATGCTCGAAACCGGGGGCGGAACCGTCGTCTTCACCGGTGCCACGTCCGCCGTCCGCGGGCGGGAGGGGGCGGTCGGCTTCTCGGCGGCGAAGTTCGCCGCGCGCGGTATGGCGGAGTCGATGGCGCGTGAGCTCGGACCCGAGGGCATCCACGTCGCCCACGTCGTCGTGGACGGCGGCATCCGCCCGTCCGACGCCGACGGAGACGAGGACGGAGACCGGACCGGCGAGGTGGAATCGCTTGACCCCGACGCGATCGCCGATGCGTACTGGTACCTCGTTCGGCAGGACAGAAGCGCGTGGACGCTGGAACTAGACCTGCGTCCGAACGCCGAGGAGTTCTGAGAAGGGTCCGCCGCCGACTCCGGCGGGTTCAGAGGCGGTCCAACACGGCCTCGGGGTCGTACGCCAACGAGAGCGACCGGGAGCGCCCCCGGCCCTCGATGTCGGCGTACTCGGTCTCGATGACGCCGAGTTGGTCGAGCTTGTTCGTTATCTCGGAGTACCGCGTGTAGCCGAGGTCCGTCTCCTCGCGGAAGGCGTCGTAGACGGTGCCGGCCTGTTCGCCGTCGTACTCCGCGATGACCCGCACGAGGGCGCGTTCGGTCTCGGAGAGGCCGCGGAGACACCGCGAGAGGTGGACGTACTTCGATTTGTCGTAGGCCGCCTCCACGTCTTCGAGTTCGACGGTCCGACTCGCGCGCATCTCCGCGTGGAGTCCCGCGCGGCGGAGCAAGTCGATGCCGACGCGCAGGTCGCCGTTCTCGGCGGTGAGCTCCGCCACCCGGTCGAGTTCCGGGTCCCCGATGACGTTCTCGTGGAACCCGCGGCGGGCGCGTCCGCGGAGGATGTCCACGATCTCGTCGACGTCGTAGACGGGGAAGTACACCTCCTCGGGGCGGAAGACGCTCTGGACGCGCCCGTCGAGTTCGTCGATGACGTCGAGAGAGAGGTCCGAGGAGACGATGATGACGCCGATTCTCGCGCCCGTGTGCGTCTCGTGGGCGCGGAGCAAGGAGTAGAGCGTGTCGGACGCCTCGTTCTCGTAGAACAGGTAGTTCACGTCGTCCAAGGCGACGGCCAACACCTCCTCGTCCTCGACGAGCCTGTCGGTTATCTGGCCGAACAGTTTCTTGAACGAGATGCCCGACGACGGCGGTTCGTACTCGAAGATGTGCTCGAAGATGCGGGAGAACACCGCGTAGCGCGTCGAATCGACTTGGCAGTTCACCCTGACGGTGCGAACGCCCGACTGCGCGCCGAGTTCGCCGAACAACTTCTGCACTGCGGTGGTTTTTCCGGTACCGGGAGGACCCCGAACCGTGGTGTTGAGGGGGCGGGAACCGCGAACCGCGGGGCGAAGCGCGTACTTCAGACTCTGCAGTTGCGTCTCGCGGTGGTTGAACGTCTCCGGGACGTAATCTATCTCGAAGACGTGTTCGTCGCGGAACACCGTCTCGTCCCACGACAGCATCCCCTCCTCGGGGTCGTCCCTCATCGCTTCAATCACGAATAGCAGTCTACTTAACGGTTCCCCAGCGGCGGAGCGAAAGTGAAAGTAAAACGAAGGGACTCTGAGACGCCCGGTATCGTAGGTTCGCGTTAACTAACGTGTTCGGGCGGCGGCGGTCCGCGGACGGCCTCGAACGGCCGGCGGTGCGTCACTCGGTCGCAAGCGTGTAGACGCGATAGGCGGAGAACAGGCCGACGGAGAGGGCGACGCCGCCGAATGCGGCCGCCGTCGCCGGTGCGGAACCGGCGAGGAAGGGGCCGATTCCGGCATAGGCGAGGGAGAGGCAGAGAGCCGCGAGTGCGAGGTGAAACAGCATCAGCGTCGCCGTGCCGACGACGTACCAGACGGCGTCTCTCGTCGCGCGGTGGACGGCGTCGTACGTCTCGTCCGCGCCGGACGGGTCCGCGTCGGAGGTGGAGGAGTCGGGGACCATATCCGGCGGAACGGAACTCACCGACATAAATCCCGGTCAGAACTTCTCTAAGAGGCGGTCGTAGAAGCCCGACCCGTCCTCGCCGGCGAGTTTCTCGACGATGAGTTCCGGCGTCGAACGCGCGAGGTGGTCCTTCACGGGGGAGCGGTTCACCTGTAGTTCGCCGTCCTTCAGGCCGACCGCTTGGATGCCGTCGACGGCCACCTCGAACGACGCCGCCTCGCGTATCTCCCCGGCGAGGTGGGAGACGAACACCGCCGTCGCGTCCTGTTCGTCCAACGCTTCGAGGATGCCCGCGATAATCTTCGCCGACGCGCCGGGTTCGGTGATGCTCTCCAGTTCGTCCACCAGGACGAGGCGGCTGGCGTCGCCGTCGGCGAGTTCGCGGAAGTCGCGGAGCGTACTCTCGAACGCGCCCGCGTCGAGGGTGCCCTGCGTCTTCGCGTAGTAGTGTAACTCGGAGAAGCGTTCGAGTTCGGCGCGTTCCGCCGGGACGGGGAGTCCCATGTGCGCCAACACGACGACGACGGCGACCAAATCGAGCGTGGACGTCTTCCCGCCGGAGTTGACGCCGGAGAGGAGGGTGACGCCGGAGACGCCGTAATCGACGGGTTCCACGTCGTCGAACCCGACGTCGAGGAGGGGCGACCGGCCGCCCGCCACCTCGAACCCCTCGCCGTCGAACGCCGGGACGACGCAGTCGAAGTCGCGGGCGAACCGCGAGACGGCGAGTTCCACGTCGAGTTCGAGGGCCGCATCGACCATCTCCTCGGCGGGGTCGCGGAGGGAGGCGAGGTCCTCGGCGAGTTCGCGCTTGAGTCGCGCCGCGCGCCTGTCGCGGCCCGCCTTCAGTTCCGTCCGGAGGCGGGAGACCATCTCCTCGTTCCGTTCGACGGGGAAGGAGGCGTCGTCGGAGAACGCGCGGACGGCCACGTCCGCCTCCTCGGGTCTGAGGTTCAGCGTCTCCACGAGGTGGTCCCTCGCCGCTTCGATGGCCGCGTCGTACTCGTCTTCTAACTCCCGAGAGAGGAGCGAATCGACGCGCGCGCCCTGTTCGACAAGCGAGAGGAAGTCCGTCCCCTCGATGGTCACGTCGCGTTCGCGGATGGCGTCGCGGAGGCGGTCGTTGGCGACCGACTCGGCGGCCGAGACGGCCGTATCGAGGTCGTCCACCGCCGCCGCGAGGCGGTCGAGTTCCTCGTCGCCGACGACGGTGCCGTCCTCGTCCAGTCGGTTCAGTGCGTCCCGCAGTCTCTCGACGTCGCAGGGCGCGTTGAGGTCCGATGCCTCGTGGACGTCCGCGGCCGCCTGCACGCGTTCGCGGTTCTGCGCGAAGAACGCCAGCACCCGTTCGGGGACTATCTCGTCGGGGTTCTCCGCGGCGTCGGGGCGCACCCGAACGTCGCCCTCCACGTCCACGCCCGCGAACGTCTCGTCCAAGGCGACGACGGTGGAGTACGACCGGGCGAGTTCCGCCAAGTCGCGGGCGTCCTCGACCACCTCCACGGAGAGTTCCGGGAAGGCGTCCTTCGCCGCCGCGTAGCGTTCGGCGTCGAGGGTGGCGAGACAGCGCTCTCGGACGCGGACGCCCGAAGCGGGTTCGAGGGGTTCGACGCCGGAGAGGGCGTCCAGCACCTCGGGGTCGGGGTCGCGTTCGACCGCCTCTTCGGCGAACTCGCGGACCTCCTCGATGCGCGAGGCCGACGACGTGGGAAAGAGCGTCTCGACGCGCTTGCCGGCGTAGGCGGTGACCGTTCGGTCGCGGAGAAGCGAGAGCACGTCGCGGTACACCTCCCGGGCGCGGTCGGTGGCGAGAAAGTCGCCGTCGTCGCCGTGACGGCGGCGGATGGCGGCCCGCGCGATGGCCGCCGCGCGCCCCTCGGTGATGCCCGGGGCGCGGGCGAGTTCGGCGACGTCGCCCGCTTCGAGGGCCCGAGCGGGGTCGTCGAGTTCCGAGAGCGCGGCCGCCGTCTTCTCGCCGACGCCCGGAACGGTTTCGAGGTCCATCTCGCCGTGGAGTATCGCTCCACCCGACAAAACGTTACGGGTCGCCCGGTCGGGCCGTGTCGCCGAGATTCTCTCGGCGGGCCTCCGCGGGGGACGCCGAGGACAACGCGCTTTTGGCGCTTCGCGCGGAAGTGCATGCCATGCAACCCGACGTGGACTCGACGGGCGGTGCGGACGCTTCGGTCGAGGAGAAGGCCGAGGCGGTCCGGACGGCCCTCGGAGAACGCGACGGCGTCGTCGTCGCCTTCTCCGGCGGCGTGGACTCCGCCGTCGTCGCCGCCCTCGCGCACGACGCCCTCGGCGACCGAGCGGTGGCCTGTACGGCGCGGTCCGAGACGCTGCCGTCCTCGGAACTCGACGAGGCGCGCCGCGTCGCCGACGAAATTGGAATCAGACACGAAGTCGTCGAGTTCTCCGAGTTGGAGAATCCCGACTTCGTGGCGAACGACGGCGACCGGTGTTACCACTGCCGGACGATGCGTCTCGGCCGGATGTACGAGACGGCGCGCGAACTCGACATCGACACCGTCTGCGACGGGACGAACGCCTCGGACCCCGGCGAGGGGCACCGACCTGGCCTCCGCGCCGTCGAGGAGTTGGAAGTGTTCTCCCCGCTTTTGGCCCACGGCATCACCAAAGACGAGGTACGAGCGATAGCCGACGAGTACGGCCTCTCCGTCGCCGACAAACCCTCGATGGCCTGTCTCTCCTCGCGCATCCCCACGGGACTGGAAGTGACCGAAGAGCGACTCACGCGCGTCGAGAAGGCCGAACGCGTCCTGCGGACGTGGGGGTTCTCGCAGTTCCGCGTCCGCGACCACGACGGCCTCGCCCGCATCGAAGTCGCCCCCGACGAACTGGAGGCGGCGTTGGACATCGACTTCGTGGAGGCGGCCCGCGAACACCTGACCGACATCGGATTCGACCACGTGACCCTCGACATGCACGGCTACCGCACCGGGAGCGTCAGCCCCGCGAGCGAAGCGAGTGGGGCATCGTCGCAAGCGGAGCGAAGCGACGGCAGCCCCGCGAGCGAGGGTGACGACGGCGAGGAGGAGAGCGCTGACGACTCCGAACCGGTGGTCGAGGACGTGTTCTCGGCGGACTACCCGACGGGAGAGTAGTCCGAGAGACGGAGCCAGACCCCGGCCGCGGGCGGAGTGAGACCACGACTTACGCGCTAGTTCACGTTCTTGGACGACGTATAGGGACGTATGCGAGAACTCGTTACGACGATAGCTATCGACGCCGCGCCCGACAGGGTGTGGGAGGTGCTGACCGACTTCGAGTGCTACTCGGAGTGGAACCCGTTCATGCGGATTACGGGCCGGGCCAACGAGGGCGCGCGCATCGCGGTGGAACTCTACCCGCCGGAGGGGCGCGGCGCGGCGTTCCGACCGACCGTGACGGCGTCGGAGTACGGCCGCGAGTTCCGGTGGGTCGGTCACCTCGGCGTCCCCGGACTGTTCGACGGCGAACACCGCTTCGTCCTCGAACCCGACGCCGACGGCGAGCGAACGACGCTCACGCACGCGGAGACGTTCCGCGGCGTCCTCTCGGGGGTTCTGTTCAGAGCCGTCGGCGACAACACGGAGGCGGGCTTCCGGCAGATGAACGAGGCGTTAAAGGCGCGCGCGGAGTCGCCCGCGCCGGACATCGCCAGCGGGTGGGCCGACGGAAACGCGTCGTAACCCCCGCCCCGCCCGCCGGCGGACCGACGGTCACTCCATCCTCGTCCACCGCAGGAGGAACAGCGTTCCCTCGAACAGCGTGATCATCGTCGCGGCGATGATGATGGGTGCCATCCCCGTCGGGTCCGGACTGACGAGGAACGAGAGGCCGAGGAACGCGCCCCAGAAGAGCAGACGCCGCTGAATCAGCCAGTCCCGCGTGACGAGGTTCATCATGATGGCGAGCATGACGAACAGCGGAATCTGGAACACGATGGCCATGTAGCCCATCAGAAGGAGGATGAGGTTGAACGTCTCCTTGAGGCCGAACGCGACGGTGGCCGTCCCGGTGGTGTAGGAGGTGAAGTACGCGAAGATGGCGGGGAGGACGACGAAGTGCGCGAACGCCATGCCGACGAGGGCGAGGACGAGACTCGTCGGGACGGCCGCGAGGTAGTAGCGTCGCTCCCGCTTGTACAGGCCGGGCCGCATGAACAGGTACGTCTCGTAGACGAAGACGGGGAGTCCGACGAGGAGGCCCGCGAGGGCCGCCACCTTCAGTTCCGTCAACACGAGTTCGAGCGGTCCGTACACGCGGGGGCGGCGCTTCGCGATCTCCGGCGCGCCGGGGATGTGGCGGTTCCACAGGTAGTTGATGACCTCCGTCGCGCTCGTGAGGTCGAAGCCGAACGCGGAGTTGACGAGTTCGCCGCCCGGGAACAGAATCAGCGTGACGATGCTGCCGACGGCGAACACCACCGCGAGGCGGCGGACCATCTCTTCGATGTGGTCCGCCAGCGGCATCTCCTCGTCGCTCTCGGGGCCTTCGCCGACGATGCCGTCGTCGGCGTACTCGGTCTCGGAACGCTGTTGACGAGTCGGGGCGTTCGCCGAGGGGACTTCGCCGCCGTCGGTCCCCGTTTCGACGGCCGCCTCGCCGTCCGCGTCCGGAGCCTCTGGGTCGACGGGATCGTCCGCGTTCGGGTCGCGGCCGTCCGCGTCCGGCGCGAGGTCGTCCATCTCGTCGGGCGTGTAGTCCGCCTCGGGCCACGGGTCGGTGTCGTCGTCGTCCGAGTCGTCCGCGTTCGGAGAAGGAGCGTCAGCGTTCGGGTCGCGACCGTCCGCGTCCGGCGCGGGGTCGTCCGCGTCGTCGGGCGTGTACTCCAGCCGGTTGGTGGGCTCGTCGCCCGTCGAGTCGTCGTCCGGGCTTTCCGAATCGGATGACTCTGATACGTCGGCGTCCGGGGGAGTGTCAGAATCGGTATCGGCGTCTACGTCGCCGTCGCTCCCGGTGGCGTCCGTCTCGGGGACCTCCTCGTCGCTCTTCGCGGGGTCGGCCCCCGACCCGGACGCGAGTTCGTCGGGGGGGCTCCCCTCGTCCGTCTCCGACTCGTCGGCCATTCACCTGGAATTCACCACCCGGTTCTTATAGGCCTTTCCGCATCGCGCCGAGGTTTCGCGGTGGGTAACCGACGAGCGCGGTGAAAAAGATTGATAACCGCGAGAGGGTTTTCAGTACGTATGTCCAGCGCGCTCGACGAGGACACCCAACAGACGCTCGCGGCGGGACGAGAGACCGCCGGTGCGATGCTTCGAGCGGCGCAAAAAGACCTCCAGAAGGTGTTCATCGTCTTCCTCGTCGGCTTCCTCGGTACGTTCTACGCGCTCCGGTTGTTCATCTGGGACTTCCTGAAGAGCGTCACGGAAGCGCAGATGTCGGCCCACGTCGAGGGCAGCTACGACATCATCGCGCAGACTCCGTTCGACGTCATCCTCCTGCAGGCGAAGATAGGGTTGGTGACCGGCATCATCCTCGCCGCGCCAATCTTCCTCTACTTCTCCCGCGACGCCCTCCGCGACCGGGGCGCGTGGCCGCAGTCGCCCGTCGCGACGTGGAAGCTCGCCTTCATCGTCGTCACCTCCGCGATCCTGTTCGCCGCCGGCGTCGCCTACGGCTACTTCGTCTTCTTCCCGTTCATGTTCGCGTTCCTCGCCGGGAACGCCCTCAGCGCCGGGTTCGCGCCCACCTACTCCATCGTCATGTGGGCGCAGTTCATCTTCCTTCTGACCGTCTCGTTCGGCCTCGCGGCGCAGATGCCGCTGGCCATCACCGGCCTCTCGTACGCCGAAATCGTCCGCTACGAGACGTTCCGCGACAAGTGGCGCCACGCCGTCGTCGCCATCTTCGTCTTCGGCGCCCTGTTCTCGCCGCCGGACCCCTTCACCCAGATCATGTGGGCGCTCCCCCTGCTGTTCCTCTACGGCGGGAGCCTCTACCTCGCGAAAGTCGTCGTCACGGCGCGGCGCGGGAGCGAACGCATCAGCGTCCCCGCCGTCGCCCGGCGTCGGTGGAACCTCCTCGCCGGGAGCGCAGTCCTCGGCGGCCTCCTCGTCTACCTGTTCTACGAACGCGGCGGTCGAACCGCCTTCAACGGCTTCCTCGCCCGGTTCGGGAGCGACTACCGCGTCCCCGCACCGGGGGCAACGCTCGGCCTCTCGCCGGAGGTGTCGCTCGTGGTGTGGGCCGCCCTCGGCGCCGCCGCCTTCGCCCTCGCGACCCTCGCGTACACCGTCTACCGCGCCATCGCGGAGTCGGTCGATCCGCTCGAATCGGGGCTCGGCGAGCCGAGTCAGATAGACGTCGCCGGCCTCGACGCCTCGGGCGTCCACGCCGCGCCGCCGGAGGCGTTCGCCGACATGACCGAGGACGAGGCGATGGCCATCGCGGGGCAGGCCGTAGACGAGGGGAACCACGAGAAGGCCCAAGCCGTCCTCGACAGGTTCGACGAGGCGGAGGAACGCCGCGAGGCCGAGGAGGGCGACGGGTCCTCCGACGTGCCCGAGGACGCCGGCACCATCGAGGACAGGGCGACGCGCGCCGGCGGGACGTTCCTCGACGAGTTGACCGAGGGCGAGAAGGACGAGGACGACATCGGCGGCTACTACGCCGACATCGCGTTCATCGTCGACTCCATCACCTCGAAGACGTTCCGCATCGTCGCGGTGTTCATGCTCGTCCTCGCGGGGACGTTCGCGTGGCTCTACACGGGCGGCATCAAGGAGGTGTACGACAACTTCCTGAGCAGCCTCCCCGCCTCGGTGCACCCGGAGGAGGCCATCAACGTCGTCGCCCTCCACCCCGTCGAAGCGCTCATCTTCGAGGTGAAGTTCTCGACGCTCATCGCCGCACTCGTCACCCTCCCCATCGTCGCCTACTACGCGTGGCCGGCACTCAGAGAGCGGAACATCGTCCGCCAGCGCCGCCGGACCGTCTTCCTGTGGACCGGTTCGCTCACCGCCGGACTGCTCGGCGGCTTCGTCCTCGGCTACACGTTCATCGCCCCGACCATCATCTCGTGGTTGGTGAACGACGCGGTGCAGGCGAACATGATAATCGCCTACCGCATCACCAACTTCTTCTGGCTCATCTTCTTCACGACGGCCGGAATCGGCATCCTCGCCGACATACCGGTGGCGATGGTGCTCCTGAACGGCACGGGCATCTCCTATCAGACGATGCGGAACCGCTGGCGCGAGGTGACCGTCGGCGTCCTCGCGTTCGCCGCCGTCTTCACGCCCGCCGGCATCATGACGATGTTCCTCGTCACCGTCCCCCTCATGGTCGCCTACGGCATCGGCCTCGGCGTCCTATTCATCGTTACGTTGGGCGGGCGGCGCAACCTCGCTCCCGCCCGCGGCGCGGACATCTAGAGACCCACTTTTTCTCGGGGGCGCTACGCGCCCCCGACAAAACCTGGAGGAAAAAACGGCGGACGGTCGGCGAACTGCCGTAGGCCCGTTCCGGGGGCGTACCGGCACCCGAACGGAACGGTCCGGGCGGTCGATATTCGAACGGTCATCTCGTGGTATGAAGACCGTATGCTTAATACCGCGTTACGACCCAAGAGCCGAGTATGGCCAAGATAAGCGTCGAGATACCCGACGAGTTGCTCGCGGACCTCGACGAACACGTCGGCGACGACGGGAAGTTCGTCAACCGGAGCGACGCCATTCGGGCGTCGGTTCGGAAGACGTTGGACGTACTGGACGAGATAGACCAGCGCCACGGACGACTCGAAGATGAGTGAGCGAGGACCGGCGACCGGACAGGTCGTCCTCATCGGACTGTTCGTCACGGCGTTGGTGACGGCGCAACTGACCGCCTCGAAACTGCTGGCGTTCGGTCTGCCCCTCGCGTTCCCGGTGACGGGCGACAGCATCGTCCTCCCCGGGGCGGCGTTGGCCTACGCGCTCACCTTCTTCGCCTCGGACTGCTACTCGGAGTTGTACGGCCGCCGGGCGGCGCAGGTGATGGTCAACGTGGGCTTCGCGATGAACTTCGTCCTCCTCGCGTTGGTGTGGGGGACCGTCTTCGCCCCCGCCGCGGACCCCGAGTTCGGCGCGCAGTTCCGGAGCGTCGTCGCGCCGGGGACGAACATCGTCGTCGGGAGTCTGCTGGCGTACGTGGTGAGTCAGAACTGGGACGTGGTGGTCTTCCACCGCATCCGCGAGGCGACGGGCGGGTCGATGCTGTGGCTCCGCAACATCGCCTCGACGGCGACGAGTCAGGCGCTGGATACGGTCATCTTCGTCGCCGTCGCCTTCCTCGTCGCGCCGGCGGTGCTCGGCTTCGGCGAGGCGCTTCCGACCGAGGTGGTGCTATCGCTCGTCGTCGGACAGTACCTCCTGAAACTGCTCATCGCCCTCGTGGACACGCCGTTCGTCTACGGCGTGGTCGCCCTGTTCGGCGGCGAACGAGCGAGCGTGCCGGACGACGCGTGGACGGTCGAGTAACGAGACGGCGAACGGACCCTACTCCTCTACGACTTCCGCGAAGCCGAAGTTCGGCTTGAGGTCGGTGACGCGGACGCGCACGTCGTCGCCCGCCTCCGTCTCCGGGACGAACAGCGTGTAGCCGTCGACTTTCGCGACGCCGTCGCCCTCGCTCCCCACGTCGTCGATGGTCACGTCCACCTCGTCGCCGGTGGCGACGGGGGCGGTGATGCGGTGCTTGCCGACGAGGTACTGCTCGGAGGACTGGTCGCGGGAGGCGTCCGGTCGGATGGAGCGGACGTACTGGAACTCCCGCTCCATGTCCGCGCGGAGGTCCTCGACGTCCGGGCCGTCGAACACCTTCACCGCGAGATCGCCGCCGGCCGGGAGCAGTTCGAGTGCGACCTCGAACGCCTGCCGGGCGAGGTGGACCGAGCGGGCGTGGTCCAGCGAGTACTCGCCGGTCATGTTCGGGGCCATGTCCGAGATGACGACGTCCGCGCCCTCGTCGCCGATTCGCTCGCGGAGTTTCTCCTTCGTCTCCTCGTCGGTCATGTCGCCGCGGATGGTCTCGACGGTGTCGGCCTCCACGTCGCGGATTCGCTGGAGGTCCACGCCGATTACCTGCCCCCGCGGGCCGACTTCCTCGGCGGCGACCTGTAGCCACCCGCCGGGGGCCGCCCCGAGGTCCACCACGGTGTTGCCGGGGCCGAACAACCCCGCGTCCTCGTCTAACTGCTTCAGCTTGTACGCCGAACGGGCGCGATAGCCCTCCTGCTTCGCCTTGTTGTAGTAGTGGTCTCGTTTCGTCATGCCTACCTCACTGAGTTCGACGGTGCGTTTCGCAGGCGAACTATCGACGAATCAGCGTTCATACTACGCGTAACGCCGTCGAACCGGAAAGGGACATCGAATGGACTCGCCCTCTCCCTCGACAACGCAAAGGACGAACTCCTCCCAGTGCCGTCCCGCGGTGCTCGCACGGTTTCGCTTTCCGGGCGACGCCTGACCCCCTCGCTGAGGCCGCAGGCGAACGTGAAGGGCCGGATTACCGACCCCCTCTTTCGACTCGAACGGGCCGCCATCTCTACGGCACCCGAACGTTTACCATACGGTAAACCAATTAGATGGTCACATCCGGGCGCGCCCGCGAGACGGGCGTTCCCCGGCGAGGAGGACGATTCAGTATGTCCGATACCAACACACAGTCGGCGGCTCAGGGGAAGATCCTGAACGGAATCACGGTTCTCGACCTCTCAACGTTCGTTACCGGCGGGTTTAGCTCCGCGATGTTCGCCAATCTTGGTGCCGAGGTGATCAAGATCGAGCAGCCGGGCTACGGCGATGCGATCCGTCACACCGGACCGCCGTTCATCGAGGGAGAGTCGCCGTACTATTGGACGGTCAACTACGGAAAACAGAGTCTCGAACTCGACCTGAAGAACGACCGAGCGAGAGAAGCCCTCTACGAACTAGCCGAGGAGGCGGACGTTTTCATTCAGAACTACCGTCCGGGAACTGCTGAACGCCTCGACGTCGACTACGAGTCCATCAGAGAACACAACGAAGGGATCATCTATCTCGCCATCTCCGCGTTCGGTCAGACGGGGCCGTGGGCGAAGCGGTCGGGGTACGACCTTCTGATTCAGGGGATGAGCGGCATCATGAGCGTGACCGGAGAGGAGGGCCGGCAGCCCGTCAAGGTCGGACTTCCGGTGACCGACCTCATCACGGCGATGTGGGCCGCCTTCGGGGCGACCGCCGCGTTGTACAGGCGCGCGCAGACCGGGGAGGGCGAGTACATCGACCTCGGGATGCTGGAGGCGACGCTCCCGTGGCTCACCAAGCAAGCCGGGCAGGTGTTCGCCGGGGAGGAGCCGAAGCGGATGGGAACGAAGGACCCCGTACTCGCTCCGTACCAGACGTTCGAAACCGCCGACGGCTACCTCAACGTCTGCATCCTCAACGAGAAGCTCTGGCACGAACTGTGCGAGGCGATCGACCGACCCGACCTCCCGGCGGACGAGCGATTCGAGGAGAACGCCGACCGGGTCGACCATCAGGACGAACTAGAGGCGGAGATAGAAGCCACGCTCACGGGGAAGACGACCGCCGAGTGGATCGAGATCATCGCCGAGGAAGCCGGCGTCCCGGCCGGCCCGGTTTTCGAGGTCGAGGAAGCGCTGAACAACCCGCAGATCGACTACCGAGGGACGATCACCGAGATCGATCATCCCGAGTTGGGGTCGGTACCGGTGATCGAGCACCCCCTGAAGTTCGAGAACAGCGATAGCGGATTCGAACTGGCTCCGCCGCTCTTGGGGGAACACAATCGTGACGTCTTCCGCGAGTTGGGATACTCGGAGGCGGAGATCGACGAGATGGCGGAGCTAGGCGTGTTCGGGGAGCAGGACGGGGCCGAAGGCGCCCGATGACGGACGTACCGATCGTCGAGGTCGGAACGACCGATGTCGCGCCGGAGACGTCGGATCGACGGAGGGGTAGTGACAACCCCCTCATCGGACCGATACGTTCCCAAAGCGGGCGGAGAACTACCGAGGGTCCGCGTGGAGCGATTCGAGAATGAACTCGTCGATCGCCTTTCGTGTCTCCTGGGGCGCGTCGTCGTGACCGAGGGCGAGTTTGCGACCGCGAGCGGCGTGGATCACGTCCGTGATGAGCTGGCCCATCCTCGCGGCGTCGACCTCGCGAAAGACGCCCTGCTCCATCCCGTCTTCGACGACTTCGGTGATGCTCGACCGGATCCGCTCGTAGTGGTCGTTGAAGATCTCTCGGTGTTGCTCGTCGTTCTGTGCGTGCGTGAACAGTTCGTGATAGACCTTCATCCGATCCCAGTGGCCGAAGTCCTCGAACTCGGGACCGAAGAGACACTGATCGATTCGAGCGTCGAGCTCCTCTCGGGGAGGTGCGTCCGGATCGACCTCCACGCTCCCCTCGTACTGTTGGATGATGTACTCGAGGAAGCGGGACATCAGGTCGTACTTACCGTCGAAGTGGTAGTGGATGACCTGCCGCGTCATCTCCATCTCGTCTCCGATATCTCGCATCCTGAGTTCGCTGTATCCGTGCTTGCTGAGGGCGCGGAAGGTCGCCTCCATAATCGCCTCTTGAGTGTCGGTGGAGGCGGTCTCCTCGCCGGGGGGGCTCATATTACGGAATAGTCCGCTGCGATAGTTATATCGCTTGTCTTACCGAGTGTGCACCGATTTACCGCACGGTAAATTATTTACAACCTTAGTCCGAATCACCGCTCGATCATGACAGAGAAAGTCATACAGGGTGGGACGGTCGTCTCTCTCGACCCGGAGATCGGCGATGTAGAGGACGCCGACGTTCTCATGGAAGACGGCGAGATCGTCGAGATCGGACGCGGACTGTCGACCTCGAACGCGGAAGTGATCGACGCGGAAGACCACATCGTGCTGCCGGGGTTCGTCGACTCTCACATCCACCTCTGGCAGACGCAGGTTCGAGGGATCGCGGGCGACTGGTCGTTGATGGGCGATTACTTCAGCGATATGCTCGGCAACATCGCCGGACTCTACCGACCCGAGGATATGTACCTCGGGAACCTGTTCGGCTCCCTCGAGAAGTTGTACACGGGGACGACGACGGCCATGGACTGGTCGCACGCGATCAACACACCCGAGCACGCGGAGCGAGCGGTTGACGGCATCAAGGACGCCGGACTCAGGGCGGTGTACGCGTACGGCCCGCCCGGCGATGACGCCGAGAAGTGGTGGTTCGACAGTTCGACGCCGCATCCGGAGGAACAGGTCCGGGAACTCCGAGAGGAGAAGATCGCGGACGACGACCTTCTGTCGCTCGGCGTCGCCCTCCGGGGCCCGGACTTCACGACCGAGGAGGTGGCACGCGGAGACATCGAACTGGCCCGCGACCTCGGCGTCGTCGCGACCATTCACATGGGCGCGGCCCAGTGGACGTCCTCGGAGTACAACCCCGAGTATCAGGGCTTCGGCGCGATCGAGGACATGCTCGGGCCGGACGTGAACGTCGCCCACGCGAATCACTTCTCGCAGGAGGACATCGAACACGCCGTCGAGGAGGGGGTTTCCTTCTCGGCGACGCCGGAGGTGGAGATGCAGATGGGCCACGGCATCCCCGTGACCGGGAAGGTGATGGAGGCGGGCGGACGCCCGACGTGGGGCGTCGACGTCTGCTCCGGCGTCAGCGGCGATATGGGGAGTCAGATGCGGATCGGACTCCAAGTTCAGCGGATGCTGGAGAATCAGGAACTGCTCGAAGGGGGCGAGGACGTGATGGAGGTGAACATCACCGCCCGCGACACACTCGAGATGGCGACGATCGAAGGGGCGCGGGCGCTGAACATGGAAGACGAGATCGGGACGCTCACGCCCGGGAAGCGGGCGGACATCATCATGATCGACACGAGTGACTTCATGACCGCTCCGAGCCATTCGCCGGTGCAGACCGCCGTGTTCCAGTCGGATCAGTCCCACATCGACACGGTACTCGTCGACGGGGAGGTCGTCGTCTCCGACGGGGAACTGAGGAACTCCAAGGTGAACGAGGAGTTCGACCGATTCGTCGAGTCCGGTCGTCGCCTCATCGGCGAGGCCGGCGTCGACCTCTGAACTGCGTTCGCCCGTATTTATCATCAACTGACAGTGAGCATTACGACACACGAAGATGCGACTCGGACAATACAGTACGGAAGACGCGGAGGAAGCGTGGACGGGAATACGACTCGACGACGAGACGGTGGTGAACCTCCCGGAGGCCGGTGCGGCCGCCGGCGTCGAACTCCCGAGAACGAGTACAGATCTGCTCGCCAGTTGGGAGTGGCGGGAGAAGACCGAACTCGCCGTCAAGTACGCCGAAGAGACCGAAACCGGACTCTACGACCTCGACGGCGTCACCCGGCACGCGCCGGTCACGAACCCCGGGAAGGTCGTCTGCGTCGGGTTGAACTACCGAGACCACGCCGAGGAGGGGGACAATCCGATCCCCGACACGCCGGTACTCTTCTCGAAGTTCCCGACGACGGTGACGGGGCCGAACGGCACGATCGCGTGGGATCCAGACCTGACGGGGAAAGTCGACTACGAGGCGGAGTTGGTCGTCGTCATCGGTCGCGAGGCCCGACGCGTAGACGAGGACGAGGCGCTTGAGCACGTCGCCGGATTCCTCGTCGGAAACGACGTCTCGGCGCGCGATCTCCAGCACGGTGACGGTCAGTGGGTGCGCGGGAAGAGCCTCGACTCGTTCGCGCCGATCGGGCCGGAGTTGGTTACGCCCGACGAGGTGTCCGACCCGCACGACTTGGACATCTGGGCGGAGGTGAACGGCGAACGACTGCAGGACTCCTCGACGTCGAATCTCATCTTCGGGATCGACGAGCTCGTCTCCTTCTGCAGTCAGGCGTTCACGCTCGAGCCGGGCGATCTCCTCTTCACCGGAACGCCGCCCGGCGTGGGGGTCTATCGGGAGCCGCCGGTGTTGCTGGAGGACGGCGACAGCGTCACGATCGGGATCGAGGAACTCGGCGAGTTGACGAACGACTGCGCGTTCGAGTAGGCCGGCGCGGCGCTCTCAGCCGGAGAACCCGTACACCTCTCGCGGGTTTTCGAGCACGACCCGCCGGATCGCGTCCGGCTCGATGCCGTAGCGGTACAGTTCGAAGATCGCTCGCTTGATCGCGTACGGATCCGTCCGGAGGACGTTCGCGCAGTCGGTGTCGATCATGATCCGCTCGGGCCCGTACTCGTCGATGGCGTCGGCCACGTCCGCCGCGTCGACGCCGATCAGCCACGAGTGACCGATGGTGAAGCTGAGGTAGCAGTCCGTCTCGCGCATCAGATAGTCGGTGTTGTTCTGGTCGGCGTGCGAGGCGACGACCCGCGTCTCGTCCAAACCGGCGTCGCGCGCCGCCTCGACGTCGATCTTCACCGATTCTAAGGCGGGGTTCTCGCCCGTGATCACCGGACGCTGACCGAGCGTCGTGTTCTTCTCGTAGCCGGGGATCCCCAGTCTGGGCCGGTAGCTTCGCCCGCCGCTACCGCCGGAACGGTTCGGCGTGTGGAGAATCACGGGCAGGCCGTGATCGTCGGCGATCTCCATCTGCGCCTGAACGACGGCGCGTTGCTCGTCGACCTCCCACGACTCGGCGTGTTGGGACGGAGTCACGCCGGTTTCGCCGACGGCGACCACCTCGTCGAGAGCGCAGTAGTCGTCCATCGCATCGAGCAACTCGTCGGGGTTCTCGATGCGGACGCCGGTGTGGATACCGAGTCCGAGTCGGGGAGTGAAAAAGTGGTTCTGTTCGATCGCGGCTCGGCGGTTGACGGCGTCGTCCCACAGGTAGCGAACGTCGTCGGCCTCCACCGGCTTGTACGGCGTCCAGTGGTATCCCGATGCGACCATGACCATCCCCTCGCAGCCGGAGAGCGCGTACCGTTCGCGGTCGTCCCACGAGAGCGTGTGCGCGTGGTTATGGCCGTCTATCCACGGCAGGTTGAGTAACTCTGTCGGAAGCGAGGGCGGTTCGTCGTCCAGATGCGCCGCGTCGGTCGGTCGCTTTGTGGGTTCGGTCGGGTTCATGGGAGGGGAAGCGCGTACTGGCGGTCGAGAGTGACGTCCGTCGACTCCCGTTCGGAAGGGCCTTACTTAGCGTTTTACGGCTCGGTAAATATTTATTAGTATGCCATACGGCATCACAACACATGACGCTCCTGATCGGAACAGACGAGGGACTGTACCGGGTCGACAGGATCCCGTTCGAGAGAGGTGACGCGGAGCGGATCTTAGACTGCGGCGTCGTGACCGCCGTTCGGACGTTCGACCACGTCGAGGGCGTCTTCGTCGCGTCATCGGAGGGGGCATTCCGTTCGAGAGGCGACGGCGACGCGTGGACAGATTTGGGCGTCCCGCTGGGTGACCGATTTTGGCACGCCGGACAGAGCGAGGTCTGGTCGATACTCGCCACCGCGGACGGGGCGCTGTACGCGGGAACGAACGACCCCTACATCTACCGATCGATCGACGATGGCGAGACGTGGTCGGAACTGAAGGGGTTCCGCGACCTGCCTTCGAGAGGCCACTGGGAGTCGCCGATCGATCCCCACTACGCACGACTCCGCGCGTTGGAGTCCGTTCCCGGTCGTCCGAATCGACTGATCGCGGGGGTCGAGGCCGGAGGAATTCACCTCAGCAACGACGGAGGACAGACGTGGCTCGACCGGCGCGAGACGATCATCGACGACGTCCACCAGATCCTCCCGATCTCCGAAGACGTCTGGCTCGCGACGACCGGGTACCTCGACCACGATCTGGAGAACCTCGGTCTCGGCCACGCCGTCGGCGAGGGAGGCCTCTACCGAACGACTGACGCGGGAGACTCGTGGGACCGGATCGATACGGGAAACGACTTCTCGTACATCCGGCGCGTGTTCGCTCACGACGGGACGGTCTTCTTCTGCGGCGGCGAGGAAGCCCCGCCCGCGTGGGTGAACGACGAGCACGAGGCGGCGCTGTTCGAGTCGACGAACTTCGGTCGCGACTTCGAACGCGTCCCGTATCCGGGCGAACCGCACGAGGTCATCGAGACGTGGGACGTGCACGAGGGCGACGTCGTCTGCGGGTCGGGACTGTTCGACGTGCCGGACGCGCGAGAGGACGTCGAGGGCCGCATCATGCGTCGGGACGACGACGGCACATACCACAGCGTCGGCCGAGTGGAGTCGAACGTCAGTCGTATCGCCGCCCTCTGACCGGGAAGACGATTCCGGAGAAGAACAGTTCGCGAACCATCGACGCAATCTCCGACCACCGACTCAATGACATCGAACGATCCACCGTCTGCGCTCGGCCGACTCCTGTACAGCGGAATCCTCGCCTACATGGCGATTGACGGATTCAAAAACAACGAGAAGCGAGTGAAGGCCGCGGAAGCCAGCGGAGTACCCGCCCCGGAGTTGCTCGTTCCGTTCGTCACCGGAATGCTGTTCGTCGCCAATCTCGGGATCCTCCTTTGGAAGTATCCGCGCGCTTCGGCGGGTGCCCTCGTCGTGTTCTTCCTCGGAACGACGCCGGTCATCCACAACTTCTGGACGATGGAGGGTGAGGAGCGTCAGGGGAACAAGATCAACTTCCTGAAGAACTGCGCGCTACTCGGCTGTAGCATCATGCTGCTGGACGAGGCGGCGAAGACGGCCGACTGACGCCACGTCTCTTCCGCGCACGGGTTCTGTTTCTGTTCTCGTGTACGGAACGTCGCCGGCGGCCGTCGATGGAGGGTGCCGAAGGACTTCGCGGTCGAGAGGTGGCGTTCAGCGAGTAGGCGCGATAGACCGCGAGGAGTAGTCGGAGTAGTGGCTTCGTTTCGTCAGCCGTAGTCGCGGGGAGTCGCCCGCGCGCAGTCGCGCCCGACGCACGGGAACACTCTATCACACCGAGAAACCGGGGGGATTTTTAAGCCCGATATCCTATCACCGTCCATATGTTCAAGGCCATCGTCAGCGCCTCCACGCTCCGGGACGCGCTGGATTCGGTGAGCGTACTCGTCGACGAGTGTAAGATACGACTCAACGAGGACGGACTCGCGATTCGTGCCGTGGACCCCGCGAACGTCGGCATGGTCGATCTGTCTCTCGACGCCGCGGCGTTCGAGTCCTACGAGGCCGATGGCGGCGTCATCGGCGTCAACCTCTCGAAACTCGAAGACTTCGTCGGCATGGCCGACTCCAGCCAGCTCGTCGAGCTCGAACTCGACGAGGAGACGCGGAAGCTGAACATCCGCATCGAGGGGCTCTCCTCGACGCTGGCGCTCATCGACCCCGACTCCATCCGGCAGGAACCCGACATCCCGGACCTCGATCTGGCCGCCGAAATCGTCCTCGAAGGCGCGCAACTCGACCGCGGTATTAAGGCCGCGGACATGGTCTCCGACCACGTCCGCCTCCGCGTGGACGACGTCGAGGAGGCGTTCCACATCCAAGCGCAGGGCGACACCGACGACGTGGACTTCGAGCTCGACGCCGAGGACCTCATCGACCTCACCGCCGGGCAGGCCGACTCGCTGTTCTCCCTGGACTACCTCAAGGACATGAACAAGGCCATCCCGAAGGACGCCGAGGTCACCGTCGAACTCGGCGAGGAGTTCCCCGTCAAGCTGCACTACCGCGTCGCGGAGGGGCAGGGCAACGTCACCTACATGCTCGCGCCGCGCATCCAGAGCGACTGAAGACGCTCTCTCTTCTCGTTTTCGCCGTCGGCACGACCGATCACTCGTCTCCCGCGCCCGTCTCGACGCTCTCGCCGTCGTCGCGGCGAGCGGTTCGAACGGTTCGGGCCGCGAGGAGGGCGACCACCGGAACGACGAGTACCGCGCCGGCGACAAACGGCGACCAGTACGCGACGACGTAGAGCGCCGCCATCGACGGCGGACCGACGGTTCGCCCGAGGCTCCCCGCGCCCTGGGTGACGCCGAAGGCGTTGCCCTGCCTGTCGGCGGGGACCGACCGCGAGACGAGCGTGGAGAGGGCGACGTTCAGCAGGCTGTTTCCGAGCGAGAGGCCCGCCAAGACGAGCAGTAAGGCGAGAACCGAGGCGGTGAGCCACGGGGGGCCGCCGACTTCGGGAACGGCCGAGCCGAGGGCGTGGGAGAACGGAAGCGCCGCGAGGGCGACGGCGAGAATCGTCGCGCCCGCGACGGCGACGGCGCGTTCCCCGTACCGACGGGAGAGGCGGCCCACGACGACGCCCTGATTCAGCACGGCGAGGACGCCGACGTAGGAGAGGAGAAGCGCGGTCTGCGTCTCGTCGTAGCCGTACAGGTCCGCGGCGTACGGGATGAACATGACCTGAATCCCCGAGAACGCGACGGAGACGAGGAAGAAGGAGACGACGAGGCCGCGAATCGACGGGTCGCGGAGCGCGCCCGCGAACTGGCCGACGAGCGTCGTCCGACTCGCGACCCCCCGAGTCCGGTTCGGTTCCGGGAGAAACAGCGCGGCGGACGCGAACGCGACCAGGCTGAAGAACGCGGCGGCGAAACTCGGCAGCGAGAAGCGCGTCGCGGGGACGAATTGGGGGAGAACGGTCCGGGCCGCCGCGACGGCCTCCTCGCTGGCGAAGACGCCGCCGATGGCGGGGCCGAAGACGAACCCGAGGCCGAACGCCGCGCCGACGAGTCCGAGGGCGGCGGCGCGGCGGTCCGCGGGCGTCACGTCCGCGATGTACGCCTGCGCGGTGGCGATGTTGCCGCCCATCGCGCCCGCGAGCATCCGCGAGGCGAACAGCGTCGCCAGCGCCGGCACGGTGCCGAAGAGGATGCCCACCTGCGTCCCCAACCCGAACACCGTCCACGCGACGGTGTTGCCCGCGAGCGACAGCATCAGCACCGGACGGCGGCCGCGCGAGTCCGAGACGCGCCCGAGAAGCGGCGCGGAGAGGAACTGCATCGCCGAGTAGGAGGCGGCGAGCAGGCCGATGAACACGTCGCTGGTGGCGAAGCTACGGACGTAGAAGGGCAGGATGGGGATGACGACGCCGAAGCCGAGTAGGTCGACGAAGACGATGCCGACCACGATGGCGAGGGCGCCTTTCGGCGCGTCTACCGACTCCGCGGGCGGAGCGTCGGGCGACCCGGGACCGGCGGATGCGCCCTCCGGTGTACTCACGCCCCACCGCACGGGCGGTGGAGCCGTAATTCTACCGACTAGTCAGTCCGATAATAGTTCAGGGTGTCGAGTCAATCCGGCGGGCGGCGACGCCGCCGGGGACGACGCTCCGGACTACCGGTGACGGTCGATGACGCGCTTGGCGGATTCGGCCTTCTCCTTCCAGCCGTACCCCGCCTCGTAGACGTGGCGCTTCTTGTCCACCAACTGCTCGGGCGTCGCCTCCTCGAACCCGCCGCGACTCCACGAACCGCTCTCTCGGAGCCAGTCGGCGACGTTCTCGCGCGTCTCGGACCACGAGAGGCCGACCATCTCGTACCACGCGATCATGGCGAAGACGGCGTTGTCGTGACAGCCGGGGTAGCTTCCGTGGCGGTAGAGCGTCTTCATCGGTTCCCGCGACGGAACCGACACCTCCTCGCGGAACTCCTCGGCCGTGAGGAGGCGGAGGACGCCGTTTGACTCGTCCACGCGCCCGTCGCGCTTCAGTCGCTCCATCGCCGCCCGGTGGAGCGCGTCCCACTCGCCGTGGACGAGGCTCAGAACGTCGTCCTCGTCCGTCGTTCCCGCCGAGAGGTGCGCGACGACGTCGGTGTACGCCTTCTCGACGTCCGGCCACGGCGTCCCCTCGAACTGGCAGTCGGCGTCGTGGAGGCTGTTGGTGGCCCGGCAGTCGGGGCACGGATAGTCGAACTGCGGCACGAGACGACGGACGAAGGATGTCGTCTTAGGTGATGTGATATTCTCCGCTCCGAGAGAAGATGTGACACTCCGACACGGCGGGCGCGACGCGCCCGCGACAATCGCCGTGTTTATTCGCAGTCACTCGCAAACCAGAGCCGATGCCGATGGACCCGCTCCACGCGCGCTACCCGTTCTTCGGCGGCGCACGTGACGCCGTACGAGAGGCGGACATCTCTCCCGCGGAACTCATCGCCGAAGACGCACCCGCCGTAGAGCGCGGGCTGGAACGGGTCGAACGCGCCCTCATGGAGGGCACCGTCGAAGCCGAGGAACCGAACCGGTGGGACGAACGCGAGGAACTGCTCTCGTACCCCATCGCACGCATCCTCGTCTCGCTGGTCGATACCCCGGCGGCGGTGGACAAGTACGCCGCCGCGGAGGCCGCCACCGCGCGGACGCGGTTTCTCGCCGACTTCGAGGCCGACGACGACGACTTACAGAGCACTCGGACGCGCCGCGCGTCCCTCGACGGCGTCCTCTCGGAGTTCGGGCTTTCGGGCGACGTGCGCCCGGAACGCGACGACGACGCGCCGCGGCGGCGCGACCCGACGCACTACTGGGTCGCCCTCGGGTCGTACCTGACGCTGGCGGACGCCGGGTGGGGCGAACGGTGGCGACTCGTCAACCGCGAGGTGGCCGACGGCGAGGTTCGCGTGACCGGAGACGAACTGCACCGGACACTGGAGGAGGCGGTCCGACGGCGCGTCGCCGACGGACTCCCGTTCGAGGTGCGCGGCAGCCCCGCCGGCGAGGAGATAGCCGACGCCCTCGACGAGGAGGTGGCGGCGCTCCGCGACCTGTTGAACGACCACGACGCCGCCGGGAGCGCCGCCGTCGAAACCGTCGTCCCCGCCCTGTTTCCGCCGTGCATGAAGACGCTCGTCCGCCGAGTCCGGGAGGGCGAGGCCGTCGCGCCGCACTCGGAGTTCTCGCTCGTCTCCTTCCTCGTCGCACTCGGGATGGACGAGACGGAGGTGACGACGCTTCTGAACGCCGACGGGGAGGACGCGGAGAGAGTGGAGACGCGCATCGCGTACCTCGCGGACGCCGACGGATCCCAGTTCGCGCCGCCGACGTGCGCGACGCTGAAGGCGTACGACGACTGCACGGACCCCGACGAACGCTGCGAGACCATCTCGCATCCGCTCTCCTACTACGAGAGCGCGGTGCGAGACGCCGGCGACGTGCGCGACTGGCGAGAGACGGTCGCAGAAAGCGAGTAGTCTACCGGCCCAACCAGAGGCCGAGAGCGCCCATCGCCACGATGAAAAACGAGATGGCCCCAATGAGGGCGAGTCCGCCGGTGCCCGTCGCTCCATTCCCGAACGTCACGCCGAGACCGATGATGAGCGCGATGAAGAATCCGACCGCCACGACGGAAGTGACTATCTTGCGACGCATCTCCGCTTCGATTTCCATGCTCCGGCTTACCCCCGGCCATTCTAAAAGGCCTTCGATGGACGTTTCGGACCGTTCGTCCACCTGAAACCAAGGTTTAGGTTCGTGCAGCACGTAGGTATATCTGACGAGGGAACGGCCCTCAGACCCCCCTAAAACCGATGACGCACACACGAAACACACCCGCGTCTAACACGCAGTCTCGCCCCCGCCGCCGCGCGGTCAGACAGAAGACGACACTCCCGGCGTCGGGCTTCGTCGGGCGCGCCCGTCGCGCCCGCGAGGACCCGATGGCGGTCCGCCCCCTCCGCGACGGCCGGTACGTCGTCGAGACGGACGGCGGGACCTACGTGGTAGACTCCGAAACCGACACCTGCACCTGCCCCGACAGCGCCATCCGCGACGCTCGCTGTAAGCACCTCCGGCGGGTCCACATCGAGATAGCCGACGGCCTCGTCCCCGCGCCGGACGAACGCACGGCGGTCTGCGCCGTCTGTGGCAACCGAACGTACGTGCCGCGGTTCGACTCCGGCCCCGTCCTCTGTGACCGCCACGACCACGCCTCCGGCGACTTAGTGCGCGACAGAGAGACCAAGAGCCTGCTCGTCGTCCTCCGGGCGACGGGCGACAGGGCCGACGAGGCCCGAACCGACTCGGACCGCACCGTCGCGGACTACGACACGAACGACGACTACGGGCCGCACGAACCCGTCTTCGAGGCCGTCTACGTCGATTCGGTCCCCCTCGACGAGGACATCGCGGAGCTCAGAGCGAAGAAGCGGTACCTCTTCCCCGCCTCGCGCCTCATCCCGGTCGAGTCGGGATTCGCGACGGAGGAAGTGCGCCGAACGCTCGCCGGGTCGCACCTCGGCGGCGAGTCGCAGACGACGCAAGCGACGCTGAGATTGAAAACGTAATCGCCTCAGGCGTCCGAATCGTCCTCGTCCTCGGGAACGTCCGTCAACCGACTCTGTGACGGCCCGCCGACGAACGAATCGAACGGTTCACCTTCGGCGAGAGCGGTCTCCTTTTTGACTCGGTAGTTGCCGCCGTCGGTGACGTACAGGTCGCCCGGGTGGAAGAAGTACCACTCCTCCCGGTCGAATCGGACGGCGATGCGGGACTTCGCGCCGAAGTTCTGCGCGAAGTAGATGAGCGCTTCCACCTCCTCGCCGGTGAGGTAGATGGGTCGCCCGGAGCTCGCTTTCGCCTCGATGGCGTAGAACACGTCGCCGTTGCCCGCGAGGACGTCCGGCAGTTCGCGTTCGGTCGCGCTTCCGGAGGCGGGCGCTCGCATCACCGCGAATCCGGCCTCGTCGAGCTTGTTGACGAGTTCCCGTTCGCGGCGGTCCCCTTTACGGTTCGAAGACATTGGCGTTTCTCGGAGGTTCACGCCCTTAAACTGGGCGAAACGGACGGACGAACTCCCGTTCGCGGCGTCTCCGTGAGCGAAGCGAACGGAGGCTCGAAGCACGAGCGAAGCGAGTGCTTCGGTGTCCTCACGAACGAAGTGAGCGAGGGTACGGGACGCGAGATATCGAGCGTTTCCCGTGAGCGAAGCGAGCGGAGACTCGAAGCACGGGCGAAGCGAGTGCTTCGAAGGTCCCCGTTACGGTTCGAAGACATTGGCGTTTCTCGGAGGGTCACGCCGTAAGCCGGGTGAAACGGACGGACGGGCCGCGAACGGTAACCAAATCTAACCTGTTCGTGTCCGGCAAGAGGGATTTTCCGCGGCGCGTCCGACGCGCAGAGTGTCAGAATGAGCGACCAGAAAGAGGAGAGGGCCGAGGAGTTGGAGGAGGAGTCCGACGCCACCGAGGCGGTGAAGGAGGCGCAGGCCGAGGCGAAGAACCGGGGCGAGCAGACGCCCGAAAGGGCCATCCTCGAAGAGCAGATTACCAGCGCGATGAACGAGCTCCGTCGGCCGGCGAGCGGACTGTTCCTCTCGGCGTTCTCCGCCGGCCTCGACATCGGGTTCGGCCCCCTCCTCATGGCCGCCGTGTTCACGCTCGTGTCAGGGGCGTGGAGCGACCCCCTCACGAGCATCGCGCTCGCGAACCTCTACAGCGTCGGGTTCATCTTCGTCGTCCTCGGTCGCTCGGAGCTGTTCACCGAACACACGACGCTCGCCGTGTTGCCGGTGCTCGACGGCCGAGCGTCGATATCGGACCTCGGTCACCTCTGGGGCGTCGTCTACGTCGGAAACGTCGTCGGCGGCGTCGTCTTCGCCGGCATCGCCGTCACCGTCGGCCCGGAGTTCGGCATCGCCGACACCGCGGCGTTCGTCGAACTCGCGCGGGGCCTCACCCAGCACTCGCTGTGGGGACTGATGACCGCCGCTGTCCTCGCGGGGTGGCTCATGGGACTCCTCTCGTGGCTGGTCGCCGCGGCGCAGGAGACGATTTCGCGCACGTTCTTCGTCTGGCTCATCGCCACCACCATCGGACTCGCGCACCTCCCGCACTGCATCGCCGGCAACGTCGAAGTGCTGATGGGCCTCCTCGCCGGGTCGGAGGTCGGGTTCCTCGCGTACGGCCGGTTCCTCGCGGTATCGACGGTCGGAAACGCGGTCGGCGGGTCGGTGTTCGTCGCGCTCCTGAAGTACGGACACGTCGTCCGAGGCGGGCCGGGCGTGTGAGGCGACTTTCCTGAGCGACCGGCCGTCACTCGACCAGTTCGCGGAGACTCTCGATGACGTAGGTGGGTTCGCCCGCGTCGAGGCCCTCGGGCGTCGAGAACGCGGCGTCCTCTCGCCCTTCTCGGCGGACGAACGCCGAGTCCGCGCCCGCCCGGGACGCCGCCGCCACGTCCACGGGTTCGTCGCCGACGTACAGCGTCCGCTCGGGTTCGACGCCCACGTCCTCGCAGGCGGCACAGAGGTAGTGCGGGTCGGGTTTGGTCCGACGGAGTTCCTCGGGCGTGAAGGTGGGCGCGCGGACGGACTCGACGCCGAGGCGCGTCCTGAGGTCGAACCGTTCGACGACTTCCTCCACGACGGGGCGGAGGTTGTTGCTCACCAACGCACTCGGCGCGGAGAGCTCCGAGAGGGCGTTCACGTCGTCGTACACCGAGCGAAGGCCGCGTTCGAGTTCGCGCTTCTGCGCGCGGTAGGCCTCCCGCGCCGCCTGCGTGCAGAAGGCGCTTCGGTCCACGCCCGCGGCGCGACAGAGGTCGGTGATGCGTTCGACGTCGCCGGTGACGAGTGCGCGGACGCCGTCCCGGGAGGGCGATTCGAGGTCGAACCGGGAGAAGGTTCGCGCGGCCGCCTCTCGAAGGGCGTCCCGACTCGGGAGCTCCACGAGGACGCCGTCGACGTCGAAGACGTAGGCGTCGTACGGGGGGACGGTCGCCGAGTGGGTCATAGAGTGCCGTCGTCTCGAAGCACGTATGAATCTATCCGATTGCGGCGAGCGTCGCAGGCGTTGAAAAGAGCGTTCAGCGGGCGAGACGGAGGCGACGAGTCGCTCGGAGCCTTACGTCCCGTGACTCCAGCTGCTCATGTACTCCTCCTGCGTCTCGGTGAGGGTGTCGATGTCGACGCCCTCGGCGTCGAGTTTTATCTCGGCGACTTCCACGTCGAGTTCGTCCGGCACGTCGTGGACGCCGGCGTCGTACTCGTCGCCGTTCTCGACGAGTTCGCGGACGCAGACCGCCTGCACGCCGAACGACTGGTCCATCACTTCGACGGGGTGGCCGAGGGCGATGGGCGACGCGAGGTTGACGAGGCGGCCCTCCGCGAGGACGTTGATGCGGCGGCCGTCCTCCATCTCGTAGGCGTCCACGCCGTCGCGGGCCTCGTACTCGTCCACGGCGAGGTCAGAGAGGGCGTCTAAGTCGATTTCGATGTCGAAGTGCCCGGCGTTGGCGAGGACGGCGCCGTCCTGCATCTTCTCGAAGTCCTCGCGGGTGATGACGTCTCGGTTGCCCGTCGTCGTGAGGAACACGTCACCCACCTCCGCCGCCTCGTTCATCGGCATCACATCGTAGCCCTCCATGTGCGCTTCGAGGGCGCGGCGGGGTTCGACTTCCGTGACGATGACGTTCGCGTTCTGCCCGGCGGCCTTCTTGGCGACGCCCTTCCCGCAGTAGCCGTAGCCCGCGACGACGACGTTCTTCGACGCCCACGAGAGGTTCGTCGTCATGGCGATGTTGGCGAGGGAGGACTCGCCGGTGCCGTGGACGTTGTCGAACAGACGCTTCATCGGCGTGTCGTTGACGGCGAAGACGGGGTAGTTCAGTTCGCCGTCCTCGTCCATCGCGCGGAGTCGGTGGACGCCGGTGGTCGTCTCCTCCGCGCCGCCGAGGATGGTGTCGATGAGTTCGGGGTACTCCTCGTGGACGAGGTAGACGAGGTCCATCCCGTCGTCCACGGTGACGGTGGGTTCGTGCGAGACGACGGCGTGCATCGCCTCGTAGTACTCGTCTTCGTCCACGCCGCGCTTGGCGTAGGAGGTGATGCTGTCGTTCGCGTCGAGGGCGGCGCTCACGTCGTCGTGCGTCGAGAGCGGGTTGCACCCGGTGATGGCGACTTCCGCGCCGCCGAGCGCCAGCAGTTCGACGAGGTTCGCCGTCTTCGCCTCGACGTGCATCGCCATCCCGACGACCTGCCCTTCGAACGGTTTCGACTCGGCGAACTGCTCGCGGAGTTCCTGCAGGATGGGCATGTGCTGAAGCGCCCAGTCCATCTTCCGTCGGCCCTCCTCGCGGGCTTCCTCAACGTCGTCGAGGTGGCCGCTTATCGGAGCGTAGGTGGATTCACTCATGAAGCCCGCTTCGGGCAGGGTCGGGAAAATCCTACCGAAGGCGGAGGGAGGACGGTGCGAATCGGTGGCACGGTACGGAGGTCCGAGCGGAGAGACGACGCCGAAGCGACGTTCGTCCGCACAGATAGATTCAAACCCCGCCTTCACGGAGGTACGCGGAAGCGATGCTGGTCACCCGCGCCGAAACAGATATCGAGGTCTCCGACGCCGAACTCCTCACGCTGATGGGATCCGAGGCCGCGAACGCGATACTCCGGACCGTCACGGAACCGATGACGGTCAAGGAGATTCACCAGTTCGCGGCGGTGCCTCTCTCGACGGCGTACCGCGAGGTGAACCGCCTCGCGGAGGCGAACCTCCTCGAAGAGCGGATTCAACTCAACCCGCGGCGGGGTCGGCACGCCAACCGGTACGTCCGCACGTTCGACACCATCGAAATACAGATGACCGACGAGGGCGTCGTCGTGCAGTTGCTCTCCTGATCCGTTCGCCCCGCGCCTCAGTTATCGTCGAGGATGTTCGCCGCGCAGGCCGACTCGTACCGTCCCCGGACGTTCTCCCAGTCGACGACGTTCCAGAACGCTTCGACGTACTCGGAGCGGCGGTTCTCGTACTGGGGGTAGTAGGCGTGCTCCCAGACGTCGACGACGAGAAGCGGCGTTCCGGCCTGCACGACGAGTTCGTCGTGATTCTCGACCTGCGTGACGAGCAGCGAGTCCGAACGGTGGTCGTAGAGGAGCGTTCCCCATCCCGACCCCTCGACGGCCGAGGCGGCCGCGGAGAACTCCTCGCGCATCGCCCCGAACGATCCGAAGTCGGTCCCGATGCGGTCGGAGAGCGAACCGCCGGGTTCGCCGCCGCCGTCGGGCGACATGTTCCCCCAGAAAATCGTGTGGAGGACGTGCCCCGAGAGGTTGAACGACAGGTCGCGTTTGACGCCGCTGATGCCGTCGAACTCGCCGGAGTCGCGCATCTCCGCAAGCGCGCGGAGGGCCTCGTTCGCACCGTCTACGTACCCCTGATGGTGGCTGTCGTGGTGCAGTTTCAGTATCCGTTCGTCAATGTGCGGTTCCAGCGCGTCGTAGTCGTACGGAAGCGGCGGGAGCCGATACGTCGGACCGTCTCCGTCGTCTCCGGTCGCCGCGGCGACGTCCGTTTCGAGGAGCGTCACGCCCGCGGCGACGCCGATTCCTCGAAGAACCGTCCGTCGTCCGAGTTCTGGAAGCGAGTCTCGGTGGAGGTGGGGACCATCTGTCATCGTACGTCGGTTCGCCGTTCAGCCGATCGGTTGATTAATCTAATTGACACTTCCGCGACTGTCGCTCCGTCGAACAGATTCTGTCAGACGAATGCCAAAAACGGAGCAGCCGATTACTCGGCTCTCTCGACCAGCGACGCCGCGCGTTCGCGCGCCTCCGCGACGACGCGCTCCTCGTCCAGCGTCAGCACCTCGCGGTCCCGCATGAGGACGCGCCCGTCGCAGACCGTGTGGCGAACGTCCGACCCGCGGGCGGCGTAGGCGAGGTGGCTCACGTAATCGTGCGTCGGCGCGAGGTGCGGGGCGTCGAACTCCACGACGGCGACGTCGGCCGCCGCGCCGACTTCGATTCGGCCGGCGTCGACGCCGATGGCCGCGGCACTCCCGGCGGTGGCCGCCTTCACGGCCGCCGCGGCGGGGACGGCGGCGGCGTCGTCGGCGCCGAGTTTCCCGATCATCGCGGCGTCGCGGAGTTCGTCGAACATGTCGAGGTCGTTGTTCGACGCCGCGCCGTCGGTTCCGATGCCGACGGTGACGCCCGCGTCCAGCATCTTCTGGATCGGCGCGATGCCGGAGTTCAGTTTCATGTTCGACGCCGGGCAGTGGACGACGGCCGCGCCGCGGTCCGCGAGGAGTTCGATCTCCTCGTCGTCGGTGTGGACGCCGTGCGCGAGGAAGTTCGACTCCTCGAGCATCCCGACGTCGTCGGCGTACGAGAGGGGGCGTTCGCCGCGTTCCTCGACTATCGGCACCACCTCGTCTCTCGTCTCGTTGGCGTGGAAGTGGACCGGGATACCCTCCTCGCGCGCCGTCTCGACGCCCTCGCGGAGGAGCCCCTCGCCGACGGTGGTCAGAGAGTGGGGCATGAACGCCGTGGAGACGCGCCCGTCCGCCGCGCCGTCGAACTCGCGGGCGACGCGGAGACTCTCTTCGACGTCTGCGGCGGCCTCCTCGTCGTCCTTGGCGACGGTGACGACGCCGTGGCCGACGCGGGCGCGGACTCCCGCCTCCTCGACGGCGGCGACGACTTCGTCCACGTCGAAGTACATGTCCGCGAAGGCCGTCGTCCCCGAGCGAATCATCTCGACGATTCCGAGTTTCGCCCCGGCGCGCACGTCCTCGGGTTCGAGGGCGGCCTCCGCCGGCCAGATGTCCTCCCGAAGCCACGGGTCGAGGGGTTTGTCGTCGGCGTACCCGCGGAGGAGCGTCATCGCGACGTGGGTGTGGGCGTTGACGAGGCCCGGCATCACCAGACAGCCCTCGGCGTCGAGGGTCTCGTCCGGGTCGTACTCCTCGGCGACGTTCGGGCCGACGGCCTCGATTTCGCCGGTGTCCCGGTCAGCCACGACGTCCGCCCGTTCGACGGTCATGTCGGGACGGAGCACCCGCCCGCCCGCGACCAACAGCGTGTTCGTCATGCTCGACCGTTTCCGCCGGCGAGCGTATCACTCCATCGGACGAACCCGGCGAGAGGAAACGGCCGAGTACGGCCGTTCGAGACGCCGACTAGTGCGTTTCCCGAAGTTCGAGAATCGTCGGGCTTCTTAGGGTTGGGTACGAACGACTCACCAATGTTGTCACCAGCACACGCGGGTGCCCACGGAGGGTACGACGTACCGCTCGCGGCGGTGTTGCTGCTCGCGGGAGTCGGATCGCTCGCCGTCGCCGGCCTCGCTGTCGGCGCACTCGCCCGGAGGCGGTCGCGTTCGTACCTCCTCGTGGCGCTCGCGTTGGTGACGCTCGCGGCGCGGACGGCGGTCGCCGGGGCGACGATGGCCGGGGTGGTGGAGACGTCGGCGCACCACCTGCTCGAACACGGCCTCGACGTCGTCATGGCCGCGCTCGTCATCGCGGCCGTCTACTACGCGCGACGGACCGAACGCGCCGCCGGAGGAAACCAGAGATGACCGAGACACGCACGCAGATAACCGACTACATCGGGTCGCACCCGGGCGTCCACTTCAACGAACTCGTCCGTTCGCTGGACCTCGCGCCGGGACAGGCACAGCACCACATCCGCCGCCTCGTCGGCGACGGCACCGTCAACCGCGCGGAGTACTACGGGAGGACCCACTACTACCCGCCGGAGTTCGACGAGTGGGAGCGCGCGACGCTGGCGCTGTTCCGCCGGGAGACGGCGCGCGACGTGCTGGGCGTCCTCCTGCGGGAGGAGGAAGCCCGGCCGGACGCGGTGGCCGAGGAACTGGACATCGCCCGCAGCACCTTGGAATGGCACCTCGACCACCTCGTCGAACAGGACATCGTCCGTAAGGAACGGGACATCCGCAACCGCGTGACGCTGGTCCTCGAACACCCCGACGAGACGGCGGAACTCCTCGCCCGCGTGTCGCCGTCGCTCCAGGGGCGGTTCGTGGACCGCTTCGCCCGCCTCGTCGATTCGCTTCTGGAGGGGTGAAAGGTCCGTCGGAGGCGTTGGTCAACCAAACCGGTCGGTGAACGCGTCCGCGACGTCCCCGGGCGAACGGTCGAGCGAGCCTTCGGTCCGCAGGTACCGCGACCCGGTGAGAATCACGGTCACCGAGACGACCGAGGCGAGCATGTTCAGGAGCAACCATCCCCCGGAGACGCCGTAGCGGACGGAGGTGACGGGTGCCAGCAGGTAGACGCCGCCGGTGACGAAGTCGAGGGCGATGTGCGAGATGAACCCCGCCGCCGCGGCCCGCCACGGGCCGAAGTACGAGAGGCCGAGCACCACGACACAGCCGCCGAGGAGGGAGTGCGTCATCCCGCGGTGGGCCCAGACGGGGCCATGGACGTACCCTGAGTCGACGAGGACAGGAAGGAGATACACGTCGATGTCGGGGAAGATGGCGGCGAGCGCCGCCACGAGGTACGGTTCCGGACGCTCCGCGCGGAAGGCGAGAAAGACGACGGCCAGAGCGACGAGGACGTGGACCCCATCTGCGACCATACGTCGTGCCAACGATTGCCACGGTGAAAACGCTGGGGGCAGACCCCTCGTCTCGGCGAGCGAAAGGCACACGTCGGCGGGCGATGACTCCGAGGTATGCGCATCGCCGTGCCCAACAAGGGCCGCCTGCACGATCCGAGCGTCGAACTCCTCGAACGCGCCGGACTCCACATCGAGGACGGGACCGACCGGAAGTTGTACGCGAACACGGTGGACCCCGACGTGACGGTCCTGTTCGCCCGCGCCGCCGACATCCCCGAGTACGTCCGCGACGGCGCGGCGGAGGTCGGAATCACGGGACTCGACCAGGTGCGGGAGTCGGGCCACGAACTCGCGGAACTGGTCGACTTGGAGTTCGGGACCTGCCGCCTCGTCCTCGCGGCCCCCGAGGACGGCGACATCGGGACGGTCGAGGACTTAGACGGCCGGACGGTGGCGACGGAGTTCCCGCACATCGCGCGGGAGTACTTCGCCGAGAAGGGCGTCGACGCGGACGTGGTGGAGGTGTCGGGCGCGACGGAGTTGACGCCGCACGTCGAGATGGCCGACGCCATCATCGACATCACCTCGACGGGGACGACGCTCCGGGTGAACCGCCTCGCCGTCGTGGACGAGGTGCTCGAATCGTCGGTGCGACTGTTCGCCCGCCCGGACGTGGTCGAGGACTCGAAGGTCCAGCAGTTGGCGACGGCGTTCGAGTCCGTCCGCGCCGCCGAGGGCAAGCGCTACCTGATGATGAACGCGCCGCGGGACCGACTCGACGACGTGCGCGAGGTTATCCCGGGCCTCGGCGGGCCGACGGTGATGGACATCGCGGGCGGCGGCGACGCCGACGAGGGAACGTCGTCCGGCGACGTGGCGGTCCACGTCGTCGTGGACGAACGCGACGTGTTCGAGGTGGTCAACGACCTGAAGGACGTCGGCGCGTCCGGCATCCTCGTCACCGAGATAGAGCGGTTAGTCGAGTGAGCGAGGCCCCGCGCTCCGAACGAATCACCGACGCTCGTCGGTCGTCGCCGCGGTCCGCCGCCGTTCTTCCGCCGCCTCCTCTCCCCCGTCGCGCCACCGGAGGTCGGGCCTCGGCAGACCAGGCGAGACGCGGGCCGACCCGTACCGGGCGCGGACGTACGCGACGATGAGCGCCGTGCCGAGGACGATGGCACCGACGCCGAGAGCGCCCGCCTCCGGGCCGAACGCGCCGCCGGTGATCGCGTCCGGACCGGTCTCTCTGGTCGCGACGACGCTCGTCTCGATGCCGAGGCCGCTGACGGAAAAGCCGTAGACGCCGCCCTGAAACAGGTTCCACGTGATGTGGAGGCCGACGGGGATGGCGAGTTCGTCGGTGAGGACGTAGCCCGCCGCGAGGAACACGCCCGCGAGCGAGATGCCCAGCGTGCTGACCAGCGTCGCGTTCGGGTTGGTGAGGTGGGCGACACCGAACGCCAGCGAGGAGACGACGACGGCGACGGCGACGGCCGCGCCGTCCGAGACGTAGCCCGCGAGTCCCTCCGCCACGTTCGTCAGGAGGTAGCCGCGGGCGACGAGTTCCTCCGCGAACCCGACGGCGACGAACTGGAGCGTGAGGACCGCCATCCCGGCGACGAACCCGCCGGTCCGCGGTCCGCTAACGAACGTGCCGGTGACGCGGACCCACCCGGCGAGGAGGGCGAGGAGGAAGATGGCGGTCATGAGACCGGCCCCCAGCGAGAGGCCGAACCCGAGGTCGACCCACCAGTCGCGGTCGAATCCGAGTCCAGCGTCCGCGAACGTCCGCCTGTCGAGGAGGGCAACCGCGACGAGGACGGCGACGCCCGGCGCGGCCGTCCCGCCGACGGCGAGGACGAGGAGGACGGGGAGCGAGTCGTTCAGGGGGGTGAACGCGTTCACCGCGAGACTGAACCCGAAGAGGGCGACGGCGACGACGACGGCCGCCAGAACGAGGCGAATCGGGGAGCGAAGCCGTCGCTCGTCGGCGTTCCAGACGAGGGCGCGGGCGCGCATGCGGTGAGATGCACCGCGCGGCGGTTTGAAGCCTACGGATGTGATCGGAGAGACACGTCCTACGACGGGGCGGTCGAGAGGAGCATCAACCCGGCGAAAAGCACCGCGCCGAGGATGACCGTGACGACGAAGTGGACGAACGTGACGTAGGCGGTGAGCCCGTTCGACCGCCCGTAGAGGGCTTTCACCGCCGTCGCGTCGAGGAGGAGAGCGAGGGCCACGCCGGCGAACGACGGGAGACCGTACGTCGTGAACACCACCGCGACGACGGCGGGGACCGACCCGACGACGAGGGACTTCAGCGCGGACGCCTCGCCGAGGACGTTGCGCGCCGCGAGGAACGCGGTGACCGAGAGGAACACCGCGAACGACGCGAACGTTCCGGCGACGGCGACTGCGCTACCGACTGACCCGGACTGCAGGACCGCGACGCCGTTGGACATGTACGCGACGACGAACGCCGGGAACTTAGGTACGTCCACTTCGGCGCGACGCGGAGACCCAGGACGCGAGCTATCCGTCTAAGAGACCGAGTTCGCTCAACCGAGAGACGATTTCGTCCACCGCCTCTTTCGCGTCCGAGGGGTGTTTGCCGCCGGTGATGACGAGTTTACCCGACCCGAAGAGGAGCGCGACGACGCTCGGTTCGTCGAGTCGATAGACGAGACCCGGGAACTGTTCCGGTTCGTACTCGATGTTCTCCAACCCCAGACCGATAGCGATGGCGTTGAGATTCAGGTTCCGCCCTAGATCCGCCGAGGTGACGATGTTCTGGACGGTGATGTCCGGTTCCTCGTCCACCGGAATCTGCAGGTCGCGGAGTTTGTCGAAGACGATGTGGAGACTCTCGTGAACGTCGTCCGTGGACTTAGCGCCCGTGCAGACGATTTTCCCCGACCGAAAGATGAGCGCCGCGGACTTGGGGTTCTGCGTGCGGTAGACCAAACCGGGGAACTGCTCCGGGTCGTAGTCCGCGCCCTCTAAGTCCATCGCCACGCTCTGAAGGTCCAATTCCTGACCGATTCCGGTCGAGGCTACGACGTTCTCGATGTTTATCGTGTCCTTGGGGTCGGTCATGTGACAACTTAAACGACGTATTTAACCTTTAAAAAGGTTGGTGCGGGACCTGACAGATGTCGTCACCGCTGAAGGACGCGAATATTCTGGAGCGTCACCAACACGCCGACGACCGCGACGGCCCCGGGGATGGCCGGGCGAACCGGCGAGGGGCCGACGAAGAGATAGCCCGCGACGAAGCAGCCGAACGCGGCGGCCTTCAGCAGGGCGAAGGAGACGAGCGGCGAGAGCGGCGCGGCGAAGACGCGCCTGACGATCGGATTTCGCTCCACGGCGTCGGGACGCGACGCCGCCGCCACGGTGGTCACGTAGTCTCCGACGCCGTAGAACGCGACGGCGAGAACCCACAGAACGGCTTCGAGCGGAGACGGCGCCGGGACGGGAGAGAGCGAGACGGCGTCGGGGAGGAGTCCCATCGTCGGAGTAGACACCTTCGAACGCCTTCGTTGTTCGCCCGTCTCCCGGACGCGCCGACGCCCTCGCGCGCCCTGCGTCGGTGCGCCGTCCCGCCGCATCGACACCCTCATGGCCGCCGCCGGACACGTCCGACCGTGTACTGCCTCGAACTCGCAGGCGAACCCGACGACGAGGCGTTCGCCGCAATCGAAGCCCGACGCGCCGCCGCCGACGCCGTCTCCGTCGTCGCGCCGGGCCTCGCCACGGCACGCGGCGTCCGAACCGAGCGCGTTCGCCACCTCGCGTACACCCACCGCGTCAGCGAACTCGTCGGTCGGACGGACGCCGGCGTCGAGAGCGCCGTCGCCCTGCTGGAGGCGGCGTCGATAGACCGGGCCGGGTCGGTGGCCGTTCGAGGCCGAAACGTCCGCGCGACGGCCGACGCGAGCACGAGCGAGGCCGAACGCGCCCTCGGCGGCGTCCTCGTTGACCGGGGGTTCTCGGTCGATCTGGAGGACCCCGACCACGAACTCCGCGCGGTGTTCTCGGGCGAGGAGTGCTACCTCGGGTGGGCGGTGGCCGAGAGCGTCCGCGACTTCGGCGACAGGCGACCCACCGACCGGCCGTTCTTCCAACCGGGGAGCATGGCCCCCCTCGACGCCCGCGCGTACGTCAACGTCGCCGCCGGGCGGTCGCTCCCGGACGCGACGGTTCTCGACCCGATGTGCGGCACCGGGGGCATCCTCGTGGAGGCGAGTCTCGTCGGCGCGCGCGCCCTCGGGAGCGACGCCCAGTGGAAGATGGCCCGCGGCGCGCGGGAGAACCTCTCCGCGCTCGCCCCGCGGGACGACTGGGACGTGGTCCGCGGCGACGCCACGGACCTGCCGTTCCGCGACGACGCGGCGGACGCTATCGTCTTCGACGCGCCGTACGGTCGGCAGTCGAAAATCGCGCGGCACGAACTCTCGGACCTCGTCTCCGGCGCGCTCTCGGAGGCGGCGCGAGTCGCCCCCTCGGCGGTCCTCGTCGCAGATAGGTCCTGGGAGGACGCCGCCGAAGACGCCGGGTGGCGCGTCGAAGAGCGGTTCGTTCGGCGGGTTCACCGGTCGCTGGACCGCCACGTGCACGTCCTCGCTCGGGAGTGAGTCGAGGCGTCGTGACAGCCGGTAGTAACAGTCCGCATCCGAATTTATACCGAACGATCGTTAAGATTCTACTTGTACGTGCGGAGCGTATCTCTCGGAGGAGAGATCATGGCAGTACAGACACCACCGGGAGACGAACGCATATACAGAGACCTCGAAGCGCGATTCCGCGGAACGTTGCTCCAGCCGGAGGACCCCGGCTACCACGACGCCCGGGCGGTCTGGAACGCCATGATAGACCGCCGGCCCGCACTCGTCGCACAGTGTGCCGGTGCGGCGGACGTGATGGCGGCGGTAGACGCCGCCCGAGAGCACGGACTACCGCTCTCCGTGAAGGGCGGCGGCCACAACATCGCCGGGAGCGCAGTCCTCGAGGGCGGACTGATGATAGACCTGTCGCCGATGCGGTCGGTACAAGTGAACCCCGAGTCGAAGACGGCCCGCGTCGAACCGGGCGCGACGCTCGCCGAGTTGGACCACGAGACGCAGGCGTTCGGTCTGGCGACGCCGGTGGGATATAACTCGACGACGGGCATCGCCGGTCTCACATTGGGCGGCGGGTTCGGCTGGTACTCCCGGAAGTACGGACTCACGTGCGACAACCTCCGCGCCGTCGACATCGTCACCGCCGACGGGCAGTTACGCCACGCCGACGAGACGCAGAACGAGGACCTGTTCTGGGGTGTCCGCGGCGGCGGCGGTAACTTCGGCGTCGTCACCTCCTTCGAGTTCGACCTGCACGAAGTCGGGACGGAGGTGTTCTCGGGACCCGTCGTCTACTCGTTCGAGGACGCCGCGGACGTGCTACGCGAGTACCGCGAGTTCACCAGCGACGCGCCCGACGACGTCAGCGTGTGGTTCGTGATTCGGGACGCGCCGCCGTTTCCGTTCCTCGACGAGAAGTGGCACGGCGAACGCGTCCTCGTCCTCGCGGCGTTCTACGCCGGAGACGTGGAGGACGGCGAGGAGGCGCTCGCACCGCTTCGAGACATCGGCGACCCGATAGCGGACGCCGTCGCCCCGCACGTGTACGTGGACTGGCAACAGGCGTTCGACCCGCTACTGACGGAGGGCGCGCGGAACTACTGGAAGTCGCACAACTTCGAGGCGATGACCGACGGGATGATAGAGACGTTCGTGGAGTACGGCGGGAAGATTCCGACCCCGCAGAGCGAGATAGCCGTCGCGCAGTTGGGCGGAGCGATAAACGACGTTCCGGTGGACGCGACGGCGTACCCCCACCGCGACGCCGAGTTCCTGATGAACCTCCACACGCGGTGGGAGGGCCCCGAACAGGACGAGGAGTGCATCGCGTGGGCGCGCGAACTCCACGCCGCGATGACGCCGCACGCGACGGGCGGCGTCTACGCCAACTTCGTTCCCGAGGAGGTTGGCCAAGAACGGGCCGTCTACCGCGAGAACTACGACCGACTGTCCGAGATAAAGACCGGGTACGACCCGGAAAACCTGTTCAGCGGGAACCAGAACGTCGTTCCCTCGGAGTGAGTACGCGCCCGAACGTCACTCGCCGCCGCGGAGTCGCCGCCCGCGTTTCGCCCACTCGGCCACCCCGGGGTGAGAGGCGACGAGTCCCTCGATGCCCGCCGCGCCGAGTGCGAACGCCACGCCCCGCCACCGAACCGGCCACGCGTAGACGGTGATCCCCTCCTCCCGCGCCCGTTCGACGAGGTCGGTTCCCAGACAGAGCGACCAGTGGGCGTTGACCCGGCCACAGTCGAGGAGGCGGGCGGTGGTGAGGTTCCGTTCGACGCGGACGTCGAAGTTGTACGCGAGCGTCACCGACTCGTCCATCGACTGCGCCTCCCAGAGGACGTCCGAATAGAAGGAGGTGAGGACGACGTCGTTCGGTATCTCGTCGGTGAGAGCGAGGACGTCCTCGACGACGCCGGGTTCCTTCAGGTCGAGTTCGACGCACACGTCCGGCGGGATGACGTCGAGGGCGTCGTCGAGGCGGGGGACGCCGTACGACGACCCGTCCACGCCGAGCGATTCCAGTTCCGCCGCCGACCGCTGGTTCACCCGCGCGAAGTCGTCGGTCGTCCAGAACAACCGCTGAAAGTGGCTGATGACCAGTTCGCCCGACCCGCACCGGCGGACGTCGAGTTCGACGCAGTCGGCCCGTCGCGCGGACTCACGGGCCGCATAGACCGTATTCTCGGGGTACTCGTCCCCGAACCCGCGGTGAGCGATGACCCGCATGGGTCCTCCGACGGCCGGGAGTCACAGAAACGCTACGGCGGATCGGCAGGTCGCAGAGACGAGGCGGGACTCAGCGCTCGTCCGCGTTCCCGGCGTCCGCGCCTGCGTCGGCGGCCGTCGGGTCGTTCGGACCGCCCTCGCGCCGGGCCACGATGGACTCCCCGGCGCGGACCGTATCGCCCACCTCGACCAACACGTCCTCGCGGTCGTAGGCGGGCGGGAGGAGGACGTCCGCGCGACTGCCGAAGTCGATGTGGCCGATTCGCCGGGCGCGCGTCAGGTCGTCGCCCTCCTCGACGTACGGGTGGATTCTGCGGGCGAACGCGCCGGCGATGAGCGACAGTTCCGCCGGGCCCTCCGGCGTCGAGACGTCAACGTCCACGCGTTCGTTTCGCTCCGACTCCTTCGAGAACGCCGGTCGGTGCGCGCCCGGTCTGTGGGTCACGCGTTCGACGGTGCCGTCGAACGGCGCGCGGTTGACGTGGACGTCGGTGACGTTCATGAACACGCCGACGCGAATCTGCTCACCCTCCTCGCGGACGACGGAGACGCGCCCGTCGGCGGGGGAGACGACGCCCCACGTCGAGGGTCGGCGCTCCGGGTCGCGGAAGAACCAGAGCGTGAACGCGCCGACGGCGAACGCGACGGCGGCGGCGGGCGGCGCGACGACCGAGAGGAGGGCGGCGGCGAGGAACGCGGGGAGGCCGAACCGCCGGACGCCGGGTGCAAGTCGCATCTATACGAGGGACTCCTCGTCGAGTTCCGTCTGCCCGGCCGCCCACGCCGAGAGGAGATGCGAGAGGTGCAGGCGGGCGTCGAGTCCCTCCGCCAGGTCCAGATCGACGCCGCCGGCGAGGCGGTGGAGGCGAATCAGGTCGTCGTCCCCGAACTCCTCGGGGTAGGTGTCGGCGACGCGGAGGATGTCGCGCAGGAGTTCCTGCCCGTCGTACCCCTCGTCGTCCAGAAGCGTCGTGAGCGTCTTTCGGGCGTCCCGAATCTCGCCCTCGCGGGCCGTCTCCAAGACGTCCTTCAGGTCGTCGTCGTGGCCGACGGCCGAGAGCGCTTCCTGCGCGGCGGCCATCGTTATCTCGCCGTCGCCCTCGATGGCGGCGTCCTGCGCGGCGAGGATGGCGTGGCGGAGGTCCCCGTTTGCCTTCGAGGCGACGATGCCCAGCGCCATCTCCTCGTAGGTCACGTCCTCTGCGTCGGCGACGCCTCGGAGGACCGCCTTCGTCTCCTCCGTCGTCGGCGCGCGGACGGGCACGGGGAAGCACCGCGAGCGAATCGGCGGGATGAGCTTCGTCGGTTGCCGCGTCGTGATGACGAACTGCGTCGTCCGGTGGTGCTGTTCCATCACGCGGCGAAGCGCCTGCTGGAAGTCCTCGCGGATGGCCTCGGCGTTGTCCAACAGGATGGTCTTGTACTCCCCGGAGACGGGCGCGTAGCCCGCCGACTCCTTCAGCACGCGGTTTATCATGTCGCGCTTCGCCATCCGACTCCGGCCGGTCAGGAACTGCTCGAACCGGGGGTCCGAGCGGATCTGCTTCTTCGTGCGGCCGAAGAAGTCGGCCACGTTGATTTCGACGAGGTCGTTGTCCGGGTCGTCGTGCGCCTCGCGGGCGAGTGCCCGCACGGCGGCGGTCTTTCCGACGCCCGGCGGCCCCTGCAGTATCAGGTTCATCGGTTCGTCCACGGTTCGGCCCAATCGCTCGCGGACCTCCTCCTGCGGGAGGTCGGACAGCGACGGGGCGTGCGTCTCCGTCCACAGGGGCGCGTCCATCGGTCGGTGGTAGCGGTCGGACGGTAAGAAACCCTACGACTCCGACTCCGACTCCGCCTCCGCCTCGGCCTCCGTCTCCCGCGCGGCGCGGTCCGCCCTCGCGCGACGGACGCGTTCGCGGGCGTCCTCGGGCGTCTCCGTCTCCAACAGCAGTTCGAGTTTCCGCTCGAACTGCTCCTCGGAGAGTTCGCCCCGCGCGTACCGGTCGCGGATGCGGGCGAGGGCGTCCGAGACGGACTCGTCGTCGTCGAGACCGTCGGTTCGACCGGACGGAGCGTCAGACTCGGGCGCGTTCTCGGACGCGTGGGACTCGCGGTAGCGCTCTTCGAGGATGGCCACCAACGGGACGACGACGGCGAACCCGATGGCGAAGATGGCCCAGAACGGCTCGATGGGTACCAGTCCGAACAGCGACCCGAGGCCGAGGCCCAGGACGAGGAGGGAGGCGATACCGGCCCACTCGCCGTCGCCCTCGCCGCCCCACCACTCATCGCTACCCCACCACTTCTCGCCGTCGTCGTCGGACCGCGTCCGACGGCCCGCCGAGGTTCTCTCGGCGTCGTCGCGGGAACCCTCGCGCCGGTCGTTCATGCCGGTGAGATTGGACGGCCAACGGAATAAAGGCCCCTTCCCCGGCCGACGCCGGCGAGTCGCCGCCTCGCAGATTCGACACGGTTTACCGCCGCGGCGTCCCAGCAACGAGCATGTCGATGCGCGTGACGTTTCTCGGGACCGGCGGCGCCGTGCCGACGACGGAGCGAGGGCCGAGTGCGCTCCTCGTCGCACGCGAGGGGGAGCGACTGCTGTTCGACTGCGGCGAGGGCACCCAACGGCAGATGATGCGGTTCGGAACCGGCTTCTCCGTCTCCCACCTGTTCGTCACGCACCTCCACGGCGACCACGTCCTCGGGATTCCAGGCCTGATACAGACGTGGGACTTCAACGACCGCGAGGAACCCATCGCGATACACGCGCCGCCGGGGGCGAAGCGGCACCTCCAGAGCCTCGTGAACGCCGGCGGCTACCGACCGGGCTACCCCGTGAACATCCACGAGGTTCGACCGGGCGGCGTCGCACTCTCGGGGGACGGCTACGAGGTGCGGACGTTCGAGACGGAACACCGCAACGTCCGGTCGATGGGGTACGCACTCGTCGAAGACGACAGGCCGGGGCGGTTCGACCGCGAACGCGCCGAGGAACTCGGCGTCCCCGTCGGCCCCGCATTCGGCCGCCTCCACTCCGGCGAGTCGGTCGAACTCGACGACGGCACCGTGGTCGAACCCGAACAGGTCGTCGGCGACCCCCGCCCCGGCCGAACGCTCGTCTACACCGGCGACACCCGCCCCGTCGGCGGCACCGTCGAGGCGGCCGACCGGCCGGACCTCCTCGTCCACGACGCCACCTTCGCCGACGACTGGGCCGAACGGGCGCGGTCCACCGGCCACTCCACCGGCCGAGAGGCCGCCGAGATAGCGAACCGCGCGGGCGCGCGGCGACTCGCACTCACCCACATCTCCTCGCGGTACGCGGGCGACCCGACGCCGATACTGGCGGAGGCCCGCGAGGTGTTCGAAGGCGAGGAGGCGTTCGTCCCCGACGACGGGCAGAAGATGGAGGTTCCCTACCCGAACGACGACGAAGGCGAGGAGTGAGCGGGAACCGCCGCCGGACCCGGTCCGCGCCGGTCGCCGTCCGCCGGGGCCGCGGTCGCCGGAACTGCTAACGTATTACGAACCCTACGGCCGTCGTCTTGACGGCGACTCCGACACCGCTGTCCGTCCTCTACGTCGAACCGGACGCCGCGTACCGAGAGCGCGTCGAACGGTACTTCGACGGCCCGGAGTCGGGGATGTCCGTCGTCGCGGTTCCCACGCTGGATGCGGCGCGTTCGCGCCTCCGGGACGCCGGCGCCGAGTTCGCGTGCGTCGTCGCCGAGTACGCGCTTCCCGACGCGGACGGCCCGGAACTGATCGAAGCGGTCCGCGAGGAGAACCCCGCGCTCCCCGTCGTCGTGTTCACGGACCGTCCGGCCGAGGGACTCGTCGAGGAGGCGTTCGACCGCGGCGCGACCGACTACCTCCGAAAGCAGTCCGGGACCGAGCAGTACGCGGTGCTCCGGCGTCGTATCGAGGCGGCCGTCGCGACGGGTCGGAGCGCCGACGGCGGGGCGGCGAGCGCGGAAACTCGGGGGGACGCCGACTCGACGTTCGCCGAGGTGAGCCCCGTCGGCTACATCACCTTCGACGCGGGCGGCGACATCGTCCACGCGAACCCGCGCGCGGAGTCGCTTCTCGGCCGGGAGGCGTCGGAACTGCGGACGCTCACCTACGACGCCGCCGCGTTCGACATCGTGGACTCCGAGGGGGAGCCGATTCCCGAGGAGCAACTCCCGTTCGCGCGGGCGTTGCGTTCGAAGTCCCCCGTCACCGACGCCGAAATCGGGGTCAGGCGGCCCGGTGGAGAGCGGGTTTGGCTCTCGGTCAACGCGACGCCGCTTTACGAGGAGGGCGACGGCGGAGAAGGAGACAGCGCGGGCGACGGTGACGGCGCGGACGACGGTGACGGCGAACGCGGCGAGACGGTGCGCGGCGTCATCGCCACGTTCCAGGACGTCACGAACCGCGTCGAGGTGGAGACGACGCTGAACGAGGTTCTCGACCGGACGACCGACTCGTTCGCGGCGTTCGACACCGAGTGGCGCTACACCTACGTCAACGAGGCGACCGCGCGCCTCACCGGGCGGCCCGCAGAGGATCACATCGGGCAGGTTATCTGGGACCTCTACCCCGATTCGAGGGCGTTCTGGGACGTGTCCCACGAGGCGATGGAGACGCAGGAACCGACGTCGTTCGAGGCGTACATCCCCGAACCGATAGACCGGTGGACGGAGGTGCAACTGTACCCCTCCGAGTCCGGGCTCTCGATATTCCTGCGTGACATCAGCAACCGGAAAGCGCGCGAACGCGAACTCGAGCGGTACGAGGCAATAGTCCAGACGGTCACCGACGGCATCTGCGTCCTCGACGACGAGTGGCGATTCACCACGGTCAACGACGCGTTCGTCCGGATGACGGGCTACTCCCGCGAGGAACTCGTCGGGAGTCGGGCCGACGCGGTGGCCGACGTGGCGGACCCCGAGTCGGCGGCGCGACTGCACGCGGAGTTGATCGAGGAACGGCGGAGCGTCGCCGCGATGGAGAGCGAAGTCGAGACCAAATCGGGCGAGCGACTCCCGGTGGAGGCGTGGCTCGCGCCCATCACCTTCGGCGACGAGACGCACGGCGTCGTCGGCGTCGTCCGCGACGTCACCGAGCGAAAGCGCTCGGCCGAGGCGTTCACGGAACTGTACGAAGCGGCCCACGACCTCCTGTCGGCGACGACGGAGGAGGAGATAGCGCGAATCGCAGTCGAGGCGAGTCGGGAACTGCTGTCGCTTCCGGACGCCGTCCTCTTCCGGTACGACCCCGACGAGAGGGCGTTCGTCCACCTCGCGCACTCCCCGGAGATAGCCTCCCGCTACCCGCCCGTGCCGACGTTCCCCGCCGACGAGGCGAGCCTCATCCGACGGGCCTTCTTCGAGGACGAGGTGCTCGCGTTCGCGGACGTCCACGACTCGGAGACCCTGCGCCACACGGAGATTCCGATGCGGCGGGGGCTGTTCATTCCCCTCGGCGAGTACGGGGTGTTGCTCGCGGGCGAGACGGCGACGGGGGCGTTCGACGACCAGACGGAGACGCTCGCGGACCTCCTCGGGACGACGATTCGCGCGGCGTTCGACCGGTTGGCGGACGAGCAGGCGCTTCGGGAGCGACAGTGGGAACTCCGCCAGCAGACGGCCCGACTCGAACGGCTGAACCAGATAAACGAACTCATCCGGGGCATCGACGAACGCCTCGTGGACGCGCGGACGCGGGAGGCGGTCGAACGCGCCGTCTGCGAGCAACTCGTCGCGAACGACCGCTACGCCCTCGCGTGGGTCGGCGAGTACGACCGCGAGACGGAGACCGTCAGACCGCGGACGTGGGAAGGGATGGACCGGGGGTACCTCGAACAGCTCGCGGCGATAGACGCCGAGGAGCGAACGACGGAACCCGCGGACCGGGCGGCGCGAGAGCGAGCGGTGGTGGTGGTTCCGAACGTCGTGGACGGACTGCGCGAGAATCGGTGGCGGCGGGAGGCCCTCTCGCGGGGGTTCCAGTCGGCGATAAGCGTCCCCCTCCACTACGACGAGATTCCGTACGGCGTCCTGACCGTGTACGCGACGCGGACGGACGAGTTCGACGCTCTCACGCGGACGGTGTACGAGGAACTCGGGGAGACCATCGCCCACGCGATAAACGGCGCGGAGACGAAGCAGGGGTTGGTCGCGGACCGGGTTGTCGAGCTCGAACTCCGGCTTCGGGCGACGAACGAGACGCTCCACCGACTCGCCGCGGAGGCCGACTGCTTGCTCACCTACGAATCGGTACTGCCGCGGAGCGACGACCGGTACCTCGTCTTCTTCCGGACGCCGGCTACCGTCGCGGGCGACGTCGAGAGGGCGGCGGCGGAACTCCCGTCAGTCCGCCGGTTGAAGGCGCTCTCGACGGACGAGGAGTCGGAGTTGTTCGAGGCGGTGGTGACCGAACCGCCGCCCGCGGTGACGTTCGTCGAACACGGCGCGGTTCCCCGTCTGATTCGCACCGACGGCGAGACGCTGACCGCCACCGTCGAAGTGCCCGCCGAGACGAACATCCGGGAGTTGATCGAACGGCTTCAGGGGACGTACCCGGACGTGGAACTCGTCGCGCGGCGCGAACGGGAACGGGAAGTGCGGACGTTGGACAGCCTACAGACGACGCTCGCGTCGCACCTCACCGAACGCCAGTTGGAAGTCCTCGTGACCGCGTACTACAGCGGCTACTTCGAGTCGCCGCGGTACCAAACCGGCGAGGAGATAGCCCGTTCGCTCGGCATCACCCAACCCACGTTCAACTACCACCTCCGGCGGGCCTCCCGGAAGCTGCTCTCGCTCCTGATAGCGCAGCAGGGCGGCATCTAGATACATAGGGCGGGGGCGACCCGGACGCTCGATAGATAGAGGCACGTAGTATCCCGACTGCGCGCGTCTCTCCCCGCAAGAGTATGGAGTCCAACGAATCGAAGCGTATCAGGGTCGAGGTGGGGGAGGAAGGTGCGACGATGGCCGTCGTCAGAACCGTCGCGGAGGCCGAGGGCGTCCACTCGCTGGAACTGCCGCCGTTGTACGGCGCGGTGGACACGGACGTCCTCGACGCCATCGTCCGCTCCGAGGTGGGAGCGGAGAGTTGGGTCGCCTTCTCGTACTGCGGATACCGCGTCGAGGCGAACAGTTCCGGCGTCGTCACCGTCGCGCCCGCCCATGGCTGAAGACCCGGCGGCGAACCTCCGGATGTGCGCGCACTGCGGAACCGTCTTCGAAGTCGGGGTCAGGTACCCCGTCGTCACCCTCCGCGGAACCGACGGGACGCCCCTCCTGTTCTCCTTCTGCGGCGAGGAGTGCGAGACGGCGTGGGCGAGCGAGTTCCGTGCCGAGGAGTAGCACACCTCGCGTAATCTTTTGAACGAAGCCGCCCCACCGGCGGCCATGAGCGCGGAGCACCGCTTTCACATCGTGGACGTGTTCGCCGACCGTCGGTACGCCGGCAACCAACTGGCCGTCGTGGAGGACGGCGCGTCCCTGAGCGACGAGGAGATGCTCGATATCGCCCGGGAGATGAACTACTCGGAGACGACGTTCGTCGAGACGGGCGAAGAGCGAGAGGGAGTCGCCGGACGACGTCCGGCGGCCCGCCGAGGTTCTCTCGGCGATGGGTACGACGTGCGCATCTTCACGCCGAAGGAGGAGATACCGTTCGCCGGGCATCCGACGCTCGGCACCGCCGCCGTCCTCCGCGAGGAGTTCGGGGCCGGCGACGAGGTGACGCTGAACCTCCCCGTCGGGCGGATTCCCGTCGAAGTCCGCGAGGAGGGCGGCGAGGAGGTGCTGTGGATGACGCAGAATCCGCCGGAGTTCGGCGAGACGCTCACCCCCGAACGCGTCGCAGAGGTGCTGTCGCTCGACTCGTCGGACGTGGACGACGAGTGGCCGGTGCAGGTCGTCTCCACCGGCCTCCCGGCGGTGCTGATTCCGCTGACCGACCGCGACGCCCTCGGACGAATCGCGGTGGACCGCCGCGCCTACGACGAACTCCTCGCCGACGTGGGCGTCGAGAACCTCTTTCCGTTCTGTCCGGACCCGCGAGACGGGGCGAACGACTTCGCGGCGCGCATGTTCGCCCTCGGGTACAACGTGCCGGAGGACCCCGCGACTGGGAGCGCGAACGGGTGTCTCGCGGGCTACCTCGCCCGGCACCGCTACTTCGACTCGCCGGAGGTGACCGCCACCGTCGAACAGGGGTACGAGATGGGACGCCCGTCGCTGCTCCACCTCGAAGCGCGCGACGAGGACGAGAACCCGGACGGCGAGGCAGGAGACGCCGAGGACGAGACGGGGGACGTGACGGTGCGCGTCGGCGGGCGCGTCGTCCCCGTCGCCGACGGAACTCTCCGTTGACGAGTCCGTCGGAACTCTCGGCTCGCGGACCGGTCTGCGCCTCGCTGCGCTGAACGCATCCGAAGGGGCGGTCACCGTCGCCGTATCGAGGGCGCGGCGCGAAACGCCACCTGTCGGACTCCGACATCGGCGTGGGGTATATATTCGTCTCCGACCAAACTAATCTGTGAACGACCGGACGAGTGCGCTCGACTCCCTCGTCTTCGGCGTGGACATCCAGAGCGGCGACGTGCGCGGCGACGCGCCGTCGTACGCCGTCGTCGCCTTCGACGGGGAGAACATCGACCGCGACGTGGTCTCCCACCGGAAACTGAGACGCCTCATCGACCGCGAGAAGCCCGCCCTCGTCGCCACCGACAACATGTACGAGTTGGCGGCGGACAAAGACGACCTGGTTCGGTTCCTCCGGTCGCTTCCCTCCGAGACTCGATTAGTGCAGGTGACCGGCGCGGAGCGACCGGAACCGCTCTCGCGGGTCGCCTCCAGGCACGGCGTCCCCTACGGCAAGAAGCCGATGAAGGAGGCCGAAGCGGCCGCCCGACTCGCCGCCGCGAACGTCGGCGTCGAGGTGTCCGCCTTCACGAACACGACGACGGTGAAAGTCTCCCGCGGTCGCTCGACCGGCAAGGGCGGGTGGAGTCAGGACCGCTACACCCGCCGCATCCACGGGTCGGTGAAGCGGCGCGCTCGCGAAGTCGAGAGCCGGTTGAAGCAGGCCGGACTGGAGTACGAGATGGACGTGACCGAGAAGTACGGCGGCTACTCGAACGCGACGTTCCTCGTCGAGGCGCGGCCCGAGGACATCCCCGTCTCCGCCGGCCGCGCGGGCGACACGCGCGTGGAGGTAGAGCGCGAACGCCTCGACGGCATCGAGTTCGAACCCCTCGTGAAGCGCCGCGACCACGTCATCGTCGGCATCGACCCCGGGACGACCACCGCCGCCGCGGTGGTGGACTTAGACGGGCACGTCCTCGACGTGCGTTCGACGCGGACGGCCGACACCGCCGAGATAATCGAGTGGCTCATCGAACGCGGACGGCCCGTCGTCGTCGCCGCCGACGTGACGCCGATACCCGAAACCGTCGAGAAGTTCCGGCGGAGTTTCGACGCCGCCGGGTGGGTGCCGAACTCGGATCTGCCGGTGGACGAGAAGCTCCACCGCACCCGCGAGGCGGAGTACGAGAACGACCACCAACGCGACGCGCTGGCGGCGGCGCTCTTCGCCTTCGACGACCACGAGGACCAGTTCGAGCGCATCACCCGGAAGGTGCCGCCGGACATCGAGCGCGGGACGGTCATCGCGCGCGTCGTCGCGGGCGAGGAGTCCGTCGAAGCCGTCCTCCGGGAGTTGGACGACGACGTGCAGGAGGAGGAGACCGAATCGACGCAGGAGCAGCGCGAACTCACCGACGAGGAGAAGGAGATTCGCCGGTTGGAGACGCGGGTCGAGCGCCTCGAATCGCACGTCGAGGACCTCAAGGAGACCATCGACGAGAAGGACGACACCATCGAGGAGTACAAAGCGGAACTGTCCGAGGCGAAACGCGAGGAGCGTCGGGAGGCCAGAGAGCGCCGCGAGGTGCAGCGACTCGAACGCGAGAACGGCCGCCTCGAACGCCGCGTCGAGACCTTAGAGGAGGAGAACGAGACGCTCGACCGGAAACTGGAGCGGTTGAAGACGCTGTGGAAGCTCGACCACTCGAACTTCGCGGACGTCAACACCGAGAAGGACCTCGTGCCGGTGAAAGTCGTCGAGCAGTTCACCACGGACGCCGTCGAACGCGCCGACGAGCAGTACGGACTCGCCGCCGGCGACGTGGTGTTCCTGCGGGACGCCTCCGGCGCGGGGCGGGCGACGGCGAAGCGTCTGGCCGAGACGAACCCCCGCGTCGTCCTCCGCGGCGTCGGCGGCCTCTCCAGCGAGGCCGACGAGGTGCTGTTCGACCACGAGATACCCGTCGGACCGGCCGACGACGTGCGACTGCAGGAGGTGGACGAACTCGCCGTCGCCCGCGAGTCCGACGTGGCCGAGGTCATTGAGGACTGGGAGGACCGCGCCGAGGAACGCCGCAAGGAGCAGAAGGAGGCGATGATGGACCAGATCATCAGCGAGCACCGCGCGGAGACGAGAGGCGAGAGTCGCTGAGGGTCGTTCGGGTCCGGCATAAACTGTCATTTCGTCAAAAATAGATAGGAGGTAGCGACGTTTACGCGGGTGTGACATTCTCCTATCTCCTCGGCTCCCCGTTCTCCGCCTTCCACGCGCTGATGTCCGTTCTTCTCGCTTACTGGATATATCTCGACGCGAAGGAGCGAGGAAGCGACTCGAGCCTGCTGTGGGCAATCGGCTGTACCGTCTTCCAACCTCTCGTCGTCGGGTATCTACTGTATCGGAGCGAGATCGGCGGTCGGACGGAACCCGCCGGACCGACCGAGAGAGCCGTCGGGGCGTTCGTCGTGGGCCACGTTGTAGCCGTCCAACTGTGGTTCGTTCTACGGAGCGTCGGTGTGTTTCCGCAGTTCGTCGACGACTTCGCGGTCGAGTTGCTGTACTACGCTCTCCTGTTCGCGGTGGGCGCCGTTCCCGGATACTGGCTCGTCTGGCGGCGAGGGTGGGCGCGCCTCCGCCGGGCGTTCGGCTGGATTCAGGAGTCGGAGGTAGCGGCACGCTGAGTCGGAAAACGGCATCCGTCGGTATCGGGATTCGTCCGCGATAGGCCGCGTTACCCCGTCGGTTCGCCGAGTCGGGACTGCCCGACGAGGAAGTAGAGGGCCGCGCCGACGAGAGGGAGGAAGAACGCCAGCGCCGTCCACGCCAGCACCGAGTTGCTCCCGCGTTCGCGGGCGTCGAAGTAGACGCGGCCGGGAAGCGCGACGTGGAAGACGAGGAAGTACACCGCGAACCCGAGGAGGTAGGCGACTCCTTCGACGCCGCCGACGGCGGCCCACATCACCGCGAGGGGGACGAACGCGGCGGCGACCAAGCCGACGAGGATGAGTATCGGCGAGCGAGTGGTTGCCATCACAGAACGGTACGACCGGTGCGGTATCAGTTTGGTCTTTTCAGGCTGCGATGCGGGGTAACGTTGGAAATCCCGTCGTTCTACGTCACCGCACTCATCGATACCGATCCCGCCTCATTCCTCCTGAAAAGACCAGAGTCTTCGTCGGTGCGGGGAGTTCCAGAAGTCATATCCCGAACCGCGGACACGCACACGTATGGACGCCTACGACCTGATCACCCGGAACGCCGCCGAGGTGGTCACGGAGGACGAGGTACGCACGCTGGCCGACGACCCCGATGGCAAGCGAGCGTACGTCGGGTACGAACCCTCGGGGGTCCTCCACATCGGCCACATGCTGACGGCCAACAAACTCATCGACCTGCAGGAGGCGGGCTTCGAGGTGGTCATCCTGCTGGCGGACGTGCACGCCTACCTCAACGACAAGGGGACGTTCGAGGAGATCCGCGAGACGGCCGACCGCATGCGCGAACAGTTCGTCGCCTACGGCCTCGACGAGGAGAACACGGAGTTCGTCCTCGGGTCGGAGTACCAGATGGACGAGGAGTACGTCCTCGACACGCACGCCCTCGAACTGGAGACGACGCTCTCGCGGGCCGAACGCGCGATGGCGGAGATTCAGCGCGGATCGAACCCGAAGGTGTCGCAGGTCGTCTACCCCCTGATGCAGGCGCTGGACATCGAGTACCTCGATTTGGACCTCGCCGTCGGCGGACTCGACCAGCGGAAGGTCCACATGCTCGCCCGCGAGGTGCTTCCGTCCCTCGATTACGACGTCCGCCCGGCGGTCCACACGCCCATCCTCGCGGACCTCTCGACGGGCGTCGGCAAGATGTCCTCCTCGGAGGGCATCACCATCTCGATGGAGGACACTGAGGAGGACCTCCGGGAGAAGGTGAACAAGGCGTTCTGCCCGCCGACGGCCGACCCCGAACCCGACGGCGAGGGCAACGAACGCGAGAACCCCGTGCTGCAGATATTCCAGTACCATGTGTTCCCGCGGTTCGAGAGCGTCGTCGTCGAACGCCCCGACCAGTACGGCGGCGACTTGGAGTACGACGACTACGAGTCGCTGGAGTCGGACCTCGAATCGGGCGAACTCCACCCCGCGGACGCGAAGAGCGCACTCGCGGACTACCTCGACGAACTCATCGCGCCGGGCCGCGAGAAGATAGCCGAACAGCGCTCCTGAGCGGTCTCCGACCGCGTTTCTTCCGTACGGCGGTCGAAACGCTGAGGTGACCGGCGCGCCGCCGTCCGACATGGCTGCCGAGACTTCGTTGACCGTCGAACGCGACCGCCTCGTCGTCGAACGCCCCGAGCGAACGCTGTACGCGGACGCGTACTACGCCGAGACGGGGGAGGCGACGAATCGACCGGTCGTCGCCTTCGTCTACGGCGGCGCGTGGGAGTCCGGCGCGCGCGGGCAGTTCGCCCGGTGGGCGCTCGACGCCGCAGCCGAGGGATTTGTGGCCGTCGAACTCTCCTACCGCCTCAGCGACGAAGCGACGTTCCCGGCGCAGATACGCGACGTTCGCGCCGGACTCGCGTGGGCGAGAGAGAACGCCGAGTCGTTCGGCGGCGACCCGGACCGACTCGCCGCCGTCGGTCACTCCGCGGGCGCGCACCTCGCGGTGCTGTCGGCCCTCGCGCCGGCGGGCGAGTTCGGCGACGACTCGTCCGTCAGTTCCCGCCCCGATTCGGTCGTCGGCATCAGCGGTCCGTACGTCTTCGAGGGCGACGACGAGGACGAAGTGGTAGAACGGTTCCTCGGCGGGACGCCCGCGGAGGTGCCGGACCGCTACGAGGCGGCGCAACCGGTGACGCACGTCTCCGGCGGCGCGCCGCCGACGCTTCTGTTACACGGCGGGGACGACGAGGTGGTCCCCGTCGAGTCGTCGGAGGCACTCGCCGAGGCGATGGCGGCGGCGGGGGACGAAGCCGAGGTGCGGACGTACCCGGGCGCGGACCACGTGTTCCTGCACTCGTCGTACTGGTATCCCGACGTACGCGAGGACGCGTTCTCGTTCCTCCGCGAGTCGCTCACTTAGGGCATCCCGAGCATCCCCATCACCGACTGCGCGAGGCCGCCGGCGACGAGGATGAGTCCGACGACGATGAGTCCCAGACCCGCCGCCACGACGGGTGCGCTCCACGCGACGAGTGCGAATCCGGCGACCATGACGACCAGACCGGCGATTCCCTTCGCTCCGAGTTTGTCGAGCATGTCACCGCGTGGCGGCGACGGACACCTAAGGGTACCGTTCGCGCCGCGTCGGGGGAGCCGAAAATCGGGGGACGCAATCGGCGTCACAGTGGCGGTAACGGTCGTCAGTGGAGAAAATCCAATCGACGAGAACCGCGGGTTTAAACAGCAAGACGACTAATCGCCCACGTATGGCGAAGAACGACAACGAAAATCAGGGGCGTCGCGACCTGCGGATGCCCGAGGACGACGAGGTTTTCGCCGTCGTGACGAACATGCTCGGTGCGAACCGCGTCGAGGTGCGGTGCGCCGACGGCGTCGAACGAACCGCGCGCATCCCCGGTCGGATGCAGAAGCGCATCTGGATCCGAGAGGACGACGTGGTGCTCGTCGAACCGTGGGACTGGCAGGACGAGAAAGGCGACATCACGTGGCGCTACGAGAAGTCCGAAGCGGACCAACTCCGCGACGAAGGCCACATCCAGTAACCGTTTTCGAGGACGCGTCTCCGCCGACGGAGGACACCTGTGACGCTTTTACCGCGCCGTCCCGTAGTGACCGGTAGATGAGCGATGAGTTCGGCCTAATCGCCTCGGACGAAGCCGACGTGCCCGGCGACGAGTGGGAAGAGATAGACGTCTCCGACACGGAGGCGGATCGCATCGCTCGCCGCCGGGACCGCGAGTTCGACGACTTCCGAAAACGGCTGAAAGACGCCGACCAGTTCAAGGTCGAACAGTCGGTGTTCGACGACGCCACGTTCGCGGCCATCTACAAGTTGGTCCAAGACGGCCATATCGAGGCGTTCGGCGGACCCATCTCAACGGGCAAGGAAGCCAACGTCTACGAGGCTCTCGGCGACGAGGACACGGACGTCGCGGCGAAGATCTATCGGATAAACGCCTCGAACTTCCGCCAGATGCGCGACTACCTCGAAGGCGACCCGCGCTTCGAGGGCATCGGACACGACAAGAAGCAGGTCGTCCTCGCGTGGACGCAGAAGGAGTTCGCCAACCTCAGTCGGGCGCGGCAGGCGGGCGTCCGCGTCCCCGAACCCATCGCCGTCGAGCGGAACGTCCTCGTGATGGAACTGGTCGGACTGGTCGAAGACCGGGCGCGGCGACTCGCCGAGGTGAACGTCGAGAACCCCCAGACCGCCTACGAAGTCGTCCGCGAGTACATGCGGCGACTCTACTCGGCGGGCCTCGTCCACGGCGACCTCTCGGAGTACAACATGATAATCCACGAGGGCGAACTCGTCGTCATCGACCTCGGGCAGGCGGTGACGGTCCACCACCCGAACGCCGACGAGTTCCTCCGGCGGGACTGCACGAACGTGGCGAAGTTCTTCTCCCGACAAGGGTTGGAGACGGACGGCGACGACCTCTACGAGTTCGTCACGACGGCGGACCCCGACCCGTCCGGGTCGCCGAACGACCCCTCGGCGACCGACGGCGCGAACGCGGACGACGACGGCTGACCCGAGTTTCGGCGGCCGATTCGCTCCGCGACGCTCGCCCGAGTGAGAGACGCCGATGCGAAGCGAACGGCCGAACAAACCCTTAAACCGCTCCACCGGGTAGCCAGAGGCATGCAACACGTGAAGGTCCCGCAGGACCGAATCGGCGTCCTCATCGGCGAAGGCGGCGAGACGATGCGCGAGATAGAGCGCAGAGCGGAGGTCCGCCTCGACATCGATTCGGAGTCGGGGTCCGTCGCCATCGAGACCGTCGGCGACCCGGTCAGCGGACTCGTCGCGCCGGACATCGTCCGGGCCGTGGGTCGCGGATTCACCCCCGAGTCCGCCCTGTCGCTTCTCGACGACGAGATGCGAACCTTCGAGCTCGTCGACCTCTCTGAGCACACCCGCAACAAGAACGACCTCCAACGGCAGAAGGGCCGCCTCATCGGCGAGAACGGCCGCACCCGCGAACTGATGGAGGAGCTCACCGGCGCGGAAGTCGTCATCAAGGGTTCGACGCTGGGCACCATCGGGCAACCCGAAGAGGTGCAGGCGGTCCGCCGCGCGGTGGGGATGATACTCGACGGCGCGCCGCACGGCGCGGTGTACTCCTTCCTCGAACGGAAGCACAACGAACTCACCGACGGCTTCGACGTCCGGCAGTCGGGCTGAGTCCGGACTCCCAGTCTCGGCCGCCTTCGCGCCCGCTTTTCTCGGCCGCCGTCTCCCACTGGCCCCGCCGACGACCGGCCGAAATTCGCCCGACGACGCCGAGCGAGGGCGTAATAAACACCCCGAAATCGTGGTATTCAATGGCACGATGAACCCCTCCCCCGTGTGCCATTTTGTCAGGAACTCCGTCGTTACTTTTTTATAGAATCGCAAACAACCCCACGAGTGAATATGTCTCAGCGAATGCAGCAGGGACAGCCCATGATTATTCTGGGCGAAGACTCCCAGCGCACACAGGGGAAGGACGCGCAATCGATGAACATCACGGCCGGGAAGGCCGTGGCCGAGTCCGTCCGGACCACGCTGGGTCCGAAGGGGATGGACAAGATGCTGGTCGACAACTCCGGCGAGGTCGTGGTCACGAACGACGGCGTGACCATCCTCAAGGAGATGGACATCGACCACCCCGCGGCGAACATGATCGTCGAGGTCTCCGAGACGCAGGAGGACGAAGTCGGCGACGGGACGACGACGGCCGTCGTCATCGCGGGCGAACTCCTCGATCAGGCCGAGGAACTCATCGACCAGGACGTCCACGCGACGACCATCGCGCAGGGCTTCCGTCAGGCCGCCGAGAAGGCCAAGGAGATCCTCGACGAGAACGCCATCGAAGTGTCCGAGGAGGACCACGAGACGCTGGTCAAGATCGCCGCCACGGCGATGACCGGTAAGGGCGCGGAGTCCGCGAAGGACCTGCTTGCCGAACTCGTCGTAGACGCCGTACTGGCCGTCGCCGACGAGGACGGCATCGACACCGAGAACGTCTCCGTCGAGAAGGTCGTCGGTGGTTCCATCGACAACTCCGAACTCGTCGAGGGCGCCATCATCGACAAGACGCGCGTCGACGAGAACATGCCGTACGCGGTCGAGGACGCCAACGTCGCGCTGTTCGACGGCGCGCTCGAAGTCCGCGAGACCGAGATCGACGCCGAGGTCAACGTCACCGACCCCGACCAGCTCCAGCAGTTCCTCGACCAGGAGGAAAAGCAGCTGAAGGAGATGGTCGACAAGCTCGTCGACGTCGGCACCGACGTGGTCTTCGTCGGCGACGGCATCGACGACATGGCCCAGCACTACCTCGCGAAGGAGGGTATCCTCGCGGTCCGTCGCGCGAAGTCCTCCGACCTCAAGCGTCTCGCCCGCGCCACGGGCGCGAGCGTCGTCGGCTCCCTCGACGACATCGAGGAGTCCGACCTCGGCTTCGCCGGCTCCGTCGCCCAGAAGGACGTCGGCGGCGACGAGCGCATCTTCGTCGAGGACGTCGAAGACGCAAAGTCCGTCACGCTCATCCTCCGCGGCGGCACCGACCACGTCGTGGACGAAGTCGAACGCGCCATCGAGGACTCCCTCGGCGTCGTGCGCACGACGCTCGAAGACGGGAAGGTTCTCCCCGGCGGCGGCGCGCCCGAGACCGAACTGTCCCTGAAGCTCCGCGAGTTCGCCGACTCCGTCGGCGGCCGCGAGCAGCTCGCCGTCGAAGCGTTCGCTGAGGCGCTCGACGTCATCCCGCGCACGCTCGCCGAGAACGCCGGTCTCGACCCCATCGACTCGCTCGTCGACCTCCGCGCCCGCCACGACGGCGGCGAGTTCGCGGCCGGTCTCGACGCCTACACCGGCGAAGTCATCGACATGGAGGCCGAGGGCGTCGTCGAACCCCTCCGCGTGAAGACGCAGGCCATCGAGAGCGCGACGGAAGCGGCCGTCATGATCCTCCGCATCGACGACGTCATCGCCGCTGGCGACCTCTCCGGTGGCCAGACGGGCGACGACGACGGCGACGACATGCCCGGCGGCGGCGGCATGGGCGGCGGAATGGGCGGTATGGGCGGCATGGGCGGCATGGGCGGCGCTATGTGAGCGCCCCCGGATAGGCACACACCACCCCCACCCGACCCCTTCGCCCCGAATCGCCCCTCGAACGTCGGCCCGCACGCCGAATCCTACCTTCTTTCGACGCCATCCGCCCGGCAGCGACGGCTCCGTCCCGCCGAACCAAACTGTGTAGCCCCGAGGGCCACGGAGCTCGGGAGCGTTTGTCAAGGACGTAATGGACCGAAGTCGCCGAGCGTTTCTCGAACGAATGGGGGCGGTGGCAATCGGCGTCGGCCTCGCCGGGTGTAGCGGACAGAGTAACGGAGAGGGAACGACCGGGACGGTTCCGGCGACAGAATCGCTACAGACGACGACGGCGGCGCAGACGACCGAGGGAGCGGACGCCAGCCCGAACGGGACGGAGACGACCGGAACAGCGGAGTCCACCGGAACGTCCGCGTCGGTGCAGGGGACGGTGGTGACCGCGGAGTCCACGAACGGTCTGAACATCACGGAACACAACTTCTTCCGGTCGGGAGACGTCGCGGGCGTTGAGGGCGTCCTGAAGAACACCTCGAACAAGACGTTCGAGTACGCCGAGGTGAAAGTCTCGCCCGTGAACGAGACGGGCGACAGAGCGGGGCAGTTCTACACGTCCACGCAGGCGCAGAACGTGAACACGCTCAAGCCGGGCGAGACGTGGAACTTCGTCGTCTCGTTCTCCTCGGAGTGGGTGCAGGACTTCAACAAGTACGAAATCTGGGCCACCGGGACGACCCAGATGCAGGGGACCGAGACGGGAGGAAACGGCACCGCGACCGGAACGCAGACGCAGACCCAAGGGTAGGCCGGCCGAGAGTCCGCCGTTCTCGGCGACGCGCTGACCCGTCTCGTCGTCCGACGGAACGGACGCAACGTTCTTCCCGCGGAGCGCGGTAGACGTTGGCATGGGAGACCCCGCGTGCTACCGAGAGGTGTGCCCCGACTGCGACGCGCAGGTGACCATCGTAGAGGAGGAGTGCCCCGAGTGCGGGCGGTCGTTGGAGGTGAAGTGACCGGGGCGTCGTCCGTCGGAAGACGGAGGGGAGAGAGCGGCGAACTCGCCGCTACTGCTCACTTCGTTCGCCGAGAAGTAACGGGCACGATGGGAATCACGTGAGCGGAGCGAATGTGACTACATCGTGGCCGTGAGGCCGAGTGAAACGAGGCCGAACGGGCACGATGGGATTTGAACCCACGACCGTCGGATTAGAAGTCCGACGCTCTATCCGGACTGAGCTACGTGCCCTCGTTCTCACACAAACCCCGACAGATGAAAAGCGATGTGGGTTTCGTCCGCTACCCGTCGAAGCGGTACAGCGAGGTGACCGCGGGCAAGCGGTTGAGCATTCACACCGCGACGGGGAGGCCGACGACGGTGCCGAAGTCACTTCGGCAGGCCACCAGACGTCGTCTGGTGACGGTGACGGCGAGGAACGACGCCGCGTTCGCCCAGACCACCCGACGAGGACGAACCCGGGGCGCGGACGACGAGGGAGCGGTCGTTCACACGAGAAGACAGTCGCCCGAAGGAGAAATCGTCGCCGGATTGGAGTTCGGCAGTATAGCAGGTCGTACCGCGAGCGACCGGAGGGAGCGAGCGGCCTTTTTGGTCCAGATTTTTGCGCCGAGGGTGAGCGAAGCGAACCCGAGGCGGAAAAAGGTGGAACGGCAGCCCTAAGTCCGGCAGACGTGAAACTGGCGACGATGAAGGTCATCGGAACCGTGGGCCTCCCGGGGAGCGGCAAGGGCGAAGCCGCCGCCGTCGCCCGCGAGGAGGGCATCCCCGTCGTGACGATGGGCGACGTCATCCGCGAGGAGTGTCGCGAACGCGGACTCGACCCCGCGGAACACCACGGCGAGATTGCCACCGCGCTCCGCGAGGAGAACGGTCCGGCGGCCATCGCGGAGCGGTCGCTACCGCTCATCGAGGCGGAACTCGAAACCGCCGACGTCGTCCTCGTGGACGGCCTGCGCTCGGGCGTCGAACTCGACTGCTTCGAGATGGCGTTCGGCGACGAGTTCGTCCTCGCGAGCATCGAAGCCCCCTTCGAGGTGCGCGCCGAACGGTTGCTCGACCGGGCGCGCGACGACAGCGACTTGGACCGCGAGGCGTTGAGGGCCCGCGAGGAGCGAGAACTCGGCTTCGGCATGGGCGAGGCGATGGACCGCGCGGACGTGCGCATCGAGAACACCGACACGCTGGACCGGTTCCGCGAACGGGTGCTGACGCTCCTGCGCGAGGGACCCGAGGCGCTCCGCGAGAGAAACGAGGTGACAGAATGATATACAGCATCGAGGCACGAATCGTCGCGCCGGTCAGGGAGACGGAAGTGACGGACCGGGTCGAAGACGCCGTGCGCAACCTCTTTCCTGGCGTCGAGTTCGAACACGAGGCCGGGCAGTTGGTCGGGGAGACCCACTCGTTAGACCGGTTCTCCGAACGACTGCACGAACAGGAGATACTCGACACCGCCCGCCGGGAGTTCGAGAAACGCGCCGACGGGGACGGCTTCTCCTTCGCGTTGAAGAAGCAGGCGGCGTTCAAGGGCGTCGTCAACTTCGCCGTCGGCAACCCCGACGAACTCGGCGACATCGAAGTCCACGTCGACGTCCGCGAACCGTCCGTCGAGGAGTTCATCGACCACATCGCCCCGCCCACCGAGGACGGGAAACCGTTGGACTTCGACCGGTAGGTCGGGCCGTCCCGCATACGCTCCTCGTCTCACTCTCCTTCGAACAGTTCCGCGTGCCGCGAGGCGAGGTCGGTGTACGCACCCGACTGGTACGCCTCGAACGTCTCCGTCGGGTTCACGTCCGTCTCCGAAAGGGGCGTGACGCGCGCCGGGACGCCGCGGACGAACGACGCCGGCGGAATCTCGTACTCCTCGGGGACGACGGTACCGGAGGCGACGATGCTGTCCGCGCCGACGCTGACGCCGGTGTTCACCGTCGCGTTGAACCCGACCAACGCCCCGTCTTCGACGTGCGCCTCGTTCAACACCGCGCCGTGACCGATCATGACGCGTTCTCCGAGCGTGGCGGCGTGCAACACCGCGTTGTCGCCGACGTGGGACTCCGCCCCGACGCGGACGCCCGACACGTCGCCGCGGAGGACGACGCCCGGCCAGACGCTGGCGTCCGCGCCGACTCGCACGTCCCCCACGAGCGTCGCCTCCCGACTCACGCGGGCGTCCTCGTGAATCTCCGGTCGTACCCCCTCGAACTCGTACGTTCTGCTGTCCATACGGGACGGTTGGTGCCGCAGCATCTTGTCATTTGGTAGCGCCCGACGATATCGGTCGGAGCGAGGTCAGACGGTCAGCAGGAACACCAACGCGACGGCGATGAACACCACCTTCAGAGCGGTGTTGACGGCGACGACTTTCGACCCGAATCGGGGGCCCCAGATGCCGTACTGGAAGGGGATGGAGCGCTTGAACGTCGAGACGGCGAAGGAGACGATGCCGCCGAGGAGCATCGTCGCCACCGCCGTCCGCGGCGTGAACGTCTCGCCGACCATCGGGGCGATGGTGGCCGCGCCCGCGGTGGTGTCGAACGCGAACACCGCGATGACGGGGATGGACGCGCCGGGGAGTCCGACGAACGTCGCGAGGGGGTCCGCCGCGGCGGTGAGTGCTTCGAGGTCCGTCGTCCGGACGACGGAGCGTCACGACGAGGTAGACGACGACCAGACGGGGGACGATGCGCTTCAGTTTCGGCCACGTCTTCCGCGCCGCCGCCGCGACGACTTCGTGGGGCGAATCCTCGCCGTCGGCGTCCGGGCCGCCGTCCGTCTGGGCCGCGGCGGTCCGATCGACGTTTCGCTCCGAGAGGAACGCCGCGCCCGCGAGGACGCCGACGGCGGTGATGGCCAACGAGATGGCCGCCCGCGTCCCGACGTACAGCAGTCCGACCTCCAGCCCGAGAATCGGGACGAGGACGGGCACGTAGAAGGTGAAGATGTGCTGGACGAACCCGAAGAACGTGTTCATGGTGACGGCGACGAGCGTCGCCCTGTCGTCGAGCATGCCGGACTCTCGGAACTCGGCGAGCATCCCATACCCGGCGGTGGTGGAGGCGGCGGTGGTGAAGATGGCCGTGCCCACCTCGTCGGGGAGGTTCGCGGGGCGCGTCAGGTACCGCGAGACGGCCGCGACGTACTGGACCAAGCCGAACCCGACGGCGACGTTCGCGAGGAACACGCCGACGGCGATGAGGGCGGCGATGCTCGCGACGCGCGGGAGAACCTCCGCGAGAACGGGCCAGAGCGACCCGAGCGTTTCGGCGACCTGCACGTGCGGAAGTCGGGTTCGACGGACCTAATCGCCGTCGATTCGGCGAAAGAGGGGGCCCGAGTTCGACGGAGACGACGAGGGCGGACGAACCGCACACCGTCCGGGTACCGCCGCGTTCGGGTCTCAGTTCGCTCACACGAGTAACTGCACGGAAGCGAAGAGCACCACCACGCCGAGGACGTCGCAGGTGTTCGTCACGACGGGGATGACCACGTCGTCGGGGTCGAGCCCGAACCGGTAGGCGGCGTACGTCGTCGCCATCGTCACGCCGATGGCGAGGAACGCCAAGGCGATGCCCGAGAGGAGGGAGACCGCGACGACGGTCGTAACCGGGAGTTGGACCCCGCCGAGAAGCGCCGTCAGCCCCCACGCGCCGACGCCGATGACGGGGAAGACGGTCACCGAGAGGGCGACGGTGGCGAGGGAGTTGCCGGCCAGTTCCTCGTCCGTCGGGTCGAACGTGAGCGTCCCGAGGTGGAACGCCGTCGAGAGGCGCGCCGCGAGGATGCTCCCGAGGTTACCCGCGGTGCCGATGGTGACGGGGACGAGAGCCAGCAGCGATGGGTACCGGTACAGTTGCGCCTCGAAACTCCCGAGGACGAGTCCGCTCCCCAGTTCAACCAGCGTCAAGAGCAAGAGGACGGGGAGCATCGCCCGGGTGATGGCCCGGACCGTCCACTCCGTCCGCATTCAGACGACACCCCCGACGAGCAGCACGAACCGAACCGCCACGAGCAGAAAGAGGACGCCGAACACGTCGCCGGTGGTGGTGACGAGGGGGCCGACGAGGGTGTCGGGGTTGTGCCCGCGGCGGTAGCCCGCGAAGACGACGGCGACGACGACGCCCGTGAGCGCGAGTCCCGAGAGGACGCCCGCGACGAGGGCGATGCCGACGAGCACTCCCAGGGAGGCGACGTCTCGGCCGAGGACGAGGAGGAGGACGTACGCGACGACGGAGGCGAACACCGACGCGAGGACGCCGTTGGCCAACGCCGCCGCCGCCGCGGCGCGGAGCCGTTCGTCCGCCCCGGAGAGGCGGGGTTCGATGAGACCCTGGTGGAGCGCGGTGGCGATTCGCGCGCCGAGCGAACCGTAGACGTTCCCCCGCGTGGCGAGGAGCGCCGGGACGATGACGAGGAGGCCGGGGACCGCTTTGAGTTCGGCCTCCATCCCGCTGAGGACGACGCCGGCGAGGAGGCCGCCGCCGACGGACGCGACGAGCGCCGGAAGCGCCTCCCGGTACGCCTCGGCGGCGGCGTCGCGTAGTGTCATGGTCGGACGAACGTACGGGGACGTAAAAAGTCGGGCGTCTGGCGACGAGCGAGCGGGAGAAGGGGGTCGCTAACTACCAGTTAGTTTCGTTGAGAGTCCCGTACACCTCCAAAAAATGCCTTAGGCCGTACAACCGACGACTCGTACCGACGTGAGTTGTTCGCCAGTCGCGACGACGGATACGACCCCCCCGCAGTATCCCGTCGTCCCAACGGAACGAGTCGGAGAGAGACCGCGACGAACACGAAGATGAACGTACGAGCAATCGCAACGCTCGTCGTCGCGTTCGCGTGCATCACATCGGTGGGCGTCGCCTCCACGACGCTCCAATCGTCCGTCTCCTCGACGCCGGACGAAGTCATCAACGTCGGACACGACCTCATCCCCCTCAGCCAGTCGGACACCGGGACGCTGAAGCGGGCCATGACCGGCGAGGAGGGGTCCGGCGGCGCGTCGACGAAGAAATCGTCGGACGGGTCGATGACGAAGCAGGCGAGCGGTGGCGACGGATCCGAACAGAGGCACCAACGGCGCGACGACGGGAGTTCCGGGCAACAGCAGAAGGACGTAGAGAAGAACAAGCCGGCGGGCTCCAGCTCCTCGGAGGGCAACCAGCCCGAGCAGTCGGTCGGCGGCATCGGCGAGATCCCCGACCCCGGACAGAGTTGGCTGCCGCTCTTGGCGGCCGTCCTCGTCCTGGCGCTCCTGGTCTACTATCGCGACCGGGTGGCGTCGTTCCTCGAACCGCCCGAGGGGAACGACCCCGACGAGCCCGTGGGCGTCCCCGCGCCGAAGAACGATATCGAACGGGCGTGGCTCACCGTCGTCGGCGCGACGCGCGTCGATAACCCGTGGCGGAAGACGCCCGCGGAGTGCGCCGCCGCGGCCGTCGAGAACGGCCTCGACCCCGACGCCGTCCAGCGGATTCGCCGCGTCTTCGAGGAGGTGAAGTACGGCGAACGCGAGGTGACCGAGGACCGCCGCGACGAGGTGCGGCGCAACCTCGCCCGCCTCGACGTGCGGACCGACCTCCGGGCGGACGGAGGTGAGGAGCGATGAGGCGACGCGTCCGGATAGCGCTCGGCCTCGTCGGCATCGCCGTGTTCTCGCTCGCGGTGCTCGTCGTCGCGGTGCCGGCCGTCGGAGACGCCATCCCGTCAGACGCCCTCGTCGACGCGGTCGGCAGCGACTACGTACTCGCGGCCGCGGTCGGCATCCTCGCCACCGTCCTCGTCGTCGCGGTGGTCGCCCTCCGGGGACTCGACGGCATCGACCAAGCGACGATGCCGGAACCGGAGACGGTCCAGCACGCCTCCTACCCCGGCGTTCGCTTCGACCGCACCGTCACGGAGCGGATACACCTGCTCCCGCACCGCCCCACCGAGGAGGAGAAGCGACTCCGCGACCGGATTCGGCGGGCGGCCGAGCGAGCGGTGATGCGGCGGGAGAACGTCTCCCGGGAGCGAGCGGACGCGATGGTCGAGAGCGGCGAGTGGACCGACGACGCGACGGCGGCGGCGTTCGTGAGCGACTCCCGGCGCCCGCCGTTGCGGGCGCGGTTCGCCGCCCTCCTCACGCACCGGTCGTTGTTCCAACGCGGCGCGCGGCGCGCGGCCGAGGAAGTCAGTCGCCTCGACGGGCGCGAAGCCGGAAGTAGAAGCGACGCCGCTGGCGTCGCCGCCGAGACCGCGAGTGCGACGAACGCCGCCGACGCCGCCGACGCCGCGAACGCCCCGAACGCTGCGAACGCCGCCAACGCTGCGAACGCGTCCGGAGGTGCGCGATGACGACAGTCCGCCGGACGCGGCGGTGGCGCGGCGTCGCCGCAGTCGCCTTGCTCGCCAGCGCAGTCGGCGTGTTCGCGACGCAACCGCTGGTGTTGCTCGCCGGGGCGGTCGGCGCGGGCTTCGCGGCGTACCCGTGGCTCCGGTCACCGCCGTCAGTCGAACTCGACGTGTCGCGGTCGGTCACGCCGACCGACCCCGCCGCGGGCGAGGACGTGACGGTGACCGTCAGGGTCCGAAACGTCGGCGACTCGACGCTCTCGGACCTCCGAATCGTGGACGGCGTCCCGCCGATGCTGAGCGTCAGCGACGGGACGCCGCGGCACGCCGCCGTCCTCCGCCCGGGTTCGACGACGGAGTTCTCCTACGCCGTGGAGGCCGAGCACGGCCGCCACCAGTTCGATCCCACAACGGCCGTCGCCCGCGACGTCACCGGCGCGACGGAAGTCGAGACGAGCGTCTCGGCGGACGCCGCCATCGAGTGCGCCGCCGCCGTCCCGGAGGTTCCGCTCCGGGAGCAGACGACGCTCGGCAGCGGTCGGGTGCTGACGGCCGACGGCGGGAGCGGCATCGAGTTCCACAAGACCCGCGAGTACCACTCCGGCGACCCGATGTCCCGCATCGACTGGAAGCGCCGGGCGAAGACGGGCGAACTGTCCACCGTCGAGTTCCGGGAGGAGCGTCCGGCGTCGGTGCTGCTCTGTCTCGACGCCCGCCCCTCCGCGTACCGCGCCGCCGACGAGGACGAACCGAACGCCGTCGCCTGTAGCCGGGAGGCCATCTCGCAACTGCTGACGGCGGTCGGAAGCGGCCGAAACGCCGTCGGTCTGGCGGCCGTCGGTCGGGAGCTCTGCTGGCACCGACCCGGCCGAGGGACGGACCACCTCGCCGACGCCCGCCAGTTAATGGCGAGTCACCCCGCGTTCTCGACGGTGCCGCCGTCGGTGGACGCCGAGTGGTCCACGAGCGGGCAGTTCGAGGAGATTCGCCGCCGCCTCGGGGAGAAGACGCAGGTGTTCCTCTTCTCGCCGTTGACCGACGAGGAGGTGGCGTCGTTCGCGCTGGAACTGGAGAACGGCCGAACCGCGGTGACGGTGGTCTGTCCGGACGTGACGGCCGAGGACACGCCCGGCAGTCGCTTCGCGGCGGTCGAACGCGACGACCGGGTGCGCAGGCTCCGAAGCGGCGGCGTGACCGTCGTCTCGTGGTCGCCGAACGAACCGCTCGGCCCGGAACTGCTCCGGGCCAAGGAGCGCGGCCTGTGACGTACCTCTCATACCCCACGCGGGTCGGAAGCGCCGCCTCCCTCGCCGCCGCCGTCGGCGCGGTGCTCCTCGTCCTCCCCGACGGCGCGGGGTCGATGCTCTCGCTCGGTGCCGCCTTCGTACTCGTCCTCCTCGGCGCGCTCGCGGCGCGGGCGGCGGCGAACGTCCGCGGCGACGGGAGCCGGTCGCTCGGCGCGGTGCTCCTCGCCGTCGGCGCGGGGCTGACCGTCGGCGGTGTCGGCGTCGGCGTCCTCGGCGCAGAGACGCTACCGAACCGCCTCATCGTCGCCGCCGGCTTGCTCGGCGTCTGCCTCCTCGGCGCGGGACTCGCTCCGGTTCCGAGGGTTCGACCGCGCCGCCTCGTCAGCGCCGGAAGCGGCGCACTCGTCGTCTGCGTCCTCCTCACCGGACTGATGACCGGCGTGGAGGCCCTTCAGATGCTGGCCGCGACGGCCGCCACCGTCGTCGCGTGGGACGCGGGCGAGAACGCCGTCTCCCTCGGCGAACACGTCGGCCGGCGGGCGCGGGCGTGGCCCGTCGAACTCGGCCACTCCGGTGCGACGGCGGCGTACGGCGCGGCCGTCGTCGTCGCGGCGTTCGGCGTCTCCGAGTTGAACGTGACGGACGTCCCCCTCGTCGGGTTGCTGCTGTTGCTCGGCGGCGCGGTGGCGCTGCTGCTCGCGTTGTCGAACTGAGCAGAACGCACCCCGGGACCGTCACATCCCGTTTTTCCGGTCTCTTCTACCGCTCCTCGCCCCACTTCGTCACTGAACTCGGCGCTCGACGGACGGCACGTCCAGCCTACCGAGGATGTCCGCCACGATGTCCCGCCTGTCCACGTTCTCGACGCGCGCGTCCGGCGTGAGAACGAGTCGGTGCGCCAACACCGGCTCGGCCATCCGCTTTACGTCGTCCGGCGTCGCGAACTCGCGCCCGTCCCCGGCGGCCACGGCGCGACTCGCCTCGAACAGTCGCTGCGTCGCCCGCGGCGACGCGCCGGAGCGAACGCGGCCGTCCTCCCGCGTCGCCCGCGTCACCCGCGTGATGTAGCGTCGGACCTCGCGCCCCACGTGGACGCGTTCGGGCGACTGTCGAAGCGCCTCCGCCATCCCATCCGAGCAGACCTTGCCCGAGGAGGGCGTCTGTTCCGTCCGGTCGGCCCGCCTGTCGAGGATTTCGAGCTCGCCCTCCTCGTCCGGGAAGCCGAGACTCGTCTTGACGATGAAGCGGTCCTTCTGCGCCTCCGGCAGCTCGAAGGTCCCCTCCTGTTCGACGGGGTTCTGCGTCGCGATGACGAAGAAGGGGTCCGGGAGTTCGTACGTGTCGCCGTCCACCGTCACCTGCCCCTCCTCCATCGCCTCCAGCAGGGCGGACTGGGTCTTCGGCGACGCGCGGTTTATCTCGTCGGCGAGGACGACGTTCGCGAACACGGGGCCGGGTTGGAAGTCGAACGAACTCGTCCGCTCGTCGAAGACGTGCGTCCCCATCACGTCGGCGGGGAGCAGGTCGGGCGTGAACTGTATCCGCGAAGCGGAGAGCCCGAGCGCCCGCGCGAACGACCGCGCGGTGAGCGTCTTCCCCGTCCCGGGCACGTCCTCCAAGAGCACGTGACCCCGCGAGAGGTAGCCGACGAGTATCGTCTCTAACACCGAGCGGTCGGCGATGACCGCGTTCGATAGTTCGTCGAGAATCATCTCGCACTGTCTCGAACAGTCTGCGACGTCCATAGAGGGAAGACACCCGTACGGAGCATTAGTAGACCGTCAGTAAAGCCGGCCGACCGGGCGCGCCGCGGGACCGCCCGTAGAGGTCCGGCAGTCGGCCGTTCCGCCGTTTAACGTCTGCCTTACCGCCCGACCGCGGGCGCATTCGTCGGACGCAAGGCTGACGGCGCGGTCGGAAGAGAGGAGAGAAAGACGTTCCGTCGGGGCGTTTCGTCGGCGGCGGTCGGCCGACGAGCGTTCAGTCGCCGAACGGCCCGAGGCCGCCCATACCGCCCATGCCGCCGCCACCGCCGCCTTGGTTCTCCAGTTTCTTCATCATGCGCTGCATGTCGCCGTCGCCCATCCCTTGGAACTGCTTGAGGGTGCGCTCCATCATCTTGTGCTGTTGGAGCAGTTCGCGGACGAGCTCCTCGTCCTGACCGGACCCCCGCGAGATGCGCTCGACGCGCGACGCGCCGATGACGCGCGGGTTCTCCAGTTCCTCCTCGGTCATCGAGTCCATGATGACGTCGAACGAGCGCATGCGGTCCTGCGTGACGTCCATCGCGTCGTCCGGTAGCTGGTCTTTCAACCCGCCGCCGAGACCCGGTATCATGTCGAGGACCTGGTCCAACGGACCCATCTTGTTCATCGCCTCCATCTGTTTTTGCATGTCCTTCAGCGTGAACGACCCCTTCATGATGTCCTCGGGGTCCCAGTCTTCGTCCTCCTCTTGGGTCTCGGCCATGGCGCGTTCGACCCGTTCGGACAGCTGCTTGAGGTCGCCCATGCCGAGGAGGCGGGAGATGAAGCCGTTCGGCTCGAAGCGTTCGATGTCCTGCACCGTCTCGCCGGTGCCGAGGAAGGCGATGGAGGAGTCCGTCTCGTTGACGGCGGTCAGTGCCCCGCCGCCCTTCGCCGTCCCGTCGAGCTTCGTGATGACGACGCCGCCGATGCCGATGGAGTCGTCGAACTCGCGGGCCTGTTCCTTCGCGCCCTGCCCGATGGCCGCGTCGAGGACGAGAAGCGAGAGGTCCGGGTTCACGACGGACTCGATGTCCTCGATCTCGTCGATGAGGGAGTCCTCGAGGGCGTGCCGACCGGCCGTGTCCACGATGTGGACGTCGGCGTCGTCGGTCTCTTCGAGGCCCTCGCGGGCGATTTTGACGGGGTCCTCCTCGTCGGGGTCGCCGTAGAAGTCCACCTCGGCGCGTTCACACATCTGCTTTGCTTGGTCGTACGCGCCGGGGCGGAACGTGTCCGTCTGGACGACGGCGGGGCGGAGGCCCTTCTTCGAGAACCACCACGCCATCTTCGCGGCGGTGGTGGTCTTCCCGGACCCCTGCAGACCCGCCAGCATGATGGTCTGCGGTTCGAGGGGGATTTCGGTGGACTCGCCGATGAGACCGACGAGTTCCTCGTACACTATCTTGAGGACGTGGTCGCGCGCGGAGGTGCCGCCCGGCGGTTCCTCCTCCGTCGCGCGCTCTTTGATGGACGAAGAGAGGTCCATCACGAGGCTCACGTCGACGTCGGCGGAGAGCAAGGAGCGCTGAATCTCCTTGACGATCTCCTCGACGTCCTCCTCCGAGAGACGAGATTTCCCCTGCAGCTTGTCGAGACTGCCGCGGAGGGAGCTCCCGAGATTGTCGAGTACCATTGAAACAGTCTACGCGAGGCGACGTGTAAAGGCTTTATCCGTCGCTCGGACACCGTTCGACGGCCGGGTTCGGCGGCGCGGCCGCCTCTCGCCGGCGGGGCCAACACCTAACCCGAATCCGCCCGAGTCGTCTGTCGATGACTACCATCCTCGTCCTCGACCAGTCGGCCCACGGCCTCCCCGCCGACGAGTACGCCGACGCACTCCGCGAACGCCTCCCCGACGCGACGGTTCGCCTGCCGGAGACGACGGACGAAGCCGTCGAATTGGCCGCGGACGCGCCGATTATCACCGGATCCAGCCTCCCCGACGAGGTGTTGGACGCGGCGGACGAACTCCGCCTGTTCGCCTGCGCCGCGGCGGGGTACGACCACCTCCCCCTCGACGAACTGGAGGCGCGCGGCGTCACCGTCACGAACGCCTCGGGCGTCCACGGCCCGAACATCGCGGAACACGTCGTCGGGTGGCTTCTGATGTTCGCCCGCCGCCTCGACGAGGGTATCCGCCGACAGCGACGGCGCGAGTGGCGGAGTTTCCAGGCGTTCGGCGAACTGCAGGGGTCCACCGTCGCGGTCGTCGGACTGGGCGCCATCGGGCAGGCCGTCGCGGAGCGACTGGACGCGTTCGGCGTCACCACCGTCGGCGTGCGTCACACGCCCGAGAAGGGCGGCCCGACCGACGAGGTGGTCGGCTTCGACGAGATAGAGTCGGCGGCGACCGACGCGGACTACCTCGTCCTCGCGTGCCCGTTGACGGAGACGACGCGGGGACTCGTCGACCGGGACGCCCTGAACGCGCTTCCGTCCCACGCCGTCCTCGTCAACGTCGCCCGCGGCGGCGTGGTGGACACCGACGCCCTCGTCGCCGCACTCCGGCGGAACGACCTCCGGGGGGCGGGCCTCGACGTGACCGACCCCGAACCCCTCCCGACGGACCACCCGCTTTGGGAGTTCGAGAACGTCCTCATCACGCCGCACGTCGCGGGGTACACGCCGCACTACTGGACCCGCCTCGCGGACATCCTCGCGGAGAACGTCGAGCGAATCGAGGCGGACGGATCCTACGAGGGACTGAAGAACCAGGTGCTGCCGTAACCGCCCCGCGGGCCGGATATTCTTCTACCAGGACCGACAACGTGCGCGCATGGCCTCCGTCGTTGGACTCTCCGCGGCCACCTATCTCGCGTTCTGCGGCGCGGCGATCGCCCTCGTACTCACGCCCGGCCCCGATACGATGTACGTCCTCGCGCGGGGGATGCAGGGCCGCGGCGCGGGCGTCCGGTCGGCGTTCGGCATCTCCGCGGGCGTGTTGCTCCACACCGCGGCGGCGACGCTCGGACTCGCCGCCCTCCTCCGCGCCGCGCCGACGGCGTACCGACTCCTGAAGTACCTCGGCGCGGCGTACCTCGTCTACCTCGGCGTCTCCGCCCTCCGCGAGGGCGAGTTCGACCCGCAGGTGGAGACGAACCCCGAGGGGAGTTTCCGCCGGGGCGTCCTCGTGAACGCCCTGAACCCGAAGGTGGCGCTGTTCTTCCTCGCGTTCCTCCCGGGGTTTGCGGGCGCGGGGGCGGGTGCCGAAGTCAGGATGGCGCTTCTCGGCGCGACGTACGCCGCACTCACGGCGGCGTACCTCTCGGCCGTCGCCCTCGCGTCCGGGCGCGTCGGGCGCGCACTCGAATCGACGCGCCTCTCGTCGGGACTCAACTGGGTCGGCGGCGGCACGATGGTCGCACTCGGCGTCGCACTCGCCGCGGAGTAGAAACGGAGGGGTCGGCGTCGAAGCTCTCGGTGACAGGGGTAACTCCGGCGGCCGCGCTGAATAGCGGACGTGCGTTCGACACGCCTCGACGGTTGGTTATCGAAGAACGACCGTTCGGTACAGAGGACGTGTTCAACGCGGCATTCGTATCAGCTATTCTAGCCACGCTAACGGAACTGCCGTGGGCGACGTCGGTCGCGTCCGGTGCATCGCCGAATTAAAAAAAAAAAACGTCCGGGACTACACCCCGAGGATTAGCTCGCTTGGTACGATTCTTCGTCGATGATTATCCCCTCGTCGTTGGCGACGACCACCGTGTCAGGGTTGCTGTTGTTCAGCTTCGGGCTGTCAAAGCCGGTGTACAGCGTCGACTGCGTGTTCTCTCCCGTACCGTTGTGGACCGTCACCGTCTCGCCCGCGCCGAGGGTGAACTCGCCGAACGTGTAGTTCTGGCCACGCCCGCCCTCGAAGCTGAGGATGAACCCCGAGAAATCGAGGTCCGTATCGCCGGTATTCTGCAATTTGACGTATTCGCCGTCGGGGTTCTCCCGGTCACGGTCGGGCGCGTTCGCCTGAATCTCGACGATTTCGACGGATTCCTCCGGCGGGCGATCGGAGACCAACTTCGCGCCGGGTTCGCCAGCGTTGGTCACGAACGTCGCGACGGTGCTGACCGACGCAGTCTGTTCCTCGACAGTCGAGACCGCCCGATAGTCGGTTCGCCACTGGTCAGGCGTGATCGTGCACCGAACGTACCCGCGGTGGACGCTGTAGAACCGCTGCCACGGTTCGCCCACCGACCGGCCGTACTGCGTCAGCCCGGACGCGTCTCCGAACGACGAGATGGAGGTGCCGACGTACTCGGTACCCACCGTCTCCGAGTCGGGGTCGGAGAAGTCCGCTTTGAGGTCGTAGGCGTAATTACGGTGGACGTCGCCGGTGATGACGACCGGATTGAGGTCGGAGTTCTCGGCCATGACGTCGAGCAGCGTCTGGCGGTCGGCGCGGTAGCCGTCCCACTTGTCGCCGCCGCCGAAATCCTGGACGGTCGGGTCCGCGTTGGTGTCCCTCGCCGCGAACGGAACCTGGTTGGCGAGGACGTTCCAGCGTGCCGTCGAGTTCCGCAGACCCTCGACGAGCCACGCCTCCTGTTCGTCGCCGAGAATTGTCCGGTCGGGATTCTTCGCGGCCTCGCTGGAGTGAACCTGGTCGTCGCGGTACTGGCGAGTGTCTAAGACGTTGAACTCGACGAGATCGCCGATGGTAAACCGTCGGTAGAGCGGGAGGTTCGGACCGTCGGCCATCCGAGAGGGGCGCAGCGGGATGTGCTCCCAGTAGGCCTGGTAGGCGTTCGCGCGACGCTCGAGGAACTCCTCCGGTGGTTCGCTGTCGTCTTCGTCGGCGTAGTTGTTCTCGACTTCGTGGTCGTCCCACGTGATGACCCACGGGAACGCGGCGTGTGAGTCCTGTAGGTCAGGGTCAGACTTGTACTGACCGTGTCGAATTCGATAGTCATCGAGGGACTCACACGTGCGCGGCGGCTCGTGACCTCGACCGAACGAATCCTGCAGACCTCCCTCGTAGATGTAATCGCCGAGGTGGACAGCCATGTCGAGGTCTTCCTCGGCGAGGTGCTGGTGGGAGGTGTAGTACCCGCTCGGGTAGTTCTGGCAGGAGGCGAAGGCGAAATTGAACTCGTCTACGGATTCGCCCTCCGCGGGAGCTGTCTTCGTCCGCCCCACGGGGCTGTAGTGGGGGCCGACTTTGAACCGGTAGAAGTACTCTGTGTTGGACTCGAGTCCTTTGAGATCGACGTGGACCGAGTGAGCGAACTCGGGACGCGCTTTCGCGTTTCCTTCGCCGACGACGTTCTCCATCTCCTCGTCGGTCGCGATCTGCCACACCACCGGAATCTCACGGTCGGGCATCCCGCCGTCTCCCTTGAGCGGGTCCTGCGCGAGTCGCGTCCAGAGAACAACCGAGTCCGGCAGCGGGTCACCAGAGGCGACGCCGAGCGTGAAGGGGTCTTCAAACTGGCCTACGCCGTCGTCCTCCTTTGCCGATGCGAATCTCGTCCCCGATGCCCCGAGTCCCGCGATCGTAGCGGTGGTGAATCCTTTACGAAGGAATTCGCGCCGGCTACTCTCCAAGTGGATGTTTCCTACCATATCCATTCGGTCGGACGAATAACTCGATTATAGACCTGTCTATCAGAGTATATATTTCGCTCCGTAAGTCACACCCTCCTATATTACCCTCTGTACGTTCGACCGTTCAGGTGAAAATGTATATAGAATCAGAGTGGAGTTTGGAGACTGGCGACTTTTCGGTGAGGCCGATTTAAATTGCCCTCAGGAGGGATCAGGAGATCGTTGAGCGAGGTCTGCGAGCGTTCCTGATGTCAGGGTAGAATAGCTTCTAACGCCGAACGACGATAGTAGACGTATTTTTGATACTATCGGGCCGCAATTTTGCACTTGCCGGTAGAAAACCCAACTTAATTACATTTACCACAGATGTCGTCGCGAGTAAGTGCGTTCTGAGCGTCGACGCGCTCCCTACGTACACTTACCTAGTGTGGTTCGGCGTCTGTGGTCTCTTTACGAGGTTCAACGAGACCGAACGGGGGGCGACTCGCGGTGGCGAACGAACGGGGGGCGGCTCGCGGTGGCGAAAAGAGACGAACGGAGAGGCGTGATTACTCCTCTTCGCCCAGCAGTCGGTTGACCATCCGTTCGGGGTCGAACCGTTCGATGTCGTCGTAGTCCTGCCCGACGCCGAGGAACAGGATGGGCTTGCCCGTGACGTAGGCGATGGAGATGGCCGCGCCGCCGTTGGAGTCGGCGTCGGCCTTCGTAAGGATGGTGCCGTCTATCTCGGCGGCGTCGTTGAACTTCTTCGAGCGTTGGACCGCGTCCTGTCCGGCGACGGCCTCGTCCACGAACAGCGTCATGTCGGGGTCCACCACCCGGTCGATCTTCTCTAACTGCGCCATCAGGTCGTTGGAGGTGTGCAGTCGGCCCGCGGTGTCGCCGAGGACGACGTCGATGTCGTGGGCCTCGGCGAACTCGACGCCGTCGTAGAGGACGGCCGCCGGGTCGCCGCCCTGTTCGTGGCTGATGAGTTTCTTGTCGAGGTTGTCGGCGTGCTTCTGGATCTGCTCGTTCGCGCCCGCGCGGTAGGTGTCGCCGTTCGCGAGGATCGTCGAGAGACCGCGTTCCTCGAAGTACCGTGCCATCTTGGCGATGGAGGTGGTCTTGCCGACGCCGTTGACGCCGGTGAAGATGATGGTGACGGGTTTCTCCGCCTCCCGCACTCGCTGGTCGAAGTCGAACTGGCCGACGCTGATGACGTCGTACAGGGCGTCGTGAAGCGCCTCCGAGACGAGTTCGCCCGTGGTGTCGACCTGCGCGCGCGTCTCGCCGATCATCTTGTCGCGGATGGTCTGGAGAATCTCCTCGGCGACGGTCATCTCCACGTCGCTCTCTAAGAGCGCCATCTCCAGCTCCCAGAGGGGGTCTTCGAGGTCCTCCTCCTCGATGATTATCTTCCCCGTGGCGAACGCCGCCGCGCGCTTCAGGCGGCCCGCGCCGGACTTCTTCTTGTCCTCCTTCTTGAGGGCCTCCGACGCCGCCTCCGAGGCGATGGACTGGTGTTCGTCCGCCTCCGTCTCCATCTCCGCCTCCGCCTCAGCGTCGGCGGAATCGGCGTCGGGACGGTCTTCGAGGTCGGATTCGGGTTCCGCCGTCTCCGCGCCCGTCGCGGCGTCGCGAGACTCCGTCTCGCGGCCCGCCGAACCCTGTTCGGCGACATCGCCAGACTGCGTCTGGCGGGCTGCCGAGGCTCCCTCGGCAACGTCATCGGACTGGGTCCGATGGGCCGACGAGCTTCGCTCGTCGACGTCGGCGGACTCGTCGGGCACCCGTTCTTCGGCCTCTTCGGTTGGTTCGGGGTCGGCGTGAGGCGACGCGTCGGCCGTCGCGTTCGGTTCGATTTCGACCTCCGAGTCCGACCGTTCGGCTTCGGCCTCGGCGGGTGCCGCGTCCTCCGCGCCCGAGGGCCCGATTTCCGACGCGGCGTCGGAGTCAGGCCCGCGTTCGCCCGCCTCGGAGGCGGGATCCTCGGCGGCCGACGAGTCGGTCGTCGGCGCTTCGGTGTCGGGTTCGGTCGCCGTCTCGTCGGCGACCGCCGTCGACGCGTCCGGATCCGTCTCGGTCTCGCTCTCGACGTCACCAGACGTGGTCTGGTGGGCCGACGAACCCTGTTCGTCGACGTCGTCGGACGAAGTCCGACTGCTTGCCGAACCCTGTTCGGCAACGTCACCAGACGTGGTCTGGTAGGCCGACGAGCTTCGCTCGTCGACGTCGGCCGCCTCGGCCTGTTCCTCGGCTTTCTCCTCGGCGGTGTCCTCGACGTCTTCGCGGAAACTCTGGAGTTTCTTTTTCAGTCCGTCAAACATCGTGATAGGGGTTAGGGCGCGACGCTACCGCGTCACGGTCAGATTACTCGTCTTCGTCGCTCTGCTGTTGCTGCATCTGCTGCATCTGCTGTTGCTGCATCTGCTGTTGCATCTGCTGGGCCTGCTGTTCGAGCTCGCTGCTCTCGTCTTCGAGGTCCTCGACCTCGCCTTCGAGCTCCGAGATGCGCTCGTCGATGGCGTCCTGCTTCGTGCGCAGGGCGTCGATTGCGTCGCCCTGCTCCTGTTCTGCGGCGTAGTTGCCGCCGAGTCCGACGATGACCTCGTCGATGTCCTGCACTTCCGCGCGGAGGTAGGCGTCGCCGCCGAGCGGAACCTGCACCGTGGACCCGGTTTCGAGCGTCTCGATGGCCTCGACGGCCTCGTCTATCTCGTCTTTCTCGTCTTCCAGGTCGGAGATGTCGCCTTCGAGCTCCTCTATCTCCTCGTCGATAGCCTGCAGTTCCTGCGAGAGCTGCTGAAGTTGCTGCTGACCGCCACCCATCATGCGGCGGCCACCTCCTCGACTTCTTCGAGGTCAATCTGGACGCGCTTGAGGCCGTGACGACTACCGACGTTGGCGTACACCCGCTCTCGGGCGACGTCTTCGTTCGGCGCGTCGACGGTCGTCTCGAACTGACGGTAACCGTCGCGGCTCTGGTACCGACCGCTCACCGTAAATTGGCTCATACTCCGAGGGTGTGGATGCGCGGGGAAGTATCTTCCTACTCGGGACACCGGCCGACGGCCGGACGCAGACGGAGCGAACGCCGCGTCGGCGGGTGAAACCGCCCGCGAGGCGTCGAAGGCGACGAGAGCGGACGAACACGGCGAGGAGAGAGCGAGAGAAGAGTCGGTGCGACCGCTCGGTCGGTCGGCGGTCGTCCGCGAGCGGGTCAGTCGATGTAGTCGAGTGCGTCCTCGACTCGTCCGATTTCGGGGCCGGTCGTCTCCTCACCGACCACGTAGTCGGAGTTGTTGGCCACGAGACCGGACCCGACGAGGGGCGCGCCGTAGTTGACCGTCCCGATGTCCGCGCGGACGTCGAGGAGTTCCTCGAGCGCTTCGAGTTCCGGTTCGCGGGACTTGGGGTGACAGAGGACGCCCCTGTCGTTGGCGACGGCGGCGGTGCCGATGGTTCGGACGTCGGCGAGGTCGCCGTGTTCGACCGGCACCCCGAGGCCGTCTTCGACCGCTTCGACGGCCTCCTCGGAGAGGTCGGGGTGGACGCACGCGCCGTAGTTGTTCGCCAACACGACGTTTCCGGCGGCGTTGATCCGACCCGGCAGCTCCGTCACCGGGAGGTCGGCCGCCTCGGCTATCGCCTCCTTCTCGCGGTCGGTCGCACGGGCGGAGACGAGAACGCCGTTCTCGTTACCGGTCGCGAGTGCGCCGACCGTTCCCGACCCGCCGACGGTCGTCTTCACGGCCGGAACGCCGAGCTCGTCGCTCATCGACTCGACGAGGCCGTCGTCCGCGTCCGGGCGGACGATGAGCACGTCGTCGGTGACGCGAGCGAAGACGCCGACGTACGACGAGCCGGCGAAGGAGGCGCGAAGCACCGTTTACTCTGCCGGTTCCGCTTCGACGACGGGTTCGCCGTCCTCGTCGAAGCGAGCCGCGCGAACGCGGAACTTGCTCGGCGGCTTCTGGCGACCGTGCGCCCAGATGTCCTCGTTGACCTGGGGGTCGAGACGGACGGCGTCCTCCTCGACTTTGAAGTGCTTGGCGAGGTGCTGGCGGATGAGCTTCATCGCGCGGTCCGCCGCCTTCTGCGAGGGGACGTTCTTGGCGTCGCGGAGCGGTACCGTGATGACGCGTTCTTCGAAGTCGCTTGCGCTCATTGGTTACTCGTCCGTGTCGCTCCGCCGCCAGTTGCGGCGCTTGGGGTTGCGCGTGACTTCCATGTCCGTCTTCAGCATGACCCACGCGGGGACGCGGCTGTTCTGACGCTCCAGTTTCGCCAGCCGCTTCTTCTTCGCCTTCGTCTTCTTGCTCATAGTGGACGATGTTTTCTCTGGCCCGCATAAAATCTTGTTCCTTCGGCCCCGCCCCGTGCGAGGGCGTCACAGCCCGAATCCGACGACTCCGGCGGAGTACCGTCGGGAAACCGAGTCATTCACGACGGGCGACCGTCTCCGGGTAACCGATGCGTCACCGAACTACCGCAGTTTTCCTTCTCGTCTCCGCCGTCTGGGGGACGGCCTTCATGGCCACGAAAGTCGGTCTCAGGTCGCTTCCCCCCGCCCTGTTCGCCGCCGTCCGGTTCACGCTCGCGGCCGCACTCCTCTTCTGTCTCGCCTCCACCCGGGGCGACAGGCTCCGCCCGCGGACGAGGGCGGAGTGGGTCCCCGTCCTGACGGGCGGCGTGTTCACCATCGGCGTCCACCACGCCTTCCTGTTCACCGGCCAGCAGTACGTCCAGAGCGCCGTCGCCGCCGTCCTCCTCGGCCTCATCCCCGTCATCACCCCGGCGCTGACGCGCCTCACCGCCTCGACGGAGCGACTGACGCCCGTCGGCGCGGTGGGCGTCGCACTCGGCTTCGTCGGCGTCGTCGTCATCGCCGACCCGGACCCCTCGAACCTCCTCGGGTCGGAGCTTCGCGGCGTCGTCCTCGTCCTCGCCTCTGCGGTGGCGTTCGCCCTCGGTGCGGTGTTGACCCACGACGCGAAGTCCGCGCTCCCCCTCGTCTCCACGCAGGCGTGGATGATGGTCGTCGGCGCGGCGTTCCTGCACGTCACCACCCTCGCGCTTCCGTGGGAGTCGTACGCCGACGTCTCGTGGACGCCCGACGCCATCGCGGCACTCGCGTACCTCTCCGTCGTCGCCGGCGCGGGCGGGTTCCTGCTTTACTTCTGGCTCCTCGACCGAATCGGACCGGTAGAGGCGAGCCTCTTGGAGTACGTCATCCCGGTGTTCGCCGCGATAGCCGGGTGGGTCGCACTCGGCGAGACGCTGGACGACACCACCGTCGTCGGCTTCGTCGCCATCTTCGTCGGCTTCGTCCTCGTGAAACGGGAGACGATTCGGGGCGAACTCCGGCGGATGCGGACCGGCAGTCGGGCGCGGGCGAACGACGCCGACTGAGGCGGCGGAGAGCGGCTTACAGCTCTACCCGCGTTACCGTGTCGTACTTCGGCCCCTCGCCGGTGAGCGTGCTCTCCTTCAGCCGAATCTCCTCGACACGGAACGTCCCCAACTCCGGGTCGTCCTCCTCGACGACCCGTCGGACGAGATCTTTCCCCCGCGCGTCGTCCATCCGCGCGATGGTGACGTGCGGCGTGAACTCGTGGGGCTCCTCCTCGAAGCCGAGTTCGACCGTCTCGCGTTCGACCGCCTCGTGGAGGCGCGTCGTCTCCGCCGCGCCCGCGCCGTCCCGGATGCCGGTCCAGACGACGCTGATGTAGTCGAGCGAGGGGAAGACGCCGAACCCGCCGACCGTCGCGTCGAACGGGCCGACGCCCGCGTCGGCGACGGCGGACTCTATCGCCGCCTCGATCTCGGGGACGCGCTCCGAATCCGTATCGCCGAGGAACTTCAGCGTGAGGTGCGCCTGTTCGGGGTCGGTGAACCGAAGGCCGTCGGCGTCCGAAAAGCGGGCTTGCGCGTCCGCGACGGCCGCCGTCAGCGTCTCGGGGAGGTCGATGCTCACGAAGAGTCGCATACGGCGAGTGGGGTCGCCGCGAACGTAAATGTCGGCGGTGACGGCCGCGGACGACCGGACTCGGGGACGCCGCGAGGACGACACCGCGCGGCGGCGACACCGCCACGTGACGTAGTGCTTAACCGTCCCGGCACCTAACCGCGGCGTATGGCAGAAGACGGCGAGCGAGACCGTCCCCACCGGTTCTCCGAAGGACAAGGGTTCGACGAGGACTACGAGGAGTTCTCGCTGGATCCGCCCGAGTTGAAGATGGACCCCACCAAGGAGGACCCGGTGGACACGCGCGTCATCACCGACACGCTGGACGAGCGTAACATCGCGTCCGAGGAAGTGGACGTAGAACAGCTCATCGACGTCGGCCTCTCGTACATGCAGATAAACCGGTTCGAGGAGGCCACCGAGACGTTCGAACGCGCCGCCCGGTTCGCCGAGGAGGGCTCGGCGGAACAGCAGGAGGCGTGGGTGAACAAGGGGGCCGCACACGCCCAACTCGAAGAGTACGACCAGGCTATCGGCGCGTACCGCGAGGCGCTCAGCATCGACGCCGCCGAACACGAGGCGGACGCCCACACGAATCTGGCCTACGCCCTCTGGGAGTTCGGCGAGACGGAGGAGGCGCTCGAACACGCCGAACGCGCCGTGGAGTCCGACCCGCGCTTCCCGCAGGCGTGGTACAACCGCGGCTTCTTCCTGCACGAACGCGGCCTGAACGAGGACGCCGTGAACGCGTTCGACAACGCAATCCGCCTCGGGATGCGAAACGCCGACGTGTTAGAGGAGAAGGCCCGCGCCCTCGAAGAGCTCGGCGAGAGCGAGGAGGCCGAACGCGTCCAAGAGCAGGCGAACGAACTCCGCAGGCAGCAAGAGCAGCAGCTCGTCGAGGACCGGTGATGCTACTCCGCGAACGACAGACGCCGGAGGGGCTACTCGTCTCCGTCTGCGACGACGACTGCCTCGGCGAGACGTACGAGAACGGGACGGTGTCGCTGGAGGTGACCGAGGAGTTCTACGGCGGCGAGGAGGCCGAACGCGTAGACGAGGACGCCGTCGTCGATAGCCTGACGCGCGCGACGGTGGCGAACATCGTCGGCGAACGCGCCGTCGGCGTCGCCGTCGAGGCGGGCATCGTGGACGAGGAGACCGTCCTCGACGTGGGCGAGACGCGCCACGCGCAACTGCTCTGGATGCGGTAGACGCGACGAACGCTCGCCTTCTGCTTCCGACTCGGCGCGGAGACGCGCTCTCGATTCGGTTTTGCTCCGATTTCCGACGCCCGGGAGCGGCCGCGTCCGTCCGCCGAGGAGAGAAGCGAGGGAGCGACGGGCGCGGAGTGAACGAGTCGCAGGGCGAACGCGGTTCGGAGGGGGCCCGGCGGACGAGTCGCACAGCCGTTTTCGACCGCGACGCCGACGGAGAGTAACCGAATTCCGTTTCGTTTCGACGCCGGGACCGAAGACGTGTTAGTGCTGTGGACGCTATCTGCCTTTAATGGAAGCGCAGGAATCGTACCCAGTTGACGTCGCGGCCATCCGCGAGGACTTCCCCATCCTCGAACGGAAAGTCGGCGGCGACATCACGACGCCCGGCGAGAGCCCAGACGACTCCCTGCCGCTGGTGTATCTCGACAACGCGGCCACGAGTCAGACGCCGAAACAGGTCGTCGAGGCCATCGTCGATTACTACTACGGCTACAACTCGAACGTCCACCGCGGCATCCACCACCTCAGTCAGGAGGCGTCCGTCGCGTACGAGAACGCCCACGACAGGGCCGCCGAGTTCATCGGCGCGTCCGGCGGGCGCGAGGAGATCGTGTTCACGAAGAACACCACCGAGGCGATGAACCTCGTCGCCTACGCGTGGGGCCTGAACGAACTCGGACCCGGCGACAGCGTCGTCCTCACGCAGATGGAGCACCACGCGTCGCTCGTCACGTGGCAGCAGATAGCCAAGAAGACGGGCGCGGAGGTGCGGTACATCCGCGTCACCGACGAGGGCTACCTCGATATGGACCACGCGAAGGAGCTCATCGACGACTCCACGAAGATGGTGAGTGCGGTCCACGTCTCGAACACCCTCGGCACCATCGTCCCCGTCTCTGAACTCGCCGATATGGCCCACGAAGTGGGCGCGTACGTCTTCGTGGACGGCGCGCAGTCCGTCCCGACCCGACCGGTGGACGTCGAGGACATCGACGCCGATTTCTTCGCGTTCTCGGGGCACAAGATGCTCGGCCCGACGGGCATCGGCGTCCTCTACGGCAAGAAGGAGATCCTGGAAGAGACCGAACCCTACCTCTACGGCGGGTCGATGATTCGGAGCGTCACCTACGAGGACTCCACGTGGGAGGACCTCCCGTGGAAGTTCGAGGCCGGGACGCCGCCGATAGCGCAGGGTATCGGCCTGCACGCGGCCATCGACTACCTCGACGAGATCGGGATGGAGAACGTCCAGGCCCACGAGGAACACCTCGCGAAGTACGCCTACGACGAGCTCTCGGCGTTCGACGACATCGAAATCTACGGGCCGCCCGGCGACGACAGGGGCGGTCTGGTCGGGTTCAACTTAGACGGCGTCCACTCCCACGACCTCTCCAGCATCCTCAACGACCACGGCGTCGCCATTCGCGCGGGCGACCACTGCACGCAACCCCTCCACGACGAACTCGGCGTGCCGGCCTCCACGCGGGCGTCGTTCTACATCTACAACACGCGCGAAGAGGTCGACAAACTGGTCGAGGCCATCGACGACGCGCGGCAGTTGTTCGCCTGATTCGGGCGGTTCGCCGCCGAACTCCGGCCGACCGACCGCCGCGGAACGTTCCCGCCCCGGAACCCTTTTTGGCCGCACCACCGTATCGCAGACAACTATGGGCATGGGCTCCGACATGTATCGGCAGCAGATTTTGGACCACTACAAGAACCCCCGGAACAAGGGCGAGATGGAGGACCCGACGTTCACCCACACCGGGGAGAACCCCTCCTGCGGCGACACCATCACGATGAACGTCCGTCTGGAGGACGACGGCGAGACCATCGACTTCGTCAGTTTCACCGGCGACGGGTGCGCCATCAGTCAGGCGTCCGCGAGCATGCTCACCCAGAACCTCCCGGGGACGACGCTCTCGGAGCTCGAAGAGATGGACCGCGACGACATCATCGAGATGCTCGGCGTGGACATCTCGCCGATGCGAATCAAGTGCGCCGTCCTCGCAGAGAAAGTCGCGCAGGACGGCGCGAAGCTCCACGAGGGCGAGGACATCGACATCGACCGGACGACCACCGAAGAGTAACGCTCTCCGTCTCTCTCCTCTCTGTTCGTCCCGCGTGCGGAGTCGTGACTGGCGAGTGCGGCGGAAACACGAAAAGAGAGCGTCGGGGAAAGGGAAATCCGGTGTGACCCGGGGGAATGCGTGCGTCGGAGTGACGCAGAGTCCGTGGTTTACTCGGGCATCAGGCCGCCGTCCTGCACGCGCATCACGGCCTCGCCGTCGGCGAGGTTCGGCGCGTCCACGAGGCGGACGATACGCTTGTCGCCCTTCGACTTGCGGAGGTAGATGCGGAACGTGGAGGTGTGACCGAGGATGTTCCCGCCGATGGGTTGCGTCGGGTCGCCGAAGTACGAGTCGGGGTTCGACGCGACCTGATTCGTCACGAGGACGATGGAGTTGTACAGGTCGCCGATGCGCATCAGGTCGTGGAGGTGTTTGTTGAGCTTCTGCTGGCGTTCCGCGAGTTCGCCGCGGCCGACGTACTCGGCGCGGAAGTGAGCGGTCAGCGAGTCCACGCAGACGAGACGGACCGGGTACTCCGAGTCCTCGTGCTCGCTGGCGAGCTCCTTGGCCTTCTCCGCGAGGAGAATCTGGTGGTTGGAGTTGAACGCCTTCGCGACGTGAATCTTGTCGAGGATGTCGTCGAGGAGTTCCTGCATCGCGCCCTCGTCGTCGGGCGTCCCCTCGATTTCGCGGTCGTCCATCGTCGCCTGAAGCGTCTCGTCGTCCAGACCGCGGACCATGTCGTCGATACGCTCCGGGCGGAACGTGTCCTCGGAGTCGATGAAGATGCAGCTGCCGTGGAGGCCGCCGTGGTCGCGCGGGAGCTGGACGTTGACCGCCATCTGGTGGGTCACCTGCGACTTTCCGGCACCGAACTCGCCGTACACCTCGGTGATGGACTGGGTCTCCAGACCGCCGCCGAGTAGGTCGTCGGCCTCGGGGATGCGCCAGCTGAGCTTGCCGATCTGCTGGCGTCGTTCGAGGACCATTGAACCGGTCTCGAAGCCGCCGACGTCTGCGGCGTCTCGGGCCGCGTTGATGATGTCCGACGCCGTGCTACTGCCGATGTCCGCCTTGTTCGAGAGCTCGCCGGGGCTCGCAACCGCGATGCTCTGGTAGCTCTCGTAACCGGTGTCGATGAGTTTGTCCGCCGTCGCGGGACCGACGCCGGGGAGACTCTCTAAATCGTCTTCTGCCATCGTACTTTCTCCTCGGGCCTATACCCACATAAACCCTCGTTAACAGCGGAGTGAAAGTAAAAACGAGGGACGGCGGCGGGGGGACTAATGCGGTACAGTGAACGTTCAAATGGGAGAAATATTCTGGCGGCGGCGGCGAGCGACGCCTCTCGGATGCGGACGAGTCGGCGTCGAGAGGAGAGAATCGAGACGAAACGGGAGCGAGTCGATGAGACGGAGGAGCGTTACCGCCGGGAGGGGAGCGTCACTCCCACGGGTGGCCGCCGGGGCGGTCGGGCCACATCGGGTACCAGTACTCCTTGTCCGGTTCGAGTTCGAGTTCGCCGTCGAGGACGGACTCCAGCTTCATCAGCACGCGTTCGTTCTGCTCTTTCCCGCGTTTCGGCGCGAACGGGTAGTACGCCCCGCGGCGGAACGAGTACACCCAGTACGCTCGCTGGCCGTCCTTCTCGAAGCCGAAGACGGCGACGAGGAGGCGCGACCCGTACCCGCGTTCGATGAACTCGTCGGCGGCGAAGTGGACGCTCGTGACGAGGTCCTCCGGGTCGTCGTCGCGGAGGACGACCCACTCCCACCCGTGGGAGTCCTCGCGCACCTCGAACGTAGTTCCGGTCTCCTCCTCGCCCGCGCCGAGGATGGCCTCCACCTCCTCGACGGTCCGTTCGAAGTCCGTGCTGTCGACCGAGGAGAAACAGAGGGCGGCCGCGCCGACGGAGTCGTAGCCGAGGTCGGCCTCCATCGTCAGGTAGGCAGTGCTCATCCCGAACAGGTCCTCGGGGTCGGCGTCGCGCGTCGCGTCCGCCTCGGCGCTGATCCCGAGGACGGAGCGGATGGAGTCGAACAGACCCATCGTTCAGGCCGTCTCCATCTCGCGTTCGAGTTGGCGGAGTCGCTCGATGCGGCTCTCGGTCGGGGGGTGCGTCGAGAACAGCTTCCCGACGAACCCGGTCTTGATGGGGATGATGAAGAACGCGTTCATCTCCGACTGCTCCCGCAGGTCGTTCTTCGGCACCTGGTCCATCCGGCCGGATATCTTCTGGAGGGCGGAGGCGAGCGCCGAGGGCCTGCCGGTGATGAGCGCCGCCCCCCGGTCCGCGGCGTACTCGCGGTAGCGCGAGAGCGCGCGGATGAGGAAGAACGATATTATCCACACGACGAGGGAGGCGAGGACGGCCACGAGGACGCCGCCGCCCTGCCGGTCGCGGTTGCCGCCGCCGAAGAAGAAGCCCCAGCGGACGACCATGAACGCCACCGTCGACAGGAACGACGCGATGGTCATCACCATCACGTCGCGGTTCTTCACGTGCGCGAGTTCGTGCGCGAGGACGCCCTCCAGTTCGTCACGGTCGAGCGTTCGGAGGAGGCCCGTCGTGACGGCGACGGCGGAACTCTTCTGGGACCGTCCGGTGGCGAACGCGTTCGGGACGCGCGAGTCTGCGACCGCCACCTTCGGTTTCGGCAGGTCCGCCTGCTGGCAGAGGCGCGAGATGGTCGCGTGCAACTCGGGGTACTCCTCTTCGGACACCTCCTTCGCGCCCATGCTGTAGAGCGCGAGCTTGTCGCTGAAGAAGAACTGCGCGCCGAGGAACAACACGACGAAGGGGAGGGCGACTGCGTAACCCGTTCGCAGTAGCACCGCCACGAAGACGATGTACAGGGCGAAGAGCAGGAACATCGTGAACGCCATGCGCCCACGCAGTCCCCAGTCCCGTTTCCATTCCATACAGTCTCTTCGCGCTCAGAGTTATAAACGCTGTTGGAGGGAGGGGAATTATGGCGGACAGTCGCGTTCTCGCCCGCATGGAAACAGTCATCGTCACCGGCGCGAGCGGTCGGTCCGGTCGCTGGATAGCGGACGCCCTCGCCGACGAGTACGAGGTGGTCTGCGTCGATATCGACCACCCGGGGTTCGAGGCGGACGCCCGCGAGAACGTCGACTTCCGCGCGGCGGACCTGACCGAGAGGGGCGAGGCGTTGGACCTCCTCGGGGAACTGGACCCCGACGCGGTGGTCCACTGGGCGGCCCTCCCGTCGCCGACGCGGCACGCGGGGGGACGCGTCTTCGAGACGAACACGCTGGCCGCCTACAACGTCCTCATCGGCGCGGGGCGAGCCGACGCGCGCGTCGTCTGGGCCTCCAGCGAATCGGCCTACGGGTTCGCCTTCGCCGAGGAGAAGACGCTCCCCGAGGAACTGCCAATCACGGAGGCCCACCCACTGCGCCCCGAGGACCCCTACGGCGCGTCGAAAGTCGCGGGCGAGGAGGTGGCGAAGACGGTGACGCGGCGGTACGGCGTCCCCGTGGCCTCGATTCGACCCTCGTGGATTCAGTACCCCGGCGAGTACAACTGCCGCGACGTGGCCGAATCTGGCGACCTGTCAGGCGGCGCGGGCAACTTCTGGAGTTACGTGGACGTGCGCGACGTGGCGGGCATCGTCGCCGCCGCCTTGGACGCCGACGTCTCCGGCCACGAGGCGTTCCACGCCGCCGCCGCGGACAACTACCTCGGCCGTCCCACCGCCGAGGTTGTCGAGGAGTTCTTCGGCGGACTCCCCGACGACTGTGCGGTGGACGGCGAGGAGTCGGCGCTCTCGACGGCGAAGGCGGCGGAGTACCTCGGCTGGGAACCCGAACACTCGTGGCGCGAGGCCGCGTCCGAGTCCGTCCCGGGGCCGTCGCTGACGCGGTGACGCCGCGGGGCGGGAGGCGGACTCCCCGCGGAATGCCGCCGAACGACGGCTGACGCGCCTGTCGTGCATCTTAAAAGTCCTCGCGGCTTACCCCGTACGAATGAGTTCTGGCGACTTCTGTCCGCGCTGCGGCGACCCGGTTCCGGAGCGAGCGGAACCGCTCCCCGGGATGCCCCGGGAGCGAGACGAGGTGCTCTGCGACGAGTGCTACTTCGAGGACTTCGACTTGGTGGACGCGCCCGACGAGATTCAGGTTCGCGTCTGCTCGCAGTGCGGTGCGGTCCACCGCGGCAATCGGTGGGTGGACGTCGGCGCGCGCGACTACACCGACATCGCCATCGAGGAGGTGAGCGAATCGCTGGGCGTCCACCTCAAAGCCGAGGACGTGCGTTGGGGAATCGAGGCCGAACAGGTCGACGAGAACAGCATCCGCATCCACTGCACGTTCTCCGGCGTCGTCCGCGGCACGTACGTCGAAGAGGACGTGACGGTTCCCGTGCGCATCTCCCGCGAGACGTGCCAGCGGTGCGGCCGAATCGCCGGCGGATACTACTCCAGCACCGTCCAAGTGCGCGCGAACGACCGCACGCCGACGAAGGAGGAACAGGCGCGGGCCACCGAGATAGCCGAGACGTACATCGCCGCCCGCGAGGAGAAGGGCGACAGGGACGCGTTCATCTCGGAGATAAACCAGACGCCCGAGGGGCCGGACATCAAGATATCGACGAACCAGATGGGCCGCGGCGTCTCGAAGCGCATCGTCCGCGAACTCGGCGGGAGTTTCGAGGAGTACCCGACGCTCGTCACCGAGGACGGCGACGGCAACGAGGTGTACCGCGTCACCTACGCCGTGCGCCTGCCGAAGTTCACGCCCGGGGAAGTCATCGACCCGGACGACGACGACGGCGGGCCCGTGTTGGTCCGCAGCGTCCGAGGGAACCTGAAGGGCGTCCGCCTCGACACCGGCGAGGAGTACGAAGCCCGGTTCGAGGAGGGCGAGACGCCCGACGCGCGGACGCTCGGAACCGCCGACGACGCCGAGGAAACCACCGTCGTCACCGTCGAGGACGAACACTCCGTGCAGGTGTTGGACCCCGAGACGTACGAGTCGAAGACCATCGCCCGGCCGTCGTACTTCGACCCCGACGGGGCGACGGTGCCGGTGCTGAAGAGTCGCGCCGGACTGCACATACTCCCGCCTGACGCGGTCGAAACGGACGAAGAATAGGATTTTACGGTCGAATCAGTCGGCGCCGACTTTGGTGCCCGTCCCGGACCGTACCTCGGTTCCGGATTCCTCTCGCACGGGGATGCCGTGTTGCTTGAGCGCGGCGAGGAGTTCCGCTTCGGACCGTCCCGCGCGGGCGGCCGCCTCGGAGAGCGAGAGCGTCCCGCTCCGGTACAGCGTCATCGCCGTGGTGAGGGCGTGTGTGTGCATGGCCGAGTACGATCGTACAAACAGAACCGATGGTGTTAACTATTTCGTGAGAACACCTGCCAGACCACGAGTAGAGTACGGACACAAGGTGAATTTTCGGGGAGTGGTTCGAAGTATTTCAGTACGATCGTCCAAACCAATGGATGTTCATTAACTATACGGCGAAGCATCGTTGCGGTCGGTGTAATAGTTGCCAGTCTCGGGAGCGAGAATCGGGGCGAAGAGTTGAAACCCCCTGACGGTCGGGAAACCCTATGGACAGACAGCAACTGATGGCCCTCGTGTTGACCTTCCTGATGGTCGGATCGATGTTCATCGCCGGTGCGAGTTACCTGTTCTACTAGCCGTCGCCCCACACGTCCGAGAGGGGGTGTTTGGAGCGACCGTCGTCGGAGTCGCCCGTCGACTCCGCGTCGGTGCGAGAACCATCGGTGTTCGACCCCGCGGAGCGACTCGCACTCGAACCGCCGCCGGAGCGACCGTTCCGCGCCGAAGTCGCGGTCCCCCCACGCGATATCCCGCCGGACCCGGTACCCGCCCGTCCGCCCGCCGCCTCGGGGTCGAACTCCGGAAGGTCGGGCGTCGTCGTGCGGTCCACCTGTTCGCGGAACCACGCCGGCATGTCCGAGCGGGTTCGCTCGAACAGGTCCAGCAGGCTCGAATCCGCGAGGTACGTCGCGCCGTAGTCGTCGGGCGCGCGGACGACGCGCCCGCACGCTTGGATGACGGTTCGGAGGGCGGCGCGGCGGTACCACGGCCACTGGCCGTCTTCGAGGCGGCGCGCGACGCGCGAGTCGTTCGTGTTGAGGTACGGCGCTTTGCAGATGACCTGCCAGCGACACAGGTCGCCCTTCAGGTCCAACGCCTCCTCCATCTTCACCGAGAGGAACACGTCGGGGTCGTCCGTCGCCTTCCACGACTCCAGTTCGGCGTCGCGGTTCTGCCTGTCGTGGGCGCGGATTCGGTTTCCGAGCCCCAACCGGGCGAGGCGGCGCTTCAGTTCCGACTGGATGGCGTAGGAGTGGCAGTGGACGAGTCCCTTCTCCTCGCGGTGGTGCGCCATCAGTCGCACGAGGACGCGCGCCACCTTCGGGAGCGTCTCGTCGCGGTGTTCGTACGTCATCTTCCCCCGCGTCACGTCGTACAGCGGTCGGTTCTCCACGGGGAACGTGTGCTCGACGTCCACGAGAGCCACGTCGTCGGGGTTCAGGCCGACGCCGCGGCAGAACGCCTCCTTGTTGAGGATGGTCGCAGAGAGCAGGGCGAACTTGTTGCCGCGGTCCCAGACGGTGTGGTGGAGGTATCGCTCGGGGTCCAGCGGTTTGATCTGCATCCCCTCGCCGTCGGGTTGGTCGACCACCCACGTCGTCGCGCTCTCGGGGTTTCTGTAGTCCTCGACGAACCACTTCAACTCGGAGCGGAGTTCCTGCAACCGATCGCGGCGGGCCGCCTCGTCGGGCGTCAACTCGGGTTTCGTGAGGAGTTCGTCCTTCGCGCGCTTGCAGACGCCCGTCAGGGCCTCGGCGAACCGAACGGTCCGCTCTACGGGGTCGTCGGCCGCGTTCACGTCGGGAACGCCGATGTCGTCCCAGACGGGGACGGTGCGCGGGTTCAGGTCGATGGTGGCGTACATCTCCGCCCACTCGGCGAGTCCGTGCGCCTCGTCTATCACCACCACGTCGCGCTTTCGGAACACGTCCGACCCGGCGGTCTGCATGAAGTACGCGAGCGTCATCGCCGCGATCTGTCGGTTCGAGGCGATGGCGCGGTCCGAGAAGTACGGACACCGGTGGCGGACGGTGCAGTCGAACCCCTTCTGTCGGGCGCAGGGCGCGCGGTCCACGGGCGTGTCCTCCTCGCCGTTGATGATGCAGGTGTAGTTGCGCTTCCCGCGGATGACCTGCAGGTCCGAGAGGAGTTCGTCTTCGGCCACGTCGTCGAGTTGCGACACCTGCGGCGTCGTGTAGTACGCGTTCGTCGCCTCCGCGGGCTTCGCCTCCTCTACGGTCCGGGCCGCGCCCGCGATGGAACGCGCGAGGAGGGACTTTCCGCTCCCCGTCGGCGCGCGCACCAACACGACGTCGTTTCCGGCGGCGAACGCGTCGCGGACGTCGCGGAGGGCTTGCTCTTGGGTTCCGCGGTAACTGGGGGCCGGGAACGAAGGGAGGATGCGCGAGGGATCCACGTCCGTCCCTGCTTCGCGCCGAGGTAAAAACCTTCCATCGGAATCGACCGACGGACGTTCGTCTCGCGGGGGGTTCCGAAATCACGTCGAGAAGCAGTCAGCCAGCGTCTCGCGACTACGCCCGTCGCGTCACTCGCCCAGCAGCGAGGACATTATCTTCTGCTCGGCGGCGCGCATATGTTGGGTGAACGTCGGCGCGGAGATGCCGAGCGTCTCGGCGATCTCCTTGCCGGAACTCTCCCGCGGCCACTCGAAGAACCCGCCGTAGAAGGCGGACTCCAGCACCGATCGCTGGCGTTCCGTGAGGTGGTCGAGGGGGTTCGCCGCCCCGTCCGAGTGTTCGGCCCGCGTGGTGTGTCGCTGGGCGATGACCCTCGCGTCGGGGTACGCCTCCTGGACGCCGTCCACGACGCGGCGCACGTCGGCGCTCTGCGGCAGGTGGACGACCACCCGGTAGTCGCCGTCCTCGATTTTCGCCTCGCGGACGCGGCCGCCCTGCGAGGCGACCAACGTCACCACCGGCGGGTCGGTGAGTCTGACCGAGAAGCGCGTCATGCCGTCGCGTTCGCCCACCTCCGAGACGGAGTCCCACGACGGAAGCGCCTCGACGACCTTCTGCAGCGTCTCGCGGCCCTCCTCGTCGGCCGAGCCGTACGTGAGGAAGTGGTCCTCGTCGACGCGAATCGTCCGGTCGAGCGTTATCGTCCCCGCCCCGGACCCGCCGCCGAGGGAGTCGAAGATGTTCCGAATCTCGAACTCTATCTCGACGACGTTGTCGCTTATGAGCGCCTCCTTCCGTTCGATGGCGGCGATGGCGTGGCCGACGATGTTCCCGAGCGTTCCGATGACCTCCCGTTCCTCCCCGCCGAAGGCGTCCGGCCGCGCCGAGTAGACGTTCAACACGCCGTAGAGGATGCCCTCGTGGACGACGGGTATCGCCGCCGACGACTGGATGCCGTACTTCTCGGCGTGTTCCTGCCACGGTTCGAAGTCGGGGTTGTCGGGGATGTCGTTGGCCACCTGCACCTCCTTCGTCTGGATGGCTTTCCCGGCGGGGCCCTTCCCGGTGTCGCTGTCGTCGTAGGTGACGTCGATCTCGTCGAGGTAGCCGTCGGTTCCGGCCTCGGCCCGCACGTTCACCTCGGGGTTCCCGCGTTCCACGCCGCCCACCCACGCGAACAGGTACGACTCGGTTTCGGCCAGCCGTTCGCACACCAACCGCTCTATCTCCTCGCGGGAGGACTGCCGAAGGACAGCCGCCGTGATGTCCTGAACGACGCTGTTCAGTTGGTTCAGCGCGGCGAGTTGTTCGCGCTGTTGTCTGAGTTGTCGCTCCTGTTCGTTCCGCTCCATGGTGTGGAAGATAGAGCGGGTCAGGATGTCCGCGTTAATCTCGTCTTTGACGAGGTACTCGTCGGCCCCTCGGCGGAGCGCCTCCATCCCCGTCTGTCGGTCGCGGAGGCCTGTGAGGACGACGACCGGCGTCTCCTCTGCCTGGTCGAGCATCGTCGAGAGCGTGTCGAGGCCGGTGCTGTCCGGCAGGTCCAAATCGAGGAGGACGACGTCCGGGTGATCGCTACGAAGCCGTTCTACGCCCGGTTCGAGGCGCGACTCGCGTATCACCGTCGGTTCGACGCGTTCGACGCGTTCGCGCGTTATCTGTTCGGCACCGACGCTGCCGCCGGTACCCGTGTCCGCGTCCGCCGTCCGCTCCGAGAGTTCGGTCGCCTCGCGGAGTATCTCGCGGATGTACCGTGCGTCGCCGGGGTTGTCCTCTATCAGGAGGATAGTGAGCGTCGTCTCGTCCGTCATTTGTTCTCTCGTGATGGGGGAAGCTGAACGAGTGTGAACCAGAACTCCTCGAACGACCGGACGAGTCCGATGAACTGGTCCGGGTCGACCGGTTTGGTGAGGTACGCGTTCGACTGCAGTTCGTAGCCCCGTATTATGTCTTCTTCGGCCTTCGACCCCGTCAGGATGATGGTGGGGATGCGACGCAGGGACTTATCGTCCTTGATTTCGTCGAGGACCTCCATCCCGCTGACCTTCGGCAGGTTCAGGTCCAACAGGATGAGGTTCGGACGCGGGGCGTCCTCGTACTCGCCGCGTTGGTACAGGTAGTCCAAGGCGGCTTCGCCGTCCCGGACGACGTGCAGGTCGTTGCGTATCTGACCCTCCTTGAACGCCTCTTGGGTGAGACGAACGTCGCCGGGGTTGTCCTCGACGAGGAGAATATCTATCGGGTCCCCGTTCGGTTTACTCACGGTATCACTCCGTCCTCGGGAGAGTTAAGTAGAACGTCCGTCCCGTTCTCGCCCCGGACCGGGTATCTCGCTGACCCGCGCCGACGTCGTCACCGTCCGCGAGCGTCCGGAATTGCAGCGTCTCGCCGCCCTCCGCCTCCGGCCGGAGACCGATACCGGGCCTCCCCTCGAATTCACTCATTGGCGAAGATAGATTTCAGAGACGGATAAGCGCATCATCGGCCGGGTTCCGAGAACGTACCGAATTACTGGTACTCCGTCGGAGCGACGGGTGGGCGGGAGGTGAGAGGGCCGGCGTCCGACCGGGAGTCGAAGATGCGGGAGTCGGAGGCCTCACAGCGAACTCACGTCGTCGCTCGTCGCGACTCTGTCGTCCGGCAACCGGTCGATGCAGTCGTAACAGAGGAAGAACTCCCCGCCGTCGTCGAGTTCGAGGGTGATGCCGCCGGTCGAACTGGTCTCGAAACTCCAGAAGTCGCCGATGCCGCCGGCGATGCGGACCGGTTTGCCGCACCCGTCGCACGGTTCCGTCGTCATGGCCGACCCGAGGCACCCGAGACGTAAACGTCCACCGTCGCGCCGAGTGATTCATGCGAGTGCGTGGCATAGTTCGTCGGTATGCGCGTTGACTGCGAAGGGTGCGCCGGATGCTGCCTCGACTGGCGACCGCTAGCGCCCGATGACGGCGGCGGGCGGCGCGGGCCGCGGGAACCGTTAGACGACGTGTACAACCTCGTCCCCCTGACGCGCGACGAGGTGGTCGCGTTCGTCGAACGCGGCGTCGGCGACGCGATGGTCCCCCGGATGTGGGCCGCCTCCGAGGAACGGGCGGGGGAGGGCGTCGAGATAGACGGCGTGGACGTCGCCGCCATCGGCGGCCGCCCGGCGTTCTTCGTCGGCCTCAGGAAGCCGCCGAAACCGGTCGCGCCGTTCGGTCACTCGCGGCGGTGGCTCCGGTCCTGCGTCTTCCTCGACCCGGAGACGCTCCAGTGCCGCATCCACGGCGACGACGAGTACCCCGCCGAGTGCGCCGAGTACCCCGGTCACAACCTCGCCCTCGAACAGGAGACGGAGTGCGAACGCGTCGAGTCCGCGTTCGGCGGCGAGAGACTGCTGGACGACGAGGCCCCGGAGGGGCAACGCGGACTGCTCCTCGGCCCGCAGGCGGTCGGGTCGAAGGTGTTCGCCCACCCCGACCCGAGTCGCCTCGGCGGCGCGGTCGAACGGATGCGCCGAGGCGACCTGACGGCCGAGGACCGCGCGGAGTTCGTCGGCGTCGCCGCCGGGTCGCGCCCGGGGTCGGTCGAGGTGAACGAGGAACGCGCCGAGCGAACCCGAGCGGAGGTTTTGGAGACCGAGTCGTGGGTGAGCGACGCCGTCGAGGAGTGGACGGACGCGGCGGGCGAACTCGGATCGGAGGCGACGGACGCGCCCGTCGGCGCGGAGGAGGCCTTCGGCGCGCCGGAGACGCCCGGGTGGGACGCCGTTCGGGAGTGAGGAGGCGGCGCGGGGGACGACGGCGGGGAGAGCGGCGAGACGCGCGGCGGGAAGCGTTAACAGCGTCGGAGCCGCATCCAGAGCCATGCGCGTACTCGTCACGGGAGCGACGGGGTTCGTCGGAAGCAACCTCGTCCCCGCCCTCCTCGACGCCGGCCACGACGTGACCGTTCTCACCCGCGACGCCGACCACTACGACGGCCCCGAGGACGTTCGAATCGTCGAGGGCGACGTCCTCGAAGCGGGCACGTTCGAGTCTGCGCTCGACGTGGACGCCGCGTACTACCTCGTCCACTCGATGGCGTCCGGCGAGGACTTCGAACGGCAGGACAGACTCGGTGCGCGGAACTTCTCGCGGGCGGCGTCCGACGCCGGGGTGGAGCGAGTACTCTACCTCGGCGGACTCGGCGAGGAACGCGACAGGCTCTCGCCGCACCTCCGTTCGCGCCGGGAGGTGGAGCACATCCTCGACGAGGGCGACTACGAGTTGACGACGCTCCGGGCGGCCATCGTCATCGGCGACGGGAGTGCCGGGTTCGAGACGGTCCGGCAACTGGCCGCCCGCCTGCCGGTGATGCTGACGCCGCGGTGGGTGGCGACGCCGTGCCAACCGATCGCCATCTCCGACGTGGTGGCGTACCTCGTCGGCGTCCTCGACGCACCCGAGACGGCGGGCGAGACGTACGAGATCGGCGGCCCGGACGTGCTGACGTACGGCGAGATGCTCGAACGCGTCGGCGAACACCTCGGCCGCCGCCCCCGGCTAATCGAGATTCCGGTGCTGTCGCCCGGCCTCTCGTCGTACTGGGTCGGGCTGGTGACGGACATCTCCCCCTCCGTGGCGCGGCCCCTCATCGAGGGCCTGAAGAACGAAGTTGTCGTCCACGACGACAGCATCAGAGAGCATGTCTCGGTCGATCTCACGCCGTTCGACGAGGCGGTGGAGAACGCCCTCGGACCGCCGGCCGACGCGGGGGACGAAGCGGGCGCGGACGAGGGGGACGGGGAGAACCCCGACATCGCGCCGCCGTTCGGCGAGGACGCCGACGAAGGGACGGCCGCCGACTCGGGGTCGAACGCGGTGGACCGGTAGATGGACGAGGGGTCCCCGGAGGACCGACCCGCCGCGCAGACGGAGTACGGCGAGGCGTGGGTGTACGAGAGCATCGTCGGCGCGCTTCCGGGCGTCCGCCTCACCGACGGGCAGGCGATAGCCATCCAGTTGGGCATCTTCGAGGTCGGGGTGGTGGCGTTCGCGTGGGTGTACGACCTCTGGAACGCCGTCCTGCCGGGCACCGTCGCGGTGGCCGTCGCCGCCGTCGGAAGCGTCGTGATGCTCCGGATGGGCCGGACGACGCGTCGCCTCGACCTACCGGACGCCTATGGGCGGATGCTGTTCGGGTCGAGCATCGAAGTCGTCCTCGGCGTCCTCGCGTTCGTCGCCCTCGTGACGCACCTGTTCGTCTTCGAACCGCGGCGGGCGGCGACCCCCCTCGTCGAATCGCTGTTCGGGCCGGAACCGCCCGTCGTCGCCGTCTACCTGATGCTCCTGGTGCTGTGGGACCTCTGTTACCGCATCGGCACCTCGTGGTGGGCCGCCGTCGTCGCCGCGTGGCGGTCCCGGAAGTACGCGTTCGACGAGGAGACGGCAGCGGCGTTGCGCCGCGTGGACGCGTGGAACGTCCTGTTCGGCCTCTCGCAACTGGCCGTCCTGCCGTTCGTCGCCGACCGACCGGCGTTGCTCCTCGCGGTCGGCGGGCACGTCGTCGCCGTCTCCGTCGTCTCCGCGGCGGCGGCGGCGTCGCTACGAATCGCGTGAGGGGAAAAGAGCGCTCACTCGTCCTTCATCTTGCGGAACTGATCTAAGAGGGCCTCCGCGGAGTCCCCCGAGTCGTACTCTACCTTCCCGTGGTAGACGGTGCGTTCGTCGTCGAACCCCGCGTCGACCGACCCGTTCTTTCGCTCACGGCGCTCGTGTTCGTCTTCGTCGTATGCCCCCATTGACATGGTACAACATACCTTTGGTAATCGAGATCATATATAATTATCGGCGAAGATTACGCGGCGGACGCGGAACGGATAAACCCGCCGACCGCGTATAGGAGGTGTGGCACGCCCGCTTCGCTTCCGGCACGCGCCCGGCCGATGGACCCAATCGCGGGTCCGTCGGGACGTCTACGACGATCTCGACCGAAACCTCGGCGCGACGATGAACTCGCCGTGGTTCAAACCCCCCTCCGCGTTCGAGGGGCACCGATTCGAGATGGAGAACAGCGACGTGGCGCTCTTTCTGTGGAACGACGACGAGGCGTACTGGCTCGGAAACACGGAGACGCCGCAGGCGTTGTGGAAGACCGAGAAGTACGGCTTCGCCGAGGTACCGCACGGCGTCTCGCGGTGGGCGACGAAGGAACTGACGGCGCAACTCCACGAGGAGTCGCCGTGGCTCGAACCGTACCCGCACCTCTCGTGGTACTTCCTGCCCGTCTTCCTCTCGAAGGACGGCCGGGAGACGACGCGGACGTTCTTCCAAGAGCACGCCGCCGGGTTCCCCGACGCGACGGCCGAGGAGGCCCTCGAATACTTCGAGTCGTTCCTCCGGACGGGCGTCCTAGACGACGACCGGGAGGTGATGGCCGGGAAACTCGGCACCTCCGAGTACCTGGACCTCACGCGGATGACGGCCGCCATGGGCGAGTTCAACGCGGCGAAGGTGCTCCACGACGCCGGGTACGACCTCGAACCGGAGATTCCGGTCTCGACCGGCCACGCCATCGACTACCGGGTCGAGAAGGACGGCGAGGGCACCCTCGTCGAGGTGACGCGGCCGTTGCCGCCGAACCGCCGAAGCGCGGGCACCGGCGTCGCCGCCGTCCGCGACACGGCCGAGACGAAGTCGGTCGGACAACTGCAGGAACACGGCGGCGGCGTCGTCCTGTTCGTGGACTGCTCGTCGTTCCCGGACGACGACTGGATGGCCGTCAAAAGCGAGAAACCGGAGGTTCACCACCGTCCGGCGGTCGTGTTTCGGACGCGGCCCGACGGCCGCGTGGACGGCTACACGAAGGGGCGAGTACCCCTCGAACTGCCGTTTTAGAAGGACACCTGCTGGGGACCGTCCTCACCGAGCGTGTAGACGTCTCGGTCGCTGTAGTACCGGCGACCGATAGCCTCGTGACCGAGACCGCAGAACACCGCGTTCCGCGCGTCGTCCGCGCAGGTGTAGGTCTCCGAACCCGCGCGTTCGAGTACCTCCGCGAGCGTCTCGGACCCGTTCGGGAGTTCGATGGTGCGCTCGCCGTACTGTTCGACGAGTTCTTCGGTGGTCGCGGGATACTCGTGGGCGTCGATCAGATCGCCGGTTCCGTTCAGGCGCATTACACCCGGACGAATCCGGGGAAGAACTATAATGGTTTTCCATGATGGTGATAAGTCTCCTTGTATTCCTTAATGAACATTAATGCACGTGGAGAGGGGGCACAGACGCAAGCGATTTGCCGCCGCCGGGCGGAGCAAGAACCGTGATACGGGACCGCAACGGCGAGTTCGACGGCGCGACGCCGGTCGCAGACCTGCACCTCCACACGACGGCCTCCGACGGGACGCTCACCGTCTCGGAACTCCCGGCGGCGGCGCGGGAGGGCGGCGTCCCCGTGGTGGCCGTCACCGACCACGACAGGGTGCACCCGGAACTCGACGCGCCCGTGACGACCCTCGACGGGGTGACCGTCGTCCGCGGCATCGAACTCCGCGCGGACGCGGGCGACCAGCGAGTCGACCTCCTCGGGTACGGCGTCGAGGACGTCCCCGCGATACGCGACCTGACGGAGCGGATCCAAGCCGACCGGAAGGACCGCGGGCGGCGAATCGTCGAACGGGTGGAGTCGCACCTCGGCGTCTCCCTCGACGTGGAACTGCGCGAGGGAATCGGTCGGCCGGACGTCGCGCGGGCCATCGAGGAGAGCGACGCGCCGTACGACTATCAGGGCGCGTTCGACCACCTCATCGGCGACGACGGGCCGTGTTACGTCGCGCGGTGGGTCCCCGACTTCGAGGCGGGCGTCGCCGCCTTGCGGGAGTCGTGCGCCGTCGTCGGACTCGCGCACCCGTTCCGGTACCCCGACCCCGAGTCGGCGCTGGAGCTCACGTCCGAACTCGACGCCGTCGAGCGGTTCTACCCCTACGGCGGGGCGAGTAAGGAGCGAGAGGATAGGGCGCTCCTCGGCGAGTACGTCGCGCGGAACGGCCTCCTCGCCACCGGCGGGAGCGACGCGCACACGAAGACGCTGGGCGTCGCCGGGCCGCCGCGGGACGCGTTCGAGGCGTTCGCCGCGCGCGTGCCGGGCGTCTGACGACCGCTCTCGTCGCCGATAACCGGGAGCGTAGAGTTAAACCGGGTGAAGAGCCAAGGTCACGTATGAAGTGCCACGACTGCGACCGCGAGGCCGCGTACGCCGCCGAGAAAGACGGAATAAAGGTGGGTCTCTGCGAGCGGCACTTCCGAGAGCGAGTGGAGGAACTCGCCGACTCAGAAGAACTCGCCGCCCTGAGAGAGCAGATCGACATCGAGCGCTCCGAGTGAGCTTCGTCTCACGAGACGCGATCGGTGTCGAGTAGACGTCGAGCGCTCCGAGTGAGCTTCGTCTCACGACTCTCGCTCGATACCGAAGGAAGCCGACCCGACCCCACCGACCCGCCGCGTCACCCTCACAGCATCGTGTTGAAGTAGACGTAGAGCGCCGCGAGAATCGACTCGAACGAGAGCGTCCCTATCGCGGAGAGGACGACGAACTTCTTGTCGTCCATCTCGGAGAACCCGGCGGGGACGGTTATCATCCCGCGCGTGAACAGGAGGGTGTTGGTCACCGGGACGACTATCGGGCCCCAGCGGTCGAACCAGCCGTCGAACCGGTCGAGTTTCTCCTCGCTCACCTTGAACCACCGCTTCGAGAGGAGGTACTCCCGGCCGCCGCGTTGGGCGACTTTGAACAGGACGTACTGTCCGAGAGTCGCTCCGAGGACGGCGACGGCGATGACGCCGACGAGTTGGTCGACGCCGAGGAGAACGAGCGCCGCAGGGACGACGAGTTCGCTCGGCATGAAGTACATCAGCATCGCGCCCTCTAAGACGAAGACGCAGAACAGCGCCACGTAGGCCCACCGGGAGTTCAAAAGCGCCTGCAGTTCGGCGGGCATCTGCGCGACTTGTACCGGCAGGGCGTCCATCGACTTCGACTATCCCCGTCGTCGGCAAACGCTTTTCGCTCGCCGCACCGCGTGAGAACCGGCCGACGGCCGCAGCACCGAGAGCGATGTGGTTTTTCCCGGTCGGACCGAACCACCGGTAATGAATCTCAGCGACCGACCGCGCAGACTCCGCACGGACGGCGTGCGACCCCTCGTCAGCGAGACGCGACTGGAGGCGACGGACCTCGTCGCGCCCGTCTTCGTGGACGCGACGGCGGACGAACGCGTCCCCATCGAGACGATGCCCGGCCACGAACGGGTTCCGCTCTCGGAGGCCGTCGCGCGCGTGAGGGAGGTGCTGGAGACGGGCGTCGAGGCGGTCATGCTGTTCGGCATCCCCGAGTCGAAGGACGAACGCGGGACGCGCGCGTGGGCGGAGGACGGCGTCGTGCAGGAGGCGACGCGACGCATCACCGCCGAGACGGACGCCTACGTCATCACCGACGTCTGCCTCTGCGAGTACACCAGTCACGGCCACTGCGGGGTTCTGGAGGACCACGCCCGCGAGGATCCGAACCTCACCGTTCGCAACGACGAGACGCTCGACCTCCTCTCGAAGATAGCCGTCTCGCACGCCGAGGCGGGCGCGGACATGGTCGCGCCGAGTTCGATGACCGACGGCATGGTCGGCGCGATTCGGGAGGGACTCGACGACGCCGGGTTCGAGAGCGTCCCCATCATGTCCTACGCCGCCAAGTACGAGAGCGCGTTCTACGGCCCGTTCCGCGACGCCGCCGACGGCGCGCCGGCGTTCGGCGACCGGCGGCACTACCAGATGGACCCTGCGAACGCCCGCGAGGCACTCCGGGAGGTCCGACTCGACGTCGAACAGGGCGCGGACGTGCTGATGGTGAAACCCGCCCTCGCGTACCTCGACATCGTCCGGGCCGTCCGCGAGGAGTTCGACCACCCGGTGGCGGCGTACAACGTCTCCGGCGAGTACGCGATGCTCCACGCCGCCGCCGAGAAAGGGTGGGTCGACTTAGAGGAGACGGCTTACGAGTCGCTGGTGTCGATGAAGCGCGCGGGCGCGGACCTCATCGTCACGTACTTCGCCGAGGACGTCGCCGCTCGCCTGTAAGTCCGGCGTTTCCGGGGTTCCGGCGAACCGAGTCTCGCGCGCACGCCGGACGCTCGGCCGATTTCGGACGAGCCTCGTTGTCCGATTCCCGGGAGGACGTACGTCGAAAAGTCTGGCAACATTTGTCCAGCAACTGGTCGAAGTACGACCTTATATTTCTTGTACACGCATTTATATCGGACGAGCGTCGATTATACGGCTTCGAAAAACACGTTTGTCAACACTAACCGTTATAAGATATCGTGAGCACAGATACTTCCGTGAACCCCGATACGAACGACGGAGAATACGCCAGAATAATGTACAACCGTCCAACCAAACCCGAACCGACGAAGTTCGACGGAGGTATCGCGCGTTGATTCCCCTCCAAACCGACCTCGCGGCGGTGGTGGAGGGCGTGAACCTCGTGTGGGTGCTGACGGTCACGTTCCTCATCTTCTTCATGCACGCGGGGTTCGCGATGCTGGAGGCGGGCCAAGTCCGCTCGAAGAACGTCGCGAACCAGTTGACGAAGAACCTGCTGACGTGGAGCGTCGGCGTCGTCGTCTACTTCCTCCTCGGGGCCGCCGCCTCGACTATCGTCGGCGGTCTGACTGGCGGAGGGTCCGTCTCGGTAGGCGGGGCGTTCGCGGACCTGTACGCGCCGGAAGCCACGTCGGCGTGGGTCGATTGGCTGTTCGGCGCGGTGTTCGCGATGACCGCCGCCACCATCGTCTCCGGCGCGGTGGCCGGGCGCGCGAGACTCCGCGCGTACGTCGCCTACACCGTCCTCTTGGCGGGGGTCATCTACCCCGTCGTCGTCGGCTTCACGTGGGCCGGCGGCTTCCTCGGCGCGATGGGCTTTCACGACTTCGCGGGCGGCGTGATAGTCCACGGGATGGGCGGCGTCGCCGGCCTGACCGCCGCGTGGGTAATCGGGCCGCGGATGGACCGCTACAACGCCGACGGGAGCGCGAACGTCATCCCCGGTCACTCGATGACGTTCGCCGTCCTCGGCACCCTGATCCTCGCGTTCGGCTGGTACGGATTCAACGTCGGCACCGCCGCCTCCCCCCTCGCCCTCACCGAGAGCGGCGAGGTGACCCTCGGCGCGTTCACCTACGTCGGGCGCGTCGCCCTCGTGACGACCCTCGGCATGGCCGCGGGCGCAATCGGCGCGGCGGGCATGGCCGTGTACCGGACCGGAAAGGTCGACACGCTGTACGTCGCCAACGGCCTGCTCGCCGGCCTCGTCGGCGTCACGTCCATCGCGGACGCCATCGTCTGGCCCGGCGCGATAGTCGTCGGCCTCCTCTGCGGCGTCCAACTGCCCCTCGTCTTCTCGTTCGTCGAGAAGCGCCTGAAGATAGACGACGTCTGCGCGGTGTTCCCGGTTCACGGCTCCGCGGGCGTGCTGGGCGCGCTCCTGTACCCCGTCTTCGCGACGGGCGTCTGGTCCGGAAGCGCCTCGGTCGTCGGCGCGGCCGTCCCGCAGATAGTCGGCGTCGCGGTCATCGGCGTCTGGACGTTCGCCGCGACGGCGGCCGTCTTCGGCGTCTTCCGCGCGACGGGACAGGCGCGCGTCACGCGCGAACACGAGCGCGAGGGACTCGACACCTCGGAGCACGGCGTAGACACCTGCCCCGAGTTCGGTCGCCCCGAATCGGACGCCGGCGTCCGCGCGGACGGCGGTGTGTTCACGGAAGCGGAGCGCGAGGAGTACCCATGAGCGAAGACGTACCCAACGACGGAGAGATTCGACTGGTAACGGCCGTCGTCCGGCCGGACAGGCTGGGCGACGTGAAGCGAGCGCTCGCGGAAGTCGGCGCGCCGTCGCTGACGGTGACGAACGTCTCCGGCCGAGGCTCTCAGCCGGCCAAGAAGGGCCAGTGGCGCGGCGAGGAGTACACCGTCGACCTCCACCAGAAGGTCAAGATAGAGTGCGTCGTCGCCGACATCCCCGCCGAAACCGTGGCGGACGCCATCGCCGACGCCGCCCGGACGGGCGAACCGGGCGACGGCAAGGTGTTCATCATGCCCGTCGACGACGCCGTGCAGGTCCGCACGGGTAAGACCGGCCGAGACGCCGTCTGAGCGTCCGGTTCTTCCGCGGTTCGGCGGTCACCTTCTTCGCGCGAGTGCGCCGCGAGCGACCGCACCGGGCGAGCGCACCGGACGGGGTCAGTCGTCCTCTTCGCGCCGTCCGCCGTCGGCGAACTCCGGTTCGAACACGTCCTCGATGCGACACCCGAAGTGGGCCGCGAGTTTGAACGCGAGTTCGAGCGACGGGTCGTACCGTCCGCGCTCGATGGCGTTTATCGTCTGTCTGCTGACGCCGACCGCCTCCGCGAGGTCGGCCTGACTCATGCTCGCGCGTTCACGCCGCGTTCGTAGGTCGTTCTTCATCTCCCGTCTCTTTCTGTGGAAGTCATCGTCGTGCGTAAAGCGCACCTCACGTAAAGTTCGTTTTACGGTAGAGAGCGCTCTACGTCAATTGTTAAATCTACCGACGAGAGGGGGCCCGGGCGGTCCGCGAGTCTTCACCCGGTCGTTCGACGCGGCGTTGGGCGAACCGGAAAGACGAAAAGAGCAAAGACCGGGGGTTCGTTCGAACTCCGAGTATGGACGCCTCGCCGGTCACCCTCGCGGGACTCGTCGTCGCCCTCGTCGGCTTCGAGTTGCTGGACCGCGCGAGGGAAGCGCTCGGGTTGACCGGCGGCGGCGAACTCCGGGACCACCTCTGGAAGTGGGTCGTCCCGGCCGTCCTCGTGGTCGTCGTCGCCCTCGAAGGGAAGACGCTCGCGTCCGTCGGGTGGCGCGTCGGGTCGGCCCCTGAGTTCCTCCTCGACGTGACCGTCGGACTCGCGGCGATACTCGGGGCGAACCTCCTGATGGCCCCCGTGTGGGCGCGGGTGGGCGACGGCGGCGAGAGCCTCGTGGAAGGGATTCGGTCGTTCGCCTCGCTGTCGGTTCCGGAGCGACTGTTCGTCGCGTTCACCGCGGGCGCGACGGAGGAGTTCGCGTTCCACGGGTACGCAGTCGAGCGATTACTCGCTCTCACCGGCAGCTACCCCCTCGCGGGGTTCGTCTCGTTCGCGGCGTTCACGCTCGGTCACCACGGGGAGACGTGGGACCGCCACGCCGTCGCCCGCATCGCCCAGCCGGCGCTTCTGACGACGCTCCTGTACCTCTGGTTTCGGTCGCTGCCCGTCCTCGTCGCGGTACACGCGGTGAACGACGCCGTCGGACTGTTGGCGGTCGAACGGTACGCGCCCGAGACGGGCGACGAAAAAGAGGAGACGGCGGCCGTCGTCCGGTGGCTGGGGGGCGACCGGTAGCGCGCCGGGGAACACGCTCCCGAGTCGCCCCGAGTCGCCCCGAGTCGCGTCGTTACTTCTCGGAGAAGCCCTCGGGCGAGTCGGTCGCTTCGAGCTGTTCCAGTTCGACGTTCCCCTCGGGGACGCGGTACTTCCGGAGGACGTCGCGGGCGGCGTCGGCGTCGTCCACCAAGTCGTCCACGGCGTACGTCGTCCACGTGCAGTGGTCGGGGGTGAACTCCGCGACGGAGTAGCCGTTGTACTTGGCGTTGAAGAACTCCACGTGGGGGTTCTCTTCGAGGACGACTTCGGTCATCCGCTCGTTCGTCAGCGACTCGGAACCCTCCTCCTTAGCGATCTCCTCGCCAACGCTCCAGAAGTCGGAGGTGCCGGAGTTGCTGGAGATGGCGGGCGTCATCAGCTCCACTCCCACCTTCTCCTCCTCGGGGACGACGGGCGTGCGGTTCTCGACGCTCTCCCAGTCGTTCAGCAGGTTCGACACCATGTAGGTGTGCATGTCGCCCGTGAACGCGACGAAGTTGTCCACGCCGAAGTGCGCCAACTGGCCGAGAATCTCCTCCCGTTCGTGCTGGTAGCCGTCCCACGCGTCGTAGTTGCGGCCGAACTGCGCGTTATCGTCGAACGCCAGCCACAACGGCGAGAGCGCGACTTCGTTCGTCCACGCCTTCCACGTCGCGTCGGTGGATTTCAGCGTGTCGAGGAGCCACTTCCGCTGCTCGAAGCCGAGTCGCGTCCGGTCGCCGTCGTCGGCCTCCGGCGCGTTCGGCGGCGTCCCCCACTGGCGCTGTCCGGCGGCGTCGCCGCCCGGCGGGAGCGAACTGAACAGGCGTTCGTCGGTGACCGGCAGTTCGAGCAGGTCGCCGAAGCGGACGCTGCGCCACAGGTGGAACTGGTCGAGAAGCGAGTCCGCGTCGGGGTCGTACTGGACGCGCGCGGGGTTGTACTCCCACCACGCCCGAATCCCGGCCTCGAACAGTTCCGTCAGGAACTCGGGGTCGTCGCTCTTGGGGTGGTCGTCCGTCCACGGGTTCTGGTTCTCGTAGTCCCAGTAGCGGTTGTTGATTATCTCGTGGTCGTCCCACGTCGGGATGAACGTGTGGCGCGCCAGCGCCCGCTGGAAGAACTCGTCGCCGCGGTACGTCTGCCAGAGGTGCCGGTAGTCCTCCAAGTTCCACACCACGTCGCGACCGCTCGGGAGTTCGACGGAGCGCCCTTCGAGTTCGGAGTCGCCGGCGTACTCGTATATCTGGTCGCCGAGGTGGACGAGGTAGTCCACGTCCTCCTCCGCGATGTAGCCGTACGCCGGGTAGTAGCCGTCCTGATACGACTGGCAGGTGACGACGGCGAGACGCACGCTGTCGGGACTCGCGTCCGGCGCGGGGAGCGTGCGACAGCGGCCGACCTGGCTGTTCGCGCCGGCGTGGTGGAACTGGAAGTAGAGGTGACTGTCGCTCGGGAGTTCGCCGTCTACGTCCACCTTCACGACTCGGTCGTGGTCGGGGGTGACCGAGTCCGCCGCGATCTTCCCCTCGTACACCGTCTCCGAGAACGACTCGTCGGAGCCCACGCGGACGTACACGGGGTCGGAATCGGAGTGTGCGCCCTCCGAGAGCTTCGTCCAGAGGATGGCCCCGGAGTCGGTGGGTCCGCCGCTCGCCACCGACAGCGGGAACGCGTCGCCGTCGGCACCGTCCGTCGTCCAATCGACGGCGCCCTTCCGCACCGACTCGGCGCTGACGCCGCGGATGATGTCCGCGTCGAGAAGCGGTGCGGAGGCACCGACCGCCGCGGCGCCCGCCGCCCGCATGAAGTTTCTCCGGTTTGTTACGTTCTTACTGTCTTGTTTGTCCGCCATGAGGCAGTTAGACTTGAGTCCGACTGTATAGTAGCCGTTTATAATATGTATATTGACAGTTAGGGAGCGGAGGTTAGCGGTACGGGGTCGGCTAGTCGCGACCGGTCCGGCACGTCCCGGTCGGGCGAGGTCGACTTCCGAACCCCGCACTTCTTTTTGCCACCGGCCGAACCGCCGCTTATGAATCACGACGAGTCCCGCGACCTGTACGACCGGGCGCTTTCGGTGATGCCCGGCGGGGTGAACTCATCGGTTCGCGCGGTGCGACCGTACCCGTTCTTCGTCGAACGCGGCGACGGCGCGCACGTCGTAGACGCCGACGGGAACCGCTACATCGACTACGTGATGGGTTACGGGCCGTTGCTGTACGGCCACGACATGCCCGACCCGGTTCGCTCGGCGGTGCAGTCGTACGCCTCCGACGGCCCGATGTACGGCGCGCCGACCGAGATAGAGGTCGAACACGCCGAGTTCGTCGCGCGGCACGTCCCGAGCGTCGAGAAGATTCGCTTCGTCAACTCCGGCACCGAGGCGACGGTGTCCGCGGTTCGCCTCGCCCGCGGGTACACCGGCCGCGACAAGATAGTCGTCATGGAGGGCGGCTATCACGGCGCGCAGGAGTCCACCCTCGTGGAGGGCGAACCCGGCGACACCGCTCCGAGTACGAAGGGCATCCCCGCGTCGTTCGCCGAGCACACCGTTCCGGTGCCGTTCAACGACCCCGAAGCCGTAGACGAGGTGTTCGAGGAGTACGGCGACGACATCGCCGCCGTCCTCACGGAGCCCATCCTCGGAAACATGGGCATCGTCCACCCCGTCGAGGGCTACCTCGAACACCTCCGCGAGGTGACCGACGAGCACGGGTCGCTTCTGATATTCGACGAGGTCATCACGGGCTTCCGCGTCGGCGGCCTGCAGTGCGCGCAGGGGAAGTTCGGCGTCACGCCCGACGTGACGACGTTCGGGAAGATAATCGGCGGCGGGTTCCCCGTCGGCGCCATCGGCGGGCGCGCGGACGTCGTAGAGCGGTTCTCGCCCTCCGGCGACGTGTTCCAGTCGGGGACCTTCTCGGGGCACCCGGTGACGATGGCCGCGGGGCACGCCTACCTGACGTACGCCGCGGAGAACGGCGTCTACGACTACGTGAACGACCTCGCGGAGACGCTCCGGCGCGGCCTGACCGACATCGTGGAGGACAACGCCCCCTCCTACACCGTCGTCGGCACGGACTCGATGTTCAAGACGATCTTCACGCGCGAGGGCCCGGACGACCTGACGGACGCGTGCGAGGCCGGGTGCGTCCAACGGGAGTCCTGCCCGCGCTACGGCTACTGCCCGAAGAACGGCGCGGACGTGGCGAACGCGGAAACCGAACGCTGGGAGCGCATCTTCTGGCAGGAGATGAAAGAGCGGGGCGTCTTCCTCACGGCGAACCAGTTCGAGTCGCAGTTCGTCTCCTACGCCCACACCGAGGAGGACGTAGAGGAGACGCTGGAAGCGTACAAAGAGGCGCTGTAGCCCCGTATCTCGGATATCTCGTTATCCGGTATCGAACGCGCTGTCGGCGTCGGCGTCGGCGGCGGCGAGTTCGCCGCTGAGCGTCTCGTTGACGATGAGGCCCAAGAAGAGGACGAACGAGGCGGTGTACAGGCTCGTGAGGATGATGATGATGCCGCTTATGACGCCGTAGATGGCGTACCGCGAGGCGTTGACGGCGTAGAGGTGGACGACGACGAGGAGCGCCGTCCATCCGACCGCCGCGATGAACGCGCCGGGAAGCGCCGCCGTCGGTTCGGTTATCCGCCGCGCGGGGACGTAGTACGCCGGGAGGAACGCGGCGGTGAGGACGCCGAGGAGCGTCACGACGGCGGCGGCGGAGACGAACGGCGAGTTCGGGAACAGCGAGAAGACGACGCTCGTGCAGAGTATCAGAGAGAGCGCGAGAACCAGAGAGAGGAGGACGGCGACGGCGCCGCGGAGTTGCTCGGAGTGCGACCGGTCGTCCTCGCCCTCGACGCGTTCGACGACGGTCAGAAAGCCGACGGCGACGTTCGCTCCGCTCCACCCGAGGACGACGATGGCCAGCACCGTCGCGCCGAGGCGCCCCGAACTCGTCACCGCCGCCTCCCACACCAACTGCTGGACGTCGGGCGTGAGAAACGGCGGCGTCACCTCGTGAACCCGCACGGCCGCCGACCGGTTGACGAGCGTCAACACCAACAGCAACAGGGGGAACAGCGAGACGAACCCGTAGTACGCCAACGACGCCGCCGGATACTCCACGTCGTGCTCCTGCGTCGCGCGGAGGACCGCCAAGAGAAAGTCGAACCGCCCGCCGAGATACGACATACCCCGCCTACGAAGTCGAGACGTAAAACCGCTGTAGCGGCGTCGGCGCGCCGTCGGGGCCACCGGCTCACTTTTTCTCCTCTGAGCGCGTCGTGTCAGCTATGGATGCAGAAGTGCGAACCGAGTCGGACGCGGCGCGGGGGTACGACGACCCGTTGGGTGACGTCCTCCCCCGGGCGAACGTGGACTCCCGGTGGTGGTACTGGATAGCGGCCGTCCCGGCGTTCGGTCTCGCCGCCCTCGTCGGGGGCGTCTTCTTCCTGTTCGGCTTCCTCTTCGACCTCTTTCTGACGGGCGGGCTGCTCACGTTCGGGGCCGCGTTCCTCCTCGTCCCCGTCGCCGGACTGGTCGGCTTGGTGCTGACGGTGATGTACCCCATCGCGACGTACGTGGACGCGCGGGCGGTCGCGGAGTCGAACGCGGAGTGGATGCCCGACCCCCTCGTGTGGGGACTCGTCGCCCTCGCCAGCGTCGTCCTCAGCGCGTTCTCCCTGAGCGTCGTCGCGTCGCTGTACTACCTCTACAAGCGACACGGCGCGGTCGGAATCCCCTGAGTTCGGCAGATCAGTCCGACCGACCCCGAGCCCACGGGGTCCGCGCGAGCGACCGTCTTCTCCCGCGCCCGACGCGAGACGAGAGGGAGCGCGAATCCGAGTGAACAGAGCCAACAGGCCGCGTACGCGGCGAAAAGAGCCCACGACCCGCGTCGGCGGACCCGAGCGTCGTAAACCCGGGGCGGCGACGGCGGACTCGGGCCCGCGCGGGCGGAAGTGGTGACCTTTTCACCCACCGGAACCCACGTCTCGACAACGATGACACGCGGGACACTCCGACTGGCGACGCGAGGGTCGAACCTCGCGCTCCGGCAGGCGGCGAGCGTCCGGGAGGCGCTCTCCGACCGCCGATTCGAGGTAGAACTGGTGGAGGTGGAGACGCACGGCGACGAGGTGCGCGACGAACTCATCCACCGGCTCGGCAAGACGGGCGCGTTCGTCCGGGCGTTGGACGAGAAGGTGCTCGACGGGAGCGTGGACGCCGCCGTCCACTCGATGAAGGACATGCCGACGGAGAGCCCGCAGAACCTCGTGGTCGCCGGCATCCCGCCTCGCGCGCCCGCGGGCGACGTGCTGATTACGCCCGACGGGTCCGAACTGGACGACCTCCCGGCGGGCGCGACGGTCGGTACGTCGTCGCTCCGGCGGAAAGCCGAGATTCTCGCCGCGCGACCCGACTTGGAGGTCGAACCCCTCCGCGGCAACGTCGACACCCGCGTGGAGAAACTCCTCGCGCCGTCGCTACAGGCCGAACACGAGAAGCGCGTGGACGCCGACAGGGAGAAGAAGGGCGAACGGGCCGTGGCGTCCGCCAAGGGCGAGGAGTACGAGGCGGAGTTCGACCAGTCCATCGAGGAGTGGTTCGACGGCCTCCGCGAGATAGAGCGCAGAGCGCTCGAACGCGACGTGGACACCGAGTACGACGCCATCGTCCTCGCGGAGTCCGGCCTCGAACGGAGCGGCCTCCTCCACAACGTCGAGTACGTCCGCCTGCCGACGACGGAGTTCGTCCCCGCGCCCGGACAGGGAGCCATCGCGGTCACGACGCAGTACGGCGACGTGGCCGACGACGTGCGGGACGCCGTCGACCACCCGCGCACGCGCGTGGAGACGACGGTGGAACGGACCGTCCTCGCGGAACTCGGCGGCGGGTGCGTCGCGCCGATGGGCGCGCACGCCACCCTGCAGGGGAAACACGTCCACGTCACCGCGCGAATCCTCTCGGTGGACGGCGAGGAGGAGGTCCGGGGGTCCCGCGACCTGCCGGTGGAGGACCACGCGAACGCCGCCGCCGAGTTCGCCGAAACGCTCGCCGAACAGGGGGCCGACGAACTCGTCGCGGCCGCCCGCGAACTCGCGGACGAGGAGTGAACGGATGAGCGACGAACCCACCGACGGTGCGCGGATCGACGGCGTAAACGCCGATACGGACGCGCCGGACGCCGACATCGCGCCGGGGATGGTCTACCTCGTCGGAAGCGGACCGGGCGACCCGGAGCTGCTGACGGTGAAGGCGAAACGCCTGCTCTCGGAGGCGGACGTGGTGCTTCACGACAAACTCCCCGGCCCGGAGATTCTCGGCCAGATACCCGAGGAGAGACGCGAGGACGTGGGCAAACGCGCCAGCGGCGAGTGGACGCCGCAGGAGTACACGAACCACCGGATGGTCGAACTCGCCCGCGAGGGGAAGACCGTCGTCCGCCTGAAGGGCGGGGACCCGTTCGTCTTCGGCCGGGGCGGCGAGGAGATGGAGCACCTCGCCGAATCGGGCGTTCCGTTCGAGGTGGTGCCGGGCATCACCTCCGCCATCGCCGGCGCGGGCGTCGCGGGCATCCCCGTCACCCACCGCGACCACGCCTCGTCCGTCTCGTTCGTCACCGGCCACGAGGACCCGACGAAGGAGGAGTCCGCCGTCGATTGGGAGGCGTTGGCCGCGACGGGCGGGACGCTGGTCGTCCTGATGGGCGTCGGCAAACTCCCCGACTACGCGAAGGCGCTTCGAGACGCCGGGATGGACGCCGAGACGCCCGTCGCACTCGTCGAACGCGCGACGTGGCCGGAGATGCGCGTCGCCGCCGGAACGCTCGACACCATCGTGGACGTGCGCGACGCCGAGGGCATCGAACCGCCCGCGATAACCGTCGTCGGCGACGTGGCGGCGACGAGGGACCGAGTCGTCGCGTTCCTCCGCAACCGAACGGGCGAGTTCCCGGCCGGAACCGCCGCCGACCCGGAGGTGCGTGAGGAGTGAACCGCGACGTTCGCGTCGCCGTCTTCCGCCCCGACGACGACAGACTGGCCGACGCGGTGGAACTGCTCGACTCCCTCGGCGCGACGCCGATTCCGGACCCGATGCTCGAAGTCGAACCGACGGGCGCGACGCCCGAGGCGGCGGAGTACGTCGTCCTGACGAGCAAGACGGGCGTCGAACTCCTCGCGGAGGCGGGGTGGAACCCCGGCGACGCGACGCTCTGTTGCATCGGCGCGGCGACGGCCGACGCCGCCCGCGACGCGGGGTGGACCGTGGACCGCGTGCCCGAGGAGTACACCTCCGCCGGACTGGTCGAACACCTCCGCGAGGAGGTGGGCGGCGCGACGGTGGAAGTCGCCCGGTCGGACCACGGCAGCGACGTGCTTTTGGACGGCCTGCGCGAGGCGGGCGCGACGGTGAGCGAGACGGTGCTGTACCGCCTCGTCCGCCCCGAGGGAGCGGGTCAATCGACGGTGATGGCCGCCGGGGGCGAACTCGACGGCGTCTGTTTCTCCTCCTCTCTCACCGTCGAGAACTTCCTCGACGCCGCGGCTGAGCGCGGCCTGCGCGAGGAGGCGATCGAGGGCCTGAACGACGCCGTCGTCGGCGCCATCGGCCCGCCGACGCGCGAGACGGCCGAATCGCTCGGCATCGACGTGGACGTGGTTCCCGACGCCGCCGACTTCGAGGAACTCGTCTGCGAGGTGGTCGAACGCGCCGCCCCCGCGTACCACGAGTGAGTTCGGAGGACCCCGTCGGTGGCGCGTGACTGGCGGTCGGTCGGCACCGTCGCGGCGTGGCAGACGGCCGCGAGCCTCTGTTACTACAGCATCTTCGCCGCGACGAGTTTCGTCCGCGACGCGTTCACCCTGAGCGAATCGCTCGTCGGCCTCTTCCTGACGGCCGCGCTGGTCGGCTACACCGCCGCGCTGTTTCCGAGCGGTGCGGCCGTGGACGGGTTCGGCGAGAAGCCCGTGATGGTCGGCGGACTGGTCGCACTCGCCGTCGCCGCCGTCGGCGTCTCCCTCGCGCCGTCGTACGGCGCGGTTCTCGTCGCGGGGGCGGTTCTCGGGGTGGCGTACTCCTCGGCGATGCCGGGGACGAACCGCGGCATCGTCGCCACCGCCCCGCGCGGGCGCGAGAACTTCGCCATGGGGCTGAAACAGGTCGGCGTCACCGCCGGAAGCGGCGCGGCGTCCCTCGTCGTCACCGGCGTCGCCGCCGTGGCCGCGTGGCAGGTGGGCTTCTGGGTCATCGCCGTCGTCGCCGCCGGGTACGCCGTCGCCTTCGCCGTCCTCTACGACGGCGCGGGCGGGAGCGGCGAGTTCTCCGTGCCGGACGTGCGCGACCTCCGGGCGAACGGCGCGTACCTCCTCCTCGTCGCGGGCGGCCTCTTCCTCGGTGCGTCCATCTACTCGATGCTCGGCTACACCATCCTCTACGTCGAGGACGTGGTGGGTGCGAGCGCCGCCGTCGGCGGGGCCATCCTCGCACTCACGCAGGTGACGGGGAGCGTCTCCCGCGTGGGCGCGGGGAGCCTCGCCGACCGGTTCGGCGGCGCGAACGGGGCGGTCACCGTCGCCCTCGGGCAGGTGGCGCTCTCTGTCTGTCTGTTCGCCGCGCTCGCCGTCGGTGCCGCGTCGCTTCCGGTCGCCGTCGCCGTCTTCGCCGGACTCGGCCTCTCCATCCACGGTTCGACCGGCGTCTTCTACTCCTGTCTCAGCGAGTTGGTGGCCGACGACGACATCGGCGCGGCGACGGCGGGCGGGCAGACGGCCATCAACGTCGGCGGGTTGCTCGCGCCGCCGTTGTTCGGCGCGCTCGTGGAGACGGCGGGGTACGCCGAGGGGTGGGCGCTCCTCGCCGGGTGCACCGTCGCCGCCGCGGGACTGCTCTTCGCGGTCAGGCGGCGGACCTGACTGTCGCTCCGGCGGGGCAGAGCGAGAGTTTAAACCGCATACCGACCCTACCCGGAGTAACAGCAATGGCAGGACCCGTCCCCGAACTCGATGCGCGCGCCGAGGCGTGCGCGGACCGACTGCGCGAAGCCGACCGGGTACTCCTCGCCTCGCACATCGACGCCGACGGGCTGACGAGCGCCGCCGTCGCCTCGACGGCGTTGGAACGAGCGGGGATTTCCTTCGAGACGGTGTTCGCAAAGCAGTTAGACGAGAGCGAAGTCGCACGGATAGCCGCCACGGAGTACGACACGGTGCTCTTCACCGACTTCGGCAGCGGTCAGTTGGACGTCATCGCGCCCCGCGAGGAGGCGGGCGCGTTCACACCGGTCATCGCGGACCACCACCGACCGGCCGACGCCGAGACGGAGTACCACCTCAATCCGCTGCTCTTCGGCATCGACGGCGCGTCGGAACTCTCCGGCGCGGGCGCGAGTTACGTTCTCGCTCGCGCACTCGAACCGGAGGGGGGCGACAACCGCGATTTGGCCGCCCTCGCCGTCGTCGGCGCGGTGGGCGACATGCAGAACTCCGACGGCGGCCTGCGCGGGGCGAACGCCGAAATCGTCGAGGAGGGCGTCGCCGCAGGCGTCCTGGAGGAGGCGAAGGACCTCGTCCTCTACGGGCGGCAGACCCGCCCCCTCCCGAAGTTCCTGGAGTACGCCAGCGACGTCCGCATCCCCGGCATCTCCAACGACGCCAACGGCGCGGTGCAGTTCCTCTCGGACCTCGATTTCGATCTGAAGGCCGACGGCGAGTGGCGGCGGTGGGTGGACCTGACGATGGACGAACGGAAGACCCTCGTGAGTGCGTTGCTGCGGCGGGCCATCGCCTCGGGCGTCCCCGCCGACCGAATCGAGAACCTCGTCGGGACGACGTACACGCTGACCGCCGAGGAGGCGGGCACCGAACTCCGCGACGTGAGCGAGTTCTCCACGCTCCTGAACGCGACGGCGCGGTACGAACGCGCCGACGTGGGGTTGGCGGTCTGTCTGGGGAACCGTCAGGGTGCGCTCGACAGCGCCCGAAAGTTGCTCAGGAACCACCGGCGGAACCTCTCCGAGGGCCTCCGGTGGGTGAAAAACGAGGGGACGGCCGTCGAGGAGCACGTCCAGTGGTTCGACGCGGGGACGCGCATCCGCGAGACGATCGTCGGCATCGTCGCCGGGATGGCCGTCGGGTCCGGCGGTATCTCCCGAAGCAAGCCCATCCTCGCGTTCGCCGAGAAGTCGGACGCGGAGGTGAAAGTGTCCGCCCGGGGGTCGCACGTCCTCGTCCGAAAGGGACTGGACCTCTCGGCGGTGATGCGCGAGGCGTCGCGGGCCGTCGGCGGCGACGGCGGCGGCCACGACGTCGCCGCGGGCGCGACCATCCCGAAAGGGACGGAACGGGAGTTCGTCGCGGAAGCCGACCGCCTCGTCGGCGAACAACTCAAATAACGCGGCACTCGGCCGTCGGTTCGTCGTTATATCGGCTCGTTAACCGCGTGAAACGGAGTGAAATTCGCGCGAACGGAAGTAACCGACGCGGCGCTTATCTCCGTCGGGGTCCGACCTCGGGAAGATGTCCCCCGTACCGGACGGTACTCCGCCGTCTTCCGAACGGACGCTCGACGACTGGACGATGGACGTTCCCGTCGGCAATCTCCTGTCGCGCGCGGACATCGCGACGTTCGAACTGACGCCTAACGGGAAGATTTCCGACGTTAACGACGCGTTCACCTCGCTCGCCGGGTACGCTCGGGAGACGCTTCTCGACCGCCCGTTCTCGCACCTCACGGCGTCCGAACGCCTGCCGCCGCCCGTGGAGGCCTTCCTCGGGGCGTCCGAGGGGGACGACCCCCCCGAGTCGGTGAGCGCTACCGCGCCGTTGGAGACGGCGTCGGGGACTGCCGTCCTCTGCGAGGTTCACCTCCAGCGGAACGGGCGGTCCGGGGGCGACGAGCGGTATCTCGGCGTCGTCCGGCGGAAGGGGCGTCCCGAACGCGGAGGGGACGACGGGCGCGAACGCCCCGAGGACGCGCCGGCGAAAGCGTTCGTCGCACTCGCCGACGCCGTCCGAGACGGCATCATCGTCCTCGACGCCGACAGCCGGATTCAGTACGCGAACCCCGCGGTCGAGCGGATTCTCGGCTACACGTCCGAGGAGTTGGTCGGAGGCAGCAAGATACAGATAATTCCCGACCGACTGCAACAGGTCCACCTCGACGCCCTCCAGACGTACCTCGATACGGGGAAGCGAAACATCGACTGGGGGTACGTCGAACTGCCGGGACAGCACAGAGACGGCTACGAAGTTCCGTTGGGCATCTCGCTGAACGACTTCTTCTTCGAGGGAAACCGGTACTTCGTCGGCCTGTTCCGGGACATCTCGAAGCGGAAGAAGGCCGAGCGAGAACTGGCCGCGAAGGCCGCCCAACAGGAGACGGTCGCGGAGTTGGGTCACGAGGCCCTCACGGCGACCGACGTCGATTCGCTCCTCGACGAAGTCGTCGGGCGCGTGGCCGACACCCTCGACGCAGAGTACTGCGAAGTGCTCGAACTCGACGTGGACGCGGAGCGATTCCGGTTCCGCGCGGGAGTCGGGTGGGACGACGGCGTCCTCGAATCCGCGACTGTCCCCGTCTCGGAGGCGACGCAGGCGGGGTACACGCTCAGCACCGAACGGCCCCTCGTCGTCGAGGACTTCGGGACCGACCCTCGGTTCGAGGGGACGGGCGGAATCGCCGACTTCGGCGTCCGAAGCGGAATCGACGTGATAATCGGCCCCGCGGACGACCCGTGGGGCATCCTCGGCGTCCACGACGCGGCGGCGCGGGAGTTCAGCGCGTACGACGTCCACTTCGTCGAGAACGTCGCCCACATCGTCGCGAGCGCGATAGACCGACACGCCTACACCCGTCAGTTGGAGGTCCAACGGGAGGAACTGGAGGCGTTGAACCAACTGAACCGGCTCGCGCGGGACATCCAGCGGGCGATAATAACGGAGTCCTCCCGCGAGGAGATAGAGCAGTTGGTGTGCGATCGACTCGCGCGGAAGGAGAACTACTCGTTCGCGTGGATAGGGCAGGTGGACTTGGCGGGCCAGACGCTCACCCCGGTCGCGCGGGCGGGGGACGACCGGGGCTACATTGACGACGTGACGGTGACCCTCGACGAACGGGACACCGGGAAGGGGCCCGCCGGGATGGCGGTCCAGACCTGGAACGTGCAGGTCGTCTCCGACGTCGAGACGGACGGGACCTTCGAACCGTGGCGAGAGGCGGCCCTCGAACGCGGCGTCCGGTCGGTGGCGACGATACCCATCGTCTACGAACAGACCGTCTACGGCGTCCTCGGCATCTACTCCGGGGAGAAGTCCGCGTTCGGACCGGACGCGCGGTCGATTTTCGGGTCGTTCGGCGAGATGGTCGGCCACGCTATCGTGGCGGCGACGCAGAAACACGCCCTCCTCACGAGGGAGATGACGGAGGTGACGCTCCAGTTGCAAAACCTCGTCGACCTCGTGGACGGCGGGGCGTCGAACCTCCCGGAGGTAGCGGTGTCGCAGGTGGTCCCGACCGGACGGGAGAGTTACGTCCTCATCGGGACGGCCGCACCCGAGGCGGAGGCGTCGATTCGCGAACTCGCGGAGGGAGCGCCGTCGGTTTCGGACGTGAGCCTCGCCGAGGAGAAAGACGGCGAACTGCGGTTCAGACTGCGGATACGGAACCCGCCGCTCATCTCGCAGGTGGTCGCGCGCGGCGGACGGGTCAGCCGAATCGTCGTCAACGACGCGGGACTGACGGCGACGATGGAACTGCCGCCGCACGTCGAGACGTCGGAGATAGTCGAGGAGGTGAAGGCGTCGTACCCCAGCGCCAACATCCTCCTCCAACGGCGGAAGACGGTCGAACGGTCGGTCGCTTCCGAGAAGGGGCTACTCGACTCGTTGACCGAGCGTCAGCGCACCGCCCTCGAACTGGCGTACCGCCAAGGGTACTTCGAGTGGCCGCGGAGGAACAGCGGCGAGGATCTCGCGGAGATTCTCGACGTCTCCCCCGCGACGTTCCACCAACACCTCCGAGCCAGCGAGCGGAAGTTCCTGACGGCGATATTCGACGGCGCGAAACCGTCCGCCGGGCGGGATAACGGCGGCGCTCGCCGCGATTAATCCGATCATACTCTCACCGGTCGAGCCCAGCGACCGCCGTCGCGCGGTCCGTGCCGCCCGTGTGCCTGTGAATTCGGCAGTAACTCAGAGACGTCTGAGATTCCAGAAATGAGACCCGTTAGGGCGTTCCAACACTGTTAGGTGAATTCCTTATCGGGTCTAGTTACCTAGGCGAAGTAACGACTAACCTATGGATAACTCGACTAAAGCCCTCGTGGAGGCGCTGGCGGTGACGCGGCGGCGGTACGTCCTCTCTATTCTGAGCGACCACCGCCGCGGACTGCGGGAGGGCGACCTCGCGACGATGGTCGCTTCGATGGAGACCGGAGACGCGTTGCGAGACGTCTCCGAGGACGCGCACCGACGCGTTCGGATCGACATCCGACACCGGCACCTGCCGAAACTCGAAGCGGCCGGACTGATACGGAGAGACGACGCGGGGACCGTCTCCGCGGCGGACAATCTCCTCTCGGAGGCCGAACCGGTGGCGGAGCTCCTCGAAGCGCCCACGGAGGTCACCGAAACGCAGGAACGAGTGCTGGAGAACGCCGTCCGGCCGCGCCGCCGGGCCGTCCTCTCGGTTCTCGAAGCGTCGGCGGGATCGCTTTCGCTTCGGGAATTGGGGGAACGCGTCGTCACCCGGGAGGAAGACGCCGCGGTATCGGACGTCTCCGAGGACCGCCTCGAAGAAACGCTCGTTTCGCTTCACCACGTCGACCTCCCGAAACTCGAAGACGCCGACCTCCTCGCGTACGACCCCGACGCGCGAACGGTCACCCGCCGGAGCGACGCGGAGTTCGACGACGAGTGGTTAGACGAGTCGGCGTTCGAGGCCGCCTGCGACGAACTCTCGAACGCGCAGGCGGGAGACGTCTGGACCCTCGAAGGGCGGGAGAACGTCATCGCGCGCGGGCAGTCGCTGTTCGAGGAGGTCGAGGACGAACTGTTCATCATGATAACGACCGACGGACTCCTCGAAGAGGGCTGCATCACCCGTCTCCAAGACGCCCTCGACCGCGGCGTGGACGTGTACGTCGGGTCGCAGACCTGGGCGGTCCGAGACCTCGTCCGCCGGCGCGTCCCCGAAGCGACGATATGGGAACCGCAGTTAGACTGGCTGAACCTGCCGCCTCACCGCGAGAAGCTCGGTCGCTTGGTGCTGGCGGACCGCGAGGCCATCCTACTGGGGTCGCTCGGCGAACCGAGCGGCGACGGCGTGCCCGTCGAGACGGCCGTCACGGGCGAGGGCGAGGACAACTCGCTGGTGATACTGATGCGGGAACTCCTCGGGAGCAGAATCGACCACCTCGACCACCAGAGCGCCGACTTCCTCGACCACCTTCCGCTGTAATCTCTCACGCCTCTTTCGCCGTCCTCGGAAGTTACGAACTAGCTACTGAGATGATAGACTGTCTCGAAGCGGTCGCCGTACTCCCGGGCAGCCACACACGAGCAGTGGTCAAGTCCTACCTCTGAGTGAAGTGTCGAGAGCACTCTTCGGACTCGGTCGGCCCGGATCACGACAGCGGGGGCGTTCTCGTGTGATTCACGGCCGAGGAGGGCATTGTCGGCGAGGGCTGTGATGACCTCGTTCACGAGGTGGTCGCCGATTGAGCGTTGTTGCCGTTGCATCGTCCACAGGGTGCCACTTTCCGGTATAGTTCGGTAGGCACCTGCCTCACCCGTGGTGGAATTTAAGTGGGGATGAGCCGTGGTGTTTAATTCCGAGCACTCCTGGTTCTTGTATGCGATATCTCACGGTATTAGTCAAACCGGATGGAAGGGGTGCTTTCCATCCACTCGGAAAGGAACTGGCAGATGACCCGTCGATCAGGCGGCGGGCCATTCATCATATCGAGCTTCTTGATGATGATACTGTACTCCTATTTGCCGAGGCAAGCGGCAGTAAGGAACGGTACAAACGGATTATGGAGAAGTCCCCTTATGTTATTAGTTATCTCATCGCCGGAGAAGACCGGTGGATGGCTGTGAGCCAGTTTGAACCGACAGAAGATGTTCGCCGGTCCCTTGAACTGCAACGAAAATCGCGTCTGGTATTCGAGACACCTATTCAGTTCACGTCCGACAATCATATTAAAGTCACATACTTAGGAACTGACGAAGAATTCAACAAACTGTACGAATATACTGAAGAGACGGAAAAATTCGAATTTGATATTCTCAAAATTGGCGATTATGAGGCTGACGAATCGTCAGTCAACAGGATAATCACAGATAGGCAAGAAGAAGTGCTTGAGGCGGCAGTTGATCTAGGGTATTATAATGAACCTCGCCAAGCATCTCTTGAAGACATCGGCGAGATCGTTGGGATTTCTCCCGGAACGGTCGGTGAGCACCTTCGGAAGGTCGAAGAACGTGTCTTCACCGAACTCGTCCACTGACTCCCGTTCCCAGTCACCAACCCTGCCGACGGCGTGAAAATCACCAACACACCACTGTTGGGCTCGAGAATTTAAAAGGAGCCACGTCAGTGCGGCAGTCCTTGTAATCAGCTCTGCCGCATATTTCTACCCAGAGGTAACACGATGTCAGCCACGAAACCACCCACAGCCGCAGATACGGTCACAAACACTGATGCATCGTTACTCACCGATCACGATGTAGAATCCACCTATCGCGACATCAACGGCGTGCAGTTACACATCGTCGCCGCCGGCGACCCCGACGCGCCACTGGTCGTCCTCCTGCACGGACATCCCGATTTCTGGTACGGCTGGCGCGATCAGATCTATTCGCTAGTTGAGGCCGGCTTCCGTGTGGTCGTCCCGGACCAACGGGGCTGTAATCTAAGCGAAGCGCCCGATGAGATCGGTGCCTATCGACAATCGGAACTAGTAGCTGACGTGCGTGAATTGATCCACAGTGAGGACCGGGAATCGGCCCACGTCGTTGGACACGACTTCGGTGGGTTCGTCGCCTGGAACGTAGCACTCCGTCACCCCTCCATGGTCGATCGACTCGGGATATTCAACGTCCCCCATCCGACAGCGTATCGAGATACTTTACGATCCAGTCCCCAGCAGATCCTGCGGAGCTGGTACGTCTGGTTCTATCAGGTACCGAAGCTCCCTGAATGGATGTTGACCCGGAACGATATGGCCAATATGGTTGATTCTCTCGAAATAACGTCCAACTCTGGAACGTTCGACGAGGAAACGATTACCTGCTACAAGGCGGCCTGGCAGCACACCGGCATTCGACCGAGAATACACTGGTACCGTGGATTCCTCCGATCAGAAAGCCCACCACGCAACACTGTTACCCAGCCGACGCTGATTTGTTGGGGAGAAGACGACATAGCACTCCTTCCCTCAACGGCCGAAAAGAGCGTGGACTACTGTGAAGACGCTCAGCTACAGATGTTCCCTGACGCGTCACATTGGGTACATCATGAGCGTGACGAAGTTACTGAAGCGCTACGCCGTCATCTCTCTAAATAACAGACACGAACCAACCGATCGTCAACCGAGTAGTGAAGTGAGACTTTATTGTCAATATTTAAGGAGAGCAACAAGCGCTCCGTTGACGAGGTCGCCCTCGGCCACAGAGAGATTCGAGAATCGTATGCATTGAGACGACCAGTCTCAACTTCAACATCCGATTCCGTATAGCATCATGAACTATATGGAGTGAGAGGTCGGCGTCCGTCTCCGATCGTCGAAACCGACGTCAGTCGGCCGAAAGCCGGTCGAACGGCGGGATATGGGGCCCGACTGACGGAACCGGCGAGTTCGGAGGAGGAAAGGCGAGTCGCGCCCTCCCGAGTTCTTCGCGTGAGGGCGGTTTCGTATCGCCCTCGGACGCCTCCGGGTCGATCCTCTCGCAGAGCGTCCTTCGGAGCGGATTTCGCAGTGGATCATGTGAGATAACATCTAACGGATAAGTGGACGGGTTCGTACACCGTTTCGGGGTGTACGAAACGGGGTGAGTGCGCCCCGTGGGACTTCCGGACGCGGGCCGGTCCGACCGCCTCCCTCGACGCCGCGGAGAGATCAGCCGAAATCAGGGAGTCGGCGGCGAAAGGAAGGTGCGACGCGATACCGCCGAGATGTCGCTTCTCGGGTCGAACCTCGGCGAGTACTCCCGTTCTCGCCCCGGTAGTCGTCCGGGAGAGCACCGATGTACCACCCGATTCGCTCGGACTCCGCGTGAGACGCCCGAAACCGCCGTTCGGAAGCGTTTGAGCGTCGAAAGACGGATTCGGAGAGACCGTCACGAACATCGTCATAAATTAGATACCGCTATACAGAATTCGGTTCGGCTGGCTACGTCGCCTCCACGAACTCGTGGAGTTTCTCGGCCATCGCCTCTGCGAACGCCTCGTCGTTGATGTCGGCGTCGAGTTCCACGAGTTCGACGCTGTCGGCGACGTTCTCCCGAATCGCCTCGAACAGGGCGTCGTCCGCCTCCGGGCGGTGGAACTCCTCGCCCTCGGCGTCGAGCATCGAGACGCTTCGGAGGGGGAGAAACAGGGCCGTCGGCCCGGCGGCGTCGTTCAGCTTCTCCGCGAGGACGCGCCCGAGTTCCGCGTTCTCCTCGGGCGTCGTGCGCATCAGCGTCACCGTCGGATTGTGGGCGTGGAGGTGCCTGTCGCGGAACTTCTCGGGCACCTCCTCCTTCGGCCCGAAGTTCACCATGTCGAGTGCGCCGACGGAGACGACCTGCGGGACGCCGCGTTCGCCCGCCGCCTCCAGACGGTCGGGTCCGGCGCTGAGGACGCCGCCGACGAGTTCGTCCGCCAGTTCCGTCGTCGTCGCGTCGAGGACCGCATCGACGACGCCCTGTTCGACGAGGTTCTCCATCGCCTCGCCGCCAGTGCCGGTGGCGTGAAAGACGATGCACTCGTAGCCGCGTTCCTCCAACCACGCGCGGGCCGCCTTCACGCAGGGCGTCGTCACCCCGAACATGGTGACGGCGACGGTCGGACCGTCGTCCGCCTCGACGTCCGCCTCGTTGGTCACCATGCCGACCATCGCGAGGGCGGCGTTGGAGATGATGCGCCGGGAGAGTCGGTTCAACCCCTCGATGTCGGCGACGGAGTACATCATCGTGATGTCGCGCGCGCCCACGTACGGGCGTGTGTCGCCGGAGGCCATCGTCGAGACGACGAGCTTCGGGACGCCGTACGGAAGCGCCCGCATGGCTGTCGTGACGACGGAGGTGTTTCCGGACCCGCCGAGGCCGAGAACGCCGTCTAAGGCGCCCTCCTCGTGGAGTTCCTCGACGACGCGGGCGGCCCCGCGACCCATCGCGTCCATCGACTCGCCCCGGTCGCCCGACTCGCGGAGCGATTCGACGGTCGTCCCCGCGCGGTCCGCGACTTCGGCGTTCGTCGTGTCCGGTTCGAAGGCCGGGTCGCCCATCACGCCCACGTCCACGACGTGGACGTCCACGCCGTGGTCTGTCAACACGTCGCGGGCGAACGCGAACTCCTCGCCCTTCGTGTCGAGAGTACCGACGAGTGCGACGGTCACGCGCCCTCACCTCCGGCGTCCCGCGTCGGCAGTTCCCCCGGCGGGACGACGGTGCACTCGGGCATCTCGCGGAGTCGTTCCTCGGGTCCCGGCGGCGCGTACACCGCGAGGAGACTGAGCGTCTCCCATCCGGTGTTGACCGTGCTGTGGGGAACGCCGCGGGGGACGAACACCACCTCGCCGGCTTCGACGCCGCGCGTCTCCTCGCCGACGGTCTGTTCGCCCTCGCCGTCGAGGACGTAGAGAATCTCGTCGCTCTCGGGGTGGTCGTGTCGTTCGTGGCCCTTGCCCGGTTCGAGTCGCACGACGCCCGCGCTGAACCGCTCGGAACCGGTCACTTCGGGCGTGTTGAGCCACTTGAGGACGCCCCAGTCGAACACCAGACTCTCCACGTCGTCCGGCGAGACGAACCGCGTCTCGTCGTCGCTCATAGCGAGATGTCCTTGAACTCGCGGGCCTGGTTCTCGATGGCCTCCTCGGTGGGGAGGCGTTCGATGCTGGACGCGCCGAAGAACCCGACGACCCCCTCCGTGTTCTCGATGACGTACCGGGCGTCGTCGGGCCACGCTATCGGTCCGCCGTGGCAGATGACGAGAACGTCCTCGTTCGCCTCGACGGCGGCGTCGCGAATCGCCTGCACCCGCTCTGCGGCCGTATCGAGGTCCAACGACGTCTCCGCGCCGATGTCGCCGGAGGTGGTGAGTCCCATGTGCGCGACGATTACGTCCGCGCCCGCCTCGGCCATCTCTCGCGCCTGTCTCTCGTCGAAGACGTACGGACAGGTGAGCATCCCCCGTTCGCTCGCCTCCCGAATCATCTCGACTTCCTTATCGTAGCCCATCCCGGTCTCTTCGAGGTTCCGTCGGAACTGGCTGTCCTCGTCGATGAGGCCGACCGTCGGGAAGTTCTGGACGCCGGAGAACCCCTGTCGCTTCAGTTTCTCGACGAAGACGTCCATCTGCCTGAACGGGTCGGTGCCGTTGACCCCCGCGAGGACGGGCGTGTCCTCGACGACCGGAAGCACCTCGTGGCCCATCTCCACGACGATTTCGTTCGCGTCGCCGTACGGGAGGAGCCCGGCCAGCGACCCCCGCCCGTTCATCCGGTACCGACCGGAGTTGTAGACGATGAGGAGGTCCACGCCGCCGCGTTCGGCGAACTTCGCCGAGATTCCCGTCCCGGCCCCCGCGCCGATTATCGGATCGCCCGATCCCACCGCGTCCCGAAGTCGCTCCATCGAGTCCTGTCTGTCGAACTGCATACGTACGACATGAACGTAGATTATGTTAATTCGTTGCAATTTTGTCGACGGGCGTGAACGTCACGCATTCGGTCTATCCCCGGCGCGGAACTCGCCGACTCGAACCACGCCGACTTTTATCCGCGACGGCGAACGTTCGGGTATGACCGACTTCGACCCCGAGAAGTTCGAGGACAAGTACGTCCACTACTTCCCCGAACTCCAACGCGCGTACAAGAACGCGTTCGAGACGATGAACGAGGAGTACGACTCGACGCTGATACACGGCATCGACCAGGAGATTCTCAACGAGTCCGAACCGATGTACGAGGACGGCGAGTTCCGCATCGACTTGCCGGAGAACCCCCACGACCGCCTCACGAGCGTCGTCGTCGACGACGAGAAACTCGACGCCACGCTGGACCGATACACCGACGAGATTCGGGCCGAACTCCGGCGCGTCTTCGGTGTACAGTCCTGAACCAAAGGCCTAAGCCAGTTCGTCTCGAACCCGGAACCATGAGTACGGACGCGACCGACGGAGACGACGACCTCAAAGACCGGGTCACGAACTTCCTCCGCCGGAACTTCCCACAGATTCAGATGCACGGTGGCTCCGCGGCGATTCAGCACCTCGACCGCGAGTCGGGCGAGGTCACCATCATGCTCGGCGGCGCTTGCTCCGGGTGCGGCATCTCGCCGATGACCATCCAGGCCATCAAGAGCCGCATGGTCAAGGAGATCCCCGAGATAGAGAAGGTCAACGCCGAAACCGGAATGGGCGACGACGGCGGCCACGGTGGCGGCATGTCCCCCTCGTTCCCCGGCGACACCGAAGGCGACGACGGCGAGAGCGACGAAGGGCCGCAGGCCCCGTTCTGAGGTTCGCGGTTTCCCCGATCTTCTTCGTTTTCGCGCCCGGCCAGCGGTGCGACCGGGTCGCAGGGAGCGGGAGCGAACGGGCGAGAACAGGAAGTTTATCCCGCGTTCGCCCGCACTGCGGGGTATGACCGAGTCGCCCGACAACGTCCTCTTCGTCGTGATGGACACGGTCCGGAAGGACCACCTCACGCCGTACGGCTATGAGAAGCCGACGACGCCGACGCTGGAATCGTTCACGGAGGAGGCGACGGTGTTCGAACAGGCCGTCGCCCCCGCGCCGTGGACGCTCCCGGTCCACGCGTCGCTCTTCACCGGGATGTACCCGAGTCACCACGGGGCCGACCAAGAGAACCCCTACCTGGAGGGCGCGACGACGCTGGCGCAGACGCTCTCCGCGGCGGGGTACGACACCGCGTGTTACTCCTCGAACGCGTGGATTACGCCGTACACCCACCTCACCAACGGCTTCGACGACCAGAACAACTTCTTCGAGGTGATGCCCGGCGACTTCCTGTCGGGTCCGCTGGCGAAGGCGTGGAAGACGATGAACGACAACGAGTCGCTTCGGGCAATCGCGGACAAACTCGTCAGTCTCGGCAACACCGCCCACGAGTACCTCGCCGGCGGCGAGGGCGCGGACTCGAAGACGCCCGCCGTCATCGACCAGACGAGGTCGTTCATCGACGACTCCGAGAACTTCTTCACGTTCATCAACCTCATGGACGCGCACCTGCCGTACCACCCGCCCGACGAGTTCGCCGAGGAGTTCGCCCCCGGCGTCGATTCGACGGAGATATGCCAGAACTCCAAGGAGTACAACTCCGGCGCACGCGACATCGACGACGACGAGTGGGAGGCGATTCGGGGGCTGTACGACGCCGAAATCGCCCACATCGACGACCAACTCGGCCGCCTGTTCGGCTGGCTGAAGGAGACGGGCCGGTGGGACGACACGATGGTCGTCGTCTGCGCCGACCACGGCGAACTCCACGGCGAACACGACCTGTACGGCCACGAGTTCTGCCTGTACGACCCCCTCGTGAACGTCCCCCTGATGGTCAAGCACCCGGAACTGGAGGAGGACCGCCGCGAGGACCAGGTCGAACTGGTGGACCTCTATCACACCGTCCTCGACGCCCTCGGCGTGGAGGGCGGCGCGCCCGCCGAACCGGGCGACGACGCCGTCGCACTCGACCGCACCCGGTCGTTGCTCTCGCAGTCGTACCGCGAGTTCGCCGAGGCGACGAACGACGACCCCGGCCAGATCGGCGACGGCGAGTACGCGTTCGTGGAGTACTCCCGCCCGGTGGTCGAACTGAAGCAGTTAGAGGAGAAGGCCTCGGACGCGGGTATCACGCTCCCGACGGACTCGCGGTTCTACTCGCGGATGCGCGCCGCCCGCCGGACGGACGCGAAGTACGTCCGCATCGACCGCATCGCGGACGAGGCGTACCGCCTCGATTCGGACCCCGACGAGACGGAGAACCTCGCGGACGAGGGCGACGAGGCAATCGAGGCGACGGAGGCGACGCTCTCGGAGTTCGAGGCGGCCGTCGGCGGCGCGTGGACCGACGCCTTGGACGACGAGGTGTCGGACGACACCGTCGAGGAGATGGACGAGGACGCCCAAGAACGGCTCAGGGACCTCGGCTACCTCGAATGAGAGCCCGAGGGAACCGTCGAAACGCCACCCCGGAGACGGTTCGGCGGGCCGCGTCGGATACGGGGCACGCGTTTGACACGCCTCGTCGAACGGGTCGGTGTCAAACGAGTTCCGTGATGATCTTCATTTCGATTTTCCGCAGGTGTTCGCCGACCGTCCCCGCGGAGATATTCGTCCGATCCGCAAGGTCACGGAGGGTCGCGCGCCGCGGCATCTCGTAGTAGCCCGCCTCGACCGCTAATTCCAACAACTCTCGCTGACGATCCGTCAGCAGCGACGCGAGCCGGCGCATATCCGGACGATACTCGCCAATCCCTTCGAGCGAAATCTGAATGCCGTCGGGGATTTCCGCGATTGCCTCTCGGAATTTCTTGTCCTCTCCGACCATGGTTACCCGAAGCCCACCCTGATCCGTGTACTCCATCGGCCAGTTCACAACGATCTCGTACCGTCGAAATATGCTGAGGAGGTCGGTCATAAGGGCATTCGCTCGAAAATGGAGATAGATGAGCCCTTCCGACGCCTCGGACTTTTCGCACGCCAGTACGTCCGGGTGGGCCTCCAGTAATTCCGCGCCCTCTTCGAAGTCGTCACGAAGTTGATACAGTCCGACGCCGGTTCCGTCGTCTAAGAGATTGATGTAGTGAATCGCTTCGACTTTCACCGCTCGATCGGTAGCGCACGCGCCGTTCGAACAGCGTTCATCGTCGATCTGAGGGATGACGAACGTAATGTATCTCATACTTCGGTTACTCTGTTCAGGAACGAGTCGACCGGATCGTATCCGTCGCCGCCGGTGCCGGGTCGAAGGGAGAATACGCATCGCGCATATATAAACCCGCCTCAGATGTGCGGCGCTATTGGCATGCACGGAGGGACCGTCTCTATCGCCATCTCATGCCGAACAGAGAAGCTGAAAGAGACGACAATCTCGGGAGCCGTACTGACGAATGAACCCGAAATCGATCGGATTGACCGTCCTCGGCGCCGTCGTGGCGCTTCTCGGGGTGTTATGGTTAGTTCAAGGTCTCGGGCTCGTCCAGATAGGTCCGATTCTGTGCGTCGCAGAGTGCGAACCGATAACCGGAAGATCAGTACAGTGGGCGGTCATCGGTACGATAGCCCTGTTCGTGGGAGCCGTCGCCGTCTGGGCGGGGCAGAGACGAATAAACCGATGAGCGTTCCGATCGGAGTCGTGACCACGATCGGACCGCTTCCTCACCGCGTCTATCCCGCGAACCGCAGTCCCGTGACTCCCGCGACGATGGCGGTGAGACAGGCGAGTCGGACCGGCGACGTGGACTCGCCGAACAGGACGATGCCGAGGACGACGGTGCCGACGGCGCCGACGCCGGTCCAGACGGCGTAGGCCGTCCCGACGGGCAACACTTCGACGGCCTTCGCGAGACCGGCCATGCTCACGACGAGGGCGACGACGACCACCGCCGTCGCGCGGAGGTTCGAGAAGCCGTCGGCGTACTCTAGTCCGACCGCCCACACCGTCTCGAAGCAGGCGGCCGCGAGGAGGACGAGCCACGCGGTCTGTTGGTTCACGCGCGTCGCTTCGGGGGACGCCGCCTTGACCGGTGCGGAATCGTCCCGGCGCGCACCGAGGGGTCAGCGAACCCCGCGACCCGCCTCCCAGGCGCGCAGGAGATCCGCGAGCGTCCGGTTCGTCGGCGCGTCGATTCCGTGCCGGTCGGCGCGTGCGACCACCTCGCCGTGGATGGCCTCGACTTCGGTCCGTCGGCCCGAGTCCACGTCCTGCAGCATCGACGACCGGTTGGCGGCGGTGTCCGACACCACCTCGTCCACCGCCGCGCGCGCGCCGCGGTAGGTGAGGCGGACGCCCTCGGCACGGGCGACGCGGACCGCCTCGCGCGCCGCGCGGTGGGCCACCTCCGACGCCGGTCCGTCGGCGAGAGCGCCGTTCTCGACGCGCGCGAGGGCGGTGACGGCGTTGATTCCCGCGTTGACGGCCAACTTCCGCCAGCGACGCCGCGGCATGTCCGTCGCCACGAGGGTCCGCAGGCCCGCGTCGCGGAACGCTTTGCCGACGCGTTCGGCGGCGGGGTCGGTGCCGCCGGCGCGCGCCCCCAAGACCACCCGCCCGACGCCGGTGCACTCGACGCGTCCGGGTTCGCGGAGGCGCGCGCCGTAGGTGGCCGTCCCCGCCAGGACCGTCGCGTCGAGCCTCGACGCGAGCGTCTCCTCGGTCAGGCCGTTCTGCAACGAGAGGACGGCGTCGTACGACCCGGTGGCGAGCGTTTCGGCGGCGGCGGCGGTGTCGAACGACTTCACCGTCACCACCGCCACGTCGGCGGCGCGCCCCTCGCCGTCGGTGACGGCGTCCGGGGCGGTGCGGGCCGTCTCCGCGCCGGTGACGGAGAGGCCGTCGACTCTGACCCGCGAGACGTGCGGGTCGCGCCCGACGAGCGTCACGTCGTGGACGCGTGCCAACAGACCGCCGACGAGCGACCCGAGGCTGCCAGCGCCGAAGACGAGAATCTCCATGCTCGCCTCGACTGCGAGCCTCCGGAAAAAGCAGTCGGATACCGTACGGCCGCGGTCAGTCCTCGGTCCAGTACATCAGGTCCTCTTTCTCCGTCCCGCAGTTGGGGCACTTCGGCGGCAGGTCGTCGTCTAACTCGCCCATCTCGCCGCAGTTCGTGCACCGCCACATCAACTCCGCCTCGCCGAACTCGTGGCCGGAGCGTTCGTGTTCGACGGACATCTTGTCGATTCCCTCCTCCGTCGTGACGAAGAAGCCGTCCGTGTCGAACCCGCGGATGTTTCCGAGGGGGCGTCCGTCTTCCGTGTACACTGTCATTCCGACTTTGGGTGCGGGGCTTTCTTCGGACATAGATGGGGGTTCGCTCGCCAGTCAGATAACTCTCCCCGCCGACACCTTCAGGGGGACGCGCCGCGATACGGGGCGAGAACCGAGAGCGGGGGACGTTCGGTGGCGGAGAACGCGAGATGTCGTACCGCGAGGCGAGCCCTCGCGGAATCTTTTTGGTGCAGATTTTCGCGAGGAGTGCGAGACAACGGAGTCGTCTCGCTTCTTCACGAGTGACCGTCAGTCACCCGTGAAGAGGGTTCCCACAGCGCACCGAAGGCGCGCGAGGAAACCCGACGAAGCAAAACGGTGCTACATGAAGTCCGAAATCTTCGAGGCTTTGTTCTTGTCGTTCTCGAAGACGGATTCGAGGCTCTTCTCTAAGACTTCGAGTCGCTGTTTCGTGTAGTCGCGGCAGCCGAACTCCTCGGCCACCTGAATCGCGGTGTCCATGTACTTGTTCACCGATCCGCGGTGGACGGTCAGGTTGACCCGGCCGCCGCACTCGCGGCAGTCGCCGGTGAGCGGCATCCGGCGGTACTTCTCGCCGCAGTCGAGACACCGCGTCTCCTGCCGGGCGAACGCGCGGAGGTTGCCGATGAGGTCCGGCAGGAAGTGGTACTCGATGACGCGTTCGGCCACGTCGGTTTCGTCCACGGCGCGGAGTTTCCGCGACAGTTCCAACTGCGCGTCCATCTTCTCCATCATCGACCCGAGCGTCTTGTACGCCGAGAGGTCCGGGCCGAGGGCGATGTCGGTGGTGTCGTGGGTGTGCTCGAACCCGCGGTACTCGTCGTCGGTGCCGAGGGTGTCCTCGCCGAGTTTGATGCGGTCCTCCATCTCGCCGGGGTCGGCCATCTCCAACGTCGCCTCGTAGAACTCCCGCGGGTACCGCCGGACGATATCCATGTTGTGCGCCTCGTCGTCTATCTCGGAGGGGTCGATGCGCGAGGACATCACGAGGGGCGCGTCCATCTGGCCCCCGCGCTTGTCGGGGAGGAACTGTTTCGAGAAGTTGAGAAGACCGTCCATCAGGAGCATCACGCAGTCCTCGTCTCCGTCGCACTGACCGACGAAGATGTCGTTCGCCACGAGCGAATGTGTGTCTTCGACGGTGAGACAGTAGGTGTGAGACGTGTCGGACTCGACGTACTCGACGGAGACGACTTCGTCGGTCCAGACGTCGCCTCCGTCACCGAGTAACCGTTGCGTCCGAGCGTCTGTCTCGGAGACGGCGGACCGAAGCGTCTCCTCTTTCCGGTCGAGATGGAAGCCGACACGCTCGGCAAATCGAACGGCGTTTTGAGAGGTTATCTTCAGCACCCACGTCCCGAACTCCGGTACGTCGTCGCCGTAGAACTCCGCTACTGCGCCGGTTTCCGGCGTCCGACGTTCCGTGTACGCCTTCGTGGCGATGCCGAACCGTTTCAACGCCGAGACGAGGTCCGTCTTGAGTTCGTCGCTGACTGTGTGGGCACGGATCTCGATGCGGTCCGTGGAAGCACTCCCGTCGCCGCTGAAGTACGCTGCGAGGAACGCACGGAGCACGCTATCCGAGGACGAGAACACGCAGTCGGGGATTCGCTTCGTCTCCGCACGTGAACCGGCACCGAGAACCTCGTCGAACAGTACGGCGACGAGTCGGCTAGAGACGGTGAGTTTCCACTCGTTCTCGTCGTACGCTTCGACGCCGAGACGGTCGGAGAGCGATTCGGTGATGACCTGACGGGCCGACTCGTCGGGGGTGCAAATCGTCGTCTGATAGTACTGACCGGATTCGCGTCGGGTGAATCCCTCTGCGGCGTAGTATCCGAGGACGGTTCCGAACCCTTCGTCTACCGTCAGATACCGATCGACCTCAGCCATGTCTCGTCTGATGGAGAGAGAAACGTCGTCCGGAACGATTTCGGGGAGTTCGTCGCTATCGAACAACTCACAGAGTACGTTCGTCGGGACGCTATCGCGTGATACCCAGTTGTAGACGGTCGAATCGCTGACGCCGAGGCGGTCAGCGACGGGCTTCAGATAGCCCGATTCGTCCGTGGCCTCGTCGAACAGCGTCCGAAGACCATCGGAGCCGATACCTCGTATCATCAACTCCTCGTTCGGAACCGAGTCGAGTTCGAGGAACGTCTCGAGGAGGTCGTACGAGCGAACTGCGCCGTCGAAGTCGAGCGCCTTCGGGGAGTACAGTTCGTCCCCGTCCGAGAGTTCGTTCGCCGGAACGCGTCCGACATCGCCGCCTTCGGAGCGAAGCATCGAGTGGTCGGGCGTCACCGTCAGTTCGCGGCCGCTCCGCGTCTCGATTCGGATCATGTGGTCCGGCGCGGGATGTTTCGACGCCGCTTCTACGGGTTTCAGAACCTCCTCGCCGGAGTCGTCTATCGACGGGACGAACACGTCGCCGTCGAGTTCCTGCACCAGCGTTCCGAAGTCGTCCGTCTCCGGGTCGGCGAGGCGTGCTTCGACGAACTCCTCGATTCGCTCGTGGTGCCACGCGTCGTCTTCGTCGCGGTACCACACCTTCGTCTCCGGGTGGAAACAGTTCCGACGTTTCGCGGCGTGAAAGTACGGATGAGCGTACCCGACCGCTGCTGACGTAAATCCGACAACTCTGCCGACGACGGCGGCGGAGGTGTGGGGTGCCATCCCGAAGACCAGTTCGCCGATGAGGTCGTCGCGTTCTTCGACCCCGTAGAACGGGTCGAGGCCGTAGAACTGGGTCAGAAGGTCGTCCACGAAGTCGGCCGTCTTCAGCATGTGCTCGGCCGCGCCGTCCGAGAGGACGATGTCTTGGACTTTGAGTTCGACCAGTTGGTCGTCGAACTGGAGGGGTTCGCCGTCGATGTCCGTCTCGTAGCCGAGTTCGCGGAAGTGGTCGGCCGTGACGTCGAGTTCCTCGGGGCGGACGGCGGTGACGGGCAGGTCCGTCATGTCGTAGCGGACGGTGCCGTCCTTGAACGAGGAGACGCCGTTCTTCGCCCGCAGGACGCCCTTCTCGATGGGTTCGGGCGTCTTGTTCGAGGAGGTGAGGCCCTTCACGCCCTTCAGGATGGGGAACGAAGACTCGCGTTCGCCGACGTTCTCCAACGCCTCGCGGAGTTCCGTCGAGAGGTCGATCTGGAACCAGTCGGGGCTCTCGACCTCCCGTTCGCACCGGTCGCAGTAGACGCGCCCCGACTCGTCGGGTTCGCGGACGGTGCCGCACTCCTCGCACTCGTAGTAGGGTTCGGTGTGGGCGTCGCAGTCGGGGCACTTCGATTTGAACGTGTGCGCGCCGCAGTCCGGGCACTCCCTGTCGCCGACGCGGACGTTCACCTCGCCGCGGACGCCCTCGTCGTTTCTGGCGCGGGCGGCCTCGCTCACGTCGCGTTGGTTGCCGCCCATCTCGCCGATGGGAAAGAGGGTGTGGACCGCCGGCGAGAGGTCCCTCGATTCGGACTTCTCCGGGCGGCCCATCCGGTTGCCGATGCGCGTCGGCGCCCGTTCTCGAATCTCGAACGGCGCAACCTCATTGACGGCTTTCACCGCGTTCTCGCCGCCGTCCCACTTTCGGGCCTCCGGCGAGAGGTCGTCCGCCTCCCACGTCCGTTCGAGGCCGGTCGTCAGTCCCAGCGAGCGAACGAGGGGACGCCACTCGGGGACGCGAATCGTCTCGTCGGACTGCGAGTGCTCGACGAGGAGGCGTTCGAGGACGCTCCGGACCGTCTCCGTGCGTTCGAGTTCGAGGACGCCGTCGCCGCCCTCGGGGCCTTCGGGGCGGACGACCACCCCGCCGTCGGGCTTCGCGTCCACGATTTGGCCGTCCGCGGCGGCGTCCGCCAGCGTCTCGAACTCCTCGACGCTCACGTCGTGCCAGAGGTACGTGTAGTCGGGGTGGAGGGGGCAGTCGTACTCGGCGGCCCACTCGAAGGCGTCCTCGGGCGAGGGGTGTTCGAGGTCGACGCTCGGGTCGTCCTCGAACGCCTGCACGGGCGCGCCCGCGGCGTCGAACTCCTGAATCCACCACTCGTAGACGTAGGAGGCGGGCGCGAGGGGGTGGTTGTTCTCGACGAACTCGCCGAAGTTGACGAGGTACTCGCCCAGATCGAGGATCTTCTCGACGCCGTTCCGGACTTCGAGGGCCTCTTCGGGGTCGTCGATGCGCCGCACGTCGCCGTTGGCGAGGCGAACCGTCGGCCCCTCGATGGAGTCGACGGGGACGACGCCGCCGGCCTTCCCGGGCCGTTCGGTCTTTATCTGCGTCCCGGTGGCGAGGAAGTCGTCCACGAGGTGCATCGTCGCGGGGTGGACGCCCGCCGTCGCGAACCCGTGGTTCCGTGATCGGCCGTAGCGGAGTCTGAACCCGCCCTCGGCGCTGGGGTGGCCGAAGACGGGGCGGCCGGCGATGAGGTCACGGAGGTACTTCGTCGCCGGTTCGACGCGGGCGGGACCGGCGGGTTCGGCGGGCGAGTCGTCCGCCTCCTCCCCCGCCGCGCCGTCCTCGCTCTCGTCGGCGGCGTCCTCGTCGGCGTCGGCCGCGTCTTCCGCCTCGTCCGTCCCGCCGTCCTTGCCGATGGTGCCGTCGATGAGGTCCTGCAGCCACGGCCAATCGACCTCGTCGAGTTGGCGGGTGTAGCGCTGAATCTTCGGGGCCTTGAGGGCGATACCCTCGGCCATGACGAGACACATGCCGCCGCGAGCGGAGTTGGTGTCCACGCGCTCTAAGTCGCGGAAGCCGGACACCTCCTCGTCGCCCGTCGCCTCGCCGTCGAGCATGATGGGCATGTGCTCCGCGATGAACTTCGTCTCCTTGTCCTTCGGCGAGTACTGGAGGCCGGTCTCCTTGTCGTAGAGGGCGATCTCCTCGGCGTAGCGCTCGACTTCGATGTCTCTGGCGTTGTACTCCTCGATACCGAGGAGGGAGCGAGCGTAGTCGGCGACGAGAACCGATAGCGCTTGGGCCGTCCCGCCGGCGGAGCGAATCGGGCCGGCGTAGTAGACGTTGACGAACTCGGTGCCGTCGTCGTTCTCCAGGATCTCGACGCGGTCGATGCCCTCGATGGGGGCGGCGACGACGCCCTCGGTGAGGAGGGCGACGGCCGTCCGAACCGCGCCCTCGACTTTGCCCTCGCGGGAGTCGTAGTCGCCGACGCTGCCCTCCACGAAGTCGGTGACGAGTTCGAGGGCGGCCTCCTCGCGGGACATCTGCCCTTCGAGTTCGCGGACGCGTTCCGCGACGCCCGGGATACCGAGGATGTTCTCCACCCGGTCGGCCATGTCCTTGGCGACCGGTATCTCCACGTCCGTCTCGGGGTCGTGCCCCTGCGCCTTCGCCGCGCGCGCGGTGTCGAACGCCTCGTCGAGGCGGTCTTCGATGCGCGCGAAGTACTGTTCGTCCTCTCGTCTCACGGCTTACAACCAGAGGTCGAGGTCGGTCACGTCGTCGTGTTCCCGTTCGAGGGGTTCGTCGAACGCGCGGATGTACATCTCGCCGGCGAAGACGGTGCCGGCGTTGAGGTGGCCCGCGAGCGACTGCCCGCTTCGGCGGGAGAGGACCGCGTGGGTGTGGGCGAACGGTTCGCCGTCGAGGAGGGCGACGTTGCCGACGCAGGCGGCGACTTCGAGGGGTTCGTCGAACGTCACCGAGCGGTACTCCTTCTCGTCTTGGTCGTAGAACCAGACGTCGGCGTCCTGCACCGCGCCCATCGCGTTGAACCACGCCGACTCGATGTCTTCGAGTTCGGCGAACTCCTCTATCTCCTCGCGCCAGTCCGCGCCGTTGTCCAGCGAGACGAGAAACTCGCGGCTGGACTCGACCTCCCGATAGTTCATGGGACCGACAACGGCGGACGCCACCAAAAACCTTCAGTCTCGTCGGGACGTGCGACCCTCGGGAGTCGGCTTCGGAGAAGGGTTCCGGCCCGTCGGCCGGGCCGTCGTGCGTCGTTCGTGGTACGTCGTACGTCGAAGCGGTCGGAACCGATCCGGGGACGTGCCCGCGCCCCCGGACCGACGGGCCCGAGCGTTCAGGCCCACTCCGGAAGCGACGGCGCGTCCTCTACCCGCATCGAAATCCACGCCTCGTCGCGGGAGATGTCCGCGATGATGAACTCCGAACGGGAGGGACTGGAGTCCACCGAGGCCATGACCTCGGCGCGCGTCGCACCGATATTCGCCGTCGCATTCGGCGTCATGTTTGATAGTGTGTAACACTCGTATATAAACCCGTCGGAATGACTGTTCTCTTCGTAGGCTTACTCGGAAATATGTTCCGACATGCGGGGAAAATTCCAGTGATGGTGGTGTATTTCGAGTCTCAGTGGAGGAGAGTTCGACGGACGACCACCGTAGGTCCGGGGAGTTTCCGGGCGCGGGTGCGGGTCGGGGGCGTCGGCGTCGCGTCCGCGGGAAATCGTCGCAGACGTTCGCAGACTACAAGAGGTGGCGGGCAGTATGGCGCGGTATGCACGTAGCCGACGCGATGACCCCCCGAGAGGACGTCGTTACGGTCGAACTCCCGGGGACGCGCGACGACGTTCTTGAGTATCTCCAAGAGCGCGGCTTCTCCTCCGTACCGGTCGTCAAGCGGGACGAGGACAGAGAGGAGTACCGCGGCCTGATATCGCGGGAGGACCTCATCGAACACCCCGACGAGGACCAACTCGCCGTCCTGATGAACGACGTTCCCACGACGACGCGGGACACGTCCGTCGAGGACGTGGCCCGCCTGATGGTCGAGGAGGGGTACCGGCGCATCCCCGTCGTGGACGGGGAACTGGAGGGTATCGTCACCGTCACCGACGTGGTTCGCGCCATCGCCCGCGGCGAAGTCGAGTGCGACGCGACGGCCGACGAGGTGGCCACGAGCGACGTGAACACGACGTGGGTCGAGACGCCGTTGACGGTGGCCGAGCGCGAGATATACTACGCGAACGTCCCCTACGCCGTCGCACTGGGCGAGGAGGGCGGGATGGCCGGCATCCTCACCGAGGTGGACATCATCGAAGTCGCCCGCGTCGTCGAGGGCGAGGACGGCACCGGCGACTCGGTGGCCGGACAGGAGGACGACTGGATGTGGGAGGGAATCCAAGGCGTCGGCAACCGCTACGTGCCGACCCGGAACGTGGAGATTCCCGTCGAACCCGTCTCGGAGTTCATGAGCACCGAGATGGTGACCGTCTCGAAGCGGAAGTCCGCCAAGGAGGCCGCGCAGGCGATGATAACCGAGGACATCGAACAGATTCCGCTCGTCGGCGGTGACCAACTCCTCGGCATCGTCCGCGACATCGACCTGCTGGAGGCGTTGTGAGATGCCGGAGCGAACCGAAGGCGAACGACTCGCGGAACTGGCCAAGCGCCGCGGTTACTTCTTCGGGTCGAACGCCGCCTACGGCGGCGCGGCGGGCTTCTACACGTTCGGTCCGCAGGGCGCGGCCCTGAAGAGCAACGTCGAAGAGGCGTGGCGCGACCGGTTCACGGTCAAGGAGGGGAACCTCGAAATCGAAGCGCCGACCATCATGCCCGAACCGGTCTTCGAGGCGTCGGGTCACCTCGACGGCTTCGACGACATGCTCGTGGAGTGCCCCGAGTGCGGTGAGTCCCACCGCGCGGACCACCTCATCGAGGACGAGACCGACATCGAGGACGCCGAGTCATACCCCGTCGAGGAAGTCGAGTCCCTCATCGCGGACAACGACCTGCGGTGCCCGAACTGCGGCGCGGAACTCGCGGGGGAGTCCGTCGAGGACTTCAATCTCATGTTCGAGACGAACATCGGTCCCGGCTCCTCGACGCCGGGCTACCTCCGCCCGGAGACGGCGCAGGGCATCTTCGTGGAGTTCCCGCGCATCAAGGAGTACGCCCGAAACAGCCTCCCGTTCGGCGTGACCCAGATCGGCCGGGCGTACCGCAACGAGATCTCGCCGCGGAAGAGCATCGTCCGCACCCGCGAGTTCACGCAGGCGGAGTTAGAGCAGTTCGTCGACCCCGAACGCGACGAACCCGACCTCTCGGCCGTCGAGGACGTGGACGTCGTCCTCTACCCCGCCGCGGAACAGCAGAAGGACGACGGCGAGTACGTCGAGACGACCATCGGCGAGGCAGTCGAGGAGGGAATTATCGGCAACGCGTGGGTCGGCTACTTCCTCGGCATCGCCCAAGGCTGGTACGAATGGGTCGGCGTGGACATGGACCGCTTCCGGTTCCGCCAACACCTCACCGGCGAACGCGCCCACTACGCCGCGGACTGCTGGGACGCCGAGAGCGAGGTGGACGGCGACTGGATCGAAATCGCGGGCTTCGCCTACCGCGGCGACTACGACCTCTCGAAGCACGGCGAGTACGGCGACGACGACTTCACCGTCTTCCGCCAGTACGACGAACCGAAGACGGTCGAACGCGCCGTCGTGGAACCCGACATGAGCGTTCTGGGGCCGGAGTTCGGCGGGAAGGCCGCCGACATCGCGGAGGCGTTGGAGACGCTGGCGGAACGGAACCCCGACGCCTTCGACGGCGACGAGGTGACGGTCGAAGTCGGCGGCGAGGAGTTCGCCGTCGAGACGGAGGTGACGAACTTCCGCGTCGAAGAGCAGACCATCGCGGGCAAGCACATCACGCCGCACGTGGTCGAACCGTCGTTCGGCGTCGATAGGACCGTCTACACCCTGCTGGCGCACGCCTACAGCGAGGACGAGGTGGACGGCGAGGAGCGGACGTACCTCTCCTTGGAACCGGGCGTCGCCCCCACCGACGTGGGCGTGTTCCCCCTCGTCAGCAACGTCGACGAACTGATAGCGCGCTCCGAGGACGTGGTCGAGCAACTGCGCGACGCTGGGTTCTCGGTCGTCTACGACGACTCCGGCAGCATCGGGCGGCGCTACCGCCGGCAGGACGAAGTCGGGACGCCGTTCTGCGTGACGGTGGACCGCGACGGCATCGAGGGCAACGGCCCCGACACCGTCACCGTCCGCGCGCGCGACTCCGGGCGGCAGGTTCGCGTTCCCGTCGCCGAACTCGTCGGCCAACTCCGCGCACTCCGCGACGGGGACCGGTCGTTCGACGAGGTGGCCCAGACGTACGAGGAAGTCACCGCGGGCGCGGACGCGTAACGAGCGTGAGTGCTCCCGCCCCCGCCCGTCCGAGCGAGAGCGAGGTGAAGCGCCGCCTCGTCCACGCCTGCGGCGTCGGACTGCCCCTCCCGTACCTGCTGGGCCTCCTGACGTGGCGGCAGCTCGGCTGGATGATGCTCGGCCTCTCCGCCGTCGTCGCCGGACTGGAGGTGATTCGGCTGGTCGTCGGCCTCGACTGGAAGGTGTTCGACGAACTCACCCGCTCCTACGAGGAGACGAACCCCGCGGGGTACGCGCTGTACATCTTCAGCACCACCGCCGTCGCACTCGTGTTTCGACCGGAAATCGCCGTGCCGGGGATGCTGATGCTCGCCATCGGCGACCCGGTGAGCGGTCTGCTCGGACGGACGCGGGAGGCGGGCGAACGGAAGCGCGTCTCGACGCTGGCGGCGATGTTCCTCGTCTGTCTCGGCGTCGGACTGCCGTTTCTCGTCCCCGCGGCGGGACCGGTCGTCGGGAGCGTCGCCGCCGTCGCGGGCGCGTTGGGCGCGACGCTGGCCGACGGGGTGAAGCCCGTCGTCGCGGGCTACGTCGTGGACGACAACCTGTCGATTCCGCCGACGGCCTGTCTCGCCATCGCGGGCGTCCTGTTCGCCGTCGGGTGAGGCGGCGGCGGCGTCCTCGGCGGACGGCCACGGGGTGTTTTTACCGGCCGCGACCTACGTCACGACATGACAGTCTACGAGAGCGACCTGCCCGGCGTGGGGAAGAAACACGAGGTGGACTTAGACGACGGGGGCCGACTCGTCATCGTCACGCACAACACCGGACGGCGCGAGGTGTTCCTGCGGCCGGACCCCGACAGCGACTCCGAGAAACTGTTCGAGTTGTCCGACCAACTGGCGCGGCAGGTCGGCACGTTGCTGGAGGGGGCGTACTTCCAACCCGTCCAGATGCAGGAGATAGAGACGAGACTCGGGGACGGCACCGTGTTGAACTGGGTCGAAGTCGGCGCTGACTCCCCCGTCGCGGGCAAGACGCTGGCGGAGTCGGACTTCCGCAACGAGACGGGCGCGTCCGTCATCGCCGTCGAACGCGACGAGGAGGTGTTCGCCTCGCCCGGCGGCGACACCCGAATCCGGGCGGGCGATACGCTCGTCATCATCGGTCGGAAGGACGCCTGCGAGGAACTCGAGGCGTACGTCGAGGACGAGTGAGCGATGGCGGCGGGGCTTCTGTCGCTGGGCGAGTTGTTCGTCGTCGTCGCCGTCGCGGGCGCCGTTGCACTCCGCTTCGGCCTGTCGGTCATTCCCCTGTACGTCATCGGGGGGGTCCTCGCCGGTCCGTACGTCGCCGGGCGGGCGGGCCTGCCGTACGTCGAGAACGGCGAAGTCGTGACGCTGTTCGCGGAGTTGGGCATCGTCCTCTTGCTCTTCTTCCTCGGCTTGGAGTTCAGCCTCGATAGGCTCCTGCAGTCGAGACGGAACATCACGCGCGCGGGCGCGATAGACATCGCGGTGAACCTCCCCGTCGGGGTGGGCATCGGCCTCCTCCTGGGGTGGTCGGTGGTGGAGTCGCTACTCCTCGGCGGCATCGTCTACGTCTCCTCGTCGGCCATCATCACGAAGACGGTGATAGACCTCGGCTGGATTGCGAACCCCGAATCGGAGCCGATTCTGGGCACCCTCGTCTTCGAGGACTTGGTGATGGCCGCCTACCTCGCTCTCGTCACCTCCTTGGTCGTCGGCGGCGAGGGCCTCGAATCGGTCGCGGAAGGCGTCGCGATAGCGTTCGGCTTCCTCGGCGCGTTGCTCGTCGTCGTGCAGTACGGGACGGCCTTCTTCGCGCGCGTCCTCGACGTGTCGGACCCCGAACCGTTCGTCCTCCGAACGCTCGGCGTCGTCGTCCCCGTCGCGGGCGTCGCCCTCGCCCTCGGCGTCAGCGAGGCCGTCGCGGCGTTCTTCGTCGGGATGGGCTTCTCGACCAGCGGTCACCGCGAGCGAATCGAACGCCAACTGACCCCCGTCAGGGACGTGTTCGCCGCCGTCTTCTTCTTCTGGATAGGCGTCGGCACCGACCCGCGACTGCTGGCCGCCGTCGTCGTCCCGTTGGCCGTCGCCGTCCTCGTGACGACGCCGACGAAGGTGCTGACGGGCTACCTCGGCGGCCGGGTGTACGACCTCACGGCGCGGCGGTCGCTCCGCGTCGGCGTCGGGATGGTCCCGCGCGGGGAGTTCTCCCTCGTCATCGCGGCGTTGGCGGCGGGCGGGTCCACGCGGGTGATGCGGGAGGTCATCCCCGCGTTCGCCGTCGGCTACGTCCTCGTGATGAGCGCGCTCGGAACCGTGCTGATGGAGCGTTCCGACGCCGTGGAGCGTCTGCTGCGCCGCGGCGACTCGGAGGCGAGGTGAGCGTTCGGGCCGCAGACATTTCACGGAGAGCGCCGAACGTGACCCGTGCGCAGTCACCCCCGCGAGGAGCGAACCGTCCTGCTGGGAGGCGGAGCGCTCGGCTTCGGATTCGGGGCGTTGTTCGACGTCCTGCTCTTTCACCTCGTCCTCCAGTGGCACCACCTGCTATCGTCGCTCTATACACCGACGACGCTCTCGGGGTTGCGGACGAACATCTTCTACGACGGGGTGTTCTCGCTCGGCGCACTCGGCGCGATGGCCGTCGGCGCGGCGGTCGTCTGGCGGGCGGTCAACCGCGCCGAGGAACCGTACTCGGGCGTGCGACTCGTCGGGAGCGTCCTCGTCGGCGCGGGCCTGTTCAACGTCTTCGACGGCGTCGTGGACCACTACGTCCTCCACATCCACGAAGTCGTCCACGGCGACCCGTCTTTGAACCCCCACTGGGTGGGCGCGAGTCTCCTCTTGCTGGGCGCCGGAATCTTGGTCCTCACCGAGTCGCGGAGCGCGGACTGATGGAACCGCTCGTGCGCGCGAGGAGAACGCCGGAGAGCGCGGTTCGGCAAGGTTTGCGCCCCCGAAAGCGTTTAATAGGCCGCGTTCGGTTCGAAGTACCAATGACGCGGCTCTCGGACGCCGGACGGTTCGGCACCTCCGGAGCCGCGCGTCTCGGTCGTACGGACGCCGAGGCGACCGTTCTTCTCGCTCCGCCGCGCCCGCAGACCGGCGCGCGACGACGACGACCGGCCCGTTAGGGCCAACTATACTACACTTTCCGGCGGTTTCGACGAAACGAACTCAACAGCCACTAGCGACCCTATAGGCATCTCTACGTGTTTATTCCTCCGGACAGAATCGTGTATTTTATACGGGAGAGGACACGATACGGAGGTACATGACAAGCGTGGCACTCGCGTTCTCCGGCGGACTCGACACGACAGTATGCGTCTCGCTCCTGAAAGAGGAGTACGGCTACGACGAGGTAGTCGGCGTGACGGTGGACGTGGGACAGCCGGAATCGGAGTTCGAGGAGGCGAAGGAGACGGCAGACGCGCACGGACTCGACCTGCACGTCGTCGACGCGAAAGACGAGTTCGCGGAGCTGTGTTTCGACTCGGTTCGCGCGAACGCGACGTACCAGGGCTACCCCCTCGGGACGGCGCTGGCGCGCCCGGTCATCGCCAACGCCATCCTCGACGTGGCGAAGGAGGAGGGCTGCGACGCCCTCGCGCACGGTTGCACCGGGAAGGGCAACGACCAGCTCCGCTTCGAGACGGTCTGGCGCGCCTCCGACCTCGACGTGGTCGCGCCCGTCCGCGAGATGGGCCTGACCCGCGAGTGGGAGAAGCAGTACGCCGACGAGAAGGGCCTCCCGGTCCAGAGCGGTAACGACGGCGTCTGGTCCATCGACACGAACCTCTGGAGTCGCTCCATCGAGGGCGGGGAGCTCGAAGACCCGAGCCACGTCCCGCCGGAGGACATCTACGAGTGGACCGAGACGCCGCAGGGCGAGACGGGCACCGTCGACATCGAGTTCGAGAACGGATACCCCGTCGCCGTGGACGGCGAGGAGATGGACCCCGCCGCGCTCATCGAACACCTCAACGAACTCGCCGGGCAGTACGGCGTCGGCCGCACCGACATGATGGAGGACCGCATGCTCGGTCTGAAGGTGCGCGAGAACTACGAGCACCCGGCGGCGACGACGCTCCTGACGGCGCACGAGGCGCTCGAACAGCTCGTCCTCACGAAGGAGGAGCGCGACTTCAAAGCGCAGGTGGACCAGCAATGGTCCAACAAGGGGTATCAGGGCCTCGTTGACGCGCCCATCGTGAAGGCGCTGGAGGGCTTCATCGCCGAGACGCAGACGAGAGTGACCGGGAAGGTCACCATCAAGTTCGACGGCGGGCGCGCCCGCCCCGTCGCCCGCGAGTCCGACTTCTCGGTGTACTCCGAGGAGGCCGCCTCGTTCAACACGAAGACGGTCGGCGACATCACCCAGGAGGACGCCACCGGCGTCGCCAAGTACCACGGCTTCCAGTCGCGCCTCGCCAACGCCGCCTACGAGAACGCGACGAAGGACAAGCCCGGACTCGCCACCGACGGCGGCGACGACGTCGCCGAGGAAACCTCGGCGGGCGGCCAGACGCAGTCTGGCGACGAGGAATAAACGGATGACGAGCAACGAGGAGTCGAGCGGAGTGGTCCGCCGCGACCGGTTCAGCGGCGGCCCCGCGCGCGAGTTCATGTCGAGCCTCGCGGCCGACGAACGCATCTTCGCGGCCGACGTGGCCGTGGACCGCGCGCACGTGGTGATGCTCGAAGAGCGGGGTATCGTCGAGTCCGCGGTGGCCGCCGACGTCCTCGCCGCCCTCGAAGACGTCGAGGCGGCGGGCCACGGCGCGCTTCCCGACGGCGAAGACGTCCACGAGGCCATCGAGACGGCCGTCATCGAACGCGTCGGCCCCGACGGCGGGAAGATGCACACGGCCCGCAGTCGCAACGACGAGGTGGCCGCCTGCATCCGCTACCGCTTGCGCCGTGACCTCCTCTCGGCCGTCGAATCGACGCTGGCGCTCCGCGAAGCGCTGGTAGAGACGGCCGAGGAACACGTCGAGACGGTGATGCCGGGCTACACGCACCTGCAACCCGCCCAGCCCACCACCGTCGCGCACTTCCTCCTGTCGTACGAGGCGGCGTTCGCCCGCGACACCGCCCGACTCCTCGACGCCTACGACCGGACGAACGTCTCGCCCCTCGGCGCGGCGGCGTTCGCCGGGACGCCGTTCGACGTGGACTGCGAGAGGACGGCGGAACTGCTGGGCTTCGACGGCGTCCTCGGCAACTCGATGGACGCCTCCTCCGCGCGGGACTTCCTCGCGGAGTCGCTGTCGGCGCTCTCGACGCACGCGGTGACGCTCTCCGGCCTCGCGGAGGACCTGGTCATCTTCGCCAACAAGGGGTACGTCGACCTCTCGGACGACTACTCCTCTACGTCCTCCATCATGCCGCAGAAGGTCAACCCCGACACGCTCGAACTCGTCCGCGCCACCGCGGGCGACGCCGTCTCGGGACTCAACGGCCTACTGACGACGCTGAAGGGCCTCCCCCGGGCGTACAACCGCGACCTGCAACGCGCGACGCCGCACGCGTGGCGTGCAGTGGACGACGTGTCGGCCGCGACGGAAGTCGCCGCCGGGGCCGTCGCCACCGCCGAGTGGCCCGAGGAGACCCTCGCGGACGCCGCGAGCGAGGGGTTCTCGACGGCGACGGGCGTCGCGGACGCCCTCGCGATGGCCGGACTGCCGTTCCGCACCGCCCACGAGGTGGTCGCGGAGGCGGCGAACCGCGCCGACGGCGAGACGCCGGATCTCGCAACACTTGACGCGGTCGCAGAGGACGTTTTAGGCGACACCCTGTTCGAATACGTGAGCCGTGAGCACGTCGAACGGACGCTCGACCCCGCCTACAGCGTCGCCAGTCGAGACTCCGCGGGCGGTCCCGCCCCGGAGGCGGTGGCGACGCAACTCGACGACGCGGCGGGGCGCCTCGACGCTCACGGGGAGGGCCACGCCGAACGCACCGCGGCCCTCGAATCGGCAGACGAGAAACTCGCGGCGGAGGTGAACGCCCGTGTCTGAACCCACCACCCGCGCGTCCGTCAGGACGCCCGAACGACGGACCGACCGAGAGCCACTTCGACGAGTGCCGCGACCGCCACGACCGCCGTCCCCTCTCGGGGACGAATAACATATGGAATCTGACACACTTTCCACACGGCCGGTTTGTTCGCCTCTCTGAAGTCGAGAGAGGCTTCTTTGTTCTTTTAATTTCGATGATAAGTTCGATGGGTTTAAGTCTCTGCCTCGCTCAGCCGAAGATACGATGGCAGAAACCATTACCGCCGAAGATCCGCTGACCGGAGAGGAAATCGAACTCCCCGCCGACGTGGAAGTCGGCGAGATCGTGGACAGCCCCGCCACGGGCGCGGAGTTGGAAGTCGTCTCTCTGGACCCCGTGACACTGGAAGAAGCACCCGAGCTCGAAGAGGACTGGGGCGAGTGAGATGAAGGTTGGACTGCTCTACTCCCGGATTCGGAGGGACGAGAAACTCCTGCTCTCGGAACTCCGCGAGCGCGGGCACGAGGTGGCGAAGATAGACGTCCGGAAGGAGCAGTTCAACATCAGCGAACCGCCGGCGGCGTTCGAGGACGTGGACATCGTCGTCGACCGCTGTCTGGCGACCAGCCGGAGTCTGTACATCACGCAGTTCCTCGACGCCTACGACGTGCCCGTCGTCAACAGTTCCGAGACGGCGGACGTCTGCGCCGACAAGGTGAAAAACAGCCTCGCGCTGGAGCAGGCGGGCGTCCCCACGCCGAACACGGAGGTGGCGTTCACCGTCGACTCCGCGATGGAGACCATCGAGAAGTTCGGCTACCCCTGCGTGCTGAAGCCCGTCGTCGGGTCGTGGGGGCGGCTGATGGCGAAGGTGGACTCCGAGTCCGCCGCGGAAGCCATCCTCGAACACAAGGCCACCCTCGGACACTACCAACACAAGGTGTTCTACGTGCAGGAGTTCGTCGAGAAGCCCGGCCGCGACATCCGCGTTCTGGCCGTCGACGGCGAACCCGTGGCCGCGATGACGCGCTCCTCGGACCACTGGCTGACGAACGCCGCGAAGGGCGGCGAAGTCGAGGCCTTCGAGCTGGACGACAGGGCGCTCGAACTGGTCGAACGAGCGAGCGACGCCGTCGGCGGCGGACTGCTCGGCGTCGACCTGATGGAGACGGGAGACGACTACACGGTTCACGAAGTCAACCACACCGTCGAGTTCAAGGCGCTGAACGAGGCCGTGGACGTGGACGTGCCCGCGAGAGTCGTCGATTGGCTGGAAGCGAAGGCCGACGAACACGTCGCGGAGGCCACCGCATGACGGCAGGCGAGACGTACACCGCCGCCGTCGTCGGCGGAAGCGGCTTCACCGGCGGGGAACTGCTCCGTCTGCTCTACCAGCACCCGAACTTCGACGTGGTGCAGGCGACGAGTCGCTCCAAGGAGCGGAAGACCGTCGGCCACGTCCACCCGAACCTCCGCGAGATGGACCTGCGGTTCACCTCGCCCGAGGACCTGCACTCGGTGGACGTGCTGTTCGCGGCAACGCCTCACGGCGTCTCCATGCAGCAGATAGACGAGTTTCGGGACGCCGCGGACACCGTCGTGGACCTCTCGGCGGACTTCCGCCTGAACTCCGAGGAGCAGTACGACGAGTGGTACGACGGGCACGACTGCCCCGAGTACCTCAAGAAATCGGAGTACGCCCTGCCGGAGATAAACCGCGAGAACCTGCCCGGCGCCGACCTCATCGCCTCCGGCGGGTGCAACGCGACGGCGACCATCCTCGGCCTCAAGCCGCTTTTCGACGCCGGACACCTCTCCGGCGACGAGCAGATAGTCGTGGACGTGAAGGTCGGGTCCTCCGAGGGCGGCGCGGGCGGCGGCGACGCCTCCAGCCACCCCGAGCGCTCGGGCATCGTCCGCCCGTACGCGCCCACCGGCCACCGCCACGAGGCCGAGATAGAGCAGTTCCTCGGCGTCTCGGTGTCGTTCACCGTCCACGCCGTGGACATGGTTCGCGGCGCCAGCGCCACCTGCCACGTCTTCCCCGACGCGCCCGTCTCGAAGGGCGATCTCTGGAAGGCCTACAGGGGAAGCTACGCCGACGAACCGTTCATGCGCACCGTCGCCGGGGGCGGCGGCGTCTACCGCTACCCCGAACCGAAGGCCGTCGCCGGGACGAACTACGGCGAAGTCGGCTTCGAGTTGGACCCCGGCAACCGCCGCGTCGTGGTCTTCTCGGCCATCGACAACATGATGAAAGGCTCCGCGGGGCAGGCCGTCCACGCCGCGAACGTCGCCCTCGGAGTAGAGGAGACGGCGGGACTGGAGTTCACCGGCCTCCACCCCGTCGGCGCACCCTGATACCGACCGACCACGCACACGATGCACACCACAGACACCACCGACGCACGCGAAGCGCGCGAGTCGAACGACTCGGAAACGCACCGGATGCTCGCCGACGGCGGAGAGGCCGTCATCGACGACCACGGCGAGGACCCGCCGAGCGACGACCCGCCGGTCGTCGTGAAGATAGGCGGCGCGCGCGCCGTGGACCCGGCCGGCGCGGTGCAGGACGTCGCGCACCTCGTCGCCAACGGCCGCGAGGTGGTCGTCGTCCACGGCGGTTCGACCGCCGTAGACGAGACGCTCGAAGAACTCGGCGAGGAACCGACCTACGTCGAGACGCCGGGCGGCGTGGTCGGGCGCTTCACCGACGAGCGCACGATGGAGGTGTTCTCGATGGTGATGCCCGGGAAACTCAACACGGACATCGTCGCCACCCTGCGGGAGGCCGGCGTGGACGCCCTCGGCCTCTCGGGCGTCGACGGGGGTCTCCTCACGGGGCCCCGCAAGTCCGCCGTCCGCGTTATCGAGGACGGCAAGAAGAAGATAAAGCGCGGCGACCACTCGGGGAAGATAACCGACGTGAACGCGTCGCTCCTGACGACGCTCCTCGGAGACGGCTACGTCCCCGTCGTCACCGTCCCGATGCTCGCGGACGACGGCGTTCCCGTCAACGCGGACGCAGACCGCGCCGCGGCGGCCGTCGCGGGCGCACTCGGCGCGCAACTGGTCGTCCTCACGGACGTCTCGGGCGTCTACGAGGACCCCGACGACGACTCGACGCTCATCGAGTCCGTCAGGACCGCCGCCGAGTTCGAGGCGTTGGAGGACGCCGCGGAGGGGTTCATGACGAAGAAGGTCATGGCCGCGAAGGAGGCGCTCTCCGGCGGCGCGACGGAGGTCATCGTCGCCGACGCGAACAACCGCGACCCCATCGTGGAAGCGCTCTCGGGCGGCGGGACGCACGTGTACGAGTCGGCGCTGGACGAGACGGGCGAGGACGAGGAGGTGACCGCCGAATGAGCGGCTTCGTCTTCTCGGAGAAGCCCATCGAAATCGAGTCGGGCGAGGGCGCGTACCTGTACGGCCCCGACGGCACCGAGTACCTCGACTTCGGCGCGTCGTACGCCGTCGCCGCCCTCGGCCACTCCCACCCCGCCGTCACCGAGGCGATACGGGAGCAGGCGGCCAAACTGACGTACGTGCAGGCGTCGTACCCCGTCGCCGCCCGGACCGAACTGTACGAGAAGTTGGCGACGCTCGCGCCGGGCGACCTCTCGAACGTCTGGCTCTGTAACTCCGGCACCGAAGCGAACGAGGCGGCGATGAAGTTCGCTCGCTCGGCGACCGGACGCTCGAAGATCATCGCCACGAAGCGCGCGTTCCACGGCCGGACGATGGGCTCTCTGGCGATGACGTGGAAGGACGAGTACAAGGAGTCGTTCGAACCGCTGGCGGGCGACGTGGAGTTCGTCACCTACGGCGACGCCGCGGAACTGCGCGGGGCCGTGGACGAGGAGACGGCGGCCGTGTTCCTCGAACCCGTGCAGGGCGAGGGCGGCATCCACCCCGCGACGGCGGAGTACCTCGAAGTCGCCCGCGAGGCGACCGAAGACGCCGGCGCGGCCCTCGTCTTCGACGAGATTCAGACGGGCGTCGGCCGGACGGGCACGCTCTGGGCGTGCGAACAGGTCGGCGTCGTTCCCGACGCGATAACGTCGGCGAAGGGCATCGCCAACGGCCTCCCCCTCGGCGCGACGATGGTCAAAGACTGGATAGCCGAAGAACCCGGGAACCACGGGTCGACGTTCAGCGGCGGCCCCGTCGTCTGCGCCGCGGCGAACGCGACGCTCGACACTATCGTCGAGGAGGACGTGCCCGGCCACGCCGCCGAGGTGGGCGAGTACCTCCGCTCGGAGATAAAACGCGTCGCAGAGGAGGAGGACCTGCCGGTGCGGGAGGTTCGTGGCGAGGGCCTGATGATAGGCATCCAAGTGAAGCGCGGCGCGAACCGCGTGCTGAAGAACCTCGCGCTGAAGGAGCAGATTCTCGCGCTCCCCGCCGGTCGGACCGTCGTGCGCCTCCTCCCGCCGTTGACGATAGACGAATCCCACGCCGACCGGTTCGTCGAGTCGTTCGCGGAGGTGCTGAGATGAGCGCCGAACTCGACCACGACGCGTTCGACGTGCAGGAAGGCCTGACGGAGGGGCTGACCGAGGCGCAGACGCTGCTCGCGGACCTCGTCTCCATCCCCTCGCCGTCGGGCGACGAGGCGGCCGCCGCCGAACGCCTGAAGGCCTACTTCGAGGAACACGGCCGCGAGGTGTGGATAGACGAGGTGGGCAACGTGCGCGCGCCCGCCGACGACTCGGTGCTCCTGACCTCGCACATCGACACCGTGCCGGGCGACGTGCCCGTGAAAGTCGAGGACGGCGTCCTCTGGGGGCGCGGAAGCGTGGACGCGACCGGCCCCCTCGCGGCGATGGCCGTCGCCGCCGTCCGGACGGGCGTCTCCTTCGTCGGCGTCGTCGGCGAGGAGACGGACTCCCGCGGCGCGTGGCACCTCGCGGAGAACCGCGCGGAACCCGACGCCGTCGTCAACGGCGAACCCTCCGGGTGGGACGGAATCACGCTGGGTTACCGCGGGTTCCTCTCGGGGACGTACGTCTCCACGAGCGAACTCGGCCACTCCTCCCGGCCGGAGAACAACGCCATCCAGTCGGCCGTCAACTGGTGGTCCCGCGTCGCGGACTTCTTCGACGAGGACGAGTCCGACGGCGTCTTCGACACCGTCACGACGAAGCCCGTCACGTTCGACGGCGGCCCCACGGAGGACGGCCTCGCGGTGGAGGCGACGGTGGACGTGCAGTTCCGCGTCCCCCCGCGCCTCACCATCGACGACGTGCGCGAAGTCGCCGAGGGCGAACTCACCCGCGGGAGCGTCCACTGGGAGAAGCCCATCCCGCCCGTGATGACGAGTCCCCGAACCGAGGTGGCGCGGGCGTTCCGCGTCGCCGTCCGGCAGGCGGAGGGCGAACCCCGCCTGCTTCGGAAGACCGGAACCAGCGACATGAACATCTTCGCCGGCGTCTGGGACTGCCCCATGGCGACGTACGGCCCCGGCGACTCGGACTTAGATCACTCGCCGAACGAACACGTAGACCTCGCGGAGTACGACAGTTCCATCGAGGTGCTGACGGACGTCTGCGAGACGCTCACCGACTAACTGGAGACTATCCGGATGCTCGAAACCGACCACTTCCTCGACATCGACGACGTCACGACCGACGAACTGCAGACGATACTCGACCGCGCCGCGGCGATAAAGAGCGGCGCGGACGACGCTCGACTCCCCGAGCGAACGATGGGGATGCTGTTCGAGAAGCCGAGCACCCGGACGCGAATCTCCTTCGAGACGGGCATGACCCAACTCGGCGGCCACGCCGTCTTCCTCGGCCCCGACGACATCCAACTGGGTCACGGCGAACCCCTCTCGGATACCTCGCGCGTCCTCTCTCGGTACGTGGACGTGGTGATGGCGCGCCTGTTCTCCCACGACGACCTCGTGGAGATAGCCGACTACGCCGACGTGCCCGTCGTCAACGGCCTCACCGACGACGCGCACCCCTGCCAGACGCTCGCGGACCTCCTGACCATCAAGGAACAGTTCGGCGGGTTCGACGGCGTGCGGGCGGCGTGGGTCGGCGACGGCAACAACGTCGGCCAGTCGTTCGTCGTCGGCGCGGCGATGGCCGGCCTCGACCTGACGGTGGCGACGCCGCCCGACTACGGGATGTCCGACGAGTGCGTCGAACAGGCCGCCGAGTTGGGCCACGAACCGACGATCGTGGACGCGCCGGAGGAGGCCGTCTCTGACGCCGACGTCGTCTACACCGACGTGTGGATTTCGATGGGACAGGAGTCCGAACGCCACGAGAAACTGCAGGCGTTCGAGGGGTATCAGGTGAACGAGGACCTCCTCTCCGGCACGGACGCGAAGGTGATGCACTGCCTGCCCGCCCACCGCGGCGAGGAGATAAGCCACGACGTTCTCGAATCCGACCGCGCCCTCGTGTGGGACCAAGCGGAGAACCGCCTGCACGCCCAGAAGGGGCTGTTGGTGGAGTTGCTGGAGTAACTCGGGGGCGGACGGAGCCGGCGGTACCGGCCCCTTTCGTCGTCTCTTAACCGGCGGCGGGCGTTCGGAGCGGTAGAGGCCGGATGTGCGGTCTCAGCAGGGTTTCACCGGATGAGATGGAGATACCAGGAGACGGTTCTGACGCTCTGTACGGTCGCGTTCTTCGTGACGATGGTCGGTCGGTTGGCGATAAGCCCCCTCATCCCCGACATCGCCGCCGAGTTGGACATCTCGAACTCCCTCATCGGCGGTGCGTTGACGGCGATGTGGGTCGCGTACGCGTTCGTCCAGTTTCCGAGCGGCGTCCTCGCGGACCGGTTCGGCGAACGCGTCGTCGTCCTCGCCTCGGTGGCCGGAACGGGCCTCACGACGCTCCTGATAGCCGTCGCACCCGGATTCGCGGTGTTCCTCCTCGGGACGGTCCTGCTGGGGGCCGCGGCGGGCCTGCACTACAGCGTCGCCACCGCCCTCATCACCCGGACGTACGACGACATCGGGAAGGCCATCGGCCTGCACAACTCCGGCGGCCCCCTCGCGGGACTGGTGACGCCCGTCGCCGTCACGTGGGTCGCCGTCGCCTACGGGTGGCGGACGGCCGTCGGACTCGTCGCGGCCCTCGCCGCGCCCGTCGCCGCCCTCTTCTGGTGGCGGATTCGCCCGACCGAACCGCGGCGACCCGGCCAGCGGATGCGAGAGCGGTTCGACCTCGGGCCGATAACGACGCTGCTCTCCCGGCCGAGCATCGCCTTCACGAGCGTCGTCGCCGCACTCGCGGACTTCACGTGGCAGGCGTTGGCGTCCTTCCTCCCGACGTTCTTCGTCCAGTACCGCGGCTACTCGCAGACGCTCGCCGGAACGCTGTTCGCGGGCTACTTCGTCGCGCAGGGGGTGCTACAGGTCGGCGTCGGCGACGCGGCGGACCGGTTCGGCCGCGACGGGGCGGCGGGGACGTGCATGGTCGCGAGCATCGCCGGCCTCGCCGTCCTCGTCGCCGGGCCCGGCCTGCCGTGGACGTGGACCGGCATCGGACTGCTCGGACTGGGGATGGGGTGGGGCGCGGCAGTGTTCCCCCGCTTCATGGACAACCTCTCCGCGGCCGAGCAGAGTTCCGGGTTCGGCCTGATTCGGACGACGTACATGGTCGTCGCCGCGTCGGGGTCAGTCGTCGTCGGCGTCCTCGCGGACGCCTTCGGGTGGGCCGTCTCCTTCGGCTTCCTGATGGCGCTTCTCGCCGTCGCCGGCGGGTTACTCGCCGGGAACAGAGTTCTCGGACTCGGCTACTGAGGCGACTCGCTACTCGTCAGCATCGTCGTTGTTCGTCTCCTCGACGTCGTCGTTGTTCGTCTCCTCGACGTCGTCGCTGTTCGTCTCCTCGACGTCGTCGCTGTTCGACTCCTCGGCGTCCTCGTGGTTCGACTCCCTGGCGAGTTGAATCGCACGAGAGACGACGTACAGGAGGACGACGCCCGCGCCGACGGCGAGGACGAACTGGCCGAGTACCGCGAGCAGAGGCCCGATAAGCGAACTGGTGACGGCGAACGCGGCGGCGAACGGGACGAGTGCCACGCCGGCGAGAAGCACCATCAGTTCGGCGATGGGGCGCGCTTCGTAGTACAGTCGCTCTAAGTCGATATCGCCGGTTTCCGGGTCGATGAGCGGATTGGAAGGCGTCATCTGTCAGCCGGTTCCGACGGCGTCGATATCAATCGAGCGGAACGTGCCGCGGCGGAGAGTTCGAGTGCGCCTGCGGCGCAGAACGACGCCGAGGGAGGGAGTTCACGCCACCTCGATGGCCTCGCCGCCGAGGCGTTCCTTCACGGACTGGACGAAATCGGAGCGCGTCGCCTCGAAGTTCGCCCGTGAGGGGTCCGCGATCCAGAAGCGGGCTTCGAGTTCGACGGCGGCGTCGCCGAGTTCGGTGACGATGACGGTCGGTTCGGGGTCGGTCAGAATATCGTCGTTCTTCGCCGCCTCTTCAAGGACGACGGCGCGGACGCGGGAGACGTCCTCGTCGTAGCCGATACCGAACGTGACGCGTTGGCGGAGAGTGTCGTAGGCGACGGGGTTCGTCACGGCGTTGCCCGCGAGTTCCGAGTTAGGGACGGTGACGCGTTCGTTGTCGAACGTCCGGATGCGGGAGACGCGCAGGTCGATGTCCTCGACGCGGCCCGCCCGTTCGTTCCACTCCACCCAGTCGCCCACCTCGAACGGTTCGTCCTTCAGGATGAACACGCCCGCGACGAAGTTGCTCAACAGATCCTGCGCGGCGAACCCGAGGGCCAGAGAGAGCGCACCGGCGACGGTGCCGAACGCGGCGATGACGCTGCCGAACCCGGCGACGGTGAACGCGAGCGCCAACGCGAGGACGAAGACGAGCGCGTGCGTCACGTCCGTCGAGAGGCTCTGCACCGTCGCGTCGAACCCGCGCTCTCGCACCAGTCGCCCCACCAACGGGACGACGAGCAGTCGGCCGAGCGACCACACGAGGAGCAACGCGAGGACGAAGGCGGCGACGCGTCCGACGAGCATTCCGTACGACCGGAGCAGTTCCTCCGCGTACGGCGGAATCAGGCCGCCCTGTGCGACGGGCGGGAACGCGGCGAGGGAGAACGGCATTCGCACGCCGGTACGCCTGTCCGCCTGTTCGGGATTTTGGCTCCGTCGCGTACTGTCCCTATTACATGACAGTCCGGCTCGGAATCGTATTCCCCCAACCGGGACGTTATAACCGATGACGGGCAAAGGACGGACGTGGCAGAGACGAGCGGGCACATGCGGTTCTTCCCGTACGAGCGGCCGTATCCGAATCAGCGCGAGGCGATGTCGAGCATCGCCGAGGCGCTAGACGAGGAGCGAGACGTGCTCATCGAGGGTGCGCCGGGGACGGGCAAGACGCTCTCGGCGTTGGTTCCGGCGTTGGAGTACGCCCAAAGAGAGGACAAGACGGTGGTCATCACGACGAACGTCCACCAGCAGATGCGCCAGTTCGTCGAGGACGCGCGGGCCATCACCCGCGAGGAACCCATCCGCGCCGTCGTCTTCAAGGGGAAGTCGTCGATGTGTCACATCGACGTGGAGTACCAGGAGTGTCAGACGCTCCGCGACACGACGCGCAGTCTGGTCGAGAAGGAACAGGACCGCGCGGAGCTATCGGAGCAGGCGAACGCCCTCGTCGAACGGATGCGGGAGGGCGAACGGGGCGCGGGCGACGCCCGAACCGCCGTGACGGACGAACTCGACGAGTTGGAGGACGAACTCGAAGCACTCCGCGAGGGGAACATCTGCGAGTTCTACCACAACAACCTCACCGAGAACACCGACGAGTTCTTCCAGTGGTTGTTCGACGACGTGCGGACGCCCGACGACATCTACGAGTACGCCGACCAGCGGAAACTCTGCGGCTACGAACTGCTGAAGGAGGGGATGGAGGAGGTGGACTTGGTCGTCTGCAACTACCACCACCTCTTGGACCCGAACATCCGCGAGCAGTTCTTCCGGTGGTTGAACCGTGACCCCGAGGACGTCATCACCGTCTTCGACGAGGCGCACAACATCGAGTCGGCCGCCCGCGACCACGCGAGTCGGAGCCTCACCGAGAACACGCTCGAACAGGCGCTGAGCGAACTCGAAGACGCCGACGACTCCCGCACCGAGTCGGCGCGGAACGTCCTCTCGGCGTTCCTCGGTGCGCTTCGGGAGACGTACGACGACGCCCTCGGCTTCGGCGAACGCGAACAGGTCGGCGACGACTGGCACGACCTCTCTATCGCCAACCGCGACAGACGCGACGAGTTGACGCTGACGTTCCTCGACCGCTACGAGGGCCGCGGCATCGACGCGGAGGTGGACCTCGCCCTCCAGTTGGGCAAGCGCCTCGACAGGGAGTACGAGGAGGCGTACAAGGACGGCGAGACGACGACCCGAAAGGAGTGCCAGACGCTGCAGGCCGCGGAGTTCGTCGCGACGTGGATGGCCGACGGCGCGAAACTCGGCCAGCACCCGATGTGTTCGGTCCGGCGCGACGGCGGCACCGAGGAGATATACGGCCGGGCGGAACTGTACACCTGCATCCCCCGCGAGGTGACCGAGACGCTGTTCGAGGAGGTGCACGCGAGCATCCTGATGAGCGCGACGCTCCGCCCGTTCGACGTGGCGGAGGACGTTCTCGGCCTCTCGGATCCGAAGACGATGGCCTACGGGTTGGAGTACCCCGAGGAGAACCGCCGGACGCTGGCCGTCGAGACGCCCGCCCTGTTCAAGAGCGAACGGGAGGAACCGCGGACGCAGGAGAGGCTGACGGACGTTCTCGCGGACGCCTCCCGGTTCACGCCGGGGAACACGCTCGTGTTCTTCCCGTCGTACTCGGAGGCCGAACGCTACCACGAACGGCTCACGGAACGCACGGACGTGACCGATAGGCTCCTCTTAGACGAGGCGGGCACGCCCACCGAGGAACTGCGGCAGAAGTTCGTCGCGCGCGACGGGGCGGTCCTCCTCACCTCCCTGTGGGGAACGCTCGCGGAGGGCGTGAGTTTCGACGGCGACGACGCGCGAACCGTCGTCGTCGTCGGCGTCCCCTACCCCCACCTCTCGGAACGGATGGAGGCGATACAGGACGCCTACGACAGGGCGTACGGCGACAGGCGGAAGGCGGGGTGGCGCTACGCCGTCGAGATTCCGACGATCCGGAAGACCCGGCAGGCCCTCGGGCGCGTCATCCGGTCGCCGGAGGACTTCGGCGTGCGCGTCGTCGCGGACAAGCGCTACACGCGGGCGAGTTCCGAGATGGGCAAGTACGGCGTCCGTTCGACGTTCCCGCCGGAGGAGCGCGCGGAACTGGTGGACGTCGCGCCGGAGAAACTCAAGTTCGCGATGCTGAACTTCTACGCCGACCACGACGCCTACGACGGCGCGCCGCCGACGCCCTGACACCGAGCCGCGTCGGGAGGGGTGTCGAGTGCTAACTACTACCATTTCGAACGGCTGATACGCGTTCGGCCCAACACGGACACGATGAGCACCCAGCCTCCCGGGCCGAAGGGCGTGCCGGTGTTCGGCAGCAGTCGCCACTACGCGAGGGACCCCTTCACCTTCCTGACGAGCGTGGCCGAGGCGTACGGCGACGTGATACACTTCGGACTCGGACCCATCGACACCTACATGCTCACCAACCCCGCCGATATCGAGCGAGTGTTGGTGACCGAGGACGCGAAGTTCCACAAGCCGGACTTCCAAGACGACGCCATCGGAACGCTCCTCGGAGACGGTCTGCTCTTGAGCGAGGGCGAGACGTGGCGCAGACAGCGCGAACTCGCCAAGCCGGCGTTCGACCCGCGGCGCATCGCGTCGCTGTCGGGCGTGATGACCGACCACGCGACGGCGATGGTCGAGGAGTGGGAGGACGGCGACGTGCGCGACGTGCAGTTGGAGATGGCGCGCGTCACGGTGAAGATTATCGTCGACGCGATGTTCGGGACGAGCATCGACGACGACCGGACGCGGGCGGTCCAGGAGAACCTCGAACCGTTGGGCAAGCGCTTCGAACCCGACCCGTTCCGCTTTCTCGTCCCCGACTGGGCCCCGACGAGGGAGAACCGCGAGTACAAGCGGTCCCTGCGGGTTCTCGAAGGCATCATCGACGAGATAGTGGCCGGGCGGAAGGGGACCGAAGGCGACCCGTCCGCGGCACCCGCCCCGGCGGGCGGAGAGGAGGGGCCGCCGATGGACCTCCTGTCGGTCCTCCTGCGGGCGCAGAAGCGGGGCGAACAGACCGACGAGCAACTCCGCGACGAGATGATGACGATGCTGTTGGCGGGCCACGACACGACGGCGCTGACCCTGACGTACGCGTGGTACCTGCTGTCGCAGCACCCCGAGGCGGAGGCGAAGGTGCACGCGGAACTGGAAGCGGTGTGCGGCGGCGAGACGCCGACGACGGCAGACGTGCGGCGGTTCGACTACATCGAACGGGTGTTACAGGAGGCAATGCGCCTCTACCCGCCGGTGTACGTCATCTTCCGCGAACCGCAGGTGGACGTGCGCCTCGGGGGCTATCGGGTGCCCGCGGGGTCGGCGGTGATGCTCCCGCAGTGGGTCGTCCACCGGTCGCCGCGGTGGTACGACTCGCCCGAAACGTTCGACCCCGACAGGTGGCTCCCCGAACGGCGCGCGAAGCGCCCGCGCTTCTCGTACTTCCCGTTCGGCGGCGGACCGCGCCACTGCATCGGCAAGCAGTTCTCGATGCTCGAAGCGCAGTTGATACTCGGCACCGTCGCACAGCAGTACGACCTGGAGTACGTCCGCGAGGAACCGTTCGACCTGCGCGGGTCGCTGACGATGCACCCCGAGGAACCGATGGGGATGCGACTGCGGGCGCGCGACTAACGCCGAAGCGGCAACCGCGCCGCCGCCTCGCGGTAGCGGGCGTCCCAGACGGCGAGTTCGTTCACCGTCCACCGCACGTCGTCTATCTCCCTCGCGGCCAACGCCTCGGCGTCGGCTATCCGCCCGCCGCGGGCAAGCGTCACGTGCGGCGTGTAGTCGTCGCCCTCCATCTCTTCGACGACGCCGAACTCCCGGCAGAGGTCGTAATGTAGGTCGTAGAGGCCGGAGCTCTCGATTCGGAGGTAGACGACCGGCCCCTCGCCCCGGGTGGGCCGTTCGAAGAAGTCGATGCCGTCCGTCCGCGCATCGAACGGCGGTCGCCCCGCGAGGGCGTCGCGGAGGCGTTCCCGGACGTGCGGAAGCGAGTCCTCCCCCTCCAGTCGCTTAACGACGAGCGTGTGTCGTTCGCGGACCCTCTCGAACGGAGAGAGGAGCGGAAACAGGTCCTCGGCGAGTCGTTCGACGCTCCCCGGCGCGAGGACGTTCAGGCTGAACACGTCGGAGACGTGACCCCGACGTGTGAAGAACGCGTCGGGACACGTCAGTCGAACAGGTAGCCCCCGGCGGCGGCGGCGTGGTGTTCGACCCCGACGGCGACGGCCGAGGGGTCGGCGTCGGGGGGAAGCGCGGTCGTACAGACGGCGGCGACGGAGACGGCGTCGGCCGGCCGGCCCCGCCAGCCGACGGTGTAGCCGTCCTCCTCTCACCCGTCTCCGGCAGCGAGTCCCACGTCTTCGGGGCCTTCGGTCGGACCGTTCCGGTGTCGAGGGACGCGTCCGCGGAGACGACGACGCCGGACAGGACGAGAACGAACGCGAACCGAACGCCGAGAGTCCGGCCGTCCACGGGACATGCTTAATGTTGCTGGACGATAACGTTTCTCTATGGCCAGCGTCTTCCGCGCACTGGGACGGCTTTCGGCCCGCGGGCCGCCGGACTGGTTGGTGACCGGTCTGCTCGCCGCCGTCGCCGTCGCCGTCGCCCTCCTCGTCCTCCCTCCCGACCCGATAGTCGTGGTCGGCGCAGTGGTTCTGGCGCTCGCCGTCGCCACCCTCTACAGCGCCGTCGAGTTCGTCCAAGCGTACGAGCGTCGGGCGCTGACCGTCTTCGGTCGGTACCGCGAACTGCTCGAACCGGGGTTGAACGTCGTCCCGCCGTTCGTCTCGAAAACGTACGCCTTCGACATGCGGACGCAGACGCTCGACGTGCCGCCGCAGGAGGCCATCACGGAGGACAACTCGCCGGTCACCGCCGACGCCGTCGTCTACATCAGGGTGATGGACGCCAAGCGGGCGTTCCTCGAAGTGGACAACTACGAGCGGGCGGTGTCGAACCTCGCGCAGACGACGCTCCGGGCCGTCATCGGCGACATGGAGCTCGACGAGACGCTGTCGCGGCGCGAGGAGATAAACCGCAGGATCCGAATCGAACTCGACGAACCCACAGACGAGTGGGGCGTCCGCGTCGAGAGCGTCGAAGTCCGCGAGGTGAAGCCCTCGCGGGAGGTCCAGAGCGCGATGGAACAGCAGGCGGGGGCCGAACGCCGCCGCCGCGCGATGATTCTCGAAGCGCAGGGGGAGCGTCGCTCCGCCGTCGAACGCGCGGAGGGGGAGAAGCAGTCGAACATCATCCGCGCGCAGGGGGAGAAGCAGAGCCAGATCCTCGAAGCGCAGGGCGACGCCATCTCGACGGTCCTCCGCGCGCGGTCCGCGGAGTCGATGGGCGAACGCGCCATCGTCGAGCGAGGGATGGAGAGCCTCGCCCGCATCGGCGAGTCGCCCTCGACGACGTACGTCCTCCCGCAGGAACTCACCTCGCTTCTCGGCCGCTACGGCCGGCAACTCACCGGCGGCGACGTCCAGGAGTCGGCGGGGTTAGAGAGCCGCGACTTCGACGCCGAGACGCAGGAACTCCTCGGACTGAACGACGTCGAGGAGATACTGGCGGGGACGAACGGCGAACTCGGTAACGGCGACGAGAACATCGCCGGGCGGTCGGCCGCCACGGAGAGCGAGTACGAGGAGCGCTGACTCACTCGCGCGCGCCGGTCCGCGACACCGACGAGACGGCCGCGAGGTCCAACACCTCCTCTGCGAACCGTTCGACGGTGGCCCAGTCGGTGTACTCGTAGTCCCGCCGCGGGTCCGCGTCGCCGCCCATCTTCGAGACGATCTTCCGCATGACGAACCGCTTGAGGAAGCCGTACTCGCTGTACTTCAACGCGCCGCCGACCGTCGCCGTTCGGTCGGGCGACCACCGCGCGTCGGCGGTGAACCGTTCGACGTACTCCTCGGCCTTCTCTCGAATCTCCGGGTCGTCGCTGGCCGCCGAGAGACTCACCGAGAAGAACCCCGTGGGGACCGACCGAAGCGCGGCCCGATAGTTCCCGACGAACTCGGAGACGGATTTCTGGTGGGATCCGCCGTGTACCGACCCGCCGACGAAGACGGCGTCGAACGACGCGGGGTCCATCTCCGCGTGCGGGGAGTCGAGGTTCACGAGCGTCGTCTCCGCGCCGCGCCGGTCGGCGACGACGGCGATTCGCTCTGCGACCGCCCGCGTCTGTCCTTCGCTCGTGGCGTACGCGACGAGTACCGTCCGGGAGTCGGTCGTGGGAGCGGAGGCGTCCATGTCGGGAGCAACGCGGCGGATCCTCAAGGCTCTACGGCGACGCTCCGCTTCGAGAGAGAGTCAGTACTTCGGGCGGGAACGACCGCGAGTCACTCGGAGAGCGTTCGCCTAACGAGCGACCGTTCGTTCTCGTAGGTGAGACAGTCAGCCGACGACGACGGCGAGAGCCACGTCCGGTCGTCTACCTCCTCGCCGGGGGTGAAGCGGTGCGCCTTGACCAGCGACATCCGCCAGACGAAGACGCCCTTCGGTCCCTGTTCGCCGGCGTCGTACTGATAGCGGCCGGCGAACGGGCCGCACTCGACCGAACACTGCGTCTCCTCGCACACCTCCCGGACGGCCGCCTCGACCAGCGACTCGCCCGGTTCGACCCGCCCCTTCGGGAGCACCCAGTCGTCGTACCGGGGTCGGTGGACGAGACAGAGGCGGCCGTCCGCCCGGCGGAGCAACCCGCCGGCGGCGAAGGTGACCACGGTCAGAACTCGTCCGGCGGCGCGAGTCCGTCGGCGGCGTCGCTCTCGGGGGCAACTCCCTCCTCCTCGTCTAAGTCGAACTCCTCGCGCAGTTTCCGGATCCTGTCGCGGATGTCGGCGGCGAGTTCGAATTCGAGGTTGTCGGCGGCCTCCTGCATCCGGTCTTGGAGGTAGGCGACCTGTTCTCTCGCTTCCTCCTCGTCTTCGGGGGCGTCGCCCGTCGCCTTCGAGGTGTCCGTCTTGCTGCCGGGGAGGTTCGCCTCGCCGACGGCCTTCTGGATGGTCGTCGGTTCGTAGCCGTGTTCCTCGTTGAACTCCTGTTGAATCTCGCGGCGGCGTTGCGTCTCCTCGATGGCGTTCTCCATCGAATCGGTGCGCTCGTCGGCGTACAGGATCACCTCGCCCTCGACGTTGCGGGCGGCGCGACCCATCGTCTGAATCAGCGTCGTCTCCGACCGGAGGAAGCCCTCCTGGTCGGCGTCGAGGATGGCGACCAGAGACACCTCGGGGATGTCGAGACCCTCCCGGAGGAGGTTGATGCCGACCAGCACGTCGATGTTGCCGAGGCGCAGGTCGCGGATGAGTTCGTGCCGTTCGAGCGTGTCCGTCTCGTCGTGCATGTAGGCGACGGAGACGCCCGACTCCTCAAGGTACTCGGTGAGGTCCTCGGCCATCCGCTTCGTGAGGGTGGTGACGAGGGTTCGCTCGTCGCGTTCGATTCGCTCGTCGATGCGGGCCATCAGGTCGTCCACCTGGCCGGTGGCGTCCTCGACTTCGACCTTCGGGTCCACGAGGTGCGTCGGGCGGACGATCTGCTCCGCAATCTGCTCGGACTGTTCGCGTTCGTAGTCGCCGGGCGTCGCACTCACGAACAGTTTCTTCGCCGTCTTCTCCTCGAACTCCTCGAACGTCAGCGGGCGGTTGTCGTACGCCGTCGGCAGGCGGAAGCCGTTCTCCACGAGGGAGTCCTTCCGCGATTTGTCGCCCGCGAACTGGCCCTTGATCTGGGGGAGCGTCTGGTGGGACTCGTCGACGACGGTGAGGAAGTCGTCGGGGAAGTAATCCAGCAGGGTGTACGGCGGGTCGCCCGAGTCGCGGTCGGACATGTGGACGGAGTAGTTCTCGATGCCCGAACAGTAGCCCGTCTCCCTGAGCATCTCGATGTCGAAGGTGGTTCGCTCCTCGATTCGCTGGGCGGCCACGAGGTCACCCTGTCGCTCGAAGTAGCGGACGCGTTGCTCCTTCAGTTCCTCTATCTCCGAGATGGCCTGTTCCAACTTGTCCTCGGGGATGGAGTAGTGCTCCGCCGGGTGGACGAGGACGGCGGGTTCGTTCGACACCACCTCCCCCTGCAGGGGGTCGAGCTTCATCATGCGGTCTATCCCGTCGCCCCAGAACTCGATGCGGACGGCGTAGCGACCGTACATCGGGAACACCTCGACGGTGTCGCCGCGGACGCGGAACGTCCCCTGCTGGAAGTCCACGTCGTTTCGCTCGTAGTTGAGGTCCACGAGTCGGCCCAGCAGTTCGTCCCGGTCGATGTGGTCGCCGACTTCGAGGCGAAGGGCCATGTCGGTGTAGTTCTTCGGGTCGCCGAGGCCGTAGATGGCGGAGACGGAGGCGACGACGATGACGTCGTCGCGGGTGAGGAGCGAACGCGTCGCCGAGTGCCGCAGGCGGTCTATCTCCTCGTTTATCGACATGTCCTTGTCGATGTAAGTGTCCGTCTGCTCCATGTACGCCTCGGGTTGGTAGTAGTCGTAGTAGGAGACGAAGTACTCCACCGCGTTGTCGGGGAAGAGGTTCCGGAACTCCTCGTACAGTTGGGCGGCGAGCGTCTTGTTGTGGGCGATGACGAGCGTCGGCTTCTGAATCTCCTCTATCAGCCACGAGACGGTGTTGGTCTTGCCGGACCCGGTGACGCCGAGGAGCGTCTGGGTGTCCATCCCCTGTTCGTAGCCGCGAGCTAGCTTCTCTATGGCCTCCGGTTGGTCACCGGCGGGGTCGAACGGGGCGTCCACGCGGAAGTCGCGGTCCGCCGCCGGGCGGTCGGGAGAGAGCGGTCCCTTCTCCGAACCGGACGTGTCGCTCATTGCTCGCGGGTACGTGTCCGACGTACTTGAGGGGGACGGTCACCGGGTTTCGGCGGGGGACGAGTCCGAGGGCGACCCGTCGCAGGCGTCCGCAAACCCGGCCGTCGGAGGAACTATTTTGCGATGGGGAGGGAAACGACGACGCATGGCGCACGAAGAACTCCAGACCGCGAGCGACGAACTCCGGGCGGCCGCCGAGGCGGCGTCCGGCGACCTCCAGTCGCGCCTCTACGATCAGTCGAACCAGTTGGCCGACCTCGCCGCCGCCGAACGCGGCCCGGACCACGGCCGACTCGCCCGGCACATGAACGCACTCACCGAGATCGCCGAGGAGACGGACGGAGAAGTGAAAGAACGCGTGGAGTCGGCGTACGACCACGTGAAGGAGTACCGGTCCGGCGTCTCGGGAGTCTGATCCGCGTCCGACGATCGTCAGACGTTCTCTCCCCCGAAACCCCTCCGTTTCAGGTGGAGATTGAGAACTGTTCGCACCGAGTGAGAACGGAGCAGAGGCGTTGCGGTGGCGGACACCGAGCCGTACCGGGAGCGAACGGAGTGAGCGACCGGCGGCTTTTGGTCCAGCTTTTTTGCGAGGAGCGGTGTGCCAGAGGCGCACCCGACGACGCGAAAAGGTGGCTAGCAGACGTTCTTCGGTTTCACGCCCATCGACTCCAGCGTCTCCACGTACTCGTCGTACGCGCCGTCGACGACGGCGTCGGCGGCGTCGCGGGCGATGTCCCAGTCGTCGTCGCCCTCGCACGTCTCGTCTAACGCCGCCGCGACTCGGTCGCGGGCGTCCTCGACGTCGCCGCGCAGGTCGCGGAAGTCCGAGGCGGTCCGGGGGTCGGCGTCGCCGACGAAGAAGCCGACCATCTGCTCGACGTGTTTCTGCGCGACGAGGTAGCGCGCGAGGAGGCCGCCGAGGCGGGGGAGGGTGTCCTCGAACTCGGCGAGTCGAGCGTCCGTCTCGGGCGTCTCGCCGCGTTCATGGTCGTCGGGGGCGACCGACTCGGCGTGGTCGCGGGCCGTCTCCGCGAGTTCCTCGTAGAGCGAGGCGGCCTCGTCGTCGTCCTCGTCCGCCGCCCAGTCGTCGAGGACCGACGCGAGGGAGAGCGCATCGTCCGCGGCGGCGGCGCGGACGGGGCCGGCGTCCATCTCGCCCCCGGTGAGGGCGTACAGCGCCTTCGAGGAGCCGAGTCGGGAGAAAGGCGTCTCGTGGTCGTCGCGGAGTTCGTCGGCGAGGTCCTGACCGTTCATACCCCGTCGTACGGCGTATCGGGCTTTGTAACCATCGACATGGGGGAACGCGGCGGGGGCGAGGCGGCGCGGGCGTCGGATCCGAAGCGAACCCCTCGAACGGGATTGAGACGGGCTGTCACGGGCTCGTTGCCCTTATCTGCGTCTGGCCCCGAATGAACTCGATGCCGCCGTCCTCCCACGTCCCCTTACGCCCGGACGTCGAACCACCGCGGTCGTCTCTCCCCGGAACGACGACGCCCTCCTCCCCACCGCGACTGCCCGACACACATGAGCATGACACCCCTACCCCGTAGTTCGCAGGAACGACTGGACCTCGGAAGCGGTATCGAAGCGCTTCAGTCGAGTCCCGAGTTCCGCGGACCCGTCGAACCGTTCGAAGGCCAGTACTGCAACGACCACCTCGCGCTCATCTACGAGAGCAAAGCCGAGCAGTACGCCGCCGTGGTCCCGTACCTCCGCCACGGAATCGAACGCGGCGAGCGGTGCATGTGCGTCATCGACGAGAGCTCCGAGGCGGAGATGCTCGCGGCCATGCGCGGGGCGGGAATCGACGCGGACGCGGCCGTCGAATCGGGACAGCTGACGTTCCACACCGTCGAGGAGACGTACCTCCGGAACGGGACGTTCGAGCCCGACGAGATGGTGGCGTTCTACGGCGAGATGATCGACGAGGCGACGGCGGAGTACCCGGCGCTTCGGATATCCGCCGAGATATCGTGGCTCGCCGACGGCGAGACGGCGTTCGAGACGTTCATGGAGTACGAGTCGAAGGTGAACGATCTCTTCGACGACGAGGACTGCATCGCGCTCTGTCAGTACGACCGCACCTCGTTCCCGCCGGAGACCGTCCGGGACATCATTCGGACGCACCCCCACCTCATCTACGACGGGACGGTCTGTCACAACTTCTATCACGTCCCCCCGGAGGACTTCTTCGACTCCGACGACGCGGATCGAGAAGTCGAGCGGATGATAGGGACGCTGTTGGACCGCACCGAGACCAAAGTCGCGCTGCAGAGCCGCGAGCGGTTCCTGCGGGGGATGTACGACGCCACCGCGGACCCGTCGCTGTCGTTCGGAGCGAAAGTCGAACGACTGCTCGAACTCGGCCGGGCGTGGTTCGACCTCGAAATCGGCTACTTCGCCCTCACCGACGAGGACACCGACGAGTTCGAGGTGGTCGAAGCCGTCGGCGCGCACGAGAAGATTCGGCCGGGGGCGGTCGGCGACCTCTCCGTGTCGTACTGTCAGCGCGTACTGGAGTCGGAGGGGCCGGTGAGCGTCCTCGACGCCGCCGACGAGGGGTGGAAGGGCGACCCCGCTTACGACACGTACGGTCTCGAATCCTACATCGGAACGTCGCTCGTGGTCGGCGGCAAGCAGTACGGGACGCTCTGCTTCGGGGCCAAATCGTTGCGCGGGCAGTCGTTCACGCGGTCGGAGTACACCTTCCTCGAGCTGATGAGCCAGTGGGTCAGCTACGAGCTCGAACGGAAGGAGCGCGAACGCTACCAGCGGAAACTGTACGAGATAACGTCGAACCCCGACCAGCCGTTCGAGGAGAAGATAGAGCGCCTGCTGGAGTTGGGCCGCGAGCGGTTCGGACTCGAACACGGGCTCTTCGGCCACTACGCCGACGGCCGCGCCGAGATAGAGGCGACGGTCGGGCCCGCCGACGGGGGACTGAAACCGGGCGCGTCCGGGGTCGAACCGAAGCCCGGGCAGTTCTGTCGGAGAGTCGTCGAGGCAGACGGGCCGGTGGGCGCGCCCGACGTGCGGGAACTCGGCTGGGACGACGACCCGGTGTACCGGGAGTTGGGTTTCGAGTCGTACTTCGGCGTCAAAGTCACCACCGGAAACGAGCTGTACGGGACGCTCGCGTTCTGCGACACGTCGACGCGCGACGAACCGTTCACCGACGCCGAACGGACGTTCTTAGAGCTGATGGGGCAGTGGGTCAGCTACGAACTGGAACAGCGACGGCGGGAGGAGCAGTTGGCCGCCCTCAACGAGATGAGCCGCGACCTGATGAACGCCGAGACGGTGTCGGAGATAGCGGAGACGACCGTCGAACACGTCGACGAGTCGCTCCGCCTTCCGCTGTCGGCGGTGGCGCTGTACGACGGGGAGAGCGGTCGGCTCTCGCCCGCGGCGCAGACGCCGCGCGCGGAGGACGAACTGCCGACAGCGACGCTGTGTGACGCCGCCTCCGGCCCGGTGTGGGAGGCGTTCGTCGCCGGCGAGATGCGCACGATAGACGTCGGCGACGACGGCCTGCCGGCGAACGACCTGACGCAGGTTCTGGCCGTCCCGCTCGACCGACAGGGCGTGTTCCTCACCGCGACGGCCTCCCCCGAGAAGTTCGACTCGCTGGAACGCGACTTCGTGGAGACGACGGCCGCGACGATCGAGTCGGCCTGCACCCGCGCCGACCGCGAGCAACTGTTGCACGAGCGCGAGGAGACGCTGGAGGACCAAAACGAGACGCTGGAGCGTCTCAACCGCATCAACACGACCATCCGGAACATCGACCGAGCGCTGGTCCAGTCTTCGACCCGCGAGGAGATAGAGGAAGTCGTCTGCGAGCAGTTGGCCGACGTCGGCCCCTACGAACTCGCGTGGGTCGGCGAGCACAACACGATGAGCGACGTGATCGAACCGCGCACGTGGGCGGGCGACGAGAACGGGTACCTCGAGGACCAACGGATAACCGCCGACGACACTCCTGAAGGGCGCGGGCCGGCGGGGCGGGCCGTCGAGACGCGCGACCCGCAGGTCGTCAACGATATCCTGAGCGACAAGTCGTTCGCGCCGTGGCGGCAGTCGGCGCTCAACCGGGGCTACCACGCCTGCATCGCGCTGCCGTTGGCCTACAAGGACACGCTCTACGGCATCCTCACCGTGTACGCGGGCCAACCGGGCGTGTTCGACTCCTTAGAGCGGGCGGTGCTGACCGAACTGAGCGACACCATCGCCTACGCCATCAACGCCGTCGAGAGCAAGAAGGCGTTGGTGACCGACGAGGTGACGGAGCTCGAGTTCACGGTCGAGGACATCGGCTGTGGGGTCACGGAGTTCGTCGAGCAGGCGGACTGCACGCTGTCGCTGGAGAACCTCGTCGCCCGGAGCGACGGCGGCCTCCGCGCGTTCTTCTCCACGCGCGGGACGACGGCCGAGGAGATTCGCACGTTCGCGCCGAACTTCCCCACCACCGACCTCACCGTCGTCTCGGAGTTCACCGAGGGCGACGAACGGGTGTGTCTGGTGGACGTCACCCTCACCGAGGACTCCCTCGCCGGAACCGTCGTCCAACACGGGGGGAGGCTCCGTCGCCTCGACGCCACGGACGGGGACGCGAAGGTGACGGTGGCGCTGGCGTCGGACGCCGCGGTCAGGGAGTTCGTGGAGATGTTCCGGACGAGGTACCCGAACTCGACGCTGCACGCCCAACACACCCGCCGACAGGTCCAGCGCACGTCCGCGGAGTTCCAGTCCGAGGTGGTCGAAGAGCTCACCCCCCGGCAGTTGGAGGTGCTTCAGACGGCCTACTTCAGCGGCTACTTCGAGAAACCGCGCACCCGCACCGGCACCGAAATCGCCTCGTCGCTCGACATCTCGCAACCGACGCTGAACACGCACCTCCGCGCGGCCCAGCGCAAACTGTACCGTCAACTCTTCGAAGAGGGACTGATACAGGCCTGATTCCGGTCGGCGGGTCGCACCCGAACGTCTTATCCGGTCTCCCGACGCAGTGAGAGTACCGCGACGACGCTCGACGGACGACTTTTCGCCGCTTTCTCGGGTCCGAACGCCGCTAGTCTAGATAGATAGCCCCCACATTTCGGGGTGGCTTTCCATCTAGCTGTAAGCGCTATTCCGGAAGCGGCCTTCGAGTAGAGTGAATGAGTCAGTGCACGCGCGACGGTAGTACGTATTCTCTCGGTCAGGACGAACCCCTCAGTCTCACCGTCGTGAGGACGGTCGCCGACGCGGAGGGCGTCGAACCGACGGCCCTGCGTCCCCTCTACTCCGCCGTCGACCCGGACGCGTTAGACTCGCTCTTCGAGTCGGGGGCCGGAGACGGACTGGGGTTCGCCGGGGAGGTTCAGTTCCAGTACCACGGGTACGACGTCTGTATCCACAGTGACGGTCGAGTGACGCTCACCCGCGCGTAAGCGAAATCTACTGTTCTTCGGTCTGCGGTCTCTCCGGGCGAAGTCGAAGAGAGGGTACTCGGGGGGCGGAACCGTCGAGAGACGGAACTATCGGGGGAGCGAGCGCCGACGCTCCGGGTGCGGCGGAACCATCTGTGTAAAAACGGAGAGAGTCGAAGTGCGCTTCGGCGTCGGTTACTCGTCGCCGGAGCCCTGTTCGATGGGCGCGCCGACGAGGTTGCCCCACTCGGTCCAGGAACCGTCGTAGTTGACGGTGTTCTCGTAGCCGAGCAGTTCGTGAAGCGCGAACCACGCGATGGAGGAGCGTTCGCCGATGCGGCAGTACGCGACGGTCGTCTCGTCGCCGTCGATGCCCTGGTCGGCGTACAGTTCACGGAGTTCCTCGGGCGATTTGAACGTGCCGTCGTCGTTGACCGTCGCGGCCCACGAGATGTTGCTCGCGCCGGGGATGTGGCCGCCGCGCTGGGCCGTCTCCTGCAGTCCCGGGGGCGCGAGGATCTCGCCGGAGAACTCCTCGGGCGAACGAACGTCCACGAGGGGCAGGCCCTTGTTCACCGCGTTCTCGACGTCGTCGCGGTAGGCGCGGATGCCCTCGAAGGGACCCTTCGCCGTGTAATCGACGGAGTCGAAGTCGGGTCCCTCGTCCGTGAGGGGGTAGTCGTTCTCGACCCAGTAGTCGCGGCCCCCGTCGAGGAGCTTCACGTCGTCGTGGCCGTAGTACTTGAACTGCCAGTACGTGTAAGCGGCGAACCAGTTCGAGTTGTCGCCGTAGAGGACCACCGTCGAGTCCTCGGAGATGCCGTGAGAACCGAGGAGTTCCTCGAAGTCGTCCTTCGAGAGGATGTCGCGGGTGGTCTGGTCCTGCAGTTGCGTCTCCCAGTTGAAGCCGACCGCGCCGGGAGCGTGACCCTCGTCGTACGCCTCCGTGTCCACGTCGACTTCTACGAGGCGATACTCGGGGTCGTCGCTCTGGAACTCGTCGAGGTGCTCCTCGACCCAGTCCGCCGAGACGAGAACGTCCTTCGCGTAGCCGTCGTCTGTCATACGTACACGCCTACGTACTCGATTGGCTTAATCCCCACAGCCACGGCGTGTACTGCCCACCATCGTGCCAACAGGAACTTATTGCCGATTTATTCGTCGCTGGTGGCACGGAGTGACCGCGGAACAGTCACAGGGACGAACAGGTCCCCAACTACCGGCAATATCATCGACTTTCTCTGACAGTTGGCCACGTCGTCCCGAACGGGCGAGTCTAAGGAGGCGGCGCGGCAACGGGACGGTATGAGCGAGAACGTCGTCGTGTCCCCCGAGTGGCTCGACGAACGACTGGACGAGGTTCGGGTGATAGACGTGCGCGACGCGTGGGAGTTCGACGGCATCGGGCACGTCCCCGGCGCGGTGAACGTGCCGTTCGACTCCTTCCGGAGTCCGGAGGGCGACGAGGGGATGCTCCCGGGCGCGGAGACGTGGGAGGAGCTACTGAGCGAGGCGGGCGTGGAGGCGGACGGCGATATCGTCGCCTACGACGACACCCACGGGGTCTTCGCCGCGCGCTTTCTCGTCACCGCGGAACTGTACGGGCACCCGCCCGAGCGTCTGCACCTCCTCGACGGCGACTACAGTTCGTGGAACCGCGAACGCGAGACGACGAGCGACGGAACCGAGGTGACGGAGACGGAGTACGTTGTCAGAGAGCCCGAATCCACCCCGTTGGTCGATTACGAGTTCGTCTCGGACGCCCTCGACGACGAGGACACCGTCGTCGTGGACACGCGCGAGGAGTGGGAGTACGACGAGGCGCACCTCCCCGGCGCGGTGAATCTCGACTGGCGCGAACTCGTGGACGACGAGACGCGGGGGCTGAAACCCCGCGAGGAGCTCGAAGCGACCCTCGAATCGAACGGCATCGAACGCGGGCGGCCGATTGTCCTCTACTGCAACACCGCCCGGCGGATCAGCCACACGTACGTCGTCCTCCGGTACCTCGGCTACGAGAACGTCGCGTTCTACGAGGGGAGCCTCACCGAGTGGGAGGAGCGCGACGGCCCCCTCGTCAGCGCCGACGACTGAGAGGGGTCACTCGGGGTCGGTTCGCGGCGTCTCCTCGGGCGAGTCGCCCGCCGCGGGCGGTTCGTCCTCCGCGGATGGTTCCTTTTCCGTGACGGACTCGCTCTCTGCGGCGGATTCGTCCCCCTCGGCGGACTCACCCTCCGCTTCGGGTTCCGTCTCCGCTACCGCCCCCTCGTTCAGTTCCTCCGAGAGGAGCGTCGCCGACTCGACGACGAGTCCGACGACGAGGGGGCCGGCGACGATACCGATGGGGCCGAGGGTGAGCAGACCGCCGAAGAACCCGACGAAGTAGAGGCTGCCGGGGATGTCCGCCGTCCGGCGCGCGAGGCGCGGGCGGATGAGAACGTCGGGAAGCCAGCCGATGACGAACCCGCCGCCGAGGACGACGAGGAGGGCTTGGACCGTCTGGCCGACGGCGAGGTGGTACGCGCCGAGGCCCGCCAGCAGGAAACTCGGGCCGACGATGGGGACGAACTGGAGGACGGCGGCGGCGGTGGCGAGCGTCACGGCGTACTGGTAGCCGAGGAGGTAGAACACCGGAAGCGCGAGGACGAACGTTCCGGCGGCGGTGGCCGCCTGCAGGACGTAGATGGCGAGGAGCGTCTCGCGGGCGCGGCCGTTGAGCGACTGGGCCACGCCGCGGTACGACGGCGGGACGACGGCCAGCGCCGCGCTCCGAGCCTCCTCCTCGTAGAACAGCAGCGAGAACACGAGGAGCGTAAAGAGCGTCGCCTTCAGCAGGAGTACCGGCGCGGCGGCGGCGGACTGCCGTGCGACGGTCTGTAGCCACACCGAGACGAGCGTTATCAGTTGGTCGAGCGTCGCCTCGTAGACGAAGCCGAACAGTTCGACGTGGATTACCTCGGGGACGAGTTCGAACAGCGCCAACAGTTCGTCGAGTCGGAGGACGACGGCGACGGCCAACGGGGAGAGGACGGCGACGGTGGCGAGGAAGGCGAACGCCGTCGCCGCCGCACTCGCCCACCGCCGGGAGAGTCCCCGGGCGACGAGTCGGCGGCGAACCGGCGAGAGGAGGTACGCGACGGTGATAGCGAAGAAGACGGTCCCGACGACCTGCCAGAGGAGAACGCCCGCCACGACGGCGAAAAGCACGAACAGACCGCCCAAGACGTAGCGACGGTTTCGAGACACGACGGCAGATTAGCGAGGGAGCACAAAACCGTTCCCCTGACAGGTTCGCCGAGCGTCGCCGCCGCGAAACCCGAGGTCAAGGGTGTTAAATATCACTCGGTACAATTACTCGGTAATGAAACGACGAACCTTTCTCCGGGCGGCGGGCGTCGGCGGCGTCGCGGGACTCGCGGGATGCTCCGGCGGCGGCGGAGACGCCACGGAGACGACGGGCGGCGGCGGCGGATCCACCGGGACGACCGGAACGACGACAGGCACCGCGGGCGAGGGGGCGTCGGAGCTCGTCGTCGCGACGTACGGTGCGTTCGTGGACTCCCCGAGTACGAGTCCGGGCGCGTGGCTGAAAGAGACGTTCGAGTCCGAGAACGACGCGACGATACGCTACGAGACGCCGGACTCGGGCGTCAACCACTACATCGAGCGAGCGATGCGCGGCGAGGACATCGCGGCGGACGTGTACGTCGGCCTCGACGTGAACATGCTCATCCGCCTCGACGAGAAACTCGACAAACCGCTCTTTGCGTCCGCGGACGGCCTCTCCCGTCGCGACGACGTGAAGGAGTCGCTAGAGTTCGACCCGCAGGGCCGGGCCGTCCCGTACGACACCGGGTACATCTCGCTGGTGTACGACGAGACGCAGGAAGACGGCGGGTTCGCCGCGCCGAAGACGTTCGACGGCCTCCTGCGCGAGGAGTTCTCCGGCGACCTGTTGACGCAGAACCCCACCTCGAGTGCGACGGGGCAGGCGTTCCTCCTGCACACGGTGAAGGCGAAGGGCGAGGACGGCTACCTCGACTACTGGAAGCAGTTGAAGCGGAACGACGTGCGCGTCCTCGGCGACTGGGAGTCGTCGTACGCCGCCTACTCGAACGGCGAAGCGCCGATGGTCGTCTCCTACTCGACGGACCAAGTGTACGCCAACGAGTCGGGCGAGGACCTCTCGAAGCACCAGATTCGGTTCCTGAACGACCAGGGCTACGCGAACCCCGAGGGGATGGCGTTGTTCGACGGGACGGACCGCTCGGAACTGGCGCGCACGTTCATGGACTTCGTGCTCCGACCGGAGGTGCAGTCGGAGATCGCGGTGCGGAACGTCCAGTTCCCCGCGACGACCACCGCGGAACTGCCCGAGGAGTTCGCCAAGTACGCGAAGGAACCGCCCGAGGCGGTGACCTTTTCGTACGACCAACTGAAAGGCAACCTCAGTGAGTGGACGGACGCGTGGGCCCAACAGTTCGCGAGCAAGTGACGTGGGCCTCCTCGGCGCGGCGGTTCGGTGGGCCGAGCGACGCGCACTCGCCCTCGTAGCCGCCGCCACGGCGTTCGTCCTCCTCGTCGTCTTCTACTACCCGGTGGCGACGGTGTTCGCCGACGCCGTCCTCGTCGAGGGACGACTCTCGGCGGAACCCCTCCTCGAAATCCTCACCTCCGAGTTCTACCTGCGCGACATCATCTGGTTCACCGCCTATCAGGCGTTTCTCTCGACCGTCGCCGCCGTCGCCCTCGGCCTGCCGGGCGCGTGGATTCTCTCGCGCTTCGAGTTTCCCGGCCGCGAGACGCTCCGCTCTTTGACCATCCTCCCGTTCGTCATGCCCTCGATAATGGTCGCCATCGGCTTCGTGGCGACGTTCGGGCGGAACGGGACGCTCAACGGCTTCCTCGGACTCCTCAGACTCCCGCGGGTGAACCTGCTGTACACGCTCCCCGCGATACTCGTCGCGCACGCGTTCTACAACGCGCCCCTTGTCGCCCGCGTCGTCACGTCGGCGTGGGAGAGCGTGGACGCCTCCGCCGTCGAGACGGCGCGCAGTCTCGGCGCGTCGCCCTCGCGGGCGTTCCGCGACGTGGTTCTCCCGCAGTTGCTCCCGGCCGTCGCCGTGGGCGCGACGCTGACGTTCATCTTCACGTTCGCCTCCTTCCCCATCGTCCTCGCCCTCGGCGGGTTCCAACTGGCGACGGTGGAGGTGTTCATCTACTCGCAGGTGCGGAATCTGGAGTACGGCCGGGCGGCGTCGCTCGCGGCGATAGAGACGGCGATTTCGCTCGGCCTGACGTACGTCTACCTCCGGTACGAGGGGCGACAACGCGGGGCGGGACAGGGCGCGCGTCCGCTTCCGCGCCGACGCCTCCGACCGCCGAACCGGTCGCTCCGAGAACTCCTCCCCCGCGTCGGCGTCGCGGCGTACGCCGTCGTCGTCCTCGCGGTGTTTCTCGTCCCCGTCGCGTCGATGGTGTACGGGAGCGTCACCGGCCCGCAGGGCGGACTGACGCTGGACAACTACCTGTTTTTGCTCGAACGCCAGCGTACGGGGGCGTCGTTTCAGGTGCGGCCGCTCCCGGCCGTCCGCAACTCGCTCGTCTTCGGCGTCGCCACCCTCGCTGCCGCCCTGCCGATGGGCGTCGTGGTGGCGGTGCTGACGACGCGGCGGTTCCGCGGCCGGAAGGTGGTGGACGCCCTCGCGATGGCACCGCTCGCGGTGTCCGGCATCGTCGTCGGACTCGGACTGCTCCGCGGACTCGTCTTCGGCGTCGAGGCGTTCGGCACCGAGGTGCAGGTGACGGGCGCGGTGGCCATCGTCGCCGCCCACGCCGTCGTCGCGTACCCGTTCGTGACGCGCACCGTCGCGCCCCTCTTGGGGAACCTCGACCCCAGGCTCGTCGAGTCCGCGCGCAGTCTCGGCGCGTCGCGGGCGCGGGCCCTCCTCGACGTGGAACTTCCGCTGGTCGCTTCGGGCGTCGTCGCGGGCGCGGCGTTCGCCTTCGCCATCAGCGTCGGGGAGTTCGACTCCACGGTCATCCTCGCGGAGGGGTCCGCCAGTTACACGATGCCCGTCGCCGTCGAACGGTACCTCGGGCGGCGACTCGGCCCCGCGACGGCGATGGGGTGCATCCTGCTCCTCGTGACGAGCCTCAGTTTCGTCGTGATAGAGCGGTTCGGCGGGCGGTACCGCGGCGGAGGGGGACTGTAGATGCCGGAATCTCACGGAGACGGTGACTAAGATGCGACTCGAACTCGACGACGTGCGAAAGGAGTACGGCGCGACGACTGCGCTCTCGGACGTGAGCCTCGCTATCGAGGACGGCGAGTTCTTCACCCTCGTCGGCCCCTCGGGGTGCGGGAAGACGACGACGCTCCGCCTCGTGGCGGGCTTCGAGGAACCCACCGCGGGGTCGGTTCGATTCGACGGCCGGGAGATGCGCGGCGTGCCCCCGGAGGAACGCGGCGTCGGCGTCGTGTTCCAGAACTACGCGCTCTTCCCGCACATGACCGTCGGCGAGAACGTCGCCTACGGCCTCCGCTTCGCGGACGCGCCGAGGGGAGTCTCCGACGAGGAACGCGTCGCGGAGTTGCTGGAGTTGGTCGGCCTGCCTGAGTCGGCGGACAGAGACCCCACGGAACTCTCCGGCGGCCAACAGCAGCGAATCGCCCTCGCGCGTGCACTCGCGCCGGGGCCGAACCTCCTCCTCTTGGACGAACCGATGAGCGCCCTCGACGCCCAACTGCGCGAACGACTGCGCGCGACGGTCAAGGAGATACAGTCGGAACTCGAAATCACGACGCTGTACGTCACGCACGACCAGGAGGAGGCGTTGGCCGTCTCCGACCGAATCGCGGTGATGAACGGCGGCCGGGTCGAACAGGTCGGCGCGCCGCGGGCGGTGTACCGCCGGCCGCGGACTCGGTTCGTCGCGGAGTTCGTCGGCGACAACAACGTGTTCGTCGGACGGGCCGAAGAATCAACATCTCCACACGAAACGAAGGGGTCGGGCGTGGGTGCGGATGGCACGGCTGACGCGGCGGGCGAGTCCTCGGTTCTCGTCGCCGTCGGCGGACGGAGATTCCTCGTCCGGACCGACCGAGACGTCGAGGCGGGCGAGGCGGTGACGTTCTGCGTCCGCCCCGAACGGATGCGCGTCCTCGCAGGCAGGTCCGGCGACGCGGCGGACTCGGACGGGGGAACCGGCGCGCCGAGAGCCGAGACGGCGGACGGCGGCGGACCGATCAACCGACTCCGGGGGCGCGTCGCGGACGCGGAGTTCCTCGGCGAGACGACTCGCGTCCGGGTGGACTGCGACGGACACCGGATAACGCTCCGGACGGCGGACCCCCTCGACGGCGTCGTGGAAGTCGGGTTCAACGCGGCGGACGCCCGCGTCGTCGAAGCGGGTGAGTGAGGAGACGGCGGGCGTTCAGGGGGCGACGCCGACCGTGAGAAGCGTCCCGTACGTCCGGTAGCGTTCGACCATGTCCTCGCGGGACTCCCAGTCGTCGGTGGGGAACGCGTCCGCGGGCGGAATCTCTGTCTCCCGGTCCGGGACGTTGTCCTGTTCCGCGACGTGGAGGCCGGCGTCGCGGAACGCCTCGCGGTACTCCGCGGCGGACCACCGGGTCATCTCCACGGAGATGAACTCCTGCCACTCGCGGGAGTGGACGTTCTCCTCGTAGTAGTTCACGGCGCAGAAGAACGTGCCGCCGGGGCGGAGGACGCGGGCGACTTCTTCGAGGGTGTGGTGGGGGTCCGCGGCGTAGTAGAACGCCTCCATGCTCCAGACGTGGTCCACGCTGTCGTCGGCGAACGGGAGTTCGTCGAAATCGCCGACGAGGAATCCGACCGAACCGTCGTCGGTGTACGACTGCGCGTTCCGCGCCATCTCCGGCGACCCGTCGAGGCCGTACACCCGGCCCGCCCCCTTCGTCTCGCGGAGGGCGCGCCCGACGTACCCGCTTCCGCACCCCAAGTCGAGAACCACGTCGCCCTCCTCGACGGGCATCCGCGCGAGGGCGTGCTTCGCGGTGTGCCAGTGGCGGTCCTCCATCCCCTTGTCGCGGCCGTCGGCCGCCCACTCGTCGAACTCCTCTCGAACGCTCATACCGGAGGGAGGGGGCCGCCGCGACTAAATCTCCCGGATTCCGGCCGACGGCGTGGCGCGTCCTTTATCAGTCGTTACCCCAACACGCGGAACATGGGACGCGGACGCCGGTACGCACTCTCGGACTCGGCGCAACAGGTAGTCGGCGGCTTCCTCCTGGCCGGACCGTTCGTCGTGACGGAGGAGGTGTGGAGTCTCGCGCGCGAGATGTCCGGAGCGCAGGCCCTCCTGACGGTCGTCATCGTGTTCTCCGTCGGGTACGGTGCGCTGTACAAAGCCGACGACGGGAGGGACCCAGACAGGGAAGACGACGTGGGTGGGATTCCCGTCCGGTTCATCTCCCTCATCCTCGTCTCGTACCTCTCGGTGTTCCTCCTCGCCGTCTCGTTCAACGCGCCGGGGACGTTCCTGAGCGATTTGGCGAGCGACGGGGGACTCGTCGCACTCGGCGTCGCGTTGGAGTGGGACGTCATCTCGGTGACGCTGAAGGCGATCAGCATCGGGTCGGTGTTCAGCGTCATCGGCGCTGCGACGGCCGACACGCTGTTTTGAGCGAGCGACCGGCGAGGCGATTCGAGGGAAAAACGACACGGGAGCGTCGGAGACGGTCGATTTGTCGCACCCGCATAATTAAGTTCGCTCGCTCGCAGGCTTGCGTATGGATTACACCCTCGCCATCGAGAACACGCCGGAGACAATCTCCGGCGGGACGGGAATCCTACTCCTGCACCCGAGCATCGGCGAGACGGACCGCATCGACACGGACTTTCTGAAGACCGACACCGATCACTTCCTCGTCGTCTCCACGCGCACGACGGCGCGGGAGGTCGAACAGAAGCTCGAACACTACGACGTCGACGAGTCCCGCGCGGTCATCCTCGACACCCTGTCGGTCGAACGGGGGTACTCCCGGCGCGGGAGCGACAACGTCCACTACGTCTCCTCGCCCGACGACCTGGACGGCATCGTCACGCAGACGCGTCGGTTCCTCGAATCCCACGAGGGCAAGGTGCGCGTGAGCGTCGATTCGGTGACGGAGATGGCGTACTACGCCGACGTGGACCGGGCGCTCGACGCGACGGCCGAACTCCTCGAACTCCTCGAAGAACACGACGCCGTCGGCCTGTTCCACCTCTCGAACGAGGTGCACGACGAGGAGACGGTCGGACGGTTCCGCGAACTGTTCGACGGCGTCATCGAACTCTCCGTGGACGGAACGGTCACCGGCGACTTCTGAATCGACTCCGGTGGACCGACCGCGAGTCGACCCCGCGAAGAAGACGCGCTACTCCTCCGACGACGTCGACTCCGAGTCGTCCGCCGACCCCTCCGTCGCCGAACGCTCGTCGAGTCGTTCGAACGTCTTCCGCGCCCACCGAACGCCGTAGGACGCGCCGTACTCCACGTACGCCTGCGTGTCGAGGGCCGCGAAGGGCGCGGGCAGCTCGCGGCCGTGTTTGACGGCCGAACACGCGAACTCCGTGGCGTCGGCGAAGGACGTCCGCCCGCGCGCGACTTCCCGCGGCAGGTTCGTCAGTCGCCCCTCCAGTCGCGCCCCCGCGTCGGTCCACGCGTCGTGCAGTCGGGGGTGTGCGTCGGCCCACGACTCGAACGTCGGGCGCGTCTGCAGGCCCAACCACGCCTCGTAGAGGGCCGTCGCTATCTGGTACACCTCGTTCGGCGGGAGGGGAACCGCTTCGTCGAGTTCGCGGTACTGCTCCCCGAAGAACGGCAGAAAGTGTTCGGGTGCCCCCGTCCCGAGTTGGACGAACGCCTCCGCCAGGAGGAAATCAAGGAACTCCTCGGGCGTCCCCTCGGCGCGCGCCTTCGCGAACACCGCCGGCGGGACGGTCTGTCGCGTCCAGACGACGGTGCCGTCGCCCGGCATGCCGATGGTGAAGTCGGTGTCCGCGTAGCGAACGAGCAGTTGCGGCGAGTCGTCGGGAAGCCACGCGGTGGGGTACGTCGCCGGGTCCAGAGAGTCGGCTAACAGGCCGAGGTCCTCCGCCGCGGCGGGCGGTATCGTCTCGAAGTCCGCCGCCACGTCGAGGACGAGGCTGTCGGGTGCGTGCTCGTCTCGGACGGCGGCGACGTCGTCGGGGAGTTCGCGCGTCTCGAACATCTGTTCGGTGTACGGGTTCGAGACCCTTCAGCCGAACGCGATGACTGCGATGAGCGCGATGGAGAGGACGGCCGAGACGCCGACGGTTCCGAGGACGAGTTTGGTCGCCTTACTCATGGTATCACCCATTTCGCCGCGGTGCTTAAAGCCTTCAATATCGACGGAACGCGCCGGAATCACAACCCCGCCGTTTCATCTCGACCGCGGTCCGCCGAACGTCGGCGGGACGAGTTAGAGAGAAGTGAGAGCGGATCGGCGAGAGAGAGCGAGTCGGCGAGAAGAGGGAGCGACCGGCCGCCGGTTCACTCGTCGGGTTCGCCGTCCCACGAGTCGGGGACTTCGATGACGTAGCGTCCGTCCTCGCGGAGCGAGATGATGTACTCGGTGCGGTCGTACAGTTCCATCAGGTTCAGTTCGTACTCGCCGGGCGCGACGATTTTGATGCTCTCGAACTGGCTGTTCAGTTCCTCCCGCAGTTCGTCGAGTTCCGGTCGCTCGTCGCTCTGCGGTTCGATGACGGTGCCGTCGGCGTCGGTCGGCGGCCCGTCCGCCTCCTCGACCGCCGCGCGGTCGGCCGCCGCGGCTATCTCGTCCGGGGAGACGACCGCGCTTCTGGCACTCGCCTGCGCGGAGTCCTCCCGGTCCGATTCGGGTTCGCCGCGCGCGGGCGCGTCCTCCGGCGTCTTCGGACGCCCCTGCTCCTGCGCCTGCGGACTCCGTTCGGCGGGGGTCCGCGGCGAATCGCCCGCCTCGGGCGACTCGGACTCGGACTTGGCGCTCGAAGCCGAGGCGGAGGCCGAAGCCGACTCCTCTTCCTGCGATGGATCGGTGCCGCGGGAGTTCACCCAGTCGCGGACCGACTTCCCCGCGCGGTTCGCGCGGCCCGAGAGGCCGCCTCCGCCCTCCGCCGCGTCGGGCGAGGCGTCGCGGGTCGCTTCGTCCGGCGCGTTCGACGCCGGTCGGTCGTCGTCCTCGACGTCGGCGGCGCGTTCGGCGGTGCGCGCCCACGTCGGAGACTTCGCGTCCTCGGACTGCGTCCGACGACCCGCCGACGTCTCCGAGGCGGAGCCGCCGGTTTCGGGTCCGGCCGACTGCGAATCGGTCGAAGCGGTGTCGCTTCGGCGAGTCGAGTCGGCGTCGGACTGCGCCCGGTCGGCCGCCGGACTTCGTTCGGCGTCGGTCGGTGTCGAGGTGGAACTCGGGGAGGAACGGTCCGTCCCCTCGGTTCGCGTCGAGGACGCCGCACCGTCGGTGGACCCCGCGCTGCCGGACGGACGGAACTGGAACTTGTTCCCGCCGCAGTTGGGGCACCCCGAGAGCATCTCCTTTGAGCCGTCGGGGAACACCTTACCGCAGTTCGTACATTGGTGGGGCATCTGTGTGGTCGGTGAGTGTGTGTGAGTGGTGTGCCGGTCTCTCGCTCCGCGTTCGCGCGCGCGACGGGCGTCCGTCGGTCGCCCGGTTCGAGTCGTCTCGAACGCGGGGGCGCGTGTCGCGTGCGTGCGCGCGTTCGGTCAGCGTCGGGAGACGAGCGCGCTGATGAGGTTCTCGTCTTTGTGAAGCGTCTCTATCTGGTTCGCCGGTCCGATGACGGTGAGCTTCTTCGTCTCTTCGGACCCCATCAGCCGGCCGAGGAACCCTTGGCTCCCCGCCTTCGACTGCGGATACGTCTCTATCTCGATACCGTTGAACTCGTCGGGGCTGATCTCCCTCATCGTCACCTCGATGAGTTTCGACTCCTCGTCCGGCGACAGTCCCTCTTCGAGGATGACGATGTTGCCGTCGCGGACGCCGTCGAGGATGAGCCTGATCTTCTCCATGCTGGTCAGGTCCTCCATGCGGGCGCCGCTTATGAGGTCGATTTGAACTCCGTCCGTGTTGCCGGGTGTGACTTCAGGCATGATACTCACCCGAAGTACTCCGCTATCTTGTCGTACACTTCGTCCATATTGTTTCCTTCCAGCGCCGAGAGCGGAACGGTCTCATGTTGTGGGAACGCGTTCGCGATGCGCTGGACGTTCGAGTCGTCGAGGTCGGTCTTGTTCGCGAAGATGAGCACCGGCAGGTCCTGACTCTCGATGATCCCGATGAGCATCGTGTTCACTTGCGTGAACGGGTCTTCCGTGCTGTCGAGGACGTAGACGACGCCGTCGACGTCTTCGCGCAGCCAGTGCATCGCCTCGGCGACACCCTCTGTCGCCTCTCGGGAGCGACGCACGGCGTCGTCCTTCTCCATGTCGTGGTCGAGGAACTCCTTGTAGTCCACCTTCGTGGTGACGCCCGGAGTGTCGACGATGTCGATTGTGACTTTCTTGCCGTTACGCTCGATTTCCACGTTCTCCTTCCGGCGCGCGCGGCGCGTCTCGTGAGGGATGTGGCTCTCGGGCCCGATGGCATCACCGGTCCAGTCGCGTGCAATACGGTTCGCAAGGGTCGTTTTTCCGGCGTTCGGCGGTCCGTAAATGCCGATCCGTCTCGGCTCTGCGTCCGAGAACATCCGGTCGACGACCCGTGAGATACTGTCTCTTAAATCTGTGAGCAGACCCATCCTAGCCTCCCGCACCTCCCGACTCCGTCGTGGAGGGGCGTATGGAGGTACCACATTTCCGGGCCCACTTAAACACTACGTCAGACGACAGTCATTTTCACACCTCATTTATCCGAATTGAAATAGGTTTAACACGCCGTTAGGCCCCCGTACTCAACCGTTCGGCGCGAAGCGGTATCGTTCGCCGTCCGACCGGTCACCCCGTCGCGGCCGCATCGAAGAACGGCGCCCGCGCGAACCGAACTCCTTCGGTACCTTCGGACCCGCAGGGAACTTCCGAACCATCCGAGCACCTCCCGACGCCCCGGTTTCGGGTGGAGAGTAGTCGGGGGCGTTTCTCCGGAGACGCGCCGACACGTTCCTCGGCGGCGGAACGACTCTCTCGGCCGAAGGACGAGACTAACTGACACCTAAATCGGGATAGTCACCGCGCGCGTGAGTGAGGTCAGCGACGGACGGTCGGATCGACCGGCGGTCTCCTGTCTCGAATCCGCTACCGTCTCCTCGCGTTCCCCCTTCGTTTCCATTCGAACTATCGCGTGTTCTCCCGTACGCGGGCCGCGGGAGACGAAGCAGCGACGAGGACGGACGAATGCGAGAGACAGGGGAGGTACGAAAAACGGACGAGAAGTACGAAAGACGGAGTACGAGAGACGTGAGTGCGGGAAGGAAGCGTTGTGGGTCGAGAACAGAGACGCCGAGGGCGGCGGAGACGCAGAGGACGGAAGGACAGACAGGGTGAGGGTGAGTAAGACGGAGGCAGGACACGAAAGGCGAGACGGGTCGGACCGAGAGACGGGGAACGCGGACGAGGCGGAGGGCGAATTCGGGACGGACGGCGGAACACCCCCACCCCTTCGTTTCGGGTGGAAACCCTCCCGAGGGTGGGGGTGGGTTGCCGAGTCAGCGGCTAGCCTAGTTAATACAACCAACACCCAACTCAATATAATGTCTCTTACTGTTCTACGGATATGGTTGCATCCCCACCGTGATAAAACTACCCGGTTCGAAAGACGGCTTTGCACCCCACCCACCCTTTCGGCGGTTCCACCCGAAACGAAGGGGTGTGGGGGTGCTCCCCTCCGTTTCGTGTCGAACCCGATCCGCACCCTCGACGGAGCGCGCCAATAGAGAACACCCTACACAGTCCGCGACGAAACCGCGAATTCGAGGCCGAAAACGGCCGGTAAGCGCTTTCGGCTTCGAGTCGAACGCCGGCGATTTCCAGTCGAAACGAAGGGGGTTCGGCGTGCGAACGCGCCGTTCGAATCCGTCCGCGTTCCGAACTCGACTGTCGCCGCCACCTCCGCGAGTGGAAACGGAGGTGGGGACGAGACCGACGAGGCGGCGCAGAGTCGAAACGATGCCCTCGGACGAGAAAGAGTCGCGCGGGGAACGACAGACGTGAGGAGGAGACGGCGAGGCACCGCCGGCATCCGCGGCGGTTCGACCGCACTCGAAGCAACGAGCGGACTCAGGGGGTCGATCGGTTTCCGACTCTCTCCGTTCTCACCGGGAGTCGCGGCACTCACCACGATACACCCGAAAATTCCCTTCGGGCGAACAGTCGAACGACGGTACCGGTGCGCGTCTCGTACGGTTCAACGTTGATGCCGATAGACAATTTTTTGTACCACCTGTTCGTCTGGTTCGTCTGCATCATCTGGACGTGCCGTCTTCGGTGCGACGGCGGAGTATCGGTGTCCTACACCGTCTTCCGCCGACTGTGCGCCGTCTGCGGCCCGTTTTCCACTCGAAATCGGGGGGTATGCACCTATGGACGAAGACACTCCGCGCGACGGGGACGCAGACGAGGACGGTACAGAGCGCGGCGGACAGGAACCACCGCATAGTGACGCACGGAACAACGATACACCGGATAGCGACGCATCGGACGACGAACAGCGCAGCGACGCAGCGAACGCCGACGACCGGAACGACGACGACCGGAACGACGACGAGACGGTCGAACGGACCGACGACGCCGACGCGCGCCGCGCGTCGGCCTCCCGGACGCAGTCCGACGCGGCCGAACGGCGGTCCGACGACCGCCGGCCGGAGTCCGGAGACGGCCCCGCCGCGACCGAAGACGACCCGGTCACGGCCGAGGACATCGACATTCGAGAGAGCATCGGCCCCTCCGCGGCGTCCGACGGAACGGACGGGGAGGCGCCGGACGTGAGCCTCGACGAAGTCGTCCTCGACGACGACGACGACGGCGACAGTCGCGGCCTGTTCGACGACTTGCTGTCGGGCGAACCCATCTTCGAGAACAAGGAGGTTCTCCGCCCGTCGTACACGCCGCACGAACTCCCCCACCGGACCGAGCAGATAAACCAGATGGCGACGATTCTCGTCTCCGCCCTCCGGGGCGAGACGCCGTCGAACATCCTCATTTACGGGAAGACGGGGACCGGGAAGACGGCGAGCGCGAAGTTCGTCAGCCAGGAACTGGAGTCGACCTCCCAGAAGTACGACGTCCCCTGCGAGGTGGAGTACATCAACTGCGAGGTGACCGACACGCAGTATCGGGTCCTCGCGCAGCTCGCCAACAAGTTCATCGAGAAGAACGAGGCGTACATCGAACGCGAACTCGACCGCCTGCGCGACTTGCGCGCCCGCGCCGCGGAGTCGGTGAACGAACTGACCGACACCGAGTTCGACTCCGTCGCCGCCGTCGAACAGCGGATTTCGCGGCTCGAAGAGGACTTAGAGGAGATGGAGGCCGTCCCGATGACCGGGTGGCCGACCGACCGCGTGTACACGACGTTCTTCGACGCGGTGGACTACAACGAACGCGTCGTCGTCATCATGCTCGACGAGATAGACAAACTCGTCGAGAAATCGGGCGACGACACCCTCTACAACCTCTCGCGGATGAACTCCGAACTCGACAACTCCCGCATCTCCATCATGGGAATCTCGAACGACCTGAAGTTCACCGACTTCCTCGACCCCCGGGTCAAATCCTCCCTCGGCGAGGAGGAGATCGTGTTCCCGCCGTACGACGCGAACCAACTCCGCGACATCCTCCAACACCGCTCGGACGTAGCGTTCAAAGACGGCGCACTCACCGACGACGTCATCCCCCTCTGTGCCGCCTTCGCCGCGCAGGAACACGGCGACGCGCGACGCGCACTCGACCTCCTGCGGACCGCGGGCGAACTGGCGGAACGCGGGCAGTCCGACACCGTCGAGGAGGCCCACGTCCGGCAGGCCCAAGACAAGATAGAACTCGACCGCGTGGTCGAAGTCGTCCGGACCCTCCCCACCCAGTCGAAGATCGTCCTCTTTGCGACCATCCTCTTGGAGAAGAACGGCGTCCGCAACATCAACACCGGCGAGGTGTTCAACATCTACAAGCGCCTCTGCGAGGAGATAGACGCCGACGTCCTCACCCAACGGCGCGTGACCGACCTCATCTCGGAACTCGACATGCTCGGCATCGTCAACGCCGTCGTCGTCTCGAAGGGGCGCTACGGCCGCACGAAGGAGATTTCGCTGTCGGTTCCCATCGACGAGACCGAGGCGGTCCTCCTCTCGGACTCCCGACTCGGCGACATCGAGAACGCGCAACCGTTCGTCCAGGCCCGCTTCGACAACTGACCGTCCGTTTCACTGACCTGCTGTCCGACTGACCGTCGGTTCGACTCGAACCGACGCGCCACCGACTGCGAGTCGAAAACTACGCGCCCGCCGACCACGGGTCGAACGCCGTCGTCGCCGCCGCGTCAGCTCTCTCCGCGAGTATTCTCGGTTCGAGCGCCCCCTTCTCGACCGTTCTCGGTTCGGCTACTCTCTCTCGCGTGGACTCGAAGCGAAGGGGTTCGGAGTCAGCCGCCGCCGAATCTGTCACCGACGCAGAGTCCGCCATCGACGCCGAGGTGTCGACGGGCGTCGAGAGGAACAGTCCCGCGAGCTTCAGTCGAATGTAGCCGAGGTACGGGACGCGGATGTGGGCGACGCCCTCTATCCACCCCTTCTTGACGGGTTCGGCGATACCGCTCGCTTGGTCGTACCGCGAGTTGGCGTCGCCCTTCGTGATGAACCCCGCGTGCGGCGCAGGACAGTTCGACAGTTCCGCGCAGTTGTCGGCGCTCACGTACTGCGGGTTCGCCTCACTGTACCAGTTTTCGCCCTCCTCGACCCAGAAGTGGGCGCGGTGGATTATCGGCGACCCGAACCGAGTGGGCGGGTCGTAGACGACGACGGACCCGTTCCCGCCGAGCGTCCGATACCCTCTCTCCTCGCCGACCTCCACCGGTACGACGCCGGTCTGCTCGAAGGCGTACTCCGGGCTGAACCGGTCGGGGTCGCTGATGAAGACGAGGTCACCGCGTTCCATGTGCGGTTCCATGCTCCCGCTCTCGATGGCGACCATCGGCGGCCAGACGCCGCTGACGAGGTAGAGCAACAGTCCGATCGCGACGACGATGGAGAGGCTGACCGCCGCCTCGCGGGCGAAGGCGAGCGCTCCCGTCTCCGCCGTCCGGACACGAGTGAAGAAGTCGTCTGCGTCCCCCGCCTCCCGTCTCGCCTCGGGTGAGAGGGGCGGGGCGTCGGCGTCGCCGCCCGACTCCTCCTCGTCGTGAGTCATCGCTCACGGCTTCGCCGTCGCCGGGTTTCAACTTTCTGGGTAGGCGTCGGACGCCTCTGCGCATCGCAGACGTTCGGTTCGGCGTTTCAATACGCTTTTCTTGTACCTCCGCATTCGACCGGTGTGCCTCTGGAGACGCCGTCGCGCATCGTTCAGGAACTCGCTCGTCACGGGTACAACGCCGAGAGGGAAGCCGTGACGCTCATCGCCGGTGCCGCCGACCCGGCGACTGCGCTGGCGCGCGCGGTGGAAGAGGCGGGCGACGACGCGTTCCGCGTCACCGCCGCCGACGTTCGGACAGTTCTCGATACGGACAAGAACGCGGCGGACGCGCAGACGACGCCCTCGCCGACGGCGTCTCCGACCGACGATTCAACCCCCACCCCCGACCCCTCTGTTTCGACTGCAGAATCGGGCGGTGTGGCAGCGTCGAGCGCGATAGAGACTCCAGACGAAACGACGGGCGAGCGGCGAGAGCGGGACGCGAACCGGTCGCCGAACCCCGTCGACATCGCGGGCGACATCACCGGACAGAGCACCGGAACCGGCGAGTACGCCGACTTCGTGAAGGTGTTCAAGGACCGCTACGAGCGACTCTCCTCGCACCTCCGCGGGCGGGTGAACCACCGCCCCGCCGAGGCGATTCAGCGGATGTCCGGCGGGAGCGACGCCGCCATGATCGGACTCGTCAACGACATCCGTTCGACCGCCAGCGGACACTGGCTGGTCGAACTGGAGGACACGACGGGGACGTTCCCCTGTCTGGTGATGAAGGACCGCAACTTCGCGTCGCAGGTGGACGAACTCCTCATGGACGAGTGCATCGCCGTCGAGGGGACGCTCGCGGACGACTCCGGCATCATGTTCGTCGATTCGATGTACTTCCCGGACGTGCCGCGGACGCACTCGCCGAACACGGCGGACCGCCACGTGCAGGCGGCGCTCATCTCAGACGTCCACGTCGGCAGTCAGGAGTTCATGGCCGACGCGTGGAACCGCTTCACCGACTGGCTCCACACCGAGGAGGCCGAACGCGTCGAGTACCTCCTCATCGCCGGCGACATGGTGGAGGGCGTCGGCGTCTACCCGAATCAGGACGAGGAACTCGACATCATCGACATCTACGACCAGTACGAACGCTTCTCGGAGTACCTCAAGCAGGTGCCCGGCGACGTCGAGATCGTGATGATTCCGGGGAACCACGACGCCGTCCGCCTCGCGGAACCCCAACCCGGATTCGACGAGACGCTCAGAGATATCATGGACGTCCACGACGCCCGCATCTCGGGTAACCCCTCTCTCGTCACCGTCGAGGGCGTGAAGGTGCTGATGTACCACGGCGTCTCCCTCGACGAGGTGATCGCCGAACTCCCCGAGGAGAAGGCCAGTTACGACGAACCGCACAAGGCGATGTACCAACTGCTGAAGAAGCGCCACGTCGCCCCGCAGTACGGCGGTCACCTCCGACTCGCGCCCGAGGAGAAGGACTACCTCGTCATCGACGACGTGCCGGACGTCTTCCACACCGGCCACGTCCACAAACTCGGCTGGGGGAAGTACCACAACGTCCTCGCGGTCAACTCCGGATGTTGGCAGTCCCAGACCGACTTCCAGAAGTCCGTCAACATCGACCCCGACGCGGGGTACGCGCCCATCGTGGACCTCGATACGCTCGATATGACCGTCAGAAAGTTCGCCTGAACGCCGGCCGAACCCCTTCAGTTCGGGTCGAGACTGTACCGGACCGTCGGCCCGCCGTCGAACTGCGGGCCGGGACCCTCGGCGGTGAAGCCGGCGTTTTCGACCGCCTCCCGCACGTCGTCGTCGCTCTCGGAGACGACGAACTCGACGGTCATCCCCTCGCGGGCGGCGAACCGAACCGGTTCCCCGAGGAGTCGTTCGCACGCCTCCACGGACCCGCCGAGTTGGGTGATGTGGACCGTCCGACCGCTCACGTCGAAGGAGACGAACCCGAGGAGCGACGAGTCGCCGGATTCGGTGTCGGTATCGACGTTCGGGTCGCTACCGCCCTGTTTCTGCTCCGCCACGCGGACCGTCCTGTCGTGGACGACGTTTCGCATCACGTCCACCGGCGAGTCCGCGATGGCGGCGAGTTCCGGAGCGTCAGCCTCGACAGCGTCGCGCACGTCCGCGTCCATGGCGGTCGTACAGTTCGCCCCGGCTTAAATACACGTACGTTTCCGAGAAATCGACACTCGCTCTCGGTGAAACGTTTTCGCTCCCGCGGGGATGACAGCCGCCTCCGGTCGCGTTCTCGCCCGCTGGACACTATCGTATCTGCACCTGTCGGCTTCGGCAACGGTTGAACGTGGAGACACAGTTATACGCTATCCCACGTTAGCCCCCGCCATGTTCGAGCACCAGTCTCTACGCTCCTGTCCGGGAACCGAACCGGGGGTACGTCGATGCGAGTAGTCGCGAAGTTCGGCGGAACCTCGCTCGGAAGCGGCGACCGAATCAACCGCGCGGCCGACTCCATCGCCGCCGCGGTGGGGCAGGGCCACGAAATCGCCGTCGTCGCCTCCGCGATGGGGAACACGACGGACGACCTCTTAGACGAGATCCAGTTCGAAGCGGAGGATCGCGACCGGGCCGAAATCGTCTCGATGGGCGAGCGAACCAGCGTCCGCATGCTGAAGGCCGCCCTCTCCTCTCGCGGCGTCGAGGCCCTGTTCGTCGAACCCGGCAGCGACGAGTGGCCCGTCATCACGAACGACCTCGGCGAGGTGGACGTGGAGGCGACCCGACGACGCGCGGCGGAACTGGCCGCCGAGTTGGACGGCGTCGTCCCGGTCATCACGGGCTTCCTCGCGCAGAACCACGAGGGCGAGATAACGACGCTCGGACGCGGCGGGTCGGACACCACCGCCGTGATGCTCGGCAGGTACATGGACGCCGACGAAGTCGTCATCGTCACCGACGTCGAGGGCGTCATGACCGGCGACCCGCGCGTCGTCGAGGGCGCGCGCAACGTCGGGCGCATCACCGTGGACGAACTCCGAAACCTCTCGTTCCGCGGCGCGGAAGTCGTCGCGCCCTCTGCGCTCTCCTACAAGGACGACGAACTCGCGGTCCGGGTCGTCCACTATCAACACGGCGACCTGCTGACCGGCGGCACCCTCATCGAGGGAGAGTTCGAGAACCTCATCGACATGCAGGACGACTCACTCGCCTGCATCACCGTCGCCGGACGGTCGATTCGGAACCGAAAGGGCATCCTCGCGGACCTCTCGGAGTCGCTTCGGGACGCCAACATCAACATCGACGCCGTCGCCTCGGGGATGGATTCGGTGACGTTCTACGTCACCGAGGACCGCGCCGAGGAGGCCGAGAACCTGCTTCACTCGAAGGTCGTCGCCGAGGACACCCTCTCGTCGGTCACCGTCGACGACGACGTGGCCGTCATCCGCGTCACGGGCGGGGAACTCCCGAACAGTCCGGGCGTCATCCTCGACATCGTCCAACCCATCTCGGAGGCCGGCATCAACATCCACGACGTCATCACCTCCGCCACCTCCGTCGCCATCTTCGTCGCGTGGAAGGACCGCGAGCAGACGCTGAAAATCGTCCAAGAGGAGTTCTGAGCGCCCGGCGGCGCGTCTCTTCTCGTTTCGCAGAAAGTACTTACCGCGCGTAGCGACAGGTCCGCCATGGACGACCGGTATCTCTCCGTCGCATCTGCGCTCTTCGCGGTGGTCGTCGCCGCCTCTCTCGTCGGCGCACCCCTCGCGATGGCCGACTGGGGCGAACAGGCGGAGTTCTCCGTCGAACCCGTCCAGCGGTCGGAGAGAGACGACGAGGTGCCCGTTCTCCGCTACGAGGAACTCCCCTTCGACGCGCGGGACGCCGTCCGCCGCGCCGTCGAGTCGCCCGACGGACACCACGTCGTCTACGGGTGGGAGGACGCCCCGGACCGGTTCTTCTACAGCGACTACGCCGCGCCCGGAAACGGGCGGTACGTCGTCGTCTATGAGGGGCGGTACTACCGACTCGAAACGTACGCGGGCGGCGGGTTCCCGTTCGTCTACTGGCTCTACGAACTCCCGTTCGTCGCCTACGGACTGATTCTGGCGTCGGTCGCCGTCCGGACGTACGACGGCGAGCGTTCCCCCCGAACCGCCGCCGTCCTCGCACTCCTCGGCGTCGCCTTCCACCTCCTCGGCCCGGAGTTCGACTTTCCGCTGATACCGCCGGGGGCGTTCGTCGGATTCGGGACGGCGGTCACCGTCGGCCTCGCGGTGAAGTTACTCTGGGACGCAGCGTACACCAACTACCCCATCCCGTGACTTCCGTCGACCGACCTCCCGTGAGGCAGGGAACGCTTACGGTCTCCCCGTAACGAACTCCTTGAGATGCTGCGGAACGGGGCGACACCTCCCGCGCTTCAGACCGCGACGCGAGTGCGCGCGGCAGTTCGCAACCGGCGGTGTGGGCACTCGCGTCCGTGTTCACCCCCGTCGGCATCCCGTACTACCTCTTTCGACGGTTCCGGCGCGGCGGATTCGGCGACCGAGAGCGTCCCCCGACGGGGCGCGATCGACTCCTCGCGGCGTGGGCCGCCGCGAGTCTCGTCGCGTTCGGCGTCGGAAGCGTCGTCTCGCCGCCGGACCCGTTCTCGCAACTGCTCTGCACGCTCGAACGCTCTGTGCGACGCTCCCGCTTTCGTCCCTCCTCGCCTACCGCGGCGGTTACCGGCGCGGCCGAACGGATCGGCCTCTGACCGCTCCGACTACCGCCCGTCGTACAGTCTGAGGCCGATTCGTTCGGGGAGTCCGGCCTCCTCCACCGCCTCGACGACTTCCTCGATGTCGTAGTCCACGCGATGCTCTTCGACGGTCAGGTCGTCTAAATCGACCACCGCGTAGGCGGCGCGGTGGTCGCCGTCGCGCGGTTGGCCGACGCTGCCGGGGTTCATCACGACGCCCTCGTCGAACGTCTCGTGGCCCTGGACGTGGGTGTGCCCGAGGACCAGTACGTCCTCGTCTCCGAGCATCCGGGCGCTGAACTCGTCGGGGTAGGTGTAGCGGTCCGGGTCCTCGGGGTGGCCGTGGACGAGTTTCACCCGTCCGTCGCAGGCGAGGCGTTCGTCGGGCAGGTTCTCCAACCACGCCAACGCGTCGTCGTCCAACCGTTCGCGAGCGTACTCGACGCCCGCGGCGGCCATGGAGTTGAAGCGGAACGCCGTCCCGGAGGCCACCGCCCGGTCGTGGTTGCCCATCACCGTCGGTACGTCGCGTTCGCGCATCGCCTCGACGCACTCCGCCGGCCACGGGTTGTACCCGACAACGTCGCCGGCGTTGACGAGGGCGTCCACGTCGGGCATCTCCGAGAGGACGGCGTCTAGAGCGACCCTGTTCCCGTGAACGTCGGAGATGACGCCGACTCGCATGGCTCCGAGTAGGGTCGCCAGCGGGAAAAATTCGGGTCCGCTCCGCCGCGCGTCGCGATTACTCCTCGTCGCCGTCTGGGCCGTTCTCGACGGCCACCCGCACCTCTCCGTCTCGGTGGGTGACGCCCGCGGCGCAGACGGCGTGGTCGTACTCCATCTCGTAGACGCCGGACGCCGCCGACTCGGCGTCGGACGCCTCGAACTCGACGGGCGCGGGGGCGTCCTCCTCGTAGGTGGCGACCAGCGTCGGTTCGGAGACGGCTTCCACGAGGAGGGCGTCGCGGCGGACGATGCCGACGTAGGACTCTTCGCCCACCACCCCCGCGATTCGCGGCGTGTCGTAGTCGTCCTTCTCGTAGTCGAGGGCGAGAAGCGCCGACGCGAGGGCGTCCCGGGCGGGGTAACCCAAGTCCAGTTTCTCCGCTATCGGGTCCACGTGCGACCCGTTGCCGACGACGACGGCGTCGCCGCCCTCGCGGACGCAGTTGTAGGAGATGTAGGGGTTGTCGCTCTCGGGGGCGTCCGGCGTCGGCGCGACGGTGAGGGTTCCGTCGCGGTCGACGATGCGGCGGTTCGGGAACGAACGGGACGAGACGCGGTAGGCGCCGAAGTCGGGACCGACGACGATGAAACGTCCGACGTACATACACGAGGGTGTACAGGACTCGGGTAAATAGATGGTGGATTATGCACGTTCGGACGCTGTGAGGCGTGTTCGCACGGCAGTCCGAACGCGCAACGCTTACAAACCCCGACGGGGTACGTAGGGGTGCAACCCTAGTCCCATGGGGTAGTGGCCAATCCTGTTGCCTTCTGGGGGCAACGACCCAGGTTCGAATCCTGGTGGGACTACTCAGAATTCCTACGTAATCCAACTACGTAGCGAAGCGGTTGGAGCGTCTCCCTCTGGAGTCGAAATGAGGGGGTGTCCGGTGTGACGGCCAGTCCCTCGCTGAACTGGGAGAGTCTGCTCTGGGAGACGGGGTTTTCTCTACCTCGCTGACGACGCCCCGTACCACTCAGTCGAATTTCTTTCTTCGGAATCAAACTCCGTTCTAATGTGATCTACTGTCGCACCTTCGTATCAGTCGTACGTTGATATATAAACGCTCGAGAGGATCTTAATTCAGAGAAGCCGTTTTAGGTGGCATGACCGCTTGGATGCTGTCAGTCGGAATAACGCGGTGGTCCTCGGACCTGTATTCGAGAAGGCCCGCCGCGTCCAACTTCGGGAGGTGGTGGTGGTGAAGTCTCGTCTTCACTTGTTTGACATCTCGCTCGTCGCCTTCGAGGACCGTGGCGACCTCCTCCGCGAGGGGTGAGAGGTTAACTGAACGGTCTTTCCCGACGAGAATACTTACCACAGTTTGTTGGTACTTCTCGCTAAGGACGGCGAAGTAGTCATCAGATGAATACCCGGAGGGAGTGCCGTCTTGGTTGATTGCCATTCTATCTCTACGACTGTTCTCTATCCATGAAAAGTAAGTACCTAAAGTAGTTGGTTCCGTAGTGATTGTCTGTCATGAAGACGTTTTCCACATTTTCTGAGCGCGAGCTGGTATTTCCTCCGACGAACGGGGTTGACATTTCGCTCAACGGGCGACTCAACGGCGATATCGTCGGCCCACTCTCTATCGAGATGAGCAAAGAACAGCCGAAGCGTTGCGGTAGTCTCGGACACTACCTTCGGAGAGACCGTGTTCGCTCAGCGAAGAGCCGAAACTTGTGATCGTACCTCTGCCACAGGGTGCTTCGATTACGAAGGTTTGGCTAGCAATTCCGGTGGAGCTACTCCGATTCTACCGAGTCCGACCGCGTAGCGGCGTCTGTACACCGCACGTCGGACGGAAACTCCGTCCGCGGGATCGGTATCGACGCAGATACCGGAAAGTCCGTAGGCAAGCCCGGCCGTTATTCCCCTCCCCCCCGTACCTCGTTTCGTGTCCGAAACCGACTCACAGACCGATACCGCACCGTCCCGCCTCGGTCGTCTCCTCTTCGCCAGCGGACTCGCCTCGCTGGCGCTTCGAAACCTATCGAACCTCGAGGGGCGCATCGCGTACGCCGACGCGAAGGGCGTCCCCGAGGCGGACAAACTCGTCCCCGCCGCGAGCGGCCTCCTCCTCGGCGGGAGCATCGGAATCGGTCTCTGGAAGTATCCGAGACTTGCGTCGGCCAGCGTGGCGGCGTTCCTCGCGGGCGTGACGCCCACGATGCACGACTTCTGGGCGGTCGGCGAGGAGAACCGCGGCGAGGAACTCACCTCGTTCCTGCAGAACATGACGCTTCTCGGCGCCGCAATTGCCTTCTTCAGGCGAGCGAGTCGAGACTGACGGCGTCGAAGCGTCGACTTTTCTCCGAAAAACGAGTTCGCGGCGTCAACCGACTGATGGAGGCGAGAGTCCGGTTCGACGGCCTCACTCGCTCGCTATTCCCGCCGCCGAGAGGGGCCTCCGGTAGAGCGATTCTCCCGGTAGGAGATTACTCGAAGAGTTCGACGGCTTGCTCGTAGCGCGCGGAGGGTTCGTCCCAATCGACGACCTCGAAGAAGTTCGAGACGAAGTCGCCGCGGGCCGGCCCGTAATCGTGGTAGTACGAGTGCTCCCAGACGTCCAGCGCCAGAATCGGGTGCGAACCCCACAGCGCGCCCTGGTCGTGTTTGTCCACGACGATGTTGCGCAGTTGGTTCGAGAACGAGTCGTAGACGAGAAGCGCCCAGCCGCCGGCGTTGCCCGCGGCGGCCTCGAACTCGCCCTTCCACGCGTCGTAAGAGCCGAAGTCCTCCTCGATGCGGTCACGGAGTTCGCCCGAGGGTTCGTCGCCGCCCTCCGGCGACATCGAGTTCCAGAACAGGTCGTGGAGGATGTGCCCCGACCCGTTGTGGGTGACGTTGCGAATCGCACCGGGCGACGAGGAGAAGTCGCCGTCCTCGCGGTTCTGTTCGAGGGTCTCCTCGGCGGAGTTCCAGCCGTTGACGTAGCCCTGATGGTGGGTGTCGTGATGCCACGTCAGCACTTGCTCGGAGATGTGCGGTTCGAGCGCGTCGTAGTCGTACGGGAGAGGATCGAGTTCGTAGCTCATGTGCACTCTCGACTATACCTTGTACGAAACATGAAGATTTCCTGAATCGCATTTTGGTAGCCGTTCTGTCTATTCAATTTCCCACAAGCAACGCACAAAACGGCTGTACAGGATGTGATACGACAATACGTGTCGGAAAACAGACCATTCTCGGGTTCCGCTTACTCGACGCTTATCCGTCGGGGACCGCTTCGAGAACGTATGACCGCAGACGAGACGGCGACGGGACGAACCGACCCGGTTTCGGGCGAGACGGTTCGGCACGGGAGCGGTGTGAACTCGACACGCGCGTTCCCGACGAACGCGTACCCGGCGCACCTCGACCCGTTCGTCCTCTTCGAACGCTTCTCCATCGACCCAGACGCGGGGTTCCCGATGCACCTCCACGAGGGGTTCGAGATAGTCTCCTACATGCTGGAGGGCGGGATGGACCACGAGGACTCCCTCGGCGTCGAACACACCGCGTACGCGGGCGACGCGATGCACATCACGGCCGGGGGCGGCGTCCGACACTCCGAGTTCTCCGCGGACGGCGACGCCTGCAACGGCCTCCAACTGTGGGTGAACCTCCCCCGCGCCGAGAAGGACGCCGACCCGGACTACGCCGACGCGACGGCCGACGAACTCCCGACGGCGGAACTCGACGGCGCGACGGTGACCACCGTCGTCGGCGACGGTTCGCCCCTCGAACTCCGCACTCCGACGGAGTACCTCGACGCCCGCGTCGCCGACTCGTGGACGTGGACGGTGCCCGACGGGTGGTCGGGCTTCCTCTACGGCGTCTCCGGCGACGGAACCGCCGACGGGGACGCCTTCGGCGAGGGCGACGTTCTCCCGGTTTCGGACGCCCGAGACGTCGAACTCCGAACCGAGACGACGCTCCGCGTCGTCGCCGTCTCCGGCCGACCGCACGGGGAGCCGATTCGCCTGCGAGGCCTCGTCGTGCGCTGAGGGAATCGCCTCGAAACCGCGAGGTCGCCGTTAGTTCTCTATGGGTGCCCTGCGAAGGGATTCGACAACCGTGACCGACCACCAGCACCCGTTCTCGTCCGACCGGGTCGCCGACGCGGCGGACGAGTACGACGTGGACGAAGCGGAGGTAGCGGAGACGCTCGAACGCATCCAGGAGGCCATCGAACGCACCGACGACACCTACGAGTTCTCCTCACAGCACAACTACGGGTGGCACGACGACGACGCCTACTACCTCTACGGGGACGGCATCTGGACGACGCTCCAGGAGCAACTCTCGCTCTCGGAGGAGAACCGCGCCGCCGCGCGCGCCGTCCACCGCGGGGCGATGGTCGATTCCGCGGCGGAACGCGACAGGCGGGACTCCCTCGAAGAGATGTTCGAAGAGGGGAGCGAACCGCTTGTCGTGGAGAACGACGGGGAGGGGCCGCCCCGGTTCGGACAGGGGTTCTCCGTGTAGCGGACGCTCCCGACCGTTGTCGCTCGAAGCTGGAACCTGCGTTCGTCCCGCCTCGGGCGCTTCTCACCGGGCAGTCACTTTAACTACTGGTTACGAGTAGGACAACTGCCGGAATGAGCGACTCGGATACGATCTCACGGCCGGCCGATACGATGCGGGAACGCGTCGGCGAGACTCGCGTAAAGATCTGGTTCCTCATAAACGCGAACAGGTGGCTCGTCACCGGACTCATACTTCTGGTCGCGTACGTCGTCTTGGTGGCTCTGCACGTTGTCGGGCCGAGTTCGACGCAAAAGCTCCTGGCGACGAACGGGATAAGTTCGCTGTTCGGCTCGATGGTCATCGCCATCGTGACGAGCGTGACCCTCGTCCTGACGATCTCTCAGTTCGTCCTCGCCGAGGAGATCGGCCCCCTCGGACAACAGCGAGAGCGGATGTCGAACGAGACCGACTTCCGCGAGGAGATAGAGGGGACCGCCGACATCGGCGTCAGTCCGGCCGAACCGTCTCGGTTCCTCCGGATGCTCATCGAAATCGCCGACACCCGCGCGCGGAGACTGGGCGACGTGGTCGCGTCGGGCCCCGCCTCCGAACGACTCGAAGAAATCGTAGAGTTCGTGGACGGACTCGAAGACCACAGCCAGAAGATAAGCGACGAACTCGTGGACGCGGAGTTCGGGTCGTTCGAGACGCTCCACCCCGTACTCGACTACAACTACTCGTGGAAGGTATTCGCCGCGCGAACGCTCCGAGACAAGCACTCCGAGTCGCTCTCCGAGGAGGCGGACGAGGCGTTCGAGGACCTGATCGAAGCGCTCCAGTACTTCGGTCCCGCGCGCGAACACTTCAAGACGCTGTACGTCCAGTGGGAGATAATCAACATCTCGCGTGGCGTCCTCTACGGGGCCATGCCGACGCTCGCACTCGCGGGGTACATGATGCTCGAGTTCGACGCGACGCAGGTGACCGGCAGCGTCTTCGGCGTGAGCAACGCGTTCCTCCTCGTCGGAGCCGTCTTCGTCGTCACGCTCGTTCCGTTCGCCGTGCTGTTGGCCTACCTCCTTCGCGTCCTCACCGTGATGAAGCGGACGCTCGCCATCGGACCGTTCATCCTCCGTAAAACCGAGGAGTTAGAGGGCGTTCGCAACGAGGAGTTGACGGAGATTCGCTCCGAGAAGTGACGACGCGGGGCGCGGAACGACCGAACCGTCGATTGCTCTTTGTGCGTTCGGGCTGTCGCGTCCGTATGGCGAATCCACGGTACGAGTACCACTCGGAGCCGGTGTCCATCACCCCGACGGAACTCCGGAACGACCAGCCGAAGATAGACGAGATTCTGAACGGCCTCGCCGGCGAGGGGTGGGTCCTCGACGAGGCGGTCAGAGTCGACAGTTCGTCGCTACTCTTCGTGTTCCGCCGCCCCGTCGAGTCGTGAACGGTTCAGGGGACGCGAGAGGGGTCAGTCCCACTCGATGTCGCTCGACCGCTCGGAACTCCGGAGGATGAACGGTCCGATGGCCAAGGTTCGTTTCGCTATCGTCGCGAGACGGAGGATGTAGGTAGAGAGGAGCATGAACGGGAACGTGCCGATCGCGGCCCCGGCGCTCACGACCCACACGAGGTTGTCGACGCCGAGCGTCGAGTCGGGAACGGAGTTCGGCGAGAGATACAGCGCGAGCGTCCCGGTCACCGCGAGCGCCGAAATCGATGTGTAGATCATCCCCCGAGAGAGGTCGACCAACTCCCACTGGAAGTACAGCGTCTTGATGTGTTCGCGCGCGGGGCCGTAGAACGCGAGAACGTCGGAGAGGTCCCGGAGCGCCTTCGTCTGGTCGTCGGTGAAGTCGTCGCCGAACTTCACCCTGAGGCGGCGCACTTGGTACACCTTGTACGAGTAGTTGTAGTCGAGGGCCGCCTTGACGACGGCGTAGTCCCCGAAAGACTTCCCCGATAGCTCCTCGGAGACCACCTCGGCGTTGTCGATGATGTCGTCTGTCACCTGCCTCGTCTTCTCCACCACCTCGTCGTTCGAGTGGTCGGAGACGGCCTCTCGAAGCCTCTCGGCGTCTTGACGGGTGTTGTCGATGAGCGCTTTCAGGAACGCCTCCGGTTCCGGCGGACTGACCGACCCGAAGGCGTCTTCGACGTCGCCGCGGAAGCCGACCGACCCGCTCATCCGCTCTCGTTGGCTCCCGAGCGACCCGAGTTCCTGCGAGATGACGAGCTGGTTGATGCTGACGACGAGGGTGACGCCGGTGATGAGTGCGCCGACGAACGCCTGAAACAGGTACCGCGACGGCCCCATATTCTGCATGTACGTCCGAAACGGCGGAAAGCTGAGCGCGCCCGCAACGAAGAAGACGAGGAACATCCCGACTGTCAGCGCGCCGGCTAACTTCAGCCGACCGATGTCGAGCAGTACGTAGAGCCGAAACCGGTCCAGCCGACTCCCGACGCGCTGTCGCATCGTATCTCCGGGCCCCGAGTCGTCGCTCATGTGGCCGTGATTCGGAACCCGAGACGGAAAGCGTGGTGGACGGCGGACCGCCCGCCGGATCGGGGAACCGCCCGTCGCCCTCGCATCCGTACTCGAGCCACAACGATAAACACCCGCCGCAAGGGAGTATCGGTGTGAGCAGACGCCGACTCACCATCGCGCTCTCACCCTCCCATGACACCCGAAAGTGACCCCCGCGACGCGAGGAACTCGGCGGTAGAGAGGCGACTGACTCGCCGCGGTGTCTTAGCGTCCCTCGGGGGCGCGGCGATGGCCTCTCTCGGCGGTTGTGCCGGTTCGGGCGGTTCGTCCTCCACGTACGTCGACGGCGAGATAGACCCCTCCGAGATAGACGCCTCGAACAACAGTTCTCGGTCGCCGGCGGAGGTGTCCGCCGCCGCGGCGGTGGCCGAAGTCGAAGCCACCAACTCCGCCAGTTCGCTCGACTCGCTCCGACTCGACAGCCACGAGTTCGCCGTCGAAGGCGGGTACAAAGGGCCCGTCGTCCGGGGTACCGTCACGAACACGAGCGACCAGAAGATAAAGCTCGCCGAAGTTCGGGTCCGCGTCTTCGACGACAACGGCACCTATCTCGGTCTGTTCGTGGACAGCGTCGGGGAGTTGCCGCCCGAGACGACGTGGCAGTTCGAGGTACTCGTCCTCGCTTCGCTCGACAAACTCGCCACCTACGACATCGGCGTCTTCGGAATCCCCGAGTGAGTCGTCGCGGCGTCCCGGCCCGCCGGCAATCCGAATCCTTTAGTTCTCGTCGTCGTTACTGTGAACTCCCGAATATCGCTCGGCGCGTCCTCGATTTCGACTCGACGCTCGTCCGTACGCGGTGCCTCGGTCTCCAGTCGAAACGATGGGGATAGGCGGCGCGCGAACTGTTCTAGTTCTGGACACGAAACGAAGGGGTTCGAGTCCGTCCCTCACTTCTCGACGACGAGGAGCGCGACCCGTTCGAGGACGAGCGACTCCAAATCGCCGTCGACGGTGGCCAACTCCGCGTCGCCGACGTCGAAGAAGTCGCGGACGAGCGACTCGTCGTAGTCGCCGAGCGTCTCCGCGGGTTCAAAGTTGAGTCGCTCCGCGACGGCGTCCGCGGCGGCGTCCTCGCCCGCTTCGGACCCCTCCACCAGGACGACGATGGGCGTCTCGCCCGGTGAGACGCCTATCGTGAGGGCGTCGTCTATCTGTCTGCGTCCGGCCGCGTACAGCAGTATCTCGACGGCCCTGTCGCGCGCGACGTTCTCGCCCCGTTCGAACGCCCGGTCCGCGAGTTCCGCCGCGCGCCGGAGGTGGGCTTCGCTCACCACGTACCGCGCGTCGAACGCCTGTACGGTCGTCTCCGTCTCCTCGGCGAGTTCGCCCACCGTCGCCACGAACTCGCCCACGTCGGCGACGGACGCGACGCCTTCGACGAGTCTCATCCGAAATCACCCAGGCTCGCCTGCTCTTGGGAGCCGTCCGCGTCTCCGTCGTCACCGCCGTCGCCGTCTCCGCGGCGGTTCTTCGCCGTCTCGAACGTCGCGTCCGGAACGTCCTCGGCGTCGGCCTCCCGAACGTCGTCCATCGAGGGGTCCTTGCGTCCGGCGGCTTCGAGGACGTTCTCGGCCGTTTTCCGGCGTCCCCGGAGGGCCGCGAGGACGACGGACTTGTCGGCTTCCCTGAGGTCCGCGCGCGTCTCGATGCCCGCCTCGAACAGGCGGCGGGCGCGCTTCCGACCGACGCCGCGGATGCCCGCGAGGTCGATGAGTTCGTCGCGGACGCCGTACTGGACGCGCATCTTCGCCTCGCGCACGGCGATAGTGGCCGACGCGTCGATCTCGCTCGTCAACTGTTCGGCCGCGCCGAGCAACCACTCCGCCGTTTCGACTTTCCCGCGGATGTCGCCCGGTCCGACGCCGTACCGCTCGGTGATGCGGTCCTCGTCCACCTCGTTGGCCCAGTCTTCGAGCAGACGCGCCGTCTTCAGCGCGGAGAGCCACTCCTCGAAGCGCACGTCCTCGTACTCCGAGGGGGTGTTCCCGAGCAACTCGGGTTCGCGCTCGTAGCAGCGTTCGGTGTACTCCTCCCTGTCGCCGGACTTCAGGTACAGTTGGTACATGTCCGGCGTGCGGCAGACGAGGTGGAACAGTCCGAGCGCGGTCGGATACGTGCGGTCCGTCTCGAACTCGCCTTCGCTCTCGTCGCCCTCGGCGTCGTCCGCGTCGGGCACCATCTCGCTCGCTCGCCGGAACCCCGCCTCCGCGTTCGCCTCTGCGTCGGCGCGGTTCTCGCGCGTCGAACCGCCCGCTTCGCCTTCGAGTTCGCGCAGTTTCTCCTCCCGGTGGTCGCTGGCCCACCGCAGACCGTCGATAATCTCGGCGGCGCTCATCGGGTCGAGGTAGAGGCGCGAGACGGTGTGGCCGACGCTCGTGGCGGTGATGCCGTCGCCGTCGCGTTCGACGAAGCCGTTCGCTTCGAGGTAGTCGAGGACGTTGTCGGTCACCCGTTCGAGGCGTCCGGGTTCGTCTGTCTGCGTCGCGTACAGGGTCCGGTCGAGGAACTCCAACAGTCCCTCGCGGGTGTGGGCGAACCCGGAGGCCACCGTCGCCAGCAGGTGCGTCCGAAGCGCGGGTTCGGCGGCGAGTTTCGACCGGACGGGTTCGGCGTCCGCCCAGATGTACCGCTCGAACAGTTCGTCGCGCGTGTCCGCGTTCTTCGCCAAGAGGACCGCCTCGCCGTAGGGGTCCAGTCCCGGGCGTCCGGCCCGGCCCATCATCTGGTGGACCTCCAGCACGTCGAGCGGTTTCATGCCGCCGAAGTCGCCGTCGTACCGCTGCCAGTCGCGGACGATGACGCGCCGACTCGGCGTGTTGACGCCCGCCGCGAGCGTCGGCGTCGCGCTGATGACCTTTATCAACCGGTCGCGGAACGCGTCCTCGACGAGGCTGCGGTGTTCGGCGGCGAGGCCGGCGTGGTGGAACGCCGCGCCCTTCGCCACGCAGTTCGCGAGGGTGTCGCTCGTCTCGGTGTCCGACACGTCGCGAATCTCCTGGGCGATTTCCGCGAGCTCGCCGCGCTCGGCGCTCGTGATGCGCTTTCCGGTCACGTCGGCGAGTCGCTTCGCGGACGCCTCGGCGTTGCGGCGGGAGTTGACGAACACGAGGCTCGACCCGCCCCCGTCGTCCTCGTCGCCGCCGCTGTCGTCGTCTAAGATGTCCGCGACGAGTGCGGGCGTCTGCCTGTCGCCCTTGCCGACGCGGACCTCCCGTTGGCTCCCGTCGTCGAAGGTGATGGCGTTGCCGTAGTGGACGCCCATCTTCAGGTCGATGGGTCGCCAGTCGGACTCGACGAGTTCCGCGTCCAACCACTCGGCGATGTCCTCGGGGTTGCCCACCGTCGCCGAGAGGGCGACGACCTGTAGCCCGGGGTTTATCTTCCGCAGTTTGCCGAGGGTGACTTCGAGCGTCGGGCCGCGGTGACTGTCGTCCACGAGGTGCACCTCGTCGGCGACGACGCAGGAGAGATCCTCCACCCACGGCGCGTTGTTGCGGACGAGCGAGTCCACCTTCTCGCTGGTGGCGACGATGATGTCCCGCGAGGCCAACCACTCGCCGCTGGACTCGTAGTTGCCCGTCGAGACGCCCACGTCGATGCCGTACTCCTCCCAGCGTTCGAACTCGGCCTTCTTCTCGGAGGCGAGTGCGCGAAGGGGGACGATGTAGAGCGCCTTCCCGCCGCGTTCGACCGCCGAGAGCATCGCTAACTCGGCGACGAGCGTCTTACCGCTCGCCGTCGGAACGCTCGCGACGAGGCTCTCGCCCGCCGTCACGCCGGCCTCGACGGCCTCGGCCTGCGGCGGGTACAGCTCCTCGATACCCTCGTCGCGGAGATGCTCGGGGACGCCCGGCGGGAGTCCCGCGAGGTCCGCTGTTTTCATCGTGTTTGGTTGGCGCGTCACCCGATTTAAACTGTCGGGTCGCGGCCCCGCGTCGCCCCCTCCGCGGGCGACTCAGGGGCGACTCAGGAAGAGCGCGAGGTGGCGAACGACGGTCCGACTCTCCAACCCGCCGGCGATCGCGCCGGTGACGACGCCGATGGTGCTGACGAACACGGCCGTCCGGACGAGGTCCCACGGGGTCACCACCGGGTCCTCCAAGGAGGGCCACGTGCTGATGAGGTCCTGCGGGAAGACGAGCAGTTCGATGCCGAGCATCAACAGTCCGACCAGCGCGAACAGGCCGAGAACCGCGGCGAACACCGTCGCCAACACGACCACGTTCAAGAGCGCCATGTGCTCGGTCACCACCCTGTGGGGGTCGCGCGGGAAGAACAGGTTCTGCGCGAACGTCAGATACAGCGTCGCCGCGACGACGCTGAACGCCGCGAACGCCGCGGCCGTCAGGTCGCTCATGTGTACGCCCACGTCCCACGTCTCCGCGCTGAACACCAGCACCAGCGTCGGCGCGACGGCGGCGGTGGTCAACCCCGGGAGCGAGAGGGGGAGCAGTGGCGCGCGGTTGCGGACCAGCGACCGGGCGACGTAGCCGGCGTTCGACGCTGCGCTCCGTGCGTGGAACGCGACCCGACCGAGCGGATTCCGGACGGTATCGACGTCCTCTGCGTCGGGGATGTCGGGCGCGATTCGACGGAGGCGTCGCTCGGCCGCCGGCCCGAACTCCCCGGCGCTTCGACGTTCGGGGTCGAACCTGAACGGCCGCATCACTTCTCCTCCGGCGTCGTGGTCGGCGTCGAGTACGTGTCCGAGAAGGTGGAGGAGGAGGTGCGCGGCGTTCCAGCGCACGGACTCGGCGTCGAGCGAGCGAACCGGTTGCTCCCGCGGCGACGTGACGAGTCGCCGCGTCGAGACGACGACGATGCGTCCGACCGGCGACGCCAACCCCGGCACGACGCGCTTTCGGGTCGAGACGAGGGGCGCGTCGGTCACGACGACCACCACGTCGTACGGGCCGTCGACCATCCGGAGCGTCGCCTCCTCCAAGAAGTCCGACGGACGGCGCGCGCCCCCGTCGCTGAGGCGGTTCGGGTCCTCCTCGTAGAACTCCCATCCGACGCCGGTCGCCCGCCGGAGTTCGTCTCGGACGTCCGCGGTCATCCGGTCGCCGAAGGCCCGAAGCGCGTCCACGTCCGCCGACGGCGAGTGCGATACGAACGTCCCGACGCTGACCGTCTCGTCGCCCTCCTTCGGGGGTACCGACTCTCCCGCTCCGTCCGCGGCGGACTCCGAGGCTGTTCGGTCCACGTCGCGTACGACGGCCGCGCGGTCGTAAAGTGGCGGGGCCGACTCCGACGTTCGTCGTCACGCATATGTGAGGGACCGACCAAGTGCGAGCATGCGAATCGAATACGACCGGGACACCTGCATCGGCATGTTCCAGTGCGTCGACGAGTGGGAGGCGTTCGAGAAGAACTTAGACGAGGGGAAGGCCGACCTCGCCGGCGCGGAGGAGACGGAAGACGGCGTGTTCGTCCTCGAAGTACCCGAGGACGAAGAGTTCGAAGCCGAGTTCGCCGCCCGGGTCTGCCCGGTCGACGCCATCGAACTGTACGACGACGACGGCGAACAGGTCGTCTGACCGGACGACCCGCGGAAGCGGCCGGGCCTCCGGCGCTGACGGGCAAAATCGTTATGTACGTCCGCTGAGATTACACCGTCTAAGGAGGACCATGGGCCACCGAAGCCACCGCACCCGTCTCTCGGAGTGGGCCGACCTCGTCGGAGCGTCGCTCCCCGATTCGCTCGGGGAGGAGTCCGAGGACGCGACGCGCGAGGCGGCCGACGTCCGCCGGGACGGAGAGCGCGGACACCCGAACTGAGAGCCGACGCGCCGGCTTTCAGTTACGCCGCGGTTCGCTAACCCTTATTCGCGACGACGCCGAAGCGTGTACGATGGCGGCCACCGACGACCCCGCATACGTCGACCACCCCCTTCTGACTCCCGAGTTCATCGAACGCCGACTCTACCAGATTCGGCTCGCGGGTTCCGCGCGCGACGCGCACACCCTCGTCTGTCTGCCGACGGGTCTCGGCAAGACGACGGTGAGTCTGCTCGTCACCGCCGACAGACTCCACGACGTCGGCGGGAAAGCGCTGTTTCTCGCGCCGACGAAGCCGTTGGTGCAGCAGCACGCGGACTTCTACCGCGAAGCGCTCTCGATACCCGACGACGAGATCGTCGTCTTCACCGGCGACGTCCGCCCGGACGACAGGGCGGCCCTGTGGGAGGACGCGCAGATAGTCATCGCCACGCCGCAGGTCGTGGAGAACGACCTCGTCGGCAACCGCGTCTCCCTGCGCGACGTGACGCACCTCACCTTCGACGAGTGCCACCGCGCGTCGGGCGACTACGCGTACGTCTACATCGCCGAACGCTACCACGCCGACGCGCAGAAACCGCTCGTCACCGGGATGAGCGCGTCCCCCGGCGGCGACCAGGAGGCCATCCTCGAAGTGTGCGAGAACCTCGGCATCACCGAAGTCGAGGTGATGACCGAGGAGGACGCCGACGTCGACGAGTACACCCACGACACCGACGTGGAGTGGGAGCGAATCGAACTGCCCGACGAGATTCTGGAGATGCGGGACGCCCTCAACGAGGTCATCAAAGACCGTCTGGAGAAGTTGAAGTCCCTCGGCGTCGCCAGCACCACCCAACCCGACGTCTCGCAGAAGCAGTTGAACGGGATGCGCGCCGAACTCCAGAAGTTGATGAACGCCGACAAGTCGGAGGGGTACAAGGGGATGTCCACCCACGCCGAGGTGATGAAACTCCGGCGCGCCGTCGAACTCGTCGAGACGCAGTCCGTCGAGTCCGTCCGCCGGTACTTCGAACGTCAGCGAAACGCCGCGCGGTCCTCGGGCGCGTCGAAGGCGAGTCAGCGACTCGTCGCCGAACCCAAAGTCCGAGAGGCGATGCGGAAGGCCGAGTCGTTCGACGGCATCCACCCGAAGTTCTCCCGCACGCGCATTCTACTGGCGCAGACGCTCGGCATCGAGGACGGCGAACGCGTCATCGTCTTCACCGAGTCGCGGGACACCGCCGAGGCGTTGACGGAGTTCCTCGGCGAGAGCTTCGACGTCCACCGGTTCGTCGGGCAGGGCGACGCCGACGGGTCCGAGGGCATGACCCAAAAGGAGCAACAGGAGACCCTCGACGACTTCAGGAACGGCGAGTTCGAGGTGCTCGTCTCCACCTCCGTCGCCGAGGAGGGCCTCGACGTGCCCGAAGTCGACCTGGTGCTCTTCTTCGAACCCGTCCCGACGGCGATTCGCTCCATCCAGCGGAAGGGTCGGACGGGCCGGCAGGCGAAGGGCCGCGTCGTCGTCCTGCTTGCGGAGGACACCCGCGACGAGGCGTACTTCTGGATATCCCGCCGCCGCGAGAAGGAGATGGAGTCCGAGTTGCGGGAGTTGAAGGGCGTCGCCGAGGAGGTGGAAGACGAACTGGACGACGCGCAGACCGGCCTCGAAGCGTTCTCCGCCGCGGAGGGCGATACATCCGCGACGGACGCCGCCGCACCCCCGGCGGAGAACGGCGCGGCGACGAACGACGGCGGCGCGGCGACGGAGGGTGCACCCGCCGAGAACGACGACGGTCAGGTCGGACTGACCGACTTCGGCGCGACGGACGAGGAGATAGCCCGCGCCGACGAGGACGCCGACGGCGAGAGCGAGGAGACGGATGCCGGAGACGACGGAGTGGTCGCCACCGCCGGACGCGACGACGAGACGGTCGAAATCGTCGTAGACCAGCGAGAACTCGACTCCTCCATCGCAAAGGACCTCTCGACGCGCGACGGCATCGAGACGCGGTTGGAGACGCTGGCCGTCGGCGACTACGTCCTCTCGGACCGCGTCGCCGTCGAGCGAAAGTCCGTCGCCGACTTCCTCGACACCCTCGTCGGCGAGGAGCGGTCGATATTCGAGCAGATAGGCGACCTCTCGCGGGCGTACGCTCGCCCCATCCTCGTCCTCGAAGGCGAGGGACTGTACGAGGAACGCAACATCCACCCCGGCGCGATTCGCGGCGCGCTCGCGTCTCTCGCGGTCGATTTCGACGTGAGCATCCTCCAGACGCGCGACGAGGACGACACCGCCGAACTCCTCGACACCATCGCCTCGCGCGAACAGACCGAACGCGAACGCTCCGTCAGCGTCCACGGCGGCAAGAGCGCGAAGACGCTGACCGAACAGCAGGAGTACGTCGTCTCGGCCATCGCCGACATCGGGCCCGTCACCGCGCAGAACCTCCTCGAAGCGTTCGGCACCGTCGAGGCGGTCATGACCGCGCGGGAGGACGACCTCCTCGACGTGCCGGGCGTCGGCGAGGTGACGGCCTCCAGGATTCGCGAAGTTGTCGGGTCGGATTACGAGTAGTCGGCCCCTCCGTCCCCCGTCCGGTTCTGAACGAATGTCCGATTTACCGACTCCGTATTTATGAACAGTTCCCCGAACTGGGGCCGTTTATTCCGCATTTCTTTGATTTAGGAGAAACGGATATATAGGTAGCGGCAAGACATGTAACTCGAAGATGAGTACCTCATCTGCGGAATACGAAAAGTCCGTCAACCGTGATGGATCGGACTCCGAGGAGCCCCCGAACAGGGTGCTCTACGGTGCCCCCCAGCACGAGACGGACGTCCCCCAAGACCCCTACCGCGAGATGCTCGACGTGGAGGAGGACGATTCTCCTCTGGAGCGTGACCTGTTCACGTTGTTCGAGCATTTCAGCGTCGATCCGGACGAGGGTGAGGACGACCACTCCTCGACCGTCGGCGTCGGCCCGATAGCGGGCATTCAGACAGCGTAACACCCGACGACCCGGCGCCGACCCTCCCCCGGTCGGCCCCGACCCCGCCACTCCCCCACTCGGCGGGCGGTCGTCGGCCCCATTCCCCCTTTCTAATTTCGATCGTTCGACTGAGAGAGCGACGGCACGAATCCGACACCGAGAGAAGAGAGCGACGAGAGCGTTCGGCGGTTACCGGTCGAGTGCGGAGAGGGCTTCGGCGGCCTCCCGCGCGGCGGCGAGATGTTCGCGCGCGCGGCGCGGGTCGTCCGCCGACTCGCCGCGCGTCGCGTGCGTCGTCACCGCCCGGAGGAGCGCTTCTCTCGCCTCCGTGACGGTCCCGGCTCGTCCGCTCGGAGCGGTGTCGACCGACGAGGACGGAGGCGACGGTGACGAAGACGACCGGGTGGACGTGCGCGGGTGCCCGGAGCTGGCCGTCGAGGTGACCGTGTCGTCGGTTTCCGGCGACGCGGCCGACTCCTGGCCGGTTTCGACCCCGGTCTCGGCCGGCGTCGCCCCGTCGTCCGCCTCCGTCCGGCGGTCGCTCCCGACGCCGTTCGACGCCGCGGCGTCCGGGGCGTCCGCGGCGTCTCCTCGCCCTTCCGCGACTGCGGCGGACGCGGCGTCCGAGTTCGCGCTCTCGGCCGCGTCGCCGTTCGCCGCGTCCGCCGTCGCCGCCGCCTTCGACCCGCCGCCCTGACAGTTCGGACAGAACTCCTGTTCCTGATAGCGGAAGACGGGCGCGCCGCAGTCGTCGCAGTGTTTGTTCGTCATCGTCGCGCCCTTCAACAGGAGTTCGCTCATCCGCGCCGTCTCCTGACGGCGGGACTCGTCCTGTTCGTACTTCTCGCGGAGTCGCCGTCGCTCCGCTTCCTTGTCGAAGTCGCTCATACCCCAACGGAAGCGACGTGCGTCGAAAAAGCCACCGGGAGCGCTCTCGCCCGCCGTTCGCCGGCGGCGACCCCCCGCGCCGCCCCCGACGGTGTTCGACGAACGACGAACCGGGATTCGACGTGAAATGGCGAGAAACGGGCGTTCCGAAGCGTTTAATCGGAATCCGGTGCCTCGTTTTACGTGGTATGACGAAAGTTAGCGTGGTAGGTGCTGCCGGGACGGTCGGCGCCGCCGCGGGCTACAACATCGCACTTCGGGACATCGCCGACGAACTCGTGTTCGTCGACATCCCGGACAAGGAGGACGAGACGGTCGGTCAGGCGGCCGACACGAACCACGGCGTCGCGTACGACTCGAACACGGAGGTGTATCAGGGCGGCTACGAGGACACCGCCGGGTCGGACGTCGTCGTCATCACCGCGGGCATCCCGCGGTCGCCGGGGCAGACCCGCATCGACCTCGCGGGCGACAACGCCCCCATCATGGAGGACATCGGCTCCTCGCTGGCGGAGCACAACGACGACTTCGTCTCCATCACCACCTCGAACCCGGTGGACCTGCTGAACCGCCACCTGTACGAGGCGGGCGACCGGGACCGACACAAGGTCATCGGCTTCGGCGGCCGACTCGACTCCGCGCGCTTCCGCTACGTCCTCAGCCAGCGTTTCGACGCGCCCGTGAAGAACGTCGAGGGGACCATCCTCGGCGAACACGGCGACGCGCAGGTGCCCGTCTTCTCGAAGGTTCGCGTGAACGGTCGTGACCTCTCCTTCGACGACGACGAGAAAGACGAGATTCTCTCCGACCTGCAGGAGTCCGCGATGGACGTCATCGAACGCAAGGGCGCGACCCAGTGGGGGCCGGCCACCGGCGTCGCCCACATGGTCGAGGCCGTCCTCCGCGACACCGGCGCGGTCCTGCCCGGGTCCATCAAACTCGACGGCGAGTTCGGCTACGAGGACACCGCCTTCGGCGTCCCCGTCAAACTCGGCTCCGACGGCGTCGAGGAAGTCGTCGAGTGGGACCTCGACGAGTACGAACGGGGTCTCATGGACGACGCCGCCGAGAAACTCCGCGACCAGTACGAGAAGATAGCGTAAGCGGTCGTCGCCTCGAACCTCCTCTTCTTTCGACCGCGGATACGCCGCCGCTTACCGCGTCCCTCGCCGTCGCTCTGCGCCGACGACCAGACGACCAGAAGCGCGAGTAACCCGCTGACGACGGACGAGAGGAGACTGATGAACATCGGGGCCATGTAGTTCGCGCAGTCGCCGCCTCCGCCGCACTCCGTCGCGGCGAATCCGAAGAGTCCGGGCGGGTCGGAGAGTCCGACGCCGCTGACCGAGAGCAGTACGATGGCGGTCAGAGCGAGGAGACGCCGTTTCGTCGTCACGGCTCCGCCTCACCGGCGACCCCTCGGTCGGGAGGCGGCACGAACGCCCGTTCCTGACAGTCACCTACTGATTTAGGTCGAGGGATTACGACTGTCCCGGCCCACTAGCAGGTAATGTCAGCCGACGTCTACCGGTACGAAATCGACGCGGGCGTCGCCGTCTTCAACCTCACGGAGTTCTCGGTCAACGGCGGACTCCTCCTGCAGGAGTTCTTCGAGACGTTCGAATCCGTCCTCGCCCGGTCGGAGGTGACGGCGACCGTCCTCGTCTTCGCGGAGGAGGGCGGCCTCAGCAGGTGGTTCTTCGAACGGTTCGACGACCTTCTATCGAGGATCGACGGCTACGAACTCGACCGGGCCGCCGTCGTCGCGCCGCCGGTGAAACGGACCGCGCTTCGGGGCCGCCTCGCGGAGACGGACGTGACGGTAAAGACGCCCGAGACGCCGTCGGCGGCGGTGGAGTGGGCGCGAACGTCGGCTTAGGAGGGAGTCGGCTTCTCGACGTGCGAGAGGTACGCGGTGAGGTCCGTCGTCGTTATCATCCCGATGACGGTGCCGTCGTCCACGACCGGCACGTGGTGGACGCCGCGTTCTATCATCGTGTCCGCCGCGGCGGTGATGGGTTCCTGCGCCGTCGTCGTCACCACGTCCGTGCTCATGTACTCCGAGACTGGCGTCTCGTCCTTCGGGTGGCGTTCGGCGACGATTCTCACGAAGTCCGTGGAGGTGAGAATCCCGAGCAGTCCGTCCTCCTCATCGGTGACGACCACTGACCCGACGCCCTCTTCGAGCATCGTCTGGGCGGCCGTCTCGACCAACGTGTCCGGAGAGACGGTGTGCACGGGCGAGGACATGAGTCGCGCGACGAATATATCGTCCATGCTACTTGCTACCCTCGGACAGAACATAACGATTGTCGTTCGAAAACCGGGGCGGGGCGGGACTTTCGGCGTCTCGGCCGTCCCCGTCAGAGGCGTTCTTTCAGCGTCTCGGCCGTCCCCTCGCCGACGCCCGGCACGTCCGTCAGGTCGCCCACGGACGCCTCGCGGACGTTCTCGACGCTCCCGAACCGCCGGAGGAGGGCCCGCCGCGTCTTCGGGCCGACGCCGGGCACGTCGTCTAACACCGTCTTCACCTCGTCGCGGATGGTCTGGTGGTACTGGACGGCGAAGCGGTGCGCCTCGTCGCGCACCCGTTGGAGGACGTGCAGGTGCGGCGCGTCGTTCGGCCAGTCGTACACCCTCTTATCGGTGATGACGAGTTCCTCCTCCTTCGCGAGGGCGACGGCGGGCACGTCCCACCCGACTTCCGCGAGGGCGTCTAGCGCCGCGTCGAGTTGGCCGTCGCCGCCGTCGATGAGGAGGAGGTCCGGGTCGGGCCTGTCGTCGCGCCCCTCGACGGCGCGTTCGGCCCGCCAGCGCACGAGTTCGCGCATGTTCGCGTAGTCGTCGTTCCGGTCTGGGAGTTTCTTCCGGCGGTAGTCGGACTTCTCGGCGGACCCCTCGATGAAGCAGACGTTACTCCCGACGACGGCGGTGCCTTGGGCGTGACTCACGTCGAACCCCTCGATGCGCGATACCGGCGGCAGGCCGAGTGCGTCCGCGAGTGCGCCGAGTTCGTCGCTCCGGCCCGGTCCGCGTCTGGCGTTCTTCAGGGCGAGTTCGACCAGTTTGGCCTCGCGGCCGGCCCCGGGGACGCGGACGGCGACGCCCTCGGCGTTCAACCACGCCGTCACGTCGTCGTCGTCGGGGCGTTCCGAGAGCAACACGGCGTCCGGAAGCGTTCGCTCGGCGTAGTACTGCGTGAGGAACGCGGAGAGGACGGCGGCGCTTCTGTCGCCGCCCTCGGGCGCGTCGAGGCGGTGACTCGACCTATCGACGAGTTGCCCGCGTTCGCTGTGGAGGCGGGCCACCGTCGCCGAGTCGCCCTCGACGGCGACGCCGAGGACGTCCACGGCGCGTTCGTCCGTCCGGGCGGCCACCGCCTCCTCGCCCGCGCCGTGGAACGACTCCACCGCGTCGAGCCTGTCCCGGAGGTTCGCCGCGCGTTCGAAGTTCTCCTCCTGCGCGGCGGACTCCATCGCCCGGCGCAGGGGGTCCGCGAGGACGCCCGTCTCGCCCTCGAAGAACCGGACGACCGATTCCACGTCCTCGCGGTAGTCGGCCTCCGAAATCTCGCCCGTGCAGGGGGCGGTGCAGAGGCCCATCTCGTAGTCGAGGCAGGGGCGGGCGCGGTTGGCGTACTTGTGGTCCGAACACCCGCGGACGCCGTACGTCTCCCGCAGGGCCTTCACCACCGTCTCGACCCGTCCCTTGTCGGTGAAGGGGCCGAACACCGTCGCGCCCTCTTCTGGGTCGCGCGTCACCTCGATGCGCGGGACGGGGTGGTCGGTCAACTGCACCAACGGGTACGACTTGTCGTCCTTCAGGCGGACGTTGTACCGCGGTTGGTGGCGCTTGATGAGGTTCGCTTCGAGGAGAAGCGCCTGCGTCTCGGTGTCCGTGACGGCGAAGTCGATTCGGTCGGCGCGTTCGACCATCTGACGGATGCGCGCCCCGCGCGGGTCGGCGTACGACCGCACCCGGTCGCGGATGTTCACGGCCTTTCCGACGTAGAGAACGGTGTCGTCTCGGTAGAACTGGTAGACGCCGGGCTCCGTCGGAAGGTCCTTGGCGCGCGCTCTAACGCCGCTTTCGTCCATCTACCCCCGGGTACGTTCCGACGGGCTTTGAGGCTGACGCGACGGCTCCGGGGGTCGCCGCCCGCCGCCTCCGCCCGTCACTTCGACGCTTCGAGGACGGCCGCCCGGATGGCCTCGTCGTACCCCGGGTGGGTGGACCACCGGTCGTCCGACGCGACGAGGTAGTCGATGGCCTCGACGGCGTCCCAACTGACGGACAGGACGAGGTGGTCGTCGTTCTCTCCGGCGTAGTCGTGCGGTGCCCCTCTGTTCGCCGAGGCTCTCGCAACGTCACCGGAACGCGTCGCGTTCCGATCGGCGTACGAAACGCTTCGCGTCTCGTCAACGTCGTCGGACTGCGTCCGATGGGCTGGCGAGCTTCGCTCGTCAACGTCGCGAGACTCCGTCTCGCGGCCCGTAGAGCTCCGCTCCGCGACGTCACCGGACCGCATCCGGCGCGCCGACGAACGTCGTTCGCCGACGCCGTCGGGCGACGCCCGGCCGCGTGCCGAGGTTTCTTCGACCGTGTCGCCGATCACCGCCCGGAACGCGCGTTCGGCCCGGTGGAGGTCGTGGCCCAGTTTCGTCGCGGCGAACCGGTTGCTCTCGCTTCTCGTGACCGCCTCCGCGTCGAGCAACGGCGGGAGGTGGCGGTGGCGCAGTTCCACCTCCAACTCGTTTATCCGTCGATCCGGGTGGTCGTCCGGCCCTCGGAGTCCGTCTTCGGTGCGGGCGGCGACGCGACGGGCGAGTTCTCGCCGCGTCAGCGGTCGACTCGCCTCGACTACGGCGGCGAGGGTGTCGCGTCGCCGTCGGGCGGCGAGCAGTTCGTGGAAGGTATTGCAAGGGGAGGGGACCATTCTATCTCCGACTATTTCTCTCATCGCTTAATTTTTATTCGTATTCGGCAGTTATGTCGTGTTTCCATACATATCGGCCGCGGTCGGTAGGTACAAACCGCGCCTCGCCGAACGCCGACTATGACCGACGCCGACGACGCCGACGACGACGCCGTCCGCGCGTGGCTCGTCGAACGCACGTACGACGACCGCGGCCTCATCATCCTCGTGTACGCGACTCCCGACGGCGAACGCGCCCGCCGGAAGGAACTCGCGGCGACGGTGATGCATCAACGCGGTATCACCCCCACCGCCGCGGTGGACGTGGACACCGAGGACTTAGACGAGGTGACGGACGCGGAGACGCGCGACCGGTACGCCGCGGAGGCGACTCGGATGCGCGAGAAACACGACCCCGACGACGAGGTGTAACACCCACCTTTTTCGAGGGGGTCCTCGCGCGCCGAGGGCGCGCTGTGGGGAACTCTCCCCGCAAAAACCCGGAGGGAAAAAAGGCCGACGAGACGGCAAGGCCGTCTCGCTCTACTCGCGGATGCCGGCTGTGCGCCGCGTTCGCTGCGGACCGACGGACCGTGACATCCCGTTGACGAAAACCGCCGGACGCGGACGCCCCAGTTTCAACGCTGATTCTCGCACCAAACCCTTTATCGGATGACCTGACTACCCACGGGCATGGCCGCCATCGAACTGGACGGGGTGACGAAGCGGTACGAAGACGTCACCGCCGTCTCGGATCTCTCCCTTACGGTCGACGACGGGGAGGTGTTCGGCTTTCTCGGACCGAACGGAGCGGGGAAATCGACCACGATCAACATCCTCTTGGATTTCGTCCGCGCGACGGAGGGCACGGTTCGCGTCCTCGGACACGACGCTCACAGAGAGAGCGTCGCCGTCCGGGCGCGGACCGGCGTCCTCCCGGAAGGGTTCGACGTGTACGACCGCCTCACCGGGCGCGCGCACGTCGAGTTCGCAATGGACTCGAAGGGCGTCGAGGGCGACCCCGACGCCGTCCTCCGACGCGTCGGCATCGCCGATGCCGCGGACCGGAAAGCCGGGGGCTACTCGAAGGGGATGCGCCAGCGTCTCGCCCTCGGGATGGCCCTCGTCGGCGACCCCGACCTCCTAATTTTGGACGAACCCTCCTCGGGTCTCGACCCCGCGGGAGCGAAGGAGATGCGTGAAATCGTGCTTCAGGAGGCTGAACGCGGGACGACGGTGTTCTTCTCCAGTCACGTCCTCGAACAGGTCGAGGCGGTCTGCGACCGCGTCGGCATCATGCGCGAGGGCGAACTCGTCGCCGAAGACACCATCGAGGGCCTCCGCGACGCCGTCGGCACGGAATCGACGCTCCGCGTCACCACGGCGGGCGACGCCATCCCCGACACCGACGCCCTCACCGAACTCGACGGCGTCAGTTCCGTCTCCACCGACGGCGAGACGCTTCTCGTCTCCTGCGACGGCGACGCGAAGACGGCCGTCATCGGCGAACTGGAGTCCCAGGGCGTCGAGGTGACCGACTTCGAGACGCGCGAGGCGTCGCTCGAAGACCTCTTCTTGGCTTACACCGGACGGGGAGACGGGACGGCGGACGAACCGGAGGTCCGCGCATGACGTGGCGAGCGGTCGCCGAGAAGGACTTCCGCGACGCCATCCGCTCGCGGTGGCTGTTCGGCGCGACGGCCTTCTTCGTCCTGTTCGTCGGCGGGGCCACCGCCCTGTTCTTCGGGGTGCTCCTGCCGCCGAACGCCCGCGACGCGTCGAACCTGTTCGGGTTCTTCGCGAATCTCGGCGTCTTCAGCCTCTCGTTCCCCGGCCTGTTGGCGCTCATCCTCGGCTTCGTCGGTCTGTCCACCTCCTACGGCGCGATAATCGACGAACGCGAGTCCGGGTCGCTGAAGCTGATGCTGTCGCTGCCGAACTCCCGGCTCGACGTGGTCGTCGGTAAACTCCTCGGTCGGAGCGCCGTCGTCGCCGTCGCCCTCCTCGCGGGGTTCGTCGCGGCGTTCGTCGGCTTCCTCGCGACCGGAACCGCCGTCGATTACGGCGCGTTCATCCCGCACGTCGCCCTGACGGTCATCCTCGGCGTCGCCTTCGTCTCCATCGGCCTCGGCATCTCCGCCGCCGCCGACTCCAACCGCGAGGCGACGCTGGCGACCCTCGGACTCTACCTCATCTTCGGCATCCTCTGGTCGTCCATCGCCGAGGGGATTCCGAAACTCATCAACTACGCCGCCAAGCAGGCTCCCTTCGTCTCGCCGCTCGAAAACATCACGCGGGTCAAAATCGGCCTGTTCCTGAAGTACGTCAACCCGCTGAAGACGTACGAGACGCTCGCCGCGCAGGTGTACTACGGCGCGGCGCAGGCCCGCCTCGTCAGCGCCGCCTTCGGCGAGCAGATGACCCTCGGTCCCCTGTTCAAAGAGAGCATACCGTTCTACTTCTCCGGCTGGTTCCTCATGCTCGTCCTGTTGGCATGGGTGGTCGCTCCGGTCGCTCTCGGCTACCTCGTCTTCGAGAAGCAGGATCTCTAACACCCACCTTTTTCGAGGGGGTCCTCGGCGACGGCGGAGCCGTCGCCTCGAACCCCCGCCAAAAAGCTGGACCAAAAAGGCCGGCGACATCGCGGCCTTCGGCCGCTCGTCGCCGGTGAACCGCTTGCTTCGTCTTCGGACGACCCCCGAGTTGTCCGAACGGCGGGCGAGACGGCCTTGCCGTCTCGCTTCGCTCGCGGATGCTCGGTACGGGACGATTATCTCTCAGACGTCCATCCGATGTAGGTGATTCCGACGCCCAACAGCACCACCAGAAACCCGATCTCGTAGTGTATGAATTGGGCGGCTCCGAGGCCGAGAACGCTTACGTGAGTACCCGCGACCATGCGCTTCAGGTCCATCGACTCCGCTTCGTAGGAGGGCACGTCATCTGTCCGGTCAATCTCCACATCTATCTACCGCAGACACGCTCCGCGGCGAGTCGCCTCACTCCGGCGGATAGTCGATACCGCGTTCGTCCAAGAACGCCGCGAACCCATCCTCGTCGAGTTCGGGCACGCCGTTCTCCTCGGCGTCGTCTCGCTTCGTCCGTCCCGCGCCCTCGCCGACGACGAGGTAGTCCGTGTTGCCCGACACCGTCGTCGTCGCCGTCGCGCCGTGGCGTTCGACCAGTTCCTGCGCCTCGTCCCTCGTCACCGACAGCGACCCGGTGAAGACGAAGGTGAGTCCGTCGAGTTCGTCGCCGCCGGAGTCGGCCGCCCGCGCCTCCGGTTCGACGCCCTCCTCGCGGAGTGCCTCGACGGCCCGCCGGTTCCGGTCGTTCCCGAAGAACTCTCGAATTCGCTCGGCGACGGCCGGCCCCACGTCGTCCACCGCCCGGAGTTCCTCCTCGCTCGCGTCCATCACGGCGTCTAACCGTCCGAACTCGCGGGCGAGGTTCCGCGCCGTCGCCTCGCCCACCTCGGGGACGCCGAGGGCGGTGAGGAAGTTCGAGAGCGTCGGGTTTCGGGTGTCGTCTATCTCCGAGACGAGGTTCTCCGCGCTCTTCTGCCCCCAGCCGTCGAGTTCCGCGAGCTCGTCCGGTTCGAGGCGGTAGAGGTCGGCCAGTTCCGAGACGAGGCCCGTCTCCACGAGCTGTTCGACGCGTTCCTCGCCGAGTCCGTCGATGTCCAACGCGCCTCTGCTCCCGTAGTGGCCGACGGCGCGGACGAGTTGTGCGCCGCATTCGAGTCCGCCGGTGCAGTAGGCTATCGGGCCGTCGCGTTCGACCGGACTGCCGCAGACGGGGCACTCCTCGGGGAACTCGTAGGTGCCGTCGGCGCGTTTCTCCACGACTTCGGCCACGTCCGGAATCACGTCGCCCGCGCGCTTGATGCGCACCTCGTCGCCGACGTTCACGCCGAGGCGGGCTATCTCCTCGGGGTTGTGAAGCGACGCGCGCGAGACGGTGACGCCGCCGACGTCCACCGGGTCCAACAGGGCGACGGGCGTGAGACGACCCGTCCGGCCCACCTGCACCACCACGTCGGTGATCGTCGTCACCTCCGACCGGGCGGGGAACTTGTAGGCGAACGCCCACCGGACGGCGCGGTTCGTCTCGCCCAGTCGCTTCCGTTTCCCGCGGGCGTCCACCTTGATGACCGTCCCGTCTATCTCGTAGTTCAGGTCCTCGCGTTCCGCCAGCAACGCGTCCCGGTACTCGATCGCGCCCTCGATGTCGTCGGCGCGTTCGACGCGTTCGTTCGTCGGGAGGCCCCACGCGTTGAGGCGATCCAGCGTCTCCCACTGCGTGTCGGGCGCGTCCGTCGCGTCGAGAACGTCGTAGAAGAACACCGCGAGCGGTCGTTCGGCGGCGACGGACGGGTCGAGTTGGCGAAGCGTCCCCGCGGCGGCGTTCCGCGGGTTGGCGAACGGTTCCTTCCCCCTCTCGACGCGTTCGCGGTTGTGCTCGCGGAAGGCGTCCCGCGGCATGTACACCTCGCCGCGGACGGCGAGGAACTCCGGGTGGTCGCCGCGGAGTTTCAGCGGCACCGACCGGATGGTCCGGACCTGTCGGGACACGTCGTCGCCGCGGACGCCGTCGCCGCGGGTGGCCGCGCGTTCGAACTCGCCGTCGCGGTAGACGACTTCCAGGGATAGACCGTCGAACTTCGGTTCGCAGACGTAGTTCGCCTCGCCCACCTCGTCGCGGACCCGGCGGTCGAACTCGCGGACGTCCTCGGCTTCGACCGACTGGTCGATGGAGAGCATCGGCGCGACGTGTTCGACCGTCTCCAGTTCGTCCAGCGGTTCCCCGCCGACGCGCCCGGTCGGACTCGCCTCGTCGTCGAAGCCGAACGCCGCTTCGAGGTCCTGCAGGCGGGCGAACAGTTTATCGTACGTCCGGTCCGCGACGAGGGGGTCCGCCTCGACGTAGTAGCGGTAGTCGTGTTCGCGCACGGCGTCGCGCAGGAGAGACACCTCTCTCTCGGCCTCCTCGCAGGAGAGTTCCTCGACCGGTTCGAAGTCGGTGTCGGGTTCGACGAGGTACGGGTTGCCCGCGTCGGCGTACGCCGTCTCGAACTCCGCGTCGCCGGGCGACTGCTCGCTCATCGTTCGCCGGTGTGCGCGCCGGGGGGTAAAATCCACCGCCGGGCGGCGAGAGCGGCGGCGAACCCCTCACTCCAGCTTCGCCCGCGCGTGTTCGCGGACGGCCTCGTGCGGGTCGTTCGCCGCCGTCTCGCGGAGGAGTCGGCGCGCCTCCGGGCCGCCGACGCGTCCGAGCGCCGTCACCGCCGCCCGTCGGAGCGCCGTGTCGTCGTCCGCCAGCACCGACGCCATCGCCTCGGCGACGCGCGCCGGTTCCTCGCCGAGGCGGCCGAGGGCGTCGATGGCCTCGCGGCGGACGTCCGCGTTCGGGTCCGACGTCGCCCGGTCGGAGAGGGGCGACACCGCGGCGGCCGTCCCCAGTTGCGCGCTGGCGAGGCACGCCCGCCGCCGGACGCTCGGGTCGTCGTCGTCGAGTGCGGTCACCACCGTCGGAATCGCCCGCGGGTCGCGGATTCGGCCGAGGGCCGCGACGACGTTCCACCGGAGTTCGGACTCGTCGTCGTATGCGTCGCAGAGGGGGCCGACGGCCCGCGGGTGCGCCTGCGCGCCGAGTGCCTCTATCACCCACGACCGGACGGCGGAGACGGGGTCGTCCAGTCGCTCGATGAGCGCTCCGACCACGCGTTCGCGCGTCGCATCGGACAACTCCTCGCCGTCGCGGAACTCGTCCGCGCGCGCGCCGAGTTCGGCGAACGCCCCCGCGGCCTCCTGCCTGACGAGGGGGGAGTCGTCGCTCAACCGGCGGAGAAGCGCGGGGACGGCCCGTTCGTCGTCGGCCCAGCGAACGACGGAGATCGCCTCGCGGGCCACCGACGGGTCGGGGTCGTCCACCGCTTCGAGGACGAGTTCGTGGGCGCGTTCCCCGTTCGTGACGCGGAGGACGCGCACCACGGTCTCTCTGACTGCGGGGTCGTCGCCGGTCCTGAGCAGGTGCGCGAAGCGATCCATCGCCGCCGTCGGGTCCACGTCCCGCGCCGCCCGGACCATGGCGTACCGCGTCGTCTCGTCGCTTTCGTCCGTCGCGGCCCCGAGGAGGGGATCCAACGCCTCCGGGTCGCCGACGGTGGCGAGGGCCGTCGCGGCGGCCCGCCGAACCGCGTCGTCGTCGTCCGCGAGTTCTCCGACGAGGGCATCCACCGCCCGCGGGTCGGCGAGAACGTCCAACGCCCGGACGACGGCCCGGCGGTCCCGGGCGGAGAGGTCGCCGTCCAGCGTCTCGACCAGGATCGGAACGGCGGTCCGGACGCCGCGGCGCGCCAGTTCGGTCGCCGCCTCGGCGCGGCGGTCGGCGTCGGCCAACGCCTCGCGGAGTCGCTCCTCGGACCAGTCGCAGACCGAGGGGCCGACCACCGCGTCGAGGCCGCGAAGCTCCGTCCGCCCGGTGCGGACGGCGAGTCTGTCGCCGACGGCGACCCGTCCGGCCGGCGTCCGGCGGGCGGACGGCGTCTCCCCGCGGGCGTCGAGTTCGCTCGGGTCGAACGCCACGGTTCCCTCGCCCACGTCGAGGAGGGCGCGCCCGTCGGAGACGGCGACCACCTCGCCGCGGAAGCGCGTTCCGCGCCCGTCGAACGCCTCCGAACCGGGGTCGATTCCGACGGCGTCGCCCTCGCCGACCGATTCGACCGAGGGGTCGGAGAGCCAGATCCGGGCGACGGCGCGCGATTCGCGTTCCGCCGCCTCGGCCCGGCCGTCCGGGTCGGAGACGCCGACGCGCGCGCCGCCGGCCGTGACGACGGTTCGCCGTCGCTCCGCCTCCCGACCGGCGGCGGCCGAAACGCCGCCGGACTCCGCCCCCCGCGCGACCGACCGTCGCTCGGCGGCGTCGTCGGACTCCGTTCCGGAGGCCGACGGGTCCCGGTCGCCAACCGCGTCGAGGAGGCGGACCGGGAGGCCCCACTCGTCGAACTCCGCGGCCGCGAGTTGGAGCGACCGCATCTCGGCGCGGAGGCCGGCGACGCTCTCGGTGAGTTCCGGGTTCGTCTCGACCACCGCGGTACAGAACGTCTCGACGGTCGAGAGCACCTCCTCGACGAGTGCGCGCCGGTCGGCGACGACGCGTTCGGAGCGGTTCGGTTCGGTGCCGTCCGATTCGGCGTCGCCCGATTCGGCGTCGTCGTCTCCGTCGTCCGCGCCCTCCGAGTCGGGCGTCGTCCCGTCGGGGAAGGTCAACTCCGGGCCCTCCGACTCCGGGGCGGACGCGAACCACGTCGCAACGCCGTCGCCCGCGGGTTCGAAGTGGAACTCGAACCGTTCCTCGAAGAACTCCACGACCGCCGCCTCGCCGTCGAGGACGCTCGACACCGCCGCGAGCAGTTGGTCGAGGTGCCACCGGAGGTGGTCCCTCCCCTGACCGACCTCTCGTCCCCCGACGACGAGGCGGACGTCAGCCGGCGGGTCCGCGTCTCCGCCGCGGATGCGGTCGTACACCGTGGCATCGTACGCGACGCTGACGCGCACGTCCGTCTCACCCAACCCCTTCGACATGCATCTGAGACGACGGTAGTCCGGAAAAAGCACTTCGGTGCGGCCGCCCCGGAATGCCGTAACCGCCGGTTATAAGATGCCGCGGGAATATGCGTGAGATACATGAACGACGGTTTCCACACCCGGAGCCTGCACGCCGGGCAGGAACCGGACTCGGCGACCGGCGCCCGCGCCCCGCCCCTCTATCAGACCACGTCGTACGCCTTCGAGGACGCGGACCGCGCCGCGGACCTGTACGCCCTCGACGCCGAGGGCGACGTCTACTCCCGCATCTCGAACCCGACGACGCGAGTTCTCGAAGACAGGTTGGCGGCGTTGGAGGCGGGCGTCGGCGCAGTCGCCACCGCGTCCGGGATGGCAGCGCTCGACGCCGCGACGAGCATCCTCGCCCGCGCGGGCGACAACATCGTCGCCAGCGCCGATATGTACGGCGGCACCTCCACGTACTTCACGAAGATGGCGACCCGACGCGGCGTGGACGTCCGCGTCGTGGACACCCTCGATTACGACGCCTACGCGGACGCCGTGGACGACGACACCGCGTTCGTCCACGTCGAGACCATCGCCAATCCCTCGCTGAAGACGCCCGACTTCGAGCGTCTGGCCGACATCGCACACGAGGCGAAAGCGCCCTTGGTCGTGGACAACACGTTCGCGACGCCGTACCTCTGCCGCCCCATCGAACACGGCGCGGACATCGTCTGGGAGTCCACGACGAAGTGGATTCACGGGTCCGGCACCACCGTCGGCGGTATCCTCGTGGACGGCGGCGCGTTCCCGTGGGAACACGCCGACTACGACGAACTCTCCGGCGAGAACCCCGCGTTCGGCATCGACTTCGTCGAACGGTTCGGCGACCGGGCGTTCGCCGTCGCCGCCCGCCAACGGTCGCTCCGAACGCTCGGAAACCAGCAGTCGCCGTTCGACGCGTGGCAGACGATTCAGGGGTTGGAGACCCTCCCGCTTCGGATGCAGCGACACTGCGAGAACGCCCGCGAGGTGGCGACGTTCCTCCGCGACTACGACGACGTGGCGTGGGTGTCGTACCCCGGCTTCGAGGACCACGAGACGCACGAGAACGCCTCGAAGTACTTCGGACAAGGGTACGGCGGCATGGTGACGTTCGGCCTCGAAGCCGGCTTCGAGGCGGCGAAGGGCACCTGCGAGAACGTCGAACTCGCCTCCTTCCTCGCCAACATCGGCGACGCGAAGACGCTCATCATCCACCCCGCCTCCACCACCCACGCGCAGTTGAGCGCCGAGGAACAACGCGCCGCGGGCGTCGGCCCCGACATGCTCCGCCTCTCGGTCGGCATCGAGGACGCGAGCGACGTCGTCGCGGACTTAGACGGGGCGATTCGCCGCGCGACGGAGGACGCCGCATCCGCATGAGGACACCATGAAGACCGACAGCGGAACCGTCGACGTGGGCCGGTTCGACTTCGAGTGCGGCGAGGAGATACCGAATCTCCGCGTCGCCTACGAGTCCTACGGCGAGTTCGACGGAGATAACGCGGTCCTCGTCTGTCACGCCCTCACCGGCAGTCAGAACGTCGCGGGCTACGGGTCCGAGACGACCGGACAGGCCCGCGCGTGGTGGAACGACATCGTCGGCCCGGGGAAGGCCGTCGACACGAACGACTACTTCGTCGTCTGCGCGAACGTCCCCGGGTCGTGTTACGGCACCTCCGGCCCGCCGAGCGAAGGACCGGACGGCGACCCGTACGGCACCGACTTCCCGCCCGTGACCGTCGGCGACTGGACGCGTTCCCAACGCCTCCTGTTGGACGAACTCGGCGTCGGTCGCCTGCACGCCGTCGTCGGCGGGAGCGTCGGCGGGATGAACGCCCTCGACTGGGCGAAGCGCTACCCGGACGACGTGCGCCGCGTCGCCGCCGTCGCCACCGCGCCGCGCTTGGACCCGCAGTGTCTCGCCCTCGACGCCATCGCCCGCCGCGCCATCACCACCGACCCCGACTGGAACGGCGGCGACTACTACGAGTCGGGCGAGGCGGACGGCGACGCCGACGGCGCGCCGGGGCCGAAGAACGGCCTCGCCCTCGCGCGGCAACTCGGGCACGTGATGTACCTCTCGAAGTCGTCGATGGAGCAGAAGTTCGGCCGCCGGGCGGCGGGACGGGACGCCACGCGCGACGCGTTCCCCGCCGACCCCGCGGCTTCCTTCTTCCCCTATCGCGACGTGGAGTCGTACCTCGACTATCAGGCCGAGAAGTTCGTCGGCCGCTTCGACGCCAACTCCTACCTGTATCTCACCCGCGCGATGGACGACTACGACCTCTCGGAGGGGTACGAGGACGACACGCGCGCCGTCGCCGCATACGAGGGCGAGACCCTCCTGATGTCGTTCACCGGCGACTGGCACTTCACCACCGAGCAGTCTGAGGCCCTCGCGGAGTCGTTCCGCGACGCCGACGTGCCCGTCGCCCACCACGTCGTCGAGTCCGACCACGGCCACGACGCCTTCCTCGTGGAACCCGAGAAGGTCGGCCCGCCACTCCGCGACTTCCTCGATACGGGCGTCGAGGGCCGAGCGATTCACGACACCGACGACGACGAGGAGATAGACGACGGGTCGCAGTTCGCGCCCGTCCACAACAGCCTGTTTTCGGGATGACGCCCTCCCTTCCGCGCCTCGTCGGCCTCCTCGGATTCGCGTTCGTCGCCGTCGTCGTCCTCCTCGCGGCGGCGTTGGCGCCCCCGAAGACCGACTGACGCCGCTTCCCCGCCGACCCGAAGGAATTTGTCCGTCTCGGACGACGACTCGGGTATGCCTCTGCTCCGATTCGCCGGCCGAATCGCGGCGCTTCTAGCCGCGATTCCGGCGTACTACGTCGCGTACCTCCTGCTCACGGAAACCGTCGCCGTCGGCGCCGTCACCGCCGTCGGTGCCGCGTCCCTCGTCGTCGCCCTCGGCGCGACGTACGTCGCCCTCATCCCGGACGGACTGGGCGCGCGAACCATCGGCGTCTCGTTCGGCGGCCTCCTCGCCGTCGTCGCCATCGTCGTCCTCTCGACGCCGCTTCTGGCCCTGACGCCGCTCGCCGGACTCGCCGTCGGCGCCGTCGCCCTCGTTCTCCTCTTCGCGGGCGCGTCCGTCGCCGACGCGCACGCGGTCTGAACTTTCTTCTCCGTCCGCCTCCGAGCCACCGGCGTATTTTGTGAGAACGTGGGTGTTTACCACACGCCCGGACGAACCGGGCGGGTATGTCCGACGAGAACGACGAGGAGAGACCGCTCGGATTCGACACGCGAAGCCTGCACGCCGGGCAGGAACCCGACCCGGCGACGGGCGCGCGCGCACCGCCCATCTACCAGACCACCTCGTACGTCTTCGAGGACGCCGACGACGCGGCCAGCCAGTTCGCCCTGGAGAAGGAGGGGTACATCTACTCGCGGTTGATGAACCCGACGCTCGCCACGTTGCAGGAGCGTCTGGCCTCCCTCGAAGGCGGCGTCGGCGCGGCGGCGACGGCGTCCGGGATGGCGGCGTTCGACTTAGCGAACTTCCTTCTGGCGTCGGCGGGCGACAACGTCGTCTCCGCCTCGTCGCTGTACGGCGGGACGTACACGTACCTGACCCACACCGTCGAACGCCGCGGCGTGACGACGAAGTTCGTCGATACGCTCGACTACGACGCCTACGAGGAGGCCATCGACGACGACACCGCGTACGTCCACCTCGAAACCATCGGCAACCCCGCCCTCGTGACGCCGGACATCGAGCGAATCGCCGACATCGCCCACGACAACGGCGTCCCCCTGTTCGTGGACAACACGTTCGCGACGCCGTACCTCTGCCGCCCCATCGAACATGGCGCAGACCTCGTGTGGAACTCCACGACGAAGTGGATTCACGGCGCGGGGACGACCGTCGGCGGCGTCCTCGTGGACGGCGGGTCGTTCCCGTGGGCCGACCACGCCGAGAAGTACCCCGAGATAGCGCAGGACAACCCCGCCTACCACGGCGTCAACTTCGCGGAGACGTTCGGCGACGCGGCGTTCACGTACGCCGCCATCGCCCGCGGCCTGCGCGACCTGGGCAACTCCCAATCGCCGTTCGACGCGTGGAACACCATCGAGAAACTGGAGTCGCTTCCGATGCGGATGGACCGCCACTGCGAGAACGCGATGGCCGTCGCGGAGTTCCTGGAGGACCACGACGCCGTCTCCTGGGTGAACTACCCCGGACTGGAGAGCCACGAGACCCACGAGGAGGCGTCGGAGTACTTAGACGGCGGCTACGGCGGCATGATAACGTTCGGGTTAGAGGCGGGGTACGAGGCGGCCAAGGAGACGGTGAACGACGTGGAACTCGCCTCCCTGTTGGCGAACGTCGGCGACGCGAAGACGCTCGTCATCCACCCCGCCTCGACGACGCACCAGCAACTCACCGAGGAGGAGCAAGCGGCCGCGGGCGTGACGCCCGACATGGTCCGCCTCTCGGTCGGCATCGAGGACGCAGACGACATCATCGCGGACTTAGCGCAGGCCATCGACTCCGCGACGAACTGAGTCGCGTCGGCGTCGAACCGAGCGGGGACCGACGCCCCGTCCGCGGGTTCGGTCCTCCGCAAACCGTCGGAATTTAACCGTCCGCTTTCGAGTAGGCGTACGTGGTCGAAGTACTCCTCGTTATCGGACTCGTAGTCGCCGCGTTCGTCGGATTCAACATCGGCGGTTCTTCGACCGGCGTCGCGTTCGGTCCGGCGGTCGGGAGCGACATCGTCTCGAAACTCGCCGCCGCGGCGTTGATGACCGGATTCGCTTTCCTCGGCGCGTGGACCGCCGGGCGAAACGTCATCCAGACCATGGGCGGTCAGATCGTCCCGGAGAGCCAGTTCACGCTGGCGGCGAGCGTCGCCGTCCTCTTCTTCGTCGGCCTCGCCCTCCTCATCTCGAACACCTTCGGCGTCCCCGCCTCCACGTCGATGACCGCCGTCGGCGCCATCGCCGGCCTCGGCGTCGCCACCGGCACGCTCAACGCGGAGGTCATGCTCGAGATCATCTCGTGGTGGATCGTCTCGCCGGTCATCGCCTTCTGGATCTGCGCCGTCGTCGGGCGGTACGTCTACCCGTACCTCGACGCGAGACTGAAACTCGACCGCTCGCCCGGACCGCTTCTGACGCTTGACCGCTCCGGGGCGGTCCCCCGCCCGACGTTCGGGCCGAACACCACGTCTAGAGAACTCGGGAGCATCGTCCTCGTCGTCGTCATCGCCTGCTACATGGCGTTCTCCGCGGGCGCGTCGAACGCCGCCAACGCCGTCGCGCCGTTGGTCGGTAACGGCGCCGTCGGCATCGACGCCGCCATCCTCCTCGCGTCGGGCGCTATCGGCCTCGGCGCGTTCACCATCGCCCGCCGGACGCTGGACACGGTCGGAAACGACCTGACCGAACTGCCGATTCTGGCGGCACTCGTCGTCGAGACGGTGTCGGCATCGCTCATCGCGTTCCTGTCGTGGCTGGGCATCCCCGCCAGCCTGGCCGTCTCCGCGACGATGTGTATCGTCGGCCTCGGGTGGGGGCGGGCGACTCGCTCCGTCACCATCGGCGAGGCCCTCGGCGGCAAGTCGCCGGGGATGTCCGTCAACGCACTCACCGCCGAGACGGACGAGAACGTCCCGGCCGTCGGCGAGGAGTCCGAGACCGACCTCGCGGGACGGAATCTATTCGATCCGGGGACGACCGGCCGGGTCATCTTCTTTTGGCTCCTCACCCCGTCGCTGTCGGCCGCGGCGTCGTACGCGCTGTTCGCGCTGACCTCGGTCTAATCATATTCGGTTGGACACGCTGGACGTGCGTCCGGTGACGGCGGCGGGGTTGTACCGTCGTTGGGCGGGAGGAACAGCAAAGTCTAATGGTGTGGGTTTCCAACCGTGGCGTGATGCCCACGGTAGAATACCTCAACTACGACGTACTCGATGACAACGGCTGGGACATGGACGACGACGACCTCTTCGAGAAGGCCTCCGACGCCGACCTCGGCGACGAGGACTACGGTACGCTCGACGTCAATCAGGGCGAGTACATCCTCGAAGCGGCCGAGGCGCAGGGCTACGACTGGCCCTTCTCGTGCCGCGCCGGCGCCTGCGCGAACTGCGCGGCCATCCTCTTCGAGGGAGAAATCGAGATGGACATGCAGCAGATTCTCTCGGACGAGGAGGTCTCCGAGAAGAACGTCCGCCTGACCTGCATCGGCTCCCCGGAGGCCGAAGAGGTCAAAATCGTCTACAACGCGAAGCATCTCGACTACCTCCAGAACCGCGTCATCTGAGGCGTTCACCCCGACACTTTCTTTCGGTCGTCGCGCGCGACGTGTCGCCGCAGAGGAGGTCCTCACCGCCGCCGTGGGTGTGACAATACCTATCATATACCCGTCTACCAGTCGTGTTTCTCGACTTTCAGGATACCAAAGCAATAACTCCCCCCGGTGCAGTTCGCCTGTATGTTCGCCACCGTACCCGACCTGCTCCGACTCCTCGTCATCCCGGCGTTGGGGTGGGCGGCTTGGCGCGACGTGGAGACGCGTCGAGTCCCGAGCGTCACGTGGTATCCGCTCGTCGCACTCGGCGTCGTCCTCCTCGCGTGGGACGCCCTCGGACACCTGTCGTTCGCGACGTTAGCCGACCGCCTGTTCTTCGTCCGCGTGGGCGTGAGCCTGCTGTTCGTCGCACCGCTCTCGTACGCATTCTGGTATCTCGGCGGGTTCGGCGGCGCAGACGCGAAGGCGCTCATCACCTTCTCGATACTGCTGCCGACGTTCCCGACGTACTACCTGCCCGGAATCGCGCTCCCCGCGGAGGCGACGACGCTCGGCGTGTTCTCGATGACCGTCCTCACGAACACGGTCATCTTCGCCCTCGGCTACCCGCTGGCGATGGCCGTCCGGAACGTCCTCGACGGCGACACGGAGGTTCCGCTCCTGTTCTTCGGGCGGCGTATCCCCACCGTCGACCTCTCGACGGCCCACGGCCGCCTGTTCGAGACGCCCGACGGCTACACCCGGAACGGACTCGACATCGACGCCCTCCGGATGTACCTTCGGTGGCGCGGGACGACGCTCGCGGCGCTCAGAGGCGACCCCGAGGGTCACCGCGACCCCGCCGGTATCTCCCGGACGCACGACCCCACCGACGGCGCAGTCGGCGCGGGCGTCGCCGCAGACGGGGGTACCGTCGCCGCCGCGGATACCGACTCAGACACTGACGCTGACGCCGACTCCGACACCGACGCTGACGCTGACGCCGCGACGACTATCCTCGACGCCGAGGACGAGTGGGGCGCGGAGGCGTTCCTCGACTCCATCGAGGGGTCGGCGTACGGCACGACGCCCGAGAAACTCCGCGAGGGCCTCGACGTCGTGACGACGGCCGACGAGGTGTGGATTTCGCCCGGCATCCCGTTCCTCGTCCCGATGTTCTTCGGCACCGTCGTCGCGTTCGCCTACGGCGACGTGCTGTTCGGCGCCGTCGGTGCGCTCGGACTCGTCTGAGGCGTCGTTTTCTCTCTTCGGGGTACAACGCCGGCGTCCGCTTCGGCCGGCGGACGGCGGCCGACTGACGCCTCGGTCGGTACAAAAGACATATCGGCCGGCACCGCATGGTTCGACGCGATGACCGAGGACGTGGAGGTGGAGTTCGGCGAGGACGGACTCGTCCCCGCAGTCGCACAGGACGCCGACTCCGGGGAGGTGCTGATGCTCGCGTACGTCTCGCCCGAAGCCCTCGAACGGACGCGCGAGACGGGGCGGGCGCACTACTACTCCCGGAGTCGGGACGAACTGTGGGAGAAGGGCGCGACGAGCGGACACACCCAGACCGTCGCGGAGGTGCGCGTCGACTGCGACGCCGACACGCTCCTGTACGTCGTCGAACAGACCGGCGGCGCGTGCCACACCGGCCACCGCTCGTGTTTCTACCGCACTATCGACGGCGAGACGGTCGGCGAACGCGTCTTCGACCCCGACGAGGTGTACGACGACTGACCGACAGACGATGACAGACGCCACAACGGCGGACGCCGGCGAGGACGGGGCGACCGACCCCGACGTCTCGGACCTCGTTCGGCGACTCCGCGAGGCGAGAGCGGCCGTGGACGACGTCGAGTCCGACATCGCGGACCACGGCGAGGACGCCGTGGACCGCGCGGTCGGCGCGTACCGACGAGCGACGACGCTCCTCGACGACTACGAGGACTCCGCGACCGGCACGGGCGACTTTCAGGCGTACGTGCGGTTCCAAGACGAGTTCCTCGGCCTCGTCGAGGACCTCCCCGAGGACGTGCCCGTCCGCGACGCGTTCGAGGCCGCCGCCGAACGCATGGACCGCAGGCGACTCCGCGCACGCGACTTCGACGGCGCGCGCGGTGACCTCGAACCGGCGGCCCGACTCGAAGGACTCCTCGAACGGCGCGCGGAGGCCCGCGAGGAACTGCAGGCGGCGCGCCGCGACGCCGCCCTCCGACTGAAGGAGTTAGACGAACGAGTCGACGAACTGGCCGATCTGGTCGCTCTCGGCGAGGCGGACTTGGACGCCCCCGTCGAACGCCTCGGAGAGCCCATCGAGGCGTACGCCGAGTCGGTCCGCGAGGAGTTTCAGACGTGGAAAGAGGAGGCCCCCGCCCGCGAAGTGCTCGACCTGCCGGCGACGGCGGAGTCGTACCCGTTGGTCGATTTCCAGTCGCCGCCGCGGGACGTCCTCGCGTACGTGCGCGAGAACCCCGGCGGCGACCACCCGATACCGAAACTGCTGGAGTACACCGGCTACTCCGGGTCGAAACTCGACCACTACGTCGACGACGCGGCGGCGCTTCAGACGTCCGTCGCCGTCCACCGGACGTACCTCGAACGACTCGGCGCGGACCCCCTCGTCGTCTCGTGGCCGCCGCCGCGGGCGGAGGTTCTCCGCCGCCGCGCCGACGAGATAATCTCGCTCCTCGATCGGTTCGCCTCCGAGGACACCGTCGTCACCCTGCGCCGCGTGCGGGACCTGACGTACCGCGAGGACTACGCCCGCCTCCGAACCGCCGCGCGCGCCCGCAGCGAAGTGACCGACGAGCAACTCTCCCGCCTCCGGTCGGGGGCCGTCGAGACGGAACTGGAAGCCGTCCGGGAGGCGCGCGCCCGCCTCGCGGCGGCCCTCGACGAGACGGACGAGGACTGACGCGTGGTCGTCGTCGCCGCCACCGCGTTCGTCGCGGGCGCAGTGTGTCTGTTCTACGCGACGAGAGCGCTGCGGACCCGCCGGGCGGCCGCGCGCCTCGACGTCGAAGAGGACCCCACGGCGTGGCTCTTACCCCCGGACGAACGCGAGGAGGCATCCGACGATCCGGTCGAGGACGTGTCGATAGAGCGCGGGGCCGTCCTCCTGTTTCTCGGCCTGCTCTGCTTTCTGTTCGGCATCATCAGCCTTTGAGGTCGCTTCCGGAGGTTCGACGAACCCCTCGATCGGGTGGTCGGTATCAGCGGTCGTGCTGGATAGAACGCGCGCGTGCAGCACGGTGGGTGGTTCGGATGGAACGGCACCACGCCGGTAGGTACAGAGAGCGTAGTGTCCAAAAAGATACGACTATTTGCGCCCGCAGCAGTATCCGGTTATGAACCGAGACGTATTCTGGTCACCGGCCGCAGGGGTCGGGATAGAATCTCTCCATCTCATCGAGGACTCAGCAGGTGTCGCTGCTGAGGGCGTCGTCGTCGGTTCGGTCGATGGTACGTCGTTTCGCGCCCGCTACGAAGTCGAGTGCGACCGCCGGTATCACACTCGGAGAGTGGACGTTACCACCCTCGGCCAGGAACCGGAATCGATGACACTTCGGGCCGATGGGGAAGGCCGATGGACCGATGGTCGAGGAGCGGAGGTATCGGCGCTACGTGGGTGCATCGACGTAGATATTTCGGCAACGCCGTTCAGCAACACACTCCCGATTCGACGTTTGGAACTCGGCCAGAACGAGTCAGCCGAGGTGCAGGTCGCATATATCTCGGTGCCCGAACTACGCGTCGAAGCCGCCTCTCAGAGGTACACCTGCCTCGATCCGATCGACGAGGACGGCGGACGGTATCGCTACGAAAGCGTATCCAGCGGCTTCACGGCCGAGTTACCGGTCGACTCGGACGGACTCGTCGTCGATTATCCGGGACTGTTCGACCGGGTCTCGCCGTCGTAACCGCCGATAATCTGCTCTGCGCTCGCAGGTACCGGCCTGCGGGACGCGGAGACCCGAATCGAACGCGTTCACCGTGCTGAGTGTCCCCCTCTCTCCGGTGCGCAGTTCCAATCCGTCTCTCACGGTTTCGACGGAGTCGAGAAAGAGAGAAAGAGACCGTATCGAGCGGGTTCGCAGTCTGTTCAGCGAACTGAGTTGAGAGCGATGCGAAGCGCGGCCTCCGCCCCGTCAGCGAGTTCTTGGGCGCGTCCGAGGTCACTGGACTCGGCGTAGACGCGCACTTTCGGTTCGGTTCCGGAGGGGCGGACCAATACCCACGCGTCGCCGTAGTCGAGGCGGTAGCCGTCGGTGGTGTTCGGCGTTGCCTCGGAGTTCTCGGCGTACTCGCGGGCGGCGTCGAGCATCGCCTCCAGTTCCGCCTCCGTCTCGTACTCCAGGTTCACGCGGACGTTGTGGTAGTCTTCGTACGGCGCGGCGAGTTCGCTGGCGGGGGTGTCGGCGACGAGTTCGAGGAACTTCGCGCCGACGAACGCGCCGTCGCGGACGAGGCGGAAGTTCGGGAAGAATATCCCCCCGTTGCCCTCGCCCGCGATGGGGACCGACTCCCCGCGCGCCCACAGTTCGCGGATGCGCGTGATGATGTTCGTCGCGCCGATGGGCGTCAGTTCGAGGTCCGCGCCCACCTCGTCGCAGACGTCCACGAGTCGTTGCGAGACGTTGACGGCGGCCACCGTCGTGTCGCCCTCCGATAAGTTCTCGGCGGCGAGGGCCGCCAGCGACGACTCGCCGGGGATGAACTCGCCGTTCTCGTCCACGAAGACGGCCCTGTCGGCGTCGCCGTCGTGGGCGATACCCACGTCGGCGTCGGCGGCATTCACGAGGCGACAGAGGTCCTCCAGTTCGCTCCCGACTGGTTCGGAGTTGCGGCCCGGGAAGGTGCCGTCCGGCGTGGCGTTGACCGTCACGACCTCGCAGCCGAGTTCGCGGAAGAACTCCGGGCTGGTGAGCGCGCCCGCGCCGTGGCCCGGGTCGAGGGCGACGGTCAGGTCCGCCTCGGCTATCTTCTCTCGGTCCACCGACGAGAGGAGGTCCTCGACGTACTCGCGGTTGGCCGACTCGACGGTTCGGACGTGGCCGACTTCGTCCCACGTCGCCGTCGAGAACTGCTCCGAGAGGATGTGGTTCTCGATGCGTTCGAGTTCGGCGACGGAGAGTTCGACGCCGTCGGACCCGACCAGCTTGATGCCGTTGTACTCCGGCGGATTGTGCGAGGCGGTGATGACGACGGCCGGCACCTCCTCGACTTCGCAGTAGCGGACGACGCCCGGCGTCGGGACGACGCCGAGCTGGTCGACGTCCACCCCGACGCTGGCCAGTCCGCTCTCGGCGGCGTTCGACAGCATCTCCCCCGTCGTCCGGGTGTCGCGCGACACCACGACGCGGTCGGTGTCCCAGACGGTCCCTGCCGCCTTCGCCACCCGGAGGACGAACTCCGGGGAGAGGCCGTCGCCGACCACCCCTCGCGTCCCACTCGAACCGAACAGTTTCATCGTGGGGTACTGGTTCGCCCGGCGACAAAGCCGTTCCGAACCACAGTGACCTTTTTCGGTGTCGAGTTATCGGTTCGTCCGACCGGTCGGCGTTCTGACGGACGGGAGCGAACCGTCGGCGCGGAAAAGTGGACGTGAGTCAATCCCGTGGTACCACCGCTTCGTTCCGCCGCCTCCGGAGCCTTTAGGCGCGGCGCACGAGGAGGGTTCCCCATGACAGAGGCGTTTCCCTCGTTCGAAGTCGTCCCCGCGGTGGACATGCAGGACGGCGAAGTCGTGCAGTTGGTGCAGGGCGAACGCGGCACCGAGAGGCGCTACGGCGACCCGGTCGAGGCCGCAGAGCGCTGGGTCGGCGAGGGGGCGGAGACGCTCCACCTCGTCGATCTGGACGGCGCGTTCGAGGGCGAACGGAAGAACGCCGGCGCGGTGGAAGCCGTCGTAGACGCCGTGGACGTGCCGGTGCAACTCGGCGGCGGCATCCGAACCGCCGACGACGCGGCGAACCTCCTCGAACGGGGCGTCGAACGCGTCATCCTCGGCACCGCGGCGGTGGAGAACCCCGAGTTGGTCGAGGAGATAAGCGACGACTACCCCGGCCGCGCGATGGTGAGTCTCGACGCGAAGGACGGCGAAGTGCTCGTCTCCGGGTGGACCGAGAGCACCGGACTCGACCCCGCGGAGGCCGCGAGTCGGTACGAGGAACTCGGCGCGGGCGCGATTCTGTTCACCGACGTGGACGTCGAAGGGCGGATGGAGGGCGTCCAGACGGACGTGACGAGGCGCGTCGTCGAGGCGGTGGACATCCCGGTGGTCGCCTCGGGCGGCGTCGCCTCACTCGACGACGTGCGCGCCCTGCGGGACGCCGGTGCCGCCGCCGTCGTCGTCGGAACCGCGCTCTACGAAGGCACGTTCACGCTCCGCGAGGCGGCGGCCGCCGCCGGGGAGTCCGAGTAAGAAGTCAGAGTACGGGGCCGAAGTCGTTCGAGGAACGGGCGGTCAGAACGAGAGTCGCTCGGCGATGCGACGGCGACGAACTCCGCCGTCGCGTAGACGCCCGCGCCCGCGACGACGAGGCCGACGCCGACGTCCGAGAGCGTCGCCGAGGTGATGTACGGGACGCTCACGAGCAACGTCACTCCCGTCAGCACCGCCCGCTTCGGACCCATATCCGAGCGCTCGCTCCGCCCCGTATCGATCTACGTCAGACGCTCTCTGCGGGGATGCGACGCTGTCGGACGCTCTCGCGGGCGGACGCTCGACCGGAAACGGAGGGGTTCACTCCCGCCGCGTCCCGCGTCCGCGCCCGTCGCGTCGCACTCCGTCCGCGGACCGGTTCGTCACCGCCGTCACCACGGCGGCGGACGCGAGGACGATGAGCGCGACACCTAACGCCGTCTCCGTGCCCGACCGGGAGAACAGCAGCAGGCTCCCGAGACACAGGGTGTACAACGCCACCGCCGCCCCCTTCCAGCGCATGGCCATACCGCCCCTCTGTGCGCGTCCCCAATTAATATCCGGCAGACGGCCGTCTGACGAGGTTCGGTATCTACCGGGAGTACGACGCCCAGAATCGGACGTCTCTCGTCCCCTCCGGGCGTTCGAGCGTCGAACCCGTCGAAAAACCGAGTGCCGCGAGCGCAATCGTCATACGGGAGGGCGAGAACTGGGAGGCATGAGCGACGACGCCGCGGAACGCACGGTGGCCGTCTCGCGGGAGACGGCGGAGACGACGATAGACCTGACGCTCGCCGTGGACGGCGACGGCGACGCCGTCGTAGACACCGGACTCGGCTTCTTCGACCACATGCTCGAAGCGTTCGCCAAACACGGCCTGTTCGACCTGACGGTCCAGTGCGACGGCGACCTGCACGTGGACGACCACCACACCGTCGAGGACGTGGCCATCGTCCTCGGGGAGGCGTTCGCGGAGGCCCTCGGTGAGAAGCGCGGCATCGTCCGCTACGCCGACCGGAAGGTGCCCTTAGACGAGGCAGTCGCGGGCGTCGTCGTGGACGTGAGCGGTCGGCCGTACTTCGGCTTCGAAGGGGAGTTCTCGCAGGACCGAATCGGCGAATTCACGAGCGACATGGCCCGGCACTTCGCGTACTCGCTCGCGATGAACGCCAGGTTGACGCTCCACGCGGAGGTGTCGGGCGTCAACGCCCACCACGAGGTGGAAGCGCTGTTCAAAGCGCTCGCGCGTTCGCTCGACGACGCGACGCGCGTGGACCCCCGGCGGAGCGACACGCCGAGCACCAAGGGCGAACTGTAGTCGTGGGCCGAAACGAAGCGGTCAGGATTTTCTGAGCGTCCCGCCGTCGTCCGCGAGGACGCCGCGTTCGACGGCGTAGTCGATGATGTCGCGGACGTGGTCGTCGTCTAAGTCGTACGCGCCGGCGGCGAGTTCCTCCACCTCGGCCCGTTCGACGGGGAACTCGCGGTTGTTCAGGAGGCGCATCACCTTCCGGAACTGCGGCGGTTCCTCGTCCGCCGAGGAGGTGTCTTCCCCCTCGTCCGTCCCCGTCGCCCCGCGTTCGCCGGCGTCGTCGCCCCCCGCCGCTTGGAGGGATTCGCCCGCCTCCTCGTCCGTCGCGTCGGCGATGCCGGCCGTCTCGGCGTCCGCCGTCGCGTCGTCGGACGCCGCGTCCGCCGTCGCCGCGGGTTCGCTCGGCGAGTCGTCGGACGCCTCCGCGGAGAGTTGGTCGTCCGTGTCTCTGCCCGCCACCATCGGGGAGTTCGACCCGAGCGAGTCGGTTGTTTCGTCGCGCCCGTCGCCGTCGCCGCTTCCGACGGTTCCGTCCTCGCCGCCACCTCCGCCGCTCTCGACGCCGAGACGGTCGAGGAGCGGTTCGAGGACGGCTTCGAGCGTCGAAGAGCAGTCGCCGCAGAGGACGACGCGACGCTGTTCGCCCTCCGCGGGGGACAGTTCCGGTGGCAGCACTTCGTAGACGCCGTCGGCGTCGGCGCCGCAGAAGTCGCAGGAGCGAAGTTGGCGCATGGGCACGTCCACCTCTCGCCGTCGGACGGATTAAAGCCCCGGCAGACGGGCCGTCGCCCGTTCTCGGTGGTACAGAATTAAAGCCGCCCGCCGCGAACGTCCGCCGACGGATGTTCGACGAAATCATGCAGAAGTTCGAGGGGAGTCCCAGCCAACAGGCTGTCATCCGACTCCTCCTCGAACGGGGGTTCTCGGTCAACGACGAGGGGCGCGTCGTCTCCGGCGGCATCGAGATTCCGAACACCGGCATCGCGCGCGAGATCGACGTGGACCGCCGCGTCGTGGACTCGACGACGAGCGCGATTCTCGAAGACGAGGAACTCCGCCGCATCTTCCAGAACATCTCCTCCATCCCGAGCCTGATGGACCTCGCGCCCGTGTTGGACCTCTCGGTGCTCACCGTCGAAGTCGGCGACGCCGACGAACCCGGCATCGTCGCCGACGTCACGTCCCGACTCGCGGCGCGCGACATCTCCATCCGCCAGACGATAAGCGAGGACCCCGAGTTCACCAACGAACCGAAGCTGTACATCGTCACCGACGAACCCCTGCCGGGCGACCTGTTGAACGAACTCTCCGCTCTGGAGTTCGTCCGGAAGATATCCATCGCCTGAGTCGCGTCGGCCCGCAACGTCGCGTCCCCCGTCTCGGAACCGGGACCCTCAGCTTACGGTGCCCGGTAGTAGCTTCTTCTTCCCCGCCCCGCGTCCACGATGCGCCGCTCCAGTCGCCCGTTATCGACGAGTTTGTCGAGGATCGAGTTGACCGTCGCGAGGTCGAGAGCGCACCCGACGAACTCCTCGATGTCCGCGTCCCCGACGTTCGACTCCGACCGCCCCAAATCGACGACTCGCTCGGCGATCTCCCGCACGTTGTACGCCTCCTCCGGGTTGCCGTGCAGGAAGCGGAGTATCTCGTTCTCGATGGAGGGCCGTTCGTCGCCGCTCTCGAACGTTTCGCCGTCAATGGGCATAGCCTCGAATAGCACCCTCCGCCCCGTAAGTCCGCGTTTCCGGCCGACCGATAGCCGCCGACGCGTACGAACCCTTTTGACCGATGGCGGGCCTACCGCCACGCATGAGCGACGACGACGCCTACCGCACCGTCGCCGGGCGCGGCGAGGCCGCCTTCGAGATACGAGGCTCGGAGTTCATCGGCTACGTCGCGCCCGCGAGCACCGTCGAGGAGGCGGAGGCGTTCGTCGCCGAGATAACCGAGCGACACCCCGACGCGACGCACAACGTGCCCGCCTACCGCGTCCCCGCGGGGGGAGCGTCCGCCGGTGCGGGAACGATGCTCCGCGAGTACGCCTCGGACGACGGCGAACCGTCCGGGTCCTCGGGCGACCCGGCCCTGAACGTCCTCGTCCAGCAGGAGATTCGGAACGTCGCCGCCGTCGTCACGCGCTACTACGGCGGGACGAACCTCGGCGTCGGCGGACTCCCGCGGCGTCAAGGAGGCACTCGAAGACGCGGGCGTCGTCGAGGAACTGCCCCACGAAACGTTCTCCGTCGCCGTCGAGTACGACGACTCCGGGACCGTCCGCGGCATCTTAGAGAGCGCAGACGCCGAGTTCGACGCCGCGTACGAGGAGGACGTCTCCTTCGACGTTCAAGTGCCCGTCGCGGACGGCGCGGAACTGAGAGACCGCATCAGAAGCGCCACCAGCGGTCGAGCCGACATCTCGTAACTCCTCCCCCGTCCGAACCGCCGGGAGCGGTACACTCACGTCGCCGGATTCCCTCGCCCCGTTCGTGACAGACAGATACGACGCGGTAGTGGTCGGCGGCGGCATCGTCGGGTCGTCCGTCGCCTACCACCTCGCCCGCGAGGGGACCGACGCCCTCCTCGTCGACCGCCGCGACGAGGGCCGCGCGACGGACGCCGGCGCGGGCATCCTCTCGCCGGCGACGACGAGCAGAGACGACGAGACGTGGGTTCGATTCGCAGTCGAGGCCGTCGCGTACTACGACGAGTTGGTGCCCGCACTCGAAGCCGAACAGGACGGTCCCCACGGGTACGCGGAGCGCGGACTCCTCGCAGTCGCCGTGAACGGCGCGGAAGCCGACGCGTACGACGAGACGCTCGAACTCGTCCGCGAGCGGCGAGCGGAGTACGGGACGCCCGCGCCCGGGACGATACGCGAGCTCGATTCCGAGGAGGCGAAAGCCCGGTTTCCGCCCCTCGCGGAGACGAAACGCGCGTTCCACTACGACGACGCCGCCCGCGTGGACGGGCGGACGTTCGAGGCGGCCCTCCGGCGCGCCGGACGGGCGCACGGCCTGACCGAACGCGAGGGGGGCGTCGCGGAGATTCTCGTCGAAGGCGGCGACGTTCGGGGCGTCACGCTCGCCGACGGGGAGACGGTCGAAGCCGAGAACGTCATCGTCGCCGGCGGCGCGTGGTCGGCGGCGTTCGAGTCGCAGTTGGGCGTCGAGGTGCCCGTCGAACCGCAACGGGGGCAGATAGTCCACCTCGACGTGGACGAAGACACCGAGGGGTGGCCCATCGTCAGCCCGTTCCGGAGCCATTACATGGTGTCGTGGGACGACGGCCGCGTCGCCGCGGGCGCGACCAGGGAGACGGGCGCGGGGTTCGCTCCGCACACCACCGTCGCGGGCCTGCGCGAGGTGTTCGACGAGGTGCTCCGCGTCGCGCCGGGCCTGTCGGACGCGTCGCTCCGAACGTCGCGCGTCGGACTCAGACCGCTGAGCGAGGACGGCCACCCCGTCTTGGGCGAGGTCCCCGGCGTCGCCGGCGCGTACCTCGCCACCGGACACGGACCGACGGGTCTCCAACTCGGGCCGTACAGCGGAAAACTGGTCGCGCAGGCGGTCCGGGGCGAGACGCCCGAAACGGACGTCTCGCAGTTCGGCGTCGGGCGGTTCTGAGCCGTCAGTCGCCGGCCGAGACGGCCGTCGGTTCGGCCTCCTCGTCGGCGCTCCGACGGTTCTGGAGGACGAGTGCGCCGAAGATAGCGCCGCCGACGGCGCGCATCGCCACGTCCACGACCACCGGGTCGCCGAAGTTCTCCAAGAGGCCCACCGCGCCGGTGAGGTCGGTGAAGGCGTTGAGAACCAGCATCGGAGCCATCAGCAACAGCGCCGACGCCGCGAACAGGGCGCGGTCCGAGCGGTCGGCCGGTCCGTACATGTGGCCGATGACGGTGACGCCGAGGGCGACGACGCCGACGAACACGCCCGCGACGGGTACGACCACCTGAGGGACGAACCAGCCGACGTCGGCCACGTCGGCGAACGTGATGACTCGCGCGTCCGCGCCGCGCCCGCGGAGCAGGAGGATGCCGGGGGTGAGCGCGAAGGCGAACGGCACGATGGCCTTGTTGAGCGACAGCGAGAACGCCTCGATACCCGTCTTGAACGGGTCAGAGCGGGCGATGCCGGACGCCGCGTACGCCGCCACGGCCACCGGCGGCGTGATGTCGGCGATGACGCCGAAGTAGAGGATGAACAGGTGCGCCGCGAGGAGCGGAATGTCGCTCGACTGGGCGATGGCCGGGCCGAGGAGCGACACGAGGATGATGTACGTCACCGTCGTCGGCATCCCCATCCCGAGGATGATGGAGGCGATGGCGGTGAACAGCAGTAGCAGGACGATGGAGCCCGCGGCGACGGCTTTGATGAGGGCCGTCAGGTTCGGGCCGAGGCCCGTCGCGCTGACGACGCCGGGGATGATGCCCGCGGCGGCGACGGCGATGACGACTTCCGTCGCCGTCCGCGCGCCCGAGTCGAGCGACTTGCCGAGGAACGCCACGTACCGGGTGGCGCTCAGGTTCGCCAGTCGGGGGCGGCGCACGGCGGCAGAGAGTCGCTCGCTCGTCTCGTCCACCGCCGGGTCGAGGTCCATCAGCGGCGAGTAGGTCTGCCGGCGGACGACGAGGAACGCGAGACTCACGAGAACGACGACGGTTCCGAGGTCACCCGCGGCGGCCGAGGCGGCGGCGACGGGCGACATGCCGCCGTCCCCGCCGCCCGTCGCGGCGTCCACGACGCCGACGCCCGTCAGCAGGAACGAGACGAACTGCGCGAGCAAAAGCGCGGCGATGCTCCCGACGAGGGGGACGCGCGTCCGCCGGTTGTACGCGGCGACGGCGGCGATGAGCGCCATGATGGCGACCAGCGTGTACCACGCCGAGCGAGCGACCGTCAGGCGTTCGACGAGGAGGAAGTACAGCAGAAGCAGGATGGGGACGAGGTAGAACCACCCTTTCCGGAGGTGTTTCGGCACGGCGACGACTTCGCTCGCGTCGAGTCCGCCGATATCGGCGCGCACCGCTTCGAGGTGGACCATCACCCAGACGCCGAAGAAGAACACGACGGCCGGGATGGTGGCGGCGACGATGATGTCGGAGAACGGCACGCCGATGAACTCTATCATCAGGAACGCCGCCGCGCCCATCACGGGCGGGAGAATCTGCCCGCCCGACGACGCCGAGGCTTCGACGCCGCCCGCGAACTCGGGGCGGTAGCCCGACTTCTTCATCAGGGGGATGGTGAACGCGCCGGTGGTGACGGTGTTGGCGATGGACGAGCCCGAAATCGTCCCCATGAACCCCGACGCGAGGATGGACGCCTTCGCGGGGCCGCCCCGGCGCGTCCCCGTCGCCGCGTACGCGAGGTCGATGAACCACTGCCCCGCGCCGGACATCTCGAGGAACGCGCCGAAGAGGATGAAGATGTAGATGAACTGCACGGACACCGTCACCGGGATGCCGAACACCCCGTTTTCGGTGTTGTACCAGAGGTTCTGGACGATGTTCGCCCACGACCCCTCGGGGATGGAGAGGACGCCGACGAGGGGCGCGCTCCCCGGAATGAGGTAGCCGTACCGCGCGTAGACGATGAACGACGCGACGATGAGCATCAGGTAGACGCCCAGCGACCGCCGCGTCGCTTCGAGGACGAGGAGGACGCCCACGACGCCGAGGACGTAGGCGTAGGCGACGTCCGAGAACGGCAGGACGCCCACTATCTCGCCGAGCGGAATCACGTTCGCCACCGCCGCGAACGGGCCGTCGGGGCCGAGGTACTCCGCGACGGTTCGGCCCGACTGGAGGCCGAGGACGCGCAGTTGCTGAATCTCCTTGAACTCGAGCACCATGTACGCGGCCGTCGCCGCGGCGCAGACGACGAACACCGCGTCTATCGGCGTGATGCGCTCTCGCTCCGGGTCCACCGCCAGCCACCGGACGACGCCGCGCGCGCCGACGGCCGCGCGGGTGACGGGGTTGTCGCCGCCCAACCGGTCGCGGAGTGCGGGGACGACGGCGGCGAGTCTGCGCGCTATCGCGCCGTCGCCGGTGGTCGGGGGGAAGAGGAGAAACGCCAGCATGAGGCCGAAGGCGACGTGGACGGCGTTGACCTGCAGGAGTTGGAGCGCGCCGAGGTCGATTTCGCCGACGAACGGCAGTTCGGCTCGGAACTCGAACCCGCGGGCGGCCAGCCACACCTGAAACAGCGAGAAAGTGATGGCGATGGCGGAGACGAGAACCGCCGCCGGCCCGGCGAAGGAGCGCTTCCGCTCTATCTCCTCGATGAGTTCTTGGGCCTCCTCCTCGGACATCTCCTCGTCGACCGCGTCGGTGGCCGCGCCCTCCGGCGCAGCGTCCACGCCGTCCGCGTTCGCGTCGGCGTCCGCGTCTTCGGCGTCGTCGGTGTCTCGTCCGCCGTCGGTCAGATACGACCGCTCCGCGCCCGCATCCGGTGTCGAGGCGTCGGAACGCTCGTCCGAACGGCAGTCGCTCGCGCGTTCTCCGTCGTCGATGCGTCGGTCGGCCGACCGACCGTCGTCGTGTGTGTCAGTCATTGTCGTGTGAAGGCGGGGAGGGCCCGGTCCAGAAGCGACCGTTGTTCGATGCTGAGGCGGACGCTCCGCGCGTCGGAGAGGCTCACGAGGTCGTACGTCTCGTCGCCGACGCGGAGTTCGTGGCCGGCGACGCGGCCGGGCTTGACGTAGAACTCCTCGTAGGACCCCGGCGGGTCGAAGACGAACGACCCGTTCACCTGTCGAACGTCCGCGCGGGCGGGGAGGCCGGCGCCGAACGAGTGAAACACCATCCGCGTCATCTCCAACTCGTCGCCGCGGACGGTGTACTCGTCTATCACCTGCGTCTTCTCGACGCTGTGAGTGTACGCTATCGCGACGGTCGTCCCGTCGGAGACGGGGACGGTCAGCAGTTCTTCGCCGGTTTCGGCGTCGCTGACGACGAGTACGTTACCTCCCGGTACCGCCGCACTCGCCCCTACCGTCAGGACGAGTACGAGAAAGAGAGCAGCGAACCGGCCGAGCGTTCGTCCGTTCATTGTCGAGACGATAGGCGGTGGGGCGCGGGGAATTACTTACCGAAGTACGCCTGCGCTCCGGGGTGAAGGTCGATGGACATGCCCTCTTGGGCGGAGTCCTTGCTGATGAAGTCCGTCTTGATGGAGAGTTGGTCCACGTTGTCGAAGATGGCCGCGGTGACCTCTTTGACGGTCTTTTCGGGCTGTTCGGCGTTCGTCGCGATCATCGCCTGCACGGACACCGTCGGGGCGGCCTGTTTGAGGCCGTACGTCCCGGACGGAATCTCGTCGTCGGCGTAGAACGGCGCGGCGTTCTTGACGGCCTTGCGGTTCTCGCCCTCAATGGGGACGATGCGCACGTCGTTCGTCGCGGCGAGTTCCTCGATAGCGCCGACGGGCCATCCGCCGACGACGAACGCGGCGTCGATGTCGCCGTTCTTCAGTTGGTCCGACGCCTGTGAGAAGCCGGTGTTCTGCTCGGAGTAGTCGCTGATGCCGAGGGCTTCCAGAATCTGGACCGCGTTCACCTGCGTCCCCGACCCGAGGTCGCCGGTGTTGATGGTCTTCCCCGAGAGATCCGAGGGCTTCTTGATGCCCGTGTTCGCCAGCGTGACGATGTGGATGGTCTCCGGGTAGAGCGTCGCGACGCCGCGGAGATTCTTCACCGGGTTACCCTTGAACGCGTCGATGCCCTCGCCGTTGGCGGCGAAGTAGGCGACGTCGTTCTGTATGAGGGCGAAGTCGGCGTCGCCGCGGGCCAGACTGCCGACGTTCTCGACGGACGCGCCGGTGGACTGGACCTGCAGTTTGTAGTCGGTGTTCTCCTCGACGACCGACTTGAACTCGTTCGAGAGGGGGAAGTACGTCCCGCCCGTGCCGCCCGCGTGCCACGAGAGGCGCGACTCGGTGCTGCCACCGCTCTCGGTGGTCTCTCCGCCGGAGGTTCCCTCGCCGGTGGTCGCCTCCCCGCCGGCGGTCGTCCCTTCGCCTTCGGTCCCTTCGCCGCCACCGCCACCGGAACATCCGGCGAGGCCGGCGATACCAGTGAGACCCGCAGCCGCAACGAATTCGCGTCGATTCAGTTTTCGAGACATAGCCGTGAGATGAATATCCGCACATAATACTATTACTAATTATGTTCAGGATCTCTCCGCCGAGATGACGTTCCGCCAACTTCTTCGTGGGATTTGCTGACGTACGTCCCGGCGTTCTCCGCCGGGTAACGTAACTCTATCAATCGCGGCGGTCAAGGCAGCCTATGACTCGCATCTCCGCGGCTGACTATCACGACGTCGCGCAGGTCGAAGACCCGCAGGTGTCGCCCGACGGCGACCGCGTCGCGTTCGTCCGAAAGGTGCCGAAGGACGACGAATCGTACGAGCAGACCGTCTACCTCGTGCCGACGGACGGGACGGGGGAGGCCCGGCGCTTCACCGTCGCCGAGGGCGTCGATTCGAAACCGCGGTGGAGTCCCTCCGGCGACCGACTGGCGTTCGTCTCCACGCGCGGCGCGGACGACGACCGGCCGCAACTGTGGGTGCTCCCCGTCTCCGGCGGCGAGGCGGAACGGGTGACGGACGTTCCCGGCGGCGTCGGCAACGTCGCGTGGAGTCCCGACGGGTCGAAGATAGCCTTCCAGCAGTCCACGACGGCCGAGGAACGCGAGGAGAGACTCGATACGAACCTCGGCGGCGAGGAGTACGAACGCGAGACGCCCGACCCCCGCGTCGTGGACCGACTCGTCTACCGACAGCACGGGCGGTACAAGGACGGTGCGGAACCGCACGTCTACGTCGTCCACCTCGACGAGGCGGGGGACGGGGAGGACGCGGAGGCGGACGCCGACGCCCCCCGCGTCGAACGACTCACCGAGGGGGAGTACGGCCACGTCTCGCCCGCGTGGGGCGACAACGAGACGCTCTACTTCGGCGTGAAGCGTCACCAGGGCGACACGGAACCCGACGACAGCGTCGTCATCGACATCGTGGCCCACGACCTCTCGACGGGCGAGACGGAGGACGTGACGCGGACGACGGCGTGGGGACTCGCCCTCGACGCGACGGCGGACGGTCGCCTCGCGTTCGGTCGGACGCCCGAGGAACGCCTCTCGATGCGGCAGTCCGACGTGGTGGTGTACGACCGGAAGGCCGACGAGGAGTTCGTCCCCACGGAGAACTTAGACCGCGATATCGCCCTCCAAGGCGGCCTCTCGTGGGGGCCGAGCGAGGAACGCGTCTACTTCCTCACGCCCGACGAGGGCGACTACGTGGCGCGACGCGTGCCCGGTGATGCGTCCGCCGACCCCGACGTTCTCGTCGGCGAGGGTCACGCCACCTCGGTGTCCGTCGGCGGCCCGGCCGACGACTCGGTGGTCGCCGTCGCCAAGAGCGAGTGGGACCACCGCGGCGACGTGTTCTGTCTCTCCGAGGGCGAGGAACGGCGACTGACGAGCGTCAACGCCGACTACCTCGAACGCGTCGAGGTGCGGGAACCCGAGGAGGTTCGCTTCGAGTCCGAGGAGGGAGTCGAGGTGCAGGGGTGGGTGCTGACCCCGCCGGAGTTCGACCCCGAGGGGACGTACCCCCTCGTCGTGGAGGTTCACGGCGGCCCGCACGCGATGTGGTCCGTCACGGGCACCATGTGGCACGAGTTCCAACTCATGGCGGCCCGCGGGTACGTCGTCTTCTGGTCGAACCCGCGCGGTTCGACCGGGTACGGCGAGGAGTTCGCCACCGCCATCGAACGGGACTGGGGCGAGGTGACGATGACGGACGTGATGGCCGGCGTCGAACTCGTTTGCGAACGCGACTACGTGGACGAGGAGAACGTCTTCCTTACCGGCGGTTCGTTCGGCGGGTTCATGACCGGGTGGATGGTCGGCGAGACGGACCGTTTCCGCGGCGCGGTGGCCCAACGCGGCGTCTACGACCTCTCGTCGTTCTACGGTTCGACGGACGCGTTCAAGCTAATTGAGGGCGACTTCGACACGACGCCGTGGGACGAACCGGAGTTCCTCTGGGAGCAGTCGCCCGTCGCCCACGCCGCCGACGTATCGACGCCGACGCTGGTGATGCACGCCGAGAACGACTTCCGCGTCCCCGTCAACAACGGCGAGATGTTCTACCTGTTCCTGCGGAAGAACGGCGTCGAGACGCGCCTCGTGCGCTACCCGCGCGAGGGGCACGAACTCTCCCGGTCGGGCGAACCGGCGCACGTGGTGGACCGACTCGAACGCACCGTCCGGTGGTTCGACGGCTACTCCGACCACCACGACGCGCCGAAGGCCCTCGAACGCGGCGATGACGGCCTCTCGGCGGCGAACGACGGCGAGGATGGGAGGGGCGACGGCGACGAGAGCGACGACTGAGGGAGAGTCGGAGGCATCGCGGGAACTCTTCGCCTCCCGAATCTATAGCGGCCTCGGTACCCCTCGGGGGGTGCGTTTCGTCCGCGCCGATCCGGCGGACAACTTCGCCCCCGTTTCCCGTTTTTCGACCGGAAGCGAAGGGGTTCGCGGCGGGTCGAACTACGCCGATTCGAGTTCGGCGGCCAGCGAAGTCAGTCGCTCTGCGAGCGTTCCCGCGTCGGCGGCGACGACGCGCGCCAACGGTTCTCTGCCCACCGCGCCGCCGTCGACGACCGCCGCGGGCGTCTCGCCCTCCGATTCGAGCGTTCGACGGACCGCCCCCCGCGAGACGCTCTCCGTCTCCGGACCCGACTCCTCCCCGTCGGCGGACTCGACGCGGGCGACCGACCACCCGAGCGAACCCATCGCGTCCGCCACGTCGTCGTCGAACCGGCAGTTCGCCGCGAACCGGGCGGTCGAATCGACTTCCCGAACCGCAAGCAGGAACGCGGCGAGGTGACTCGACGCGCCGACGCGGACGCCCCGGTTCGGCCGCACGCCCGATTTCGTACGCGCGATTCGGCCCTCGACCGCCGCGAGCTCGTCCGGGCGTTCCGCGTACGGCGTCGCGCCGACGACGTTCAAGCCGACTTCGGGGACGAGTGCGCGCGCGCCCGCGCCCGCACCGACGAGTTCGTCCACGACGCCCTCCACCGCCTCGACCGCCTCCGTCCGCGCCGCGCGGTGGCGAATCGTCGCGAGGTGGTGGACCGACCCCGGCCCCTCGCCGACGTCGAGGGGGTAGCGGATGGCCCGTTGGAGGGACGCCACGGCGGAATCGACCGCCGCGGTCGCGTCCATCCCCCGCGCGAGGTTCGCGGCTATCGCACTCGACAGCGTACACCCCGACCCGTGCGTCGCGTCGGTGTCCACGCGTTCGTGGGCGAACGAGACGTGCGACCCCTCTGTGACGAGAACGTCGAGTACCTCCTCGCCGGGGGCGTGGCCGCCTTTCACGAGTGCGGCCTCCGCGCCCATCTCGACCAACGCCGCGCCCGCCTCCCGCGCCGCGGACTCGTCGGTCGGTTCGGTGTCCGTGAGGACGGCTGCCTCGTCGGCGTTCGGCGTCACCACCGCCGACGCCGCGATTAGGTCCTCGTAGGCGCGTTCGGCGTCCCTGTCGAGCAGTCTGTCGCCCGAGGTGGCGACCATCACCGGGTCCACGACGACGGGGAACGGCGCGTCCGCGACGCAGTCGGTCACCGTCTCGACCATCTCCGCGGTGCCGAGCATCCCCGTCTTCGCCGCGCCGACGTCGAAGTCCTCGGTCACCGCCTCGTACTGCGCCCGCACCTCCTCGGTCGGCACGGGGTGTATCGAGGAGACGCCGCGGGTGTTCTGGGCGGTGACGCTCGTGATGACGCTCGTCCCGAAGACGCCGGCGGCCTCCATCGTCTTCAGGTCCGCCTGGATGCCCGCACCGCCCCCGGAGTCGCTTCCGGCGACGGTGAGTGCGACGGGCCGCGCGTCGGGCGCGGGCGTCCGCATCACGAACCACCTCGCCCGGACGGTCTGCGGTCTGTCGCGCGGTGCGCGGCGCGTGAGAAGAGGCGAGTGCGTTCGGCCATAGTTGAAAGTTGTACTACTCGGTAATAATTTTGTGTCTCGCCTGCGTCGCCGGGATAATGGCGTTCACCGACGAACTCGAACCCGAGGCCGACGACATCTGGACCGCCATCGTCGAACACCCGATGGTCGAACGGTTGGGCGAGGGGACGTTAGACGAGGACCCGTTCCGGGAGTGGGTCAGACAGGACTACTACTACCTGCGGGAGTACGGGCGGACGTTCGCCCTCGCGGCGTCGTCGGCGCGGCGTCTCGACCGGATGGGGACGTTCGCGGAACTCCTCCACTCGACGCTGAACACGGAGATGGACCTCCACCGGTCGTACGCCGCTGAGTTCGGCATCTCCGAGGACGAATTGGAGGCGACGGACCCCTCGCCGACGACGCGGGCGTACACGGACTTTCTCGTCCGGACGGCGGCGGTGGAGACGTTCGGCGACGCGGTGGCGGCCGTACTCCCCTGCATGTGGGGGTTCAACGAGACGGCGCGACGACTCGCGGCCGACGGTGTCCCGGACCACGACCAGTACGCGGCGTGGATAGAGATGTACGAGGGCGAGGAGTTCACGGAACTCACCGACTGGTGTCTCGACCTGATGGACGAGGTGGCCGAGGAGTCGACGGCGGCCGACAGAGAGCGATACCGGGAGCGATTCCTCACCTCCGCGCGGTACGAGTACCGCTTCTGGGACGCGGCGTGGCGGCGGGAGTCGTGGGAGGTGTAGGGCAGTAACCGGTTGTACTACCAAGTTTTATCACCGCCATCTCGCGTATCGTCTCACGTGAAACGACACGTTCGACGGTCGGCCGCGGAGAGAGCGGGGTGGGTTGCGTGGTGAGCACGACGGCGGCGCTCGGACTCACCGTCCTGACGCTCTCGGCGTTCACCGCGTTGGGCTTTTGGTACTCCCGGGGGCGAGTCCGGAGCGTCGAGGACTTCCTCACGGCGCGAAACAGCGTCGGGTCGGGGTCGATGACGGCGACGCTCGTCGCCTCGGTGATGGGCGTCTGGATCCTCCTGAGTCCGGCGGAGGCGGGCGCGGCGTTCGGCGGCGTCACCGCCGTCGCGGGCTACGCCGTCGGCGAGGCGATTCCGATGCTCGCGTACGCCCGCCTCGGCCCGCGCATCCGCGAACTCCTGCCCGAAGGGCACTCGCTGACCGAGTACGCCCTCGTCCGGTACGGCCCCGCCGTCTACCTCTTGGTGTTCGTCGTCAGCGTCACCTACATGTTCGTCTTCCTCGCCGCCGAACTCACCGGCATCACCAGCGCCCTCCAACTCGTCGCGGCGGTGCCGCGCTGGCAGACGGCGGTGCTCGTCGGCGCGTTCGTCCTGCTGTACACGGGCTACGGCGGCCTCCGCGCCAGCATCTTCACCGACACCGTGCAGGCCGTCCTCGTGATTCCGCTCCTGTTGGGGAGCGCCGTCGCCGCCCTCGTCGCCCTCGGCGGCCCCGCGGCGGTTCACCGGAACGTCGCCGCCGCAGACCCCTCCCTCTTGGACCCCGGCTTCCTCACCGGCCTCCAGTTCGGCTTCTGGGTGGCCATCGCCGTCCTCGGCGCGGAACTCGTCAACCAGACGTGGTGGCAGCGCATCTACGCCGCCGAGGACTCCGAGACGCTCCGGCGGGGGTTCCGCCGCGCGGCCCTCGTCAACTTCGTCCTCGTCTTCGTCGCGGGCCTGTTCGGCGTCGCCGCGCGCGGGTACGTGGACGTCGTGACCGACTCGGCGAGCGCCCAGTACAACGCCAGCGTCGCCTTCTTCGTCCTCGTCACGGAGGCGTTCTCCGAGACGTTCGCCCTCGCCGTCGTCCTCGTCGCCCTCCTCTTGGTGATGAGCACCGCCGACACCCTGTTCAACGCCCTCGCCAGCCTCGTCACGACGGACCTGCCACGGGTGCTCAACGATCCGGACGACCGGACGCTGACGCTGTCGGCGCGGGCGCTCACCGTCGTCGTCGCCGTCGCCGCCATCTACGTCAGCCTCCGCGCGCGGAGCGTCCTCGAACTGTTCCTCTTGGCGGACCTGTTCGGCGTCGCCGTCGCCGTCCCCCTCCTGTCGGGGCTCTACTCCGAGCGCGTCACCGGCGAGGGCGCACTCGCCGCCGGCCTGTCGAGCCTCGCCGTCGGACTCGTCTTCTTCCCGAACCCGCTGGTCCGCGGCCCCCTGTCTGCCGTCCCCGTCCTCGGCGAACTCCTCCCGACGCCCGCGTTCCTCCCCGCGTTCGTCGGCACCGCCGTCGTCTCGATACTCGTCACCGCCGTCTCCGTGCGGACTTCGTCCTCGCGGTTCGACCACCGGCGACTCGCCGACGCCGTCCACAGCCTCGACGACTCCTCCGCCGGCTACCGAGAGAGCGACGACTGACTCCCCGCCGGAGATATTCTTCGGTGTTACAACTTGGTAAACTTCTTACGTCGGTACCGCAACCCACCGGCCATGAGTCGCGCGGACGAAGCCGTGACGAACGTCACGGCCGTCGATACGGAACGAGTGGGAACGTACGTTCGGGAGATGGGGCCGTCGTGGGTCGCGGGCGCGGTGGCCGCCGGCCCGGCGACGATGGCCAGCGTCGTCACCGCGGGCGCGGCGTTCGGCTACCGACTCCTGTGGATAGTCGTCCTCTCGGCGGTCCTCGGCGCACTCGCGCAGTACCTCGCCATGCGGCTCGGCCTGTTCACCGAGGACGGCATCGTCTCCGTCGTCGAACGCCACCTCGGAGCGTCGTGGGCGTGGATACTCGTCGTGGACGCCGTCCTCGCGGCGGGTCTGGCGCAACTGGTCATCATGAAGGGCTTGGCCGACGTGTCCGCGGCGGCGACCGGAATCGACGCCCGGGTCTGGGGCGTCGCGTGGGCCGTCGTCCTCGCCGTCGGACTGGCGGGCCGGGGCTACCGGTTCGTCGAGACGGCCGCGAAACTCCTCGTCTCCGCCGTCGTCCTCGCGTTCCTCGCGTCGCTTCTGGTCGTCCCCGTCGACCCCGCCGCGGCCGCCTCGGGCCTCGTGCCGCGGATTCCCGCCGGCGTGGACGGCGCTCTCGTCGCCGCGGGCGTCCTCGGCGGCGCGGTGCACATCACCCTCGTCACGATGCACTCCTACACGATGCGCTCTCGGGGGTGGACGACCGAGGACTACGGCCTGGCCACGTTCGACGTGGGCCTCTCGATGCTCGGGGCGTTCGGCGCGTTCAGCGTCGCCATCTTCCTCGTCGCCGCGGGCGTCCTCCACGACCCGAGTATCGCCGCGAACGAACTCACCGCCGTCGCCGCCGCGCAGACGCTCGGCCCCCTCGTCGGCCCGAACGCGAAGTGGCTCTTTCTGCTCGGACTGTGGGGCGCGGCCGTCTCGACGCTCGGCGGTAACACCGTCGTCCCGCCGTTCCTCATCGCGGACAAACTCGGCTGGGAGACGGACATCGAAGACGGTCGGTACCGCGCGGCGTTGGTCGCGGTGGCCCTCCTCTCCGCTGTGGGCGCGTTCGTCGGCGGGTCGTTCTTCCCCCTCCTCGTTCTCGTCCTCGCGTTCGGCCTCGTCGGGACGCCGTTCGTCCTCGTCGTCGTCCTCTACCTCCTGAACTCCGATGCCGTCTCCGAGTCGAACTCGACGCTCGCGAACGTCGGCGGCGTCGCCCTCCTCGCCGTCGCGGCGACGACGGCGGGGTCGTTCGTCAGAGAGCAGGTGGCGGGCGGACTCGCCGACCCGACGACGCTGTTCGTCGCGGCGTTCTCGCTCTTCGTCGGCGTGGCGACGCTGGCACTCGTCGCTCGGTACCTCCGGGAACGTTTCGCGGGTACGGGTGGGGTAGTCGAGGCGTAGTCACCGGAAACGCCCGCTTCGGTACCCGTGACTATGGTCCTCACGCGGCAACCATGTGGTACGTTTCCACTCGGTTCCATTCGAAGGAAAACCGCACGACGGCGGACGAACTCTACCCGAAGCGAAGGGGTTCGGTCCCGGCGGCGAACCGCGGTTTCGCGGTCGCTCCGCGCGCCGTCACCTCCGCGGCCGACGCGAACCGCGTCTGGTCCGGAGACCGGGAATCAGCCTGCGACGACCGGAATCCGGTCTACGGCGACCGGAACACGGTCAGAGGCGATTCGGGTTCAGTCCACGATGATGTCGGCGTCGCCGTCCTTCGGAACGGGCGTCCGCTCCGATTCGGGTTGCATCTCCTCGCGGTACCGGGCTATCCACTCGGCGAAGCAGTTCGGACAGAGTCGCTGGCTGTCTATCTCCGAGCGGTCCACGCTGAGACGGACCGTCCGCGAGAGGGCGTCCTCCACGGCCGTACCGCAGGCGTCGCATGGGTCGGCGTCGCTCATACGGCCTCACGTGTGTAACGCTCCGGTATAGTCGTTGTTCTGCGCCGCGCCGCCGAAGAAAGCGAGACGGTCGAAAGAGAGGAGAGTCGGCCTACTGCGTCCGGAAGGCGCGGTCGCCGGCGTCGCCCAGACCGGGGATGATGTAGCCGTCCTCGTCGAGGTGGTCGTCGATGGAGACGGTCAAGAGGTCGGCCTCGGGGAACTGGTCGCCGACGCGGAGGAGTCCGTCGGGCGCGGAGACGGCCGAGAGGACGAACAGGTCCGTCGGTTCCGCCTCGGCGTTCGAGAGGACGTGGTCGAGGACGGCGCACATCGTGGACCCGGTGGCGAGCATCGGGTCCGCCACGATGACGGTGTCCTTCTCCGTTATCTCGGGCAGTTTCACGTAGTCGATGGTGATGGGGAACTCGCCCTCCTCGTCCATGCCGGCCTCCTCGTCGCGGCCGGCGCTGATGACGCCCTGCTTCGCCCGCGGGAACGCCTTCAGCAGTCCCTCCACGAACGGCGTCGCCGCCCGGAGGACGTTGATTATCACCACGTCGTCGAGTCCTTTGACGCGTTCGCCCGTCGTCTCGGTCAACGGCGTCTGGACGGTGACGTACTCCGTCTCCATCGCGCCGTCGATTATCTCGTAGCCGCAGATGCGGCCGAGTTTCACGAGGCCTTTCCGGAAGGCGACCTGCGTCGTCTCCACGTCTCGCAGGCGCAACAGGGTGTCCTTGGCGAGAGCGTGGGTGATGAGGTACGCGTCGTCTCGGTCTTCGATGGGCATCTTGTTCGAAACGCAGAACGCCGAGGGCATAAAGTCCGACGAATCGCCGCTCACACGTCGCCTGCCGTGGGTTCACGCCGCACGGTCTGTCTGCGAACGCGACTCGACCGCCCCCGTCACCGCGTCACGACGTACGTCACCGCCATCAACACGAGGGCGAACGACGCGACGTTCACCACCGTGAACGGGACGACGTCGATGTAGCTCAGGCCCCAAACGACGACCGACGCGAAGGCGGTCGAGAGGACGAGGTTCATGGCGAACAGCACGCGCGGGTCGCCCTGCGATGCGGGTTCCATACCTCCCCGTCCGACCTCCGTCACTTAGATTCTTTGCGATACACTCCCAAGCGAACCCGAATGCGACTCCGAAACCGCCGAGGCGAGGCCGTAGACGCCGTTCCGTTCCTCGTCGTCTCGGGGTTGGGGCTGCTTCTCTGCGTCTCGTTCGGCCCCCTCTACGTCGCGGCACTCGGTCTCCCGTGGACCGTCGCCGTCTGCGCCTCGGGCGCGGCGTCCGTCGTCGTGACCGCGGGCGCGTACTACCGTCTGGTCTGGACCGGGACGCCCCTCCGCACCGCGGAGATTCCGCCGGGGTCCCGACTCCGGCGCATACTGTACGCCGGGGTCGCTCTCGGACTCCTCCTCTGTCTCCTCTCCCTGCCTCTTTTGTGACCCGACGCGAAACGGCGGGCATGCGTGAAGTGACGGTCTCTCGGTTCGTCCCCCGGTCGCCGCCCACTCTCTCTCGGATGCTGACGCCCGAGGCGATGGTCGAGTACGAGGGGAGTTTCGAGGTGCGGGACGTGCGGGAGGGGGAGGCCGACGCCCTCGTCACCGTCGGGGGCGGCGGCGTCGAGTTCGTCCTGCGCTTCGAGGAGACCGACGATGGCCTGCGGTACGAACAGGCGGGCGAGGCCGGCCCGTTCGACGCGATGGAGACCACCGTCGCCGTCGAACCCGCCGAGGGCGGTTCGACCGTCACCGCCCGGTCGTCGGTGAGTCTCGGCCTCCCCGCGCCCGCTTTGACCGACCGCGTCGCCGCGTGGAAGCGACGCAGCGAACTCGAACGCGCCCTCGACGCACTCGTCGAGGACTGCTGAGGTTCGCCCGGTTCGACCGGGTGCGCCCGTTAGCCCTCGGGCGTCGGTTCCGCGAGCGTCGTCCGGTCGCCGGGGGAATCGGGGAACGGGTTCTCGGACTCGAAGGCGTCCCAGTCGGCGGCCATCTCCTCGTCGGTGAGGAGACAGTCGTCTAGCGCCGCGACGAGTCCCTCCTCGTCCATCTCGCGGCCGATGAACACGAGTCCGGTCCGCCTGTCGCCCCACTCGTCGTCCCACTCGAACCCGAGGTCCGAGCGATTGCGCCGGTAGGCGTCCTGTTCGAAGTCGGGGAGGCTGGCTATCCAACGACCGCTTCCCTCGACGTAGGCCGAGGGACCGGCCTGACTGTACGTGAGGTGCGTCTCCTCCCGGCCGGCGACCCACATCGACCCCTTCGACCGAATCACGCTCTCGGGGAGGTCAGAGAGGAGTTCGGCGACTCGGCCGGGGTGGAACGGCCGCCTGCGCCGGTAGGTGAAGGAATCGACGCCGTAGGCGGCCTGCGGGTGGCTGTGGCCGTCGTGGTCGTGTCCGCTGTGGTCGCCGTGGTCGTGGCCGTCGTGGCCTCCTTCCGCGCCCTCCGCGTCTGCCTCCGCCGCGTCCTCTCTCTCGGCGGCGTCCAACATCCGTCGCCACCCCGCCGCCTCCGCCGCGGACTGGGGGTCGAACCGCTGGACGCCGAGCAGTTCGTCCGCGTCCACCTCGGCGTACGTCGCCGGGATGATGTCCGCACCCGGACGAAGTGCTTTGACGACGCTCTCGACGCGTTCGCGTTCGGCGTCGCTCACCAAGTCGCACTTGTTCAGGACCACCGCGTCGGCGAACTCCACCTGTTCGACCAGCAAGTCCGAGATGGGGCGCGTCCCCTCCTCGCCGCCCTCGGCGACTGTCTTCGAAGGCGTTCCGTCCGCGTCGAACGTGTCCGCGAACAGGCGGGCGTCCACGACGGCGACGACGGATTCGACGCGGTACCGCGCGGCGGCGGGCGACCCGCCGGTGAACAGGCGGGCGACGGGGGCGGGGTCGCTGATTCCGGAGGGTTCGACCACGAGGTGGTCGAAGTCGCGTTCGCGCGCGAGGCGGACGACGGCCGTCTCCAAGTCGTCGCGGAGTTCGCAGCAGATGCACCCGTTCGACAGTTCCGCGACGGTGCCGTCGGCGACGGACAGGTCCGACTGTTCGCTGACGAGTTCCGCGTCCACGTTCAACTCGCCCATGTCGTTGACGAGGACGGCGATGGTTCGCTCCCCGGCGTTCCGCAATAAGTGGTTCAGGAGCGTCGTCTTGCCCGCGCCGAGGCTTCCGCTCAGCACCGTCACCGGCGTCTCGTCCGTCGAACGCAGACCCATGCCCGCAGATGGCGCGCGACGGTATATCAACGCACGGAATCCGGGCAGTCGTTCGTGAGCGACACACTTTTTGGCGGCGGAGGGTGAGACGTGAACGAATGACACTCGCGGAGCGAATCGACCGGTACCGGAAGGTCCTCGCGGAGTGGCTCCGCGGACTGTACCACGGGATGATTTCGCACCCGGCGTACGAGAAGATAGAGAAGGAGGCCGAGGACGTGGAGGACACCTTCATGCTGGCGTGTTTCCCCGAGGCGTTCGGCATCCCGAGTCCGGTGTCGTACTACACCGCGGAGTTGCTCCCCTACCTCGAAGACGAGTTCGAGGCGTGGGAACGGCGGATGTGGGACCGGGGGTCGCTCCTCGAACGGAAGGGGCAGCAGTACCACTTCTAACATGCGCAAGTTCGTCTTCTTCGGCGGCAAGGGGGGCGTCGGCAAGACGACGCTCTCCTCGGCGTACGCGCTGAAGTGCGCCCGCGAGGGGTTGGAGACGCTCGTCGTCTCCACCGACCCCGCCCACAGCACCTCGGACGTGTTCGACCAACAGTTCGGCGACGACCCGAAGGCCGTCTCCGGCGAGGAGAACCTCCACGCGATGGAGGTGGACCCCGACACCGAGGTGGAACGCCACCTGATGGAGACGAAACGGGCGATGGGCGACCAGGTGAGTTCCGCGATGGTCAACGAGATAGACCGGCAGATAGAGATGGCCCACCAGACGCCCGGCGCGTACGAGTCGGCTCTGATGGACCGCTTCATCGAGGTGATGCGCGAGTCCGACGACTTCGATAGGGTTGTCTTCGACACCTCGCCCACCGGCGGCACCCTGCGTCTCCTCTCGCTTCCGGACCTCTTGGAGGGGTGGATAGACCGACTCACGCACAAGCGCGAACGCTCCATCGACCTCTACGAGAAGGCGGCCATCGGGAACAACGAACCGCGGCGCGTGATGGACGGCGACCCCATCCTCGCGCGCCTCCGGACCCGAAAGGAGCGATTCGAGTTCGCGGGCGAGGCGTTGCGCGAACGCGCGGCGTTCTTTCTCGTCGTCAACCCGGACGAACTCTCCATCCGCGAGACGCGTCGCTCCGTCGAGCAGTTGGACTCCTACGGCCTCGACGTGCGCGGACTCGCCGTCAACCGCCTCACGCCGGAACCCGAACCGCACGAGGAGGGACGCGGCGCGCGCTTCCTCCGCGACAGGGTGGAGACGGAACGCGAACGCCTGCGGGAACTGCGCGAGGACTTCGAGGAACCCGTCGTCGCGGAGATTGCCACCCGCGTCGCGGAGGTGAAGGGCGACTTCCTCGGCGAGGTGGCCGCGGAACTGGACATCGACGTCGCCCCCGAAACGGAAGCGTAGCGCTCTCCCCGCCCCGTCGGGGGATTTCGACCGAAAATTCACCCGCCGAGGAGTTACTATTTGTTCTCCCTGGCGTGGTAGTAATCAACAGGGTTAATAGGCGGTTTTTCATGAAATGCAATGAGGCACGCCACCATGGTTCAAGTAATTTGGCTCGTCGCGGCGGTGTTCGCGCTGTTCAGCGTGGGGTATCTCGGTTACTCGAAGTACCTTGCGCAGTTCGTCGAACTCGACGACAGTCGCGAGACACCGGCCCACAAGTACAAGGACGGACAGGAGTACGTACCGGCGAAGAAGCCGGTACTGCTCGGGCATCACTATTCGAGCATCGCGGGCGGAGCACCCATCGTCGGCCCGATAACCGCCGGCGTCGTCTGGGGGTGGGTGCCCGCTCTCGCCTGGATCGCCATCGGGAACCCCCTGATGGGGAGCGTCCACGACTTCGTGTCGCTGTCGGCCAGCCTCCGACACGAGGGGAAGTCTATCGGTTACATCATCGGCGAGTACGTCGGCGAACGGGGCAAGGATATGCTCCTGTGGTTCGCCTTCATCACCATCATCCTCGTCGTGGCTGTGTTCGCACTCGTCGTCGCCATCGTGTTCGACGCCTACCCGCAGGCGGCGACGGCGAGCCTGATATACATCGGACTGGCCGTGCTGTTCGGCGCCTACCTGTACCAGTTGAACCTCCCGTTCATCCCCGGTACCGTCGCGTTCGTCGTGGCGATGTTCGTCGGGGTCTGGGTCGGCATCCAGTACCCCCTCGCTCTGCTCCCGGCGGCGGAGGGGTCGTCTTACCCCGCGGGCACTATTGTCCTGTTCGCGATGGAGGGGTCGTGGCTCCCGGCCGCGGGTTCGTTCGGCACGAACGCCGCCGCGTGGATTCCGGTCATCCTCCTGTACGGTGCGCTGGCTAGCGCCCTGCCGGTCTGGGTGCTTCTCCAACCGCGCGACTACCTCTCGTCGTTCCTGCTGTACACGGGCGTCGGAGGCGCGCTGCTGGCCGTCATCGTCGGAACCGTCGGCGGAGCGCTCGGCATCTCGGCGATAACGTCGAGCCAACCGCTCGTCACCAACCTCGAACCGTACTACGGCTTCATCGGGCGAGGCGGACTTCCGCTGTTCCCGCTTCTGTTCATCACCATCGCGTGCGGGACCATCAGCGGCTTCCACTCACTCGTCTCCTCGGGGACGACGTCGAAGCAGCTGAACAAGGAGTCCGACGCGCGGACCATCGGCTACGGCGGCATGCTCGGCGAGGGTCTGCTCGCCACCGTCGCGCTCATCACCGTCGCCCTCGTCTCGCCCGACGTCGGCGGCGGCATCGGACTCGCCCTGCCGACGTTCGCTACGGGCGGCGGCATCCTGCTGACGAGTTTCGGCATCCCGACGTCGTTCGGTGGCCCGTTCATGGCGCTGGTGCTCGTCAGCTTCCTTCTGACCTCCACCGACACGGCCGTCCGCCTCGGACGGTACATGATGGAGGAGATAATCGGGACGCCCGAGTCCGCGACCGAGTCGTTCGCGGCCGACCGGTACGGGAACGCCGCCGTGCAGTGTCTCGCGGCGTACGTCCTCATCGCGAGCGGTTCGTGGACGACGCTGTGGGCGCTCTTCGGCGGTGCGAACCAACTGCTGGCCGCGCTGGCGCTGCTGACGGCCACGGTGTGGCTCGCCAACTGGAGCGACGCGAAGCAGCTTCTCAGCACCGGCGGCCCGATGGTCGTCATGGTGACCATCACGGTGCTGGGACTGCTCTGGATCGCGCTCCACGACAACATCTACGCGAAGTTCCTCAACTCCCAGTGGATGGCGAGCGCGGACGTGGTCGCGATGCTGTCTGCGGCGGCGCAGATCGCCATCGCGTTCACGCTCATCTACCTGGCGCTGTCGCTGGTGAAGATGGGGTACGAGAACATCCAGAAGGTCCGCGAACAGCCCGGTTCCGGCGAGTTCACGCCCGGCGACGACTGAACCGACGACCGACCGTCCCCGCGCGAGCCCTCCGCGTTCTTCCGTTTTTCACCCGGCGAGCGACGTCGCCGAGAGTCGTCTCGGCGTCGACGTACCGGCGACGAATCGTCGCGGCGGTTTCAGCCGCGGAGTCGGTCCACGATGCGGCCGAGAAGTCCCCTGTCGTCCGACGGTTGCACGTCGTCCCAGAGGGCGAACGCCTGCGCTACGTCCGCGTTCTGACTCGCGACCACCTCGTGCGTCTCGGGGACGGCGACGACGAGGTTCACCTCGTAGTGGCCGTAGTAGCCGAACTTCAGGAGCGTCCGATCGGAGAACGACTCGACGAACTCCCGAACGTCGTCGCTCGTCTCGGAGACGACGGCGACGAAGGTGAAGTCCGTCCCGTAGTGTTCCTCGTCCGGGACCAACCACTCGGCGTCGTCGGCCAGTTCGTGCCCGAGTTCGACGAGTCGTTCGAGTTCGGCGACGGTCACGCGCGGAGTGCGCCGCGCGAAGATGTACTCTCGGCTCTCGTGGTTCGCGTAGTTGAGGGCGGGGTGGAGGAACTGCTTTCGGTTCTCGACGCGCATCGTCCCGACCATCTCGAACCGTTCCCCGCGGACGCGCCGGTCCCTCTCTAAGTCGTAGTTGAACATCAACCGGTCGCTCACCCGGTTGAGGTACTCGTCGTCCCACTCGGGCACGTCCGGGAGTTCGACGCCCGCCTCGGCGGCGACGGCCTCCGGGTCGAAGTCGCCAGATTGCGTCTGGCCGCCCGACGAGCGCTGCTCGTCGAAGTCGTCCTCGCCCCCCTCTTCGCCTCCGTTCGCGCCCTCGGCGTCGCTCATTCGTCGGGTTCGTACGGCGCGACGTCGCCGTCCACGTTCGGCGCGCCGACGGCGAGGACCACCACGTCCGAGTCGGCGTCGGCGGGGTTGTGCGCCCGTTGGGGGTTGTTCGGTTCGACGGCGAACAGGCCGCCCTCCTCGATTTCGTACGTCCCCTCCGGTGTCTCGACGAACAGGGTCCCCGAGAGGACGTAGAACGCCTCCTCCTGTTCCTCGTGGTAGTGGTACGCCAGCGGAATATCCTCGCCCGGCGCGGCGCGGAAGCGGTTGACCGCTACCTTCGAGAGGCCCGCCGCCTCGCTCAGACGGCGCATCTCGCAGGGCCGGTCCGCCTCCGTCTCCACCTCGTCGGCGTCGACTACGGTGTATCCCATGATTGTCTCCACCTCGCAAGGGTACAAAAGCCCCTCGGGGCGTCCCCGGACGCAAGAATTTAATCGTTAGGGTTCCTAGCTCACGCGAGTCGTTCTCATGCCCGAGAAGAAAACCGAGAGTTGTGGCCGGTGCGCGATGTCAACCGTCGTGGACGCGGCGTCGGCGCGCGACGCCGACGGAGGCGACGAGGAGTCGAACGCCCGGAACCCGATGGACGGCGGGCGCATCGAACTCTCCGAGTCGGAGGTGCGCGCCGCCTCGCCCGCGGCGTGGTTCGCCGGCGTCGTCTCCCGCCTCGACGACGCCGCCACGGCCTTCATCTACGGGCGTCGGTGAGTCGCGCGGAAAACACTGTCGCGGAACCGATCAGGTAGTATGGCCCGCGAATAGACTTTTATAGCCGGCCCCTCCTACCCTCGCCTAAGCCGATGGAAGAGAGCGTTTCGGGCTTCAAAGTCCGTGGTTCGTGGGGCGACGTCGTAGAGCACGGCGAACGCATCACGCGGGCCCTGCGAGACGCCGACGTGAATAGTGAGGCGATAGAACGATGGGACGAGTGGCGGCCGAAGTCCCACGAACGTCTCGGCGAGGACGTGAGTCAGAAGACCGCCGAACAGGCCAGCGTCGGCGAAGGCGAGGGCGAGAGGGCCGGCAAGGAGCCGAACGAGGACCTCCAGACCGCCGGCGAGAAGCTGTCGGAGTCGTACCAGAAGGTCGAGGAGGGCGACAACGACGGCGCGGTCGAACGCTGGAGCGAGTCCATCGGATACGTCGCGCGCGCGGCGGACTCGGCCAGTCGGAAGGCCCTCCGGAAGGTCGAAGACACCGTCTACCAGAAGGTGATGACGCAGTTGGCGCCGTACTACTTCGACAGCGAACTCGTCAGCGCCAACATCCAGAAGACGACGCGGGGCGAGAGCGACGAACCGCGCTTCATCTTCGAGGTGAACATCAACGACGACGAACTGAAGTCGGAGGTGAGTCGTCGCCTCGGGCAGTACGACGACGAGGTGGACCGCTGGCACGTCGACACCGAGAAGGAGACGGCGACGGCGGAAGCGGCGGAGGGCGTCGAACCGCCCGAGTCCGAAGAGGAGTCGAAGTTCACGACGAACTGAGCCGGTTTCATCCGGCGAACGCTCGTCGAGGGCTTCGCGTTCACGACGAATTGAGTCAGCGTCGGCTGACGTACTCGTCGTGGACTTCGGTGAAACGACGAACTGAGCCGGTTCGTCCGGCGAACGCTCTTTTCTTCGAGACTCGCGGGCGCATCCGGCGGACAGACAACAGTCATGTCCGCGGCGTCCGAAGGTTCGATATGACCGACCCACTCCGCGTCGAGGCCGGCGAACTGTCCGCCGAGGAGATTCTCGACGCCCTCTGCGGCGGACGCCGCGTCCTCGTCGAGACGGAGATGATGGGCGAGACGCGCCAACTGTCGCTCCGGCACGACGGCACGACGTTCTACTGCGACACGCCCACGACGCTCCACAAGCACAGCGAGGCCGAGGAGATGCGGACCTGCATCGAGAAGATGGGGTACGCGAAGGAGGCATGAGGGCGGCGGGAGCGGAATTCGAGAGCTCTTTGAAGTAGTGTCACCCGCTTACTCACACGCGGAGCGATCTCGAAAAGAGAGGGACGTTATCCGTGCAGAAGTGTAATTAATCGTATATGGGAGCGATGACTGATAGTCACTTCGAAGCGCTGGCGAACGGTCACCGACGGCAGATTTTGGCGTCGCTGATGCGAGAGAACGGACGCTCCGTCGTTCCGGACGCGGCGGACGATCTCTCCGGAGAGAGACAGCTACAGGCGGAAATCGCCTTCAGGCACGTCCACCTCCCGAAGTTAGACGCCGTGGATTTCATCGACTGGGACCCGGAGTCGGGTATCGTCGCGAAGGGCCCTCGCTTCGGGGACATCGAACCGCTACTGAGGTTTCTCACGAACGAGTACACCGAATGCTTCGAAATCAGGTATTAATCTCTCGAAAAACTGCCACGAAGGTGGCAGCTAGGCGTAGAATAGCGGTTGGTTGGGACCCTACGTACCCTACGCCCAGTGACGATTCGAACTACCACTGTATAACCCTACTGTGATTATCTGAGTGAATGAACTGTTTCGCGTCCCGCGCTCGTCTCGGTGTTCCTCGTCGGGAGTCTCTCCGATGGCGTCGCCGGCGGACGGACGAGAGGCGGTGACTTATCAAGGCTCGCATACTATTACAGACGGTACCGGAGGCGCCGGTCAAATGGTTGGGACCCATGTCAGAGTTATCTAGCTATCAAGAGGCGGTCGAACTGCTTCAGAAACTGGGATTGAAAGAGTACGAGGCGAAGTGCTTCGTGGCGCTGTCGCGTCTGCCGAAAGCGACGGCCAAGGAGATAAGCGAGACGTCGGACGTGCCGCGGACTCGCGTCTACGACGCGATTCGCGTACTGGAGACGAAGGGACTCGTCGAGATTCAACACAGCAACCCACAGCAGTTCCGGTCCGTCCCCATCGGGGAGGCGGCGAAGACGCTCCGGGCAGAGTACGAGTCTCGGACGGAGTCGCTGGTCGACGCCCTCGAATCGATGGGATCGGCGTCGCTCAACGCCGACGAGGAGGTCACCCACGAGGTGTGGGCGCTCTCGGGCGAATCAGCCATCGGGAACCGATTACTGCAACTCGTCGGCGACGCCGACGAGGAGGTTGTGCTCATCCTCGGGCGCGAAGGAACGGTCACCGACGAGTTGCTCGAACGCCTGCAGAGCGCTCGGGAGTCAGGCGTCGACGTCCTCGTCGGGACGACCACGGGGGCGTTCCACGACCGAATAGAGGGCGCGCTTCCCGACGCCGAGGTGTTCGTCTCCGAACTGTCGTGGTTGCACAGCTCTCCGTCCGACCCCGACGACGACACGGCCATCAGCCGACTCCTGTTGGTCGACCGGGACACGATTCTGGTCAGTTCCGTTGAGGAGGACGAGTCGGGGTCCGTCGAGTACGAGCGAGCGGTGTTCGGAAAGGGGTTCACCAACGGTATCGTGGTCATCGCCCGCCGACTGATGGCGATGGGGCTGAACCCCATCGACGACCCCAAACCGCGCGACGAGTAGCGACCGGCGTCTCTCCGCGGCGGTCCTCCGTCGATTCCCCCGGCGTCCGGTCTCGCCTCCGGTTCGGAGCGAACTGAATCTGACTCCGCGGCGTGCGCGCCCTGCCGGCGACGCGGGACTTTAATCGGGGGCGCGGCGTTGTACCGTACATGAGCGACGCGCCAGATATGGGGGACCTCGTCGAAACGGAGAACCCGAGTTTTCAGCACGTTCTCGCGTGCGTCTTCGGCATCCAAGCCCACGAGAGCAGGACGTACTTGACGCTTCTCGACAGTCCGGGCAGTACGGTCGCGGAACTCGCGGACGAACTCGACAGGGACCGGAGCAACGTGAACCGGTCGCTCACGACGCTGATGGAGAAGGGACTGGCCGACCGCGAACGGCGACTTCTCGACCCCGGCGGCTACGTCTACCAGTACACCGCGACCGACCTCCCCGAGGCAAAGCGGATGCTCCACGAGGCCTTAGACGAGTGGGTCGAACAGGTCCACGCGAGCATCGACGCGTACGGAACCGAGGAGTGAGCCGACGGCTTCGGCCGTCTCGATTCAGTCCCCCGGCGACGCCGGCGCGGACGCCCGACGCCCCCGCCCGTCACTTCGCTCCGAGGCCCGAACGCGTCCCGGCGAGTGCGCGGAGGGAACGGCGTCCGACGAACCGCGGGACGCGTTCGGCGTAGCGTTCGTACGCCTCGCCGTACTCCTCGCGAAGCCACGGTTCCTCCGCGAACGGCAGGACGACCCACCACGCGAGGTAGACGGCGCACAGCGCGGCCGCCCACGCCGACGCGGCCATCGCGGCGAATCCGACCGTCGCGACGATGTAACAGACGTACTGCGGGTTCCGCGAGTACCGGTACCACCCGTCGGTGCGGAGTTCCCCGCGCAACCCCTTCGTCTCCTCGACGCCCAAGTCGAGTCCGGCGGCGACGGCCGCCGCGTACCAGGCGACGAACAGGACGCCGCCGCCGGCGACCACCGGCCGCGGCAGGCCGAGGCCGTTCCAATCGAGGTACGCGACGCCGACCAATGAGACGTTGACGACCTGCGAGAGCGTCCAGTGGGCGTAGTACGTCCGGTTTCTGTCCCCCGGCGGCCAGTAGTCGGCCCGCCCGAGAGCGCTCGCGGTAATACCGACCAGATTCCCCAGTCCGGCGACTGCTCCGACTGCGGACAGAACCGCGGTCATCGTCTGCTCCATACGCGTCGGTTCGGAGCGGTACCGCGTGGGATTTGCCGCGGTTCTACTAGTCGATTTAAGTGCCGAGCGGTCGCTACCGGGCGGTGAGGCGTGAAGTACCTCGACGCGAAACTCTCACAACCCCGCTGGATGCTCCACCCGATGCAGGAGTTCATCCGCGACGGGGACGCGGTTCGGTACGAGGAACTGCAGGCGTGGAGCGGCGTCACCGGCGACGGGGGCGTCGAACACGAGTTGTTCTACGTCGAGGCGGACCGAGAACCGTACGAGGAGGCGCTGTCGGCGGTCGAATCCGTCCGTTGGTACGACCTCACGCCGATAGACGACGAGTCGTTCTACGTCTACATCAGCCAAGAGACGCGCCCTGAGGACGTGGCGTGGCGGGAGGCGTTCGCGGACCTGAATCTGGTGCTCGTCCCGCCCGTCGTCTACGACGCCGACGCCGCGTTCCACGTGACGCTGGTCGGCCCCGGCGAGGACCTGCGGACGGTGCTCTCGGACCTGCCCGAGGCGGTGGACGCGACGGTGAAGGCCGTCGGCGAGTACGACCGGCGGCACGCGCCCGTCGCCGACGGACTCACCGCGCGCCAACTGACGGCCGTCGAAACCGCCGTCGAACTCGGCTTCTACGAGGTTCCGCGCCGGGCGGGCGTCGCGGACGTGGCCGACGAACTCGACTGCGCGCCGAGCACGGCTTCGGACCTCCTGCAACGGGCGGAGTCGGGCGTGATGCGGCGACTGGTCGAACGCCACGGCCGCGGACACCCCGACGGTTGACGCCCGAGTCGCGCCGAGAACCGACGGCCGAGACGGCGCGGGGCGGCGAGACGCGCCCGAACCGCCCCCCTTTTTGCCCGCCGACCCCGACGCTGGGCACGATGAGCCTCGAACTCACCGCGCCCGCGCAGGAGGCCCCCGACGTCGCCGACGACGGCGTGTGGCTGGAGTGCATCGAGACGGGCGAGCAGTACGCCCCCTTCGACGAGATTCGCTACACGAGCGACGCCGGCGCCCTTCTGGAAGTCCGTTACGCCGACCCCCCGACGTTCGACGACTTCGAGGGGCGCGGCGTCTGGCGCTATCGGGCGGCGCTCCCCTTCGAGGAGGGCGTCAGTCTCCCCGAGGGCGACACGCCCCTCCACGAGGCCCCGCGCCTCGAAGACGACGTGGGCGTCGAGACGCTCAGGATCAAACACGAGGGGATGAATCCCACCGGGAGCTTCAAGGACCGCGGCATGACCGTCGGCGTCCGCGTGGCGAAGGAACTCGGCGTGAACCGCCTCGCGTGCGCCTCGACCGGTAACACCTCCGCGGCACTCGCGGCGTACGGCGCGCGCGGCGGCATGGAGACGCTCGTTTTGCTCCCCTCCGGCAAGGTCGCCGCCGGCAAGATAGCGCAGGCCGCCCTCCACGACGCGCGCATCCTCGAAGTGGACGGCAACTTCGACTCCTGTCTCGACATCGTGCAGGACCTCGCGGAACGCGGCGAGGTGTACCTGCTGAACTCGCTGAATCCCTTCCGACTGGAGGGCCAGAAGACCATCGGGCTGGAGATTTTAGAGCAGTTCCGCGGCGACTACGGCGACTTCCCCGACCGAATCGTCCTGCCGGTCGGCAACGCGGGCAACACCGCGGCGCTGTACAAGGCGTTCCGCGAACTCGTCCAGTCCGGGTCGCTGGACCCGAGCGAGGTGCCCAAACTCACCGGCGTTCAAGCCGAGGGGGCCGCGCCGATGGTCGAAGCGGTGGAGAACGGGTGGGATGACACCGAACGCTGGGACGAGGTGGAGACGCGCGCGACGGCCATCCGCATCGGCAACCCCGTCAACGCCCCGAAGGCACTTCCGGGCATCCGCGAGACGGACGGCACCGCCGTCGCCGTCTCGGACGAGGAGATCACGACCGCCCAGCGCGACTTGGCGCGCGAGGGCATCGGCGTTGAACCCGCCTCCGCGGCGTCCGTCGCCGGACTCCGGAAACTCCGGAACGCCGGCACCGTCGGCGGCGACGAAGAGGTGGTCTGCCTGACGACTGGACACCTCCTGAAGGACCCCGACGCCGCCTTCGAGGCGGGCGCGGAACCTGAACCCGTGGCCAACTCCACCGACGCGGTGTTGGACCTCCTCGCAGAGTAACCGGGTGTCCGACCGCGAACGTTTCGTCTCGCCCGAACGAGTGTGACGCGGGTCTGACGCAGTTTCATGTCTCCGTGGGTCGTCTTCACAAACATGCCCTTGCCCAGTTTCCCGACTGGAACGGTGAGTGGCGAATCACGCCGCGACCGAACGTTCCCGCCCGCCGACGCCGATCCCGAGGAGACGGCCGCCTCGTCGTCTTCGCGTCCCCGGCGACGGAGCGACGAGGCGGCGGTTCCGGGTGCCGCCCCCTCCGACGCCGCGCGCGGCGACGCGTCGCCGGCGCGTCCGTCGGCCGACGGGGAGTCCCTCCGCGAACGCGTCGCCCGCCTCGAACGCGAGAACGAGGCGCTTCGACGGAAGGTCGAGGAGGCCCAACGCGCCCGACAGGACGTCATCGACCACTACGAACGCGTCATCGACGACATCGACGGCGCGTCCTCCGCCTCCGCTTCCTCCGCCGAGGGAACCTCGGCGACGTCGCGAGACGGTGTCTCGCGGCCCACCGAGCAAAGCTCGGCGACGCCGACGGTTCGCCCGCCCGCCCCGGACACCGGACTCGCCGACAAAGTCGCTCGGCGACTCGACGTGAGAGAGCGCTTGCGGTAGCTCGGGTCACTCCAAGACTCCCTCTTCGTACCGTCTCGACGCCCCCTTCTCGCCGTCCTTGTCTCCGCCGCCACAGCCTTGGAGCCGGCGCGATTCCCGTCGGCGACTGACCGCGAACGCCCCGGCGACGGAGTGAACCGCGCCTTCCGGTGGACGGACGACGAGGGGATAGAAGAGTGAGAAACGCTGCTTGACGACGACGGCGGAGTGAACGCGGTGTCGAACGTTGAACGCGCGCGGCGACGTCGTCGTCGCGAGCGACACTCCCGAGGGAGAACGGCACGCGGTTCGCTGGGAGCGCTGACTGCCTCTCGTCGGCTTACTCGTCGGTGCCGTTCAGCGTGAGGTACTTCACGTCGATGATGCGTTCGTCGGCGAGCAGTTCCTCTCGAACCTCGTCGGGGACGTGGTTGTCGAGGTTGTAGACGGTCAACGCCTCGCCGCCCTCGTCGGCGCGGCGGGCGTTGAACATCCCGGCGATGTTCACGTCGTTGTCGCCGAGGACGCTGCCGATGAAGCCGATGACGCCCGGCGTGTCGTAGTTGCGCGCGACGAGCATCCGCCCGTGCGGGATGGCGTCCACGCGGTAGCCGTCGATGCGGACGATGCGCGGGTCATCGCCCGCGAACTGCGTCCCGCAGACGCTGAGCGACTCCTCGTCGTTGCCGACGGTGACGGTGACGAGGCTCTGGAAGTCCTCGGACTGCATCGTCTTCGACTCGGTCACGTCGATGCCGCGTTCCTCGGCTATCTTCGGCGCGTTGACGGCGTTGACCTGCCACTCCAGCGGTTCGAAGACGCCCTTGAGGGCCGAGGCGGTGACCAGATCGACGTCCTCGTCGGCGATGTCGCCCTCGTAGGTGACTTCGACCGAGGAGATGCGGCCGTCGAGCAACTGCGCGCCGATCTTCCCGGCCGTTTCCGCGAGGTCGAGGTACGGGCGGATGCGCGGGAAGGCGCTCTCGTCCACCGAGGGGGCGTTGAGGGCGTTCATCACGGGCTCCTCGTTGAACGCGGCGTCTATCTGGTCGGCGATGGAGGTGGCGACATTCTCCTGGGCCGCCGACGTGGACGCGCCGAGGTGCGGCGTGACCACGACGTCCTCGACGGCGAGAAGCGGGTTGTCCGGCGAGACGGGTTCGTCGGCGAACACGTCCACCGCCGCGCCGTCGAGCGTTCCGTTTTCGACCGCGGCGGCGAGGGCATCCTCGTCGACGACGCCGCCGCGGGCGCAGTTGACGAGGTAGCCGCCGCCCATCAGTTCGAGTTCGTCCGTCGAGATGAGGTCCTCCGTCTCCGGCGTGAGCGGCGTGTGGACCGTTAGGAAGTCGGCGCGTTCGAGGCAGTCCTTGAACTCGACGAGTTCGGCGCCGAGGCGTTCGGCGCGCTCTTGGCCGATGTAGGGGTCGTACGCCACGATGTCCATGCCGAGGCCGTCGAGGCGCTTTGCCACCTCTTGGCCGACGCGGCCGAGGCCGACGATGCCGAGCGTCTTCCCGTTGAGTTCCGTCCCGAGGTAGTCGCCCTTCGCCCACTCGCCGTCCTTCAGGCGGGCGTGCGCCTGCGGGATGGATCGCGCGGCGGCGAACGCCATCGCAACCGTGTGCTCCGAGGCGGCCCGGACGTTGCCCTCCGGGGCGTTGGCGACGATGACGCCGTGGTCCGTCGCGGCGTCGATGTCGATGTTGTCCACGCCGATGCCGGCGCGCCCGACGATGACGAGGTTCGGCGCGGCCTCGAACACCGTCTCGTCCACCTCCGTCCCGGAGCGAACGACGAGCGCGTTCGCGTCCGAGACTGCTTCGAGAAGTGCGTCGCCCTCTGCGTCGTAGTCGGTCACGACCTCGTGGCCCGATTCGCGGAGTCGTTCCAACCCCGCGTCGGCTATCGGGTCCGTGACGAGAACCTTCATGCGCGTATGTTCCTTGGACCCCGGATAAGGGTTTCTTCGACGGCTGATATGGCTAATAGTGGTTCGTTAGCGCTTAACACGGGATTCGCGCGTCGCCCGGTGCCCCGTCGGCGGCCGTCTCGCCCCCGGCGGACCGTACTTCGGCGCGGATGGATGGTTTCAAACCGTCCGGGAGTGACGGTCGGATATGCGACTCATCGCCTTCGACTTCGACGGAACGCTCTCGGACTCGGAGATGACCGTGCTCCTCGGCAAGCGCAAGGCCGTCGCCGAGGAGATGGCCGACATCACCGAACGCGCCATGAACGACGAGATATCCTACGCGCAGAGTCTCCGCAAGCGCGCCTCTCTGCTGGAGGGCCTCGAAATCGAGGACGCGGAGGCGGCGTACGGCGAAGTCGAACTCCGCCCCGGCGCGGCGGACCTCATCGCCCGACTCCGCGACGCCGGCCACCACGTCGCCATCCTCACCGGCGGCTTCGAACGCGGCGTCGAACGCGCCCTGGAGAAGGAGGGCGTCGAGGTGGACTCCATCGTCGCCAACCGACTCCCCGTCGAACGCGACCGCCTCACCGGCGACGTGGAGGGTCCCCTCGTCGAGGGGACGAAGGACGAAGCGCTGGAATCGCTGGCGGACGAACTCGACGCGAGGCTCTCCCACTCGGTCGCCGTCGGCGACGGCGCGAACGACCTCCCGATGCTCGAAGTCGCCGGCCTCGCCGTCGGCTTCGAACCGAAGGCCGCCGTTCGACCGTCCTGCGACGAAGTCGTCACCTCGATGTACGAACTCGGCGACCTCCTCGCGGAACGCGCCATCGTGCGGAAGTCGAAGTAACCGGGCCGCCGCCTCGCCCGTCGGTATCCCGTCACCCACCGCGTCGCTTCTCTCCGCTCTCGTTCTCTCCGTCGATTTCCCCGGTTCGACGACCGGAGCCCTCGCGCTCTCGATTCCGGGGCTACCGAACTCCATTCGAACGGAAAACGAGTTTATCGGTTCCGGATTCGACCCTTTCCGTGCTTCTCAACCGCGATATTCGGAGAGATACTGCTAAGTCTCTAACCGAGAATGTGGCACCGACTAACATGGCTTCGGAACTAGCTGCGCTCGACCCGAAAGAGCTGATACTGGTAGTGATAGCGTTCGTCGGACTCGTCCCCGTGTTGCTGTTGAGTTCGTCGCGCTCGAAACTGTTCACCGGCGGGTACGTCCTGCTCTGCGTCGGCGCGGTGGTGACGAACCTCGAAGCGGTGGTTCTCGGCGACGTGCTGAACGTCGTCGAACACGCCGTCGGCATCGCCGCCGCGGGCGTCGTCTTCTTCGTCGCGGCGTACACCCGTCGCCGCCGCGTCCTCGCGGAGGGGGAGTGACCGTGGTCGAATTCGTCGCGCTCTTCGACATCGTCGGGACGCTTGCGTTCCTCGGCGCCGTCGTCGTCAGTCTGCAGGCGTACCGCGAGACGGACGCGGAGGCCGGGTTCTGGCTCAACTTCGCGCTGGCGTCGCTCTTGGGGTTCCTCTGGACGGGCGTCGTCGCCGCCGAGCATCTCGGCGTCGTCCTCGGCGGCGACGTCCTCGACGTGGCCAGCGTCTCGCTTCTGACGGCGACGACGGCCGTCTTCTCCGTCGGCGCGACGGGCACCTACGCCGTCGTCGAGGACATGAAGGAGTCGCGGGCGCGGGAGGCCGTCTCGCGGGAGGAGGCCGAACTGCTCACCCGGTCGCTCGAATCGAAGGCCGCCGAGTTCGGCCGCGTCATGGATGACGCCGCCGCCGGTAACCTGACCGCGCGGATGGGCGCGGGCGGCGACAGCGAGGCGATGACGCGAATCGCCGACGGGTTCAACGCGATGATGGTCGAACTCGAAGGGACCGTCGTCGAGATTCAGTCGTTCGGGTCGGACGTGGCGAGTTCGACCGCCGAAATCGACGCCAGCACGGAGGAGGTCAAGACGGCCAGCGAGGAGGTGAGCACCGCGATGACGAACGTCTCGACGGAGAGCGACCGCCAGCACGACAACCTGACGGAGGCGGCCGGCGAGATGAGCACCCTCTCGGCGACGGTGGAGGAGGTGGCGGCCTCCGCGACGGACGTCGCCCGGACGTCCGGCGAAGCGGCCTCACTCGGCGCGTCCGGGCGGGCGTCGGCGGAGGCGGCCCTCGACGAGATGGGCCACATCCAACGCGAGACCGAACGGACGGTCGGCGAGGTGGAGGGACTGCACGCCGAACTGACCGAGATCGTCTCCATCGTGGACCTCATCACCGAGATCGCCGAACGGACGAACCTGCTGGCGCTGAACGCCTCCATCGAGGCGGCGCGCGCCGGCGAGGCGGGGAAGGGCTTCGCCGTCGTCGCGGGCGAGATAAAGACGCTCGCGGGCGAGGCGGGCGACGCCACCGGCCGCATCGAGTCGCTCATCGGCGAGATTCAGTCCTCGGCCGCCGACACGGTGGACGACATGCACGCGGTCGGCGAACGCGTCGATTCGGGGACGGAGACCGTCTCGGCGGCCCTGACCGACCTCGACGAGATAGCCGACCGGGTCGAGGACGTAAACGAGAGCATCCAGGAGGTAGACCGCGCGGCGACCGAACAGGCCGCCTCCGCCGAGGAGATTCTGCGGATGGTGGACGAGGCGAACCGGTCGGGCGAACGGACCAGCGAGGAAGTCGCCAGCGTCTCGGCCGCCTCCGAGGAACAGACCGCCTCGATGTCGGAAGTCTCGCACAACATCAACGGCCTCGCCACCGCGGCGACGGAACTGAGCGGTCTGCTCGGCCGGTTTCAGGTGTCCGCCGGCGGGCGAGCACCCGCCGCTGGTTCGACCGCGGGAGCGTCGGCGTCCCCCAACCCCTCCGTCCCCGCCCCCGCGACGGACGGCGGCGTTTCGCGGACGGAGTGAACCGGCCGCTCCGAAGCCATCTTCTCGCTCGCTCGATTCCGACGCACCGACGGCTGACGGTCTCTATCGCGTCAGAAGAGCGGTGTTCGTCCAGAGTCGTTCGAAGTCGCCCGCTCCGAGTTCGCGCCGGCCGCGGCTACCGGGTCGGCGCGCGTCGGACGGAAGAGCGATTACGTCCGCAGGAGATTGACGAGCGTGCTCAGCGGAGACTGTGCGGCCTTCCCGAGCGTCGGACCCCGACGGGGCGACCCGGAGGGGGTCCGCCGGTCGCCGGGAACGCGGTCCGTCTCGCCGTCCGTCGCGGCGTTTCGGGTCCATCCGCGGATGCTACTGCCGAGGAAGTTGCGGTCTTTCTTCGGTCCTCTCATGGTGATTCCACCTAGGGGCCGGACGCACAAATATGTTGTACTTCTGATACATTGTCATCAACGTTCGAGGAGGATACTGATAGAACATCGACTATCAGGGTCGATGAGCGCGGTTTCCGCGTCGCGGCGTCCGTGGGTTCTGAGCGACCCGAAAATCATATCGCCCGTACGCGGAGTCGGCGGTACGATGTTCGGCCGCCCTCCGTGTCCGAACTGCGGAAGTCACCTCCCAGTGACGCGGGCGCGAATCGGCGGTTCGTACGCCGGACGCCCGCCCGAGGAGTTCTACCGGTGTACCGGTGTTCTCACGCGTTCACGTCGGCGGACGACCCGAAGAACGAGTGAGGCGGGGTGACGCTTACCGGTTCAGCGTGTGAATCGCCTGCCCCTGTGCGTTCTCGGCGGCCTCCATGACCGCCTCCGAGAGCGTCGGGTGGGTGTGGATGGTGCTGGCGACGTCTTCGAGCGTCGCGCCCATCTCGATGGCGAGGGAGACTTCGGCGACCAGTTCCGAGGCTTCGGGGCCGACTATCTGCGCGCCGAGGACGAACCCGCTCTGCTCCTCGGCGACGATGCGGACGAAGCCGTCCGTGTGGCCCGTCGTCAACGCGCGGCCGGAGGCGTTGAACGGCATCTGGCCGACCACCGTCTCGAAGCCCTCCTCCTCGGCTTCCGCCTGCGTCATGCCCACCGTCCCTATCTCGGGGTCGGTGAAGACGGCGGCGGGGACGGCCTGGGCGTCGTAGGCGACGGGTTCGCCGGCGATGTGCTCGGCGGCGACGATGCCCTGCTTCGACCCGACGTGCGCGAGCATCGGCCCCCTGTCGGCCACGTCGCCGACGGCGTAGATGCCGTCCACGGAGGTTCGCATCCGGTCGTCCACCTCGACGAAGCCGTCGTCGGTCAGGTCGAGACCGGCGTTCTCGATATCGAGGGTGTCGGTGAGGGGGCTTCGTCCGACTGCGACCAGCACTTTGTCGGCGTCGTACGACGACTCCTCGCCGTCCTCCGTCTCCGTCGTGACGACGATGCCGTCGCCCTCCTCGCGCCAGTCGCTCGCCGCCTCGCCGAACTCGAAGTCGATTCCGAGCGACTGCGCGCGCTTCTTGACGACGCGGGAGACGTCGTCCTCGTAGCCGGGGAGGACGTCGTCCAGCATCTCGACCACCGTCACGTCCGCGCCGAGTTTGGCGAACGTCGTCGACAGTTCCATGCCGATGTAGCCCGCGCCGACGACGAGGAGTCTGTCCGGCACGGTGTCGGTGTCGAGTGCGTCTGTCGAGGACCACACCGGGTCGTCGGCGAACTCGAAGTTGGGTATCTGGATGGGTCGGGAACCCGTGGCGACGATGCAGTGCTGGAAGTCGATGGACTCGGAACCCTGTCCCTCGCCGCCGTGGGCGACGCGGACGCTCCCGTCGTCTTTGAAGCGCGCCTCGCCCTCGATGAGGTTGACGCCGTTGGCCTTGCAGAGTTTCTCGACGCCGCCGGTGAGGGTGTCCACCACGTCGTCCTTCCAGTTCACCATCTGGGACATGTCCACCGCCGGGTCGGCGTGGATGCCCATCTCCTCGGCGTTGCCCGCCTCGTGGGCGACGTCGGCGCCCGTGATGAGCGCTTTCGAGGGGATACAGCCCCGGTTGAGGCAGACGCCGCCGTAGGCGTCCTTCTCGACCAGCGTCACGTCCAAGTCGCGTTGCGCGGCGCGGATGGCGGCGACGTACCCGCCCGGTCCCGCGCCGATGACCAGTACCTCCGTTCCGGTTGAGATGTCTCCGACGACCATTTATTCGAGCAAGAGGAGTTTGGGGTTCGACAGGTACTCTTTGACCTTGTTCGTGAATCGCGCGGCGATGGCGCCGTCGACGACGCGGTGGTCGAACGACAGCGAGAGCGTCAGCACCTTCCGCGGGACGATGTCGCCGTCCACCACGCGCGGTTTCTCCTTTATCTCGCCGAGCGCGAGGATGCCCACCTCGGGGTAGTTGATGATGGGCGTCGCGTACTCGCCGCCGATGACGCCGACGTTCGTGATGGTGAACGTGCCGCCCTGCATCTCCGCGGGCGAAATCTTCCGCGAACGGGCTTTCTCCACCAACTCGTTCGTCTCACGCGCCAACTCAAGCAGTCCCTTCCCGTCGGCGTCGTGGACGACGGGGACGAGGAGTCCCGCGTCGGTGGCCGTCGCCACGCCGACGTTGTACTCGTCGCGGAGCACTATCTCCTCGTTCTCCTCGTCGAGTTGGGCGTTCATGTACGGGAACTGCTTCAACGCCGCGACGACGGCCTTCGTCACAAACGGCATGTACGTGAGATTCACGTCGCGTTCGGCGGCCAACGGCTTATACTCCCCGCGGAGTTCGACGAGTTCCGTCACGTCCACCTCGTCGTGGTGGGTGACGTGCGGCGCGGTGTACTTCGAGCGCTGCATCTGGTCGCCGATGGCCTTCCGGACGCCCTTGTACGGCACCCGGTCGCCGGCGGCGTCGACGGACTCGGCCTCGGGTTCGACCGCCTCGGCGGTCGATTCGGCCGCTTCGCCCGCCTCGCCCGCGCCTTCCTCCGCGGCGAGAGAGCGAGCGTCCGCCGTCTGTGCGGCCCGTTGAACCTCGGCGTACTGGCGCACGTCCGCCTCGGTGACGAACGGTTCGCCGTCCCGTTCCTCGGTGGCGGGCACGTCGTCGATATCGACGCCCTCCTCCTCGGCGATACGGCGCGTCGCGGGCGCGGCCAGCGTCTTCTCCCGCCCGGCGGCCTTGGGGCCCCCCGCCGACCCGGAGGACTCGGCGGCCTGTCCGTCTCCGCTGTCGCCCGCCTTCGACACCGCGGACTTGCCGCTGAAGGAGACGTTGCGCGGCCCGGTGCTCCCGGACTCGTCGCCGTCGCCGCTCCCCTCGGCGGCGGTCCGCACGTCCGTCTCGGTGACGCGTCCGCTCGGACCCGACCCCTCCACGCCGGAGAGGTCGACGCCGAGTTCGCGCGCGAGGCGGCGAACGCTCGGCGGCGCGAAGACGCGCCCGGACGGCGACTCCGTCTCGGCGGGCGGCGTCTCCTCCTCGGGTTCCTCGGCTGCCTCGGATTCGTCGCTCTCCGTCTCCGGTTCCGTCTCTGTCCCTTCGTCGCCCTCACCCTCTACCTCGAAGGTGATGATGACGTCGCCGACGGGGACCATCTCGCCCTCCTCGGCGCGGAGTTCCTTCACCGTCCCGTTGTACGGTGACGGAACGTCCACGAGGGCCTTGTCCGTCTCCACCTCGGCGACGACTTGGTCCTCGGTGACCGTATCGCCCGGGGAGACGTGCCACGTGACGAGTTCGCCCTCGGCGACGCCTTCGCCGACGTCCGGCAGTTTGAATTCCTTGATACCCATCGTTCAGAACTCAACCGCGTTCCGGATACCTTCTTCGACCCGAGTTACCGACGGCAGGTAGTAGTCCTCTAGCGCGTACAGGGGGTACGGAACGTCGTACCCCGTGATGCGTTCGACGGGGGCCTCCTGATACAGGAGCGCTTCCTCCTGCAGTGTCGCGGTTATCTCCGCGCCGATGCCCGCCGTCTTCGGCGCCTCGTGGACCACCGCCGCGCGGCCCGTCTTCTCGAACGACTCCACGACGGTCTCTTTGTCCATCGGGTCCACCGTCCGCAGGTCCACGACTTCGGCGTCGATACCCTCCTCGGCGAGGTTCTCGGCCGCCTCCATCGTCGGGCGCGTCATCGCGCCGTAGCAGTAGACGGATACGTCCTCCCCGTCGCGTCGGACCGCCGCCTCGCCGATGGGAACCTCGTAGTCGCCCTCGGGCACGTCGCCGCGGAACGCGCGGTAGATGAGTTTCGGTTCGAGGAAGACGACCGGGTCGGGGTCACGGATCGAGGAGATGAGCAGTCCCTTCGCGTCGTACGGCGTCGAGGGGATGACAACCTTCAGGCCCGCCTCGTGGGCGTAGAAGGCCTCCTTCGACTCGGAGTGGTGTTCGGGCGCGCGGATGCCGCCGCCGTACGGCGCGCGGACGACCATCGGGCAGGTGAACCGGCCGCGACTCCGCGTGCGGATGCGCGCGGCGTGGCTCACGAGTTGGTCGAAGGCGGGGTACATGAAGCCGGAGAACTGCATCTCCGGCACCGGCTTCATCCCCATCGCGGCCATCCCGATGGCCGTGCCGACGATGCCCGACTCGGCCAACGGCGTGTCGATGACCCTGTCGCCGCCGAACTCGTCGAAGAGGCCCTCCGTCGCGCGGAAGACGCCGCCGTTCTTCCCGACGTCCTCGCCCATGACGACCACGTCGTCGTCTCGCTTCATCTCCGTGTAGAGAGCGTCCTGTACCGCCTGCACTAGCGTCAAACTCTGGGTCTGTTGGGTCTGGTTCTGGCTCATCTGTCACTCCCGAAGGAACGCCTCGGCTCCGTGTTTCTCGTACAACGCCTCGAACTCGGCCATCTGCTCGCGGAGTTCCGGCGGCAACTCCTCGTAGAGGTGGGTGAACATCTCCTCGGGTTCGGGCCGCAGTTCCGACTCCGCCTTCTCGATGGCTGTCGCCACTCGCTCCTCGGCCCACGACTGGATGGACTCGACGGACTCGTCGTCGAGGCGGCCCGTCTCCCGGAGGAACCGTTCGAGTCGCGGGATGGGGTCTTTCTTCCGCCACTCCGCCACCTCGTCGTCGTCGCGGTACACCGAAGGGTCGTCCGCCGTCGTGTGCGCGCCGAAGCGGTACTGCACCGCCTCGATGAGCGTCGGCCGACGCTCGCCCTCGTCGGGGTTCTTCGCCTTCTCGACGGCCGCGCGGGTTGCCGCGTAGACGGCGAGGGGGTCCATGCCGTCGACTTGGACGCCCTCGAAGCCGTAGGCCGTCGCCTTCTGCGCCAGCGTCCGACTCGCGGTCTGTCGCTCCCGCGGGACGGAGATGGCCCACTGGTTGTTGTTGCAGAAGAACACGTTCGGCGTGTCGAAGACGCCTGCGAAGTTCAGCCCCTCGTGGAAGTCGCCTTCGCTCGTCGCGCCGTCGCCGAAGTAACAGACGACCGCCGCGTCCTCGCCGCGGAGTTTCTTCGCCCACGCCGCGCCGGTGGCGTGGGGTATCTGCGTGGCGATGGGCACCGCCACGGGGAAGATGTTCACGTCGTCCGGAATCGCGTTCCCCTTCTCGTGGCCCATCCAGTAGAGGAGCGTCCGCTCCAACGGCAGGCCGCGGTGGAGCGCAGCGCCGTGTTCGCGGTAGCTCGGGAACATCCAGTCCTCCTCGTCGAGGGCGAACGCGCTCCCTATCTGTGCGCCCTCCTGCCCCGACAGGGGCGGGTACGTCCCCATCCGCCCCTGCCGTTGGAGACTCACCGCCCGCGTGTCGAAGTGGCGGGCCAACCGCATCTCGCGGTACATCTCCACCAACTCCTCGTCGCTCAGGTCGGGAACCTCGCCGACGGGTTCGCCGCTCTCGTCGAGGACGCGAAGCATGTCCTGCGGGTCTCGCTGTAGTACGCTCACGGGTGAACCCACCTGTGCATGTTGGAGGGTCATCCGCACGAGGTATAGTATTTTCGTAAATAGTTTACTATGGGCAGAAATACTGCCGACTCGTCCCGACGCGTCCATCCCTACCTGGGGGAACTGACCGTTCTTCTACTTTCGAGCGGATACAGACGACGTTTTCGCGACGACGGCCGCCGCCGCGGATGAATCATGGACGAACGTTTAGAATCTGTCCGCGACCGGCGCTTCGGTCCGGCGGCCTCGGTCAGTCGCCGGCGGCCGTCCGCGCCTCGCGGCGGGCCTGTTCGACGCTCTTGCCGTCTCTGAGCACGGCGTCCACGAACAGTTCGCCCGCCTTGTACGACGACCGGACCATCGGGCCGGAGGCGCAGTAGAGGAAGCCGAGTTCCTTCTCGGCGACGCGCCGCCACGTCTCGAAGGCGTCCGGGTGGACGTACTCGAACACGTCGAGGTGCGTCCGGGAGGGTTGGAGGTACTGGCCGAGGGTGACCACGTCCACGTCCGCCTCCCGGAGGTCCGAGAGCGTCTGGTACACCTCGTGGTCGTACTCGCCGAGGCCGAGCATGACGCTCGTCTTCGTGTAGATGTCGGACTCCCGCGACACCTGTTCGAGCACCGAGAGCGACTGCTCGTACCCCGCGCGCCGGTCGCGGACGGGCCACTGCAGGCGTTCGACGGTTTCGATGTTGTGCGCGACGACGTCGGGACGGGCGTCGATTATCTCTCGGACCAACTCGGGTTCGCCCTGAAAGTCGGGGATCAGCACTTCCACGAGGACGCTCGGGTCGCGGTCTTTTATCTTGCGGATGGTCTCGGCGAAGTGGCCCGCGCCCTGGTCCGGCAGGTCGTCGCGGTCCACGGAGGTGAGCACCACGTAGTCGAGGCCGATTTCGGCGACGGCGTCGGCGACGTTCGCGGGTTCCTCCGGGTCGAGCGACTCCATTCCGCCGGTCTGCACGTCGCAGAAGTTACACCCGCGCGAACACCGGTCGCCCATCAGCATGAACGTCGCCGTCCCCGGCCCGTTGCGACCGCTCCAGCACTCCCCGAGGTTCGGACAGTTCGCCTCCTCGCACACCGTGTTGAGGTCTCTGTCGCGGAGCGTCTGTTTGATGTCCGTGAACCGACGTCCCGACGGTGGTCGCATCTTGAGCCAGTCGGGTTTCCGCCTGCCGGGCATGCGTACACCTTCCGCGGCGGACGGCAAAAACGTGAGGATTAACCGGGATTCGTTACCCGTTCTGCGGTTCGGGCCGCCACGGCGCGGGCCGACTCCCGCCGAACGCCTCAACTCCGGCGTCGGAGGGGTTCACCGGCGCGCCGCCGGTTCGCTCGATTCGCTCGTCGATGCACTCCATCCAGTCGAAGAGCGCGCAGACGGCGTCTACCTCCGTCGAAACGCGCCCGATTTCCCGGGTGTACGACGCTTCGTTGGCCTGCTCTCGGCACCGGAGCAGCCACGGTCGGTTCCGGTCGCAGTACTCGTCCGTGCGCTTCACCGCTTCGACGCTGACGGGTTGGGAACGGTGGCGGAACGTGAATCCGTCGTTCGACGGAATCAGCTCCCAGTGTAGGGGGACTCGACTGTCGTCGAGCCTGTAGGGGGGGTCCATCGTCCTGTGTAAAGAATGACTAGCTCCCGGTAACCCCATTGTGGTTGTATACTACTGCTGGTTAACCCCCCTCCCGTTTCATGTCGGGGAGTTCGACAGTCGCCGAACGGAAACCGTGCTAGAATCTGCCAACGCGCTTTATCCGCCGGAACGTGTCGATTCGGACGATGAGTACCATCGCTTCGGTCGAACTAGCCGCGGAGGAGTTCGCACTAGGACGGTCGCTTGCGGAGGTTCCCCGCGCCGAGTTCGAGGTAGTCCGCGTCGTCGCCCACGACGGCGACAGCCTCGTCCCGTACGTGCGCGTGACGGCGGACTCCTTCGAGGAGTTCGACGACGCCCTCGACGCGGACCCGAGCGTCGCGGAGGCGACGCTTCTCGACGATTTCGGCGACGAACGACTCTACCGGATGGAGTGGGTGGAAGACGTTCTCGCGTTGACGCACGTTCTCGTCTACGCCAAGGGTGCGGTCCTCGAGATGTACGGGACGGACGAACAGTGGCGCGTCCGCCTCCTCCTCCCGGACCGCGAGGCGCTTTCGAACACCGCCGCGTACTGCCGCGAACGCGACCTGACGTTCGAGGTGCTGAACATCCACGAACTGTCCGGGTCGGTCTCTCGCGGCGAGTTCGGCCTCTCGCAGGCGCAGTACGAAGTTCTCCTCACCGCCGCCGAACAGGGCTACTTCGACGTCCCGCGCGACGTGACGATGGCCGACTTGGCGGACACCCTCGACGTCTCCCAACAGGCCATCTCGGAACGCCTCCGCCGCGGCCATGCGAACCTCGTGGACAACACGATTCGCGTCGGCGAGGAGTCGTTCGACGTGGGCGCGGACGGCCGGAGATAGGCCGAGAACCCTCACGACAGTTCACGAACGCACAGGGACGAACATGACGTACATGTCAGGAGAGCGAAATACTCATAAGCGAGTAAAGCCTCCTACCAGATATGCAGTGGAACCACCGCCGCAACCAGACGAAGGCAGAACAGAAGAAGAACGAATCCAAGAGCGGCACGAAGTGGTCGTTCATCGCGGCCGCGACCGTCGTCGCGTGAGGCGACTCGCTTCGGCTTCTCTCTCTACTTTCACTCTTCAGTAACTGACAGTTATTCTCGACGGACGCGGGGAGAAACGCCTTTCCCGACGGAAGTCTCCCTCTCTCACATGACCTGTCTCCCTCCGTCGGATCTCCGATTCGACGAGGCTTCCGTCCGACTCGTCGGGAGGTGCGTCGCGTGAGAGTCGCGGATGTCGTCCCCGACTTCGCCGACGCCTTCGGATTCGACGAGTTCAACCGGATGCAACGCGAGGCGGCCCCGGCGATTCTCGACTCCGACGAGAACGTCGTCGCCTCCGCGCCCACCGCCAGCGGAAAGACCGCACTCGCCGAACTCGCCATCTGTCGAACGCTCCAGAAGGGAGGGACGGCCCTCTTCATCGCGCCCCTCCGCGCCCTCACCAACGAGAAGGAGTCGGAGTGGGAACGCTTCGAGAGCCTCGGCTACTCCGTCTACGTCGTCACCGGGGAACGCGACCTGAACCCGCGCCGCGCCGAACGCGCGGACATCCTCGTGATGACGCCCGAGAAGACGGACTCCGCGACGCGGAAGCACGACTCCGCCCGGTACTCCTTCATCACCGACGTGGACTGCTGCGTCATCGACGAGGTGCACCTCCTCGATTCGGAGACGCGCGGCGGCGTCCTCGAAGTGACCGTCTCGCGCCTCCGGCGCATCTGCGACCCGCGCGTCGTCGCCCTCTCGGCGACGATGCCGAACGTCGAGGACGTGGCGGCGTGGTTGGACGCCCCGCCCGAGACGACGTTCGAGTTCGGCGACGACTACCGGCCCGTGGACCTCCACGCCGACGTGAAGACGTACACGCACGGCGACAACCCGTTTCAGGACAAGTACCGCCGCCTCTACCGCGCGCTGGACTTGGCCGAACCGCACATCCGCGAGGACGGGCAGGCCCTCGTGTTCGTCTCATCGCGGCAGGACGCCCTCCGCGCGGCGGGGAAGGCTCGCGACGAGATAGCCGAACGCGACATCCCCATCGGCGCGCGCGGCGACTACGACTTCCACACCGAGGCGAAGGAACTCGGCAACGAGACCCTCCGAAAGTCGGTGCCCGACGGCGTGGCGTTCCACCACGCGGGCCTCGCCAAGGACGACCGCGACAAGGTCGAACAGTGGTTCAAGGAGGGGAAGATCCAACTGCTGTTCTCCACCTCGACGCTGGCGTGGGGCGTGAACCTCCCCGCACGGTGCGTCGTGATCCGCGATACGAAGCACCACGACCCTCTCGAAGGCGAGGTGGACATCTCCCCCCTCGACATCCTCCAGATGCTCGGGCGCGCTGGCCGACCCGGCTACGACGACGTGGGGTACGGGTGGGTCGTCTGCGACCGGAGTGACGCCGACAAGTACCGGAAACTCCTCCGGGAGGGCAAGGAGATCGAGTCCCGACTCGCCGAGGACTTAGATTCGCACCTCAACGCCGAGATCGCGATGGGCACCATCGGCGACTTGGAGGACGTGCTCTCGTGGTTGGAGACGACGTTCTACTACCAGCGCGCGCGTTCGAAACCCGACGAGTACGACTTCGGCGGCCTGCGCGAACGCGTGCGCGAGACGCTCGAAGTCCTCGTGGACCGCGGGTTCGTCGAGATGGGCGAGGACCTCTCCATCCGGGCGACGACGCTCGGCCGCCTCGCCTCGAAGTACTACCTCCGCCTCGACACCGCGCGGCGGTTCTACGACCTCTGCGAACGGGACACCATCACCGACGACGCCATCCTCGAAACCGTCGCGGGCGCGGCGGAGTTCCACGACGTCTCCCCCCGCCAGTCGGAGGGCGACGCCGTGGACGAGGTGCTGTCGGACGTCTCGACGCACCTCGAAGACGGCCCGCGGAAGGTATTCGCCATCCTCCACGCCGGGATGCGGAACTCCACGCCCTCGGAACTCCGGTCGGACGCGTGGGTCATCCGGCAGAACGCCCTCCGACTCATCTCGGCGCTTCGGGAGTTCCTCGACGCCTTCGCCGGGCCGCGGGCGGCGAACCTCGCCCGGCGCGTCGAGGCGCGCGTCGAACACGGCGTCTCCCGCGACGCCGTGGGCCTGACGGCGGTGGACGGCATCGGGCCGAACCGCGCGAGCAAACTCGCCACCGGCGGCCTGCGCAGTCCCCGCGACGTGGTGGAGGCCGGCGAGGCGGAACTGCGGCGCGCCGGACTCTCCGAGGGCGTCGCGGAACAGGTCGTCAGGAACGCGCGCAACTTCCCCGCGGTAGAGGTGTCGTGGGGCGAGTTCCCCGACACCATCGCCACCGGCGAAAACGAGATGTGCGAGGTGACCGTCGGCAACCGCGGCGGCGGCGGCACCGTCGGCGTCCGCGTCACCGTCAACGACGTGGAGATGACGACGAAGGAGACGTACCTCACCGACTCCGTCTCGGTGCCGGTGGGCGTCTTCGGCGCGACGGCGGACGAACTGGAGTACCGCGTCGAGGTGACGTTCCCCGACGACCCTCTCCACCCCGTCACGGCGACGCGCACCGTGGACGTGGAGTAGGACCGCCGAACGGTCTGCTTTCTCGACGCGAAACGGAGGGGTGCGTCAGGGACGCTCGTACGCCGTCAGCGTCAGTTCTATCGTCGCCTCGCCGCCCTCCGTCTGGACGAACTTCGCGGGGTATCCCACGCCCGAAACCAGCCAGATGTCGGCGTCCGTGTCGCTCTCGCCGGTGACGCGGACGTGCTTCGCGGTCAGGCCGGCGACTTCCTCCTCGCCGACCACCTCGAAGTTCGCCTCGCCGTCCGAGGAGGCCATCTGCCACGTCTCGCCCACCTCGTAGGTCCGAACGTCGGTGGACTTCCCGGCGACGATGCGGGAGGTGACGACCATCGAACGCACGTTCAGCGCGTACGTCATCTCGCCGAGGGCCGGCGAGTAGGCCGCCGCCTCCCCGGACGCCTCCACCCGACCGCTCGGGGCATCTCGGACGGCGTCCATCGACGCGACGGGCCACTCGCCGTCGGCCGTCACGTCGATGGTGAGCGTCCCCGACTCGGGCGCGTCCGCGAGGACGGCGCTCCGAACCTCGTACTCGTACCGTTCACCCTCCCGCAGGAGGGGAACCGCGTCGGGCATGTCGTCCGGTCCGGCGGTACCGGTGCTGACGCTGGAGTCGCCGTTTCCGCCGTCGGAGTCGGCGTCGCTGTCACTGTCACCGCCGCTTCCGTCTCCGCCCGCGGCGGGCGTCGCGTCCGCAGTCGCGTCTCCGTCTCCCCCGCCGCCCGCGCATCCGGCGAGGAGGACGAGCAGACAGACGAGGAGTACTGACAATCTACTCATGTGAATGGTCTGACATAAGGGACGATAACCTTTTCTTCTCCGTAGGGGTGGAACAACGCTTTCGGGGGACTGAGAGTCAGCCCAGCAGAATCTCGCGCAGTTCCTCGGGTCCTTCGGCCACGACGTGCGCCTGCGAGAGGTCCAACTCCGCGTTGTGCGCTCTGCGGTAGGCGACGGTGAACGCGCCCGACCGGACGGCCGATTCGATGCCGTTGAGCGAATCCTCGACGACGACGCACTCCTCGGGTTCGACGCCGAGTTCGGCCGCGGCGCGTTCGTAGATGTGCGGTTCGGGTTTCCCGGCGGCGTCGATGTCCTCGGCGCTGAGAACCAACTCGAGGGGGTCGAGTTCGAACCGGTCGCGGACGATGGAAATCCACGACTGCGGCGCGGAGGAGACGATGGCGAGTCTCCGTCCGTCGGCGCGCAACTCCTCGAACAACTCCTCGGCTCCCTCCATCAGCGTCACCTGCTCGCCGTAGAGCGACTCCGCGCGTTCGTGGTAGGCATCGACGAACTCCTCCTTCGTGACCGTCGCGCCGTACGTCTCGTCGAGGTAGTCGTATATCTCGCGGAAGTGCATCCCGGTGACCTCCTCGTGGGCCGGGTCGCCCGATGCGACGGCGTCGGCGAAGACGAACTCGTCTTCGAACTCGTGCCAGTAGTCCTCGGAGTCCACGAGGACTCCGTCCATGTCGAACAGCACCACTTCGTCGGGGACGTCCATGCTCCCCCGAACGACCGCCACCCTTCAAAGACCTTCGTGGGAGGGTCTATCAGGGATGCCGGGGCCACCGTCGCCGTGACGGAAACGATACGAATCTTCGCCGGCGACTGCACCACCACCTTCGAGGGCGCGCGCACCCGGACGCAACGCGGACGCGTCGTCGTCGTCGTGAAACCCGACCGCACTGTTCTCGTCCACGACGCCGACGGCTACCAACCCGTATCGTGGTTGACGCGTCCCGACACGCTCACCGTCGAGACGGACGCGTCCGGGTTCGGCATCGTCGCGCGCACGGACGAACAGACCCTCCGCGTCGTCTCGCACGACTCGGCGGGGCGCGCGGAGTACCCCGCCACCGAGGCGGGCGTCCCCGTCGGCGTGCACCCCGAGACGGGCGAACCCCTCGTCCGCGTCGGCGGCGCGGTGGCGGGCGTGGATACCGACGCGAGGTACGTCCTCCCGGCGGGCGCGACGGTGGTAGAGGAGACGTGCGACGACTGCGGCCTGCCGCTGATGCGCGCCGAGTGCGGCGCGGCGTTCGAACTCTGCATCGACCGCGCCTGCGAGTCGTTGGACGACGCCGTGAGGGAACGATTCGACCGCGCGTGGACCTGCCCCGACTGCGACTCGGACCTCCGCATCATCCGCCGCGGAGGACGCTTGCTCGCGGGGTGCGACGCCTACCCCGACTGCGAGTCGGCGTTCGCCGTCCCCGCGGGCGTCGTTGTCGCCGAGTGCGACTGCGGGTTGCCCGTGTTCGAGACGGGGCGGGGGCGGCGGTGTTTAGACGGCGCCTGCGACGCGTTCGCGGGGTGAAATCGGACGTTTCGACGACCACCTTCGTCCGTCCGAGAGGACGAATCGCGGACGGACCGCGCGGGCAGTTACTCACTTAATCAAAACACGGGGCTGCGGTGAAAACGACGCCCGCTTAAGATTGTGGGGCCGCGACCACCATCGTATGGGACTGATCCATCAGGTGGAGCTGTTCGACGCGTTAGCCGACGGTACCCGGCGTCGGCTGTTAGTCTTCCTACTGGATCACGAGTCGCGAGACGTTCCGAAACTGTCGGGCGTCTCCGCGGAGATGGCCGAGATGAACCGCGTGCTCCTCCGGGAGTATCTCTCCGGATCGCGGCGGGTGGACGGCGGGGACAAAGAACTCCTCCGCACTCACCACGTTCATCTCCCCAAGCTAGACGAGTTCGACTTCATCGACTGGGACCAAGAGGCCAACGTCGTGACGAAAGGCTCTCGGTTCGACGAGATACGGCCCCTCCTCGAACCGTTGGAGGGCCGCGAGGAACGCGTCGCACCGGTGGCCGACGTGCGCCTCCGCAGGTGAACGATATCGAGACGTGCCACCGCGTTCTCTCGCCTCGCAGTACCGCCTCGTGCGGCGCTGATGGGTCAGTTTTCAGTTCGAAGAGGGATCCGACGGTTCTCTCAGGTCACCGTGCTGCGGGCCTTCACCTCCCGCCGGTCCTCGCTCGCCTCGTACACGCTGTAAGTGTACGCACCGAGGACGACGCTCGGCGCTCGAAACCGTTCGGCGGCGCTCACCGGCGGGCGAGCAGATAACCGGTGGCGGCACCGACGACGACCGTTCCCCCGTAGGTGACGATGAGGCCGAACACCGCGAGAAGGAGCGGCGTCGCGAGCAAGAGCAACAGGTCGCTCCCCACCCGCATCCACGGCGACATACCGGGCACTGCCTCGAACGGCATCCCGTCCACTACGACCAGCGCGAATTCGAGGAGGTACATCGGCACAGGCATCGCCAGGAGACCGATGAGAGCGCCGACGACAGTCCCCTTGACCGGGGATTTGGCCGCGCCGAGGCGAGTCCAGAGCAACCGCGCGAGGAGTGCGCCGCCGACGAACCCGCCGAGGACGATAATCACCCCCGGCCCCGACGGGGCGTACCCTCCGGGGCCGTCAGCCAGTTGTTCGAGGGTCGCCCACGCGACGAAGAGGAAGGCGAACAACCCCCCGGCGAGACCGAACGTCAACGACGGGTGTCGCCGGGCCGTTTTGGAGGGGGACCAGTGGACCATGCTTGAGATACGTCGTATCGACGTATGAGTATTCCGCTGAGACCGACAGGTCTCTCCACGTCCCCGCGCCGTCGTCTCGGCGGGAGAAAGGCGCGTTCCTAGCGGAATCGGACCCCGCCGAGGTACAGACCGTTCAGCGCGACGAACCCGGCCAGCGTCGCGTACGCCACCGTCGGAACGAGCGACGCACTCTCGGCGGCCCACCCTCCGATCTGGAGGGCGACGAACGCGAGGGCGAAGCCGAGAAACCGGTAGGTGCGGGACGTGTCGAGCAGTCGAATCGGGCCGAGTTCGCGCGCGGAGCGCGGTTCGGCGTTCGCGGAGGGCATCGTCCGGTTGTGGTCGTTCCGGCGGTAAATACACTCTCTCCGTCGGTCGGTGTCTCGATGTCGCCGATGCGTTCCCGCGGTGACGGCGGGGTTCTCGCCCCCTGATTTATCGGGAGACTCGCCGACCGACGAGCATCGGTTCGGCGGCACGAACGCGGCTAACGCTCACGCCTCGGCGGATGCGTGGTACCACGTACCCGGGCACTTTCAGAACGCGCTCGGCGGCTGACCGACCTCTCACAATCGGTTCGAGGTTTCCGGACGCGTTCGTGCGGATCGCCGACGGCGCGGACTCACTGCGACTCGGAGGAGGCGAGCGTACCGTCGAACTGTCGCGGAATCGGATACGTCCGTTCCGCGGCGGGGCGAAACGCGAGCATCGCAGACCCTTTGTCCGCGCCGCCCCCGACTCCGGACATGGACGGGACACTCGACGGCGACGTCGTCCGCGTCGGCGGCGACGCGCGCCAGCGGTTCTACGACTCTCGGGGCTACGGACGGCCCACGGAGGGGAACCGCATCGAACTCGCGCCGGTGGAAGCCGCGCACCTCCTCGCGCGCGGCGACTTGGACGCCGTAGACGGGATGGACTTCCGCGAGTTCCTGACGCGGACGGGCGCGGTGATGGAGTTCGTCGTCTACAAGGACCTCAGAGACAGGGGCTTCTACCTCTCGCCCGTCCGCGAGGACTGGGCGGGCGTGGCCGACCACGCCGACGCCGGCGTCGATTTCGTCGTCTTCCCCCGCGGGAAGGGGCCGTGGGACGACGACGTGGAGTACCGCGTTCGAATCGCGGGCGAACGCGAGTCCATCGCCGCCGACTCCCTCGGCGACGTGGTTCTGGCCGTCGTGGACGAGGACGGCGAACTCACCTACTTCGAGACGGACCGTCCCAGAATCGAGGGCGACATCGCCGAGGGAACCTCGGCAGGCCACCGGACGCGGTCTGGTGATGACGAGTACGAACCCCCCTCGGGGTTGGAGGCCGACCTCCTCTCGGACCGGGTTCTGCTGTGGGAGTCGCCGGACGAGGTGTACGAACGCGGCTTCTACGGCCAACGACTCCACGGCCGCAACGCGGATTCGGGCCCCCTCCAACTCTCGTTGGTCGAGGGGGCGTTCCTCTCCGAACGGGGGTACGTCGACGCCGACCACGAGGCGGTCGTCGAGGTGGCCCGCGAGGTGGAGGGCGACCGATTCGACCGCCGCCTGCGGGCGTACGCCGCCCTCAGGGACGCCGGCGCGGTGCCCAAGAGCGGGTTCAAGTTCGGCGCGGACTTCCGCGTCTACACCGACTTCTCGACCGTCTCGGACCTCTCGCACTCCGCGGACCTCGTGCGCGTCGTCTCGCCCGACCACACGTTCCTGCCGCGGGACCTCTCCTTGGACGTGCGCCTCGCCGGCGGGGTGCGGAAACGAATGGTTTTTGCGCTCACCGGCGCCAAGAGTGGCATAGACTGGCTTTCGGTCGCCCGACTCACTCCATGACACGAGACGACTCCGACCCCCGCGAGACGGACGGAAAGACCCGGACGGACGACGAGGGCGCGCGTCAGGCTTCGCCTGACGGCAGTCCCGAGTCCGGCGACTCGGGAACGGATCAGGCCCTGCCCGACGGCGGTGCGTCCGCCGAGGGGGCCGACGACGTAGCCCTCGACCCGTGGGGCTCTTCGACCATCTCCGATTACCGCAAACTGTTCGAGGAGTTCGGCATCGAGGAGTTCGACGAGGTGCTTCCGGAGGTGCCGAACCCCCACTACCTGATGCGCCGCGGCGTCATCTTCGGCCACCGCGACTACACACCCGTCGCGGACGCCATGCGCGAGGGCGACGACTTCGCCGTCCTCTCGGGGTTCATGCCGACGGGCGACCCCCACATCGGCCACAAACTCGTCTTCGACGAGATAATCTGGCACCAACGGCAGGGCGGCGACGCCTACGGCCTCATCGCGGACTTGGAAGCCCATTCGGCCCGCGGCCTGTCGTGGGAGGAGATAGACGAACACGCCCGCGACTACGTCCTGAGCCTCCTCGCTCTCGGCTTCGACCCCGAGGAAGGGGAACTCTACCGGCAGTCGGACAACCGAACCTTGCAGGAACTCGCGTTCGAACTCGGGTCGAAGGCGAACTTCTCGGAGTTCCAGGGCATCTACGGCTTCGACGGCGAGACGAACGTCTCGCACATGCAGTCGGTCGTCACGCAGATGGCCGACATCCTCTACCCGCAGTTGGAGGAGCCGAAACCGACGGTCATCCCCGTCGGCCCGGACCAGGACCCGCACGTCCGCTTCGCCCGCGACCTCGCCGCGCGGATGCGCTTCTTCAAGGTGACCGAGGCGTACGCGAGCTTCGAACTCACCGACGCGGAGCGATCGATCGTCGCCGCCGCGTACGAGGCCCGCGAGGAGTTCGCGGAGGACCCCGAGATGCCGCGGTGCGGGGAGGCCGCCGAGTGGGTGGCCGACGTCGACGTTTCGGAGTTGGACGTGGACGTGACCGTCGAGACGGCGGTCGAATCGGTCGTCGAGAAGCTGGAGAACGCCGGAATGGAACCGCTCCGTCCCCGGGTTCGCTTCCTCGACGCCAACGCGACCGAGGAGGCGTTCGAAGCGCTCATCGAGTCCGTCGAGGGGGAGAAGCGACGCTACGAGGAGCACATCGACGCGTTCGACCTCTCCGCGTCGGAGGCCGAGGAGTTGGCCCGCGAGGTCGAGTTGCAGAACGGCGGCTACGGCTTTCTGCCGCCTTCCTCCATCTACCACCGCTTCATGACCGGCCTGACGGGCGGGAAGATGTCCTCCTCCATCCCCGCCTCGCACATCTCGCTTCTGGACGACCCCCAAGAGGGGTTCGACAAGGTGAAGTCCGCAACCACCGGCGGGCGAGAGACGGCGGAGAAGCAGCGAGAACTCGGCGGGAAGGCCGACGAGTGCCCCGTCTACGAACTGTACGCCTACCTGCTCTCCGGCGACGACGACGAGTTCGCGAAGCGAGTGTACGACGAGTGCGTCGGCGGCGAACGCCTCTGCGGCGGGTGCAAGGAGCAGGCGGCGATTCTCATGGAGGAGTTCCTCGAAGAACACCAGGAGAAACGCGAGGAGGCCGAAGCGATGCTCGAAGAGATGGACATCTCCCTCGAATCGGACCGCCGCGGCGTCGCGCCCGGCGACGACTGACCCCGCCGTCCGACGCTCAGTACTCCGATTTCACCGCTTCGTCGCCGACGCGCGCAGTCCGACGCCCGCGAGTCCGGTGCCGAGAACCGCCGCGAGCAACCCCGCGAGCACCGTCACCGAAGACGCGACGGTGATTCCGGTACACCGGCCGACGACGCATATCTGTCCGTTTCCCGGGTGGTAGATGTCCTGCGCGAGTGCCCAGTAGGCGACGTACACCCCGAACGCCGCGAGCATCGCGACGGGCCATCCGTACGCCGCGAACCGCAGTGCGGCGTCCGAATCGGCGTCGCTCGCGCGCCGAACGAGGTACCGTCCGGCCGTCAACGGGAGCACCGTCGACGCGAGGAAGGCGACGAACACCGCGACGAGAGGCGTCACCGACGGTCCTCGCGGCGACCAACCCACGAGCGTCCAGACGACCGCCCCGAGGAGAGAGAGCGCTCCGACCGCGAGGAGGGCGACGCGGAGGGCGGACCCGAACGGGGCGTCCCCCCGTCGGTGAAGCAGGTGCGCGCCGAGCGTTACGGACGCCGAGACGCCGACAGTGAGGGCGAAGGCGAAGAGCAGACCGAGTTCTGCGAGGAGGGCCATCCCCGATATTCGCGCCGCCGAGAAATAAACCTGCCTGCGAGAGACGTCGCGAGGCGCGCTCAGAGCGTCACGACGGTGCCTCTCTCCTCGTCCTCGGCCCGTTCGTACAGGTGCCCCGCCGTCGCGGCGTCCAACACCGCCGACCCGACGCTCTCGACGACGAGTACCTCGTCGGCCGAGTCGCGCCCGGCGGCCCCCTCGAACACGTCCGAGAGGGGGACGAGTTCGGACGCTTCGACCCCCGCTTCCAGCGTATCGCCCACCTCGGCGGCCTCCTCGGGTACGTCCGCGAATATCGTCGCCGCGCGGGCCATCGTCTCGGCGTCGAGTTCGCGCATCTCGGCGGTGAACGCGCCGACGGCGACGACGAGGGTCCCGGGTTCGAGGTTCGCGCCGTCGAAGACGGGCGATTCGCTGGTCGTCGCGGTGACGACGACGTTCGACCCCGAAACCGCCTCCGCGGACGACTCGACCGCTCTCACGTCCGCGTCGTCCAACTCCTCGCGCAGGTCGGCGGCGCAGGCCTCCCGCGACTCGGAGGGGGAGTAGACGCGCACGCGTTCGAGGTCGGTCGCTGCGGCGACGGCGCGCGTCTGCCACCGCGCCTGCGCGCCCGCGCCGAAGACCCCCAGTCGAACCGATCCGGTCGCTAACTCGCGCGCCGCGAGGCCGCCGATGCACCCCGTGCGGGCGTTCGTGATTCGGTTCGCGGCCGCGTACGCGAGGGGGAGGCCCGTCTCCGCGTCCGTCAGGGCGAGTTGGGCGTTCACCGTGGGGATACCGCGCTCTCGGTTCCCCTCGTGGACGGCGGCGAGTTTCGTTGCGTACGTCGGGTCGCCGCGGACGTACGCCGGCATCGCGAGGGCCGTGCCGGGCGTCTCCGTCCCGACGGGGTAGTGCGGCCGCGGGGGCCGTTCGACCTCGCCGCGGCCCTGCTTCACGAACGCCCGTTCTATCTCCGGCAGGAGGGCTGGAAGCGAGAGCAACGACGCCACGTCGTCGTCCGAGAGGACGCGCACTTCGGTCATGGACGCCGGTACGGGCGCGGACGCCTGAAACGTTCGGTGGAATCTGCGAGGACGGGATACGTTCATACTTGCGGAGTGTCAACTCACACCATGAACGTCGTCATCGTCGGGGGAGGCGTCGTCGGCCTCGCCTGCGCGAACGCACTCGCCGCCCGCGGCGCGTCGGTCACCGTCTGCGAGGCGGGAACGCTCGGCGGCGGAAGCACCGGGCGCGCCGCCGGCGGCATCCGAACGCAGTTCTCCACGCGCGTGAACGTCGAACTCTCCCTCGCCAGCGTCCCCGTCTGGGAGTCGTTCGAGGCGGAGTTCGGCGTCGACATCGACTACCGGCGGACGGGCTACCTGTTCCTCGCCCGCGAGGAGGAGACGGCGGCGTCGTTCCGCGAGAACGTCGCCCTCCAGAACGACGCGGGCGGGGACAGTCGCCTCGTCGAACCCGAGGAGGCCCGCGAGTTCTGCCCGGAACTCCGCGCCGAGGAGTTCGTCACCGCCACGTACTCGCCCCTCGACGGGGTGGCTGACCCCCACTCGGCGGTGCAGGGGTACTCGCGGGCCGTGGACGACGCGGGCGTCGAGGTTCGGACGAAGACGCCCGTGACCGACCTCGAATACGACGCGAACGAATCGCTCTGGCGCGTGGAGACGCCGAAGGAGACGCTCTCGGCGGAGTACGTCGTGAACGCGGCGGGCGCGTGGGCGCGGCGCGTCGGCCGCCTCGCGGGCGTCGAACTGCCGATTTCGCCCCGGCGGCGGCAGATGGCCGTGGTCGAACCGGAACGGGAACTGTCGCGGACGGTGCCTTTCACCATCGACTTGGACACGGGGGCGTACTTCCGACCCGAACGCGAGGGGACGGCCGTCGTCGGCGGGCACTTCTCCGACGAGAACCCGGACGCGGACCCGGAGACGTTCGACGAGTCGATGGACCTCGGGTGGGCCGCGGAGGCGATAGAACGCGCCGACGACTGCGCCGCGTACTTCGGCCCCGAGACCCGAATCCGAAACGGGTGGGCCGGCCTGTACGCCGTCACGCCGGACCACCACGCGATTCTCGACGAGGTGCGACCGGGGTTCGTCGTCGCGGCGGGGTTCTCCGGGCACGGGTTCCAACACGCCCCCGCGACGGCCGAGTGCGTCGCCGAACTCGTCGCGGAGGGGGAGGCGTCGCACGTGGACGTGTCCGCACTCGCCGCCGACCGGTTCGACGCCGCCGAGGGCGAGACGCCGACGCTGAGGGAGCGAAACGTCGCCTGAGTCGCCGGTCCGGCGGGGGCGCGCCCCTGACACCGAATCGCACGCCTTTCAGAACGCTTTTGGGGTGGGGGGCAGTTTCCTCGGGTATGCGACCCGGACCCGCCACCGCAGGCGCACGCATTACCCGCGAACCGACCGGAAGCGGCGGGTTCGGTTTCTTCTTTCGGACCGACTGAGGGCGGCGGACCCTCCCGCCGTCGCCGCCGCCGGGCGAACGCTCGGGGCGGCGGCCGGTCGGGGGCGAAACCGTCCGAACCGGTCCGAGGCGGGCCGCGCGTCGGCCCGCCGTCTTCGGAACTGCTAATGACCGCCGCTCGGTAGACGCGGCAACGACCGACGCGAACGCAGGACGTGACATGAAACTTCCCGAATCACAGGTCGCGGTGTTGAACGCCGCGAGCGCGACGGACGAACAGACCATCGACCGACTGGCCGAGGAGACGGGCCTGAAACCGGAGACGGTGACGCAGGCGGCCTTCGAACTCCGCGACGAGGGCTACCTCGACGTCGAGGAGACGGAGGACGTGGAGTACGAACTCACCGAGGAGGGCCGCGACTACGTGGAGTCGGGCCTGCCGGAGGTGCGCCTCTATCGGGCCGCGATCGAGGCGGGCGCGGGCGAGGATCCGGTGCAGATGGGCCGCGTCATCGGCTCTTCTGGCCTCGACGGACCCGAGGTGGACATCGCCCTCGCGAACTTCGGCCGGAAGGGCTACGGCGAGATAGAGAGCGGCGAACTGTCCGCCGACCCGGACGCCGACGCCGCCGAGGACCCGGAAGCGCTCGCACTCGCGGCGTTGGCGCAGGGTGACGCCGTCTCAGACGAGGACGTTCTCGACCAACTGGTCTCCCGCAACCTCGTGAACCGCCGCGAGGAGACGGTTCGCTCCGTCCTCCTCTCCGAGGAGGGCGTGACGCTCCTCATGGAGGGCGTCGAGGTCGCAGAGACCGTAGACCGCCTGACGCCGGAGATGCTCACCTCCGGCGAGTGGGAGGACGTGGAGTTCACCGAGTACAACGTCGAAGCCGACGCGCCCGAGGTGCGCGGCGGCAAGACGCACATTCTCCGACAGACCGCGGACCGGGTGAAGGACGTGCTCACCGGCATGGGGTTCAAGGAGATGGAAGGGCCGCACGCCGACGCGGACTTCTGGATCAACGACTGCCTGTTCATGCCGCAGGACCACCCGGCGCGGACCCACTGGGACCGATTCGCCCTCGACGTGCCGCCCATCCGGGACCTGCCCGAGGACTTAGTGGACCGGGTGGAGGACGCCCACAGAAACGGCGTCGGCCCGGACGGCGACGGCTACCACTCGCCGTGGTCCGAGGACTTCGCGCGCGCCGTCGCCCTGCGCGGGCACACCACCTCGCTGTCGATGCGCTACCTCTCGGGGCACGAAGTCGGCGAACTCGAACCGCCCCAGCGGTACTTCTCCGTCGAGAAGGTGTACCGAAACGACACGCTCGACCCGACGCACCTCCTCGAATTCTACCAGATTGAGGGCTGGGTGATGGCCGAGGACCTCTCGGTGCGCGACCTGATGGGCACCTTCGAGGAGTTTTACAGCCAGTTCGGCATCACCGACCTCCAGTTCAAACCGCACTACAACCCCTACACGGAACCGTCGTTCGAGTTGTTCGGACGGCACCCCGAGACGGACGAACTCATCGAAATCGGCAACTCCGGCATGTTCCGCGAGGAGGTGCTGGAACCCCTCGGCGTCGACTGCGACGTGATGGCGTGGGGTCTCGCCTTGGAACGACTGCTCATGCTCATGTACGGCTTCGACGACATCCGCGACGTGCACGGAACGATGAGTGACCTCGAACTGCTCCGCGAGATGGAGGTGCTCCGATAATGCCCGTCGTAGACGTTCACCCCGAGGAACTCCGGCGACTGACGGGCCACGAGGACAAGTCCGACGAGGAGTTCGTAGACGACCTGTTCGCCCTCGGACTGGAGTTCGAAGGCGAAACCGAGGAGGGCGCGTTCCAATTGGAGTTCGGCCCCGACAGGCTCGATAGGCTCTCCGTGGAGGGCGTCGCCCGGTCGCTCCGCTACCAGTACGGCGACGACAGGGGCGTCTACGTCCCGAAGACGAACAACCCCGACTACACGTTCGTCGTGGACGAGGACGTGCCGGACGAACGCCCGTACGTCACGGGCGCGATAATCCGCGGCGTCGACTTGGACGACGAGGCCCTCGATTCGCTCATCCAGTTGCAGGAGAAGCTCCACGCGACGATGGGCCGACAGCGCGCGAAGGGCGCGATAGGCATCCACGACCTGACGATGATCAAGGGCGAGGTGCTGAGCGACGAGGGCGGCGGCAACTCCATCACCTACACCGGCATCGACCCCGACGGCGACACGTTCGTCCCCCTCGACAGCGACGCGGAACTGTCGCCCGCCGAGGTTCTGGAGGAACACGCCACCGGACGCGAGTACGCCGACCTGGTGTCGGAGTACGACCGCTACCCCGCCATCTACGACGAACTCGGCCTGTTCTCGTTCCCGCCGGTCATCAACGGCCGCCGGACGGAGGTTTCGACCGACTCGCGGGAACTGCTCGTGGAACTCACCGGCACCGACCAATGGACCATCGACCGGATGTGCAGCATCATCTGCTACGCCCTCAGCGCTCGGGGCGCGACCATCGAGGAGGTGGAAGTCGAGTACCCGAACGAGACGCTCCTCCGCCCGGACTTCGAGGTGGAGACGAAGCGCGTCTCTCACGACCGAATCGAGACGATGCTCGGCGTCGAGTTCGAGGAACGAGAGGCCGCGGACCTGTTCGAGCGGTCGGGTCTGGGCGTCGAACTCGCCGAGGACGAATCGACGGACACCGACGCGGACGGAGACGACGAGGGCACCATCTACGAGGTGTCCATCCCGCCGTACCGCGTGGACGTGCTCCACCCCCTCGACTTGGTGGACGACGTGGGCCGCGCCTACGGGTTCAACGAACTCGAACCGCGGTACCCCGACGTGGGCACCGTCGGCGAACGCCACGAGCGTTCCCGCCTCGAAGACGCCGCCCGAAACTCGCTTGTCGGCCTCGGCTTCGAGGATCTACTGAACTTCCACATGACGAACGAGGACGCCCTCACCACGCGGATGAACGTCGAGGAGGGCGCGGACGTGTTGGGCGGCGGCGAACCCGCGCGCATCACGGAACCGTACAGCGAGGACTACACCGTCCTCCGGACGTGGGCGATCCCCTCCCTGATGATGGTCCTCGAAAACAACACCCACCGCGCGTACCCGCAGGACCTCGCGGAAATCGGCTTCGTGGCCGAACGCGACGACGACATGAACACGCGGGTGCGGGAACGGCGGCACGTCGCGGCCGTCCTCGCGCGCCACGACGCGACGTACGAGGACGCGAAAGCGCGCCTGCAGGCGCTCTGTAGCGACTTCGGCGTCGAACTGGAGACGCCCGAGACGGCGCACCCGTCGTTCATCGACGGCCGCGTCGCCTCCGTCGTCGTAGACGGCGAGGACGTCGGCGTCGTCGGGGAGGTTCACCCGAAGGTCCTCGTCGAACACGACCTGGAACTGCCCGTCGCCGCGTTTGAGTTCGACCTGAACGCGCTACGGTAACACCCCTCACACCTCCCTTTTGACTTCCTTCCTGCCGGTGATTCGCTCGGGGACGAGTCGGTACTCCCTGAACGGTATCTCCTCTCTCGGCCGGTCGAATATGTCCACGTCGGGAATCTGCACTGCCCACAACTTCTGGACGGCGCTGGACTCGTACGGTGCGCCGCTCAGGTCCTCCAGCCTTCCGGCCGCGACGACGCTCTGCCACCCCGCCTCGGTTTCGCCGTAGGCGACGAAGGTAACCTGTCTTTCGACGACGCCCGACTTCGCGTTGCTCGGCGGAAACGCGAGTCGATAGTAGAAGCTCTCGTCCTCGGCGTCGTAGCCGTAGGAGACGGGAATCGTGAACGGAGGCGCTTCGAGTCCCTCCGCGAAGGCGATGACGCCCGTGCCGCCGCGTCCGAGGAACGCGTTCCGTTCGTCGACGCTCATCTGTACCCATCGGATGCCCTGCATACCGTCCGGTACGCGTGCGCGAGAGATAACGACGAGTTCACGCGGTCGGACAGATCCGGGCGGGCGACGGAGGGGGGCGCGCCGCCTGCGAGAGCGCGGTTTCGCGTCGCTCCGTGTCCCACAACCGAGTTGTTTAACAGCGGTCCACGCAGTAGATTCGACCGATAATGCCGAGCGGAGAATACGACCCGGAGGCCGTCGAGGCGAAGTGGCAGGATAGGTGGGTCGACGAGGACACGTACGCGTACCGCGGCGAGTCGGTAGACCCGAACACCGCCTTCTCCATCGACTCGCCGCCGCCGACGGTGTCCGGGAGTCTGCACTGGGGCCACGTATACGGCTTCACCCTGCAGGACTTCGTCGCGCGGTTCAACCGCATGCGCGGGAACGACGTGTTCTTCCCGTTCGGATACGACGACAACGGCATCGCCTCGGAGCGACTCACCGAGGACGAACTCGACGTTCGACACCAAGATTACGAGCGTCGGGAGTTCCAGAAGATGTGCCGGGAAGTCTGTCAGGAGTACGAGGCAGAGTTCACCGAGAAGATGCAGAGCCTCGGCATCTCCATCGACTGGGACGAGACGTACCAGACCATCTCGCCGGAGGTTCAGCGCATCTCGCAGCTGTCGTTCATCGACCTGTACGACCAGGGGCGGGAGTACCGCCAGCGCGCGCCCGCCATCTGGTGTCCCGAGTGCGAGACGGCCATCTCGCAGGTCGAAACCGAGGACGACGAACGGGACAGCCACTTCCACGACATCGAGTTCGGCGTCGCCGGGTCCGACGAGTCGTTCGTCATCTCCACGACGCGTCCAGAACTGCTCCCCGCCTGCGTCGCCGTCTTCGTCCACCCCGACGACGACGAGAACCAGTACCTCGTCGGCGAGACGGCCGAGATTCCGCTGTTCGGGCAGGAGGTGCCCGTCATCGCCGACGAACGCGTGGACATGGAGACGGGGTCCGGCATCGTCATGTGCTGTACCTTCGGCGACCAGACCGACATCGAGTGGTACCAAGCACACGACCTGGACCTCCGCATCGCCATCGACGAGTCCGGCACGCTGACCGACGTGGCGGGCGAGTACGCCGGTCTCTCCTCGGAGGAGGCCCGCGAGGAGATCGTCGCGGACTTAGGGGAGGAGGGGTCGCTCCTCGACCGCCGCGCCATCACCCACACGGTGAACGTCCACGAACGCTGCGGCACGCCCGTCGAGTTCCTCGTCAAAGACCAGTGGTACATCGAACTGCTCGACAAGACCGACGAGTACCTCGAAGCGGGGCGGCAGATGGACTGGTACCCTGAGAAGATGTTCACGCGGTACAAAAACTGGATCGAGGGCCTCCAGTGGGACTGGTCCATCTCCCGACAGCGTTCCTCGGGCATCCCGTTCCCCGTCTGGTACTGCGGTGAGTGCGAACACGTCGTCGTCGCCGACCGCGAGGACCTGCCGGTGGACCCCCTCTCTGACGACCCGCCGGTCGACACCTGCCCCGAGTGCGGTCACGACGAGCTCGTCCCCGAGGACGACGTGTTCGACACGTGGGCCACCTCCTCTTTGACGCCCCTCATCAACGCCGGGTGGGACTGGAACGGCGAGGAGATGGAGATAGAGCGACCGCAACTGTACCCGTTCGACGTCCGCCCGCAGGGCCACGACATCATCTCTTTCTGGCTGTTCCACACCGTCGTCAAGTGCTACGAGCACACCGGCGAGGTGCCGTTCGACAGCGTGATGATAAACGGGATGGTGCTGGACCAGAACCGCGAGAAGATGTCGAAGTCGAAGGGGAACATCGTCGCCCCCGACGAAGTCGTCTCGAAGTACCCCGTCGACGCCGCGCGCTACTGGGCCGCCGGAAGCGCCGTCGGCGACGACCTGCCGTACTCCGAGAAGGGCCTCCGCGCCGGGGAGAAACTCCTGCGGAAGCTGTGGAACGCCTCGAAACTCGTCGAGAGTCTCACCGAGGACGCGCCCGAGGAGTTCGACCACGACGACCTGCGCGAGATAGACCGCTGGCTGTTGGCGTCGCTCGACAGGGAGATCGAGTTCGTCACCGAGAAGTTGGAGAACCGGGAGTTCTCGAAGGCCCGCGACCGGGTTCGGAGCTTCTTCTGGCACACGTTCTGCGACGACTACCTCGAAATCGCGAAACAGCGAGTCCGCGACGGCGGCGACGACTCCGCGGCGTACACGCTCGAAACGGCGCACCGCCGCTTCGTCAAGCTGTTCGCGCCCATCCTCGCGCACGCCGCGGAGGAACTGTGGCGCGACATGCACGACGCCGAGTCGAGCGTCCACCGCGCCTCGTGGCCCGAACCGCTCGGACTCGACGCCGACGTCGCGGCGGGCGAGACGGCGATGGACGTCGTCGGCGCGCTTCGGAAGTACAAGAGCGACAACCAACTGTCGATGAACGCCGACTTGGACACCGTGGAGGTGTACGGCGACATCGCCGGCTTCGAGGAGGACATCCGCCGCGTGATGCACGTCGAGACGCTGGAGGCGTTCGACGACCGGCCCGAGATAGAGTCCGTCGTCACGGGCGTCGACCTCGATTACTCGCTCGTCGGCCCCGAGTTCGGGAGTCAGGTCTCCGACATCGAGTCGGCCATCGCGCAGGGCGACTACGACGTCGAAAACGGAACGCTCCGCGCCGCGGGCGTCGAACTCGACGCGGAGATGTTCGAGGTGAACGAGGAACGGCGCTACTCCGGCGAGGGCGAGATGGTCGAGGCGGGCGAGACGCCCATCGTCGTCCGCGACTGAGGCGTCGGTCGCGCTCTCTTTTCGTTCGCGCGGATAGCCGCGTCGAAACGGTGCGTCCGTCTCAGCGGTCCGCGCCGACGGCCTCGTCTATCGAGTCGAACCCGTCGCGTTCGAGTAGTTCGAGCAAGCCCTCGTTGATGTCGCGCGCGAGGGTCGGCCCCTCGAAGACGAGGCCGGTGTACAACTGCACGAGGCTCGCCCCGGCGCGAATCTTCGCGTACGCGCCCTCGGCGTCGGAGACGCCGCCGACGCCGACGACCGGCACGTCGGTTCGCTCGGCGATGAACCGAACGAGGTCCGTCGCCCGCGACTCGATGGGTTTGCCCGAGAGGCCGCCCCGTTCGACCCTGTTGGGGTTGCGGAGGCCCTCGGGGCGGTCCGTCGTCGTGTTCGTGGCGATGACGCCGTCCAAGTCGAGTTCGTCCACGACTTCGAGGGCGTCCTCGACGGCGGGTTCGGGGAGGTCCGGGGAAACTTTCACCAGCAAGGGCGACGCGCCCGCGTCGACGAGGGCTTCGAGGATGGCCTCCATCGAGTCGCGGTTCTGGAGGTTGCGCATCCCCTCGCTGTTGGGACAGGAGACGTTGACGGCGAGGTAGTCCGCGCCGTCGGCGACCTGCTCGTAGGTGTGGCGGTAGTCCTCGGGGGCCTCCTCGGAGGGCGTCGATTCCGAGAGGGCGACGTTGACGCCGACGGGCACGTCGGGCGTCGGCCCCGACGCGAGGCGTTCGCCGACCCGGTCGGCACCCTCGTTGTTGAGGCCCATGCGGTTGATGATGGCCCCGTCCTCGGGGAGTCGGAACATCCGGGGCCGCGGGTTTCCGGGCTGTCTCTCCGCGGTGACGCCGCCGACTTCGACGTGGCCAAAGCCGAGAGCCGAGAGGGCGACGGGCACCTCCGCGTTCTTGTCGAACCCCGCGGCGACGCCCACCGGGTTGTCGAACGAGAGACCGAAGGCGTCGGTCGCGAGTCTCTCGTCCTCGACGCGGAGACGTCGGCGGAGTGCGTCCTCGACGGGCGTGTGCTGTACCGTTCGAAGCGCGCCGTGGACCGCGCCGTGCGCCGTCTCGGGCGGAAGCGAGAAAAGAACAGGTTTGAGTGCGGCGTACGCGCCCCGAATCATCGGCTCCCACCCGCGCCGGTCGCCCGGGGTCGAGTTCGGGACGGTCGCGTCTGCGTCCGAGTCATCGCGGTCAGAAGTCGTGCTCGACTTCGTCGGGGTCGGCCTTCTGGATGATTATCTTGCCGTCTCGGACGCGAACGAACACCTCGTCACCGATCTCCATGCCCGCGACGGCGAGTTCGTCCTCGTGAAGGTTCACGTGGACGTTGTGGTACTCACCGTTCTCGTCTTTCGCGCCACTCGGGCTGAGCTTCTTTTTCCGAACCATCGGGGGTGTCTAGTCGAAGGTTCGCCGTAGGATATACATAAGTGTTGTCTACGCGCTTTCAGGCCGGGCGGCCGAACGGAAGACGGCGCGGGGGCCCGTCGATTTCGAACGGATGCTCGCCTCGCCTCTCTCGGGGGGGTGGGTTTATAACTATCCCGCCGCGGGACGCTCATTTTGCCGATATATTTAAGCCGGACCATGTGTTCGGTTGCCATGGAGGAGTAAAACCATGGTACGCGAGGACGGTAAGCGGAATTTCGTGATGCGCGAGGAGGACGGTACAGAGTCGAGCGTGTTCTCCGGCAGCATGCCCCGCCAGGCCGCACTCAAGGCCGCGCGACGACTCGAACCACACGGCTCCGAGGAGGAGGCGAAGTCCAACGCGACGGAGATTCGCCTCCGCGAGAAGGGAACCGACAAGGTCCACATCTTCGACGCGTGGGCGTGGTCCGACGAAGCACCCGACGACAAACCGGGGTGGATGGAAGGCGACATCACGAAAGGTAACGTCTCAAAACAGGGGATCAAGCACCTCGAAGAGTAGTTTCGGCCGGACGTTCTGACTGACGGTTTTCTTTGCGTACGTGAGCGTGCGCGCCTCCGGTAGTCGCGGTCGCTCCGATACGGCTATCCGTCTGCCGCCGCCACCTCGACACGCGCGGCCAACACCCGGTCAGACCGAACGCGAGACGCGCGGGATGACCGACCGGCCTCCTACCGCGCGACATTTCGATACCGCCAGCGGCGGCGTTCCGGAGCGTCGGGACGCTGCCACATCATTTATCGCCGGCCGAGATATGAAACCGCATGACGATGCGGGTTCGGTTCGACGGCCTTTTATGTAACCGGGGCATTCGTAGAAATACGCAGAGGCAGCCCGGGACGCCCTCGGGCCGCCACCGTCCGAACGCCCAACCCACCACGGCATCGACTCGGATCTCCCGAGTGCGACTCGCACTCACGGACAATCCGAGACGACGGCCTTAAGTGGTCGAAGGCATTTCGGAATAATGCGAACGACACACCGCGATCGCGGGCGGTTCAACCCCGTCCGCAATCGGACTTCACCACCCTCCCGGCTTCGGCCGGGAACCCAGGACGAACCGAGGCCCTTAAGGCCTCGAACGTCCTACCCTGAAGTCCGAAAGACATGAGGATTCCACCCCTGCGGTCCGCCGTACAGATGGAATCTGATGTTAGCCTTGGTAGTTCGGTGACACCCGATTGGTGTCGTCGAATACCACAACGGACCAAGCAATATTGGTGATTCCGCTCTCTCTGAGAGCGAAATCCCGCCACCCCCTGGCCCTCTGGGCCAGGAACATTCCGGTTGATCCTGCCGGAGGTCATTGCTATCGGAGTCCGATTTAGCCATGCTAGTCGTGCGAGTTCAGACTCGCGGCAAATAGCTCAGTAACACGTGGTCAAGCTACCCTGCAGAGAAGGATATCCTCGGGAAACTGAGGCCAATACTTCATAAGGTTCCCAGGCTGGAGTGCCGGGAACTGGAAAGGTTCCGACGCTGCAGGATGCGGCTGCGGTCGATTAGGTAGACGGTGGGGTAACGGCCCACCGTGCCGATAATCGGTACGGGTTGTGAGAGCAAGAGCCCGGAGACGGAATCTGAGACAAGATTCCGGGCCCTACGGGGCGCAGCAGGCGCGAAACCTTTACACTGCACGCAAGTGCGATAAGGGGACTCCGAGTGCGAGGGCATATAGTCCTCGCTTTTCTGTACCGTAGGAAGGTACAGGAATAAGGGCTGGGCAAGACCGGTGCCAGCCGCCGCGGTAATACCGGCAGCCCGAGTGATGACCGATTTTATTGGGCCTAAAGCGTCCGTAGCTGGCCAAGCAAGTCTGTCGGGAAATCCATCCGCTCAACGGATGGGCGTCCGGCGGAAACTCCTTGGCTTGGGACCGGAAGGCTCGAGGGGTACGTCTGGGGTAGGAGTGAAATCCTGTAATCCTGGACGGACCACCGATGGCGAAAGCACCTCGAGAAGACGGATCCGACAGTGAGGGACGAAAGCTAGGGTCTCGAACCGGATTAGATACCCGGGTAGTCCTAGCTGTAAACGATGTTCGCTAGGTGTGGCACAGGCTACGAGCCTGTGCTGTGCCGTAGGGAAGCCGAGAAGCGAACCGCCTGGGAAGTACGTCCGCAAGGATGAAACTTAAAGGAATTGGCGGGGGAGCACTACAACCGGAGGAGCCTGCGGTTTAATTGGACTCAACGCCGGACATCTCACCAGCCCCGACTACAGTAATGACGACCAGGTTGATGACCTTGTCACGAGCTGTAGAGAGGAGGTGCATGGCCGCCGTCAGCTCGTACCGTGAGGCGTCCTGTTAAGTCAGGCAACGAGCGAGACCCGCACTCCTAATTGCCAGCAACAGTTTCGACTGGTTGGGTACATTAGGAGGACTGCCGCTGCCAAAGCGGAGGAAGGAACGGGCAACGGTAGGTCAGTATGCCCCGAATGGGCTGGGCTACACGCGGGCTACAATGGTCGAGACAATGGGTTGCTACCTCGAAAGAGGACGCTAATCTCCTAAACTCGGTCGTAGTTCGGATTGAGGGCTGAAACTCGCCCTCATGAAGCTGGATTCGGTAGTAATCGCACTTCACAAGAGTGCGGTGAATACGTCCCTGCTCCTTGCACACACCGCCCGTCAAAGCACCCGAGTGAGGTCCGGATGAGGCCATCGCAAGATGGTCGAATCTGGGCTTCGCAAGGGGGCTTAAGTCGTAACAAGGTAGCCGTAGGGGAATCTGCGGCTGGATCACCTCCTAACGCACGGGACCTGGCCGTCGCGCCAGGCCCACACCCGCTTGGTCCACCGTGGCCATTCGACACTCGCCAATCGGGCACCTTAGAACTACCAAGGCTAACCGGGCCCGTAGCTCAGTGGTAGAGCGCCTCCTTTGCAAGGAGGAAGCCCTGGGTTCAAATCCCAGCGGGTCCATCTCAGGATTGACCTCAATCCGTGTCCCTTAAGTGTGGGCACGGACTGAGTGTTAATCCCGAAAGAACTGATGCACTATCCCGCGAGAGCGCGGATAGGAAGGGTTCGACGAGCCCCCCGGGCCGCACCTGGGGGAGTTCGATGACGACCGTATGTACGTGCAATCCAGACGCCCACTGAACCCGTTTCATCGGGATAGTGGACGTCCGAAACACAACTGGCTACTGTGCCAGCTGGTGAATGGCTCGGCTCGAGAGCCGACGAAGGACGTGCCAAGCTGCGATAAGCCTCAGGGACCCGCATGGAGGGAAAGAACTGAGGATCTCCGAATGAGAATCTCCACCGCAATTGCCGCGCGCAATGGGGAACGCTCCGAATTGAAACATCTTAGTAGGAGCAGGAACAGAAAGCAATCCGCGATGTCGTTACTAACGGCGAGTGAACGCGACACAGTCCAAACCGAATCCGCAAGGACATGTGGTGTACGGACATCCTATAACGGCTTTCAACGACACGAGAAGTCTCTTGGAACAGAGCGTGATACAGGGTGACAACCCCGTATCGTGTCCGCGAAAGCCCGAGGTTGCTCCAGAGTAGCAGGGGTTGGATATCCCTTGTGAATCTCGCAGGCATCGACTGCGAAGACTAAACACTCCTCGAGACCGATAGCGAACAAGTAGCGTGAGCGAACGCTGAAAAGCACCCCGAACAGGGCGGTGCAATAGGGCCTGAAATCAGCTGGCGATAGAGCGACGAGGCATACAAGGTCCCTCAGAAAACGACCCACTCGCGAGAGTGCAGTAGGAATTGAAGGAAGCCGGTGTCCCGTCGTACGTTTTGAAAAACGAACCAGGGAGTGCACTTGATTGGCAAGTCTAACCGGATCATCCGGGAAGGCGCAGGGAAACCGACATGGCCGCAGTCTTCTTCTGAAGACGAGGGCCGCCGTCCTCAAAGGCGGGGAGTCAATCGGGTGCGACCCGAAACCGAGTGATCTACGCGGGGGCAGGACGAAGCGTGCCGAAAGGTGCGTGGAGGTCCGTTAGGGTTGGTGTCCTACAATACCCTCCCGTGACCTGCGCGTAGGGGTGAAAGGCCCATCGAACTCGGCAACAGCTGGTTCCAGCCGAAACATGTCGAAGCATGACCTCAGCAGAGGTAGTGTGCGAGGTAGAGCGACCGATTGGGTGACCCGCCTCCGAGAGGAGTCGGCCACCCTGTCGAACTCCGAACTTGCACACGCCGTCGAAGCTGGGAGTCCGGACTGCGGGGTAAGCTTGTGGTCCGTGAGGGAGACAACCCAGAGCTGGGTTAAGGTCCCCAAGTGTGGATTAAGTGCGACCGAAGGTTGTCCCGAGCCCTAAACAGCCGGGAGGTGAGCTTAGAAGCAGCTACCCTCTAAGAAAAGCGTAACAGCTTACCGGCCGAGGTTCGGGGCGCCGAAAATGATCGGGGCTCAAATCCACCACCGAGACCTAGCAGCAGACAATACGTCTGACCTAGTAGGCTGGCATTCTGTGCGGGTGGAAGCTCGGGCGAGAGTTCGAGTGGACCGCGCAGTAACGAAAATCCTGGTCACAGTAGCAGCGATAGTCGGGTGTGAACCCCGACGGCCTCAAGAGCAAGGGTTCCTCGGCACTGCCACTCAGCCGAGGGTTAGCCGATCCTAAGTCCTGTCGTAATTCGAGCAGGACAAAAGGGAAACTGGTTAATATTCCAGTGCTACCATGCAGTGAAAGTCGACGCTTTGGGAAACGTCAAGCCGGGCCTTCGCCCGGTCGAACCGCGGAAGTTCGTGGATGCCGTAACGGCACGAAGCGAACGAAGCGCGGGATAGCGCAAGTTGACGGTACCTAGAGCCCGTGAAAAGACGAGCATGGTATTCGTACCGAGATCCGACACAGGTGCTCAGGCGGAGAAAGCCAAGGCCTGTCGGGATCAACCGACGTTAGGGAATTCGGCAAATTAGTCCCGTAAGTTCGCGATAAGGGATGCCTGCTCCTGACCGAGCAGGTCGCAGTGACTCGGACGCTCCAACTGTCTAGTAACAACACAGGTGACCGCAAATCCGCAAGGACTCGTACGGTCACTGAATCCTGCCCAGTGCGGGTATCTGAACACCTCGTACAAGAGGACGAAGGACCCGTCAACGGCGGGGGTAACTATGACCCTCTTAAGGTAGCGTAGTACCTTGCCGCTTCAGTAGCGGCTTGCATGAATGGATCAATGAGAGCGTCGCTGTCCCAACGTTGGGCCCGGTGAACTGTACGTTCCAGTGCGGAGTCTGGAGTCCCCCAAGGGGAAGCGAAGACCCTATAGAGCTTTACTGCAGGCTGTCGCTGAGACGTGGTCTCCGATGTGCAGCATAGGTAGGAGACGTTACGCAGGCACCCGCGCTAGCGGGCCGCCGAGTCATCATTGAAATACTACCCGTCGGCGACTGCGACTCTCACTCCGGGAGGAGGACACCGGTAGCCGGGCAGTTTGACTGGGGCGGTACGCGCTCGAAAAGATATCGAGCGCGCCCAAAGATTTCCTCACGCGGGTCGGAAACCCGTGGAAGAGCGCAAGAGCACACGGAAGTCTGACAGTGACATTCCCAACGAGTGTCGCTGACGCGAAAGCGTGGTCTAGCGAACCTACGAGGTTCCTCAATGGGACCCGTAGATGACAGAAAAGCTACCTTAGGGATAACAGAGTCGTCACCGGCAAGAGCACATATCGACCCGGTGGCTTGCTACCTCGATGTCGGTTCCCTCCATCCTGCCTGTGCAGAAGCAGGCAAGGGTGAGGTTGTTCGCCTATTAAAGGAGGTCGTGAGCTGGGTTTAGACCGTCGTGAGACAGGTCGGCTGCTATCTATTGGGGGTGTTAAGGAATCTGACGTGAACGGACGTATAGTACGAGAGGAACTACGTCTGGTCGCCGCTGGTGTACCGGTTGTCCGAGAGGGCAGTTGCCGGGCAGCTACGCGACACGGGGTAAGAGCTGAACGCATCTAAGCTCGAAACCCACATGAAAAAGAGATTCCACCGAGGTCACTCATAGAAGATGAGTTCGATAGACTCGGGGTGTACGCGTCGAGGCAACGAGACGTTCAGCCCGCGAGCACTAACAGACCAAGCCATACTCATACTGCATCGGACCCACCACAGTCCCGATGAAGCGGGTTCAGGCGTTAACTGGATTGCACGAACATACGGTCGAAGAAGAACCACCGAGATTGGTGAACAACGGTTCGACTCCGTTGCTCGGCGTTAAGGCGGCCACAGCAGTGGGGCTACACCCGTACCCATCCCGAACACGGAAGTTAAGCCCACTCGCGTTTCGGTCAGTACTGGAGTGCGCGAGCCTCTGGGAAATCCGATTCGCCGCCTCCACTCATACTTCCATACCGAGGCCCACTCTCTCTGAGAGTGGGCCTCGGTCATTTCGAACGGGACGATACAGAGACACGAGAGCGTCGCGGAGATCACCCTCACCCGACCGACTCGCGTACCGAAGACCGCTAGGCTTAAGCGCGAGACGGGAATACGATTACCTGCGCCAAGGTGGCAGAGTCCGGCCGAACGCAGCGGCCTGCAGAGCCGCCCATCGCCGGTTCAAATCCGGCCCTTGGCTTCCAATTTTCCGCTCCAAGTAAACTCCGTATCTTTCCGACCGTCCGAGCGACGCGCTCCGTTCGTCGAGGAGTCCTGCTCGCAGTCTCCGAACGCACCAGCGAGAACCGAATCCGGGAGAGGGAGTCCCCGGGAGAATTTACTTTGCGACCGAACGCGCTGTAGGAACCGTGACAGACCGCTACGACTGTATCGTCGTCGGCGTCGGCGGCATGGGGAGTGCGACGGCGTTCCACCTCGCGGACCGGGGACTGGACGTCCTCGGGATAGAGCGGTACGACGTTCCGCACGAGATGGGTTCCTCGCACGGGGTGACGCGCATCATCCGCAAGGCGCAGTACGAGGACCCCGCGTACGTCCCTCTCGTCCGTCGAGCGTACGACCTCTGGCGGGAGTTGGAGGACCGGACGGGGCGAGAACTGCTGCACGTCACCGGCGGCATCGACGCCGGCCCCGAAGACAGCGAAGTGTTCGCGGGGTCAGTGCGGTCCTGCGAGGAACACGGCATCGACCACGAAGTGCTCTCGGCGGACGAACTGAACGACAGGTTCCCGGGGTACGACCTGCCGGACCACCACCGCGCGGTGTATCAACCCGACGGCGGCTTTCTCGTCCCCGAACAGTGCATCATCGCGCACGTCGAGGCGGCGCAGGCGGCGGGTGCGGAGATTCGCGCCCGAGAGACCGTCGCCGATTTGGCGTCCCTCTCCGACGGGGTGCGCGTCACCACCGACAAGGGAACGTACGAGGCGGACGACGTCGTCGTCACCGCGGGCGCGTGGGCGCGGAAGCTCCTCCCCGAACTCACCGAACTCGCGGTTCCCGAACGGCAGGTGCTCGCGTGGCTTCGCCCGACGGAACCCGAGCGGTTCGAGGCGTCGAACTTTCCGGTGTTCGTCCACGCCGCGGACGACGGTCACTACTACGGCTTCCCCCGGTACGACGTGCCCAGCTTCAAGTTCGGGAAGTTCAACCACTTCGGGGAGGAGGTGGACCCCGACGCGATGGACCGGGAACCGCGCCGGGGGGACGAGGAGATGCTCAGAGCGTACGCGAGGCGCTACTTCCCCGACGGCGCGGGGCCGACGATGCGGCTCGCCACCTGCATGTTCACGAACACGCCGGACCACCACTTCGTCCTCGATACGCTCCCCGACGACCCGCGAATCACGGTCGGCGCCGGCTTCTCCGGTCACGGATTCAAGTTCGCCAGTGCCGTCGGCGAAGTCCTCGCTGACCTCGCGACGGACGGGGGGACGGACCACGACATCGACCTGTTTCGGTTGGACCGGTTCGACCGGGCGCGAGACGGCTAGCCGAACTCAGCCGCGGAGTCCCGGATGACAGCGTTCGATGGCCTCGCGGACGGCCTCCTGCCGCTCGACGAACGCCAGGTGGTCGCCGCAACGGAGTGTGAGGGCGGACCCGGGACCCGGGAACCGGGGACTCGCCGTCTCGGCTGACGAGTGCGACCAACACTCCGTCCGGGAGGCTCCCGTCTCACTCGCCGATGGACGCCCGATGGGTCCCGCTGGGCCGACGGCTACCCCCGCGAGGACGGGAAAGAGGACGCTCGGTATCTGCAGTCGGTCCGCCGGGACCTGCGCGGCGACTCCGACCCCGGAATCGCCACCACGAGCGAAATCGGCCCTGTTCGGGAGTTCGCGCCCGAGACCCGTCGAAACACGCGCCCTCGGCACAGAACCACCGTCCCCGGTGGTTCGGGTCGGTCGTAACAACGCGGACAGTCATTCTCGATTCTAAGTATCCGGATCCGACGCAAACTGGTACGGCGTTCGAACGCGAGTCCCGCGAAACGGTAACCGTTATACCCCGCGTATCCCATGCTCGAACTATGCAACGACGTGCCGCGGCTGTCTACGTCGCGTTCTTCTTAGTCATCGGTGCGGCGTCGTACTCGCTCATCGCGACCGCACAGACGCCCGAAGTACAGTTCCAGAACCCCAAGTACTCGGTCTCGCAGGGCGACACGTTCCGAGTCGACGGGCAGACGTACAACGTGAGTGAACTCTCCGCGAGCATGGAGGGCGGCGGCCACGGCGGCGGCGCCTCCCTCTCGCGGTCGGCCACAATAACGTACACCGAACAGTCCGCGGAGTACACCGAGACGTGGTCGAACAACACCTCCGTGGCGGTCGGAAGCAGTAACTGGACCGTCCTCGTCCCCAACCAGTCGGACCCCTCGCAGTTCACGCTCCGAGAGGACGTCAATCGAACCACCATCCTCCAGCAGGACCCCAACGCCGACAACGAGACGGTGACGCGGAACGGTGAGGAGTACGTCGTCGTCCAGAATCAGGACGGGAACACGATGCTCGTCCCCGCGAGCGAGTACTTCCCCGCCCCGCAGACGCGACAGGTGTCCGAGGGCGACACGCTCCAGTATCAGGGCAACCAGACGAACGTCGCTAACGTGACCCAAAGCGGCGTCGAGGTGACGTGGACGGCCCCGCGGACGAACACCATCGACGTCTCAAGCGGTAGTAACGTGACGCTCAGCAACCAGACGTACCTGGCGCACTTCGAGAACAACAAGACGCTCCAGTTGACGCAGAACTTCGAGAGCTACCGCGCTCAGGAGGAGGAGATAACGACCTTCCACACGCAGGAGAACGGCCTGTGGGGAATCGTCATCCTCTGTGGCTCCGTCGCGGTTCTGCTCGTCGCTCTCGCGTTCCTCCCCTCGCGGTACTGAACGTCGCCCCCCGCGGCGACCGACCTCTCGATTTTCCGCATCACCACCGCCCGCGCCGTCTCCCGACTCGCGGGTGTCCCCGTCTGACGCCCGCGTTCACCGCATCCGCCGCCGCGTTCGATTCGACCTGTCGAACATGCCAATCGGTACCATTCGTCTCCCACAAGTTAAACGTCTACGTTACCAACTAGGGATGTGAGCGAAGAATCAGGGCGTCGGAACCTCCGAATGCCCAACGACGACGAGATGTTCGCCGTCGTGACGCAGCACCTGGGTGGAAACCACGTGCGCGTCCGATGCGCGGACGGCGAAACTCGTCTCGGCCGGATTCCCGGTCGGATGAAGTACCGCAACTGGATAAACGAGGACGACGTGGTACTCGTCGAACCGTGGTCCTGGCAGGACGAGAAGGCGAACATCGAGTGGCGGTATTCGAGCGAAGACGCAGAGCAACTGCGCGCCGAAGGCCACATTCAGTAATTCTTTCTTCGATCTCGCGGCACGGCGTCGTGAGGCGAGAATGTCCCGCACGAGGGATTTTCACCCCGACCTCCGAGCGACCGCATCCCGAGCGGTGCGGTCACGCCGCGCCTCAGGCCTTCTGTCCTCGTCCCCGGTGTCGGCGTCGGTATCAGCGCCGGCGTCGGCGGTCGGATAAAAGAGGCTGGGCGTTCTACGCGCAGGTGTGTCCGACAATCCCGACGACGACTTCGACGCGCGCGCGTCGCCCGAGGACGTGGACGACGCGCCGACGGTCTCCTGTACCATCTGCGACCGCGAGTGGTCGTTAGCGTACGAACTCGACGAGATGCAGGTCGGAAACCAGTCATTCGAACAGTTCGCCCTCGACCACATGCGACACACGGGCCACTTCCCCGACGACGTACGGCCGTGGGTAGCCGACTGTCAGAACTGCCGGGAGGGCGAGGAGTTCCTCTCGGAGGGACCGGCCCGCCGGTGGTCGAAGACGCACGCGCGCCACACGCGCCACAGCGTCGTCCTGCAACACGAGGAGGAGACCGAGACGGTTCACGACCCCGAGGCGTCCGCCAACTTCGAGTGAGTCGGGCGGCCGTCGGTCGTCCGTCCCGGGGGTCGTCCGTCCGTCCCGCCGGCGCACCGCCTCGACGGCCGCGGGTCGTTACGGCGTGATGACCGCGCGGCCCTCGATTTCGTTGTGTTCGAGTCGTTCGGCGACGGTGTTGATGTCCCCGAGGTCGTACTGCGAGGTTCGGAGTTCGACGTCGCCGCGTTCGACCAACCGGACCAGTTCCTGCAGTTCGGTGTACTCGCCGACGAGCGTTCCGACGTAACTGAACTCCCCGTCGACCAGCGTCTGCGACGGTTCGTGGACGTGGCCGCCGTAGCCGACGACGTGGTGGTCGCCGCCGGAGCCGGCGATTTTCGGACCGAGCGCCGTCGTCTCGTCCGCGCCGACGAAGTCGATTATCTGCTCTGCCCCCCGGCCGTCGGTGATGGCGAGAATCTCCTCTTCGACGTTCTGCCCCGTCGGGTCGAGCGTGTGGTGTGCGCCGAGGTCGGCGGCGAGTTCGCGGGCCTCCGCTTTGATGTCGAGTGCGGTAATCTCCGCGGCGGTCATCGCCTCCAAGCACTGCAGGCCGATGTGGCCGAGTCCGCCGATGCCGATGACGACGGCGTGGTCGCCGGCGTTCAGTTCGTTCGCGGCCTTCTTGACCGCGTGGTACGCCGTGATGCCCGCGTCGGCGTGCGGCGCGATGTCCGTCGTGTCCACCTCGTCCGGGAGGGGGATAACCGCCCGTTCGTTCGTGAGGAGGTACTCGGCGAACCCGCCGTCGGTGGTCAGGCCGGGGAACTCCAAGTCGACGCAGTACATGTCGTTGCCGAGGCGGCACTGCCGACAGACCCCGCAGGTCATCACCGGGTGGCAGATGACCTTGTCGCCCTCCTCGACGGTCCTGACCTCCGGTCCGACCTCGACCACCTTCCCGGCGTTCTCGTGGCCGAGGGTCATCGGCAGGTCCTGGTCCACGTAGTCCGTCCACATCCCCTCGATGATGTGGTTGTCCGTCTGGCACCACCCCGCGCCCTCCACCTCGACGACGATGTGGTCCGACCGCGTCGCCTCGGGCCTGTCTATCTCGTCTATCTGTAGGGCGTTCTCCATCTCCTCCGTGTACTCGTGTAGGCGTGCGGCTTGCATGGTATGCTACGAAATGCCACGGTAATTGCAATAAATGTTTGTAAAAGACCTAGCCGAGTCGGTAATTGCGTTATTTATATGCATAATTAATACACATAATCGTTATATCGTGACGCACGTCAACCACTAGCACGATGTACAGAGGCACCGGAGAAGGACGCTGGGAGAACGAAGACGACGTGTTCGTCATCGACTCGCACATCCACTTTTGGGACGCGAGCGAGGAGAACATCGTCCACGAGGGTGGCGAGGAGTTCATTCGCTGCTTCTACGACTACCACACCGGGTTCACGCCGGCGGACCGGGAGTGGACGCTCGAAGAGTACCGGAAGTACTCGAAAGAGCGGATGTTGGACGACCTGTTCGGCAACGGCATGGTCGATATGGGCATATTCCAACCGACCCACCTCGAAGAGTTCTACGAGGAGGGGTTCAACACCGTCGACGACAACGCGGCGTTCGCCGAGGACCACGCCGAGCGATTCATCGTCAACGGTCGGTTCGACCCGCGGGAGGGCGAGGAGGGACTCCGCGAACTCGAACGGCAGAAGGAGGAGTACGACATCCGGGGGGTGAAACTGTACACCGCCGAGTGGATGGACGACTCGAAGGGGTGGCGACTCGATAGCGACGCGGCGTTCGAGTACTTAGAGAAGTGCGTCGAACTCGGCATCGACAACATCCACCCGCACAAGGGGCCGACCATCCGGCCGTTGAACCGCGACGCCTTCGACGTGGCCGACGTGGACGACGCCGCCACCTCGTTCCCGGAACTGAACTTCGTCGTCGAACACGTCGGCCTGCCGCGACTCGACGACTTCTGTTGGATCGCGGCGCAGGAACCGAACGTCTACGGCGGACTCGCCGTCGCCGCGCCGATGGCGCAGAATCGCCCGCGGAAGTTCGGCGAGATAATGGGCGAACTGCTCTACTGGTTGGGCGAGGACCGCATCCTCTTCGGGAGCGACTACGCCCTCTGGAACCCCGACTGGTTGGTCGAGACGGTGATGAACGCCGAACTCACGGAGGAACAGAGAGACGAGTACGGCGTCGAACTCACCCCCAGCGTCATGCGGAAGATAATGGGCGGCAACGCCGCCGAACTGTACGACATCGACATCGAGGAGAAGAAAAAGCAGTTCGCCGACGACGCGATAACCGAGGAGTACGGCCTCCAGACGCACTACGAACAGGGCGGTACCGCCTCGGCGGACGACTGAGATGTCGGTCGATAGCGAGGACGAGACGGCGGAGTCGGCGCCCCGGCGCGCGCCGAACACACCGACCGGAGACGCCGTCCGCGCGGCACTCGACACGGTGACGGACCCCGAACTCGACCGCTCCATCGTCGAACTCGACTACGTCGACGAGGTGCGAATCGAGTCCGCCGACGAATCCTCGGCGGACCGCGAGACCGCGTCTCGCGACTCCGGCGACTCGGGCGCGCGCGTCATCGTCGAGTTCACGCTTCCGACGGCGTGGTGTTCGCCCGCGTTCGCGTGGATGATGGCGAGTGACGCCCGCGACGCCGTGGAGTCGATGGCGGGCGTCGCGGAGTGCACCGTCCGCCTGCGGGAACACATGCACGAGACGGAGGTGAACGAGGGGGTCAACGGCGGGCGGTCGTTCGCCGACTCGTTCCCCGACGCGGAGGGCGGCGTCGCCGAGGTGCGCGCCACCCTCGACTCGAAGGCGCGCGTCGCCCGGCAGTACGACGCCGTCGAGGCCCTCTTGGACGCCGGACTCCGACACGAACAGGTGGCCGAGGTGACGCGCGGTGACCTCGAACCGTTGCCGTCGGAGGGGCGGATGGCCGTCTACCTCCGGGACCGGTCGGTGGGCGTCGAAGTACCCTCCGCGCCGTTGGTCCGGTACCTCCGCAAGGCGGACGACGTCAGTCTGTTCGACGACGCCGACGAGCGAAACTCGTCAGCCCGCGAGACGGAGTCTCGCGACGGTGACGACAGGGTGTTCCGGACGCCAGAGGGCGACCCGATACCCCCCGAACGCGCCGAACTCGTCCACCGGCGGGCGAGACTCGCCAGCGTCAACATGGACGGGCAGGGCGGCGTCTGCGACGCCCTCCACGAGGCGCGACGGAAGGAACTCGCCCGCGACGACTGAGGTGGGGGACGACTCCCGTCGCCGTCTCTCTCACCCGTCGGCGTCCGGTCCCGTCGCCGTCCTCTCACTCCCGTCGGCGTCCGGTTCGCCGTGGGTCGTCCGCGAGAGACCGTATCGTCCGCGTTCTCGGAACTCGCTGCTGCTCCATCCGCACGACGGACACTCGCCGTCGTCGTAGTCGAACGTGGTACTGCACCGAAGGCACCGCGTCTCTCTCGTCATAGTGGTATGTGGTAACTATGAACATAGATACGTTACGCCGCGCTCCGGTCGCACTCGGTGATAATCGGACCGAAAGGATGATAGCCTATGTCATATTCTGACGTGTATGAGTATCGAACGTCCGCCCGCCGTCCCGCGGGAGTGGTGCCCGGACTGCGGCGAGGAGATGCTGTTCAGTGGCACACAGTCGGCCGGTTACGCGCAGTTCTTCTGCGAGCACTGCCGGTACCGCCGCGACAGGTTCGTCGGCGTCTCGGCCGTCGAGGAGGCGCAGGTCTGCGACGGGGAGCGCGACGGTTCGGCGTCCGGCGCGGACTGACCGAGAGTCCGCCTCCCGGCGCGTCCGCGGCCCGACGCTCAAAACGAGATGTGCGAACTCGAACTCGGCCCGTCGTCTCCGTCGCCGTCCTCGTCGTCGATGCCGCCCTCGTGGTCGAAGGTGTAACTCCGGTCGTCGAGGTACACCGCTCCGTCCTCGACGGCGACTTCCACGTCCACGAGCGTCGTCCCTTCGGCCTCTCCGTTGTCGCAGTATCCCGAGCAGGTGTCGAACCCCGACCCGTGTCTCGGGCAGACGACTTCACCGTCGCGGACGGCCGCCCCGAACCCCCTGTCGAGGCGTTGCGGTTGGTGCATGCACCGGTTTATCCACGCTTCGACCCCGTCCTCGCAGGGGAGGAGAATCGCTTCGTCTCGCTCGCCGTACTCGTCTCGGACGGTGAACAGCCACGAGTCGTTCTCGTGTACGTCCTCCACCGTCGTGAGTCGCGTTCGCTCTGACACGGTAAGGTAACGTCTCGCCCGCTGCCTAAACGTCCGGCGGCGAACTGCGGTGTTATCTCGCTTCGCCCGCGACGCCGCCGACTAGCCCACGCACCGCCGCCATCTGGTCGTCGCCGATGGCGTGGCCGAGTCCCGCGGACACCTCGTCGGTCACGTCGGCGTCGAGGCGTCGGAACGCCGCCGCCGACGCGCGGACCCGTTCGGGCGCGACGCGCGGGTCGTCGTCGCCGCATCCGAGGTACGTCGGCGTCCCCGCTAGCGACCCCCCGAACTCTCGGGCCGCGGGGTCGGGTCCGAACAGACCGCCCGCGAGGACGGCGAGGCCGCCGTACCGCCGCGGGCGCGCCGCGGCGAACTCGGCGGCGACGCACGCGCCCTGCGAGAAGCCGAGGAGGACGGTCCGTTCGGGCGGCGCGCCCGCCTCCGTCGCCTCGTCGAGTGCGCGGGCGACGAGGCCGAACGCGGAGGAGAGCCACGGTTCCTTCGCCTCGGGCGGGTCGTCCATCGGACCGGGGTACCACGCCTTCCCGGACGGTTCGGGCGCGAGGTAGGCGATGCCGCGGTGGTGGAACTCCTCGGCGAGGCGCAGGAAGCGCCGCGGCGAGTCGCCTCTCCCGGGGAGCATCACCACCGCCGCCGTCGTCGCCGCCCGTGGCGCGCCGGCCACCTCTATCGGTTGGCCGTCGTGCGGGCCGCCGTCGCTCACCGGTTCTCCTCCGGCGAGGTGAGCGTCGGCAGTTGCGACTGGATCATCTCGCGGTCCTCCTCCAACCACGACGGCAGGCGAAGCGACGCGCCAGGGGCGTCGTCGGTCGCGTTCACGCCGAGTCCGGGCCGTTCGGTGGCGAGTTCGAAGAGCATTCCGCCGGGGTCGCGGACGTACAGCGAGTGGAAGAAGTTCCGATCTTTCACGCGCGAGACGTCGAAGTCCCGGTCCGCCAGCAACTCGCGCCACTCGTGGAGTTCGGCCTCGCCCCCGACGCCGAAGGCGACGTGGTGTATCGACCCGCGGCCCTCCCGGCCGTACGGCGCGTCGTCCAGACGGAGGTCCACGACGGACTCCCGCCCCGCCGGGAGGCGGTATCGGACGGCGTCCTCCGCCTCTGCGACGAGTTCGAACCCGAACGTCTGCAGGAGGCTCGCGGTGACGTACGGACTCGTAGAGCGCACCGAGACGCCGCGGACGCCGCGAACCGCCGCGTCGGCGGGGACGGAACCCGTCCACGAGTCGCCGCCGTCGCTCCCGTTCTCGGCGTCGTCGCCGCCTCCGATTCCGCCCGCGTCGTCCTCGACCAGTTCGATCCGGGTTCCGTCGGGGTCCGAGAGCGACAGGAGTCGTTCGCCGAAGCGTTCGCTCGGCCCCTCGGAGTCGATATCTCGCTCCGCCAGTCGATCGGCCCACGCGCCGAGCGAACCCGGCGGTACCGCGAACTGCACCGACGGGATGCCAGGCCGACCGCTTCGCCCTTCGACGTCCGCGGGGTACGCGAACGTCGTGAGGACGGTGCCGGGGCGTCCCTCACTATCGCCGAAGTAGAGGTGGTAGACGAACTTGTCCTCGAAGTTCACGGTCCGGAGGACGAACCGAAGACCGAGAACCTCGGTGTAGAAATCCACCGTCCGCTGGGGGTCGCCCGTGACGACCGAGACGTGGTGGACGCCGGGTGTGTCGGAGAGCACTCTCGGAACGTACGCCCCGGCGCGCAATAAGCCCGTTCGGGGCGTCGGCGTCACCCGCGGACGCGAGCGTAACCGGCGTCCGCGAGGGGGACTGCATCCGGCGATTACACCGATGTCACCGGGTGGCGTCCGCGTCCGCGAGTCCTTATCCGCACCGGCGAAGAATGAGAGGTATGAGCGACGACGCGCCGCCGGTGACGGCGGAGTACCCCGATAGCGCCTTCCGAACCACCGGCACGGACCACATCACCGTCTGGGGGAGCAACGAGGCGGACACCCTCGCGTTCTACCGCGACCTGCTGGGGATGCGGCTTGTCCTCCGGCAACCGAACCTCGACGACCCCTCCCAGACGCACCTGTTCTTCGACACCGGCGACGGCCGCATCCTGACGTTCTTCGTCGGCGACCGGCCGTCGAACCCCCGCGGCCAACGCGGCACCGTCGGCGCGGTGCACCACCTCTGTTTCGGCGTGGACCCCGAACGATACGAGGAGGTGATGGAGGCGTTAGACGAGGCCGGCCGCGGGTACAACGTCTTCGACCGGGGAATCTTCCACTCCATCTACACGCAGGACAACAACGGCCTCGTCATCGAACTCTCGACGGACAAGTACGACATCCCCGACGACCGGCGCGCGGACGTCCTCGCCACCGCGCAACGACTCCGCGAGGAAGACGGCGCGGACTACGCGAAGGACGAACACCTCGCGGCCGCCCTCGAAGAACTCGGCTTGGACGCCACGCCGTACGACCTGCCGGACGCCGACGCCGGCGTCGGCGGCGTCGAGTGAGGGCGCGGCGCTTCCGCCTCCGACCCGCCCGCTTCAGAACGGGTAGTCTCTGGGCTCTCGCTGGAGCGATATCCACTTCGTCTCGGTGACTTCGTGGAGCATCGTCTCGCTGTTGTACCCACCCATCCCCGAGGCGGCGGTACCGCTGAAGGGGATGTGCGCCTCGTCGTTGATGGGCTGGTCGTCGATGTGGACGTGGCCCGTCTGCATCCGGTCTGCGATGTCCATCGCCGTGTCGAAGTCGCCGGCGTGGACGGACCCCGAGAGGCCGTACTCGGTTCCGTTGGCGATTTCGACCGCCTCGTCCACGTCCGAGAAGGGGATGACCGGCGCGATGGGGCCGAAGTGCTCGTTACACGCGGCGGGCATGTCGTTGGTCACGCCCGACAGCACCGTCGGTTCGACGACGAGGGAGTCGTCCACGTCGTCTAACTCCGCGATTCCGCCGCCGGTTTCCAGCGTCGCGCCCGCGTCCACCGTCTCCTCGACGTACCCGAGCATCTCGTCGCGTTGGGACTCGGAGATGATGGGGCCGACGATGGTGTCCTCGTCGTGGGCGCTTCCGACCGTGAGTTCCTCGGCGCGTTCGGTCAGCCTCTCGACGTACTCGTCGTAGACGTCCTCGTGAACCACGTGGCGGTTGATGGAGATGCACACCTGCCCCTGGTGGACGAACGACCCGAACACCGCGCCGTCGATGGCGCGGTCCAGGTCGGCGTCGTCGGTGACGACGTGGGCGTTGTTGCCGCCGAGTTCCATCGCCTGCACCGCGAGGTTCCCCGCGGCGGTGGCGGCCACCTGTCGGCCGACGGGCGTCGAACCGGTGAACGCCACCATGTCGCTCTCGGGGTGGCCGGCGACGGCGTCGCCGATGTCGGACCCGTGGCCGGTGACGACGTTGAGGACGCCTTCGGGGAGGCCCGCCTCCTCGAACAGTTTCGCCAAGAGGAGGCCGCCCACGATGGGCGTGTTCGTCGCCGGCTTGATCACCACCGCGTTCCCGGTGGCGATGGCGGGCGCGACGGCGCGCATCGAGAGGTTGAGCGGGAAGTTCCACGGCGAGATGACCGTGACGACGCCCTTCGGGATTCGCTTGACGATGTTCTCCTTGCCTGGGACGTTCGACTGGGCGTGTTCGCCCTTCATCCGGACGGGGAGCGTCGCCGCCTCGCCGAGGTGGTCGGAGGCGATTTGGACGGACGTCTCGCCCATGATCTTCCCGCCGCCCGCCTCGTACTCCAGCAGCTCGATGACCTCCTCGCGGTTCTCCTGCAGGACGCCGAGCGCATCCTGGACGACCCGTTGCCGTCGGGCGGGCGGTGCGTCCGCCCACTCCTTCTGCGCCTCGGCGGCCGCCTCGTAGGCGGCGTCCACGTCGGCTTCTACGCCCGCGGGGACGCGCGCGAACGCCTCGCGCGTTGAGGGGTCCTCGTTCTCTATCGTCTCCTCGCCCGCCGAGTCGGTCCACGATCCGTCGATGTACAGCGAGTTCCAGTCGGCGTCTACCGAGATGTCTACCATGTGGACTCCTCACTACGTCCTCCGCGACCAAAGCCGAGCGACCAATGCGAGGAAACCTCGCTTACCGATAGACTTAGATCAGCCCGTGTTCGGCCACCGCTCCTATCCGATCCCGGACCGTTCGGGCGCTCTCCGTCCGACCCGTACGCCGAATCCGACCAGCGGTTTCCGGCCGAAACGTTGCGCTGCGTACGCACGCGGGACTCTCTTTCGGTGTGGTGACGGCGGTGTCACCCGGTTACCCTCGTGCCAAGGAATAGATAAGTAGCGGTAGTTCGTACCGAACGTACGCACGGACGGAGCGCGGAACTCGCCGACTCGACGCCCGGTACGGCTCCCTTTGCGGCCCTCGACACCGGGTCGCTCGGCGGTGACGTCCGTCCTTCGACTGGCTCTCTCAAGGAGACACGTTTCAACCGCCATGGCTCACACGACATCGAACGCGAACGGTTTCGGCGACTTGACCCCGAGTGCGAAGCTCGCGTACGTTCTGCTCCAACGGGAGTCGCCGCTGACTCAGAGCGAACTCGTCGAACGGACGCAGCTGTCGGCCCGAACCGTCCGAAACGCCCTCGACCAGTTGGAACGAGCCGACCTGGTGAGCAAGGACATCTGCCTCCACGACGCCAGAAAGCGGGTGTATTCCACGACGGCGAACGCGGAGTGACGCTCCCGCCGAGGGCTCCCATCTGCCTCTGCGACGCCGACTGAGCGTTCGCTGTTCACACTCGATATTAAAGTAGTAGGTATAATTAATTTTATTTGTGATGGATGGCCATCTATTCAGACACGAGTGAGAGTAGAGGCGATGAAATGAACCTATACGCGATATTCGGTTATTAATACCGAGGATAATTTTCGTGCCGCAGACGAGATGGGTTGAGTCTAGTCGGCCGATATCAGGCGAGATGCTGGGTATAAGCCCGGCATCGACAGAGATGGCTAGAACGGTAGTCACAATATTAATTGCACAATGTGGCGGTTGGGATCGGCTGTGGAGGAGACGAGAGGCCGAATCCGCCGGCGGACGGTCCCGCGTCGCCGCCGTGGCCGTTACAGGATTACGAGTGTAACGGCGACCCACCTCCGACGGTGTCCGGGATAGCCGGACGGATGCCGGTCGAACGCTCGGTCTGATTCGAGAAAACGGACGTGAGAGGTGATGAGAGCGGAGACGAACGCATCAGCCGGGCCGTCCGGTAATACCGACCGCTACGAGTACGTCATGTTGACTTCGATGACGTTGGCCGCGCTTTTGACGCTCCGGGGGATGTCGTCCTGGTAACGTTCGTCGTTCATCCGACTCATCGGACCGGAGACGCTGACAGCGCCGAGAACCTCGTCGCTCTGACTCAGCACCGGCGCGGCGATGCACCGCATCCCGGCGACGCGTTCCTCGTCGTCCGTCGCGTACCCCCGTTCTCTCACCTCCGCCAGTTCCTCGAACAGGACGTCGGGGTCGGTGACCGTCTTCTCGGTGACTTTCGGCATCCCGTGTTCCTCGATAATCTCCTCCACCTCGCTCCGCGGCATGTGCGCGAGAATCGTCTTTCCGAGCGCCGTCGTCTGGAGGGGGACGCGCATCCCGGGTCTGGTGTCGAGGGTGACGGCGTCCTCGCCTTTCGCCTTGTAGAGGAAGACGCCGAGGCCGTGTTCCTCTATCATCAGGTTCGCGTGTTCGCCCGTCTCCTCGGCGAGTCGCTTGACGACCGGACGCGCCACGCGGTACACCTTCATGTTCTCGCGGGCGTACCCCCCGTACTCGAGGAACCGCGCGCCGATTCGGTACCCCTCCGCCTCCTTGACGACGAAGTCCAGTTCCTCCAACGTGCTCAGGTGGTCGTGGGCCGTGCTCTTCGGCACGCCCACGCGGTCTGCGACTTCGGCGACGCTCGGGTGGTCGAGCTCCTGCAACGCGTCGACGACGGCGAACATCGTCCCCGCGGATTTCACCCGGAGTCGGTCTGTCGTGGCCATGACTGAGATATGTTGACAGTGAGGGCATAAATGTTTGGCAGTATCGGACGGGGGATTTCGGGGACAACCACTCTCGTCGGGTCGTTCGACCGCCCTGCGTCGCCTTCTGCGGTGTTATCCGCTCTCGGGTAATACCGGACGGAAACCGCGTCTCCGGAGGGAGACGACGCGCCGCCACAGTTTACTTCTCCAGCCCTCGAACGAGTCCGAACACGTCTACCTCTTCGGAGGGAGACTGAACGACTCATCAAGGGCCGCCTCGACGCCGAGACGAGCGATACGGACAGCGCAGAAGAGGTGACGGTCTGACTACTTCGTCGCTCGTTCGAAGGCCCGTCCGGTGAGCCACTTCCTGTCCTTGTCGCTGAGTCCGTCCACCCGTTCTAACCACGTTAGACACTCCTCGTACGTCGCTTCGTCGCTGACGTTCGGATAGTCCGCGCCCCAGACGAGGCGTTCCCTGCCGAACCGTTCGAGAAGCCACCGCAGGTGGTCGTGCATATCCTCGTAGGGAAACGACTCCTCCGACCGGTGTTGAACCTCCGACACCTTCGCGTAGACGGTGTCGTACTCCGCGAGCTCGGCGTACCGCGCAAACGCCGACTCGTCGGGGGACTCGTTCGGGTCGGCGTGCGAGAAGTGGTCTATCAGGTACGTCAATTCGGGGTACGCCTCGACGAGTTCGACCACTTGGTCGAGTTGCTCGACGTGGGCGAGTATCTGCACCGCGGCGTCCGTCTCGCGGGCGGCCTCCCAAAACGCCGTCTCCTCTCGGGCCTCCCGAAGCCACTCGACGGAGGGGTCGAACGTCTCCCACATCCGGTCGTACGGGCAGATCGCGCCGAGTCGGAAGCCGAGTATCCCGTCGTTCGACATCAGGTCCCGCAGTCTCTCGGCCGCGCCGTCGGCGAACTGGTCCACCATCACGATACCGCTGAGGCGGTCGTACTCCGTCGCCGCCTTCACGGTGTACCAGTTGTCCGTCCACTCGCAGATGGGGTAGCCGACGACGACGGCTTCGTCCACGCCCGCCTCGTCCATGTCGTCGAGCAACTTCTCGGCGGTGTATACGGCGTCCACGTCGAACGTCTCCACGAGGTCCACGATGTCGCCGTTCACCCACGGGTGGTCGCGACTCGGATGCCCCCACGCGTGCGTGTGGCTGTCTATGACCATCGTTCGAGGGAACACTCCGGCGTCCCATAAATTATTCCTCGGCGAAATCGATTTGTAGGGGTCGGGCGATGTGATATCATGGAGCGCATCGCGTTTCACCTGGAGATAGCGGATGGGAAGCGAGAAGCGTACCGAGAGAAACACCGGAACGTCCCCGAGGCGTTGGAGGAGGCGTACCTCACCTCCGGCGCGGGTCTGGAGGCGTACAGCGTCTTCGAGAAGGACGGCCACGTCTTCGGCTACATGGAGCTCGAAGACAGAGAGACGATTCGACGGGTGATGGAGTCGAGCAAGGCCCAGTCGGACTGGAACGAGGTGATGGACCCCATCCTCGAAGACGGCGAGGACGACATCTGGATGGACGAGGTGTACCGGATGAAGTAGGTGCGGCGCGGGTTACTCCGCGAACGTGAACACCGGCTTGCACGTCTCGGAGTCCAGAAACGCCTCGAACGCGCCCGTCGGGTCGTCCACGGAGTAGGAGTCGTCCACGATGGCCGCCGGGTCTATCGCGCCGTTGTCCATGAGTCGAAGCGCCTGTTCGAAGTTCCTCCACGTCGAGCCGTACGAGGTGTTAAGGTCCACCTCGCTCCGGACGAGGGGTGTCAAGAAGAGGGCGCTCTCCTCGCCGGGGAGGCCGACGACGACTATCTGTCCGCCCTTCCGGACGCGTTCGGCGGCCGTCTCGACGCCCGACTTGTGACCAGTCGTGTCGAACACCACGTCGAACCCGAGGCCGTCGGTGAACGACTCCGTCTCGGCTTCCAAGTCGGCGTCGTCCAAGTTGAGCGTCGCGATGCCGAGTTCTTCGAGGAGAGGCAGGCGGTAGTCGGTGTCGCGTCCGAGGCCCGACACGAGGACGTTCGCGCCCAGCGAATCGGCGATACACGCGGTGAGGACGCCTATCGGCCCCGGCCCCTCGACGAGGACGTTGTCGCCCGGCGTCGTCACCGACCGGTCGAGGACGGCGCGGGCGGCGATACTCGTCGGTTCCGTTATGGCGGCGTGCGCGAGGGGGACGTCCGCGGGGACGGCGTGGAGGTGCTCCGGGCGAACGGTCACGTACTCGGTGTACGCTCCGTCGCGGTGCATGCCGGTGATGGAGAAGTTCTGGCAGACGTTCGGCTGGCCGTTCTTGCACTGAAAGCAGTGGCCGCAGTCGTGAATCGGCTCCTCGACGACTTTCTCTCCGACTTCGAAGTCCTCCACGTCGTCGCCGACGCCCTCGACGACGCCCGCGTACTCGTGGCCCATGACGCGCGGGATGGGTATCCACTCGTACCCGCCCTCGTAGCGGTAGGCGTGGGCGTCGCTTCCGCAGAGTCCCGCGGCGTGGACGCGGACGAGGACTTCTTCGGAGTTCGGTACCGGGCGCTCGCGTTGTTGGACCTCGACCGCTTCGGGTCCGGTCTGAACGATAGCTTTCATTGGTAGACGGAACGCTCGTCGGCGGCGGAGCGTTCGAAACATGATTCGGGGCCGACGTATTATATGTTAGGACGAGCCGCCGAGCGGAAGAGCGCCCGCCGCCGCGGCCGCACAAACATTTATACTTCCGTTCTCTGTCCATTCGAGCAAGGGCCGAGAGAGTTTCCGGCCAGTAGTATCCATGGAAATCACCGACATCTCCGTTACGAAGGTCAGCACCGAGTCGTGGGGCGAGTTCGTCGAGTTCCCACTCGTCACCGTGATGAGTAAGTTCGAGGAGTACAACAACGCCGAGGGCGACAACCCGCAGGCCCGCCGCAAGTGGATGGGTCCGGTCGGCGACGTGGTGGTCGAAGTCGAGACGGACGCCGGCATCACGGGCGTCGGGCACGGCAACTGGGCGACCGGTGCCATCGCTACCATCGTCGAGGAGACGCTCTCAAAGCTCGTCGTCGGCGAAGACCCGAGACAGAGAGAGCGACTGTGGGACATGATGTACCGCGCGACCATCCCGTTCGGGCGGAAGGGCGCGGCGATAGAGGCCATCAGCGCAGTAGATTTAGCGCTATGGGACATTGTCGGTAAGGAGGCGGACAAGCCCGTCTACGAGTTGCTCGGCGGGCCGGTGCAGGACGAAATTCCCGCGTACGCGAGCAACCTCCACCCTGTCGACCTCGACACGCTCGAACGGGAAGCGCTGGAGTACGCCGAAGAGGGCTTCGACGCAATGAAGCTGCGGTTCCAGCACGGCCCCGAGGCTGGCCGGGAGGGAATGAAGAAGAACGAGGAGATAGTGAAGACGGTGCGTGACGCCGTCGGCCACGATATCGCGATAGCGGGCGACGCGTACATGGGGTGGACGGTCCGCTACGCGAAGAAGATGCTCGGGCGGTTGGAGAAGTACGACATGGAGTGGGTTGAAGAGCCCGTCATCCCCGACGACTTAGACGGCTACGCGGAAGTCCGCGCGTCGTCGGACGTGCCCATCTCGGGCGGCGAACACGAGTTCACCCGCTGGGGGTACAAGGAAATGCTGGAGAAGGAGGCGGTCGACATCCTCCAACCCGACGTCCACCGCATGGGTGGGTTGACCGAACTGCTGCGCGTCGACGCGATGGCGAGTGCGCGCGACGTGCCGATAATCCCGCACTCGGGGACGAACCCGCACCTGCACTTCATCGCCGCCTCCGCGAACTCCCCGATGGCGGAGTACTTCCCCATCCCCGAGTGGTACAAGGAGCAACAGGGAGAGAAAGAATCGACGTACGCCGACGCCATCTACCAGCATCCGCCGAACGCAGAGGGCGGGGTTATCCCGCTGCCGGAGGGGGTCGGTCTGAGCGCGGAACTCAACCGCGAAGCGCTCGAGCACTTCGCCGTGGAGTGACCATGTCGGACATCAGCTTCGAGTACAACGTGCCGGTGTTCGCGGGCGCGCCGGAGTCGGGAACCGACCCCGTCCACCGCGACACGCCGTCCTACGAGACGCTCGATTGGGAGACGACGAAGATGGGCGTGGAGACGGCGGAGGAACTCGGCTTCGACGCGGCGTGGGCCCCGGACCACCTGATGCTCGGCCGCGACCACGCCGAGTACGAGTGTTGGACGCTCCTGAGCGCGATTGCGGGCTTCACCGACGACATCAACGTCGGTTCGCTCGTCCTCTGTAACGACTACCGGAACCCCGCCTTGGTGGCGAAGATGGCCGCCACGCTCGACGTGATAAGCGGCGGGCGACTCGAACTCGGACTCGGCGCGGGGTGGCACGAACCCGAGTACGACGCCTACGGGTGGGAGTACCGCGGCGGGTTCGAGCGACTGATGCGGTTGGACGAGTCCATCCGCCTGATGAAGCGGATGTGGGACGCCGGAAGCGACGGCGCGAGTTTCGACGGCGACCACTACCACATCGAGGACGCGTACTGCTCTCCGTCGCCGGTGCAGGATCCCCACCCGCCGATACTCGTCGGCGGACAGGGCGAGGACGTGACGCTCAAGTTGGTCGCCAAGCACGCCGACGTGTGGAACACGGACGTGTTCAACGGCGACGTGGAGACGTTGGAGCACAAGATAAGCGTCATCGAGGACCACTGCGAGACGGTCGGCAGGGACCCCGACGACATCATCTACTCGTGGGACGGCCACGTCATCTGCACCCGCGACGAGGAGAAACTCGACCGTCTCCTCGACCTGATGCTCCCCATCCAGTTCGAAGAGGAGTATCAGGACCAAGCGAACATCGAGACGGAGGCGGACGCCCGCGAGTTCTTCGTCATGGGCACCCCCGAGGAGTGCGCCGAGGCCATCGAACGGCGCATCGACGCCGGCGTGACGAAGTTCCAAGGTTGGTTCGTGGACTTCCCGGACACCGACGGGATGGAACTGTTCGCCGACGAAGTGATTCCGCAGTTCGACTGAGGCGAGGGTACGGACGGGTTCCGCAGAACCCGTCGAACGGCCGAGGTTAATCTAACTTATTTCGTTTTTGACGTGGAGAATATTACGAGTTTAGTATATGTGAAATATGGTGATAAAACGGAGTATCCTACGCATGGACCGAACTGAGGTCCAGATATTCTCGGACGGAGACGAACCGAAGGCTGATGCTAGAGTGTTCGCTTATCTGCGCTATCTGGCCCTCGTAATGGATACATTCCGGTGAACCGTTCCTCTCTACCTCAAGCCGGACGAATCCGACGCTCTCCCACGAGACGGAAAAAATTGGACTATTGACGGAGGCGGAACGCGGTTCGAGAGCGGGTTCGGGCCGGTTCGATCAGGGGGTGACGAGTATCTTCCCGACGCTCTCGCGGTCCCGCATCGCGGCGAAGGCGTCGTCGGTCGCCTCCAGCGGGTACGTCTCGTCTATCTCCGGGGAGAGTTCGCCGTCGGCGACGAGTTCGACCAACCGCTCCAAGTCGGTCTGCGTGCCCATCGTACTCCCGACGATGCGCTTCTGTCCGAGGAACAGATCGGGGACGTCTATCTCCGAGGTGCCGCCCGCGGTGCGCCCGCAGACGACCATCGTGCCGGCGCGGCGGAGCACGTCCAACCCGAGTCCGGTGTAGGGGCCGCCGAGGTGGTTCATCACCGCGTCCGGGCGGCCGATTTCCGTCACCGCCTCGCGGAGTTCGTCGGGGTCGGTCCCCTCGACGGCGTGGTCGAGTCCCAGTTCGTCGAGGCGGTCGAGTTTCGACGCCGAGGAGGAGGTGCCGATAGTCCGCGCCCCGAGAACGTCCGCGAGTTGGACGCTGGCGACGCCGACGCCGCCGGTCGCGCCGGGGACGAACACGAGGTCCGCGGGCGAGACGTCCGCCCGGCGGAGCATGTGGTAGGCGGTCACGTACGCCGTCGGGAGGGCCGCCGCCTCCGCCGCGGAGACCGACTCCGGGAGCGGAATCAGGCGGTCGGCGTCGACGCGCGCCGCCTCCGCGAGGCCGCCGTGGTACAGCGAGAAGTTCTCGCAGCGGTTCTCCGGCCCCTCTCGGCAGAACCGGCAGACGCCGCAGGTCTCGTTCGGGCAGAGGACGACGCGGTCCCCCGCCTCGACGCCGGTCACGCCCTCGCCCACCTCGTCTACGACGCCGGCGACGTCCAGTCCGCTGACGAACGGCAGGTCGTCGGCATCGACCATCGCGGAGTCGCCCTCCAGTATCCAGAGGTCGTGTCGGTTGATGGAACAGGCCTCCACGTCCACGACGGCCTCCCCCGGTTCGGGGTCCGGCGTCGGTCGGTCGGTGAGGGTCACTCCGTTCGGTCCGGTGAGTTCGCCGAACGCTGCAACGCGCATGAGTACACGCACCGGTCGCAGGCCCATAACCGTGGGTGACGGCTCTACAGTCGGCGCTCAGTCGCCGCCGTCTCCGTTCCTGCGCCGGTCGCGACCCCCGTCGGGCGGCGTCTCGGTCGGATCGCCGGCCCGAATCGCCGTCCGGAGTCAGACCTCGGCGATGTTGCCCGCGTGCTCGGCCGTCCGGCGTGGCGGGAGCGTCACGGCGGCCGACTGCCGGGGTTCGACGCCGCCCTCGACGACATCGAACCGCCCGTCTCGTGGGGCGACGCGCGAACGGTGCTCGAACGGTACCGTCCGGAGGGCGAGGGCGCGTACCCGGGCCTACTGCCGTTCGTACGCGACGACGTTCGCGGACTCGTCGAGCGTCAGTTTCAGCGCTCCGTCGTCGATGCGAACGGTGAGCTCCAGTTCGAGGGGGTCTTCGCTCGTGATCGTCGTCTCGGGGTCCAGAAGCGGTAGTAGCTCCCACGGGTACATCTCCCGCGGGTCGATCCCGGAGTCGAACAGGAACGACGTCACCGCGGGGTGGTCCATGACGACCGCGCCCGCGTTCAGGTGCGTCCGATCTCCGCACGCCCGGCACTCGAACTTGACGTCGAGCGCCGAGCGATACGCGACGGACTCCTCGTCCGAGAGGACGGTGAGCGTCGAATCCACGCGGCCGTGGCAGAGCTTACAGAACCCCCGACTCAGCCGGTGTGCGAGCGTCAGAACGTGCCTCCCGAACACCCGAGGAAGGTCCTCGCGGGGCGTGTTGGCGACGGTCACCGGAGGGACCGGCATCTTCGTTATCAGGTTCTCACACGCCGCGCAGGCGACGACGACGTCGCCCCCCTCGTACCGAGCGGTCAGCTCTTCGCCGCAGAACATGCACTCGCCCGCCGGAACGGAGTCGACTTCGATGTCTTCGGTCGAAAAGTGCCCTGAGACGGCCGCGCCGATGGTCTGTCTCCCCGTGTGCGTGAGTACGTACCCCCTCTCCGTCTTCCGAACGAACTCCGGGACGAGTACGCTCAGGTGGTAGTTGAACTGCCCCGAATCGCGGACGCCGACCCGCGACTGAAGTTCCGTGAACGAGAGCGGTTCGTCGTACTGGTCCCACAGTTCCCGGAGAATCGCGATTCGGAGCTCGTTGGCGACGGACCCGAACAGGTCGTCGAGTTCCGAGGCGGATATTCCGTCGACCGGCACGACGCGAAGTGGTCGCTCGATTTACATTAGTATTCCGTATATCGCACCGACTCGACGGCCGAAACCGGTCCGCCGTTCGGTACCCCCAGACGCTCGACCGCGAATATGTAATATTCCGAACAGAAAAATTTCCCTGCGAACGCTTACATTTCACCCCACCGTCATGTCGAGTATGCCCGAATCCCCCGATAGACGCCCCGTGCCCTCCACCAATCGGGCGACGAGCGAATCGAGGAGTCGCGGAAGGCGCTCTCCGGGTCCCGCCTCCCGGACCGTCCGCCGCGGACGAACCGCGCGTCGAGGCTCCCACCTGAGGGTGGCGAACTCGTTCGCTCCGACCGCGACTCTCGAACGAGTATGACCGACGACACCCCCGAGGAAGACGCGCGCACCGACGGGACGGGCGTCGTCGCGCCCGACGGAGAGACGCCGACGTGGCGGGAGCGCAAACAGCGCTCGCAGGGCCTCCCGCGACTCACGTACGAGTACTTCGAGCGCTCTCGCCGCGAGGACGAGGATCTGCGGCGGGAGTCCGACTACGTCGAACGCGACGTGTTGGGTTTTCCGACGTGGCCCCACGAGATACTCCGCAACCTCTCTATCGCGTGTTTCTTCGTCGGAATCATCCTGTTTCTGGCGGCGACGCTCCCGCCGCACATCGGCGCGCCGGCGAACCCCAGTTCCACGCCGGCCATCATCCTACCGGACTGGTACCTCTACTGGTCGTTCGGCCTGTTGAAGCTCGGTCCGCTGAACCCCGAAATGGCGGTCCTCGGCGGGCAGAAGCTGATGGGCGACCGGATGTACGGCGTCCTCGCGAACATCGTCGTCGTCGGCGCCATCGCCATCGTCCCCTTCCTGAACAAGGGAAGTGCGCGACGGCCGGTCGAGCAACCGTTCTGGGCGGCCGTCGGGGTCGGCGGCGTCACCTTCGCGTTGACTCTCAGCATCTACTCCGCGAAGAACCTCGTGCCGATGAACGTGGACCTACTGTTCGATATGACGTTCATCCTGCCGCCCGTCGCGGCCCTCGTCGCGTACCCGGTGCTGAAGGCGATGCGCGAAGGCTACATGTACGGCCTCAACAAGCGCTACTACCGCCTCCGCCCGCCGAAGTGACCCCTCTCGTGACCGGAGGACGGGATGGGATGTCATGAAGAGCCTTCGATTGGCTCTTCGACTACCAGAGCCTGGATTCCCCAGTAACGAAGGAGCCTGGTACTCCAGAACATATCACACCGCTGAGGGTATGTGCGTGCAACCCCCACTACGAGTAATTGAATGAGAACTGGACGAACACACCCGAACCGACGAACGATCCTCCGGCTAGCGAGTGGGATGCTGAGTGTCGCTGGCTGTCTCGGTGCCGCCACTAGCGGTTCCGATCCTCACGAAAGTAGCTCGACGTCAGACCACGACCACACACACGAGGAGGATACTCGTCTCGAGGGGCCGGTCGCTCACGCAGACGTCGCGATGCGGTCCAACGATGCTGGACACCACTTCGGTCCGTCCATCGTCTGGATAGAACAAGGCGGGACCGTCACCTGGACGAACGAGAGCGGCGCCCACACGGCGACAGCCTACCACCCCGACGTTGACAAACCGCTACGGATCCCAGAAAGGCGCATCGCCCTGGGACAGCGGTATGTTCAGCGAGCCCGGGAAGACGTTCGAGCGCTCTTTCGAGGACGGGGGAGTCTATGACTACTTCTGCACCCCGCACGAATACCGAGCGATGGTCGGAAGGGTTATCGTCGGCGAACCGAGCGTAGATACGCAGCCAGCGCTCGCACCACCACAGAACGGTCTCCCCGAAGAAGCGCAGACGTTGCTCTCTCAACTCAATGCACGAACGAAGGACGCCTTGAAGCAACTCGATGAATAGTACCCGCCCCTCGGCTAGTATCCAACCGTCTGCGAGTAGTACCCGACCGAACCATTTCCAGAGTACATGAACCACAAGACACCCGGACAATCAAACGACAGAGGCTCCCCAGAGCCCGCTAGATTCAGTAGACGAACGTTCCTCACCGCGGTCGGTGTCACGAGTATCGGTGCCCTCGCCGGTTGTTTAGGAGGGAGCGACTCCACGGCCAACTTCGGAGCGGGGGACGACGCCGAACGGTTCCGAAACGCCGCTGCATCGTCCCTCGACACTGCAACGTTATACAAGGCCCCGAACTGTTCGTGCTGCCTCGAGTACACCAAGTACCTCGAAACGGCGACTGACAGCAGCGTCGAAGTCGTCGAAGCCTCCGACCTCGCGAAGACGAAGGAGAAGTACAACGTCCCGCGAGACGTCGAAAGCTGCCATACTATGGACATCGGGGACTATTACGTAGAAGGTCACGTCCCGCTGGAAGCTATCGGAAAGCTCGCGGAAGAGAAACCCGACATCGCCGGAATTGCACTTCCGGGAATGCCTCGTGGGTCACCCGGAATGCCGGGTGAGAAGGCCGAGGAGTTCGTCATCTATGCCGCCTCTGCAGACGGTTCCTACCGCGAATTTATGCAGCTCTGATCGGTGCAAAGTCGATAGGAATTCTCATTCGGCCACGACGGGGGAAGAGAACGGTGTATGCTCCTCTACTGCGGTTTGACGACCGTTGCATCCGGTGTACTCGGAATCGGTAACCTCCCGGCGGCGGACCGTTCACAGGTCGAAGTACTGCTCTATCGCCGGACTCGTCCTTGCGGCAGTGTATTATCCGAATCCGGATGGAGCACCACGGGCCCGACGGGAGTCACGTGAGCGTCAGCGAACGTGACTACGTCGGAGGAGTGAGCGAAGCGAGTCCGAACGGACCCGACGGGAGTCACGTGAGCGTCAGGACGGACTGGACGACGCCGGCGACGTCGAGCCCGCTGACGAACGGCAGGTCGTCGGTGTCGACCATCGCGGGGTCACCCTCCAGTATTCAGAGGCCGTGTCGGTTGATGAAGTCCGCTTCGACGTCGACGACGGCCTCCCCCGGTCCGGGATCCGGCGTCGGTCGGTCGATGAGACTCGCTCCGTCCGGTCCGGTGAGTTCACCGAACGCTGCCACGCGCATGGTGGCACGGTTCGGCCGCAGGTCCACAACCGTGGGCAATCTACGTCGGGACTAACGAGGCGGAGGTCGAAGAGCGGAACGGTGACGCTCGTCGGCTCCGAGCCGTGGTCGGCGACTCAGAACACGTTCACCGTCACCGTCTGCGGGTCGAGGTCCTCCACGGCTACCTCGTACTCGCCGGGCGAGTCGAACGTGTGCAGGAACGTCAGGTCCGTCGACTTGCCGGGTTCGAGGTCGACTCCGCTCGTCCGGACGACGTCGTCGTCGACGGTGAGTTTGACCACCTGCAGGCTCTCCTCGTCACCGGTGTTGGTCACCGTCACCGGAATCTCCAGTTGGCGGCCCACCGTGGTCTCGTCGGGCACCTCGAAGCCCTCGTAGGAGAGCATCCGGAACTCCGCCGACTGTTCGGTGACCGTCACCGTCTCGGAGAACGAGGCGTCGCCGTCGACGACGTCCATCGTCACCTCGCGGTCGCCCGTCTCCGAGAGGCGGAGGGGGAACTCGACCTGCGTCTCCTCTCCGGCGCCGACGCGGACGAACGTCTCGTCGACCGTCTCGCCGTCGACGCTGAGCGTCATCCGTTTACCGCCGACGATGCCGCCCGCGTTGCTCGCCTCGACGAAGACGGTGAACGGTTCGCCGGCCATCACCCCCTCGGGGACGACGGGCGTGTCGTACTCGTAGGACGGCGGTTCGTACGCTGATATCTCGGACTGCTCGCCGTCTTCGGGGGGACGGAGACGGACGGCCTGCCCGCCGCCGGTGACCATCGACGCGTGGAGGGTGTCGTCGGCCGAGACGAGGAACTCGTAGTAGGCGACCTCGTCGGGGTTCGACTCGTAGTCGGCCTCGGGGCCGTCGGCGTACACCTCGGCGACGTACTTCCGATTGCTCTTCAGGAAGTCGAGGGAGACAGACAGCGTGCGCGGGGTGTCGTCCGTCCCGGTGCCGACGAACCACTCCTCCCCCTTGCGGCGGGCGATGGTGGCGTAATCGCCGATTTCGGCCGCGCCCGCGACCGTTTCGTCCCACGCCGCCGGAACCTGCTCGATGAACTCGAAGGTGTCCAAGTCGTCGTAGTGCTCCGGCATGTCGGCGACCATCTGGAGGCCGCTGAACAGCATCGGGTAGAGAGCGAGTTGGCGCGCGACGGTGTTGTGGACGCGCGTGTTGCCGTACTCCTCGTACAGGATGTCGAAGATGCCCGGCGTGTAGTCCAGCGGTCCGGCCACCATCCGCGTGAACGGGAGCGTGAGCGTGTGCGACGGCGGGTTCCCCTGCGGCCGGAAGTTCTCGTACTCCAGTCCGCTCACGCCCTCGCGGGTCATGAGGTTGGGGTACGTCCGCCGCACCCCGGTCGGTTTGATGGGTTCGTGGACGTTGAGCATGATCTCGTGCTCTGCGGCCTTCTTCGTCACGTGGCGGTAGTGGTTCACCATCCGCTGGCCGTGGTGGTGGTAGCGTTCGCCGTCGATGTCCAGTCCCTCCTCGCTGACGTAGCCGGACTTTATCGCGTGGATACCGAGGTCCTCGTACAGCGAGAACGCCTCCTCCAGTTGGTCCTCGTAGTTGCCGACGCCGCCCCCGGTCTCGTTGTGCGCGACGATGTTCACGCTCGGGTCCTTCGACTGTCCGTACTCGACGACCTCCCGCAGGTCGTAGTGCTCGGTCGACTCGGTGAACGAGAACTCGTGCGGCGGGTTGCTCCACGAGTCGAACCCGCCCTCCCAGCCGACGTTCCACCCCTCCACGAGGAGCGAGGAGATGCCGTGCTCGCTGGCGAAGTCGATGTAGCGCTTGGCGTTCTCGGTCGTAGCGCCCACGTCCGGACCGGGCGCCCACGTCGACTTGCCGACGTGAATCTCCCACCAGATGCCCATGTACTTCTGCGGCTCTATCCAGTCGGTGTCGTCCAACTCGTTGGGATCGTTCAGGTTGACGATGAGGTCCGACTCCACGAGGGCGCCCGGGTCGGACCCGAGGGTGAACGTCCGCCACGGCGAGACGTGCGGCGCCTCGCCTTTCACCTTCGACTCACCGTCGGGCCACGGGACGAGCGTGCTCTCGAACGTTGTCGGGTCGCCGTCGGCGCGGGTGAGCGTCATGCCCGCGTAGTCGGTCAGGGCCGCCTCGTGGACGCTCATGTACGCCTCGTCGCCGACGCGCATCGTCACCGGCGTGTTCGCGCCGTCCACCTCCGACCCCTTCTCGGGCGTCGGCTTGATCTCGCTCAGCGGCGTCTCCTCGTACAGGTACTCGTAGTTCTCCCAGTCGTCCGGAGTCCACCACGACGCGTAGTCGTCGGCGAACGCGAACTCCGTCCGCTCGTCGGTGATGACGAACGAGCCGAGGTTCTCCTGTTCGGGCAGCGCGTACCGGAACGCGGCACCGTCGTCGTAGGCGCGGAAGAGGAGGTTCAGAGACCGCTTCGACCCTTCCGTCTCCCGGAGGCCGACGGCCAGTTCCTCGTAGTTGTTCCGAATCGAGTCGCTCGTGCCCCAGACGGGCTCCCACGTCTCGTCGGCGCTGTGACGCTCCACGCCCGTCACCTCGAACGAGTCGTCCAAGGGCGCGGCGTCGCGGAAGGCGAGTCCGAGCGTCGACCGGTCCACCACCGTCCGACCGCCGTACGTGACGGCGTACGTCGGCGTCCCGTCGACCAACTCGAACGTCACCTCGACGTCGCCGCCGGGCGAGGTGAGCGACTGTACCTTCGCTCGGTCGCTCCGTTCGGTGCTCTCTATCGGCTCCGCCGCCACTCCGGACACGATCGACGTCAGTCCCCCGACGGCCGCCGCGCCGGCGACGAATTCGCGTCGTTCGAGAAGCGAACCGGACGTGTCGTTACAATCACGTGACATGAACTCAACCTCTCCGGGAAATATGATAAATGATTTTCACATCATTGCACAAATTCAATGAGAGTTCAATATGTTCTGGAACTGTCAGTTCAGGCGATAAACGGGAGAGGCTGCGGTGGCCGCCGTTCGCTCCCCGATTCGAATCCCGCGGCTGTCGCGACTTCGTTCCTCACGTCCGTTCGTCGCAGAAGTAGCGGACCCGACGGGAGTCACGGGAGCGTCAGCGAACGTGACTCCGTCGGGGGAGTGAGGCCGAAGGCCGAACGGACCCGACGGGATTTGAACCCGCGACATCTTGGTCCGGAACCAAGCACTCTGTCCGCTGAGCTACGGGCCCTCGGCAATCCGTACACCATCGCGCAGTATAACGGTTATGAAAACCCCGACCCCGTCCGGGTCGAGGAGTCTCGGCGTCGCGTCCCTCCGTCGTCGGCCGCCGCTACTCCTTCGTCGCCTGCGGGTGGTCAATGACGGCCGCTTTCCACGTCCCGCGGGTGAACCACAGGCCGGCGGCGACGGCGCCGAGAATCTGGCCGACGGCCATCCCGATCCAGATGCCCGTCTCGCCGAAGTCCCGCACGAACGAGAGGTAGTAGACAACGGGGATGCGGCCCAGCCAGAGGGCGAAAAGCGAGAACGCCAGCGCCGTCTTCGTGTTGCCCGCGCCGCGGTACGCGCCGAGAACGACCTGCAGGAGGCCGATGAAGCCGAACTCGAACGCACGGACGCGGACGTAGTCCGCCCCGAACGCGACGGTCCGCGCGGCGGCGTCCGTCCCTGTGCCGATGAAGACGCCGACGATGGGTTCCGCGAAGACGTACGCGACGACGCCGATGAGTATCATCACGCTCGACCCGGCTTTCACCGCCATCCAGACGGCGCGTTCGGCGCGTTCGGGCTTCGCGGCCCCGAGGTTCTGCCCGACGATGGTGTTCGTCGCCCGCCCTAGTCCCAACGCCGGGAGGAAGACCAGAGAGACGAGGCGGTTGCCGAGGCCGTACGCCGCCAACACCTCCGGGACGAACGTGACGACCATCGCGGTCAGAGTGATGAACCCGAGGGCGGTGGCGGACTGCTCGACGGCGCTCGGAACGCCGATGCGGACGATTTTCCGGACGACCTTCGGCCGGGGTCGGAAGTCGGACGGCGAGACGTCCGGTCCGGCGCTCGTGTAGAAGATGATGTAGACGCCGATGATCGTGGCGACGAGGCGGGAGAGCACCGTCGCAAACGCCGCGCCCTCGATGCCCCACCCCGCGAAGCCGGTGGCGGCGAAAAGCGCCGTCTCGACGCCGGGGACGCCGAGCATCCCGAACAGCGGGTTCGACTCGAAGCCGAAGATGAAGACGGGGTCGATGACGACGTTGACGAGGACGCTGACGAACATGACGGCCATCGGCGCGCGGGTGTTGCCGTACCCGCGCATCAGCGCCGAGAAGACGAAGAAGCCGAACAGCGCGGGGAGGCCGAGGAAGAAGATGCGCATGTAGTCGGCGGCCATCGGGACGACCTGAGCGGCCGTGGCGGGGGAACTCGGGAGGACCGAGAGCATGGCGTCCGTGGCGAAGAAGCCGAGGACGCCGACGACGACGGCGATGAGGGTGATGAACCCGAGCGTCTGCCCGGCGACGGTTCCCGCCGACGCCTCGCTGTCGGCCCCGGTGTACTGCGCGACGAGGGTGCTCCCGGCGACGGTGAACCCGCCGCCGACGGAGATGAGGAGGAAGATGAGCGGGAACGCGAGGCTGATGGCGGCGACGGCGTCCGTCGAGAGGCGGCCGAGCCAGACGGTGTCTGCCAGATTGTACGCGACCTGCAGTAACTCGGTGACGATGATGGGCCACGCGAGGGCGAATATCGGGCGCTTCAGGCCGCCCTCGGTGAGCGACCCGCCGCCCGTTGCGGGATTGGAGGGCACTGGACGGTACGAACGACGGTATTCAGTTTCAACCCGTCGATAGTCGAATAGGTTGCCGGATGTTTCGAATCGAAACGCGCTGCGGACGACCGGCGGCGGACGCTCCGCGGTCGGCGGTCGTTCGGCGTTGGAATCGGAAAAACGAGAACCTCGGGGTCGTTCGGGAATCGCGTCCCGGCGTTAGGGGGCTTCGCCCGTCTCGATGGTGAAGTCCGCGCGCGGGTAGGCGACGCAGGTGAGCGTGTACCCCTCGCCGAGTTCGGAGTCGTCGAGCATCTGCTGGTCGTCGTGGACGACGTAGTCCTCGGAGTTACCGCCCGAGGTAATCTGGCCGGCGCAGGAGACGCACTGGCCCTGCCGGCAGGCGTACGGGAGGTCCCATCCCTCGTCCTCGCCGGATTCGAGGACGGTCTTGTTGTTGGCGACTTCGACGGTTTCGCCCTGCTTGGCGAACTCCACCTCGAAGTACTCGACTTCGTCCTCGGGGATGTCCGCCGGGCTTCCGGAGTCCTCGCCGTCGCTGTCTTCGAGTTCTGCGCCCTCTTCGCCCGCGCCGACGGCGCCCGCCGCGACACCGCCGCCGCCGATGGACCGGTTCATCGGTTCGGGGAAGTCCGTCTCCGGGACGGTACTCGCCCGACGTTCGAGGACCTCTTGGGAGATGTCGGCGCTGGACTGCCACTCGGTGCCCCGAGAGAAGTGCAGGGCGACCGTGACGAGCGTCAGAGTCGCGCCGAGACCCAGACCCACGAGGTTGATTTCGACCATGAGGGGCGCTACGGAGTCGGGGGTTAAGGAAATTATGATCCACCTTTTACGCTGCGCTCGCCCGCGTCGCGGGCTCGATCGGTGAAAATCTGTCTTGGCGAACGTAGCGAGCCGAGGCTCGTCAGGGTTTCACTCTGACGGTGGACCAAAAACGCGCTCGCTTCGCTCCCGGAGCGACCCCTTCGACCTACTCCTCGCGCACGACTTCGTGCCGACCGAAGCCGTACCGGAGGCGGTTCGCCAGACGGCGGGAGAACCGCGCCTCGTCGCGACTGCCGAAGCGTTCGGCGAGGGACTGATAGATGAGCGGAACCGGAACCTCCTGTTCGAGGGCCTCTCGGACGGTCCACGTCCCGGTAGACCCGCCGGAGACGTGGTCGGCCACGTCGCCGAGGTCGGTCCCCTCCTCGCGGAACGCCTCCTCGCAGAGTTCCAACAGCCACGACCGGATGACCGCGCCGTTGTTCCACGTCCGCGCGACGGATTCGAGGTCCAAATCGTACCGGCCGTTCGCGAGGAGTTCGAAGCCCTCGCCGTACGCCTGCATGAGGGCGTACTCGACGCCGTTGTGGACCATCTTCACGTAGTGGCCCGACCCGGCGGGGCCCATCCGGTCGTGACCGTCGGGGCCGGTGGCGACGGCGTCGAAGACGGGCGTCATCTCCTCGTACGCCCACTGCGGGCCGCCGACCATGAGTGAGAAGCCGAGTTCCGCGCCCGCGGGGCCGCCGGAGGTGCCGCAGTCGAGGTACGCCGCCTCCGTCTCCTCGGCGCGGCGGACCGACTTCTCGAAGTGGGAGTTGCCGCCGTCCACGACCACGTCGTCGGCGTCGAGGTGGGGCGCCAGTTCCTCCAGCGTCGCGTCCACCGCCTCGCCCGCGGGGACCATGAGCCATATGCGCTTGTCGTCGCCGAGGCGGTCCGCGAGGTCGGCGACGCTCTCGGCGGGCGTCGCTCCCGCGTCGGCGGCCGTCGCGACGGCCTCCGCGCTGAGGTCGAAGGCGACGACTTCGTGGCCCGCCTCTACGACTCTGTTCACGACTATCTGACCCATGCGGCCGAGTCCGATGACGCCCAGTTGCATGGGTGGCCGTCCATCGGCGGGGGAGGTAGTGGTTCCGATTCGCGGGGGAGGCGCCGGCGTTCGGGCCTCCGCTCCCGCCCCGGAAACGCCCGTCGCGCCTATGGACGTTCAGAGCGTAGTCTCCAATATGCTCGGGGATTTGACACGCACGGACGCGCTGACCGCGGCACCGGAGACGACGGTCGCCGACGCGGCGGCGGCGATGCGAACCCGCGACGCGGACGTCGTCGTCGTCGTGGACGAGCACCGACCGCTGGGACTCCTCACGCCGGAGACCATCGGCCGCGCCGTCGTCGCCGACGAGGACGTGCGCGAGATGTCGGTGGGGGACCTCGTCGCCGAGGACCCGGTGACCGTTCGGGAGACGGCCGACCGTGAGGCCCTCGTGCGCCTGTTCGCCCGGCGGGACGTCCGGGCGGCAATCGTGGTGGACGACGGCGACGAGTACGCCGGCGTCGTCACGTTCGAGAACCTGTTGGCGGCATACGCCCGGGAGTTCGACGCGTTGCTCGAACTCACCGAGTGAGGAGATTTTTTCTCCGCCGCGGGCGACTCGCCGGTATGGACCTACGCATCCGAGAACACGCCGACGTTCTCGTAGACTGGAGTGCGCGCGTCGAACCCGGCGACGACGTGGTCGTCAGCGTCGCCGAGGGGGCGCACGAACTCGCCGTCGCCGTCGCCGAGAAACTGGGCGAACGCGGCGCGAACGTCGTGACGACGTACGCCTCCGACGAGGTGTCCCGCGCGTACCTCCGCGCCCACGACGGCGACTTCGAGACCGCAGACCACGAACTCGCCCTCTACGAGAACGCCGACTCGGTGCTGTTCCTCGGCGGCGGCCGCAACACCTTCGCCACCGCGGACGTGCCGGGCGAGACGCGACAGGCCGCCTCCCGCGCGAATGAGGCGGTCCGCGAGGCCCGCCTGGACACCGACTGGGTGTCCACCGTCCACCCCACCCGTTCGCTGGCCCAACAGGCCGGGATGTCCGTCGAACAGTACCGCGAGTTCGTCTACGACGCCGTCCTCCGCGACTGGGAGGCGTTGGCCGAGGAGATGGCGAAGATGAAGGAGGTACTCGACGAGGGGAGCGAAGTTCGACTCCGGAAGGGCGACGGTACCGACCTGTCCATGTCCATCGAAGGCCGCACCGCCGTCAACTCCGCCGCCTCCGTCGCCTACGACTCCCACAACCTCCCCTCCGGCGAGGTGTTCACCGCGCCGTACGACCCGGAGGGCGAGGTGTTCTTCGACGTGCCGATGACGCTCTCGGGCACGCGCGTGCGAAACGTCCACCTCACGTTCGAGGGCGGCGAAGTGGTCGATTACGCCGCCGAGACGGGCGAGGACGCCCTCGGCGACATCCTCGATACCGACGAGGGCGCGCGCCGCCTCGGCGAACTCGGCATCGGGATGAACCGCGGCATCGACCGCTTCACGGACAACATCCTCTTCGACGAGAAGATGGGCGACACCGTCCACCTCGCCGTCGGGCGCGCGTACGACTCCTGTCTCCCCGAGGACGAGGACGGCAACTCCTCCGCCGTCCACGCGGACATGATAACTGACGTGAGCGAGGACTCCAGACTCGAAGTGGACGGCGACGTCGTCCAACGCGACGGCACGTTCCGGTGGGAGGACGGCTTCGAGGAGTGACCGCGAGAATCAAACCGATATAGGACCCCCTTTTTGCCTTCTAGGCGGATCTCACCCCTTATTTCGGTATTTTGGCGCAAAATGTCGGAGAAGATTTTAGTTCTCCGAGCGGCAATTATCGCCCGAACTCGGAGGTGAGACCGATGCTCCCGACGACCACGTCTTGGACGCAAGGTCTCGACCTTCCCGGACGAACCCTCTTGGACGGACCGTTCGCCAACCGACCCGACGAGGGGTACGAACTGTACGAGGAGGACGACGCGTTCGTCCTCAGCATCGACGTGCCGGGGTTCGGCCCCGAGGAGATAGACCTTCGGTGGCACGACGGTCGGTTGACCGTCGCGGCCGAACACGTCGACGAAGAGCGCAGTCGAAAGAAGACGTACCACCGGTCGTTCCGCCTGCCCAAGCGGGTCGCCCCCGAGGAGGCCGAAGCCTCCTACCACAACGGCCTCCTCGAAGTCCGCCTGCCCATCGAGGGCGAGATGACCCGCGGAACCGAGATCCCCATCGAGGGCTGACCGGCCGGTGACACCGCCTGCCCGCTCTGACGCCGATTTTTTCGGACGCTGACTCCCGGTAGCGATCAGTATCTCGACGCCGCCTCGTCCTCTCAGTCGAGCGCCCGCATCGTCGCTCCGCACCGCGGACAGACGGTCGTGGGGTCGCCGGGTTCCGACTGGAAGTCGCACCGCGCGCACTCGTACCACAGCGACCGGTCGAACGAGTCCGTCATGCCGTCGGGTACGCGTTTGTGTGCGTTAATCGTTATCGTGCCTCGCGGTGAGTGTACCGAACTCCGACCTGTCGGCGCCGTCGCGGGCCGGAGTCGCTTTCGACGTACTTTTTATCGGCGGTCGTTTCGTTCCACCCATGGCAGACTTCAAGGTTGTCGTCTCCGACCCCGACACCGGGAACACCTACCAGTTCGAGGTCGACGGACAGGACGCGAACCGATTCCTCGGCCGCGACATCGGCGACGAGGTAGACGGCGCACCCGTCGGACTCGACGGCTTCACGCTCGAACTCACCGGCGGTTCCGACCAGGCCGGACGCCCGATGCGAGACAACGTCGCCGGCCCGAACCTCAAGGAACTCCTCCTCGAGGGCGGCGTCGGCTACAAGCCGAACCGCGACGGCGAACGCAAGCGCGTCACCGTCCGCGGCCGTCAGGTCTCCGAGGAGACCGCACAGATAAACGCGAAGGTCGTCGGCGGGGACGGCGACGTCGCCGCCGCCCTCGGCGAGGGCGACGACGAAGGCGACGCCGAAGCCGAAGCCGAAGACGAGTAACGACCTGACTCGTGTCCGAACGCGTCCCCAGCGACCACGCCTCGGTCACGACGTTTCGCGCGAACATCGCGCGTAGCGGCGGGACCCGACGGCCCTGTCTCCGCCTCCCCGACGGGGCGGACGTCGGGGAGGGCGACCTGATTCGCCTCCTCGTCGGCGGGGGGCACTACCACGCCCGCGTCGATGCGGACGCGTCCGGCCGTCTCGTTCGCGGCGCGTACGACAACAAGCGACTCGCCCGGAACCCCGGCGAGGGGGAGAACCGCCTCGCCGAGTGGTGTTCGGAGACGGGTCGCGGCCCCGGGTCGGCGGTCGAACTCGACGAACTCGAACCCGGGTTCTGTTACGGCCTGCGCGAACCCGGCAAACGGACCGTCTACTCCGTTCCGAAGCGGCCGAACGCCTCGCTCTCGGACATCGCCGAGAGGTTCGGCGGCGACGGGTAGTCCGGTCGTTCGTCTCCGAGTTCAGGCGCTTTTTACGCCTCCGTGCGTCAGAGACAGTATGAGCAAACTCGAGGAGTTCCTCGCGGGCGAACGCACCGACGACGTCGCGCTGTTTCTCACCCACGAGTATCTCGACAGTCAGGGGAAACTGCCGAACCTCGGCGAGGAGGTGGAGAACGGCTACGTCCTCGTCGTGGACGGCGACGACGGCCGCCGCGCGTTCGCCGCCGGAACCGGCATGGACGCCATGGAGTTCGCCCAACAGGCCACCGGGACGAAGAGCCACGTCGAACGCGACTTGGGCGGCGGCGAGTGCCCGAACCGCGAACCCGACGAGAACCACCAGACGCGGTTCATCTTCGCGTTCGCCGAGGAACGGAACGAGAGCGTCGGCGGCCTGTACGAACGCGGCGACGTGGTCCACGCCTACGCCCACTGCACCTGCGGGACCGACTACTCCGATCGGTGGGTCGTCGGCGAGGAAGGAGAGACGGGCGTCCAACCCGGCGAGGACGAACCCGCCGAGGCGCGGTAGACGAGTTCGACGACCTGGACAACGTATTTGTCGCTTCGGGTGATACTCTCTCGCATGCAGGGACCGACCGTGACGCTCCGAGGGGCGGCAGACTCCCTCTCGTACGTCGAGACGCTACTGGAGGCGAACGGGTTGCCGTCGCGCGACGTGCGGTCGAAGCCGGACTGCTTCTACGTCGGGTACGCGGACGGCGACGCCCTCGGCGTCGGCGGCGTCGAAACGTACGAAAACTCCGGCCTCCTCCGCTCCGTCGCCGTCGAGGAGTCGGCGCGGGGCGAGGGGTACGGGACGGCGCTCTGCGACGCACTCGAAGCGGAGGCCCGAGATGCGGGCGTCGGGACGCTGTATCTCCTCACGACCACCGCCGCCGTGTTCTTCGCCGGCAGGGGGTACGAGGAACTCGAACGGGCGGACGCGCCCGCCGAAATCCGGCGGACGACCGAGTTCGAAGAGCTCTGTCCCGCGTCGGCCGTCTGCATGAGGAAGTCGCTGTGATTCCCGGTCGGACGGCTCAGCGGTCGGTTTCGACACCCTCGTCCTCGTCGTAGACGCCCTGTTCCGCCCGCTCCGCGACTCGCTCGAACGCCGCGAGGATGACGCGTTTCGCGGCGCTTCCCCGCGTCGTCCAGTGGTTGGCGTAGTCGAGCATGTCATCGTAGATGTCGGGTTTACACCCCGCCGCCTTCGGGTGGCCGCCGCCGTTGACCTGTCCTGCGACTTCGTGGCACAGCTCGAAGTTCTCCGTGCCGCGGATGCTGGCGCTTCCGGCGGGTTTGACGACGACGGCGGCGTCCGCGCCCTCCTCTCGAAGCGCCTCGGCCACCTCGTTCTGCGAACACCGGCCGTAGGTGACGCCGACGGTCCACGGGCCGACGGACTTCAGTTCCGCGCGCGAGACGGCGCGTTCGACGAGTTGCTCCTTCTCGACGCGCCGGAGTTCGACGAACTCGGCGGCCACGTCCGGCAGGTCCGCGCCGTGCGCGCCGACGACGGTGACGTACTCCTCGGCGTCCGCCCAGTAGGCGTAGTCGGCCAAGTCGTCGCTCCGGGGGTCCTCGCGTATCCACAGGTCGTGGTCGCGCGTGACCTCGGCGAGTTCGGCGAACCGGTCGTCGAACTCGTAGTCGAGGGAGCGAAGCGTCACGTCGGTGCTGCACTCCTCGTCGGACTCGCCGACGACGAGTTCGACGCCCGCGTCGCGGACGGCGTCAGCCACGTCGTCCTTCCACTGGTGGTGGTCGAACCAGCGAACCTCCGAGGCCGCCTCGACGAGTCGGTCGAGTTCCTCCTCGACGTACTCGTACTTGTCGGGACAGAGGTCGCAGACGAACACGTCGACGCCCTCCGGGGCGTACTCGGCGACGTTGTCGAACTCGTCCTCGAGCGAGTAGGGGCCGGACCCGACGAGGGCGACGGCCGACCCCGGGGCGACCTCCTCTTCCTCCGGCACCTCGACCTCCGCCTCCTCGTCTTCGTCCTCGGGGTCGGCCGTCCCCTCCAACCGTTCGATTCGCTCCGCGATCTCCTCCTCGAACGGTTCGGGGTCGAGTGCCGCGCCGTACGCCTCCCGAAGCAGGGCGACGCAGCCGAGTCCGTCGGCGTCCGTGTCGGCGACGACGACGACTTCGGCGCCCTCGACGGCCTCCTTCACCAACTCCTCGGAGCGGTCCTCGTCGAGCGAGTCGGGGTAGAAGAACCCCGCGCCCGGAAGTTGGGACTTCCGCGAGAGCGAGAGCCGAGAACTGTCGATGAGTTCGTCTTCCATACGCGAGGCGACGGGGCCGGGAGTGAAAACGGCGGTGGTCCCGTTCGACCCTCCCCCGTCCGCGCCCCGTCGGCGGTGACGTCAGCGTCGGCGACGACCGGCGTTCAGGCCGTCTCGGGCGTCCCGGCCGGTCCGTCTGCGGACTCGTCTTCGGCCAGTTGGCGGACGGTCAACACCGGGACGGGACAGGTCCGGACGACGCGTTCGGCGACGGAGCCGATGAGAAAGCGGTTCTCGCCGTGGCGGCCGCGGGTGCCCATCGCCACCATGTCGGCGTCGCTCTCGCGGGCGTAGTCGCCAATGACGCCGGCGGGGCGGCCCTCCACGACGGCGGTGGTGACCTCGCGGTCCGTCTCCTCTTGCACCTCCGCGAGGGCCTGTTCGCCGCGGTCCGCGAGGGCGTCGCGCATCTCGTCGCGGAGTCGTTCCGGCGAGGAATCCACCTCGCTCTCGTCGACGACGTAGAGGACGTGGACGGCCGCGTCGAACCGGTCCGCGAGGTCCAACGCGACGTCGATAGCCCGGCGGACGCTCTCGGACCCGTCCGTCGCGATGACGATGGTGTCGAACATGGGCGAGATTTCATCCGGGGGCGGTATAAATCCAAGCCGTGGTTATCGCTACTGGGACGCGGAGGTGAGGCTTTTTCCCGTCGGCCGTCGCATGGGCGGATATGACCGACCGCCGTCCGCTGGACGTGGACCTCGTCCTCGTCCCCGTCGACCGCAGCGACGAATCCGCCGCCGCCGTCGAATGCGCCTGCGCCATCGCCGCCGAGTACGGCGCCGGCGTTCACGCCGTTCACGTCCTCGGCGGGGACGTCGTCCGCGCGATAGAGACGGGCGCCGTGGACGACGAGGAGGTGGCGGCCGACGGCGAGGCCATCACGCAGACGACGAAAGACATCGCCGCGGAGTACGAGGTGGACCTCGCTACCTCCGTCGCCTACGGTTTCTCGACGAAGATGAAGATCCGACACCCGGGGAGCGTCGTCCTCGACACCGCCGAGGAGCTCGACGCGGACTTCGTCGTCGTCCCGCGGGAACCCATCTCGGGCGACCCCGGCGAGGTGTTGGCGAAGGCCGCGGAGTACGTCCTGCTGTACGCGACGCAGCCCGTGCTGTCGGTGTGAGGCGCGCCGCCGGGCCGGGAACGCCGCCGTTCGGCCCTACGACTCGCTCTCGTTGAGTCTGAGCGCCATCTCCAGCTCGAAGCTCTCCGAGTCGGTCGTCTCGAAGCCTATCTTCTTGTACAGACTCACCGCCGCGCGGTTCCACCGTTCGACGGTGAGCCACACCTTCTCGACGCCGGACTCGTATCCGTGACCGAGGAGGACGCGCATCAGCTTCGTCCCGATGCCGGCCTCCTGGTAGCCCTGGAGCACGAAGATGGCGAGTTCGTACGCGTCGCCGTCGGGAACGAGCGTCGCGTGCCCGGCGGCCGTCTCGCCGTCCCACGCGACGACGTTCAGACACTCCTCGTCGAGGATGTTCTCCAACCAGTCGCGGACCCGACTCTCCTGTCCCGGCGGGATGCCCTGCGCCCGGTCCGCCGGGTCGAATTCGAGGTACATCGAGACGAGCGCCTCGAACTCCGCTTCGGACCCGTCGTACGCCCGGAGTTCGATCTCCCGGCCCTCGCGGTCCTCGAACGACCGCGGCGGAGCCTCGAACGGCCCGGCGGGTTCGCCCGGATAGCGTCGCTCCGGAGTCATCGGACTAGCGAGACGGTGACGTGGGAGTTCAACAGGACGAACTCGGCGATGCCGCCGATGTTTATCTTGCCCATCGGACTCCGCTTGCCCCCCCCGAGGACGATCTTCTCGAACCCCTCCTCCTCGGCGACGCCGATGAGGCGACTCCCCGGGTCGCCTTCGAGTCGCCGAATCTCCGCGTCGATCCCCTCCTCTTCGAGGAGTCGGCGGGCCGTCTCCTCCAGTTCGTCCTTCGATCTGTCCGAGGCCGGGTTGTCCACGATCGCGATGGTCAGGTCGTCGTCCGCGACCGCGGTGCGAGACACCGTCTCCTCTAACGCCCGAACCGAGTCGTCGCTTCCCCCGATTCCCAAGAGAACCTTCATGGCAGGCTATGTCGTGGGGCCGGTAGAAAACAGTTGCCCGTAAGCCCCCCGCGGGCCGCGGACCCCGCCGACGGAACCCTTTTCCGGGACGCCGGGGAACCCCGCGTATGAGCGACGAGAACCCGACACCCGCCGACGAGACGCCGGCGAACGAGGGCGACGAGCGGAGTTCCTCACCCCCCGGGACGGCGGGCGACGAGGAGGCGGAACCGACGCCCGAACGGGGCCGAGACGACGCCAGAACGGAAGCGAACGACGGTCGAATCGGGGCGGACGAACGGTCCGCCGAACGCGACGCGGCGGACGCCGTGGAGACCGTCGACGAGGCGAACGCGAAGGCCGACGACGCCGCCGCGGACGATACGGACGCGAGAGACGCCGAGACCGGCACCGACGACGGGAGCGACGCCGACGCCGCCGACGCTGCGGACGCTACGGACGACGCCACCGCGGGCGGCGCCGCCGACACCCCGCCCAGCGACGTGCAGAAGTACGCGCGGTTCAAGAAGATGGACGGCGCGGAGTACGACCGCGTCAACGAGTTCCTGCGCGACCGGACGTACGTCACCGCCCGCGAGTGGGCCATCGCGCGCCTCTGCGCCGACTTCCGCACCGAGACGGGCGTCGAGATGACGAAGATAGGGAACAACCTCCCGGAACTCGTCCCGTTCATGACGGACACGTACACGCCGCAGGCGGTCAACCAAGCCCGCTCCTCGTTCGAGGACAAGGTCCGAAAGTCCGGCGCGACGTTCCTCTACGGCGCGATGTCGGGCTTCTTCACGGCCGAGGAACTCGACGAACTGATGTACGAGGTCTCCGAGATCGCGAAGTTCCTCCTCGAAGTCGAGGGCGTCGACCTCTCCGTCGAGGACGAACTGGAGGCCGAGGAACGCATCTCCAGCGTCATGCGCGAAGTCAGGCAGGCCAGCGCGGAACTCCGCGAGGAGGAACTGGCGGGCGACGACGCGAGCGACGACTGAGCGAGGGTCAGGGACGCCCTACGCGCCCTCTTCGGGGAACAACGAATCTGGATCGCGCTGTTCGAAGACGACGCGCTTGTCGTTCGAGAGGGGCCGGACGATGACCCGCATCTCGCCGGCGTCGGCCGCCCGTTCGAGCATCGGCGCGGCCTCCTTCGTCCGGTAGTACATCGGGATAGTGACCGCTCGGCCCGACTCCTCCGCGAGCATCGCGACGACGAGGAAGACCGTTCCGCCGCGTTCGGCGCGGTACGCGTCGTAGGAGTCGAACTCGGCCGTCCCGACGATATCCTCGACGGTGTCGAACTCGTCTCCCGGAACGAGCACGTTCAACCCGTACTCCGCCGACGGTTCGGCGTCGAGCATCGCGGGCACGGGCGTCACGTCGCCCGGGTGGAGTTCGACCACGTCCCACCCCGCCTCGCGGTACTCCTCGGCCGTCGCCTCGGCGTCCCCGACGACGTCGTCCCAGAACTGCATCACGCCGGAGAGCGGATGCGCCGCCTCCTCCTCCGGATTCGGGTCGTCCATGCCTCCAGTTGGTCCGTCGCGGCGGAAAAGTGTTCCACTCCCGACTTCCACAATTGCAAAGGTATTTGCGAATCAGGCAGAGATTGTGTGCCAATGCCTCTCCTCTCCATCTCGGACCTCCGGACGCAGTTCGCGACCGAACGAGGTCGCGTGAAGGCGGTAGACGGCGTCGATCTCGAAATCGACGAAGGCGAGACGGTCGGCCTCGTCGGCGAATCCGGCTCCGGAAAGAGCGTGACGGCGCTTTCCGCGATGGGCCTCGTGGACGACCCCGGCGAAGTCGTCGGCGGCGAGGTGACGCTCACGTCGCCCTCCCTCGCGGAGGAACTCCGCGAGACGTACCGCGACCCGCAGTTCGTCGACGGCGACGAGATAGACATCACCGCCGCGCCGGAATCGGCCCTCCGGTCGATTCGGGGCGGCGAGATGAGCATGATATTCCAAGACCCCATGACCTCGCTCAACCCCGCGCTCACCGTGGGCGAGCAAGTGGCCGAGAGCCTCCGACTCCACCAGTACGGCGGGCGGAAGAAGGACTCGTGGCTGAACGCGGTCCGGGAGATTCTGCCGAAGGTCGGCGGCGGCGAACTCGACGAGGCGGTCGTCGAACGAACCGTGGAGGTCCTCTCGGAGGTCGGCATCCCCGAACCCACCGCGCGCGTCGACGAGTACCCGCACGAGTTCTCGGGCGGAATGCGACAGCGAGTGCTCATCGCGATCGCACTCGCGTGTCGCCCGAAACTGCTCGTCGCCGACGAACCGACGACGGCGCTCGACGTGACCATCCAGGCGCAGATTCTCGACCTCATCAACGACCTGCAGGACGACCTCGGGATGTCCATGCTGATGATAACGCACGACCTCGGCGTCGTCGCCGAGACGTGCGACCGCGTCGCGGTGATGTACGCGGGCGAAATCGTCGAGGAGGGGCCGGTCGAGGAGATATTCCGGAACCCCTCGCACCCGTACACCTACGCGCTGTTGGAGTCCATCCCGACCGAGGAGAAAGACAGGCTCACGCCCATCGAGGGGAACGTCCCGGACCTCATCGACATGCCCGACGGATGCCACTTCGCTCCCCGGTGTCCGTGGGCCACGGCGGAGTGTACCAGCGGAGAGATACCGTACCTCCAGCACGGGTCCGACGGCGTGGACCACCGCGCGAAGTGCATCTTCGAGGACTTCGACGAGAGCGAGTACGGCGACGGCGACGCGTTATCCGACACCGAGAGCGATATCGGCGAGGAACTCCTCCGCGCGGAGGGGTTGAAGAAGCACTTCTCGCGCGCCGACGGCCTCCTCGACGAGTGGCTCGGGTTCGACGGCGGGAGCGTGAAGGCGGTGGACGGCGTCGACCTCTCCATCTACGAGGGCGAGACGCTGGGCCTCGTCGGCGAATCCGGCTGCGGTAAATCGACGACGGGCCGGACCATCCTCCGACTACTGGACGCCACCGAGGGCCGCGTCGTCTTCGCGGGCGAGGACCTCACCGACCTGGAAGGGTCGGAACTCCGAGAACGCCGCCGGGACCTCCAGATGATCTTCCAGGACCCGATGTCCAGTCTGGACCCCCGCATGACCGTCGGCCAGATAATCGCCGAACCGCTGAAGATACACGACCTCCCGGAGGAGTCGCCTCGGGACGGCGAGAACCGACGCGACCAGCGTCGCCGCCGCGTGAACGAACTTCTCGAAGCCGTCGGGCTCGACCCGAGTCAGCGGACTCGGTACCCGCACGAGATGTCCGGCGGACAGCGTCAGCGAGTCGGCATCGCCCGCGCACTCGCCGTCGACCCCGACTTCATCGTCTGCGACGAACCCGTCTCCGCGCTCGACGTGAGCGTCCAAGCGCAGATTCTCAACCTGCTGGAAGACCTGCAGGAGGAGTTCGGGCTGACGTACCTGTTCATCGCGCACGACCTCTCGGTCGTCCGCCACATCTGCGATCGGATCGCCGTGATGTACCTCGGCGAAGTCGTGGAGACGGCACCGACGAGCGACCTCTTCGAGGACCCGCGGCACCCGTACACGCAGGCGCTCCTGTCGGCCATCCCCGTCCCCGACCCGACGGCGGACACCGACCGCGTCATCCTCGAAGGCGACGTGCCGTCGCCCATCAACCCGCCCTCGGGGTGTCACTTCCGGACGCGGTGTCCGGCGGTCATCCCGCCCGCGGAAATCGACATCGAACAGGCGGCCTACCGCGAGGTGATGGACCTCCGCCAACGCGTCGAAGACCGGAAGATAGACCTCGAAGCGGCCCGCGAGGCGGCCGCCGAAGGGGCGGGCGGGGAACCGCCCGAGCAGACGCCCGCCGCCACCGCCGCGGACGGCGGCGTCCCCGCGGGCTCCGTCGCCGACCACCTCTACGACCGGTTCTTCACCGAACCGCTCGCGGGCGAGAACCGCGCCGTCGTGGAGTCCGCGCTTGACGCCGTCGCCGCCGGCGAGTGGGAGACCGCGGCCGACCGACTCCGCGACCGGTTCGAGAGCGTCTGCGAACGGTCGGAGCCGCACCTCTCGGAGGACGAGCATCCGGCGGCGTGCCACCTCGACGACCGATAACGGACCTGCCCCGCGGGCGTATTGTACACGTCGGCTCACTCTTCCCCTTTTCTGGTCATATAATACATCGATACATTTAGGTAACGACTACGTATGTCTGGTAATATGCCCCGTGACATAGGTAGACGTACGTTTCTGAAGGCGACTGGAAGCGCCGCGGCGGCCGCGACGCTCGCGGGTTGTGCCGCGGATCCCGACCAGGCGGGAACCGGCTCCCCCGAAGGAACGGAAGGCGGCACCGGAACCGGCGAGGACGGCGACACGACGACGCTGACGTTCGCCCGCGGGAACGACTCCGGTTCGCTCGACCCCCAGAACACGACGAGCGGCGAGGACACGAAGGTCATGAACCAGATGTACGACCAGCTCATCATGTTCGCACCCGGGAAGAGCGAACTCCGGGCCGGGCTGGCGACCGACTGGAACCTCGAAGGGACGACGGCGACGCTCACGCTCCGCGAGGGCGTCACGTTCCACAACGGCGAGGAGTTCACCGCCGAGGACTTCGTCGCGACGTTCAACCGCTTCACCAACCCGGACTACGAGCACTACCCCGGCGGCACCTACACCTCGGCGTACGGTCCGTTCACGCTCGGCGACTGGGTGAACAAGGTGACGGCCGACGGCGACTACAAACTCACGATGGAGCTGTCCCAGAAGTACGCTCCGTTCCTCCGCAACCTCGCGATGTTCGCCTCCTCGGTGCTCTCGAAGAAGGCCATCGAGGAGCACGGAACCGACCTGAAGAGCAACCCCGTCGGCACCGGTCCCTTCGTCTTCGAAGAGTGGGACACGTCCGACCAGCAGATCCGACTCTCCGCGAACGGGGACTACTGGGGAGAGGCGCCGAAGGTGGACGAAGTCGTGTTCACCACCGTCGAGAGCAACACGACGCGCGCGCAGACGCTTGACAGCGGCGGCGCGGACATCATCGACGGCATCGGCTCGCAGGCGTCGAAGGTCGTCGAGGACTCCTCGAACGCCAAACTCGTCGAGAAAGAGGGTATCAACACGGGTTACATGGCGTTCAACATGGAGAAAGTCGAGGCCTTCCGCGACAAGAAGGTCCGACAGGCCATCAGCTACGCCATCGACACGAAGTCGCTCGTCAACAACATCTTCCAAGGCATCGCCAAGGAGGCGAGCCAGCCCATCCCGAGCAACGTCCTCGGCTACAACGAGGAGATAGACCCGTACCCGAAGGACCTCGAAAAGGCGCAGTCGCTCCTCGACGAGGCGGGGTACGGCGACGGCTTCAGCTTCGAGCTCGCGACGTTCAAGAACCCCCGCGGCTACAACCCTTCGCCGCTTCAGGCGGCGCAGTTGGTCAAGTCGAACCTCGGGGAGATCGGCCTCGAAGTCAACATCAACCAGCAGTCGTTCAACCCGTTCCTCGACTACACCAGCTCCGGGAAGCACGATGCGTGTTTCCTCGGATGGTACACCGACAACGCCGACCCTGACAACTTCTTCTACGCGTTGCTGCACCCGCAGGTGTCCGAAGACGCACTCACCGAGGGGCAGGACTGGGTCAGCTTCGACGCGGAAGGGTTCAACACGATGAACGTCGCCGCGTGGGCCAACCGCGAGTACATGTCGCTCGTCGAAGAGGCGCAGGCGACGTACGACAAGAAGGCGCGCGAGGAGAAGTACAAGCAGGCGGCTCAGATAGCCCACGACGAAGCGCCGTGGGTGTTCCTGAACCACGCGAAGGAACTGCGCGGCGTCTCTAACTCGGTCGAGGGGTTCGTGCTCGCTCCCATCAGCGGTCCGTTCCTCAACCTCGTTAGCCTCAAGTAATGTCGCGATAGCCACTTTTTCATATGGTCTCCAAGCGCTTTCTCATAAAGCGGATTCTGCTCTTGGTGCCGGTGCTGTTCGGCGTGGCGACGTTGGTGTTCGCCATCCTGCACCTGAGTCCGGGCGACCCCGCGCGGGTCATCGCCGGGCAGCGAGCGACGGCGGAACAGGTCGCACAGGTCAGGTCGGACCTCGGGCTGAACGCCCCGCTGTGGGTCCAGTACGGCGAGTTCCTCCTGAACGTCGTGACGCTGGATTTCGGTAACTCCTACATCATCCAGCGAGGCACGCCCGTCCTGACGATTCTGCGCGCCCGCCTGCCGGTCACGCTCGAACTGGCGATTTACGGGCAACTCATCGGCGTGTTGCTCGGCATCCCGACCGGCGTGATAAGCGCCGTCAAGCAGGACACCGCGACGGACCACGTCACCCGTATCGGCGCGCTCACCGGAATCAGCGTCCCGATATACTGGAGCGGACCGCTCGTCATCCTGCTCTTCGCGCAGTTCCTGAACGTGCTTCCGGCGTCGAACCGCATCGCCTCGCAGTTCGACCCGCCGGTGTACACTGGTCTCATCACCGTCGATTCGCTGGTTTTCGGCCTGCAGACGGGGAACTTCGCGGCGTTCTTCTCGGCGGCGTCGCACATGTTCCTCCCCGCGGCGGTCATCGGCATCTACGGGATGGCCCTCATCTCGCGGATGATGCGGTCGTCGATGCTCGAAGTCATCCGCCAAGACTACATGCGGACCGCCCGCGCGAAGGGGCAGGGCGCGAAGATAACCATCATGAAGCACGGCTTCCAGAACGCTCTCATCCCGGTCATCACCGTCATCGGCATCCAGTTCGGGACGCTCCTCGGCGGGGCCGTCCTGACCGAGACGGTGTTCGGCATCGGCGGCATCGGAACGATGCTCGTCAAGGCCATCGAGGTGGGCGACTACCCGGTCGTGCAGGGCACGGTTCTGGTGTTCGCCTTCCTCTTTACGCTCGTCAATCTGGGCGTCGACGTGACGTACTCGTATCTCGACCCACGAATCGAACAATGAGCACACAGACACACGGAGAGAACGCCGAACCGACGCACCGCGGCCTCGTGAGCCGTCTGCGCGCGTCGCCGTTCCTCTCGGACCTCCTGTCGAATCGCCTCGCTCTCGCGGGAATCGTCCTCATCCTCGCGATGGTCGCAGTCGCACTGTACGCCCGCCTCGGCGCGATATTCGGCTTCGGGCCCAGTCTCGCGGAACTGCAGCAGTCGCAGTTCGGGACGAACCCGAGTCTCGGACCGCCGACCGCTCAGAACCCGTTCGGCACCGACATCCAAGCGCGCGACCTGTTCGGCCGCGTCCTCTACGGGTCGTGGCTGGCGCTGAAGTTCGGGACGGTCACGGTCGGTATCTCGACCACCGCGGGCGTCGCTCTCGGCGTCATCGCCGCGTACTACGGCGATATCACGGACAACGTCATCATGCGTTCGATGGACGTGTTCCTGGCGTTCCCGTCGCTGTTGCTCGCGTTGGCGCTCGTGGCGATATTCCCGGACAGCCTCGGTCTGTGGCGCGCCGTGACCGCACTCACGCTCGTCTACACGCCGCGGTTCGCCCGCGTCGTTCGCGGTGCCGCCCTGAAAGTGCTCGAAGACGAGTACGTGGACGCCACCGTCGCCCTCGGCGCGAAGGACGCCCGCGTTCTCGTCCGGCACGTGATGCCCAACTGCCTCGCGCCGATTACGGTGCAGAGCACGCTCAACTTCGGCCTCGCTATCATCGACCTCGCGGCCCTGTCGTTCCTCGGCTTCGGTGCCGAGGCCGGGTCGCCGTCGTGGGGGCTGATGTTGGCGAACGGCGTGAACGAGGGACTCCTCACCGGCGAGTGGTGGTGGTCGTTCTTCCCCGGCCTGTTCCTCGCCGTGACGGTGCTCGGGTTCAACCTCCTCGGCGACGGGATGCGCGACGCACTCGACCCGCGGATGCGCGAAGCGATCGACTGACGCTTCGACCACCCCGCCATGTCCCGTACGTACCCTCTCTTCTCTCGATTTCCGACCTCGCTCCGCCGCCGCGCCCGCATCGTCGGCGGCGCGTTCGTCGTCGGCCTCGCCGTCGGCGCGTTCGGAACGCTCGCCGGCGGCGTCGCCCGGAGTATCGCGTGGGCCGCGAACTCGGCGTTTCTCCTCGGCGCCCTCGTCTTCGGATTCGGCCTTCTCGGCTGGTCGGGGTCGATGCTCGCCGGTCGCGCGTTCGAGGAGATGACGCGACGACTCGACTCCGGTTCGGACTGGACCGAACGCGACTCGCGCCGCGCGATGGCGCGAATCGGCGGCTTCGGTGCCGGCGCGATGCTCGCGGCGGCGACGCTCGGCACGCTCTTGACCTGACGTTCAAATACGAGTACCGGACCACCCCCGCCGTGACCTGAGCGTCGCCCCGGGTCGGTTCGCGGTAGTCCGGCACCCGACTCGGGACGCGCCCGCCGGTAGTTCGCCCTCTCGGCCTACTCGCGGACGTTCCGTCCGACCGCCTCGCCGAACGTCCCGTCGTCGTAGACGACGTTCCCGCGGACCATCGTCAGGTCGGGGAAGACGCCCGTCCGCCCCTCGAACGGCGTCCACTCGCACTTCGAGTGGAGGTCCTCGCCGCGAATCTCCCGCGTCTCCTCGGGGTCGAAGAGGACCAAGTCGGCGTCGCGCCCGACTTCGACGCGCCCCTTCCGCGGCAGGTCGAATATCTCCGCGACGTTCGCGGCGGTCACGTCCCGGACGCGTTCGTAGGTGACGTTCCCCGCCCGCGCCTCCGCCAACAGGAGGGGAAGCATCGTCTCGACGCCCGGAACGCCGCTCGGCGCGTCCCACAGATTCGTCTCCTTCTCCTCGACGGTGTGCGGCGCGTGGTCGGTGGCGACGACGTCAACGTCGCCTTCGACCAGTCGCTCCCACATCCCCGCGCGACGCTCCTCGCTCCGGAGGGGCGGGTTCATCCGCCCGAACGTGCCGAGTTCCGTCGCGTCCTCGCGGGACAGAAAGAGGTGGTGCGGCGTCACCTCGCACGTCGCGCCGCCCGCCGTCGCGGCGTCGACGCCCTCGGGCGTACTCGTGTGCGCGATGTGTACGTCCGCCTCCGAGTCCGAACCCACCTCCACCGCGCGTTCGACGGCGGCGGCCTCCGCTTCCGCGGCGCGGTACTGGCTCCACGGATCGGCGTCCGCGTCGCGCCCCGTCCCGCCCGCGTCGCGTTCCCGCGCCGCCTCGTCGAACAGGTCGGCGTCCTCGGCGTGGACGGTGACCGCCACGCCCTCATCGGCGGCGCGAGCGACGGCGTCGGCGAACAGGTCCGCCTCGATGCCCATGTCGCCCGTCGAGTCGGCGAGGAACACCTCGCCGAGTGCGAACAGCGGTCGGTCGAACAGCGAGTCGGGGTCCCACTCGGCCGTCACGCCGCCGTTGATGCCGTAGTCCACGAGCGACTTCTCGGCGAGTTCGGCCTTCTCGTCGAACGCCGCGCCCGTCGTCGTCGGCGGCGTCGTGTTCGGTTGGTCCACGACGGTCGTCACGCCGCCCGCGGCGGCGCTCCGCGAACCGGTCTCCCACGTCTCCTTGTGGGCGTACCCCGGTTCGCGGAAGTGGACGTGGGCGTCTATCGCGCCCGGGAACAGTCGCCGTCCGCCGGCCTCGATCATCCGTTCGTCCGACTTCGGGTCGAGCGACGGTTCGACCGCCGCTATCTCCTCGCCTTCGACTCGAACGTCGCGGACGCGCCCGTCTGCGAGCGTCGCGTCGAGAATGAGCGTAGACATACCCGTGGTGTCCGAGGGCGGCGACCTAAGCACCGCGGTTCGCTACTCGTCGGGGGCCAACGCCGCGGCGTCCGTCACGTCCCGCGTCGCGTCGCCGACGAACGAGGCTTCCAGCGCTCGAAGCGTCTCCTCGGGGTCGGACGGCCCGCCGCTCTCGGCGACGCTCCCGACCGTCTCGGGGTCGAACGGCACGTCCAGCGCCGCGTACACCGGCTCCAGGACCGCCGCTAACTCCTCACGTTCGTCCGCGACGACGACGCCGGAGACGAGTGCGGCGTCGCTCCGAACGCGTTGGGCGATGCCGCAGAGTTTCCCGTCGGCCTGCACCGAGTGCGCGCCGGGGCAGAACGAGTTCGGCGGTTCGCCCGGCGTCGCCGCGACGCCGACGGACTGCAGTGCGGCGACCACCGATTCGGTCGCCGCGTCGTACCGGGCGTCGAGTCCGGTGCGGATGTCCTCCGTCGGCACGACGTGGGCGAACGCCAGCGTCGTCGTCCCGGTGTAGGCGACGGCCCGTCCGCCGACGCTCCGTTCGACCGGCGGGAAGCCCCGTTCCTCGGCCGCGCGCCGGGCCTCCCCGTATCCGTCGGCGTGACTGTCCCGGCGGCCGAACGCGACCTGTCTGTGCGGCGTCCACGCGCGGAAGGCGGGCACGCCGTCGCGACCCGTCTCCTCCAGCATCGCCGCCGTCACCGCTCGGTCCGCCTCCCTCGTCTTCGCGCGCCCGCGAACGACTCGAACTCGGTCGCCCGTCTCGGCGTCCATGGGGGGAGGAGGTGCCGACGCGTCTAAGCCCTCCCGGTCCCCCCGTTTCCGCATGGACGGCGACGCCGAGTCCGGACGCGGCCGCGCGGAGCGCAAATCGGGGCGAGACGGGCGACCCCGCCCGCCCGCCCGCCCGGCCGACGCGGAGTCCGTGACGGTGCCCGCGGACGTTCTCGACCTGTACCGTCGCTTCTCGCTGTACAACTCGCCGTACCCGGCGCACGACGACGCCTGCGCCATCGACCTCTACCCGGAATCGAACGACGGCCTCTCGCCCGTCTCGGGTGAGGTTCTGGAGACGCGAACCGTCCGCGCGCCGCCGAAACCGTATGCCCACGAGGAGGAGTACCTCATCCTCGTCGACGCGGGCGAGTACGTCGCGCGAATCCTCCACGTCGAACCCGAAGTCGAGGCGGGCGACTCGGTGGCCGTCGGCGACCGACTCGGGCCGATGATTCGCTCGGGCTTCTTCGCGCCGTGGGTCGGCAACCACGTCCATCTCGGCTTCCGCCGCCGCGACCAGAACCCCCACCGCGCCACGGGGTCGCTTCCGGTCGTCGCCGACGCGCCGGTCGAACCCGTCCGCTGGGACGGCGTCGGAACCGTCGTCGAGACGGGCGAGACGTACGCGATTCTGGACGAACCGACCCACCCCGCCCCCGGCGACCGGTGGGCCGCCGTCGCCGCAGTCGCCGAACGGAGTTCGGCGGCCCGCCGGACTCCGTCCGGCGACGACGCCGAAGCGGAGGGGAGCGCCGACCCTCTCGCGGTCGCTCTCGACGGCGGGTTGGCGCACTACGCCGCGGGCGGCGTCCTCTCGGACGGCGCGGACGGCCGCACGCTGTCGTTCCTCGGTTACCCCGTCGGGACCGCCGAGGGCCGGAACGTCGCGTGGGACGCCTTCGACGTGGTGGCGAACGGCGACAGGATCACCGGCATCTCCCTCTTCGCGGGGTCGAGTGCCGACTTCGGCGCGAAACTCGTCTGTCCGGACCGCGCGTTCGAGGTGGGCGAGCGAGTGACGGTCGAACTCCGGAGTAGCGAGGACCCGATTCGGTTGGGGTGACGGACCGCGACTCCCTCTTTCCGGCGGACGAACCGCCGATTTCATATCCGCCGCGTGCGCGGTGGCACCAATGACCGACGGCGACGAGAACCGCGACGACGACGGAAGCGACGGGCGAGGCGACGTCGGATTCCCCAGCGAAGCCGCGGCGTTCGTCCAGCAGTACATCGAACAGGAACACGGCTACCTCTCGTGGTTGAACACGCGCGTCGAGGAAATCGAACGCGGGCGCGTCGTGATGACGATACCGTACGACGAGAAACTCACCAACACGACGAACCCGCCGACGGTCCACGGCGGCATCGCGGCGACGCTCATCGACACCGCGGGCGGCATCGCCCAGCGGACGGTGTTCGACGACCCGATGACCCACGGCGTGGCGACGGTGAACCTGAACGTGAACTACCTCCGCCGGGCGTCCGGAACGCTCCGCGCGACGGCCGAAGTCGTCCGCGCGGGCGGAACCATCGGCGTCAGCACCGTCACCGTCGTCAGCCGAATCCCCGACGAGGCGGAGGACGACGTCGCCGAGGGGACCTCGGCGAGCCGTCAGACGGAGTCTGACGACGCCGCCGACCGGTGGGAGGGGACGCCCGACTCGGAGGCCGTCGCCACCGGGCAGGCCGCCTACAGGCTGTTCCGCTGAGGGCTCCTTCGACCGGGTCGAACCGCCGCACCGTACTGCTCCCCTCCGCTTCATATTTGTCAATATGACTATTATAAATGGCTACTACGGAGTCGAACTACCGTATCCGTGTCTCATGGCGGACAATACCCAAGGCGAGAATGTCACAAATCGGAGAGAGGTTCTCCGAACTGCGGGCGCGGTGGCGGCCGGCGGCGTCGCCACTGCGCTACTCGACGCGGACATCGTCCGCGGCGTCAGCGCCGAGTCGGTCGAGGAGGGTACCGTCGATTGGACGACCGACTCCGACGGCGACGCGTTTCCGCTGTCGGTGGCAAGCGGCGGACCCACCGACGCCGGCGCGATTCTGTGGACGAAACTCTCGGAGGGCGCGTACTCGGGGTCGGAACCGACGTACGTTCGAGTGGGGACCAACGAGTCGTTCTCAGAGACGGTGTACGAGGGGAAAATCGCGGCGGACTCGGTCACGCCCGACCACGACCACGTGGTGAAGGTTGACCTCGACGGCGAACTCCCGAGCGACAGCCACCTCTACTACCAGTTCCACCACGCCGGTGCGAACAGTCCGGTCGGTCGCTGCCGCACGCTTCCCGCACCCGACGCGAGCCCGGAGAGTCTCCGCCTCGCCGTCGTCTCCTGTCAGTCGTATCAGGACGGCTACTACCCGTCGTACGGCTACATCGCCGAAGAGGACGTGGACTACCTCGTCCACCTCGGCGACCAAATTTACGAGTACGCCGGTGACTCGCGGTTCGAGGGCCGTTCGGTCACGCTCCCCAGCGGAAACGCCGTCGCGTGGACGCTAGAGGACTACCGACACCTCTGGCGGACGTACCGCGGCGACGAGTTCTTCCAGCGGGCGCTGGCCCGACACACGTTCGTCCCGACGTGGGACGACCACGAGTACGTCAACAACCCGTTCTGGGACTACGAGAACGACCGCCCGTGGTCCGACGACCATCCGCGGAACGACGACGACGAGTTCATGACCCGGTTGTACCGGGATTCGATTCGGGTGTGGTGGGAGTACAACCCCGCTCGTGTCGAATACGACGCCGACGCCGACCACCTCCACGACCGGTTCCGGATGTGGCGCAGCCTGCGGTTCGGCGACTTGGTCGAACTCCTGATGACCGACGAACGCCTCTTCCGGTCGATGCCCCCGGGCGGCGACGACGCCAGGCGGCGGGAAGTCGGTGTCCCGCCGAACGCGCCCGAAGCCGACGACGGCGACCGGACGATGCTCGGCTTCGAACAGCGCGAGTGGTTCCTCGATACGGCTCTCGGGAGCGACGCGACGTGGCTGACGTGGGGGAACGAGGTGCCGTTCTCGCCCATCTGGCGGTCGAGCAACGACGACGGGCAGTTCTACCGCGACTACGACAACTGGGACGGGTACGAACACGAACGGCGCGAAATCGTCGGTCGATTGGCCCACGAGGGCGTCGAGAACTACGTCGCGCTCACCGGCGACATGCACAACTACATGGTGTCGTACGTGCTGAACGACTGGGAGTCCACCGAGAACCGGCCGCCGATTCCCTCGGCGGAGGAACGCGTCGGCGTCGAACTGATGGCCCCGGCGATATCGAGCGAGTCCGACGCCTCGAACTTCTGGGGGGCTGAGGACTCGACCGACGTCGAGTCCGAGTCGCCGGCCCTGACGGCCGACAAACACCGCGAAGTCGTCTTAGAGGAGAACCCCCATATCGAGTGGTTCGATTCGCAGTACAACGGCTACGCCGTCGCCGAGTTCACGCCCGAATTCTGTACGTGGCGGGCGTACGCCGTCGATGACACCGTCGACGAATCGGACGCGCGCCGCACGTTGCTCCGCGAATATCGCATTCCGGAGGGTCGCGTCGAACTCGAAGAACGCGCGGCGAACGACCTGGACTGGGAGGACTGACTCCGACTACTCGAACCGCACCTCCTCGCGCGTCGTCACCTCGCCGAACAGCCATCCCGCGTGCTCGACGGCGTACTCCTTGTGTTCGTCCTCTATCGCGCCAATGGCGTCCTCGACGAGGACCGGCCGGTAGTCGCGGAGGCCGGCGCTCCCGGCGGTGTGGAGGACGCAGACGTTCGCGAGCGTTCCGCAGATGACCAAGTCCTCGATGCCGTGGGCGTTCAGCCACCCCTCCAACTCGGTCCGGTGGAACGCGTCGTACGTGTGTTTCACGACGACGTGGTCCTCCTCGCGCACGTCGAGGTCCTCGACCAGTTCCGTCTCCCACGTCCCCTCGACGACGTGTTCGCCCCAGCGCTCGAACTCGTCGTAGTAGTGGGCGTCCTCGAACTGGTCCGGCGGGTGCACGTCGCGGGTGTACACCACCGCCGCGCCCGCCTCGCGCGCGTCGGCGACGAGGGCGGCCACGTCGTCTACCACCTCCTCGCTCCCCGGCGCGTACAGGCTCCCGTCCGGGTGGCAGAAGCCGTTCTGCATGTCGACGACTATCACGGCGGTTCGGTCGGCGTCGAACGCGTACTCGCTCATACCACCACGTTGTCGGCCGCTCCACAAAACTGTACGCCGGCTCTCCTCCGGGCCGTCTCCCGGTTCGGGGCCGCGTCGCGGCGACTCCGCGCACCCCCGGCCGATGCGGAAAGGTACTTCCGCCCCCGGTCCATCAGACCCCACAATGCCACCGCGCCACGGACTCGTCGCCGCGTCTCTCGCTTTACTTCTGGTTTTCGCGGGGTGTTCCGCCCCCGGGGTGAACCCGAACGCCGACGCCGGCGGGTCTGACTCGGACGCACCGACGCTCGCGACGCCGGACGAGAACTTCTCCGACCCCGAGAAGGACGTCCTCGGGTGGGAGGACGGCTACTGGTACGGCGAGCCCATCCGAGTGGACCAATCGGACGGCCTCTCGGACGAGGAGATGCGGGCGTTCGTCGGGCGGTCGATGGCCCGCGTCGAGTACGTCCGCCACAAGGAGTTCCGCAAGCGCGTCTCGGTCGAAGTGCTCTCGCGGGCCGAGTACCGGAACCGCTCTACGGGCACGCCCTCCGCCACCGGACCGAGCGAGTTCGACCAGTGGAACAACCAAGTGTGGGAGGCCCTGTTCATCACCGGCGAGGCCGCCGACAGCCAATCGAGCATCAGCGGCACGCGCGAATCCGCCGTCGCGGGCTTCTACTCCCCCCGCGACGACGAGATAAAGATAATCACCGACTCGCCGGACTCGCCGACCATCGACAACGCGACGCTCGTCCACGAACTCACGCACGCGCTTCAGGACCAACATTACGACCTGACGAAGCGGAAGTACACCGGCCAGACTCAGGACGGCGACTTGGCCATCGACGGGGCCGTCGAGGGGAGCGCGAAGTACGTCGAACTCCGCTACGCCGAGATGTGCGAGGGCGAGTGGAGTTGCGTCCCCGCGCCGCAACGCGCGTCGTCCGGATCCTCCGGGAACTCCTCGGGCGGTGGGCCGAACCTCGGCATCTTCCTCACCATCTTCCAACCGTACTCCGACGGCCCGGTGTTCATCGCCGAACAGCACCGCCGCGGCGGGTGGGACGCGGTGGACGCCCAGATGGAGAACCCGCCGGAGTCCTCAGAACAGGTCATCCATCGGACCGACGAGAAGCCCGTCCGAATCCAGTTCAGAGACCGGGGCCGAAACGGCTGGTCCACGTTCCGGAGCCAGGGGCAGGGCGGGTCCGACACCGTCGGCGAGGCATCCATCTTCGCCATGTTCTGGTATCAGGCGCGCACGACGGGCGCGGACACCGTCAACCCGCGGTCCATCCTCCAGATCGATAGCCGCTACGACACGTACAACTACGACGCCAAACCCTCGAACGGGTGGGGCAACGACCGCCTGTTCCCGTACAAGAAGGGATCCGGCAACGCCAGCGAGTACGGCTACGTCTGGGTGACCGAGTGGGACTCCGAGGCCGACGCCCGGCAGTTCCAGAACGCGTACCAGAACATCCTCTCGGCGCACGGCGCGACGAAACGCGGCGAGAACACGTACGTCGTCCCGAACGGCGAGTTCGAGGACGCGTTCCGCGTCACCCGCGACGGCACCCGCGTCGTCATCGTCAACGGGCCGACGCCGAAGGACCTCGACGACATCCGCCCGCGGCAGTCCTGACGGCGCGTCGCCGCCGCGAATCCTTTTGTCCGGCCGCGCCGTTGCTTCGACGCGTGAACGTCACGCGCGTCCGAGTCGTCGCGGTTCTCGCAGCGCTGACGCTCGTCCTCTCGGGGTGCGCCGCGCCCGTCGCGGACCCGACTCCGAACGCGTGGCGGTGGCCGGAAGACCCGAAGAACGACCGCCTCGGGTGGGAGGCCGGGTACTGGTACAACGAGTCCATCGACGTGGACCAGTCCGACGGTCTGAACGCCTCCGAACGCGAGGCGTTCGTCGGCCGGACGATGGCCCGCGTCGAACGCATCCGGGGGCTGGAGTTCGAGGAGTCCGTGGAGGTGGCGGTGATGTCGCGCGCCGAGTACCGCAACCGGTCGAACGGCGGCGGCGACGACGCCGGGCCGGGGTGGAACGACCAAGTGTGGGAGGCGCTCCTTCTGATCGGCGAGAACAGGACCGTCGAGTCGACGTTCGACGAGCTGTACGGCGACGCCGTTCTCGGGTACTACTCGCCCTCCGAGGAGCGCATCGTCGTCGTCAGCGACGCCGAGAACCCGGTGATAGACCGGGCGACGCTGTCGCACGAGCTGATGCACGCCCTCCAGTACCAGCAGTTCGAAATCGACGGCGCGCCGCAGACGCTGGACGGCAGACTCGCGGAGGACGGACTGGTCGAGGGCGACGCGCGGTACGTCGAGAGGCTGTACGAGCGACGGTGCGGCGGCGAGTGGGACTGCATCCGGCGACCCGACACGAACCCCAACCGCGAGAACTTCGACTTCGGCGTCTACCTGACCGTGTACACGCCGTACAGCGAGGGTCCGACGCTCGTCGACTCGCTCCGCGAACGCGGCGGATGGGCGGCCGTGAACGAGGCGTACGCGAGCGTGCCGGCCTCGACGGAGCAACTCGTCCACCCCGAGGCGTACCCCGAGGACCGACCGCTGACCGTCGGGGTGCCGGACCGGTCGAACGGCGCGTGGTCGCGGTTCGACCGCGACCCGGTCGGTAACACCGTCGGCGAAGCGCCCATCTTCGTGATGCTCTACCGACACGGGGCGATACCGTCGTCGTCGCTCGAACGGAACCCGGGGGCGTACTCGCGGTACGACTACGCGGCGAACGAAAGCGACGGGTGGGCGGGCGACACCGTCGTCCCGTACCGGAGCGACGACGGCGAGTTCGGCTACGTCTGGGCGACCGAGTGGGAGACGGCGGAAGACGCCGAGGAGTTCCGCTCCGCCTACGAAACCGCGCTTCGAGAGGGGCTGAACGCCACGCGGACGGGGCCGAACACGTACGTCGTCGCGGACGGACCCTACGCCGACGCGTTCCGGGTGACGCGGGAGGGGACGCGAGTCACCGTCGTCAACGCTCCCACGACCGACCAGTTGGACGGGGTCCACGCGCCGGATCGGTAGAGAAGACACTTACCTACGAACGGCATCGGACCCTGTATGCACCCCCGTACAGTACTTCTCGTCGGCCTCGCAGCGCTCGTCGTTCTGGCGGGCTGTTCGGGCGCTCCGGGCTCGCCCGCGACGGAGGGACCGGCGCAGTCGGACCTGACGACGGCGGCCGACGAGACGGAGGCGAAGACGGACGAAGCGATAGCGAAGTACGCAACGAACAACGCGGAGGCGACGACTCCGACGAAGGTGACGGACTCGACGAGGGCGGCCGGGTCGTCCGCGACGCACGACTGCCCCCCGATACTCTACCTTGAAGCCGTCGAGCGACCCTCGAACGAGACGGTCCTCGCGTACGGTAACCTCACGGCGGAGCGAAAGGCGGAGTTCGACACCGCGCTCGTCGAAGGGCGGGCCGAAATCGAAGGCGGCGACGGCTACGAGTTCTGGGTGGACCGCCCGTACGTCGAACACGACGGCAACGTCTACCGCGCCGTCGTCGCGGTGTGCTGACCGCGCCGCGCCGAACGCGGTTCGCCCTCGGTAACGCGTACAAGACGTGACCTTTTCGTGGCTCCGCGAATAGCCACCCCTATGACTACGTTCGACATCGTCGGCGAGGACGCCATCCTCGACGGGTCGGCGACCGACGCGTACTTCGAGCGAACGGAGACGACGCTCCGGCACGCGGGGAAGAACCCGCGCGTCGTCGCCGAGGTGACCGCCGACCAGTTCCCGACCGGCGAGTACGAACTGCTCTCCGGGGTGAAAGACGCCGCCGCGCTGTTGGAAGGCCGGAATATCGACGTCGATGCCATCCCCGAGGGCCGCCTGTTCGACGGCGGGCCGGTGATGCGAATCGAGGGGCAGTACCTGGCGTTCGCCCGGTTCGAAACCTCGCTTCTCGGCTTCCTCTCGCACGCCTCCGGCGTCGCCACGGCGGCGCTGGAAGTGCGCCGGGCCGCGCCGGACAGCACCGTCCTCTCGTTCGGCGCGCGGCACGTCCACCCCTCCATCGCCGCGATGATAGAGCGGAGCGCGCTCGTCGCCGGGTTGGACGGCATCTCCCACGTCGCGGCGGGCGAGATTCTCGGCCACGAGGCGTCGGGGACGATGCCGCACGCCCTGATGATCTGCTTCGGCCGCGGGAACCAAGAGGAGGCGTGGCTGGCGTTCGATGAGGCGGTGGACGAGTCCGTCCCGCGCGTCGCCCTCTGTGACACCTACAGCGACGAGACGGACGAGGTGCTTCGCGCGGTGGACGCACTCGGCGACAGACTCGACAGCGTGCGCCTCGACACCACCTCCTCGCGCCGCGGCGACTTCCGGCACATCGTCCGCGAGGTGCAGTGGACGCTCGACGCCTACGGCGAGGACGTGGAGGTGTTCGTCTCCGGCGGCCTCGGCCCCGAGGAACTGCGACACCTCCGCGACGCCGCCGACGGGTTCGGCGTCGGCGGCTACGTCTCGAACGCCGACCCGGTGGACTTCGCGCTCGACATCGTGGAGATAGACGGCGAACCGGCGGCCAAGCGCGGCAAACTCACCGGCGCGAAGGAGGTGTACCGGACGCCCGACGGCGGCCACCACGTCGGCTTCCGCGGACGCGAGGGGCCCGAAGACGGCGAGACGCTGCTGGAACCGCTCATCCGCGACGGCGAACTCGTCGAGGGCGTCTCCTTCGACATCGAGGCGGCGGCGGAACGCGCCGCCCGCGACGCCGAGCTGACCGGGTTCCCGCGAGCGAACGCGAGCGGAAAGCCGTCGGACGAGTAGGCGGGCCGAGCGGGGTCGAACGGACCTCAGACCCGGATTCGGACGGCGACCGACCGCGGCGAACGCGCGGCGCAGTCGCTCCGACGACAGTCCGCGAAAAAACCGAAAACCGCAAACGAGAGGCGCAGAGCCGTCGGCGGCCGAAGGCGCGCCGACCTCTCTTTCCCCCCGTCCCCCTCCTTCTTACAGCTCTTCGACGCTGCCGCCGTCGGCGCGTTCGCGGAACACCTGTCCCTCGAACAGCGTCACCATGGCGTCCTCGTCCTGCCACGCGAGCGGCGACAGGCCCGCCTTCCGGCAGGCGTGGGTGAGGAACTGCTCCTCGTTCCAGCCGTTCTCGACCGGTATCGTCGGGTAGAGCCAGCCGTGCTTTCCATCCTTGTCCACGGCGACGCCGTGGGTGCCGAGTTCGATGTCGGCCACGGGATCGTTCGTCAGGACGTGGTTGCAGACGATACAGACCGAGATGTTCAGATTCGGAAGCTCCGGCTGTTCTATCTCGGAGCCGCAGGAATCTCCGGACGCGGCCTGAATGGCGGCGTCCACGATGGCGTGACCCAGTTGGTTCTTCCCCCGGTAGGCGCCGGCGCACCCTCGTAGCCGGCCCCGCCCCCGGGTGGATTGGATGCGTACGAACGCTCCGGTTCGAGCGTAGAATGCGTCGCGCATGCTACCTGGCTGTTCACGTTGACCGTGAAGAACGTACGATTCGACCGATTCCCGCGCTAACTCGACCGCCCTCGCCCCATCCTCGTAGGTGAGGTGTACGGTCTGCGCCTCGGACATATCTATTCTTAGGTATTCGTTGAACTTGAACGCTTCCCTTGTCACCACCGGTTTCGGGGCTTGATTCCCGGTCTCGAAGGCGAGAAACGGAGCGGGGTCGGCCGAATCGAACGCCTTATGCGGGGAAACCGAGTAGTTTCGAACGGCAGAGAGAGCCCGGTTCCCGTGCGTCGCATCCGCGACGCATGAGGAAAGTCCCCCCACCGTCCGGACGGGTGACCGGGCGCAAGCCCGGAGTCGGAGACGGCTGGCTCTGGAACAGAAACGAGACCCCTCGACCCGACCGATGAAGCGCGCGGCGGCCATCGGCCGCCGACGGCGCGAACGGGGCGACCCGTTCGCGCGCGAACCGACCCGTAAGGGGAGGGAGTTAACCCGCGGAGGGCGCGAGGCGGCGTTAGCCGCCTCGAAGCGAACGGGCGCACCGCGCCCGTGAGCAGACGGTCGAGAACGGATGGAACGGCGAATCCTCACCGGTGCAAGTCCGCGCCGCCAAGGTAGTCCGGACAGCACCCTCGGGACATCCGAGGTGCCCCCGGAGTCTCTCCGGGGAGGACGCGGACGCTCAGCCGAATGCCGGGACGAACAGAAGGGGGCTTACTCCTCTCAGCCGACTACGACGCGGAGCGACGAGTCCGTGAGTTGTTATTATCCTACCCCGACTTCATTATCAAGAAAACCCACTAAACCGGCCGTATTTGGTAGTCGGATTAATAACCTTCTGTCGCCTAGCCACGCGTATGACGCGAGACGACGAGCACCGCGGTCACGACCACGACTCGTCCGGGGGCGAGTGCGGGTCCGGGGGAGACTGCGGGTGCGAAACGGGGGACGAGGCACCGACCGCCGAAACGCCGACCGACGGGGAGGCGACCGCCGAAGCGTCGGACGGCGAAGCGGGCGAGACGCTCCGACTCTCGGTTCCGGAGATGGACTGCGCCTCCTGCGCGGAGAAAGTCGAGAAGAGCGTCCGCGCCGACGCCGGCGTCCGAGACGTGGACCCCCAACCCACGACGGGAACGCTCTACGTCGGGTACGACCCCGCGGAGACGACGGGCGACGCCGTCCACGAACGCGTCGAGGCCGCCGGCTACTCGGTCCTCGGCGAGGAGGCGGCGACGTTCGACGTGCCCGACATGGACTGCGCCTCCTGCGCAGGGAAGGTGGAGTCGGCGCTCCGCTCCGTCGAGGGCGTCGGCGACGTGGACACCCAACCCACCCTCGGCGAAGTCGGCGTCTCCTTCGACCCCGACGTGACCTCCCGCGGCCGCCTCGTCGCCGCCATCGAGGGCGCGGGGTACGACGTGGTGGACGATGACGCCGACGCCGGCGAGTCCCGCGCCGTGTGGACGAGTCCGCGCGCGTTGAAGACGTGGGCCGGCGCGACGTTCCTCGCGGTCGGACTCGCCTTGGAGTTCCTACTTACCGGCTTCGACGTCCTCCTCGCGGCCCCCCTCGGCTACGAGATATCGACCGCGTGGGTCGCCTACGCCGTCGCCATCGCCGCCGCGGGCGTGCCGGTTCTGCGGAACGGCTACTACTCGCTCCGCAACCGCAACCTCGACATCGACCTGCTGATGTCCGCCGGCATCGTCGGCGCCATCGCGGTGAACCTGCCGTTCGAGGCGGCGACGCTGGCCGTCCTCTTCAGCGTCGCCGAGTTGCTCGAACGCTTCTCGATGGACCGCGCGCGCAACTCCCTGCGGGAACTGATGGAACTGTCGCCCGACACGGCGACGGTCCGACGCGACGGCGAGGAAGTCGTCGTCGCCGCCGAGGACGTGGCCGTCGGCGAGACGGTTCTCGTCCGCCCGGGCGAACGCGTACCGCTGGACGGCGTCGTCACGGAGGGCGAGTCCGCCGTGGACGAGTCGCCCATCACCGGCGAGTCCGTCCCCGTGGACCTCTCGCCCGGCGACGAGGCGTACGCCGGCAGCATCGTTGAGGAGGGTTACCTCGAAATCGAGGCGACGGCGACGGCCGACGATTCGACGCTCTCGCAGGTCGTCGAGATGGTCGAGGAGGCCAACCGCGAGAAGACGGAGTCCGAGCAGTTCATCGACCGCTTCGCTCGGTACTACACGCCGATAATCGTCGCGGGCGCGGTGTTCACCGCCGCGGTGCCGCCCCTCCTCATCGCCGACCCCGTCTCGGTCGGCGCGGCGGGGTACGAGTTCACCTTCGCCGGCGACTGGCAGACGTGGTTCGTCCGCGCGTTGACGCTCCTCGTGGTGGCGTGTCCCTGCGCGTTCGTCATCTCGACGCCCGTCTCCGTCGTCTCGGGCATCACCTCGGCGGCGCGCAACGGCGTCCTCGTGAAGGGCGGGACGTACCTCGAAGCGATGAACGAGGTGGACATCGTCGCCGTCGACAAGACGGGGACGCTCACGACGGGCGAACTCGGCGTCACCGACGTGGTGCCCGTCAACGGCACCTCCGAGTCCGACCTCCTCGGCTGCGCCGCCGCCCTCGAAGCGCGGAGCGAACACCCCATCGCCAAGGCCATCGTCTCCCGCGCCGACGACGAGGCGGTGCCGAACCGCGACGTCGAGGGGTTCGAGGCCCTGACGGGTAAGGGCGTCCGCGCGGACTTGGACGGCGAGACGCACTACGCCGGGAAGCCGTCGCTGTTCGCCGAACTCGGCTTCGACCTCGAACACACCCACGTCCGCACCGACGGCGGTCCCGCCGCAGGCGCGACGCCAGAGGCGTCGGCCCGCGAGTGCGAACACGGGTCGTACGTGGACTTGGCGAACGAGGTCATCCCCCGCCTCCAATCCGAGGGGAAGTCGGTCGTCCTCGTCGGCACCGAGGAGAGACTGGAGGGCGTCGTCGCCGTCGCCGACACCGTCCGCCCGGAGGCGGCGTGGACCGTCTCGCGCCTCCGCGAACTCGGCGTCGAACGCGTCGTGATGCTCACTGGCGACAACGAACGGACCGCGGAGGTCATCGGCGAACGACTCGGCGTGGACGACGTGCGCGCCGACCTCCTCCCCGAGGAGAAGGTGGACGCCGTGCGCGAACTCGAAGCCGACGGGAACGTCGCCATGGTCGGCGACGGCGTCAACGACGCGCCCGCACTCGCCGCCGCCAGCGTCGGCATCGCCATGGGCGCGGCCGGGACCGACACCGCGTTGGAGACGGCGGACGTGGCCCTCCTCTCGGACGACCTGACGCGCCTGCCGTACCTGGTGACGCTCTCGCGGAAGACGACGAGCATCATCGAGCAGAACGTCTGGTCGTCGCTGGCGATGAAGGCCGTCCTCGCCGTCGCCGCGCCCCTCGGCCTCATCTCCGTCGCCTTCGCCATCGTCGTCGGCGACATGGGCATGAGTCTCGGCGTGACGACGAACGCCCTGCGACTGGCGGGCGTCGAACCCGAGTCCGAGGCGAGCGACTACCGGTAACCCCGGTTTCCGCCGACCGAACGCTCTTTTGTTTCGCCGATTCACATCCGATCGAACGAATGTCTCGCACCGCTCTCCGGGCCCTCGCTCTCGCGGCACTCGTCGTCCTCGCCGGGTGCGCCATCCCCGTCGATATCCCGACGGAGGACCCCTCGACGTCGACGGACGCGCCGACCGGCGGAACCCCGGACTCGACGACGCGAACGCCGACCGACGCCGGGCCGACGGCGACGGCGCACCCCGACCGCGAGAGTCCGTGGGGCGACGACCCGATAGTCGTCGCAATACGCGATACGGCGGACACGGGTCGGAACTGGGCCCCGTTGGTGCGCGAGGCGACGGCCTACTGGGAGGAGAACGCCGAACGCTACGCCGGCTACCCCGTCGAGTACGTCGTCCGACCGGACGCCGCGAACCCCGACGTCGTCGTCCAGTTCGTCGAGAGGGTGGAGGACTGCGAGAACGCCGCCGAGGCGGCCGGGTGCGCGCCCCTCATCGAACACCGACGCCAGATCCAACGCCCGGCGAAGGTGTCGATTCGGACCGGCTTCTCCGACTCCTCGACGGTGTTGGTCCTGAAACACGAACTCGGGCACACCCTCGGCCTGCGGCACGACGACGCCCCCGCGGACGTGATGGCGAGTCAGTCCGTCCTGTACACGGAGACGCAACCGAACGCGACCGAACGCGAGTTCCCGTGGGACGACGGGGAGTTCACCGTCCACGTGGACGCGTCGGGCGCGACGGACCCCGAGGCGGCGCGCAGACAGGTCGAGCACGCCCTCGACTACTACGAGGGGTCTCCGCCGGGTGTCCCCGACAACGTCTCCTTCGAGTACGTCTCCGACCCCGCGAACGCGGAGGTGACCGTCCGGTTCGCCGAGACGCCGCCGTGTTCGGCGGAGGCGGCCTCCTGCGCCGGGACGACCGGGACGGACCCCGACGGCGACGGGGTCGTCGAGACGTACACCGGTCTCGAAATCGTCCTCGACGACGACACGGCCACCGATGCGGTCGGGTGGCACGTCGGCTACTGGATGGCGTACGCCCTCGGCATGGAGGAGAACTGGGAGAAACCGCCGCCGTTCCGCGACGCCTCACACGAGGAACGCCGGAGCGAGTGGTGGCGGTAGGCGCGAGGGATCGTCTCCGCGAACCGTCGACCGGCCAACAGTTAACCCGGCGGACGGAAAACCGGCGGATATGGTCCCTCCAACCGGCGAACGCGCCGGGCCTCCCTCCCCGTCGGTCGTCTCGTGGGAACGCCCGTCCCCGACCCGTCTCCGAACCGCGGTCAGACACGCCGTCGCGGGCTTCTTCGCCGCGGTCCTCCTCTTCGTCTTCGTTCTCCTCGGAATCGTTGCTTACGGCTCGCTGACCGGCGAGTCCCCGGACTCCCTCGTCGTCCTCGTGACGTTGCTCCTCGTCGGCGGCCCGTTCTCCCTCCTCTATCTCGTCACGGCGCACGGCGGCGGCGACCTGAGCGACCTGTTGCCGTACGACCTCAACTTGCGGCCGCGGTACCTCCTGCTTTCGACGCCGTTCTGCGCCGGGGTTCTCGCCACCGCGACGCGCGTCCCCGTCGTCTTCCCCGCCCTCTTCGTCGGCCTGTTCGTCGCGTGGGTCGTCGCCGTCGCGCGCGAGTCGGCGGGCGACGTGTCGGTCGAGGAGGGGTCGCTCCGCGTCCTCTCGGGACCGAAACCGCGCCCGTATGACGTTCGAACGCTCCGCGCTCACGAGTCGTGGTCCCTCGGGTCGATGCGCGTCGTCCGCCTCCGGTACGCGGGTTCGATGTCGCTCTCGCGTCCGTCGTTCGTCTTCGTGCCCGAGTCCGACTTCCCGGCCGTCGAGGGCGCGCTTTCCGAAATCGAGTCGCGCGACTACGGCCTCGACCCGAGCGAAACCTCCCGGGCGGCGAAGGCCGCCCTCGTCGCGTTCGGACTCCTCTTTTTCGGCCTCGCGGGAACGGTCGCACTCCTCGCCAGTCGCCGCGGCGACGCCGAGTTGGCGGCGTCCTCGGTGGCCATCCTCGGAATGTTCGGCGTCGTCTTCTGGGTCCTCGCGTGGGCGTCGTGACCGGCGACGGCGACCATTCTTGTCGCTCGGTCCCCAAGCGCCGGCCGTGCCGGAGTCCCCGCCCCCTCTCGACCCCGAGGAACTGGCGACCGAACTCGAACGGGCGTTCGGCGGCAGCGAACGCGAACGGAGCGTCGTCGCTCGGCAGGCGCGCGACCTCGCAGAGTCGGGAAAACCGGAAGCCGACAGGGGCGAACCCCTCACCGTCGCGGAGGTGGTCCGCCAGATGGGCGACGCGCCCGAGGGGTCCGGCGTCGCCGACCGATGGAACTGGTGGTTGGGGTCGCTCGAAATCGCCTACGGCGGCTACCGCGAGTTCCAGGTGACGCGCTTCTGACCCGCGCGTCTACTCCGAACGGCCGTCGAGGCGGGCGAGGATGTCCTCGGTCAGCGCCTTTGCCGCCTCGACGTGGTCGTTCGCCGCCTCGCTCTCCGTCGATTCGACGTTCGACAGCAACTCCTCGACGTGTTCGATGCGCGACCGGACGACGGTCAGCGACACGTCGGCGTCGCCCGCCCGCGAGGGGTGTCCCGCGAGCCACAGCGAGGCAACGTCGGAGGCGACGGCCTCCGCCTCGCCGAGGTACGCGCTCTCGGGCCGTTCGACCGGTAGCTCCGCCGTCGATTCGAGGTGGTCCGACAGGTCGGCCACGAGCTCGCGAATCGGGGCGCGGTTCCTGTCCGGGCTCATACCACTCCGTCCGGGGCGGAGACGGATGAGTCCTCCGCGTGTCTCGCGGCGCGCGCCCCGCCCGCAGGAACTGCGCTGCGGGGTGGGCTTCCCGCTCCCCTTTTTCTCTCCGCTCTCGCCTACTCGTCGGGTGCGGTCGTTCGCGACCCGACCACCGCGCCGCCTCCCGAACGCCGGGCGGACTACTCTCGGACGTCCGGCAACCGACAGGAGAACGTCGCCCCCTCGCCGGGTTCCGACTCGACCCAGATCTCGCCGCCGTGTCGCTCGACGATGCGCCGGCAGAGCGCGAGTCCGATGCCGGTCCCGGGCCGTTCCTCGTGGCTGTGCAGCCGTTGGAACACCTCGAAGATGCGGTCCTGACCGTCGGGGTCGATGCCGATTCCCTCGTCGCGCACGGAGACGACCCAACTTTCGCCGTCGCGCTCGGCGGTGATTTCGACGTTCGGCGGCTCGCCGCCGCTGTACTCGATGGCGTTGCTCAGGAGGTTCTGGAACAGCTGCCGCAGCTGGCTGGCGTCGCCCTCGACGGTGGGGAGTCGCTCGGACTCGACGTCGGCGTCGCTCTCCGCTATCTGCATCTGGAGGTCCTCGCGGACGTCGCCGAGAACGTCGTTCAGGTCCACCGGCCGGAAGGAGTTCCCCCGCGTCTCGATGCGCGAGTACGTGAGCAGGCCGTCGATCATCTCGCGCATCCGCTCTGCGCCGTCGACGGCGAACCCGATGAACTCCTCGCCGTCCTCGTCGAGTTCGTCGGCGTACCGCCGTTCTATCAGCTTGAGGTAGCTCGTGACCATCCGGAGCGGTTCCTGCAGGTCGTGGGAGGCGACGTAGGCGAACTGCTCTAAGCGCTCGTTGGACTCCTCGAGCTTCCGGCGGTACTCCTTCCGTTCGGTGACGTCCTGGAGCATCAGCATGCCCGCGTACACCTCGTCGTCGGCGTTCCGGACGGGGAGCGTGTGCGCCAACAGCGACCTGCCGTGACGCTCTATCTCGAACGTCCGCGATTCGCCGTCGAAGACGGCGCGGAAGTGCGGTTCGACCTCCTCGATCAACTCCTCGGGGTAGCGCTCGACGATGGTCGCTCCGACCACCTCCTCGGGGGATATTCCGAGTTCGGTCAGCATCTCGCCGCCGGCGACGGTGTAGGTCAGGTCCTCGTCGAACAGCCCGACCGCTCCGTTCGGGAAGTGCTCGACGAGCGTTCGGTACCGGCGTTCGCTCTCCTCTAAGGCGCGCTCTCGGGCCTTCCGTTCGGTGATGTCGCGCGCGACGCCGATGCGCTCGTGGCTGTCGCCCGGAAGCAGCGCGAACGTCGCCTCCGCGGGGACGCGGCGTCCGTCCGCCGTCCGCAACACCCCCTCCAGCACCGGTTCGCTGACGTCTCCCTCTCTCAACGCCGCCTCCATCTCCGCCGCGCGTTCGGCGGTGTCGTCCGCGACGACCAACGAGACGTTCGAGCCGAGCAGTTCGTCCCGAGCGTAGCCGGTCATCTTCGCGTACGCGTCGTTGACCATCGTGAATCGCGAGTCGGCGTCCACCGCGTAGATGCCGTCTTCGACGGTTTCGACTATCGTCTCGTACTTCTCCAACTCTCGCTCGCGTTCGACGCGTTCGGAGACGTCTCGAACCACCCCGCACCGGCCGTACGTGTCGCCGTCCGGGAAGGGGGCGATGCGACTCTCCGCGGGGAACGCCTCGCCCGAGCTCGTCCGCAGGTCGAGTTCGATCTTCGGGAGCGTCCGCTCGCCGTCCAACACGTCCTCCACCAACCACTCGGCCCGCCTCGTCACCGCCTCGTCGTGGACTATCGCCGCGGGTTCCCCGAGAAGCTCCTCGCGGTCGTAGCCGACCATCTCGCAGAACGCGTCGTTGACCATGATGAACCGCGAGTCGGCGTCCACCGCGTAGATGCCGTCGCCGACGGTTTCCACGATGGCCTCGTACTGCTCCAGCGTCCGTTCGCGCTTCTTCTGTTCGGTCACGTCGCGGAAGTACACCGAGATGCCCGTCTCGGAGGGGTAGAGATTCGCCTCGACCCAGAAGTCCAGCGTGTCGTAGTACAGCTCGTAGCTGGTCGCCTCCTGCGACCGCCTCGCCGTCTCGAAGGCGTCCCAGACGTCGTCGATTTCGGCGGCGGAGGGGAACACGTCCCAGAGGTACTTGCCCAGCAGTTCCTCCTCGGAGTGTTGGAGCAGTTCCTCGGCGCGTTCGTTGACGTGCGTGAAGCGCAGCTCCTCGTCTACGGCGTAGAACGCGTCGGAGATTCGGCTGAGGATGCGCTGGAGTTCGCTCTGCAGTTCCAGTTCCCGGTTGTGCTGTTCGGTCGTATCGCGCGTGACCTTCAGGTACCCGCGGTGGGTGCCGTCGTCGTCACGAACCGCCGTGAGGGTCACGTTCGCCCAGAACCGGCTCCCGTCCTTCCTGACGCGCCACCCCTCCTCTTCGATCACCCCCTCCTCGGTCGCCCGTTCGAGGTTCCGGTCGGGGACGCCCGCCGCCCTGTCCTCCTCGGTGTAAAACGCCGAGAAGTGCTCTCCGACTATCTCCTCGGAGGTGTAGCCTTTGATTCTCTCCGCGCCCTCGTTCCAACTTGCGACCCGTCCTTCGGGGTCCAGACGGAGGATAGCGTACTCCTCGACGGCGCAGACCAGCGACTGAAACTGCGCCTCGGTCTCCCTGCGGGCGTCCTCGGACTCCGTTCGGTCCGTGATGTCGTAGTACAGCTCGATTCGACCCCCCGCGTACCGTCCGGCGTCTATCGGCTTGCTGTAGTGTTCGAGCCACCGTTCCTCGCGTTCCTCGCCCTCGGTGACCCGGAACTCGAACTGCTCGATGTAGCTGTTGTCCTCGTACGTCGCCCGGATGTTCTCCTCGAACCGCTCGGAGTCAGCGACCCGTTCCTTCACCGTCTCCCGGATGACCTCCCGCTTGTCGCGCCCGATCACTTCGTCCCGGTTGAGGCCGAAGTACTCCTCCGCGGTCTCGTCGGCCCACGCGACTTCGAACTCGTCGTCGAGGACGAACACGCCGATGTCCGCCTCGTCGAGGACGGTGCTGATGGACTCGTACGACGCCCGCGACGGGTCGCGCGCCTCCGCCTGCCGGTTCGCCTCCGAGCGGTCGCGGACGACGCCGACGCTCCCTCGGAACCCGCCGTCTTCGAGGAGCGGGCTGACCCGGAGTTCGCAGGGAACCGTGCCGCCGTCGGCGGTTCGGACGTCCAACTCGAAGGGGACGGTTTCGCGGCTCCCCGACTCGACTCGGCGCGCGACTTCGCGCTCTACCCGTTCGGCGCCGTCGTCCGTCAGGAGGACGGAGACGCGTTCGCCGAGGAGTTCCTCCCGAGCGTACCCGGTCGTCTCGACGAGTTCGTCGCTCACCGCGAGGAACCGTCCCTCGGCGTCGAGGTGATAGATGCCGTCGTCGAGCGTATCGAAGAGCGTCTGATACCGCCGGAGTGCCACCTCGTCGTCGGCATCTCCCCAGAATGCCCCTTCGGTGGCATCCGATTTGGTACTCATTACTCCGTAGAAGCCCTTAACCGAGTTAAACTGCTCGTCGCCCCCAAATCTCCCGTCGCGCGGTGCCGTCTGAGGCGACGCGCAGTCGCTTCCGCACCCGGGTCGGGCGCGGACGAACCCTCCGACCGCCTCGCGCGACGCGCCGCGGCGGAGACGGATACCGTTCCTTTTTCCCTCGGAAGCGTCTCTTCTCGGTATGTCTTTCTCCGCGGCTTCTCTGGCCGTTCAGAGCGTGGCTTCGGCTTCGGCTTCGGTGACGGCCGAGATGCTCGTCGTCTTCGCGCTCATCCTCCTCGCTCTCGTCCTGTTCGCGACGGAGTGGTTCCCCATCGACGTGACGGCCATCCTCATGATGGTCCTGCTGATGGTTCTCGAACCGTGGACGCAGATATCCCCGCAGGAGGGGATCTCCGGGTTCGCCAACCCGGCCACGATAACCGTGCTGGCCATGCTCATCCTGAGCACGGGCATCAACCGGACCGGCATCGTCCAGCTCATCGGCCGGAAGATGGCCGCGTTCGCCGGGACCAGTCGGCGCAAGCAGCTCGCCGCGACCGTCGGCGTCACCGGCCCCGTCTCGGGGTTCATCAACAACACGCCGGTCGTCGCCATCCTCGTGCCGGTCATCTCGGACCTCGCACACGAGGGGGAGACGTCGCCGTCGAAGCTGCTCATGCCGCTGTCGTTCGCCTCGATGCTCGGGGGGACGCTGACGCTCATCGGCACCTCGACGAACATCCTCGCGAGCGACATCGCCGCCCAACTTGGCGCGGAGTCGCCCGAGCTCGGCCTCTCGGCGTTCGGGATGTTCGAGTTCACCAAACTCGGCGTCATCGTCTTCGCCGTCGGCGCGCTCTATCTGATGACGGTCGGCGTCCGGCTGATTCCCGAGCGGATTCCGGCCGACGAGGACTTAGTCGAGGAGTACGCCCTGCAGGCGTACCTCGCCGACGTCGTCGTCCCCGCGAACTCGTCGTTCACCGGGCAGACCGTCGAGGAGGCGTTCGGCGACGACGACCTCGACATCGACGCCCTCCAGTTGGTCCGCTACGGGGAGCGCTTCGACGAACCGCTCGCCCGCAAGGAGATTCACGAGAACGACACGCTCCGCCTCAGGACGAACCGGGACACGCTCGAACGCATCGTGGACGCGGAGGGACTCACGTTCGCGGGCGGACCGCAGAACGAAGAGGACCTGCACTCCGACGAGGAGGAACCCGTCCTCGTCGAAGTCGTCGTCCCGTCGGGGTCGTTCCTCGTCGGCGAGACGCTCGCCAGTTCGACCTTCCGGCAGCGGTACGACGCGAACGTCCTCGCCTTCCGCTCCCGCGGCGAAGTCGTCCGCGACCGGTTCGAGGACATCCGCATCCGGGTCGGCGACACGCTCTTGGTGCAGGCCCCGCCGGACAGCCTCACCCGCCTCGTCCAGAACGAGGACTTCATCGTCGCCCACGAGTTCGACGACGTGAACTACCGGACGGAGAAGATTCCGTTCGCCGTCGCCATCATCGCCGGCGTCGTCGCGCTCCCGGCGCTGAACGTCCTCCCGATAGTCGTCTCGGCGCTCGCGGGGGTGGTCGCGATGGTCTTCACCGGCGTCTTGGAACCGAACGAGCTGTACTCCTCCGTCGAGTGGAACGTCATCTTCCTGCTCGCGGGCGTCATCCCCCTCGGCATCGCCCTCCAGCAGACGGGGGCCGCCGCGCTTCTCGGCACCGCCGTCGCCTCGACGGCGGCGTTCCTGCCGGCGCTCGGCGTCCTCTGGGTGTTCTATCTGGCGACCGGCCTGCTGACGAGCGTCATCAGCAACAACGCCAGCGTCGTGCTGATGATTCCGGTCGCCGCCAACGCCGCGCAGTCCATCGGAGCCAACGCGTTCGCGTTCGTCCTCGCGGTGACGTTCGCCGCCTCGACGGCGTTCATGACGCCCGTCGGCTACCAGACGAACCTCTTCGTCTACGGCCCCGGCGGCTACACGTTCTCGGACTTCCTCCGCGTCGGCGCGCCGCTACAACTGTTGTTGTCGTTCGTCACGGTCCTCGGAATCGCGTTCTTCTGGGGCGTCGGCGCGTGAGCCCCGAGTACGCCGGTGGGTACGTCGGGTCGGACGACGCCTACACCGTCACCGCGTCGCCGATATCCGGCGCGGAGGCGTCGAATCCGTCCGCTCGGAGTTCCTCGGCGAACGCCGCACAGCGGTCGCCGTGGTTCACGAGGACGCGACTGCCGCGGTAGGAGTCGAGCAGGCTCAGCAGGCCACCTCTGTCAGCGTGCGCGGAGAAGTCGTACCACTCCACCTGCGCGCTGACGGGCATCACGCGCCCGTCGAGTTCCGCCCGCCCCGACTCCAGCAGTTCGCGCCCGGGCGTCCCCTCGACCTGATACCCCGTGAGCGCGACTTTGTTCGTCGGATTCGACCGTATCGCCGGCACGTAGGTCATCGCCGGCCCGCCCGAGAGCATCCCGCTGGTCGTCACGATGACCGTGTTCTGCGCGGCGATGCGTCTCCGCTGTCCGTCCCGGCCGGTGACGAAGCGGGCGTTCGACTTCGCGCGCCGGAGTGCCTCGGCGTCCCGGACGAACTCGGGGTACTGCCGGAGCATCCGCGTGACTCGCTTGCCCATCCCGTCCACGTAGCAGTCGATGTCGTTGGCCTCGCAGACCAGAAGCATCTCTTGGGTCCGCCCGATGGCGAACGCGGGCACGACGACGGTACCGCCGTCCCACACCGTCGTCTCGACGCTCTCGACGAACCGCCGTTCGATTCTCCGGCGTGGGTCGTGTTCCACGTCCGAGTAGGTGCTCTCGCAGATGACCGCGTCGGCGTCGGGACGCGCGGCGGACGCCGACACCAACCGCTGGTCGTCGGTGTGGAAGTCGGCGGTGTAGAACAGGCGCGTCTCGCCGTCGTCCACGAGGACGTGGGCGCTTCCGGGGATGTGGCCGGCGTTGTAGAACGTCACCTCGTGGCCCGCCGCCTCGAACGTCTCGCGGTAGCCGTGCGTCTCCGACACCTGCGTGACGCGCTTTACCTCCGTCTCGGTGAACGGGCAGTTGTAGCTTCCGCCGCGTCGCCTCCGGCCCCGCGAGCCTCCGGCCGCTCCGCTCCCGGAGACGCCGTGCAGTTTCAGCGTGTCGCGCGCGAGCGTCAGCGCCAGTTCGCGCGTCGGCGGCGTCCAGTGTATCGGCGGCCGCCGGTCGCCCGACAGGAGCGCGGGAATCGACCCGACGTGGTCGAGGTGGCCGTGGCTGACGACGACGGCCTCCGGGTCGGGCGCGCCGACCGGGAACTGCGGCGGGTTGCCGGTCAGCATCCCGTAGTCGAGGAGGAGGCGGTCGTTCACGAGGATGGCGCTCCGACCCACCTCGCGCGCGCCGCCGAGAAACCGAATGTCCATTACCGGCACGTAGTCAGGCGCGCCGTTTGGACTCGTCGCTTCCGGTCGGGCGTCAGCGGCGGGGGGAACGGGGGACTACTCGCGCCGACCGAAGGGGTCCGCTCCGACGACGTCGATGTCTCCCCGACCGGTGACCGTGACCCGCGCGCCCTCGTAGCGGAAGGTGACCATCGCACCGTCGAGAGCCCCGTCCCCGACGGTCGAGAACAGGGCGTTCAACGCGTCGGCGTCGATGTGTTCGGCCAACGGCCGCAGTTCGAGGGGGTCGACGCCGTGGAACGCCGCGACGGCCTCGACGACGCGGAGGCTGACCGGGTCGGTCCGCGAGAAGTACCGGACTGCGTCTTCGTCGGTCGGCCGTCCGCCGGATGATGAGTGTGACGACATGAGTGTACTGAACGGAACCCACCCGTCCGGCGCGCCCCGTCGGGAGTCGCGTTCGCGCGGAACTCGACCGTTCGAGAACCGCTCGGCGGGCGTGTTCGACCGTTCTATTCGGACGACTCGCTGGCTAACGGTATAACGATTCGCGTCAATAAATTATCCACTCCGCGGGTAGTGGTCAGTTCGACGCCCGCCGCTCGACGGTCGTCAGGCGTTGGAACGCCCGCGTCGGGAAGCGCGGTTCGACCCTGCTCGGCGGCCGGCCGGCCCCGTTCGACTCGTCGGCTTGGACGCGCGCCACCACGTCCTCTTCGGCGAGTTCGTACAGGTAGCGCCGGATGGTGCTCGCGGAGAGCGACGACCGGCGGGCCAGTGCGTCCGCCGTCTTCTGCACCGACGAGCGCTCGGACTCGTCGAGTTCGAGCAGGTAGCACAGCACCTCCTGTCTGTTCTCCGCGAGTGCGAGGACGCGCCCGAGCGACACGCAGGGGCGCGGCACCGAGTCCATGCCGGCCCGGAGGTGGCTCTCCTCGATGACGGTCGCCCCGTCGTCGAGTGCGGCGTCCACGGTGCCGAGAAGCGCCGCGAGGGAGTCGTGGGCGTTGCCCTCCGCCCACGTCGCCAGCGTGCGAATCTGACCGTGCGTCACCGCGTCGCGCGCCAACCCCGCGGTGATCCGACTGGTGAGGATGTCCGTCACCTCGGCGCGGTGGTAGCGCGGCACTTCGACCGTCGGCGCGTCGGACACCGCCTCCGGGGCCGCCTCGGGGCGCGCCCGTCCGACGGCCACCACCGACACGTCGCGGGACCACTCGTCGCGTTCGCGCGCCAACCACTCCAGAAGCGCCGGGTCGCCCTCGTCCACGTGGTCGAGTGCGACGACGAGCGACTGCGTCCGGAGGTACTGTCGAATCCGCTCGCGCAGTTCGTCGGTGGAGAGTCCCCGCCGGGGGACGGACTCCTCGGTCGATTCGTCGAGCAGTCGGTGGTAGAACTCGAACTCGCTGGTCGCCGTCCGGACGTCCACGTACGCGAACGTGGTGCCGGACTCGCTACCGCTCCGCGTCGTCGTCTGGATGGTGCTCGTCGGCGAGGAGAGGTGCCGAGAGAGGTGGTGAAACAGGGCGGTCACGACGGCGGACTTCCCGCACCCCGAGGGGCCGTGGACGTACACGTCGTCCGGCGTCTCGCCGTCGAAGACGGGGTCGAGACGGTCCAGCAGTCGCTCGATTGTCGCCCCGCGGCCCACCGGACTCTCCGGGTGCCACACGGGGCTCAGCGCGCTCTCGTCGACGAGTAATCGCCGTCGTTCCCCCCGACGTTTCCGCTGGAGGATTCGGTCTTCGATGTTCATTCAGTCGAATCGGGTTCCGACCAACCGTCGCTCACGTTGGCGGTGCTAAGGTATCGTCGCTAATAAATTTGCGAGGGAGCGGCTACATTCCCAGCGTCGCGACCCACGAACTGCTGGGGAAGACGCCGATGGCGTACATCACGAACACGAGGAACGTGCCGAAGACGATGGCCGCGGCGGGCGGGTCCCAGTGGGTGTCGCCGTGCGCGTAGAAGACGCGCTGGAACAACTCGCCGAACAGCCCGGACACCAGACCGAACGCGCCGGCCACGAGAAGCGCGACGGCGAGCGACCCCTCCGCGCCCCCGTTCGTCATGGCGAGCGCCGCCGTCCCGGCGGGCAGCGTCATGTGGTGGGTGACGGGAATCCGCTCGACGCCGAGGTTCAAGAACAGCAGCGACGCCGCGCTGATACCGAACGCGAGGAACGCGCTGCCGGTCACCATGGCGACGTACCCGCCGAAGATACCGGCGACAGCGCCCATGGCCGCGACGTTACCCCACTTGTACTGGTGGGGGAGCCACGGTTCGACCGCCAGACGGGTCTCCTCGCCGCCGTCGGCCACCGCGCCGCCCGAGGGCGACGCGCCGTCGGCAGTGCGGAGTTCTTCGCGCTCGAACGGCGTCATGTCGAGGAGGCCCTTCCCGCGCACCTTCCCGATGACGTCGTAGCCGAGGATGAGTCGGTGGAACAGCGCCGAGAGCACGACGCCCATGGCGATGTGGTCGTACGGCATGTTGAACGTGGCCGAAATCACCGTCAGCCAGTAGCCGAGGATGCCGAACAGGCCGCCGACCGCCAGCACGTCGGGTTTCGTCCCGAGTGCGAACGCGATGTCCTTGGCGTTGTGGTAGTCGAAGCCCGACTGCATGTAGCCGCGCTTGGCGGCGTACGCCGCGGCGGCCGCGCCGCCCGCGAAGCTGATGGCTGGCGAGAACGGCGCGCCGAACGCGACGGAACCTGTGATGGCTCCGGCGTCGGCGTTGGCGATGCTCGCCGCCTCGCCGGCGATGACCATGAAGCCGGTGAAGACGAACGCCGGAAGCGCGCCGAGCGCGGCCCCGAACGCCCCGCCCGCGAAGGCGGCGATGAGCATCTCTATCGACCAGAGTTCGGCGAGCGCCACGCTCACTCACCTCCGTCGCGCGCCCAGTCGAGCGACCGTTCGACCGCGTCCTTCCAGCGACCGTAGCGCTGTTCGACGTCGCCGGGGCTCTTCGGTTGGAACTCGCTATCTATCTGCCAGTTGTCGCGGAGTTCGTCCACCGTCTCCCAGTAGCCGACGGCCAGGCCCGCGGCGTACGCCGACCCCAGCGCCGTCGTCTCGTCGACGACCGGACGGGCGATGTCGGTGCCGACGATGTTCGCCTGTAGCTGACAGAGGAAGTTGTTCTTCACCGCGCCGCCGTCGACGCGGAGCGTCGTCAGTTCGATGCCCGAGTCGGACTCCATCGCCTCGGCCACGTCGCGCGTCTGGAACGCGATGGACTCCAATACCGCGCGGACGACGTGCTCGCGGCGGGTGCCGCGCGTCATGCCGACGATGGTGCCGCGGGCGCGCTGGTCCCAGTGGGGCGCGCCGAGCCCGGTGAACGCCGGGACGAAGTAGACGCCGTCCGTCGAATCGACCGACCGAGCGAGTTCCTCGGTCTCGGCGGCGTCCTCGATGAGCGTCATGTCTTCGAGCCACTCGATGGCCGCGCCCGTGATGAAGATGGAACCTTCGAGGGCGTACTTCACGGGTTCGCCAGAGCGCTGGAAGCCGACGGTCGTCAGTAGACCGTGCTCGCTCTCGACGGCCTCGTCGCCGGTGTTCATCAGCATGAACGACCCCGTGCCGTAGGTGTTCTTCGCGTCGCCCTCGTCGAAACAGGTCTGGCCGAACAGCGCCGCCTGCTGGTCGCCGAGTGCGCCCGCGACGGGAACTTCCGCGCCGAGGAAGCCGTCGGCGTCCGTCGTTCCGTAGTGGTTCTCGTCGGAGGAGGGACGCACCTCGGGAAGGGTCGCCTCGGGGACGCCGAACTCATCTAAGAGTTCTTCGTCCCAGTCCATCTCGTGGATGTTGAACAGCATCGTCCGCGAGGCGTTCGTCACGTCCGTGATGTGGTTCCCCGTCAGCTTGTAGATGAGCCACGAGTCGATGGTACCGAACATCAACTCGCCCTGTTCGGCTCTCTCGCGGACGTCGTCGGGGCGCATCCGCTGGAGCTTGATCTGGTCGGTGTTGTCCAGCAGCCACTCGGCCTTCGTCGCCGAGAAGTACGCGTCCGGTTCGAGACCGGTCTTCTCACGGATCCACCCCTCTTTGCCCTCCTCTTGGAGTTTCTCGACGCGGTCGGTGGTGCGTCGGTCCTGCCAGACGATGGCGTTGTGGATGGGCTTGCCCGACTCGCGGTCCCAGATGAGCGTCGTCTCGCGCTGGTTCGTGATGCCGATGGCGTCCAACTGGTCGGAGCCGATCCCGGCCTCGGCGAGCGCCGCGTCGATGACCTCCTTCGTGTTCTCCCAGATCTCCTGCGGCTTGTGTTCCACCCAGCCGGGTTCCGGATACACCTGTTCGTGTTTCTGGTACGCGTTCGCTACTACCTGTCCGTCGTGGTCGAAGACCATGAACCGGGTTCCGGTCGTCCCCTGGTCGATGGCGCCGATGTATCGTTCTTCACTCATCGTTCTCGGTCCCGCGACGCTACTTTACCGAGAGCGCCGCACTACCGATAACAATACACTAAGATAATTATAAACCTTACCATCAGTTCACGGTTCACCGACGAACGAGAGCGATCGAAACGCGGTTCTTCGGGCGCTTTATCCGATGAAACGGCGAATCGGTCCGTGACGCCCGCCGCGCCGAGTTCGGCTCGGCGACCGGCGTCCCGTCTCGTCTATAGCTAATTTTTCGCTCGTTAGACTATTCTTTACTCGCACGGCGCACCACCGGTTCACAACATCTGCGACTCAGAGAGCACCGACAGAGGGCGAGTGAGGGCCCCCGATTCGGGGAGAAGCGCGACGGACGCCAGTCCGAGGCGACGCTGCGTCGATTCCGCCGAACGAATTATGTGTCGGGGGACCTATCCGATAGACGACCGCACGCCGCCCCGGCGGAGCGACGAACGGGTTCGTCGCGCGCGTTCGAAATCCTCGCGGCCGCCGTCCGGCCGGGACGAACGCCGTGTATCCGCCGTTGCGTACGGAGTCGGCGGCTCGTGCCCTCGTTTTCCGGCTTCTCGCGCCGAAGAGTAACGCATATACGTATGGTTTAGGTAACCCTAAACAACGTCCGATGAGTGAATCTACGCGGTTGGGTATCTGGTCGCGGCTTCGTCGGGGCGTCGGATGGATCGACGGGTCGCTCGTCGGCCTCTGCGTCGCCAGCGTCGTCGTCGTCGTTCTCGGCGGTCTCGTGCAGGTGAGCTTCGGCACGTACACGATGTCGCTCACCCAAGCGTGGCGGGCCGTGCTGAACCCGGCTGTTCTCTTCAACGTGGACGCGTGGTCGGCGTTCCTCTTCGGAACGGAGCTTCCGGAGATGGGGCGAGAGAGCCTCATCGTCTGGAACATCCGACTGCCGCGCGTCCTCGTCGCAATCCTCGTCGGCGCGAACCTCTCGGTTTCGGGTGCTATCTTCCAAGCGGTCACCCGAAACGAGCTTGCGAGCCCGTACATCCTCGGCGTCTCGTCGGGTGCGGGGCTCGCGATTCTCCTGACGCTCGTCGTCTTCAGCGGCCTCGCGCCGTTCCTCCCGCTCATCGCGGCGGGCGGCGGCGCGCTGGCGTTCCTCCTGGTCTACACCATCGCGTGGAAGGGCGGGACGAGTCCGGTCCGCCTCGTCCTCGCCGGCGTCATCGTCAGCACGCTGTTTCAGTCGATGCAGACGGCGATGTTCTTCTTCGCCGACGACCTCGCCATCGTCCAGAGCGCCATCGCGTGGACCACCGGCTCGCTGACCGGCGTCGACTGGGAGCAGGTCCGTCTCGCGCTTCCCTCAACGGCCGTCGCGCTCTCGCTTTCGGTGGTCGCCGCCCGGCAGTTGAACGTTCTCCTGCTCGGCGAACAGACGGCGCAGTCGCTCGGGATGTCCGTCGAACGGACGCGCTTTCTCCTCTCGGGCGTCGCCATCCTCGCGGCCAGCGCCGCCATCGCCGTCGCCGGCATCGTCGGCTTCGTCGGCCTCATCGTGCCGCACCTCGTGCGGAACCTCGTCGGGAGCGACTACAAGCGCCTGATGGTCGGGTGCGTCTTCGCCGGACCGGCGCTGATGGTGGTCGCGGACGTCGGCGCGCGACTGGCGTTGGACCCGGTTCAGTTGCCCGTGGGCGTCGTCACCGGCCTCGTCGGCGGGCCGTACTTCCTCTATCTGATGCGGAGACAGCAGAACCTGGGTGACATCTGATGAGCAAGGTAAACGACACCACAGAACGGACGCGACCGGCCGAACAGACTGATACCATGCAACGAACCGCACGGGACGGAAGCGAGGAGACGGACAGCGCGCTCGTCGGAGAGAACCTCACGCTGTCGTACCCGACGAGCGACGGACCGGTCGTCGAGTGCGACCGAATCGACGTGCCGCGCGGCGAGATAACCGCGCTCGTCGGGCCGAACGGGAGCGGGAAGAGCACGCTCCTGAAGGCGCTCTCGAACCATCTCGACCCGGACGGCGGCGTCGTCACCCTCGACGGGAAGCGACTCCACGAGTACGGCGACAAGGAGTTCGCCCGCGAGCTGGGCATGCTCTCGCAGGAGAACGAGTCGCCCGGGTCGCTCACCGTGGAGGATTTAGTCTACCACGGCCGCTACCCCCACCGGAACTTCTTCCAGCAGGTGTCCGACGAGGACGAACGCGCCGTCGAACGCGCGCTCGATCTGGCGGGCGTGGACCACCTCCGCGACAAGCAGGTGGGGAACCTCAGCGGGGGGCAAAAGCAGTTGGCGTGGATAGCCATGGTCCTCGCGCAGGACACGGACGTGCTCCTCTTGGACGAACCGACGACCTACCTCGATTTACACCACCAACTCCGCGTGATGGAGACGGTCCGGCAGTTGAACGAGGAACGCGGCGTCACCGTCGCCGTCGTCCTCCACGACATCGCGCAGGCGGCCCGGTTCGCCGACTACCTCGTCGCCATGTGCGACGGCGAGGTGTACGACTGGGGGCCGCCGCGCGAAGTAGTGACCGAGGAACTCCTCGCGGACGTGTTCAACGTCGACGCCGCCGTCTCCCACACGCCCGACCCCGAAATCGTCCCGAAACGGTCGCTGTGAGCCGATTCTCCCGTCCACATCGTAACACTCTTGTGGTTTTAGGTCGGCCTAAAACGTAATGACAAACGACGGCGCACCGCGTCGGACCCGGCGTAACGTGCTGAAGGCGAGCGGACTACTGGCTACGAGCGGTCTTCTCGCCGGCTGTATGGGGGGAAGCGGCTCCGGTTCGACCGAGACGGGGACGGAGGCGTCTGCGACCGAGTCGGCCACGGAGACGGGGACGGGAACCGAGTCGGAGACGACGGGGTCGAGTTCCTCCTACTCCGTCTCGATGGAACCCGTGGGCGAAGTCTCGTTCGACCAACCCCCGAAGACGTGGGTGGCGAACAACGGCAGTTGGGCCGACATGGGCGTCGCCCTCGGCGTCGAACCGCCGAAGGGCGTCTGGATGACGTCCCGGTACCACACCCAGTACTACGACGAGATTCCCGACGTCTCCGTCGACAAGAGCGATATGGTGTCGCTCTACTCCGACGGCGTCAGCAAGGAGGTGTTCTACCAACTCGACGGCGACCTGCACGTCATCGACCCGAACTTCCTTCTGAACCGCTACAAGGGCTGGAAGCAGGCGGACGTCGACGAGATAGCGAAAAACGTCGCGCCGTTCTTCGGCAACAGCATCTTCTCGCGGGGGTACACGTGGCACGAGGACTACAGGTACTACTCGCTGTACGAGGCGTTCGAGAAACTCGCGCAGGTGTTCCAACGGACCGACCGCTACGAGGCGTTCGCCTCCCTCCACGAGGAGTTCCAGACGGGTCTCTCCGACGTCGTGCCGTCCTCGAAGTCCGAACGCCCGAGGGTGGCCGTCCTCTGGGCCTCCGGCGACCAACCCGAGACGTTCCTGCCGTACGTCATCAGCGAGGGGACGAGCTTCAAGCAGTGGCGCGACCTGAACGTCCGCGACGCCCTCGCGGAGACGGACGTGAAGGACTTCCACTCCTCGCGCGGCGAAATCGACTACGAGACGCTTCTGGAGGTCGACCCTGACGTCCTCCTCCTCCGCGGACAGGAGGCCAAGACGGCCAAGGAGTTCCAGAACACCGTCGTCTCGTTCATGAAGGACCACGAGACGGCGAGCGCGCTCACCGCGGTCAAGAACGGCGACGTCTACCGCGGCGGCCCCCTCTATCAGGGCCCCATCACGAACCTCGTCCTCACGGAACGCGCCGCCAAACAACTGTACGACGTGGAGGGCGAACTGTTTGACCGCGAACGGGTCGCCTCCATCGTCAACGGGGATATCTGACGCCGCACCCGTGGCCGCCCGCCCCGAATCTGGGAGCAACTGACCATGTCGGACGCACTCGAACCTCCGCTCTCCGCGCGACGCGACGCCCGCGACGAACACCGTGCGGTCTCGAAGCAGCGAGACGCGTTCAGACGGTTCAAGAACTGCGTCGAGACCACGCCCGCGACGACGATGGACGACGGCGGGGCCGCCGGCGGCCCCGCCGGGTGGACGGCCGCCAGTTCGGCGGCGGGAGACGACGCCTGTCGAACCGTCCGTCGGGCGTTCGCCGAGTTGGTCCAACCGCACGTCACCGAGAGCGACGACGGAAACCCGTCGGTCCACGAGACCATCGCCGCCGAGTTGACGGAGGAAGTCGCGGTGGCCCTCGCCGCGGAGGGCGGCGGCAACCGGTTCACGCCGCAACTGAAGCGCGCCGTCCTCGAACACACAGAGCAACGCCTCGCGGAGAACACGGTGATGGTTCGCGTCCTCGAACGCGAACGGGACTCGCTCGATTCGGCGATAGACGACCTCAAGGCGGCGAGGAGGCGGCTTCCGCCCACGGACGAGGCGACGCTCATCCTCGCGGACACCGAGGAACTGCTTTCGATGCGCGACCGAATCGACGCCGTCGAATCCGGCCTCGAAGGCGTCGCCGACCGGAGACAGGAGACGCTTCGGCACGTCTCCGCGACGGGGCTGAAAGCCGGCATCCGCCACGACGCCGTCGTCGAGTACCTCTCCTCGGACCGCGAGGTGACGTACCCGGTGCTGTCCTCCGTCGGCGAACTCACGGCGCGGTGCGAGAAGAAGCGAGACGCCGTTCACGACGCGCTGAGAGACGAGTACTGAGGGCGACGCCGCGTCTCGTTCGGCGGGTCCGTCTCTCCTCGTCGCCCTCCCGCGCCGCCGGTCAGTCGAGTTCGACCCGACAGGTCGTCCCGGCGGCGAGTCCCTCCGCTTCGACGTGCGCCGCCAGACAGCCGTAGCTGCAGAACCGCCCCGCGGGGACGCGACGTCCGTCCGCGTCCGTCTCCTCCACGTAGACGGGGTCGTGAACCGTCACGTCGCACCCGCAGTAGGTGCAGTCGTCGCCCACGTCAGTTCCCTCCGCGGAGGAAGCCGAGCAGTCGGTAGTCGTGGTCCGGCGCGTACCGCCGGAACAGCATGCTGTTGGTCAGCACCGACACCGACGAGAACGCCATCGCCACCGCGGCCAGCACGGGTTGGAGCAGTCCGAGGGAGGCCAGCGGAATCATCGCCGCGTTGTACCCCAGCGCCCAGAAGAGGTTCTGCCGAATCTTCGACAGCGTCCCCTCCGAGACGCGGATGGCCTTCACCACGTCGCGCGGGTCGTCGCGCATCAGCGTCACGTCGGCCGCCTCGATGGCGACGTCGGTGCCGGACCCGATGGCGACGCCGACGAACGCGGTGGCGAGGGCCGGGGCGTCGTTGACGCCGTCGCCGACCATCATCGCCCGACTGCCGTCGGACTGTATCTCCTCCACCGCGTCGGCCTTGTCCTCGGGGAGGACGCCGGCGCGGACGCTCTCGGGGTCGATTCCGACTCGCTCGGCGACGGCGCGGGCGGTTCGCTCGTTGTCGCCGGTTATCATCCGCACGTCGATGCCGCGTTCGCGGAGGGCGGCCACGGCGTCCGCCGAGGACTCCTTGAGGGTGTCCGCGTCGGCGACGACGCCGACGAGTTCGCCGTCGGCGGCGACGAGCATCGCCGTCTTCCCCTCGCCTTCGAGTCGGCGGAGTTCGTCCTCCGCGGGCGCGGGGTCGATGCCCTCGTCGGAGAGCAACTTGCGGTTGCCGACGAGAACCTCCCGGCCCTCGACGGTGGCGTGGACGCCGTGTCCGGGGACGTTCTCGAACGACTCGGGGTCCGTCACGTCGATGCCGCGTTCGCGCGCGCCCTCGACGATGGCCTCGGCGAGGGGGTGTTCGCTTCCGCTCTCGGCGGCGGCGGCGAGGCGCAGGACCGACTCCTCGGTGCGTTCGGGGCGTTCGTCGGTTAACTGCCCGCCGTCCGCGGCCGCTTTCCCGCCGTCCGCGGCGGGTTCGACGACGACCACGTCGGTCAGGGACATCTCGCCCTTCGTCAGCGTACCCGTCTTGTCGAAGACGACGGTGTCCACGTCGCGGACGCGTTCGAGGATGTCGCCGCCCTTGAACAGGACGCCGTTCTGCGCGCCGATGGACGTGCCGACCATCGTCGCGGCGGGCGTCGCCAGTCCGAGGGCGCAGGGGCAGGCGATGAGCACCGACGACGCGAACACGAGGACGGCGAACTCGAAGTTCGAGACGGGGCCGCCCGCCGCGGCGGGGCCGCCGACCACCACGTCCCAGAGGGGCAGGCCGTTCACGAACGTCGCCAACGCCTCCGGGAAGGCGAACCAGACGCCGCCCCAGAACAGGGCGTTGGCGATGACCGCGGGGACGAAGTACGCCGAGATGCGGTCCGCGAAGTTCTGAATCTCGGGCTGGCGCGACTGGGCCTCCTTCACCGTCTCGACTATCTGCTGGATGGCGGTGTCCTCGCCCACCTTCGTCGCCTCCACGACGAGGACGCCGTTCTGGTTGACGGTCGACCCGACGACTTCGTCGCCCTCGGATTTGGAGACGGGGACGGACTCGCCGGTCACCATCGACTCGTCCACCGCGGACTCGCCGTCCGCGACGACGCCGTCGGTGGGTATCTTCTCGCCGGGGCGGACCTTCAGGCGGTCGCCCACCTCCACGTCTTCGAGGGGCACCTCGCGTTCGGTGCCGTCCTCCTCGACGAGGGTGGCCGTGTCGGCCTCCATCTCCAGCAGTTTCCGGAGGGCGTCGGAGGCCTGCCCCTTCGAACGCGCTTCGAGGTAGTTCCCGAGGGTGATGAACACCAAGATGAGCGCCGCCGTGTCGAAGTAGAGGCCGGCGTTCGGGAGGACGCCCAACAGGGCGACGACGGAGTAGAGGTACGCCGTCGAGGACCCGAGGGCGATGAGCACGTCCATGTTCGCGGTGCGGTTCTTCACGACCGCCTTGTAGGAGTTCTCGTAGAACTCGCGGCCGAGGACGACCTGTACGGGCGTCGCCAGGGCGAACGCCACCCACCCGAACGGGAGGTCGGTGCCCGGAATCGTCTCGGGGAGGACGCCCGAGGCGAACAGTTCGAGGACGAGCATCGCCAACAAGGGGACGGAGAGCGCCGCGCCGAACAGCGTCAGGCGCTTCTGCCGACGCATCTCGGCGTTCCGGGCGGCGTCGCGCGCGTCGGAGCCGTCGCCCTCGTCGCCGTCGTCCTCGCGGACCGGCGTGTAGCCGGCCGATTCGACGGCGTCGTAGAGGTCCTCTTTGGAGGCGTCCGCCGGGTTGTAGACGACGCTCGCCTCGTCGGTGGCGTAGTTCACGTCCGCGCGGACGACGCCCGGCGTGGACTCCAACGCCTCGCGGTTCGCGTCCGCGCAGTTGGCGCACGACATGTCGGCGATTCCTATCGTGGCCGTCGCTTCGACGGGGTCGTACCCCGCCTCCTCGACGGCGTCGTAGACGTCCGCGAGGGACACCCGCTCGGGGTCGTACGTGACGCTCCCCTCGTCGGTGGCGAAGTTGACGTTCGCCTCCTCGACGCCGTCGAGCGACCGGAGGGCTTCGCTAACCGTCTGCGAACAGTTAGCGCAGGACATCCCGCGCACGTCGAGGTGGGCTGTTGTGGTACTCATCACTCACATACTCTTACGCACCCCTCACTTACCTCGGTTTCCCCTTATCTAACCAGGGTTAGACGGCGACAAAACTTAGGAATCGAAGGTCTACTCGGCGCCCGCTTCGAGGCGTTCGTACTTGTCTTCAAACCGGGCGAGACAGGAGGGACAGCAGAAGTGGTACCGTTCGCCGCCGAACCGGGCGGACTCGCCCTCGTCGGTGACGGTGTTGCCGCACTCCGCGCAGGAGAGGGCGAACTCCGTGCCGCGGACGTTCGGCGTCCACTCGGCGTCCGAGAGGAGGGTCACCTCGTAGTCCTCGACGCGCGAGAGGTCCACGAGTTCGTCCAACTGCGTCCTGACGGCGTCGGCGCGGAACCGGCCGTGGAACACCACGTCGCCCTCGACGGTGGTGAAGACGTGTTCGACGGCGTCCGCGCCCTGTACGGCGTCTTTCGCGTCGGAGAGTTCCTCGGGTCGGAGTTCGAGGCGGACGAGGACGGGGACGCCGGCGCGGAGTTGCGACCGGTCCACGTCCACGGTGAATCGCCTCACGACCCCCGACTCCCGGAGGCGGTCGATTCGGTCCGAGACGGCGGGCGCGGAGAGTCCCACTCGCTCGGAGATGTCGCTGTACGGCCGCCGCGCGTCCTCGGACAGGAGTTCGAGAATCTCCATGTCCGTCTCGTCGAGACTGCTCACGGCCCCGTGTGGTCGCTTCGGCACGAATAACGTTTCGACCCCGGAGACTTTGCAATCCGAAGTCTCCCGACGCCTCACGTTCGGTTGTGCGGAGTTTGACCCGGATTAACGCCTCCGAGCTACCTTCCCGACGAGAATACTGTATCTCGTAACTGAAGTTATCTCTCACCTACCCGTTCGCTCGTCGCCGCATAACGAAGGGTTCCCCATCCGACGAAACTCCGAGGTGCGAGGCTCTACACTATGAAGTACCAAACGCTCATCGCCGTCGTCGCAAGCGTCGGCGTCGTCGCCACCGCCGCCTTCGTCGGCGGCGTCGGCGCCGACATCGGCGTCCCATCGACGGACGACGTCGCGTCGTCCGTGGAGGCCGTGACGACCGGTGCATCGTCGTCCGAACAGACTGCGACATCGACCGCATCGACCGACCGAACAACGACCGAGGCGTCGTCCGAAGAGGACTCCGCCGGGACCGACTCGACGGGGACCGAATCGACCGCGGCGCCGACGGGAACCGAGGCGGCGACGGCCGACTCCGCGGCGAACGCGACCGACTCCTCGGAGACGAACGCGACCGACGCCGAGTCGTCGGCGAACGCGTCGGCCGAGAACGCGTCGGCCGAGAACGCGTCCGTCGAGAACAACACCGCGCCCGTCGCCGCAGTAAGCGCTGACGGGATGGTCCACGAACGGACGCGGGTAGAACTCGACGCCGCCGCGTCCCGCGACGCCGACGGCGACGAACTGAACTACACGTGGACGCAGGTGTCCGGTCCGGACGCCGAGTGGGTGCGCAACGACACCGCCACCGCGTCCGTCGTCTCGCCCGACGTGGCCGTCTGGACGGACGTGACGTTCCGCGTGACCGTGACGGACGCCCGCGGCGCGACCGATACGGCCAACGTCACCATCACCGTTCGCTCTACCGAGTACGAGGACGAGACGGCCGACACCTCCGCCGACGGGTCCGCAGAGGACGAATCCGAGGAGACGACGGCGTCTAACTCCTCGGACTCCTCGGACGCGAACGCGTCCGCGACGTACTCGCGCGACGAACTGTCGCGGGCCGTCTTCGGGTCCGACTTCGACGCCCTCGGGACGGCGGACGCCGCCGCCGTCGAGGAACTGTACCTCCGCCAACCGTCCGGCGAGTGGGACCCCGCCGAGGTCCGTTCGCGCGACGAAATCGCGCGCGACCGCTACAACGCGAGCTTCGAGGAACTCGGCTTCGACGCTCGCGTCGACGTCCAAGAGGCGTTCGACGCGCAGTTCGACGACACGGGCGAGAACGCGGCGTACTCGCGCGACGAACTCGCGCAGGCCGAGTGGGGCTACAACTTCTCCGAACTGAGTCCCGACTCCGCCGCGAAGATAACCGAGATGTACGACCGGCAACCGTTCGCCGAGGATCAGGAACTCGCGCACGTCCGCACCCGCGATCAGTTCGCTCGGTACCTCTACGACAGCGAACTCGGGAACCTGACCCGCGAGCAACGACTCGACGTGGAACGGCACTACCACGACCAGTTCACCGAGAACTGACGCGCAGGTTCCGTTTTTCGGGCCGACCGTCGCTTTCGAACGTTCGGTCGGCTCGGGATTCTACTTTCGATTCTGAAGAGAAAGCGCATTAAGCGTACGGCGGGTACGTTCGAACGAGATGAGTCGGAACATCACCGTCGAAGGCATGACCTGCGAGCACTGCGAACAGACAGTCGAAGAGGCGCTTTCGGGCGTCGGCGGCGTCGAGTCCGCAACCGCGGACCGCGAGAGCGAGTCCGCCACCGTCGAGGGCGACGCCGACGAGGACGAACTCGTCGCCGCCGTCGAAGACGCCGGATACGACGCCTCGGCGTAAGGTCCCGCGACGCTCTTTTTATCGAGTCCCCCGGCCGTCGCGCCTATGCCACCGCACTCCTTGGACGGGAGTATGAGCGACGTTCCTCCGAACGCGCCGGACCCGGACATCAGCGAGGCGGAGCGAAGAGCGCTTCACGACCTGCAACTCGGCCTCGAACACATCTACAAGGGGTACGGGTCGCTGTTGACGTTCCACCATCAGATAGGTCACGCGATGAACCGCCTGGCCGACGCCGAGGACGAACTGCGCGAGGCGGGCCACGAGGAGTGGGCGAACGGCCTCCGCGACGACCACCTCCCGGCGGGCGCGGTCGAAGACCAGTGGACGTACGAACTCGTCACCTCGTTCCGCAAGTCGTTCCTGCGCGACGTCGAGTCGTTCGAGTCCGCGGTCCGCGACGAACTGGTGGACGGTCTCGACCACGTGACGGAACGGCAACAGCAGGCGCGGTGGCGGGAACGCGCCGGCGGCGACGCCGAGGAGTGACGCCGACTCGGCGTTCGCCCCTCGACCCGCCGGACTCGGCCCGTCGGTGACGCGGGTCATGCGCGGCGCGTACACGAACTAGACTCGTCTCCGCAACGCCACGGCCGGTCGCCGCGTCGAAGAGGTATCCACCTCCCTCGCCGGACCGTTTCGAACCGACGTTCCGAGTGCTCCCCCGGCGAGGGTTCGACGCTCCCTCTTCGGTCGTTTTTCGTTTTCCGCTCTCGATTCCCTCAACCCCCGTCAGTCGTCGCTCTGAGCCGCCTCGACGCGGTTCGCGTACTTCTCCAACTCTGAGGAGAGTTTCCGCGCTTCGGCGGCGCTGAGCGTCACGCGGTCGGCGTGCGCCGGGAGGTTCTCCAACTGGCTGTTGTCGAGTTCGAGTTCGAGTTTCACGTGGTCGGGGTTCTCGCGCGGCGCGGTCACGTTCAGCACCGCGAACGCCTCGTCGGTGAAGTCGTGTCCGACCGCCTCGGCGTCCAGCATGTCGAACGTCGTGTACGCGTTGACCCGAAGGAGCCTGTTGGGCATACGCGTGAGAACGCGACCGACACTCAAAGGCGTACCGTCACCCGCCCTCCCGGTCGTCGAGTGCGTCGCGGACGAACGTACAGAGGTCGTACGCTCGTCGGGCGACTGCCTCGGCGTCGAGGGGGTCTGCGGGCTCGACGCCGCCGACGTGGGCGTCGAGGTGCGAGCGCTGAACGTGTAGCGCTCGCAGGTACGACGCCGCGTTCACGAGGTGATACAGCGGTCGCCGCCGTTCGAACCCCCGCGGGAGGGGTCGAATGGACTCGTACGCGTTCCGGAACGCGGCGGGGGAGACGCCGTCCGTCGGCGTCGGGTCGATGCCGAACACCGGAACGACCGTCCGGAGGTAGTCCCACTCGCCGGGCCCCACGAGCGCGTGCTCGAAGTCAATGACGCGGGTTACCTCGCTCCCCGCGACGCCGACGTGGTCCGGGAGGTAGTTCCCGTGCAGGAGCGTCGAATCTTCGACCGCATCGAGTCGCTCGGCGTTCTCGCGGACGACCGACCGAACTTCGCGGGCGACGTCGCCGTATCCGACAGCGTCGAGGTACGACGCCCGGTCGCTCAGTACCTCACAGAGCGTCTCGCTCCACCGGTCGTCGTTCGAGTGCGTCACGCCCTCCGGTCCGGCGCGGACGCGGCCGGTCGCTCGGAAGTCCTCGGCCGCCGATCGGTGGAGGGCGGCTAGTCCGCGCCCCATCGCTAGAACCCGCGCCTCCGTGAGCGGAGGGTCCGCGGGCACGTCGTCGCACCACTCCGTGACGAAGTGGTCGTCTCCCGACGCGAGAACGCGCGGGACGGGCACGGGCGTCTCGGCGGCGACGTACCGGAGGACGGCCGCCTCCTTCGCGGGGTCGGCGGTCGGCCCCCGCGCGACCTTACAGACGGCGCGCCGCCCGTCGAACGTCACCTCGTAGACCGCGTGCGGCGGGACGGCGTGGAGTTCTCTCCCGACGGTCGCGGCGGAGTCGTGCGATTGGAGGGCGTCTCGAACGGCGTCTTTCGGTGACATGCTGCGGTCGTGTGACGAACGAGGACCGAAGTCCGCACGGACGTATTGGTCGGGCTACGATAAAACCGGCCGTCCGTTCGGGCGCGGCGGTGACGCGACGGGGGCGACGAAGCGGACGGAGACGAGGCTGGGGGCGGTGGCGAGAGGAGAGAAGAGAGGGGCCGACTAGACGCGGACGCGCCTCAGTCGTCGGACGGCATCGGCGTGTCGTCGGGGTACGCCGGGGCGGGACTGGACGCCATGTCGTCGTCCTCGGCGTACGGGTACCACGTCATCTTCGTGTTGTGCATCATCGGGTCCTCGTAGTCGGTCTCCTCGGGTTCGACGAGTTCGGCCAGGTCGTCCTCGTCCGTGCGGGAGACGAACTCGCGGAAGGACTCGCCGTCCTCGCGCGCCTCGTCGAAGTTCTCGAGGAGGTTCTTGATGGCGCCGGGAACCTCGTCCACGGGGACGCGTTGGGTGACCCACTGGGCGAACTGCGGTTCCTCGCCGAGGCCGCCGCCCAGACCGATGTCGAGGGCTTCGACCGCTTCGCCGTCCTTCCGGGTCTTCATGCCACGGAGGCTCACGTCGGCAATCTGCGGCTGCGCGCAGGAGGCGGTGCAGCCCGAGAGGTGGATGTGGAACTCGTCGGTGCCCTCGGGGAGTTCGGCGTTCTCCTTCAGCCAGCGAGCGTAGCGCACCTGCCGGTTCTTCGTCTCCACGATGGAGAGCGAGCAGAACTCCGTGCCCGTGCAGGCGACGGACCCGCGCATGAACGGCGAGGGGTCGGGCGAGTAGTGTTCGAGCAGGTCCTCTTCGAGGAACGCGTCGAGGTCCTCCTCGGGCACGTCGGTGACGATGACGTTCTGACGCTGCGTGAGTCGGACCTCGCCGGAGCCGTACTCCTCGGCGAGGTCGGCGAGTTTGAGGACGTCCTCGGCGCCCATCCGGCCGACGAGGACGTTGAGGCCGACGAAGTAGTTGCCGTCCTTCTGCTCGTGGACGCCGATGAGGTCGTTGCGGCCGCCGTTGCCGGCGTTGTACGTGTACTCCTCGCGGACGTCGCGTCCGGCGGTGTGGAGCTCGAAGTCCACGAACTCCTCTTGGAGGACGTCGCGGACCTTCTCGGGGCCCCACTCGTCGACGAGGAACTTGATGCGGGCGTTGTAGCGGTCCTCGCGGTCGCCGTACTCGCGGAAGAGAGCGGAGAGGCCGCCGGCCACCTCGGGGACGTTCTCCTCTGCGACCCACACGTCGATGTCGCGGGCGAAGCGCTCCTCGTTGCGGGCGAGGCCGCCGCCGACCCGGACGTTGAAGCCGACGACTTCCTCGCCGTCTATCTCCTTGTACGCCGGTTCGAAGGCGAGGTCGTTGATGTCGCCCTGCCCGGACCCGTCGGGCGACCCGGTGACCGACACCTTCCACTTCCGCGGGAGGTTCGAGTGGTCGTCGTTGCCCTTGAACTCCTCGTTGAGTTCGTGGATGACGGGCCACGCATCGATGACCTCCTCGGCGTCCTTGCCCGCGACGGGGTTGCCGACGATGTTCCGCCAGGAGTCACCGCAGGCCTGCTGGGTGGACATGCCGTTCTCCTCCAGTTTCTCGAAGATGTCCGGCACGTCCTCGATGTTTATCCAGTGCAGTTGGATGGACTGTCGGGTCGTGAAGTCGGCGTAGGCGTCGCCGAAGATGGGGTTCGTGCCCGGTCCGGTCGCGTACTCCTCGGCTATCTCGCCGACGACGCGCAGTTGCCCCGGTTCGAGGACGCCGTTCGGCGTCCCGATGCGCATCATGAAGTATGACTCCTGCCCGTTCCGCTGGTGGTACAGGCCCCACCACTTGAACCGCTCGAACCACGCGTCGTGTTCGTCGTCGGGGATGGCGTCCCACCCCTCCTCCGCGAACCTGAACAGGTGTTCGCGTATCTCGTTCCCATACACCTCTGACTTCCAGCGTTCGACGTCCGTAGGCATTTGTCTACGTCTACATTCGTGTGGACACTCAAAGACCGACGCGTGCCGTCAACCCTTCCCGGTGCTTCCAAATACAGGAAAATACTGCCTAATTCTCGACTCCGGTGGGTTTGAGCACTCCCTCGCGGTCGATATCGACGAATTCGCCGTCGAGAATCTTGCCGACCGGTACCCATCCGGTCGTCCCCTTCTCGCCGCAAGCGATGCACTGGCCGTACACGCGCGCTTCGATGGTCCGGCCGTCCACGCCGACCTCGACGATGCCCTCGACGACCATATCGGGGAGTTCGCATCGGCAGAAATCCGAGTCCACGAACCGCCACAGTTCGCTCACGCTCACCTTGCGGTCGTCGTTCACGGAGACCCACGCGCCGTCGTCGAGGACGCGAAGAGCGACTGTCATACCTACTCGTACGCGCCCGAGACACCCTACTTTGACGGCGCGAGCAATCCCCGTCCCGGTTGACGACGAGAGGGTTCGTGACAATCCGGCCGGAGGCTGGCGATTATCCCCGATCTGTCGCGTATGAGAAAGGGGCAACTGATTCCGGTAGTCGGGAGTGCAGGTACACATTACAGAGGAAGCGCGCTTTAACCGTGTGGCAACCGAAGGGTGGTTCGATGACCGACCGTCACGACACAGACACGGGGCGTCGCCAGCACGCATCGGCCGACGTCGCGCCGGAACTGTACGACCTCGACACGGAGGCCGAGCGATGACTCGGACCCGTATCGAGACGGACGGCGACGAGATAGACGACGAAGAACCGGCCGCCGACGCCGACTCGGAGGCGGTCGAGAACGACTACGACCACCTCAAGTCCCTCGACGACGGTGCGGGCTGCACCGAAGTCTGGGAGCACCTCTCCGAGAACCGCGACGACTGACTCTCCGACCCTTCTGCGTCTCTCGGGTTTTGCGCAACGTTCGCAACAGACGGGGAGGCTTTTGGTGACCGATTCGTTACTCGAACCCAGACGATGACGGACGATAACAGGCCGCCGGCCGATTCGGGGGACGAGCCCGCGCTACCGGCCGACAGGGAGGAACCGGTCGGCGAACCCGTCGTCCGAGCGGACCCCGCCATCACCGGGCACAGGGCGCACGAAGCCGTCGGCTTCGACCCGGACGACCCCGAGAGCGTCTCACTCGCCGCCGAGACTGTTCGGGCGTTCTCCGAGAACACCGTCGGCGCGGAGGACAACGTGTACATGCTCCGCGGCGCGGCGGCGTGTGCGGCCCTCGTCCGCGGCGTCGGGTCGTACAAGGAGGCGGCCGAACGCGCCGGCGGCGACGTTTCGGTGTCGTTCATCCGCAAGTGGGCCCGGGTCCACGACCTGCCGCAGGGTATCCGCCGGCACGTCGCCCGCGGCCACATCGCGCCGACGGCGGCGAAGCACATCGCCCGCGTCCCCGGTCCCGACCGGTTCGACATCGCGTGGGCGGTCATCGACGGCGACCTGACCGTCCGGGAGGTTCGACAGGTCGCGAGCGAGGTGAACGACGGTCGGCCCGTCGCCGAGGCGTTGGCCGACCGGGACGTCCAACTCGGCCGACTCGAACTGTCGCTCCCGCCGGACGTGTACCGCGAACTCCGGCGGCGCGCGTCGATAGAGAACCGCACGCCCGGCGACTTGGTCGCCGAGGTGTTGGACGACTACTTCTTCGGCTGAAGGAAGTTCGCGGCCGCCTCGGTCAGCGTCTCGCGCACCGTCTCCACCTCCGCCCACGAAATCGTCTCGTCGGGGAAGTGCGCCTGTTCGACGGTCCCCGGTCCGTACAGCACCGTCGGGATGCCCGCCGCGACGTAGTGACGCGAGTCCGCGCCGTACGTCGCGTCCGTCGGGTCGGTGTCCCCGTGTCCGGTCGCCGCCATCGCGTCCCGAAGCGCCCGAACCACCGGTTCGTCGGCGTCGATCTCGGCGGGTTCGAACTGAATCGAGAACCGCTCGAACGTCGGCGGGTGCTCGCGCAACCACTCGTCGGCCGCCGCGACTTCGTCCAGTCGCTCCTCGAAGGCGTCTTCCACCTCCGCGACGGTTTCGCCCGGCGCGACGCCGAGACGCCACTCCGCCGTCAGCGTTCCCGCGACGCTGGACGCCCACGCGCCCGCCTCGACCCGCCCGACGCATATCGGCCACGGAACCGGGTACTCCTCGTAGAGGGGGTGTTCGACGGTCTCCCCGCGTTCGGCTTCGAGTTCGAAAAAGGCCGCGCGTATCCGCTCGAAGTGCGGAAGCACGTCCTCGCCGCGCCACCGCGTCGCCGCGTGGGCCGATCGGCCGCGGATTCGGAGGCGCTTCATCACCGTCCCCTCCGTGGCGGTGACGACGCGCCGTTCGGTCGGTTCCGCGACGATGGCGGCGTCGCGGTCGAACGGGTACGGGTCGTCGAGTGCGGCCGCCGCCGCGCCGATGCCGCCCTCCTCCTCGCCGACGACGCTCTCGACGACGATTCGGCCGTCGAGTTCTGCCTCACCCGTTTCGACCCGCGCCTTCAGGTCGCGCGCCGCGAACACGCACGCGCCCACCGCCGACTTCATGTCCGCCGCGCCGCGGGCGGTGAGCGTCGTCTCCCCGCCGTCCTCGGACCAGACGGGGTCGAACGGGTCCGCAGTCCAGTTCTCCGCGTCGGCGGGAACCACGTCCACGTGGCCGTTCAAGACGAGCGTCGGCCCGGCCTCGGGGGTGCCGAACTCGAACACGCCCGCGACACTCGGTCTCCCCGAAGCGTCGATTTCGGCGGGGTCGTCCGGGAACGACGGGTGGTCGGCCAGTCGTTCGGCGTCGGCGGTCCACTCGTACGTCTCGAAGCCGAAGGCGTCCAACTGCCGTTTCAGCCACCGTTGGGCTTCGAGTTCGTCGCCCCCGGTGGTGTCGAACCGGAGGAGTCGGTCCACGAACGACCCGAGTTCGGTATCCGCCGGGGCGGAGTGTTCGCTCATAGTCGCACGACGCGGCGGAGGACAAAGAGCGTGCAGGACGAGAGTAAACGCTTATGACTGCCCACCAGTAAGGTCACGACGAGGGCCGGTAGCTCAGTTCGGCAGAGCGTCTGGCTTTTAACCAGACGGTCGGGGGTTCAAGTCCCTCCCGGCCCGTTTTCCTGCGAACGAAATGAGCAGTGAAAACGCCACGGAGGACTTGAACTAGGGAGCGACGCGAACGAAGTGAGCGGAGCGAGTGAGGTTCAACGTCCCTCCCGGCCCGTTCTCATCGTTCACCGACGACCGAACTCGGCGCACCGGGCAGAACCGTCAACCGGCCGCCGGTCGTACCGCCGCTATGGTCACGGACTACCGTCGCGCGCACCGTCCCGCGAACCGAACCGCAGACGCCGAGAGACAGGCGTAGATGCCGAGTTTCTTCGACTCCGGCCACGGGTTCATGTCGTCGCTCGACGAGATAGTCATCATGCTCACCGCCGTCGTGCTTCTCACGATGATCGGCGCGGTCGTGGAGTACCTCCGCGACTCCGACGGGTGGTCCGTCCTGGGGGCACTGCTCGGCTACCTCGTCGCCGTCGTCTTCCTCGCGCCGCCGGCGTTCGCGGGCGAGTGGCACTACGCCATCATCGCCGCGGTTCCCGTCTTCGTCGTCGTCTACCTCTACAAAGGGCGGCACGAGCGGTGAGTGTTCGCGCCTATCTGCTCGGTCGTTAGCGACGATACCGCGGCAGTGCCGGGGCTGAAACGAGAAGGGCACGGCTGAACTCACGCTGTCGGCTCCGTTGAAATCCTCACGGGTGACCGGTTTCGACTGTCGTATCGAATACGGGGCGCGTATCAGTCGTCGGTTCAGCGCTCGATGTGGGCGCTAATCGAATCGCTCGACGGAGGTGATCGATGTACCATCGGGCCTGCGAGCGAGCTATCGTTAAGCAGTTGTCAGCTATACATCGTACGATGACCGCCGAATCGAATCCACTACTCGAACGGTTAGACGCGTTCGTTGGGGAATGGGAGATGGGAATGTCGATCAATGGCCAGACGCATACGGGTGCACGTGCGAGGTTCGAATGGATAGAGGACGGGGCCTTCCTTGCGTATCGCGGAGAGGCAGGGAACACGTCTGAAATGACCACCGAAATAGGTGAAAACTCACCGCTCCCCACCGTCTCGATTATCGGAGTAGACGATTCAAACGAGCAGTTTACGATGCTCTATTCGGATGCTCGCGGTGTCTTTCGCGTGTATCAAATGGCTCTGAGCGACGGCAAGTGGGAACTCTGGCGGGAGGCACCGGGGTTCTCACAGCGTTTTACTGGGGCACTCAGCGACGACGGCGATACAATCACCGGTACGTGGGAGAAGTCAGAGGATGGTACTGAATGGGAGCACGATTTCGACCTGACGTATACGAAAGTCAGATAGCGGATCGGCCCGAGAGGCCGGAATAGTCTCAGTGACGCCGGAAATATGCCGAGATAAAGGGAGCTGAACTACTGTTCTCTTCGCACGCCGACGTAGCGGTCGGTTCGGCACCGGTCGGACGAAATAAACGAGGTCTCCGTGAGAGGCGTATCCCGTTCTGAGTGCCCTAAAAAGAGGAAGACCGCCGTGCCGTTACTATTCGAGGTCCAGCAACTCGGCTATCTCGTCTAAGTACTCGCCGTACACCGACAGGGCGGACTCGATGGGTTCGGGAGACGCCATGTCCACGCCCGCCGTCTCCAACACCTCGATGGGGTACTTCGACCCGCCGAGGGCGAGTGCCTCGCGGTAGTCCGCGGCGGCGTCCTCGCCTTCTTCGAGGATGCGTTCGACGATGGCGACGGCCGCCGAGATGCCCGTCGAGTACTGGTAGACGTAGTAGTTGTAGTAGAAGTGCGGGATGCGCATCCACTCGCGGGCGATTCGGTCGTCCGTCTCGGCGGGGTCGTAGAACTCCGCCTTCAGGTCGCCGTACATCTCGTCGAGTCGGTCCGGCGTGAGCGCGCCGCCCTCCTCGCTTATCTCGTGCATCCGCAGTTCGAAGTCCGCGAACATCGTCTGGCGGTACAGCGTCGAACGGAACCGTTCGAGGTACTCGTCTAAGACGTGCGTGCGGAGTTCGTCGTCCTCGGCGTTCTCCAGGAGGTAGTGCGTCAGGAGCGTCTCGTTGACCGTCGAGGCGACTTCGGCGACGAAGATCTCGTAGTCGGCGTACTGCCAGGGTTGCTCCTCCTTCGCCAACTCCGAGTGCATCGAGTGGCCGAGTTCGTGGGCCAAGGTGAACATCGAGGCGATGTCGTCCTGGTAGTTCATCATGATGAACGGTTGGGTGTCGTACGTCCCCGAGGAGAACGCGCCCGCGCGCTTGCCGCGATTCTCGTAGACGTCCACCCAGCGGGACTCCAAGCCCTCCGCGAGGCGTTCTTGGTACTCCTCGCCGAGGGGCGCGACGGCCTCGACGATGTACTCCTTCGCCTCCTCGTAGGTGATTTCGGGACCCTCCTCGCCCGTCAGCGACATGTAGAGGTCCCACATCTGGAGGTCTTCGACGTCGAGTGCCTCCCGCTTCAGTTCGGCGTGGCGGTGGAGGTAATCGAGGTTGTCGCGGACGGTTCCGAGCAGGTTGTCGTACACCTCGACGGGGACGTTCGGGCCGTCGAGGGCGGCTTCGCGGGCGGTGTCGTAGTTCCGCGCTCTGGCGTACTTCACGTCCTTCTTGACGCTGTTCTTCAGCGCCGTCCCGACGGAGTTGCGCACGTCCTCCCACTCGTCGTAGAACTGCTCGTACACCTCGCGGCGGAACTCGCGGTTCGAGTGCTTCTGGAGCTTCATGAAGTTGCCCTGCGATATCTCGATCTCCTCGCCCTCGGGGCTCTCGACGGTGGGGAACGTCATGTCCGCGTTCGAGAGCATGTTGTAGATGTCGCTCGACGCGCCCGCCACCTCGCCCAACTCCGCGAGGAGTTCCTCGACTTCGGCGGAGCGAGTGTGGGGCTTCATGCGGAGGACGTCATCGAAGAAGTGCTCGTACTCGGCCAGTTCGGGCACCTCCTCGACGAACGCCTCGACGTCGGACTCGTCGAGTTCCTGCAGTTCCGGTTCGACGAAGCTGGCCGCCGAGGACGCCTGCGACGCCAGCGACTGCGCTTTCGTCGAGAGCGCTTGGTACTCCTGATTTCGGGTGTCCTCCGCGCTCCGGAGGCTGGCGTAGTTCGCCACCTTCGACACGTCGCGCATGATGTCCTCCTGCAGTTCGAGCAGTTCGAGCAGGGTTTCGGGGCTCTCGGTGACGCGGCCCTCGTAGGCCGAGAGGTCGTCGAGACGCTCTCTGACGTCCTCGAACGCCGCCTCCCACTCGTCGTCGCTGGCGTAGATGTCCTCGACGTCCCACTTGTACTCTCGCTCGATTTCGCTCCGCTCGGGAACCGAACTCATACGTCTCCCCACCGTCGGTGTCTTGGTAAGCCTTGCCTATTCCGGTGCGGCGGCGCGTTCGCCTCCGTCGCGCCGCCGGGCGTTCGAGGAGGCGACGGCGAGAGCGGTTCGAGAACGTGACTGTCCGTCGAACGCGCACAGAGTACTTCATCCGGACGCCCGAAGGGTCGCCCATGGCCCGCAGTCCGACCAGACGACGAGTCGTTACAGGCGCCGCATCAGCGCTCGCTCTCGCCCTCGCCGGGTGTTCGGGACTCGGCGGCGGCGGAGAAGGTGGAGAAGGTGGAGAAGGTGGCGAAGGTGGCGAAGGCGGGGAGGGCGGCGGAGAAGGCGGAGAAGGCGGCGGAGAAGGCGGAGAAGGCGGAGAGGGCGGCGGAGAAGGCGGAGAAGGCGGAGAGGGCGGCGAAGGCGGCGGAGGCGAGCAAGAGGACTGAAGTCGGCTCCGGATGCGTCTCCGCCGGGAGTCGCACGAACCGAGGAAGGGTGCCTTCGACGCGTCCGACGACTCGTCTCCCGCCGGAGACGCACCCTCAGCTAGGGGAAGAACCGTCGATCAGGTAGCGAGTACCGGATTCGATTAGTGCCGCGTCGCGCGCGCCTCGCGCACGTCCGCTCCGTCTCTGACTTTGTCTTCGCAGTTCGGACACACACGGGGATTGTCCATCTCGTCCGGGGCGAAAACTCGGACGTACTCCGCGGTGACGAACGAACCACAGTTTTCACATTCCGGCATCGTTCCCCCAGGTTCGTGTTCGTAGAGAATAATATTTAGGGCTAGTAGGGAGTCGATACGACCCGTTCGACCGTCATCAGGCTCTTTAGCGCCCGTCCCGTCGCTTCCGACGATGAGCGCGATTCGTCGCTGTCGAGACCACGGTTTCTTCGACGGAGATGCGTGTCCCGCCTGCGGCGTCGGCGGGCGCGTCGTCCTCTCCTCGGAGCGTCGAACTCGACTCTCGAAGTTCGTCAGCGGTGCGCTTCGGCACTTCCCGGACGACGCGGGTGTCAACGTCTCCGAGGCTGGATGGGCCGAGTTCGCCGACCTGCTTTCGGCGGTCGAACGGAAGTACGACTGGGCGGACGAGGAGGCACTCCGCGGCGTCATCGCCGCGGATCCGAAGGGGCGATTCGAACGCGACGGGGGGCGCGTCAGGGCCGCGTACGGCCACTCCATCGACGTCGACCTCGACGCGGACGCGGACGGAAACGCCGGCGACGAGGACGATCCGATTCCGGACGTCCTCTACCACGGCACCGCGCCGCGAAATCTGGAGGCCATCCGCGAGGAGGGGTTGAAACCGATGAATCGGCGGGAAGTACACCTCTCGGAGTCCGTCGAGGAGGCCCGAGAGGTCGGGTCGCGCCACGCCTCGGATCCGGCGGTCCTCCGCGTGAACGCCGCGGGTCTCCGCGACTCCGGACGTGAGGTGCGGAAGCGCGGGAGGGCGGTGTACACGACCGAACGAGTCCCGCCAACGTTCCTCACGGTGCTCTCGGACGGCGAGTAACCCCAATCCCCCGCAACCCCTATCGGTGCGACGGACGACGCCGCGGTATGGACCGACGCGACTCACCGGCGGATGCGGATGCGCAAGCGGAGGCGGAGGCGGCGGCCCTCGGCCGGGCGTGGACCGACGACGTAGCGTGGGAGTTTCTCACCCGACTGACGAGCATCGGAAACCGGATGGCCGGGAGCGACGGCGAACGGCGCGCGGCGGAACTCGTCGCCGAGGCGTTCCGCGACGCCGGCGTCGCGGACGTGCGAGAGCGACCGTTCGAGATGAACGCGTGGCACCGAGGCGGGTCGTCGCTCGAACTGACCGCGCCCGACGAACGAACGTTCGACGCCGTCGCCCTGCCGTACTCGCCGTCGGGCGACGTGACGGCCGAACTCGCGGACGTGGGCCACGGGACGCCCGACGAGATAGACGAGGCGGACGTCGAGGGTAAGATAGCCGTCGCGTCGACCACCACGCCCTCGGGCGGGCGGTTCGTCCACCGGATGGAGAAGTTCGGCTACGCCGTCGAGTCCGGCGCGGAGGCGTTCGTCTTCGTCAACCACGTCCCCGGCCAACTCCCTCCGACCGGTTCGCTGACGTTCGGCGAGGAGGCCGCCGCCCCCGCCGTCGGCGTCAGCAAGGAGTCCGGCGCGTGGTTGACCGACTACGCCGACCGGGGCGCGACGGCGCGCCTGACCGTCGAAGCGGAGACGACGCCCGACGAGAGTCGGAACGTCGTCGGGCGCGTCGGCCCCGACACCGACGAGGAACTCCTCTTGGTCGCCCACTACGACGCCCACGACATCGCGGAGGGCGCGCTAGACAACGGATGCGGCATCGCCACCGTCGTCGTCGCGGCGCGAATCCTCGCGGCGATGGACCTCCCCCTCGGCGTCCGCGTCGCCGCCGTTGGATGCGAGGAGACCGGACTACTCGGTTCCGAACGCCTCGCGGAAGAACTCGACCGCGACCGACTGAAGGCCGTCGTCAACGTGGACGGCGCGGGTCGGTTCCGCGACTTGGTGGCGATGACGCACACCTCCGACGCCACCGAACGCGTCGCCCGCCGGGTGTCCGACCGAACGCGGCATCCGATCCGGATAAAGCCGGAACCGCACCCGTTCAGCGATCAGTGGCCGTTCGTCCGCGCGGGCGTCCCCGCCCTGCAACTCCACAGCGATAGCGGCGAACGCGGGCGCGGGTGGGGTCACACCCACGCCGACACCCGCGACAAGGTGGACGACCGGAACGTCCGCGAACACGCGATGCTGACCGCCCTCTTGGTCCGGGAACTCGCCGGGGAGGCGGAGGTGCCGCGACTCGACACCGATACGCTCGCGGCGGCGTTCCGCGCCGAGGACTTCGAGGCGGGGATGCGGGCGGCGAACCTCTGGCCCGACGAGTGGGCGTGACTCACTCCCGGTTCGACGGGGCGCGAGCGAACGCCTCGACGACGATTCCGATGCCGCGCGCGACGCGGACGCCGCCGACGTAGACGCCGACGAGGGTGGCGACCAACGAGATGACCACGCCGACGACACCTAGGTTCGACCCGAACATCGACCCGCCGCCCGCTATCAGGCCGAAGAGTGCGGCGCCGACGGTGAACTCCATCGCCGCATCGTAGGGTGCGTCTTCCTTGCTGGAGGGACTTTCGAGCATCATTGACTTATAGACAAAGATGAATATAAACGTTAACAGACGGAGACGACCTCTCGAAGCGACTGCACCTCGTACGTCGGGTCCGCGGCGAGTTCGTAGTCGGTGCGGTGGGGTCGGCGGACGAACGCGGAGTCGACGCCCGCGCGACGCGCGGCCAGAACGTCCACGTTGCTGTCTCCGACGTAGAGGACGTTCTCCGCGCCCAGTTTCTCGACGGCGTGAGCGAGGTAGTGCGGCGACGGCTTGCGCCGTCTGAACCCCTCAACGGACGGTTCGCGCCCGTACGTCACCTCGAACAGGCCCCCGAGGTCGAACCGTTCGACGAGGTGTTCGACCGCCTCGCGTTGGGTGTCCCCCACGACGGCCAGCGACTGGTCGAGCTTCGAGAGCGCGGACACGTCGTCGTAGAGCGCCTTTCGACCGCGTTCCATCGCCTCGATGTGGGCTGCGGCGGCCGCCGCCTCGTGTCGCTCCCAGAACGTCTCGTAGTCGAGGCCGTGAACGTCGCAGACGCGCCGGATGCGGGCGATGCTCCCGTGGACGACGCTGTCTACGCCCTCCGTGGTCGGTTCGACAGCGAACTCAGCGAACGCCGACCGGACCGCGCGGCGGCGCACGTCGGTGGCCGTCGGCACCGCCAACACGCCGTCGTCGTCGAAGATGACCGCGTCGTAACTCATACGGCGGACACTGGGCGCGGACCACCGTCGTCGTTGCTATGATGTCTGTGTTCGACTCGTGAGGGCTACCGAGATTGCGTACCTCCGTCCACGCCCTCTCGGATGCGCTCGGCGACGCGCGCCCGCACGAGGCCGTCGCGTCGCCGCCCCTCGAACACCTCGGCGGCACTCGCCGCCGCGTCGGGGTCCCGTTCGAACGTCAACTCGGGGTACGTCGCCTCGACGAGGACGAGGGGTTCCGGCGGCGCGGGCGGGATTCCGTCCGGCCCCTCGACGCTCTCGGGGCCGAGGAGGCGGTCCACGTCCGAGGGAGCGAGGTCACCGCTTCCGACGCCGCGGACGACGGAGACGAGTCTGCGGACGAGTTCGCGGGCGAACCCGCCGGCCGTCGCCCGGACGACGAGGAAGTCGCCGTCGCGTTCGACCGACAGCGAGAGGTCGCGTCTCGTCCCCGTCTCGTCCGGCGTGAGGTTGTGGAAGTCGCGTTCGCCCGAGAGGGCGTCCGCCGCAGCGCGCGCGCCGTCGTCGTCGAGTTCGGGCGCGTAGAGGTCGTAGACGTACGACCTGCGGACGGCGTCGTGGGTCGCGTGGAAGCCGTCGGGGGCGTCGGCGGCCGCCCACGCCCTGACGCTCCCGGGGAGGCGACTGTTCAGCGCCCGCGGCGAACACCACTTGGGACAGTCGAACGCCACTGTCTGCGCGAGTGCGGAGACGCCCGCGTCGGTCCGTCCGGCGGCGGCGTACCCCGGTGGCACCTCCTCCTCGTCGGTGACGCCGAGGGCGGCGAGGGTCGAGAGGAGGGCGTTCTCGACGGTCGGAACCGACGGCTGCCGCTGGAAGCCGTGGAACGGCCGACCGTCGTAGGCGAGGCGGAACGCGCGCACGTCCGGTGGTGGCCGCGCTCTCGACTTATCGTCCGCGGTTCGTCGCCGCGGGTGGTATATACAGCCCGAAAGCCAAAATCCGAGGGCCGTAACCTCACGGTTGCTTATGTCTACCGAGATGCGTCTCGTCCCGGGCGGCGCATCCGACCCCGCCGACCCGACGGAGGTGCGTCGGGGATGAACGGGCCGAACGTCGTCGTCGCCGTCCTCGACACGGTTCGGGGCCGGGACACGGTACCCGTGTCGTCCTCGCCGATGCCGACGCTCGCGGACGTCGCGGCGTCGGGAACCGAGTTCGCGAACGCCTTCTCCGTCGCGCCGTGGACGCTCCCCTCGCACGCGTCGATGTTCACCGGAACCTACCCCTCTCGACACGGGGCGCACGGCGGACACACCTACCTCGACGGTTCGCTCCGAACGCTCGCGGAGGCGTTCCGCGACGCCGGGTACGAGACGGTCGGCGTCTCGAACAACACGTGGGTGACGGCCGAGTTCGGGTTCGACCGCGGGTTTCGGACGTTTCGGAAGGGCTGGCAGTACATCCAGTCGGAGACGGACCTCGGAACCGTCACGCGGGCGGAACACCCGATGGCGAAACTGCGCGCCGCCGGCGACCGACTGTTCGACGGGAACCCGGTGGTCAACGCGGCGAACCTCCTCTACGACGAACTCGCGCCGGGCGACGGCGCGAAACGCGCGACGGCGTGGCTGGAGTCGTGGCTTCGGCGGCGCGAGGAGTCGCCCTTCTTCCTGTTTCTCAACTTCATCGAACCGCACACCGAGTACCGCCCGCCGCGGGAGTACGCCGAACCGTACCTCCCGCCGGGGGCGACGTACGAGGACGCGATGTCGCTCCGGCAGGACCCGAGAGCGTACGACGTGGGCGAGTACTCGCTGTCCGACCGCGAGTTCGAGATGCTCGAAGCGCTCTATCGGGGCTCTCTGGCCTACCTCGACGCCCAACTCGGTCGCCTCCGCGAGACGCTCGCCGCCGCGGGCGAGTGGGAGGACACGGTATTCGTCGCCCTCGGCGACCACGGCGAGAACGTCGGCGACCACGGCTTCTTCGGCCACCAGTACAACCTCCGCGACACGCTGTTGCACGTGCCGATGATACTCCGCGGCGGCCCGTTCGACGGCGGCGGTCGCCGGGAGGAACTCGTCCAGACGCTCGATTTAGCGCCCACGCTCCTCGACGCGGCGGGCGTTGACGACCCGACCCTGCGTCGGCAGTCGCAGGGCCGGTCGCTCCACCCCGACGCGGACGCGTCCCCCCGCCGCGCCGTCTTCGCCGAGTACCTCGCCCCGCAACCGTCGCCCGAATCGCTGGCCGAGCGATTCGACGAGATTCCCGACCGGGTGCGGTCGTTCGACCGGTCGCTGCGGGCGATACGGACCGCGGAGGAGAAGTACGTCCGCGGGTCCGACGGGTCCGAGCGGTACGTCCGCGTCGGCGGCGCGGGCGACTCGTCGGGGGCGCGGAACCGCGCGGCGGAGAACCGGGAGCGGACGAGACGGCTCTCGGACCGCCTCGACCGGTGGGTCGAGTCGTTCGACCACGCCGAGGCGAGCGGCGAGGTGTCGATGACGGACTCGACGCGCGAACGACTCTCGGACCTCGGCTACCTGTAGTTCACCGGAACGTCTTCGGAACCCACCCCGAGAGGGGGTCGTCCACCGCGTCCATCCACTCGACCAGTCGGTCCTGCATCTCGCGCCGAACGTCCGCGTAGTGGGGGTGGTCCGCGAGGTTCCGCAGCTCGTGCGGGTCCTCCCGCAGGTCGTACAGTTCGTTCGTGTCCGGGCCGTTGTAGACGAACTTGTAGCGGTCGGTGCGGACCATCCGCTGGGAGTAGAGGCCGAACTCGTCGCCGTGGTACTGCGCGTACGCCGAGTCGGGCCGCCCCTCGGGGCGGTCACCCGAGAGGAGGGGGACGAGACTCCGCGCGTGGATGTCGTCGGGAACGTCCGCGTCGCCCCACGAGAGGAACGTCGGCATCAGGTCGTGGAGGCCGACGAACGCGTCCGACTCCGACACCGTCTCCGCCGTCGGGTCGCGGACGAGAAGCGGGATTCGGTACGTCTGCTCGTACATCAGGGGCCCCTTGTTGAACTGGCGGTGGGACCCGGTGAAGTCGCCGTGGTCGGCGGCGTGGACCACTATCGTCTCCTCGTCCAACCCCGCCTCCGAGAGGGCGTCGAGTATCCGCCCGATCTGGTCGTCGATGAACGTCACGAAGCCGAAGTACTTCGCGACGAGTTCGGCCCACGTCTCCCAGTCGAACCCCTCGACGCCGCGGTAGCGCCGGTACTCGTCGTGCGCCCGCGGTTTCCCCTCGAACGTCTCGGCGTACGTCGGCCACGGGTCGATGTCGTCGGGGTCGTACATCGACGCGTACGGTTCGGGGATCACGTAGGGGTGGTGGGGGCCGAGGAAGTCCGTCCGGTGGAAGAAGGGGGCATCGTCGCCCCCGGCCCGTCGCGCTATCGCGTCCACGGTGAGGTCCGCGAGGAAGTACGTCCGCGTCGCCTCCGGCGGGAGCGACGTGGTACCGCTCACGAGCATCTCCTCGCCGTCGAACTCGGCGTACACCCGGTCCGTTATCTCCTCGTCGCCCACGTCGAGCGATTCGCGGTAGCGGCGGTACCGGTCGTCTAAGTTGTCGTGGTGCTTGTCGCTCCCGCCGAAGTACTCGAAGCCGAACGACTCGGGGCCGCGGTGCTGTCCGACGTGCCACTTGCCGACGTAACTGTTCTCGTACCCCGCGTCGGCGAGTAACTCGCCGAACGTCGACAGGCCCTCGGGTAGGTCTTTCCGAATCGCGTCGGCCTCGTGGCTGTTGTTCAGCATGCCGTGGGCGTGGGGGTACACCCCCGTCAGGACCGACGCGCGAGCGCTCGTGCAGATGCTCGTCGGCGTGTACGCGCGGTCGAACCACGTCCCCGACTCGCGGAGTCGGTCGATGTTGGGCGTCTCGACCGGCAGTCCGTCGGGGGCGACGAGGTCCGCCCGCTCTTGGTCTGCGAACAGAAACAGGACGTTGGGCCTCGTGTCCGTCATCGTAGGGAGGCGATTCCGGCCGACAGTAGGTCTGACGGCCGGTCGCCTCCCCTGTCCGGTTACTTGTAGTCCTCGTACGTCGGCGCGTCGTCGTCGCCGGGGAAGTCGTCGACGGGGACGGTGGTCTGGTCGCCCGACGACATCTCCTTTATCGTCACCTCGCCGTTCTCTAAGTCCTGCTCGCCGACGATGACGACCGTCTCGGCGTTGATGGAGTCGGCGTAGCCCATCTGCGCGCCGAAACTCCGCCCGGAGACGTCCGTCTCGACGACGTTGCCCGCCGCGCGGAGTTCGCGGACGATGTCGGCGGCGACTTCGCGGGTGTCGCCGATCTGGAGGACGTAGTAGTCCGTCGAGAGGGCCTCCTCGGGCCAGACGCCGGCGCGTTGACAGAGCAGTTGGAGGGTCGCGTCGCCGAGTGCGACGCCGACGGCGGGCGTCGATTGGCCGCCGAAGGACTCTATCAGGTCGTCGTACCGGCCGCCGCCGAACGCCGCCCGCGACACGTCGCCGGTGGAGTCGAAGCACTCGAAGACGACGCCCGTGTAGTAATCGAGACCGCGGGCCGTCGTCAGGGACACCTCGCAGTACTCGCCCGCGCCGAAGTCGTCGGCGGCCGAGAGGACCGCCCGCAGGTTCTCGACGGCCGACTCCACGTCGTCGCCGCCGAACTCCGCGATGGCGTCCAAGTCGCCGGTCGCGATGAGGTCGTCGAACTGCTGGGCGTCGCCGTACGAGAGGCCGGCGTCCGAGAGCAGACCGAGGTACTCCTCCTCCTCGACTTTCGCGCGCTTGTCCACGGCGCGGATGGCGTCGCGGGTGTCCACGTCGCCCTCGAAGGCGTCGAGGAGGCCGCCGAGGATGTCGCGGTGGGAGACGCGGAACTCGAAGTCGTCGGCCTCCAGACCCAAGGAGGTGAGGGCGTCGGCGGCGAACGCGAGGACTTCCGCGTCCGCCTCCGGCGCTTCGGAGCCGAAGATGTCCACGTTCGTCTGGTAGAACTCGCGGAACCGACCCTGTTGGACCTGCTCGAAGCGCCAGAACGGTCGCGTCGAGTACCACTTGATCGGCTTCGACAGTTCCTGCTGTTTGGCGACGACCATCCGGGCGACGGTGGGCGTCAACTCCGGCGTCATAGACACCTCGCGGCCGCCCTTGTCCTCGAAGGCGTACAGTTCCTCGACGATCTCCTCGCCGCTCTTGTCGACGTACATCTGCGTCCGTTCGAGCGTCGGCGTCCCGATCTCGCGGAACCCGTAGCGCGCGGCGGCGTCCTCCACCGTGTCGAACACCTGCCGCCGGGCCGACATCTCCTCGGGGTAGAAGTCTCGAAAGCCCTTGAGTCGGTCGTACATGTGCCGCGGTTCGGGAGTGTCGCGCTTGAAACTGTTGAACGAGGATTCGCCGCGTCAGTCGCCGTCGATTTCGAACCGCTCGACGCTCCACTCGGTCGAGACGTACAACGAATCGCCGCGCGCCGTCGCGCCGTTCACCCACCGACGCGACGGATCCCACCCGCACCGGTCGTCGGAACCGCTCTCGGAGATGTGGAATCGGTCGGTCCGGGTCCCCGCGTCGGTCACAGCGTAGACGTACCCGATGTGGTCCGCGACGCGGGCTTCGACGGACACCTCGTCGGCGCGGGCGGAGTCCGTCTGGTCCGTCTCGGAACGCAGTCCGGCGATTCCGCCGACCGGTGCCTCCGCGCGGAACCGCCACCGCTCTCGTCCGTCGCGGAGGCCGTACGAGACGGCGTTGCCCTCGTCGTCGCCGAGGAACAGTCTGTCCTCCGTCGCGTCGAGTGCCGTCGGCGTCCCCGGCGGCGTCGCCGTCCACGCCGCCTCGCCCGTCTTCGCGTCGAGGGCGACGACGGATTCGCCGCCCGCGACGACCGGTTGCCCGACGACGGCGTCCCGGGAGACGACCCATCGCTCCGAACCGTCGGCCGGGTCAAGACCGTACACCGTCCCCGACTCGGCGGCGACGACGAGGGTCCCCGCGACGACCGCCGGGTCCGAGAAGACGGACCGGTCCGTGTCGGCGGTCCAGCGAACCGTCCCCTCGCGGGCGTTGAGGGCGACGACGCGGTGGTCGTAGTCGGTATCGTCTGGGGGGTCGGAGTCGTCGGCGCGGGCGGTCGAGACGGCGACGAAGACGGTGCCGTCCGCGACTGCGGGGCGCGCCCACGCGCCGCCGCCGATGGTGTCCTCCTCGCTTCCGTCCCACACCCACAGGGTGTCGCCGGTGACCGGGTCGAAGGCGTGGACGGACTTGTTTCCGGTGCCGGCGTAGACGGCGTCGTCGGTGACCGCGGGCCGTCCCCACCCCGCGCCGGTCACCGTCCGCGCCCACGCCGCGCTTCCCTCCCACGAGTTGAGGGCGACGAGTCGGGCGGTCCCCCGGATTCCGGTCGCCCCGAACCACTCGCCGAGGAAGAGAGCGTCCGGTCCGAAGGCGGGCGTCGTCCAACTGCGCCCGGAGCGTTCCCACGTCGGTTCTCTTCGCGGCCGACAGGTCCCCGGGAGTCGGCGACCCGAGAGGAGGGAACCGACGCCGCCGATGGTCGCCGTACCGCCGACTGCGCGGAGAAACGTGCGTCTGGAGGGCATCGACCGGGAGTCGTTACGAATAGGTGATAAGTCTTCCCGACGGGACGAACCGCCGTACCGCTCGGACGCTTCCGTCGGTTAGCGTTCCCGCTTCGGCCACCCGGCTCCGAACGCGGGTCCGAGAGCCAGCCCGACGGCGATTCCGATCGCCAGATTCTCCATCGCGACGCCGATCGCGACCCCGACGGCGAGGCCGACCGCCATACCCTTCCCCATCGCGTCCCGACGACCGCTCTCCGATGTTTCACTCGACATGCTAGTCGTTCGTCGTGTCGGGAGATAAACTTATTCTCCCGGACGCTCGCGCTCTCGCCGCCGTTCGTCGGCGAGCGCTCGACGGGCCCTCAGAAGGGAAGCGCGGCCACCACGTCGCCGACGGAGCGGAAGTCGCCGCCGACGGCGATGAGCGAGACGCCGGCGACGGCGAGTACCGCCGCGACGAGTCGGATGCCGAAGTGACGCTCGCGTAAGACGACGCCGCCGAGAATCACGGCGACGATGGCTTGGGTGTTGACGATGGGCGAGGCGACGCTGGCGGGGACGAGGGCGAACGCCGTCGAGGTGACGTGTTCGCCGACGGCGACGACCGCGCCCGCGGCGGCGAACTTCGGAAGTGCGCCGCGAACGCTCGTCCACCGCCGGAGGGCGACGGGGAGGACGGCCAGTCCCGCGCCGGCGAACAGGACGGGCACCCAGGCGGCCGTCGGGATGGCGAGTTCCTGAAGCGCGACGCGCTTGCCCACGTCGCTCGCGGCGTAACAGGCGGCGCTCGCGAGTGCCAGCTGCGCGGGCCGAGAGTGGACGGCTCGCCGGAGGGGGTCCGAGAGCGCGCCGCCCCGGTAGTTGGCGACGTAGACGGCGAGCGTCGCCACGAGGACGCCCGTGATCTGGAGGGGGCCGAGGAACTGGTTCAGGAGGATGACCTCGATGGGGAGGACGAAGACGGGCGCGAGCTTGTTGATCGGCGCGACGTAGGAGACGTCGCCGTCGGCGAGGGCCTCCAAGAACAGGACGAACGCGATGCCGACGAGGGCGGCCGTTCCGGCGACGACGGCGACGCCGTAGAGGCCCAACTCACCGAGCGTCGGGACGGCGGCGGGGTCCGTCTCCATCACGGTGACGGGCAGGTACCAGAGGATGGCGAAGGCGTTGACGACGACGGTGACGACGGCCCCCGGATAGCCGCCGAAGTACTGCTTCAGAAGGAAGATGTACGTCCCCCAGACGACGGCGGCGACGAGAGAGTAGACGATACCGGGTTCGAGAGCGACCATTACGGAGTCGGTGACAGCCTCGGCGTAAGAGTCGTTCGGGTTTCGCTTCGAACCGTCACTTCAGCCCGCGGACGTACGTCTGCTCGTGGTCCGGAAACACCGTCGAGATGGTCTCCTGACCGTGTCGCTCCGCGAGCAACGCGCGGAGTTCCCCCTCGTAGTCGCCCTTGGGGATGCGCTCGGAGGGCCCCGACTCCACGTCGAGTTTCTCCTCGACGAGTTTGTCGACGGCGTGGCGGCCGAACCCGACGAGCGGAGAGAGGTAGTCGACGTCGTGTCTGTCTTCGAGGCTCTGCGCCTGCGCGCGGGAGACGGTCGGCACCCTGTCGTCCCGGCGCGTCCCGTCGGCGACGGCGGCCACGTCCAACTCGGCGACCCGTTCGAGGGCGTGTTCGTGGACGCGCTGGATGCCGTTTCTCGGGTAGCCGTCCTCGACCATCAGGTCGGCGGCGTCCTCGGCGACGGCGCGGTCCAACTCCACGGTGTCGAAGTCGTAGCCGAGTCTGTCGGCGGCGTCGCGGGCGTGCTTCCAGTCGTCGGTGACGCCGAACCGACCGGTGACGAGCGTCACGTCGTAGAAAGAATCGAGCAGTAGGGCGGCGAGCGTCGAGTCCTTCCCGCCGCTGTAGAGGAGCGCTAAATCCACGTTCGCGTCAGCGTCGACGGATGTTGAAGCTCTTCGAGTCAGGCTGAAGCTCCTTGAGGAGGCTCTTCATCTGGTCCTCGTCGATGCGGCCCTGGATGCGACCGCTCTGTGCGAGGGCGGTCACCTGTTTCTTGACCTTCTCCGCGAACTCCGGCTTCGACATCTCGACGGCGTTGAGACGCTGCCGAGCGCCGTCGGTGAGGTACTGCTTGAGGAGGGCGTCCTGTTGCGCCTCGGCGCGTTCGCGCGCCGCCTCCTGTGCGGCTTCGTCCCGGCCGCCGCCCTGCTGTCCCGCCTGTTCCTGCAACTCCTGCATCTTCTCCTCTCGCAGCTTCTGCAGCCGTTCGTCCTCGTCGGGATTTCCGCTCATATCGTACGATTCCGTCGCGCATCTGAAAACGATTACGGACAGGTCTGACAGGCGACGTGACGCTGCCGCTAGGGGTGACAGTTACCGAAAGCAGAATTCGACGGTCGACTCAGGCGTAGCGTTCGAGTTCCGGGCGGTCGAGCGACTCGAAGACCTCTGCTGCGGCGTTGTCGAGGAAGCTACGACCGTCGTCGGTGATGACGCGGCCGCGACCCTTCGCGGTGTTGACCAGACCCTCCTCCTCTAACTGCTGGAGGATGGTGCGGATGACCTTCTTGCTGCCCGTGTCGGAGTGCTTGCCGGCGACGCGGTAGCGGGTCGAACCCTTCTTTCGGCCGCCGTATTCCGTCGAGAGGCGGTCGATGCCGACGGGACCGTCGGTGGCGACCTTGCGGAGGAGCGACGCGGCGCGGACGTACCAGAAGTCGTCCTGTTGCGGCGGGAGTTCCCGCGTCTGCCCCGTCTTGACGAAGGCCATCCACTCGGGTTCCTCGATGCGTTCTTCGAGTCGTTCGGCGACGTCCTCGATGAGGGCGTCCGCCGGAACGTCATAGATGGTTACCATGGGTACTCGTTCCGGACGGCGTCGTTTAAAGCCATCGTATTCGGGCGGTACGCGACCGATGCGGCCTCTCGCCTCGACGCGTCACCAGACGGGTTCGAGGCGACCGTTCCGCGCCTCGGCGCGTCCCGCGCGTCGCGGCTATCCCCCGCTTACTCCATCTTCTCGAACGTCGCGTTCCCGTTCTGTTCGACGGTGATGCGGTACCCTTCGTAGCGGAACTGGACCCGCATCCGAGCCTCCGGCGACGGCGGATTCGAGAAGAGGTGGTCGAGGACGCCGTCCACGCGGTCGTAGGCGGTCGTCAACTCGGTCGGGTGGACCCCCTCCAAGTCGGCGACGACTTTGACGACTTCCACTCCGGGATTCTCCGCGTCCGTATCGAGCCGTCTTCGCGTCTCGCCACTATCAGACCAATTACTCATCTCGTAGTTGTATCTCGTATCCACGCACATAGGAGTGGTTGCCGTGCGGTTTTTCGACTTCTCCCGTCCGTGATACGGCCGGCGGGCCGAACCGACGGGTTCGGCCCCGGCGCACGGACGGACCCCGGGGCGGGTGCGACTCGCTACGCCCCGTTCGCGCGAGCGCTCACCCACGCCATCACGGTGCCGCCGATGAGGATGGGGATCCAGTACACCGCGCCGCGGAAGATGACGACGGCGGCGACGGCGATGGAGTTCGTGACGTTCGGGAGGGGGGCCGCGAGCAGGAGCAGAACGAGGACGCTCTCGATGCCGCCCGCTCCGCCCGGAAGCGGCGTCACGCCCGCTATCGCGCCGATGGGGACGACGAACAGGGCGATAGACAGCGGGATGTTGATTCCGATGGCCCTGAACGAGAGCCAGAGGCCGAGCATCTGGAAGGACCACCCGAAGGCGGACATCCCGAGCGCCAGCGCCAATCCGCGCGGGTTCGTCGCGATGCGTTCGATGGCGCGGAAGAAGCCGTTGATGCGCTTCTCGATGCCCTCCCTCGTTGGAGGGGTGATGCGCGGGACGCGCTCCGTGACCCACTGGATGCGCGGCGTCAGGCTCCTGACGATTCGCGTCTCCAGTTCGTACCGCCGCTGCCACGCGAGGTAGCCGATGGTGGGGACGGTCACCGCGAGGGCGACGACGGCCACGATAGCCAGCGCGAGGTCGCGGTTCGTCCCGAGGGTGACCTCCGTCGCGTAGTAGATAGCGCCCATGAGGGCGATGGTGATGGAGGGGACGAAGTTGAGCGTGTCCACGCTGGCGATGGCCGCGAGGCTCGTCTCGTACTCCGCGTCGGCGGTGCGGGTGATGAGGTAGGCGGTGACCGGTTCGCCGCCCGCCTGCCCGAACGGGGTGATGTTGTTCGAGAACATCGCCCCGTTGAAGATGAAGAACGACTTCGCGAACGACATCTCGACGCCGAGGACGCCCAACACCGTCCGAAGCGCGACGCTCCACGCCGCCAACCAACCGAGCGTGGTGGCGACGACGAGTGCGACGTACATGGGGTCGGCCCGTTGGAGGGTGCCGATCAGGTCGTCCACGCCGGCGTAGTAAAACAGCACCGCGAACACCGCGAACGCGCCGAGAAATCCCAGTACGGTGGCGCGGAGGTTCTCGCGGGCCATATCCCGACCGTCGGCCGTCCGCGGCATCAAGCCATCGAAAGTGACCGACGGCCGACGGGTACGACGGGATCCGGAGCCGGACCGACGCCGCAGCGCGGACCGGCGCGACGGGGTGGTTTTTTCGCCGTCGGGACGAGACAGTGAGCATGGACGAACGAACGGCGCTCCGAGCGCTCGCGGTGGACCTCCCCGGCGCGGGCGACGACGCCGCCGTCGTCGGCGCGCAGGTGGTGACGACGGACATGCTCCACGAGTCCACCGACTTCCCGGCGGGGACGACGCGGTACACCGCCGGGTGGCGCGCCGTCGGCGCGTCGCTCTCGGACGTGGCGGCAATGGGCGCGGCGGCCACGGCAGCGGTTGCGGCCTACGGCGCGCCCGCACTCGACGAGGACGAACTCCGCGCGTTCGTCGGCGGCGCGCGCGACGTCTGCGAGTCCGTCGGCGCGGAGTACGTCGGCGGCGACTTGGACACCCACGACGAGTTCACCGTCGCCACGACGGCCCTCGGCGACGTGAGCGACGACGGTGCGGTCCTCCGGTCCGGGGCGTCGTCTGGCGAGGTGGTCTGCGTCACCGGCGCTCTCGGCCGAAGCGCCGCCGGACTCCGCGCGTTCGAGGCGGGCGACGTCGAACGCGGGAACGACCTCTTTCGGTTCCCCCCGCGGGTCGCCTCGGGCGTCGCGGTCGCGCCGCACGCGACGGCGATGATGGATTCGAGCGACGGACTCGCGCGTTCGCTCCACCAACTCGCGGAGGCGTCCGACTGCGGGTTCGACGTGTCGTGGGACAGTCTCCCCGTCCACGACGCCGTCGCCGACTACGCCGGGGGCGACGGCGACGAGAGGGAGATGGCGGCGTACTTCGGCGAGGACTTCGAACTCGTGTTCACCGTCCCCGAGTCGGACCTCTCGGCGGTTCGGGCGTCGGCCCCCGTCCCGGTCACCGTCGTCGGCGAGGTGACGGCCGAGGGAATCGTCGCGGACGGCGAACCGGTCCCCGACGAGGGATACACCCACGCGTCGAACGGGTAGAGTCCGAGACGGAGCCCCCGCCCCTTCAGACGGTCATCACTTCGATGGGCACGAGGAGGAAACAGAGCGCTCCCAGCGCGAACGTGAGGAGACCGAGCGCCATGCGGGCTGGCCCTATCGGCGACTCGTCGATGGGGTCGGCGGGGCCCTTGAACGCGATGACCGTCGAGAACAGCCCCCAGAACGCCCACAGGCCGACGGACTCGCTGAGGTTGTTTCCGAGTCCGTAGTAGAGGTACCCCGAGAGGCCGAACAGGACGAGGGGGACGAACGCCGCGACGCGTTCCTGCGCCTCGCCGACCATCGCGCGGACGATGTGGCCGCCGTCGAGTTGCCCGACGGGGAGCAGGTTCAGGACGGTGAAGAACATCCCGACCCACCCGCCGATGATGACCGGGTGGACGGTGACCGTCGGGTCGGTGTACTCGGTCGGTCGGCCGAGTATCTCCGCGATGATGTTCAAAAGCGGCGGGTTGTTGAAGACGATGACCTCGCCGCCCTCCTGCACCGCCCACGACGGGATGGTCATCGGCGGCAGGGAGAGGCCGACCGCGGTGACGATGACCGTCGCGACCAGACCGGCCAACGGGCCGGCGACGCCGATGTCGAAGAGGGCCTCCCGGTCGGGCATCTGCCCGCGCATCTGGATTATCGCCCCGAGCGTCCCGAACGGGAAGACGAATGGGATGAGATAGGGGAGCGAGATGTCCACCCCGTGGTACCGTCCCACGACGTAGTGGCCGAGTTCGTGCGTCGCCAACACGCCGAGGACGGCGGCGGTGAACGGCCACGCCCGGAGGACGACCAGCGGGTTCGCCATCACCTCCGAGAGGGGGATGTAGTACCACGTTAGCGCGCCCACGAGCATCGTCGAGACGACGGTGGCGAGGAAGAGGCCGACGTTCTTCCACGGGACGCCCTCGACGCCCTCGGAGACGGGTCGGGCGACGATCACGTCCTCCCTGCCGGAGGCGGTCGAGGTGACCTGCACTTCGTATCCGGCGCGCCTGAAGACGGGCCACACCTCGCGGACGAGCATTCGCTCCGGGACAAGCGATTCGCCGTAGTAGAGGATGCGGTCACCGTCCCGGCGCGTCTCGTGGAGGTGAAACACCGACTGGAGGGCCTCGACCGGCGGGGCCTCCGCCGAATCGACGGATTCCATCGCTACACAAGTATGTCGCACGTCGGTATAAATCCCGTGACAGCGGGTGTCGTGACCGCTCGTCGTCGGCGGGCGGGGGAGGCCCCGCCGACGCGCGGCGGTCGGAACGGCGGAAGGAGTCGCGGGGACACTCGGGCGGCGGTCGTTCAGCGACGAACGCGCCCGCTCAGGCGTGGTTCGGTTCGATGCGCCACGTGGTCGCGCTCGTGTACGACCACTTCTCGATGGTCAGCTCCGTCGCGGACTCGCGGAGCTTGACCATCAGGGCGCCGATCTCCTTGGGCGAGAGACCGACCTCGTCCGCGATGAACTTCGACTTGAAGTACAGCTCGCCGTCCTGCGCCTTCTCGACGAGGTACTGCTTCAGACGGTCTTCTTTCGAGACGTTCTCGCTTGCGGACTCGGTGGAGGGGTTTGCGGTTGCGCTCATCTGTGTGACCTCACTTCCTCCATGCTTCCGGGAGAGTATATAAAGAAAGGAACGTTAGTGGGAATTCGACCGCTTTCACCCCTAAATAGCGAAAAATGCACGTTTCACGACGCTTCAGAAACCGATTAGACGTTTTAGAAACCGATATAAACGATTTGTTCTTTTGAGTAACGGATGAAAACATTGGATCCGTGAAGCGGAAGATATTGCCGGTTAGGTGGCGTTAAGACGGTATTTCTTGCTGGTTTTGTCCCCGTTCGGGCTCGGGTCGCCATCGCCGTCAGACGCGCGGCGGACGCGTACGCGGACGTTTCACGCCCGGTCGTGGACCCAGAAGTCGTCCTCGACGGTGGTCTCCTTCTTGAACAGCGGAACTTCGTCCTTCAAGCGGTTGATCCCGTCCTCCACCGCGCGGAACGCCTCCCCGCGGTGCCCGGCGAGGACGACGACGAAGACGATGTCCTCGCCGTCCTCGACGACGCCGGTTCGGTGGAACAGGAGGACTTCCTCGACGCCGTCGCGCGCCTCCAGTTCGGACTCGATGCTCGCCATTCGCTCCTCGGCGACGCCGTCGTACTTCTCGAACTCCAGCCGGACGGTTCGCGCGTCGTCCTCGTCGTCCTTCGCGCGGACGCGCCCGGTGAACGTGGCGATGGCGCCGGCGTACTCGGCCCGCGGCGACGCCTTCGCCCGTTCGACGAGGCGTTCGAGGGTGACGTGCGGTTCGCCCGCCTCCGCGAGTTCAGCGACGGCGTCGAGGTCGACCGACTCGGCGTCCTCGGCTTCGAGTTCGGCGTCGCCGGCCTCCGCCCCGCCGAGTGCCACCGTGGGCGCGCCGGCGTCGGGGAACCCCGACAGGAGCGCGTAGTCGTACGTCGCGGCCAACTCGTCAAGGACGTCGTCGAGCGTCTTCCCGTCGCCCGCGGCGACCCACGACCCGTCCGCGCCGAGTCCGTAGGCGGCGTCGCCATCCGACGGGGAGTCGAGCGACGGCACCGACTCCGCCGCGTCCCCGCCCGACACGTCCGAGAGCGATTCCACCGTCGCAACGCGCCCGTCGAGCAGGGGTGCGACTCGTTCGCACAGCGCCGTCGCCCCCGGCCCGACGACTCCGAGTAGGTGCATATCCGAAACGGCGGTCTGCGACGGGCTTTAGTGTTGCTCCGCGGGTCCGCTTCGGGCGCGAAGCGCCTCGCTCCGCGATAGGTCGGGCGAGGGACGGGTGAGTCGCGGCGTCAGTCCGTCGCGGACTTGATAACCCTTAAGACCGGTTCGTGGCAACGACGGGGCAATGAGAGTCGTCATTTCTATCGGCGGGAGCGTACTCGCGCCGGAACTCGACGCGAGACGCGTCGAGGGGCACGCGTCCGTCGTCGAGAACCTCGCCCGCGAGGGCTGCGAGATCGGTGCCGTCGTCGGCGGCGGCGGCGTCGCGCGCGACTACATCGGCGCGGCGCGGGACCTCGGAGCCAACGAGGTCCAACTCGACCAGATCGGCATCGACGTGACGCGGATCAACGCCCGCCTGCTCATCGCGGCACTCGGCCCGCGGGTGGACCCCAAGGTCGCGCACGACTACGAGGAGGCGGGCGACGCCATCCGCCGCGGGGACATCTCCGTCATGGGCGGCGTCATGCCCGGACAGACGACGGACGCCGTCGCGGCGGCCCTCGCGGAGTACGTCGACGCCGACCTCCTCGTCTACGGAACCAGCGTCAACGGCGTCTACAGTTCGGACCCGAGCGCCGACGACGGCGCGGAGAAGTACGACGAACTCTCCGCGTCAGAGCTCGTAGACGTCATCGCGCCGATGAGTCGCGACGCGGGGGCGTCCGCGCCCGTGGACCTCCTGGCGGCCAAACTCATCGAACGCTCGAAGGTTCGCACCATCGTCCTCGACGGGACCGACCCCGGGCGAATCGAACGCGCCGTCCTCTCGGGCGACCACGACGGGACGAACATCGTCCCCGAGGGCGTCGGCGACGAACCGAGCTACTGGGCACAGCAGTAGATGACCGAAGATACCCCCGAGTCCGAGGAACTCCCGTCCGTCGAAGCCGAGAGCGAAGCGACGGAGCACCGCGCCTTCTGGGCCGACGAGATAGCCGACCGGATAGAGGCCCGCGACCCGGAGGACCCCATCGTCGTCAAGGGCGGCGTCTCGCCGTCGGGCGTCCCCCACCTCGGCCACTTCAACGAGATAATGCGCGGCTACTTCGTCGCGGAGGCCCTCCGCGAACGCGGCCACGAGGTCCGACAGGTGTTCACCTCCGACGACAAGGACGCCCTCCGGAAGCTCCCGCGGAAACTCGCCGACGACGAGTGGAACATCGTCGGACTCGGCGACGTGAACGCGGGCGCACTCGGCCAGAACCTCGGGAAGCCCTACACGGACATCCCCGACCCCTTCGGCGAAGTCGGGTCGTACGGCGAACACTTCACCAACCTCCTCGAAGAGAGCGCGGAACTCATCGGCGTCCCCATCGAGATGGTGTCGAACACCGAACTGTACGAGAACGGCGACTTCGACCCCGTCGTCCGCCGCGTCCTCGAACGCGCCGACGAGGCGCGCGAGGTGCTGAGCGAGTATCAGGACAAGGTGGACGACGAGTACGTCCCGTTCATGGCGCAGTGCGAGGAGTGCGGCACGCTGACCCAGACGATAACGAGCGTGGACCTCGACTCGGAGACGGTCGAGTACGTCTGCGACGGCATCGACGCCGGCGACCGCCACATCGAGGGGTGCGGCCACGAGGGCACCGCCTCCTTCCGCGAGGGGAAACTGCCGTGGCGGTTCGAGTGGCCCGGCCAGTGGCAGGTCCTCGGCGTCGACTTCGAACCGTTCGGCAAGGACCACGCCGAGGGGTCGTGGCCATCCGGCGACGACATCGCGCGCAACGTCCTCGGCATCGAACCGCCGGTGCCGATGGTGTACGAGTGGTTCACGCTCAACGGCGACCCCCTCTCCTCTTCGGAGGGGAACATCGTCACCGTCGACGAGATCCTCGAACTCCTCGAACCGGAGGTGCTCCGGTACTTCTTCGTCCGCAACCCGAAGAAGGCCAAGGACTTCGACATCTCCCGTCTCGACCAACTGGTGGACGAGTTCGACCGCTTCGAGCGCATCTACTTCGGCGAGGAGGACGACGAGAACCTCGACGCCCTCGCCGACCGGGCGTACCCGTTCGTCGTGGACGAGGTGCGCGACGAACGCGTCCGTCTCCCCTACACGTTCGCGGCCGTCCTCGGCATGACCGACGACAGGGACCTCCGTATTCGGATGGCGACGAACGAGGGCTACTTCGACGATGACACCCCCGAGTGGGCCGTCGAGGAGGCTCTCGAACGTGTCGAACGCGCGCACGCGTGGGCGCAACGCCTCGACAACCAGTACAACTACCGTCTGCAGGCTGACCTGCCCGACGTGGCGTTCGACGCCGACGTCGAGGCGGCCTTGGCGGACCTGGCGGCGTTCGTCGAGGAGGGTCACGACGGCGAGGAGATACAGGGCGAGATATACGAGGCGGCGAAGCGACACGACGTGGACGTCGGCGAGTTCTTCGAGGCCGGCTACCGCCTGTTCTTCGACCAACCGCAGGGGCCGCGCCTCGGTGAGTTCCTCGGCGAACTCGACCGCGACCTCGTCGTGAAACGGTTGCGCCGGGAAGCCTGACCGGCCCCGTTCTCCCTCAGTTCTCCTCTATCGCGTCCACGACCACCGCGCCGACGACGACGAGTCGGGGGTCCACGGACGCGGTGTCTGTGAGGTCTATCTGGTACTTGTCCCGGAAGGAGAACGACTCGTGAATTGACCCCAACGACTCGCCCGAGGGCCCCTCCACGTTGTAGGTGAAGGGGAGGAACGTCGTCACGTTCCGGCGGATGATGGCCTTCAGAACGCTGTCCTCGCGGATGTACGCCACCGTCTCCCCGTCCGGGCCGAGGAGGGCGTACTCGTGCTTCGCAAACGAGATGGCGCTTCGCTTCACCGACCCGATTCGCTCGCCCGTCTTCGAATCTACGATGTCGTAGGCGGCGGCGATGTCGAGGACGCTGTCGGCCTTCGCGCGGAAGCGTTCCTCGCCGGTGTCGGCGTCGGTAAAGCGGAAGTCCTCCTTCAGGCGGAGTTTCTTCTTCTTTGACTCGAGGATGGGCCGGCCGTCCTCGTAGACGCGGTACTTCGTGCTGATTCCGAACTTCTGTCTGACCTCGTAGTGCGTCCCTTCGAACATCTCTGTCGGGTACTCCTCCGCCCTGTCATATACTCCTTGGGACGGCGGGGGGCCGACTCGGAACGCTCCGACAATCCGAACGTCTTTCACCGGCGCGTACTTCCCTTCCTCTGATGAACACGCTACTGTGGGTTCTCGTCGGCCTGCTGGCGTACTCGTTCGCCGCTTTCTTCCTCCGACGACGCGGTCTCCTCCCCTCCTCGGTCAAGGTACAGGGTCCGTTCACCACGATACACACGAAACGCGGTCGCGACTTCATCGACTGGCTCGCGACGCCCAAGCGCTTCTGGCGGGCGTGGAGCAACGTCGGCGTCGGCGCCGCCCTCGTCATCATGTTCGGGATGTTCTTCTTCCTCCTGGCGCAGGGCGTCTTCATCCTCCAGAACCCGCCCGCGCCCTCGGCGGTCAATCAGCCGCAGAACTTCCTCGTCATCCCCGGCGTCAACGACTTCCTGCCGCTTTCGGTGGCCCCCGAAATCGTCTTCGGCCTCCTCGTCGGACTCGTCGTCCACGAGGGCGGCCACGGCATCCTCTGTCGCGTCGAGGACATCGACATCGAGTCGATGGGGGTGTTCCTCTTCACGGTGCTTCCCCTCGGCGCGTTCGTCGAACCCGACGAGGAGAGCCAACGCAACGCCGACAGAGGCGGCCGAACCCGGATGTTCGCCGCGGGCGTGACGAACAACTTCGCCGTCACCATCGTCGCGTTCGCCCTGCTGTTCGGCCCCGTCATCGCCTCCATCGGCGTCGCGCCCGGCATGGCCGTCGCCGGGGCGTACGACGGGTCGGCCGCGGCCGCCGGCGGCATCTCGCAGGGCGACCGAATCACCGCCGTCGGGGGGATGCCCGTGAGCAACCAGAGTTCGCTCGACAGAGCGCTTCTGAACGCCGACGCGCGGTCGGTGCAGGTCGAACTCAACGGCGGACAGAGCGCCGCCGACCGCGAGACGCGGACCGTGACGGTCCGACGGTCACTCGTCGTCGCCGGCACCGTCGCGGGCAACCCCGCGAACCTCTCTGTGGGCAGCGGCGACGAACCCATCCGCGTCGAGGCGGTCAACGGGACGCCGGTGTACACCCAACGCGGCTTCTCCGAGGCGGTCGGTCGGGACCGGTTCGCCGAACTGACCACCTCCCGCGGTACGGTGACGATTCCCGTCGGCGCGTACGTCACGTCCGTCGCCTCGAACGGCCCCGTCGCCGACGCCGGCGTCCCCTCGGCACCGTTCGTCATCACCGCCGTGGACGGGACGCGCGTCACCTCCTCGACGGAGCTCGGGCGCGTCTTAGACGGCATCTCGCCGGGGGAGACGGTGTCCGTCGAGGTGTACAAGGACGGGTCGTTCAGCACGTACGACGTGACGCTGGGCGAGAACCCCCGCGACGGCGGCGGCTTCCTCGGCGTGAACCTGTTCGGGACGAGCGGACTGCTCCTGACCGACTTCGGCGTCCAGTCGTACCCCGCGGGGACGTACGTCTCGCTCCTCGGCGGCGACGGCGGCCCGGACGCCGCGTCGCTGTCAGGCGGCGTCGCGGACTCGCCGCTCGGAGCGGTGTACGTCTCGCTCATCCTGCCGTTGGCGTCGCTCGTCCTCGGCATCCCGAACTTCCCGGGCTTCACGCAGAACGTCTACAACTTCTACGCGGTGACCGGACCGCTCGGGTTCCTCGGAACCGGGGTGTTCCTGCTCGCCAACGTCTGCTTCTGGATGGCGTGGATAAACCTCCAGCTCGGCATGTTCAACTGCATCCCCGGCTATCCGCTCGACGGCGGGCGCATCCTGCGGACGAGCGTCGAGGCCGTCGTCTCCCGCTTGCCCGTGGACGAACCGTACCCCCTCGTCAGAACCATCACCACGAGCGTCGGCGTGACGATGCTGCTGTCGCTGTTGGTGCTCATCTTCGGGCCGACGGTCCTCGGCGGGTAGCCGGTTACTCGCCGTCTTCCTCGACGCCCTCGCGGTCGTAGAACTCCTCGGGCGTCGCGTCGATTCGCTCGAACTCGCCGAAGTCGCGTTCGTGGTGGCGAATCAACTGCTCGATTATCCACGAACTGAACGTCTCGTCGTAGCGCCACCCGTCCGCCGGCGGTTCGAGTTCGAACCGCTCGTCGGTGGCGAAGCCGACGTAGACGTGGTAGAAACCGAGGATGATGTCGGCGAACTCGCTGGCTTTCCCGCCCGCCTCGCGGCGTTTCTCCGCGAGTTCCTCCTCGCCCGCCTCGGTGAGTTCGAAGTACTTGCGGTCGGACTCCTCCTCGCGTTCGACCCGTTCGGCCCAGCCTTTCTCCTCGAACTTGTAGAGGATGGGGTAGACGGACCCGTACGACGGTTCCCAGTGACCGCCGCTTATCTCGGTTATCTCCTTGAGTATCTCGTACCCGTACCGCGGTTTCTCTTCCAGCAGTTCCAGCACTAAGTACGAGATGAGGCCTTTCGGCGGGCCGCTTTTCCGCATCGGAAGTTGTTTCCGACTATCCGCGTGAAAGAGTTTCGGTCCGGACAGTTTCGCCCGCCGGCCGCCGATTCGGGCGGTTCTCGAACCGCGGCGACGACTCGCAACTCCCATACGGGAGGGATTCCAACTCACCGGTATGCCAGAGGCCCCACCGACCGACGAGGGCTGGTTCGTCCTGCACGACTTCCGAACCGTCGACTGGGACGCGTGGCGCGACGCGCCCGCCCACGAACGGGAACGCGCGATAGAAGAGGGCGTCGCGTACCTCCGAACGCACGAGGCGGTCGAGGACGCCGAGGAGGGGGCGTCGGCCGTCTTCTCCGTCCTCGGTCACAAGGCCGACCTTCTCGTCGTCCACCTCCGACCGACGCTCGACGACCTCTCGCGCGCCGAACGCCAGTTCGAACGGACGGCGCTGGCGGCGTTCACGGAGCAACCGACCTCGTACGTCTCCGTGACGGAGGTGTCGGGCTACGTCTCACAGGAGTACTTCGAGGGCGACAAAGAGGAGGTGGACGCCGGCCTCCGCAACTACATCGAGGGGAAACTGAAGCCCGACATCCCCGAGGACCAGTACGTGGCGTTCTACCCGATGTCGAAGCGCCGCGGCGAGGAGTACAACTGGTACGACCTCTCCTTCGAGGAGCGTTCGGAGATGATGTCCGACCACGGCGACACCGGCCGCGACTACGCCGGGAAGATAAAGCAGGTCATCGCCTCCTCCGTCGGATTCGACGACTTCGAGTGGGGCGTGACCCTGTTCGCCGAGGACCCCGTCGAGATGAAGAACATCGTCTACGACATGCGGTTCGACGACGTCTCCTCGAAGTACGGCGAGTTCGGCCGGTTCTACGTCGGCCGCCGCTTCCCGCCCGCGGACCTCGGCGCGTACTTGGAGGGCGAGGCGGTTCCGACGGCCGACCACGACTCCCCGCACGGCGAACACGGCGGCGCGCACGGCGAGGCGCACGGTCACGCCCACGGCGACTCCGCGCACCACGGTGACGGCGGCGGCGGCCACCACGGCCGCGGCGGCGGAAGCGCCCACGGCGACGCCCCGCACGGCGAGGACGGCGGGACGTCCGGCGACATCCGCGGCGAACTCGAAGACCTGAACATCTACGCCGGGAAGCCCCACGGCGAGGACGTCTACGCGACGGTGCTCTACTCCGAGGCCGACACCGACGAGTTGTTCGAGGAGGTGGAGGGCCTCCGCGGCAACTTCGAGCACTACGACACGCACGTCAAGACGGCGGTGTACGAGGCGAACGAACGCGACCGAAGCGCCGTCGTGAGCATCTGGGACACCCAGTCGGCCGCCGAGACGGCCGCCGGGTTCCTCTCGGAACTCCCCGGCATCGTCTCCCGCGCGGGCGAGGAGTCCGGATTCGGGACGATGGGGATGTTCTACACGGTCAAATCCGACTACCGCGAGGAGTTCGTCGAGAAGTTCGGCACCGTCGGCGGCCTGCTGGAGGAGATGGACGGCCACCAAGACACCGACCTGATGGTGAACGTCGAAGACGAAGACGACATGTTCATCGCCAGCCAGTGGGACGCCCGCGAGGACGCGATGGCGTTCTTCCGGTCCGACGAGTTCCGCGACACCGTCCAGTGGGGTCGGGACGTGTTGGCCGACAGACCCCGACACGTGTTCCTCGCCTGAGACGGACCGACGCACGAACGAACCCCGCTCTTTCTCCTTCGGTCAGACACGGTTACCACTGCACGTCAGACGCCCCTCGGGCGAGCGGTTTCGAATGGAAACGAAGGGGTTCAGTACTCGTACTCGCGTTCGCGCCGTCTCGACGCCCCGTCCGCGAGTTCTTCCGTCTCCAGCAACCGTTCGAGGCGGCGTTCGAACTCGTCGTGACCTATCTCCCCGGCGGCGTACCGCTCGCGCAGACGCGCTATCGCCCGTCCCTCGTCCGCCGTCTCGTACTCGTTCCCGTAGCCGGTTTCGTACTCCTCTCCTCTGCTCGGGGCGGTGCCGGCGTCGTTCCCGAACGCTCTCTGAATGAGTGCGTCTACGCCGTACCCCATCGCCGTGAACACCGGAGCGAGGATGAGAAACGCCATCACGGGATTCCCGCCGGAGAACAGCACCAAAAGCGTCATCCAGAGGGCGACGACGAATCCGAGCAGCGCCGGATTCTCTTTCAACGTCTCTGCCTGTACGGAGAACCACTCGCTCGCGCTTCGGAGGGCGGACATACCGCGCTAATTGACAACCGGACGAAAATAACTTTGCCTCCCGCCGCCGCGATCGCCGCCGCTGACGCCGGGAGAGTCGACTCAGCGGAGTTCCGCGCCCGAAGCGGTGAGTCGCGTCCGGTTCGGGAGGACGCCCGGCGCGCCGACGGCCAGCACCGTCTCGCCGACCATCGCCATCGTCGCCGACCCGCCCGCCGCGGTGACGTCTGCGACGGCGGTACGCACGGCGTCCGTCGCCAACCCGCTCTCGTCGGCGAACCGCCACGCCGCATCGAACAGTTCCGGGAGGGGCGCTTCGGGGTCGAACGACGAGAGCGCTTCCCGCCCCGCGGCGGCGACGGCGGCTATCGCCTCCTTGTCGCCGAGGACGGACACGGTGGAGATGCCGCCGTAGGACGCGTACGCGACCGTCTCGCCGTCGGGTTCCGCGCGCCGCACGCCGTCGCCGGTGTTCCAGACGACGCCGCCGCGGTCCTGCACGAACACGTCGCCGAGGCCCGTCCCCGCCGCGACTTCGGCGCGGTGGGCCGCCCGCACCGACGACTCGCGGGAGCGACCGAGGCCGAACGCCTCGTTCGCCGCGAGGGCGGTCGCGAGCGTGGCGGCACCGCTGGCACCGAACCCCCGCCCGACGGGGACGGCGGCGTCGAGTTCGACGGCGGCGCTGACGTTCAGACGCGACAGGAGGCGTTCGACGGGTTCGAAGTCGGTTCGGTCGCCGTCGAGGCGGACGACCGTCTCCGCGGCGGGTTCGACCGTCGCGGTCACGCCGTCCTCGACGGCGAAACTGACGCCGAGAGAGCCCTCCTCGGGGTCGTCCTGCGGAACGAACACGACGGTCACGCTCCCGGGCGCGTATGCGCGTTCAGTCACGGTCCCCTCCGTCGGAGCGCGTCGGTCGAGAGCATACGCGGACGTTCCGCGCTCTCGGATAAAAAGTGTCAGTCCGCCCGGCGACGCGACCGGAGGTAGCCTGCCAGACCGAAGAGGCCGGTGATGGCGGTCAGCAGGTCCCACGGCGACGCGTCGGCGTCGCGGGCGCGGGCGTCGCGGCGAATCCACGCCGCGGCGGCGGCGTGTCCGACCGCCGTCAGGGCGAGAAACGCCTTCGTCGTTCGATTCACGGCGTCAGTCGGCGGAACTGCGCGGGCCCGCGCTGGGCTGTTTGTCGATGCCCGCCGCCTCGATGTCGTCGCCGCCGACCGACGAGCGGAGTTCGTCCATCCCGTCGTCGCGGTCGATGCCGAAGTTGTCCTCGTACAGGTCGGCGACGCGGGTCATCTCCTCCTCGGAGAGTTTCGGCACCTCCGAGGCGGCGGCCCACTCGGTGATGTCCTCCCGCGTGTGGAACGTCGGCGTGACGCTGGCGACGGCGTTGTGGCTCAGCAGGTACGCGATTGCGGCCTGCCCCATCGTTCGCTCGCCGTCTCGCTCCAAGAAGCGGAGCGTCTCTATCTTCTCCCAGCCCGTCTCGTACCACGCGTCGGGGCGGAACCCGCGGTGGTCGTCCAAGTCGTGGCCCGTCTCGGGCGTCACCTGTTCGTTCAGGAGGCCCGAGGAGTGCGGCACGCGCGGGATGAGGCTCGTCGAGGAGCCCGTCTCCTCGATGGTGTCGAGGAAGTGGTTGCCGACCTCCTGTTCGAAGAGGTTCCAGACGAGCTGCACGGAGTCGAACTCCTCTGCGATGGCCATGTCGCCCTCGGCCAGCCAGCCGATGGAGGGGCCGAGCGCCCAGCCGACGGCGTCGACGAGGCCCTCCTCGCGGAGTTCGTCGAGGGCCTCCAACACGTCCTCGTCCACCTCGTCCGCGTTCGCGTTGTGGAGTTGGAGCAGTTCGACGTGGTCGGTGTCGAGGCGTTCGAGGCTCTTCTCGGTCGCAGAGCGAATCCACTCGCCGGTAATCTCCTTCGGGAGTTCGCCGTGACCCGCCTGCGGGTTGTTGTAGAAGTCGTAGCCCACCTTCGTCGCCAGCGTCACGTCGTCGCGGTACTCCGCGATGGCCTCGCCGACGACTTCCTCGCTGTGGCCGTGGCCGTACACGTCGCCGGTGTCGAAGTAGGTGATGCCCCGCTCTATCGCGTGGTGAATCAGGTCGATGGAGTCCTGCTTCGACCGGTCGCCCCACCAGTCGGTGCCGACGACCCACGCGCCGAATCCGACTTCGCTGACCTCCACGTCCGAATCGCCCAGCGTCCGGTAGTTCATATCGCGTGCTTGGTATTCGGGTCACTTTAGCCCACCTTTTTGCGCCTCGGGTGCGCGAAGCGTACCTCGCGGTACGAGTCGTATCTCGAACGGTCCGCCACGGATGCCGATTACATCGCCGCGGTGCAGGTGGTATCTGCGTCTATGTTTTTCGTCGCTCGGAGCGTACGATAGACGTGGCAACCGAAAACACAGATCCGAAGGAAGTCGCTCGCCGCTACGTCGAGGTGGTGTGGAACGAGGGGAACGTCGGAGCGATGGACGACATCCTCACCGAACGTCAGGTGTACCACGACCCGACGGATGACGGAGCGGAACCGCTCTCGGAGTTCAAGGAGTTCATCCGGGGATACCACCGGGCGTTCCCGAACCTCGATTTCACCGTCGACCGATACATCGCCGAGGGTGACCTAGTCGCGTTCTGGGGACGGGCGACGGGAACTCACGAGGGTTCGTTCATGGGAATCGAACCCACCGGCAACCGCATCGACATCATGGGCATCAACGTCGTCCGTATCGAAGATGGGAAAGTCGCCGAACGGTGGGCGAACTTCGACATCTTCGGCATGCTCAGCCAACTCGGGCACGACCTACTGCCCGCATAGAGCGTTCGTATCTACTTCGGCTGTGTCGAGCGGTTTGGGAGAGAAGCGGTACGCCGAAGTACCGCCGAGCACCCGTGAGCGGTTCGCCGACCGAGCCGTCTTCGACGTCGGCCCTTTTGCACCGGCTTTTCCTGCCTCGGGCCACACTCCGCGCGACTACTCGGCGCAAAAAGGTGGGTACTATTCCACGAGTTAATACCTCGTCCCCTCGAACGACAGCGACGATGGACGAACTCCCCGTTCGCGTCGCGTTCCTGCACGCGGACGAACTCACGGACGAACAACGCGCCGCCCGCGAGTGGTGCGAACGCTCCGTCGCCGCCGTCGAGAGCGTCGCGCTCGGAGACGTCGCCGCCGGCGAACGCTCGCTCTCTCGGTTCGACGCCGCGTGGTGGCACCGCGACGGCCCGTTCGACCCGGTTCGAGGCGAGGCGGCCGCCTGCGCCGACGCCGTGACGGCGTTTCTCGAGGCCGGAAACGGTCTCCTCCTGACGCTCCGGGCCCTCTCGGCCGTCGAACCGTTCGGCATCGACCCCGTCGCGCCGGACGCCGTCGGCGCCGAGACGCCGGCGGACCCGAGCGGACTCCTCAAGAAGCGCACGTTCGACGACCACCCCCTGTTCGAGGGATTTCCCCTCCGCGAACTCCACACCCAACCGGCCGAGGCGGCGCGGCCGTTCGCGCGGTACGAGGGGTCACTCCCGGCCGCCGGCGACGTACTCGCCTCGACGATTCGCGGCGAGGCGTTCCACGTCGCGCAGAAGGCGGCGTTCGCGTGGCGCGTCGGCGAAGGTGATACGTACGGCGTCGGCTCGGAAGTCGCCTTCCTCCCCGGGCGGGACTTCGAGGCCGCGGAGGCGCAGCGACGAATTCTCCGCAACGCCCTCGCCCTCCTCGGCGGCGACGCGCGTCGCCGCCCGCGGTTCACCGACCGACCGGACGACTCGGCGGGGTTCGAGGCGGTCCGCGAGGAACTCGCCGCCGACCACCGGCGGCCGCGCTACCACCTCTCGCCGCCGGGGGGATGGCTGAACGACCCGAACGGGATAATCCAGCACGAGGGGACGTACCACGTCTTCTACCAGTACAACCCCGGCGGGCCGTTCCACGGGACCATCCACTGGGGGCACGCGACGAGCGAGGACTTGGTCCGCTGGGAGGACCGCCCTGTCGCCCTCGCGCCCGACCCGGACGGCCCGGACCGAGACGGCGTCTGGTCGGGGTGCGCCGTCCGCGACGAGGACGGGACGCCGACGCTCGTCTACACGGGCGGGCGCGGGCGCGACCAACTCCCCTGTCTGGCGACGACGGACGACCCGACGTTGGACACGTGGGAGAAACACGGCGAGAACCCCATCCTCTCGGCCCCCACCGACTCCATCGACCTGCTCGAAACCGACGACTGGCGCGCGGAGTTCCGCGACCACAACGTCTGGCGCGAGGGCGTTGACGAGGGGACCTCGTCAGGCCGCCGGACGGAGTCCGGCGATGACACGTGGTACCACCTCATCGGCGCGGGCGTCGAGGACACGGGCGGGGCGGCGCTTCTTTACAGAGGACCGAACCTCCGCGAGTGGGAGTACGTCGGCCCCCTCTTGGTCGGCGACTGGGAGGGCCACGGCGTCGTCTGGGAGTGTCCCGAACTGCTCGACTTCGGCGAGAAACAGGTGTTGCACGTCTCGAACTACAGCCACGTCGAGTACTTCCTCGGCACCGCCGACCTCGGGGACCCCTCCTTCGAGGTGGAGCACCGCGGACGACTGGACTACGGCGATTACTACGCCCCGCAGTCGACGCGGACGGACGACGGGCGCGTCCTCACGTGGGGGTGGACCCCCGAGGCCCGCGACGCGGAGGCGCAGTGGCACGCCGGGTGGTCGGGGCTGTTGACCGTTCCCCGCGAACTGTCCGTCGAGGGCGGCGAACTCCGTCAGCGACCCGCGCGGGAACTGGCCGACCTTCGCCGCCGCCGCGCCGCGGAGGGGGATATCTGCCTCACCCCCGGCGAATCGCGCACGCTCGACGTGTCCGGCAACGCCTACGAACTCGCGTTCGACGCGCGGACGGAACCGGGGGCGACGCTCGAACTCGGCCTGTTCGAGTCGCCCGCCGGCAACGAACGAACCGCCGTCCGCTACGACGGCGACGAACTCGTCGTGGACCGCTCGGAGAGCGCTCTCGACGGCGTGCCCGATACGAGCGAGCAACGGATGCCTGTCGAGGGAGACTCCCTGTCGCTCCGCGCGTTCGTGGACGGGTCCGTCGTCGAACTGTTCGCGAACGAACGGCGCTGTCTCACGAGTCGCGTCTATCCGACGCGGGCGGACGCCGAGGGCGCGTCGTTCCGGGCCGTCGGCGGCGACGTCGAACTCGCGGAGACGGCCGCGTGGGAACTCGGCGCGGCGTTCGAGGCGCGGGAGCGCTGACCGAGAGTCGAGGTCAGTACTCTCCGTCTCCGTCGCCATCGCCGCCCTCCGCTCGCTTCCACCACGGTTTGGGCAGTTCCTCGCGGGGAAGCGGCAGATGGCCGTGGTCGAGTGCGCCGACGACGCGCGTCTCCGCCCCGTCGAGTTCGATTCGGACGGTGGGCGCGAGCGTTCCGCCGAAGCGACGACGCTGTTCGTCCTCCGGGAGGAGGGCAACGTCGTCCATCGTCGGGCGGTCGTACTCGCGGTAGTTGAAGAAGGAGGTGGCGAGGAGTTCGTCGCCGTGGTCGTACGCCAGCCACGAGTACGCTTGGAACGGCGCGCCCGCCGGGTTCGTGACGACCATCCCGTGGCCGTTCAGCGGTTCGTAGTCGCCGCGCAACCCGTCGGCGACGAAGCCGTAGAGGGCGTCGTACCCCTCCAGTCCGGGGGCGAACGTGTGGACGTGGCTGGAGACGAACAGGTAGTACCGCCCCTGACGGACGACGAGGTGCGGGCGTTCGAGTTCCTGATTCACGCAGACGGCGTCTAAGAGGGGCGGCCGGAGTTCGAAGTCCGTCGGGTTGCCCGTCGGCGAGTGGGCGACACCGACGCTCCCGTTGAACTCCTGTTGGCCGGCGTCGCCCCCGCAGGCGTCGGAGCCCTCCGGAACCGGCGTGTTCGCCTCGAACAGCAGGTACGTCTCGCCGGAGGCGGGGTCCTCGAAGAACCACGGGTCGCGGAACGTGTACGTCATCCCGCGGTACTGGGCTTCCGTCTCGTACCACTCCCCGTCGGGTTCGAGCAGAATCGAGTGCTCCCACGGGCCGTCGACGGTCACTCCGTCGTCGTCGACGGTCACCGCTCCGCCCTCCGCGAGAGCGATTCGCTGCGAGTAGGAGAGTTCCTTCTCCCTCGCGCGCCCGGCGGCGGTGTAGTAGCAGTAGAGGGTTCCGTCGTCGTAGAGCACCGACCCCGCCCACTGCCGAGAGCCGAACGCCTCGCCGTCGAACACCGGCCCGCCCGTCTCCCAGTTTTCCCCGTCATCGGAGTAGAAGTAGCGGAGGGTGGCCACGTCGTGGCGCTTTCCGGGGAGCAGGTCCGAGGACGCCGTCAGCGCCACGATGACCCGATAGCCGTCGATTTCGGCGATACTCCCGTCTCGCTCCCGGAGGAACCACGTGTCCCAGACGTGGAGTTCGTCGTCGATCCGTTCGTCCGTCGGGTAGATGACCGGCGCGACGTTCGAGTCCTCGCGCCGGAGTTCGGACGCGTGGTCGCGCATCCACGCCGCCCGCGCCGGCGCGTCCGACGGACCGTCCGGTCCTCGATTGCCGTCCATGGCGACATCCTCTCGGACGCCGCTAAAGTGCGCGTCGGTCTCTCATCGTTGACTCACGCGGTAGTAGTTCACCCCGCTCCGTCGCCGATATCGAATCGCCGCAGTACGCACTCGTATCCGCCGAAATCGCGGAACGACAGGCGAGGAGATCCGGTTCACCACCGCCTGCGCACAACCGAACCGATTTGTCTTCGGGAGGCGAACCTAGGTGCAATGACGAAAGTCCACGTCTCTCTCCCTGAGGAGGCGGAGCGGAACGTCCAGTCGTTCATCGACGAGGTGGACGAGCGACTCTCCTCCGAGGAGGACACCTGTAAGGTCGTGAGAGACGTTCTCATCGACCTCTACGGCGACCGCGGGGCGTACGAGCGGTGGCAGGCGGGCGAGGATATCTCCGCGGCGGAACGCGTTCGGCTGCAGGGGTACGACCCCTGCAACGCGACGCTGGAGTCGGAGTACTACGCGGAGAAGGACGAAGAGGCGTTCACGCGCTCGAAGCACCTCCAGTGGCTCTGGCGGCAGTTCGACGCGACGCCGATGGCCGACAACATCCACTTCGCGCTCCGGTTCCGGCAGATGCTGGCGAAGCATCTCTTCGACGAGTGCGGGGACAACTGCCGCTTCTTCAAGGGCATCACGTTCACCTACGGCCACAACATCACCGTCGGCGACAACACCGTCGTCCACGACGACGTCCACCTCGACGACCGGGGGAAGCTGACCATCGGCGACCGGGTGTCCATCTCGGACAACGCCCACATCTACAGCCACGACCACGACATCGTGGACCAGACGCAAGTCGAGAACTTCCACACCATCGTCGAGGACGACGCCCGCGTCACGTACGACTCGATGGTGCGCGCCGGATGCCGCATCGGGAAGAACGCCGTCGTCGGCGCGCGCGCCGCCGTGCAGGGCGACGTGCCCCCCCATCACATCGTCGTCGGCATCCCCGCCAAGAGCGTGAAGGTGAAACCGGGGTGGGAGTCCGTCGCGGAACCCATCGAGGACCGACTCACGAACCGGCAGGACGAGCGGAAGATCCCGTACGACCTGCCCGACGGGTTGGACGCGTTCGACGAGTTCGACCGCGACCTGTCGCCGCCGGACGCCTCCTGACCCCGACCTGCGGGCGGACGCCGACGAACGCGTCTCGGCCGCCGCGTTCCCCCGCGACCGAAGGATAAAGTGTCTTGGTATCGTTTATCACGGTATGGACGCGTGGGGATGGATAGTCGTCTACGCCATCGGCCTCACGGTGCTCCAGCTGGTGGTGTACCGATACCTCCTCAGCGACGACGAGGGCGTCACGTACGAGGGGGGGTTCGGGAGCGACGGGGAGGACGCGGAGTCGCGTGCGCGGACCGCGCCGCGGGGACGCGACGCGGTGGGCGTCTCGCGCCTGCAAGCGACGGAGGCGTGGGACCGGGAGCAGACCCGGTCGGACGCGCGCGTCTGTCCGCGGTGCGGGGTGGAGAACGAACCCGACCGAACCTTCGACCGGTGTTGGAACTGCACGAGTCGGCTCACGTGACGCGCCCGTCCGCCCGACGACGCTCTCGCCGACGTTCGACCGCCGCGTAGTCCGACCGCTCCATTCATGCCCCGCGCAATCGCCATCAACGTCGCCGCCAACACGAACCTCCCGGGCGTCCGGGGGCCGGTATACCCCGACGGGACGTTCGCCTACGTCCCGATCCCCGAACGAGAACCGACGCGTCCCGCCGCCTCGGTGCCGACGTACGCGGACCTCGACCCGCCGGTCGAACTCCCCCCGGAGGTGATGGACCGACCGGTCCACCTCGACCCGGAGTTCGAGACGTACCCCTTCTGCGAGTCGTACACGTACGGCGACGAACACGCGGTGAAGGCGGGTCCGCTCTCGACGCTCGACCCCGGCGATTGGCTCCTCTTCTACGCCACGCTGGATTTCCACGGCGAGTACGAAGACGCCGCCTCTCACCTCCCGCCCGACTGGGGCGTCTACCTCATCGGCGCGTTCGAGGTGGACGTCGCGGTGACGGGAGAGGAGTACGAGACGCTCCCGACGGCCGACCGGGAACGCTTCGCCAACAACGCCCACGTCAAGCGCGACCCGTTCGACGCGAAAGTCCTCGTCGCCGGGACGCGGAACTCCCGCCTGTTCGACCGGGTGGTCCCCCTCAGTTCCCCGACGGCGGGCGCGGAGGCGAACGAAATCGTCACCCGACTGTCGAACGACTCCGGCCGCGGCCCGTGGTGGCGTCGCCGCCTCTGGTTCGACGAGGACGCCGCCGCGACGCTTCTGGCACTCCTCGACTCCCGGCAGTTCGCCGAGTTCTTCGGGTGACCATCCGGCAATCCGGCGCGTAGCGAGGATTATCTCCTCAGCGCGCGATTAGTGAGCCTATGGCAACGACTCAGAGCGACGGGTTCACCGCGGTCGAGCACCGAATCATCCAGGGACGGGAGGTGCGCATCCTCCGGTACCCCGACGAACTGCACATCCAGTGGCGCCCCGGCCGCCCCGTCTACTACGGCGTCCGCGTCGGCGACCGAATCAAGAACGCCGCGAGCGACGTGGAGTCGGTCCGCATCGACGAGTGGGAAGTCGCGGAGATCACCCCCGAACGCGTCGTCGGTCGACACGCCCGAACCGGCGAGGAGACGACGTGGGACCGCGAAACCTTGGAGAAGGCGTTGGTCGTCGGTCGGTACGCGACGAACCTCTCGGAGTTCGCACTCGTGACGGCGTACCCCGTCGGCAGTTGGGCGGCGTACGACCCCGAGGCGGCCCCGGGACTGGAGTACCGCGGCCGACCGTACCTCACGGTCATCGCCTACGGCAACAACGGCGAGAAGTACGGCCGTCGATACCGCTTCGCCGCGGAGGGCGACGCCGCCCGCGTCGAACTCACCGAGGAGGACCCCAAGATAGCCCGCCTCTCGGAGGCGATGCGCGACCACCTCGACGAGGTGATCGCGACGGCACTCGAAGACGACGGCTACGTCGTCGTCTCCCCGCCCGAATCGGGGACGGACGCCGCCGGCGACGCTCACGCTCGAACGTAATTCTCGACGGCAAACCTTTTCACCCCTGCTACGGAGTCGCGTTCATGAACCGACGCGACGAACCGACTGCTCGACCGCTCTCTCGCCGCAATCTCCTCTCGCTCTCCGCCGTCGGGGCGGCGGCCCTCGCCGGGTGCGGCGGAACGAACGCCCGAAACGACGACCGAACCGCGACCGGCGAACCCACCGACGACGGAGGCACCGCCGACGGAACCGCGACCGAGACCGAAACCGCGACCGCCGCCGCCGACGACCGGACGAGTCTCGGGTACGTCAGAGTGGTGAACCGCCACGGCGAGGCGCACACGATGCACGTCCTCGTCGAACGCGGCGGCGAGGTGGCCTTCTGGTCGTCCTACCGACTCGGCACCGGGTCGAACGAGGCGATGAAACGGGTAGAGGGGCCGTGGACCGACGGTCGAGGGAACTACACGGTCCACTTCCGAATCGACGAACGCGAGGAGTGGCGGACGTTCGACACCGGGAAGACCGACTTCCCGTGCTACGGCCTCGAAGGCCGCATCGACGCCGACGGCGGACTCGGCGTCTGGGTCGAAGACACGCCCGACGCCTGCGTGACGACTACGGCGCGGGAGTAAGGAACCGGCTTCGCCTCGGAGAAGATGCGCCGACCGGGAGTTCATCGAGCGAAGCGAGGTGAACGTCGGCGGCGGACGACTGACAGGAGTGCGCCGACCGGGAATTGAACCCGGGCTATTAGCTTGGGAAGCTAATGTCCTACCACTGGACCATCGGCGCGCACGTCGTTCGCACCGAGCATCGACGGACACCGTCCGTCTCGGCGTCGGCGCTCGCATCGAAATCAGGGCGCGGCCGTTTATATCGATTACGAATGACACCCCGGAGCCCTCTCGACCCTATCACCTTAGGCATCAGTGCGAAAGTGTAGCGAAACGAGTGATAACCGCGGTCAGAGGCACCTATCTCGAGTTCTCCCCTCCTTGCGTCAGTACGTTCTCGACGGAGCGAGTGGCGACAACCGTTCGCTCCGCCGGATAGACCGGCGAACTGATACTGAGGCCTAAGTGCGACCCACGCGAGGCGACGACCATGAGCGACTCCGATACCGGACCGGTGGCGGTGCCGCGTCAGGTCCACTGCGAACTCGTGACGATGCGCCAGATGGGGACGCACGACATGCTCTCGGAGGAGGTTCTCGACGGGCTAGCGGAGTACAACTTCGACGCGGCGCGGCAGTGGGTCCTCGAACACCCCGACGAGTACGTCCGCGCCCTCGACGAGGGCACGACGGTGAAAGCGGGCGGGGACGCGGACACGTCGTCCGAGCGAGCGTAGTCCGGACCCGACCGAATCTCGTTCTCGTCGCAGTCTCCCCCCGTCAGCGCCGCCTCTCGCCGCGTAGAAACTCGAAGCAATCCGCGCCCGGTTGATGAGCGAGCGAGAATCTGACAAACTAAATACAATACCGAGAGAGGGTGTTAAACCGGATAATTTGCCGATACTCGCACACTCAGGGGCATCCCGTATCAGATATATGTGACATTGGGTTGTGACTTCAGACGGTGTCATAGATGTTCTACCACGAAGGCGACCAACTCCAGTACAAGGTCGAAGTCGAGGAGCCGGACCCGGTGTTCGCGAAGATGCTGCAGGAAGGCATCGGCGGCGTCGAAGGCGAACTCCGCGTGGCCCTCCAGTACATGGCGCAGGCCATAGGCCTGCCGAAGACGGAGGAGTTCAAGCCGTACCGCAGAGCGCTCATCGACACGGCCGCCGAGGAGTTCGGCCACATCGAGATGTACGCGACGGCTATTCACAAGAACCTCCAAGGCGCACCGGTCCAGCTGAAGGAGGACGTTCTGGACGGGAACGACTACGCGACGCTCGCGGGACTGCAACCCCGACAGTTCCTCTCCAGCGGTCTGAACCCTCTGTTCGTGGACGCCAACGGCGCGCCGTTCAACGGGAACTACGTCGTCGCCTCCGGTAACCTCGCGGCCGACATGTGCGCGAACATCTCGGCAGAGTCCACGGGTCGGCAACTCGCGTGCCGCCTGTACGAGATGACCGACGACTCCGGCATGAAGGACATGCTCGCGTACCTCATCGCCCGCGACACGATGCACCAGAACCAGTGGGTGCAGATTCTGAAGGACCTCGCCGACCCCGAGGACCCGTGGGACGTGTTCCCCATCCCGGACAGTTTCCCGGACGAAGCGGAGAATCAGGAGTTCAACTACGCGTTCATGTCCACGAACCTCGAAGAGCAGCCCGACCCCGAGACGCCGTGGACGACGGGGAAGTCCCCGGACGACGAGGGGACGTTCTCCTACACCACCCAACAGGACCTGGAGGGGTACGACCCCGGAATACAGCCGTCGAAACCCGAGACGTTCAACGACCCGTCGCCGCAGGGCGAAGACGCCTTCGCGGGTGACGGCGAGAACCACACCGAGACGGAGACGAAGACGCACACGGAGACCGAAACCGACACTCCGACGAACACGACCGATTCGACCGACGACGGCGACGGGAAGTAACCGGTGACGGAGTATTCGTCCAATGACCACGACTAACGACGCTCGCGGGTCCCGCGGAAGCGACCGATATCCGACCTCGCGCCGGACGTTCCTCGCGATGGCGGGGGCGACGGCCGGGGCCGGTCTGGTGACGGGGTCTGCGGCGGACGGTGCGGGGCGCGCCGGAACCGTGACGATAGACGCGAGTCCGTCCCAACGCGCCGCGGCGGGCATCGCCCTCGACGGACTTCGGACCCGGAATCCGAGCGCGGACGTCTCCCTCGACGTCGCGGAGACGACGGAAGCGCTCGGGCGGTTCGCCGAGGGCGAGGTGGACGTGTTGGTCGGTAGCCGACCGATACTGCCCGACGAACGGGCGCGCGCGGCCGAGAACGGCGTCGCGTTCGAGGGCCGGGAGATTCCGACCGACCGGATGGCGTTGCTCCCGCCGGGGGCGTGGTGCGACTGCCTCCGGCCGAACCGACTCGCCGAGACGTGGGGCGGCGACGGACCCGTCGAGACGTGGGCGGAAGTCGCGCGGGGCGGCGCGGCGGGTACGGCGGGCGCGGTCACCGCCCACCGCCCGTCCGACGCGGCCGGCGGGGAACGCGGGGCGAGTCGCCGTTCGCGCGCGGCATCTCCGGCGTCGGACGGAACGGTCCTCGTCCGAGGCGTCAGGGAGTTCCAGTACGCGACGGGCTCCGGCGGCGTCGGCTACTACGCGCCGGGGAGCGACGCTCTGGCCGCCCCCGACGCCGCAGAGCGAAACGGCGAGTCGACCCCGCTGGTCCGACTCGGATTTCTCTACGCGAACCGCGAGTCGCTTCGGCGACGGCCGGTCGAGGAGTTCCTCCGGACGTACGCGAGACAGAGTGCGCGGCGCGTCGGCGGCGTTCCGTACTTCGCCAATCCGATAGACGGCGTGTGACCGGCCGTCCGCCGCCTCCTTTCTCAATCGCACCGGTCCGATAGCCGCACGATGCGGGGCTACCCGTTCGACACCGGGAACGAACTCCGCCCGCGCCCCGACTCGGCGCGAGACGCGTCCCCGTAGAAAGCGCCATCGTCGCCCCGCGCGTATGGGTAGTATGTCTCCGAGGATTCCCACACGTCCCCGCTCGAACCGCAGCGCCCGCAAAATCCAGTTCCGCGAGTCGAAGTCGCTCCGCGGAGGGGGCGGGCGGTGACCGCCGGTCCCGAAACGTTCGACTCTGCGGCCCCCGAGGCGCGGGAAGTCGCCGGCGTCGCCGGAACCAACCGCGACGAGTTCCTCGAACTGATGCCGCACTACTACCGCGGCGAGGTGTCCCAAAGCGGGACCCTGCTCGCTCGACTCGACCTGACGACCGACTGGGCGATAGTCGTGGTGGCGGCGGTGCTGGCGCTCGCGTTCCAAGGGACGGACACCACGGCGTACCTCCTCCTGATAGGGATGGTCGCCGTCTCGTTGTTCCTCCTGTTCGACGTGCGGCGGTACCGGACGTACGACGCGAGTCGGTCCCGCGTCCGCGTGTTGGAGGAGAACCTCTTCGCGAACTCGCTTCACCCCTCGGGCGCGCCCCTCGAAGAGTGGCGCATCGAACTCGGCAACGACCTTCGGACGCCGACGCTCAAGGTGTCGTACCGCGAGGCGCTATCGCGCCGACTGCGGCGCGTCTACTACCCCCTCTACGTGCTGTTGGGGGTTGCGTGGCTCTTCCGCGTGACGCTGTTCGAACCGGAGCAGTCGCTGTTAGCGACGGCGTCCGTCCCGGGCGTCCCAGGCGCCGTCGTCGTCGCGGCCGTGGGAGGGTTCTTCCTCCTCGTCACCGCACTCACCGTCTGGCCGATTCGGCGGCAGGCGAAAGGCGAGTTCCACGGCGCGAAGCCCGGGAGTTGGAAGCGCTGAGGTGACGCGATTTCCCCCCTCGCGCCGGCGAGTCTGGGTCGCGAGTTCCGATTCGACTACCAACATATGTAGGTGGTGAGGAGATATCGACGGAGCGCGTACAACAGAATAAGCGTAGGCGGCCCGGGGCGGGCGCGGCCGACCCGACCGACGCACCACGACCATGAACGAAGAACTCCTCAGCAGGACCCGAAACGCGAACAGCACGGACGAACGCCTCGACGCGTTGGCGGCCGCGGTCGAAAAACAGGGAGAGCAGATTCGGTGGCTCGAAACGGCCCTCAAAGCCGTCGGGAGGGCGACGGGCGTCAACGTCTGCGGTCGCTGCTCGAAGTGTTCCGACGGCGTGATGCTGTCGCGGGACGGCGTCCTCAAGTGTAGCTCCTGCGGCACGACGTGCTACCTCGGCTGACGCCCGCGAAAGTGTTCGCACAGTCAGGAACGACAACCGTTTTCCAAACTGGTTTGGCGGGGTCCTCTTCTCCGTCGCCGGTGTATCTGTAGGTGCCCGAGTCCAACGGAAGCGGGAGCGGCGGCGAGCGGACCCCGTTCGCCGGGGACGCGGGCAGGAGAGTGAGACACCCATGTTACAACCGACGATCGCTCAGGTACTGTCGCCCCTTCAGTTCAGCGGCGATTTCCTCTACTACGCGCTGGTGTTCTTCGTGTTGGCACTGGTCGCGTACGCAGTCGGTGCACAGGGAATCGCCGGACTGTCGATGGACATTGCGAAGATTCTCGTCGTGGTGTTCCTGGTGTTAGCCGTCGTCGCGTTGCTGCTTTAGCCACACGCCGACGGCACCTCACGATTTTCGACGCGCTCCGCCCGCGCACACCGCCCGCCCCGACGTGATCGGCTGGACGTTCGTCCACCGGACGCCGACAGCACGTGACTATTAGTTCTCCGAGACGGTATTCGCAGTCGATGAGCGAAGAAACGACGGTTCTCAGTCAGTCGGCCCCGCTCGACCTCCGCCTCTCGGACGAAGAACTCGAACGGACGCGCGACCACATCCTGCAGTTCATCCGCGACGTCGTGGACGACGCCGGCGCGGAGGGCGCGGTTCTCGGTCTCTCGGGCGGTATCGACAGCACGGCCACGGCGTACCTCGCGGCGGAAGCACTCGGCGAGGAGAACCTCCACGGCGTCGTGATGCCGAGCGAGGTCAACGCCGAGGAGAACATGAGCGACGCCGAACGCGTCGCCCAGGCGCTCGGAATCGAGTACGACGTCGTCGAGATTCAGCCCATCGCCGAGCAGTTCTTCGAGGCGTTCCCCGAGGCGGCCGACGACAAGCGCGCCGCCGGCAACGTCTACGTGCGGACGCGGGGCATCCTCGGCTACTTCGTCGCCAACTACGAGAACAACATCGTCCTCGGGACGGGCAACCGTTCGGAGGCGCTGTTGGGCTACTTCACGAAGTTCGGCGACCAAGCGGTGGACTGCAATCCCATCGGAAACCTCTACAAACAGCAGGTCCGGCAACTCTCCGCCTCGATGGGCGTTCCGGACGACCTCGTGGCGAAGACGCCCTCCGCGGAGATGTGGGCCGGACAGACCGACGAACAGGAGATGGGGATGGATTACGACACCCTCGACGCCGTCCTCGCCCTCCACGTCGACGGCCCCCTCTCGAAGGCGGCCACCGTCCGAAACCTCGACGTCTCCGAGTCGCAGGTCGAACGCGTCGTCGAACTCTACAAACGGAGCGAACACAAGCGCCGCATGCCGCCCGCGCCCGAGTCGCTTCGTCCCTAACACCGATTTCGGATCTTTTGGGCGCTCTCTCTCTCCGTTCTTCACTCCCGGTCGGCGGCGATGTCGTCGGCGTACCGCCCGTGGAGACGCGCGAACGCCTCCGCTTCCGCCCGTTCGCGGGCGTCGTCGTCCGCCTCGTCGCGGAGGCGTTCTTTCACGACCCGAAGCGCGTCGGGGCGGTTCTCGGCTATCTCCTCGGCCACCGGCCGCGGGTCGGCGACGACGCGGGAGACGAGTCCCATCCGCAACGCCTCCCCGGCGTCTACGACCCGCCCCGAGAGCGCGAAGTCCATCGCCTCGCCCTCGCCGACGACCCGCGGGAGGCGAACCGTCCCGCCCCACGCGCCGAACAGGCCGAACTGCACGCCCGGTTCCGCGAACGTCGCGGCGGGCGTCGCGACCCGAACGTCGCATGCGAGGGCGAGTTCGACGCCGCCGCCGCGGGCCGCACCGTCGATACCGGCGACGACGACGGCGTCGGCGTCCGCGACGGCGGCGGCGACGCGTTGGCCGTGGCGCGCGAACGCCTCGGGGTCCGAGAGGGCGGTCACGGTGTCGAGGTCCGCGCCCGCGCAGAAGGCGTCCTCGCCCGCGCCGCGGAGGTAGACGACCGGCGTCTCCGCGGCGTCCGCCTCCGCTATCGCCGCGCGCAGGGCGTCGAGGTCCGTGGGTCTGAGCGCGTTTCGCCGGGCCGGCCGGTCGATGGTCACCGTCCGAACGCGTCCGTCCGCCGTCGTCCGAATCATGCGCCGTTCTCCGGTGCGTTTTCCAAAGGTCTTTGCCCCTCCCGCCGTAACCCTCGCTCGATGGACGACGCCGTGCGGGCCCGCGATACCGCGCGCGAAGTGCTCGACGACATCGAACCCGAACGCCTCAGAGAGGTGCTGTTCGACCGCCTCGCCGACACCTCGATGACGCCCGCGGTGCTGACGTTGTTGAGCGCGCGCGCACTCGACCCGGGCATGGACGCCGACGCAGACGCCGCAGAGAAGTCCTCTGCGGGCCGCCGGACGAACGCCGGCGATACCGACGGAATCGCGAAGCAAGCCGCCGGCGTACAACTCATCTACGAGGGCCTCCGACTCACCCGTTCGCTCGCCCACGACGTCCCGTGGACGACGATGACGGACGACAGCGACATCGCCGAGGGAACCTCGGCAAGCAGTCGGGCGAAGCCCGACGACATCGCCGCGGACTTGGACGTTCTCGCGGCGGACGTACTCGTCTCTCGGGGGTTCTACCTCCTCGCCCGCACGGACGCGGCCACCCGCGCCGTCGAGGTGGTTCGGGCGTTCGGCCGCGACCAGACCCACCGCCGCGCCGAGGGCGCAGACACGGCGGCCCTCGACCGGAACTTGGAGGCCGACATCTTCGCGCTCGCCGTCCTCACCGGCACCACCGCCGTCGGCGGCGAGGCGTCGCCCGCGTTGTTGGAGTACGCGACCGACCTCGGCCGCGAGTGCGACGTGGAGGACGGCCTCGCTCCCGCCGCGACGGCGTTCTCCGAGGCGACGACCGACCGCATCGCCTCGCTGTCCGCCGCCGAGGCGGGGTCCGACGAGCGTGTGCCCTCGTCCGCGACGGACAGATAGCCCCCGTGAAACTCCCTGTCGCACCGCATCCGAATCGAAACGCCTAAAGAGAGTTCGGCATTATCAGAAGACGCGCCTGGGTAGCTTAGCGGTAAAGCGCGTCCTTGGTAAGGACGAGAGCCCGGGTTCAAATCCCGGCCTAGGCTTTTTCTGGAACCTACGTTCGGAGCGTTGCGTCTCGTCGTAATCGTCCCGTCACTCTTCCCGAATAGGAAGTCCGAAAATCGGTTCTCTGGCGTCGTCGTGACCCTATCTGAGCGAGGTAATTCCCCGTTACCCGACGGGCCCGAACATACTTTGCCGTGTCGCGGGTTACCACTAGTGAAATGCCCGAACTAACCATCTCCGACGACCTCTACAAGCAACTGGAGACGGCCGCCGACGGCGGGGACATAGAACAGGTGCTCTGGGAGATGGCCGGGATGTATCGGCGACAACAGAACCCGGAATCGGACGACGAGTGAGACGCCGACTCCGCGGTCAACTGGGTCCTCTCCGTCCGGCCGCTTCGTCGCGACGAGTACGCTAAAAGGGAACGGCGAGTTCTCCTCGCGGACCCGCCCGCGGTGCCGAACAGGACGGACTCTGGACAGACTGCCGTGATGCCGGCTCCGATTTCCCGTAGCCGAACTCGTCCGCCGGACGAGACGCCTCTTTCTCTCTCCGACGCACTCACGTCTCGTCGCCGTTCTCCGTCCGTTTTGAACTCGGCGCACCCGACTCTCTGCCGCGTTCCCGACCGAACCGCCAGAAAATCATCTATCTCGTGATTTTATGGTGCTTTGTGTGGTGTGTGGGCTCGTATGTCACACGACTCCGGCGGTACGGCGATACAACGGCTGGGAGCGCGTATCTCCAGACACGTCGAACGGTGGATGCCGAGTCCGTTCCTCTTCGCCATCCTCCTGTCGTACGTGGTGTTCGCGGGCGGACTCGCCCTCGGGAACGGCCCGGTGGAGATGGTAGGCTTCTGGAACGACGGGTTCTGGGCCCTGCTCACCTTCGCGATGCAGATGGTGCTCATCTTGGTGACCGGGTACGCCCTCGCGTACCACCCGTGGGTCCAACGAGGCGTCGCTAGGCTCACGGCGGTGCCGAACGACGGCAAGCAGGCGGTCGTTCTCGTCGGCGTCATCGCCATGGTGGTCGCGTGGGTCCACTGGGGACTCGGACTCATCGTCGGCGCGGTGATGGCCCGCGAGATGGGCCGACAGGCCCACCGGCGCGGACTGGCCGTCCACTACCCCCTCCTGTGCGTCGCGGGGTATATGGGGATGGGTCTCACGTGGCACTGGGGCCTCGCGGCGTCGGCACCGCTTCTGATGAACACCCCGGACAACGTCTTCCTCCAACAGGGCGTCGTGGACGGTCTCGTCCCGGTCTCACAGACGATCCTCCACCCCTACACGCTGACGCTGACGGTGCTCGGCATCGTCTACGGGGCGGCCATGCTCTATCTGCTCGCACCGCCCGCGGACGACGTCTCCGACATCACGGAGTACGTGCCCGAGAGCCGACTCGGGGAACCGCGGACCGCGGAGGACGGCGGCGGAATCGAGCGAGACGAAGGTGGCGCGGCGACGGCCGCGGACGACGACGACCCGGTGTACGCGGAAGACCCCGAAACCGCGGCGGAGTCACCCGGGGCGGACACGCCCGGCGAACGGATCAACCGGAGTTCCCTTCTCGGCGGCCTCATCGGGCTCGGCGGAGTGCTCTATGTCGGGTCGGTGTTCCTCACGCAGGGACTCGACGCGCTCAGCCTCGATACGATGAACTTCGCCTTCCTGTTCCTCGGCATCCTCCTGTACACCGCGCCTAAGCGGTACCAAGAGGAGTTCTACGACGCCGTCACCTCGACCGGCGGCATCATCCTCCAGTTCCCCTTCTACGCGGGCATAATGGGGATGATGAACTCCTCGGGCCTCTCGACGGTTCTGGCGGAGACGCTCGTCTCCGTTTCGACGCCGGAGACGTTCCCCGCAGTGGCGTGGATAACCGCGGGTATCGTCAACGTCTTCGTGCCGTCCGGCGGCGGCGAGTGGACCGTCATCGGTCCGACCGTCTTGAACGCCGCGCAGGAACTCGGGATTCCGATCGGGCAGGCAACGGTGGCCTACGCCGTCGGCGACGCTCACACGAACCTGTTCCAGCCGTTCTGGGCGCTCCCGCTCCTCGGCATCACCGGGATGCGCGCGCGAGACATGTTCGGCTACGCGGTGACGATGCTCCTCCTCCTCGTTCCCTTCTTGGCTCTCGGTCTGACGCTCATCCCGTACTGAAGCGTCCCTCTCCCTTCTCGGGTTCTCGGTTGTCGCGCTCCTTCTTTCCGACGCGAATCGGCGCTTCAGAGGCGGACTGGCGCGGGATTACCTCACTCTCGCAGTTCGGACACGTCGAACACCGGCTTGCACGTCCCGCCGGCGACGAACGTCTCGAACGCCTCGTCGGCGTCCAGAAGCGAGAAGCGGTCGTCGAGGAACGTCTCGCAGTCCACGTCGCCGGAGGCCTCGCCTACCTCGACGACGCGCCCCGAGTACTCGTGGCCGATGACGTTCGGGAGATTCATCCGCTCGAAGGCCGACTCGAACTCGTAGATTCTGGCGTCGCTCCCGCACAGTCCCGCGTACTCGACTTCGATAAGCGCCTCGTCGGCGTCGGGTTCGGGCGTCGGCCGTTCGACCAACTCCATCGAGCCGTGACTCCGACTCGTCTTGGCAAGTCAACGCGTGGTACCGATTCCCCCACCGACGGGTGTAACTCTGCGGGAGGGAAAACGCCCGTATCTGGGGTCATAGAGCCTCTTTACGCCGCGTTCGTCCGCTCACGTCGCACCGCGTCCGGCTCCGTTTACTCACGTCGCACCGCGTCTCCTCGGGGCGTCTCGTCCGGTCGCCGCCCCCTCGATTCCTTCGACCGATGCGCACGGCCGTCGAACTTAATGCCCGCTCCCGATGTCACTCGGTATGGCTCCCCGGTATCGGTGGTTCGTCGCAGGCCTCGCGACGGTACTCGCGTACTTCCAGTTCGGTACCGGCCTCCACAGGAAGGCGGTCCGTCGGTGGGACGAGCAGATATACTACAACGTCGCTCAGAACGTCCTCGACGGTCACTGGTTGCTTCCGCAGTTCACGCTCGAATCGCACCCGCTCACCGTCCCCACGCCGTTCCTCCACAAACCGCCGCTGGCGTACTGGCTTCAGGCCGGGGCGATGTCCGCGTTCGGTGTCTCGCCGGCGTCGGCGCGACTCCCGTCACTCCTCGCGGCGGCGGGCACGGTCGGCGTCGCGGTTCTGTTGGCGATTCGACTCAGAGGCCCGCCCGCCGGCGGCTTCACCGCGGCCGTGCTGTTGCTCTCCCCGGCGTACCTGATGACGCACGGCGCGACGGATATCGGGACCGACGCGTTGCTCGTCTTCTTCGGAATCGCGTCGATATACGCGCTGGTCGTCGCGGTCGAGACGTCCGCCGCGCGGTGGCAGTTGCTCGCCGGCGGACTGTTCGGCCTCGCGACCCTCTCGAAGGGCATCGCCGCGGCGCCGTTCGCGCTGTTCGCCCTCCCGTTCGTCGTCCGGCACCGCGACGACCTCGGGTGGGCCGGCGTCGGGCGCGTCGTCGGCGCGGGCACCCTCGTCGTGGTCCCGTGGTTCGCCGCCGTCGCGGCACTCGCCCCGGAGGAACTCCTCGGGCAGATGTTCCTCCAACAGGTCGCCGACCGGGCGACCGGCGCGCGGTTCGTCGCGTACGACTCCACGACGTTCGAGTTCATGCACTACCCCTACCTCCGGGAGGCGCCGTCCTACCTCGGCGTCGCGTGGACGCTGTTACCCGTCGCCGCGACGGTGTCGGTCGTCGAATCCGTCCTGACCCGCCGTCTCGACGACGTCGACGTCCTCTGTTGGCCGTTGCTCCTCGGGACGGTCGGCCTGTACGCCGCGACCGGTAACCACCTCTGGTACCTCCTTCCGGTCGTCGTCCCCGGTGCCGTCTTGGTCGGGCGGGCCGCCTCCGCAATCGTGACTGCGGTCGCCGACGCCGTCGTTACGTACGCCGCACTCCGACGCGAGGACGCGGACGTCTGAGTCGGCTTCCAACTCCGCGTCTCGCCGTCCGTCACCGAGTCGTACGCTCGAAACGCTACGAGTAGAGGCAGTTAATCGTCAGCCGACTGACGACACCGTTCGGCGGGTGACCGTCTCCGCGGTCGAACCGTTCCGCCTACTCCGTCGCGTCCGAGGGCGTCAAGTCGGGCAGGCCCGCTTCGATCTCCTCCCGGCGGTCCTCCAACCACTCGGGGAGGACGAGTCGTTCGCCGAGTTCCTCCGGGTCCTCGTCCACCGTGTAGCCGGGTTCCTTCGTGGCAAACTCGAAGAGGACGCCGCCGTCGGTGCGGGCGTAGACGGACTCGAACCACTTCCGGTCGATTATCTCCGTCGGCCGGAGGCCGCGGTCCTGCAGTACCTCGCGCCACTCGGCCTGTTCCGCCTCGGTCACCTGAAACGCCACGTGGTGGACGGTGCCCGCGCCGGGGCGTCCGCGCCGGCCCTGCGGGTCTTCGAGGATATCGACGACGTAGCCCAGTTCCCCGTCGGCCTCGTAGCGGGTTCGGTCGTGGTCGCTCTCCGTCTCCTCGAACCCCATCGTCCCGAGGAGGCCCGGCATCCCTCCGGCGGTGTCCAGAGAGAGCGTCACGCCGAAGAAGCCGCGAATCGCGTGTTCCGCGGGCACCGGTCCGTCCGGCGGGTTCCCCTCGGGGGCGTCGTCGCGCGCCACGAGTTCGAGCGGGAGGCCGTCGGGGTCCGAGAACGGAATCACCGTGTCGCCGAACCGTTCCCGCGGTTCGTCCGCCTCGACGCCCTCCGCCTCGAAGCGGTCCGTCCAGTACTCGACGGACGCCGCGGGAATCAGAAACTGCGTCGCACTCGCCTGTCCCGTTCCGACTTGCCCCTCCCGGGCGTTCTGGTAGGGGAAGAACGTCATGCTCGTGCCGGGCGACCCCTCGTCGTCGCCGTAGAACAGGTGGTAGACGGACACGTCGTCCTGGTTCACGCTCTGCTTGACCAACCGCAGTCCGAGCGTCTCCGTGTAGAACCGGAGGTTCCGCCCGGGGTCGCTGGCGATGGCCGTGACGTGGTGGATTCCGGGGATGTCGGATGGCATACCGTCTAGGTACGCGGAGGCGCGGAATAGAATCTGGGGCAGGTTCCCGCTCACAGTCCGAGGACGTCGCGCGCCTGCGACGGCGTCGCCACCTCCCGGCCGAGTTCCTCGGCGACGCGGACGGTTCGCTCGACGAGTTGCGCGTTGCTCTCCGCGAGTTCGCCGCGGCGGTAGTAGACGTTGTCCTCCAGTCCGACGCGGACGTGCCCGCCGAACACGACGCCCATCGCCGCGAACGGCAGCTGGTGCGGGCCGAACCCGAGCGTGTTGAACTGCGCGCCGTCCGGGAGGTTGTCGATTGCGTTCAGGAAGTTCCGCGGGCGCGGACGCGTGAGCGTTCCGCCGCCGAAGATGAGCGTCGCGTACACCGGGTCCGCGAGCTCTCGCCGTTCTAAGAGGCCGTACACCTCGTTGAGGTGGCCGTCGTTGAACACCTCCAGTTCGGGTTTGATTCCTCTCTCCCGCATCTCCTCGTGGAGCGAATCGACGAGCGCCCGCGTGTTCTCGCTGGTCAGGTGGTCGTAGCGGTTCAGCGGCCCCATGTCGAGCGACGCCATCTCCGGCGGCGGGTCCGTCCGGAGGGGGAGGTGTCTGTCCTCGTCCGGCGCGCCCGTTCCGCCCGTCGAGTGCTGGATAATCACGTCGTCGGCGTACCGCCGCACCGCGTCGTCTATCTCCTGAAAGCGCTCGGTGGCGAACGACCGCTCCCCGTTGGGCGTCCGGGCGTGGAGGTGGACCACCGCCGCGCCCGCCGCCTCCGCCGCCGCGGCGGCCTTCCCTATCTCCTCGGGCGTCTCCGGGAGGTTCGAGTTCGCCTCCTTCCCGTGGACGCCGCCCGTCAACGCCGCGGTGACGACGACGGGTTCGCCCGCGAGGTACGACTCGTACGTCACGACTCGTCCTCCGCCTCGTGCGCGCGGAATATCTCGCAGTGCTCGGCGTGGTTCAGCCCGTAGCGGTCGTTGCAGATGTCGGCGCGCATCGGTTGGACGAACCGCCCGGCGGCGGTGCAGTACGCCCGTTCGGCGTCGAATTCCTCGCCGTCCGCCGAACTGCGGTACGCGAGGTAGGGGCAGGTCATAGCCGAGTGTCTCTCCGCGGCGGACTAACGGTTTGCGGGCGTCGCCGTCGCCCGGTGACGCCGCCGTCACCGCCGCGTCCGGCCCGCGCGTCCGGGCGGGACGCTTAATCCGCTCTGCGAGTAGTGTGCCGTGTGGCACCCGCCCTCGAAGACCCTATCAGCATCGCCGGGCTCGACGTTCCGAACCGCCTCTACCGCGCCCCGCTTTTGGAGTGCGCCGGGGAGGGGCCGGACGCGGTGGACGTCCTCCGCGAGGAACTCGAACCCGCGGCGGCGTCGGGCGTCGGCCTCGTCTGTCAGGGCGCGAGTCCCGTCCGCGAGGACACCGGCCACGTCGCGCCGAACATGACGAGTTTCGCCGACCGGGAGTTCGTCCGCGGCCTGCGACCCCTCACGGACGCGATTCACGACCACGGCGCGCGGATACTCGCCCAACTCGACCACGGCGGGATTCGGAGCCTCGAAACGTGGCACGCCGCCTACCGGGAGGAGCGTTCCGCGCCCGAGCAACTCGCCGTCTCGCCGCCTCCGACGCCGCTGAAACTGCTGGACGCGGCGGGGGTTCTCTCCTACGACGCGCGCGTCCTCTCGACCGAGGAGGTGTACGAACTGGCGGCGGACTTCGGCCGGTGCGCCGAACACGCGGTGGCGGCGGGGTACGACGGCGTCCACATCGCGGGCGCGAACATGGGCATCGTCCAGCAGTTCCTCTCGCCGTTCTACAACGCCCGCGACGACGAGTTCGGCGGGAGCCTCGGGGAGCGAGTCCGCTTTCTCGAAGTCGTCCACGAGGAGATTCGAGAGCGAGTTGGCGACGACGTTCCCGTCGTGACCAAGGTGCCCGCCGAGACGGCGTCGCCGCCGTTCGTCCGGTCCCGCCTCTCCGTCGCGGACGGCGTCCGAATCGCCCGGCGACTGGAGGCCGTCGGCTTCGACGCCCTCGTGCCCGTCGAAGTCTCCGTCTTCTGGGACATGAGCCTGATTCGCGGCGAGTACCCCGAACGCGCGTGGTCGGACGCGCAGTTCCGCGAGGGCTACCGGGAGGCGTTCGGCGGGCGGATCCGACCGCGACTCGTCGCCCTCGCGCACAGACTCCACGCCCGGAGCCAGTCGTTCGACCCCGCGTGGAACGACTCGTTCTGCGCCCGCGTGAAGGAGGCAGTCTCCGTCCCGGTTCTGGCGGAGGGCGGCATCCGGCGGCGGACGCAGATGGACCGCCTCCTCGCTACGGGGCGGTGCGACATGGTGGGGATGGGCCGCCCGTTCTACGCGGAACCTCGCATCGCCGCGCGGTTCCTCCGACCCGAGGGAGACGAGACCGACGCGGCGGGCCGAAGTCGGGAGGGCGACGCGGAAGCGACGTGCGAGAACTGCAACAACTGCACCGTCCCGCAGGTGACGGGCGCGCCCGGCGTCTGTCGGACGCCGAGCGTTCTGAAGGAGACGGGGAAACTCCGCAAGGAAGGCGCTTACGAGAGCGCGGAGACGGACGACCGAGGAGCGTAACCGGCGAAAAGAGCGGGGGTGATCGAGCAACCGGGCGCTCGGCTCTAATTCTGGGTCTGGGTCTGCGTCTGGGTCTGCGTCTGCGTTTGACCCTCGCTCTGATTCTGGTCGTCCCACCAGGCGTCCTCTTGGAGGATTTCGTTCTCCTCCTCCTCGTTGACTTCGCTGAAGTTGACCACTTGGAGCTGCTCGTTGTCGCCGAAGGGAGCCCACTCGCGACTCATCTCCCAGACGGAGGGTTGGTTGACGTCGTCCTCGTCCGGGATGAAGCCGAGGTTCGGGTCGTACTCCTGCAGTTGCTCGGACGCGTCTTGGGAGACGAACAGCGTATCGACCTGTCCGTTGTGGAGCCACCGTATCTGGTAGGTGTTGTACTCGGACCACGCGCTGTCGCGGATGTCGGCCCAGTTCGGCACCCACTCCATGACGCCCGAGACGAACGTGAACCGGGCGGCCGGTTGGAAGTCGTCCTCGAAGATGAGCGCCTTGTACCCCTCGTCGGTGAAGCCGTCGTCGTCCTGGGTGCCGGTTCCCCCCTGCTGCGTCCCGGTACCCTCTTGGGCGGCGACGGACCCCGACGAGACGAGGCCGAGCGCCACGGCACCCGAGGCGGCGGCTCCCTTTTGCATGAACGTGCGGCGCGACTGGTCGTTCGACAGGTAGTTGTCAGTCATCGGTATCACTTCCCCGAGGGAACGTCCCCGAGGGTAACGGTAAGATGCTCCTTGGAGGAAAGAGAAGACGGCAGACTTTCGCAAGCGTTCTCGCGCCGCCTCTCGGCGTCGAGTCGCGCGGACGAACCGAGACGCCCTCGCACCGTCCCGGAAATCCGCGCCGCCGTCCTCGCTCGTCGCCTCCGAACCGGATGTGTTCGATGCCTGTTTTGGCCACCGTCAACGTACTCTGGTATCGAACGCGTACATTGGCGAATTGGTGAAATTAGCGGTGTCGGGGGCTGAAACGCCATATTCTGGGATGTCCGCCCAATTTCTTATCCGCGTCGTCTCCGATACGGCGTACGCATGAGTACAGATGACGCTCAGCCGTCGGACCGCATCGAGGAGACGACGACGTGGCCGGAACTCGCCGTCGGGTTGTACGACCGGCTCACCGGTCGCGGCGCGCAGATAACGTACGAGTTCGAGGACATGTCCGTGGACGTTCCGAGCGAGACCGGCGACGACGCTGAGTACGCCCACTGGGAACTCGACGGGACGATCAAAATCCGCACCTCCGAGCCGAACGACTAATCGGGATGTCCGACGCATCGGACGTCCTCCGCGTCGAAGCGGACCTGACGCTCACCGTCGAGGGCGAGACGGCCGCGGTGTCCACGGGGCCGTTCGGCGACGTGTACGTGGACGCCCCGTCGCTCGCGTCGGCGCTCCGAATCGCGCGCCGCGTCGGCGACCTCCCGCCGCCACTCGACCACTCGGGGAACAGGTTGGCGGACGCGGGCGTCACCGTCGTCGTCCGCGTCCGCCGGGCGATAGTCGCCCGCATCGGCGCGGGCGTCGAGAGCGGCCGCCTCGAACGACTCGCGGGCGAGGAGCGGACTCGAATCTACGTCGACGGCGTGCTGACGGCCGCCGTCCGCGAACTGCGCGGCGTCCGGTAATCTCTGTTTCTCGAAAAATCCGTCGGCGCTCAGCGGAAGTCCTCGACGAACCGGTTCGGCACGTACGCCAACACGCCCGCCGGAAGCGCAGCGACGATGCGTTCGGCTGCCGTCACCATCGGCTTCCGGAGGACGACGTACGCCGCGGAGATGCCGAGGGCGACGAGGACGCCCGTCTGGACGTAGCCGTCGAACGCGTACAGCGTCGGCGCGGCGAACAGGACGGCGGCGGCCAAGTCCTCCGGCGCGCCGTCGTAGCGGATCCACCGCCGCGGCGGAATCCACCGGCCGTGGTAGTGGCTGTAGACGGCGCGGTCGGACGTGCCGAGCCACGGCTTGAGTTCGAGTCCGCCGCCGAGGGCGTCCATCGCCGAGTGAAGCGCCGCCGCGGCGAAGAACAGCGCCACCGACAGCGTCAGCGTCGTCGGAACGAGGAGGGCGACGGCGAGTGCCGGCGCCGCGAGCATGCTGAAGTACACCGGAAAGTGCAGCGTCTTTCGGTGCGCGACGTACAGGTCGAAGTCGGGGAACACGCCGCCCAGCGCCGCGGCTACGACCGGTATCGGAACCGTCCCCGCCGCGGTTTCCGGGAAGAACGCGGCGAAGACGACGGCGAGCACGACCCCTGCGAGGGCGTGCGTTGTTGCCATCATCGCCGTCACGTAGGGGAAACGAGGGAAAAACCCTGTCGTGTCACTAGTTAGCACGCTGACACCATAGCCGTTTATCCCACTTCGCTCGTACGGTGAGTCATGAACGCTCGGCGACGGTCCCTCCCCGCCCGCCACGCCGTTCGCGCGATGCAGGTCGCCATCGTCGGCATCTTCGTCGCCGGCGTCCTCGCACGCAACGTCAGCGTCGCCGTCAACGGCGTGTTCGGCCTCGCGGTGACGCTCCTCCCCTCCGTCCTGAGCCGAGACTGGGGCATCCGCCTCTCGCCCGGCCTGACGCTGTGGATAACGCTCGCGGTCTTCCTCCACGCGGTGGGGATGTTGGGCCTCTACGACGGCGTGGGGTGGTACGACCACGTGACGCACACGCTCTCTGCGACCATCGTCGCGGGCGTCGGATACGCCACCGCGCGCTCGGTGGACCGGTACAGCGACGCCGTCCACCTTCCCCGGCGGTTCATGTTCGTGTTCATCGTCACGTTCACCCTCGCGTTCGGCGTCTTCTGGGAGGTGCTGGAGTTCTTCGCCCGCCTCGCCGCCGACGCCGTCGGGATGGAGGCGGTTCTCGTCCAGTACGGGTTGGACGACACCATCGTGGACCTCCTCTTCGACACGGTGGGCGCGGTTCTCGTCGGCCTGTTCGGCACGGAGACGCTCGCTGCGGTGGTGGACAGCGCCCACCAGCGAATCGAGGAGGCCCGCGCGGGCTGACCCCGCGACGCCGTTCAAGCTTTTACCCTCCGCGGTCGTCAGGTACTCCCATGAGGTTCGTTATCGTCGGGTACGGTCGAGTCGGCGCCCGCACCGCCCGAGTGTTGAACGAGGAGGGACACGACGTAGTCGTCATAGAGAACAACGAGACGAAGATCGAACGCGCCCGGGAGGCCGGCTTCGAAGTCGTCGAGGGCGACGGGAGCAACGAATCCGTCCTCCGACGCGCGGGCATCGAGGACGCCACCGCCGTCGGCGGACTCACCGGCGACCCCAACGTCAACTTCGCGGCGTGCATGGTCGGCGCGGAGTTCGGGTGTCGGACCGTGATGCGAATCAGCGAGGACTACCGGCAGGAGATATACGAGCAGTACGCCGACGACGTGGACGACGTCGTCTACCCCGAACGACTCGGCGCGGCGGGCGCGAAGACGGCCCTCCTCGGCGGCAACTTCAACGCCATCGGCGACCTGACGGAGCAACTCCGCCTCTCGACGGTGACGATACCCGAGGACTCCCCCGTCGTCGGAGAGAAAGTCGCGGACGTCGACCTCGGAGAGGACGGCATCGTCTACGCTCACGGACGCGCGCGGGAGGCGATGACGATTCCGCTCCCGGGCACGAAAATCGAGGCGGGCGACCAACTCGCACTCGTGACGGAACGGGACGCCCTAGATGGCGTTCGAACGGCGTTGCTGGGCGGGTGAGGACTTCTCGACGGGAGTAACGGGGGAACGGGAGCGATGACGGCGCCGTGGGGGGGAGAGTGCGCCGCCCGCCGCGGCATCGGGAGGTGCCGCGGCGGTGGGTGTGCCGGGCGCGCGTCGGGAGGATGGGAACTGAGGCCGTCGTGCGCGCCCGAAAAAGTATCGGCAACGACCCGCCTTAAATCCGTGTCAGACGGACGAGTGCCCCGCGTCTTCTGCGACAAACTACATCCGCGCGCCGGCCCCATTGCGACCGTGCACGGAACCGGACCCCCGTTGGCGACGCCCTTCGAGGAGGACGGAACGCTCGACGAACGCGCACTCCGCGAACTCGTCCGCTGGGTGGAGGCCCGCGGCGTCGATTTCATCGCCCCCTGCGGGTCGAGTAGCGAGGCGGAGTTCATGTCCGCCGAGGAACGCGCCCGCGTGATAGAGATCGTCGTCTCGGAGTCTGACGTGCCGGTTCTCGCGGGCACGGGCCACCCCGGCTACGAGGAGACGGTGCGGGCCACCGCAGACGCCGCGGCGGCGGGCGCGGACGCTGCCCTCGTCGTCACGCCGTTCTACTACCCCCACGACGAGGACGAACTCGAAGCGTACTACCGCGACGTGGCGGACGAGGCGGACATCCCCGTCTACCTCTACAGCGTTCCGACGCACACGGGCGTAGCGCTCTCGCCCGAACTCGTCGGACGCCTCGCCTCATACCCGAACATCGCGGGCATGAAAGACTCGAGCGGCGACATCGACCGGTTCATCCGCGAACGCCGCGCGACGCGCGACGACGACTTCGACCTGTTGGTCGGGGCCGGCGGCGTCTTCGCACAGGCCCTCGGCGCGGGCGCGGACGGGGGCGTCCTTGGCCTCGCCAACGTCGCCCCCGAGGCGGCCGTCGAGGTGTACGAGAGACACCGCGACGGCGACGAGAAGGTGGCCCGTCGACTGAACGCGTCGCTCGTCGATCTGAACCGCGCCGTCACCGACCGGTTCGGCGTCCCCGGGTTGAAGGCCGCGATGCGGGCGCGCGGCGCGCCCGCCGGAACCGTCAGAAGGCCGCTCCGACCGGTGTCCGAGGACGTTCGGTCGCACCTCGAAGAACTCGCCGTCGCCGCCGGGCGAGACGCGGACGACTGAGCGTCCGGGTCACGCGCAGTCGAGTTCGGCGGCGTCCGCGTCGCTCTCTCCGCCCTCTTCTCCGCTCTCTCCGCCGCTCTCGTCTCCACCCTCGTCTCCCGCCGACGCCGCCACCGCCGTCGCCCGCGTCGCCGTCGCCTTCCACGACGCGACGACGCCCGCGCCGGGTTCGAGTCCGAGTCGGTCGGCGCTGTCGGCGGTGACGAGCGCCCGCAACGGTTCCTCGAACCCGACGTCCACCGCGACGCGGACGACGGCGTCGCCGCGTTCGAGGGCCGTCACCGACCCGTCGAGGCGGTTCCGCGCGCTGGTCGAGTCGGGCGCGGGCGAGTCGCCCGGCGCGTGGAGGGTGACGGCGTCGGCTCTGACGCTCACTTGGACCCGTCGCCCCGGTTCGCGCGCCGCTTTCTCGCCCAGCGTTCGGACCGGTCCCGCCGCCGTCTCCACGTCGCACAGTTCGCCCTCGACGCCGGCGACGGTACCGGGCGTCACCGTCTCGGGGACGCCCGCGGTGCCGGAGAGGGCGGCGTGGAGTCGGTCGAACCGCGCCAACAGTTCGCGTCCGGTCGCGGTGAGTTCGCTGCCGCCGCCGTCGGACCCGCCGCGGCGGCGTTCGACCAGCGACCCCAACGCGCCTTCGAGTTCGCGGAGTCGCGCGAGACACCGGGGGCGCGAACGGCCGAGCGAGGAGGCGGCACCGCTGACGGACCCCGTCTCGGCGACGGCGCGCAGGAGGGCGGCGTCGTCGTCGTCGAAGCTGACGCCGTCCGCGTCGAGGTACGCCTCGAACCAGTCGTCCACCATACGCGGTCGGACGCGCCCCGGCGGTAAAAATCGGTACGCGAGTCAGACGCTCAGTAGACGAGTTCGCCCGCGACGAACTTCCGGGTTCGCTCGTCGTCGGGCGACTCGAAGACGCGGTCGGTCGGCCCGCACTCGACTATCGACCCGTCGAGGAGTACCGCGGTGCGGTCGGACACGCGCCGGGCTTGCTGCATGTCGTGCGTCGCGATGGCGACGCCGATACCGCGCTCTCTGGCCGCCTCGACGGCTTCCTCGACGAGCGCGGTGTTCCGCGGGTCGAGGTTCGACGTGGGTTCGTCCAAGAGTAGCACGTCCGGGTCGGGCGCGAGGGCGCGCGCGATGGCGACGCGTTGGGCCTCGCCGCCGGAGAGCGACGCGGCGCGCCTCCCGGCTTTGTCGGCCATCCCGACGGTCGAGAGCGCTTCTCTCGCGGCCGTCGGCGTCGTTTCGAATCCGAGGGCGCGCCGCGCCGCCGTCCGGAGGCGGTCGGTCCACGATTCGCGCACGCGCAGGCCGTAAGCGGCGTTCTCGGCGGCGGTCGTCGAAAAGAGGCTCCGCACCTGAAACACCATGCCGACGCGGCGGCGGACGGCCAACCGGTCGGCCTCCGAGAGCGACCACACGTCGGTTCCGTCGGCGCTGACGACGCCCTCGTCCGGCGGGTGAAAGCACGCCAACAGTCGGAGCAGCGTCGTCTTCCCCGTCCCCGACGGGCCGACGACCGCCAGCACTTCGCCGGGTTCGACCGTCAGGTCCACCGACTCGAACACCGGTCCCTCGCCGAACCCGTGGGTCACGCCCTCGGCCGCGAGGCGCGTTCCGCCGCGTTCGGCGGCGTGCTCGCCGTTTCGGCGCGTGCGGTCGGATTTCCGGGCCGTCCGCGCGGCGTCGGTCATCGCTCACCTCCGCCGCTTCCGGCGGGCCCGCGCGACTGTCGCCCCTGCGACGCCGCCCCGCCGGACGTCCGGTCGCGGAACCGCGCGCCGAGTGCGTTCACGCCGAGGACGAGAGCGAGCAGTATCGCGCCGAGTGCGATGCCCGTCTCGATGTTACCCTTCCGGGCTTCGACGGTGATGGCCGTCGTCAGCGTCCGCGTGAACGACGTCTGGTCGGAGAAGACGATGTTGCCGCCGACGATGAGCACCGACCCCACCTCGCTGATGGCGCGCCCGTACCCCGCGAGGACGGCGGTGACGATGCCGTATCTGGCCTCGCTGAGGACCGCCAGTCCAACGTCCGCCTTCGTCCCGCCGGCGGCGAAGGCTGCGTCGCGCAGGTCCGCGGAGACGCCTTCGACGGCGGAGAGCGACACGCTGAGGACGACGGGCGTCGCGAGGATGGTCTGAGAGATGATCATCGCCTGCGGGGTGAACAGCAGTCCGAAGTCGCCGAGGGGGCCGGAGTTCGAGAGGGCCAACAGGACCACCAACCCGACGACGACGCTCGGAAAGCCCATCCCCGTCGAGATGAGCGAGGTGAGAAGCGACTTCCCGCGGAAGTCGCCGAACGCGACGGCGACGGCCGCGGGGAGGCTGACGGCGGTGCTGACGAGGACGGCCGCGGTGCTGACGTACAGGGAGACGAGCGTGATGCTGACGAGGTACTGCACGTTCAACTCGCCCAACGCGCCGCCGAGGAACACGGGTATCTCTCCCTCCCGGTCGGACTAAAAGTCCTCGGGGACGCGCCGGTCCACCCACGATTTGAACGCGATATCCTCCTTCGAGGGGTTCGACCCGTCCCATCCTTCGGGCACGTACTGCGCGAAGTTCGGCTCCTTCGAGAGGGCGTTCGGGAAGAACAACTGCGACCCGTTGGCGGTGTAGCCGTCTATCAGGTTCTGTCCCTGTGGCCCCGTGAGGAAGCCGACGTACGCCATCGCGAGTTGGTAGTTCACGTCGCCGTACGTCGCGGGGTTCACCGGGATGACGCCGTAGGGGTTCTTGAGGATGGTCGGCCCGTCCTTCAGGGGTCCCTGCACGTGGATAGCGAGGTTCACCTCCTTTTTCATCGAGAGGTACGTCCCCCGGTCTGCGAGGGTGTACGCGCCGGACTGACTCGCCTGCACCAGCGTGTCTCCCATCCCCTTTCCTATCTCGCGGTACCACGTGCCCGACGGTTCGACGCCGGACTCCGCCCAGATGGTCAGTTCCTTCTTGTTCGTCCCGGAGTCGTCGCCGCGGGAGACGAACGTCGATTGCGTCTCCGCGATGGTGGCGAACGCCTCCGTCGCCGAGGACGTGCCGTTGATTCCCGCGGGGTCGTCCCTCGGGCCGACGATGACGAAGTCGTTGAACATCACGTCCCGGCGGTTGACGCCGAACCCGTCCCGCAGGAACGTGTCCTCCGCGCCCCGGGCGTGGACGAGGATGACGTCCGCGTCGCCGTTGCGCGCCGTCTCGATGGCCGCGCCCGTCCCCTGCGGTATCGTCTTGACGGTCGCGCCGAATCGCTCCTCGAACGCCGCGTTCAACTCGCCGAGAAGCCCCGTGTCGTACGTGCTGGTCGTCGTCGCCAGCGTCAACTGCATGTCGTCGGACCCGCCGCCGGACCCCTCACTCTCGACTTGCTCCCGCGTTCCGGCGTCCCCCTGTGTCGCCGTCGAACCGCCCTCCTCGCCCGCGCATCCGCTGAGGCCGAGGACCGTTCCGACGCCCGCCGCCTGGAGGAACCGCCGCCGTTGTATCGACATGGGAACAACGATGGGTGCGCTCGAAATAAAGGTACTCCTCGGTACGTAACCGCCGGTGGTTACTACTTTCCCCTCTTTTCCCGGTCGTAGTTACCGAAAACGTTCAAGTTCGTTCTCGACCACCGACTCGCCGATGGCCCTCGCCGACGTTCGCGCCGGGCGTTCGCTCCGCCTCGACGCCGGGGAAGTGGCGGGTGCGCTCGGCGACTCGGTGACGGTGCTCCCCCTCGTCGTCGCCCTCGGAGCGCTCACGCCCTTCTCCGTCGCTAGCGTACTGCTTTGGTTCGGCGTCTTCCAACTCGTCTGGGGCCTCGCGTACGGACTTCCGCTCTCGGTGGAACCGATGAAAGCGCTCGTCGGACTCGCCATCGCGGGGACGATAACCGCGGGCGAACTCGTCGCCGCCGGACTGCTGGCGGGCGTCGCCCTCGTCGTCGCCGCCCGCCTCCGCGTCCTCGGCCGAATCGAGTCGCTCGTCGGCGAGGCGGCGGTTCGCGGCGTCCAACTCGCCGTGGCTCTCCTCCTCGCGCGCACCGGCGTCGAACTCGCCGTCGGCGACCCGACGCTGGCCGCCGCGTCCGTCGGCGTCGTCGTCCTCGCCGCAATCGCCGGGCGCGCCCGCCTCTCATCGCTCCTCGTCCTCGGGGGCGGTGCGGTTCTCGCCGCCGTCGCCGCGGGTGGCGTCTCCCCGACGCTCCCGTCCCTCGCCGCGTTTCCGACCGCTCCGACGCCGACGCTCGGCGCGGCGGAGGCGACGGCGGGCCAACTGGCGATGACCGCCGGAAACGCCGCCGTTGCCACCTCTCTGCTCTGTTCGGACCTGTTCGACGCCGACGTGCCGCCGGACCGACTCGCCGGGAGCATGGGCGCGATGTGCCTCGCGGCGGTTCCGTTCGGCGGCCTGCCGATGTGCCACGGAAGCGGCGGACTCGCTGGGAAGCACGCCTTCGGCGCGCGGACCGGCGGCGCGAACGTCGTCCTCGGCGCTCTCTACCTCGCGGCCGCCTGCGTCGCGGGCGTCGTGACCGCCTTCCCCACCGCCGTCCTCGGCGTCCTCCTCGTCCTCGTCGCGTGGCACCTCGGCCGCGCCGCCGCCCGGAGCGACCGTCTGCTCCTCGTCGCCGCCGTCGGCGTCGTCGGCCTCCTGACGAACGTCGGCGCGGCGTTCCTCGTCGGCGCGGCAGCGGACCGACTCCTCGACCGGTTCGGGTCGGCGTAAGCGATTCCGACCGACCGAACCGCCCTTCCGTCCGCGGACCGAACGCCGGTCTATGGAATCGTGGACCGCCTTGTTCGACCGTGCGGCGTCGTTCGAACGGACGGCCGACGACGCGCGCGAGGCACTCGACGCGCGCCGGGAGGGCGACGACGACGAGAGTGCGGACGCGGGCCGAACCGCCGACGTCCCCGACCCGGAGGACGTCGAACGGAGTCCCGCCCGCGTCGTCGCCGACGCGGACGTCCTCGCGGCCGACCTGTTCGGCGACGACGATTCGCGCGAGGCGTTGGACGCCCTCCGCCGCCACTCGTGGACGACGCTCGTCGCCAGCGACCCCCTTCTGGACGACGCCCAAGCGGTCGTCGAATCGCTCGGCGACGAATCGCTCGCGGCCGACTGGCGCGAACGGGTCGAACAGGGGCGCGAACCCGTCTCGCACCCGGCGGACGACCACCCCGCCCTCGGGTCGGCGTACCGCGGCGGCGCGATGCACGTCCTCTCGTTCGACGACCGGTTGCTCTCCTCGAAGGCGGGCGCGACGCTCGGCGGTCAGTTCCCGGTGAGCGTCCACCACCCCCGCGCGTTCGCGACGCTGTTCGACGCGGAGAGCCTCCACGAAGAAGTCGTCGGGGGCGACTACCCCGGCCCGGACCGCGACCCGCGGGAGTGAGTCGCCCGCGCCCGGCCGCGCAGACGGACGAGTCTCACTCGTTCGCCGAAATCGAACAGGCGTCGTTCGTGCGGACGGACGGGACGCCGGCCACCGTTTCGAGCGTCATGGCGAACGCGTACGACCGGCAGAGTTTTGGCTTCCACCACTCGTTCGTCTCCCACTCGTCGCCCCGCACTTCGACGCTGTACCACGTTCCGTCGTAGTCGGCGCGGAACACTTCGCTCTCGACGCTCGGCGGCACCGACGCCTCCTCGACTCGGTCGACCACGTTCTCGTCCCAGTCTCTGACGGTCACCGAGACGGTCTGGGCCGTCTCGGTTCGGTTCGTCACGCGGACTGCGAGCGTTCCGCCGGACGACTGCTCGTCCGACGACGCGTCGCCGACGCCGCCCCCGGCCGAACACCCGGCCGAGACGCCGGCGGCGGCGACGCCTATCGACGCCAAAAAGCGCCGTCTAGTCGGTCGTTCCCATCGGTTCGTTCCCATTGGAGTCGTCTCTGACGAGGGGCGTTATCACTTTGTTGAATGGCGATTCGTCGCCTCCGTCGCCTCCTCGACGACCGTGTAGATTCCGTGGGCAAACTGGTTCATCGCGTAGTACGCGAAGACGCACCAGACGAGAAACGCCGGGAGGGCGGACATCCACGGGTCGAACGAGGTGAAGATGAGGGGCGCGACGGCGCTTCCGACCGAGAGGAGGACGAGGCCGACGACCCCGTTGATGGCGGCGTCGGTGGTCGCTGCGTAGCGGGGCATACGAGTACGACGTGCGAGCGAACGGTAATAAATCGAGAGTGTTCCTGCCAGGTGGGTGAGGCGGGGCGGGTCGGACTCCGTGTTCGTTCGACGTGGTTCGCTTCTCAGACTCCCGTTCGGTCGCTCCGCTCCCTCACGGGACCGCCGCCGGACGCTTCGCGCCCGGCGAGACACGCCTCACTAGCGTTCGGCGTACCTACCGTGAGGCGAGCGTAGCGAGTCTCACGAGGTACTCGTCACTCACTTCGTTCGTTCCGAGTACCACTCTCCGAACTTCGCCAACGCCCGCCCGCGGTGCGAGACGGCGTTCTTCTCCTCGGCGTCCATCTCGGCGAACGTCGTCCCGTCGTGTTCGAAGATGGGGTCGTAGCCGAATCCGCCGTCGCCGCGCGGCGGGACGATGCGCCCGCGAACGGTCCCCTCGAATATCCGCACGGGGAGCGGTTCCGTCTCCTCTTCGTCCCGTTCCGCGCCGTGGGCCGCCGCGACGGTTCGGTCGTCCCGGTCTATCGGATCGGGACTCGCCTCGAACTCCTCGCCGTCGCAGTACGCGAGCGTGCACTTGAACGCCGCGCGGCGCGGTTCGTCCAGTTCCCGTTCGGCGAGTCGGTACACCGCCTCGACGCCCAGCGTCTCCTCGACGTACGAGGAGTACGGGCCGGGAAAGCCCTCGAAGCCGTCGATGAACAGGCCGGCGTCGTCCACGAGGACGGGTTCGCCCGCGTGCCGGTAGGCCTCGCGCGCGCCGTGCGCCGCGATGGGGCCGAGGTCCGAACCCTGCACCTCGGTGTAGTCGTAGTCCAACTGCTCGACTTCGTCGAGGTACTCTAGCGCCTCGCGGACCTTCCCCGGATTCGTCGTGACGTATCGGAGCATCCGCTCGAACGTCGGGCGGGTCGAGAGAAAGAGGCGTCGGTGTCCGCCGTTCAGTCGTCGTCCACGATGACTTCGACGGGGCCGTCGTCGTCCATCGTGGCCACGGTGTCCCCGCCCGAGGAACGCTCCTGCCAGAGGAGTGCGCCCACGACGACCAGCGCGACCCACGACCGCCAGTTGGCGAGGTTCAGGGTGTACCCGATTCCGAACGGCTTCTTCACGAGCATCCCCTTGCCGGGTTGCCAGTACGACGAGAGCATCCGGCCCATGGACGGTCGTTCGAAGTTGTACGGAATTCCGAGGATTTCACCGCTCTGGGGTTTGTCTGCCATACTACACGATTAGGCGGGCGGCTGATAAATCGTTTTGGTGTGCTCTCGGACGGTGCACCCGAGGCCGAGTCGGAATTCGAGAAAGCGCCCACCGGTTTACGACGGGCCGCGCGGGGCGATTACTCGTCGTCGTCCGGCCGGTACGCCTCTCCGACGCTCTCCTGCAACTCGTAGGTCAGCACCCGTTCCGTGAACGTCGCTATCCCGTGGTTGATACCGTCGCTCCACGCCGCCGTCTCGTTGGGCACCCCCGGGAGTCGCTCGTCGTGAAGCGCGCTCACCAACACCGGCCCTCGGTCGACCATCAGCAGTCGCCCGATGTGCGGGGAACCGCTCATGGCGTGGAACCACTCTATCAGGTCGGTGGTGAACACGTCGGCGTTGAACCCGGCGTCCTCGATACGCTCGTAGATGGGTTCGACGACCGTACCGATGTTGATGCTGACCCCTCGTTCCGCGGCCTCTTCGAGGTACGCGAGGAGTTCGTCGCCGAGAAGCGACTCGCCCAACACGATCAGGACGATTTCGCGCTCCGCGTTGTCCACCAGGTCGATGACGCGCTCCGTGACCTGTTCGTGCGTGCTGAGCGCCCAGACGGCCTGTTGGGCCTCCTTGTATATCGGCTCCATCCGGCGGAGCGTCCGCTCCACCGTCTCGAAGTTCGATTCGTACTCCTTCCGAAGCACTCGGACGGCGGTGTCTATCGACACGCTCTGGAACGTCCGCGGTTCCCCCTCCTGCACCTCCACCAACCCCCGTTGCCGGAGGCGGTCCATCGTGCCGTACACACGCGACCGGGGGATATCGGCCACCTGTCCCACCTCTTTGGCCGTCGCGTGCGGGAGTCGCGTGAGCGCGACGAAACACCGCGCTTCGTACTCGGTCAGTCCGAGTTGCTCCAGTGCGTCTACCGCGGCCTCAGCGTCGTCCATGTCGGAGTTCAGTTCACCGACGGGTATGACTTGAAGGGTGTTCCCCGAGGAACAACAGTCCAGTTGTACCTCCAGGAGTGTCAAACGCGCTAACTGCGTGACGGACATATCGGGCTGTAGTCGAGCGGATATCGGCAGATGCGGCAACGTTGGTGACAATAGTAGATGGATGATACAACTCGATCACGCCCCGCTAGCGTACAGTTTTCCGACACCGTCTTCGCACTCCTGAGCAGTCGCCGCCGCCGCCACGTCGTTTCGTTCTTGGCCGACCGGGAGTCTCGAATCTCGCTGTCCGAACTCGCCGCCGAGGTAACGGCGCGAGAACGCACCGAGGAGTCCGACGGCACGGTACCGGAACGCACCGAGAAGTCGGGGGAGACGCCGATGGGACGCACCGAGGAAACCGTCGCGACCCTCCACCACAACCACCTCCCGAGGCTGGCGGACGCGGGAGCCATCACGTACGACGCCGAGGGGAGGACGGTGACCCCGACGCACCTCGAAGAGCTAGCGTCGCTCGTGCGTTCGGCCGACGCAGACGAGTACTGAACGAGTCGAACGGGTCGGAGGCTACTGATACCGCCCGCGACCCTCTATCTCGCGAAGGCGGGCGAGCACTTCGTCGTCGCCCTCGCTCCCGTACCCCTCCTCGAACGCCCGGAGCAGGGGTTCCGGTTCCGCCGCCGTCCCCTCGACGCTCTGGCCGAAGACGTGGAGGTCCATCGCGTGGTCCTCGACGTGACCGGTGTGGTATCCGAGGCCGAAGTCGATGAGGTACGTCCGCTCGCCGACGCGGGCGTTCCGCGTCGTCGGGTCGCCGTGGACGAACCCCGCCCGGTGGATACGAGCGAGGTGTTCGCCGACGGTCCGACACCGGTCGGCCGTGAGGTTCCCCGCGAGGTCCGACTCGCCCACCCGGTCGAAGACGATGACGCCCTCCGCGGGGTCCACGTCGCGGACGACGGGCGTCGGGACGCCGACGCGCCGCGCTTCGCTGGTGAGGCGCGCCTCGGCGACGGTTCGCTTCCGCCGGAGTCTGTCGTCCAACTCGGGGTGGCGGTACGCCTTCGAGACGCGGCGCTTGACGACGCGGTCCGAGTCGATGGTGACCGTCGCCTCCGCGCCGCGAACCTCCCCGCCGATCGTCGGGTCGCGCGCGACGGACTCCTCGTCGCCGCGCCACGTCACCGGCACCTGGTCGGGTCGGAAGTTCGGATCCACCGAGGACTCCGGGATCGGGAGGGTGTCGCCCGCCTCGTACATCTTCGCGCCGAGGACGGCTATCATCCCGGCGTTGTCGCGGAGGAACCGCGGTTCCGGCGCGTAAAACTCCGCGCCGCGTTGCTCGCACATCGCTTCGAGCATCTCGCGGAGGCGTTCGTTCTGCCCGACGCCGCCGCCGAGGACGAGTTCGTCCGTCCCCGTCAGAGAGAGGGCGCGTTCGGCCACCTCCGCGAGCATCCCGAAGATGGTCTCCTGCAGGCCCGCGCAGATGTCCTCGACGGGCACGCCGTCGTCCGCCGCCTGCTTGGCGGCGCTCATGATGCCGGAGAAGGAGAAGTCCATCCCCTTGACGACGTACGGCAGTTCGTGGAACTCGCCGTCCCTCGCAGCGCGTTCGACCTTCGGGCCGCCGGGGTGGGACCACCCGACGTGGCGGGTGAACTTGTCGATGGCGTTGCCGACGCCGGTGTCCATCGTCTCGCCGAGGACGCGGTACCGGCCGTTGTGGTAGCCCAACAGGTGCGCGTTCGCGCCCGAGGCGTTCAGACAGACCGGCGAGTCGAACCCCGACTGGTGGCGGCCGATTTCGAGGTGCGCCACCATGTGGTTGACGCCGACGAGGGGCACGTCCAACGTCTGCGCGAGGGCGCGCGCGGCGGTGCCGACGATGCGGAGACACGGGCCGAGGCCTGGTCCGCGCGAGAAGGCGACGGCGTCGATGTCGGCTCCCTCGCCCTCGGCCGTCTCCGCCGCCCGGTCGAGGACCGTCTCGACGACTGCCGGAATCGCATCGCCCATGTGCTCTGCGGCCTCGCGCGGGTGGATGCCGCCGCTATCGGGTTGGTAGGGGTCCGATTCGATGAACACCTCGTCGGCCTCGCTATCGAACAAGGCGGCGCTGGCGGCCCACGCGGTACCCTCTATTCCGAGAACTCGCATCGAGAATTCGAAGACCGGTTAGAGTCCGTTCGACCGAGAGTTAGGCCTCTTCGGCCTCCGCCTCGACCTCTTCGGTGTCGGCGGCGATCTTGTTCCGGTCGAGCATGTAGTCCTGTTCGACGTCGCGCGCGAAGTCGGGCGAGTCGTAGACCTTCGCGTAGCCGACGGTCTTGCGCATGCCGAACTTCGTGTCGAGTTCGTGGACGACGACTTCGTCGGAGTCCTTGTTCAGCTTCGCCGCGAGACTGTCGCGGACCGACAGCCGGGACGGCGAGGCTTCCTCGTGCACTATCTCGAAGCGAACGTCGCTCCGGTGTAGCATCGGGTTCTCGTCTTCGGAGATGACTTCGATTTCCATGGTTCAGTTGGGTTAAAATGCTCCCGATGCAAGTAAAAGGATTTCGAAGGGACGAACGGACGCCTCGGCGACTCGATTTCGCCCGCCGGGCGGCGATTCCGCCGCGCCGCCTCCGTTACGGTTCGACGCCCAGTACGTCGAGGGCGGCGTCGGCGTCGCCCTCCATCCGGCGCAACAGCGTCCGCATCTCCAGTTTCGCCTCCTCGGTGACGGAGACGAGGACCATCCCCTCGTCGGGTTGCCCGTAGACGACGCTCGCGCCGAGGGGCGCGGCGACGACGGCCGGAAGCGTCGCCAAGTCCTCCTCGCCCTCGACGACGATGGTGACCGGGTCGTCGTACTCTGCGAGTGCGGTGGCGAGCGCCGTGAGAAGTTCCTCGCCGATGGTCCCGGCCTCGTTCGCGGCGTCGATGCCGTCGTCCGGGGCGGCGATGGCGCGGCGAATCTCCTCGTCTATCGCCTCGCGCTTCGTCTGCCCGTCCACGACGGCCACGTCCGGCACGCGTCCGGCCTCGCGGAGGTGGTAGGTGACGACGTCTCCGACGGCGATTATCGGGTCGCCGGCGTCGTCGAGCAGACGGTCGGCGCGCCGATAGACCGGTCCGAACGGCTCCTTGAACGCGCCGCGGAGGTCGCGAGGCAGTCTGAGCATGTCTTACGCTGGCGTCAGCGGACCTTCAGCGCGTAGCCGCCGGGTTCGTTCACGTTCATCTCCTCGGCTATCTCGCTCTCCTCGGGGTGGGTGATGACGACGTACCCCGCCCAGTCCTCCGTGAGGGTGGTCGCGCCGCAACTCTCGCAGACGTTCGCGTCCGGGTCGTTGATGTAGTGGCACTCGCGGCAGGCGAGACGCGGCTTCGCCATCTAGCTCCCCTCCGCGCCGGTGGCGGCCTCGCTCTTCTGGCGGTCCTCTTCGAGCCAGCCGTGCTTGCCGAGTCCCGGCTGTTTGGCCGTGAGGCCGATCTTCGAGTCGCGGGGGTTCCGCTCGTCGATGCTCTTCGTGACGATTCGGACCCGAACCGAGTCGCCGACGCCGAGCGTCCGCCCCGACTCCGTGGAGGCCAACTGCTGGTTCTCGCCGTCGTAGGCGAGGTACTCGTCCGATATCTGCGAGACGTGTAGCAGTCCGTCCACCGGACCGATTCCGACGAACGCGCCGAACTCCACGACTTCGACGACTTCGCCGTCTACGACCTCCTGCATGCTTGGGTCGTACGTGATGGCGTCGAACTCCGCTTCGTAGTAGACGCCGGCGCGGCCCGGGAGGACCGTCCCTTCGCCGATGTCGTGGACGTTCACGACGCTCACGACGCTGCCCACATCTTCGTCCATCCGTCCTTCGAGTTTATCCTGCAGGAGTCGCTTGACCCGATTGGGGGTCACGTCAGCGAGATGCTCCGGCGGGACCTCGACCGTGTCCTTGAGTCGTACCCGTTTGTACATCGTATGGCTATGGTTCCGTTATTTCGAGTTTGTCCCGACCCCTTATACCGATTACTCGAACGCCGCGTTCGAGCAGTCGGTCCCGAAGGGGCTTGTCGTTCGTGACGACGTAGTCGCACTCGCCGAAGGCGAGTTCGACGACCGCGTCGTCGGCGTACGATGCGTCGGTTTCGACGACGCGACACCGTTCCGCGGCGAGGTCGGCGCCCACGCTGGCCGCCACGCCCTCTGTGCCGCCCCCGCGGGAGAGTTTCTCCAACTCCACCGTGACTGCACGGGGGACGACGAGGTCGAGGTCGGCGGCGAGTACCCGGTCGAGTTCCTCGAACAGTCGCACGTCGAGTTCGACCGGCATCATCAGCGCGTTCGTGTCCATGATTACCGTCGTCACGTCTTCCTCTGGGTTCGTGTCGCGTCTCTCCTCGTCACTTCAGCGTCCCGATGCCGATGAGTCGCCACCGCGCGCCGACCCGGCGGTTGATGGCTATCTTCGCGCCCGACTGGGCGCAGACGGGTCGCTTCAGCGATACTTCCGCCTCGCCGCTTCGCGCACTCGTGACGGCACCGACCGTGGTGGCCGTGCCGACGGTGAGCATGAGGGGTTCGCCGGTCGAAATCTCCTCGACCGTGTCCTCGTCCTCGCCGACCACGCGGTCGAGGAGTTCGACGTCCATCGTGAACTCCTCGCGCGTCGGCGGCAGGGACCCGGGTTCGCCGGCGACCTGCCCCGCGAGGGCGTCGCCCTTCGTGAGACTCGGGTCGAGACCCGTCCCGACGCCGCAGAGGCCGCCGGGGCGGACTTCGTCCACCATCTGGCCGCCCGCCTGCAGCGAACGGATGTCGGTCGTGATGGGCCGCCACTCGGTCTGGCCGCCCTCTTCGACTTCGCGCCCCGGGCGGAGTTCGAGTTCGTCGCCCTCGGTCAGTTTGCCGGTGACGACGGATCCGCCGATGACGCCGCCGGAGAGGTCCTCCCACGTCGTGCCCGGGCGGTTGATGTCGAACGACCGCGCCGTAAACATCTGCGCGCCCTCGCCCTCGTCGCGGTCGGGCGTGGGAATCTCCTCTTCGATGGTCTGGATGAGGAGGTCAACGTTGACGCCTTGCTGGGCGCTGGTCGGGACGATGGGGGCGTCCTCGGCGACCGTTCCCTTCACGAACTCCTGTATCTGCTCGTAGTTCTCGACTGCCCGTTCGCGGTCGACGAGGTCGACCTTGTTCTGCGCGATGACGATGTTGTCGATGCCGATGATGTCGAGCGCCATCAGGTGCTCTTCCGTCTGCGCCTGCGGCACGTCCTCCGTGGCCGACACCACGAGCACCGCGCCGTCCATGATGGCCGCGCCCGACAGCATCGTCGCCATCAGGGTCTCGTGACCCGGCGCGTCCACGAACGACACCGTTCGCAGTATTTCCGTCTCGTTGCCTTCCTCGTCGGTCTCCTCGACCGTGTAGCACTCCGGTTCGTCTGTCCCGGGAATTCGGCGGAACGTCGCGTCCGCGTACCCGAGTCGGATGGAGATGCCGCGCTTCATCTCCTCCGAGTGCTGGTCGGTCCACGAACCCGACAACGCCTGCACGAGCGTCGTCTTGCCGTGGTCTACGTGACCGACGAGTCCGATGTTCACCTCCGGTTGTTGTGGATTTTGCGTCACCATTGACCTCCTGAAGTAATCTTGGGGAAGTTTCGCCCCGAGCGCCTGATAAAGTTGCTGTTATAGTCGCGGGGCGGACGCTCTGCGGCCCGTGTCGTGTGAACTTCCCGCAGGAGAGGGAGTCGTCCCTCCCCCGAACACTGTTCGAAGACGACTAGGCGGCCCGGCGTGATTAGTCCGCCGGCGGTTCGAAGGTGTTCGGCGGGCCGGTCGGCGAGAGGGTCTGTCCGGTGACGAACGAGGCGGCGTCGCTGGCGAGGAAGCGGACGGTGTCGGCCACCTCGTCGGGCGTGCCGACCGTCCTGTCCACCGGGTCTCGCTCCGGCATCTCCTCGATTCCGAGCCACTCCCGCACCGCCGGCGTCGCGATGAAGCCGGGTTCGACGGCGTTCACGCGAACGTCGTCGCCGGCCCACTCGACGGCGAGCGTTCGCGTGAGCGCGCTCACGCCCGCCTTCGCGGCGCTGTAGGGGCCCATCCCCGCGACGCCGTAGCGACCGGCCATGCTCGACGTGTTGACGACCGCGCCGCCGCCCTCCCGGAGTGCGTCGGCGAACGCGCGGGTGACGTTGTACGTCCCGGTGAGGTTCACCTCGACGACGCCGTCCCAGTCGTCGGGACCGACCTCGTGGAGGGGGTCGCCGGAGCCCGCCCCGCCCGCGTTGTTCACGAGGACGTCCACGCCGCCGAACTCCTCGACGGTCGCGTCGGCGAACGCCGCCACCGAGCCTCGGTCGGTCACGTCGCACTCGACGGGGAAGACCGACCCGGGGCGGTCGGCCGCGTTCAGTTCCTCGGCGACGGCCTCGACGTCCGCCCGCGTTCGAGAGCAGATGACCACGTCCGCGCCGTCGGCGACGAACGTCTCCGCGATGGCGCGCCCGATACCGCTGGACGCGCCGGTCACGACGACCGTCTCGTCGGCGACGCTCGACCGTTCGCGGACCGACTCCGTCGTACGGATTCCGTCTGTGATTGGCATCGCCGCCGCTAGGAGAACCCGACGCAAAAGGCGAGTAGCTCCTCTCGACGCGGCGACTACCGAACCCGCTTCATCAGGTCGAACAGTTCGTCGCGGTACGTCTTCGGCTTCAGTCCGAGGTCCACATCCACGGTGAGCGATATCGCCTCCGAGGGCGTCTTCGTCACCTCCCGCGCGAAGTTCTCGTCGGGGTAGGCTCCGCCCGTCACGAGGACGGAGTCGTTCCCTATCCACGCCGCGAGGTGCCCCGCGACGGTTATCTCCCCGCCCTCGATGGTTATCTCCTCGTCGCCCAAGCCGACCGAGAAGCCGTCGAACGCGTACGCCGCCTCGAAGTTAGTCAGGCGCGCCTCCGCGCCCGACGCCACCTGCATCGTCTCCTCGCCGGTCTGCGTCACGTCCGCGAGGCCCGCCTGCTTCAGGCGCGACCGGAACGTCCGCCGGGACTGCGCTTCGACCCTGTCGAGGAGTCGCTGGCGGCCCGCGCCCGCCGGGAGACTCGTGATGTCGGGGTCGAACGTCGCCCGCGTGGCGAAGAACGTCGCGAGTTGCGCGTCCGCGCGCCCCAGCGTCTTGTCGGCTATCTTCGTCCGAAGCGCCGCGTCCTCGTAGAGGAGCGTCCGCGTGGCGGCGGTGAGCGTCACCGGCCCGACGGACTGCTCGAACGCCGGGTCCTCCGTCGCGTCGTCCGTCCGTTCCCACCCGCCCTCGTCGAGTCGCCTCTCGGGGACCTTCGGCGGCCGCCGCGCGGCGCTCACCGTCGCCCCCTGCCCGCTACATCCGGCGAGCGCAGACGCGCCCGCGGCGGCCGCGACGCCGAGGTACGCCCGTCTGCTCCATCCCTCTCTCCCCTCGTTCCCGCTTCTGTCGGTCTCACTTCGTTCGTTTCCGGGGTGCATCCGTCGTCGGGGGTGGGGCGTATTCACAAAAGTAGTTATCTTCTGGTATCTAACATGTACCGCGCGATTGCAACCCCCTCGCTCCGACGACGCCCCGGATTTCGCTCGGACGTCGAACGCCCGTTCTGGAAGTGTCTACCGTCGGAGCGTTCGCCTGACCCCCGTCCGCCTCCCCCGTTTCGCTCCCTCGCCGTCCGGCGAGGTGCTTTTGTCCGCGCCGCCCGGAGTGTCCCCCGTGCCCGCCTCGGACGACCGGACGCGAGAGTTCGCGTTCGAACTCGCGTTGTGCGCCCACCTCGAAGCCGAAACCGAGTGGCTCCCCGCCCGACAACTCGGCGCGGCAGTCGTCGCTCCCGGCCGCCGCATCGTCGACATCTGCGCCGTCGTCCCCGGCCCGAAGTTCGAGGAGCGAACGGCCGTCACCGCCGACACGATTCCCGCGCGCGCCATCGAGAGCGACGTGGGCGTCGGGGAGGCGGTGTACTGGCGTGACGCCTTCGACTGCTCCCGCGAGGCGGCCCGAACCGCGGTGGACCGCGCCGTCGAGAGCGGATTCTTCGAACGCGAACGCCGCGGCGCGCGGGAGTACGTTCGTCGGACGACCCGCTACCCCGACGAGTGGTTCTCCGGCCTCGTCGGCGTCGAGAACAAACCCGACTTGGACGCGCCGGGCGCACTCGAACGCCAGTTGCGGACCGACGTGAGCCTCGGCCTCTTCGACAGCGTCGTCCTCGCCACCGAGAGTTACGTCACCCGCGCCCACCTGAACCGCCTGCCCGAGGAGGTGGGCGTCTGGCGGTTCGACCCCGAGACGGGCGACCGGACGGTCGTTCGGGAACCCGCGCCCCTGCCGACGGACCGCCCGGGCGTCGAACTCGTCGAGGAACGGCCCCTGCGGACGGACGTGGCCGTCGTCTCCGCCGCGGAGAAGACCCGCGCGCGGCGGCGACTCGCGGAACGCGCCTACGGCAAGGGCTGGCGGACGTACGAGTTCCCCGCCTGCGCCCGCGCCGGCGCGACGGCCGACGGGCGACCCCTCTGTTCGCACTTCGGCCGCGTCGTGGACCCCTCGCGGGAGTGCGGCGCGGACTGCCCGGCGCGCGAGGAGGGCGACGCGCCCGACGCGGACGCCGCCGCCCTCCGAGACGCCCGGACGGCGTGGGTCCGAAACCCGAAAGGCGTCGCCCGGTGGCAGAGCGGACTCGACAGGTTCGTCTGACGCTCACTTCTCCTGCTTCGAGTAGACGAGTGCGACGGTCACGACGACCCCGAACGCCAGCATGAACGCCGCGCCGCGCACCCAGTCGACTTCTCCCTCCACCGCCCACGAGAGGGCGACGAAGACGACGCCGCCGGCGACGGCGCTTGCGACGGCGTAGCGGATGTCAGAGGAGACAGTCGGCATACTCTATCGGGTCGCCCCGCGGCGAAGTATCCTCTGGTGGGAGAGGGCGCGACGTGCCCGAATGTGCGACGCGTGCGACGCGGGGGCGGCGACGCTCTCAGAGATCGTACGTCTCCCCGTCCACGGCGAGGGGCTCCTCGAACGCCTCGTCGGACGGGTAGAAGTGCGCCGTGTGGACGAGACGCGTCTCCGACGCGTTCAGGTCGTCGGCGAGGGAGAGCGCACCCTCCCTGGTCATGTGCTTCGTTCCGAACGTGCGCGGGACGCCGTCCTCGTCGTGATGCCGTCCGCCGAGGGGGTGGTGTTCGCAGAGCGACGCCGGGACGATGGCGTCGGCGAGAAAGAGGTCCGGGTCGCGAAGCACCTCGCGGGACTCCTCGGGGACGGCGAAGTTCGTGTCGCCCGAGACGGAGAGCTTCGCGCCCGTCTCGGGGTCCTCGACGGCGAGTCCGTAACAGAGAAGCGGCGGGTGATCGACGGGGACGAGGGTCACGTCGAGGCCGCAGACGCGGAACGACTCGAACGGCGCGTGCCCGCGGACGGTGACCCGTTCGAGGTAGTCGTACTTGTCGGCGACGGTCTCGGCGACGCTCTCGCCGGTCTTCGGGTCCGTCTCGTTCGCCGCGTGGACGGGCAACTCGTCGAACACGCGGTAGGCGTTGCCGAGGCCGTCGATGTGGTCGAAGTGGACGTGCGTCACGACGCCCGCATCCGGGAGGGGAACGTCGCGCGTCAGGAACTGGTGCCGGAAGTCGGGGCTGAAGTCAACGAGAAGCGACTCGTCGGTTCTCTCGTTCTCGACGTGAACGGAGAAGCGACTGCGCTCGACGCCGCGTTCGCGCGCCGACCGGCAGGTGTCGCAGTCGCATCCGACGGTCGGCGTTCCCGTCGTGTCGCCCGTGCCGAGGAGAGTGACCCGCATCACCACGAGGTACGTCTCCGCCGGTTGATAAGCGTAGTCGATGCGTCCCGGTCTGCGGGTTCGCCCGCCGCCGGGTCAGTCGCCCGCCGCCGGGTCAGTCGCCCGCGCGCCCGACGGCGCCCGCGGTGTCGCTGACGAGGTCGGCTATCGCCTGGCGCTTGAGGACGACGAACCCGGCGAAGACGACGAGGAAGCCCGCTAGCGTCGCGAGCGTGACGGTCTCGCCGAGTATCGCCACGCCGGCGACGGTGGCGACCACCGGCACGAGGTAGGCGACGAGCGACGTTTCGAGTGCGCCCTGCGTCTCCAGCAGGTGGAAGTAGATGAAGAAGGCGACGGCGGTGGCGAAGACGCCGAGGTACGCCACCGCGGCCCCCGCCCGCAGGGTGGTCGGGAGCGAGAACGACTCGCCGAGGCCGACGCTGACGGCGTGCAGGAGAACCCCGCCGACGAGCATCGACCACCCGGAGAGGGCGGCGTTGTCCAGCGTCGGGCGCGCCCGTTGGACGAGGACGCCGCCCAACGCGACGCCCGAGACTTGGACGAGGATGAGCAGTCGGCCGACGACTCGGTCGCCCAGCAGGTTCGCGGGGTCCGGCCGGACGATGAGGACGACGCCGAGGAAGCCGAGGGCGATGCCGACCGCTCCGACCGGCGAGACGCGTTCCTCCGGCAGGAGTCCCAGCGCCCACAGCGACGTGGCGATGGGGACGAGACTCTGCAGAATCGCCGCGACGCCGCTCGGAACCGTCTGCTGGCCGACGAACAGGAAGGCGTTCATCCCGACGAGGAAGACGCCGCCCGCGAGGACGGCCGCGGCGTTCGCGCGGTCGGTCGGCCGCCACGTCGCGCCGCTAGCGAGGGCGTAGCCCAACAGGAGCACCGCTCCGAGGTCGTAGCGGAACGCCGCGAACAGCACCGGTTCGAGCGATTCGAGGCCGACGGAGATGGCGAGAAACGAAAAGCCCCAGAGGGTGGCGAGCGTCCCGAACAGGCCGACGGTTGCGAGGCGGCGGTTCACGGGCGTACGACCGTCCGCCGGACAATTAGGCGTCTCGGTTCGGCGGCCGGTGGTCGCTCGCACTGGCTTCGAGGTACCGAACCCACGTCAGGACGGTTCGCGTCGCCGTCCGGCCGTCGAGCGTCACCGTCGCAGTCACCGCGCTTCGATGCGGTCGGCGCGCCGCCGAGGCACCCGCCGAGGAGGGCGACTGCGGCGACTCCGCCGACGAACGCGCGTCTGGTGGAGGGCATCGCTCGACGGGTTCCCGACCGCCCGCCAAGTACGTTGTCGAGAAGGAGGGCGACCCGCACCGCATCGCGTCGCCTCAGTCGTGGTCGTGGCCGTCGTGGCCGTGGTCGTGGTCGTGACCGCTGCCGTCGCCCGCGACCAACTGCTCGCCGTCGGACATCATGTCCATGTTCTTCAGGTTGTCCCGTTCCTCGAAGTCCTCGACGGCGTCGAGGATGTCCTCCTGCGTGAGCGACATCCGCTCTTCGGTGAGCGCTTCGAGGACGGCCTCCCGCATCACCATCCGCAGGTCGGACCCGGTGAGACCCTCCGTCCGGTCGGCGACGGACTCGGGGTCGAACTCTGCGACGTCCATCCGCCTCGTGATGATGCGGAGGATGTCCGCGCGCATGTCGCGGTCCGGCTTGGGGAAGTTGACGATCTCGTCGAAGCGACGCCACGCCGCCGAGTCGAGCTGGTCGGGGTGGTTGGTCGCGCCGATGAGGATGACCTCGTCGCGGATGAGCGAGATGTCGTCGATGCTCTTCAGCAGGGTGTTGACCGCCCGCTTGAGCGCGGCGTGCTCGTCCGATCGCCGGGTCTTCGCCACGGAGTCGAACTCGTCGATGAAGAGGATGCACGGCGAGAGGCGCTTTGCCACCTCGAACGTCTTCTCGACGTTCTTGGCCGTCTCCCCGAGGTACTGGCTCGTTATCATCGAGAGCTTCACCTCGACGAACGGAAGCCCGAGTTCGTGGGCGAGCGCGCGCGTCACGGTGGTCTTGCCCGTCCCCGGCGGCCCCACGAACAGGATCTTCCCTATCTCGCGGAGACCGATCTCCGCGAGGTACTCGCGGTGTTCGATGGCCTTCATCAGCTTCTGTATCTCGCCCTCTTGGTCCTGCGTGAGGACCAAGTCTTGGAGGGTCATCTCTATCTCCTCCGGCGCGCGGACCTGCACCAGGTCGAGCATCTCCGCGTCCTCCTCCTCGTCGAAGTACTCGTCGAGGAGGCTGTCTATCCAGACGCGGTCGGCCTGAATCGGCCGGGTGTGCTCGCGCGCCTCGGCGTGGGTCACGTCCACGTCGCCGCGGTCCTCGACGGTCGCCGCGATGGTGGGGTTCGTCTCCAACCGGTCGCGTTCGGCCCTGTCGAGGAACCACTCGGTCGCCATCTCGGGTTGCGTCAGCGAGATGCGGCCGGAGAAGTCCTCGCGCTGGGTGAACAGCAGGTCGGAGACGGCGTCCCACGGGTGTTCGACGCCGGTTGCTTTCCTCGCCGTACTCTCGGTAACGACGAGCGGTCGCTCGATACCGATTGGGGCGTTCTCGTCCGTCTCGGCGTCATCGTCCGGTTCCGCCCAGAACACTCGGCGGTACCGCGGCGGCAGGTCGTTCTCGTCCAACCCCCGGTTTTCCGTGTAGAGATGAGCCGTGAGGAGAAATTCGACTACCTCGAGAGCCCGATTACTCATCCGTAAGAAGTTGCGGCCACGAACGCTTAAGACCGTCGAAGGGTGGGCGAGAGAGACGGCTCGTGTTACCGCGTCGCCCGCCGACGCCGGCGAGAAATACCTTATACCGATAATACGTCTCGAAGGTCTGCGGGCGACTACCGCGGACGCCGCGCGAACTGCTCGCCGTCGAGGACGCCTCGCCCGGTGGTTTCGGTGACCCGCCCGGAGGAACCCGGAGCACGTGAAACTCCGTGTGCTATCCTTCGAGTTCTACCCCATTTATTGCCGCAGACGTTCGAACTGGGAGTATGCCTACGCCAGTCATCGCGGCCGCGTACCGAACGCCGTTCGGCAAGGCCGGCGGCGTCTTCGAGGACACGCGAAGCGAGGACCTCTCGGTCGCCCTCATCGACCACATCATGGAGGAGACGGGCCTGCAGAGCGCCGACGTGAACGACCTCATGTGGGGGGTCGCCCAGCAACGCGGCGAACAGGACAACAACGTCGCGCGCGTCATCGCCCTCCTCTCGGAACTCGGCGAGGGGACGCCGGCGACGAGCATCAACCGCTGGTGCGCCTCCTCGATGCAGGCCGTCATCTCCGCCTCCGACGCCATCGCGGCGGGGAACCGCGAGTGTATCATCGCCGGCGGCGTCGAGAGCATGAGTCGCGTCCCGATGGACGGCGACTCCTACCAGCACCTCCACCCCGAACTGTCGGAGAAGTACAACATCTTCCAACTCCAGATGGGGATGACGGCGGAGAAGGTGGCCGAACAGGAGGGCGTCTCCCGGGAGGAACAGGACGAGTACGCCCTGCGGAGTCACAATCGCGCCGCGGAGGCGACCGAATCGGGCCGCTTCGACGACGAAATCGTCCCCATCGAGACGGACGACGGCGTCGTCACGACGGACGAGGGCATCCGCCACGACACCTCCATGGAGGCGCTGTCGGGTCTCTCGCCGGCGTTCACCGGCGACGGCACCGTCACCGCGGGGAACTCCTCGCAGATAACCGACGGCGCGGCGGCGGTTCTCGTCACGAGTCGGGAGTTCGCCGAGGAGAACGGCCTCGACATCCTCGCCGAAGTCGGCACGAACGCCGTCGCGGGCGTCGACCCGACGGTGATGGGCATCGGCCCGGTGCCGGCGACGCGGCGACTCCTCGAACGCGCCGGCCGGGACATCTCCGACTACGGCCTCGTGGAACTGAACGAGGCGTTCGCCAGTCAGGCCGTCTACGCCCGCGAGGAACTCGGCGTCGAGGACGCGCGGTACAACGTCAACGGCGGCGCGATAGCCCTCGGCCACCCCCTCGGCGCGTCCGGCGCGCGCCTCCCCGTGACGCTGATTCACGAGATGCTGAAGCGCGACGAAGAGCGCGGACTCGCGACGCTCTGCGTCGGATTCGGGCAGGGCGCGGCCATCGAGTTCAGTCGGTAGGCGGTGAGCGACGGGCGAGAGGCCACGACGCTTTTCGGCGTTCCGAGTGAGTCCCCACACATGACGACAGAGCCTAGAGCGGACGCGTCGGACGCTGGGGAGAGTTCGGGGACGTTCTCGCGGCGACGGCTACTGAGAGGCGTCGTAACCGCGGGCGCGGCCGCCTCGCTCCCGGCGTTCGTCGGCGGCGCGTCGGCGCAGGAGGGGACGGTGACGACCGACAACAGCCCCACGGAACCGCCCACGGAGTTCCCCACCGAGGAGTCGGGGACGAGTGCGCCCGAGGAGGAGGTGGCCGCGGAGGCCGCCCTCCCGACGGACGCCCCGACGTTCGGCCAGTCGGACTACACCGGGTTGTTCCTGCAGGTGACCGGCTACGACCGGGAGGCGGACACCTCGGGCGCCGGCCGATGTGGGTTCGCCGAGAGCAACGAGGACATCACGGGCTTCGACGCGACCATCTTCGAGACGACCGGGGACCGACGGTCCGCGCAGACGACCATCTTCGCGGTGACGCAGGGGAGCATCATCGACTCCGGGTCGGTGTTCGTCATCAACAGTCAGAACCCCTGTCCGAGCAACTTCGTGACGGTCACCCTCGAAGAGGTCGGCGCGACCGGTATCGAGACGCCGACGCCGCAGGGGACGACGTCGGGCGGGGCGATTCCCGGCTTCGACGCCGTCGCGGGCGTCCTCGGCGTGGGCGCGGCGGCCGCCGCCGCGGCGGTTCGCGCCCGCGGCGACGAGTGAGCGAGAGCGACCGTCGCGGCGGTTCCGCGGGCTAGTCGTCTGGGTGGACGTACTGTAGCGCCTCGCGGACCGACTCGTTGGCACCCATGACGGTGATTCGGTCGCCCCGCTGGAGCGTGAAGTCCGCGCTCGGAACGCGCGTGTCGCCGTCTCTGGCGACCAACGCGATGAGGCAGTCGCCCGGGAGTTCCGGACCGACTTCGCGGACGGTGCGTCCGATGTGCTCCTCGGCGGTCAGTTCGACCTCCTGGATGTCGCCGGTGTGGCCGACTTCGCCCATCCAGTCCATCATCGCCGGCCGCTCGATGTAGTTGTCCATCGCCTGCGCGGTGGCGAGAACCGAGGAGATGGTCCGCACGCCGAGCTCCTCGAACGCGTCCACGTTGTCGGGGTTGTTCGCCCGCGCCAGAACCGTCTCGGGGTCGAACTTCGAGTTGACGAGCTGGGCGACGAGCAGGTTCACGTCGTCGTCGCCGGTCGCGGCCACGACGATGCGACTGTTGTCGGCCCCGGCCGAACGGAGCACGTCCGTGTCGGTGCCGTCGCCCTTGTGGACGGTGAAGCCCTCGTTGCGGGCGATTTGGACGGCTTCCTGACTCTGGTCGATGAGCACTACGTTCTCTCCGCGGTTTTCGAGGCGGGCGGCGAGCTCTCTCCCCACCTTTCCGCCTCCGATGACGAGTACACGCATTGGTATGATGTCGAGGTATTCTGCGATTCGGCGGGCGAACCCGCCTTCGAGGACGACCGTAGCGAGGATGACGAGGAAGACGGTGCCGACAAGAAGGTCCGCGGCCTCCGTCAACCCCTCCGCACGGAGCTGGATGGCGAACAGCGTTGCGACCGACGCGGGGATGATGCCGCGGGGTCCGACGAGGCTCATGAACATCCGCTCTTGGAAGCTGAACCGGTCGCCGACGGTCGATAAGAAGACGCCGAGCGGTCGAACGACGAGCGCGACGGCGACGACGACGCCGAGCCCGCCCGCGCCGAGCGCGATGAGCGTCTCGAACTGCAGGAGTGCCGCCAAGGCGATGAAGACGAACGAGAGCACCAGCAGGGTGATGTCGCCTTTGAACGCGGAGATGTCCTCCTCGTACGGCACGTCGAGGTTGGCGAGGAGGAGACCCGCCGTCGCCACCGCGGCGATGCCGGACTCGGTGGCGATGGTGTCGGCGGCACCGTACGCGACGAGTGCGCCGGCGAGGACGAGCAGTCGCGCGTTCTGCGGAGCGTTCCCCGGCGAGAGGTCCACGTACCGAAGCGCGTAGTAGATGGTCGCGGCGACGAGTCCGCCGACGAGGATGCCGACGCCGAGGCGTTCGGCGAACAGCGTCAGAAGCTCGGGTCCGCTGGTGATGCCGGAGATGATGGCCTCGAAGATGACGACGGCGAGGATCGCGGCCGTCACGTCGTTGACGATACCCTCCGTCTCCAACGCCGCCTCGACTCGGTCCCGCGCCGGGACGACTTCGAGAATCGGCGTGATGACCGTCGGCCCCGTGGCGACGAGCAACGCGCCGATGAGGAACGAGATCGGCCACGCGGCGTCCAGAAGGAAGTGGACCGCGGCGGCGGTTCCCAGAAGCGACAGCACCGCGCCGATGGTCACCAACCCGAGCGTCGCCGACGGCGCTTCGCGGAGTTTCGACGCCCGGAGGTGGAAGGCGCCCTCGAAGACGATGATGGCGACGGAGAGGCCGACGATGGCCGAGAGAGCGTTCCCGAACGAGTTCGGACCGATGACTCCCAGTACCTCCGGACCGAGGACGATTCCCGAGAACAGCAAGAAGACGACGCTCGGGACCTGAAACCGGTCGGAGAGTACCTGCGATACGACTCCGATGCCGATGATGGCCGCGACGATCGGGATGAGGTTCGCCCCTTCGGCGGTAGCCACTATGACACCTCCATGTGACTGTGGCGATGTGGCGAACAACCATAAGTCCATACATTCCCAACGCTGTTTCCGGGTGTGGAACTGAACGTACGTTCGGAAAATCTCCCAAATAGGACAAAAGTAGTAGAAAGGGTCAGTCGCGGGAGGCGGCCGTCTCGTCCTCGCCGTCGGGAGCGCGGTACAGCATCTCTATCTGATCCGCGTACCGATCGAGGATGTTCCGCCGCTTCTTCTTCATCGTCGGCGTCATGAGCTCGTTGTCCTCGGAGAACTCCTCGGGGACGAGGCGGAACTGCTTTATCCGCTCGTAGGACTCCAGGGACTCGTTCACCCGGTCTACCTCCTCCCGCACCCGTGCCCGAACTCGGTCGTCGCGGCAGAGGTCCTCGGGCTTTTCGGGCAGGCCGAGCCCCTCCCGTTCGTCCCACTCGCGCATTCCCTCGAAGTTCGGTACGACCAGCGCGGAGACGAACTTCCTGCCGTCGCCGAGAACCATGCACTGTTCGACGACGGAACTGGAGGCGAAGGCGTCCTCTATCGGACCGGGCGCGACGTTCTTGCCCGTCGAGAGCACGAGGATCTGCTTCGCGCGCTCTCGGAAGGCGACGTACCCGTCGGGTCGCAGTTCCACGATGTCGCCCGTCCGGAACCATCCGCCCTCGAACGACTCCGCCGTCTCCTCGGGGAGGTTCCAGTAGCCGTCGGTCACGTTCGGGCCGCGGACGAGGAGCTCGCCCACCTCGCCGCCCGCCTCGCCCTCGATGTCGCCGACGACGGTGTCGTCGAGTTTCACCTCGACGTCCTCCACCGGCGGGCCGATGGTTCCCACTTTGGGCTCCTCGACGGGGTTGACGGCGATGACGGGCGACGTCTCGGTCAGCCCGTACCCCTCCAGAATCGGCAGCCCCATCCCGTGATACAGGGCGCACAGCTCAGAAGAGAGGCTCCCGCCGCCGCTTATGAAGAACTCTATCCGCCCGCCGAGGGCCTCCCTGACCTGTTCGAAGACGAGTCGGTCGGCGACTCTGTGCTGCAGGCCGAGGAGGTAGCCGGGGGCGTCGCTCTCGTGGTGCCGTCGCCCCACGTCCACGGCCCACTCGAAGACGCGCTGCTTCAGGGCCGACTGCGACGCCTCCGTCCGGACGGCGTCGAACAGTTTCTCGTACACCCGCGGAACGCTCGTGCCGGTCGTCGGCGCGACGAGTTGGAAGTCCTCGCGGAGGGTGTCGGGGTTCTCGGCGTACGCCACCGTCGCGCCCGCGGCGAACATGAGGTAGTGCCCGGCGAGGCGTTCGAAGACGTGCGCCAACGGGAGGAACGACAGCGTCACCGATCCCGGCGCGATGACGGGCGCGTCGTCCTTGTCGGGCCGGGGGCCGAACCGCCGGTAACACTGGTTGACGTTCGAGCGGAAGTTCCGGTGCGTGAGGCGCACGCCCTTCGGTCTGCCCGTCGTCCCCGACGTGTAGATGAGGGAGGCGAGGTCCCCGGGGTCGGAGTCGTCCACCCACCCCTCGTAGGCCGCCTCGTCGAACGCCTCCGCGCCGCGGTCGTGGAGTTCGCCCAACGTGAGCAGGTCGTCCCTGTCGCGGACGGCCCCCGCCATCCCGCTCCCGTCGGGTATCTCGTCCATCACGACGACGAACTCCAGATCCAGGTCGTCCTCGACGGCGAGGACCCGCCGGAGGAGGTCGGCGTTCTCCACGACGACGCCCGTCGCGTCCGAGTCGTCCAGCAGGTACCGAACCTGTCTCTCGGAGGAGGAGGTGTACACCGTCGTGACCGTCGCGCCCGCCGCGAGGAGGGCGAAGTCGGTCTGCGCCCACTCCATGCGCGTGTGCGCGAAGATACCGACGCGGTCGTCGGCGGTCACGCCGAGTTCGCGAAAGCCGGCGGCGAGGTTGCGAACCACGTCGCGCATCTCGCGGTACCTCAGGTCGGCGAACGCTCCCGCCGGCGCGGCGGCGACGGCCCCCCGTTCGACGAGCGAACGGTCGTAGATGCCGCCTTTGTACCGCTGAGCGACCCGTTGAGCGTTCCGCTCAGCGCTGTCTTCGAACGTTCTCGCAAGCGTCGTGCGGCCGATTACCTCGTCGTCGAAGGCCGCTTCCGCGTCCCGCCAGTCCATGTCTCTTCCTCGTTCGTCCGCAACGTAAAACGATGTACGTTCGCGCGGCCGAACGTTGTTCGGCGTTCAACTGGCTGCAGTCCGCGAGGAGTTGTTCCGTCGCCGCCCGCCGAGACGGCCGACGGCGCGGTCACTCCCCGCTCTCGCCCTGCTTCGCCTTCCAGTCGAGGTAGCCGAGGACCCCGCGCGCGTTCAGGCGTTCCTCCTCGCGAGCCTTCGTCTCGCCCCACACGTTCACCATCTGCGTGTGTTCGGCGAAGTGTTCCACCACCGCCTCGTCGTCGCCGAGTTCCTCGCGTTTCTGCCGGACGGCCTCGACCCACTCGACGAGCGTCCGCTTGTACGTCTCCATCAGGTCGTCGTCGTACTCGCGGGGGCCGAAGTGGCCGAAGCAGAGCGTCTCCGGCGACAGTTCCTCGATGGTTCGGACGTCCTCCAGGCAGGCTTCGAGGTCGAACTGCGAGGGCGGCGTTGTCTGCCGTATCTCGCCGTTCGCCGGCACCCAGATGCCCGCGGCGTCGCCGGTGAACAGTATCTCCTCGCCCGGTTCGTAGAACATCGTCTGGTGGGGCGCGTGCCCCGGCGCGTGGACGACTTCGAGCGTCCGGTCGCCGAGCGATATCTCGTCGCCGTCCGTCAGCGGTTCAATTCGGTCCTCGGGGACCGGTTTCGGGTCGACGTAGAACCGCCACTGGTCGCCGACGGCGGCCTTCGTCCCCTCGACGAGGCGTTCGGGGTCCACCAGGTGCGGGACGCCTCTCTCGTGGGTCATCACCGTCGCGTTCGGGCAGGCCTCCGCGAGGCAGCCCGCGCCGCCCGCGTGGTCGAGGTGGATGTGCGTCGGGAGGATAAACGCCACGTCCTCGGGGGCGATCCCGACCGATTCGAGGGCGTCGAGCGTCCGTTCGTAGTGCGTGCCGATGCCCGAATCGACCAGCGTCGGTCGCTCCGCGTCCACGATGTAGACGGAGCCGTACGCCTCCGTGTCGTACATCCCGGTGTCCAGATAGTACACGTCGTCGTGGCCGGAGACGGCCTCCACGTCGCCAATCGCCATGCGTGAGGGGGGACGCCCGGAGCCAAAAGCGTTCGGTCGGCCACTCGGGGGAGACCTAAGTGTTCGCTCGCCGACGATTCGAGGTGACGAGCATGGACACGCGTTTGACGGAGCGACTCGGTATCGAGCGACCGGTGGTGCAGGCGCCGGTCGGAAGCGCGACCTGCCCCGAACTCGCCGCGGCCGTCTCGGAGGCCGGCGGACTGGGGATGCTCGCGGTGACGTGGCGCGACCCGGACGACGCGAGGGAGGCCGTTCGGGAGACGACCCGGCGGACGGACGCCCCCGTGGGCGTGAACGTGGTCCTCGACCCCGACGCGTCGGACGTTCCCGCGTCGGACCACGTGGAGGCGTGCCTCGATGTCGGGATCGGTATCTTCTCCTTTTCCTTCGGCGACGCCGCCCCGTTCGTGGACCGAATACGCGACGAGGGCGGGACGGTGCTCCAGACCGTCGGAAGCGCTGAGGAGGCCCGGACGGCGGTGGACGCCGGCGTCAATGTCGTCGTCGCCCAAGGCTGGGAAGCGGGCGGTCACGTCCAGAGCGACGTCGCGACGATGCCGTTGATTCCGCGCGTCGCCGACGCGGTGGACGTGCCCGTCGTCGCCGCGGGCGGCATCTCCGACGGACGGGGACTCGCGGCGGCGTTGACGCTCGGCGCGGACGGGGCGTGGCTCGGAACCCGATTCCTCGCGGCGGAGGAGGCGCGCGTCCACCGCGCGTATCGCCGCCGCGTCGTCGAGGCCGACGAGACGGAGACGGTCTACGGGACGCCGTACCCCGACGGGTGGCCGGGCGTCCCCCACCGGGTCATCCGAAACGAGACGACCGACCGATGGCGGGAAGCGGGCGAACCCGAGAGGGGACGGCCCGGCGAGGGCGAGACGGTCGCTCGCTCCCCTGACGGGGAACCGCTCTCGCGGTACGAGGACTCGCTCGCGGTTCCGGGAACGGACGGCGACGTGACCGAACTACCGCTGTACGCGGGACAGAGCGTCGGGTTGACCCGAGAGGTCGCTCCGGCGGCGACCATCGTGGAGACGCTGGTCGAGGATGCGCGGACGGCGCTGGGGAGCGCTCGCTCGTCGCTCCCGGACGCCGAGTAAACCCTGCCCCGCGGGCACACAGATGCGACACGGTTTTGCCGCGCCCGTCAGAATCTCGGAGCAATGATTAGCAGGCAGTTCCTCCGCGAGAACCCGGAGACGGTCCGGGAGGCGCTACGGAACAAGGGCGTCGAGGACGTGGACTTGGACCGGGTCCTCGAAGTGGACGAGGAGTGGCGGTCGCTGAAGAACCGCGGCGACGACCTGCGGCACGAACGCAACGAGACCTCCTCGAAGATAGGCGAACTCAAAGCCGCCGGCGAGGAGGAGGAGGCGCAGGCGGCCATCGAGAAGTCGCAGGAACTCAAAGCCGAGTTGGAGGACGTCGAGAACCGCGCGGACGAACTGGAGGACGAACTGGAGGCGGCCCTCATGCGGATTCCGCAGATTCCCCACGAGGACGTCCCCGTCGGCGCGGACGAGTCGGAGAACGTCGAACGCCGCCGCGAGGGGTTCGACGACTTGCGTTCGCTTCCGGACGAGGTGGTCCCGCACTACGACCTCGGCGAGGAACTCGACATCTTAGATTTCGAACGCGGCGCGAAGGTGACCGGCGGCGGCTTCTACTTCACGAAGGGCGAGGGCGCGATGCTCGAACACGCCCTGATCCAGTTCTTCCTCAACGTCCACCGCGAACAGGGCTACACCGACGTGTTCCCGCCGGTTCCGGTCAACTCGCGGTCGATGGAGGGGACGGGCCAGTTCCCGAAGTTCACCGAGGACGCCTACCGCCTCGGCGCGTCGAACGAGGAACCGTACGACGACGACGACCTGTGGCTCTGCCCGACGGCGGAGGTGCCCGTCACGAACATGTACCGCGACGAGATCCTCTTGGACGAGGACCTGCCGCTGAAGCTGCAGGCGTACACGCCGAACTTCCGGCGCGAGGCGGGCGAACACGGCACCGAGACGCGCGGCATCGTCCGCGTCCACCAGTTCAACAAGGTGGAGATGGTCAACTTCGTCCGCCCCGAGGAGAGCTACGAGCGATTCGAGGGACTCGTCGACGAAGCCGAGGAGGTGCTTCGCCGCCTCGGCCTCCCGTACCGCATCTTGGAGATGTGTACGGGCGACTTGGGCTTCACGCAGGCGAAGAAATACGACATCGAGGTGTGGGCTCCCGGCGACGACATGGAGGGCGGCCCCGAGGAGGGCGGCCGGTGGCTGGAAGTGTCGTCGGTGTCGAACTTCGAAGACTTCCAAGCCCGCCGCGCCGGACTGCGCTACCGGCCCGAACGCCACGAATCGGCGGAGTACCTCCACACGCTCAACGGGTCGGGCCTCGCCGTCCCGCGCGTGATGGTCGCCATCCTCGAGTACTACCAGAACGACGACGGCACCGTCACCGTCCCCGAACCGCTCCGACCCTACATGGGTGGCCGTGAAATTATTGAGGGCGGCGACCCAATCGGCGAATCGGCTCTCGGTTCGGGAACGAAGGACTGACGCCGCGTCCGTCGCGTTCTGCTCCGTTTAATCCGCCGTTTAATCCAGAAATTCGGCGTAATTCGGCGAAACTGGCTGCCACGGCCGGCCCCTTACTTGACGTTCCACGATGACCGGCGGGTATGGTCAGACGGATTCGCTACGATGTACCGGGTGATACTCGATGACGGCGGCCGAGGAGTCGCGGTGGTACGCCGTCGGACGCCACCGATTCGACGACCCCGACGAACTTGACGCGTCGATTCTCCTCTCTCTGGACGCGGACGCCGAACGCCCCACCTGCCTCTCCGGGACGGACCCGGAGGCGGTCGAGAACCTACTCGTCAGGGCTCGGGACGCCGGCGTCGACCTCTCGGTGTTGCTCTACATCGGCGACCGAGAGGTGAGGGTCGACACGGACGGCGTCATCGCGGTCAGGGACGAGCCGTGACGCTCACCGCGTGAACGTGTCGATTCGGCGGATTCGACCGCCGTCGAACGCGAACGCGTCGACGAACTCGAACCGGACCGTCCCGTCAGCGCCGACCAACCGCCCCCGGACGGCCCGCCCGTCGCCGTCGGCCGCGCGGTACGCGTCCACCACCTCGTGGGTCGTGTCCGTCTCGGGACGGTCCTCGCGCATGAACGCGACGAACGCGTCCCGCCCCTCGAACGTCCGGTCGGGTCGATCGTGGACGAACTCGGGGGCGAGGAGCGACCGGAGCCGGTCGTAGTCGCCCGCGTCGATGGCCTCATAGTATCGGAGTGCGGCGTCCGCCTCGTCTCGGCCGTCTCCGGCGGCGTCCGTTCCGTCGTCGTCGTCGCCAGACTGCGTCTGGCGGGCTGACGAGCTTCGCTCGTCAACGTCGCCAGACTGCGTCTCGCTGCCCGCAGAACCGTGTTCTGCGACGTCACCAGAACGCTCCGCGTTCTGGTTGGCGGGTGAGGCGCTCTGCGTCTCGTCAGCGTCCGTCGGTTCCATACCGTTCCTCTCTGCCACGAGCGGCATCTGTCTGTCGCCCGCGGCGCGACGAACCCCTTTTGTCGGCGCGCCGCCTGCGACAGAATGTGACTGCGGACGCCGACGCCGACGGGACGCGGGATCGGAGCGCGTACGAACTCCACGTTCGCTACGAGGGCGACGACGACCCGAACAAGTGCACGGCCCGGAAACTCGCGAAGTTCGACCTCGCGGAACTCCACCGCTCGGACCGCGCGACGCCGTACGGCGTCGTCCTGAACCCCCACGCGGAGCGCGCGCTCTCTCCCGCAGACGGGGGGGCGTCGAACCTCGTCGCCCTCGACTGTTCGTGGGGGTCGGCGGGCGAGGCGATGTTCTCGCTGCCCGGCGACCACCGCGCCCTGCCGTACCTCGTCGCGGCCAACCCGGTCAACTTCGGGCGGCCGATGCGCCTGACGACCGTCGAGGCGTTGGCCGCGGCGCTGTGCATCTTCGGCCGGAGAGACCGCGCGGAGGGGATTCTCTCGAAGTTCACGTGGGGTCACACCTTCCTCGAACTCAACGAGGAACCGTTGCGTCGCTACGCCGCCTGCGAGGACTCGACGGAGGTCGTCGAGGTTCAACGCGAGTACCTCGACCGCGGCCGCGAGGAGTAAGAGCTGTTTTAGACGCCCTTCGCCCACGATCCGACCGCGCCGGCGACTGCGCTGTCGATAGCGAACAGGAGCGTCACGACCAGTCCGACGAGGAGGACGCCCCCGCCGCCGATGGCCGACCCGATGGGACCGCCGGCGAGGCCGACGAGGCTCCCCAACAGGGCGAGACCGACCGTGAGGATGATGCCCGAAATCGACCCGGCGACGAGGCCGTTCCACGCGCCGTGTCCGAGACTCCCGCCGGCGAGGTAGCCCGCGGCGAACCCGCCGAGGAGTCCCGCGCCTATCTGTCCGATCACCGGCAGACTCAGGCCGACGGCTCCGACGACGAGGATGACGACGAAGCCGACGGCGACAGCGCGCCAGTCTATTGCCATGGTCGAACGTACGTTTCTCGCGCGCAAAAGCATCGTGGCAGTCCGCTCTTACCGTCCGGTGCGGCGGCCCGAAGCGTCGCTCCGAAACCGTTTCGATGTCGGAACCCCAACCGTTTCGCGTGAAACGCCGCCGCTTCCTCGCCGCCGCGGGCGTCGCCGTCGGCGCGGGCGTCCTCCACCGAACGCGGCGATACGAACTCGACGCGACGGCCGAGCGATTCGACTACGGACTCCGGTTCAACGACCTCGGCACCGAACGGCGGGGCGAGAGCGTCGCGCTCTCGTCGTTCCCGGAGTCGGTCCGTCCGACGCTCCGAGAGGCCGCCGCGGCGCCGGGCGCGTTCGGGGCGAACGACCTGCCCGACTCCGCACTCGAACGCCTCCGCGCGGCCGACTACCTCCGCGCGGCCGGCCGGTACTACACCACGTACGTCAGCGACGTGCGCGACGTTCCCCTCTCCGTCGAGGCGACCGTCCGCGAGTCCGCGCGCGCCGTTCGACCCCGCTACGTTCTCCCTGTCGCTCCATAACGAGGGCGGGGCGGGCACGTGGCTACTCGACGGGGACGTGAGCGTCGAGAGCGACGATGACGGCGGCCGCGAGGGGGACGGCGGCGGCGACTTTCCGTACCGCGTCAAACTCGACGTGCGTCGTCGGTCGCCGCGGTGAACCCCGGTCTGGGGCCGCGACACCAAAGGACGCCCTTTTACCCTTCGGCCGAGTAGACGCTGCAACATGATTTTCGAGTCCCTACCGACGACGCCGCGGTCGGAGGAACTTCTCGACAAGGCGTTCTCGCGCGCGGCGCGGTCCGGACGTGCGAAGTCGGGCTTGGAGGCCCAGCAGTCGATGCTCCAGACGGCCTCGTCCATCCTCTCGGACAACTTAGAGAACGTCGTCACCGAGTGGCCCGACTTCGGCACCGTGGACCCCTTCTACTACGAACTCGCGGACGCCATCGTGGACGTCGACGAACTCCGGCAGGCCCTCTCCGAGGTGACGTGGGCGAGTCGGCAGATATCCGAGATCCGCAGCGAGTACCAGCCGAAACTCCGCAGGACCGAACCGGAGACGGCGCGGAAGCACCGCAAGCAGGCGTTCGCCCGGATGGCCGACATCATGGACGAAATCGAAGACGACCTGCTCCTCATCGGCGAGGCGCGCGACGACCTGAAGGACCTCCCCGACATCCGCCCGGACGAACCCGCCATCGTCGTCGCGGGCTACCCCAACGTCGGCAAGTCGTCGTTCGTCAACAGGGTCACCCGCGCCTCCAACGAGATAGCGCGCTACCCGTTCACGACGCGCGGCGTCCAAATCGGCCACTTCGAACGCGACCGAATTCGCTACCAGATAATCGACACGCCGGGACTCCTCGACAGGCCCGAGGAGGAGCGAAACGACATCGAACGGCAGGCCGCGAGCGCACTCAAGCACCTCGCGGACGCCGTCATCTTCGTCGTGGACGCGAGCGAAGCGTGCGGTTACCCCCTCGAATCGCAGTTGGTGCTCCGCGACTCCGTCGAGGCGCAGTTCCCGGTGCCCGTCCTGACCGTCTGCAACAAGAGCGACCGCTCGACGGACGTGGAGGCGGACCTCTACATGAGCGTCGAGAACGAGGAGAGCATCGACGACGTGTTGGACGCCGCCGTCGACGCGGTCGGATACGAACCGGACATCCCGCCGTCTCGGCGGGAGTAGGTCGGAAAATACGGATTTCGGTGGAGGGCCGAAGCGACTGTTCTGCGGTTACTCGCGGTTACTCGGCTTCGTAGGTGACGCTGACCGTCGCGGTCACCGTCACCGGGCCGGGTTCGAAGGAGGTGGAGCCTCCCGCGGCGGTTTCGGCGGCGGCGCGGTCGTAGTACATCGGGGAGTTGCTGCCGTCCGTCGAGGCGGACCTGACCTCGCCGAGGGTGAGATTCGACGCGGACGCCAGCGTCTCGGCGTCCGTGCGGGCGGCGTCCATCGCGCGTTCTATCGCCTGCTGCCTGAGTTCGGCGCGCGTCTCCTCGGTGAGGGTGAACGCGACGTGGCCGACTTCGTTCGCGCCGTTGCCGACGGCGACGTCCACGATTTCGCCCGCGCGGGCGGGTTCGACTTCGACGCTGTAGGTGTGGACCGCGCGGTAGCCGACGACTTCGGGGTTGCCCCCGGAGTGGTCGTACTGGGGGTCGACGCGGTAGGCGGTGGTCTCGACGGCGTCGTCGGGCACGCCCGCGTCGCGCAGGGCCTGTCGCATCCGGTCTGCGTCTTCGGCGACTCGTTCGCGGGCGGCGTTGGCCGAGTCGGCGGTGGCGGTCACGGAGACCGAAATCACCGCGAGGTCGGCCTCAGCGGTCACGTCGCCGGACCCGGACGCCGAGATAGTCGCGGGGCCGGCGGCGGCCCCGTCGTCGCTTCCGCCGTCGGTCTGCAGGGGCGCGAGGCACCCCGATAGCAGGACGAGGACGGCGAGTGCGGTCGGGAGTAGGTACGCTCTGTATCGCATGATAGTACATCGGCGGCTCAGGTATTCAACTCGCCGTATGAACAAAGGCCTCTTTCAGTCACTCACGCCGCGAGCGACCCGGGTCCGACCCCCGCCGCGGACACCGCGGGGCGTTCGGGGCCGCCGTCCTGGTCTCTGGAAGTCGTCGCATCGCCGGCCCCTCCCGGCCGTTGGATGGCGATGTACCGCACCTCCACTTGGATGCCCTCCTCTCTCCACGGTTCGAGCGTATCGGGCACCTGCGCGTTGAGTTTGCGGCTGATTTCGTCGGCGACCTGCGGCGGCGGTTCGCCCGGCGGATAGCCGATGGTGATGGTGATGCGTTCCGGAGTCAGGAGGGGGAAGCTCCGGTACCCGACCTCCATCGAGATGAGACTCGCGTCCGGCGGAAGCGACGCCTCGATGGCGGCCCGGGCGTCGTTCTCGAACTCCGCGCTCCGAATCGAGCCGTACGTGGCGGCGCCGAGAACGGCCGTGAGGATGAGCAGAATCACGCTGAACGTCGTGACGCGCGTCATCATGATCGACCGGGCTTCGTTCTCTTGGACCCACAGTTTCGGCCGGTACCCCAACCGCCACAACACGACGAGGGCGACGACGTTGATGGACAGGACGTTCACGAGGACGAGCACGATGGACCCGAGCACCGCGACCGGCGACCCCCACGCGAGGCCGATACCGACGACCGCCATCGGGGGCACCAACGCCGCGGCGATCATGACGCCGACGAGGGCGGCGGAGACGCCGGAGGCGAGCGAGAACGCCCCGGCTGCCCCCGCACCGAGAGCGACGACCAGCGACAGAACGTCGGGCGAGAGGCGCGACTCCACCTCCCCGATGGAGAACACCTCCTGCCCGGTGAGGGGGACGATGTTCGTCGTCCGGAGTATCAACGCGAAGAGAGCGGCGCTCACGATGCCGAGGAGGATGCCGGACGTCTGCAACTTCGCCCCGCGGACGAACATCTCCCGGTCGTCGATTATCGTGCCGACGCTCGTCGTCATTGCCGGGCCGACCAGGGGAGCGATGACCATCGACCCGACGACGACGGCGGGCGAGTCGAGGAGCACTCCCGCGGTGGCGACGATGGCGCTGATGATGGTCATCACGACGAACGTCAGCGTCCGCGGCGCCATCTCCTCGGCGCGCGCGACGAGTTCCTCGCGCGCGATCCGGTCGCTCCCCTCGGGGTTCTCCTCCTCCCACTCCTCTTGGAGTTCGTCGAACCGCCGAGAGACGACAGTCTCGGCCTGGGTGACGACGATGTACGAGTCGCGTTCTATCCCGACGTCGCGGAGGCGGTTCAGGATGTGTTCGACCGCCGCCTTCGGGATGGGGAACGCGACGACGGCGGCGTACTGACGGTTGCTCGACTCGGTGGAGAGGGCGTAGTCGATTCCCTCCTCTTCGAGGACTCCGACGACGGCCTGTCGCTTCCCCGTCGGAACCATCACTTGGACGAGTCGCACGACTGAACGTTGGACGGACGGGGGAAAACTTCGGGGGATACGCTCTCAGTCACGGTAGTAACGACAATCGCGAGCCGCGACAGAAAAATCGCGCGAGGGCGTCACTCCACGTCGGCCGTGTCGCTCCGTCGATAGCGGTTGACGCGGCGGTAGCCCTGAATCGCGCCGCCGGGTCCGAGTTCGATCTCGTAACTGCCGAGGATGTCCTGGGAGTCGGGCACCGCCGGACGCTCTATCAGGTCGACGACGACCAACCAGCCGTCCTCCTCGGCCCTGATTTCGCTGATGCCGTCTAACTCCCGTCCGATGAGGTCAGACGCGGTGGTTTCGACGATCTGTCTGACCTCGAGGATATCGACGGACTCCCCGCCGGTTCCCTCGGCGGCGTCCTCGATTCCGTCCGCGTCCGAGTCCACCGTCTCGTCGCCTTCCCGGCCGATGTCGCTCGCTTCGGTTCCGTCCGCGGACTCCGCGTCGGCGTCGGCGTCGGCGTCGGATTCCGAATCGGCGTCGGCGTCAGATTCCGAGTCGGCGTCGCTCTCGGATTCGTTTTCGCCGTCGCCTCCGCTCTGTTCGGTATCTTCCTCGCTTTGCGCGTCGCCTCCGTTCCCGCCGTCGCTTTCGCTACCGCTCTCCGCCTCTGTCCCGCCGTCCGCGGCTATCTCGTCTATCGTTTCGTCACTCTCTCCGTGTTGGTAACAGAACTCGCCGTCGCCGGCGGTTCGGGAACACCGCTCGCCGTCGCGGGTGAGAGCGATACATCGCTCCGTCTCGTCAGTCGTCGCTGGGGCTTCGGCCATAGTGTCACATTCCTCCCACGATGGATTGAATCTGGCCCCTAATCTCCTCGACTTCCTCGTGCGAGGACACCTTCGAGGCGAGGACGTCGGTGCAGATGTCCACGAGGACGTCGTCGTCCGCTGGGAACGCCGCCAGTCCGCGCGCGGCCATGATGGCGGCCCGCGTGCCGACGGTGATGTCCATCTCCTCGCGGAGGCCGCGGACGATGGTGACGATCTTCTCAATGCTCTCGCGGTCGAGTTCGTCGACTTCCGAATCGACGATTTCCACCTCCGTCTCCCGGCCGTAGAAGCCCATGTGGATGCCGACGAGTCGGTCGAGAAGTGCGTCCTGCGGGCGGTGGACGCCGGCGTACTCGATCGAATTCGACGTGAGCACCGTCCGGAACTCGGGGTGGACCTCGACGGTTCGGTCCGCCCCGCGACCGGTCGAGTACTCCAGGAGGCCCTCCTCGAACGCCGACAGGAGGACGTTGTTCGCGGCGGGTTTCGAGCGCGAGAACTCGTTGTAGATGAGGGTCGCGCCCTCCCGCGCGGCGACCGACAGGGGGTTGTCCACCCAGCGGTCGCGGGTGATGGACTTCTTCTTCACCACGTCTCTGACGTACTGGTCGCGTTCTGTGTACTGCTCTTTACCCGCGTGCTCGCCGACGAGCGCGGCGGTGTCCACCGCGTCGTCGCCTTCTATCCAGACGATGGGGCGTCCGCGCGCCACGGCCGCTTGAACGGCCATCGTCGTCTTGCCGCACCCGGTCGGTCCGACGAGGTGGACGGGCTGTTCGGCCGCCCACCAGTTGTTGATGCGCTCTACGAGCGCTTGCGTCTCGTCGGTTTCGACGAACGGCTCGAACCGGTGGGCGACCTCCTCGGCCGACAAGGGGCCGTCGTCGCCGCCTTCGTCCACCTCGGACCGGTGCCGGTCGAGGTCCTTCTCCTCCTTGCTTCGGCGCTGCGTTCCCTCCTTGTCGGACCGCACGCGGAGGCCGCGTACCGTCCGGTTGTGTTCGGAGCCGTCGGACATTCAGTCGGTTACTGCGTCTGCGCTGGCTCGGTTTCGACTTCTATCTCCTCTAGTTCGTCGATGTCGCCCGAGGCGCTCGCCTGTTCGATCTTCGCTATCTCCTCCGCGTAGTGGAGGAAGGTGTCGACCGACGCGACGACGACGCGCGCCTCGACGGTGAGCAGTTCGATACCGACGACGGAGATACGGGCCCAGACGTCGATGACGACGCCTTTGTCGAGGACCCGGTCGAGGACTTCCGCGAGACTTGACGAGTTGGGTGTTCGTTGTGCCATTTTAATCGACCTGGAACTCATCTCCGAACCGGAGCGTAATGAGGCTTGAGGCCAATATGTGAATGTAGACAGATTATCAGGACATACAGTTAGCAATTAGCGAATTAATCCCTGTGTTGAGAAAACAATCGAACAGGGTAAATTCAGTAATTTTGATAAACACCATGTCTTATCCGGCTCGCTCCCCTTATATGTAGGTGTGCGGGCAGCCGTCGCGGACGGCCGCGGTTCCGCGCGAAGATTCCAATGAGCGAAGAGAACCTGTACGTCTACGGAGCCATCGACGCAGAGGACCTCGATTTAGAGATATCCGGGGTCGGAGGGGCCGAGCGAGTGTACACGATCACCCACAAGACCATCTCGGCCATCGTCTCCGACATCGACACCACGGACCCGGAACGGACCGACGAGAACGTACAGGCGCACGACGAAGTGCTACGGACGGTACTGGAACACGGCGACGGCCGGACGGTCGTTCCCATGCAGTTCGGGATGGCGTTCAAGGACGCGCGGACGCTGAAGAACGTCCTCCGAGGCACGCGCCCGGCGTTCAAGCGCGCCCTCAACGACGTCGAGGGAATGGTCGAACTGGGCGTGAAGGTCGTCGCCGAGGAGAACACCGACCTCGACGAGAGCACCGTCGAAGAAGCCGCAGAGCGCCTCACGGAGGTCAGCGTCAACGAAGTCGAGAACGGCCAGTTCAGCGACCGACTGCTGCTCAATCGCTCGTATCTGGTCGAGCGCGACGCGCAGGCCGAGTTCGGCGAAGCGGTGGACGAACTCGAGGCCGAACTCGGCGACGTGCTGGTGCAGTACACCGGTCCGTGGGCGCCGTACAACTTCGTCGACATCCACGTCGGCGTCGACAGATGAGCCATGTTCCTCCTCGATGACCTGCTCGTACGGCCGTTTATCTCGCTTCTCGACGTCCTCCACCAGCTGGCGCTCGAGGAGATGTACGACATCGAAGCGCTGCAGGACGAACTGAAGGAGAACCAGCTGCTGTACGAACTGGGCGAACGGCCGCAAGAGGAGTACGAGCGTCGGAAGGAGGAGCTCGAAGAGCAACTGGCGCTCGCGGAGGAGGTGCGCGAGCAACTGTCCGGCGGTAAGGTAGAGGTGAAACGCTAATGCACGATTCAAACGACGACGACGAGAACCGATCGGACGACCGGGACGGCGTGTCGCTCGGTGCGGGACTGCGGGCGCTGACGGACCTGCTGTCGGCGCTCGGAAAGCGCAACCGAAAGAGCGGTTCGGGCCTGTTCGACACCGACCGGTCCTCCGTCGAGTACCGGTACTCCGTCGAGTCGGGACTCGGCGACGGGCCGGAGCACGAACGGTCGACGCGCGACAGTCTGGGGCGCACGCCCCGGAAGGAGCGACCCCGGACGAAACGGCGCACGAACGCGGATCTCCCGTCGGCGGTCAGCCACGACGAGGACGTGGCTGTCGTCACCGTCGACCTCCGCGACTTCGACCCCGACGACGTGACGGTCGGACTGGACGGCGACGAGTTGGTCGTCGCCGTGGACGGTAGCCAAGTGGACCGGATTCCCGTTGACGTCCCGCCGGATCGAAACACGACCGCGCGACTCAACAACGGCGTCCTACAGGTCAGAATCGAACCCGAGGGAGGGCGGGACCGATGAGCGAAGACCTCGACGAACTCCTCGACCGGACCGAAGAGGAGATGGCGAAACTCGAAGAGTCGATGGACGACGAGAACGTCGAGGAGGCCCTCCAGATCCTCCAGCGACTGGTTCGCACGGCGGACGAACTCGAAGACGTCCTCGACACGGTGGACCTGAGCGAACTCCCGGACGCCGTGGACGGCGGGGAACTCGTGAAGGCCGTCGACGCCGGCGAAGTCCCCGACGCACTCCGCGACGGCGACATCGGGGACGCCGTCGACTACCGGCAACTCCTCCGCGCGGTCGAACTCCGGAAGATGCTGGACGCGACCGACGTCCGCCAACTCTGGAAGCAGTCGCGGGACTCCGAGATGTTCGGGGGCGAAGAGTCCGGCCTGCTCGATTCAGGCGGCGACGACTCGGGCCTCCTCGGCGGATCCGACGACGGGGACGCGGACGCCGAGGAGGACGACGTCATCGCGGAACTCGAAGGGCTGATCGACGGCGACGACGACGAAGAAGACGAATCGTTCGTCGAGAGCGCCGCGGACGCCCTCACCGGCGATGACTCCGACGACGCGGACGAGGAGGATGAATCGTTCGTCGAGAGCGCCGCGGACGCCCTCACCGGCGGCGATTCAGACGACGCCGCTTCCGACGACGACAGGATTCTCGCCGGAGACGACGACGGCGACGGACTGGTCGCCGGAGACGACGGCGGGTTGATGGGCGGCGACGGCGACGGACTCGGCGACTACGACCCGGAGGCGGTCCAGATAGGGATTCAGTCGAAGGCCATGGAGGCCGTAGACGAGTTCCGGGCGGGGATGCTGGAGGCCCACGAGAAACTGAAGACGGTCTACGAGAAGAACCAAGAGCGCACCAGCAACCGGAGCAAGAAAACCTCCTCGCGGAACCCGACCGCGGTCCGGACGATACAGAACGACCGCGGCGACATCGGGCACGCGACGCACTACTCGACGATTCCGCAGGAGACGCGCTACTCAACGGCGCCGAACCGCAAGCGCATCTACGGCTCTCGGTTCGAACAGGAGGCGCGCAAGTCGCAACCGGAGACACGCAAGTCACAATCGGAGACGAAGACGGAACCGAACGCGGAGACGGAACCGGAGACGGGTGAGTCCGATGGTTGAGCAACCGTCCCGCCAGAAGACCGACCTCGCCGAGATGGTCGAGATGCTTCTGGACAAAGGCGTCGTCATCAACGCGGACATCGTCGTCTCCATCGGCGACACCGAACTCCTCGGGGTGAAGGTGCGCGCGGCCATCGCCTCCTTCGAGACGGCCGCGGAGTACGGACTGGAGTTCCCCGAGGGGACCGACATGGACCGCGTCGAGGCCGCCGCGAAAGGCGAACGCCGCGAGGGCCTCTCCGAGGCGGAAGCGCCCGTAACGGTGACCGAGTCATCGAAGGAGGAACTGGACGCGGCGGAGGCCCGGGGGAAGGAGGACGAAGACGACGAAGACGACGAAGACGACGACTGGGACGAGGCGGAGTTCCTGACCGCGAAGACGCCCGTGACCAGTCAGACTCCCGCGAGCGGTCAGACGCGGACGTCGGCGGAGACGCCCGCGACGGGGGAGACGCCGGCGTCGCCGGACGAAAGCGACCCCGCGGCGGACGCGTCCGACGAACCGGACGCCGGCGACGCCGACGCGGACGAGAGAGACTCCGCGTCGTCGGTCTCCGCGGAGTCCAGTGATGCGGAGGCCGACGACACGGACTCCGACGACGCCGACACGGAGGACGACGCGGAGGCGGAATCGGCCGACGAAGACACGTCCCCCGAGGACGAAGGAGACGGGGACGAAGCATGACCACCATCGAGATAGACGACGAGAACGCCGGAACCGGGCTGGTGGCGTTGGTCGTCACCGTGGTCGAACTGCTCGTCGAGGCGTTGGAACGGGAGGCGGTCCGGCGCATGGAGTCTGGTCACCTCTCCGACGAGGAGATAGAGCGCCTCGGTCGGCAGTTGGCCGCAATCGAGTCCGAAATTGAGTCGCTCAAAGAGCAGGAGGGAATCGAGGAACCGGTCGAGGACCTCCGGAGCGACTTGGACGGACTGGTCGAAGACGCCATCCGACAGGTCGAGGACACCGAGTGGGTGAAACCCGCGACGGAGGTCGAACGCGATGAGTGACGCCTCCGCCACCGAGTTCGACGAGGGGCGGTACCTCTACTGCGTCGTCCGGGCCGACGACGCCGACGCCGAGTTCGACGTCGAGGGTATCGAGGACGAACCCGTCCGCCTCGTGACCGAGGGCGACGTCGGCGCGGTGGTTCACCGCTGCGAGTCACTGTACGACAGCGACGACCCGACGACGCTGAAGCGCTGGCTGTTGGCCCACCAGCGAGTGACCGACGCCGCCGCGGACGCCTTCGGCACCCCGCTCCCCGTCCGCTTCGACACGGTGCTGACGGGCGACGACGACGCCGTGCGGGAGTGGCTTCGGGAGTCCGCGGACGGCCTCCGGGACGCCCTCGACGCCCTGGCCGGGCGACGAGAGTACCGCATCGAGGTGCGCCGCGACGAGAGCACCCTCGCCGACCGCCTCGCGGAGACGGACGACCGCCTCGGCGAACTCCGTGAGAAGAAGGAGGAGGCCGGGGAGGGAACCGGGTTCCTCGTCGGCAAGCAGTACGAACAGCGGTTGGAGGACCTCCTGCGCGAACACCGCGAGAACGAGGCCGAGGCCGTCGCGGAGGAACTGGCCCGGTACGCCGAACGGGTCCAACGGTTGGGCGAGAACCGGAGCGCGTCGCTCGTCGGCGCGCAACCGGACGACGACGACTCGATGAGTTCCGTCCGGTTCGCCGTGTTGGCCCCCGTGGACCGCGAGGACGACATCGGCGAGATACTGGACGAGGTGGCCGCCGAGGACGGCGTGGAGGTGCGGTTCAGCGGCCCGTGGCCGCCGTACTCCTTCGCGCCGGAACTCGACGTCGGCGCGACGGAGGAGGGGTCGCCGTGAAACCGAGCAAGGGCGACCAGCACGCGGTCGTCGATCTGGTCGATATGCTCCTCCACAAGGGCGCGGTCGTCGAGGCGGACGTGCTCATCACCGTCGCCGACATCCCCCTCGTGGGGCTGAAACTCCGCGCCGCCCTCGCGGGTATGGCGACGATGCGGGAGTACGGCATGTTCGAGGAGTGGGACGAGGTACAACGGGAGCTGAGTCGGGAGGAGGTCGCTCAGCACCCGATGCGCTCTCGGCTCACCGCCTCGGAGAACGCGGAGAAGAAATCGGACGCGGACGAACGGTAGTTACGTTGCGGTAGTCGCGGTCAGGCCGTCCCTTCTTGACGCTGCTTGAGTTCGTTCACGAGGTCCTGCGCGAGTCCCTGCAGGTCCTCTTTCGACATACCGTCCAGTTGCTTGGTCACCTCGTCTCTCGTCGCACCGTCGTCTTCGTCGGAGTCGCCTCCTGCGTCTGCGTCTCCCTCGGCGTCCGAGTCTCCCTCGGCGTCCGAGTCGTCCGTGCCGGACTCGTCCGTTTCTGACTCCTCGCTTGCGCTCGACTCGTCCGCCTCGTCTCCGCCGTCGTCGCTCGCGTCCGTCTCCTCCTCGTCGGCGTCGGAACTCTCCGCCTCGGAGTCGTCGCCCTCGGACTCCTCCTTCGCTTCTTCGGCTTCCTCGGCCGACTCCTCTATGCTGCCTTGGGCGTCCGCTTCGATTTCCTCTTCGACCGCGCCGGCGTCAGACTCGGCGCTCACCGCCTCGTCCACGGTTCCCTCGTCCGCGGCGACGCCGTCGCCGGTCCCTTCCGAGGGTTCCTCGGCACCGTCGCCGCCGTCGCTCGCGTCCGTCCCTTCCTCGTCGGCATCCGACTGCTCGGAGTCGCTCTCGTCGCCGCGGACGATGGCGGCGGCTTCCTCGGCGCTCACGTCGAACGACTCCTGAATGCGGTCGATGATGGCTTGCTGGTCGTCCGACGTTCCTTCGTCGGAGGACTCCTCGTCGGACTCCGCCGACCCGCCGGACACGGGGATGGCGTCCTCCACCTCCTCGCCGGCGGGTAGCGCCCCCTCGCTTCCGTCGCCGACTCCGGGCAGTGCGTCTCCCATCGCCGTTCGGAGCCACTCTTTGAGCGCTCTCACCCACGACCGAAGCATCTCCGTGAACGACCCCGCCTCGTCGCCGCCCTTCACCGCGTCGCGTATCCGTAGCGCTAACCACTCGCCGAGTTCGTTTCCGAGGCGCGCGCCGATTTCACGCCCCAACGCCTCGCCGATGGCGCGTCCGACCACTTCGGCCGAGAGGTCTCCCTCGCCGATATCGTCTATGTCCTGCAACACCGCCTCTGACACGTCGGCGATGCCGGCGTCCTCCGGTGACGTGTCTTTCTGTGCGTAATCGAGTACTGTCTCTACCGCGTTCGTCTGGGGTTGGGTCTGGCTCATGGGCTTTGTCTCCTCCGGTTTTCGCTCACCCTCGCGGGGTGTCGGTGAGCGGCGATGTACGGCTCGGCTCTGTGGGAGACGTTCGGCGTAAGAACGGATAACTGGTGTGGCCGTTCATTCCGGAAAACGTGGATTTAGACGCTCATGACGCCGTTAACGCCGGATAAATTCTGGCGTTACTCCGCGCGCAACCGGCGCAGAATCGGTATCTCCTCGATTCGCTCCTCGGACAGTTCCTCCCACCGGACGCCGGACGGTTTCTCCTCCGCCTCGTCTCTGACCGTCCGTTCCGGCGTGACGAGTACGTCGATGGGTACGTCGTGCGCCCCCGCGTCGATGTCGTCGTCTACGACCTGCATCTCGTGTACCGTCGTCGCCGTGGTCGTCTCGTCCGAGACGAGTCCGCACTCGCGCAGGACGGCGAACTCCAAGTCGCTGTACCCCTCTCCCTTTCCGATTCGCCCGCCCGACTCGTCCACCGCGACGCTACCGCTCACTATCAGGTCGACGGGTTCCATCTCCTCGGGGTGGACCTGTACGCCCACCTCCGCCGACCCGCCGATGGTGCTCGCGTAGTCGTAGTCGTCTATCTCCGCCGGGTCGAGGCGGAGGAAGCACTTCTCCTCTCGGAGGCGGGGAACGGCCATGTAGACAGTCTTCCCCCGCCGCAGTGCGGCCCGACGGACGGGTAACTGCGGCGCGTCGGGGTTCGACTTGACGGTCTCGGCCTCCTGCCACGCCTCGGTGGCCGCCAATCGCTCCGCCGCCTCTTTCGCCCCGTTGAAGTTGGGAATCCGGCCGTGCGGCGGGTACGGAAATCGGGCCTCGCCGCTCTCCTCCAACTCGTCCCAGATGCGCTCTCGAAGTTCCTGCTTCTCCATGCCTCAACGGAGGCGGGCGGGACACTAATAACCGAAACCTCCGGCGTTTGCAGGCCCAACGCACATGCCGTCGCCCCGCCAGTTCCCGACGAGGGCGTGTTACACAATGTCTATGAACCGACCGTATCGAGAGCGCCGGCGGACGACGGCGGAACGTCGGCCGCGCGCGGGTCGAACGAGTAGTACGTCGAACCGAGTCCCACCATGACCGCCCCTATTCAGGACGTACTGGACGGGGAGACGTCCGCCCTGCCGACGTCGAACCCCTCCGACGCCGAACCCGGCGTCGGGAAGGGGGTACGAATCGCCTCCACGGTTCTCGGCGGTGCGCTTCTCCTGTTCGGCGTCAGGCGGCGGACGTGGCCCGGGACGGCGGCCGCGTTGGTCGGCGGGTGGTTGCTCCACCGGAGCATCCCGGGGCGAAGCCCCCTCCCGAGCGTCTTCGGCCGCGGCGGGAGTCGCGGCGAGGGCGACGCCGAACCCGTCGAGACGGACGTCGAACGGACGGTCACCGTCGGAGCCGACGCGGACGAACTGTACGAACGGTGGCAGGACCCCGAGCAGTTGGCGCAGGTGATGGGTCACTTCGCCGACGTGGACCCGGTGGACGAGGACAGACTCCACTGGACGGTTCACGGCCCGTTCGGCCGGGACATGGAGTGGAAGACGCGGTTCGTGGAGCGTCGGCCCGGCGAACTCCTGCGCTGGGAGTCGGTGGAGAACGCGACGGTGCCGAACGAGGGGTCGATTCGGCTCCGCCCGGCACCGGGCGACCAGGGGACGGAGGTGACGCTCCACCTGCGCTTCGACCCGCCGGGCGGGAAAATCGGGAACGCGGCGATGAAGTTCTCGGGGTTCGTCCCCGCCGTCCTCGCGAAGAAGGCGCTTCGCCGGTTCAAGAGCCTCGTCGAGACGGGCGAGATTCCGACGCTCGAAGGCAACCCCTCCGCTCGCGGACGCGGTGATACGGTATGAGGAGACACCAATGAGAGCACTCTGCTGGAACGGCGTCAACGACTTGGGCGTAGAGACTGTCCCCGACCCGGAACTGGTCAATCCGCGCGACGTGGTGTTGCGGGTGACGCTGACGACGGCGTGCGGTTCCGACCTCCACTTCATCGACGGCTACCTCCCGTCGATGCGCGAGGGCGACGTCATCGGCCACGAATTCATGGGCGAAGTCGCGAAGGTCGGGCGCAAAGTCGAGAACCTCGAAGAGGGCGACCGGGTGGTCGTTCCCTCGTTCGTCGGGTGCGGCAGTTGCGCGTACTGTCGGGACGACCTGTGGTCGCTCTGCGACAACACGAACCCGAACCCCGAGTTGCAGGAGCCGATTCTCGGCGACGCGACGGCCGGAATCTACGGTTACACGCACGCGTTCGGCGGGTACGCCGGGTCGCACGCCGAGTACGTCCGGGTGCCCCACGCCGAGGAGAACTGCTTCCACGTCCCCGACGAACTGAGCGACGAGCAGGCGCTTTTCGCCTCCGACGCGTGGCCCACCGGCTACATGGGCGCGGACTTCTGCGACATCGAACCCGGCGACATCGTCGCCGTCTGGGGGTGCGGCGGCGTCGGCCTGATGGCCCAACACAGCGCCCGACTGATGGGCGCGGAGCGAGTCATCGGCATCGACCGCTTCCCCGAACGACTGCGGACGGCGCGGAAGGAAGCGGGGTCGGAGACCATCGACTACACGGAGGTAGACAGCGTCGTCGAGACGCTACACGAGATGACCGGCGGACGCGGCCCGGACGCCTGCATCGACGCGGTGGGGATGGAGGCGCACGGCACCGGCGTCGCCCACGCCTACGACCGAACGAAGCAGGCGCTGAAACTCCACACCGACCGCGGCGACGCCCTCAGGCAGGCCATCCGCGCCTGTCGGAAGGGCGGCACACTCTCGATTCTCGGCGTCTACGGCGTGATGGACAAGTTCCCGATGGGCGTCGTGATGAACAAGGGCCTCACCGTCCGCACCGCCCAACAGCACGGTCAGCGGTACGTCCCCGAACTCCTCGAACACGTCGAGGAGGGCGAGATGGACCCCTCGTACCTCGCCACGCACGAGTTCTCGCTGGAGGACTCCCCGCGCGGGTACGAGATGTTCAAAGAGAAGGAAGACGGCTGCATCAGACCGGTGTTCACCCCCTGAGCCGCTAGGACCCGCCGCGGTGAGGACTCGCGTCGCTCCGACTACTCACCGAGACGCTCGGGTTCATCGATACTGTCGAGCATCTTGGCGGTGCACTCGAGCACGCTCTCCGGGTCGGCGTTGGCCGCCTCGGCGACCTGCTGGACATGGACCGCCAGCGGCGAGAAGAGGTCGTACACCTTCCGGTCGAGTTGGTCGTCGTTGCTGTCGGCGTGGGCGTGGATGTAGTCCGTCCCGTTGCCGTACTGCATCGCCACGAAGAACGACTGCGGCCGTTCGACGTCGTCGTTCAGGAGGGCGGTCGCGTCACGAAGTGCCTGCCGGAGCTCCTCCGGAGAGTCACCCGGCTGGGGTCCGTTCGAGGGCTGGTCGGAAGTCCGCTGCATGTGAATCCGTCTCAGCCTCCACAGCCACCGTAATAAGATTGTTGCTTAGAAGAGATTGTTCGAAGATAGAGCTATTCTCGGGAGACGCTCGGTCGGCAGTTTCCGGGCACGGGTCGAAGAGAGCACTCGACGAAGTCGTCAACGTCAGCATTAACCGCCGCGGCGGCGTCCGTCCACACATGTTCGAAGACCGCCCGGACCGACAGGAGGTCGTCCTCGTCGGGCGTTCAAACGTCGGGAAATCGACGCTGATGCGCGAGTTGACGGGGCACTCGAAGTTCACGACGGGGAAGAAACCCGGCGTGACGCGGAAGCCCAACCACTTCGACTGGGCCCCGGAGAGTTTCATGTTCACCGACCTCCCCGGCTTCGGGTTCATGTCCGGCGTCGAGGCGGACCGCCGCGAGCAGATCACGACCGACATCGTGCGGTACGTCGAGGCCAACGCGGACGACATTCTGGCGGGCGTCCTCGTCGTGGACGGAAAGAGCGTCGTGGACATCATCGACCGCCACTCCGGCCCGGACGAGATACCGCACGACGTGGAGATGTTCCACTTCCTGCGCGAACTCGAAATCCCCGTCGTCGTCGCCGTCAACAAGATGGACAAGGTGGACGACGAGGACGAACGCCTCGACGAACTCTGCGACCGACTCGGCCTGATGCCGCCGTGGAAACAGTGGCGGGACACCATCGCGCCGATAACCGCCAAACGCGGGAACATCGACCCATTACTGTCGGCTCTCCAGAATCACTTCCACGAACAGAAGCGCGACGACCTGCTGAAGTTCGTCAGTTGAATCAGACGCCGAGCGTTCCGCTCCGAGGCGAAGAGACGGACGCGGCGGAACTCACGCTGCGTCGGTAGACGGTGGCTCGGGAGAAGTCCTCGTCACAAGGGGCTCGGAGGGGGTAACTGTCTTCACTGCCACCGTCCGTCCCTTTCGGCCGGAACGTCAAGAATCCACCTTTCTCCGCTCGACGCGAATTTTCCTCTGTAATCTGTCATTTACTGCCCGGCTGTTTTATCCCATTTGATGCCTCTGAGGGCTCTGTATCTGATTCTTCGTATTTCTTCAATTATGACTCGCAATTCACTGCGTAGATCAACTGTAACTACCTACGCCTGGTTTCCTCTTCCGCGTAGTTCTCGACTATGACTGCGAACTCCGAGAGGCCCCTCCGGGTGGTCGTTCTCTGCGACGAGTGCGTCCCCCGGTGGGAGAAACGAGCCCTCGAACGTACAGTCTCGCGGACGGACGCCGAAATCTCTCACGTCGTGTTTCGGGACTCGGAGGCCCGACCGGACGGCGTCGGCGCGTTCCTCTGGGCCGCGGCGCGTCAGGTGCGCGAGTACCCCCTCTGGTCGATGGTCGGCGCGGTTCGGATGGCGACCGAAACGCCCAAGTACGAACGACTCGCGCCGATCAAAGACGTCGATGGCGTGCCCGAGGCGGAGTGGACGTACTGCGCGCCGAAACCCGCGGACGGACTGGGGGAGGTTCTCCCCGACTCCGTCGTCGAAAGCGCCGTCTCCGACGCGGACGTCGCCGTCCGACTGACGGGGTTCGGCATCCTGATGGGCGACGTCCTGCGCGCGCCGACCCACGGCGTGTTGAGTTACCACGTCGGCGACATCCGGGAGTACCGAGGCGTGATGGGCGCGGGTTTCTGGGAGTTCTTGGAGGGCCGCGACGAAATGGGCGTCACGGTGCAACGCCTCACCGAGACGATCGACGGCGGCCGAATCGTCGCCCTCGAACGCTTCGACATCTCGGAGTTGCACACGTGGCAGGAGGTGAAAGCCCGCGCGTTCCGCGTCGCGGAGGGGACGCTCTCGGCGGCCGTCGAGAACGTCGCCGACCCGGCGTTCACGCCCGCGGAACCGGACCGACTCGGAGAGGTTCGCTACCCGCCGACGGGGACGGACGTCCTCGACTACCTCCGGAAGAACACCGCCGGGCGACTTCGGAGGGTGGTTCCGTCGCGGGCGGTCGAAAGCGACCACCCGGTACGCGACTAGCCGCGACGGACTCACGCGTCGGCGTCGACGAGTTCCGCGTCCGTCTACCCGAACGTGGGAGTGTCCGCCGCCCACCGCACGCCGTTGCGAAGGAGCGCCTGCGTCCCGTCGGTAACGATGGCCGGGTAATCGTGCCCGAGCGAGCAGTAAAACACCCGCCCGTCGCCGTACCCCTTCACCCACGAGACCGGCGTGTCCCCGTTCTCGGGGTGGTCCATCCGGGCGAGCACCGTCACGTCGTCGTCGTACTCGACGACGTACGGTTCGTCCCACACCCGGAAGTCGTCGAGGTCGGCCGAGACGGGGTGGTGGCTGTAGACGACGTTCACGTCGAACGCCCCCTGCGACGGGTGGGTGACGAAATGTCCGCCGAGCAGTTCTCGGAGTTCGGGCACGGGGTCGTCCCGGTTCTCCCCGTCGACGGTCGTCAGGTCCGACGCGCAGTGGACGCCCGCGTAGCCGTTCCCCGACTCCACGAACGAGAGGATGCAGTCGAGTTGTTCGTCGGTGAACGTGCTGTCGGTCGTGTAATCGACGAGCACGTCGTAGCCGTCGAGGTCGGTCACCGACTCCCGGTCGGTCGTCAGGTCGGCCTCGACGCCGACCGGCGCGAGCGTCTCTTCGAGTACCGGTCCCATCCGCTCGAACCGGTGGAACGGGAACCTGTTACCGCCGAGGAGCAGGGCCTGTGTCTCGGTTGCCATGTTCGAGACACCGACCGAGAGTACTTTTTTCTACGCTATTCGCCGCCCGTCCGCTGGTCGAACACCGGTCACCCTCCGTCGACCTATGCCTTTTTCCCCCTGTTGGTCGGGAGGGACGTATGGGTCCAGTTCAGACGGGTATTCTCGGTTGCGGAACGATCAGCGAGGCGTACCTCGGCGCGGACGACCGCTTCGACGTGTACGATATCGTCGCCTGCGCCGACATCGACGCCGAGCGTGCGCGGGAGACCGCCGAGAAGTACGGCCTGCGGGCGTACGCCCCGGACGAGATGCTCGCTGACGACGACATCGAGTTGGTGGTCAATCTGACGCCGCCGTCGGTCCACTTCGAGACGTGCCACGACATCCTGACGGCCGGCAAGCACGTCTACGTCGAGAAACCCCTCGCCGCCGACTTCGAGGACGCGAACGCGATTCTCGACACCGCGGAGGCCGAGGGGTTGCTGGTCGGGTCGGCCCCCGACACCGTCTTGGGCGCGGGCCTGCAGACCGCTCGGTCGGTCGTCGACGGCGGGCGAATCGGCGACCCGGTGGGGGCGACGGCCGTCTGGGCGTCGGGCGGACACGAGAGTTGGCACCCGTCGCCCGACCTCTACTACCGGCGCGGCGGCGGTCCCCTCTTCGACATGGGGCCGTACTACGTGACCGCGCTCGTCTCCGTGCTCGGCCCCGCAAAGCGGGTCACCGGTTCGACCACCCGCACCTCCGACCGGCGCACCATCACGAGCGACCCCCGTTGCGGGGAGACCATCGACGTCGAGGTCCCTACTCACGAATCGGGAATCATCGACTTCGCCGACGGAGCGACTGCGAGCGTCCTGACGAGTTTCGACGCGCCCGGTCGCTCGACGTTCGGGTCCCCCGCGTTCGAGATTTACGGCACGGAGGGGACGCTCCGACTCCCGGATCCCAACCACTTCGAGGGCCCCGTTCACGTCCGTTCGGCGGACGGCACGACGGAGGAAGTCGAGTTGACCCACGAGTACACCGCGGGACGGGGGGCCGGCGTCGCGGACCTGGCGGCCGCGATTCGCGGCGACTGGCGTCACCGGACGAACGGGGCCCTCGCCAATCACGTGCTCGAAATCCTCGACGGGATACGCGACGCGTCGGCGGAGGGGACCCACGTCTCGATCGAGACGAGCGTCGAGCGTCCCGAACCGCTGCCGCCGACCTTCCCGGACACGCTCGCGGACTGACCGCGGAGAGACGCGTTCGGCTCCGACTCCGCGACGCGGCCGCTACGGTCCCGACTCGTCCCACGCGGCGTTCTCGGCGTGCTCCTCGGCGATGCGGCGCACGTCGTCGGCGTCCTCGAGTCCCGTCTCGGTCACGACGGCGTCCACGAGGTCTGCGGGCGTCGCCTCGAACGTCGGCGCGAACACCGACACCGACTCCGTCCCGTCGTAGACGGCGTCGGACGCCTCGCCCTCGTCGGCCGTCCAGTCGTCGCCCGCCGGGCGCACCTTGTCGCGGGCGGCGACGGCGTAGAGGGGGACGCCCGCCTCGCGCGCGGCGAGTGCCAGCGCCGTCGTTCCGGTCTTGTTGACGACGCGGCCGTCGGGGAGGACGGCGTCAGCGCCGACGACGGCGGCGTCGACGTCGAGTTCCGAGAGCGCCGTCGGAAGCGCGGCCTCGGTCGTCAGCGTGGCTCTCGCGTCCGTCTCCGAAGCGACCCACTCCGCGACGCCGACGCCCTCGCGTTCCGGGCGCGACTCCGCGACGACGACGGCCTCGGGGTCGGACTCGGCGACGGTCGCCCGGACGGTACCGGACCGCGAGAGCGTCGCCAGCGTCGTCGCCTCCGAGTCCGCGAGTCGTTCGGCGGCGTTCGCGGCGGCGGCGTCGGTCGCGTCGATGGACTCTCGGAGGAGGGTGACGCACCGCTCTCGGACCGACTCGGGCGTTCGCTCGGCCGTCGCTATCGCCCGGTTCACCCGGTTCGAGACGGCGGCCATGTTCGGCCGGGCGTCGCGGAGTTTCCGCGCCGTCCGAGCGGCGGACTCCCAGTCGTCGGCGTCGTCGTCCGCGGCGGCGTCCCGCAGCGTTTCGAGCGCGCGCGCGGCTATCCACGCCGACCCGTGGGTTCGGTCCTCGCGGACGGTCGGGAGCGTGGGCGCGACGCGCCGCCACGCCTCCCACAACTGGGGTACCGCCTCCCGTTCGAGAACTGTCGTCGGGTCGGTCCACTCCGCCTCGGCGACTTCCTCGTTCGTCGTGGTCTCGGCCGTCTCCGCCTCGAACAGGAACGGGTGGACGGTGAACTCGCCCTCCGCGGTGGAGGCGTCGAGGGGCGCGCCGACGCGGACGAGTTCGACCTCCCCGTCGCCGAGTCCGACCTCCTCGCGGAGTTCGCGCCGCGCGTCGTCCTCGGCGGCGGCCGGGTCGCCCTCGACGTACCCCGAGACGCCGTCCCACCGACCGGGGAACGTTCCGACGCTGTCGCTTCGGCGGACGAGGAGCACCCGCCCGCGATACCGAACGAAGCAGGTCACGACGTGGGCCATACCCACGAGTTCGGCCTCCGGGGTGACGGGTCTTGCGCCTCCGAAAACCGGCCGCATTCTCCAACATCTCCCCGCTTTTTACCGGCGCGTCCCCCACCTCGGGTATGGAACTATTCGCCGTCCCCGACGTGCCGGAGGTCGGTCCGGGGGACGACTTAGCGGCCGTCGTCCGAGAACGGGTCGACCTCCGCGAGGACGACGTCGTCTGCGTCGCCTCCACCGTCATCTCGAAGGCCGAAGGCCGGCAGGCCGACCTCTCGGAGTTTCCGGCGGGGCCGCGGGCGAGGGAGATCGCCGCGAACCTCGAAGCGGCGACGGGAGAGGAGAAGGACCCCCGATTCGCCCAAGCGGTCCTCGAAGAGAGCGTCGAACTGCTGACGGAGTCGCCGTTCCTGCTGACGGAGACGCGGTTCGGCCACGTCGGCGTCAACGCCGGCATCGACCGCTCGAACGTCCCCGACCACGACCTACTCCTGCTTCCGAAACGCCCCTCCGAGAGCGCCGAGCGAATCCGCGCGGGGTTACCCGCCGACCGCGTCGTCGTCACCGACACCTGCGGGCGGCCGTTCCGCCACGGGCAACGCGGCGTCGCCATCGGGTGGGCCGGCACGCGCGCGTCCAGAGACTGGCGCGGCGAGACCGACCGCGAGGGGCGCGAACTCGGCGTGACCGTCGAGAACGTCGTGGACGAACTCGCGGCGGCGGCGAACCTGCTGGCCGGCGAGGGGGCGGGCGGCACGCCCGTCGTCGTCGTCCGCGACTTCGAGTGGGGCGACCACGGCGGCAGCGACGAACACTTCCGCGACGCGGGGACGGACTTCGTCCGGCAGGCCCTCCGGGGGTGGGAGTATGACGGGTGAGGGACTGTTCGGCGTCGAACTGACGCCCGAACACCCCGTCCCCGAAGTCGTCGAACGCGGCGTCCTCGCGGAGGAAGCGGGCTACGATGCGGCGTTCGTCTCCTGTCACTACAACAACCGCGACCCGTTCGCCGTCCTCTCGCACCTCGCGGCCGAGACGGACGGCATCCGACTCGGCCCGGGCGTCGCCAACCCCTACGAACTCCACCCGGTGACGCTGGCGGCGAAGACGGCCACCGTCGCGGAACTGTCGGAGGGCCGCGCCGTCTTCGGCATCGGCCCGGGCGACCCCTCGACGCTCCGAAACCTCGGCCTCGAAGACGAACGCGGCCTGCGGTCGGTCTTGGAGTCGTTCAAGGTCGCACGGAGGATCTGGGCGGGCGAACGCGTCTCCCACGAGGGGACGTTCGAGGCGACGGACGCCGGACTCAACTTCGAGGTGCCGGGCGAGATTCCGGTGTACGTCGGCGGCGAGGGGCCGCAGATGTGCCGGATGGCCGGCAAGCACGCCGACGGCTTGCTGTTCAACGGGTCGCACCCCGACGACTTGGCGTGGGCAGGCGAACGCGTCGCGGAGGGCGTCTCCGACCGCCCCGCGGACGGGGGAGACTTCGAACTCCTCGCGTACGCCAGCGTCAGCGTCGCCGAGGACAGAGAGGCCGCGCGAGAGGCCGCCCGCCCGCCCGTGGCGTTCATCGCGGCGGGCGCGGCCCCGCCGGTCCTCGACAGGCACGGCATCGACCGCTCTCGGGCGGAGGAAATCGGCGAGAAGATAAGCGCGGGCGCGTTCTCGGAGGCGTTCGGCCTCGTGACGCCCGCGATGGTGGACGCCTTCGCGATGGCCGGGACGGGAGAAGAGGTGGCCGACCGCATGGCGGCCGTCCTGAACCACGCCGACGGTATCGTCGTCGGGTCGCCGTTGGGGCCCGACCCCGACGAGGCGATTACTCTCGCGGCCGAGGCCTACGACTCGGCGCGCTAGCGCCGAGACCGGTCGCCCAGTTCACCAGTCCGCCGAGGGCGAGGTAGCCGAAGGCGGCGACGGAGAACGCTATCAGCACCCCGCCGACGAGGAACGAGACGATGGTTAGCGGGTCGCCGGTGCCGACGATACGCAGTCCGCCGGTGACTAACAGTTCGACGGCGCTCTCGAGCAACATCACGACGAAATCGAGTACCGTGACCATGCGCGACCGTTCGGGTTCCCGGTATTTGTGTGTTGATGGACGGCACGCCGCGCCCCGCCCGGGATGTCGCCACCGCTAAGGTGCGAGGCGGATTTCGTCCGACCATGACCGAGGACCGTTCGCTGGAGGACTTCGTCGGAGGAAGCGACGACGAGGGCGACGACGCCGCGGAATCCGCCGACGCGTCCGAATCTGTCGACGAGTCCGAACCCGCCGACGCTCCCGACGACGAGGACGACGCCGGCGACGCGCCGGGCCCGGCCGTCGCGACGTACCGGTGGGACCCAGATGGCGTCGAGTGCGCCGCCTGCGGGGAGTCCGTCGAACGAGTCTGGACGGCGGACGCCGACGGGAGCGAGACGTTCGTCTGCGAGTCCTGCAAGGAGTGGTAGTCGGTCCCGCGCTCCGATCACCACCTCTATCACGTTACGCCGATCACACTTCGTCCGTATGCCGGATATCGGTAACCCCGCTGGATTCGACGTCGCGACGGTTCTGACCGGGTCGGGACTCACGCTCTTGGTGTCGGCGGGAATCATGCGGTACGGCGAACAGTTCCGGTACACCGCCGCGGAGCTCTACGCCATCGGCGGCGGGGCACTCGTCGCGGTCGGCCTCCTCTTCGGTATCCTCCTCGTCGCGAGCGGCTACCGCTGAGTCCCCGCGTCGCGCCCGCCCTCCCCGGTCACCCCATCCGCGTCGCGCGCCGCCCGAACCCGCGGACGAACGTCTCCTCGTCGATGGCGAGGACGGTCGGACGGCCGTGCGGGCAGGCGTACGGGCGTTCGCACGCGCCGAGTCGTTCGACCAACGCCGCCGCGTCCTCCTCGCCGAGTTCGTTGCCCGCCTTCAGCGACGGGTGACAGGCGAGGTCCTTCAGCATCGCGTCTCGCCCCTCGTCGGGCGTCTCCCCGTTCGAGAGGGCGTCCAAGGCGTCGCGGACGCTCTCCGGCGAGGCGGCGCGTCCCATCGGCGCGGGGACGGCGGCGACGCGTACCGTCCCGCCGCCGAACGGTTCGACGTCGTACCCGAGCCGCTCCAGTTCCGCCCGCCTCTCTCTCGCCGTCGCGGCGAGTGCGGGCGACAGCGAGACGGTCGCCGGGGGGTCCACCGCCGCCGACTCGGGCGCGCCGTCCGCCGCGGCGCGCAGTCGCTCGTAGTTGATTCGCTCGTGGGCGGCGTGTTGGTCGACGACGAGCAGTTCGCCGTCGGACTCACAGAGGAGGTAGAGGCCGCGGTACCGCCCGATGACGGTCGCGTCATCGAACTCCGAGTCGGCCTCCGAGAGCGGTTCCAGCGAGGTTTCGAGGTCCATGGCGAGTTCCCCGCTCCGCCGGAGGTCCGCGGTCGTAAGCGCCTCGGCGACGGCGTCGCGCACCGCCTCCGTCACGTCCTCCTGCGCCCGCAGTCTGACCTCGCGCTTCGCCGGGTGGACGTTGTGGTCCGCCCACGACGGCGGAAGCGAGACGCTGACGACGGCGACGGGAGCGCGGCCGTCCGGCAACAGGTCGCCGTACCCCTCGACGACGGCGCGGCGAAGCGCGTTCGAGGGGAACGCCCGCCCGTTCACCGCCGTGTACACGTGGTCGCGCCGCGAACGCGTCACGGAGGGGTGCGCCAGCAGTCCCTCGACGCGCACGGCGGCTTCCTCGCCGCCGTCCGCGACGGTTCGCTCCGCCTCGAACGCCGTGCTCCGACTCGCCACGTCGCGGTCGTAGACGCCGAGGACGGCGTCGGCGTACGACCCCGACCCGGCGGTGGAGAACACCTCGCTCCCGCCGTGGACCACGGAGAAGGCAACGTCCGGGCGGGCGAGGGCGTACCGGGAGACGGCGTCGGAGACGCGGGCGAACTCCGCGCGGGAGGACGCGAGCGAACGCCGCCGCGCGGGCATCTCCGCGAACAGATCGCGGACTTCGACGGTGGTCCCTCGCGCCCGCCCCGCGGTGGTGACCTCCTTGTTTCCGTCTTCGACGCGGACGCGCGTCCCCCGCGGCCCGCCGTCGTTCGTCACGAGTTTGAGCGTTCCGGCGGCCGAGGCGATGCTCGGCAACGCTTCGCCCCGGAAGCCGAGCGTCCGCACCGCCTCGAGTTCGTCGGCGTCCGACAGTTTACTCGTCGTGTGGCGTTCGACGGCGAGGGCGGCGTCCGCTTCGCTCATGCCGCGGCCGTCGTCGCGGACGCGGAGCAGGTCGGTACCGTCGCCCTCGACGGTCACCGTCACGCGGGACGCGCCCGCGTCGACGGCGTTCTCGACGAGTTCGACGACCACGTCCTCGGGGCGGGTGACGACTTCCCCGGCGGCGATGTGCGCCACCGTCTCGTCGTCCAGTCGTCTGACCGAGCGTTCGCTCGGGTCTGCGTCAGTCATCCAGTTTCCGTTTGAGTTCGTTCAGGGTGTTCAGGGCCTCCAACGGCGTCGTTCCGGCGATGTCGAGTTCGCGTATCTCCTCGGCCACGTCGCGTTCCGCGGGCGTCGCCTCGGACTGGTCGCCTCCGGGTTCTAACCCGTCCACGTAGGCGGCGAGCGTTCCGTCCGTCGGTCGTTCGTCGTCCGTCGAGGGGTCGCCGTCCGCGGACGGTTCGTCGCCGAACGCGCCGTTCTCGGCCCGGCCGTTCGTCGCTCTCTCTTGGCGTTCGGCGGAGTTGTGGCTTTCGCCGGGCGACCGTGACTCGGTTCTCGCTTCGGGTTCGGCGTCCGCTCCGACGCCGGTTTCGGCGCTCCGTTCGGCATCCGCGACGTACTCTCTGGCCCGTTCCACCACGGCGTCGGGGACGCCCGCCATCTTCGCCACCTCGACGCCGTACGACGAGGACGAGGCCCCCTCCGCGACGCGGTGGAGGAACGTCACGTCCGGGCCGCCGGAGTCGCCGCCGTCGCCGTCGCCCCCGCGCTTGCTCACGGTGAAGTGGAGGTTGAACGCGTTCGGCAACTCGTCGGCGAGGGCGGTCAGGTCGTGGTAGTGCGTCGCAAACAGCGTCGTCGCGCCCACCTCGTCGTGGACGAACTCCGTCGTCGCGCGGGCGATGGCCAGGCCGTCCGCCGTCGAGGTGCCGCGGCCAACCTCGTCTAAGAGGACGAGCGAATCCTCCGTGGCGTTGTGGAGGATGTCGGTCAACTCGGCCATCTCGCGCATGAACGTCGATTGGCCGCCCGCGATGTCGTCTGAGGCGCCGACGCGGGTGAACACCCGGTCGAGAATCGGCAGTTCCGCGGCGTCGGCGGGGACGAAACTCCCCGCCTGCGCGAGGACGGCGATGAGAGCCACCTGCCGCATGTACGTCGACTTCCCGGACATGTTGGGGCCGGTGATGACGGCGACGTGCCCGTCGGTGAAGTCCGCCTCGTTCGGGACGAACTCGTCTCGGGCGCGTTCGACCACGGGGTGGCGGCCCCCCTCGATTCGCACGTCCGCCGCGCCCATCTCCGGGCGGACGTAGTCGTGTCCGGCGGCGACGGCGGCGAACGATGTCAGCACGTCCAAGTCGGCGAGCGAATCCGCCAGCGACTGCACCCTGTCGGCCTCCTCGGCGACGGCCTCCCGCACCTCGCGGAACACCTCGTACTCCAAGGCGTCGGCTTTCTCCGCCGCGCCGAGAATCTCGTCCTCGCGGCGCTTCAGTTCGGGCGTGTAGAACCGCTCGGAGTTCTTCAGCGTCTGCCGCCGCGTGTAGTCGTCCGGCACCCTGTCGAGGTTCGGGTTCGTCACCTCGATGTAGTAGCCGTGGACCTGGTTGTAGCCCACGTCCAAGGAGTCGATGCCGGTTCGCTCCCGTTCGCGTTCTTCGAGGTTCGCCACCCACTCGCGGCCCTCCCTCTCCGTCGCGCGCAGTTCGTCGAGTTCGTCGTCGAACCCCTCGCGGACGACGCCGCCCTCGGTCACCTCCTGCGGCGGGTCCGGCCGGATGGCGTCGCCGATAAGGGCGCGCACGTCTTCGAGTTCATCCAACGACTCCCGAAGCGAGACGAGGGCGTCGCTCTCCACCTCGGACATGGCGTCCTTCAGGTCCGGAACCACGTCCAGCGTCGCCTTCAGAGAGCGCAGGTCGCGGGCGTTCGCCCGGCCGCGGGAGACGCGCGCGATGAGTCGTTCCACGTCGTACACGTCGGCCAGGGAGTCGCGGACCGTCTCCCGCGCCATCGGCCGTTCGACCCACTCTGCGACGGCGTCGTGGCGGCGTTCTATCTCCGATCTATCGAGGAGGGGTCGCCGAAGCCACGAGACGAGTCGCCGCCGCCCGAGGGCGCAGGCCGTTTCGTCCACCGCGTCCGCGAGCGTATCGCCGCTCCGGTGACTCCGCGACTCGAACAGTTCGAGGCTCCGCAGGGCCGTCGCGTCCAACTGCAGGGTCCGGCGGGGGTCGTACCGCCGAACCCGAGAGACGTAGTCGAGTGCGCCGTCGTCGCCCTGCGTGTACTCGGCGTAGTCCAGTAGCGCGCCGCACGCCCGGCGTTCCGTCGGGTTCGAGAGGACCGCCTCGGGGTTCGCGAGGTACGAGGAGAGCGTCTCGGCGGCCGACTCGGCGTCGAACGCCCCTGGGTCGTGGTCGGTGACCATCGCCTCGAACGCCAGCGACTCCGTGTCGAGGGCGACTCCGGGGCCGAAGAGTAGTTCTGCGGGTTCGAGTCGCTCCAGTTCCTCCGCGATTCGGAGTCGGTCGGCGCTCGTCACCTGACACTCGCCCGTCGAGACGTCGAGGGCGGCGAACGCGTACGTGTCGTCGCCGCGCCCGTCGCTCTCTCTCGCCACCGCGCCGACGTACGTCGCCGTCGCGGCGTCGAGCAGTTCGTCCTCGACGACGGTGCCGGGCGTGACGACGTTCGTCACCGCGCGGTCCACGAGTCCCGACGCCTCCTCGGCGTCCTCGACTTGGTCGGCGATCGCGACCCGATACCCCGAATCGAGGAGCGATTCGAGGTACGACGCCGCGTTGTCGATGGGGATACCGGCCATCGGGTACCGACCGGTGGAGTCCTCGCGTTTCGTCAGCGTCACCTCGCAGACGCGCGCGACCATCTCCGCCGCCTCGCAGAACGCCTCGTAGAAGTCGCCCACCTGGAAGAGAACGACCGCGTCGGGGTGCGCCTCGCAGAGGTCGAGATACTGCGACAGCATCGGCGTCAACTCCTCGCGGTTCGCAAGCAGTTTTTGCGGCGGTCCCTCGGGTCGGAGGTCCTCGTCCGACGCGCCCGCGTCCGGCGAACTCGCCCCGTCGTCCGCGTGCGTCTCGGTTCCGTCCGCGTCGTCCATGTGGTACCGAGGGCGACGAAGGGACAAAAGCGAACGGGAACCGCGGCGCGGACAGCGTGCGAACACGGCGTCCGTCTCCGAGCTTCCTCGCGTCGAGAGCGTCCGCCGGACGGATAGGACGGATGCCTGCGCCCAGCAAAGTTACGTTCGTTCGGATGCAACTCCGTTCCACGTGCGCGCGGACCATCCCCGCGTAGCGGTGAGACGCTACGCCCGTCGCGGCCTCTGGTCCGCCCGCAGTCCTCTTTGACACATGACCGACGCAGATGCAGTACCCGAACCGGAGACAGACCTCAAACCGACGCTCGACGTGGAGGATGCGTCGAACCTCGCCACGCGAATCACCGAGAACGTCGAACGCGTCATCGTCGGCCAGTCGGACGCGATAGAGCACATCCTGATCACCCTCCTCGCCCGCGGGCACCTCCTGTTGGAGGACGTTCCCGGCGTGGGCAAGACGATGCTCGCCCGGTCGGTGGCCACGTCGCTGGACGGGTCGTTCAAGCGGGTCCAGTTCACGCCCGACCTCCTCCCCTCGGACGTCACCGGCGTCAGCGTGTTCAACCAGAAGACCAACGAGTTCGAGTTCCAACCGGGCCCCGTCTTTGCGAACGTCGTCCTCGGCGACGAGATAAACCGCGCGCCGCCGAAGACGCAGTCGTCGCTTCTGGAGGTCATGGAGGAACAACAGGTCACCGTGGACGGCGAGGCGCACGCCGTGCCGAACCCCTTCACCGTCATCGCCACCCAGAACGACGTCGAACCCGGCCGGACGTACGAACTCCCGGTGGCGGAGATAGACCGCTTCATGAAGAAGATACGGCTCGGCTACCCCTCCGAAACCGAGGAGACGGAACTGCTCGGACGCATCGCGGGCGAACACCCCATCGACTCGCTGGAACCCGTCGCCTCGACGGACGACGTCCGCCGCGCCCAACAGACCGTCTCGCGGGTGACCGTCCGCGAACCGGTTCGGTCGTACGTCTCCCGACTCGCCGCATACACCCGACAGAACGCGGATCTGGGCGTCAGTCCCCGCGGCGCTATCGCTCTCGTCCGCGCCTCGCAGGCGCGCGCAGTCTTGAACGGCCGCGACTACGTCGTCCCCGACGACGTGCAGACGGAGGTTCGCTCCGTCTGGATACACCGCGTTCGGACCGGCGGCGACCGGAGCGCGTCGCTCATCGACGAGGCGCTCGATAGGGTCGCGGTGGAGTGAGCGATGCGCCCGACTCGACGCGGAGTGGCGCTCCTCGTTGTCGTCGCCTCGGGCGTCGTCCTCGCGGCGGTGTTCGGGCCGCGGGCGCTGAACGCGCTGGTCCTCCCCGCCGTCGTCGCCCTCGCGGCGGCGGCCGTACAGGTGTACCGGGCCGACCCGCCGCGCGTCGAACGCAGGACGCCCGCCGCCGACTTCCCCGGCACCGCGGGCGCCGTGACGCTCTCTCTGGAGTCCGAGCGGAGCTACCCCGCGACGGTGACGGACGAACTCCCCGCCGCACTCGACGGCGACTCGACGCTCGACGTCGTCGTCGGCGGTGAGCCCGTCTCGTACGGGGTGACGTACCGAACGCGCGGCGAGCACGAAATCGGACCGCTCTCGCTCGTCGCGCGGGACGTTCTCGGGTTGGCGAAGCGCGAGATGGTCGCCCGGGGAACCGACTCCGTGGTGGTCTACCCGCCCGTCCGCCGACTCACGCGCTCCGCGACGCAGGACCTCTCGTCGCTCCACGACCCCGAACCGTCGAACCGCCGCGACGAGTTCGACCACCTCCGCGAGTACGCCCGCGGCGACTCCCTCCGGGACGTCCACTGGAAATCGAGCGCGAAGCGCAGCGACCTCATCGTCAAGGAGTACGTCCCCGAGTCCGACACGGAGAGCGTCCTGCTGTCCGCGGGCGGCGTTCGCTCCGCGGGCGACCGGATGGCCGAGGCGGCGGCGACGCTCTCCGTCCGCCTCGTCCGGAACGGGGTGCCGGTGACGCTCTCGACGCCCTCGGGCGTCGTCGAAGCGCCCGTCGGCGACGAACGGACGCTCCTCGAACACCTCGCCCGCGCCGAGAGCGGCCGCGTCCCCAACGAGTCGGCGGACGTGGTGGTCCGCGCCGGCGAGTCGAACACCGCCGTCGTCGTGGGCGGCGAGGAGACGACGTTCGAGAGCCTCGTCGGCGACGAGTCCGGCGAAGCGACCGGATTCGAAGGCGGCGACGCGAACCGAACCGCCCGCTTCGAGGAGGTGACGGCGTGAGCGCCGAGACGCGGGACCGCCTCGGGTCGCTCTCGGCGGACCGCACCCCCGGCGCGCGCGCCCTCGCACTCAGCAGCATCCTCGTCCTGACCGGCGCGTACCTGAGCGTCCTCTATCACGTGACGGACGTGGTGGGCGGTCGGACCGCCTTCCTCGGCATCGCCGCCGGGGCCTTCCTCTTGGCGACGCTGTTCGGCCGCTTCCTCGGCGTGCGCGTCGCCGCCCTCGTCGCCGTCGGCCTCCTCGTCGGCGGGTTCGGCCTCTACGTGTTCTCCCTGCCGCGGAGCCAACTCGAACTGCTCACGCCCGGGCGAATCCTCGCGGACACCGTCGCGCTCCTCACCGGCCTCTCCGTCCTGCGACTGACCGGGGCGAGCGTCTGGGCGATGGCCATCACCCCCGGTCCGGTGTTCCTCTCGTGGTACTTGGCGCTGCGGCGGCGCTACGTCGCCGCCGTCGCCGTCGGCGGCGTCGCCCTCTCCCTGTTCGTCCTGACGGGCGACGCCGGGCAGTTGACGACGCTCGTCGGCGTCGTCGGCGGCACCGTCGCCGTCGCGGCGGCGACGTTCGAACGGTACGGCGCGGGCGTCGCGCAGGTCGACGTGATGACGATACTCTTGGCCGCGATGATCGTCTCCGCGGCGACCGTCTCGGTGGTCCCCGGCGCGGAGGGCGCGCCCCTCCTCCCGAACCGCGGATCGCCCACGATGGAGGCGAACCTCGTGGACGCGCAGGACCGCATCGGCGTGGTCGGCAGCATCCGCCTGTCGCCGAAGGTCCGGTTCACCGTCAACAGTTCCGAACCGTCGTACTGGGAGACCGCGGCGTACGACCGGTACACGGGCGACGGATGGGTTCGGACCGGCAGCACCGACCCCTACTCCGGGCGGTTGCGCGGGCCGCCCGGCGCGTCCCGGACGGTCGAGCAGACGGTGACCGCGAAGGACACCATCTCCATCCTCCCCGCGGCGTGGCGGCCCGTCGAACTCGACGGCGACGTGGCGTCCGACGCCGAGGTGACCCAACAGGGGAACCTCAGGCCGACGCGGTCGCTCGATTCCGGCGAGCAGTACACCGTCACCAGCCAGATGCCGCTCTACACCACCGAGGAACTCCGCCGGTCCGGAACCGACTACCCCGAGGTGATAGAGGAGCAGTACCTCCAACTCCCCGACAGCACTCCGAACCGCGTCCGACAGAAAGCCGACGAGATAGCCGGCGACGAGGACAACCCCTACGACAAGGCCCGCGCCATCGAGGCGTACCTCGAAGAGAACAAGCGCTACTCGCTGTCGGTCAGCCAACCGTCGGGCAACACCGCCGACGCGTTCCTGTTCGAGATGGACGCGGGGTACTGCGTCTACTACGCCACGACGATGGTCGTCCTCCTGCGCTCGGAGGGCGTCCCCGCCCGCTTCGTCACCGGGTACACGCCCGGCGAACGGACCGGCGAGGGCCAGTACGTCGTCAGGGGCCTCGACGCCCACGCGTGGGTCGAGGTGTACTTCGAGGACGTCGGCTGGGTCCGCTTCGACCCCACGCCGTCCACGCCGCGGGAGACGGCCGAGTCCACCCGCCTCACGGAGGCGCGGCAGAACGGCGAGGAGGGCGTCGATACGGAGGCGACGGAGCGCACCGCCACGCCGACGCCGACGGAGGTGCCCGCCACCACCGACACCGACGCCGCCCCCGGCGACGCGTCGGACTCCGAGACGCCCACGCCCACCGTCGCGGAGGACGACGAGAACGCCGGCGGCGTCACCCCGTCGCCCGACGCGGTGCCGGGCGTCGAAACCTCGACGACGGAACCGGGCGGGAACTCGCCCATCCCGAGTCTGCCGCCGGGGCGGACGTTCGCGCTCGGACTCGTCGCCCTCGCCGGACTCGTCGCGGGGGCCCGACGAACGGGCGTCGCCGGACGGGCGTACCGCCTCGTCTGGCTCAGGTACCAGGGCGCGCACGACGACCCGTCGGAGGACGCCGTCCGCGCGTACCGACGGCTCGAATACCTCCTCGAACGGCGGTACCGGGCGCGGCGGACCGGCGAGACGCCGCGGGACTACGTCTCGTCGCTCCGCAGGGTCGGGCTGGACGACGACGCCCGCCGGGTGAGCGAGACGTACGAACGCGCCCGGTACGGCGACGGCGTCACCCGCGCGGAGGCGGACGAGGCGATAGCCGTCGTAGACCGCTTAGTGAAGGAGTCTACGCCGGTTCTCGGTCGCCTCCGGCGGAACTGAGGCGGTCCGCTGACAGGTCCGCGCCCCGTCGCGTCCGTCGGCGCGGCGAAAACCGAACGACCGAACGGCGGTGCGGCGCGAGGTGAGTTCCCGATACTGTTTAATATCCCGGTCTTGTACGTTCAACTCGTAATGTCGGAAGTATGCTCGACGTGCGGGCTGCCTGAGGAACTCTGCGTCTGCGAAGACGTGGCCAAGGAGTCTCAGGAGATAGCCATCCGCATCGACGAGCGTCGCTACGGAAAAGAGGTAACGGTCATCGAAGGGTTCGACCCCAAAGACGTGGACATGGACAGCCTGTCTTCGGACCTGAAGTCGAAGTTCGCCTGCGGTGGCACGGTCGAAGAGGGTTCCATCGAACTCCAAGGTAACCACACCGGCCGCGTGGAGGACTTCCTCCGCGAGAAGGGCTTCAACGTCGCGTGACCGTCCTCTAATCCCAGTCCGGCGTCGAGCCGTTTTCGGAGCGTCTCCCCCCTTGCCAGCGGTCGGACCGTTCGCCCGGGAGCGAGGGGCGGTCGCACCGTTTTCGCGGAATCTATCGCCGAGGGCGCACGCCGGTCGAACGGCGAGTCGCGCGTCAGAACGGGGCTTCCGGTCCTTCGTCGGCGTTCGCGCCGGGGTCGGCCGTCTCGCTTCGCGTTTCGAGGGGGCCGTCCCACTCGGTGAGTCCGCCGGCCATGCTCTCGACGCGCGCGTCCGCCGTGCCCTCGTAGGACTTGATGAGGCGGGCGGCCTGCACGCTCGCTTGGCCGTGTGGGCAGACGGTGACGATTCGGTCGGCGTCGCCTATCTCGGCGACGCGCGTCGGCAGTTCCCCGAAGGGGATGTTGAGGCTCCCCGGGATGTGCCCGCGGGAGAACTTGCCGGGCGAGCGGATGTCGACGACCCGCGGCGGGTCCTCGTCGTCGAGGAGCGTCTCGACTTCTGCTGGGTCGATTTCGCCGTCCATATCCGCGAGAAGCCGGTCGCGGGGTAAAAGTCCTCCTCTCGCCGCCCTCGTTCGTTTCCGCGCAGTTCTACAGCAGTCCCTCCTCGCGGGCGAGGAGGACGCCTTCGACCGTCGCGTCGTTCGTCGGGCTCTCCCGCGCGACGGAAAGCGCCTCCTCGACGGGGACGGACCGGACCGAGAGGAACTCGTTTTCGTCCAACTCCGGTTCGACCGGGGTGAGACCCTCCGCGAAGACGTACGCGCGCCGGTGCCGGAGGAGGCCGGTCGAACACCACAGGTCCTGCAGGACCGACGTTCCGGCGGGGTCGAAGCCCGTCTCCTCGCGGAGTTCGCGCGCCGCCGCCGCGGTGTAGGACTCGCCCTCCTCGACGATGCCCGCCGGGAGTTCCAACTGCGTCTCCCGCACCGTCGGTCGGTACTGCTCGACGAACAGCAGTTGCCCGTCCTCGACGGCGACGACGACCACCGCCGTCGCCAGTTCGGCCCAGTAGTAGCGGTTCGTGCTCCCGTCGGGTTGCTCCACCAAGTCGTACCCGCCGGTGTACCAGGGCGTCTCGTACTCCGTCTCCGACTCCACGACGGGCCACTCCGGGTCCGCCAACGATTCGTGTCTCCGTCCGTCTTCGGCCATGTCGGCCGTCACTCGGAGACGCGCGCCCTTAGTTCCACTCGCGGCTACGCGGATCGGGCGTCGTCCGTCGCCTCGTTCTCACCGGCGTCGTCCGACCCCTGGAACCGCGGGCGATAGAGGCGGGCGAACGCCCGTCTGCGGAGCGTTCCGACGGCCGCCTCGCGTTCGTTCTGGAACGTGGCGGCGACGACTTCGCCGGCGAACGGCGCGGCGTGCCAGGCGACGCGTTCGACCGACGGACTCCCCAGTTCGGTCACCTCGTACTCCGGGTGGTCCTCGCACCACGCGTCGAACTCCTCGCGCGCGCCGACGGTGACGGCGAGTCGCTCCGCGAACAGCACGTTCCGGGCCGTCTCGACCACGTCGCCGGTCACCCGTTCGCGGTACTCCTCGCGATCGAACTCCATCGCCTTCGCCACCTCGCGGACGACCGACTGCGCGGTCGGTCCGGCGGACTCGAACGCCGCCTCGGCGGCCGACTCGCTCTCCGGTTCGAGGCTCCCTTCGGTCTCCATGCATCTTCGTCTCCCGCGCGGTCACTAACCGCTTTCCGTCGCGTTCGACGCCGCGGGCGGTGCGCCGAGAGAAGAGTTCGTCCGCGTCGGCCGCCTCGCGTCCGCGCCGACGGTCACTCGTCGTCCGTCTCGCCCTCGTCCTCGTCCGCGACGCGTTCCGCGCGCATCTGCTCCGTCAGTTCCTTCGCCTCTTCGAGGACGGCGCGCGCCTCGTCGTCGAGCGTTTCGCCGCCCATTCCGGCGGCCGCCGCCGCGTTGAATCCGGGGTTCGTCTCGGCTCCTCCCTCGAAGGGCGACCCGTGGTCGCCTCCGGTGCGGCCGCGTCCGCCGTGGTCGTGGACGGTGTCCTCGAACACCTCCTCGTACTCCGTCTCCTCGGCGTACTCGGCGACGACCGGACCCAGTTCGTCCGCGTTCGTCGAACTCCACTCGGGGACGTGTTCGTCGAGCCACGTCTCGTGTTCGTCGCCGTGGAGCATCGCGGTGAAGGCGACGTGGTTCGCGAGGTGCTCTGCGTCTCGTTGCGGCGTGTCGCAGACCGGGCAGGCGTACCCCATGGTCGTCCGTTGGCGACCGTCGTACAAGGGTCGTGCGGTCGAACCGGGTCGAGGAGAACGAGTCGCCGAACGAAGTCCGGCGGGCCGCTACCGGCGTTCGGCGACGGGGTCAGTACGGCGGCTCTTCGACGGTCACCTGGCCGTCTTCGCGCACGCTGACCTCGTATCCGATGTATCCGAACTGGACGACGGCGAGTTCGCTCTCGTCGCGGTTCCGGACCGGAGGGTTCCGGTTGAGAGACTCGAAAAGGCGTTCGAGCGCGTCGGTGTCGACGACGGACCCGACCGGCGGAAGCGAGAGCGCGTCCGTCTGGTCGCCGGTCCACGCCTCCGCCACCGCGCGCGCGACGGTGACCGCGATGCCGGTCGCGCCCTCCCAGTCGTGTCGCAAAACGACCGGCTCCTCGCTGCCGTTTCGTTCGTACGGTTCGACTCGTTCCCCTATGACTCGTTTTTCGTCCATGTGTATGCCAATTATTTGCTGTACCGACCGCAACCGTTACTCTCAGTAGTCCTCCATTGGGCTTAGTCCTCGCCTCTACTATAGTAGTGCGAGCGCGTCTGACGACTCTATTCGAATAGTACCTCTCCGCCGATCACGCGAACGCCGTCCGGACCAACTTTCGCTCGGCGGCCCGGAGGTGGTACTGGAACGTGGGCGAGGAGATGCCGAATACGCCCGACAACGTCGTCGCGGTGGTGCGGCGTGGCCACTCGTAGAAGCCGCCGTGGTACGCGGCGCTTATCGCCTCCTTCTGTCGCTCGGTCCACTCGTCTTCGAGGCGCGCGCGGAACCCGTCTTCGGTCTCTATCGGGTTCGTCACGGTGCGCTTCGAGACGAGCGTCGTCTCCGGGTGGATGGCCGAGAACGCGTCCACCACGGAGCGGACGTTGACGTTCTCGGGGAGGGTGACGACGACCCGACAGGCGGTTTCCGTCGCCGTCATCTCGCGCAGTCGCCCGCCGCCGGCGTACAGCACCTCGAACGACGCCCGGTCCGGCAACTGCATCTCGTAGCGGTGGTCGTCGTCGTCGTCGCCGTCGGTGAGCTCCGTGAGCGACGTCCCCGCGGGAAGCGCCTCTTCGACCGCCTCGCGGTCGGCCCGCGTCTGGACGAACGTCCGGTAGCGGCCGTCGGCGGTCGGAATCACGCCCGTGACGCGAACCTCCCGGCCCGTCTGGCGGGCGAGGGCGAGCAGCGACTGCCGTTCGTCGGTCACCGCGAGTTCGATCTCCGTGCGCCGGTCGGCGAGCATCGCCTGCGACCGACCGAGTCGGTCGATGACGTTTCCGAGCGTCGCGCCGAGTTCGGCCAGCATCTCGCCGTCCTCCTCGGCGAACGCGTCGGCGTCCGTCCCGTGGACGACGAGCAGGCGACTCTCCCCCGCGGGGACGACGGCCAGAGACTGGAAGCCGTACGAGAGGGCGTCGCGCCTGTGGGCCTCCCACCCCGGCGCGTCCACCACGTTCTTCACCACCGCGGGGGAGAGGCTCTCGACGGCGTTGGCGACGATTTCCGGGAACGGGTCGGTCGAGAGGACCTCGCCGAGGCGGTGCGCGTAGCCGTCTTCGACGCCGCTCGTCGTCGTCGGCGTCGGCGACCCCGTCGCGGCGTCCATCTCGCAGAACCACGCGAACCGGTAGGGTCGCGCATCGGCCAATCGCTCGCAGGCGCGGGCGGCGGCCTCCTCGCTCGTCGCCGCCTGCACGACCGCTCCGGTCACCTCGCGTATCGTCCGGTTGATGCGGTTCAGCTTCGTCAGGCGCTCGTTCTGCGACTCCAGCCTGCGGTCCCTGTCGCCGAGGGCGGCCTCCGCCTCGACGACGGACAGTATCTCGCTCATCGTGGAGGCCAGCAGTCGGAACACGTCCGTGCCCGACTCGTCGGTGACTGTGTCGCGGTCCATCTCGACGGAGAGGACGCCGTACTGCCCCACCGCCTCCGCGACGAGGTTCCGTCCGCATCCGGTTCCGCTGTCCACGATGACCGTCTTCTCCTCGGCGAACGCGCGCCAACACGGGTTCCCGCCGGGGGCGACCAGTTCGTCCGGGTCGGCGTCCGACGCCGGGTGCGGGCGGAGCGTCCGCTCTCCGGGGTCGTACTCGAAGAAGTCCACGGAGAGCGGTTCGAAGAGGTCCTCGCAGGCTTCGACCGTCAGCTCGACCGCCGCGTCGTAGTCGGTCACGCGCGTCAGCGACCGCGTGTGCTCCTGCAGGGTGGTGAGCAACCGTTCGCGCCGCCGGCGCGCCGACACGTCGCGCGAGATGCCGACCGTGCCGACGAACCGCCGTTCGCCGTCGTCGTCCGTCTCGAACAGCGCTGAGAACCGCGTCTCTATCCAGACCGAACTGCCGTCCGGTCGGTCCAACGGGAACTCGACGGTGGCGGCCTCCCCCGTCTCGGCGGACTGCCGGCGCAGCTCCGCTATCTTCTCGGCCGTCTCCTCGTCCATGATGTCCGTGCCGGCCGTCCCCAGCAGTTCCTCCCTGCTCCGGCCGAACAGGTCGGCGAACCCCTGGTTCACCTCGACGAAGCGGAACTCGTCGTCGAGGGCGTACACGCCGTCGTCGGCCGTCTCGACCATCCACTCGTAGCGGAGCAGTTCGAGTTCGCGCTCCCGCCGTTCGGTTACGTCGGTCAGGTAGACGGAGACGCCGTTTCGAGACGGGTACACCCGGTGTTCGTACCACGCGCCCGTCGGGGGGTACACCGCCTCGAACGTCGTCGGTTCGCGCTTGTAGCGGGCGCGTTCGTACTGCGCGCGGACGTAGTCGTCCTCGAAGAGGGTCCAGACGCTCCGGCCGACCACGTCCTCGGACTCCGCGCCGAGGAGGCGGGCCGCCTTCGGGTTCGCGGACGTTATCCGCCACTCCTCGTCGAGGCCGTAGACGCCCTCCCCGATGCGCTCAAACACCTCTTCGAGCGTCGAGCGGAGCGTCTGCCGTTCGATGGCCGCGCCGACGAGCCTCGCGATGTTCTCGATGAAGCGCCCGTCCGTCTCGTCGAACATCCCCGGCTTCTCAGAGTGCGCCGTGATGACGCCCCACGGCCCGTCGCGTCCCTCGATGGCGACGCTCAGTCCGCTCTGGATGTTCGCGGAGTCCTCCAACGCGCTGGAGTCGAAGCGGTCGTCGAGGAACACCCTGTCGGAGACGAGTGCGCCGTCGGCCCACAGCGTCCGTTCGGCGTGCGTGCCCGGTCCGAGGGAGACGCCGCCGACGTAACTTTGGGGCCACCCCTCGACGGCGAGCAGTTCCACGTCGCCGACGGACGGGCGGTGCCGACCGACCGCGATGTACGCCGCGTCCAACGCCGCCGCGAGTCGTTCGACCGTCTCCTCGAACAGTCGCTCGTACGTCGGCCCCGAGAGGGCGAACGCGCCGAGGTCCGAGATGACGTACTGTTGGGCGATGCGGCGCGTCCGCTCTCGGTCGCTCCGGTGGGCCTCGACGGCCGCCTGAACGCGGTGCGCCAGCCACGTCGCCTCCGCGTCGGTGCCGCGCGCGGCGAGATAGTCCGTCGCCCCGGCGTCGAACGCCTCCCGGCCGCCCTCCTCCTCGTCGGGGTCCACGACGAGGATGACGGGCAGCCCCGGCTCCCGTTCCCGCACGTCGGAGACCAGCTTCGCTCGCGCCTCGGGCGGCACGGCCCCGACGATGCAGTCTACTCGTCCCTCGTCCACGTCGCCGACGCGCGCCGCCGCGTCGTCCGCCGACGCCCGCCAGAGGGTCGGATCTCCGAGGACGGCGTCGAACGCCGCGCCGAAGAGGGCGGGCGGGTCGCCGACGACGAGGATGGTGTTCCTGTCGGTCACTAGATGCTCGTCGGCTACGCGGGGGTATCACCTTATCGCCCGGCGGGGCGAGTCGCGCGGCGTCGATCCGCTCAGGCCTGCCACGCGTCGAGGTCTAACACCATCAGGAACGCGTCCTCGCCGTCGGCGTAGTAGCCGGGGACGCGGCGCGCCGGCTCGAACCCAACGTCGCGGTACAGCGATATCGCGGGTTCGTTGCCGATGCGCACCTCCAGTTTTACGAGCGTCGCGCCGTCGATGGCCAACGCGACGAGGGCGCGTTCGAGGAGGTAGCGGCCGAGTCCCGCCCCGCGCGCGTCGGGGCGGACGGCGATGTCCTTGACGTGTCCGATACCCCGCCCGTGGTTCGGCATCACGTCCGAGACGACGTAGCCCACCACCGCCGCCCCGCGGACGGCGACGAGAAAGCCCGGTTCGTCGAGGAACGTCTCGAACGCCGAGTAGGGCCACGGCTGGGAGAACGAGCTCTTCTCGATGCGGTAGACGTCGAGGAGGTCCGACCGCGTCGCCCTCCGAACGACCGTGTTCTCCGGCGCGGCGGCGTCCGGGCCCGACCCGTCGGCCCGCGCGTTCCGGTCGGTCCCGTCCGGGTCCCGTGACCTCTCGTTCACTGTCGGCACGTACGCGAGACGGGCGCAAAAACGCGACGACTCCGGGGACGACGGCGGGGGAGTCGAACGGACGAGACGGACCGGACGCTACCGGAAGAGAACCGAAAGAATGGGACGATGGTCGGCGCGGAACGGGAGTTCAGTCGTCCGCGGGCGCGGCGCCGCCGGAGGAGTCTTCCTCGTTCTGCTGCTTCGTCAGCGACAGCTTGCCGCCGGCGGTGAGGATGTGACGTTCGCGTTCGGACGCGTCGAGCGTCGCCGTCGCCTCCCAGTCGTCGTTCACGCGGACCGTGAACTCTTCCTGACCGGATTCGACGGCTTCGGCGACGTCGTCGACGATTGCGATGTCGTCGCCCTGCTCTATCTTCTCGTACGTCTCCTCGTCGATGGCGAGGGGGACGATGCCGAAGTTGAACAGGTTCGCCTTGTGGATGCGCGCGAATGACTGCGCGAGGACGCCCTCGATGCCGAGGTACATCGGGCACATCGCGGCGTGTTCCCGGGAGGATCCCTGACCGTAATTCTCGCCCGCGACGAGGAAGCCGCTGTCGGCCTGCTTCGCGCGCTGAGCGAACGTGTCGTCGACGCGCGAGAGCGTGAACTCAGAGAGACGCTCGATGTTCGAGCGGAACTTGAGGATGTCGGACGTCGCCGGGATGATGTGGTCCGTCGTGATGTTGTCCTCCATCTTCAGGAGCGCCTCACCCTCGATGTTCGCTTGGAGGGGGTCCTTCAGCGGCACTTCGCCGATGTTGGGGCCCTTGATGAGTTCGTCGTCGATGGCCTCGTCGGGCGCGATGAGGTCCGCCTTCGACGCGTCGTACTGGTCGGGGAGTTCGACGCCGGGCGCTTCCAGGTCGTCGAGTTCGTCCGCGAGGTCGCGGGGGTCGACGATCTCGCCCTTTAGCGCGGCCGCGGCGGCGACCTGCGGCGAGGCGAGGAAGACCGAGTCGTCCTCGATGCCGGAGCGACCCTCGAAGTTGCGGTTGAACGTCCGGACGGAGACCGAGTCCGAAGCCGGGACGTGGCCGATGCCGATGCACGGCCCGCAGGTCGCCTCGGAGACGTTGACGCCGGCCGCCATCATCTCGGCGGTCCAGCCTTCGCGGGCGAGAATCTCGCTGGCCTGCTTCGAACCGGGCGCGACGATGAGGTCGGTGCTCTTTGCGACTTCGCGGCCCTTGACCATCTTCGCGGCCGGGAGGATGTCCTCGTAGCCGCCGTTGGTACAGGAACCGACGATGACCTGGTCGACTTCCGTCCCCTCGACTTCGCGGACGGGGACGACGTTGTCGGGCATCGACGGCTTGGCGATGAGCGGTTCGATCTCCGAGAGGTCGATGACGACTTCGTCGGCGTACTCGGCGTCCTCGTCGGCCTTGAGTTCGACGTACTCGTCCTCGCGGTCCTGTCGGGCGAGGTAGTCCTTCGTCTTCTCGTCCGTCTCGAAGATGGACGAGGTGGCGCCGAGTTCCGTCCCCATGTTGGTGATGGTGGTACGCTCGGGCACCGAGAGCGACTCCGCGCCGGGGCCGGTGTACTCGAACACCTTGCCGACGCCGCCCTTCACGGAGAGGCGACGGAGCATCTCGAGGATGACGTCCTTCGCGGACGCCCAGTCGGGCAGTTCGCCTTCGAGGCGGACGTTGACGACTTCCGGCATCTCGACGTAGTACGCGCCGCCGCCCATGGCGACTGCGATGTCGAGGCCACCGGCGCCGATGGCGAGTTCGCCGAGGCCGCCGGGCGTCGGCGTGTGAGAGTCGGAGCCGAGGAGCGTCTTTCCGGGCGCGGCGAAGTTCTCCTTGTGGACGTTGTGGCAGATACCGTTGCCCGGTCGGGAGAAGTGCGCACCGTACGTGCCCGCCGCCGAGCGGAGGAAGCGGTGGTCGTCGGTGTTCTTGAAGTCGAACTGGTACGTCTGGTGGTCGCAGTACTGCGCGGCCAGTTCGGTCTGCTGTTCGTCGAGGCCGAGCGCCTCGAACTGGAGCCAGACCATCGTCCCCGTGGTGTCCTGCGTGAGGACCTGGTCGATTTCGATTCCGATTTCCTCGCCGGGCTCGAGCTCGCCCTCGACGAGATGGTCGTCGAGTATTTTTTCAGTAAGCGTCTGTCCCATAACGTGTCGGAGTCGGCCGTCTACGATTATAAATCCCGCGTGTTTGAGGATAGAGGTATGTTCCTTATACGCATAAGAAGAATATCTACGACAATCATGAACAACGCCTCCGTCGTTCGATTTTTTGTATCTTCAGGCTGATATGACTGTCGCGGAGACAACGACAGCGCTTTTTCGGTCGCCGAGACTCTCCCGCTATGTTTCGCTCCGGAGGATTCGTCGCGGACCGCATCGACCCGATAGACGACTCGCAGGTGCAACCGAACGGCGTGGACCTGACCGTCGCCGCCGTCCTCGAACAGGTCGAACCCGGGAGAATCGGCGTGGACGGGAAACGAATCGGCGAGAGGCGGGAACTGGACACCGAAGATGGCGTCTACCACCTCTCGCCCGGCGGGTACGTCCTCCAGTACGCCGAGACCATCCGCATCCCCGAGGGACACGTCGGCTTTCTCTACCCCCGTTCGTCGCTGATGCGAAACTCCTGCATGCTCGACACCGCCGTCTGGGACGCCGGATACGAGGGGAAGGGCGAGGGCCTGTTGGAGGTTCACCACGAGATAGAACTCGAACGCGGCGCGCGCGTCGCGCAGCTAGTTCTCGCCGAGGCCGACCACGAGGGGACGTACGACGGGTCGTATCAGGGCGAACGCGTGGACTGAGCCTCGACCCCGAACGCTCCCGACCGACGTTCTTCGAGACGCCGAACCCGGCGGCCGTCGCCGACGAGTTCCCGATCCGTGGATTATCGACCGCGTCCGCGTGGTTCGTTACTTCTCTGGGTACGCGCGCGAAGAATCAATTGAGTCCCCGCGTCGTTCCGGTGGACGACCCGGAGAGAGCGCCGTCCGGTCGGCGTTTCGCCGGGCCGACGACCCGTCCCGCGGTTCTTGACGCGCGTTCGACACGTCCCCGTCCGGCGGGTTGCGAATGTCCCGTTTTCCTGCGCGTTCTCCGTCGAAATAGGCCGCCACAAACGACTTGGGGTACCCAAAGGCACATTTACGCGCGACTCCAAAGGTTGTGCAACTGATGTCCAGAAGCCCCTCTCTCCCTGAACGCCCTCGTCTGGACCTCGACCCGGAGATGTCCGAGGCCGAGCGCCTGTCGGCTATCAGGCAGCACTTCGAGCGTCTCGTCGCGGTGAACGACGAGCTCGACGACCGACTCTCGGAGGCGCTCGACAGACGCGAGGAGTTGAAGGAGGAAGTCGAACAGCTGAAGAACCGCAACGAGGCGCTGAAAACGTCGTCGCTGTACGTCGCGACGGTCGAAGAGGTGACCGACGACGGCGTCGTCATCAAACAGCACGGTAACAACCAGGAGGTGCTGACCGACGCCTCGCCGCACCTCGATGCCGAAGTCGAGTCCGGCGACCGCGTCGCCATCAACGACTCCTTCGCCATCCAGACGCTGTTGGACGACGAGACGGACTCGCGCGCGCAGGCGATGGAGGTCGACCGGTCGCCCGACGTCCGGTACGAGGACATCGGCGGCATCGACGAACAGGTCCGGGAGGTCCGCGAAGCGGTCGAGGACCCCCTCAAGAACCCCGAGATGTTCGAGGAAGTCGGCGTCGACCCGCCGTCCGGCGTCCTCCTGTACGGCCCGCCGGGCACCGGGAAGACGATGCTGGCGAAGGCCGTCGCCAACGAGACGGACGCGACGTTCATCAAGATGGCCGGGTCGGAACTCGTCCGGAAGTTCATCGGCGAGGGCTCCCGCCTCGTCCGCGACCTGTTCGAACTCGCCGCGGACCGCGAACCCGCCGTCATCTTCATTGACGAGATAGACGCCGTCGCCTCGAAGCGGACGGACTCGAAGACGTCCGGCGACGCGGAGGTCCAACGGACGATGATGCAGTTGCTCTCGGAGATGGACGGCTTCGACGACCGCGGCGAGATTCGCATCATGGCCGCGACGAACCGCTTCGACATGCTCGACGAGGCCATCCTCCGCCCCGGTCGGTTCGACCGCCTCATCGAGGTGCCCAAGCCCGCGCCGGAGGGTCGCCAGAAGATCCTGGAGATTCACACCCGCGACATGAACGTCGCCGACGACGTGGACTTCGCGGACTTCGCGGAGAAACTGGAGGACTACTCCGGCGCGGACATCGCCTCCCTCGCCACCGAGGCGGGGATGTTCGCCATCCGCGACGAACGGACGGAGGTCACCCGCGCGGACTTCGAGGCCGCCTACGAGAAACTCGAATCCACCGACGACTCGACGACGCTTCCGGGCCACACCGACTACCAGTACTGACTCCCGACGCCTTACTTTCGTAACTCCTTATTTCCCGCGCCGCCGTTCTCCGACGATGAGCACAATCTACGTGGTTCGCGGCGTGGGCACTGCGCCCACCAAGATGGCGTCGTACGACGCCGCCTTGGCCGCGGCCAACGTGCACAACTACAACCTCGTCACCGTCTCCTCCATCGTCCCCGAGGGCGCGTCCGTCGAGGAGGTCGACACCGCGCCGAACCTCGGCCCGGCGGGCAATCGCCTGACGGTCGTGCAGGCGCGGGCGACGACGGCCGAGGAGGGCACCGTCGCCGCCGGACTCGGGTGGGCGACCGGACCGGGACCGGGCCTCTTCTACGAGGCGTCGGGCGAGGACCCCGAGGCGGTCCGGCGGGCGGTCGAAGACGGGTTGGCGGCGGGCCGCGGCCTCCGCGAGTGGGAGTTCGACGACGAACGCGTCGTTATCACCGCCGCGGAGGCCGACGGCGAGGGGTACACCACGGCGGTCACCGTCGCCGCCTACGGCGAGAGCGAGCCGATACTGTGATAGAGTTTCGCACCCTTCGACGGCTTTATCAGCGTACTACGCTTATGAAGAGTGACTTATCCTCATGAACGGAAACAACCCCTACGCGGGTTCTCCCGGCGTCGTCGATGCGGGCCGTCCGAGCGAGGACGACCTCTCGACAGAACAGGTCCGGACGCTGCGCGAGGCCGTCGCGGGAATCGTCTCCCGCACGCAGTCGTATCTTCCGGAGGGGTACGCCATCGGGTCGGAACTCTCCTACGGCAGCAACGGTCCGCAGGCGACGGTGGCCGTCCACCCGCCCGTCGGCCGGCCGGTCAGCGCCGGTTTCACCCCCGACGAGAACGACTTGGAGTCGGGTCTCACCGACGACGACAGAGACGAAGTGGCTCGCGGACTCGCCGCCTCCGCGGCGTTTCAGGTCATGAACGCAGTCGGCGACGAACTCACGCCGACCGCTCGCTGAGGCGTCTCCGCGCGACGAACGCGTCACGCTATTCTGCGAAAACCGAGAGAGCGACGCTCGAACGAGACGGTTCTATCGCGACCGTACCGAGCGGTCGCGGCCTCATCCGCGTCGGCCGAGGCGGTCGGGCATCGGCGGCTTCACGAACAGGCCGTAGGCGAGCAACGCCGCCGAGGGGAGACCGCCGACGCCCGCGCCGACGGCGACCGGAACGGACGTGAGCACGGCACCGACCACGCCCAGCATCAGCGGAAGCGGCAACAACAGCAGCAGAACGTCGTACTCCGACTCGAACGTCGGTACTATCGCTTCACCGGTCGGTGTCTGTCTCGTGCTCATGTAACTCACCTCCGACGTAACGTATGGACGGCTCCGTAGTAAATATTACTCCGAACCGCGATAGCCTATCCGCCGAACGTCTCCATAACTTACGAGGCGCTTCGAGGTCGGCCCCGCCGAAGCACGTTTGTCCGGGAGGGGCGAAGGCGGGGTATGGATCCGTCTCCGCTGGACGTCGTGGATCAAGCCATCCTATTTCACCTCCAACGCGACGGTCGGCGCGCGATAACCGACATCGCGGACGCGGTGGACGTCTCGGACAACACCGTCCGCAACCGCATCCGGAAGATGGAGGAGGAGGGCATCATCGAGGACTATCAGGCGAACGTCAACTACGACAACGCGGGGATTCAGCACCTGTTCATGTTCGTCTGCACGGCGCGCGTCGCCGAACGCGCCCGACTGGCCGCCGACGTTCGGAAGTACCCCGGCGTCGTCGAAGTCATCTCCCTCATGACCGGCAACGAGAACGTCTACGTCATCGCGGCGGCGAGAGCCAAAGACGACGTCACCAACCTCGCCTACGACATCGAGGACCTCGGACTCCGAATCGAGCGGGAACACCTCATCTCGGACCACCATCGACAGGCGTTCAGCGGATTCTCGTCGGAACTCGCGTCCGACGATTAATACTGGATGAGAATTGAGGAAAATTAATCTCTTTTATATTGTCAGTCACGTTTTTATACTCTAGTGGCGTACGAAGAGGCGATGGTCTACACTCGAAATTCTCTCCGCGCAGACGCCGCCGACAGCGTCACCGAACGTATTCTCATCTCGGTTGCGGACCGCGAAGGGACGGACGTGCTCTCGATGCCGCCGTTGTACGAGTCCGTCGACCCCGACGCCCTCGAACAGCTCGTCGCGTTCGGCGGTGTGGCCGAGATCTCCTTCACCTACCTCGGTTACGACGTTACCGTCGACGGCGACGGCAACGTTCGCGTCCGCAAGCTCGGGAACTCGTCCGGCGGCGACGCCGTCAGGGTGTGACGTAGGACGGTGCCGAAGAACGTCAGATGCGCTGAGTGCGGACTCGCACTGTTAGCCCTCGAATCGCTCGGCCCGACGCCGCTGGGACGCGACGAGTGTCCGAACTGCGGCGGCGCGGAGTTCAGTTTCGAGTGACGGGGACGCCGCCGCCGGCGGGTCCGCGCTACTCCTCCGCCTCCTCTTCTTCCTCCTCCTCGAAGCCGTCGTTGACGGCCAACGGGAACAGGACGCCGACGACGACGACGACGGCGACGAACATCCACGAGTTCCACCACACGAACTGCGACCCGACCGCCGAGAGGAGAAGCGCCAACGCTCCGAACCCCAGTATGACCTTGTTCTCTCGGGACACCATGCGAGCGCGTTCGCGCGGAACGCACAAAAACGAGTACGTCCGTTAGGCCGTCACTTCCCCCAGAAGGGGTCGCGTTGGCGGTGCTTATCGAGATAGCCCGTGAGGGCCTCCAGTTCGTCCGCCGGGATGTCGTCGGACAGCTCCTGTTCGAGAATCTTCGCGTGCTTCTCGGGGAGTTGGACCCACAGTTCGTCGCCCTCCTCTATCTGGCGGCCGACCGTCGGCCCGTCGATGGCGACGGAGACGCGCTTGCCCGCGCGGGCCTTCGAGACGTCCTCGCCCTGTTGTTGGATGCCGGAGAGTTGACCGACGCGCTTCGGTTCGTTCCCCTCCCACTTCGCGATGTGCGTGTTGTTTTTCAGGGTCCCGGAGAGTATCTCCACGCCGACGACGGCCGGACTCGACTGCCGGAACACGTGGTCTTCGAGGATGCGGAACCGGCAGGGCCGGACTATCTTGTCGAGCACCGTCTCCTGTTGGGCGCGTTTTCGCTCCTCGACGAACTCCTCGTAGTCCTCGATGAGCTGGTAGATGACGTCGTCGTCGAACAGGCGCACGTCGTTCTCGTCGAGTTCCTTCTTCGCGTTCGGCAGGACGTCCACGTTGAAGCCGAGGATGACCTTGTGTTCGTCCTCGCGGGCCGTCGAGGCGATGGCCACGTCGCGCGGCGCGATGTCGCCGACTTCGGCGCGGAGGACGGGCACTTCGGCCTCCTTCAGCGCGTTCGCCATCGCTTCGAGACTGCCGAGGGTGTCGGCTTTCACGACGACGCCCTCCTCCTCGGTGTCCACCTCTATCTCGGCGAGTTCGGCCTCGACTTCCGCGATGACGTCGTCTAGCTCTCGGTCGCGGACGACGCGAATCGGCGCGCCGGCCATCGCCAGTTCGAGGTCCGGCGCGGCGATTTTGATACCGGAGGCGGCGGTGACGGAGTCCACTTTGTTGAAGCGCTTCTCGGTCCGAATCTCGGCGTTCGGGCGCGGTTGCAGGAGGGCCCGCACGTCCGTCACGATGGGGCCGTCCATCCCGCCGACGACGACGGTGTCGTCCTCGGCGATGGTCCCGTCGTACAGCACCACGTCGAGCGTCGTCCCGAACCCACGTTCGTCCTTGACTTCGAGGACCGTCCCCGCGCCGGGGCCGGCGACGTCTATCTCCATCTGCTCTTTCATGTAGCGCTGGGAGAGGCCCATGAGCACCGCGAGCAGGTCCGGAATCCCCTCGCTCGTGATGGCGGAGATGGGGACGACGCCGACGTTCTTCTGGAAGTTCTGGACGCGCCAGTAGAGGTCCGCGGAGAACCCCTCGTCCGAGAGGTTCCCGATTATCTCGTAGAGGTTCGAGTCGAGTCGCTGGCTGGCGTTCTGCGACTGCTTTTCGTACGTCTGCTGGATGGGCGCGCCCTCGTGGGGGTTCCACCCGGGCGTCGTGTCTATCTTGTTCGCGGCGACGACGAACGGCGTGCCCGTCCGCTTGAGGATGTCGAGGGCCTCGATGGTCTGCGGTTGGAACCCGTCGTTGACGTCCACGACGACGATGGCGATGTCGGCGAGTGCGCCGCCGCGGGACCGCAGCGTCGTAAAGGAGTGGTGCCCCGGCGTGTCGATGAACAGCAGTCCCGGCAGGTCGAAGTCGCTGGGGTCCACGAGACTGCCCGCCATCTCGGACACCGTCTCCAAGGGGACGGCCGTCGCGCCGATGTGCTGGGTGATAGCGCCCGCCTCGCCCTCGCTGACGGCGGAGCCGCGTATCTTGTCGAGCAGGGTCGTTTTCCCGTGGTCGACGTGCCCGAGAACGGCGACGATGGGGGTGCGGAGCGTGTTCGGTTCTGCGGCTGAGTTCGCGTCGGCGTCGGAGTCTGTGTCAGACATGAAGAATCACCCCGGAGAAGTTCTCTTGTCCGTAGCCTGTTCGGGATCGCAGTTAAGTCCATCGTCACGTCCGGGCGGCGTTCGCGTCGGAAACGGCGTCTTCCGCTCCCTCGGGGACTGATAGCACGGTTCGGGGTGCTCGAGCGCTCGGCGGTCCTCGCCGCCGGATTCGTCGGCCGGTCGTCAGACGGCCCGTGGAGTTTATGTGGGGCTACACGGTATGCACCTGCATGGCCGACATACTCGCCGAAAACCTCTCGGGGAAGGCCGTCATGGGCTCGGACGGAACCGAGCTAGGACAGTTGTACAACATCACGATGGACTTGAAGACCGGCGCGCTACACGACTTGCTCGTCTCCCCGAACGACGAGGTTCGCCCGGGACAGTTCGCGTTCGAACAGGACGACCGAGGTCGATTCCGCGTCCCCGTCTCCCGCGTGCAGGCGGTCAAGGACTACATCGTCATCCAACGCTAATCGACGCCGATGCACATCCTCGATTCTTCTGCGTTCATCAACGAGTACCACACCACAGAACAGACGGCCTCTATCCCCATGGTCAACGAGGAGTTGGAGGGAGAGGCGTCCTTCCGCTTCGACGCGATGGAAGGCTCCGGGATGCACATCCACATCCCCGCCTCGGGCACCGTCGAGAAAGTCCGCCGCGCGGCGGGTGAGACGGGCGACCGGGAGACGCTCTCGGACACCGACATCCGCCTTCTGGCCGCCGCCTTCGAACTCGACGGCGTCCTCGTGACCGACGACTACGCGATGCAGAACGTCGCCGACAAACTCAACGTGCAGGTCGAAGTCATCGCGCAGGACGGCATCTCCGAGCAGCGAAACTGGAAGTACCAGTGTCAGGGCTGCGGGCGCGAGTTCGACGACAACAAGGACCGCTGTCCCGTCTGCGGGATGGACCTCGCGCGGAAGAACCCGGCGTAACCGCCCACCCACCTTTTCACGCGGAGGGTTTCCTCGCGCGCCTCCGGCGCACTGCGGGAACCCTCCCCGCAAAAACCTGGAGGGAAAAAGGCCGCGAGGCTCGGCCTTCGGAAGAACGGGGTTCTTCCGCGCTCCCGTTCGCCTTCGGCTCACGGGAACTCCGGCCTCGCTCGCGGTACGAGACGGTAGTGCGACCTGTTCTTGGATCACCGATTTCCGCGCATCGGTTACGTATCTGCATCTGGGACGAGTAACGACTCTGTCCTGTACCGCGAGGCGAGCGAAGCGACCCCTCGCGGCACTTTTTGGTCCAGATCTTTGGAGGGGGTTCGAGCGCGCCTCCGGCGCGCGAGGACCCCCTCAAAAAAGGTGGGTCGCCGTCGCGTACACGTACGCGAACTGGACGGTGTTGAACAGGCCGTGGACCGCCGCGGGCACGAACAGGTTCTCCGTCTTCTCGTACACCGTCCCCAGCGTCGCGCCGAGGAGGAGGATGACGCCGAGGGTGACGAACCGACCGCTCCCCGAGAAGGAACTCCAGTGGATGGCCGCGAAGACGGCGCTGGCGGCGACGATACCGAACGCGGTGCCGTAGGCGCGGCGGAACGACCCCTGCACGACGCCGCGGAAGACGAGTTCCTCCGTCGGCCCCACCAACAGAACGGTCACCGGAATCAGGTAGAGGTAGTACACCGGTTCGTCCTGCCCCTGCGCGACGAGGTTGCTTCCGGCCATCTCGATGCCGAGCGCATTCATCCCGAACACGATAGCGAGGTAGAGGCCGACGAGTCCCAACAGGCCGCCGGCCACCCACGCCGCGTCGCGGGCCGTCGGCGCGCGGACGGACACCAACTCGCGTTGATCCGTCACGACGAGGTAGCCGACGGCGGCCACGCCGAACCCGACGAACTGCGCGGCGCTGATCAACGCGCGTCCGAGTGCGCTCTCCGGCGCGACGCCGAACGCTTCGATGAGGGGTCGGCCGAGCGAGATGAAGATGCCGGCGGCGAGGATCGCGAGGCCGACGACGACGAACGCCCCACCGAACGCCCGGAGGTGCGTCCGCGCGTCGTGGAGCGACGAGGCTTGAGGATCGGTTGCCATGGCGAAGACGGCAGTCGGTAGGCCGCCGCGGCGGATAGAATCACCGATCGGGCGCGCGGTCGCCGGTTCCGCCCCGCCCGACTACTCGACGACCAGCGTCGTCTTCTCCGCGACGGCGTCGGCCTCCTCGAAGTCGCCGCCGCCGAGCAAGCCGCGCGCGGCCCGCTTACCCCACTCGACGGCGGGTTGGGTGAACGTCGAGACGTTCGCCAGTTCGCCGTAGAGGACGCAGGCGGCCTCCATCCCGTAGAGCAGTTCGCCCAGTCCGCGTTCGTCCACGCGGTCGATTTCGATGCGGACGTTCGGGACGCCCGCGGCGGCGAGACTCGCCTCCGTCGCCTCGAACTCGGCGTCTAAGAGTTCGCCGAGCGACGACCCGCCGAGGTAGGAGAGGCCCTGCAGGTCCGTCTCGGGAATCTCCCGGTCCTCGCGTTCGCGCGGGCGGACCAGCGTCACGAGTTTGTCGCGCGGGCCGGCCCGGTACAGTTGGAGTTGGGAGTGTTGATCCGTTGCCCCGAGGGCGCGGGCGGGCGTCTGGCCGAGGCCGTCCTTGCCGAGGCTCTCGGCCCACAACTGCGCGAACCACTCGGCGAAGTACTCCAAGGACTCCGCGTAGGGCATCATCGCGTTCGTCAGCGCGCCCCGTTGCGCGAGGGCGTACGTGGTCGCCCCGTAGGCGTACGCCGGAGAGTCGAACAGCGACCCCGAGAGGCGGTCCGCCTCTTCGGCCGCACCCGTCAGTAAGGCATCCAAATCGTGGCCCTGAATCGCCGCCGCGGCGAGTCCGACCGTCGAGAGCACGGAGAACCGGCCGGGGACCCCCTCAGGCACGTCCAACGCGGGCAGGTCGTGCTTCTCCGCGAGGTTCCGGAGGTTGCCCTCCTCGCCCGTCGTGACGAACGTGCGGTCGGTCCAGTCGACGCCCGCCGCCTCCATCGCATCGCGGACGACGAGGAAGTTCGAGAGCGTCTCCGCCGTCGTGCCGGACCGCGAGACGACGTTGACGACGGTTTCGGAGAGCGGAAGCGACTCCGCGAGCGTCGAGACGTGCTCGGGGTCAACGTTGTCGAGGTAGTACGCGTCCGGGTCGTCCTCGTCGGCGAGGGCCTCCGTCAGCGTCGCCGCGCCGAGGGCGCTCCCGCCGATGCCGACGGTGACTATCGCCTCGGCGTCACCGAACGGTTCGACGGCGGCGCGAATCCCGTCGGCGTCCGCCGTCTCGGGCAGGTTCAACGCCGCGTAGCCGTGTTCGGCGTCGGCGCGTCCCGACTCGATGCGTTCGTGCGCGGCGGCGACCGTCTCGTCCAACCGTTCGAGGCTGTCTCGCGAGACGCTCGGCGTCCCGTCGAGGACGTTCCCGATATCGACGTGCATACGACAACAGCCGACGGCGGCGGGGAAAAAGGTGGGTCCCCGGTTCCGACGGACGCGAACCGCGGCGGGAGAATGAAACGCCCGCTGCGGACCGGTTCGCTTAATCGCCGCCGAGTCCAATCGCCGCCAATGGCGGACGGGTACAACGGCGTCCTCGGCGCGTTCCCCTACGCGTTCCGGTCGAGTCGGTCGCTCCTGTTCAAGTCGTACGTGCTGGTGAGCGCGGCGGCCGTCGGCCTCGTCTCGCTCTTCGTCCTGATGGGCGTCGTCGTCCTCGTCGGCAACACCGCCGCCGTCCAAGGCGGGTCGCTCACGCTCTCGCGGGCGTTCTACATCGTCGTCGGTCTGCTGGTCGTCCTCCCGGCCGTCGCTCCGACGCTCGTCGTCGCGCGGCGGCACCGCCGGGGCATCGAGTCGCGGGACGAGTACGAGGCGGCCCTCGCCGTCGCCGGCTTCCTGTTTCTGCTCTCTCTGTACCTCGGCCTCGTCGCGTCGATGCCCGAGACGTTCGTCCTCGACGGCGAGACGGTCACCCGCCCCGCGCCGTCGGGCGTCTTCGCCCCCGTCGTCGCCCTCCTCTACGCGATTCCGCCCGCCCTCTCGTGGGTCGTCCCCCTCGTTGGCGCTCTCCTCATCGGGGCGGTCCACCGCCTCTTCGGGTGAGAGGGAGGTCACCGAACGGCGTCGAACTTCCCGCGTCCGAGGTAGATCAGTGCGGAGAGGGCGACGAGTGCCGCCGCGACGGACCCGGCGGCGAGGAGGCGTCCGGACGCGGCGCGTTCGCCGACGTGAGCGACGAGGAGGAACGTCGGCACCCGCCCGACGGCGACGAGGGCGACGAGCGTCCGTATCCGGAGCGTCGTGAGACCCGCGAGGGCGCAGACGGCGTCGTCCGGGAAGGCGGGAAAGAGGAAGACGACGAACAGACCGACCGCGCCGCGTTCCTCGACGAACGAGTCGAACCGTTCGAGGACGGAATCGTCCACGACGCGTTCGACGTACGGGCGGCCGAACCGCCGCGCGAGGACGAAGACGACGGTGCTGCCGACGACGACGCCGACGACGCTGTACGCCGCACCGCGGAGAGTCCCGAACAGGTAGCCCCCGACGACGCCGAGCGTCTGCCCCGGTATCGGCGCGAAGACGACCTGCGCGGCCTGCACGCCGACGAACGCGACGCCCGCGTACGGCCCGAGGCGTTCGACGGCGATGCGAATCCGCTCGGGGTCCGCGAGGGACGGCGCGAAGGCGTGAACCGAAAGCGCCGCGGCGACGGCGACGACGAGGAGGGCGGAGAGGCGAATCGCGGCGTCGCGCCGGGCGCGGTCGGACTCGAAGACGCGTCCCATCTCAGAGTATCGACGCGGTCAGGATGCTCGCGTTCGTCGCGTACTTTTCGAGATACTGGCGGGCGGTCGTTCGCTCCCCGCGGACGGCGGTTCGCCCCGCGGCGACGGCGTCCAGAACCGCCTCGGGGTCGGCCTCCCGCCCCCGGGGGACGCCGACGACGGTGTACGCTCTCCCCACGAGTGCGGGGCCGTGCGCGTCGCTCCCGCCGACGCCGGGCATCCCTCGGGCGTCGGCGTACGACCGGGCCTGCCCGTTCCGCAGTCCGGTGAGCGTGTGGGCGTTGTACACCTCGACGGCGTTCACCGATGCGGCGTCTATCGCGCGCCGCCGCGCCCCGTGCCGCGAGCGCTGAAACGGGTGGGGGACGACGCTGACGCCGCCCGCGTCGGCGACGCGGCGCGACGTCTCGGCGAGCGAAAGGCCGGTTTCGGGAACCGCCTCGACGCCGAGGGCCAGGAGGTGCCCCTCCGCAGTCGAAACTTCGACGCCGGGGACGCCGACGAGTCCGTAGGCGGGGGCCAACTCGGCGGCCCGGAGGGACTCGCCTATCGCGTCGTGGTCGGTGACCGCCACCGCGTCGAGTCCGGCGGCCGCGGCGCGTTCGAGTATCGCCTCCACGGGCGTCTCGCAGTCGTAGGAGTCCTCCGAGTGGACGTGCGGGTCGAACCGCAGCGCCCGATAGCGACCGAAGAGCGACCCGCCTGCGTCGCCAGCGCCGTCGGTGTCGTCTTCGCCGTCGGTATTGTCTGCGTCGCCGCTCTCCACGTCCGCATCGTCTCGAACTCGCCGGACCGTCATGCGTATCCGAATTCGAGGGCGAGGCAGAGCGCGATGGTGACGCCGCCGCCGACGCCGACCAACGTGTGCGCGAAGTCCGTCTTGTACGCCTTGTACTCGGAGGTCATCAGGGGACAGACGGCGACGACGGTGAGTCCCGCCACCCACCCGTTCCAGAGGGGGACGAACTGAAAGAGGAAGTAGTTCGTGAGGACGACGGCGTGGGTGTGGACGACGGTGGTGCCGTGGTAGTAACTCGTCCCCTCCTCGTCGAAGAACCCCTCGTCGTTGTGGCGGATGAGTCTGAGGCCGCCGAACATGATGACGACGAACCCGACGACGGCGCTGGCGACGGCGTGCGGCGAGACGACGACGTGGTACAGCAACGCCGCCGAGACGAGGTAGGTGAAGATGTCGATGAAGGAGTCTATCTGCCGCCCGAACGCCGACGGACTGCCGTGTTCTCGCGCGTAGTAGCCGTCGAGTTTGTCGAACGCGAACCCGACGAGGACGGCGACGATGCCCCAGTTCGGTTCGTTCTGGACGAACAACACCGCGCCGACCCACGCCCAGAACAACGCGGCGAGGCTCAACCAGTCCGCGACACCCAACCGACTCACCATGTTGTCGCCCGCCGTCGAACGGAGCACCCGACGCGCCCGCGCGTCCACCTGTTCGCTCCAGCCCCGAAGTACGGACCTCCCTTCGTTGGACATGTGGCTCTCTACGCCGATAACGGTCCCGAGAGCGCATAAATTTTCCCGCCGCGCTACATAATTAAATAGAAGATATATAGAAACGGAGCGCTATCGAGATCTACGTGCGCTCAATATCTTCGACGCGTCGCCGCCGCAGTGGGCCGACGCGGTAGTAGGCGTGTTCGAACCGGCGTTCGAAGCCGTTGGCCTCGAACATCCACTGCGAGGGCTTGTTGTCGAGGGCGACGAGGGCGTGTACCGCCCCGGCCCCGGCGTCGGCGGCGACGGTGCGGGCCCGGGAGACGAGGGCGGTGGCGATTCCCCGCCCCCGGTGGGAGGGGCGGACGAACACGCGCCTGACGTACCCGCCGTCGAACGTCAGCGTCTCTTCGAGGGGGTGGATGCGGTGCGTCGCGTCGACGCTGACGAACAGGTGGCCCACTATCTCGTCGCCGTCGAGTGCGCAGAGGACCGTCTCGTCGTCGCGGAGTTCCGCGAACGCCTCGTACTCCCCGCCTACCGCCGTCGGGTCGCGGGCCGCGAACGCGACACCTTCGACGGCGGCGTCGGCCCCGGCGTCGTCCCGCGGGTCGGCGACGTACTGGTACATCCGCGTCCCCGTGATTCCGACCCGCTTCAGCGCCTCGTACACCCGTCGTGCGCGTTCGTTCCGCGTCAACCGCCAGAGCGCGGGCATGTGCGGGTGGTCGCCGAGGCGGCGGATAAACGCTCGGAAGGCGGCGGCCGCCGATGACGAAACCCCGAAGGGGGCGCGCGGCGTACCTCGCGGCGATGACCGACGAAGAACGGGTCGAAGGCACGTTTCTCGTGACCGCCGCGGACGACGACTCGGCCGTGTTGAAAGACGTCGAGACGGGACAGGTCCACACGCTCTCGTCGAACCCCGGCGTCGAACGCCACGACGCCGTCGAGGGCGTCGTCTCCCCCGACCCGCCGATGAACGTCTCCTACCAACTCGTGGAGATGCGAGAGCGCAGACCGCTTTCGCTGGAGGTGAGCGACGAGTCGCCGACGGCCCGCGCCCGGGACATCGCCGCCGACCAACCGGTGGGCGAACTGACGCGGGAGGAACGGGCGGGGACCGGCGAACTGCACGTCATCACCGTCCCCGAGGAGACGACGGACGAGGCGGTTTCGGACGTGGCCGACGACGAGGAAGGAACCCTCTCTCGGGCGGCGCGCCTCGGCGTGAACCGCGTGGAGATTCGCTCCGAACCGGGCGTCGTCGTCGTGCGGTACATGCCCTGAACGCGGGCGACGAGTGCGGCCGGTGAAGAAATAGTATACGTTTGTCGAGAAACGGGCCGGCATGGAGAGACAGCGAATCGTTGTACTCGCCTACGTCGTCTTCGGAGTACACCTCACGGTCCGCGGAACGTTACGACTCCTCGCGGAGGGCATCTCCTTGTGGCCGGTCTTCGCCGCGGCCAGCGGACTTCTGCTACTGGTGGTTCTCGCACGGAGCGTCGTGCGCGGCGAAACCGACGACGAATTCGAGACGGCCGCCGAGAACGACGTGCTGTTCTGGCCTCTCGTCGTCGCCGCCTGCTTCTGGGGGGTCACTACCGCCCTCGATTTACTCGGCTCCGACGTCGTACTCTCCTGACGCCGCGCGTCGCCCTCCGCAACCGCGTCGCTCGACGCGTCGGGTCCTCAACTCCCTCCGTCGCGCGCTTTACCGGTCGTCGCGCCCGGCCCGCCGTTGCTCTGGACCTTCCATCCGCCCTCTATCTCGCCGGGTTCCGTGTCGCGGGCGGCGTACGCTATCTCCGTCTCCGACCCCATCGCCGACGGCCCCTCCACTGATTCGATGCGGAGGGGAACGTCCAAGGAGTCGCCGCAACAGCCGGTATCGACGAACTCCTCGTACGTGTCGCCGACGCTCGGACTCTCGACGACGCGCCGGAGGTACGACCTGAACCGATCGGTCTCTAGTTGGTCGCGCCCCCACGCGCTGAGTTCGTCCGGGTACGAGACGACGACTCTGCGTGCGGTGTCGGTGCTCATGCCCTCAAATACGCGCTCGAACGCAAAGGCCCTCCCGCCGGCACTCGCAGGGGGACGGGTCGCCGACCCCTGCGAACACGTAAGATAATCAAACCATCCCAGAATACCGGAATTGAGTCGAGAGAAGAATTGAAACGTAGTCAATCGAACGAGTTGTTCTGCAACGTGCAGCCTTTGAGCCCTCCAAAAACGTACAGGGTGAGTACTGTTTACTTAGAAAAACATGAACTATGTTAGTACTCCATTCTGACCATCTGGCCCGATAACCACGAGCGGTTATTTAAGCATCTTAGACCCAATAACGTCCACAGAGACGCGCTCTGGGCATTCACGAGTAGTTAACGTACTTAGGAAGGCTTATTCGGCATCCAAGATGAACGGATTCCATGGCCGAGTTCACTGTACCGGAGGTAGATTACACCCGGTACACGAATCGCCAACTCGCGGCGGTCCCACTCGCGGTTCTCGTGGTCGCCCTTCTCGTCATCGCGGGATGGTACGTCGCAACCGGTGCGCCGGTGAACCAGGGGATAGAGTTCACCGGCGGCACCGAGATACAGGTCGCGGTCGATGCACCGCCGGCGCAAGCCGAACAACAGATACGGCAGGCGTTCACCGCCGAACCCGAGTCCATCCGCTCGGTTCCGACCGAGAACACGTACATCGTGACGTTCCAGTCGGAGGACGGGTCGTCGGTGAACCCCTCGCAACTCGAACGGCAGGCGGAGCAAGCGGGCTTCGAGATTCGAGCCATCTCCTCCGTCTCGCCGAGTTTCGGCGGCGACACGCAGACGCTCGCACTCGGCGGCGTGGTGGTGGCGTTCCTCGGGATGAGCCTCCTCGTCTTCGCGATGTTCCGGACGTTCGTCCCCTCTATCGCGGTGGTCATCTCGGCGTTCTCCGACATCGTCATCCCGTTGGCGCTGATGAACGTCCTCGGCATCGAACTGTCCTTGGGGACGGTCGCCGCGCTTCTGATGCTCATCGGGTACTCCGTGGACTCGGACATCCTCTTGAACAACCACATCCTCCGCCGGTCGGGTGACTTCTACGAGTCCACCTACCGCGCGATGCGGACCGGCGTGACGATGACGCTCACGTCCATCGCGGCGATGATAGTCATGACCGTGACGGCGACCATCTTCGGCATCCAACTGCTGGCCGCCATCGGGACGGTCCTCGTCTTCGGTCTCTCCGTCGACCTGATGAACACCTACATGCTGAACCTGAGTCTCCTCCGCTGGTACAAGTACGAGGGGGTGGCCCGATAATGGTCTCACTCCGCGACAACTGGCGCATCGCTCTGCTCGTCGTGTTCGTCCTCGTGTCGACGTTCGCGCTGTTCTCGCCGACGCTCGCCCCGGACGACACGGGCGGCGCGGGCGGCGCGGTTGCGAACGATAGCGGGGTGACGAACCTCCAGTACGGCCTGCAACTGTCCGGCGGGACGCGCGTCCGCGCGCCCCTCGTCGGCATCACCGCCGAGGAGGTGCAGTTCGGCGGCGACCAACCGCGGGCGGTCGAACGGAACGTCGCCTCGCAACTGTCGAACGCGACGCCCTCGGACGTCATCGCGCGCCCGACCGGCCAGAACGTCGGCACCGTCGAGGTGACCGTCGAGAACGTCACCCAGGCCGAACTCCGGTCGGCGCTCCAACGGGCGGGCTACGAGTACGGAACCGTCCGCGACGGCGTGACCGAGACGACCCGGCAGGACGCCGTCTCCGTCCTCGAGAACAAGATAAACGAGGCCGGCCTCTCCGGCGGCACCGTCCAGACGGTGCGGACGGCGACCGGCGAGCACTTCATCCTCATCGAAGTGCCCAACCGGGACCGCTCGGAAGTGCTCGACCTCGTGAGCGAACGCGGGACGGTCGTCATCCAGGCGTACTACCCCGCGGAGAACGGAAGCGGCTACCAGACCCGCGAGATACTCCAACAGGACGACTTCCAGAGCATCGGGACCGCCACGGAGAGCCAGCGAGGCGGCGCGTTCGTCCCGGTGACCGTCGAGCAGTCCGCGGCGCGGGACTTCCAGCAGGCGGCCGTCGAAACGGGCATCGCCCAACCCGGCGGCACGACCTGCACGTACCGGGAGAACCCCAACGGCACCGAACCGTGCCTCCTGTTGGTCGTCAACGGGGAGGTCGTCAACGCGTTCGGGATGAGTCCCGGCCTCGCGCAGGGGATGCGCTCCGGCGAGTGGGCGAACGCGCCGGAATTCCAACTCCAGACGCGGAACCTCACCGAGGCGCAGCAAGTCGCCATCAACCTCCGCGCGGGCGCGCTTCCGGCGAAACTCGACATGACCGGCCCCGACGGCGGCACCTCCTCGTACGTCTCGCCGAGTCAGGGGTCGGACTTCAAGTCGAACTCGCTGCTGACGGGTCTCGTCGCCGTCTTCGCCGTTAGCGGCGTGGTGTTCTTCCGCTACAGGGAGGTGCGCGTCGCCGCGCCGATGGTCGTCACCGCCCTCTCCGAGGTGGTCATCCTCCTCGGGTTCGCCGCCGGTATCGGCTATCCGCTCGACCTCTCGGTCATCGCGGGCTTCATCGCCGTCATCGGGACGGGGGTGGACGACCTCATCATCATCGCCGACGAGGTGATGGCGGAGGGGCAGATCAACTCCCGACGCGTCTTCCAGTCGCGCTTCAAGAAGGCGTTCTGGGTCATCGGCGCGGCGGCAGCGACGACCATCATCGCCATGTCTCCGCTGGCGGTGCTGTCGCTCGGCGACCTGCAGGGCTTCGCCATCTTCACCATCCTCGGCGTCCTCGTGGGCGTTCTCATCACTCGACCGGCGTACGGCGACATCCTGCGCGCCCTCACGACGAAGGAGCGCTGAACCGCAAACGTTCAGTCATTTATACGTATCGCTCGGGATTCATTTTTTCGCCGGGTATCGAACGCGCGAGTCGAACGCTATCGGCGTATCTAACCGCTCGTTAGGTGGTATCGGGCTATCTGATGCCGTCCATTAGGAATACAGTCTGATTCTCGGGAACGTAGAATCGGCCATTACCTAAATATCCCCGTAGGAGGTACGGGTAGGCGTACCGAGAGACGACCGAAGCCGCCCCCCGTCGGTTTCGAACGGGGTCCGAAGACACAACGATGGATACAAATCGGCATCTCACGGGCGACGTCATCGGTGCGACGAACGACGCTGAGGTTCCGCGACGCGTCGGTCCCCGTCCGCGACTCGGGGAACCGGCGTCGCAGCCAGCGTACGAAGCCACCGTCGTCTCTTACGACGACGAACCCGACGAGTGTACTATCTACCCCGCCGACGCCGACGACGACGAGTTGGTGACGACGTGGATATCCGCCAAGTCGGGTTCGTTCGTCTCGCTCGCCGACATGCGCTGAGTTCGGCCGTCGAACATCGCGAGTCTTTTTCGCGCTAAAACTGGTCGAGTGACGACTGCGCCGCCGCGGCGAGAACGTCGTCGCACGTGGACCACGAGGCGCGCGCGCAGTCCGGCAGTTCGCCCGTCTCGCCCACGTACTCGCGGAGGAACGCCCGCGTCGTCCCGTCGCTCGGATAGCCGCTTCCGACGGGGCCGTACTCGGCGTACTCCTCGGCGATGGCGGCGACGCGCGCGTCCCGTTCCACCTTGGCGACGATGCTCGCCGCGCCGACGAGTGCGTACGACTCGTCGCCGCCGTGTTCGGCGCGGACGCTCACCTCGACGCCGGCGTCGCCGACGCCCGACGCGACGCGGCGTCCGAACCGCGCTTCGTCCACGTCGCCGGCGTCCGCGACGACGGCGTCGCCGTCCCGCGCCGCGGCGGCCACCGCTTCGGCGTGCGCGGCGACGGTCAACGAGTTCATGTCCGTCTCCGGAGCGTCGATGCGCGACGGCGGGACGACGGCGACGCCGACGGTCACCGCGTCGCGTTCGCGGAGGGCGGCGGCTATCTCTTCCCGCCGAGAGGGCGCGATGCGCTTCGAGTCGTCGATGCCGTCGGGAAGCGCCGCCGGGTCCGCCCGCACCGCGGCGGCGACCATCGGACCGAGGACCGGCCCCTTCCCCGCCTCGTCGCATCCGACGCGAAACGTGCGCCCGTCGCCGCCTCCGCCGCGTCCGTCTTCCATGTACGCCGCAAGGACGCGGCGGCGACTAAGCGGTTGTGGTCCGCGGGAACGCCGCCGTCCCCGCCGCACGTTCTCCGCTCGAACCGCGTCTTCGGCCCGCCGGGAGGTTCCAAATGACAAGTTAATGTCTCGTATTTAATTCAGCCGCCTCCGAGGATACGTTAGCGACAGTCGCGGCGGTTCGGTCGTCCCCGCTGTCGCAGAGGTCTCACTAATGGTACACGACACACAAGCTCTGTCGAACGAACCCGACAGAGCCGCGCCGATGCACAGCAGATTGAACGAGTGGGCGAGGAGACAGGGCGAACGGGGGTGGGACGCGCTGGTGTACAGTTCGGCGTACCTCGCACTCATCGCGGTGGCCGAAGTCGCCGTCGTGATGCACCTCCTGTCGCTCCCGCCGAACGCCGCGCCGGTCGTCGTCGGCCTCGTCACCTTCGCCGTCTACACGAGCGACCGCATCGCCGACGCGGACACCGACGCGGTTTCGAACCCCAGACAGGCCGCGTTCGCCCGCCGGCACCGCGACGTGCTGTACGTGCTCGCGTCGCTCTCGTACGGTCTCGCCGTCGCGCTCTCGGTCCTCGGCGGGCCGGTCGCGCTCGCGATCACGCTCCTCCCGGGCGTGTTCTGGATACTCTACGCCTCCGATTGGGTGCCCGCGGGCGGCCTGCCGTTCCACCGCCTGAAGGAGGTGCTCCTCGTCAACTCCGCCGTCGTCGCGTTCGCGTGGGCGGCGACGCTGACGTTCCTCCCCCTCGCGTTCGCGGACGCGGCGTTCACGCCGACGGCCACCGTCGTCTTCGCGTACTTCTTCCTCGCGACGTTCGTCAACGCCGAGATCCCCAACGTCCGCGACGTCGAGGGCGACCGAGAGATAGGCGTCTCGACGCTGCCCGTCGTCTTCGGCGTGCGCCGGACGCGGCACGTCCTCTACGGTATCAACCTCGCCGTCGCCGCACTCGCCGGCTACGCCGCCCTCTCGGGGTACCTCTCCGCCGCGGCGGTGCTTGCGTTGCTCGTCGGCGTCGGCTACTCCTGCGCCGTCACCTCGTTCGTCGGTCGGACCGAGAGAGAGGACGCTCTCGTCGTCGCCGCCGAGTGCACGTTCCTCTTCGTGTTCGTCGCGCTCGGAGTCGCCCGCTCGCTTCCCGTCTGAGTAGCCGACCGGCGCTACCTGCACTTTTACGACACATTCACCGGTCAGTTAATGTATGATGCGACACGTCTCATCATAGAGCGGTGCTCCCCGTCACCCTGCTACCGCCGGTGTTGTTCGTCACGATTACCGTCGGAACGACGGCGGCCTTCCTCGCGTGGCGGGAACGGCCCGAACCGGGGTCGGTTCCCCTCGTGGCGATGCTGGCGGGGCAGTGTTGGTGGTCCGCCTTCCTCATCTTTCAGTTGCAGGCGACGACGCTCGACTCGAAACTGCTCTGGATGAACCTCTCGTGGGTGGGCGTCGTCGTCATCCCGGTGGCGTGGTTCCTGTTCGCGTTGGAGTACACCGGCCACGACCAGTACGTCCGCCTCCGGTACGTCGCCGTCCTCTCCGTCGTCCCCCTCCTCACCGTCCTCCTCGCCGTGACCAGCCGGTCCCACGACCTGCTGTACGTCGAATCGACGCTGGTTCGGCGAAACGGCGTCGCGACGCTCTTTCGGACCGCCGGCCCGTGGTTCTGGGTCATCACGGCGTACACGTACTTGCTCGGACTGCTGGGGTCGATTCCGCTCCTCGGTCTCGTCCGGAGCGACTCGCTGCCGTTCCGCGGGCAGAGCATCGCCCTGCTCGTCGGAACGCTGGCCCCGTGGGCGAGTAACGCCCTGTTCGTCGCGGGCGTGGTTCCGGTCACCGGGCTCGACCCGACGCCCATCGCCTTCGCCGTCTCCGGCGTCGCCTACCTCGGCGCGCTCACGCGGTTTCGGCTCCTCGGGACGAACCCGTCGCCGAACCGGCGGGCGCGCCGCCTCGTCTTCCGACGGATGCAGGAGGCCGCCGTCGTGGTCGATAGCCACGACTACGTGGTGGACGTAAACGAGAGCGCCGCGGCGACGCTCGGCGTCGCGCCGCGGGAGATTCTCGGGCGACCGGCGGCGCGGTTCTTCCCGGAGTACGAGGAGTTACCCGAGGACGGGGCGGCGACGGGGTACGTCACCCTCGACGGCGACTCCCGCGACGCGCTGTACGACGCCACGGTCACGCGAATCACCGACTTCCGCGGGCGCGCCATCGGCCGGGTCATCACCCTCCACGACGTCAGCGAGCACATCCGACAGCAGCAGCGTCTCGAAGTGCTCAACCGGGTGCTCCGACACAACATCCGCACCGAGACGAACCTCATCGCCGGGTACGCCGACCTCATCGCGGAGGACGGCGGCGACCCCCGCGCCGCCACCGTCAAGCGGCACGCCTCGAACATCGCGGAGATGGGGGAGAAGGCGCGGGAGATCTCGGACATCTTCGAGCGGGGGCGCGAACCGACCGAGGCGACGCCGTTGGCCGGCCTCCTCCGCGAACACGTCGCGGCCATCCGCGAGGCGTACCCGGAGGCGACCGTCGCCTGCGACTCCGTCCCAGAGGACGCGTACGTCGCCACCGTCCTCGACCCCGTCTTCTCGAACCTGCTCGAGAACGCCGCGGAACACAACCCGAGCGACGACCCCCACGTCGAGGTCACAGTCGAGGTGACCGACGAGTGGGTCAGCGTTGCCGTCGTCGACGACGGCCCCGGCATCGACGAGTACGAGCGCTCGGTGCTGGAACGCGGGACGGAGTCGCCGCTGATCCACGGGAGCGGTCTGGGCCTCTGGTTGGTCACGTGGGCGACGGGCGTCGCCGGCGGGACGGTCACCTTCGAGGCCAACGACCCGGCCGGATCGGTGGTCACCGTCCGCGTCCCGTCGCTCTCCCCCGCCGACGGGGAACGCTCCGCCGGGGGCTGACGCCGCGAAACGACGCCGCTATCGACAGGTCGCCTCCGACTCAGTCGTCCGCCGGCGGAATCCCCGGCGCTTCGATTTCCGCGCGTTCTCTCTCCGGTTCCGACTCCTCGTCGTCACCCTCCTCTTCGCGGTGCGCTTTCAGTTCTCTGCGGACGAGTGCCTCCCATTCGGCCGTCGACTCTCGGTGATGGCACATGGTATCTTCCCTCACACCGAGATTGCGACCGCGGTCTGAAAAACGTTGTGCGGAGTCGTCGGAGGAGGCGGAAAAACGGCGTCGGGATCCGTCTCGGGCGCTCAGTCGCGGAAGTACTCCTCGTCCTCGAACGGTTCCTCGACGCCCTCGACGGTGACGACGTCGAGTGCCGTCACCTCCGCGCCGACGCCGAGGATGTCGGCCAGACTCGGTTCGGTCCGGCCCTCGTCGCCGGAGACGAGTTCCTTGATGTAGAGGCCGCCCGCGCCGTGAACCTCGACGGTGGCGTGGCGCGCGTCGTCGAGTTCGCCCGTCGCCTCGTACACCTCGCGGGTCCGCGTGAGGTTCGCCCGACGGTGGTCCACGCGGTGCGGCGTGTACTGTTCGACGGTCGCGCCGTCGAGTTCCTCGATCGCGGCGTCGAGTTCCGCTTCGGTCACGTCGGCGTCGAACTCGACGGCGGCGCGGTACCGCTTGCTCGCGTCGAGTTTCTTCACGCGTTCGACCATCTCGTAGTTCGCGAGGCGGAGGCCCTCGACTTCGACCTTCCCCTCTGCGAAGACGTTGATGTCGCCCTCCAGTCGGTCGGTGTCGACGCGGCGGCGGCGCGGTTCGACGATCTCGATGACGAACGGGCGACCGGTCCCGAGCATCAACGCGTCCACGTCTTCCCTCCCCGCACCGTGGAACTTCGCGCCCGTCCCGTCCATCACGTCGCGGACGACGGGGGCGGTGAGTCCCTCGACGCTCTCCTCGTAGAGGTAGCCCGACCCGCCGCACTTCTCGCAGACCTGTTTGCCGACGTAGCCCGACCCGTCGCACCGGTTGCAGGGCCACTCGGTCTGCGGGATGTCGCGTTCGAGTTTGCGGTAGCGACCGTAGACGAACGCCGAGTGGACGTCCACCTCCACCTCGTCCGCCTCGATGTCGAGGAGGAACATCACGTCCGGGCGGCCGAACTCCACCTCCGTCCCGGTCAGGCGGCCGAGTCGCTTGCCCACCTCGCGGTTGAACTCCGATTTGAACAGTTCGCCGGCGTCCTCGGGGAGTCCGGCCCCCTCCCGGAGGAGCACCTCGTTCTCCTCGACGAGGGGCGGCGCGCGCGTGCCGACCTGATAGGTGTCGAACTCCACGTCCTCGACGGCCTCGGCGCAGCGTTCGGCCCACTCGTCGAAGCGGGCGACTTCCCCCTCGCACACCCAGCACGCTTCGGTGTCCGTCGCCTCGAACGCCTCGTCGTCGTCGAGTGCGGCGGCGACGCGGAGGCTCCGCCCTCGCTCTGCGTTCGTCAGTCCGAAACTCCGGTCGGCGAAGACGCGGCCCAAACACGAGTCGCAGACGGGACCGCTCTCCGCCAACGCTCGGGCGTCCTCGAGGATGCTCATACCCTCTCCTGACGGGGACTGGGTTTCTGTCTTGCCTTTTCAGAGCAGTCCAGCCGCGGAGAGAAGCCACCAGACGCCGGCGGCGACGCCCGCGCCGACGAGCGTCGTCGCCGCGGACAGGGCGACGCCGAGGGGCGTCTCCGAGAACGCCTCGCTCCCGTCGCCGTCGCGGCGGTAATCCGGCGCGTTCGCGGGAGGGGAGAGGCGTCCGGGCGACTTGAACGCCCCGTCCGGCTGGACGGGCCGGTCGCCGGGGACGGAGTCGAGAGCGACCGACGACCGGAACCGGCTGTCACCGGAACTCGACGCTCTCGACGGCCTTGACGCCGAAGCCGTCGGCTAACGACTCCGCCGCCCGCTCTCGGTCGTCCGGCGGAACGTCGAGGCGAAGCGTCGCGTCGACGCCGACGCGCAGGTCGTTCAGCGCGGGCTTGAGGCCGCGTATCTCGACCGATTCGACGCTCTCGACGCTCTCGACGGCGGCGAGGCGCTTTCGGACGCCCGCGGCCAAGTCGCCGTCGGCGTCGCGCGTGACGAGCACCGTCATCGACGCGCGGACGGCGGCGGGGCGGTCGGGTTGCGATTCGTTCTGACTGGACTGCTTTATCGCCATGAGGCTCCCGGCGCGACTCGAACGCGCGTCGAAGACGACTGCCGACACGGGAGCGGTCCGGTCGCTCCGCGGCGGCGCGAGGTGCGTCACGCGAGAAGAGTGAGGGGCCGATTCCGTACCGTGCGCGACGGAATCGGGTCCCCCCGACCCCGCCCGCGCGGCGCGACGTTACGCGCCGAACGCGGACCGGATGCGGAGGATGCCGGATACCCCGGACGCGGCGGATGCCGCGGATACGGTGGATACACCGAGGGTGCCGGCGTTTCCGACGACCGGGCACCGAGACCCGTCGCTGGATGCGGACGCCGCGCGAAGTGCGGACGCCGCGGCGGGTGTGCGACGGGTGGCGGTGTGGTCGGTCATCGGATGCTCCGCCCGCGGGGTCGCGGGACTCGGTCGATGAGTCACCCGGTCGCTACTTAACGATTGTCCGGGTGTGCTAATATGTATCACAGATGCGTCGGAGGGCTCACCATGGCTCTCTGCGGGAACCGCCCACGGCACCGTCGAACCCGACCGGGTTCGGTCGGCGAGGGGTCCGAACGTCGGGGGTTCGACGGTCATTCGCGGCGTCTCAGTCGTCGCCGCTCTTTATCGGGTCGGACTCCTCCTCGGAGAACCCCTCGGACTTCTCGATGCGCTCTCTCGCCTCCCTGTCGAAGCGCGTCTCGATGTCCTGGAAGTCCTTGACGAACGAGAGTTCGTGGTGGGACTCCGTCGGGTGGCCGATGTAGCGCGATTCGAGGTCGAACTGCGCCTCCTCGTCGTTGTCGGCGATGTTGCTGAGGTCCTCGTAGACGGCGTGCGCGCCGGAGTGGAGGCCGTAGAGGGTGATGAAGATGTACTTGTAGCCGAGATCGCCGAGTTCCTCGAAGGTGAGCGGGTCCTCCTCTTCGGACCACGCGAACGACGACGAGTAGTTGAACGCGAGATCGAGGTCCGGGTGGGTCTCGTGGATCGTCTCGGCGTAGTTGACCGCGTCCTCGCGCGAGGGGTCCGGCATCTCGGGCCAGACCAGGTCGACGCCCGCGTCGGCGTAGATGCGGCCGCGTTCGAGGTGTTCCTCCCAGTCGCCGTTGGCGGACCCGTACGCGTCGGTCCGCGCGATGATGACCGTGTCCTCGGACTGCTTCGCGTCGACGGCAGCCTCGAACCGGGCGCGGGCCTTGTCGCGGGAGACGATCTGCTTGCCCGCGATGTGGCCGCACCGCTTCGGCGTCGTCTGGTCCTCGATGTGGATGGCGGCGACGCCGGCCTTCTCGTACTCGCGGACGGCGCGGCGGACGTTGTGGATGCCGCCGTACCCCGTGTCGCAGTCCGCGACGACGGGCAGGTTCGTCGCCTCGACCATCCGCTTCGCGTTCTCGACCATCTCGGTCATCGTCACCATCTCCAGGTCGGGGAAGCCGAACTGGCCGAGGACGGTGGAGTACCCGCTCATGTACGCGGCGTCGAGTCCGGCGAGTTCCGCGAGGCGGGCGTCGAGGGCGTGGTAGATGCCCGGCGCGAAGGTGAAGTTCTGCTCATCCAGGAGGCGGCGGAACTCCCGCCCGGCGGGGTTGTCCACGTCGCGGGTGAACACCTCCTCGGCACCCATCTCGTCGCCGCCGATGGTGTCCTCGCTCATCGGCTTCCCCCGAGCGTCGATTCGATGCGGTTCAGTTGCGTCTTCAGATTGGCGATTTCGCGACGGACGTCGTCGTACTCCGCGTCCGGGTCGGTGCCCGTCTCGATGAGGGGGACCAACGGCGCCTCCGCGTCCTCCTCGTCGGTCGGTCGTCGCGTCCGCTCCGTCTGTCGATACCGTCGGGGAGTCGTGTCGATGATGGGAACCAAGGGAGCCTCTCTGTCCTCTTCTTCGGTCGGTCGTCGCGTTCGTTCGGCGGTTCGGGTCTCTTCGGTTCGTCGGGTCGTTCGTGTCATGTTATGTCGCGTATCGGTCGATCGGGTCGGTCGGTCGGTGTCGTTGCGGTCGTTCGCTCGTGGACGTCTGCTACGCCGGCAGATTTGGTGGTGCGTACGTTCATTCGTCGTCGCCTCACCCTACCCGAGGACCATCACACGAATAAACATAATGATTGATAGTGATAATATTCTTTAATGAGTTTAATCGACAGGGAGGACTCGAAGGCGGTATCAGTGAGAGCCGGTCGCACGGCCGGTCGCGGGTCGCTCTCTCGCCCGTTCGTCCGCGGACCCAGAGCGGTGCGACGCCGACGGACCGCGTCCGTCGGACGGCCGAGGCTCTCCCGCGTCTCCGTGCCATGGAAGCGCACGCCGTTCCGGGGTCGGTGCGCTTAATCCCGTCCGTAGCCGACTGACGGGTAGTGCCTCCTGCGATAGAGATACGCGATTTACGGAAGTCGTACGGCGACGTGCAGGCCCTCTCCGGCGTGGACCTCGACGTACCCGAGGGGTCCTTCTTCGGCTTGCTCGGACCGAACGGCGCGGGGAAGACGACGTTCATCAACATCCTCGTCGGTCTGGTCCGGAAGTCGGGCGGGACGGCCCGCGTCTTCGGCCACGACGTCGAGGACGACTACCGCGAGGCGCGGGACAGAATCGGCCTCGCACCGCAGGAGTTCAACGTGGACCGCTTCTTCCCCATCCGGGAGGTTCTGGAACACAAGGCGGGGTACCACGGCGTCCCGAAGAGCGAGGCTCGGGAACGCGCCGACGAGGTGCTGAAGCGCGTCGGCATCTACAACAAGCGCGACACGCGCTTCGATTGGCTCTCCGGCGGGATGAAGCGCCGGTTCGTGCTCGCGCGCGCTCTCATCACCGAACCCGACCTGCTCATCCTCGACGAACCGACGGCGGGCGTGGACGTGCAACTCCGCCACGAACTGTGGGAGACCATCACGGACCTCAACGACCACGGGACGACCATCCTCCTGACGACGCACTACATCGAGGAGGCCGAACGCCTCTGCGACGAGGTGGCCATCTTGGACTCCGGCCGCGTCGTCGACGTGGCGAGTCCCGACGAACTGATGGATCGCGGGACGGACCGCATCACCGTCTCCTTGCGCGACCCGCCGTCCGCGGTGCCCGACCTCTTGGCCCTCGACGGGCAGTACGAGGCGGCCGAACTCACGGAGTCGGGCATCGCCGTCACCGCCCAGCAGGGCGGCCTCGTCGCCCCGGACCTCGTGCGCGCACTCGACAGGGCGGGCCACGAGATAGTCGACCTCGAGATCACCCGCACCTCGCTCGAAGAGGTGTTCGTCGAGATGACGAGGCAGGACGACAGGGAGACGATGGAGGTGTCGAACTGATGGCGAGCGTCGATACCACGGGGTTCGTCGCCCTGCTTCGCCGCGAAATCCTCCGGTTCGTCCGCCGCCCCCGCAACACGTTCGTCCCGCCGTTCATCACGAACGTGCTGTACTTCTCCGTCTTCGGCGTCATCCTCGGCGAGCGAATAAACGAAATCGCCGGCGTCCCGTACATCCTCTTCATCCTGCCGGGCCTCATCGTCCTCGGAGCCATCTCCAACGCCTTCGAGAACGCCTCCTTCTCCATCTTCCACGGCCGGTGGAACCGCTACATCGAGGAAGCGCTGACCTCGCCGCTCTCGTACTCCTCGATGGTGTGGGCGTACATTCTCTCGTCGGCGCTCCGCGGCGTCATCGTCGGAACGCTCGTCGCCCTCATCGGCGCGTTCTTCACGTCGGTGGGCGTCACCCACCCGTTCTACCTGGTCGCGTTCATGCTCGTCATCACGCTGCTGTTCGCGAGTCTCGGCGTCCTCGGCGGCCTCTGGGCGGAGGACTTCGACGACCTGACGATGCTGAACCAGTTCATCCTCCGACCGCTGGTGTTCTTCGGCGGCGTCTTCTACTCCATCGCGGAACTGCCGGAGACGCTCCAGCAGGTGTCGCTCCTGAACCCGATGATATACATGGTCAACGGCGTCCGCTACGGCTTCCTCGGCGTCAGCGAGGTCGACCCGAACGCCTCGCTCGTCGTCCTCGTCGTCCTCGCCGCCGCCGTCACCGCGTTCAACGTCGTCCTCTTCCGCCGCGGGTACGGCCTGACGGACTGACCGGGCTCCCGCGCCGCACCTGATCGGCCTCACCCGGCGGCGAGACGAAAAAACGAACGTCGGGTTACGAACCGTCGGTCAGCCTCGCCGCGCGTTTCGTCACGCTCCGCCATAGCACCCACAGGAGGATGACCGCTCCCTCAACTCGCGCGGCGGTGTACACCCACTGCCGGAGTTCGACGTCCGACCCCTCCTCGGTCGCCAACCCCATCAAGAAGTCAACGACTCGCCGCGGCGCGACGAGTTCGGCGATGCCCAGTACCAGCAGTATCTTTCCGAGGGTCACGGCGCGACTAGGCCGTCGTCGGCATTATCCTTGGCGGGGCGCGACGGGCCCGTCCGAGACACCGCAACGCTCAACCCCCGCGTTCTCCTCTTCGGACGTGATGGTGTACCAACGTGTCGTCGTCACCGGCGGGGCATCCGGAATCGGACGCGCGACGGTCCGACGCCTCCGCGCTCTCGGACACGACGTCGTCGTCCTCGACGCGGACGAGTCCGCCCTCGGCCGCCTCCCCGAAGCGGTGGAGACGCACGTCTGCGACGTGACCGACGAGGAACGCGTCCGCGAGGTGGCCGAGGCGGTGACCGACGGCGGACCGGTCGATTCGCTCCTCACCTGCGCGGGGTACTACGAACTCGGCGCTGTTGAGGACGCGCCGGGAGGGGCGGTCGAACGGCAGTTCCGGGTCAACGTCTTCGGAACGCTCTTCGTCGCCCGCGCGTTCCTCCCGGCCCTCCGGGAGTCGGGCGGCCGCCTCGTCACCGTCGCGTCCGTCCTCGGGCGGGTGACGCTCCCGTTCCACGGCGTCTACGGCGCGACGAAACACGGCGTCGAAGCCCTCTCGGACGCCCTCCGTGTCGAACTCGCGCCGCACGGCGTCTCCGTCGCGGTGGTCGAACCCGGCGCGGTCAGGACGGGGTTCAACGAACGCGCGAAGGAGGCGCTCTGGGCGTACGAAGGCGAGGAGACGCCGTACGCCGACGACTACCGCCGCGTCCGCGAGTCGTTCGACCCGGGCGGGACGACGCCCGAACGCGTCGCCGAAACCGTCGTCGAAGCCATCCAAGCCGACGACCCGAAGGCTCGCTACCCGGTGACGTGGCAGGCGCGCCTTCTGCCCGTTCTCCGGGCGGTCCTGCCGACGGCGTGGTTCGACGCACTCGTCCGCGCGCGGGTGGAGAGTAGCGGCCCGATAGAGACGCTCCGAAACCTCCGCTGAGGCGTTCGATACACCGAGAAAGCATATATCGACCGTCCGCGACGGCCGACCGTGGTCTCCTCGAAACGGATACTCGCCGTCGCGGTGGTTAGCGTCGCGTGGAGCGTCGTCGGACGGGAGTGGTTCGAAACCGCCTTCGCCCTCGACGGCCCCGCCGCCCCGGTGACTGCGCTCGCAGTTCTCCTCGTCTGCGCGGCCGGGTACGGACTCCTCCGAGCGTGGGGAGTCCGGACGACGGTCACGCTCTGTCTCGTCGCCGCCCTCTCGTTCGTCGTCGGCTTCGTCGCCTTCTTCGCGTGGAGTGCGGCGACGTCGTTCCCCGACGCCGTACCCGCGTTCGTCCTCCTCGGTCGATAGCGGCGTCGAACCCCGACGAGCGATACCCTCCGTCTCGTGCCCCTTCGGGTGGACTTTTGGCCGCCGTTTTCGAACCGTCTCGCATGGACATCGACGGGAACGCGGACGTAGACAGGTTCACCTCGCGTCGTTCGACGGTGTACGGGCAACGCGGCGTCGTGGCGACAAGCCAACCCCTCGCGGCGGAGGCGGGCGTCGAGACGCTTCGGGCGGGCGGCAACGCCTTCGACGCCGCCGTCGCCACCGCGGCGGCCCTGAACGTCGTCGAACCCACCTCGACCGGACTCGGCGGCGACGTGTTCGCCCTCTACCGGACGGCCGACGGCGAGGTGGGCGCGATGCGGAGTTGCGGCGGCGCGCCCGCCGACGCGACCATCGAGAACGTCCGGGCGGCCGTCGCCGAGGAGGAGGGCGTGGACCCCGAGGACGCCGAGATGCCCGACACCGGCCCCCACGCCGTCACCGTCCCCGGCACCGCCCGCGGGTGGGAGGTGACGGTCGAAGAACTCGGGCGATTGACGCTCTCGGACGCCCTCGAACCGGCGATTCGCTACGCTACCGAGGGGTACCCCGTCTCCGAAATCATCGCGAACGCGTGGGAACACGGCGAGGAGTTGTTCGAGAACGACAACGCCCGCGAGGCGTACCTGTTCGACGGCGAAGCGCCCGACGCGGGCCAGACGGTCACCCTCCCGAACCTCGGCGCGACGATGGAACGCATCGCCGAGGAGGGCGCGGACGTGGTGTACGAGGGCGACGTCGCCGAGCAGATCGCCGAGGAGGTGCAGGAGGCGGGCGGGTTCCTGACCGTCTCCGACCTCGCGGACTTCGAACCGGAGTTCCCCGACCCCGTCTCGACGACGTACAACGGCGCGGAAGTTTTCGAACTCCCGCCGAACAATCAGGGCCTCATCGCGTTGGAAGCGCTGAACATCGCCGAGGAACTCGGCGCGGGCGACCACCCCCTCGAATCGCCGGACCGGGTCCACTACTTCGCGGAGGCGACGAAACTCGCCTTCCGCGACGGCCACCGCTACGTCACCGACCCCGAGTACGAGGAGATTCCGCCCCTCGCGTCGAAGGAGTGGGCGAGAACGCGGGCCGAGGAGGTGAGCGAGGAGGCGAACCGCGACGTGTCGTTCGGCGTTCCGGACGCCGACGCCGAGGACGCCGGTGAACGCGGTCCACCGACCCCTCGGGAGCCTCCGGAGCCTCCCGAGGACGCGGACACCGTCCTCCTCACCGTCGCGGACGACGAGGGCAACGTCGTCTCCTACATCAACTCCCGGTTCGCCGGGTTCGGGTCCGGCCTCGTCGCGGGCGACACCGGCATCGCCCTCCAGAACCGGGGGAGTTCATTCTCCCTGGACCCCGAGCATCCCAACCGCCTCGAACCAGGAAAGCGGCCCTTCCACACCCTCATCCCGGCGATTGCGAAGTTCGACGAGGGCGACTGGGCCGCCTTCGGCGTCATGGGCGGGTACATGCAACCGCAGGGGCACGTGCAGGTGATATCGAACATCGTGGACTACGGGATGCCGCTTCAGGCGGCCCTCGATTACCCCCGGTGGCGCTACCGCGAGGACGACACCCTCGCCGTCGAAGAGCGTCTGAGCGACAGTCTCGGCACCAAACTCGTCCGGCGGGGACACGACGTGCGTCTCTTGTACCCCTCGATGTTCGGCGGCGCGCAGATAGCGCGGAACGATAACGGGACGCTCTCCGCGGCGACCGAACCCCGGAAGGACGGGAACGCGCAGGGCTATTGAGACGAGAAACGGTCAAGTGATCGGACGGGTCGCGTTGGTGAGTGACGAATCTGGGCCGGCGCGGCCCTCGACGGGAACCCAGCGCGTCGCTACGGAGAGTGACCCGTGTCAGTTCTCGCCGTCGGTCGGTTCGGCCCGCGTTTCGAGGCGCGCGCCCGTCTCGGGAGTCCGCTCCGACTCGCCCGCTTGGACGTTCCACAGCGTCGCGTACAGGCCGCCGTCGTCCACGAGTGCGTCGTGGGTGCCGTCCTCGACGACGCGGCCGTCTTCGAGGACGACGATTCGGTCGGCGTCGCGCACCGTCGAGAGGCGGTGGGCGATGACGAGCGTCGTCCGGTCGGCGGTCAGGCGGTCAAGCGCGCGCTTTATGAGCCGTTCCGTCTCCGTGTCCACGGCGCTGGTCGCCTCGTCCAACACGAGGATGGCCGGGTCGCGCAACGTCGCTCGGGCGATGGAGAGACGCTGTCTCTGGCCGCCGGAGAGTTTCACGCCGCGTTCGCCGATGCGGGTGTCGTAGCCGTTCGGGAGGTCCGAGACGAACTCGTGGGCCTCCGCCGCCTCCGCGGCGGCCACCATCTCCGCCTCCGTCGCGTCGAACGCGCCGTACAGCAGGTTCTCCCTGACCGTCCCGTCGAACAGGTAGACGTCCTGACTCACGTAGCCGATGGCCCCGCGGAGCGAATCGAGGGTCACGTCGCGCACGTCGTAGCCGTCCACGCGAACCGCTCCTTCGGTCACGTCGTACAGGCGCATGAGCAGTTTCGCCGCCGTGGACTTGCCCGCGCCCGTCGGGCCGACGAGGGCGAGCATCTGCCCGGGTTCCGCGACGAACGACACGTCGCGGAGGACGGGGCGGCCGTCGTCGTAGGCGAAGGAGACGCCGACGAGCAGTTCCATGCTCGGTTGGTACACCGAGTCGAGTTTCACGACGGAGAGCGTCCGGTCGTAGTACTCCCGGGACGCCTCCTCGATGCGCGCCTCCTCGTAGGACTCGGTGGTCGAGGTTTTGATGACCTCCATGCCGCTGATGTTGTTCTCCAGTCGCGTGTTCAACGCGCCGACGCTCTCGCGGAGGGCGCGGTACATCGGGCGGATGGTGTACCTGAACCAGACGGTGAAGGCGGTCAGGAGGGGGACGGCCACCAGCGTCACGAGGGCGAGGCCGGGGTTCAGAGAGAACAGGACCGCCGCGATGGCGACGACGCTGACGACGAGTTGGATGCCGCCGCTGAGCGTGCTGTCGAGGAACGACCGCAGGTTCCGGACGTCGTTGTTGAGGACGCTCATCACCTGCCCGGTCTGTTTGTCGTCGAAGAACGCCGTATCCAGTCGCTGCATCGTCGCGTACATCTCCACGCGGACGGCGTGTTGGACGCGGTTCGAGTACGTCGAGAGGCCGACGCCCGTCACGAACGAGAAGGCGACGCCGAGCGTCAACGCGACGAGTATCGCGCCGACGGAGAACCAGACCTGTCCCAACGCGTCGGCCGGGATCCACGCCGCCGGGACGAACGGAAGGCGGTAGGGCGCGTTGTCGTTGAACGTCGCGTCGATGGCGACGCCGAGGACGAGGGGCGGGAGCAACCCGACCAACCGTCCGAGGACGCTCGCGACCAAGCCGACGACGAACCACGGCAGGTCCGCGCGTCCGTACGTCCGAAACAGTCGGACCATCGGGTCGCCGCGCGCTTCGTCCGCGGCCGGTACGACACCGCCGTCTCCGTCTCTCGTCGTCGTGGTCCTCAACTCCCGCCCCGTCGCCCGTCGGGTTCCGAGACTAACCCCGGGTAAGCGCCGCGCGGAGATAACGCGAGCGGTCGCCCCCCGTCCCGCGCCCGCTAACCGACGAAAGTAAACGCCGCCTCGCCGTACTCCGACCGAGACGATGCCGCCCTCGAACGGAGCCACCGACCGGCAGGACCGCTACGGGTTCGACGACACGAGCAGTCCCATCGCCGCCGCCCTCGGCAAGTTCGTCCCGCAGTCGGTCGCCCGGCGGTCCCTGTCGGTGACCGTCGAGACGGACCGCGAGGTGTACGCGCCCGGCGACCCGGTGGAACTCACCGTCGTCATCGAGAACTCCCTTCCCCTGCCCGTCGCCGTCGAGACGGAGACGCGGCGGCTCTGGGGGTGGACGGTGGACGGCGAACTCGAGGCCAGCGACGAACGGGTGTACCTCAGCGACGCCGCCGGAACGCTCTCCTTCCGGGCGAAAGAGCGGAAAGTCCTCACGCACACGTGGGACGGTCGGTTCAAGCGCGTCGGCGGGGAGGGCGAACCGACCCGGTGGGTCGAAGCCGAACCGGGCGTCCACGAAATCGGCGCGTTCGTCGACGTGCCGGAGAAACCGGAAGACAGCGTCGAGATACGAATCGAGAAGTGAGAGACGCGAGCGGTGGCGGGGCGTCCGTTCTCAGTCGGCGGTTTCGCCGCCGCCCTCGCGGTGGAGGTGACACGCCGCGAGGTGCGGTCCGCCTCCGAACTCGGGTTCGACTTCGTACACCGGGAGCTCCTTCGCGCAGATGGACTGCTCCGCGAACGACTCGACGAGTCGGTCGGCGGCGGACTCCCACTCGTCTTCGAGCACCTCGTCGATGCCCGTCTCGACGATGCGTCCGGCCTCGCCGCCGGGCGTCCCGTCGGGGAAGAACTCCGCGCGCAAGGACGCCTCGCCATCGACTTCGAAGGTCCTGCGCTCGACGGCGCGCATGAAGCGGCGGACGTCCTCCCACTCGCTCTTCGTCAGGTCGTACTCCTCGGGCGAGATGAGCTTCGGACACCGCGTGCGGAACCGGCACCCCGACGGCGGATCGATGGGCGACGGCACGTCGCCCTCGAGAACGCCGCGTTGCCCCCGCGCCCGCGGGTCGGGCACCGGAATCGACTGGAGCAAGGCGTCGGTGTACGGGTGTTGGGGGTTCTCGAACAGCTCGTCCGTCTCGGCGAGTTCGACCAACTGACCGAGGTACATCACGGCCACGCGGTCGGAGATGTGGCGGATGACCGAGAGGTCGTGGCTGATGAACAGGTACGTCAGGCCGAACTCCTCCTGCAGTTCCCGCATCGTGTTCAGCACCTGCGCCTGGATGGAGGCGTCGAGCGCCGACGTGGGTTCGTCGCAGACGATGAAGTCCGGGTTGACCGCGAGTGCGCGCGCGAGGTTGACGCGCTGGCGTTGCCCGCCGGAGAACTGGTGCGGATACCGGTTGTAGTGCTGGGGGTCCAGACCGACCTTCTCTAAGAGCATCCGGGCGCGTTCCTCGCGTTCGCCCTCGTACAGTCCGTGGGCCTTCATCGGTTCCTCGACGATGGGACCGACTTTCATCCGGGGGTCGAGCGAGGACTGCGGGTCCTGGAATATCATCTGCATGTCCTTCCGCATCGACCGCAGCTCCTCCCCGCCGATTTCGGCGAGGTTCTTGCCCTTGAACAGGACGGCCCCGTCGGTCGGTTCGAGCAGTCTGAGGATGGTCCGAGCGAGCGTCGATTTTCCGCACCCGGACTCGCCGACGAGGCCGACCGTCTCGCCCTTGGCGATGTCGAACGTCACGTCGTCTACGGCCTTCACCGTCTCCGTCTCGAAGAACGCGGAGAGCAGGCCCTCGCCCTGCGTGAAGTGCTTGGTCAGCCCGTCGATTTCGATGAGCGTTTCGCCGAATCCGACCGAATCCGTCTCTTCTTTGGTTATCACTTCGCTCATTCGTCGTCACCTCTGGCTTCGACGAGGCCGCCGCCGAAGGCCGACGTGGCCTCCGTCTCCAACGGTTCGGCGTCGTCGTAGCCGACGTTCTCGTACTTCACGCACGAGACCATGTGTCTCGCCTCGCCGGGGTCGCTCACGTCCTGATACTCCGGGCGGACCTCCGGACAGACGGTCCGCGCGTCCGGACACCGCGTGTGGAAGCGGCACCCGGAGGGCGGGTTGATGGCCTCGGGCATCACGCCCTTGATGGGTTGAAGCTCCTCCACCGTCTGGTCCGGCCGGGGGATGGAGTCCAACAGGGAGTCCGTGTAGGGGTGTCGCGTCTTGTGGAACAGGTCGTCCACGTCGGCCTGTTCGATAATCTCGCCGAGGTACATCACGTTCACCCGGTCGCAGATCTCCGCGACGACGCCCAAGTCGTGCGTCACCCAGATGAACGACGTGTTGTACTTCTCCCTGAGGTCGTCCACCAGGTCGATAATCTGGCCTTCGACCGTCACGTCGAGCGCCGTCGTCGGTTCGTCGGCGATGATGAGGTCGGGCTGACAGGACAGCGCCATGGCGATGAGGACGCGCTGGCGCATCCCGCCGGAGAACTGGTGGGGGTAGCTGTCGTAGCGCTTCTCCGGTTCGGGGATGCCGACCTCCCGGAGCATGTCCACCGCTATCTCCTTGGCCTTCTTGCCGGAGACGTCGCGGTTTATCTCGATGAACTCGCGAAGCTGCGCGCCCACCTTGAACACGGGGTTCAACGCCTCCATCGGGTCTTGGAAGATGATGGCTATCTCCTTGCCCCGAATCTGCTTGCGCATCTCCGCGTTCGAGAGCATCTCCGGGGAGCGCTGGAGTTCGCCGTCCGGCCCCTCCTCGATGTCGATTATCTTCTTTCCCTTGTACGTCACCGTCCCGCCGACGATCTCGCCGGGGTCTTCCACGAGTCGCATGATGGAGCTCGTGGCGACGGACTTCCCGGCGCCGGACTCGCCGACGAGGCCAACGAGTTCGCCTTCGTTCACCTCGAAGGAGATGCCGTCCACCGCGCGGACGGTCCCCTCCTCGGTGAAGAACTGGGTCTTCAGGTTCTCTACTTTGAGTAGTGGTTCGTCGCTCATCAGTTGTTTATCCGGGGGTCGAGTGCGTCTCTCAGCCCGTCACCGATGAGGTTGAAGCCGACGACGGTGATGAGGATGGCGATGCCCGGCCAGATGCTGAACCACGGGTTCGGCAGCATGTACTGGCGCGAGCTCGAGAGCATCTGTCCCCACGACGGCGTCGGGGGCTGTGCGCCGTACCCGAGGAACGACAGACCGGCGATGATGAGGATGTTCACGCCGATTTGGAGCGTCGCCTGCACGAGTACGGGTGCGAAACTGTTCGGGATGACGTGCCGCAGGATGATGTTCCGGTCGCGGACGCCCGCGGCGCGCGCCGCCTCGACGTAGTCCTCCTCGCGCACCGAGAGCACGCGAGAGCGGATGAGGCGGGCGAACGTCGGGATGGTGGCGATGCCGACGCCGACCATCGCGTAGATGAGGTTCTGTCCGAACGCGGTCATGAACGCGATGACCAACACGAGGAACGGGATGGCGTACAGCGTCTCGGACCCGCGCATCAGCGCGTCGTCTATCCAGCCGCCGTAGTAGCCGGCGACGGAGCCGACGAGTACCCCCAGAACGAGGGCGATACCCGTCGAGATGACGCCGACGGTGATGGCGATGCGCGTCCCGTAGAACAGGCGAACGAGGATGTCGCGCCCGCGGTGGTCCGTCCCGAGCGGGTGCGCCCACGTCCCCGGATCCTCCGGGTACAGCTGGTTCGTCAGTCCGACCGGCGGGCGGAGGATCTGTGGGCTACCCGGGTCTACGGCCGGATTGACCCAGAACGTCTCCGCGAGTACGTACTGGTGGACGCCGAGGTTGGCGAAGAACGCGTAGTCCGAGAGGTACTCGAAGAGCACCCCGTCGACGAACGCGATGGCGGCGATGACTATCATCACCCCGATGATGCACATCCCGACCAGCGCCGTCGGGTCGCGTTTCACCTGCGCGAGCGTGTACCGCCACCCGACCCGCGCTTCGAGTTTCTCCTCGCCCTCCGCGTCGGGGGCGTCCGCGCCGGCGTCCGCATTGGTCCGTGTCGTTGGTTGTTCGGTCATTGTCACTCACTCCCGTCGAAGGTGACCCGCGGGTCGACGTACGCGTACGAGAGGTCAGTGATGATGACCCCGATGACGAACACGAGGCCGAACACCAGCGTCGTCCCCATGACGAGCGGGTAATCTTGGTTCTGAATCGCCGTGATGATGAGCCGCCCCATCCCGTTGATGGAGAAGACGGTCTCGGTCAGCACGGCCCCGCCGAGCGCCGACGTGAGGTTGAGTCCCACGAGCGTGATCAGCGGGAGCTGTGCGTTCCTGAACGCGTGTTTCCGGACGATTTTGCTCTCGCTCACGCCGTAGGCGCGGGCGAGCGTCACGTACTCCTCGCCGAGCACCTCCAGCATCGAGGAGCGCTCGATGCGGGTGAACGCCGCCATCTGCAGCGTCCCCAGCGTTATCATCGGGAGGATGAGGTGGCGAATCGACGTGACGACGACCTCGAACTGGTTCGACGCCCCGCCCACGCTGGCGGGCGAGGCCCACGGTAAGACGAGGTTCGTCGACGGGAAGATGTTCAGCCAGAACGAGAAGACGATGATGAGCATCAGCCCGATCCAGAAGGAGGGCGTGCTCACGCCGAGCAGTGCCACGACGCGCGACACGTGGTCGGCCGGCTTGTTCCGGCGCTTCGCGGAGACGATACCCAGCGGTACCGCCGTCACGAGCGCGAACGTGAAGCTCGAAAGCAGTAGGTACAGCGTTATCGGCAGTCGCTCGGCTATCTTCTGCGTCACCGGCACCTGGTAGTAGAGGCTCGTGCCCAACTGCAACTGCGCCACGTCGAGGAGGTAGTTGAAGTACCGAACGTGGAGCGGTTGGTCGAGTCCGAACTTCGCCCGAATCTCTGCGGCTTGCTGTGCGCTCGGCGACGGTCCCAGCATTATCGACACCGGGTCCCCCGGGATGGCGTCGGTGAGGAAGAACGTGATGGTAATCACGCCGATGACCACCGGAATCGCCTGGAGCAGTCGACTGATCGTGTACCGAAGACGTCCCATTATTGCACCACACGTTGCGAGGCGTTCATGTCTCTAATCGCCGTTTTTGCGGCCGTTTTGTACATAAATATGACGTACCCGTCTCCGTCGTGTCTCTTTACTTCTGGACGGAGACGTTGTTGTGGTCCGTAGACAGCGTGAAGCTGAGGACCGGGTGGGATGCGAAGTCCTTGACATAGTCCTTCACACCGAAGCTGTTCTTCAGGTTGTACGCGGGCAGGTGCGCGCGGTCTTCGAGAACCGTGGTGGTCCCCTCGACGTAGAGCTGCTTGCGCTTCTTCTGGTCGTTCGACTTGCGCGCTTGGACGAACTTCTCGGTGGCCTTCGCGGCCTTCTCGCTGCTGTCGTGGTAGAACGTCCCGTCGGTGACGCCGAGGGTGTCCTTGGTCGCACCGAACATGTAGTAGGTGAACGCGTCCGGGTCGGGGGTGCCGGACCACCCGAGCGTGTAGATGTTGTAGTCCGAGTCGTCGCCCGAGATGTACTTCTCGAGGAACTTACCCCAGTCCAGGCGCTGGACGCTGGCCTCCCATCCGGCCTCCTTCAGACCGTTCGAGATGCTGATCCCTATCTGTTCGCGCATGTCGTCCGGCGGGACGATGATCTTGAACGAGTAGTCGTCCGGCACACCGGCCTTGTCGAACAGTTCCTTCGTCTTGTCGACGTTCTTGTCGTGGGGGATCTGCTTCCACTGGTCGATGGGGAAGCTCCACTCGTCGACGACGGCCTTCGGGTACGGACTGTACTGACGGACGCCCGTCGGTTCGACGTAGGACTGGACCGCTTGGTCCATGTTGAAGGCGTAATCGACGCCCTCGCGGACGATGGGGTCGGTCGTCGGACCCGACTTGCAGTTGAACGCGGCGTAGTAGTACCCGATGCTGGGTACCTCGTTGATGCTCACGTCCGAGATGTTGCGGATCGTCGAGTACTGCTTCGGCGGAATGCCCTTGATGATGTCGTTCTCGCCGTTCTTGAGTGTGGTGACGCGCGTCGTCGATTCCTCGACGGGAACGTACTCCACTTCGTCGAGCTTCGGTTTGGGGTCGCCCCAGTAGTCGGGGTTCACCTTGATGCGCACGAACTGGCCTTCCGACCACCCTTCGAACGTGAAGGGACCGGACCCGACGAGGGCGTCGCCCGTGTTGAACGCCTTCTTGTCCTTCTCGCGGACCGACTTCGGAACCACGTACCACGTGAGCGTGTTCGGGAACGGGGCGAAGCCGTACTTCAGGTCGAACTGAACGGTCTTCTCGTCCACCGCGGTGATGGTGTCGATCATGTTCAGTTCCGAGGCGTTCTCGGTCTCCTCTTTCACCGGGGCTTCGAACGAGTACTTGACGTCCTCGGCGGTGACGGTGTCGCCATTGGAGAACGCCGCGTTCTTCTCGATTTCGACGACGTACCGTTTGCCCTGCTTGGATACTTCGGGTTCGCCGGTGGCGAGGAGGGGGACGATGCCCGTGCTCTTGTCGTAGGTGTACAGACCCTCGACGATGCGGTCGACGACTTCGGTCGAGGGGACGTCGTTCAGGACGATGGGGTCGAACTCGATGGGGCTCTTCGTCTGCCCGATCTTGAGTTTGCTGGAGGAACCGCTGTCGGTTCCCTCGCCCGTGCCGGTGCCGCTACCGCCCTGACCGGAGCATCCCGCGATGCCGGCCAGACCGACGCCACCGAGTCCTTGCAGGACCCGACGGCGGTTTATCTTGCTGTGGAAGGTTTTCTCGTCAGACATTGGGTTGGAACACCCTTTGTTGAGGGATACCGTGATTCAAACTCCCGTTGGATAAATAACTGACGAATAGTTCTTGAATCAGGAAATTATCACGACACAGCGTCTATCGAGCGCACAGAGCGCAATTTTCACTGATTTAGTGGAGAAATCAACACCCGAAACAACTATCCGGTCGTCGATAATTTGTCTCGACTAGAGGGTGTTATCCAGATATATTTGGATGTCCGTCCTCTATATACGCTAAACGGCTCACGAATGTACGCTTATGTACCTGGGTGAACGTTCATTAACGTTACTCGGCGTAAGCGAACATCGAACGTTAACGTTGTGGCTGCGGCGATGAGACAGACACATCACCGTGAGGGTCCACGGGGGAGACATGCGACAGTTCCTCATCACCGGACACGACGCGCCGACGACGCCGGAGTTCTCGCTCGACGACATCGCCGGCGGTGCCGGCAGACTCGACGTCCTCTGTCGGTGCGTCAACTCCGCGTTCTTCCTCTCGCACGACATCCGCGAGGCGGTGCGCGTCCACCTCGTCCTCGGCGACGAGTACACGGTCCGATTCGAGGGGTCGGAGCTCCGCCGACTGAACCCCGACGAACGGACGACGGCGGCGTTGATTCGGAAGGCCTTGGAGAACCGCGACGAGGCCATCGGCCACATGGCCGCCGACAGTTCCCCCGGCGTGAGCATCCGCCGGATGGGGTTCGAAGAGACGTTGCGGGAGGCGGCGGCGGACGCCACCGTCGTTCAACTCCACGAGGACGGCGACCCGGTGGTGGACGTCGAACCGCCCGAGGACCCGCTTTTCGTCCTCTCGGACCACCACGACTTCACCGACGAGGAGGAGACGCTCCTCGCGGAGGCGGCGGACGAACGCGTCCGCCTCGGACCGCAACTCCTGCACGCCGACCACGCTATCACCGTCTCTCACAACTACCTCGACACCAAGGGATTCGAGCGTTACTGACGGTCCCCGGCCGCGGTTCGAAAGGTGAATCACAACTGTTAAACGCGGCGCAGGACTCAAATAGATATGCGGGCCGGTGGGGTAGCTTGGTATCCTTCGGCCTTCGGGTGGCCGTAACCGCAGTTCGAATCTGCGCCGGCCCACTTCTCCCGCATTTCGTCCCGACGAGCGACGCGAAGCGGTCGCGAGTCATACTACCGAAATGCGGTTGTGGTGACGCAGAAGGTTCGAGCCAGCGAGACGAGCGAAGCGAGTCTCGCCCAGTTCGAATCTGCGCCGTCGTCGCGAACGAAGTGAGCGACGGCTCGCGACGAGCGACGCGAAGTCGCGGCGGCCCACTTCTCCCGCATCCTCCGCCTCGAGCGGTGGCTGTCGAATCTGCGCCGTCGAATTCGACGGCCGCGCGGAGCGTTCCCGCAGAAGGCTTTAGGCTCACTCAACCGATGTACGGGTAGATGCACTCCTCCACCGGGTCAGATACGGAATCGGACGTCCGTATCCGCCAACAGGAGGTCGTCGCGGAACTCGGTCAACAGGCCCTCGAAACTGACGACCTCGACCAGCTGATGCACGACGCGTCCGTCGCCGTCGCCGAGACGCTCGGCAACGAGTACGCGAAGGTACTCGAACTACTGCCCGGGGGCGAGGAGGTGTTCCTCCGGCAGGGCGTCGGGTGGCGCGACGGGCTCGTCGGGTCGGCGACCGTTCCGACCGACCGGGACTCGCAGGCGGGGTACACGCTCCTCTCGGAAGCGCCGGTCGTGGTGGACGACCTGCGGACCGAGGAGCGCTTCTCCGGGCCGAAACTGCTGACCAGCCACGACGTCGTCAGCGGAATCAGCGTCGTCATCGGATCGGTCGAGAACCCGTGGGGCGTGCTGGGGACGCACACGACGGAGGAACGCGAGTTCACGCGGTACGACGCTAACTTCGTCCAGAGCGTCGCGAACGTCCTCGCGTCGGCGATAGAGAACCAGCGGACCAAGAGCGAACTGGAGGAGATTTACGGTCGTATCTCGGACGCGTTCTTCGCGTTGGACGAGGAGTGGAACTTCACCTACCTCAACGAACAGGCGCACGAACTCATCAACCCGGAGGGGCTGACGCTGGTCGGAGAGTCCGTCTGGGAACTGTTCCCGGCGGCGACCGAACGGGCGTTCAAGCCGAAGTACGAGCGAGCGATGTACGAACAGGAGACGGTCTCCTTCGAGGAGTACTACCCCGAACCGCTCGACAGTTGGTTCGAGGTGCGCGCGTACCCCTCCGAGACCGGCCTCTCCGTCTACTTCCGCGACACCACCCACCGGAAGAAGCGCGAGCAGGAACTCGAAAAGACGGAGCGTCGGTTCGAGGCCATCTTCGAGGACCCGAACATCCTCGTCGGCCTCCTCGACGCCGACGGGACGGTGCTGGACATCAACCAGACGGCGATGGAGTACATCGACGCCGACCTCGACGACGTGACCGGCGAACTGTTCTGGGAGACGCCGTGGTGGGGCGAGGGAGCGGAGGCGCGGGCCGACGTCAGGGAGTGGACGGAACGGGCCGCGTCCGGCGAGTACGTGGACTTCGAGGCGGACCTCTCGCACCCGAACGGCGACCGGTACGCTATCAACGGCGTCTTCAGACCCGTCACGAACGACGACGGCGACGTCGTCTCGGTCATCGTCTCCGACCGCGACATCACCGAACGCCGAGAGTACGAACGGCAACTGGAGGAGAGCGAGCGCCGGTACCGGACGCTCGCGGAGTCCTTCCCGAACGGCATCGTCACCATGTACGACGACGACCTGCGCTACACGCTCGCGGAGGGTCGCGCCTTCGAGTACCTCCCCGTCTCGAAGGAGGACTTGGAGGGCAGTACGCCGTACGAGGTGTGGGGCGACGACGTGGGGTCTCGAATCGACCCCGCACTGCGCGACGCTCTCGACGGAGAGGAGAGGGCCGTCGAAGTCTCGTACGTGGACCGCGATTGGGTCATCTACGCGGTGCCGATAACCGACACGGACGGGAACGTCTTCGCCGGCATGACGATGGCGCAGGACATCACCGACCGCAAGGAGTACGAGCGCAAACTCGAGGAGAGCGAGCGTCGGTACCGCACGCTCGCGGAGTACTTCCCGAACGGTGCCGTCGGCGTCTACGACCGCGACCTTCGGTACACGCTGACGGCGGGCCGCGTACTGGGCGAGAGGCTCCCCACCGCGGACGAACTCGAAGGAGTACGGATGCCGGACGTCTTCCCCGAACGCACCGTCGCCGACATCGAACCGCTGTTCAGGTCCGCGATCGAGGACGGGAGGACCGACAACACCACCACCGAGTTCGGGGGTCGCAACTGGCAGGTGTGGGTCACGCCCCTGCGGGACGTGGACGGCGACATCTTCGCCGGGCTGAGCTTCACGCAGGACATCACCGAACAGGTCGAACGCGAACGGCAGTTAGAGGAGTTAGTCGAGAAGTTAGAGGAGTCCAACGAGCGCTTAGAGCAGTTCGCCTACGCCGCCTCCCACGACCTCCAAGAGCCCCTCCGGATGGTGTCGAGCTACCTCCGACTCCTCGAACGCCGATACGAGGGCGCACTCGACGAGGACGGCGAGGAGTTCCTCGAGTACGCCGTCGACGGCGCGGACCGGATGCGCGACATGATAGACGCCCTCCTCAAGTACTCGCGCGTCGAGACGAAAGGCGACCCCTTCGAACCGGTGGAGTTAGACGTGGTGCTCGACGACGTTCTCGCGGACCTGCAGCTACACATCGAGGAAACTGGCGCGGACATCACGGCGGAGTCGCTCCCGCGAGTCGAGGGCGACGCGAACCAGCTACGTCAACTCATGCAAAACCTGTTCGACAACGCACTCACGTACTCCGGCGACGAACCGCCTCGAATCGACATCACCGCCGAACGGAACGACGGAGAGTGGGTGATTTCGGTCCGCGACGAGGGCGTCGGCATCGACCCCGACGGTCAGGACCGCATCTTCGAGGTGTTCCAGCGACTCCACGGCCGGGAGGAACACGCCGGGACGGGCATCGGACTCGCGCTCTGCCGGCGCATCGTCGAGCGACACGGCGGCGAGATCTGGGTCGAGTCGGAACCCGGCGAGGGGTCGACGTTCTCCTTTACGCTCCCCGTAGCGGGTGAGAACGATGAGTGATTGGACGGACCGGACCGAACCGGCGGAGATACTGCTCGTGGAGGACAACCCCGGCGACGTTCGGTTGACGCAGGAGGCGTTCAAGGACGGGCGAATCCAGAACACGCTGCACGTCGCGACCGACGGCGTTGAGGCCCTCGACTTCCTCTATCGGCGCGGCGACTACGAGGACGCTCCCCGGCCGGACCTCGTCTTGCTCGATCTGAACCTCCCGCGGAAGAACGGCGACGCCGTCCTCGAAGAGATACGGAACGACCCCGAACTCAGGCGCATCCCCGTCATCATCCTCACGAGTTCGACGGCGCATGACGACATCGTCCACTCGTACGACCTCTGTGCGAACGCCTACCTCACGAAACCGGTGGATCCCGACGAGTTCATCTCGACGATCCAGACGCTGGAACGGTTCTGGTTCTCGCTCGTCCGACTGCCCAGCGACGAGGAGTGACGCGTCTCCCCCGAAATCTGCCGCCTTCTCGGCTCTCGTCGGACGCGGGCGGCTTTCTCGCCGCCTCACGATATCGAAGCGTCGTCACAGGTCGCGGAGGAACTCCCGCACCGGCGGAACCAACCCGGCTCCGACCTCCTCGGGCACGAAGTGACCCGCACCGTCGTACGTGACCGCCGACGCGTTCGGAAACAGCGCCCGCCACCGCCGGAGGAACGGCGCGTGTATCGGGTCGCGCATCCCCCAGAGGAGGAGCGTCGGCGTCCCCGCGACGGCGGCGCGGCGGTTCCAGAGTTCTCCGAGCCAGTCGTTCGATTCGACGAGTTCGCGCAGGAGCACCCACGACCCGACGCGGTCCGACGGCGTCGCGAGGGGGGCCGCGTAGTGGCGGTAGGCTGACCGCTCGAAGCTCGACCGGAGGAGGGCGGGCCCTCCGAGGGCCGTCCGCGCAAAGGCGTTGTGCCGAACGACGAATCGCTTCCCCGCCGAGGTGCCGACCAATCGGCCGAACGCGCGGGGAAAGAGGTCCCTCCGCGGCCACGTCCACGTGTTCGTCATCACGAGTCCGGCGACGGACTCGGGGTTCCGCGTCGCCACGTCCATCCCGAGAGGTCCGCCCCAGTCGTGGCCGAGAATCACCGCGTCCCGCAGTTCGAACTCCTCGAAGAGTCGTTCGACGGTGCGGGCGTGGGCGGCGGGCCGCCCGGCCGAGTCGTCCCGAAGGCGGTCCGAGAGCCCGAACCCGAGCAGGTCCGGGGCGATACACCGGAACTCGTCGGAGAGGCCGCCGACGAGGTGGCGATAGAGGAACGACCACGTGGGATTCCCGTGCAGCATCACGACCGGTCGCCCCTCGCCCTCGTCGAGGACGTGAAGCGTCCCGTCCGAACTGTCGAAGCGGCGCGACGCGAACGGGTAGCGGGTTCGGTCGAGCCAAGAGGGGTACCCCTCGTCTCGGTCCGAGGGCGGTGCGGAGTGGTCGTCCACGACGCTCACCACGGGGCCGCGGCGTATCGTCGTTCGGCCTTCGAGCGTCGGCCGCCTAGTCGTTCCGCTCCGACCACGTCTGCGGGGGGCGTCCGCGTCCGACGGAGGGGTCGTCGAACCCCACCGCCTCCGAGTTCGCCTCCGCGGCGGACGCCGACCCGGGGTGGTTGACGATGGCCCAAAAGAGGAGTCCGAGTCCGAGGGTGATGAGGGCGCCCTCGCCGGACTGGAGGACGAGGAGTTCGCTCCCGGTCAGCGAGTAGTCGCCGCCCTTCACTCCCAACTGGTACACCGGTTCGACGAGGCCGCCGAGGACGACGAATCCGAATCCGAGGGCCGCGGTCCGGTACGACGAGTCGCCCCCGCTCTGCCGGTAGGCGACGTAACTCAGCGCCGTCAACACCCCGCTTGCGACGAACAGGCCCGTGTTGGCGATGACGAACGCCCACAGTTCCGGGGGCTTAGACATGCTCGGGGTGCTTCCAGAAGTGGGGCCACTCCAGTCGGTCGTTCGCTTCGTCCGCCGACCGCCTGTAGGACGCCTTCATCCCTCCGAGGAAGCCGTCGAACCTGTCGACGAGGTTCGGTTCGGGTTCGTGAATCGTGGTGAACACCGCCTCCAGCGCCGGGTGGTCGGCGTACTCGGCGCGGCCGGTCTCCGCGTCGTACGCGACGAAGTTCGCGTCGTCGAGCTTCGGCAGGTGAGCGTGGTGAAGTTGGAGTTCGACGCGCCGAATGTCGTCGGTGTCCGGGTCCGAGTCGCCCGTCTCGCGCCGGAGCACTTCGCCCGCGAGCGCGAACCGCGACGCCGCCGCGCCGTCGTCTCTGAGGGCGGTGAGCGCGAGGCGGCGACGCTCGTCCGCGAGGGCGGACAGCGCTTCGTCCGTTCCCTCCGTCTCCGTTTCGAGCAGTCTCCGGAACCGGGGGTCTTCGAGGGCGGGGTGCGCCGCCGCCTCCACGCGCCTCCCGTCTCGGTCCCACTCGACGAGGCCCGCGTCCGTCAGCATCGGGAGGTGGGCGTGGACGAGTTCCGTCTCGGCGGCGTTCTCCGCCGCGTCGGGGGCTCCGCTCTTCGCGTCGGCGAGACGCGACGCTAATTCCCGTACCGCTAGTCGTTCTCCCGCGTCGAGAAGGATGCGAAGTGCCGCCCGCCGTCGTCCGTCCGCGATGCACCGCAGCGTCGGATTGCCCGAGTCAGCGGACCGCGTCCCCCTCTTCCTGTTCATACTATCCGTTCTATAACGGACGAGGAAGTACACCGCGCCTAAACTCCTAGGAACACCGACCCGGCTGTTAGCAGGTGTCTTTCCCGGCGAACATCAACCGCCAGTTCGTCCGGTCGTCGAGTTCGACGCCGCGGAGGGCGTCCGTGTCGTCTTCTAACCCCCGGGCGACGACGGCGGTCCGAGTCGACACCCGAGAGAGCGGAAAGTGGTCGTCGGGGCGGAAGCCGAACCGTTCGAGGACGCCGTCGGGGAGCGTTCCGTCCCACGCGCCGACGAGGTCGGCGTCGCGGTGGTCGTCGATGGCCCGGTGGACGAGGCGGGACAACGCCTTCGCCCCGATTTCGTCGGAGCACGGGACGGCGTCGACCAACTTGGTTATCCACGTCCCGTCCGAGGTGCGGTTTCCGACGACGAGGCCGGCGACCGGGTCGCCGTCGCGCCGGGCGAGGTAGGAGGTGTACTCCCACTTCGGGTTCTCGTACCGCCACTGGCAGAAGCGTTCGTCGCGGACGACGTGTATCTCATCGGGAGGGTCCTCGGCGTACAACGCCGCGAACTCGGCGGCGGGTATCTCGTCGCACCGGTTCACCGTCACCCGTTCGGTCTCCTCGGGGACGAGGCGGTCCCGGACGGAGAAGTACGCCCGCGCGAGTGCCGTCCCCGGAGCGGTCAGTCGGTTGAACGCGCTCTCGGTCGGCGTGAGGTTCGCCGGGTTCTGAACGCGGTAGTGCGTCGTCACGTCTCCCACCTCGACCCAACCGAGTTTCGTGAACGCCCCCTTCGCGGTCGGGTTGGGGAAGTTGAAGAACATCGCCGGGTCGCCGGCTTCGTAGTCGTCTATCGCCGCCTCGGTCATCCGGGTCAGGAGGCCCCGCCGTCGGTGGTCGGGGTGGACCATCGCGTCGGCGGGCTGCAGCGCCAACACCGAATCCCCGCCCACCTGCACCCGGAGAGCGAAGAACGGCGACGCGCCGACGATCTCTCCCTCGCGCTCTGCCACGTACATCGGCGTTCGGTCCGCGTAGGGGTTGTCCACGTACTTCCAGCGGAACCACTCCTCGCTGGTCGCACCGAAGACGGTGTCGTAAAGCGAGAGGAATCCTTCTCTGTCTCCCGACCGATACGGTCGGACGGCGTAGGCGTCTTCCCCGTCCGACAGTTTACTCCGCTTTCTCGAGCTAGTCATGGTTGAAGATACTACCGCCCAGCACGTCCTCGTTCGCCGGTGCGGCCGTCTCTCTACACGCCCGCCGCACGGCCACCTTGTTACCTGCGCGATAACGGGATTTACTGTCTAATAACTTACGTGATAATCGCTAGATACGAGCGGATCTGTAGTATAAATGCTTGAAACACTCGGCATCTCGTATTTCACCATCGGACGAATTTACCGCTCCTCGAACGGACCGATCGATCTCGACGCTCCGTGGAGTCGGCGAGATACGGCGAGAAGAATCACCCGTGCGCTCCCGTGGGCCCGTCGTCCCCGACGGCGGCGGACGTCGGTCCGCGCCGCCGGGTCGAGCCCACTATGCCCCGTTTTCGGAGGTCACCAACCTCCGTGATGCCGGTCGGTACGCGTTCCGCCGGAGCCTCGTCGTCGCGTCGTTAGCTGCTCGTCGTCGTGTTGCCCGTCTCGGTGGCCGTGCCGTTCGTGAGCGTGCTGTTTTCGGTCGTACCGTTCGTGGTCGTGCCGTTTTCGGCCGTGGCGTTGGCGGCCGTGTCGTTCGTGGCCGTGTCGTTCGTGGCCGTGTCGTTCGTGGCCGTGGCGTTCTGACTCGTACCGTTCTGGGCCGTGTCGTTACCACCGCTCAGGTCGATGGGCAACAGATCGTCGGCGCTGGGAGTCTGTTGCTCCGACTCTTTGAGGATGGTTCCGTCGCTGTCCTGAACGCCGACGATTTGGAACTCGGCCACCTGCGTCTGACTGCCGGCACCCTGCGCCTGCGTGCCGGTCGTCTCGTTGCCGACGGCCGTCTCGTTGCCGACGGTCGTCTCGTTGGTAGCGTTGACGCCGGTTTCGTTGGTGGCGTTGACGCCGGTTTCGTTCGTAGCGTTAACGCCGGTTTCGTTCGTAGCGTTAACGCCGGTTTCGTTCGTAGCGTTAACGCCAGTTTCGTTGGTGGCGTTGACGCCAGTTTCGTTCGTAGCGTTGACGCCAGTTTCGTTCGTAGCGTTGACGCCAGTTTCGTTGGTGGCGTTCGTGGCGTTGATGCCAGTTTCGTTCGTGGCGTTGATGCCGGTTTCGTTGGTGGCGTTGATGCCAGTTTCGTTCGTGGCGTTGACGCCAGTTTCGTTCATCACGCCCGTCTCGTTGCCGACGGCCGTCTCGTTGCCGGTGCTGGACTGGTTAACGAGGCCGCCCTGGGCTTGCGCCGCGCTTTCGGGGTCGACCATCCCGACGAGGAACAGGTTGTACCGCTCGCCCGCCTCGAACTGGTAGTTGGCGGTGGCGATCGGGTCGGCGCTGCCCGTCTGGAGCACCTCGACTTGCGTGTTGCCGGCCTGGATGGTGGCGTAGTTGCTCGCTTCCTCGCTCTCTATCGCGCCGCCGACGACGTAGCTGCTGGCGCGCACCTTGAGGACGCCCGCGTCGGGCGAGAGATTGACCGCGCGAACGAGCGCGGTGTCCGTGTTCGCGTCCTGCTCGTCCTGCGTCTGCTCACCCTCGGGGGTGTCCTCGAAGACGAGCGCCTTGATATCCTGGGATCGGCCGGCGGCCGCGATGGTGTAGCTCTGGCCACCTTCCACGCTGAAGCTCTCGTCGAGGAGAGGCTCCGTGGACGGCGTCTGTGACGCGGAACCCGCGTTCGTCTCGTTGCTTAGGCCGGTCGCGTTCGTCTCGTTGCTTAGGCCGGTCGCATTCGTCTCGTTGCTCAGGCCGGTCGCATTCGTCTCGTTGCTCAGGCCGGTCGCATTCGTCTCGTTGCTCAGGCCGGTCGCATTCGTCTCGTTGCCGGTGCCGGTCACGTTCGTCTCGTTGCCGGTGCCGGTCGCGTTCGTCTCGTTGCTCAGGCCGGTGCCAGTCGCGTTCGTCTGGTTACTGGCGCCCGTTTCGTTGCCGAGAGCGCCACCGGTCGTCGTCTGGTTGCCGCCTTGGCCGCCGTCCTGCGACGGATACACCTGAACCTGCACCTCGCCCGGCGAGAGGTCCAGATAGCCGGTGATGTTTCCGAACTGGACGCCTTGCGCGACCTGCTGGCCGTCGATGTAGACATCGACCGCAGGCGCGTCCGGCGACGCGTGAATGGCGCGAACGAGCGCCGTGTTCTCGCTCGGGGGGAACGGACTGCTTCCGTTCTCCGTACCGCTCTGTCCGCTCTGTTGTGCGTAGCCCGCACCGGCACCGAACGCGAATACTGTACCTCCGACACCAAGTGTCTTCAATAGTGACCGTCTGGTTGTTCGGGACATAGGTTGTCGTGCAGGCAGTCCTTATTCGTGTCTGCCTAAAATACGCGTTGGCGGATTGTTGAAGTGTATTGCAATAAATACACTATTGTAATATGTTCGTTCTCTAATAGTGGTAAATACACATGCAAGGATGGTAACTGTTTCTGACCGTTCTAATCGACAGACGGCGGCGGTTCATTCCGCGTTAACGATCGTTCGACAGAGGCGTTATACCCGTCCCGCGGCTAGGGATAGTAGATGAACGAGGGACCTGAGTTCGATGTTACCGACGCCCATGACGTTGTTTCCCACAGAGACGAGGTAGTCTCGTGGGTGACGGACCACGCGGGACAGATCGCGCGGCAACTCGCGTTGCTTCAGGGCGGCGACTACGGGCAGTCCACCTTCAAGACCGACAAGGGGTCGTGGACGGTGAAGTACGAGGGCGGCGACCTGCAGTATCTCCGGTACGAAGGCCGTTCGGGCGGCGAGACGTACGTCGTCTCGACGAAACACCCGCCGGACCCCGAGGAACTCGCCCGCGCGATGACGGACTATGACGCGTTCGTGGCGGCGTACAACGACCACGTCGAGTCCCTTGACGGCGTCTTAGACGACGTTCCCGACGAGTTCCCCGAGGCCGTCTCCACGGAGACCGTCGTCGCCGAACGGGACAGAATCGTCGGGCGCATCCGGGATGTCTCGGACGCCATCGCCTCGGAACTGTACCGCTACGAGGGCACGAACTACGGGTCGTTCGCGACGACGGTGTCGGGGACGCGGTGGGAACTGAAGTGGGAGGACGGCCGGGCGTCGTACCTCCGCGTCGGCGGCGAGGGCGGCATCTACCTCCTCTCGCAGTACGAACCGCCCTCCGCACCCGACGTTCGCCGCCTCACCGACGACTTCGCGGGGTTCGTGGAGGCGTACAACGACCACGTCGAGGAACTCGAGTCCGACCTCGCGACGGTGAGTCTCGGCGGCGACGGCGACGACTGACGCCGCCGGTCCGGCCGCCGACCGCAGTTCTGCGGCGGGACCCCCGCGAACGGACCGACCGCGCCGCGACCATGCTATGTTATTTCACCACGTACGCCCGCGCAGAGTAGTAATTACAAGTCCCAGTCGACGGTCTCCCCCCTCCGCCGGCATCCCGAGCCGATTCAGCCACGTTCTTCAACTCCGACACCACCGTCCATGATAGGGCATCCCTATAGTGGGATTTCCCGCAGTCGTATGCGTGTGTGATACAATGGCAGACAACAACGCGCGAACCGCACGAGAGGAGTGGGGGAGTCGATTCGGGTTCCTCATGGCGATGGTCGGCGCGATGGTGGGCGCCGGGAACATCTGGCGCATGCCGTTCACGACGGGCCAGAACGGCGGCGGGGCGTTCCTCCTCGCCTACGTCCTGTTGCTGTTTCTCATCGCCGTCCCCGGGTTGATGGCCGAGACTGCGCTCGGGCGGTACACCCAGAAGGGAGTCATCGGGTCGTTCAAACAGGTCGCGGGCGACAGTCGGTTCCGGGGGGTCTCCCTCGTCGTCGTCCTCGTCAACATCGCGTTGATGTCGTACTACGCGCCCATCATCGGGCAGGCGTTGTACTACGCCGTCCACTCTCTGCTCTTGACCTTCTTCCAACCGGGGTTCGACGCGACGGCGTTCTGGGAGTCGTTCGCCGGGTCGCCGCTACTGATGATAGGGATGCACACCGTGACGGTGGCGGCCATCGGCGGCGTCCTCCTGTTCGGCATCCGGCAGGGCATCGAACGCGTCGTGAAGTGGATGATCCCGTTCATGGTCATCGCCCTCGTCGCCATCGCCATCCGCGGCGTCACCCTCGACGGCGGCATGCAGGGTCTGGCGTTCGCGTTCACGCCGGACTGGCAGTACCTCGTGCAGGGTGACACGTGGGTGGCCGCACTCGGACAAGCGCTCTTCTCGACCGGTCTCGGGTGGGGCATCGCCCTCACCTACGGAAGCTACCTCCGGAAGTACGACGACGTGCCCCTCGGGGCGGGCGTGTTCACCGCCATCGGGAACACCAGCATCGGCCTCTTGGCCATCTTCGCCGTCTTCCCCGTCGTCTTCGCGTTCGGTCTCGAACCGACGGCGGGCGCGAACCTGATGTTCATCTCGCTCGTGCAGGTGTTCCCCGAACTCGTCGGCGGTCAGATCTGGGCGATGGCCTTCTTCCTCGGCTTCTTCTTCGCCACGTTCACCTCCGGACTCGGCATCACCGAGGTGGGCGTGACGACGGTGGCCGAGGAGACGCGCTTGGACCGCCGACAGACCGTCGCGGCGGTGTCGCTCCTCATCTGGCTTCTGGGCATCCCCAGCGCATACTCCTCGGAGTTCCTCGGGCAGATGGACTTCGTGTTCGGTAACTGGGGACTTCCGCTCGCGACACTGGCGATAATCGGCCTCGTCGGGTGGAAGTTCGGGGCTGAACGCATGCGCGTCCTCGAACTCAACCGCAACTCCGACATGTTCGTCGGGTCGTGGTGGAACGGCATCATCAAGTACGTGATCCCGGTCGTGATGGTGTTCATCATGGCGTACGGCGCGGTGACGAGTCTCGGCACCGAGAACGAACTGCTCATGTTCGGGGGCATCGCCCTGATGCTCGCGTTGCTGGCTGTCAGCACGGTCCTGATGAAGTTCGTGGACAGCCGAACGGAGTCGGTCCCGAAAGCGACCGACGGAGGGAACTGAAGATGGCGCTCACGATAGTCACGTGGACGGTCATGCTCGCATCGATAGCGGTGCTGATGGGTACTGCCAGCGTCTCGCTGGTCAAGTCGCTTCGAGACGAAGACCGGAAGCTCGAACTGCTGAAGAGGCAGGACCGCATCGACACGTACTCGCCGCGCGGACTGGCGGAACTGCGGTCGTGGATACGGTCGAACCCCGACGACCCCCTCAGGAGCGAGGCGGTGCGCCGGCACAACGAGTGCGTGGACGCGCTTCGGAGCATCGACGAACCGTTCTACGACTGGGACGAGAAAGAGGTCGAATCGCTCGAAAAACTATGACCGCGGGTACCCGATTCGAGACGCTCGACACGCACACCGGCGGCGAACCGACCCGCCTCATCACGGACGGCCTCGACCGGTCGGCGTTCGAGGGCGGGAGCGTCGCCGCCCAGCGAGACGCCTTCGCCGAGACGCACGACGAGGTCCGGGAACTCCTGATGAAGGAACCCCGCGGCCACGACGACATGTTCGGCGCGGTTCGCGTCCCGCCGCGGGCCGAGGAGGCCGACTTCGGCCTCTTCTTCATGGACGGCGGCGGCTACCTCGACATGTGCGGCCACGGGACGATGGGCGTCGTCACCGCACTCGTCGAACGCGGCGAACTGGCCCCCGAACCCGAACTCCGCGTCGAGACGCCCGCCGGCGTCGTCACCGCCAGACCGACCGTCGAAGACGGCCGGGTCGAGAGCGTCGCGGTGCAGAACGTCCGGTCGTTCGTCGCCGAGGAGGCGACGGTCACCGTCGAAACCGACCGCGGCGACCTGGCGATACCCGTGGACGTGGTGTACGCGGGCAACTTCTTCGCGATGGTGGACGCGGCGGCGGTCGAACCGTCCGTCGGCGCGGACGACGCGGGGGAGTTGATCGACCTCGGACTCCGAATCCGCGCGGCGGCGAACGACCAGCTAGACGTCGTCAATCCGCTCACGGGGGACCCCGCCCGCGTCTCGTTGACGGAGTTCTACGAGTCGGGCCGCGACGCCGACGGACGGGGTCCGTCGGGCCGCCGAGGGAACCCCGGCGACGTAGTCGAGCAGAGCTCGACTGCCCATCGGACACAGTCCGATGACGCCGACCGGACGTTCGTCGTGTTCGGCGACAGGTCGGTGGACCGGTCGCCGTGCGGGACGGGTACCTGCGCGAAGATGACGCTCCTCCACGAACGGGGGAAGCTCGACGTGGGCAAACGGTACGCCCACGAGAGCGTCGTCGGGTCGCGGTTCACGGGCCGACTGCGCGACGCCGAGGAACGCGACGGCGTGACGGTGACGACGCCGGAGGTGCGCGGGCGCGCCTACGTCACCGGCGAGCACACGTTCTTCGTCCACCCGGACGACACGCTCGGCGGGTTCAGCGTCGCCGGGCGCTGACCGTCGACCGCCGACCGCCGAGCGACGGACGCACTCGCGCCGTCGCAACTGTTTTCGTGACTCGCCGACGATATTCACCACTATGCCTGTGGATGACTTGCACGGGAGTCGATCGCGCCTGACGCTGGAGATCTGGCATCCGAACTGTTGGACGCTGGAGGTGACGGAGGAGACGCCCGCCGGTTTGCTCGCCCACACCGTGTTCAACGCGGCGAACGACCGGGTGAAGGGGCACTTCACGGCGTACGGCGACACGACGGCGGCCGTGGACGAACTCGTCGCGGCCGCGGAGCAGTCGCCGTTGACGCACTCCGTCGTCGAGATGCAGCGTCGTCACGACTTCAGGGGGCGGACGCCGCCGGGCAACACCTCGCGGGAACTGTTCGTCGAGTACGACCCCGAAAACAGCATGAGCGACGTGTTCATCGCCAACGACTTCGTGCAGTCCGCGCCGGTTCGGGTGTTCGACGGCCGGGAGTACTGGTCGCTGTTCGTGGACGACGACCGGGAGGGGGTTCGGCGGCGACTCGACGCAGTGCGCGAGGAGACGAACGCCGACATCACCGTGACGAAGATAACCCGCGCTGACGCGGGCGTCGATGCCGCGACGTGGCGGACCGACGAACTGTCCGGGCGGCAACGCGAGGTGTTCGAGTTGGCGCGCAAGCGGGACTACTACGACTGGCCGCGCGGCATCTCGGCCCGCGAACTCGCGGCGGAACTGGACATCTCGAAGACGACGCTGCTCGAACACCTCCGCAAGGCCGAGGCGAAGCTGCTGAACCCCGACACGGGAGCCCTCTCGTAGCGAACGGCGGGGTGACCGTTTTCACCCCGCCGGACGAACGCCCGGCATGGACGTCGAAGCGATAGACCACGCGAATCTTCACATCCCCGAGGACGGCGTCGAGGAGGCGGTGGCGTTCTACCGCGACGGCTTGGGCCTCGACGTGGAGAACCTCGACCTGTTGGAGTCGGGCGAGAAACCGTTCTTCTCGGTCCGCCTCACCCCCACCCACGTCGTCCACGTCCAACCGGACCCGGACTTCGAACCTCCGGCGGCGACGAACTTCGACCACCTCGCGGTGACCGTCTCAGCGGACGTCGAGTCGCTGAAAGCCGAACTCGACGCGGCGGGTATCGAGGTGGACCGCGAACTCGAACCGCTGGGCGCGACGGGGACGAACCCCGCCGTCTACGTGACGGACCCGTTCGGCTACACGCTCGAACTGAAAGTCGCCTGACGGTCGCCGGCGGTTCCGAACGCTTTTTCGTCGCCCATCCGATTGAGATACCTAACTCATGGCACCATCTCTCCCCTCCTCGCCGCGGCGGGCGGGGGCGGCGTTAGCCGTCTTCGGCGTCCTCCTCCTCGTCCTGTCGCTGGGCGTCAGCGCGGCTCTCGCGCCGGAAGTCGGCTCCGCGTCCGGCGGCGACGGGTCCCAACGGACGCTCGTCGGGTCGCAGGGCGGCGGGCCGGGACTGCACGAGAAAGGGTCGGTCTACCTGCTCGAAGGAAAGAAAACGGCGTGGCGGGCCGACGACACGGACAGCTACTTCGACGTGACGATGCTCGACAACGGGAGCGTCCTCGCGGGGTTCATGGACTCGGGGTATCAGGAGTGCGGCCCCTACGACTCCCCCTGCACGCACACCGGGTTCCGCGTCATCGACCCGAACGCCGACAACGCGAGCGCCGAACCCAAAGTCGTCTACGAGTACTCCTTCCCGGTGCGGACGCGCGTGAACAGCGAAGTCCACGACGTGGAACTGCTCCCCTCCGGGGAGTTCCTCGTGACGGACATGGAGTACGAGCGCATCTTCACCGTGAAGAACGGCGAGGTGACGTGGCAGTGGAACGCGAGTTCGCAGTACGACGCCCCCGCCGACCCGACGAAGACCGACTGGCTCCACATCAACGACGTGGACGTCATCGGCGAGGACCGGTACCTCGTCTCCGTCCGTAACGCCCACCAACTCCTCGTCGTCGAACGCGGCGAGGGCGTCGTCGAAGTGATAAACAAAGACGAGGACGGAGACGGGAAGGGCGACCCGACGCTCCTGCGCCAACAGCACAACCCCCAGTGGCTCGGTAACGGGTCCGTGCTCGTCGCCGACAGCCACAACGACCGCATCGTCGAACTCCACCGCAACGAGGAGACGGGCGAGTGGGAGGAGGCGTGGGCGCTGTACTCCGCCGAGGGCGTCCCGTTCAGTTGGCCGCGCGACGCCGACCGCCTCTCGAACGGCAACACCCTCATCACCGACTCGCTCAACCAGCGCGTCGTCGAGGTGAACGAGTCGGGACAGGTGGTCTGGAGTTACAAGACGCCGCAGGTCCCCTACGAGGCGGAACGGCTCCCCGAGGGCGAAACCGTCGGCGGCGTCTCCTACGCGGATAACGGGGACGGTGCCGCGGGCGACGGGAAGATTCCAGTGCTGTCCTTCCTCCTGATGGTCGTTCAGACCGGCCTGCAAGTACCGTTCTGGTTCACCGAACTCCACGTCGCCGTCTCCCTCGTCTCCCTCCTCGCGGTCCTCGCCGGCGTCGGTCTCGTCGTCTGGGGCACCGTCCGCGACTGAGGCGGCGACGACGACCACGCGCTTTTTTGCACCCGCCGCTCGGAGGCGGAGCCATGACCGACGACGCAGACGAGTTGGCGTGGGAGACGACGGACTCCGCGGTGGACTACTCCTGTCCGGGGTTCGACGTTCGTCGGGACGAGATGGTGCTGCCCGACGGGACGGAGACGGACTTCCACTACGTGTCGGAACCGCCCGCGGTGGTCGTCCTGCCGTTCACGCCCGACGGCGACGTGGTCGTCATCGAGGAGTGGCGGCAGGCCGTCGGCCGCGTCAGTCGCGGCCTCCCCGCGGGGACCGTAGAGCCCGAGGACGACGACGTGACCGTCGCCGCGCGGCGCGAACTGGCCGAGGAGACGGGGTACGAAGCGGACGAGGTGGAACGCCTCTGTACGGTCGAACCCGCCAACGGCCTGCTCGACAGCGTCCACCACTTCTTCGTCGCGCGCGACTGCGAACCGACCGCGGAACAGGAACTCGACTTCAACGAGAGCATCCGCGTCTCCGTCGAAGCGTACGACGAACTTCTCGCGGCGGCCGTAGACGGCGAACTCCGCGACGGCCGCGCCGTCGTCGGCCTCTCCCGGTACGAACTGGCCGACCGGTCGCGCTGAGTCGGCGCGGGTCTCAACCGTCGTCGGACGCCGCCGGAAGCGAAACCGAGAACGTCGTCCCTCCGCCGGGTTCCGAGTCGACCCTGATGTCGCCGCCGTGGCGTTCCGCGATGCGCTTGCAGAGCGCCAACCCGATGCCCGTTCCGCCGCCCTCCTCGCGGGTGTGGAGGCTCTGGAACACCTGAAAGACCCGGTCGGTGTCCTCGGGGTCGATGCCGACCCCGTTGTCGCTGACCGAGAGTATCCACTCCTCGCCGTCTCGTTCGGCGGTGATCTCCACGCGCGGCGGTTCCTCGCCGGTGTAGGTGAGCGCGTTGTCCAACAGGTTCTGGAACAGCTGTCGCAGTTGGTTGTCGTCGCCCCGAACGCGGGGCAGTTCCTCGGACTCGATTCGGGCGTCCGTCTCCTCGATTTTCACCGTGAGGTCGGTTCGGACGTCCGCGAGCACCTCGTTCAGATCGGTCGGTTCGAGCGGGTCGCCCTGCGTATCGACGCGCGAATACTCCAACAGTGCGTCGATCATCTCGCGCATCCGCTCTGCGCCGTCGACGGCGAACTCGAGGAACTCCTCGCCGTCCTCGTCCAGTTCGTCGCCGTACCGCCGTTCGACGAGCGAGAGGTAGCTGGTGACCATCCGGAGCGGTTCCTGCAGGTCGTGAGACGCCGCGTACGCGAACTGCTCTAACCGTTCGTTCGACTCCTCTAACTTCTCGACTAACTCCTCTAACTGCCGTTCGCGTTCGCGGAGGGCCCGTTCGACCTCCTTCCGCTCCGAGATGTCCCGGAACAGCCCGACGAAGTAGCGGTTCCCCTCGAAGAAGAAGTCGTTCAGCGAGATGCCGAGGGGAACCTCGTGGCCGTCCTCGTGTTGGCCGGGGAGTTCCACGTACCGCCAATCGATGTTCCGCTCGCCGGTTTCGAGATATCGGTTGAGACCCGACAGGTGGGCCTCTCGGAGACGCTCGGGGATGATGCTCAGTTTGCTCTCGCCGACGAGTTCCTCCGAGGAGTAGCCGAGGATATCTTCGACCGCCGGGTTCGCGTACTGGATTCGGCTCGCCGTGTCGAGGACGATGATGCCGTCGGAGAGCGAGTCCGCGAGGGCGATGAACGCCTTCGCGGCGGTTTCGTCGTCGTGTTCCGGGTTCAACTGCGGACTCTCCGACTCGCGGTCCGACTGCGGAGTGAACAGGCCGATGACCGCGTCTTCCTCGCGGACGGCCGCGAGTTGCGCTTTGCAGACGAGGATGTCGCCGTCCGCGGTTTCGAGGGGCAGCACCGAACTCGCCGGTTCGCCGGCCTCGGACTCCCGTCTGAACAGCGATTCGAGAGGCGACGGGACGGTCGCGAGGTAGCTCGTAAACGAAGTTCCCAGAAGCTCGTCCCGGCTGTAACCGGACAGATCCGCGAACGCGTCGTTGACGACGCTGATATCTCCGTCCGGGGTGAGTTGGACGAATCCGAACTCCGCCCGGGTCAGGAGCGAGAGAATATCGGGGAGGGGGACGAGCTCTCCGCCGGACCCCGGCAGATCGTTTGGAGTGGTCACGGGGTATGTATTCACGAGACCAAGATAAGCCCTCTCCTACCCGCCGGCGGCCGGAGAACCCTCGGGACGGGGGTTCGACGCCTCGGAGTCGTCGCGAGTTCGATACGAAGGCGGAGAGACGTGCGGCGTCACCCTCCCGAAAACGAACCATTTTGACAGATGAGAACGAAGACGGGGTGTGTCCTCGGAACCTTCCACGGAGACTCCGGAATCCGGCCTCGACGACGATTCGGGCCCGACGGACCCGTCGGGGAGCTCCATTCGCGCCGTCGTCGTCGCCCTCCTCATGGCGTTCGTCGGCATCGCCCTCGGCTCGGTTCTGGTCATCGCTGGCGCACTCGGGTTGAGGGTTCTCGGCGTCGAGATAACACCGTTGCTGGCCATCGTCCTCTCGTTGGTCCTCGCCACCGGCGTCGGATTCGGCGGCGTCGCCGCCGCGTACCTCAGATATCGGGGGTACGGCTGGTCGTGGGTCGGCGTCCGCGTCCCGACGTTCCGCGATCTGGTCTTCGTCGCCGTCGGGTTCCTCGGCGCGTTCGGCCTCGCCATCTCCGCCTCGTACGTCGTGACGACGCTCGGCGTCCAGACGGCGCAGAATCAGGCGGCGCAGACCGGATTCGAGAACCCCGAGGTGCTGTTGATACTCATCCCCGCGGCGATACTCATCATCGGTCCCGGCGAGGAGTTGCTGTTCCGCGGCGTCGTCCAACGCCGCCTCCGCGAGGTGTTCTCCCCGGTCATCGCCATCCCCTTCGCGAGCCTCATCTTCGCGGCGATACACTACACGTCGCTCATCGGCGCGCCCTCGGCGCGACTCGTCACCATCTCCGTGCTCGTGCTTCCGACGCTGGTCTTCGGGACGGTGTACGAACTGACGGACAACATCGTCGTCCCCGCGTTGACCCACGGCATCTACAACGCGACGCTGTTCTCGATTCTCTACCTCGGCATCAAGTTCGCCGACTCCATGCCGCAGGGCGGCTTCCTGCTGTTCTGACCGCCCGTCCGGTTCTCGAAGTCCGGTGCGCGCACCCGTACCGTTTTTCCTCGCCGACCCGTACCCCGTTCCGACGTGAGTTCGCCACAGATAGCCGTCGTCCGCAACGAGGTGCACTCGGAGTACGAGTACCACTGCGACGCCCTCTCGGGGAACTTCCCCGACGCCCGCGAGGTGGACTTTCCGGCCGGCGAACGCCCCGACTTGGACCGCGCCGCCGGACTCGTCCTCACGGGGAGCACCGCGGGCGTCTACGAACGGACGGACCGCCCGTGGATAGACGAGCAACGGCGACTGCTCGCGGAGGCGGTCGAACGGGGGATTCCGACGCTCGGCGTCTGCTTCGGCCACCAACTCGCCAACCACGCCCTCGGCGGCGCGGTCGAGAGCGTCGGCACCACGGCCCGACTGGTCGAAGTTGAGTTCGCCGACGACCCGCTTTTCGAGGGCGTCTCGCCCGTCGTCCCCGCCGTCCACGGCGACGCCGTGACGAGCGTCGGCGACGGGATGGAGATCATCGCATCGGCGGACTACTACCGCGCGTTCGGCACGCGACACCGCGACGCGCCGCTTTGGACCGTTCAGTTCCACCCCGAGTTCACCCCCGGACTCCGGGGCCGGTTGGAGGACGACTTCGGGTGGGAGGAGTCCGACCTGCGGTTCGAGGACGTGAACGCGGCGCGCGTCTTCGAGAACTTCCTGTCGATCGTCGAAGCGTCGGCGGACGAGTGAGTCGCATTTCGCCCGGCCGTTCCGCCGTGCCGGCCGAACGCAACTCTTAGCAACGCGCCCGGGAAAGCCCACCCATGCGCGACCACTTCGAGATACGCGACGGGGACGTCGCCGGTCGAATCGGCGAACTGACCGTCCCCCGCGCGGGGGTGACGGTGGAGACGCCGGCGTTGCTGCCGGTCGTCAACCCCAACATCGTGACGGTCTCTCCCGCCCGACTCGAATCGGAGTTCGACGCGGAGATTCTCATCACCAACTCCTACATCATCAAGACGAACGACCACCTCCGCGAGGAGGCCCTCGAAGTCGGCCTCCACGAGATGCTCGACTTCGACGGCGCGATAATGACCGACTCGGGGTCGTTCCAACTCGCGGAGTACGGCGACATCGACGTGACGACGAACCAGATTCTGCAGTTCCAACGCGACATCGGGACGGACATCGCCACGCCGGTCGACATCCCGACGCCGCCGGACGTGTCGCGCGAACGCGCCGAACGCGAACTCGAAGTGACGGAGCAGGCCCTCCGCGACGCCGAGGACGCCGAGACGGGCGAGATGCTCGTCAACGCGCCCGTGCAGGGGTCGACGTACCCGGACCTGCGCGAACGCGCCGGCCGGACCGCCGACGCGACGGACTTGGACGTGTTCCCCGTCGGCGCGGTGGTCCCGCTGATGAACGCCTACCGCTACGACGACATGGTGGACGCCGTCGCCGCCGCCAAGCGCGGACTCGGCGCGGACGCGCCGGTGCACCTGTTCGGCGCGGGCCACCCCATGATGTTCGCCCTCGCCGTCGCCCTCGGATGCGACCTGTTCGATTCGGCCGCCTACGCCCTCTACGCCCGCGACGGTCGCTACCTCACCGTCCACGGCACCGAACACCTCGACGAACTCGACTACTTCCCCTGTTCGTGCGCCGTCTGCTCCGAATACTCGCCGAAGGAACTCCGCGAGACGGAGGGGGAGGAACGGGAGCAACTGCTCGCGGAACACAACCTGCACGTCTCCTTCGCGGAGATTCGCCGCGTGAAGCAGGCGATTCGCGCGGGCGAACTCCTCGAACTCGTGGAGGAACGCGCCCGGTCACACCCCGCGATGCTCGACGGCTACCGCGCCCTCTTGGACCACGCCGAACAACTCGAACGTGAGGACCCCGCCTCTAAGGGGTCGTTCTTCTACCTCTCCTCGGAGAGCGCTCGCCGTCCCGAGGTGGTTCGACACCACGAACGCCTCGAACGCCTCGAAGCGGAGGGACGAGTGCTCCTCACGGAGGGCGGGAAAGCCTCCGGCGACCGGTTCGACGCCTCGTGGCGCGTCGTCCCGCCGTTCGGGCCGTTCCCGCGCGCCCTCTCGGAGACGTACCCGCTCACCGCCGAGGTGCCCGAGCGAACCGACCGCGCGGCGTACGAGATGGCCGCCGAGGGCGTCGCGCGCCTCGTCGAGTCGCACCCCGAGACGGAGTTCGTCCTCGCGCACGACGGGTGGCCCGAGACGGCCCTCGCGCGGGTTCCGGACTCGGTGACGGCAGAACCGCTCGGCCGCGTGCCGTCCGACGACTAAGGGGACGCCGCCGGCGTCTCAGACCAAGAGCGCCGGGCCGCCGGCGACGAAGTAGCCCACCCCCACCAACGCGAGTCCGCCGAAACGGTGGAGCGAGACGTACCACTCCTCGGGTTCGACCGACCGGGTGTTCCTGAAGCCGACGAGTTCGAACTGCTTGTCGAACTCTATCATCTCCCGCGGCGCGACGAGGAACGGCGTTCCCAAGAGGCCGAAGAGGACCCCGTAGCCGACCGCTTCCGCGGGCATCGGTCCGAACGAGCTCCTGACGGCGGAGAGGAGTACAAGCAGTATCGCCGGCCCGAGGGCGGCGGCGACGGCCTGCCCGCGCGAGACGCCGCGCACCTGCCGGGCCACCCCCGCGAAGACGTACGCGGACCACGCGAGGGCGACGAGCGAGAGGGCGGTGAGCGGTTCGCTCTGGAACCCGACGAGAATCGACCGGACGGCGGCGGCGACGCCGTCGAGCGTTTCCGGGAAGTCGAACGTCCGGGCGGCGCGTTCGACGAGGGACGGGCGGGCCGCCGCGGGGAGGAGGAACGGGACGAACGCCCACCCCGTCCCCGCGAGAACGTCGCCGAACGTCCCGGACGCCTCCGACGCGCCGGTGAGCGTCCAGAGGGTCGCCGCGGCGACGGGCCACCCGAGGAGGACGGCGAGGCCGAAGGAGAGGACGAGGTTCGTCGCCGTCTTCGCGGCGTGAGGTGCGAGTTCCTTCTGAATCGTCTTCGGTTCGTCGCACCCCTCGGCGTCGAAGAAGTCGTCCTCGCAGAACACGTCCGCGGGACGTTCGGGGTTGTCAACCGTCGTGGTACCGGAGACGTGCGTCTCGAAGACGGGGGCGGTGGCGGCGACGCTCCACCCGACGAGGACGGCGACGGCGAAGACGACGACTGCGGCGAGCGTCGGGTTCGCGGGTTCGTCGGCGCGGAACGGGAGGAACAGTCGGACGAGAGGGTCGGGGAGGGCTGACATCCCTCGACAGTCTCTCGGTGCGAACTATCAGTCTTTCTTACTACCTTCCGCGTCGTCCTCCGCGCCCACGTTCCGCATTCGGGCCGTGTAGTCCCACGCGTGCAGTCGTTCGGGGGTGACGCGGATGCGCACCTCCTCGCGGTCGTCCGAGAGCAGTCGGTCGCCGAGTTCGCTGTCGGTGCCGCCGAGGTATCGTTCCAGCAACGACCGGAGGAGCGCCTTCCCCTCGTCGGGTTCGACGGTCGCTGTCCCCCGCCCGCGGACGCCGCGGTACGGTGGGTCGTTCTCGGACACCTCGAACGCCACCTCGGGGTCGTTCCGGAGGTAGCGAACCACGTCGGCGTCCGCACCGGTCGCACAGCGCAGTTCGGGCGTTCCGTCGGGGGTCTCGGTCCACTCGTACCAGAGCGACAGCATCCACGGGTGGCCCTCGGGCGTCCGACAGGAGATTCGGACCGGAACCGTCGCCTCGCGGAGGTACTCGGCCGCCTCGGACTCCGACCACGGGCCGGTCAGGTTCACGCCCGTTCGTACGGACGGCAGGTGGAAAAAACCGCGAGGTGCCGGTCGCCGGAGAAAGGAAGATAGTTCACGCTCCGCGGCCGACTCCGACCCATGACCGAGTATTTCGAGGTTCACTCGCGGGACGGGGCCGCCCGCATCGGCGAACTTCGCCTGTCGGACCCCGTCACGACGCCCGCCCTCGTGGACGTCTCCGAACCGCGTTCGGAAGCCCGCGAGACGCAGTCTCGCGAGGGGTACGTCGAGGACGCGGGCAGTCTCTGGGCCGCACAGCAGGAGGTCCCCGAGGGGTCCGAAGACGCGTTGACCGTCCTCCCCCACCGGGCGTTCCCCGCCGGGACGGACGAACGCGTGCAGGAGTCGTTCGCCGTGGAGTTCCCCGACGTGGACTACCCGCACGCCGCCGTCGTCACCGCCGAGACGGCCGACAACTACGGCGCGGACGCGTACGTCGTCGCCGACGCGCAGGGGTTCGTCGGCCACGCCGCCGCCTTCGAGGAGGAGATTCGCGCCCTGAAGGAGGCGACGCCCGCCGACACCGCCCTCTACCTCTCCGGCGTCGCCACCCCGCGGAACGCCGCCACCCTCGTCTACGCCGGCGTGGACCTCCTCGATTCGAAACTCGCCCGCGTGAAGGGACGAGAGGGGTTCTACCTCACCGGCGAGAACGAGTACTTCCTCGAAGACTTGGACGAACTCCCCTGCCCCTGTTCGGCGTGTCGGACGCCCCGCGAGGAGTTCACCCGCGCGGACTGCGCCGAACACAACGTGAACGCCCTCCGGACGGAACTGGCGACGGTTCGCCGCCGCGTCCGCGACGGCCGCCTCCGCGACTACGTCGAGGGGCAGGCCCGCCACGACCAGTGGCTCACGGCGGCGTTCCGCGAGTTCGACCAGCAGTACGGCTACATGGAGGAGCGAACGCCCCTCATCCGCAACGCCGAACTCTCGGCGGCCACCTCCGACACCGTCCGCCGCGTCGAGATTCAGCGGTTCGCCGAACGCGTGACGACGCGGTACGAGAACCGCTTCCGGAATCCGCTCGTGTTGGTCCCCTGTTCGGCGAAGAAGCCCTACAGCGAGTCGCAGAGTCACGGGCAGTTCCACGACGCCATCCAGTTCCGCGGTCACCTCGCCTCGATGACCTCTCCCATCGGCGTCGTCCCGCAGGAACTCGAACTCACCTACCCGGCGCAACACTACGACTCCGTGGTGACCGGTCGGTGGTCCGAGGACGAGAAGCAGTTCGTCGCGACGGTCCTCCGGCGATATCTGGAGCGAAACGACTACCCGCGCGTCATCGCGCACGTGCCCGACCACGGCTACCGCGACATCTGCGAACGCGTCGAGGCGGAGGTGGACGTGCCGTTCGAGTACACCGTCGAGGACCACCCGACGACGACGGAGTCCATCTCGAACCTCATGTCCGCCCTCGACGGCGAACTGAAGTACTCGAAGCGGGAGCGAGAGCACAACACCGTCAAGGCCCTCGCGGACTACCAGTTCGGACCGGGCGCGGGCGACCAACTGTTCGCCGACGCGGACGTGTCGATGACGAGTCGCTACCCCAAGCTGCAGGTCCGAGACGGCGAGGGCGAACAACTCGCGACGATGGTGCCGCAGTACGGCGTCCTCTCTTTCACCCTCCGCGGCGCGAAGACGTGGGTGGAGTCGGACGCGCCCACCAAGCGAGTCGAGATAGACAACTTCGCGCCGCACGGGAGCGTCCTCGCGCCGGGCGTCGTGGACGCGGACGACGACATCCGCGTCGGCGACGAAGTCGTCGTCGAGGGGCCGAAGGCGTTCGCCGTCGGCCGCGCGGAGATGTTCGGCCGGGAGATGGCCGAGAGCACACGCGGCGTCGCCGTCGAGGTTCGCCACGTCGAAGAGAAGTAGCCTGTTTTCACCTCGAACCCGCGCGGCGTTCGACGACCCTTCCCTCGTCGCCGACGGCGACGGCAGTCTCTCCACCGACCGCGACGCCTCGGAGCGACGCCGACGCCGCCGTCTCGACTCTCTCCCACCCGTTCGAGCCGAACCGCTCGTACACCGCGCCGTCCGCGGTGCAGGCGACGGCTCCGTTCCCGTCCGAAGAGAGCGCGGTGACCGACTCCTCGCAGAGTCGTTCGGGCGTCCACGTCGTCCCGCCGTACCGGTGTATCGCGCCGTCGTCGGCGGCAACGAGGCACGTTTCTGGTCCGGTCGCCGCCGCGTCGGTGAGCGTTCCGTCCGCCCCGACGGGACCGACCGACTCGAACGTCCGCCCGCCGTCTCCCGTCCGGTACGCGCCGTCGTTCGTGTCGCAGAGGAATCCCACCCCGCCGTCGAGGAGGACGACGCCAGCGACGCTCGACCCGCTACCGGGTTTCACCGGGTCGTCCCACGAGAGTTCTCCGTCCCGATAGTACCCTCGGCGGATTCGCCCGGACCCGTCGGCGAGGAGAACCGTCTCGTCGCCTGGTCCCCCCGCCGCGGCGACGGCCGTCACGTTCGACGTGTCGCCGTCCGGGGGGGAGTAATCGACGTGCCGGCCCGTCTCGGGGTCCACCCGACCGACTGCGCCGCCGTCGCCCGCGACCCAGACGCCGCCGGGGGTCGAATCGACGCCGCGAAGCGCGTTCCCGCCCGCGCCGGGGCCGTCCGGGAGGACGACGCGCCAGTCGTCGGTACCGGACCCGGCGACGACGACGCCCCCCGACCCGACGGCGTAGGCGTCGTCGCCCGCTATCGCGGCGTCGAACAGCGTTTCGTCCGTCGCAGCGTCGATAGCGATCCACTCGGGGTCTGGCGCGGGCGGGTCCGGCGTCTCCGGATCGAGCGAGTCGACCGGTCCGGAATCGCCGGCTCTCGCGGGTTCGGTCATCCTCGCGGCATCTCCCGTGGTTCGTTCGGCTGTCGGTTGTTCGGCCGTCGCCTCCGCCTCCGTCCCGCCGTTCGTCCCCGTGGCCTCGTCCGTGCCTCTCGCAGTCGGGCGCGTGTCTGCCCCGTCCGCCGCCTCCGGTTCCGCCTCCATCTCCGCCTCCGGTTCTGGCGAGTACCGGAGGTACTGCACGACCAACGGGACGACGTAGGCGGCGATGGCGACGACGGCAAACAGGCGGTCGAGGGTGGTCAGCGTCCCGAACGCCGTGAGGGCGACGGTGGCGAGGGCGTGGACCCACGTCTTCGTGTACTCGCGGTAGAACGCGACGAAGCCGTCGTCTCGGCGCTCGGAATCCGTCATCCCTTCGAGGTTGTGCCCCCGAACGCTTCAGGGCTTTCGCCGGTTCCGTCGCTCAGGTCAACTTCACGACCGTCGGATGGGCGGCGTCGGCACCGCGCATCGGCGTCCCGTCGTCCCCGACGCGCCACGTCGTCCGTTGCGTGACGTACACGCCGTCGGCGACTGCGAGGCCGTTTGCGGAACTATCGAGCGTCAGTTCCCACAGCGTCTCACCCGTCTTCCGGTCGTACGCGCCGACGCGACCCCTCCGCGCGTCCCTCCCTCTCCCGTGGTCGTCGAACCCGGCGCGGACTATCGTCTCCGCGCCGGCGACGAGGTGCGTCGGGTGGTACGAGAGCGGCGTTCGCCACCGACTCCGGAAACGGAAATCGACGGAGTGCGTGGTCGTTGCCCGCGACGGCGAGCGTCCGGTCTCCGAGGGGGACCGGCGACGTCGCACGCGAGGGACGGCGACGCCCTCGTGGACGAGGCGGTGGGCGCGTTCGCGGACGACCCCGACGGCTAAACCCTCGATTAAGCCGGAACTCCGACACTAAACTTCCCGTTCTACCCCCGAACTTCGACGGATTTCCTTGAACAGTCAAAAATTTAAATACTAACGGGATGCCACGTTGACATGATGAGCCATCCCTGCGACGTGACCTCCAACGCCCTCGAAGAACTCCCCGACGAGGACGCTCTCGACTGGACCGCGGTCCGGAGTCTCCTGACCGCGAACGCCGAAACCACGCGGGCCCTCGAAGCGTACTTCGTCCGGGCGCAGTACCGCGACGACGAGTCCTCCGACCTCTCGTCGGCGAAAGAGCACATCCGCGAGGCCATCGACCGCCACGAGGCCATCGTGGAGGATCTGGAACTCGCTCTCGCCGCCGCCGACGAACGCGAACGAATCGACGCCGACTGACCGGCCGACGCCCGCCGCCCCCTCTCCGCCCCTCACTTCTGTCGCCATTGTCCCTTTTCAGCGGTTTAACTTCCGTTCATGACACTCAGATAAACAAGGCCTATTTATCCCCGGACGGAGATTGTTCGCTCGTATGAAGCTGGCGGTCCCTACGGATTTCGACATCTTGGATGCCCTTTCCGACGGACGACGGAACACCGCCGTCAACCTCTCTTACGTGCTCGACAAAAACCGGTCGTACATCAACACCCGCCTCCCCATCCTCGCGGACTACGGACTGGTGGAGCGTGTTGGTCCCGCGCCGAACTCCGGGCTCTACGAGATCACCGAGAAGGGGCGAGTCGTGGTCGAACTGCGCGACAAGTACCGAACCGAAGGCGTCGACTTCGACGCACTCGTCGAGGAGCGACTCGCAGAGCGAACCGAGTAAGCGTTCTGTCGGCGGCCGCGTGCGCCCGCAAACGGGCCTCACTGCCAGCTTCACCCCCTCTCACCAACGTTCTTCTACTGCTAGTATACACCTCTAGTACGACGAGCAACGCGCGAATCGACCTTCTCCGCTTTTCCGGCCACGCAGCGGCGCGGTTCCGCGGTTCGCGTCGGTCGTCCCGCGACTTTTTCATCCGGCGGACCGAGTAGTCGCGTATGGTTGAGGACTCCGAGCGAGAACTCTCTCTGGGCGTTCCCCAGCAGATACTCGACTCGCTCCCCGAAGACGGGGGTAACGCCGAGGCGGACATGAAGCGAGCGGTCGGCGGCCTCGAATCCCGGCTGAACCGACTCGTCGCGGAGGCCGAGAGCGACGCGCAGGCGGCGGGTCACGTCGTCGATTTCGTCGAACACCTCGAAGAGCGGATGGAGACGTACGACGAGTTCGTCCCCGAACTCCGCGCGTGGGGGCAATCGCCCATCTACGCCATCGCGTGGCGCAACCTGCAGGCCGACCTCATCATGCAGATAAACGAACACGAGTGGCTGGCCGACCACGTCGACCGCGAGCGAAACTACCGCCTCGTCGAGGACGGCATCCGGTTCGGAAAGCGCTGACGGCGCGACGGCGCGCACCTTTTTTGCCCGGCGAGACGCATCGAGGCGTATGGACGTACAGCTACGGTTCTTCGCCACGTTCCGCGAGGCCGTCGGTTCGAAGACCATCGAACGCGAGTATGCCGAGGACGCCACCGTCGGCGACGTCCTCCGCGCCCTCGAAGAGGAGTTCGACGGCCTGTCGGGCCAACTACTCGAAGACGGACGGGTCCGTTCGCAGGTGAACGTGCTCCGAAACGGACGGGACGTCGAGTACCAAGACGGGGTGGAGACGCGGTTCGAATCGGGCGACACGCTCAGCGTGTTCCCGCCCGTCGCGGGGGGATAGTCGTGTCCGACGACGCGACGACGGTCACGCGCGAGAAGTCCTTCCGCGGCATCTCCAAGCGACTCGCCAGACACTACCTCGTGAACTTGGGCGGCGAGGAGGCGGACGAGGACACCGTCGTCGCCGACGACTGGCGGGCGACGCTCGACGCCGAGAAGGTATCCATCGGGCCGACGATGTCGCTGACGGAGGTGACGGTGTCGTTCGAGGGCGACCCCGAGGTGCTCGAGGGACTCGTCGAACGCTTCTCGCAGAAGGCCATGCGCGCCGGGGGCTAACCGTGGACGAAGACGCCGTAGACGGGTCCGAACTGCCTCTGGACGGCGACGTACTCGTCCTCGCGGGGGCGAAAGCTAGCGTCTCGCCCGACAGACTCCCCGAACTCGTCCGACGGGCGCAACGACACCTCGCGCCCAGACTCGACGAGTACGAACGCACCTATGAGACCGTCGAGGACGACGAGGAACGCGCCGTCTTCCTCGTCCCGACGGACTTTTGGGAGGAGGTGGGGTCGGAACTCGGCCTCGAAGCGCGCGAGGCCGACGCACTCAGGCGCGCGCACGCCCAGCAACTCCGACGCATCGGGTCGAAGGCGGACCGGAGAGAGGAGTTCGTCACCGCGTTGGAGATACGAGAGGCCCTCGTCGTTGGTCGGGACTCGGTCTGACCGAGGTTCCCGGTCCTCGAACGAGACAATCGACCGACTGCGAGAGGGTAGCGTCGCTCTGGCTTTCGAAACGATACCTGTTTGTGTGGCCGCGGCCGAAGCCTCAGGTCATGAACCTCCGCGTCCCTCCCGAGGTCAGACGCGGCGTCCGCGACGCGGCGCCCGTCGCTCTCGGCCTCGTCCCGTTCGGCCTCGTCTCGGGCGTGGCCGCCGTCGAGGCCGGCCTCTCGCTCGCGCAGGCGATGGGACTCTCCGTCCTCGTGTACGCGGGCACCTCGCAGTTGGCGGCCATCGACCTGTTGGGTCGAAACGCGGAACTGGTCGTCGTCGTCCTCACGGCGGTGGTCATCAACCTCCGGATGACGATGTACTCCGCCTCCATCGCGCCGTACTTCCGGTCGTTCAGCGCTCGGTGGAAGGCGCTCTGCTCGTACGCGCTGACGGACCAAGCGTACGCCCTCGCCATCGCCCGGTACGCGGACGAGCAACTGAACGCCGCCGCGCGACGGCGGTACTTCCTCAGCGCGGGCTTTTTCATCTGGCTCGTCTGGCAGGTCTGTACCGTCGCGGGCGTCTTCCTCGGGACGGGCCTCCCCTCCTCGTGGGGGTTGGAGTTCGCCGTCCCCCTCGTCTTCCTCGGCCTCCTCGTCCCCGTCGTCTCGGACGCGCCCACCGTCGCCGCGGCGGCCGTCGGGGGGTCCGTCGCCGTCGTCGGCGAGGCCCTCGCGTTCCCGTTCAACCTCGGCCTGATGGCCGGGGCCGTCGCGGGCGTCCTCGCGGGCGTCCTCGCCGAGGAACTCACGGGTGAGGTGCCGGACGCGGGCCTCGGGGAGGTGGAGAACTGATGGCGACCGACTACGGACCGCTCCCCATCTGGGCCGTCATCGTCGCCGCCGGCGTCGCCACGTTCGCAATCCGGGGGTCGTTCGTCTACCTGTTCGGCCGCATCGACGAGGTGCCCCCGTCCGTCACGCGCGCACTCCGGTACGTCCCGCCCGCGGTGTTCGCCGCCCTCGTCGCGCCCTCGTTGGTCGTCGTCGAGGGATCCGTCGCCGTCGGCCCCGGCAACGAACGCCTCCTCGCGGGCGTCGTCGCCGCCGCCGCGACGTGGTACGCCGACAGCCTCCTCGTCACCATCTCCGTCGGCATGGTGACGCTGTGGCTCCTGCGCTTCGCGGTTTGAGGGACGCTCGCCGCCGAACGCGGCGTACCCGACGCTCGCGGGTCGGGCGTGCGGCACGCGGCGTGGAAAAAGTGATCGAAGGCGAATCAGTCGTCCGCGGGCGTCGCGCCGCCACTGCCGCGGGAGACGCCGGTTCCGGGGCCGACGTCGATGCCGAGTTCTTCGAGGCGTTCGTCGGGGACGACGCCGTCGACCCACCCGCGACGCTCGTAGTACTCCGCTTTCATCTCGTCGAGTTCGCACAGTTCGCCCTCTGAGGCGCCCTGTCCGGGCATGGCGTTGTCGCCCTCGACGAAGCGGTTCGGCAGGGAGTCGTCCGACCCCTCGAAGCCCGCGAGGTTGTTGTAGTAGCGCTCCAGCGTGTAGATGCGGTCGCCCGTCTCCATCAGTTCGTCCTCCGTCAGGTCGCGGCCCGTCATGCCGTTGTACTGGAGGACGTACTCCTCGACGCCCTCCGCGAAGGCGTTGAACTTGCAGATGTCGAAGCTGTCGGAGATGGCGTGCAGATCCTGGAACAGAGCGCACAGTTCGCCTTTACCCTCCCACTCGTAGGGGTCCACCTTCTCGGGGATGCCGAGAATCTCCGCCGACGGCGTGTACCCGCGGAGGTGGCACGCGCCGCGGTTCGAGGTGGCGTAGCCGATTCCCATCCCCTTCATGCAGCGGGGGTCGTAGGCGGGAATCGTCTGGCCCTTGACGGCCAGCGAGTTGTCCTCGGCGTCGCGTTCGTCGGCGATGCGCTCTGCGCCCTTCGCCAGTAGGTCGCCGAGTTCGGTCTCGCGGTGGGCGATGTCCTCCAACACGTCCATCATGTGGTCGGCGTCGCCCCACTCGATCCCCTCGTCTAAGTCGTCGAGTTTGCCCTCCTCGGTCATCTCCATCGCCATGGCGATCATGTTGCCCGCCTCGATGGTGTCGAGACCGAGGTCGTTGCACATGTCGATCATGACCGCGATCTTGTCGCGGTCGTCGTTCATCGAGTTCGGGCCGAGGGCGTACGCGGACTCGTACTCGTAGGACTCGCCGCGGACGTTCAGTTCCTCGCCCTTGCGTTCGACGGTGACCTCCGTCTCCTTCTTACAGGCGACGGGGCAGGAGTGACACGTCGGTTCGTCCACGAGGATGTTCTCGCGGACGTTCTCGCCCGAGACGCTCTCGGGGTCGACGTTCACGTCGTCGGGCATCGCCTCCGCCTCGCTGTGCCCGGAGGTGAACTTCCCGTTGCGCACCGGGAGGCCGTCCATCTCCTCGGTCAGGTTCATCAGGACGTTCGTCCCGTACAGCGAGAGGCCGCCCTCGTTCGGCGCGGTCACGTCGGACTCGGTGATGAGTTGCATCGCCTGCTGGTAGCCCTCGGTGAACGTCTCCGCGTCCGCGGGCTTGGGCATCTTCGTGCCCGACTTGATGACGATGGCCTTGAGGTTCTTCGACCCCATGACGCACCCCGTGCCGCCGCGACCGGACGCCCGGTCGTCCTCGTTGAGGATGGCGGCGTAGCGGACCTGATTCTCGCCGCCGGGGCCGATGGCCATGAGGCTCATGTTCTTGCCGTAGGAGCCCTCGCACTCCTCTTCGAGCGTGTCCCGCGTCTCGTGGACGCCCTTCCCCCAGAGGTGGGAGGCGTCCCGGAGTTCGATCTCGCCGTCCTCGACGACGGCGTAGACGGGGTCGTCCGACTGCCCCTCGAACAGCAGTCCGTCGAACCCGGACCACTTGAGGCGCGCGCCGGACCACCCGCCGTGGTGGGAGTCCGTCACCGTCCCCGTGAGCGGGGACTTCGTGCAGACCGCGATTCGACCGCTCATCGGGGCCTGCGTCCCCGTCAGCGGGCCGTTCACGAACGCGAGGAGGTTGTCCGGCCCCAACGGGTCAACCTCCGGCCCCTGGTCGAAGACGTACTTCACGCCGAGTCCCCGGCCGCCGATGTACTTCTTGGCGTCCTCGTCGTCTATCCCCTCGTACCGCACCTCGCCCGACGAGAGGTCGACCCGAGCGACGTTGTCCTGGAATCCTCCTAACTCTGTCATGGTCGTTCGTGGTTAAGTACGGCCCGCGTCCTGTTAGTCGTTACCACGTGGTAGTAACCGGGAGCGGTTACGTCCGTCCCGTCGTTCGATTTCCGTCGGCTGCGAGAGGCGCGGGGGCACCCCCTCTGCGGCGACGACGCAGACGAAGCGGATTTACGGACTCGTCGGGTACGGGAGCGTAATGAGTAAGCCGAGCCCCGAAGTGTACGAGCGGGGGAAGGGCATGGACGCCCACAATCAGGTGATGCGCGAGATACGGTCGCGCAAGGACAGGACATACGACCCGCACGAACCGACGCGCGTCTGGATAGACGAGGACAACACGCCGGACGGCGTCAAGCAGTCGCTCACTATCATCCTCAACACCGGCGGGTGTCGCTGGGCGCGCGCCGGCGGGTGTACGATGTGCGGGTACGTCGCCGAGTCCGTCGAGGGCGGCAGCGTCGCCCACGAGGCGTTGATGGACCAGATTCGGGTCTGTCTCGACCACGAGGAGGAGAACGCCGAGGAACCCTCCGAACTCGTCAAAATCTACACCTCGGGCTCGTTCCTCGACGAACGCGAGGTCGGCGCGGAGACGCGCGCGGCCATCGGCGAGACGTTCGCCGACCGAGAGCGCATCGTCGTCGAGTCGCTCCCGGACTTCGTGGAACGCGAGAAACTCGAGGACTTCACCGGCGTCGGCTTGGAGACGGACGTGGCCGTCGGCTTGGAGACGGCGACGGACCGGGTGCGCCACGACTGCGTGAACAAGTACTTCGACTTCTCCGACTTCGAGGACGCCTGCGCGGAGGCCGCGGAGGCCGGCGCGGGCGTGAAGGCGTACCTGCTGATGAAGCCGCCGTTCCTCACCGAGTCGGAGGCGCTCGAGGACATGAAGTCCTCCGTCCGGCGGTGCGCCGAGGTGGAGAACTGCCACACCGTCTCGATGAACCCGACGAACGTCCAGCGGTACACGATGGTGGACGAACTCTACTTCAACGGCGGCTACCGCCCGCCGTGGCTCTGGTCGGTCGCCGACGTGCTGGAATCGACCGCCGACGCGGACGCCATCGTCGTCTCCGATCCCGTCGGTCACGGATCCGACCGCGGCCCGCACAACTGCGGCGACTGCGACGACCTGGTGCAGAAGGCCATCAAGGACTTCGACCTGCGGCAGGACCCCTCGGTGTTCGAGCAGGTGTCCTGCGAGTGCGAGGGGACGTGGGAAGTCGTCCTAGAGGAGGAGACGAGTTACTCGATGCCGCTGACGCGGTAGTTAAGCGGCCGCAAACTCCGGTAGGCGCTCGTTACCGCCCGCGAAGGCGGCGCGTAGTCTTGTTCTCTCCCGCCCTCGCTTTCGACCGAGTGCGACGCCTCCGCGCACGGTTCCACGCGAGGGCGTCGCCCGTCCAAAACGATGTACACGTACAACACGGTCTACTACGAAGACGGTTGGCTGGAAATCTCCGCGGAAGAAAACGCCGACGCGTGGATCGCCACCAGTTCGCCGAGCGAAGTCGTCCCCTGAGACGGGACCGAACGTCGCTCTTCGAACGCCGATTACGCGGCCTCGAACCCCGCGAGGATGCCCCGACCGTCGGTGCTCTCTCCCGCGTCGGGGAGGCAGGCGCGTTCGGGGTGCGGCATCAGCACGGCGACGTTGTCGCGTTCGCCGAGGATGCCCGCGACGTTGCCGCGAGAGCCGTTGGGGTTCGCCTCCTCGGTGACGTTCCCGTCGGCGTCGCAGTACCGAAAGAGGACGCGGTCCGCCGCCTCTAGCTCCTCGTAGCGGTCGTCGCTTATCTCGAACCGACCCTCGCCGTGAGCGATGGGCAGTTCTATCACGTCGCCCTCCTCGTACGCCGCGGTCCACGGCGTGCCGGCGTTCTCCACCCGGAGGTGGACGCGTTCGCACTGGAAGCGCGCGCTCTCGTTCGTCGTGAACGCGCCGCCGGTGAGGCCGGATTCGGAGCCTATCTGCGCGCCGTTGCAGACGCCGAGGACGGGGACGCCCCGTTCGGCGGCCTCCCGAACCTCGTTCATTACGGGCGACCGCGCCGCCATCGCTCCGGCGCGGAGGTAGTCGCCGTAGGAGAACCCCCCGGGGAGGACGACGCCGGTCACGTCGTCCGGGAGGCCGTCCTCGTGCCACGCCCGTTCGGCGTCGATGCCGAGGTGCGAGAGCGCTTGCACGGCGTCTCTGTCGCAGTTCGACCCGCCGAACTGGACGACGGCGACCGTCATCGGGTGACGCCTCCGTTCGTCGCCTCGACGGGCGGCGTCGAGAGGGCGACCGTCATCGGGAGACGCCTCCGTGTACCGTCAGTTCGCGGAACATCTACGCTTCCGCCACCTCGACGTCGTAGTCGTGGATGGTCGGGTTCGCGAGGAGTCGTTCCGCCATCTCGTCGGCGCGGTCCTCGGCCTCGCCCGCCGACTCGGCGTCTACGTCCACCTCGAACTGGTCCGCGGAGCGGAGCGTCTCCAACTCGAAGCCGAGTCGTTCGAGCGCTCGCTTCGTGGTTTCGGCCTCCGGGTCGAGGACGCCGCGCTTCAGGCGGACCGTCACCGTCGCGGTGTAGGTCGTCATCGTGTTTGGGTGCGCGGTCATGGGCAAAAGACGTTTTGGACTGCCTTCGATATGCACGAACGTGGTGAACACGGCCGGGACGGGGGCCGACCGCGACGGCGCGGGCGCAGCGGCGTCGGCGAGTCGGAAGCGCGGGGGAGACGGCCGCCTCGCGGCGACGACGGCCGAAAGACGCGCGGAGATGGACACCCTTTTGCGTTCGGATACCCTCGAACCGTCGATGACTCCGTTCGAAAGCAGCTGGAGGTGGGACCGATGACTGACCTGACCGAGATCACCGTCATCGGAGGAGACAAGACCGGACTTATCGCGAACGTCACCACCCTGCTGTTCGAGCGCGGAATCAACGTCGAGGACTTAGATCAGGCGGTCCGCGACGGCATCTTCCGGATGACGCTCCACGCGGACACCTCCGAGATGGTCTGCACCGAGGAGACGCTCCGGGACGCACTCTCTGATCTCGGCGACGAACTCGGCGTGGACGTGCAGGTCCGCTTCCCGTCGGACCGCGAGACGAAGCAGATCGCCGTGCTCACGACCAAGGAGTCGCACTGTCTGGAGGCCCTCTTCGAGGCGTGGACGAACGACGAACTCGGCGCGGACATCTCCGTCGTCATCGGGAACCGCGACTCCCTCGAACCGCTGGCCTCGCAGTACGACGTGCCGTTCCACGACATCGGCGACGAGAAGGGGTCGCCCGACGAGGACGAACTGCTCGAACTGCTCGAACGCTACGACGTGGACCTCATCGTCCTCGCGCGCTACATGCGCATCCTCGGCCCGAACGTCGTGTTCCGCTACGAGGACCGCATCATCAACATCCACCCCTCCCTGTTGCCGGCGTTCCCCGGCGCGGCCGCCTACCGGCAGGCCAAGGAGGAGGGCGTCCGCATCGCGGGCGTCACCGCCCACTACGTGACGACGGACCTGGACCAAGGCCCCATCATCACCCAACGGGCGTTCGACGTGCCGGACGACGCCAGCGTCGAGGAGATAAAGGAACTCGGGCAACCGCTGGAGGCCGACGCCCTCCTCGAAGCGGTCCAACTCCACCTCGACGGCGCGGTCAGCGTCCACCGCGGCCGGACCAGCGTCCGCCAGGACGCCGACGAGTCCGACTACCAACTCGGCATGACGAAGCAGGCCCGCGAGGCGAACCCGGACCGCCCCGTCGACGGACTCGGCGACGCACTCGCCGACGCGCCCGAGATGGAGGACGGGGACGACGAACCGGCGGACGACGCCCGCGACGAGGCGGCGCCGGACCCCTCCGACGACTGACGCCCGACGCTCCGATTCTCCGACTCTCAGGGGCCGAAGCGGTCGAACCCGCCCCGCCACTCTTCTACCGTCTCGCCGCTTCGACTTCCGAAGTAGAGCGCTCCGTCGGCCACCGACGGCGCGCACGTCACCGTCCGCGCTATCGACCGACGCCAGCGCTCGGTCCCGTCGAACCCGACTTCGTAGACGGTTCCTTCCCACGTGACGCCGTAGACGCCGTCCTCGGCCGCGACCGGCGCGTAGTGGCGTTCGTCGGCGGGGCCGGCGGTCCACGCCGTCTCGCCCGTCTCGCGGTCGAACGCACGAAGCGGCGCGTTCCACCCGCCGACGAGGACGACTCCGCCCGCGAGGACGGGTTGCTCGTACCGGAGGTAGTCGCCGTCAGCCGCCCCGTTCCGCGTCCACTCGACGCTCCCGTCGGCCATCGAAACCGCCGAGAGGACGCCCTCCTCGTCGACCGAGAAGCACCGCTTCTCGCCCACCGCCGCGGGGTCGTAGGTGGCGGCCACGTCGGCCTCCCACCGCACGCTCCCGTCCTCGGCGTCGAGACAGAACAGACCGCCGCCGTTCCCGTCGTACCCGTTCGAGACGACGACTCGGTCCTCGGTCGCCGAACACGTCTGCACGGCGGGCATCTCCACGTCCGTCCGCCAGAGGCGTTCGCCGGTCGCGGCGTCAAGTGCGAGGAACCGCCGGCCGCCGACGTAGACGCGCCCTCGACGGACGGCGGGCGAGACGTGCGGGAAGCCGTATCCGCTCCGGTAGCGCCAGTTCACCGCGCCCGTCTCCGCGTCGACGGCGCGGGTCCCGTTCGTGTCCTCGACGAGGACGGTGTTCCCGACGACCGTCGGCACTCCCACGTCGGGTTCGGTGGGGAGACGCCACCGCTCGGACCCCTCTCGGTCCGCCGCGATGACGCCCGAGAACGGGTCGTCTCCGTCTCCGCCGCCCGGGTCGAACCACCGTCGGACGACGAACAGGAAGAAATCCGGGCCGACGACGACCTGTCGCTCGGGGAAGTGATTCGCCCCGTGCAGGCGCGTCAGTCGGGCGTCGGCGTCCGGTCCCGGCCCGTCGGCGGACGCCGTCCGACGGGCGTCGCCACCCAGCGTCGGCCACGGGCCGGAGTCGCCCGACACGTCGGCGTCGCGTTCGTGCGTGCGGGGGAGATACCGCGCTCGAAGGCCGGTACACCCCGCGGTGCCGAGGGCGGCGGCGGAACCGAGGGCGGCGAGGACGCGTCTGCGGGTCGGAGGGTGCACGGTGACACGCTCGAAAAACGGAGTAATAGGTCTTCTGTCACGTCGCCGCGACGCAGTTGCCGAGGCTCGTGCGATGTCCGTCGTGGATTCCGGACTCCGCCGCCTCGCCTTCGTCCTCTACGGCGGATGGGCGTTCGTCGCGGGCGGCCTTCGTCGGCGCGGGGGTACTCACCGTCGTCGGCGCCGCCGGCCTCGGCGAACGGGCGGTCCGCGTCGTCCAGTCGTGATTCGAGTGATCAGAGGTCCCGGACGCGTTCGACGGCCTCAGAGACGCCGGGCGCGTCGAACCACTCCGCGCCGGTGTAGGCGTTCGTCCCGGCGGCGTACATCTCCGCCACCGCGTCGAGGACGTCCGCGGGAAGCGGTTCGGGGTCGCGTTCGCAGAGGGTCCGCCAGTCGGCGACGCCCTCGGCGTCCGCGCGGGACTTCGCCTCCGAGACGGCGTCGACCCACTCGGGGTCCGCGCGCTTGTAGTACTGCCGGACGACTTCCTTCGACACCTCCTGGCCCTCGTAGGAGAAGCGGTTCTCGTCGAACGTGCCGACCACGTCCGCGACTTTGACGGTTCCGTCGTGGTACAGACACTCTATCTTCCCGTCCTCGTGGACGAACCCGCCGCGTTCCGCGCGGCCGTTGAGGACGTGGTTGACCGCGAGGGCGAGTTCCTCGAGGCGGTCGATATCGACCGCGCCGGCGATTTCGTCGGCCTCCCCGCGGTCCAGATACCGGTCCTGTTCCTCGTACTTGGTGGAGAACTCGACGACCGGTTCGGGGAGTTCGACCGCTTCGTCGGGCCACTCCTCGTAGTCGAGGCCGTACGCCGCGGGCGTTCCGCGCTTGCGGAGACTCGACCCGACGGGGACGGTGTTCCGGAAGACGATTTCGAGCGGAATCAGGTAGTTCTTCCCCGCCGCCTCGTGGTAGGCGTCGTAGTCGTACGCTCCGTCGCCGACGTAGGGGAGGTCCGGCACCTGCGTCAGTTCGATCGCCATCTCCGTCGGCGGTTCCTCGCACTCGCCGAGTTCCTTCACCTCGCCGTCTTCGACCACCCCCACGTAGTGCGTCGGCACGTGGTTCACGTCGAGAAGTTCGAAGTTGTGCGCGCCCATCGTACAGAGGGACGCGCCCTTCCCCTCGATGTGGTCGGGCATCTCGCCCCAGTCGAACACGGAGTACTGGTCGGTGAAGACGAACCGCCCCCGTCCGAGTTCGTCGGCCGTTGGAGACTCCTCGACTCGGAACTCCTTCACGCTGGTCATGTGCCTCCGTGGCCCCCCATCGCACAAGTAACCTTCCACTTCCGTGCCCACCGACCCCGTTAACGGGGCATTTCATATGCACGTTCGTGGTTATTGCCTTGATAACCGGATCGGCGCGACACTTTTCATCTAGGACTTTCTACTGGTAGTATGGACGACGAGTTTGGCGGCGACTCCGGACGACGTTCGGCGAGCCGCCGAGATACCCTCGGCGACGTCGCGGACGCGCTGGCGACCGCCGAGAGTGCGACTGCGATGACGGGGGCCGGCGTCAGCACGGCGTCGGGTATCCCCTCCTTCCGCGGCGAGGGCGGCATCTGGAACACCGACTTCGACCCGGACGACTTCAGCATCGACCGATTCCGAGCGGACCCCGACGGTTTCTGGCGCGACCGACTCGAACTGCACGGGCGGATGTTCGCCGCCGACCCGGAACCGAATCCGGCGCACGACGCCCTCGTTCGACTCGAAGAGATGGGCGTCCTCGACGCCGTGGTGACGCAGAACACCGATGGCCTCCACAAGGAGGCCGGCACCGGTCGCCTCATCGAACTCCACGGCAACGCCGCGCGCGCCGCCTGCGTCGAGTGCGACGCGACGGTGCCCGCAGCGGAGGCGTTCGAGGCGGTCCGCGGGGGCGAGACGCCGCGGTGTCCCGCCTGCGAGGGCCTCATGAAGCCCGACGTGGTGCTGTTCGGCGAGGAACTGCCGTACCACCCGTTCGACGCCGCGCGCCGGATGGCCCGCGAGGGCGACCTGTTCCTCGCCGTCGGGTCGTCTCTGACCGTCGAACCCGCCGCGTCGCTTCCCGAGGAGGCGTCGCGATTCGGCGGGGAACTCGCCGTCGTCAACCTCGACGCGACGGAGACGGACCGCGTCGCCCACCACGTCGTCCGCGGCGACGCGACGGAGGCGCTTCCGGTACTCGTCGAGATGGTCGAGGCGCGTCTGGCCGCGAAGCGGTCCGTCTGAGACGCCGAACCGTCCGCACGCGAGCGGACGACCGCCAACTTCGACCGGTACGGTCGAGGCGCGAGAGCGTTCGCTCGACGCGACGACCGGACCGAGCCGATTCTATTCGACGCGATTTCTCCTCACGCTCGTCGTCGTCGTCCTCGTCGTCGTTCGCGCCCCCTTTCGGGAGTGACGGCGCGAACGGGACGGCCTCACGCCGTCGAACGCTCTCGGTCCCCTTCGTCCCTGTTCGCGTCCCTCGCCCGCGGCGGTTCGCCGCCGTCCGCCTCCTCGCGCACGTAGACGCCGAGGTAGCCGCCGACGGCCCCGAGTCCCGCCGAGATGACCAGCGTCGCGCCGACGGAGAACGCGAGGAGAGACAGGAACAGGAGCGTTCCGGCGACGGCGTTCTCGACGACGGTGAAGAAGCCCAACGCGGCGAAGACGAGGGTGAGAACCGCCACGAGGGGGACGGCGGCGAGTGCGCCGGACGCGGCGCCGACTCGCGCGCCCGCCTCGCGGCTTCGCCGGTGGAGGTACCCCGCGACGCCCCCGCCGAGAATCGGCGAGAACGGCACGAACGACGCGACGATGCTCACGACTGCGCCGAGGAGGGCGCTGACCCAGAACCCCGTCCCCTCGGCGGGGGCGTCCCGCCGACTCGACGAACGCGGCCCGTCGTCCACGTCGGACCAGTCGGTCTCTATCGTGGGCTCCGTTTTCATACCCCACGGTACGCACGCCGCGGTAATAACCGCTCTCACGGACGCGCCGTCCGTCGCTCACTGCTCGTCGCTCGCGGTCCGCCGTCGGCGTTCGTCGCTGGGTGCTCGTCGTCGGACGGTGGCGACTTCGTTCGACTCGGCGGACACCTCGTCGCCGTCCGTCGGTCATCGCCGCCGCGACCGGCCGATTTTTGTGCCTGCCGATTGTGTCGTCGTAGCATGACCGACGCGTCGGCGACGGACTCGAACTCCGACGAGTTCGACTTCGAACACACGCCCGAGACGGACCAGTCGTTCGAGAACGCGTTGGCGAAGGCGCGAGACGGCGCGCGACTCACCGTCGCCGACGGCATCGAACTGATGACGACGGGAACCGACGTTTCCGGTATCGACCCGGTTCGCAAGGAGCAAGTGCTGGAGGCCGCGGACCGACGCCGCGCGGAGGTGGTCGGCGACGACGTGACGTTCGTCGCCAACCTGAACAACAACGTCACGACGGCGTGCAACACGGGCTGTCTGTTCTGTAACTTCAAGAACACCGCCCACCAGTTCGAGTCCGACTACGAGGGCGAGCACACCGGGTTCACGAAGACGCCCACCGAATCCCGCGAAATCGTCGAAGAGGCCCTCGAAACGGGCATCTACGAGGTCACCTCCGTCTCCGGTCTCCACCCCGCGTTCGTCCTCAACGAGGAACACCGCGAGATTCTGGAGACCTACGACGACCCCTACGCCGAGGCGGACTACAAACCGCCGGCGGCGTACGACAAAGACCCCGGCACGTACGTCGAACAGATGCGCGCGATGTCCGTCGGCGGCGCGCACCTCCACTCGATGACGCCGGAGGAGGCGTACCACGCGCGGCGCGGCACCAACTGGTCCTACGAGGACGTCTACCGCGAACTGAAGGCGGCGGGCCTCTCCTCGGCGCCCGGCACCGCGGCGGAGATTCTCGTCCCCGAGGTGCGCGAGGTCATCTGCCCCGGGAAGATAGGTACCGAGGAGTGGGTCGAAGGCATGGAGGGCGCTATCGCCGCCGGACTCGACGTGACAGCCACCATCATGTACGGTCACGTCGAGAACGAGGCCCACCGCGTCATGCACCTGAAGGTGATTCGGGACCTGCAGGACCGCACCGGCGGCATTACGGAGTTCGTCCCCCTCTCGTTCGTCCACCAAAACACCCCCCTGTACGACCGCGGACTCGTCACCGGCGGGGCGTCAGACGACGAGGACGAACTGATGATAGCCGTCTCGCGCCTGTTCCTCGACAACGTCGAGAACATCCAATCGTCGTGGGTGAAGTTCGGGAACGCGAAGTCGCTGAAACTACTCAACTGCGGCGCGAACGACTTCATGGGGACCATCCTCTCCGAGGAGATCACCAAGCGCGCGGGCGGCGGGTACGGCGAGTACCGGTCGTTCGACGACTACGTGGCGATGGTGTCGGCCATCGGCCGCCCGCCGGTCGAACGCTCGACCGACTACAGGGAGCGACGGCGCATCGACCCCGACGACGGCCCGCACGGCCCGACGCTCGGCCCCCGCGCCGACGGCACGCCGATGCTCTCGGACCGACCGGACGGCACCGGTTCGACGGCCCCCGCCGACGACTGAGGCCGGACCGTGATGGTGACGACGCACGCCGCGGCGGGACTCCTCCTTGCGGTACCCGTGGCGACGAGGGCCCCCGAACTCGCCGTCCCGGCCGTCGCGGGTGCCCTCGTCGGGGGCGTCCTCCCCGACTTCGACCTGTTCGTCGGCGTCCACCGCCGGACGCTCCACTTCCCCGTCTACTACACGCTTGCTGGCGTCCTCGCCGCTATCGTCGCGTTCGCCGCACCGACGCCGCTTTCGGTCGCCCTCGCTCTCTGTCTGCTGTCCGCGGGCCTCCACTCGATCTCCGACTGGTTCGGCGCGGGCGAGGAACTCCGCCCGTGGGAGCGAACGTCGCCGCGGGCCGTCTACGTCCACCCCCTCCGGCGGTGGCTTCGCCCGAAGTACGTCGTCCGCTACGACGGCGCGCCGGAGGACTTCCTCCTGACCGTCGCCCTCGCCGCCCCGGCCGCCTACGTCTTCGACGGCGGTGTCCGCCTCGTCGTCGTCGTCGGCGTCCTCCTCGCTCTCGCCTACACGGTGTTCAGAAAGCGCGTCCCCGACGTGCTCGGCATCTGACCCGGCGACGGTCGCCGCGACGAATCCCGTCGCGCAAGAGATATACGTCGGTGGCGGTTGAATCGCTGTGAGATGAGTACGGAGAGGCGTCGCGCGGGTCCGGGTGGTCGCCGATGATGGCGATGACGCACGTCGCCGTCGGCCTCGCCCTCGCCGCGCCCGTCGCCCTCCTCGCGCCGGACCTCGCGCCCGCGGCACTCGCGGGGGCCGTGGCGGGGAGCGTCTTCCCCGACATCGACATGGTCGTCGGCGAACACCGCCGGACGTTCCACGTCGCGGAGGCGTACGCCGTCGCGGCGTTCGCCTGTCTCGCCCTCGCGTTCGTCGCCCCGTCGGCGCTTTCGACCGCGGCGGCGGCGTTCTCCGTCGCCGCGACGCTCCACCCGGTTTTCGACGTGGCGGGCGGGAGTTCGGAGGCGCGCCCGTGGGAGGCGGCGACGAACCGCGGCGTCTACCTCCGGTCGGCCAGCGGGTGGGTCGCACCGCGTCGCTGGGTTCGCTACGACGGCGCGCCGGAGGACTTCGCGCTCGCGGCCGTCCTGGCGGTTCCGGGTCTCGTCCTCTACGGCCCGGCCGTTCGGGGGGGAACGGTCGCGCTCCTCGTCGTCGGCGCGCTGTACACGCTGGCGCGAAAGCGCATCCCGCAGCTCTCCGGCCGGGTCGAACTCCCCGTCCCGCCGGTTCTGACCGCCGTCGTGACCGTCGTCTCGTTCTTCCGGTCTCGCTGACGCGCGAAACGGAGCGTTCCTCGGCGCTTAGCCGCCGCGACGGCGGTCGGCGGCGGACCGGCGGGACGTCTCGCAGAACGGAATCGGACCGGGGACGGCGACGGCCCACGGCGCGTCTATCTGACACATAGGGTACCCTTCGCGGGCGAGGCTAAGGCAGTCGCCGGTGGTTCTCGGATTCCGGGAACGCCGGCGTCGGACCGTCAGTCGTCCGCACCGACCGCGAGGGGGCCGTCGCGGCGCGCGACGCCGCGGTAGCGTTCGCCGTGAACGTCGTCCGCCGCTATCGCGTCCCGCACGGCGGGCGAAAGCCACTCGCCGGGGGCCTCGCGGCCGTCGAAGTCCTCGCGTCGGTGAGATCCGGGGAGGTAGCGGTCGTAGACGGGCAGACGTTCGTACAGGGGGACGCCCGCCTCGTCGGCGATGTCGCGGAGCTCCCGCAGGGCGGGCCACTCGTAGTCCGGGTTGATGTAGTCGTCCGTCACGGGCGAGACGCCGCCCAAGTCGTCCACGCCGCAGTCGAGGAGTTCGCGCGTCGGCGAGAGGTTCGGCGGTACCTGCACCGATACCTCCTCGGGGAGGGCGACGCGCGCCATGGCGACGACGCGGCGCATCGTCTCCACCGACGGTTTCTCGAAGTCGGAGCGTTCGTTCGGGACGACGTTCTGGACGATGACCTCCTGCACGTGGCCGTACCGTTCGTGGAGTTCGCGAATCGCCAGCAGACTCTCCGCCCTGTCGCGCCACGTCTCGCCGATGCCGACGAGGATGCCCGTGGTGAACGGGACGCCGACTTCGCCCGCGGCCTCGATGGTGTTCAGTCGTTGGCCGGGCGTCTTCCGGCGCGTCCCGGCGTGGGCCCGCACGTCCGCAGTCGTCTCCAGCATCACGCCCATGCTGGCGTTGACCGGCGCGAGCGATTCGAACTCCGCCTCCGTCAGGTCGCCGGGGTTGCTGTGCGCGAGGAGTCCCTCCTCCATCGCCATCTCGCAGACGTCGCGCAGGTAGGCGAGGATGTCGTCGTACCCCCACTCGTCCAACTGGGCGTGTATTTCCTCGTAGCGGTCGTCGGGCTTGTCGCCGAAGGTGAAGAGGGCCTCCGTGCACCCGGCGTCCGCGCCGACGCGCAGTCGCCGCCGCACCTCCTCGGGGGAGAGCAACGACGCCTCGCCCGGCACGTCGTAGTAGGTGCAGTACGTGCAGGTGTAGCGACAGGCCGTCGTCAACGGGAGGAAGATGTTCCGAGAGAACGTGAGTTCCGGCGCCGCCTCGACGTCCGCCGGGGACGCCGCCAGCAGTCGTTCGACGTCGCCCTCGTCTACGTCGACGGACACGTCGTACTCGTCGATGCCGGGGAACATGCGTTCGGGTGCGACCCGAGGGCACAAAAGGGTGTACACTCCCCGCAGGGGGAAACGGGGAGCGCACGGCGCCGCCGCGGGACGGGGGGGCGCGGCGGCGCTTCCGCGAGAGGACGGACGGCGGGAGGTCCGTCCGCGAAGACAGGGGATGGGGCGACGCGCGACAGTGCGGTTCAACCGGTGTGCCGGAACACCCGACGTGCCGCGCACAGTGACGATTCGTCTCTACCCATATGTCTTTACTGGCAGATAGTTTAGGAAACCTGCGGTTACGCCTCCCGAACGACGCCGACGCGCCCCCCGCGGATGTTGAGTTCGAACCCGGCCTCGCGTAACCACCGCCGCGACTCCCCGCCGCCGTGGAGCAAGACCTCCGCGAGGTCCGACGGTTCGTCCACGTCGGTCGAGAGGCGCATCGAATCGACCACGCGGACGGACGCCCCCACCTCCTCGGCGATGCGGCGGTGGTCGCGGTAGGACGCGCCGTGGTAATCGACGCGGAACTCCGGGTGGCGGACGACGAGTGCGTTCGTCCCGCCGCCGCGCCCGGGCGCGACGACCACCGTGCCCTCGGCGTCCGCGAGTCGCCGCACAGCCTCCGGCGTGGCGAGTGCGAGGTCGGCCATCGCCACCGCCACCTCGCCGTCGCGGGCCACGTCCGCGAAGGCGGGGCCGTCGCCGTCCGATCCGTCGAGGCGCGCGAGGACGGCGTTGACGGCGGGCGTCAACGGTCTGTCGTCCACGACGACGTCGGCGTCCGAAACCGAGACGGGTTCGGTGGCCAACACCACCGGGTCGTGTCCCGCCGCCTCGATAGCGTCGAGAACGTCGCGCAACATCGCCCGAGCGAACGCTCGCCGCTCCGACTCGGTCAGACGCTCGGAGAGCCGACTCTTCGGGTCGCGACCGGCGTACGGGACGACGACGCGCATCGCCACTACGTTCGAGCGAGCGCCACTAAAAAAAGTGCGTTCGAGCGGGCGTTAGCCCAGTTTGTCGTAGGTGTCCTGTTGTGACCGCCAGTAGAGGAACCCACCGACGAACAGGGCGACGACGAGCAGACGAGCAGACCGCCGACGCCGTACATCGCGAGCTGTTTCGTCTGGCTCGACTTCTGTGCCTTCTGCGCTTTCGTCTGCGCTTCGTTCGCCAGCGTCGTCGCCAGACCGAACTCCCCGCCCTCGTAGGCTTCCACCGCGTTGGCGAGCTGCTGTTCGGCCTCCTTCGTGTTCGCGCCCGACGCGCTCTCGATAGCCGACTTCGCGTCGTCGAGTGCGGCGCGCGCGTCGTTGCTCTCCTGCGTGAAGTGGTGCGTGGACCACGAGCCTATCTCGTTCGAGGACCCGCCGGAGCGCGTCTGCGTCAGCTGCATCGCCGTGAACTCCTGTGCGGGGTCGTAGCTGTACGACTCCACCTCGGGGACGGTGCCGGTGACGGTCACCTCGACTTCGCTCGTCCCGTCGGCGGCGGAGACGTCCACGCCGCTGAAGTTCTGACCGTCGAACTCGTCCTGTCCGACTTTCGCGCCGGTCTGGTCGTAGTAGACGACGGTCCAGGTCACGTCGGTCAGTTCGGTAGAGCCCGCGAGCGTCCACGACTCAAGCTGCGGGTCCTTGTACAGTTCGTCGAGCGTCACCGTCGCGGTGACCTGCTGACCGACTTCGCTCTCGGCGGGAACGTCGTCGTCCCCGACGGAGACGGCCGCCGCTGGGACGGCCGCCAGAGAGAGGACGAGCACGCAGGCCAACGCGAGCTTAAAACAGCGATTCAAGCTCGTCTTCGTCATCGTTGATTAGGTTCTGCAAGTTGTCGTTGCTCTCCTCTCGGATTTCGTCGATGTTGTCCTGCGCCTCGATGGCGACCTGCTGGAGCTCCTTGATGCGCGGGACGTTCGTGACGCCCGAAAGCAGGATGACGGACGCGACTTTCCCGGCCCCTCGGATGGGGTAGTCGCCGCCGCGGACCTCCATGCTCCCGGTCTGCTCCTCGATCCACTTCCGCCCGCGCTCTATACCTTTCCGGTTGAGATGCTCCGGCGGGCCGGCCATCACCAGAAGGGCGCGTTCGGTTCCCTCTATCTCGCAGGGGAGCGTGAGGCGTCCGAGCGCCGCTTTACGCACGAGCGACGTGATTCGGTTGGTCGTGTGGGCGGTGTCGAGATTCGTGTCCTCCTCGCCGCCGGTGAGTCGAGAGAGCAGTCCCCCGCCCGAACCGCCCGACCCCTCGACGGTCTCGGAGGCGTACCCGACGGTGGAGACGCCGCCGCCGGCGAGCGTGTTGATGATCTCGGAGGAGTCGACGACGCTCTCTGCGACCTCGCCCCCCTGTTCGACCTCTCCGGCGCCGAACAGGACGCCGAAGCGGTTGACTATCTCCTCGTTGATCTCGTCGTACCCACCCTGTACGGACTCCCCGGTCTTCCGCCACGCGTCGTTGTCGAACACCATGAGGTTGTCCACCTCACGGACGAACGTCTGGAACGACCGCGCGGCGTTGAGGGTGTAGATTCCCCCCTCGTCGCTGCCCGGCAGGATGCCGAGGCCGTACACGGGTTCGGTGTAGATTCGTTTCAGGTGTTTCGCTAGTACGGGCGCACCGCCGCTCCCGGTACCGCCTCCGAGTCCGGAGACGACCAAGAACGCGTCCACTTCGTGGACGGGGATCGAGTCGATGGCACCTTGAACTTCGTCGATGTCTTCCTCGGCGATTTCGGCGCCGAGTTCGTTGTCGGCACCGACACCGTGGCCCTTCACGCGCGACTGCCCGATGAGCACGCGTTGGTCCTGCGGAATGTGTTTGAGTCCCATCAAGTCTGCCTTCGCCGAGTTGACTGCCACGGCCGCGCGGACGATGCCCGACCCTTGACGCTTGTCGTATTCGACGAATTTATCGACTACTTTTCCCCCAGCCTGCCCGAATCCGATCATTGCGAGCTTCATCGTTTCTCCGGTCCCCTCGCCATTGAATATATGCGAACATCAACGTAGATATAAGTTTTGTGATGGAGGAATATCTGCTTAGGTGACTATAACGGGGTAAATCGCCGGACGTAACCGTGTTGTTAACGAGTCGTTACACCGACGGATGGGAGTCCTTCGAGGTGGAAGGATCACTTCGTTTATAATCTTTTCGGCCGCTCGGCTCCGGAGCGACCCCCCGCTCAGTCGTCAGCGTTCCGACGGGAGAGGTACGCGCGGACCGTCGTTAGGTCGTCGTTATCGACGCCGAACGCGCCCGCGTCGTTGTCGTCGGTCGTATTGTCGAACTGAAGTGAGCGGTACTGGTCGGCCCCCATCGGGAACCCCGGAATCGCCCCGCCGACGGCGAGGCCGATTCGCGCCAACGGCATCGGAACCGGGACGACGGTCGTCGACCGACCCTCGGACTCGTGGATGAGTTTCGCTATCTCCGCGAGGGTGAGTTTCTCCGGACCGGCGACTTCGTAGATTCGCCCGACGTGTTCCTCCGCTTCGGCCGCGTCCGCGAGCATCGGCGCGAAGTCGCCGACCCAGAGCGGTTGGAACCGCGTCTTCCCCCCGCCGGGAAGCGGACTCACGTACGGCGGCGCGAGCAGTTTCGTAAAGGAGAGGAACTCGCCGCCCTCGCCGAACACCACCGACGGACGGAAGATGGTGTACGCGAGGTCCGAGTCGGTGACTATCTCCTCGGCCCGGCCCTTCGCGCGGATGTACGCCGTCGGGCCGTCGGGGTCCGCGCCCAACGCGCTCAGGTGGACGTACCGGTCCACGTCGTTGTTCTCCGCGGCGCGGACGACGTTCTCGGTTCCGTGTCGGTGGACCTTGTCGTGCATCTCGTTGCCCCCCTTCGGCTTGAACAACGGCGAGAGGGCGACGAGGTTGAACACGGCGTCCACCCCCTCGAACGCGCCTTTGATGGAGTCGTACGCGGTCACGTTCCCCATCGCGTTGTTCACCGCCTCCGGCAAGCCGTCGCCGCCGGGACTCCGCGAGAGGGCCGTCACTTCGTGCCCGCGTTCGATCAGTTCGCGGCAGAGGTGGCTCCCGATGAATCCGGTTCCGCCCACGACGAGGACGTTCATGGCGTCTACGTCGGCTTCTGGACAGGTAAATGTACTCCCGTCCCCCGGTTTCGCGGCCGTTCTGCCGCCGTCCCGCCGCCGTCCGGCGACCCGTCGGCGGCGCGGCGGGCGTCCGCCCGTCCGAATCCCGCGACGCTTTACTCCCTCCGAGTTCCACGTCGGAGTATGCTCATCACGCTCGAAGGACTCGACGGAAGCGGGAAGACGACCGCGTGGGAGGCGCTACATGACGCCTATCCCGACGCGGTGTTCACCCGCGAACCGACGGAGTCGTGGTACGGCGACGCCGTCTACCGGTCGATGTCCGACGAGGGGGCCGACCCGTTGGCCGAGTTGTTCCTGTTCACTGCGGACCACGCCGACCACCTCTCGCGCGTGATTCGCCCGGCGTTGGAGGCGGGGAAGCTCGTCGTCTCGGACCGCTACTCCGACTCGCGGTTCGCCTATCAGGCGGCCACGCTCTCGGAGACGGACCTGACGCGACCGCTCGAATACGTGCAGGGCATCCACGCGGCGTTCTCCCGCCCGCCGGACGCGACCATCTACCTCGACGTGGACCCCGAGACGGCTGCCGCCCGCGCGGGGGCGACGAACAAGTTCGAGCGAGCGGAGTACCTCGCCGACGTGCGGGACAACTACGAGGAACTCATCGAGGCCACCCCCGAGCGCTTCGTCCGCATCGACGCGACGGAACCGCCGGAGGACGTCGTCGAGATGGTCGAACGGAGCGTCGAACGACTCCTGCGGGAACGCGAACGGCGCGACGAAGCGTAACCGACTACTGCGTCTCCGGCAGGTCGTACTCCTCCGGCGGCGGCACGTACAGGGTGTCGATGGCGAACCCGAGAGCCAGCGGCATGCCGACGGACGCCCCGAGCAACACCGGGACGTCGAGGTTCAACCCGGCACCGATGGGGAGGACGCCGAAGAACACGAGCGTCGAGACGATGAGGACGACGGGGATGAGAAGCAGCGAGTAGACGACGTACCCCCACTGCGTCTTCAGCCGGATGCGGAAGAACCGGGTTAACACCGCCGCCAGGAGCGTGTGACCGACGAGGACCGCCCCGAACAGCACGAGGTTGACGACCGAGACCATACGCCGAGTACGTCGCCGCCGAACTTTACACCCTCGGGTTTCGAGGTGTCCCCGCTCTCGCGGACGATCGCGGAACTTTATCAGGAGTCGCGGCGAGAACTCGGGCATGCACCGACTCGTCGGAGAGCGCTCCCTCGAAGAGACGTGGCTCACCGAGGTGGACGCCCGCGCCGCCTTCCGCGATATGGTCCGGGCGCGTCGGTTCGACGACCGCGCCCTCGCCCTCCAGCGACGCGGGTGGATGAGCGGGTACCCGCCGTTCCGCGGGCAGGAGGCGTCGCAGGTGGGCGCGGCCCACGCGCTTCGGGAGGACGACTGGCTATTCCCAACCTACCGTTCGAACGCCCTCCAACTGGCCCGCGGCGTCCCAATGAGCGACGTACTCCTGTTCCGCCGCGGCCGCGCGGAGTACCACTCGGACCACGACGTCCCCGTCTTCCCGCAGGCGGTGCCCATCGCCACGCAGATACCGCTGGCGACGGGCGCGGGGATGGCCGCGAACTACCGCGAGGAGGAGTACGCGGTCCTCGTCTGCTTCGGCGACGGCGCGACGAGCGAAGGCGACTTCCACGAGGGGCTGAACTTCGCGGGCGTCTTCGACGCGCCGGTCGTCTTCTTCTGCGAGAACAACGACTGGGCCATCTCGATGCGCCGGGACCGACAGACTGCGAGCGACTCCATCGCCGTCAAAGCGGAGGCGTACGGCTTCGAGGGCGTGCAGGTGGACGGCAACGACCCGTTGGCGGTCCGCGAGACGGTCACCGACGCCCTCGCCTCGGCGCGGGGCGGCGACCCGGTCCTCGTGGAGAGTCTCACATACCGGCGGGGGCCGCACACGACGGCGGACGACCCGAGCGTCTACCGCGGCGAGGAGCCCGACTTACCGGAGTGGCGGACGCGCGACCCCCTCGAACGGTACGAGGAGTTCCTCCGCGGGGAGGGCGTGATAGACGACGACTTCGTCGAGACGGTCCGCGAGGAGACGGAGGCGGAGCTGAAAGCCGCGGTCGAGGAGGCCGAGTCCGTCCCGCCGGCGGACCCCGACGACGTGTTCGACCACGCGTACGGGTCGCTCCCGCCGGGCGTCGAACGGCAGAAGGCGGCGATGCGGGACCACCTCTCGCGGCACGACCCGAACGAACTCGACCGCTGACCGCCCCCGTCAGTCATCCATCGAGATGTACGTCTTCGTGTCCGTCACGCCCTCCAACCCCTGAACGCCGCTGGAGGCGGTCTTCAGTACCTCGTACACCTCCTCGGACTCGACTTCCGCGATGATGTCGTAGTCGCCCGCGACGATGTGCGCCTCCGTGACTGTCGAGAGCTTTCGGATGGGGTCGAGCAGCCGTTCCGACTCGCCCGCGGCGGTTTTCACCATGATGAAGGCGTGTACCATGACAGACACATGCACGCATCGGCTCAAAGCGTTTGTGCCGCTCGCCGGGGCAAGGTTATTCATCTCACGCGGCGTACGTCTCTCATATGCGGTTCGTTATCATCGGTGCCGGACGTGTCGGTCTTCGAACGGCCCGGGTTCTCAAAGGGGAGGGACACGAGGTGGCCCTCGTCGAACGGGACCGGGACCGAATCGACCGGGCCCGCGACGCCGGATTCGAGGTGGTGGAGGGAGACGGCGCCCGCGAGGAGACGCTCGAAGCGGCGGGTATCGATAAGTCCGACGCGCTCGGCGCACTCACGGGCGATTTGAACGTGAACTTCGCCGCCTGTTCCATCGCCAAACACCACGGCCTCCGGACGGTCCTCCGCGTGGACGAGGACTACCGCGAGGAGGTGTACCAGAAGTACGCCAACGAAGTGGACGAGGTGGTCTACCCCGAACGCCTCGGCGCGATCGGCGCGAAGAACGCCCTCCTCGGGGGGTCCGTTCGCGCCATCGCCGACATCGCACAACACCTTCAGGTCGTCCTCATGACCGTCTCCGAGGAGTCGCCGATGCAGGGGTACACCATAGACGAGGTGGCCCTCCCGGCGAACGCGCGCATCCTCGCGTTCGGGAAGGCGGACGAACCGATGGGACTGCCCATGCCGGACCACTCGCTGGAGGAGGGGGACAGAATCGCGGTGCTCGCGGACTTCTCCGTGTTGGACGAAGTCCGGCAACTCGTCGTCGGCGAGAAACTGTCCGCGTCCACGGGGGGTGCCTGAGATGGTCACCTCCTACGTCATGGTGAAGGCGTCAACCGGGGACGTAGACCGCCTCCGCGAGGAGATGCTATCGCTCGACGAGGGCGTCCGGAGCGTCAGTATCGTCGCCGGCGACGTGGACTTCGTCGTCAAAACGGAGGTGGGCTCCCCCGGCGAGGTGAAAGAGATCGCCGCGGGCATCCACGAGATAAACGGCATCGAAGACACGCAGACGTACATGGCGATGGACTGACTCCCCCCGTCGCCGTCCGCTCCGTCACCGAAACCCTAATTTCTCGCCGTTCAGAGCGGCGTTCCGCCGTCTCCGCCCGCCGCCTCGCTCGCCCGGTCGATGAGGCTCGACACCGGGTCGGTGTACTCGTATCCGGGGATGACGCCCTGCACGTACGTCCCCTCGACGTAGTCGATGACCGCGCCGGCGTCGTCCGCGCCGCGGCGTTCGTTCACGTCGGCGAACGAGGTTTCGACCACCGCCTCCTCGCCCTCCCGGCGCACGTCCACCGACAGGTCGCGTTCGACTTTCGTCACGCCGCCGATGTCCTCCGCTCGAAGCGCGAACGTCTCGTACCACCCGTCTTCGACCACGTCGGCCACGTCGCCCTCGACGACGGCGTCCAGCATGGGGACGCGAACCTCCACGTCGAACGTCACCTCCGCGCCGTCCTCGGAGACGCGAACCCGACCGTCGAACGCAGTCGCGGTCGATTCGAACGTCTCGTCGCCTACCTGCTCGAAGGAGTTGTGGTCATCGAACGCCCGTCGGACGCGTCCGGATACGTCGCTCATGGTCCCACGGAGGGGACGGCGGGGCAAAAGCCCCTCGCGTCCGACGCCCGCGCGGAATCCTCACTCGGGCGACGTATCTCGTTGGATACATCAGCGGCGGCGAACGTATCGCGGCAGGTGCGGCACTTTTAAGTTCCTCCCGGCCATCTCACCGAGTGACGCTTCGCTTTGGAGGGCCGAAGCGTCAGCGGGGACCAATTCAGGGCGGCAGCGGCTCGCCGGGCTGCTCCCGGCTGGCCGCTACCTTTTCCCATTCTGCTACACCGCCAGTCGCCACGCCGCGTTCGGAGCGACGCACCCGTCCGTTACGACGCCGAGTTCGTTCGACGCGTAGCGGCATCTCCGTCCGTCCGCGACGACCTGTCACCGTCCAACGGCTTTCGTACGAATAGGAGAGACAGTCCGTCCGCCGGGGAGAATCTCCGAGGAGGCTCTCCGACCTTCAGTCGTCGCTCTGCGCCGAGTCCGCCGACGCCGGCGATAGACGGTCCGAACGTCGATTCGCCGTCGTCTTCTTCCGGACGAAACGCGGAAGAACGTCCACTTTTCTCGTCGCTAGCAGGGGAGAGAACGTCACGCGAACTCGGTGACCGTCCCGACGACGAGAACGACCGCCGCCAAGAGCGCGCCGAGACTGCCCGCGACGTACAGCGGAATCGAGGAGAGAGCGCCGACCGCGCCGCCGCAGACGAGACTCATCCCCATTACGCCGAGCTGGTAATCGTACCGGGTCGGCCCCACGAGCGGTCGTACGGACATCGTGTAATTACATCTAATTAGCCAGCCCCGAATAAGTTGGGGCTCGCACGCGCGTCGAAGACGGTTCTCACTCGGTGAGACGGGCGGCGTCCCCCCGGCGGATGCGGCCGCCCGTCACCCGGTTTTCCGCCTCGGCCGCCGCCTCGTACTCGCCGAGGGCGTCGAGTGCGCGCGCGCGTTCGTCGTGGACCCACGAGTCGCGCAGACCGAGCGTCAGCGCGTTGTCGAGGCAGGTCAGCGCCTCCTCGTGCCGACCGCTCTCATTGAGGAAGTACCCCCTGTCGTACCACGCCTCCGCGAGGCGGGGGTCGAGCGTCACGGCGCGTTCGGCGTGCTCCAACGGACGCGTGCTCTCGCCGAGTTCCCACAGGGCGTACGCGAGATTCGCGTGCGCCGTCGCCGAGATATCGTCGTCCGGTGACGTCGACGACGCCCGACCGTCCGCCGGCGTCCCGTCGCCGATGCGGAGTGCCTCGCGGTGCGCGCCGGCCGCTTCGTCGTACTCCCCGAGGAGGGCGAGTGCGACGCCCTTGTTCACCCACGCCGTTCGGGCCTCTCGACTCCCCTCCTCGGCGTAGAACGCCGCCCGGCCGAACGCGTCGATGGCCTGTTCGTACTGCTCGACGGCGAGGTAGTCGAGACCCACGTCCACCAAGGCCGCCACGTCCACGTCCTCGGCTACGAGCGACGCCTCCTCGACGAGTTCCGCGAGCGCGTAGTCGTCCACGGGGTCTACGTCCACCACCGGCCCGTCGGGTCCGAGGTCGAATCCCTCGTAGGGGTCGTCGAAGCCCTGTCCGTCGGAGTACCGGTGCGACCGGCTCGCGGTCTTCATCCCCTATACTGGCGCGAGACGGGGATAACGTCGTCGGAGGAGCGGTGCGTTATCGACGTGCGGACCGCCGCGCGGCGCGTTCGTCTCCGTCGTCCGCGATGCGGACGCTCGAACTCACCGCCGCTTCGGACGTCCCGGAGTGCGCCTTCTCATGTCCCGATTCGTGTGATCTATCCCATTAATTGACAGCCTACGTGGCGTAAGCACCGATATAATTAGGCGTCGTTGGACTGAAAATGTCAACAATGAACAAGCAAATGGCCGATGGGGGAGGGGTCGCAGTCGTTCCCGCCATAAACGTCGCCAGCAGCGCCGCCTGCCTTCGGTCCCTCGGGCGCCGCGGGGTTCGAACGCTCGCGGTGTCGGAGAAGGCGACGCCGCCGGGATTCAGCTCGAAGTACTGCGAGGGGCGCGCGAGCGTTCCCGACCCGGGAGAGAGCCTCGACTCGTACGGAGACGCGCTGGTGGCCCTCGCCGAACGGCCCGACGTTCGGACCGTCGTCCCGTTCAGGGAAGCCGACGTGTACGTACTCGCGCAGAACCGCGATACGCTCGGAGAGTACGTCGGGACGCCGTGGCCGACGATGGAGACGCTACGGAAGGTCCAAGACCGGGTGAAACTGTTCGCGGAGGCGGAGGCGGCCGGCGTCGGCTCCCCCGAGACGGCGACGCTCGACGAGTGGTCGGACTGGGACCGCGAGACCATCGTCAAGTCGCGGTACACCGTTCTGGCACCCGAGTACGTCGACGGCTCCCGAAGCGGCGTGTCGGACGCCTCGACGGTGTATCTCGCGCCCGGTGAGGAACCGAATCGCTCGGAGATACGCGCCGAGATGGGTCACGTCCCCCTCGTTCAGGAGTACGTCCCGCAGTCCGACGAGTACGGCTTCTTCGCCATCTACGACCGCGGCGAGCCGATGGCGACGTTCCAACACCGCCAACGACGGGGGTGGAAGTACGCCGGCGGGCCGAGCGCGTACAGGGAGTCGGTCCGAATTCCGGAACTCGAAGCGGCCGGGCGGAGTCTGTTGAACCGACTCGACTGGCACGGCGTCGCGATGGTGGAGTTCCTCCGCGACGAACGGACCGGCGAGTTCAAACTCATGGAGGTGAACCCCCGGTTCTGGTCGTCGCTCCCGTTCACCGTCCAAGCCGGCGTCGACTTCCCGTATCTCTACTGGTTACAAGCGACCGACCGCCCGCGCTTCGCGGAGGCCGCGTCCGAAGCGACCTACACCGCGGGGATGGGCGGACACCTCCTCCGCGGGGAGTTGCTCTACCTCCACAGCGTCCTCTTCGAGGAGTACAACCTCGTCGAACGACCCCGATTCGCGGACGCCGTCGTCGACGTCGCGTCCTCGCTCGTCCGACACCCTCGGTTCGACTACCTCAGCGCGGACGACCCCATGCCGTTCGTACGGGACGTTCGAAACTTGATCGAGAGCGCCGACGAGTGGAGGCGGTCCGCGCCGTGGAAACCGGAAGAAGAGGTCGTGGACGCCCCTTCGACCGGTCACAAGCTATCTCTCTGGCGGTGAGGCGCACGTCGGTGGCGTTCGGGCCCCTCGGCGGTCGCAGTTCGGAGAAACGAGCGCGGGGGACGGGATTCGAACCACCGTGAGACGCTTTGCGTCTCACGAGTTCCCGTTCGCGTCGCTCACGGGAACCACGGTCTCTCCGCTCACTACCGCTCGCTCCGCTTCCGAGTCGAACGCCATCGGTACGATACCGACGCCTCACTGTCGTTCGGCGACGAGAAGTGCGGGGGATGGGATTCGAACCCATGGACCCCTACGGGAGCGGATCTTAAGTCCGCCGCTTTTGGCCTGGCTCAGCCACCCCCGCGCACCCACCACTTCCGGGGACTGACCAAAGATGGTTTCGCTTCGTCGGCGGCGGACGCACCCGAGAACTACCAGTCCACGCTGAGCGTCCCGTCCCCGTGCGGGTCGGGCGCTATCTCCTCGTCCGTCCGGCGGTCCACGACGTGGATGACGCCGCGGTCCTTCTTCGCGGGGCACACCTCCGCCGCCCGGACGTTCTCCTCCAGTTCGTCCTCGCCGATGAAGTACGACTTCGGCTTCGCCAGGTTCGTCGCGAGGTCCATCTCCCAGTTGTCGGCGACTTCCGCGCACCGCCCGGCCGCGAAGCACTTGTTCGCCTCGAAGATGATCTTGTAGGGCTTCTCCTCTATCGGTGGCGCGTTCTCGTCGTCGCCGATATCGCTCGGGCGAAGCGGTCCATCCCCGGACCCGTCGGACTCACTCATTACGCCGAGCTAGTGCGCCGCCGGCCTTTGCGCTGTCGATTGCGGTCACGAAAAAGAATCGCGAGCGAGGCGATTCCGGTCCCGCCTCCGTTGAGCTTACGAGTTCTACTCCTCGATCTCGACGGATTCGAGGACGACGTCCTTCATCGGCTTGTCGTTGCGGTCCGTCGGGAGGCTACCGATCTCCTCGACGACGTCCATCCCCTCGATGACCTGCCCGAAGACGGCGTGCTTGCCGTCGAGGTGGGGTTGGGCGTCGAGGGTGATGAAGAACTGCGACCCGTTCGTGTTCGGACCGCGGTTCGCCATCGACAGTTTGCCCGCCTCGTCGTGGTTGAGTTCGTCGTGGAACTCGTCGTCGAAGGTGTAGCCCGGGCCGCCGCGGCCAGTCCCCTCGGGGTCGCCGCCCTGAATCATGAAGCCCTCGATGATGCGGTGGAAGACGGTGCCGTCGTACAGCGAGTCCGTCCGCGTTTCGCCCGTCTCCGGGTCGCTCCACTCCTTCTCGCCCGTCGCGAGGCCGACGAAGTTCTCGACGGTCCGCGGGGTGCGTTGCTCGAACAGTTCGACGACGATGTCGCCGCGGTTCGTCTGGAGCGTCGCAACCGGATTCTCGGGGTCGTCCATCGCGGATTCGTCTACCATAGGGGATGGTGGGTCGTCGGGTACAAAAACGGTGCCTTCGAGGGGCGACCCCCGCATGATACAAGGCGCGCCCGTCCGAGGTGCGGGTATGCACACGGCCGAGACGCTCACCCTCGCGCGCTTGCCCTCCGGCGTTCCGGTGCAGACGACCGTCCACACGTACGGCGGCGCCGCCGACGCCGACGGCCCGACGCTGTACGTGCAGGCCGCCCAACACGGCCGCGAGGTGAACGGGACGGAAGTCCTCCGCCGCCTCCACGAACGACTCGACCACGACGCGGTTTCGGGGACGCTCGTGGCGGTTCCCGTGGCCGACCCCCTCACGTTCGACCGCGTCTCCTACACGACGCCGGAGGAACTCGACTCGGTCAACTCCAACATGAACCGCGTCTGGCCGGGCGACGCCGACGGGTCGCTCCACGAACGGATGGCGGCGGCCCTCTGGGAGTACGCCGGCGAGGCCGACGCGATAGTCGATTTACACACCGGCAGTCCCGAGATGCTCACCCACACCGTCTACCTGAAGGGCAGCGACGAGTCCCGACGGCTCGCCGCGGCGTTCGGCACCGACCTGCTACTGGCGGAGGCCGCCGGCGACGAGGCGGACGCGGAGTGGTCAGAGCGGAACTTCGGCGGCAAACTCCGCGTCGCGGCCACCCGCGAGGGCATCCCCTCCATCACGCCCGAGTTGGCCCACAGCAAGCAACTCGTCGAACCCGCCATCGAAACCGGCGTCCGCGGGGTGACGAACGTCCTCAAGGAACTCGACATGCTCTCGGGCGACCCGGAGATGCCCGCGGACCTGCGGACGGCGCGGAACCACCTCGGGCGCGCCACCGCCTCGGATTCGGGGCTGTTCCACCCCGGCCCCGACACCGTCCTCGGCGAGACGGTGGAGGCGGGCGACCACCTCGGGCGCGTCTACGACCCGACCACGTACGAGGTGCTACAGGAGGTGACGGCCGACCGCGCGGGGTTCGTCTACTCCGTCGCGCGCGAGGCGACGGTCACCGCGGGCGAGACGCTCGTCGGTATCGCGCTTCCGCTACGCGACGGCGTGGAGTGACGCCGCCGCCCGTCTCCGAGGAGGCCCTCACACGTCGCCGATGTCCCGGTTCCAGACGGGCGTTATCGGCTCCTCTAACCGCTCCATCTCCTCGTCGGTGAGGTCCACGTCGAGTGCGCCGACGTCGTCTTCGAGGTGTTCGACCGTCCGCGGACCGACGATGGGCGCGTCCACGAGTTCCTTGCGCAGTAACCACGCCAGAGACACCTGCGCCGCCGTCGCGTCCTTCTCCTCGGCGAGTTCCTCGACCACGTCGAGCACCGCCCAGTTCTCGTCGGTGAACCGGTTCTCCGTGTACTCGTCCGTCGCAGCCCGGCCCTCGTCGGGGTCCTCCCCGCGTTCGTACTTCCCCGTGAGGAACCCGCCGGCGAGGGGCGACCACGGAATCACGCCGAGGTTCTGGTCCGCACAGAGGGGGAGGACGTTCGCCTCCTCGTGGCGGTCCACGAGGTTGTACTCGCACTGCATCGAGACGAACCGCTCGTAGTTGTTCACGTCGGCCTCGTGCAGCGCTTTCATCAGCTTCCACGCGGGCATCGTACTCGCGCCGACGTAGCGGACGACCCCCTCCTCGACGAGGCGGTCCAACGCCGAGAGCGTCTCCTCGATGGGGACGTTCTCGTCCCAGCGGTGGATCTGGTAGAGGTCGATGTAGTCGGTGTCGAGGCGCTCTAAACTCGCGTGCGCTTGGTCGAGGACGTGCTTCCGGGAGAGGCCGCCTCCGTTCGGCCCCTCGCGCATCGGGAAGTACACCTTCGTCGCGAGGACGAGTTCCTCCCTGTCGCGTTCGGCGACGGCCGCGCCGAGAATCTCCTCGCTCTCGCCGCCCGAGTAGGCGTTCGCCGTGTCGAAGAAGTTGATTCCGAGTTCCAACGCCCTGTCGAGGACCTCCTGTGCCTCCTCTCGGTCGTGGAGCATCCACGGCTGTTCGGTTCCGAAGTTCAGACAGCCCATGCACAGCCGAGACACTTCTAGTCCCGTGTTCCCGAGGTTCGTGTACTCCATCCCCGACGAACTCGCTCCGCAGGCGGTTGACTGCTTCGGCGGGGAGGCGACAGGTCCGAATTCGAAACTGCGACGAAAGAGAGAGGGTTTCCGGGGCGTCGCTCAGAACGCGCGCAGGTCTTCGAGGACCGCCTCGGCGTCGCCACTCTCGATGGCGTCGCGGGCCACCTCCAGACCCTCGTCGATGCTGTCGGCGTCCTCGCGAGCGTAGATGCGCAGAGCGGCGTTGAGGGCGACGGCGTCGGCGAAGCGGTCGTCGCGTTCGCCGGCGAGGACAGCTTCCGTGATTTCGGCGGAGTCGCCCGCCACGTCGTCCTCGCTCACGCCTAAGTCGTCGTACTCGAAGTCCATGCCGTACTCGGCCGTCTCTATCTCGAAGTCGTCGAACTCGCCGTCGGTCCACTCGGCCACCTTCGTGTACCCCGGCCGGATGTCGTCGTACCCCTCCATGCCTTGGAACATGAGGACGCGGCGCAGGTCGTGGTGTTCGGACCGCTCGAAGGTGTCTACCATCTTCTTCGCGAACGTGAGGTGGTAGAATGACCCGAGGTGGACGTCGGCGTCGGCGGGGTTCGCGATGGTCTCAATGGTGTTGAAGAACGTGCGGACGCCCATCCGGTCGCGGCGGTCCCACAGGTCGTCCACGACGGGGTTGAACGCGGGTTGGTAGTAGAAGCCGAATCCGGTCTCGTCCACCATGTCGGCGCTCTCCTCGGGTTCCAGTTCTGTCCGGACGCCGAGTTCGTCGAGGACGTGCTTGTAGGCGTCCCGCTTCTGCGTCGGCACCCGGTCGCCGGAGTGGACGACGACGGGCGTGCCCGCGGCGGCGGCGACGATGCCCGCGGCCGCGCCGAGAATCGCCGTCTTCCCCTTGCCGTCGTAGTTCGCGCCGCAGTCGACCGGGTCGGCGTCGGGTTCCGCGTACTCGACGTGCTCGCACATCACGTCGGCGTACGCCGCGAGTTCCTCGGCGTTGTTGTGCTTCCAGCGGTTCGCGAGCCAGAAGGCTCCGAGGGTGGTCGGGTCAGGTTCGCCCGCGAAGATGCGCCGAATCGCGTCCTGCGCCTGTTCGCGCGTCATGTCCTCCGCGGACTTGGTCCCGGAGCCGACCACTTCGGTCATGAGACGCTTCAGCGGCCACTCCCCGAACTCGTCCGTCTCGGACGCTTGAGCCATGTTTGAACGTTGGTCTGCCCCGACAAAAGTAGTCCGTTCGAGGGTCGGAATCCGCCGGTCGAACTACTCGCGCGGGGGCCGTCAGATCGCGCCGTCGTAACCCGAAACCTGTACGTTCGCTCGCTCCTACGTCTACGCAATGAGCGCACTGGAGGGCGATTGGCGCGCGAGACTGGACGACGTCGATGCCGCCCTCATCGACGAGTACCAGAGCGGATTCCCGATAGAACCGCGGCCGTTCCGGACGGTGGGGGAGGAACTGGGCGTCCCGGAGTCCGAGGTGGTCGAACGGGTGCGGCGACTGCGAGAGCGGAAGGTGTTCCGGCGGTTCGGCGCGGTGCTGAACCCGCCGGTCATCGGGAGTTCGACGCTCGCGGCCGTCAGCGCGCCCGAGTCGCGGTTCGCGGAGGTGGCCGAGGTGGTAAACGGCTACCGGCAGGTGAACCACAACTACCGCCGGGACCACGAGTGGAACATGTGGTTCGTCGTCACCGCCGCCTCGCGGGACCGCCGCGACGAGATTCTCGCGGAAATCGAGGAGCGAACCGGCTGTACGGTACTGAACCTGCCGATGCTCACGGACTACTACATCGACTTGGAGTTTCCCGTCGTGAACCGGGACCGCTTCGCCCGCGAGAGCCTCGAAGCGACGGACGTCTCCGCGACGCGCATCTCCGAGGAGGCGACCGGCGACCTCTCGACGCTCGAAGCCGACCTCCTCGTCGAGATTCAGGACGGCTTTCCGCTCTCGCCGACGCCGTACGCGGACGTGGCCGAGGCCGTGGGCGCGGACGTGGACGACGTCGTTTCGGCCATCTCCCGCCTCCTCGACGACGGGTGCATCAAGCGAATCGGCTGCGTCGTCAACCACGTCGTCACCGGCTTCGACTCGAACTGCATGGTCGTCTGGGACGTGCCGGACGACGAACTCGACGCTCGCGGCGAGGCCGCCGGTCGGCTTCCGTACGTGACGCTCTGTTACCACCGGCCGCGCCGGGAGGACCTCGACTGGGACTACAACCTCTTTACGATGATTCACGGCCGCGAGGCGGACGCGGTGGACGAGAAGATAGACGAACTCGCCGCCGACCACCTGCCGTTCGACCACGAACGCCTCTACTCGACGGAGACGCTGAAACAGACCGGCGCGCAGTACGAGGAGTTGGTGAGTTCGGCGGAGCGAGACGGATAGCCGAACGCCGCTACGTTCCCTCTCTGTTCCCCTCTATCAGAACCAGCAACGCCACCGCACAGACGAGAGCGCTGACGAACACCGCGCTCCCCGCCGCGCTATCGGTAAACGGGTGAGAATCGAGGAAGTAGTGGAACCAAAAGAGGTTGGCAAGCGGCGTTCCGTCGGTGCTGGTGACGCCGGGAATCACCTGTCCGACGTCGGGGACGATCGCCCAGAGTCCGCTCACGATGGCGATGGCCCCGTCTTGGTGGGTCCTCCGGTGGAGGCCTGTGACCAGAAGCAGGGCGAGGGCTCCCGCCGCGCCGACCGCGAAGTGGCCGATTCCTAGAGACACGAGAGAACGTGCACGGTAGACGCCCGTATATCGTTCGGCAGAGGCGTCCGCGTCGGCGACCGTCGGATCGGAGTGGTGCTACTCGCCGCCGCGCGCCGTCATCTGGAGAACGGGCCGACGCGGGCGAGCGTTCGCGCGGCCTGCACGGCGCCCGTCTTCGCCAGCGACCCGCTCTTGATCGCGCCTAACTTCGCGTAGTAGCCGCTCTTCCGAAACGCCGCGCCGCCGTAGTGGCGAGTGCTCGTCGGAATCGGGGTCCGCCGCCCCTCGACGCGCGTCGTCCCGTGGTAGATGGCGTCGAGGACGTCCTTGGCGGTGAGCGTCGCGCGGGTCACGTCGGGCACGTCTATCTCGGTGTAGGCGCGGCCGACGTATCCGACCTTGTGCGCGTCGCTGCCGGCGACGCCGGGGTAGCCGTAATCGCGGGCGAACCGGCGCGCGCGGCGGTTCTTCCACCCGGTGAACAGCCACGAGTTGTACACCTCGATGGCGTCGGCGTCGGTCAGTTGGCTCTTGCGGACGCCGTGGCGACTCCGCTGGAACGGGTGCGGGACGATGGCGACGCCGCCGCGGTCGCGAATCCACTCGACGGTGTCGCCGAGGGGTTCGCGGCGCGGCGGCATCGACTCGACGCCGAGGGCGAGGAGGTGCCCGTCGGCCGTCGAGACTTCCACCCCGGGGATGCCGACGAGTCCGTACATGGGGGCGAGTTCCGCGGCCCGAATCGACTCGTGGATGACGTCGTGGTCCGTGATGACGACGGCGTCGAGGCCGATTTCGGCCGCCTGCTCGAGAATCAACTCCACGGGGTCCGAGCCGTCGTACGACGCATCCGAGTGGACGTGTGGGTCGATTCGAACGGTGAGGGCAGGCACGACAGACTGTTCGCTCTCCTCGAATAAAAGCTATCGGCAGACGGGTGTCAGCCCACCGCACGCCGCCGTTACGTATCGAGACCGTCCCTCACTCCCTCTCGAAGCCCGTCTCCGGGTAACCTCCGCAGCGCGCCGAGACGTGTCACCGACGCTACGTATACTCGCTTCAGCGAACGCTTACGGTGCGTGGCACGGTTACTCATCGCATGGCATCCGAACCGCAGGGCGACTTCGTGCGCGCGTGCGCCCTCGACGAACTGAAGGAGGAGGGTCGAACGCTCGTCACCGGACGGGGGACGCCGCTCGCCGTCTTCTACCACGAGGACGAGGTGTTCGCGACCGACAACCGGTGTCCGCACATGGGCTTTCCGCTGACCGACGGCAGCGTCGAAGACGGCGTCCTCACCTGCCACTGGCACCACGCCCGCTTCGAACTCTCCTGCGGCGACACCTTCGACCCGTGGGCGGACGACGTGCGGACGTACCCGGTCGAGGTGCGCGACGGCGACGTGTACGTGAACCCGGACCCCGAACGCGACGAACCGCCCGCGGAGCGGTGGGCGGCGCGCTTGGAGGACGGCCTCGAACGGAACCTCCGACTCGTCGTCGCCAAGTCGGTACTCGGCCTCGCGGACGCGGGCGTCCCGTCCGCGGAGGTGGTCGAGACGGGCGTCCGGTTCGGCGCGCGGTACAGAGAGGCGGGGTGGGGGCCGGGACTGACCGTCCTGACCGCGATGGCGAACGTCCTCCCGCACCTCCGCGAGGAGGACCGAACGCGCGCGCTGTATCAGGGTCTCGCGGAGGTGGCGAACGACTGCGCGGACGAACCGCCGCGGTTCGACCAGGAGGCGTTCGGCGCGCGCGACGTGCCGTACGACCGGTTGAAGTCGTGGTTCCGCGAGAACGTCGAGGTGCGCGACGCCGACGGCGCGGAACGCGTCCTCCGGACGGCGATAGCGAACGACTGCTCGGACGCGCGGGTGGCCGAGATGCTGGCCGCGGCGGCGACCGACCACCGCTACCTGAACGCCGGTCACACGCTCGATTTCGTCAACAAGGCGTTCGAAGCCCTCGATACGGTCGGGCGGGACCGCGCGGAGGCGGTCCTCCCGACTCTGGTTCGGGGGTTGGCGACGGCGGCCCGCGCCGAGGAACGGTCCTCGTGGCGGCAACCCGTGGACCTCGCGTCGATGCTGGAGGGGACGTTCGACGGGTTGGACGAACTCGTCGCGGCGGGCGAGTCGAAGTCGTGGACCGCCCCCGAGGGGTTCACCGAGACGCTCCTCGCGGACGACCCCGAGACGGTGTTCTCGGCGCTCACGTCGGCGATAGCCGAGGGCGCGACGGTGGAGGAACTCGCGGGCGAAGTCGCCTACGCCGCCGGGACGCACGTCGCCCGGTTCGGCACCGTCAACGAGTTCTCTGATTGGAACACCGTCCACCACACGTTCACCTACGCCAACGCTGTCCACCGGTTGGCGCGGCGGACGGGGGCGACGGAACTCTACCGCGGCGTGTTCGACGCGGCGACGAACGTCTACCTCGACCGCTTCCTGAACACGCCGCCCGCGCCGGTGCCGGACCGGCCCGGCGGAGACGCCGACGGCGAGGGAGACGCCGAGACGCACCTCGACGGACTCCTCGCCGCGTTCGACGCGGAGGGGCGGGTGGACGCCGCGGGGCGGCACGCCGCGCACTTCTTAGACCGCGGCGGCGACCCGGCGCGACTCCGCGAACGACTCGGGCGGGGGCTCCTCCGCGAAGACGCCGGGTTCCACACGTTTCAGGCCCTCGAAGCCGGGTTCTCGCAGATAGACGTGCGGGACGACCCGGAGGAGATTCGGACGCTGTTCGTCGCCGTCGCGCGGTACCTCGCCGCTCACTTCCCGACGCGGCGCGAACGGGAGCAGACGTTCACCATCGCCGCGCGCCTCCACCGCGGCGAGCGAATACACGAGGCGGAGTGACCGCGGGGACGCGTCTCAGATGCTCTCGGCGATTCGCTCGCCCGCGTCGTACCCGTTCCAGAGGGCGCGGTGGACGCGCCCCTCGCCGGCCACCCAGTCGCCGGCGAAGTAGAGGCCGGCGTCCTCCGCCGAGCGAATCACGTCCTCGTCTACGCCCTCGTCGGGAAGCGCCAGTCGCCACCCTTGGTCGTCGGTCCAGTCGGGCGCGCGGTACCGGTCGTCGCCGAGGAGTTCGGCCACGTGTCCGGCCGCGGCGGGCGCTACCTCCTCTACCGGTTCGGCGTATCGTTCGGCGGACCACTCGGGGCTCATCTGCGCGACGAACAGGCTCTCGCCCTCGGGGACGTGGCCGTCCTTGCACTCCTCGCGGGAGAGCCAGCCTATCTCGTGTTCCTTGTCCGCGTTCACGAGGCCGTACCACGGGTACTCCTCGCGGAACGGGTAGTGGAGGACGACGGTTTTGACGGTCCGGTACGGGACTGCACTGACCTTCCGTCTCACGTCGTCCAACCGGTCGTCGTCCCAGTGGGTCATATCGAGGAGGGCGGCCGTCTGCGGCGCGGGCGGCGTCAGGAGGATGGCGTCGAACGGCCCGAACGTCTCGCCGTCGACGCACGAGAGGGTCCACCCGTCGTCCTCGCGCGCGACGGTTTCGACCCGCGTTCGCGTCCGCACGTCGGCGTCGGTTCGGTCGAGGAGGCGCGTGCCGAGTTCCGCGATTCCCTCCGTCCACGTCCACTTCTCGGGGGCGTTCTCCGCCGCGTCCCCCTCGGAGAGTTCGCCCGCGGCGTCGAACGTCCACACCGGTTCCTCGACGTTCACGAGGCCCTCCGCGCCCAGTTCGGGAATCAGAGAGGCCGTCCGCTCGTCGGCGTTCTTCACGTAGTTCGCGCCGTGGTCGTATCGGCACCCGCGTCGCCGCCGCGTCGCGGCGCGCCCGCCGACGCCGCCGCCTTTCTCCAGTATCGTCACCTCGGCGTCGGCGCCCGCCTCCGCGATGGCGTACGCGGCCCCGACGCCCGCCGCCCCGGCGCCGACGACGCCGACTCGCCCCGTCACGCCTCGCTCCCGCCGTCTCGCGGCGCGGTTCGGTCGCTATCACGGCCAGTCGCCCCGCAGTGGCTCGATTTATTCGGGCGTCGCATGGGCGGGCGTAGGGGCGCACCCCGCATTACGGTTCGGGGACGGACCCCCGAACCTCAAATCCCTACGGTCCCCCGTGTGCGTATGGACGACGAACCGGAGATACCGACGCTCGGGGAGGCGGACGTGCCCGCACTCGGACTCGGGACGATGGGTCTCGGCACGCCGTCGGAGGCCGAAGCGGTGACGACGGCGTTGGAGATGGGCTACCGCCACGTCGACACCGCGCAGATTTACGACAACGAGTCCGTCGTCGGCGACGCGATAGCGGCGGCCGCCGTTCCCCGAGAGGAGGTGTTCCTCGCCACGAAGGTGTGGGCGGACAACCTCGCGTACGACGACGTGCTATCGAGCGCGCGCGAGAGTATGGACCGACTCGGCGTGGAGTACCTCGACCTGTTGTACGTCCACCGCCCCATCGACGCGTACGACCCCGCGGACACCCTCGCGGCGTTCGACCGCCTCCGCGACGAGGGCCTGATTCGCCACGTCGGCGTGAGCAACTTCGAACCGGAGGAGTTGGCGACGGCGCGCGACCACCTCGATTCGCCGATAGCGGCCCACCAGACGGAGTACCACCCGCTCTTCACCCGACCGGAACTCCTCGCGGACGCGCGTGAACACGGCGCGGTCCCAGTGGCGTACTCGCCGATGGCGGGCGGGGCGGTGACCCGAGTGGAGGAAGTCGTCGCGGTGGCCGAGAAACACGAGACGACGCCGCAGGCGGTCAGTCTCGCGTGGTTGCGCGCGAAAGGCTTCTCGGTCATCCCGAAGTCGAGTTCGGCGGAACACCTCCGCGCGAACCGCGACGCGGTGACGTCTCTGACCCTCGACGAGGAGGACGTGGCGCGAATCGACGCCGTCGAACGCGAGGTGGAACTGTTCCCCGAGTGAGACATTCAGTCTCGCCAACCCCGGAATTGTTATAACCCAGTCTTCGGAGAGTACCCCTATGCGGATTCCGAGTGGGGTTAGCGGGTTCGACCATCTCATCGAAGGTGGGTTCCTCCCCCAACGACTCTACGTGTTGTCAGGTCCGCCGGGAAGTGGCAAGACCACGTTCACGGCGCAGTTCATCGCGGAGGGACTTCGTAACGGCGAGAACTGCATGTATATCACGATGCACGAGACGAAAGAGGAACTCGTGAACGACATGTCGGGGTACGACTTCGGCTTCGAGACCCTCACGTCGTCCGAGCAGTTCCGATTCATCAACCTCGTGAGCCAGAAGGGCAAGCACCTGCTGAACCAGTTCTCGCAGGGGAACAACCCGTCCAGCGTGCAGAGTCTCACGGACAAGATCGTCGCGTTCGTCAACTCGCGGCAGGTGGACCGCCTCGTCGTGGACTCGACGATGCTGCTCCGCCTGTTCTTCGCTGGCGGCGACGAGGAGATGACGCGCTTTCTCACCGCGTTGAAGCAGGGCGAGGCGACGACGCTCCTCATCTCCGAGATGACCGACCCGAGTTCGTACTCCGACGAGCACTACCTCGCGCACGGCGTCATCTTCTTCCACAACTACCTCGAAGCGACGGGGATGACGCGCGGGATACAGGTCGTGAAGATGCGCGGGACGGACATCGACTGCGACATTCGCTCGCTGGAGTTCTCCGACGACGGGTTGGTGGTAGACCCGGCGAAGCGCGTGGACCTGTAGGCCATGTACGACAAGGTATTCGATACCGACTGGCGGACGCTCGAAGCCGAGGACGCGCTTCGGCGGATGTACGCCCTCGGTATCGCCAGCGAACTCGGCCACGAGTTCCCCGAGGAACGGACGCGCATCCGACGCCTCACGAGCACGGCGTACCAGCGGAGCGTGCTGGACCTCGCCTACAACGAGGGCCGCAGGCAGGTCCAAGACGTCCGCGGCGACTTCGACGCCGACTCCGACCTGTGGGACGCCCTCATCGACGAGGACGGGTCGCCGAAAGCGCCGCCGACGCTCGACGTGGACCGGACGCCGGCGGGTCTGCCGAAGGCCGTCTCCCGGGCGTCGATGCTGGAACTCGACGTCGACGAACTGGAGATGCTGCGCATCCCGTCGTTGCTCCGGCGCGACGAGTAGCGCGGAAAGCCGTTTTCCGTCCGCGGCGCGTACGAGAGGTATGAGCGAACGCGCGGCGGAAGACATGCCGAACTCCGAGGACGAGTGGCGCGAACGACTGACCGACGAGGAGTACGAGATTCTGCGGGAGCGAGGCACCGAACCCCGATTCAGCGGCGAGCATCTGGACCGCTCCGAGGAGGGGACGTACCACTGTGCGGGGTGCGGAGCGGAACTGTTCGACTCCGAGACGAAGTACGACTCCGAGTGCGGGTGGCCGGCGTTCTTCGCCGCGAACGACGACAACGTCGAGACGGAGACGGACACCCGCCACGGGATGCGCCGCATCGAAGTGCTCTGTAAGAACTGCGGCGGCCACCTCGGACACGTCTTCGACGACGGCCCCGACCCGACGGGCAAGCGCTACTGCATCAACTCCGTCGCCATCGACTTCGAGAGCGACGAGAACTGAGGCGGCGGCGACGCCGACGCCGAGAACCGACGGACGCCGCTATCCGGTCACTCCCCGTCGCCGTTGAGGTTCGCCGTCAGGACGGGGACGCTCGACCCGGCGACGACTTTCTGCGAGACGCTCCCGATGAGGTTCTTCGTGTAGTCGCCGCGGCGCGTCCCCATCGCTATCAGGTCGGCGTCTATCTCGTCGGCGTACGCGAGAATCTCGTCGGCGGGGTCGCCCTTCCTGACGGCTTCGGTCACGGCGACGCCCGCCTCCGAGAGGCTGGTTGCCGCACGGTCGGTCGCGGTTTCGGCCTCGCCCTCGAGTTCGGCGATGACGTCCTCCTGCATCTCCTCTTGGAGCGTCAGGAAGGCCCGGTCGTCGACGACGTAGAGGACGTGTACCTCCGCGTCCCGACGTTCGGCGACGTCGGCGGCGATTTCGACGACCGTCTGCATCGAGTCGGTTCCGTCCGTGGGCAACAGGATTCGCTGGAACATACCTCTCTCGGGCGTTTGCACCCGGCACGCCTATATCCTCCCCTCCGTTCCCGCGCGGAGAGAACGGTCGGCGGAAACGAACTCCGACGCGGCGGAAGGTACACGTACCGCCGGGACGACGCTCGAAGGAAGATGAACGTCGCCGACACCTTCGTCTCCCTCGTCGGGACGGACCCGTTGTTGCTCGGACTGGCGGGGGGCGTCTTCATCGCGCTCTGTAACACGGCGGGCGCACTCGCCATCGTCGTCTACCCGAACCCGAGCGAACGGGCGTTAGACGCCGCGCTGGGGTTCGCCGCGGGCGTCATGCTCTCGGCAAGTTTCACGAGCCTCCTGCTTCCGGGCATCGAACTCGGCGGACCGTTCCCGGTGTTCGTCGGGTTCGCACTCGGCGTCGTCCTCCTCGACAGGGCCGACGACTGGGCTCCGAACGTCCAACAGGTCGTCACCGGCCGTCGGGTCGACCCCGGAGATAGCAGGATGGCGTCCGTCGTCCTCTTCATCGTCGCCATCACGCTCCACAACATGCCCGAGGGACTCGCCGTCGGCGTCGGGTTCGGGTCCGGCGACATCGGCAACGCCGTCGCCCTGATGCTCGCCATCGGCGCGCAGAACGTCCCCGAGGGACTGGCCGTCTCGCTGGCCGCCCGGAGCGCCGGCCTCGGGTCGTACTTCTACGCCGGCGTCGCGGGGGTGCGCGCCGGCCTCGTCGAGATTCCGCTGGCCGTCGTCGGGGCCGTCGCGGCGGCGTTCGTCGCCCCGATAGTCCCCTACGCGATGGGCTTCGCCGCCGGCGGGATGCTGTTCGTCATCAGCCACGAGATAGTCCCCGAGACGCACGCGCGCGGGCACGAACACGTCGCCACCGCGGGGATGATGGTCGGCGTCGCCGTGATGCTCTACCTCGACGTGACGCTCGCCTGAGGCCCGCCTGATGCCCGCCCGCGGTCCGGTCCGCGACCGACACGCCGGACGCCGAGGTTTTTACGCCCGGCGGACGCGTCGAAGCCATGCACGTTCTCGTCGTCGGCGGAACCGGTCTCATCAGTACCGGCATCACCCGACAGTTGGTCGATGCGGGCCACGACGTCGCCGTCTACAACCGCGGCGAAACCGACGCCGCGATTCCCGACGCCGTCTCGACGCTCCGGGGCGACCGGACCGACTTCGACCGCTTCGAAGCGCAGATGCGCGAACTCGACCCCGCACCGGACTGCGTCATCGACATGGTGTGTTTCACCGAGGCGGAGGCCGAGAGCGCCGTCCGCGCCTTCCGCGGCCGAATCGACCAGTACGTCTTCTGCAGCACTATCGACGTCTACCACCGCCCGCCGCCGCGGAACCCGGTGACCGAGGACGCGCCCCGCCGCCCGTCCGTCAGCGACTACGCCGCCGGAAAGACGGCCGCCGAGGACGTCTTCTTCGAGAATCACGGCGAAGCGTTCGACGTGACCGTCGTCCGCCCGTGGAACACCTACGGCGAGGGCGGAACCCTCGTCCACACGTTCGGCACCGGGTCGTACTACATCGACAGAATCCGCGAGGGTGTGCCCGTCGTCGTCCACGGCGACGGCACCTCGCTGTGGGGCCCCTGTCACCGCGACGACGTGGCCGCGGCGTTCGTCGGCGCAGTCGGCAACGAGGACGCCTATGGCGAGGCGTACAACGTCACCAGCGAGGAGACGATGACGTGGAACCAGTACCACCGCCGGGTGGCGTCGGCACTCGACGCGCCCGAACCCGAGTTGGTCCACGTCCCGACGGACGTTCTCACCGCCGTCGCGCCCGAGAGGACGCGGATGCTCAGGGACCACTTCCGGTACAGCACCGTCTTCGACAACGAGAAGGCGAAACGCGACTTGGGGTTCGAGTACACCGTCGATTTCGAGACGGGCGTCCGCCGGACTGTGGGCTGGTTGGACGAGAGGGACGCCGTCGATTCACTGGAGACCGAACCGTTCGAGGACGAACTCGTCGCCGCGTGGCGCGAGACGACCGAGGAGTTCGTCGCGGCGAACCGGGTCGCCGACGACTGAGGCTTACGCCTCCGCGCCGGTCCCGTCGGACTCCTCCTCTGCGACGTCTCCGTCGGTCGCCTCGGCGGCGTCGGCCACCCACTGTTCGGCCCGTTCGGGACTCACGTCGGCGGCGTCCGCCACGTCCTCGGCGTTCGCGTCCGCGAGTGCGGCGAGCGAGTCGATACCGGCGTCTCTGAGGTCCGCGCCGTACGCCTCGCCGATGCCGCCTACCTCCGTCGGGTCGCCGGCGCTTCGGGAGGTGTCCGATTCGCTCTCGGTCGTCGCTTGCGAGGGGGCCGCCGCCTCCGACGTCGTCTCCGACTCCTCGCCGGTCGCCGTGGCCTCGGTCGCGGGGTCGGGTTCGTGCGCCTCCGCCTCGGCGGCCTCCTCCGCGCCCTGCACCTCGACGTTGTCGGCCTCGTCTTCGCTGTCGTCGTCGAACTGCGCGGTCGCGGGTTCGTCCGCACCGTCGGCCTCGGTTTCCTCTTCCTCCTCCTCGTTTTCGGCCTCCGACTCCGCTCCGTCGGTGCGTTCGGCCTCGACTTCCACCTCGGACTCGGCTTCTATCTCGTCTCCGCCCTCCCGTTCGAGTTCCGTCTCCGCCTCGACTTCGACTTCCACCCCGTCTCCTGCCTCTACCTCCACCTCCGTCTCGACTTCCATCTCCTCTTCGCCCCCGTCAGTCCCGCCCTCGCCGCCTCCCGCGGCGTCCGTCGCGGCGGGGCGGATGTCGCCGTCCGTCGGGAGGACGAACCGGAGTTCGCCGTACGGGACGAACCCGGAGATTCGCTCCCGTTCTTCGTCCTCGAACAGGAGGATCCCCTCCTCGATGGCTTTGAAGTTCCCGCAGGCGACGGTCGGACCGTTCGCCAGGTGGACTGACAACCGCTGTGCTCCGTCCGTCGAATCGTCGGTTTCCGATGACATAGTTGAACTCGCGGACGCGTCCCGCGGACGGGGAGGTACGGACGCGACCGACAGAAGCGTTCGGGCGGTTTCGGGCGACCGTACCGGTTTCTGACGTGTTCTGTCGGCCGTCCGCGCCGAACCGTTTTGTCGTCGGCGCGTCACGACTCTCGCATGTCCCGCGGCGTCGATTCGAGAGCCGAGGAACTGCTGACGAGCGAACCGCTCATGGCGCACCTCGCCACCTGCCACGAGGGCCGCCCGCACGTCGCACCGCTCTGGTACCGGTACGAGGACGGCGTCGTGGAACTCGTCACCACCGGGACGAAACTGCGGAACGTCCGCGAGAACCCGAAGGTGGCGCTGTCGGTGCAGAAAGACGAGGGCGGGCACGCGCAGTGGATGGTGACGCTCCTCGGCACCGCCGCCGTCGTCGAGGACGAGGCGGAGACGCGGGCGGCGACGCGGAAGATAAACGAGAAGTACGGCGCGGACCCCGACGCGTGGGAGGAGAACGTCCTCGTCCGGATCGACGTGGGGTCGGCGTCGTGGCAGACGTACGACTGAGCGAAGCGAGCAGCGGAAAACGAAAACGGCACTCGGAGAAGAGCGTCGAGAGGAGTCGAGAGCGCTTAGACGAGTCGGGCGAACGCGAGCGTCCCGCTCACGTTCTCGATGAGGACGCGGACGACCTGGTCCTCCTGCGCGCCGGGGACGAATATCGTGTACTTGCCGCGTTCGGCGACGCCGTCGCCCTTGCGGCCGGTTCCGGTGATCTTCACCTCGTAGGTGCGACCCTCCTCGACGGCCTCCTGCGTCTGCTGTTTCGACTGCGAGGAGCGCTTTTCGACGGGGCGGAACGCACCGCACGCCTCACAGCGGAGCATGTCGACGCCGTTCTCGGTCACGAGGCGGGTGTCGGGGAGTCCGCACTCCGAACAGGTGACGTACTCGGCGACGTAGCTGTCGAGGGCCTCGTCGAAGTCCGACACCGAGAACGACCCGCTGTACCGCGCGCGGTTCTCGTCGAGTTGCCCGTTCGTCCCGAGCGTTCGCTGGATGAAGCGGTGGACGTGTTCGGGCTTCCGAGAGAGGGCGTCGGCGATGGAGCCGAGGTTGGTCAGGCGGGTGAACGCGCCGTCGGTTTCGCCCTCGGGATCCGGGATAGTGAGTCGAGATTGTTCCTGCGAGCGGTCCGGAAGAACGTCGAGAGCCCGGTCGAGAGAATCAGCGTATTCCATACGTAGTTCAGCATCCCGTCGTTGATAGGGCTTCCGTGGTACGCGCTCGCAGGAGGCTCTCGCGGTAAACGAGGGAGATTCGACCGCCAGAACTTCGGTTCTGCGCGGCGATGTGCCCGTATGGGCTACACGTGGCAGTACTACGACTTGATTCTCGTCGGCGTCTTCGTGAGCATGGTTCTCGGCGTCGCCGTCGGCACCCTCACCTCGGTGTCTTCGAGTCTCTCCGTCGCGGGGTTCGGCGTCGTCGCCGCCGCGTTCATCGGCCACGGTCTGTTCGTCAACGGCCCCGTGGACGACCGGAGCGACCTGACCGACGAAGTGGACACGCTGAACTGAGGCGCGGAACGCCCGGGCGGGCGGTTCGACCCGCGGTCACGATTCTACCGACGCGATACCGACGACTTCCACCAGCGGAATCGACCGCTCCGTCCGCGTCGCCTCCGTCGCGCCGCGCACGACGCCCCACACCCGGACTCGCTTCTCCACCCGATGAGGTAAGGTATCTTACGGATCACGGCGGTTAAGAACGTCCGCTTCGAAGGAGGAGGTTATGTCTCGTCGAGTTATCGTCGATACGGACACTGCGGGCGACGACACGCAGGCGATACTCCTGTTGGCGGCCGCGGACTCTATCGACTTGGAGGCGGTCACCGTCGCCCCGGGGAACGTCGAGTTCGACTACCACGTGGAGAACGCGAAGTACACCCTCGATGTAGCGGGACTCGCGGGCGAGGTGCCCGTCTACGAGGGCGCACGCCGGCCGTTGGTGAAGGACCACGAACACGTCCCGCACATCCACGGCGAGGGCGGACTCGGCGGCGACTTCTTCCCGGACACGGGCGTCCCTTCCGCCGACGGGTTCGCGCCCGACGCCATCGCGGAGGCGGCCCGCGAGTCGCCGGGCGAGATTACGCTCTGCTGCATCGCGCCCCTGACGAACGTCGCCCTCGCCCTCCGGCGGGAGCCCGAACTGAACGAACTGCTGGACGAGGTGTGGGTGATGGGCGGGGCGGTCAACACCCTCGGCAACGACACCCCGTCGGCGGAGTACAACTTCTGGGCCGACCCCGACGCCGCGAAGATGGTCGTCCGGGAACTCGACGTGAATCTCGTCGATTGGGGCCTCACCGTCAGGGACGCGACGTTCGAGGCGGAGTTCCTCGACCGACTGGCGGAGATAGATACCGAGTACTCGGAGTTCTATCGGACGGCGACGAAACGGGTGCGGGAGTTCAGTCGCGAACGCCGCGGCGAGGACGCGACGACCCAACCGGACTCTTTGACCGCGGCGTGCCTCGTCGCGGACGACGAACTCGTCACCGAGTCCTCGCGGTACTTCGTGGACGTGGACGAACGCGAGGGGATGACCCGCGGGTACAGTCTCGTAGACGAGTTGGGCATCACCGACGGCGAACCCCGGACGCGCGTCGTCGAGTCGGTGGACGAGGACCTGTTCCGGGCGATGTTCGAGTCGATGCTCGCGGAGGGCGCGCCCGAGAAGCCGCTCTGACTCCCCTCTACCGCCGCGAATCGTACTCCTGATAGATGACGTGGCCGCACGCCTTGCAGTGGGAGGCGTCCGGGTCGTGGTGCGAGAGGCCGCAGTTCGGGCAGGTGACGTTCACCTTCCCCTTGTTCGACCACTCGCGGACAATCTTCCCCGCCTGCCACGGGACGAGGACGATGGCCGCCAGAATCGACGCGACGGTCACCAACCGACCCGCCGCCGTCACCGGCACGATGTCGCCGAACCCGACGGTGGTCAGTCCCACGACGGCGAAGTAGAAGGCGTCCCCGAAGTTCGAGACGCCGGGGTTCACCCGGTGTTCGATGCTGTAGAAGAGGCCCGCGGTGACGAAGAAGATGGACAGCACCGTCAACAGCAGCTTCGTCACCCGAAGCGTCTCCGCGGAGACGGTGCCGAAGAAGAACTCCTCGTCCTGCGTGAACCGGAAGAACCGCAGGATTCTGACGACTCGGAGCACCCGGAGGAAGCCGATGTTCGCCGCGAGGGGCGTCGGCAACAGCAACACCGCGAACGTCGGCAGGAGAGCCAGGAAGTCCACCATCGTGTACGGACTGAGAAACTCGGCGGCGGTGTCGCGCGCGCCGTACAACCGAAGCAGGTACTCCGCGAGAAACAGCACCGCGATACCGACTTCCGCGCGCCAGAGGAGGGTTCGAGTCGTCTCTGAGAGGGGATACGTCTCCGCGACGAAGATGCCGACGAAGACGAGGTTCCCGAGGAGCAACGCGACGTCTATCGCCTTCCCGAGCCTCGTCCGGTGGTCGAGGAGGTAGAACCGGACCGTCTCGCGGAAGTCCGTCTCGTCGGCGGGGAACGCTCGGCCACCCATGTGGGTGTCCCTTACGGCACGACGGGGAATAGCGTGTCGGCGCGGCGTGCCGACGCCGAACGGGCGAGGCGGGCGACTACGTCTCGCCCATCTCCGCCGCGCCCTCGCGTATCTCCGTCGCCCGTTCGCGGACCCACGAGACGTACTTCTCGACTTTCACCGGTTTCACGCCGTAGAACGACGCCACCCAGTTCACGTCGGTGCCGGGTTGGGTGAGGAAGTACGCCGCCAGCGTGTCACGTCCGGCCTGAATCACCTCCGGCGGGACGCCCCGTTCCCCAGTTCCGGCCTCCTCGAAGCCGTTGACGTCGAAGTACACGTCGGCGTACAACTCCGCCATCTCCGGGTCCTCGAACTCGACGCCCCGGTGCTTCGGCGCTTCGAACCGGTAGCGCCGACCCTCCGGCGCGTCGTACGCGACGATTCGCACGCCGAGGATGTACTCGCGGTGTATCGATTCTGTCGTCTCCGTCGTCGTCTCGTCTAATTTCGCCATGGTTAGGTGAGTGATGAGCGCTCGGTCGGGCGACTCGGAACGCGCCGGGCGCAGTCCGCGCGGACCGCGCCGTTTCGACGGTTCGCCGGGAGTCGGAACCCTCCGTCGCCGTCGATGGTTTCGGCCCTCTCGGAGTCGCTTCAGTTGCCGTGGCCGTTTCCGTTGCTGCCGTTGCCGTCGTTCCCGTTGCCGTGACCGTTACTGCCGTTCCCGTTTCCGTGACCGCTGTCCTCGGTCGTCTCCTCGCTCTCGTCGCCGCCGTCGTCGCCGTCGTCTTTCAGTTCCGGCGGGGTGTAGACGTACATGCAGTCGTTCTTGTAGGAGCGACCGAACTGGTCGGCGTCCTCACAGCAGAGGACCCGCCCGTCGTCCATCACGTAGACGTTGTCCACGTTCACGAGTGCGTCGTTCGCCACGTCGGCGGGGTCGGTGGCGTCCGGGCCGACGATGACGGGTTCGAGCGTCGAGATGTTGTAGTCGTCTTCGAGTTTCCCGCGGTAGACGAGTCCGCCGTCCACGCGTTCGGTCCGGATGTCGCCCGCGTCGTCGCTCATCCCGTCGTTGACCTCGGAGATGCCGATGTAGACGTAGTCGCCGGGTCCGGCGTCGTCGACGCTGTCGATGCCCTCGCTCTTGCGGAACTCGACGGTCGCGCCGATCTCCTTGGCGGCGGCGCGGGTTTCGAGGAACGGCACCTTCCGGAGGTCCTCCCGCCCCCTGTCGGCGACGGTGGACTCGGGGTCCTCGCTCCACAGTTCGCCCCACTCTTTGATCTCCTCGTCGGTGATGTAGTTCCGGTTCCCGTTCTCGGCGACCTCCTTGTCGGCCTCTTCGAGGGCCGCCTGGAGGTCCTCCTCCCAGTCGGTGTCGGCGTGGGTTTCGAGGTAATCGACCTGCGAGACGTCGTCGTACTCGGCTATCCACTCCGCTATCTCCGCGTTGCTCGCCCTGCTCAGCGGGAGCCACTCGATTTCGAGTTCGGCCTCGGCGGGGGACTTCTTCGCCGCCGCCTCCTTGTTGGTCACCTTCGCGGCGTAGAGCGTCCCCTCCACGTCCATCGGGTCGTCGTAACTCGGGATGGGTTCGTCCGCGACGAACTTGTAGAAGCCCTTGTTCGCGCCGTCGGAACTGACGTAGGCTGTCTTCTCGTCGCTCTGGATGTCCGGGCACTCCCACGCCGCCCGTCCGAAGACGTGGTACTTCACGGGCTTCGGCGTCTCGGACTCGGGTTCGCGGAAGTCGACGATGTAGCCGGTCCGGTAGGGGTTCGGGTAGTTGTCGGGGATGGGCGTCTTCGTGTTCTCCGTGTATCCGCTCGCCTGGTCCACCCGTTCGGCGCCGAGGTAGTACGCCAGCAGTTCGACGCCGCCGAGGGCCCAGTACCCCTGCACGTCCCACGACTCCTCGCCGTAGTACTCGTCGATGGCCGCCTGTATCTCGCTGGGGTTCGGTCGGTTCCAGAACTGCGCGCCGCCGCGGTGGCCGACGCCCGTGCCGTCCTCGACGATGTCGCTGACGGTGGAGGTGTACGCGGTGCGCGTGTGAGCGTACTCCTCTTCGGACGTGAGCGGCGTGTTCCACGGGCTGACGTCGCCGTAACAGTTGATTCGGGTGCCACCGAGGCTCCGCAGTTCCTCCGTGTTCGAGAGGTTGACTGCCTCCTCTAGGTCTGCGCTCCACACACCTTTCTCGTCCTGACTGATGGGCATGCGGGTGACGTTCCCCGGACTCGTCTCGAAGTTCGTGAACAGCAGTCCCTCGGTGCCCGCTTCGTTCGTGGGGATGAACTGGTTCATGTCGGGCTGATACCCGAAGTCCGAGTACCGAGAGCCGGCGAACTCGTCGATACTCAGTCCGTCCGGCGTCAGCGGCATGCCGAGGTCCTCGTTGTTGCCGAGGTTGTCGCCCTCTCTGGCGAGGAGGGTGTACTCGCCCTCCGCGGCGCGAACTCTCCTCCGTTCTTCCTCGGTGTTCGGGACGCTCAGTTCGTCGAAGTCGCTCCCCTCCTCGAACTGATACCCCTTCACGTACCCGATACCGCCGCTGTTGAACGGTTCGGGGTTCTCCCGACTCGGGTGTTGCAGGCTGAAGATGAGCGTCCCGTCCGGAAGGATGAACGGCCCGGTCACCTCCGCGCCGAGCGCCGTCGAGGCGAACCGCGTTATCTCCCCGTCTACGCTCGGTGCTTTCTCGGTGTCTGTGTCCTCTTGCTCGCCGCTGACGACTCCTCCGGCCACGCTCGCGCCGACCGACGCGGCGAGGGACGTCGCCATCAACTGCCGCCTGTTAAACTCTACCATGCATCAAATGTGCTATCCCTGTCACTATAATTATTTTTATAATGTGTCTAACAATATACACGTAATATAATTATTTCTAATTATCTTCATCGCCCGTTCCGTACCTTTCGTCGTTGAATACGGGCGTATCCGGCGTAGATAGCTTACGTGTGGATAATTTCTCTATATAGACAATTTAGATACTGTGAGATAGCCGGGCGTGATACATACATAAATTATCTAATTTATTCTGATTCGGTTGCCAGAAATATCTCGTTTCTTACCATAGTTCGGCGGCACCGCCGCTCCCGTCGAACACTTAATTGGTCCTCGTCCGTACTCCGACCATGGCGACGCTCCCTGCGTCCTCGCTCCGACTGTCGAAACCGGAGGTAGCGGTGTTCTCCTCCGGCGTGGCCAGCATGGGGTTGGAGATTCTCGCCGGGCGGATGATAGCCCCCCAGTTCGGCAGCAGCATCTACACGTGGGGGAGCATCATCGGCGTGTTCCTCGCCGCGCTCAGCCTCGGCTACTACCACGGCGGGCGGCACGCCGCCTCGCGCGCGTCGGACGACCGGCTGGTGAAACTGTTCCTCGCCACCGCCCTCTACGTGGCGGGCGTCATCTTCTTCGGCGACGTGATGCTGCAGTCGGCCGTCGCCTTCCCCCTGCCGAGTCGGTTCGCCTCGCTCCCGGCGGTGACGCTGCTGTTCGGACCGCCGACGTACCTGCTGGGGTTCGTCAGCCCCTACGCCGCGGAACTCTCCGAGAAGGAGGGAACCGGCGAGGCGTCCGGCCACGTCTACGCCGTCGGCACCGTCGGCAGCATCGTCGGCGCGTTCGCGACGACGTACTTTCTCATCCCCGCGCTGAGCGTCGCGCACATCGGTCTGATCTTCGGCCTCCTCTCCGTCGGCACCGCCGTCTACGTCGCCCGCCCCTCGATAGGTCGGGAGCGCGCGGGGCGGAGTTTGGCCGTCGCCGCCGTCCTCGTCGTCGCCGCCGCCTCCGGCGGCGTCGGCCTCTCCGCGACGGGGAACGTCGTCTACCACACGCAGACGCCGTATCAGGAGTTGGAGGTGGTCGATAGGGGCGACACCCGGACGCTCTACCTCGACGGCCAACCGCACAGCGCGATGGACTTGGACGACCCGAACGCCCACGTCTTCGACTACACGCCGTACTTTCACCTCCCTCTCTTGATGACCGACGACGTGGACCGAGTGTTGTTCATCGGCGGCGGCGGGTTCACCGGGCCGAAGCGCTTCGCCGCGGAGTACAACGTGACGGTGGACGTCGCCGAGATCGACCCAGAAGTCGTGGACGTCGCGAAGAAGTACTTCGCGGTGGAGGAGTCGGAGAACCTCACCATCCACACGACGGGCGGCCGCCAGTTCCTCCAAGAGACGAACCGGACGTACGACCTCATCGTCCTCGACGCGTACAAGAAGGACAAGGTGCCGTTTCAGTTGACGACGGTGGAGTTCATGCGACTGGCGAACGACAGACTCACCGAGGACGGCGTGCTCTTCGCCAACGTCATCTCCGCGCCGAGCGGTCCGGCCTCGAAGTTCTACCGGGCGCAGTACAAGACGATGTCGCGAGTGTTCCCGCAGGTGTACAGCTTCCCGACGCGGGAGGGCGTCGTCGTGCAGAACATCGAAGTCGTGGCGACGAAGAACGCGACGCACGTCTCGCAGGCGGAACTCAGAGCCCGGAACGAGCGGCGGAACATCGGCATCGACCTCTCCGAGGAGATTTCGACGTACCGCGACGAGGAAAAGACGGGGGACGTGCCGGTGCTCCGCGACGACAGGGCGCCCGTCGATGCCCTGCTGGACCCGATGGTCGGGCAACGCTACGTCGTCGGCGAGGCGGGCGACGCGAACGCGACGGCGTCGAACAGGTCGGACGCGGACGCGACTGCGACGGCCGGTGCGGCGTCGGACGCGATTCGAGCGCCGGAGGCGACGCACGCGGCGGCGGACTGACCGACCCTACGCCTCTCCTTCTTCCTCTTCCCCTTCGAGCCACCAATCGACGATGCTCTCTACCTGCTCTTGTTTCTTCGCCGTCGGCCGGTCGTTTCGCTCGGTCATGTCCCGGCCCTTGTCTTCGAGGACGTTCTCCTCGACTATCTCGCTGGCCGTGCCGAACGACGCTTCCGCGCCGTACTCCTCACCGGAGCCGAAGAACCGCCCCTCGTCGGTGAACAGCCTGACTGTCGTCTCGACCAGCGGCATCCCGCGGAGGCGTTCCTCGTGTTCGTGGAAGACCACCTTCGCTTCGAGGATGTTCATCTCGGTGCGTTTCGCGTCTATCTGCTCGATTCGCTTCGCCACGTCCTCCCGCGAGAGGGTGTCCAGCATCTTCACGTTGAAAATCTGGACGGGGATGCGCTCCTCGTCGGTGTTCGTGAGGGCGTCTAAGGCGTCCGTCACCGTCACGATGCCGATGACTTCGCCCGTCCCCTCGCCGACGACGACGAGCGACGAGCAGTTCTTCTCCAGCATCTCGCCGATGGCGTCGCCGAGTTGTTGGTCGGGCGTCGTCGTGTACACCGTCGGCGTCATCACGTCTCGGGCGGGCAGATCGAGGAGCCGATCCTCGAACCCCGCGCGTTCGCCGTATCCGCCGCTGGACGCTCGGAAGTCGGTGGTGGACCCCTCGCCGCCGTGCCCGTCGAAGCCGCCGGCGTCCCCGCCTTCCTGTTTCTCCACCTGTCGGACGGTGAAGTCCACGAGGTCCGCGATGCTCACCATCCCCTCGGCGTTGCCGTCCTCGACGACGGGCACGCGCGAAATCTTGTTCTCGATGAGGTGGTTGATGACCTGTCCGACCGTCGTCTCGCGTTCGACCGAGATGAGGTCCCGTGTGTACACGTCCTCGACGTCGAGGGTGTTGAGGTTCTCCTGAACCTCCTCGACGATGTCCATCGCCTTCACGACGCCGACGAACCGGTCTCCCTCGTCGAAGACGGGGAGTATCTTCAGTTCGTTCTCGACCATCAGGCGGGCCACCTCGCGGACGTCCTCGTGACGGGACACCTGCGGCGGGTCGATGGCCACGTTCATCGCCGTCTCGTCCGGCGGGTGGTGCGACGACAGTAACTGTTTCTGTGAGACGACACCCTCGAACGACCCGCCGTTCGTAATGATGATGACGCGGTCCTCGTTCGTGTCGAACGCCCCGCGGAGTTTCGACGCCGGCGTCTTCGCGTCCTGTTCGACGTAGTCCGTCGAGACGACTCCGTCAATATCCATGCTGTTCGCACTTCGTCCCCCACCCGCTTGAGAAGTGGGCCAATAGACTCATATCCACCTTCGATTCGGCCGCGGCGGTTCCCGTCGGACCGTCGGACCGCGCTACTCTGCCGGCGCACCGACACCGTGTACCGTCGCCCTTGCGTATGCGGGCGGAGTTCACTTGCCGCGGAGTGGGGTACTGTCTCGTATGAACGCGACTCCGACGGAACGCCCGGAGGTGACGGACGGATGAGCCTCGGACGCGGCGAACGGCGCGCCGAGGGGATGGACGCCGCCGTCGAGGCGGTGCGGCGGAACGCCCGCGACCTCTCGGACCCGAGCGACCTCGACAGACTCGTGGAGGCGGCGTCGGACGCGTCGGTCGTCATGATCGGCGAGGCGTCCCACGGAACCAGCGAGTTCTACCGCTGGCGCGCCCGCCTGACGGCCCGCCTGATCCGAGAGACGAACGTCTCGTTCGTCGGCGTCGAGGGCGACTGGACGGACTGTTACGACGTGAACCGCCACGTTCGACACCGGCCGGACGCGTCCGACGACACGATGGCGGTCCTCGGCAAGTTCGACCGCTGGCCGACGTGGATGTGGGCCAACTGGGAGGTGACGGAGTTCCTGCGGTGGCTTCGGGAGTACAACGAGGGCCGCGCGCGGTCGGAGATGGTCGGCTTCTACGGCCTCGACGTGTACAGCCTCACGGAGTCGATGGAGGCGGTGTTGGACTACCTCGAAGACGTGGACCCCGAGGCGGCCGAACGGGCGAAGGACGCCTACCAGTGTTTCGAACCGTACGGCGAGGACGCCCGCGAGTACGGCCGTTCGACCCGCATCGTTCCCGGCGACTGCGAGGACGAGGTCATCGAGGTACTGGCCGACCTGCGCCGGAACGCGCCGGAGTACGACGGGGACGACGACGAGTCCGTCTTCGCCGCCGAGCAGAACGCCTTGGTCGCGAAGAACGCCGAGGAGTACTACCGGTCGATGGCGCGCGGGAACTCCTCGTCGTGGAACGTCCGCGACGAGCACATGATGGAGACGCTCGACAGACTGCTGAACCGCGACGATACCGAGGGGACGGCGGTCGTCTGGGCGCACAACACCCACGTCGGCGACGCCCGGGCGACGGACATGACGGACCGGGGCGCGGTCAACATCGGCCAACTCGCCCGCGAGCGATACGGCGAGGACGAGGTTCACCTCGTCGGCTTCGGCACCCACCGCGGGTCGGTCATCGCCGGCCGGGCGTGGGACGCGCCGATGGAGCGGATGTCGGTGCCGGAGGCGAGAGACACCTCCTACGGCGACGTGTTCAATCGCGCCGGCGTGAACGACTCCTACCTGTTGTTCGACGAGTTCGACGCCTCGGCCCTCGAAACCTCGCGGGGGCAACGCGCCATCGGCGTCGTCTACCACCCCGACCGGGAACTCGGGAACTACGTGCCGACGGTGCTTCCCGAACGCTACGACTCGTTCGTCCACGTCGAGGAGACGTCGGCGCTGCATCCGCTTCACCTCGAACCCCACCGAGAGACGCCGCCGGAGACGTTCCCGTGGGGCGTCTGAGCGGCGACGTAAAATAGGGCGGCGGCGACGTGCTGCCGTCCGACCACCGACGCTCGCGGTTACTCCTCTCCTTCCTCGCTCTCGTCGCCGTCCTCTCCGATCACGTCTTCGACCACGTCCTCGTCCACGTTCATCTCGCCCGGTTCCGGCGACTCCGATTCGACGTCTCCGTCCGCCAGTTCGTCCACCTCCTCGGCGTTTCGCTCCTCTTCGGGGAGGTCCTCGCTCTCGTCAACCGCGCCTTCGCCGTCGGTCGCCATCGTCTCGTCCTCGTCTTCGTCCTCCTCGCCGCCGATCGCTCCCGTCTCGTCCTCGTCTTCGGTCTCTTCGTCGTCGGCCGCTTCTGTCTCGTCCTCGTCTTCGTCTTCTTCGTCGTCGTCGTCCGTCCGTTCAGCCTCCACTTCGACTTCCGACTCGACTTCGAGTTCGTCTCCCTCGCGCTCCAGTTCCGTCTCGGCTTCGACCTCCACCTCGACGCCTTCGCCCGCCTCGATTTCCACCTCCGTCTCGACCTCTATCTCCTCTTTCTCCTCGTCCTCGTCTCCGCCTTCGGCCGCCTCTCCTTCGTCCTGCGATTCGTCCGACCCCCCGGCGGGGACGACGCTCTCGGGGTCCTCTCGCACGTCTTCGATCGTCTGTCTCACCTCGTCGGGTTCCGGAACCGTCTCGCGCACCTCGCCGGCGGACGGGACCGGTGCGCCCGACCCGGCCTTCCGGGTGGCGAGGTACGCCAACGCGAGCATGCCGCCGCCGACCATGGCGGCCTTACGAAGGAGGGCCGAATCGGACGGCATCGCCCCTCCGGACGACTCCGACCGCACGGCGTCCATCACCGTGCTCGACTCCTCGCTCATCGTGCTCGACTCCTCGCTCACCGGCTCTGACTGGTCTTTGCGGAAGAATGCTGTCAGACTCATAACACACTTCGTTGTTCTCCCGCGAGGAAGTGCGTTTGGGCCCGGTCGCTCCTCGCGCCCCGTCGTCGCGGTTCGCGTCCGCCGCCGCGCGTCTCGCCGCCCGCCGCGGACGAGCGTACCACCTCGCCTGAATTACGCCTAACTGCCCGGCGGCGCATCTCACCGAATGGGAGAGACGGTTCTCGTCACCGGTTGTTCGTCGGGTATCGGCCGCGCGACTGCGCTTCGGTTCCGGGACGCGGGGTGGACGGTGTACGCCGCCGCCCGCGACACGGACGAGGTGCGCACGCTCGAAGACCGGGGTTGTCGGGTCGTCGAACTCGACGTCACCGACGAGGCGTCGGTCGAAACCGCTCTCAGTCGGATCTTCGAGGAGGAGGGCCGCCTCGACTGCCTCGTCAACAACGCGGGCTACGGCCAGTTCGGCGCGGTGGAGGACGTGCCGATGGAGAAGGTCAGACGGCAGTTCGACGTCAACACGTACGGCCCGATTCGGCTGATGCGCGCCGTCCTCCCCCGGATGCGGGAACGCGGGCGCGGGACGATTATCAACGTCACGGCGGGATTCGGCGGCCTGACGGTGCCGGGACTGGGAATCTACACCGGGTCGAAGTTCGCGCTGGAGTCCGTCAGCGACGCCCTCCGCCAGGAGACGGCGGGAACCGGCGTGAACGTCGTCTGCGTCCAACCCGGGCTGGTGGCGACGCCGTTCTACGACCGCGCACTCGAAGAAGTCGAGTCGGTCGAACACACGCCGGCGTACGCCGACCTCTACCGCGCCCTCGGATCCATCGGCGTCGTCCGCGAGGGCGGCCCCGGAATCAACCGCCCCGAACGAGTCGCGGCGACGATCGTCGCCGCCGCCACCGCCGACCGCCCGGACCCGACGTACCGAGTGGGCGCACTCGCGGCGTTCGGAACGTACGCCGCCGCCGTCGTCCGCGGGCGTCTCCGCGCCGCGGCGTCGAGGGTCGGCCTCGAAGTCGCCTCGAACGGCGCGGTTCAGCGCTTCCTCCGGCGGCGGCGCGAGTGAGGGTCGTCACTCGCGCTCTACGCGCCCCTCCTCCGGCGCGGGTCTCCGAAGGCCGGCGTGTTCGTCGAGGCCGCGGACGCGGCGCATCCGCGCGCGGACGTCGCCCGCCGCGCCCGGAACCGGGAAGTCCTCCGCCGAGTCGAGTTCTTCGAGCGAGAGGGGGTACGTCCGGAGGCTCTTGTGCAGCGCGATGCCCGCGCGCGCGCCGTCGCCGACGGCTACCGCCGTCTGGTTCTGCCCGTGCGTCACGTCGCCGACGGCGTAGACGCCGTCGACGCTCGTCTCGAAGTTCTCGTCCACCTCGACTGCTCCGTCGTCGTCGAGTTCGCAGCCGAGAGCCTCGGCCAAGGCAGTGTTGTACTCCTTGCCGTACATGGCGAACCCGCCGAGGTACTCGCGGTCCGACCGGTCGGCGAAGCGCAGTCCGCCGAGCCATGGGTCCTCGGCGTCGTCGTCCGCCGGAAACGCGGAGACGACGTCCGTGTCGATTCGCTCGATCGGGTGCGCGCCGAGTCGGTCCTCCGTCTCGTCGCTCCACTCGGGGTCCGCGCCGTTCAACAGCAACTCCACGTCGTCGGTGAAGTTGAGCATCAGCATCGCCACCTCCGCCGCGTCCTCGCCGTGGCCGAGGACGAAGACGGGGCCGTCCCCGAGGGCGTACGCGTCGCAGTGGAGGCAGTAGTGTAACCCCCGACCGGTGAAGCGCCGCAGTTCGGGCACGCCCGGTTCCTCGTCGGAGAACCCCGTCGCGAGAACGACGCGTTCGGCCGTGACCGTCGCGTGGGACGCCTCCACCCGGAACCGGCCGTCGTCGTCCCGTTCGATGCGTTCGACGGCGTCGGGGTGGAAGTCGCCGCCGTACTCTTCGAGTTGCCGGACGGCGAGTTCCGACAGTTGTTTGCCCGAGACGTCCTCGGAGACGCCGTAGACGTTGTGCACGCCTCGGACCGCCGTGTGTCGGCCGCCCTGTTCGTCGAACGCCGCGGTTCGGTGGCCGAGTCGCGTCGCGTACAGCGCAGTCGTCAACCCCGCGGGCCCGCCGCCCACGACGACGACTTCGTAGCGCGGCCGGTCGCTCATCGGTCGCGCCCGCCCGCGGGTCCGACGCCGCCGACGCGGGGCGGTCCCCCCTCGGGGCGTCGTCTCTCCGATCCCGTGCGACTCGGCGGCGACGATACGAGGTATCCGCTGGTCATGGCCGTGTCTCCCTCCGGCGGACGCAAAGTCACACGGCAGTCATTCGCAAGGTGCCGGCGCGTCCGTCGAGTCAGTCGTCGTCGCCCACCTCCGTGCTCGGGTCGATATCGACGTCCTTCTCCTCCTCGGGTGTGTCGTCTACGGACGGAAGATACCGCTTGCCGACATCTAGTCGAGACGACCGACTCCGGCGTCACGAACCGCCGGGCGGCCACTCGTCGGCGGCGACGAACTCGTCGTAGAAGTCGACCACCCGGTCGTCGGTGAGGAGCGGTCGGTTCGCCTGCACCAAGTCCACGTCGGACTGGTTGTTCCCCTCCAGGACGACGAACTCGCCCGGTCCGGTGACCAACAGATCCCACCCGACGTAGGGCATGTCGGGGAACGCCTCCGCGAGTTCGAGAACCTCCTCTCTCACTCGCTCCCATCCGGGGACCGACCGCCCCTCGATGGTCGAGCCGGTGTCGGGGTGCGCCTCGAACCAGCGCAACTCCCCGTCGAACGGGTACCGCGTCGCCCGACGGAGTTCGCCCGTCTCCTCGTCTATCTCGCAGGCGATGCCGCCTCGCGACCAGTTGTCCACGCCGCCGGACGCCGCCGAGCCGAACCGGTGGACGACGGCGGCGACGAACGCGTCGTCGTCACCGGGGTGCATCGTCATCACCCGAACCGTGTTCGGCGAATCGGGGAACACCTCCGCGGCGTAGTTCGCCTGTTCGTTGTACTCCGTGACGAGGTACCCCTCCACCGACGAGACGACGGACCGCACCTCCGAGGCGGAGGCGGCGTCGCCGTTGACGACGTAGCCCTCGCCGTCGTCCGCGACGCGGCAGATGTAGACGCCGCTTCCGCCCGCGCCCGTCGCGCTCTTGAGGACGAGTCTCTCGCCGCCGTCGAGGAGTTCGAGAATCCGGTCCGCGCCCACGTCTTCGACGTCCTCCCGTCCGGAGTCGATGGCCCCGACCAGTTCCGGGAGTCTGTCGCCGAAGCCCCGACTTCGCATCGCCGCGTAGAACTCGAACTTGTCGTCGAGGTACTTCCGCGTCCGTCCGTTGATGTGGGCGGTGTAGGCCATCTTCTCGTACTCGGAGACGTAGTCGTCGTAGTTCCGCCGTTCGTCGAAGTCGTAGAGGTAGTACGACGACGAGAGAAAGCCGTGCCGGAGCATCCGGAGGCGATTCCACGGTTCGAGCGGAACCGTCCGGCCCTTCGTCCACTCGAACATCAGGAGGTCCAACCGGAACCGATCCCAGAAGGGGAGCGACGACCGTACCGTCTCGTACGCGAACGACCCGACACCCGCCGCTCGGATGCGGTCCCTCGCGCGCCGAATCCGTTCGAGCATGCCACCGTGTACAGACAGGCCACACATACGAGTTCTGCCAGATTCGGGGAATACCGATAGGAACGCCGAAATGTCAGTGTGAGCTGAATGCCGCCCCCGCGCTTATCCCGATTGTGGTTGAACTGAGGGTATGGAACTCCGCGAACCCACCTCGGACGAGACGGAGCGAATCCGAGAGATGGTCGAAAGTTCGATGACGATGTCGTATCGGCTGAGCCCCCAGCAGATCGAGTCCATCCTCACCGACCAGTTCAGCGACGACCACCTGTCGAAGGTGATCGACAGCGACAACGCCATCGTGTTCGTCGCGGAGAACGAGATAGACGGCGTCGAGACGGCCGTCGCCGGTATCGTCGTCGGCGTCGTCAGCGACGACGTCGGCGAGATTCGGTGGCTCCTCGTAGACCCCGAACATCAGGGTGCGGGCGTCGGCACGGAACTGTTCGAGTCGGCGGTGGAGGCGCTCCGGGACCGAGACGTGGACCACGTGGAGGCGGCGACGCTCGAAAAAAACACCGAGGGCGAGCAGTTCTTCGAGAAGTTCGACTACGTCCGGACGGAGGAGCGGACGGTCGAACTCGGCGACGAGTCGCTGGTCGAGTACGTCTACACGGAACCGTCGGCCGCGTCCGACGAGACGGACGCCGCGGGTACGGACGCCGCGAACACGGATACGGACGAACTCGAGTTCCCCGACACCGAAACGGAGGACGGCGTCAGACGCGCGACGACCGACGACGGGCAGACGGTGTACCTCGGCACCGACGACGAGGAGGACAAGGAGTCCGGCACCGACGCCCCGTTCTTCGTGACGTACACAGACGAGGAGATGAGCGAGCGGTACGGCTACTACTGCTCGAACTGCGGGTCGCTGGACGTCATCGTGGACGACATGGAGCGCATGGAGTGCAGCGAGTGCGGAAACAGCCACGCCTCTCGGTCGAGAGAGGCGTACGACGACTCGTACCTCTGATCCGACGGTAACCCGCCTCAGCGCGGAATCCCGTACGTCTCGTCGTCCACGTCGATCATGTAGACGCGCTTTTCGGTGTCGATGTCGTCGATTCGGCCCACGTCGTCGGCGTCGAGTTCCCAGTCGCCCACCTCGAAGTTCGAGCGGATGTGCTCGGGCGTCGAGGACTTCGGAATCGTGACGACGCCCTTCTGAACCTGCCACCGCAGGACCACCTGCGCGGGCGTCCGGTCGTACTCCTCGGCCACGTCCCGAATCACCGGGTCCTCAAGCACTTCCGTCCGGGCCAACGGCGCGGCGGCGGTGAGCACCACGTCGTTGTCCTCGCAGTACTCCAAGAGGTCCTCCTGATACAGCCACGGGTGGAACTCCACCTGATTGACGGCGATGGGCACGTCGGCCACCTTCAGCGCGAACATCAGTTGGTACTTGCTGAAGTTGCTCACGCCTATGTTCCGCACCTTTCCCTCCTCGTGGAGGCGTTCGAGCGCCTGCATCGTCTCGCGCAGCGAGATGGTCGGGTTCGGCCAGTGGATCAGATACAGGTCGAGGTAGTCCGTCCCCAATCGGTCGAGGCTGGCCTCGCAGGACTCCAGCACCGACTCGTAGTGCAGGTTCGACGGCAGGACCTTCGAGGTCAGGAATATCTCCTCGCGGTCGTACTCCGCGAGGACCTCCCCGATCTCGGCCTCGTTCTCGTACCCCTCAGCCGTATCGACGTGGGCGTACCCGGCGTCGAGCGCCGCCCCGACGGACTCTTTGACCGTCTCGCCGCCGATGTCCCACGTGCCCGCTCCGACCTGCGGTATCTCGTCGCCGTTCGGAAGCGTTCGGCTCGGAATGCTCATACGCCCGTCAGTTCGGCGGAGTCGGGCATATGTCTGGTGACGCGGTGGGTCGCTTGCTGCCTTCGACCGCCGAACCGCCGAATCGCGGAGCGACACGTTCTCGAATCCCTACTCGTCCGCCTCAGCGCTTTTTCCGCTCCGGGGTGTAGCCCGGTACGTATGCTTGACGTGACCGGCGGCGCGGAGGACGCGCTGTTTTGGCTCGGAAGACACGGCATCGAGACGGAAGAGAGGCGCGTCGTTCTCCCGGACGCGGTGTACGAGATAGGACTGCTCAGCGCCGACGACTCGGTGTACTGGGCGGCCGACCCGGACATCCCCGCCGCGTACATCTCCAACAACGAGTCGCTGTTCGAGGACGACGACGGCGTGTTGCTCGCCGGGTCGGGCGAGATTCACCCGGGCGAACGGGTGGAGGTGCCGACGTTCCTCTTCGAGTCGCAGGAGGCGGGCCGCGAGGAGACGGTCACCATCCTCCCGCCGGGGGAGACGGCGCACTTCCTGACGAACCCCGAACTACAGAACGTCGGCGTCTGCATGGTCGCGCCGGAGGGCGTCGTTCAGGAACTGTTCGACGCGCGACTCGGCGACGGCGCGCGAAGCGCGTGAGGCCGCCGCGCGACCCCCGGTGAACGCACCGAACCCACTTGAGCGACCCGGCACCGACGTTTTGGTGGTCGCGGGCGTACGCGAAACCGACATGACTGCCGAACTCTCGGACGACGACCGCGGGAAGACAGTCGTGAGCGGAACCGAGCGCATCGGCGTGGTGACGGACGTTCGGGGCGACCGAGCGTACGTAGAGCCCGAGTGGGACAACGTGGACGAGGGCCTCAAGCGGACGCTCGGCTGGGACGAAGACGACGACACCTACACCATCGAGGAGTCGGCGTTCACGACGGTGCAGAACACGGAGGTTCGCCTCCGCTCGGACCTGTTCTGATCCAACGGCCGAACGCCGTCACTCCGCGTCCCTGAACGCCGAGTGGATGGCCTCCGCCCGCTTGGGGCCGATGCCGTTGATGGCCATCAACTCCTCGGGCGACGCCGCGACGAGGTCCTCGACGGCCGGGTACGCCTCGTAGAGTCGTCCCGCCGTGTCGGTGCCCACGCCGTCGATACAGCCGTACATCCGCTTGGCGGTCGGCGCGTCGAGCGCCGTCACCGACCCGTTCGGAAGCGCCGGCGCGGACGGTTCCTCGACGTGCTTTCGGCCGAGTCGGACGGCCATGTCGACGAGTCGGTCCCGGTCGGAACAGGGGATGACGGGCGTCCCGAGTCGGGCCGTAATCGACGCCGCCGACCCCCGGACCGCCGGGGCGGGCACCCCCTCGTCGCCGTCCGCCGGCAGTTCGGCCTCCAAGAGGACGTACGAGTGTTCGTACGATTCGCTCAGCCTCCGAACTTGGTCGCGGAGGTCGGGGGCGCGCCGACCGATGAGCGTGCTCACGTAGTCCGAGAGCGTCTTCCGTTCGACGCCGACGTCGCCGATCACCACGTCGCCGGCGGCGAGGCGGCGGGACTCGACGGACGCGACGTCCGGGTGCGCGCGAACCGCCTCCGCCACGGCGGCGGGTTCCCTGTCGTCTACGACGACTGCGAGTGACATCCGTGCCACGGCGGTACGCCGGCGACGACCAAGAGTTCGCCGCCGGAAGCGAGCGGGGGACGTCCCGCCCGAGAGACTAACTGGCGCCGCCCCCGACTCTCGGTGATGGTCAACGCGTTCTGGCTCGACCGCGACCTGCAGACGGCGGTCGAATGGCTCGTCGACAAGCACGTGACGAGCAGCGTCTTCGAGTGTTCGATGGTGCTGACGACCGCGGCGCAGTTGAACGGGGCCGAGGGCGAGGACCTGTACTTCACGCACCCGAACCATCCGCTCACTCAGTGGGCCGCCGACTCGTACGACAACTGGCGTCGCCTGCGGGCGTACACCGAGGCGGCGCACGACGAGTGGCGGTACCGCTGGGACCACGCGCCGGAGAGGCGACACGGCTGTTGGGCCACCGTCGAAACGCTCGACCCCGAGGCGGTCCGCGAGTTGGAGTGGCCGACGGAGGCGGCGAGCGACCCCCCGCAGGTCACCGGCGAGTGGACCGCGCCGGACTACGTGGACGCCTACCGCTACTACTACGCGAACGAGAAGCGGCACCTGTTCCAGTGGTCGAAGGACCGAGAGGAACCGCCGTGGATAACCGAGTACACGGTCGACGCGGACGAGTCCGGCCGACCGGAGAGCGTCGGCGGCGGGCGGGACTGACCCGACGCGGCCGAATCCGTCGGACGCGGCGAACGAACGCATACGACGCTTCGGACCGAGAGTACCGGTCGGAGGACGACGACATGGTATCTACGGGCGACGTCATCGAGAACCCCGCGACCGGAGAGCGAATCGCGTTCCGAACGACGGCCGCCGACTCCGGCGGGCGAGCGGTCGAGTTCGACTACTTCCTCGACCCGGGCGGATTCGCGGTCGGGAAGTTCGACCACGTCCACCCCCGACAGGAGGAGCGAATCCACGTCCGGAGCGGCGAGCTCGGCGTTCGAATCGACGGCGACGAGTGGACGGCCACGCCCGGCACGCGGTTCGCCGTCCTGCCGGAGACGGCGCACACGGTGTGGAACGCCGGCGACGACGAGATGCACGCGGTAGTCGAACTCCGTCCGGGGTTGGATATCGAGTCGTTCTTCGAGACGATGTTCGGTCTCGCCCGGGATGGAAAGACCGACCGGCGAGGGATTCCGAGCCCGCTTCAGTCCGCGGTCCTCGCACGCGAGTTCCGCGACGAGATTCGACCGCCCGCCGTCCCCGGCCCCGCCGTGAACGCGCTCACGTCCGTCTTGGCTCCCGTCGGTCGGCGACGGGGGTACCGCGCCCGGTATCCGCGCTACGCCGACCGAGTGTCGGACGAACGCTGACGGCCGGCGCGTGCGACACGCTACGTCGAGTATCCTCGGCGGCGTCACCGCGACGCCGGTCGTCGAAGCGTGGTCGGGCGAGTCGCCGACGGTCGAACCGCCGGACACGCCCGGCTGAGTACGGGGGAAGTTCCGGTCGAGAAAGGCGACGTCCGCGAGTTCGAGGGTCGTTCCCGCGCCCTACCGACGCTCTCGGCGTCACTCCTTGATGAGGAGGATGCCGTCGTTGGTGGTTATCTCGGTCGCTTCCGGCGGCACGTCGAACTCGAACTGCCGGTCGCCCGCGACGACGATGGCCGTGTCACCGAGGATGTCCACCGTCGCCTCGACGCCGGCCCCGAAGTCGATGGCGACGACGTTCTCGCCCTCGTAGTCTCGGTGGGCGATGGTGATGTCCTCTTGCTCGCTCGCCGCGGAACGCAGCTGTCGGGGTGCCTCCATACACCCGAAGTTGGGTCCGTCCGTCCCTAAGTGCTGTGCCCGCCTCCCCCGCGTCGCCAGTAGACTGAAGCGCCGCGCGACCCACTTTCGGAGGTGTGAATCGGGACGAACTACTCGACGGAGTCGCGCGACGAGCCCAGTTAAAATCGCACGACGAAGCCGAGCGAGCGACGCTGGCGACGCTCCAGACGTTCGGCGAACACATCTCCGAGGGGGAGGCCGAGGACGTCGCCGAGAGACTCCCGGACGACTACGAGGAGACGGTCACCGACCGGAGCGACGCGACGCCGAAGCAGTTCTCCGCGGAGGGGTTCGTCCGGAGCGTCGCCCGACGCGAACGCGGCGACGTGGGCGGCGAAGAGGCGAGGACGCACGCCCGCGCGGTGTTCGCGACGCTCGCGGACGCCGGCCTCGAAGACGAACTGGAGGACGCGCGGTCGCAACTGCCGGACGAGTTCGACACGCTGTTCGAGACCGACGGCCTCGCCGACTGACGTCCCGCGGGTTCACCGGCGGGTCGGGGTTTCGCTCCGCGCTCTCTCTTCTCGGCGCCGAGGGACGGCGAGTCGGCAGTGACTGCGCCGGCCCGCGTCGGTCTGCGCCGGCCCGCGTCGGTCTGCGCCGGCCCGCGCCGGCCCCCGCGTGTCAGTCGGTGGGGAAGCGGAGAATCGCGGCCACGCCGAACGCCTCCTCGAAGCGCGCGCCGTCGTCGGAGTCCGGCGGGACGGCGACGAACGCGCCGCCCTCCTCGGTCACTCGTTCCTCGTACTCGCGCAGGTCCTCGACCGGGCGCGCCGGAGACTAAGAGCGTCTCCACGGCGTCGAACTCCAAGGCTCGCTCGACTTCCTCCTCGCCGTAGGCGACGTCGTCGTCGCCGTCGTCTCGGAGGCCGTCGCGGAAGCGTTCGAGGGCCTCGCGGACCGCCTCCCCCTCCGCGTCGTTCATCGCGTCTCGCCCCTTCTCGGTGAGTTGCGTCAGTCCCTGCTCGGTGGCGTACTCGACGGAGAACGACCCGCCGACGACCGCGTCGCGGAGTCTGTGGTCGAGGTGGTCGCCGTCAGCGAACTCCTCGACGGTGACCGTCGTCCCGCCGACCAGCAGTCCGTCCACCGCGAGCGCTCCGTCCTCGCGCGATCCGTCTTCGAGGAACGCTCGCTTCGCCTCGGCGGCGACGTCGTCGAAGAACTCCTCCTTCTGGCGCTCCCTGTCGCGTTCGAACCGGTCGGCCGACTGCCCGCCGGCCTTCGTCTTCCCCATCACGTCGCTGTCTATCGTCTCGACCACCTCGACTCGGTCGCCGTCGAACCGGCCCAGCGCCGCGCCGCCGCGTTCGACCACGAGGAGGCCGTACGTCGGGGAGTCGCCGGCGGCGGTCTCCAGCGCCTCCGCGTCGAACTCGTTCGACCACTCGTAGCGCGCCTCCCGAATCGGGGTCGGCAGGTCGTCGAAGACGTACTCGCTGACGTCCTCTCCGTCCCCGGTGACCCCGACGTAGAGGACGAGTCCGCCATCCGGCGTCTCGTCGTACTCGTGGAGGATCTGCTGGGCCCGTTCGAGCACTGTCCTCCGGGCCTTCGACGACTCGTCGGCGTGGATGTACTCGGCCTCGGCGTGGTCCTCCTCGACCCGTTCGAGCGTCTCGCCGAGCGACTTCTCGGGCGGGACCGCGACCGTGAGCAGGTCGTCCCCGCCGCCGGACGCGTTCGATACGGCCTCGATGCGCTCTCGGAGTTCGTAGTCTGACGTAGTCATCGGTAGGATACGGCGACCGCCGTCCCGTCCGCATCGCTCGGTGACGACGGTTTACCGGAATACGCCGCTCGGGCGCTTGTATCTCCCGGCCCCGTCGCATTCGGGACGACGCGTTCCGCCCCCCGGCGACGCGAGTCGGCCACAACCGGGTTCAACGGAGCGTCCGTGCAATCTCGTATGTCAACCGTCCGATCCGTCGTCGACCTCGCGAAGGACCGCAATCTCACCTACCTCGCGGCGGGCATCGCCTACTACGCGTTCGTGTCGATAATCCCGCTGATGCTGCTCGCCGTGGCGCTCGCGTCGTTCTTCGGGGGGCAGGCGCTGGCCGACCGAATCACCAGCATGCTCAGCCAGCAGATATCGTCCGCCGGGACGCAAATCGTGACGCAGACGCTGACCAGCACCGCCGGCCGAGGGGCCGCGTCCGTGGTCGGGTTCGTCGCGCTGCTCTGGAGCGCGCTGAAACTGTTCCGCGGCCTCGACCAAGCGTTCGACGAGGTGTACGCCGACGAAATCGACGTCTCGATAGTCGAGCAGATAATCGACGCGCTCGTCGTAATCGTCGGAATCGCGCTCGCCGTCGCACTCGTCGTCGCCGTCGGCATCGTGCTCTCGATACTGAACCTGCAGATTCCGTTCGCGAACGTGCTCGGAACGGTCGTGCTGATTATCGTGCTGACGCTCGCGTTCCTGCCGATATACTACGTGCTTCCGCCGGTCGACGTGTCGGTGAGAGAGGTGCTACCGGGAACAGTCATCGCCGCCATCGGCTGGGTGCTGCTCCAAATCGGCTTCCGAATCTACGCGGCCAACGCGGGACGCTACGCCGCCTACGGCGTCATCGGCGCGGTCCTGCTCTTCGTCACGTGGTTGTACTTCGCCAGCATCGTGATGCTCCTCGGCGCGGCGGTGAACGCCGTCCGCCGGAGGGCGCCGACGGAGACGCTATAGGCCGCCGCGGAACCGGTTTTCGACCCCGCGGCCGTGCGACGAGCCGACGGTCGGCGTCGGGCAAACGTCCGTGTGTCTGTTATCGTCGAGTGCAGTGTCTAACGAGCCTCTTCGACGGTGCGTGACGGACAATCCGGCCTCGGCGCTCGATCGTCACCGGCTCGAAGACCGATCTATAGGCGCTCCGCGCGGAATCAGAAAAAAGAGCGTCGGCGCGGAATCAGCCGGCGACTTCCTCTTGGTCGAACTGCTCGCTCGCCTCGGTGACCTCTTCGAGCGCGTCTTCCTCCTCGCGGAGCGTCTCGGCCAACGTGTCGGCGACGTCGTCGTGACCGGTCTTCTGAGCCAGCGACGTGAGGTTGCCGTAGGCGGCGATTTCGTAGTGTTCGGTCTTCTGTCCGACGCCCATGTTGTATCGGTCGAGCACGTCGCCGTCATTCTCCTGCGCGAACTGCTCGTGTTCGTCGATGAGCGAATCGACGACCTGCTCCTGTTTGGTCTGGGGCTCTTCGCCCAGCTGCTCGAACACCTGCTCCAGTCGGTTTACGTGTTCCTGCGTCTCGTCGCGGTGCTCCGAGAACGCCTGACTGGCGGCTTCGTCGTCCGTCTGGTCGGCGAGCGTCCCCAGCGCATCGAGGAGTTGTTGTTCCGCGTAGTACAGTTCCTGCAGGCCTTCGACGAAGAGCTCGTCCATCGAGTCGGTAGTCATGGTTCGTCTACTCTATTGGTGCATCCGCTCCATGAGCGACCGGGCTGTATGTGCAGGCCGGTCGAACCCTCGGTTCCGTCGGCCGACGCGAACTCTCGACGGTCGCTCGACCGACGACACCCGAGTTGTCTTTCGCGGCGTCTTTCAGACACTCCTGAGATGAACCTAAGTGATTTCGGACTGTCATACTACGTATGTCCAGTGATACCACGGGACAAGGGGTACGGATGGTCGGAGAAGGGGGAGAGGGGCAGTCGAAGCGGCGGGCGGTGTTGAAAACGGTCGCGGCCGGCGTCGGAGGTGCGGTACTGCCCGTCGGGACCGTGGCGGGATCGGGCGGGGGAGCGACGGAGACATCGCTACACACGCTGACGCTCTCGGCGAACGGCCCGGTCGAGTACACGCTCACCGTGGACGGGACGCTGGAACCCGACACGGAGGGCGGTGACTTCTCCGCGGACTCCGACGAGGACGTGTATCGACCGACCCGCGATGCATACTTCGGAGCCAGAGACGAGACGGGACCGATACCCGAGAACGCGGGGGGAACGACGTATCTCGGCGATCGGATGCTCATCACCGGGCGACTGTCGACGCTCGAGGTCGATCCCCGGGAGGGGTACGACGCGAACGTCTACCTCGACGAGTCGCTCACGAGCGTCTCCGAGATCATGGACGACGGAGAGGGGCCGGAACTCGACGGATACCACTCGCTGATGATCACGGCGAACGGGCCGACGCGGTACGAGGTGCTGACCATCGCCGATCGCGGCGAGATACAGACCGACAGCGGGGATTTCTCGGCCGACTCCGACGACGAGACGACGACCAACGACGACGGGACGGTCACCGCAACGGACGAGACGGGACCGATACCCGAGAACGCGGGGGGAACGACGTATCTCGGCGACCGGTACCTCCTCTCGGGGACCGTCGAGGAGTTCGACTTAGATTACGAGCCGATGCGTTACGACCTGAACGTCTATCTCGACGAACAGGACGTCGACCCCGACGTAGTCCGAAACAACGAGTTCTGAGCGGCGACGGGGAGCACCCGCCGCCGCTTCTCGCTCCGCACCGACGCGGTGAACGCGGCGGTCGGCCCGAAACCCGAGCGATCCGGCGTCGACGGGTCAGTTCGCGATGAACCGAGCCAGATAGACGATCGGAATCACCGGTATCGCCAGTCCGGTGACGAGGAGGAACGCGGCGATGACTAGTTTCTCTCCCCGACTCGAGTCGTCCCATATCGACCGCCACATGTCGTCGATACTCCGTGCGGTTCGTTGTACGAGTCCGGCCATGTCGGGTCGTCGCGCGCCAGACGGTTGTACTATCCGGCCAGCGACGGGCACTCTTCCGGTCCGGATTCGGACGGGGGACGCGGACAGGAGACAAAGAGTATGGATAGGTGGAGAACGTAGTGGCGGGCCGATGGACTCGGGCGACCTCGACGGGTACGACTACGTCGTCGATGCGGAGGGAAGCGGCGATTACGAGAGTATTCAGGCGGCGATCGACGGGGCGAAGTCGTTCCCCCGGGAACGTATCTCGATACTCGTGCGGGAGGGCGTGTACGACGAGAAAGTGACGGTCCACTCGTGGAACCCCGAAATCAGCCTGATCGGGGAGGGAGAGACGGAGACGATACTGACGCACGACGACCACTTCGAGAAGATAGGACGGGGGCGGAACAGCACGTTCTTCACGTACACGCTGAAGGTCTGCGGGAACGACTTCCGAGCGCGTAACCTCACGGTACGGAACACCGCCGGGGCGGACGAGGGACAGGCCGTCGCGCTTCACGCGGAGGCCGACCGAGCCGAGTTCGCGGACTGTCGGTTCGTCGGAAATCAGGACACGGTCTACGCCGGCGGCGAAGGCTCTCGACAGTACTTCCGCGACTGTCACGTCGAGGGGACGACCGACTTCGTGTTCGGGGGGGCCACGGCCGTCTTCGAGCGGTGCGACATCCACTCGAAAGCGGACTCGTACGTCACGGCCGCGTCCACGCCCCGAAACCAACCGTTCGGATTCGTCTTCGCGGACTGTTCCCTGACCGCGGACCCGGGGGTTTCCGACGTGTACTTGGGCCGCCCGTGGCGGGACCACGCGCACGTCGCGTTCGTCCGCACCGAGATGGGTTCGCACGTCCACCCGGCCGGGTGGCACAACTGGTCCCGCCCGGAGGCCGAAGAGACGGTCACGTACGTCGAGTACGATAACCGGGGGCCCGGAGCGAAAACGGACGAGCGAGCGGATTGGTCCGCGGAGTTGACGCCGACGGAGGCCGAGACGTACACCAAGGAGAACGTCCTCCTCGGCGGTGCTCCGCGGCAATCGGCGGAGCGGTGGTATCGAGCCGCCGCGCGGTGACGTTCGGGCGTCACCGCGCGGTAACGTCCGGCCATCGAACCCGACGTGAACCCTCCCCGACGAGTAGAGGAGAGACGGCGCTTCCGCGTAATTCGCGTTTGCTCGGGGCTCTCTCGGCAGAGCGGAGTTTAGGAGGGATTCTACTGTCCGGAGAACGGTCATCAGGTACTTTGGAGACGACATCCAATGGCGGGCAGAGGCCGACTACGGTGGCAACTGAGCACCGGCCGACACCGACGAACACTGATGGCACCAAACCTAACAGTCGTTACGACTATCGTCGCGCTTCCCTTCGTCGCCGCACTCCTCTCACCGCTTATCTATCGCGTCCTCGGCGAACGGACCGGCTACGCGGCGGCCCTCGTCGCGGCGGCGAGTTTCGGGCTTCTAGTGACGCAAGTCGGCGGTCACGGCACCGTTAGGGCGTCGTGGGTCCCCGCCCTCGACGTGGGGTTCCAGTTCACCGTCGACGGGTGGGGACTCCTCTTCGCGCTCTTGGCCAGCGGTATCGGCGTCCTCGTGTTCGTGTACTCGGCGCGGTACATGCACGGCGAGGACGGCCTGGCACGCTACTACACGGCGCTTCTGGCGTTCATGGGCTCGATACTCGGCGTCGCGCTCGCGTCCGACCTCGTGCTCATCTTCCTGTTCTGGGAGCTGACCAGCCTCTGTTCGTTCGTGCTCATCGGCCACCACACCGACGACGCCGAGTCGCGCTACTCGGCGCGGATGGCCATGGTCGTGACCGTCGGCGGCGGCCTGTGCCTGCTCGCCGGCCTCCTCGTACTCTCGGTGGCGGCGCGGGACGCCCTCGGCCGCGTGACGTTCGACCTGGCGGCGATGATAGCGAACGACGAGGCGATGCGCGCCGCCCTCCGCGAGTCGGGGCTGTTCGTGCCGGCACTCGTCCTCGTCGTCGTCGCCGCGGCCGCCAAGTCCGCGCAGGTGCCGCTCCACTTCTGGCTGCCGAACGCGATGGTCGCTCCGACGCCCGTCTCCGCCTTCCTCCACTCCGCCACGATGGTGAAGGTGGGCGTCTACTTCATCGGCCGCGTGCGCCCCCTGTTTTTGAGTCCCGAGTGGGTGCTCCTCGTCGCGACGCTGGGACTCCTGACGATGGTCGTCGGGGCGCTCTTGGCGGTGGCCTCGACCGACATCAAGCAGTTGCTCGCCTACTCGACGGCGAGCCACCTTGGGCTGATGGTCGCGGGCTTCGGCTTCGACGTCGTCTACGGCGGCGAGGCGGGCACGTTCCACCTGCTCAACCACGCGCTGTTTAAAGCGCCGCTGTTCCTCGTCGCGGGAATCGTCGCCCACGAGGCCGGCACCCGCACGCTCGACGACCTCGGGGGGCTCTGGCGGGACCTCCCGATAACGGCCGCCGTCAGCGGGGTCGCCGCGTTGAGCATGGCCGGCATCCCCCCGTTCAACGGCTTCTACTCGAAGGAACTGCTGTTCGAGGCGGCCTACGAGGTCGCCCACGAGGCCGGCGGACTCGCCTGGCTGTACCCCGTCGTGGCGACTGTCGCCAGCGTGTTCACCGTCGTCTACTCGCTGAAGTTCCTCGCGATGTTCTTCGGCGAGCGCCGAGCGCCGGTCGCGGACGTCCACCGGCCGCCGGTCGCGCTGGTCGCACCCCCCGCCCTGCTGGCCGCCGCGGCGGTCGTCGTCAGCGTCGCGCCGCAACTGGCGGTCGACACCATCGTCCAGAGCGCCGTCGAAGCCACCACCGTCGGCGAGGCGCACCTCGAAGTTGGACTGCCGACTCACCTCTCGCCCCCGGTCGCGATGTCCGCCGTCGCTATCGTGGGCGGAGTCGCCGCGTACCCATTCACGGGGCGTCTCGCGGCGGTCATCGAACGCGGCGTCGATGCTCCGGTTCCCGTGCGACCCAGCGGGTGGTACGACTGGCTCGTCTCGACGGCGGCGGCGACCAGCGCCCGGTTCGGCCCGTTCGTCCACAACGGCCTCCTGCGGACGTACGTGACGTGGATCGCGGCGGCCGGGAGCCTGCTCGCGCTGGTCGGCTTCGCGGCGACCGGGGGAGTTCCCGGCGTCGAGAGGGTCGGCGTACCGCTCTCGGTCGCCGCCGTGTTGGCGATAGCCGTCCTCGCGGGCGTGGCGGTGACCGTCGCCTCGTCCCACGTCGTCGGCGTCCTCACGCTGTCGATTCTCGGATTCATGCTCGCCATCTTCTTCATCCTCGCGAGCGCGCCGGACCTCGCGCTCACGCAACTGGTCGTCGAGACGCTCGTCCTCCTGATCTTCCTGCTCGTCCTCCAGCGGTTGCCGTCCTTCTACTCGGACGTCCGACCGCTCGTACTCGCCCGCGACGCGGGCGTGTCGGTTCTGGTGGGCGCGATGGCGTTCGCGTCCGTCCTCCTGACGGCGCCCGGTCCCGACGCCGACCCGACGAGCGTCGCCGCCTACTACGCGGAGCAGGCGGTCCCGGCCGGCGGCGGCACGAACGTCGTCAACGTCATCCTCGTGGACTTCCGGGCGTTCGACACGCTCGGCGAGTTGCTGGTCGTCACGGTCGCCGCACTCGCCATCCTCGTGCTCGTGACGATGCGGACCCGAGGCGAGGAGACCGTCGGCGACAGCGAGGAGGGACCGATCCCCGACGGAGGTGACTCGCGGTGACGACGACGATAATGCGGACGACGGCCCGGATGACCGTCCCCATCGTGCTCGTCCTCTCGATCTGGCTATTCCTCCAGGGTCACAACCTGCCCGGCGGCGGGTTCATCGGCGGCGTCCTCACCACGACGGCGTTCGTGCTGATCTACGTCGCCTACGACCTCGACTACTTGGAGTCGGGAGTGCTCGACAGGGAGGTCGACCCCGGAACCAGCATCTTCGAGCACCGCACGGTCACCGCCTACCGCCGCACGTTGCTCTCGGGGCTGGCGGTCGTCCTCGGCAGCGGCGTCGCCGGAATGCTCGTCGGCGACCCGTTCTTGACCCAGACGTACGTCCACCTCGAGCACATTCCGATCTACCACGAGGTCGAACTCGCCAGCGCGCTCGTGTTCGATCTGGGCGTGTACCTCGTCGTCGTCGGTAGCCTCCTGACGATTACCTCGGTGGTGAGTGCCGAATGACACGCAACACAGAGATACTGTCTTTCCGATGTGGAGTTGATACCCGATGAGCGTCGTCCTCGCAGGTACGGTCGGCGGGTTGTTCGCCGTCGGAACCTTCCTGCTGTTGCGGCGGGACCTGGTGCGTGTCGTCTTGGGGGTCGCAGCCATCTCTCAGGCCACGTTCGTCTACCTCATCGCGATGGGCGGCGTCGACGAGGGGACCCACGACCTGGTGCCCGTCCTCGCGACCCACGGCGGCGGAGTCCCCGAAATCGCCGACCCCGTGGTGCAGGCGCTCGTTCTGACCGCCATCGTCATCAGTTTCGGGACGACCGCGCTGGCGCTCGTCCTGTCGTACCGCGCCTACGAGGAGAACGGAACCATGGACGTCACGGAGTGGATGGGATGAGTTCGCTCGTCATCGCGCCGCTGTTAGCCGCGCTCGGTACCGCCGTGCTCACGCTCGCGCTCGGCCAGCGGCCGCAGATTCAGCGCGCGACGAGCGTGGCCGGCGCCGCCGCGTACGTCGCGGCCGTCGCCACCGCCGTCTGGGTGTTCGTCCTCGCGCCGGCGGCGCCCGGCGCGGCGGCCTACCACGTCGGCGGCTGGCCCGCCCCCTTCGGAATCACGCTCGTCCTCGACGGGCTGTCGGCGTTCATGCTGACTATCGCGGCGGGCGTCGGATTCGCGTCGATCCTGTTCTCGGTCCGGTACGTGAGTCACGAGAACCAGCGCGTGTACTATCACCCGCTGTTCCACGTGCTCATGGTGGGCGTGACCGGCTCGTTCCTCACCGGCGACCTGTTCAACCTGTTCGTCTGGTTCGAGGTGATGCTGATCGTCAGTTACGTGTTCGTCGCTTTCTACGGAACCGACTACGCCACCGCGGCGTCGTTCCGCTATCTGGTGATGAACGTCCTCGGAAGCGCACTCATGCTCGTGGCCATCGGCGGCCTGTACGCCACGATAGGCACGCTCAACATGGCCGACATGGCCCGGCGGTTGGCCGACCCCGCCGCGTACGGCGTCGACCCCGCGCCTGCAGTCGGCCTGTCGGCCCTGCTGCTCGCGGTGTTCGCGCTGAAGGCCGGCCTCGTCCCCTTCCAGTTCTGGGTGCCAGCCGCCTACACCGCCGCCCCGCCGCCCATCACCGCGATGTTCGCCGGCGTCACGAAGAAGGTCGGAATGTACGCGGTCGTCCGCCTCTACTTCACGGTCTTCGCCGCCGACTCCGTCTCCGTCGAGTTGGCCGGCATCGCCGGCGTGTCGCCGCTCGCCTTCCTCGCGCCGGTGCTGGCAGTCATGGGGATGGCGAGCATCGTCGTCGGCGGGTTCGGCGCCGTCGGTCAGGACCGACTGGAGGGCGTGTTCGCGTACTCGAGCATCGGCCAAGTCGGTTTCATCGCGATCCCCATCGCCATCGCCGCGGCGGCCGACCCCGGGGGGACGCTCCGCGGCGTCGCCATCGCGGCTGCGCTGGTGTTCGCGCTCCATCACGCGCTCGCGAAGGGGCTTCTCTTCCTCTCGGCGGCCGCCGTCGAGGATGCGACCGGGACGGACAACCTGCTGGACCTCGGCGGCGTCGCCGGCCGCTCGCCGGTGCTCGCGGGGGCCGTCTTCGTCGGCCTCCTCTCGCTGATCGGCCTCCCGCCGCTGACGGGATTCTTCGGGAAGCTCGTCGCGTTCGACGCGGCGGTTCGGGGACTCGCGTCCGGTTCCGGCGCGCTGTCGGCACTCGCGTTGGCCGCGTTGCTCCTCGGCGCCGTGCTCACGATCCTGTACACGACGCGGGTGTGGGTCGGCGGCTTCTGGGGGTCCGAGACGCCGGCGGTCGAACTCGCGACCGTCGAGTCCGGTCAGGTCGCGATCCTCGTCGCGCTCGCGGCGGCCGTCGTCCTCGTCGGCGTGGGGTTCGACCCGGTCTACCGGTTCGCCGAGACGGCGGCGAACGCCGCCGTCGACACCGATGCCTACGTCGACGTCGTGGGCCTCGGCGGAGGTGGTGGCGCGTGACCCGCAGTTGGCCGGTCATCGGCGTCCTGTTCGGCGTCATCTGGGTGTTCATCCAGGGGCCACCGCTCGCGTTCGAACCGCTCCTCGGGGCGCTTTTGGTCGGCCTCGCGGTCGGGTTCCCCCTGTCCTACATCTTCCGGCGCCTGTACGCGGACACCGTCGACCTCGGTCGGTCGCTTCGCGGAGTCCCGTACGCGCTACTCTACGCGCTCGCGTTCGTCAGGGAGGCGGTCGTCTCCAGCCTCGACGTCACGTACCGCGTGCTCGCGCCCTCTGGACCGATCGACCCCGAGGTGATACTCATCCCGTTGCGGGTACAGACGGACCTCGGGGTGACCACTATCGCCAACAGCATCACGATGACGCCCGGTTCGCTCACGCTCGACTACGATCCGGAGGAGAACGCGCTGTACGTCCACGTCATCGACGGGAGAGCGCCCGAGGAGATCGTCGCTCCGATCCGCGACTGGGAGGACTACGCGCTCGTCATCTTCGACGAGGAACTGTCGGCGGGCGACCCCGCGCCGGACTTCGCCGTCTACCCGCCCGACCGGACGCATCCCGTCCTCGAACAGGCCGCCCCGGAACCCGAGAGCGAGGCCGAGGCGGAGGCGGATCCGGCGACTGAGGAGGCGGCGGGAGGTGACGGCGATGGCCGCTGAGGGGACGATAGTGCCGGTCGTAGACGCCGCGATCGTCCTCGTGGTGCTTCTGAACCTGCTGTGCGGCTACCGCGCAGTCCGGGGCCCGACGGTCCCCGACCGCGTGGTCGCGCTGGACGCCATCGCGACGAACGTCGTCGCCATCGCCGTCCTGTTCGCCATCAAGACCGACCGGGGCCTCTTCGTGACCGTCAGCCTCGTCCTCGCGATTATCGCGTTCCTCTCGACGGTCGCGGTCGCGAAGTTCGTCACCGAAGGCGACATCATCGTTACGCGGGAGTGACCACAGCATGTACCACCAACACCGAACGCGACGGACCGTTCCGACGAGTCAGCGGGTCGCCGGAGGTGACCGCTGATGGTCGAAGTGGAAGCGGTACGGACGTGGGTCGTCGTCGGCCTGGTCGTCGTCGGGTCGTTCTTCCTCACGGTCGGGACCATCGGCCTGCTGAGGCTCCCGAACGTGTACAACCGGATGCACGCGACGAGCAAGCCGGCGACCATCGGTACGGTCTCCATCTTCCTCGCCGGGTTCGCGTACTTCGGTCCCGGGGGTGCCGGCCTCTCGTCGCTCATCGGTATCGTCTTCCTCTTTCTGACGGTGCCGACCGGCGCGCACATGATATCGCGGGCGGCGGAACAGATCGGCGTCCCGTTCCTCGGGTCCGTGACGTGGCCCGGCAAGTCCGACGACGACTAGGAGCGCAGTACGGTCGTTCCTCCTCCTCGAAACTGTGTGGATACTGAGTGCGTTCGCTGCGCCTGCAGGCTCACCGAGTGCGACGCTCGCGACTCTCACCCGAGGAGACCCCGTCGGCACACTCTTCGCTCCCTCGCGCTACCGTGCGGGGAGGTAACAACTCTGATGCTCTATGCGAATAAAATCCATCTCCTTAATACCCTTCAGTTATTATCGCCCGGTACACGTGCCATCTCTGAACCTCGAACCACTGACGTACGAGGACATCCCGTCGGAGCGGCGTCCGAGCCTCCTGCAGGCGCTTATCCCCGTTCTCGGGGTCGTCCTGTTCCTCGGCGTCGGCTCCGGGTATCTGAAACTGGCCCCGCACGGGCCGCTCCTCTGGAGTATCGTGCTGACCGGCGCGGTGGGCAAGTACTGGCTCGGCTACTCGTGGGAGGACCTCTACGAGGGTCTCGCGGACAGCCTCCTGATGGGCTTGCAGGCCATCCTCATCCTGTTCGTCATCTACGCGCTCATCTCGACGTGGATCAGCGCCGGGACGATTCCCGGGCTCATGTACTACGGGCTCGCGGTGTTGACGCCGGACGTCTTCCTGCCGGCGACGGCGCTGCTCGCGATGGCGGTCGCCTTCTCCATCGGTTCGTCCTGGACCACGGCCGGCACCCTCGGCGTGGCCTTCATCGGCATCGGCTCGGGCCTCGGCGTGCCCGCCCCGATGACCGCGGGTGCCATCCTCTCGGGCGCCTACGCGGGTGACAAGCAGTCGCCCCTCTCGGACACGACGAACCTCGCGGCCGCGGTGACCAACACCGACCTCTACGACCACATCCGCGCGATGCGCAACGGGACCATCCTGGCTTTCGGCCTCTCGGTCGTACTCTACGCGATTCTGGGCCTGCGTGCGGGCGACACGATTCCCGCCGGCCGCGTCGGCGAGATCCAGAGCGCTCTCGTCGGGACGTACGACCTCTCCGTGCTGGTCTTCGTGCCGCTCGTCGTCACCTTCGGGCTGGCGCTCTACGGCGTCCCCGCGCTCCCGACGCTGGTCGCCGGCGTCTTCGCCGGCACCTTCACGACGGTCCTCGTCCAGGGCCGCTCGTTCACCGCCTCCTGGGGGGTCTTCCTCGACGGGTCGGCCCCCGAGACGGGGATGACGCTCGTGAACGACCTGCTGGCCAGCGGCGGCCTCTCCGGGTCGGCCTGGACCATCTCGGTCGTCGTCGCGGCCCTCTCGCTCGGCGGACTCCTCGAGCGAACCGGCGTCCTCGCCGTGCTCGCCCACTCGCTCGCGTCGGCCGTCCGCGGCCCGCGCAGCCTGGTCGTCGGGACCGGCGCCTCGGCCGTCCTCGTCAACGCGTTCTCCGCCCAGCAGTACATGAGCATCGTCGTCCCGGGGCTCACCCTCCGGAACCTCTACGACGAGTACGGGCTGGCGGGTGACGACCTCTCGCGGGCTATCGAGTCCGCGGGCACCCCGACGGGTGCGCTCTTCCCGTGGCACGCCGGCGCAGTCTACATGTCCACCGTCTTCGGCGTGGGAACGCTCGCGTACGCCCCGTACTACTTCTTCGGGTTCCTCTCGCCGCTCGTCCTGTTCGCGACGGCGCTCCTCAGTGGACGGTACGACGGGACGACCGACGCCGACCCCGCCGAGTCGCCGACGGTGGCCGACGACTGACGAGTCGGATTCGACCTCGGAGTTCCGGTTCGGCTCCGATTGCGCCGCTACAGAAGTCAGCCCTATTCGGTGGATATCCTTCTCTGTGCACCGTAACCTCACGTACTTGGCATCGGGGAGTGCCTGCTACCGTCGTCGGTGAATGCCGCGCGCCGGAAGACGGTGGCGGACGTGCGAACCAGTAGCCTCCTCTGCCGGGCCTGAAACGCAACCGGGACGAAAAATAGTCCGACACCGACCGACGAGATCGCCGAACCGGAGTCGGACCGCGCTCTAACCGCGCGGTTAGCTACTCGACGAACTGTCGGACGAGCTACTTCCTCCGTCCATCTTCTCGCCAGCCTCTTCGGTCTTCTCGGCGGCCTTCTCGCCAGCCTCTTCGGTTTTCTCAGCGGCCTGTTCGCTGGTCTGTTCGGTCTTCTCGGCGACTTTCTCGCCCATCTTCTGGACCTGTTCGCCGGTCTTCTGCGATCCCTTCTCGACGCGCTCGGCCGCTGTCTCGCCGCTCTGTTTGATGGTCTCAGCGGTCTGCTTGGACATCTTCTCGGTCCGGTCGGAGGTCTTACCCACCGCGCTCTTGAGCTTCTTTACCGATTTCTTCGACCTTGTCATCCAGTAGCCGACCGCGAGAGCGCCGCCGATGAGCAGTATCCTCGGAATGGTCACGAAACCGTTCGACTCGTCCGCCGGTCTGATTTCGACTATCTTGTCGTCTGATTCTTTGATGACGTCTACCACTGCTTGCTGAATCTCCTCGTCCATGCTGGTCCTCGAAGAGCCGGAGGAACTTCTGAGCGTTGGGCGTTTCATGAGTACTCGTAGACTGTAGGGACGCGCCACCGAAAACTATTATCGCCGTGACAGATCCGTCGCGTACCTTCAGGTGTGAGATAAGGTAGACGAAAGAGAACAGACGCACGAATCGAAGGCCTCGGCACTCATAGGGCTCGTCACCGTCGGGTGCCACCCCGCTCGGAGCGGTGCCGTCGTCATCGGCCACGAGACGTTACTCCCTCGGGCGGCAAGTCGGTTGCCGTTCACGCCCGTCAGGTGTGGCTCAGGCCGCCGTCGACCACCAACGACTCGCCGTTGACGTAGGAACTGAGGTCGCTCGCCAGAAACAGCGCGGCGTTGGCTATCTCCTGCGGTTCGCCGTACCGGCCGGAGGGGATGCGCTGTTTGAGCATCTCCGAGGCGATGCGTCCGCGGACGCCGCGTCCGAGCGACGAGTCGGCGAGCATCTGCGTCTTACTGAAACCGGGGTGAATCGCGTTGACGCGGATGTCGCCGCCGAAGCGATCCGCCAGCGCGTACGTCATCAGCCGAACCGCGCCCTTCGACGCGCAGTAGGCCACCAAGTCGCCGGTGCCGACGATGCCGCCGGCGCTGGACATGTTGACGATGGTGCCGCCGCCGTCTTCGAGCATCCGCTTCGCCGCGGCCTGCGCGCCGAAGAACGTCCCCTTGACGTTGACCGCCATCAGTCGCTCGAACGCCGCCTCCGTGACGTCAAGGAAGTCCTCGTCGCCGGCGATGCCGGCGTTGTTCACCATGACGTCGATTCCGCCCAACTCCTCGGTCGCCTCCACGGCTACCTCCGTGTCCGCGGGGTTCCGCACGTCGCACTCAACGTAGTACGCCTCGCGGTCCGTCTCCGACCGGACGAGTTCGGCCGTCGGGACGCCGCCCTCCCGCGGCGACTCGGTGACGTCCGCGACGACGACGTCCGCGCCGTTCCTCGCGAACGTGCGACTGATGGCCCTGCCGAATCCGCTCGAACCGCCGGTAACGACCGCCGTCTTTCCGTCGAGGAGAAGTGACATGGCCGTTACTGTCTCTCAGTCCACAAATGCGTACGGGCGGTCGAAGCGGCGAGACGCCGGTGTCTTACGACTCCTCAACGATGGTGTTCCGAAGCGTCCCGACGCCCTCGTACCGGATTTCGACCTCCTCACCCGGTTCGACGAGTCCGGGATTTGCCGGACTGCCGAACGAGACGACGTCGCCGGGGCGGAAGGTGTACCGTTCGGAGAGGAACGAGACGACTTCCTTCGGGGAGAACAGCATCTGCGCCGTCGTCGCCTCCTGCCTGCGTTCGCCGCCGACGTGCGTCGTCATCTCGATGTCCGAGGGGTCGACGTCCGTCTCTATCCACGGGCCGAGGGGCGCGGACGCGTCGAACGCCTTCCGCGCGGTTCGTCCTGGTTGGTCGAGGGCGTCCAAGTCGTTCAGGATGGTGTAGCCCCGAACCACGTCGTCCACCTCGTCCTCGCCGATATCGTGACACCTGCGGTCGATGACCGCCGCCAACTCCCCGGCGTACGTTAGTTCCTCGGTCCACGAGGGGTACTCGACGGGCGCGCCCGGGTCGTGGACCGACGCGGGCGGCTTGATGAACCAGTCGGGCGCGTCCGGAACGTCGTAGTCCATCTGGTCCAACGTCGCCGCGAAGTTCCGACCGACGCAGTAACACGCCGACGGTTCGCAGGGCGCGAGAAGCGTCGCGTCCCCGTCGTCGCCGATACCGTAGGTGTCCCCGTCCGCCGTGACCGTCCCGTCGTCGTACTCGCCGGTTCGGATGCCGTCCGGCGTCTGGACGCGTGCGAGTCGCATACGCTCACACCGGACCGCGGACAACTTACTATTTCGGTCGCGGCGACTGTCAGGGTCGGACGACGGGTCACTGTGAGAAGGGAGCGACTTCGAGGAGACCGGTCACTCGGGGTTCGGCATCGCCTCGTTGGCGTCGTCGGCCAAGTTCCGCAGGCGGCGCGTGTCCGTCGCCGAAAACGACCGCTGACAGCGATCCACCCACGAGTCGGTGTCGTCTGCGGCGTCCGCACTCGGTTCCGCGGCCGTCGCGTCTCGCTTCTCGGACGGGTCGGGGGTCGGTCGGGGGTCGGTTCTCGACTGCGGTTCTGTCGGGTTACGGGTGTGTGTGCTCACGTGCGTGGGGGTTCGCCGGGGTCGGTCGTACGCCTGTGCGGGGCCAAAAACGAGTCAACGGCGTACGGGTACGACCGACATCACGTTTCGACGGAGACGCGCGACTATAATGAACGTTACTGATAGAACAAAAACGGCGGCGCGACGGGCCTCGGGGTTCGGCCGCCCGGGCCGCGGCGGTCTCAGTCGTGTCCGGCGACGGGGACGGGTTCGTACGGCTCTTCGAGGTACTCGATATCCGACTCCGAGAGGTCGATGTCGAGGGCCTCGACGGCGTCTTCGAGGTGTTCGACGCTGGAGGTGCCGACGATGGGCGTCGTCACCCACTCCTTGTGGAACTGCCACGCGAGCGCGATTTGGGCCATCTTCACGCCCCTCTCCTCCGCGAGTTCCTGCACGCGTTCGTTCACGTCGGGGCCGCCGCCGCGGGTGTACCCGCGTTCGAGCGACGATTCGTGTTCGCCGCGCGTCGTCGCGTCGAACTCATCGTGCGGGCGCGCGAGGAACCCCGCCGCCAGCGGACTCCACGGCATCACGGCGATGTCCTCCTTCTCGCAGAGGGGGAGCATCTCGCGTTCCTCCTCGCGGTACGCGAGGTTGTAGAGGTTCTGCATCGAGACGAACCGGTCGAGTCCGAGGCTGTCGGACGTGTGCAGGGCGTCGGCGAACTGGTGCGCCCACATCGACGACGCGCCGACGTGCCGGACCTTGCCGCGGCGGACAGCGTCGTCTAAGGCCCGGAGCGTCGTCTCGATGGGCGTGTCGTAGTCCCAGCGGTGGATCTGATAGAGGTCCACGGTGTCCATCCCCAACCGTTCGAGGGAGTTGTCGAGTTCCTGCTCGATGGTCTTCCGCGAGAGGCCCCCCGAGTTGGGGTCGTCCTCGTCCATCTGGCCGTACACCTTCGTGGCGACGACGAACTCGTCGCGGTCGTACTCTCCGAGCACCTCGCCGAGAATCTCCTCCGATTCGCCGTACGAGTAGACGTTCGCGGTGTCGAAGAAGTTGATTCCGAGCTCGATGGCGCGTTCGATGAGTTCGCGGCTCTCCTCCCTGTCGAGCGTCCACTCGTCCCAGTTCGTCCCGAAACTCATGCAGCCGAGACAGATTTCGCTCACCGTCGTGCCCGTCCGTCCGAACGTGGTGTACTCCATGGCGGGGCCAACGGACGGCCGGCGCAAAAAGATACGTCAGGGCCACCCTCCCGCCGGTTGGCCCCGACGCCGACGCCTCGTTTCCGACTCCGACGCTCGTCCTCGATCGCGGCGCTCAGCGTCGCTCGTCGCGGAGCAGTTCGCGCCGCTCGCGTTCGGCCCGCACGTCGTCCACCGAGTCGTTCGCGACGAGTCTGTCCACCCGCCGTTCGAACTCCCGTTCGTCTATCTCGCCGGCGACGTACCGCCGTTTCAGGTCCTCCAGCGCGTCCTGCGCCCTCTCCTCGGGCGACGGCTCCGGTTCGGACACCGCCTCGGAGAGGCCGAGCGTTCGGAGCGGCGGGTACGTCCGCTCCGCGAACTCGGCGAGGCGTTGGACGCGCCCGCCGCGCGGGACGGACGCGCGTCGGGCGAGAGCGTACACGAAGCCGACGCTTCCGAAGACTGCGCCGAGGAGCGCGAGGCCCGCGAGCGGAACCCACGGAAACGCGAGTTCGAGGGCCGCGCCGACGACCGACGCGCCGGTCACGAACGCCGAGCCGACGACCAACGCGCCGTATCCGAGGACGACGGCCAGAAGCGTCGCCGACAGGAGGAGGACGACGACGGAGATGCCGAGGAGGCGGTCGCGGAGGAGACTCATCGTTACCCGACGGTACGACGCCGCGAGTTGCTATATCTGTCGGAAATCGAAGGGCGAAAATCCGTCATCTCGAACGAACCGTTAAATAGGGGGACGAGACACCGAAGCGTGTGACCGAGACGACCCGAACCGCCGACCTCGACCACCTCTACGACCTGTTCGACGACCTCGCCGCGCGCGTCGGCGGTCCGCGGCGGTTGGCCGACTGTCACGGCCGCATGGACTGGCCCGACCGCGGCGTCTACTTCTTCTTCGCGCCGGGCGAGACGCGGGCGTCGTCGGGACAACTCCGGCTGACGCGCGTCGGAACCCACGCCGTGAGCGAGGGGAGCAAGACGACGCTGTGGGACCGCCTGAAACAGCATTACGGGACGGGGAGCGGGAGTTCGGCGCACCCCCACGGCGGTAATCACCGCGGGTCGGTGTACCGACTACGCGTCGGCGAAGCGCTCGTCGAACGCCACGGACTCGCGGACAACTACCCCGACTGGGGCGCGTCTCGAATCCCCGACGGCCGACCGCGGGGCGAGGTGCGCGACGAGGAGTACCCGCTCGAGCGGTGGGTGAGCGTCTATCTTCGGAATCAGCCGTTTCTCTGGGTCGAAGTCCCAGACGCCCCCTCCGCCGAGAGCGACCGGGCGAGAATCGAGCGGAACGTCATCGCGCTCGCGAGCAACTACGACGGTCCCGTCATCGACGGCCGTTCAGCGGACTGGCTCGGGAGACATAGCCCGAGCGCGGAGATACGTGCGTCGGGGCTGTGGAACGTCGACCACGTCGGGGAGGAGTACGACCCGAAGGCGTTGGAGACGCTCGCGGCGTACGTCGCCGAGACGGATCCGTTCTGAACTTCGGCGTCTGCTGCTTCCGACCTCCGTTGACCGCTCAGAACTCCAGTTCTTCGGCGCGTTCGCGCGCCCCGGCGGCGACCAACGGGAGCGTGACCGTCGCGTCGCCGACGACGGTGACGTTCTTCGCGGACTTCTCCAGTTTCCCCCACGACCGGGCCTCGTCTAACGTCGCGCCGGAGAGGCCGCCGGTGTGGTCGGGGTCCATCGTCAGTTGGACGGCGTAGTCGTAGGCGTCGGGGATGGTCAGCATCGTCTGGAGGACGTAATTTTTGGGGACGCCCCCGCCGACGACCATCGCGCCCGCCTTCTCCGCCTCGAACGCGAGATCAGAGAGGTGCGTCATGTCCTTCAGTGCGTCCAGCGCGAACTCCGAGGTCTGCGAGTATATCCACGCCTGAATCCCGAGCACGGAGTCCTGAATCGCCGGGCAGTAGATGGGCACGTCGTTCTCGTAGGCCGCGGCGGCGACGCCGGCGTCCTCCTCGATGCCCTCCTCCCTGTTCCGTTCGAGGTTCGCCCGCCCGAGTTCGGCGGTGAACTCCTGTATGGAGACGGTCCGTTCGACGTTCGGGAAGACGTTCTCGCGGAGGTGGCCCTCGAACAGCGCGAAGTACTCCTGCGGCAGGTAGACGTTGTAGATGCGGTCTACCTCCTCGTCGCGGAGGTGTTCGTCGTGGTCGCGCGTCGTCTCGCCCGTCGGTTCGGCGTCCTCGTTCGAGGGGTGGGGGTCGTGCGGTTCCGCCCGGCCGTGGTGGTGCTTGCCGCCGACGGCCTCGATGGCGTCGTGGGTGAGGTTCGCGCCCGTCGTCACGAGGGCGTCGATGTGGCCGTCGCGGATGAGGTCCACCACTATCTGGCGCATCCCCGTCGGCACCATCGCGCCCGCGAGGCCGAAGAAGTTCGTCACGTCGTCGCGGGCCAGCATCTCGGCGTACGTGTCGACGGCTCGGTTGACGTTCGCCGCCCCGATGCCCGCCTTACCGTACTCCGCGGCGAGTTCGCCGACGGTCATCCCCGCCTCGACGCGGGCGTGACCGATGGGGTTCTCCGCGAACTCCTCGCGGTTCGGTGGCTGGTACTCGTGGTCGTCGTCGCTCATGCGTACGCTTGCGCGGCGGCCGGATTTGAACGCGACGATGCCGGTCCGAGCGAAACGGGACTTCCCCTCTCAGAGTCCGGTCGGGTGGTCGATGTACGTCGTCTCCAGTCCCCACTCGTCGGCGAGGGCGGCGAGGCTCCGGACGCCGAACGTCTCCGTCGCGTAGTGCCCCGCGAGGAAGACGTTGATTCCGGCCTCCTTGGCCTCATGGTACACCTTCTGTTTCCCCTCGCCCGTCACGAACGCGTCCGCGCCCGCTTCGACGGCCTCGTCCAGCCAATCGACGCCCGACCCGGTGACTATCGCCACGTCGGTCACCTCTTCGGGGCCGAAGTCGAACACCCGCGTCGGGTTCCCGTCGTCGTCGAGAGCGTCGAGTCGTTCGCGGAGTCCCTCGACCGTGTACGAGTTCGAGGCGCGGCCCGCCTGCCCGATTTCGACCGGCCCGAGCGACCCGAACGGCTCTCTGGCTTCGAGTCCGATGTGGTCCGCGACGCCCGCGGCGTTCCCGCGCGTCTGGTGGCCGTCGAGGGGGAGGTGCGAGACGTAGAGGGCGAGGTCGTTCTCGACGAGCGGTTCGATCCGATCGTACGCGCGGCCGATCACCCGGTCGAGGCCGCCCCAGACGAGGCCGTGGTGCGTCACGAGGAGATCCGCGTCCGCCTCGACGGCCGCCTCGATGGTCGCCTCGGCGGCGTCCACGGCGAAGGCGACGCGTTCGACCGACCCCTCCGCGGGGCCGACCTGCAGTCCGTTAGCGCTGGCGTCCACGTCGGCGAACTCGTCGGTGTTCAGTTCCTCGTCGTAGCGGGAGACGACGTCCGAGAGGTCCATACCGCTCCGGTCGGCCTCCCGACGCTTGTATCCACCCGGTTCGACCCGGTGGACCGCCTCGCCGACGGCCACGACGCCTTTGTACGTCGCCGGGCTACTACCGATCCCGTTCGCTCAGAACGGGACGGAACGAGTTCCGCGGCCTCGGCCGCGGGTGTCCACAATGGGTAAGTTCAGCAAAGCATTCCTCATCTGGCGACGACTGCCGCGACGGTACAAGCGTCGCATCACTAGCAAGGCACGACGCCTCGTCCGACGCGTCACCGGAAGGTGACGCGCGAGGGCCCACGCTCGCTTCCTCTTTCCCCCCTTTCGCGGTCACCCGTCCTCGCCTCCACAGAAATGTATATCAGATGACAGTCGCAGGAGTACGTATGGTGTCCCGCCGACGGGCGGTCGCCGAGTTCCTCATCTCGGTCGCCGCGCTCGTCACCCAAACGTACAGTCGAAACGTTCTGAATCGACACGAGGAGTACGACGACCCGCCCTCGCTCTCGGCGAAGGGAGTACTCGCCGGCACGCTCTACCAACTCGTCTACCACTCGGCGTCCGACCGCGACTGGGGGCGGATACGGTCGAAGAGGTATCGAAGGCTCGCGTATGGTCTCTGCTGGGCTGCGGTCCGGCGGCGACTGTTCCCGAGCGACGAGTTCCGACACGGGTTCGATACCGGCGGCCTCGTGGGGACGATTCTCTACCGGCTCTGGTACGGCGTTCTCCACCCGGTGTCCGGTTCGGAGTAGCGCGCTCGGAATCGGACCGGACTGACCACCGGAACTGCTGAAACCGCCAGCCTCCGTCGGCGCGTCAGAGGACCTGTGAGCCGATACGTCGACCGACGACCGTGTTCCGAGGCCCTCCGTGTCCGAACTGCGGGAGCGAGCGGTGGACGAAGAAGACGCGCCCCGACGACTCGTGGATAACGTTCGGCGGGCACGACGCGGACCACGACCTTCACCGTTGTCTGCCGTGTTTCGCGTCGTTCTCGCCGGAGAGCGACGGGTCGGATTAACGCTCCGCCGCCGACCGCCCCGCGGCGGCGTGCGAGAAGACGAACTCGCGGAGTAGCTTCCCCGAGAGCGACGCCGCTTGCCCGTCGTCTCTGTCGTTGACCTCCACGACGTCGAAGCCGTCGGCGTGCGGGGCGACGGCGCGGACGATATCACGCATCTCGCGGGGTTCGAGGCCGAACGGTTCGGGCGTCCCCGTTCCCGGCGCGAACGCCGGGTCCGCGGCGTCGATATCGACGCTCAGGTAGACCGACCGGCCGTCGAACCGGTCGCCGGGGTCCCACGACGCCGCCCCCTCCGGCGGGACCACGGTCACGTCGTCGTCTTCGGCGCGGTCCCACTCCGCTTCGGACCCGGTTCGAGCGCCGACGATCACCGCCTCCTCCGCGCCGAGTTCGTCGAGGACGCGGCGCGTGAGCGTGGCGTGACTCCACTCGTTGCCGTCGTACTCGGTTCTCAGGTCGAGGTGCGCGTCGAGGCAGACGAACACGTCCGGTTCGACCGCTTCGACGCCCGCCGCGGTGACGGTGTGCTCGCCGCCGAGAAGCAGGGGGACGGCGTCGTCCCACACCGCGTCCGTGAGCGTACCGCTCACCCACTCGACGTACGCCTCGGCGTCGTCCCACGGGTGGACGTCGCCCTCGTCGTGCACTCGGAGGTCGGAAAAGCGCAGGCCGGTTCGCCGGTCGTAGTCGTCGAACGTCCGGGCGAACCGCCGGATCCTCTCGGGGCCGAATCTGGTCCCCGGTCGAAACGAAGTCGAGATATCCAGCGGGGCGCCCACGACGACGTACGCGGCGTCGTCACGCGACTCGGTCGCCCCGGGGAACATCTCGATTATACGATCTTCCGCTGTCCCTCGTACTCGAGGTACTCTATCTCGTCTTCGGGCGAGAGGTCCTCGCCCTCGGGGATGCGCATCGTGAACGTCTCGTACGTGTCGAGGTCCATGATCTGAGCGTCGTCGTCGGTGACGGAGACGACCTGCCCCTGCTTCCGCTCGATGATGGGGACCCACACCTTCGCGTCGACCGGTTGGGAGAGCGAACGCTTCCGGCTGTCGAAGACGCCCTTGCCCTCGATGCGGGCCTTCGCGCTGCCGTGCTTGCCGGGCTTTGCGGTGCTGTAGGCGTTTATCTTACAGGGAGAGTCGTCCATCATCACGTAACTTCCTTCCTGCAGTTCGCGGACCTGCTTCTGCTCTTTCGCCATATCTCCGCGTTATCGGGTTGTGGGTATAAACGGTTTGGAAACGCCGCGAGGGGCGATAGCGACGCGTGACACCCGAGAACACCTCTCTCCGACCTGCGGTCCGGGCCCCCGGGACGCCCGATTTCGACTCCCACCGTTCTCTCTCCCGATAACTGCGTCCGAGTCTATACATACTCGGACGGCGGATCGGGGGTATGCGAGCGTCCACACCCCCTTCTGCCTCCGCCGCGGACCCCGTCGAGACGGTGGTCAGGCGACTCTCGGTCCCCGCGGGGACGGAACTCGCCCGGTCGCTCCTCCGGGGCGTCGGGGCGGACGCGATGGAGCGTCACGGCGCGTTCTCCGCCGCGTTAGGCGCGGTTCGCGCGGTGAGTCGTCGCCTCGACGTCGACGTTCCGGAGGTGTGCGCCGCGGCGGCCGAACTCGGCATCGACCCCCGCGACGCCCTCGCCGCCGAACGGAAACTGGAGGCCGAACTGTCGCCACCCGGCGACCGAGACGACGTGGAACGACTCTCCTCGCGCATCACGGCGTACGCCGTTCTGTTGGACGCGTTGGAGAACGGCGTCTCCCCGGACGACCTCTCGGCGTCGGTCGACGACACCGCGGAGTTCGACGCCGCGGCCGTCAGCGACCACCTCGGCCGACTGAAAGCCGACAAGGCGATGGCGCAACTCGGTTTCCGCCTGTACGACATCGCCCGCGACGACGACGAGTCCGACGCCGAGTAGGCGGTACGCGTCGCTCGAACGTTCGGAGTTCCCTCAGCCAACGGAGCGACGTCGTCCCTCGCGCCTTCCGCCGCGTTCGGTCTCCCGCCGTCACGTCTCTTCGTTCGGGTCCGTCCCCAACCACCCGACGTTGCCCTCCGTTCCGCCGTCGGTCGTCACCCGGCCGTCCGCCGCCGGGCCGTCGCCGCCGGAGAGGCGGTCCTCGCGGTGTCGGCGGACGAAACTGCCGACCGTCCCCGCGACGGCGTTCGGAAGCGTCACGGAGAGGAGGATTCCGGTCGTCGCCGCGCCCGGCGTGGTGAAGAACGGGGCGAGATACTCGTAGGGAAACGGGAGCGTCCCGTCGCCCGTCACCGCGAGGACGACGAGTCCGGGGATGAGGAGCGTCCCCCACGCCAGAGAGGAGAGGAGGCCGTGCCACGCCCCGTCGGAGGATTCGGGGCCGACGACGTACCCGGCGAACACGCTTCCGGCGAGGCCACCGACGAGCGTCACGCGACCCGTGATCGCGAAGACGAGCGCTTCGCTACACGCCGCTAGCGCGAACCCGGCTAGCACGGCCCGCCAGCGAGTCATACCGTGCGTATGGAAACTCCTCCAGTATAAACGCATCCTCCCGAAACTCAGGTCTGATACCGACGCGTCACTCGTCGCCGCGGCGTTCGCGGAGGTTCTGGCGGGTGAACTGCGGCGTGGCGCGAACGCCTCGCTTCGACCGGAACGACCGGTACAGGAGGACGGCGACGGGAATCGTGAGCAGGGCGGCGACGGCGGCGGGAACGACGCTCGTCCCCTCGAACGCGTACAGAATCGACGTCGAGAGCGCGCCCACGGCGAGGAGGATGCTGTAGGCGATGCGGCGCGCGAGTCGGTCGAAGACGCCGTTTTTGTCCTCGACGCGGATGTTGACGCTGAGGTTCTCCCGTTCGAGGCGGTCGAGCGTCCGGTCGAGCTTCGGCGGGACGGTGAACAGCGCCTGCGAGGTGTCTCTGGCCTGCCTGCCCGCGTCTCTGGCCAGTTCTCTGGCCGTCTCCTCGTAGTACCCCTCCTCGCGGAGGTACGCCGTCGCCACCGCGATGAAGTCGAAGTTAGGGTCCAACGTGACGCAGACGCCCTCGACGACGGTAGCGACGCGGAGGACCAAGGCGAGATTGCGGGGCAGGCGGAGGGGGAACTCGTAGATGGTCGACTCCACCTGCTCGATTATCTGCTGGACGCGGTACTGTTCGATGTCCTCGCCGCGGGCGTCGGCGATGGCCAGTTCCATCACGTCGCCCATCACCTGCCGGTCGGCCTCCGGCGAGAGCGTCCCCATCTCGATGAGGGCGTCCAGGATGCCGTCGATGTCCTGGTTGGCGATGGAGACGTAGAAGTCCACGATCTTGTCCTGGATGAACGGTTCGACCTTTCCGGACATCCCGAAGTCGTAGAAGATGATGCGCCCCTCGTCGTCCACCGCCAGATTCCCCGGGTGGGGGTCGGCGTGGAAGACGCCGTCGTCGATTATCATCTGCAGGTAGACCCGTTGGAGCGTCGTCGCCAGTTCCGTCCGGTCGATGCCCATCTCGTCGAGGGCCGCGACGTCGTTTATCTTCGTCCCCGGGAGGTACTCCATCGTGAGGACGCGTGGCCCGGAGCGTTCCTCGACGGGCGCGGGGATGCGGATGGCGTCGTCGCCCCGGAAGTTCGACCGAATCTGATCGAGGATGCGCCGTTCGCGGCTGTAGTTCATCTCCTGTCGGATGGTCTTCGCGAACTCGTCGGCGAGATTTTCGAGGGAGAACGCCCGTCCCTCCCCGATGAAGCGCCTGACGACCGGCAGCGACCACCGGACGACCCGGAGGTCCGCCTCCACGAGCTTCTCGATGCCGGGGCGGCGAACCTTCACCGCGACGGGGTCGCCGTCGTACTCGGCGGTGTACACCTGCCCGAGACTCGCGCCGCTTATCGGGTCGGGGTCGAACACGTCGAACGCCTCCGAGACGGGGCCGAGTTCCGCCTCCAGGACCTGACTCGACTCCTCCCACGGGGCCGGCGGCACGTCGTCCTGCAAACTCGACAGCACCTCGATGTACTCCGGCGGGAGGATGTCCGGGCGCGTCGAGAGCAGTTGGCCGAGTTTGATGAACGTCGGCCCGAGCGTCAGAAGCGAGTCGAGCAGAATCCCCGCCCGCCGCACCCGCATGTCGGGGGTGACGCTCCGGGACCCGCCGAACAGGAAGAAGCGACGGCGGTCTCTCGCGTAGGCGACTATCAGCGGGAAGAACTGGTAGACGACGACGAGGAACCGCCAGTACGCGCGTAAGTTGACCAGCGTCACCACCTCACCGCGAGGTCAGACGCCGTCCTCGTCAGCGGTAATCGGGATGGTTCGTTCGGGCGCGGCGGTTCGCTTGGGGAGGCGAATCGTGAGGACGCCGCGTTCCATCTCCGCGTTCGCCCCCGCGCCGGTGGCGTCCGGCGGGAGGGGGAGTTCGGCGTCGAGGAACAGCGACCGGTCCTCGCGGACGTACTGAAACTCAGCCGGAAGCCACTTCTCGCGTCGCGCCTCGATGGTGAGGCGGCCGCTTTCGACTCCGATTTCGGCCGTCTCCGCCGTGACGCCGGGGAGGTCCAACACGAGGAGGTACGCGTCTTCGGATTCCAACAGGTCGGCGAACACCGCGTCGGGGAGTTCCTGAAGCGCGTCCCGCAGTGCAGACATACGCCGACGTAAGTGTGCCTCGGGCTAAAACCCCCCGGTCGCGGCTGTCGATTCCGGCCGTAAGGCCTTTTCCGGACGGACGGTCCGCCCGGCGCTACGCCCCTTTTTGGTTCCGGGCGCGCAACGGTCTGACATGGACGCAGCGGACTCCGATTCGGACGACCACGGGGCGGACCGACGCGCCGCCGGGTTCAAAGACCGGACGCGGGTCGCCGCCGCCCGGGAGACGCTTCTCTCGGCGGCGACGCCCCACGAACGGACGGAACGACTCCCCCTCGGACCCGCGGACGGACGGGCGCTGGCGGAACCGGTCGCGTCGCCGCGGCCCGTCCCCGGGTACGACCGGGCGGCAATGGACGGATGGGCGGTGCGCGCGCGGGACACGTTCGGCGCGTCGGGTCGGTCGCCCGAGATTCTCCGCGTCGGGGCCGCGGAGGCCGAACCCGACGCGGAAGTCGCCCCCGGCGAGGCGGTTCGGGTCCACACGGGGAGCGAACTCCCGCCGGGCGCGGACGCCGTCGTGATGATAGAGGAGACGGAGGCGGTCGGCGACGAACTCGAAGTGTTCGACGCCGTCACCGAGGGCGAGAACGTCGGCCCGGTCGGCGAGGACGTCGCGGAGGGGCAACACCTGTTCGACGCCGGCCACAGACTCCGGCCGTCGGACCTCGGCCTCCTCAAATCGGTCGGCGTAGACGAGGTGTCCGTCTACGAACGGCCGACCGTCGGCGTGATTCCGACGGGCGAGGAACTCGTCCAACACGACCCCGACCCCGGCGAGATAGTCGAGACGAACGGGCTGACCGTCACCCGTCTGGTGGACCGGTGGGGCGGCGTCCCCACGTACCGGAGCGTCGTCACCGACGATGAGGCGGCCCTCCGCGCGGCCATCCAACGCGACCTGACGAAGGATATCGTCGTCACCACCGGCGGGTCGTCCGTCGGCGAACGCGACTTGGTGCCCGAGGTGGTGGCGGAACTCGGCGAGGTTCTCGTCCACGGCGTCGCCCTCAAACCCGGCCACCCCGTCGCCCTCGGTATCGTCGAGGAGACGCCCGTCGTGATGCTCCCTGGCTACCCCGTCGCCTGCATCGTCAACGCCGTGCAGTTCCTCAGGCCACTGCTCAAGCGCGTCGGCCGCCTGCCCGACTCGCCGTTCCCGACCGTCGAAGCCCGACTGGAACGCAAGATCCCGAGCGAACCCGGCGTCAGGACGTTCGCTCGCGTCCGTCTGGACGCCGAGGAGGGCGAGAACGACCGGGTCGCCACCCCCACCCGCGCCTCCGGGTCGGGCGTCCTCTCCTCCGTCGCCCTCGCGGACGGGTGGGTCGTCGTCCCCGAGGACCGCGAGGGGTACGCCGAGGGTGAGACCGTCGCCGTCGAAGACTGGGAGTGGTCCGCGTGAGCTCGCGCAAGGAGTTCCGCGATTTAGCACCGCCGGAGGAGGCCCACGAGGCCATCGCGTCGTTGGACCTCGAACCGGACCCGGAGACGGTCCCCCTCTCGGAGGCGCGGGGGCGCGTCCTCGCGGAGCGAATCGACGCCGAGTTGGACGTGCCGGGGTTCGACCGCGCGAGCATGGACGGGTACGCCGTCCGCGGCCGGGACACCTTCGGCGCGGACGAGGCCGACCCCGTCAAGTTGGACCTCGTGGGCGCGGTCCACGCCGGCGCGGAACCGGACGTGACCGTCGGCGAGGGCGAGGCGGCCGAAATCTCCACCGGCGCGGTGATGCCGCCCGGCGCGGACGCCGTCGTCGTCGTCGAACGGACGGAGGAACGCGACGGGCGGGTCGTCGTGCGGACGGCCGTCGCGCCGGGCGACAGCGTGATGCTCGCCGGCGCGGACGTGGCCGCCGGCGCGCGGGCGTTGGGACCCGGAACACGCGTCACCCCCCGCGAGATCGGCCTGCTCTCGGCGCTCGGAATCAACGAGGTGCCCGTCCGGGGGCGACCGACCGTCGGCATCGTCTCGACGGGCGACGAACTCGTCCGCCCGGGCGAGGAACTGCGGAGCGAAGCCGGACAGATATACGACGTGAACAGTTACACCACCGCCGCGGCCGTGGAGGAGGCGGGCGGCGAGGCGCGCCTCTACCCCCACGCGGGCGACGACTACGAGGAGATGGAGCGAATCCTCGTGGAGGCCGCCGAGGAGTGCGACTTGGTGCTCTCGTCGGGTTCGACGTCCGCCTCCGCCGTGGACGTCATCTACCGCGTCATCGAGGAACGCGGCGAACTCCTGCTTCACGGCGTCGCGGTCAAACCGGGCAAGCCGATGCTCGTCGGGCGCGTCGGCGACTCCGCGTACGTCGGTCTGCCGGGCTACCCCGTCTCCGCACTCACCATCTTCCAGACGTTCGTCGCGCCCGCCGTCCGCCGCGCCGCCGGCCTCCCCGAACCCCGCACCGCGACCGTCGAGGGGTCGATGGCCGTCCGCGAACGCTACGGCGAGGGGCGACTCCGTCTGATGCCCGTCGGCCTCGTCGAAAGCGGGCCGGCAACGGCCCGAAGCGGAGGCGGTGACGCCGCCGAACGAAGTTCGGCTGGCCACCAGACGAAGTCTGGTGAAACCGCCGACGACGAGGCGGGCGAGACGCTGGTGTACCCCGTGGACAAGGGAAGCGGCGCGACCACTTCCTTGGTCGAGGCCGACGGCGTGGTGGAGGTCCACCCGGACACGGAGTACCTCGCCGAGGGCGAATCGGTCGAGGTGCGCCTGTTCTCGCCCGACGTTCGCCCCCCGACGCTGTTCGGCGTCGGCGAGGACGACCCCGCCCTCTCGCGCATCCTCGACAGACTCGAACGACCGCGATACCTCGCGGTGGGGAGCCGAGACGGCCGCAGACGCCTCCGCGGCGGCGTGCCCGACGCGGCGGTGGTCGCGGGGCCGAGCGACCGCGAGGTGGAGGCGGTCGAACTCGGCGGGTGGACGCGCGAGTGGGGACTCGTCGTCCCGCCGGGCAACCCCGACGGCGTGACCGGTCTCGCGGACCTCGCCGACGAGGACCTGCGGTTCGTCAACCGCGACACCAACTCCGGACTCCGCGCGAGTCTGGACGACGCGGTGGCCGAGGTGGCGGCCGACAGGGAGACGACGAGCACCGAACTGACCGACGCCATCGACGGCTACGAACTGGGGACGAAGGCGTACGAGAGCCCCGCCCGCGCCGTCGTAGACGGGAACGCGGACGCGGGCCTCGGCCTGCGGCAGACCGCCGAGTCCCTCGATTTGGGGTTCGTCCCCCTCGGGACGGAGACGGTCCGCGTCTGGGCGAACCCCGACAGGACGGAGAAGGCCGGCGTCCGCGAGTTCGAACGCGCGATTGACGACGCCGGGGACGTGTTCGATTCGCTCGCGGGCTACGACCGCGACTGACCGCCGCCGAGTCCCTCCGAGCGCCGCCGAACGCCCTCGAACCCCGGAAAGTGGCGGTCGCCTGCCGCGTTCGAGGGAAAACGCTATGTACCCCTCTTGGTAGGTACTGTCATGATACCGGCCCAGACAGTGTTGCACGTGGACGACGACCCGAGCGTGCTGGAGTTATCCCGGGCGTCGTTCCGACGGGCCGGCGACGCCGACGTGACGGTGGTGACCGCTGCGTCGGGTCCCGAGGGGATGGCCGTCCTCGACTCCCGGCGCGTGGACTGTATCGTCAGCGACTCGGTCGCCATGCCGGACGGAACGCCGTTCGTCGCGGCCGCGCGCCGCGCGCACCCGGCCGTCTCCATCGTCCTGTTCACCGCCAAGGAGTGGGACGACGTTCGCTCCGACGCGGCCGCCGCCCGCGTCGAGACGTACGTTCGGAAGGCCGACCCGGGCGACTTCGCGCGGGTGATAGCGGAGGCGAGGACGCTCGCCCGGCGGGGCAGAGCGAACGAGGAGGAGAGAGAACCCCGGCCCGACGGCGGCGAGTGGGAGTTCGTCACCGCGCACGACTGGGAGACCGACGACGAACTCAGCACGAGCATCGTCGTCGCGTTGGCCGCCTACACCGGTCGAGACGCCGACGAGACGGGACCGCTGTATCCGACCGTGGACGCCGACGTGTTGGACGCGTTGCTCCGCCCGCCAAGCGACGACTGTGACTACGACGTGCAGGTTCGGTTCCCGTACCGGTCGTGGGAGTTCACCGTCTCCAGTCGGGGTGAAATCGGAATCAGAGCGGCGAGGGACGGCGCAGCCGACGAGTCGTACCCGAATCGAGCGTAGTTACCGTTCGAAGCCGCCGTCGGCGGCGACGTCGGAACCCAGGTCGGCGAACGACTCGACGCGGTAGTCGGCCAGCACGCACCGGCCGCGCCGTTCGGGCGGGTGCCGTTCGACGTGGATGCCGTGGAGGCCGGCGTTCCACGCCGCGCCGATATCGCTCGCGCCGTCGCCGGCGAGGACGCCCGCCCCCGCGTCGTCCGGGTCGAGGCCCAACCGTTCGATGGCGTGTCGGACCGGCGCGGGGTCGGGTTTCCACCCGAGGTCGGCCGTACAGCAGACGATGGTGTCGAACCACTCCCGGATGTCGAGATAGTCCACCACGGGGTCCGTGAGGAACTGCTGGCAGTGCGTCACGACTCCGACCGGCACGCCCTGCGACCGGAGGTCGGCCACCAAGGCCGCGGCGTCGTCGTGGAGGAACGTCGCCTCGGCGCGGGCCTGCGGGTCCTCGACGGCGTGGAAGGCGTCCCAGAACTCCTCGGGGTCGAGACCCCACTCGCGGAGTCGCGGGTCGCGCGCGCCGCCGAGGCCGTGCCAGAGGATCTCGGCCTCGCGGTCGGTGAACCCCCGGCCCAACCGGTCGCCGACCCGGTCGAACGTCTCGCGGGTGTACGACCACTCGACGTCGACGACCGTCCCGTCGAGGTCGAACAGCCAGAAGTCGTACGCGTCGGCAATCATGGACGAACCGATAGGTAGCGACGAGATAAGTCTGTTGCGCCCGTTCGCGCCGCCGGGAACGACCGCCGCCCGGCCGCCTTCCACGGCCTCTTCACGGCCTGACGTGTATCGAACTGCCGAGGTACTTCGTGAGCGTTTCGTCTACCGCGTCGGAGTTGAACAGGTCGAGGTTGTCGGCGATCTCCGACTTCAACGCGTCGAGGTACTCCTCGTCGGTCCGCAACTCCCTGAACGAGACGGACTCGACGGGGGCCGAGAGCCACTCGGCGGCGAGTTCGCGGGCGTATCGCTCGTCGTTGACCTCGCCGCGCCAGAGGGCGTCCCGGAAGAACAGCCAATCGCCCTCGCCGGGGGGGTCCGCGTCCAGTTCGACGACGGCGTCGAACGCTCGCGGATCCGTCTCCACGCCCGGAGCGGTTTCGAGGGCGAATCGCACCTTGAAGACGTACGCCGCGCGCAACGGACTACACCTCGTCGTCGAACAGGCCGGCCAGACGGATGTCCTTGTCCGTGATGCCGCCCTCCTCGTGGCTCGTCAGGCGGACTTCGACCTCCTTGTACCCGACGCGAATCTCCGGGTGGTGGAACTCCTCTTCGGCCACCTCGCCGACGCGGGTGACGAACTCGATTCCCTTCAGGTAGTCGTCGAACTCGTACGTTTTCGTTATCTCGTCTCCCTCGCGGTCCCACCCCTTCGGGAGCTTTCGCTGTATCTCGTCGTCGCTGAGCAGGTCTGCCATGTGAGAGAGTGTCGGACGGATTCGGGATAACGCTTCTCCCCGTCAGTCGTCCGACAGGCTTTCGAGGACGTGCTGCGGGATGTCCTCGTCGGGACTCGGGTTCGCGTCGGCCGGAACGCCGTCCGGTCGTCCCTCGGACGACTCCTCCGAGGCGTCGCCGCCCGAGAAGCGGGGCATCTCGCCCTCGAAGTCGGGGTTGAACAGTCGCATGGCGGTTTGGATGGTGGACCAGTCGTCCTCGGCGGCGGCGTCGCGGAGACTCTTCGTCGGCGCCGAGAGCAACTGCCCGACGAGTGCGTCCGCCATCGACGCCACCGTCTCGCGTTGCTCCGGCGTGAGAGAGCCCTGCGACTCCAGTTTTGAGAGGGCGGTCTGGACCTCTCGCTCCTTGACGCGTTCGGCGGACTCGTACATCGCGCCGATGGCCTCGTCGGCGCGCTTTCGCTTGTAGGAGTCCAGGAGGCGGTCGAACTCGTCGTCTATCATCGCCTCGACGCGGCGCGCCGCCTCCTCGCGGAGCGTCCGCGTCTCGTCGGTCACCGCTTCGAGGGCGTCGATGTCGCGGACGACGACGCCCGCCACCTCGTCCGCGGCGGGGTCCACGTCGCGGGGTTGGGCGATGTCGATGAGCATCGTCTCGCCCGCGTCCGCAACCTCGGGTTCCGAGATGACGTACGTCGGACTCCCGGTGGCGGTGATGACCACGTCCGCCTCCGCGACGGTGCCCTCGACGGCGTCCAACGGGACGGCGCGGGCGGGACTGTCCACCAACTCCGCGAGGTGTTCGGCGTTCGAGAGCGTCCGGTTCGCTACGACGACTTCCTCGACGTCCGCGGCGGCCAACGCCTCCGCGGCGAGGCGGCCCATCTCGCCCGCGCCGACGACGAGTGCGGTCGCCCCCGCCACGTCCACCTCGGACGCCGCGAGTTTGACCGCCGCCGACCCGAGGGAGACGGCCCCCTCGTTGATGCGCGTCTCCGTCCGCGCGCGTTCGCCGACGTGAACCGCCTTCGTCAGGGCGTCGTCGAGGACCGGTCCGACCGCCCCGGCCTCCCGCGCCGACTCGGCGGCGCGCTTGAGTTGGCCGAGAATCTGGTCCTCGCCGAGGACGAGCGATTCGAGTCCGGCGGCGACCCGCATGAGGTGCCGCAGACTCTGCTCGTGGTCCATCTCGACGACTGCGCCGTCGCGGACGTCGGGCGCGAAGTCGTCGAGGGCGGCCCGCCCCCGCGCGACGGCGTCGGTGACGACGTACGCCTCCGCCCTGTTGCAGGTCTGGATAGCGAACGCCTCCTCGACGCCGTCGCGGGAGAGAAGACACTCGACGACGTCCTCGGCGTCGGTCGTCGATGCGGACTCTATCTCCTCGATGCTCGCAGACTCGTGCGAGACGCGGACGCCGGTTATCACTCCGGCGTCTCTCATCGGTCACCCCCCATCGTGTTACGTATCACGCGGTCTGCCTCTTGGCGGGGATTAGATTCCCCCGTACGTAAAGCCTTCCAAACGCGCGGAGACCGTACGACCGCTCGCACGGCGTCTCGGCGCTTCTCCGGCGCGTAGCCGTCACGCTTCAGTTCCGCCCGCAGGTCGCCGGTCAGGTCGGCCATCGCCCCCGCGCCGTCGAGTTCCGACTCGACGCGTTCGCGGAGGTACTTCGCGAGGGCGGGACTCGCGCCGCCGGTGGAGATGGCCGCCGTCACGTCGCCGTCCGTCGCCGTCGCGGGGACGACGACGCTCCCGGCGTCCCGGCCGCCGCTCTCGTCGGCGCGGTTGACCAACGCGCCGCGCTCTCGGGCGGCGCGTTCGGCCGCCTCGTTCACCGCCTCATCGTCCGTCGCGGCGACGACGAGGGCGGGGTCCGTCCGGGCGACCCACGATTCGACGTCTTCGGGGCTCGGAGCCTCGCGGACGCGTTCGGCCCCGCCGAACTCCTCGTCCGCAAAGTCGGGACTGACGACGATAACCTCCGCCTCCGCGGCGAACCGGCGCGCCTTCCGCGCGCCGACGCGTCCGCCGCCGAAGACGAGGACCGTCTCGCCCGCGAAGTCGTGGTACAGCGGTATCACTCGTTTTCTCCCTCCGTGTGCCGTCTCACTCGGTGTTCGCCTCCGCGCGTTCGTCCATCCGGATGCCCGTCTTCTTCAGGATGCGCGTCGAGAACAGGGTGTCCCAGTCGTCGTCGCCCACGTCCCAGTACGTCTCCATCTCCTCGCGCACCCGTTCGATTCGCGCCTCGCTCTCCTCCTCGCTCCGACCGTGGGTCATCGCGAAGAAGTTGTACGGCCAGACGCCCTCGTGGCGGGGCCGCCGGTAGCAGTGGGTCACGAAGTCGAGGCCGGCGACGGCGGGGCCGACCTCTTCGACCACCTCGTCCGGGACGTTCCAGACGGTCATGCCGTTCTCCGTGTAGCCGAGGGCGTAGTGGTTGGGGATGACGCCGACGCGCCGAACTTTCCCCTCCCTCTCGAACCGCTTTATCGTCCGGACGACCCACTCCGTCTCCGCGCCGATGGCCTCGGCCACGTCGGCGTACGGCGTCTCCGTGACGGGGAGGCCGCCCTGAATCTCCAACACCAAGTCGCGTTCCGCGGGCGTCAGCGTCCGCCGCGACTCGGGGTCCACCTCGGGGCCGAGGTGCGAGAGGTCCACGTCGCCGTCGGGGACGGGGCCGTCGAGCATGAACTTCGCCTCCACGCGGAATTCGCGCTTCTTCGGCAGGTTGTACGTCGGTTGCCCCGTCTCCGCCTCTATCTCGGCGAGAACCTCCTCGACGCGCGCCTCGTCGGCGACGCTCACGACGAACCAGACGTTGAGGTGCGGGTGTTCGCGTTCGTAGTTGTGCGCGACTTCGCGGTGGGCGTTGACGTTCTCGACCACCTCGTCGAACCGGTCCTCGGGGGCGTGCATGGCGACGAGCGTCGCCGTCCCGCCTATCTCCTCGGCGTTGACGAGTGCGCCGAACCGGGTGAGGACGCCCGACTCGTCGAGGTGCCGGACGCGTTCGAGAAGTTCTTCGGCGGTCACCTCGACGCCGCGTTCGCGGAGTGCCGCGGCGGCCGGTTCGAACGGGCGTTCGACCACGGGGAACCCCCCTTGGAACGCGTTGACGATGGCTCGGTCGAGTCCCGTCAGGTCCTCGACGTCGGCGTCGGCCCTACTCATTACGTCTGTTTCGGTAGTCCGGATGGATAAGCGTCTCGAAGCAGGTGACGTTTCGGGGGGTCTAACGGCCGGTTCAGCCCGGTCAACCGTGTACGTCCGGTCTCAGGGGACGGGCATCACGCGTTCGACGTGGGCCAGTTCTTCGAGTTCCTCGACGACGGCGTCGTGGTCGGCGGTGGCCTCGTAGTAGAATACGATGTCGAACGTCCCGTTCCGGAGTAACTGCTGGCACTCCCAGACGAACTCCTCGTCGTCCAGCGCCAGGCCTTGGAACTGGTTGGAGGCGAAGTCCGTGTCGTCGTTGCCGGCGTAGATGTACGTCTCTCCCTTCCCGGCGTGCGCCGCGATGACTTCGTTCGCGTCGACGGTCAGTTCCTGCATCTCCAAGTCCTCCTGCCCGCCGAGGTCGGTGTGGACGATGGCGCCCACGAGTTCGATATCGCCCGGTTCGAGGAGCGCCATCGTGCGCTTGTAGAGGTCGTCGTCTACGACGTCGGTCATGGGCGAAACTCGTCGTCCCGGGATAAACGGGTGGCGGTTTCCGCCAACCCCGACGGTCGCCCCGGGACGTGTCCCCGTGCAAACAGTTCACGGCAACGAAAAGACACATACCTCTTGCGGCGGATGTACGTCGTATATGTTGCAGTGGGCTCGTCGGCGGTTCGCCAGCGCGTACGAGCAGATGCTCCGGCGAGAGGTCGGGGACGGTCCCGACCACGTCGCCATCATCCAAGACGGGAACCGACGGTACGCGCGGAAGAGCGGAGACGACGTGTCCGACGGCCACAGGAAGGGCGCGAAGACGACCGAACAGGTCCTCAACTGGTGCGACGAGCTCGGCGTCGAGGAACTCACGCTGTACACCTTCTCGACGGAGAACTTCGACCGCCCCGAGGACCAACTCGAAGCGCTCTTCGACCTCATCGAGTCGAAACTGTACGAGTTCGCGGACGCCGACCGGGTCCACGACGGCGAGGTCCGAATCTCCGCCATCGGTGAGGTGGACCTCCTCCCGGACAGAATGCAGGAGGCCGTCGAGTACGCCGAGAGTCGAACCAACCAGTACGACGGCTTCCGGTTGAACATCGCTCTCGCGTACGGCGGGCGCGCGGAACTCCTTGGGGCGGCCCGCGACGTTGCCCGCGCCGTCGAACGCGGCGACCTCTCGTCCGACGACATCGGCATCGAGGAGATAGACGAACGGTTGTACCGCCAACCCGCCCGCGACGTGGACCTCATCATCCGCACCGGGGGCGACGAGCGCACCTCGAACTTCCTCCCGTGGCATGCCAACGGCAACGAGGCGGCCGTCTACTTCTGTGCGCCCTACTGGCCGGAGTTCTCGAAGGCCGACTTCCTCCGCGGCCTCCGGACGTACGAGTCCCGCGAGATGTCGTGGCAGCGCACCCGGTCGGAACGCGCGGTGGCCCTCGTCCGCGCCGTTGCCGAGACGGAACTCGCCGAGGCGCGCACCGTCGCGGGCCGCCTCCGGGAGCAGTTGTCCTCCGCGGGGGCGCAACAGGTCACCGCGGAGTTGGAGCGTCAGGGCGAGGAAGTCGCGGACTGACGGCGTAACCCGTCGGGAGGCGAGCGAAGCGAACGGACCGACGGAGTTCGACCTAACGGCCGAATTTCTGTTGCTCGCATCCCTCGCAACAGCGTTCGGCCTACCGGCCGAACCGCCGCTGGACTTTGGTCCGGCGTGATTCGGTTTAGCGACCAAATCTCCGCTGTCGGTTCTGGTAATCCAGCACCGCCCGCAGGTAGTCCCGCTTCCTGAAGTCCCGCCAGTTCACGTCGGTGAAGTACAGCTCCGAGTAGACGGACTGCCATATCATGAAGTCCGAGAGCCGTTCCGCGCCGGTCTTCAGCACCAGGTCGGGTTCGTCGGGGAAGACGAGTCGCTCCTCGACGTGTTCCTCGTCCACGTCGTCGGGCGAGAGCCTCCCCGCTTCGACTTCCGCGGCGATGGAGCGGACGGCCTCGGCGAACTCGTGTTTGCCGCCGAGGCCGATGCTCACCTGCACGGGCGTATCGACGCGTTCCGTGTCGCCCGGCCCACGGACGGCGAGCGTTCGCGGACTCTGCACCTCGGTGAGTTCCCGTTCGAGCGTCGGCACGACGGCTTCGTCGAGGACGCTCACCGAGACGGTGACCTGTTCTGCGCCGTACTCGAACGCCCAGTCGAGGAACTCCTCTAACGTGTCGTACGCGCCCTGCTCCAACAGGTCGCGTTCGGTGATGACCACCGCGACGTGCTCCGGGGGGTCGGACTCGTGTCGTCTGTGGCGGAGGGCGAGGTACCGGTCGTACAGTCCCACGCCGCATGCTCCGTGGCGGCGCGAGTAAATCCCACCGATTCGGGCGAACCGTCGCCCCGGCCGCCCGGCCGCGCCGGAACCGTCAGACGGAGACGGGCAATGTCGGGAGCGTTAAGTGCGAGTCTGAGATATCGAACGGTGTGCATTCGACGCTTCGGCGAGCGGGTGGGTTCGCCGTGGTGGGGACGCTGGCTCTGGCGGCGCCGGCGCTGAACGGTGCGGCGTTCGCACCGTTCGCGGCCGTCGCACTGTTCGCCGCGTTCGTCATCACCGACGGTCCGCTGTTCGAGCTGTTCGCCCGACCCGGAGACCGACAGGACGGCCGGCTGAACGGCCTCGCGGGGTTCGCGCTCGCCGCGGCCGGACTGGCTATCTTCGCCACCGTGATGGACCTCCCGGTGGACCTGTTCGTCGCCGCCGTCGTCGTCCTCGCCTACGGCAACCTCGGCGCGGAGCTGGTCGCCGAGACGTCGGACGACCCGTTCCTCGGCACCGCCGGCTTCGTCTTCGGCGGCTTCCTCGCGGGCGTCCTCGCGCAGGCCGCCGTCGCGTCGTACGTCGGCGCGGAGGTTCTCCTCCCGCGCTTCGCCTTCCTCGCGGCGGCCGCCGCCCTCGTCGCGGCGCTGGTCCGCGAAGTCCTCTTCGAGCAGGACGACCCGCTCGTGATGCTCTCTGCGGGACTCCTGCTGTGGCTGTTCGACTTCCTCGCCGACTCCGTCGCGCCGGTCGAAATCACCCTCGCCCTGGTCGTCACCGTCTTCTTCGGCTACGTCTCGTACGCGCTGGGGACGGCGTCCGTCCCGGGGATGCTGACGGGCGTCCTCCTCGGGCTTCTCACCATCGTCTTCGGCGGGTTCGGCTGGTTCGCCGTCCTCATCTCCTTCTTCGCCATCGGCGGCCTCTCGGCGAAGTTCAAGTACGACGCGAAGAAGGACCGCGGCGTCGCCGAGGACAACGACGGGGCGCGCGGCACCGGCAACGTCCTCGGCAACGCCGCCGTCGCCCTCGTCGCCGTCGTCCTGTTCGCCGCGAGTCCGTGGCTTCCCGTCGGCGCGAGCGTCTTCCAGTACGCCTTCGCCGGGTCGCTGGCGGCGGCGATGAGCGACACGCTCTCCTCGGAAATCGGCGGGCTGTACGACAACCCCCGCCTCATCACGACGTTCGAAACCGTCGCGCCCGGCACCGACGGCGGCGTGACGTGGCAGGGCGAACTCGCCGGCGTCGCCGGCGCGGGCATCGTCGCCGCCTTCGCCTACGTCGTCTTCTCGGACGTGGCGCTCGCGGGCGCGTCGGTCGTCCTCCTCGGCGGCGTCGTCGGCATGACCGTCGATAGCCTCCTCGGCGCGACGGTGGAGGGCGACCGCATCGGCAACGAGGCGGTGAACTTCGCGGCCACCGTCGTCGGCGCACTCGTCAGCACCGTCGTCGCCCTCGCCGCACTCGTCTGATGCCCGTCCGACCGGCCCGCCCGTCCGACCGGTCCGCGCTCTCCTCCCTCCAGTCGCACCTCGCGGAACCGTCGCCGTCGCTCCTCGACGCCTCGGTGGCGTCGGGCGACGAGGGCGGTGCGGTCCCGGCGGGCGGCGTCGGAACGCTCCTCGTCTCCGCCGACGGCGACGGAACGGCGGACCGGCCGGCGGGCTACCTTCTCGCGGTCGATTCCGACGGCGAGGGCCACGTCGCGGAGGTGGTCGTCGCCCCCGCCCGCCGCCGCGAGGGGCGCGCGTCTGACCTCCTGACGGCGTACCTCCGACAGCGACCGCCCGGTACGCGGGTCACCGTCACCGTCGCGCCCGACAACGGGGCGGCCCGGTCGCTCTACGAGGCGCACGGGTTCGAAGTCGCCGGGCGGCGTCGGGACTTCTTCGAGTCGGGCGACGCACTCGTCTACGAGCGAACCGTCTGAGAGAACTCATCGGGCGCGGCGAGGGCGGCGGACGCCCTCACTCGGCGGCGGCCAACAGGTCCGACGCGGCGAGGACCCGGACGCCGACCGGTCGCTTCACGAACTCGCCGGTGGACGCGGCGACGGCGTGACTGACGCCGCGTTGCGCGACCACATCGAGGACGCGTTGCGAGAGTTCGTCGTCGAGGACGACCGCGTACGGCGCGGATTCGGCGCTCTCGACCGCGTCGAACGCGTCTCCGGCGGGCGCTTCCGCGACAGTCCGCAACTCGTCGTCGAGGAGGCGGACCGTCCCGGTCGAATCGCCGACGACCGCCCGGACGTGGTCGCGCAGGGACGGCGGGTGCGACTTCTTGGCGTCTTCGACCGCCGCGTCCCCCTCGTCGGCCGGCGAGTCGGGGGACGATTCGGACGCGCCGGCGGCCGCGTCGGCGGTCGTCGCCACGCCGTTCGTCGCGGTTCCGGCCCCCGCGTCGGCGGCCGCATCCGTCGTCACCGCTTCGACGGGCGCGGAGTCCGCAGTCCCGCCCCCGATATCGGCGGGCGGGGCGTCACGCGCGGTGGTCGCCACCACGGCGGCGGACTCGCCCGTCTCCGCGTCGGCGACGTTCACCGCCACGTCCGGCGTCTCGCCGCCGCCCTCCGGGGGCGTCCCGCCCTCCGAGGGGGGTTCGGCGGGCGCGTCGTCGGCGTCGTCGGATGTCGATTCCTCGTCTCGCTCGTCTCCGTCGGACCCCATCTCGGGGGTGGGAGTCGCCGACTCAGTCGTCGGCGACCCCTGCCGAGGGTCCGTCCCCCCACCTCCGGCGTCCGCCGCGGAGTCGGTCGCGGCGTCCCGGAAGTTCCCGTCGTCGGGGAGCATCTCGAACGCGATCTTGTTCCGGAGAACGGACATCAACTCGTGGCGGGGTAAGTCCTCGACGGACGTGCCCTCGGGGGCGAACGCGACGTAGTCCACGTCGCCCACCTGCGACAGTTCCCGCAGGATGAGCTCGCCGCCCCTGTCGCCGTCGAGGAAGGCGGTGACCGTCCGGTCCTGCGTCAGCTCCGCCACGTCGGCGGGGACGTTCGTCCCCTCGACGGCGACGGCGTTCTTGATGCCGTACTTTAGGAGGGTCAAGACGTCCGCGCGGCCCTCGACGACGATTATCGCGTCCGAATCGACGACGCGCGGTCCGGCGGGGAGGCCCTCGTACTCGGTGATGTCCTCGACGCGGACGCTCTCTCTGACCTCCTCCAGAATCTCCGTGGAGGTCATCACGGTGTCGTCGAACGACTCCGCGAGGAGCTCCTTGGCGCGTTCGACGACTTCCCGTCGCTTCGCCTCGCGGACGTCCTCGATGTCCGTGATTCTGGCGTCGGCTTGGCAGGGGCCGACGCGCGTGATGGTTTCGAGCGATGCGGCGAGGATGGCCGTCTCGACCTTGTCGAGACTGGTCGCTATCGTGACTCGCCCGAACGACTGGCCGTTCTCGCTCTCTATCTGTACGTCTATCCGACCGACTTTCGACGACTGCTGCAGGTCGCGGAGGTCGAGTTCGTCTCCCAGCAGACCCTCGGTCTGCCCGAAGATGGCGCCGACGACGTCCGAACGTTCGACGACGCCGTCGGCGGTGATGGCGGCGTGAATGAGATATTTTGCTGTATCGTCCATTGATGAACCCCCCTTTCGAGGTTTGATGATGTGAATGACGTCATGGGAAGCCCGATGACACCCTTATATTTCGTTCGCTGTCGGCAAATAACTATCGTACCGGCGACGCGATTCGAGAGTCGTTGATGCGTCGCCGGCGGTCGGTTCCGACGGCGGGCGCGAAGTCGTCGGTTCGGGCGTTACAGTCCTCGCTCCGCCAACCACGACGCCGCGCGTTCGAGCGATTCCAGGGGGTCGTCGGGGTCGTCGTGTTCGAAGACGACCCACTCGACGGACGCCTCCCGCGCGGCGTCGAGAACGGCGTCGAGGGGGGCGTCGCCCTCTCCGAGGTCAACGGGCCGGCCGCCGCGCGGCGCGTCCGCGTCCGTGACCACGTCCTTCAGGTGGAGCACGTCGATTCGGTCGGCGTGCCGTTCCACGAGCGAAGCGGGGTCCGCGCCGGCGGCGTGGGCCCACCCCGCGTCGAGTTCGAGTGCCACGTCGGCGTCGGCGACGACGCGTTCGAGGGCGTACTCCCCCTCCACCTCGACGAACTCGTGTTCGTGGTTGTGGTAGCCGAGGCCGAGAACGTCCCCGGCGACGGCGTCGAGGCGGGCGGCGGTTTCGTCGGCGGCGTCGGCGTCCGCGAAGTGCTCGGGGTCGAGGTAGGGGACGACGAGCGAATCGGTCCCCAACGCGCCGTACGTCTCGACGGCGGCCGCGGGGTCCGATTCGAGGGCTTCGATGCCGACGTGGGCGGACGGGGCGGCGATACCGGTGTCCGAAAGCGCGTCGGCGACCGCGCTCTCGTCGTCGCCGAGGCCGGCGAACTCCACGCCGTCGAACCCCGCCTCGGCGACGCGGCGAACGGTTTCCGGGAGCGGGGCGTCCAGCGAACGAAGGGTGTACAGTTGGACGGCGGTCTGCATGTCGGTCCAGTCGCCCGACTCGCGTTTATACCCCGTGGGAGTCGGTGTCCCCCCGACTCGCCCTTTCGAAGAATATTTCTCTTCGGTTAGCGCAATCGAATCTCGAACGATAACATTTAGGTCGAGAGGGTAACAAGTCGGTTCCAATGACGGGGTTGAAGACGGATTACCTCTGGTACGGGGTGTTCGCCCTGTTGGTCGTGTTCGCCGTCCCGTGGTTCATGTGGCGCGACGCGACGACGTGGGCCGGACTTCCGCTGTGGTTGTGGTGGCACATCGGCTGGATGCTCGTCGCGTCGGCGGCGTTCTACGCGTTCTCGCTCGGCGCGTGGGACAGGCTGATGGCGACGGAGACGGGGGAGGTGCGCTGAGATGGCGGGGACGGACCTGCCGGTCCAACTCGGCGTCGTCGGCGCCTACCTCGTCGTCTCCGTCGCCGTGGGCGCACTCGCGTACCGCTTGACGAGTCGCGACGCGGAGGACTACTACCTCGCCAGTCGGTCGCTCGGCACCGTCGTCCTCCTGTTCACGACGTTCGCGACGCTGCTGTCGGCGTTCACGTTCTTCGGCGGGCCGAACCTCGCGTACGCCGCCGGGCCGGAGTGGATTCTCGTGATGGGGCTGATGGACGGCGTTCTCTTCGCCATCCTCTGGTACCTCGTCGGCTACCGCCAGTGGCTCATCGGCCGCAACCGGGGGTACGTGACCCTCGGCGAGATGCTCGGGGACCGCTTCGGGTCGAAGCGCCTCCGCGCACTCGTCGCCGGCGTCAGCCTCTTTTGGCTGTTCCCGTACGTGATGCTCCAGCAGATGGGCGCGGGCGAGGCCATCGTCGGCCTGACGAACGGCGCAGTTCCCTACTGGGCGGGCGCGGCGCTCATCACCCTGTTCATGATCGTGTACGTCGTCCTCGCGGGCCTCCGAGGCGTCGCGTGGACGGACACCTTACAGGGCGTCTTCATGCTCTCTATCGTCTGGGCGGCCGTCGTCTGGGTCGTCTCTGCGGCGGGCGGCCTCGGGAGCATCTCGGCGTCGATGGCGTCCGCGAAGCCGGAGTTCCTCGCACTCGGCGGCGGCCTCTACTCGCCGCAGTGGATGATTTCCAGCGCCGTCACCATCGCCTTCGGCGTGACCATGTTCCCGCAGATAAACCAGCGGTTCTTCGTGGCGAAGGACGCCCGCGTGCTGAAGCGGTCGTTCGCGCTCTGGCCGATACTCGTCCTCCTCCTTTTCGTCCCGGCGTTCCTGCTCGGGTCGTGGGCGGCCGGGTTGGGCGTCTCCGTCCCCGAGGGCGCGAACGTCGTCCCCGTCCTCCTGAACGAGTACACGCCCGCGTGGTTCGCAGCCCTCGTCGTCGCCGGCGCGATGGCGGCGATGATGTCGTCGTCGGACTCGATGCTCCTCTCCGGGTCGTCGTACCTCACCCGCGACCTGTACCGCCCGTTCGTCGCCCCGGACGCGACGGACGACAGGGAGGCGTGGGTGGCCCGCGGCGGCGTCGTCGCGTTCGCCCTGCTGACGTTCGTCGCCAGCCTCTTTCGACCGGGGACGCTCGTCGAGGTGGGCGACACGGCGTTCGGCGGGTTCGCCCAACTCGCGTTCCCGGTGATAGTCGCGCTCTACTGGTCGAACACGACGCGAGCGGGGATGTTCGCCGGCGTCCTCGGCGGACAGGCGTTCTACCTCGCGCACGTCTTCCTCCCCGAGGTGACCGTCGCCGGGGCGACGGTGCTGGGCGCGACGTACTTCGCGTGGGACTACGCCCTCTGGGGGATGCTCCTCTCTTTAGTCCTCACCGTCTCCGTCTCCGCGCTGACGACGGCCGCCGTGGACGAGGACGCGGACCGCTTCTCCGTGGGTCTGCGGGCGGACTGAGACCGACCGCGAGCGCTCTCTCCCCTCTCCCGTCGTGGGGTCCCGCCGTTCCCGAACGTTAAACTGCGCCTGCGCCGACCCACCGACATGAACGAGTCCGTCGCGCGGGAGTACGGCGACGCCGTTCTCGTCCTCGTGGACTTCCAATCGGGATTCGACGACCCCCGGTGGGGCGAGAGGAACAACCCCGACGCGGAGAGAAATACCGGGCGACTCCTCGACGCGTGGCGCGCCCGAGACGCGCCGCGCGTCCACGTCCGGCACGACTCGACGGAGGCGGACTCGCCGCTTCGGCGCGACGCCGACGGCTTCGCGTGGAAGTCCGAGACGGCACCCGACCCCGACGAACCGGTGTTCACGAAGCGGGTCAACAGCGCGTTCGTCGGCACCGGCCTCGAATCGTGGCTCCGCGAACGGGGGTTCGACCGCCTCGTCGTCGCCGGACTCACGACCGACCACTGCGTCTCGACGACGACTCGGATGGCCGAGAACCTCGGGTTCTCGCCGCTCGTCGTCTCCGACGCGACGGCGACGTTCGACCGCGCGGGGCCGGACGGCGAACGGTACGACGCGGAGACGACGCACCGAACCGCCCTCGCGCACCTCCGCGGGGAGTTCGCCGCCGTGGCGACGACCGACGAGATACTGGCCGAGTAGCGTCCCGCGTCGGCAGAGTCACCCCGCCGTACTCCCGACCAGCCGACATGAAGCGCCGCCTGTTCCTCGTCCCCGGCGTCGTCGTCCTCCTCGGTCTCGCCCTCTTCACCGTCGTGTTCGGTCCACCCGCCACGCCCTCCGCGGTAGCGTCGATGGCGTGCTTCGCCGTCGCGGGCGTCGTCGTCCTCCTCGCCGGACTCCGCGCGTCGGCCGCGGTTGGGCCCTCGCCCGTCCCGTGGTACGTCTTCGCGGGCGTCGGCGACGTGGCCCTCGCACTCGGACTGCTCGTAAACGGCGCGGCGACGGTCGCACACGGCGAGGACACCCTCGTGACCGCCATCACCGTCGTCGCCAGCGTCCCGGTTCTCCTGTTCATCGGCGTGGACTACCTCCGCGGCGGCGTCCACCTCGACGTCTCCGTCCTCGAGTAGGCGTCGAGCGATTCCGCCACCGCATTGACGGTGCCGACGGCCGAGGTCTGCCGCATGGTCCTCGGAGTCGGTCTCCTCGCGGCGGGGTTGGCCGCGGTGCACGTCGTCGCCGGACGGATTCGCTCGCTTTGAGTCATCCCCCGGAGCCAGTGGCTCTCCCTCGCCGGCGGCGTCTCCATCGCGTACGTGTTCGTCCACCTCCTCCCCGAGATCACGGCGCGACAGGCGGAGATGGCCGGCGGCGAGTCGGCCACCGGCGTAGCCGCGGCCGGCGGGGAACTCTCGCTCTTCATCGTCGCCCTCGCCGGGTTCGCCCTCTTCTACGCCCTCGAACGACTCGCCGCCCGGTCGCGCCGCGAGACGGACGGGGACGAGGTTCTCGGCGACGCGGAGACGCGAACCCCCGCGAGCGTCTTCTGGATACACCTCGGGTCGTTCTCGGCGTACAACGGCCTCGTCGGCTACCTCCTCCTCCACCGCGAGGAGACGGGCCTCCTGAACCTGCTCTTTTACTTCACGGCGATGGCGCTCCACTTCGTCGTGAACGACTACGGCCTGCACGAACACCACCGGGAGGCGTACACGCGCGTCGGGCGGTGGCTTCTCGCGGGGTCCGTCCTACTTGGGTTCCTCGTGGGCTCTCTCGTCGCCGTCCCCGAGGTTCTGCCCAGTCTCCTGCTGGCGTTCCTCGCGGGCGGCGTGATTCTGAACGTGATAAAGGAGGAACTCCCCGAGGAGCGACAGAGCCGCTTTTGGGCGTTCGCGGCGGGGTTGGTCGGCTACACGGCGGTTCTGTTGGCCGTGTGATTTTAGAATGTCTACTCGTGTTAATAGCAGATGAATATCCTGTGCTATCATTTAGATAGTGTATGGAGATCTCAACCGATGCAAATTATAAGTAAAATTAGTTCATGATGTAATTGATGAGAAAAGGATATCTAGCGGGAGTACCGATCTGCTTAGCAATTTTACTACTCTTTAATTTTTGCCTACTTCCGACTTTCTGGCAAATGGCTCCTAACGAGATTTGGACTACCGGTGCAACCCTTGAGGGTCTACTTTTAGATCTAATTGGTGCTTCTCTAGTCCTCTTTCCAGAGCTACCAGTGGTTAAAGGAGCGTTCGTTCCCACGAGACGGATAGACCAAATCAAAGAAGCACGTCATTCACTATTTGAGAATAGAAGGCTCCAGAGGGGTGATGAAGGATTCAGGGAGATCGTTCATATCTGCAGTCAAAGGGCAGATATAGAGGATATACCCGATCTAATAAGGGCAGTTCCATCTAACAGGTTTGGTAGTGGCGTCCAGTTTCTCATGGAAAAGCCGAATTGGTCTCCAGACGGAGACTATGGGAAGGATGATATAATTCCCCTTGACAAATATGATTCTGAAACAATAGAAACTAGACCAATGGTCGATCAGTGGATAACACAGTATCTAGGAGAATTAGAGGGGGAAGCTACACAGGTGGCATTCCTAATCGGCCTATCATTCCTCGTGATGGGGTTTAGTCTTCAACTCCTTGCTACCTCCTGCAGAAATGATATATTCTGTGGCCTGTAGGCTGTTTTACATATAATCATTTTGTCTGAGTGCCCCATTCTGTGATCGTCAACCGTCTCGTAGTCTGGTGGTTTTTATACTCGCCAGGCCCCCCTATCAGGTATGCAGACCCACATCGTCCCGGTCGGGTTTGACTACGACCGGCTCATCGCGCCTCTCATCCGCGACCAGTTGGACGTAGACCGGGTCATCCTGTTGGAGGGCGCGGTGGGGAGCGAGGCGAACGTCGAGTACTCCCGCCGCCTCTCGGGGAAACTGGAGAAGGACTTCAGGAACCTGCTGGGCGCGGAGACGGAACGCGTCGTACTGGACGACGTGTACGACTACGACGCCGCCTTCGAGCAGGCGTACGACCTCATCAACGCCGAGTTAGACGACAGCGACTCCGGCGAGGTGTGGGTGAACGTCAGCGCGATGCCCCGCCCCGTCTCCTTCGCGTTCGCCACCGCCGCCCACTCCATCATGGTCGAACGGCAGGAGGACAGAGACCGCATCCACACCTACTACACCGCCCCCGAGAAGTACTTAGAGAGCGAACTGGCCGAGGAACTCAGGGCGGGCCGCGACCTGCTGGACGACCTGTTGAGCGGCGAGGACGTCGCGGACGAGCGAATCAGAGAGCGGTTCGAGACGGCGTCGGACCTCCTCGAAGAGTTCGACGAACGCGGGACGACCATCGGCGCGAAGCAGATAGAGGGGAACCACATCGTCGAACTGCCGGTCGCCTCCTTCTCGAACGTCAAGCCGTTCGAGGAGGTCATCCTCTTCGCACTCGGCGAACACGGCGAGTTCGCCTCCGTCTCGGAACTCGCGGAACGACTCGCCCGCGACATGAACGAGGAGTACACCGACTCCTTCCGGTCGAAGGTCATCTACAACGTGGACCGCCTCGGACCCGGCGGGAAGGGCTACATCGAACAGGAGGAACGCGGGAAGTCCTACCGGACGAGACTCTCGCGCATCGGCGAACTGTGGGTCCGCGCCCACGCCGACTCCGAGGACGTGCTCGAAGGGTGAGTTCTCCCCCTCAGGACCACTTCAGCCCGATTTCGTTCTCCGGCGCGTCGAGGGGACTCGTGGGCAGTCCGTCGGGTATCTCGGGGTCGTTGTAGCCGCCGGGGGCCACGTCGTTCGGGCCGTCGGGGTAGAAGAGCGACGCCAGAAGTTGGATGTGCTGGCGTCCGACGCCGAGTTCGAACTGGCCGCCGCCGTAGAGCGTTATCTCCTCCTCTCGGGCGTACTCGATGGTCTCGAACAGGGACTTGACCGTTCCGAACCGCGAGGGCTTGACGTTCAGCCACGACGGTTCGAAGGGGAGGTCCTCGATGGATTCGACGCCCGTCACGGGGGCGTCCCACGAGACGCGCCCCTCCTCGCCCTCGAACAGCGACCGGGTGTCGTCGGTGATGCCCGGATCCTCCACGACGGCCTCGGGGAACCCCGAGAGCACGATTCTGTACAGTTGCGGGTCGGGTTCTTGCTGTACGTCGGTGCCGGCGTAGTGGCCCTTCAGGTCGAGAATGCGGACGGCCGCCGTCGTGGCCAACGATTCGACGACGTTCTCGGACCACTCCGTCGTCGGGTCGAGTTTGAACTCCGTACCGGGGTACTCGCTCAGTATCGACTCGACGCGGGTGCGCGACGGCGGGTCGCCGAGGCTCGTGCTGACGACGAACCGAACCGGGTCGGGGTCGACGTCGAGAACGTCCGACAGCGAACGGTCGTTCTGCCGCAGTGCGAGGTCCAACCCCGCCGACTCCACGGCCCACCGGCGGTAGCGTTCGCTCGCCTCCCGTTCGGGACCGCCGGTTGGGAACAGGTCGGCGTCGTCGAGGGAGTCCGAGAACTCCGCGAACGACTCGTACTCGCCGACGATGTCGAAGGGGTCCTCGGGCGCGTCTTCGAGGGCGTCGTGGTCCTCAGTGTCGTAGGTCACGTCCTCGCCGCGGCCCTCCGCGCCGTCACCAGACTGCGTCTGGTGGGCTGACGAACGCCGTTCGTCAACGCCTCCGCGGAGGTGGAACGTGGTCGTCGTCCGGACGAAACCGCTCGACGTGTCACGGTCGCGGCGCGTTCGCGCCACCTCCTCGATTTCGAGGGGGAACTCCGCCACCGCGTCGAACAGGGTGCTCATCGCTCGTCGTTTGGTCCCGCGAGTCAAAAGTCTGTCACCGAAAGGGCTACTAGCGCCGCGTTCGACGCCGCCGGGTCAGTCCCGTTCGCGTTCGCGTTCCCGTTCCAGTTCTAATTCTACCTTCTTCACGCGCGTGCTCAGGGCGAAGAACGTCGCCACGATGGTGAGGACGACCGCGGCGGCGGCGGCGATGTGGAGAACCGTCGTCTCGCCGACGGGGGTGGCGTCGGGGAGGGGAAGCGACGTGTGGTGGGGTTCGCCGACGATGGGGACGAAGTAGTCCACCACGTCGTTGAAGCCGTACCAGACGACGGCGACGCCGACGGCCCGCACCGGGAAGTCGGAAACGCGGTGCAGGACGAACGCCTCGACGACCATCGCGAGGTGGCTGACGAACAGGAAGACGTACATCGGAAGCAGCGTCGTCTGGAGGAACGCGGCCGAGAACGCCCCGAGGACGAACGGCGTCCAAAGGCCGAGCTTCCAGCACCCGAAGAACGCGAGGGCGTTGAGGTACTCGTTCGGCCTGTCGAGCTTCCACGCGGCGAACGCGCCGGCGATGAACAGCGTCGCCATCGGACTGTCGGGGACGAACGGCCACATGACGAGGGGTTCGGCGGCGAACTGCCACGTTATTAGCGGGCCCGAGAGCGGAATCGGGTGGAAGCCGTAGTACCAGAAGCCGAAGGCGGTTCCGAGGAGGTTGACGGCGACGACGACCCACGCGAATCGGAGGCCGACGTTCTCCAACCACCGCGGAAGCGGTGCCAACCACCGCGGGAGTCCGTCAGGTTCGGGGAGTTCGTCGTCGTCACCGGAGACGAGTCTCCAGAGCCCGGAAAACGAAACCATGACTCACGGCACGGCCGGTCCGTTCAAATGGATGCCGGTTCATCCTCACGGTTCGCGTACCCGTCCATCCCGGGGCGTTCGGCCGCCGTTCGGGCGATTTGGCCGGACTGGTTGCCCTTAAGTGCGTTCGCCCGTAAGCACCGAGCATGGCCGAGGAGACTGATTTGGAGGAACTCCGCCGGGGAACTGACCTCGTCAAGCGCGGGTTCGCGCAGATGCAGAAAGGCGGCGTCATCATGGACGTCGTGAACGCCGAACAGGCACGGATAGCCGAGGAGGCCGGCGCGGTGGCCGTCATGGCGCTGGAGGCCGTCCCAGCCGACATCCGCAAGCGCGGCGGCGTATCGCGCATGGCGGACCCGCAGAAGGTCGAGGAGATAATCGACGCCGTCTCCATCCCGGTGATGGGGAAGGCCCGAATCGGCCACTACACCGAAGCGCAGATTCTGGAGGCCGTCGGCGTGGACATGATAGACGAGAGCGAGGTGCTCACGATGGCCGACGACCGTTACCACATCGACAAGCGCGAGTTCACCGCGCCGTTCGTCTGCGGCGCGCGCAACCTCGGCGAGGCCCTCCGCCGCATCAACGAAGGCGCGGCGATGATTCGGACGAAGGGCGAGGCCGGCACGGGCGACGTGAACCAGGCCGTCCACCACCAGCGCAACATCAAGGGCTCCATCCGCAAACTCGAAGGGATGAGCCACCAAGAGCGCGAGAAGTGGGCCCGCGAGAACGAAGCGCCCGCGGAACTCGTCCACGAGACGGCCGAGATGGGCCGCCTCCCGGTCGTCAACTTCGCGGCCGGCGGCATCGCCACGCCCGCCGACGCCGCCCTCATGATGTACCACGACTGCGACGGCATCTTCGTCGGATCGGGCATCTTCGGCGCGGAGGACCCCGAACGGATGGGCGAGGCCATCGTCGAGGCGGTCAACAACTGGGACGACCCCGAGACGCTCGCCTCCATCGCCTCCGGCATCGGCAAGGGCATGAAGGGCGAGGCCAACGCCGACATCCCCGAAGAAGAGCGACTGCAGGGTCGCGGCGTCTGAACGCTCTGCGTACCCTCTCCGTCGATACTCGCCGTCGGTTTTTCACCCCCGTCTCTCGTTCGTTCGCGTCGGTTTCGTCACCGACGGGTATCGACGCTTCGAAACGGTCGACGCGAACGAACCGGGTTCCACGCGGTCGCTGCGAGCAGCGTTCGACTCGTCACCGGTGACCGTTCGCCGATTCAGTCCGGCGAACGGTCGCGCCGCGCGAAAAATCCACTAGCGGCCGAGCGTGTAACTGGACTGGCGGACCTTCCCACACGACGGGCAGATGTGCTGATAGACGATTCGTCTGCCGTCGGTCTCCGAGAGCCACTCCCCCTCGTCGTCGTCGTATCCGCACTCGGGACACACCATATCTCTGTCGTAGCGGTTCTTCAAGCGTTCAAACGGCGTCGAACCGTTGTTACGGGATGCCATACCACACACTTGCATCCGACAACTGAAAAGTGATGGGGTGGGTTTGCGCGAGAACGAATAAGAGGGGCGGGATATTTACGATTCGATAATTACGATGGGTTCCGAACCGACGAAATCGGCGAACGCGTCCGCGGCCAACGGACGCGACACCTCCACCGCTCCTTCCGACTCGGCGTTCGATTCCCATCGACGGCCGTCCGTTTCCGGGGGACCAGATAGCCGGAGACGGGGCGCTGTGGGTCGAGAGACAGAAGGACGAGAGGGCGTGACCGGTGCGACGTGCGTCAGTGGAACGTCGCGCCGGCGCCGACTCTCGTCTGGTAGGCGCGCGCGTCCACGCCCACGTCCTCGAAGGCGTCGAGCATCGCGCTGGCGACGCGGGCGCGGTCGGCGCCGCCGCAGACGGCCAGAAGCGACGGCCCGGCACCCGAGACGGTGACGCCCGTCGCGCCGGCCGCCAAGGCGGCGTCACGAACGTCGTAGTAGCCGTTTATCAGCTCCGCGCGGGCGGGCGTGACGATGCGTTCGTCCATGCCCGCGCCGACGAGTTCGGGGTCGCTCCGGCACATCCCCACCGCCAGCGTCGCCGCCGACCCGACGGTGTGGACCACGTCGTCCATGTCGGCCCGGGAGGGGACGACGCGCCGTGCGTCGCGCGTCGAGACGGCTATCTCGGGCAGGCAGGCGACGAGCGGAATCTCGGCGTCCACCGCCGTCACCCCGCCGTGGCGGGCGACGGTGAACCCGCCCAAGAGCGCGGGCGCGACGTTGTCCGAGTGAGCCTCGCCGGAGACGACGGCTTCGCCCTCGGCGGCGATGGGGACGAGTTCCTGTCGGGAGTAGCCGCGGTCGTACAGTCCGTTGAGGGCGAGTGCCGCCGCCGCGGAACTCGCCGCCGAGGAGCCGAGTCCGGAGGAGGGGCGGACGCCCTTGTCGATGCGGATGTGCGCGGGGGCGTCGAGGGCATCCGCGACGGCCCCGACGACGTTCTTCCGGGGGTCCTCGGGGATGTACTGGCTCCCGACGCCCGTCACCTCTATCGTCGTCTCGTCGGCTTTCTCCACGCGGACCACGTCCGCCGGTCGGTCGAGGGCGACGCCGAACACGTCGAAGCCGCTCCCGAGATTCGCGCTCGTCGCGGGTGCCCTGACCGTGCGCATATGGGAGACGGCTTACCAGAGTGCGGATAAAAATGTAGCGAACGACGGGAGAAACGGTCCGCTCGATGTCACTCGATTTCCGTCCGACGCAGCGAGTGCGGACGAACGGAAGGGACTTTTCCCGCCGCCTCGTAGCCCGGTGCATGATTGGCGTCGTCGGCGGCGGCATCGCGGGACTCGCCGCGGCCTACCGACTGCGGAAGCGAGGCTACGAGGTTCAGGTGTTCGAGGCGTCCGACCAAGTCGGCGGCCTCGCGGCCGTCTACGAGACGCCGGGCGACGACATCGAGAAGTTCTACCACCACCTCTCGAAGTCCGAGGAGACCATCGTCGAACTCGCCGAGGAACTCGGCCTCGGCGACGACTTGGAGTGGCGCATCGGCAAGAACGCCTACTACGTGGACGGCGTCGTCCACCCCCTCGACACCGCGTGGCAGATCGCCGCCTACCCCCACATGAGCCTCTACGACAAGTTCAGGCTGGGGATGCTCACGCAGGGTATCGACGTCCGCGGTGGCGTCCCCGACTTCGACGCGTACGACGACCTGAGCGAGTACGAACACGTCGGCATCGAGGAGTTCGTCGTCGAACACACCACCCGCGGCGTCTACGAGAACTTCGTGGACCCCCTGCTCGACGGGAAGTTCGGCGACAGGAAGCACGACGTGTCGGCCGCGTGGTTCCTCGGCCGCGTCCGCTTCCGCGGCGAACGCGACCTGCTGCGCGGCGAGATTCTCGGCTACTTCGACGGCGGGTTCAGACCCCTCTTGGACGCCCTCGTCGAGGCCGTCGGCCGCGAGAACATCACCACCGACGCGCCGGTGACGGGCCTCTCGATGGGCGACGACGGGGTGGAGTCGTTGACCGTCGGGACGGGCGAGGCGGCGGAGACGCGCGAGGTGGACGACGTCGTCGTCGCCGCGATGCCGAACGTCCTCGAAGGACTCACCGGCTACGAGTGCGACATCGACTTCCAAGGCGCGGTCTGCGGCCTCGTGACCATGGAGGAGTCGCTGATGGACACCTACTGGCTGAACGTGGCCCACGACGCGCCGTTCGGCGCGCTCATCGAACACACGAACTTCGTCCCGAAGGAGCGATACGGCGGGCAACACCTCCTCTACGTCGCCGCCTACGTGCAGGACGAACAGGAGGACATCTGGCGGATGGACGACGAGGAACTCCGGCGGGTGTGGCTGAACGAGATCGCCGACATGTTCCCCGAGTTCGACCCCGCCTCGGTCACGGAGTTCCGCGTCGCCCGCAACCCCCGCGCCGCGCCGGTGTACGAGCGCGGCTACCTCGATCTGGTCGTCCCGTACGACCTGAGCGAGGAGGTCGGCGAGGGCGTCTACTACGCCGGGATGGCGAGCGAGGCGCAGTACCCCGAGCGAAGCCTCAACGGCGGCATCGTCGCGGGCTACGAGTGCGCCGACCGCATCGCCGAGAAACGCGCGCGCGACGGCGAGGGAGGCGGCGGATCGGTCGGCAGACGGAGTTCGGCGAGTTCGGCCGCCGCGGACGGCGGAAGCCGCGAGTAGTCTCGACGGCGTCACCCCGCCGTATCACCTTCGAGACGTGACATTCTGCGAGAACCGCCATAGAGCATACGCCCCTGTGGTCGGTACCTTCTAGGCACATATGAGTGACACCGAGAGTCGCGACAACGACGACGCCCCGGAGATACCCGTCGAGACGGGGAAAGCGACGATCGTCTACGAACACCCCGAGGAGGGGAAAAAGGAGGTAACCGTCTCGAACGAACAGGTCGTCTACGCGCAGGACCACTGGGCGTTCATGTCGGGGACCGACGAGGAGGGCAACGACCTGGTCCGACGCGTCCCCCGCGACCGAGTCCACTACGTCGAGCGGAACGTCCAGAAGTTCGAAGAGGAGGTCCGAACCGTCCGACACCGCGTCGAGTCCCTCGCCAACGAGGTCAGACAGAAGCTGCCGGTGAACGCGAGCGGCGGCGGCGGCGAGTCGGAACAGACGCAGAGCGAACCCCACCGAATCGAAGTCGAGGACGACGACGCGACGACGGAGCGGTAACGACGGGTGCCGCCTCGCGCGGGCGGAACCGAAACTGCTTTTCCCTTCCCTGACTGACTAGTCAGTTAGTGACCGAAGACAGAGACACTCCCGCGCCGCGAGACGTCCACGAGGAGGTTATGGAGGCCACCTACCGGGCGCTCTGCGCCAACGGGTTCGCCTCGCTGACGATGCGGGACATCGCCGACGAGGCCGGAAAGAGCACGTCGCTCCTCCACTACCACTACGACACGAAGCGGAATCTGCTGGTCTCGTTCCTCGCGCACCTGTTGGCCGGGTTCGAAGAGAAGTTCGAGGAGACGGAAGGCGAGAGTCCGGACGACCGGTTGCGGAGCCTCGTCGAACGACTCCTCCCCGACGACGACGGCGAGGAGTACGCGCGGTTCGGGCGCGCCCTGATGGAACTCCGGATGCGCGCCCCCCACGAGGAAGCCTACCGCGAGCAGTTGCAGACGAACATGCGCACCCTCCGCGACCGGTTCGCGGACGTCATCCGCGAGGGCGTCGAGGCGGGCGTCTTCCGCGAGGTGGACCCCGACAGGACCGCGCGCCTGCTTCTGTACTCCCTCGACGGGGCGCGGAGTTTCCACGTGACCCTCGGCGACGACGACGCGCCGGCGGAAACCGCGGCGGCCCTCGATGAGTTCGTCCTCTCGTCGCTTCTGGTCGACGGGGACGCGGAGCGTGACGCCGAGTGAGTCACCGCGACGTGAACCTGACGGACGGCGACCTCGTGAAGCCGATGCTGGTGCTCTCGCTCCCCATCGTGCTCTCGCAGTTGATGCAGGTGGCGTACAACCTCGCGGACACCTTCTGGGTCGGTCGCATCGGCTCCGAGGCGGTGTCCGCGCTCTCGTTCTCGTGGCCCCTCGTCTTCCTCATGATCTCGTTCGGCGGCGGGTTCACCGTCGCCGGGACGGTGCTCGTCGCCCAGAACAAGGGCGCGGGCAACCACGACGAGGTGAACCACGTCGCCGCCCAGACCCTCGGGTTCGTCATCCTGCTGTCGGCGGGGTTCGCCGCCCTCGGCTACCTACTGACGCCGACGCTCCTGCCCCTCATCGGGACGACGCCGGGCACGACGGTACACGAACTCTCCGTGGAGTACACGCGGACCATCTTCCTCGGCGTCGCCTTCATGTTCGGATTCTTCATGTTTCAGGCGCTGCTGCGCGGGTGGGGCGACACCAAGACGCCGATGTACCTGATGGCGTTCGGCGTCGTCGTCAACGTCGTCCTTGACCCGTTCCTCATCCTCGGGTTCGACGCGAACCCCGTGTTCGGCGTCCTCGGACTGGAGTCTCTCGGCGCGTCGCTGTTCGCCGCGACGGGGTTCGCCGGGTTCGGCGTGCAGGGTGCCGCCGTCGCGACGGTGTTCTCCCGCGCGTTGGGCGCGAGCGTCGGCTTCGCCCTCCTGTTCTCCGGGCGCGTCGGCATCGACATCTCGCCCGCTGACCTCCTGCCCGAACGGGAGACGGTCGAGAAGATAGTCCGCATCGGCGCGCCGTCGAGCGTCGAGCAGTCCACCCGCGCCCTCGGCGTCACGGTGCTCACCGCCCTCGTGGCGTACGCCGGCACCGCCGCCGCGGGCGTCGATACGGCGACCGTCGTCGCCGCGTTCGGCATCGGGAACCGCCTCAACTCGCTCGTGTTCCTCCCGGCCATCGGCCTCGCGCAGGGCACCTCGACCGTCGTGGGCCAGAACCTCGGGGCGGGACAGTCCGACCGCGCCGAACGCGCCGTCCACGTCTCCGCCGGCGTCATCGCCGCCGTCCTCGTGTTCGTCTCCGCGGCGGCGTACCTGTTCGCGGAACCCATCGTCGCGGCGTTCATCCCCGGCGAGGAGGCGGTCATCGCCATCGGCGCGGACTACCTCCGCATCATCGGCCCGACGTTCCTCTTCCTCGGGGTGTTCAACGTGGTCAACGGCGGCTTCCGCGGAAGCGGTTCGACCCGCACGGCGATGGCGTTCTCGCTCGTCTCGCTTTGGGTGCTCCGCCTCCCCGTCTCGTACGTGCTCGTCGAGTTCCTCTCGATGGGCCCGACGGGCGTCTGGTACGGCATCGCCGTCTCGAACGTCGCGGCGGCGGTGCTGGCGGCGGCGTGGTTCACGCGCGGCACGTGGAAAAGCAGCGTCGTCGAACGCGGCGCGCACGCCCCGGCCGACGACTGAACCGAGAAGCGGGGCGTCAGGCCGTCTCTTCGTCCCCGTCGCGCACGCCGGGCGCGGCGCTCACGTCCACGTCCTCGGGTTCCTCCCGCCCGCCGACGTGCACCTCGCCGGACTCGTCTTCGACGTACACGTCGTCGGCGAATCCGCCCTCGGCGTGGGGGTGTTCGGGGTTTTCGAGCCTCTCGGGCGTCGAGGGCGCGTCGGGAATCTCCCGGGTGCGGAAGTCGCCGAGGGGGTCCGCGATGTCGATATCGTACCGCTCGAAGAAGTCGCGGTAGCGTTCGTAGTGGTCCTCCAGTTCGTCCGCGGGGAACTCCATCATCTCGGTCCAGCCGTGGTTGTAGAAGTCGAAGTTCGACTGGATGTGGGTTATCTCGCGGGCCTCCGCCTCGGTGTACCCCTCTTCGAGGGCGCGGACGTACGTGTCGAACGTGCAGTCGAAGAACGCCTCCATCCGCGGTTCGCGTTCCTCGCGGTGTTCCGGGTCCGCCTTCTCGCCGAAGATTCTGACGTGCATGTTCACGAGTTTCTCCGTCGCGATGTCGCCGACGACGGGCATCGTCAGCGCCTTCTTCGCGGCGAAGTGGCGGACGTTCTGGCGTATCTTCATCGTTGTCGGGGGTTAGGACCGGGAACTCTTCAAGCCAACGTGTGCGCACTCGTCCGCGCGACGTATCGAGACGCGGAGTCGGACCCCGCCGCGCGGCCGGCAGGGAACCGACGAGCGGTCGCCGGCCGGCCTCTCGGGCGACGAGCGCCGCCCGTTCGGTAGTGCACGGATATGAACGGATAGCAACCCACATTAACCCCGGCCTCAAATCATCCGAATATGACCCAGTCGTACGTGATTATTGGCGACGGGATTGCGGGGAGTTCCGCCGCAGAGACCCTCCGGGAGGAGGAACCCGACGCCGACATCATCGTCATCACGGACGAGGGCGAGGCCCTGTACAATCGGATTCTCATCAAAGAGTTCGCGAAGGGCAAGTTGCCCGAGGCACCGATCTCCATCCACGAAGAGGAGTGGTACGAAGAGCGCGACATCGACCTCCGACTCAACACGCTCGTGGTGGACGTCGACCCCGACGCCCACACCGTCACGACCCACGAGGGCGAGGAGATTTCGTACGACAAGCTCCTCTACTCGACGGGCGGGACGCCGACGCAGCTTCCGGTCGATAACTCCGACGCCGAGGGTATTCACCACTTCTGGACGTTCCAAGACGCCCGGAGTATCCGCGAGCACATCCAACGTGCGGACAACTCCGTCGTCGTCGGCGCGGGTCTGCTCGGCATCGACCTCGCGGCCATCACCGCCGCGAACGACGTCGAGGGCAAGTACCTGATGCGCGGGAACGCGTGGTGGCGCTACGCCCTCTCGGAGGGGGGCGCGGAGATAATCCACGACGCCCTCCGCGAGCGAAACGTCGAACCCGTCTTCGAGTCCGGCGTGGACCACTTCGAAGTCGACGACGACGGCCACGTCACCGCCGCCGTCGACCCCAACGGCGACCGCTACGACGCCGACTTCGTCGGCATCGCCATCGGCCTCGACTTCAACACCGAGATTCTGCAGGAGACCGACGTGGAGTGCGACAACGGCGTCGTCGTCGACGAGTACATGCAGACGAGCGACGAGGACATCTACGCCGCGGGCGACATCACGCAGTTCCACGACGTCATCCTCGGCGACCGCGCGCAGAACGGCGCGTGGGGCTCCGCGAAGGAGCAGGGCACCATCGCCGCCAAGAACATGGTGAACCCGCAGTCCGAGGAGTTCCGCTGGGTCTCCTCGTACTCCATCACCCACTTCGACTTCCCGTTCCTCTCGTTCGGTCACCCGACCATCGGCGACGACGAGGCCGAGGCGAAGTACTCCGACGACGAGTGGCGGCGTCTCGCCTTCAAGGACGGCAAAATCGTCGGCGGCGTCCTCATCGGCGACCTCTCGCCGCAGAGCAAGTACAAGAAGCTCATGCGCGAGGAACGCGTCGTCGCCGACCAGAAGGACGTCCTCATGCAACAGCAGTTCGATCTCGACGAACTCGAACTCGAAGAGGCCCCGGCGGAGTAACTCCGCCCTCGCCCGTCGACTCTCTACCGCTCTCTCTTAGCGGCCTCGCTCTCGTCCTCCTTCTCCCTTCCTCGCTCCCGTTCACCCTCGCTCCTTCCCCATCCCGTCGCCGAATCTCTCGCTTCGACCGTCCGCACTTCCGCAACATTTATCTCCGATGCATGTTCATTGATACCATATGTCACAGACGGCGCGAGACGGAGCGTCCGACGGCAGCGCAGACCGTTCGGACGTGGTCGCTATCGCTCCCGAGAGCATCGAGGCGGACGCGCGGGTGCGGGACTTCGACCAACTGTCGGAGTCCGCGCAGCGAGCGTTCGTCTCCGGGGACGCCGCCGACGTCGCGGCGGCGTCGGACCTCGAACGCGGCGACGTGGTCCGGTACACCGAGTACTACCGCGTGGTGTGAGCGCGCCGTTCGCTCCGACCGGCGGACGTCGGAGCAACCGAAGGCGTTTTGCGACAGACGCGAGGAGGAGTACGTATGGATGGTGGCGGCAGCACGGACATGACGCTCGCGTTCGAGTTGGAGGCGTTGAAATCGCTCGCGGACCCGAACGCCGTCTTCAACGACGCCCGTCAGTGGACCGAGTACGTCGGCGTCGTCAGCGAGAAACCCACGTACGTGGTGACCAACTTCACGCGAAAGCACCGCATCCGGCAGGACTTCTTCTCCGGGCCCCGCGGGGTCGAGGAGAGTCTGGAGAACGTCAAACAGCAGTTCGACACCGACCGGCACGTCTTCGTCGGCACCTCCGAGGAGGACGAAGCCGTCGCCGAGGACGCCGGGTGGGAGTACCTCCCGCTTTCGCAGGCCGCGGAGGCCGCGGAGTGGGCCCTCGCGAGCGAGTCGCCCGAACCGGACCCCTTCGAGTCCGACGGGCGCGACGACTGGCCCTGAGTCGGCCCGCCCGTCACCGATACCGGCGATATCGGCGACCTCACCGCCGTTCTTTCGGTACTCTCCGTCCCTGAAGCGAAAGCACTAATCGCGGCGCGTCCTTCCGTCCACTCAATGAGTCACCAGTTGCCTGACGTGCAGGCAAGCCGCCCCGACGTGACCGTGGGGCTGAGTCAGGTCGGCGTCACGGGGGTAGACAAACTCGTCAAAATCGCCCGCGACGACAAGCGTCCGCTCGTTCTGATGGCCGAGTTCGAGGTGTTCGTGGACCTCCCGAGCGGTCGGAAGGGAATCGACATGAGCCGGAACATGCAGGTCATAGACGAGACGCTCGAAGCCGCCGTCTCCGAACCCGCCTACCGCGTCGAGGACATGTGCGGCGACGCCGCGGAGCGACTGCTCGCGAAGCACGAGTACACCTCCACCGCCGAAGTCCGCATGACAGCCGAACTCGTCCTCCGGGAGGACACCCCCGCGAGCGGACTCGCCACGCAGGGGACGGCGACCATCATCGCCAGCGCCGTCGCCACCGACGACGGCACCCGCGAGGAGATCGGCGCGGAAGTGACCGGGATGACGGTCTGTCCCTGTTCGCAGGGCATGTCCGCCTCCCGCGCGCGCGACGTGTTGCAGGACTTGGCGGTCGACGACGACACCATAGAGGAGTTCCTCGAACGGGTGCCCCAACCGGGTCACTCCCAACGCGGGCACGCGACGCTCACCGTCGAGACGGAGGGGTCGCCCGACGTGGACTTGATGGACCTCATCGACATCGCCCGCGACTCGATGTCCGCGCGCATCTACAACCTCGCAAAGCGCCCGGACGAGGATCACATGACGTACGAGGCGCACGCGAACGCGAAGTTCGTCGAGGACTGCGTCCGATCGATGGCCGACCACGTGCTGGCGGACCTCGACCACTTGGACGACGACGCCGTCGTCCGCATGAAGCAGTCGAACGACGAGTCCATCCACCAGCACAACGCCCACGCGGAGCGAGAAGTGACGCTCCGACAGCTCCGATCCGAGATGGACCAGTAAGCGAGTTCGGCCCTTCTCTCACCCGCCGGTCGCCACCCTTCGGTTCCCGACCCGCCGGTCGGTCACTCGTCGGACGCGGCGACCGAGAGCGAGAGCGGTTCCGCCTCCTCCCACCGCGGATCGAACATCGACCGGATGTCCGCGCTGAAATCGGGGTCCTTCAGATCGATCATGGCGAACGCCTCGCCGGGGTCGAGCGGGTTCGGCACCTCGATGCACACCTCCACGTCGTCGATGAGGTTGAACGTGCCCGAGAGGTTCTGCGACGTTCGGACCGAGAAGCGCGGGTGGTCCGCGAGGCTGTCGAGGTAGCGTTCGCCCACGCTCTCGGGGAGGGACGCGACGAGGTCGGGCGACATCAGCACGGAGACGTCCACGCCCCGGTCGAGCGCCGTCGCCAACTCCTCCGTCACTAAGTCGCCGACCCGTCCGAGGTCGAACTGCGCGGAGAGCGTCCCCGCGACCATGACGAGCGATTCGTCGGCGGCGGCGAGTCGTTCCAAGAGGAGATCCACCGACTCGTCGGTGCCGACGGCGGCGGTCCAGAACTGCCCCTGTACGGGTTCGGCGGTCTCCAGTTCGTCGGCGAGTTCGTCCACGACGGCCTCGTACTGCTCGGCCTTCTCGTCGAGCTCTCGCTTCTTGCTCTCCAACAGGCGGTCTAACGCCATGTCCGGTTCGACGGCGACGTACTTCTTGGGCCGACTGGCGGCCTGACTCCGCACGAGACTGTGCTGTTCGAGGCTGTTCAGCACGTCGTAAATGCGGCCCATCGGCACGTCGCTGGCGCGGGACAACTCTTTCGCGGTTGTCGCGCCCGTCCGGAGGAGCGACCGATACGCCCGGGCTTCGTACTCGGACAGCCCGAGGTCCCGAAGATTGGCCATGTCTCCGTGTCATTTGCTACCGTTAAAAACGCATCGGAGGTTTACACCCGATCACCGTTGCCCGGCGTTTGTCCGACTCGGCCGCCGCCGCGGGGGAGTCGCCGTCCGGCGGCCGCCTCAGACGCCGCCGAGGTCCGAGACGGCGGCCATCAGTTCGTCCGGCGTCGTCGCCGACGCCTCCTCGTCGCCGAGTCGGACGACCGCTTCGCCCTCCGGCGCGTCCGCGTCGGGGAGCACCACCTTCTCGTGGTCGGCGACGCGCATCGCCGCCCTGTGGAGGTCCGACCCCGCGGGCGCGCCGACTTCGACGACGAGCGTCGAGTGCGTCAGTCGCGCGGCGACCGATCCGTAGCCGGCGACTTGGACGCCGATGCGGTCCCACGCGCCGCCGAACGCCGCGATAGCGTCGTGGGCGGCGTCCTCGTATCGGTCCTCGCCCGTCACCGCCGCGAGGTCGAGTAGCGCGTCGGCCATCTCGACGTTGCCGTCGAGGGGTCGAAGCGGCTTGTCGAGGAGTCCCACGTCCGTCACGGGGCCGTCGAGGAACGCGCCGCCCGGTTCCTGCAGTTCGTCGATGGCCACGTCGGCGACGCTCCGGGCGGTTTCGAGCGCATCCCGGTCGCCGACGACCTGTCGGGCGCGGACGAACGCGGAGACGGCGCGCGCGTGGTCCTCCAGCAGGTGCGACTCGCCCGACTCCTCGCTCGCGCGGTAGTGGGTGACGACGCCGTCCTCGACGAGCGACGACTCCACGTAGTCCAGCGCGCGGCGGGCGTAGTCCGTCGCCCTCTCGTCGTCGGTGTAGGCGGCGAACGTCAGCAACGCGTCCGCGGCGAGGGCGTTCGCGCCCGCGTACGCGGTGAGGTCGCGCCGCGGTCCGGTCTCCTCGCCGCGCGCCTCGGCGTCGTCGCCGTCGTAGTAGTCGGACCCCTCCGCGGGGCCGAGACTCCCGCCGAAGGCCGCGCCGTTCCAGAGGCTCTCGGCGAGGAAATCGAGCGTCCGACGGACCGGCCCGAGGAACTCCTCGTCGCCGGTGTAGAGGTAGCCGTTGGCGAAGGCACGACAGAGCGCCGCGTTCGAGTCGAGCAGTTTCTCGTGGTGCGGGTCGGTCCAGTCCGGCGCGTCGGCGTACCGGAAGAAGCCCCCCTCCACGTCGTCGAACAGCGACTCCCGAATCGCGCCGAGCGTCTCCAACCCCTGTTCGCGGGCGCGTTTCAGCGCGAACTCGATGGTGCGGGGCATCGGGAACTTCGCGCCGTCGCCCCACCCGGCGAAGCGGTGGTCGTACTTATCGTCGAGTTGCCCTGCGAGGTGTTCCTCGATTCGCGCCGTCACCTCGCCCGCGGGCGTCGGCTTCCCGGCGAGTGCGCGGGGGATGCGCCCCGCCTCCGACCCCTTCTCGGTCCAGAGGTCGCGGACCTTCTCGAGCACCTGCCGCATCCCGTCGGGGCCGAGGTACGTCGCTCCGGTCAGGAGGTCGCCGCTCGGCGTGAGAAACACCGTCGAGGGGAACCCGCCCATGTTGTACCGCTCTCGCACCCGCGGGTGGCGGTCCACGTCCACCCGGACGGGGACGAACCCGTCGTTGACGTTGGCGGCGATTCGCGGTTCCGCGTACGTCTCGACGTCCATCTCGTGACAGCCGTCGCACCACGTCGCGGTCAGAGACAGCAACACCGGCTTCTCGGCCGTCCGCGCCTCCTCGAACGCGTCGGGTCCCCACCTGCGCCACTCGACCCGCGTCTGGTCGTCTGCCATGTGTCGCTCTCGGGGAGCGCGTGGGGTAAGCCCTTCGAGGTACGGTGACGACTCCCGAACGTCACAAGGGCTTTGAACGGTGGCCGAAAATAACCCCCCATGCAGACGCGCTGGGTCATCGCGATTCTCCTCGCGATACCGCTGGCCGACACGTTGCTCCTCGTCCCCGTGGCCAACGCCATCGGGTTCGCCGCGACGGTACTGCTGGTCGTCCTCACCGGCCTCGTCGGCATGCTCCTCGTCCGCGCGGAGGGGCGGCACACGATTTCGAGGCTCCAACAGAAGGTGGCGACCGGCGGCCTGCCGACGAACGAACTGATGGACGGCGGCTTGCTCATCGCCGCGGGCGCGTTCCTCCTCACGCCGGGCATCGTCACGGACATCTTGGGCTTCATGCTGGCGCTTCCGCTGACGCGATACCCCATCCGCGAGGCGCTGAAGCGCTACGTGGTGAAGCCCTACATCGAGAAACAGACCGACGGGTTCGTCTCCGGCGGCGTCTGGACGGGCGGCTACCCCGACGACGACGTCATCGACTTAGACCCCGAGAGCTACGGCCGCCGCGACGACGACAATTCGTAACACGGCACGCTGTCGCCCCGAAAGGAAACCCTTAAACTCGACACCGGACAACGACTGAATGCGCTCACCTGGGCCAATAGCTCAGTCAGGTTGAGCGCTCGGCTGATAACCGGGAGGTCCGCGGTTCAAATCCGCGTTGGCCCACTCTCAACGCGCACGGTGCGTTGCCGTGCCGTTTCGCGGGCTGAAAACTCCCCAGCCACCTAACTTCGTTCGTAACTATCCTGAATAGAACCCTCTGTCTTCGGTGATTTGAATCGCAGAACGAACGCGGGGCACCGCAGTCGTGCGCTTTCGTTTGGCCGAGAATCGGTGAACCGATTACCTCCCGGTTATCAGCCGAGCACTCAACCAGACTGACAGACTCTGGCCCGTATTGAGCGCGACAGAACGGCGGCAGAGGAAAGCAGTTCTCGCACAACCGAAATTAGGAGATGGGAAAGTAGTAGGTGTAAAACGACCAATTACCGCCGAAGGATAATTAGTCTATTATCTTTAATGACTGCTAACCGAAACTGCTGGAGGGACCGAATTACTTTGACGAATTCACCGGGGTCAATCGGCTTTTTCAGAACTGCGTCCTCATCCGCGTCGTGGTCGAGGTCACGGGATTCGATTAGTTCTTCGCTTACTCCAGTCAACACGATAACGGGGACATGATTCAGTTCGGAGTGGTGTTTAATTTCGTGAAGCACATCTTCGCCGTCTCCTTTCGGCAGGTTCAGGTCGAGTAGTACAATGTCCGGTCGGGGAGCGTCCTCGTACTCTCCGCGTTGATAGATGAAGTCGAACGCCGCTTGGCCGTCGGCAACTGTGTGGAGTGCATTCGCTATATTGCCGTCCGAGAATGCTTCTTCTATGAGGCGAACGTCACCGAGGTTGTCTTCTACCAGCAGTATGACCGCCTCTGACGGCCCATTTTCCATAATGCGACAATATGCGTTGACGAATTTAAGCGTTCGGCGAGGTGTGTAATAAGCGTAGTTTCAGGTCTTCAGTATTAGTTGTCGCTGTTAATTGGTTAGTCAGTAAGCACCCTTGCCTATCAAACAGGAAGGTACCGTTTTCAATATCTGTTCACCGTCTAAGAGGGTAGGACTCCTTACAAGTTATCCAGATACCCTCTCCTCTGTTCAGCCTTGTCTTTCTCGGAGCGTCGGTCGTAGTGTGCTTCCAGTACGTCCAGCCCCACGTTCATCCTATCGCTCACAATCGTCTCGGGTACGTCCTTAGAGAGGAAGTGCGTGATTGCCCCTCGTCGGAGCGTGTGAGGACTGACGCTCGACGGACGCTTGCTCGCCGTATTGGGCTCTATTGCTTTGCAGGAATCCTGCTCTCTATTCGAGAAGCACGGAGCACGAGAGAAGTGTGTCGTCACCGCGGAAGCGTTCTCCTCGGATTATCTTTATGTATTGTCAAATTATCTGTGAGAGTATGACACAGTACGCCTCGCGGCGGAGTGTGCTGAAGGCCATCGGTGCACTCGGGACCGCTTCCGGCGCGATAGGTACCGTAAGCGGCCGCGGGAAACCGACTTCCGCGCGATACGCCACGTTCAACGTCGTCGATTTGGGCACGGAGCAGGTTCAGGAACCCGGCGACGCGCAGGCGGAGGCGGCCGCCCGCATCATCCAAGAGGTACGCCCGGACGTGCTCGTCCTCAACGAACTCGCGAACAACCTACAGGAGGGCGACCGGACGGGGCAAACCAACGTGGACGCCTTCGTCGAGAACTACCTCAGCGTCCCGCAACGAGACGATTTGGAGGGCATCGACTACCCGTACACCCTCCAACCCGAGAGCAACACCGGCGTCCTCCCGGCGGAGGAGTACGACTTCAACAAGGACGGGCGGGCGGGCAAACGCCCCGGCGACGCCTTCGGATTCGGGCGGTATCCCGGTCACTACGCGTTCGCCGTCGCGAGTCGGTACCCCTTCGACGAGGGGGCCGTCCGCACGTTTCGGGAGTTCCTGTGGGCGGACATGCCGGGGAACCTTATTCCGGTCGAGGGCGACGACGGCGTCCAGACGGACGACATCTACCTGACGGAGGCGGAGTTGGACGTGTACCGCCTCTCCTCGAAGACGCACGTGGACGTGCCGTTCGAAATCGACGGCGAGACCGTCCACGGCCTCTTCTCGCACCCGACGCCGCCGGTGTTCGACGGCGACAATAACTTCAACGGTCGGTGGAACCACGACGAGATACGCTTCTTCGCGGACTACGTCGCGGGCGCGGACTACATCTACGACGACGACGGAACGGAGGGCGGCCTCGACGCCGACGCCGCGTACGTCCTGATGGGCGATATGAACGCCGGAGTAGCGGGCGACCGACCGCTCGACCCGGCGAGGAAGTACTTCTTGGAGAACGACGACTTCCAGACCCACAAACTCCCCACGAGTCCGGGCGGCGCCCAACGGGGGAACCGCTACGCGACGGCCACCTTCGGCGGCGGGTCGAAGGTCGATTGGGTCCTGCCCTCGCCCGACCTCTCGCTCCGGTCGTCGTCGGTGGTCTGGCCGAGCACGGAGGCGACGAAGCGCGGACTCGGCGACGACGTGCGGACGGCGTCGGACCACCGGATGGTCTGGGCTGACATCGCCAGCGAGTGAGCCGCTAGCTCGTTCGACACCGCCTAGTCGTTTTCGCCGGCGTCGGTGAACGGGGCGAGGAGCGAGCGACGGGCGGCGACCGTCTCCTCGACCTGCGTCCAGACGAGGAAGAAGCCGAGGACCGCGAGGGCGGACCCGAAGGCGAAGGGGACGGCGAAGCCGAACGAGACGAGGAACCCCGAAGCGAGCGGGCCGAGGGCGATGCCGAACCCGAAGGCCATCGTCAGCACCGACAGCGTCCCTCCCGAGCGTCCTGCGGGCGCGAGGTCACCCGCGAGGGCGAGTGCGGGCGCGAAGACCATCGCCCCGGCGACGCCTTGGGCGAACCGCGCGCCGAACATCAGCCACGGGTCGAGGATGACGCCCTGAACGAACGTCGTCGGGACGAGAAGCGCCATCCCGAGGACGATGAACGGCTTGCGGCCGAAGAAGTCCGTCGCCCGGCCGACGGGGACTTGGAGGAGAATCTGCGCGAGGACGAACGCCGCGAACTGGAGGCCGAACATCGTCGCGCCCTGCGCGAGTCGCTCGTTGACTATCTCGCCGAGGGTCGCGAACAGGGCGATGCCGACGGCCATGAAGAAACTGGCGACGCCGAGCGTGAATACCGGGTCGAGCACGCCCCGACCCGACCGGTCGAAGACGGAGAGGTCGAGGGAGTCGCCGGCGTCGGTCGCGGGAACCTCCGGGTCGCGGACGAGCACCGAGACGAGGGCGAAACTCAGGGTGGCCGTCAGCGTCGCGATGTAGAAGGCGGCGTCGAAGCCGCTCATCGAGAGCGACGTCGCCCCGACGTCGAAGGCGTACGGGCCGGCGGAGACGACGGCACCGGCGGCGATCGGACCGACGCCGAACCCCACCAGCCGGAAGGTGTTGTACGTCCCCATGTTCCCGCCCCGGTTCGACTCCGACGCGAGGTCGTTGACGAGGGCGACGGTTGTCGGGATTATCAGCGCGCCCGCGACGCCTTGGACGACGCGGAGTCCGACGAGGTGCCAGTACGCGGAGGCGAACGAGTAGGAGAAGCTGGCGACGCCGATGAGCACCAGCCCGACGAGGACGAATATCTTCCGGCGACCGGCGCGGTCCGACAGCCGACCGGTGAACGGCTGCAACGGGCTGTTGACCAAGCCGAAGAGCGAGAGGATGATACCCGTAATCGCCACCTCCGGCAACCCGAGCGTCGCCCCGGAGACGTACTCGCTGCCGATGAAAAGCGGCAGGACGACGACCAGAAACGAGTTGCCGACCGACTCGGTCATCCGCGCCACGGCCAGCGCGAGCACCTGCGGGTCGACGCCGAGGCGGTCCGCCATCAGTCGTGACTCACCGCTTTCGAGACGGTCATTGGTCACTCGGAGGGCGTCGTCGGCCAATACTGTTGTGACCGCCGTCGGACGCTCGTGTCGCGGGAGCGGGTAGCCGTTTTCGCCTCCCGTACTGGCCGCGTCGCACAGACTCCACCTCGGCCGGGCACATCCCTTTTACTCCCGGACGGAGTATCGCCCGTGTGTCAGACCAGCAAGACCAACACGGTAGGCCGTTGTTCGCTTGCGGGAAGTGTTCGATAGTCTACGCGCGGTTCGACCCGCCGGGCGAGTGCCGCGTCTGCGGACACGACTCGTTCACCGAGGTACAGGTGCAAAGCCGGCCGTTCTGAGGTCGCCGCGCACCGTCGGCCGCGTTCGTCTTCCGCTCTCTGCCCTCTCCGCCCGACAGACGACGGGCGACCCCCGCGTTCGACGTTAGAACTGCCGTTCGAACTCCACGGGGTCGGACACCGTGTAGTACGGCCCGCCGAGGCGGCCGACGGTGTCCACCTTCGTCATGTCTCTCTTCCCGTCGGTCAGCACCTCGTCGGCGACGTGGACGTACCGCACCTCGCCGAGGACCATCAGTCGGTCGTGAACCTCCATCGAGTCGTACAGCGTACACTCCATCGTGACGACGGCGTCGGCGACGCGCGAGGGTTCGATCCGCCGGCAGTCGGCGCGTTCGACGCCCGCGAGGTCGAACTCGCTCTCCCCCGGCGGGAGGCGTTCAGACGTGCGATCCATCCGCTCTAACAGGGGTTCGGTGACGACGTTCACGGCGAACTCTCCGGTTTCGAGGGCGTTCCACGCGGTGTCCTTCAGGCCGCCGTTGTCCTCGTTCGGACTGGTGAACAGCACCACCGGTCGCTCCGACGAGACGTGGTTGTAGGAACTGAACGGCGCGAGGTTGTCCGCGCCGTCTTCGTCCGCTGTGCTTATCCACGCTATCGGCCGCGGGGTGACGGCGCTCTTTAACAGGCGCGCGTTCTCCCGGGGCGTCGCGTCCGCCACGTCGAACTCTGTCATCCACTACCACACCGCCGCCGCCCCGTCTGAAGCGTCGGGTCGCCGCCGCTCTCTCCGCGTTCCGACGGTTCCGGCGGTTTCGACGCGTCTCGGCACCGGAGTCGCAGTCCCTGCGGACGAGACTCCGAATCTGACGACGGGGCCGACATTCATCGCCGAGAGCCGTCGTGTGTACCGCATGACATCACCGAGAGCCGTGGTAACGTTCGTCGTCGTCCTCTCCCTCGTCGTCGCGGGGTGCGTCGGACAGGGAAGCACCGCGGCGGCCCCCGAGGACGCGGTGACGACGCCGTCCGCGGCGACGAACGCGCCGACGGACGCGCCGGCGGCGACGGACGGTTCGACGCCAAGTGCAACGCCGTCGTCGTCCGCGGCCGGCGGGAACGGGAGCCTCGAAGTCCACTTCATCAACGTCGGGCAGGGTTCGAGCGTCCTCGTCGTCTCGCCGTCGGGGGAGACGATGCTGATAGACTCCGGCGACTGGCGCGACGACGGTGAAGACGTGTTGCGGTACCTCGAACGGCAGAACGTCTCGCGCATCGACCACCTCGTCACCACGCACGCCGACGCCGACCACATCGGCGGGCACGCGGCGGTCATCGAGCACTACGAGACCGAAAAGGGCGGCGTGGGGGCGGTGTACGACCCCGGAATCCCCGCCGCGTCGGCGACGTACGAGCGCTACCTCGACGCGGTGGAACGGCACGACGTTCCGCTGTACGAGGTCGCCGCGAACGACACGATACCGTTCGCGGGGGTCAACGCCACGGTTCTCGCGCCGCCCGAGTCGCCGCTCGCCGAGGGCGACAGAAACGAGAACAGCGTCGTCCTCTCGATACGGAACGACTCGCGGTCGCCCGGGTTCCTCCTCCCCGGAGACGCCGAGAACGACGGCGAGGCGTACCTCACTCGGCAGTACGAGGAGCGACTGAACGCGACCGTACTGCAGGCCGGTCACCACGGCAGTCGGTCGAGTACGAGCGACGCGCTCCTCGACGAGAGTTCGCCGCGCGTCGCCGTCGTCTCCAGCGCCTACGACTCCCGGTACGGTCACCCGCACAACGAGACGCTCGGGAGACTCGCCTCGCGGTCGATTCCCACCTACTGGACAGCCACCCACGGGAACGTCGTCCTCGTGGAGGACGGCGACGAACTCGTCGTGAAGACGCAGCAGAACGCGACGACGAACCCCCTCGAACTGCGCTCGGCACCGCCGGTCGAACCCGGAACGGGGCCGAACGTCACGGAACGCAGTCGCCTCTCCCTCTCGACTGGGGGCGACGGAGACGGGACGACAACTCCCGCGGACACCGCGACGCCGACAGAATCTCCGACGCCGACGCCCACCGCGACGCCGACGCCCACTCCCGCACCGTCCGACTCGGCGTCGATTTCGCTCGCCGAGGTCAACGCCGACGCGGCCGGAGACGAGAACGAGAACCTCGACGACGAGTACGTCGTGTTCAGAAACACCGGCGACTCGGCGGCGGACCTCTCGGGGTGGACGGTCGAGGACGCGGCGGGTCACACCTACGCGTTCCCGGAGGGGTTCACCCTCGGCGCGGGCGAGAGCGTCACCCTCCGCACCGGAACCGACGAGGACACCGAAACCGACCTGTACTGGGGATCCCAACGCGCCGTTTGGAACAACGGCGGCGACACCGTCACGCTGAGAGACGAGTCGGGGGCCGTCGTCTTCGAGGAGGCGTACCCGTGACCGAACATATCTACACCGCCGTGTTGGACCGCTTCGAGGAGGAGAGCGCGGTCCTCCTCCTCGAACGAGAGGGGGAGGTCGTAGACGAGACGGTCGTCCCGCGGGCGATGCTGCCCGAGGCGGGCCGCCACCGAGACGCCGTCTTCGGCGTCTCCCTCGCCGACGAGGAGTCGATGGAGTTCAGATACGACCCCGACCGAACGCGGGAGCGACGCGACGCGGCGCAGTCTCGGTTCGACCGACTCTCCCGGCGATTGGGCGACGAGGAGTCGGACTCCGACGAGGGGTAACCGCGGTAGAGTACGACGGCGACCGGAAGGGGCGAAACCGTCCGTGCCGTCTGGACCAGCGAGAACGGCGAGACGTCGGCGACGCTGAGCGAGTCCGAGGCACTCGACGAGTCCTGACCCGATTCGCGGTCCGACTCGACGGTCCACCGACTCCCCGCCCTCGTTTCGCCCGCTCGACGGCACTATTTACTCGATTCCGTATCACAGTACTGTTATGTTGTCCGGCGGTATACGACTCTCCGGTGCCCGAAATAACCGTCTCGGAACCCCTGTACCGCCAACTCGTCTCCGCCTCCGACGGGGGGGACTTAGACGAGACGATGTGGAAGATGGTGGCTCGCTACAGTCGGGGTAACACGCCCGGCGACTGAGACGGCCCACTCCGCGCTGACGGTTCCTCCCTCCCGTTTTCGACCGCGTTCCGAATCTACCGGTAGCGTCGCCTCGGCGGGTAACTGCCGCCTCTCGCCTCGAAGTGTCGGATCTCGTCTCGTTCTCTATTTATAACGTATATCACGCGGTGAAGCCGAGACGCCGAATCTGACGACGTGGGTGACGTTCATCGGCGAGAACAATGGTGGATACAGTATGGCAGTCACGCGTTCCGTCGCAACGCTCGCCGTCGTACTCGCAGTCGTTCTTGCGGGATGCGCCGGCGATGGAGGAAGCGCGACTACACCCGACGACGTGATAGAGACGCCGGAACCGACCCCGAAGGGCGCGAACCCGTCCGCGAGTAGCGGAGGGACCGACTCGGGCGAGACGGCGACGCCGACGGACACGCCGACGCCGACGCCGACGGCTACGGACACCGCGACGCCGACGGACACGCCGACGCCGACGGCGGACGATTCCGACTCGTCGTCCGGGGACGACGCGGACGACGAGGACGATTCCGATTCGGCGTCGAGGGCGAACGATGACGACGACGAGGTTGCGACGGCCACAGAGACCCCCTCTCCGACGGCCACGCCGACGGCTACGGACACCGCGACGCCGACGGACACGCCGACGCCGACGGCTACGGACACGCCGACGCCGACAGTCACGAACACCTCGACGCCGACGGCTACGGTATCTCAAACACCGACGGCCACCCAGACATCATCACCGACGGCCACGGGAACCGCGACGCAGACGGCTACGAAGACCGCGATGCAGACGGCCACCGAAACCGCGACATCGACGGTTACGGCGACGCCGACGTCGACCGCCACCGAGACTTCGACGCCGACGGCCACGGGAACCGCGACGCAGACGGCCACTTCGTCCTCGACTGGGAAGGGGCGACGACGTCCGCGCTCTCGTCGCTACTGAAGCAGGTTTCTCTCGTCGTACCGCGGTAACCTCCCGCGGACCGAGGCGGACTGCCCGGACGCCGGCGATTCGCTCTCCCTTCTCGGCCGGCCGACGACTCCGATATCGACTCGTTCGCGCGCGAGGTTGGTAGTCCGTCCCACGACGTTCGTTCGAAAGTGAACATCACCGTCGATAGGGTTCGTACCCGCCGCGAACGTGGAGAACGGGTATATACGTCTCCGGCCCGTAGTGGGGGTGTGGCAGATAACGACGACCTCGGTTCGGTTTCCGGTCTTCCGGAGGAACTGGGCATCGACACCGACCTGCAGAAGTCGCAGCAGGAACTGACGGTCCGACTCGACACGCGCCGGTACGGGAAGGCGATGACCATCGTCTCGGGGTTCGACCTCTCCCGCGACGAGATGAAGGAGGTCGCGTCCACGCTGAAGCAGAAACTTGCCTGCGGCGGGACCGTCGAAGACGACGAGATAGAACTGCAGGGCGACCACACCAACCGCGTCCACGACATCCTGCACGACATGGGCTACCAGACGACCGACTGAACCCCCGCGGTCGGCCAAATCGAACCCTCGAACCGTTTTTCCGCGCGTCACCGCCTCGTCAGCGTCGCGTCCGCGACGAGAGCGTGTACGCCGCCCGTCGGCGTATCAGAACCGCTCGCGGAGGAACGTCCGTTCCCGCGGGAAGAGGCGTTCGAGCGTCTGCGCCGCCTCGCCTTCGACGGACGCGTCGCCCGCGCGAACCGCCTCCTCGACGGTGCGCGCGCCGACGAGAAGCTGCGAGAGCGCGCCGATTTCCACCTCGCCGTCCGTCTCGGCACCGCCTTCGACGCGCCGACAGGTCGCGTCCCCGTCCGCGACGTCGAGGCGGAAGGCGGCGTCGTTCCACTCGCACCGGTCGTCGCGCACGCCCAGCGTCACCGACCCCTCGGCGTCGTACGAGACGTCCGTCAGCGCCGACGCCACGTCCACGATGCGGACCATCGGCCCGGGGCGGATTTCCAGCGTCGCCGCGCGGGGGTCGGGGTACGCGTCGATAGGTCGGACCCACTCGGGGAGGCGGACGAACCGAACCTCCTCGACCTGCGAGTCGTGGTCGCGGCAGAACCGGTGGAGGTGCGCCTCCGCCTCTCCGTCCGCGGCCGCGAGTTCCCGGACGTTCAGTCTCCGGCCGTCGCCGTCCTCGCGTTCCTCGAACGCGTAGACGACGTACCCGCGGAGGCAGCCGGCGTCGTCCTCCCACCCGTAGACGAACGAGTCCGGTTCGTCCCCGCCGAAGACGGCGTGGCGCCACCACCCCTCGGTGCGCTTCACCGCGAGCGATTCCGTCGCCCACGACTCGTGGACGGCGCGCATCGCGTCGATGTCCTCGTCGGCGCGGAGGCGTCTGAACGACCCCGCGGGGTCGGACGCGACGGCCGACAACTGCTCGGGCGGCGCGGCGAGTCGGGCGTAGTTGTTCGCCGTCGCCCACCCGAACCGGCGATAGAAGGGGTACTCGAAGGGCCAAAGCGTCGAGAGGGAGACGCCGTCGTCGCGGTGGCGTTCGAGGAGGGCGTCGAGCATCCGCGCGACGACGCCGCGGCGGCGCGTCTCCGGCGGCGAGGCCACGGCCGCGAGACCCGGCATCCGGTGCCAGTCGCCGCGGACGCGGACGGTGAAGTCGTAGGTGCCGCAGACGGCGGTGAGGTCGGATACCTCGGGCGTCTCCCCCGGCGGCGTCTCATAGAACCCGAGGGGGGTGAACAGGTCAGGGTGGTCCTCCTCGTCGCGGTCCCAGCTCGGTCCGTCCGTCGGGCGGAACGCGTAGTTGATTCGCTCGGTGAAGGCGTCGAGGTGCGCGTCGGGGAGGGTACGGAGGTGCATACTCGCCCGTCTCCGCCCGGAGCAAAATGTCCGCCTATCGCGCCTCCTCGTCTCGGGCGTCCCGGTCGAGGGGGTCCTCCAACTCCCCCATCACCGTCTCGAAGGTGTCCGTCGCCGTGAGTAGGCCGACCGCTTCCCCGTCCGAGGCGACGAGCGCGAGTTCCTGACGCTCGTCTTGGAACCGGTCTATCGCGTCGCTGACCGTCACGTCCGGCGAGAGCGTCATCGGTGGGGCCGCGATGTCCTCGAACGTCGTCTCGCCGCGTTCGAGCTCCGAAATCACGTCGATGACCGCGGGGACGTAGACGATGCCGCGGAAGTCGGAGGGGTCGCTCCCCACGAGCGGATACCGGGTGTGCGGCGACTCCGCCAACCGGCGGAGGTTCTCCTCGACGGACGCCTCCGTCGAGAGGTAGACGACGTCCTCGGCGTCCACCATGACCCTATCGACGCGTTGGGTGCCCGCCGCAAGCGCGCCCAACACCTCCTCTTGGCGCTCTTCGGAGAGTTCCCCCCGTTCGAGGACGGAGTCGAGGCGTCGGTGCAACTGCGCTCGCGTCTCGATGACCTCCTCCTCGGTTTCGAGCCACGCCCCCGTCATCTCGACGCCGAACAGTCTCAGCGTCCACTTCGCGACGGTGTCGCCGACGGCCATGACCGGTCTGATGATCCACGCGAACCAGTACAGCGGCGTCGCCCCGTAGCGGCACACCGTCTTGGTCCGTTCGACGCCGAGGTACGTCGGCGTCTGCTCGCCGTGGGTGAGGTGGACGAGGTTGATGAGGGCGAACGCGAGGAGTCCGCCCGCCCCGACGCTCGCCAACACCGTGCCGCCGAAGAGCGGCTCGAACAGCGCCGCCAGCGCCGGTTCGGACACGATTCCGACGGCGATGCTGGAGGCGGTTATCCCCACCTGACAGCTCGTGAGGTATATCTCCAGATCGTCGGTCATCTCCCACGCCCGGCGGAGTCCCGGTTCGTCGAACTCCGACGCCGAGTACTGCCGGACGCGCGTGAGGGCGAACTCGACCGCGACGAAGAAGCCGTTCGCGAGGATGAGGAGAACGCCGGCGAGGAGCCGAACGCCGATTTCGAATGGCGTCATTCGTCTGACCGGTTCCGGCGTGCGGTGTTGGAAGCTTCGGCCGACCGACGGCGACCGGCGGCGCTTACTCCTCGGACTCCGGCGTCGGTTCGTCCGTCTCCGTTATCGTGATCTGGGAGATTCGCGTGTCCTCCACTTCGTTCACGCGGAGGGCGTAGCCGTCCACCTCCACCCTGTCGTCCACCTCGGGGACGCGTCCGAGGTGGCTGAGCACCAATCCGGCGATAGTCTCGAAGTCCTCGCTCTCGAAGTCCGAACCGACCTCCTCGTTCACCATCTCGATGGAGACGTTGCCGTCGGCGGCGTACGCGCCGTTTTCGAGCCTCGTCACCGTCGGTTCGAACTCCTCGGCGTCGAACTCGTCGCGTATCTCGCCGACGACCTCTTCGATGATGTCCTCGATGGTGACTATCCCCTCGAGTTCGCCCCACTCGTCGATTATGACGGCCATCTGAATCTCCTGCTTCCGGAAGGCGACCAGCAGCTCGTCGATGCGGTGGTCCTCGGGGACGACGAGTACCTCGCGGGCCATGTCCCCGGCCGTCGGCGCGGGGCGCGCGTCGTCCTCCGTCCGGGCCTCCGTCGCGCGGAGCACGTCTTTGATGTGGACGAAGCCGACCGCCTGTTCGCCGTTCTCGGCGTCCAACACGAGGTACCGCGTGAACTGCCCGTCGGCGACGAACGAGCGGAGTTCGTCCAGCGGCATCTCCGGCGGAACCGTCACCACGTCGGGGCGGGGGACCATGATCTCGCGGGCGACCGTATCGCCCAACTCGAAGATCCCCTCTATCATCTCGACCTCGTCGAGGTCTATGTGACCCACCTCCTCCGACTGAGAGAGGACGAGTAGAATCTCGTCTTCCGTGTGGGCCTCCTCGGACTCGGAGGCGGGCGAGACGCCGACGAGGCGCGTGAAGAAGTTCGCCGTGCCGTTGAACACGACGATGCCCGGCACGAAGATGTAGTAGAATATCTTCATCGGCAGGGCGACGAAGAACGCGATTTTCTCGGCCTCCTGGATGGCCATCGTCTTCGGCGCGAGTTCGCCGAAGACGACGTGCAGGAACGTGATGATGCCGAACCCGACGGCGAACGAGACCAGATGGACGGCCGATTCGGGCAGGAGAGGTCCTAGGAGGGGTTCGATGAGCGACGCCACGGCGGGTTCGCCTATCCACCCCAGCCCGAGCGAGGAGAGGGTGATGCCCAGTTGGGAGACGGCGAGGAACTCGTCTAAGTTCTCCACCGCATCGACGACGTACTTCGCCCCAGACTTCCCCTCCTCGGCGAGTGCGTCCACGCGCGTGGGACGGATTCGGACGAACGCGAACTCCGCGGCGACGAAGAAGCCGTTCATGAACACGAGGAAGAGCGCGAGGAGAATCTGGAGGCCGGAGACGACGACGTTTACCATCGGACTCCCCGCGCGTCGTTCGAACGAGGTTGTCTCTCCGGCGACCGAACTGCGTCGCCGTCGGTACGCTCGAACGTCGGTTCGCGTCCGCGTCGGAACGAGAGAGGCGCGGCCGCCCGAGAGGAGACGGAAGAATCGAGGGGCCGACCAGCGAAAGCAGCCATACCTACGTATATACTCCGGCGTCGCAAAACGATATCGACTCGCCGCACCGACGCGCGAAACCGAGCCTTTCAGGACGGTTCGGCTCCGACGGTGGGGTATGAGCGACGACGAAAGCGAGGCGCGTCCGTCCGGCGGTGTTGATGAGACGCGAAGCGCCTCGTCCGCCCGCCAGCCACCGTCCGGCGAGGACGGGGAATCCACCCTGTTCGCGTTCACGCGCAGCAAACTCCTCCTCGTGGCGATTCTGTTCGTCGGCATCGCCGGGTCGGGTATCGCGCGGCGCGTGCTCGGCGAACTCGGCTACAACGGGGTCGGACGCCTCGTCTTCCTACTCGGCTACGCGGGGATGGTCGTCGCCATCTGGTACGGGTGGATACGTCCGCTCGACATCACCGGCCCCGCGGAGGAGTGACGAGCCGAGACAGTTCGCCGGAGAGAACGGAACTTTAATACTCGATTCGCGCCGAATCTCCCGTAAAGGATGCTACCCCTACAGCTCATCGACAGCTTCCTGCTCGACTACAACGTCGGACAGGCGCTGTTGCTCGTCTTCATACTCGCGCTCGTGGGCTCGCTCCCGCTGAAATCGCAGAAGATAATCGCCATCAACGTCACCGCCTTCGGCGTCATCTTCCTCCTGACGCCGCAGTCGCTGGTGCCGACGCACTACCTCTATCTCGGCATCGCGCTGCTCGTCGTCGGCCCGATGCTGCTCACGACCGCGAACCGGTAACCGCGAAGGCGACTGCCGCATCCTGTTTTCCCCCGCGTCTCCCCCCGGAGCGCGACGTTTAAACGGCGAGGGCGACAACGACGGGATATGGCACAACCGCGCGTCCCCGGCGGCGGGGGCGAGGATCTGGACCTCCCCTGCGGGGAGACGAAGCGCGTCCGCAGTCTCGACCTCGGGATGCGAGAGTTCGACTGTTCCTGCGGGGAGCGACACGCCGTCGTGATGGACGTCCACCCCCCGGAGCGATTCCTCCCGGAGTTCCTCGTCGAGATTCTCCGCGAGGCCGTCGAGACGACGAGCGACGAGATGCCCGAGTTCGGCACGCCGCACCTCATGGGCATCGCCTTGGAGGAGTTCCCGCAGAAGGTCGTCTCTGAAGACGTGAGCGACGACGGCGAAGTCGGCGCGGGCATAATCTGGGTGACCGACTTCGACTCCCGCCGCCTCCACGAGATCCTCGTCGAACTCGTCGTCGAACTGATGGAACACGCCATCTCCCACGCCGACGACGAGAGCGCGATTTCGGAGTTCGAAGCGCAGATGCTCGACTTCGACGTCGCCGAGTTCGTCGAGGAGTACCGCGCGCAGCGCGACCTCTCCGAGGACGACCTGTACGCCTGACTCTCCGTCACTCCGCTTTGCTCTCATCCGCTCCGAGATACCGCTCGTAGTCGCCGTAGCCGAGGGCCCGTCCGAGCGGTGCCAGAAGCGAGACGCCGAGTTTCTGAAGTCGCACCGGCAGGGCGGCGAGGTAGAGCAAGTCGTCGTAATCGTCCACCACGGCGGCGAGTCGGAGCGGGTTCACCGGCATCCCCGACGGCGTGCTCGCGCCGTCGCGCGCGAGGCCGTACGTCACCGCCATGAACTCCTCCGTCCGGAGCGCGGGCCGAACCTCGCCGACGATGTGTAGTTCGTCCGTTCCGGCGTTCCAGAACCGGTGTTTCTCTCCCCTCGGGACGGTCACCGACTCGCCCGGACCGAGGCGTTTCGTCCCGCCTTCGTGCCAGACGCCGAGCGTTCCCGCGACGACGGCCAACACCTCGTCCTGTTCGGGGTGGACGTGCCGCATCGGCCCGTGGGAGTTCGGCGGCGGAGCCAGCCACATCTCGAAGCGCGCGTACGCGCCGCCCGTCTCCGCCGCCCCTTCGAGGTACCGGACGCGCTTTCCGCTCGGCGGACAGTCGATGACCGCCCGCGCCTCGCCGTCCGGTTCGTCGTCCGCCGTCGTTCGAGACACACCTTCGACTCGTCACCGTCCGAGAAAGACGTTTCGACGTGTAGGTTTCGGTTTTCCCCCGAGAGGTGCGGAGCGACGGCGAGAGGACCGAGCGAACGCTCTCGGACGGTCGCTCGGCAAGTATTACGATATTCGTAATTCGGTTTCGCATCTCGTAGTTTTTCGCCGGGCTTATTACGATGTGAGGATTTGGAGAGCATGATGACCGACGAGGACACTTCGACCGACTCTCGGGCAGAGTCCGAGGACAGGACGATACTGCTCATCGGCAGCGGGCCGATTCAGATCGGACAGGCGGCCGAGTTCGACTACTCCGGCGCGCAGGCGTGCCGAGCGCTGCAGGAGGAGGGTGCGCGAGTCGTCCTCGTCAACTCGAACCCGGCGACGATAATGACCGACCCGGAGATGGCCGACCGGGTGTACATCGAACCGATCACGACGGAGGCCATCGCCGAGATCATCCGCAAGGAGAACCCCGACGGCGTCATCGCCGGCCTCGGCGGCCAGACGGGACTCAACGTCACCGCCGAACTCGCCGAGGAGGGCGTCTTAGAGGAGTACGACGTCGAAATCATGGGGACGCCGCTGGACACCATCTACGCCACGGAGGACCGCGACCTCTTCCGTCAGCGGATGGAGAACATCGGCCAACCCGTCCCCAGTTCGACGACCATCTCGCTCGAGGAAGACGAGTCGGTGTCGAACATCACCGACGAGGACCTCGCGGACCGCGTGGAGGCGGCCGTCGAGGAAGTCGGCGGCCTCCCCGTCATCGCCCGCACGACGTACACGCTCGGCGGGTCGGGGTCCGGCGTCGTCGACGACATGGACGAACTGAAAGAGCGCGTCCGCAAGGGCCTGCGCCTCTCGCGCAACAGCGAGGTGCTCATCACCGAGTCCATCTCGGGGTGGGTCGAACTGGAGTACGAGGTGATGCGGGACGCCGACGACTCCTGTATCATCATCTGCAACATGGAGAACATCGACCCGATGGGCATCCACACCGGCGAGTCCATCGTCGTCACGCCGTCGCAGGTGATACCCGACGAGGGCCACCAGGAGATGCGCGACGCGGCGCTCGAAGTTATCCGCGAACTCGGCATCCAAGGCGGCTGTAACATCCAGTTCGCGTGGCACGACGACGGCACCCCCGGCGGCGAGTACCGCGTCGTCGAGGTGAACCCGCGCGTCTCCCGGTCCTCGGCGCTGGCGTCGAAGGCGACGGGCTACCCCATCGCCCGCGTGACGGCGAAAGTCGCCCTCGGCAAGCGCCTCCACGAGATAGAGAACGAGATCACCGGCCAGACGACGGCCGCCTTCGAACCGGCCATCGACTACGTCGTCACGAAGATTCCGCGCTGGCCCAAGGACAAGTTCGCCGACGTCGACTTCGAGCTCTCGACGGCCATGAAGTCCACCGGCGAGGCGATGGCCATCGGGCGGACGTTCGAGGAGTCGATGATGAAGGCGCTCCGTTCGACGGAGTACGAACCCGCCGCCGACTGGGACGAGGTGTCCGACGAGGAGCTCGAAGCCCAGTACCTCGAACGCCCGACGCCGGACCGCACGTACGCCATCTTCGAGGCGTTCGAGCGCGGCTACTCCGTCGACGACGTGGTCGAACTGACCGGCATCAAGGAGTGGTACGTCGAGCGCTACAAGAACATCACCGACTCCGTGGTCGCCGCCCAGGAGGGCGACTTCACCGCCGCGGCGACGGCGGGGCACACGAACGCCCAAATCGCCGCCGCCACCGGCGCGGACGTCGGCACCGTCGAGACGGAGGTCCCCGGCCGCACCTACAAGCAGGTGGACACCTGCGCGGGCGAGTTCGCGGCGCAGACGCCGTACTACTACTCCTCGCGCAAACCGGAGTACTTCTCCGGTCCGTACGAGGGCGACGCCGCCGCGGGCGAACTCCGCGTGGACCGCGACGTTGAGAGCGTCGTCGTCGTCGGCGGCGGTCCGATCCGCATCGGACAGGGCGTCGAGTTCGACTACTGCTCGGTCCACGCCATCCGCGCCCTCCGCGAGATGGGCATCGACGCGCACGTGGTGAACAACAACCCCGAGACGGTTTCGACGGACTACGACACCTCCGACGGCCTGTTCTTCGAGCCCATCACGGCCGAGGAAGTCGCGGACGTGATAGAGGCGACGGACGCCGACGGCGTGATGGTGCAGTTCGGCGGCCAGACGTCAGTCAACATCGGCCACCCCCTCGAAGAGGAGATTCAGCGCCGCGGCCTCGACTGCGAGATTCTCGGCACCACCGTGGACGCGATGGACCTCGCGGAGGACCGCGACCGGTTCAACCGCCTGATGGACGACCTGGGCATCCTCCAACCGGAGGGTGGCTCCGCGACGAGCGAGGACGAAGCGCTCGAACTGGCGAACGACATCGGTTACCCGGTGCTCGTCCGCCCGAGCTACGTCCTCGGCGGCCGCGCGATGGACGTCGTCCACTCCGACGAGGAACTGAAGGAGTACATCGAGGAGGCGGTTCGCGTCTCCCCCGACAAGCCCATCCTCATCGACGAGTTCCTCGCCGACGCGGTGGAACTCGACGTGGACGCCGTCGCCGACGGCGACGACGTGCTCATCGGCGGTGTGATGGAACACGTCGAGAGCGCGGGCGTCCACTCCGGCGACTCCGCCTGCATGATTCCGCCGCGCTCGCTCGACGAGGAGACGATGGCCCGCGTCCGCGAGGTGACCGAGGACATCGCCGCCGCCCTCGACACGGTCGGCCTGATGAACGTCCAACTCGCCGTCAAACAGCGCGACGACGGCTCCTCGGACGTGTACGTCCTCGAAGCGAACCCGCGCTCCTCGCGCACCGTCCCGTTCGTCTCGAAGGCGACGGGCGTCCCCATCGCCAAACTCGCAGCGAAGGTCATGGCGGGCGAGTCGCTCGCGGACCTGAAGGCCCAAGAGCAGATTCCCGAGCAGTTCAGCGTCAAAGAGGTCGTCCTGCCGTTCGACCGCCTGCCGGGTTCGGACCCCCGCCTCGGCCCGGAGATGAAGTCCACGGGCGAGGTGATGGGAACCGCCCGCACCTTCGCGAAGGCGTACGACAAGGCCCAGGACGCCACCAGCAAGACCATCCCGACTGAGGGAACGGCCGTCGTGGACCTCGGAGCCGACGAGTTCCCCGGCGCGGACACCGAGGAAGGACAGACGCTCCGCGACGCCTACGCCGACCACTTCGAGTTAGCCGACTTCGAGGGCGAGGACCTCAAGCGGGCGCTCCGCGAGGGCAAAGTCGACCTCGTGGTCTCGCGCGACCGCGACGCGCTCGAAGTCTGCGTCGAGGAGGACGTGACGTACTTCTCCACGCACGCCTCCGCGAAGGCCGCGCTGGAAGCACTGGACGCGAAGGACGCTCCGCTCGACGTGGAAGCCATCTCCGACCGCCCGAAGCGGACGGCCCGCTGGGGCGGCGAGTAAGCGGTAACCGACGCGTCTCGTTTCGCACTGCTCCCGTTTTTCGATATTCGTAACGGAGTCGTCTCGGTCCGTACCGACGCCGTCTCAGTCGAGTTTTCCGAGCGCCTCGAAGAAGTCCGAGGTCGGTCCCGCCAGCCGAACGGGTTCGTCGGCGGCGGCGACGGTCACCTCCGTCGGCGGTTCGACCTCTCGGCGCGTCCGCCCGTCGCTGACGACCACCGCCCGTTCGGCGTCGGTGAGCGTGATGGTCACCTCCACGTCGGGCGCGACGACCAACGGCGGCATCCCGCTGTCGGGGACCATCTCGTTGACGACGAGGCCGTTGACGCTGGGGTGGACGAGCGGTCCGTCCTCGCTGAGGTTGTACGCGGTGCTTCCGGTGGGGGTGGCCACGAGGACGCCGTCGGCGTGACCGCCGGTGTAGAGCGACCCGTCCACCCGGACTTCGACGCCGACGCCGCCGCCGTGCCCCCGACGCGCGCCCGTGACGGTGACTTCGTTCATCGCCGGATCTTCCGTCCATCCGTCGCCGGAGGCGGCGATTCGCGGCACCTCGCGGGCGACGATGTCGCCGTCCTCCCCGAACGCCGCGACTTCGTCCATCACCGCGTCGACGGCGTTCTCCGGGCCGACGGCGTTCAGAAAGCCGACTTCGCCGAGGTTCACGCCGAGGATGGGCGTCCGGCCGGCCCCCCGCGCGGCGTAGAGGAACGTCCCGTCGCCCCCGATGCTGACGACGAGGTCCGTCGCGTCGAACTCCTCCGCCGGCGTCCCCGAGACGTCGAGCGTCGCCGCCGTCTCCGTGTCCACGCGCACCTCGACGCCGGACTCGCGGAGGCGCCCGCGGAGTTCGTCGGCGAGGTACGCCGCCCGGCTGTTGCCACGCTGTGCGAGGATACCGACCTTCATGTTCGTGCAGGCGGCTTTGCGTCCCCCCGGGAAAAACACACCGTCCGGCGGCGACCGGACTCCCGTCCGCGGACGGCGCGAGACGGTGTCCCGCGGCCCGTCGGGGTTCCTTCGGCAGTGAGGCGCGGTACGTTCAGCCACGGGCAACATTCATGCACTCCGACTTCCTCCTTCCGACGACTGCGATGGACGTGACCCGTACGCCGCGCGGCCGCACCCGTCGAGGGAGTGGGAGACGTGGGTGACGACGATGACGACTGGTTCGAACGCGCTCTCCGGGACGACGACGCCGACGACTCGGAGGCGGCCGACGACGCCCCGGACGCCGAATCGAGCGACGCCGACGGGGGCGACTCGGTCACCGACGGGACCGACGCCCGAGACGCCGACGCCGACGCCGACTGGGACGACTTCGCGTCGGCGTTGGAGAACGCGCCCGGACCGAACGGCGCGGAGTCCGGTTCCGGTTCGGACCCCTTCGGCGGGGAGTTCGGCGGGCCGGTCCGCGACCGTTCCGGCGGGTTCGGGGCCGACGACGGCGGCGCGCCGTTCGGCGCGGGCGGCGACTTCGACGTCGCACCGCCGCAGGGCGGCCCCGAGGAGTTCGACGAGGAGAACTTCGAGTCGGAGATAGACCGCCTCGACATCGGCATCGACGGCCTCGACGAGATGATTCTCGGCGGCGTCCCCGTCAGGTCGCTGATGGTGGCGATAGGCTCCGCCGGGACGGGGAAGACGACGTTCGGCCTCCAGTTTCTGAACCACGCGCTCGAAGCGGGCGAAAGCGCGGCGTTCATCACCCTCGAAGAGAGCAGAGAGCGCATCCTCGACACCGCCGAGGAGAAAGGCTGGCCGTTCCGGAGGTACGAGTCCGACGGACGCCTCGCCGTCGTCGATTTAGACCCCGTGGAGATGGCCAACAGCTTAGAGAGCATCCAGAGCGACCTCCCGAGACTCGTCGAGGAGTTCGGCGCGGACCGCCTCGTCCTCGACTCCGTGTCGCTCTTGGAGATGATGTACGACCGCCCCTCGACGCGCCGCACCCGCGTGTTCAACTTCGCCCGGTCGCTCAAGGAGGCGGGCGTGACGACGATGCTCACCTCCGAGGCCAGCGACGACAACCCGTACGTCTCGCGGCACGGCATCGTCGAATACCTCGCTGACGCCGTCTTCGTGCTCCAGTACGTCCGTCCAAACGACTTCCGCGAGACGCGTCTGGCCATCGAGATTCAGAAGATACGGGACGCGAACCACTCCCGGGAGACGAAACCGTACGAACTCACGAACGAGGGGATCAGCGTCTACGGCCGCGCGAACATCTTCTGACGCGTCACCAGCGACGCTCGCGTCTCGCGGCCATCGCAGAATCCCGTGAAGGAAGGAGATCCCACCCAGAAACGATACTCGAACTCAGTCCGAGAGCGCCGACTTAGACTCCTTCGGTGGTCGTTTCGTTGCCGAGAGCGCCGCCTTCGGTGGTCGTGTTCGTCTCGTTACCGAGAGCGCCGCCTTCGGTGGTCGTGTTCGTCTCGTTACCGAGAGCACCGCCTTCGGTGGTCGTCTCGTTACCCATGGCGCCGCCTTCGGTCGTGGTCTCTTCGCCAGCGCCACCTCCGGTCGTGGTTTCTTCGCCGCCGCCACCGCCGGAACAACCGGCGAGTGCCAGCGTCAGCGCAGTGCCTCCTGCGGCGACGAACGCCCGACGACCGAGTGCGTCTCGCGATTCTTGCTCCACACCCGATTGTGTGGTCTCTTCACAGTCCTGCAGCGTCTTGTCGGACATGGCACCCGATGTACATTCTGGCCAGGTATAATTCATTTGCCATCTGTGCCTGACATTCTGATATTATATTTACAATCTTTTTGGTCGAAAACTGACGTACGGAGGCGACTTGGTAACGGAATTAAATCTCCATCCTGCACTATCAAGATAAATTGCATGTATGTCAGAACTGAATCTAGTCAGTATCGTTAACGTGGATGATATTCACAAGGTTGGCGGCGAGTCCGTCCGCGGAGAACTCTCGCGGCGGGAGTCGAAGTCCGCGAATCGGGTGCGAGACGGTCCAGCCGGGGGAGGCGGGCCGGGGAAGAGTGGCTAAGGAGAAGACGGGGAGGGAACCGACGCGACGCCCGATTCAGTCGTCGGCGGACGCGGGCGTCTCCTCGGGCAGCTGCGTCGAATCGACGGGGTCGAACTCGTCGAAATGGACGATTTCGTCCACGGGGCGGCGGAACTTCCGTTCGTTCGCCACGTCGGCGGCGTCCTCGTCGGGGTAGCCCATCGTGACGAGCATCACGGGTTCGTACTGCTCGGCGTCGATGTCGAACTCCTCGACCAGCGCCTCGGCGTCGAACCCGCCCATGGGGCACGTGGCGACGCCCTCGTCCCACGCGGCGTTCATCAGCGCGGACACGGCGAGCGTCGTCGAGCGAACCGTCCAGATGCGGCGCTCCTCCTCCGGGAGGGCGGCCATCCCGTCGATGCTCTCCATGACGGCGTCTCGGGCCTTCTCGTTCGGGAGGTACCCCTTGTTCACCCAGTCGTCGAGGACGGCGTCGGCGTGCGCCGAGGGGTCCTTGTTGCCGAGGACGACGACGGCGACGGGCGCGTCGGTGACGTGCTCTTGGTCGTACGCCACGGACCGGAGGCGTTCGCGGTTCTCGTCCTCCGTGAGGACGAGGAACTCCCACGGCTGGAGGTTGTAACTCGACGGGGAGTGCCGGACGCGTCCGAAGATGCCCTCGATGGTCTCCTCGTCTAGCGCTTCGTCCGCGTACTGGTGAACCGAACGTCTGCTCTCGACGACTTCGCTGAACTCCATCACGTCTCGGTAGGGCCGACGAGTACAAGTACCGGCGGACACCGGCGCGGATGGCCGATTCTAGATCGTGTTCTCAGGCCTCGTACCGCCCGTGTAACCCGGTTACGCCGGTGACACCCACCCCTCACCGGACGATTGTGACGGGCACCGGCGACCGCCGGACGACGTACTCGGCGGTGCTGCCGAGGAGGATGCGCGAGATGCCCTCCCGCCCGTGACTCCCCATGACGATGTGATCGAACTCCCCGTCGCCGGCGACGCTCACGATGCTCTGGGCGGGACGACCGACCTCGGTTCGCGTCCGAACGTCGGCGTCGTCGTCGAACGCCGCCCGCGCCTTCGCTAACAGTTCCTCGGATTCCTCGCGCATCTCCTCGTACCACTCCTCGGACCCGCCTGGCAGGGCGCTCGGGCGCGGGTCCGTGGCGACGGGGTCGATGACGTGCAGAAGCGTCACCGTCGCGTCGTCCCACTCCGACGACGCGAAGTGAAGCGCTTCGACGGACTGCGGCGACCCATCGACGGGCAGGAGCAGGTGTTTCGACATACGAGAACGTACGGCACGGACGAGTAAAACTCCGCGCAACTGTCGGCTCGCGGATACGACTCGCCGGACTCCGAGGGGGCGGCCGTCACTCGCCGTGCCGCGTCACGCACGTCGAGAGGCCGAGCAGTTCGACCGGTTCGGAGTTGTCCGGCGAGTAGACGACCATCTGGCCCTTCTCCATGTACGGCACCTTCCCTTCGAGGTTCGGCGGGATGTTGACGCTCTTTATCGCGTCGTCGTCGCCGAGGTTCAACACGAGTTTCGTATTCACCTGCTTGAACACGGGTTCGGCGATGTCCTGGGGGTCTTGGGTGATGAGAAACAGGCCGAGTCGCTCCTTTCGGCCCTGTTTCGCCGCCTCCGTGAACTTCGAGACGACTTTGCGGGCTTGGACGGTGTCGGCGTCCGACAGGAAGTTGTGCGCCTCGTCCATCCCGAGGACGAGGGGCGTCTCCTTGATACGCCGGGAGTCGGGCGCGTTCGACAGTTTGTCGTCGATGAGCATGCTCGACACCGCGAGGACGAACATCTCCTTCGCGCGACTCGAAGAGAGGTGGTACGTCGGAATCACGGTCAACCCGCCCGGCCGGACGAGTTCGTGGTCCAACTCCGTGACGGGCCGGGCGGACTGGTCGAAGACGCCGTTCGGGACGCCGCGGACGCGGCGCTTGACCGCGTCGTACGTCGCCTCGTGGACGCGCCCCGCCTCGTGGAGTTCCTCCTTCAACGCCGGGTTATCGAGGAACGTCAGGAACTCGTCGTACGTGCCGTCGTCGCCGTGGTCGCGGAAGAACCGCCGCAGGAGTTCCCGCAACGCGGGGTACTGGTTCTCGTTGAGGCTACTGCCCGCGACCAACCACGGCCTCTCGCGCGCCATCGAGAACGGAATCGTGAACTCCAGTTGCTCCGCGCCGTGGTTCTCTCCGCCGTAGGGGACGCCGTCCTCCTTCGGTACGAGCGCCAGCGTGTCGTCGTGACCGCCGTGGGCGATGCCCTCGCGTTCGTACCGGCGGGCCGCGTCGTCGGACATTGACGGGTTGTCGTCGTGCATCTGGGCGTACTCGTCCTGCGGGTCGAACTGCACGACGGCCATCCGCGCGTTCCGCCCGTCGTCCATCCGGTACGTCCGGTCCGAATCAAGCAGTTGCCGCAGCAGGTTCTTCGAGGCGTGCGTCTTCCCCGACCCGGTGCCGCCCGCGACGAGGGTGTGCCGGAAGACGAGTGGGTCGCCGTCCGCGTAGTCGTCCTTCAGGCGGTAGTCGATGGTCGGCGGTTCCGCCGCGGTTCGAACCTTCTCGCCGCCGACGGAGAGGTGGCCGAGGAAGACGCCTTCCGAGGGGATGTTCAGCCCCGTCTTTATCTGCTCGGCGTCTTCGGCCTCCGCGACTATCGCGCGCGGTTTCGGCACGCGGTCCACCATCCGGCGCTTCATCTCCGCGCCGTCCCGAAAGAGGACGGCCACGGGGTCGAGCGTCGCCACGAACTTGTAGTCGCGTTCGTCGAAGTCGTCGCGCCGCATCGCGCGGCGGGCGTGTATCTCGGTGGCGTCGTCGGCTTGGAACTCTTGGGCGTACTCCAGCGAGCAGATGCGGCAGAACAGCAGTTCGTCGTCGGGGTACGGGACGAGGAGGTACTTCCCGAGGCGGACGTTCTCTCGGTTCCCCGTCGTGACGAACGCTCGAAGCGACGTGTCCTCGCCGTCCTCGGCCACGCGGAGTCCCTTCGAGACGGCTATCGCGCCGATGCCGCGGTCCGACCCCGTCGGTTCGACGTCCATCTCGTCGAACGAGAGGTCGTCCTCGCTCGACCCGTTCGGCGCGCCGGGTGCCCCCGCCGCGGACGCCCCCGCGCCCGAACCGGTCGGGGCCGGCGCGGCCGGTTCGTCCGACGCCGACTCGCCCGCGTCCGCCGAGTCGGACGACCCGTTCCCCCCGTTCATCTCCTCCTCGAAGTCGCCGAGGTCCACCATGACGTTCCACGACAGGGAGTCCCTCGACTAAAAACACCACCCATCGCCGTCCTCTCGCGCGCGGACCCCCGCGGGCCTCGTCGTCGCCTCCCGTGGGCCTCCTCCTCGCTCCACGCGCCTTTTCACCCTCGGGACCGTACCGTGGGCCATGCTCTTAGTTCGCGGTTACGGCGGCGGGACGACGCTGACGGGGACGATATACGAACGGGGCGAACGGGCCCCGTCGTTCAAGGGCGCGCCCGACGAGGACGCGCCGTACGTCTGGGTCTGCGACGAGTTCTACGAGGTAGAGAGCGGCGGCACGCAGACGGAAATCGGCGGCCGGACGCTGAACGTCGCGTTCGACGCGCCGATGCCGCGCGGGTTCGACACGCGGGAGCAGGCGCTGAACGCCGCGAGGGACCACGTGAAGACGCAGTTCGCCCGCGTCGGCGTCGCCGAGGACGACGTGAACATCGAAGTCGTCAAGACCGAACCGGACGCCGCCTGAGTCGCTACTCGTCTGGACCCCACCGAACGTCGTCGTACCGGCGCACCGCGTCGGACTCGAACTCGTCTTCTAACTTCCGCCGCAGGGCGGCCTTCTCGTGCGCGCTGATGCGCGCCAGTTCGTCGGCCTTCTCGACGGCCTCCGGCGGGCCGCGTTGGGCGGCCACGTCGCGCAGAATCTGCGTCGTGAGCGCTCGCCGCGTCTCCTCCTTCCGGGTGAATGCGTACGGCGCTTCCGCGCGGTAGAGCACGTCCGTCCGGGGGTCGTAGACGACGAAGAACGTCACCTCGTACAGGTCGGCGTCGAGTTCCCGGTCGATGCCGTATGCGTCGCCGTCCGAGGAGAGCGCTCTGTCGGACCCGCCGCGGGAGCGGAACCAGTTCGTGAACGTCAGGTCGCGCGTCCTGCGCCCCTCGTTCCCGTGTCCGGGGGCGTCGCGGCGTTCCAACAGGCGCGTGAAGAACGCCGTGTCGTCGGTCCACGGGGCCTCCATCTCTCGCTCGCGGACGGTCCGGACGACGTGCTTCGCGCTCGGGTTCTTCACGAACCCCACGAGGGGGACGTCCCGCCGGACGAACGACTCGACCAGTCGGACGTAGTTCTCGACGACGCTCCGCGGTTTCGCCTCCCGCGCCAACTCGCTGAGTTCCTCGTCCCTGTCGCGCCAGTTCAGCAGTTCCTTCGGGTAGAGTGGTCCGTCGAGGACGAGCAAGTCCTCCACCTCGTCGGCGTGTTCGAGGGCGTGCGTGCTCTCGGCGAGGTACAGCGAGAGGGCGTGGACGACGCCCTCGGCGTACCGACTCACGCGGGGGGACTGGACGACCCGCCAGCGACAGTACCCGTCGTCGAGTTTGCGCCACGGTTCGTCCAGTGCGACGCTCGCGTCGTTCGCGTGGGCGGTGGCGACGATGCTCCGGCACCGGTGCAGGTCGAGGTCCGAGGGCACGGCGGCCATCGCCGCCTGCGCCAAGTCGAGGACGAGTCCGTTCTTGAACGTCGTCGGGTTGATGGTGCCGGAGTCGAGGCCGTGTACCGTCTCGAACGGCGCGTCGGTCAGCGCGATATCGTCGATTTCGACCGCCTGCAGGCGCTTCTCTCCGAGCACGTCGAGGACGACGTCGCCGTCGGGGCCGTACAGCGGTTCGAGGAACTCCTCCCAGACGCGCCGGGCGAGGTCGGTGTGTTCGTGGTCGTCCACGCGCTTCGCGAGGTAGCTCGCGAGGTTCGCGATGCCGTCTACGTGGACGGGGTCGAGCGTCATTGTCCCTCGTGTTGCGACGGATCGCCAAAAATCCCGTCGCCACGGGACGTCGGCGATTCGGACGCCGACGGCGGCGGAACTGTCGGCGGGGAAGGATAAGGGTCATGCCCGTCCCGCCCCAACCTCGGAGCGTGACTATCCGGGCGGTCGGTTTCGACTTAGACTACACGCTCGCGGTACCGACGAGCGACCGGACGACCATTCTCAACGAGGCGACGGCGGCGACGGGCGCGCCGGAGCTGTCGCGGAGCGCGTACCTCGACGCGCACAGTCAAAACCTGACGAGCGAGACGCGGACGCCCATCTTCGAGCACCTGCTCGCGGAGCGGGGGTCGGACGCCGACCCGGAGGCGCTCGCCTCGGCGTACCGCGAACGCATCGCCGACGCCCTCGTCCCCATCGACGGCGCGCGCGACTTTCTGACGACGCTTCGGGAGACGTACGCCGTCGGGCTCCTGACGAACGGCCCGCGCGTCGCCCAGCGGGACAAACTCGAGACGCTGGGGTGGACCGACGCGTTCGACGCGGCGCTCGTCACCGGCGAACTCCCCGCCGGGAAGCCCGACTCGGCGGCGTTCGAGGCGCTCCTCGAAGCGCTCGGCACCGCGCCCGAGGAGACGGTGTACGTCGGCGACGACGTGGACGCCGACATCGGGGGCGCGGCCGCCGCCGGACTCGTCCCAGTACAGGTCATCTTCGAGGGCGGCCCGGAGCCCGACCCGAAGGCGGCGGCGCACGTCCCGCGCGAGGAGCTCACGACGCGGCTGCCGACGCTGTTAGCGGAACTGTAGCCCGGCCGACCCGGCGTCAGAAAAAGGCGAGACGCGAGCCGCGAACGCTACGCACGGAACGTCCTCACGATTCCGCGGCGGGCCACGCCGATGAGGAACAGCGCGAACACCGCCACGAGGAGCCACCGGCCCGTCTCGGTGCTGAGGGCCTCTGCGAACATCCCCAGCAGGTTGAGGCCGACGGCCTGCCCGATGGCGAACAGGAACAGCACGAAGCCGGCGATGCCGAGTCCCCAGCGCAACGCGGCGCTGGCGAACAGCGTGCCGAGTCCCGAGCGGGCTTCCGCCCGGCGTCCGGCGGGCCGTTGGTCCGTGGCCGGTTGATTCTCGGCGCGAACCTCGCCGGCGGGTTCCTGCGGGTTCCGTCGCTCCGTCACCGTTGCGTCGCTCTGTGCGCGCCGTGGGTCCGCATCTTCGCCTTTTCGGGGCATAGTAACACCCCGGTCAAGCAAAGCACGGGACGCAATTTGGTTACTCGGTACTTAGATGCCGTTTCGTGCCGTTTCACTCCCTTTCGGCCGTCACGTTCATTCTTCTGCGACGGCCCGAAGCGCCGGCAGCAACCACTTCACCTGCGCGCCGTCCTCGACGAACACGAGCGTCCGGGGCGGACGGACGGCCTTCGGACGGACGCGCAGACCCTCGGCGTCGGCCGCCTCGGCGGCGACGTCCACCGCGGCGACGAACTCCGCCCGCGCGCGGTCCGGGTGGACGTACACCTCGGCCACGGCGTCGCCGTCCTCCCCCTTCTCGCCGTCGGCCCCGGTCCGGACGATTCGGTACGCGAGTGCGCCGTCCTCGGTCGGTTCGACGTCCGGGTCGGCGTCGGAGACCCCGAGGGGAAGGTCCTCGTGGCCCTCGACTTCCGAGGCGACGAACTGCGCGATTCGCTTGCCGTCCGTCAGTCTGTCCTCGACCATGCCCGCCGTTCGTCGCCCCGCGGTTTAGGGCGCGCGGTTCGCGCCCTTCGCTCTCACCCGCCGAGTTCGTCCGCCGCCTTCCTCGCGGCGTCGCTCACGTCGACGCCTCGGCGCTTCGCGTACACCGCAGCGGCGGCTTCGACGCTCACGGCGAGTTCTCGCTGGAGTTCGTTCACGCCGGCGACCGCCTCCTGCTTGTCGTGGCCGGCGGCGACGAGGGCGTCGAGCATCTGCTCGAACGCCGACTGCTCGCGGAGAATGGACTGGTCGGGTTCGTACTCCTCGGGTACCGACACCGCCGCGGGGTCGAACGAGGCGACGACGTCGCCGTCCTCCCGCGCGACGAGTCCGCGCCCGGCGGCGACGTCGATGAGTCGCTTCGCTTGGTCGGGGGAGAACCAGTCTCGGTCCAAGGAGAGTGCGACGACGAACTCGCCTTCGCCCAACCGGTCGGTCCCCCGTTGCTTGAACGGCACCGCGACGGCCACCTCGAGGCTCATGGCTCCCCGTGGGGCGGCGACGGACAAGGAATTCCCGGTTCGGTCGGAGGCGAGTCAGTCGTCGGCGGTCCCCTCGCCGCGTTCGAGTTCCGCGTCCGTCCCCACGCCTCCGACGGCCTCCGCGGAGTCGATGGTGACGCGACCGGCGGAGGTGACGGTGACCTCGCAGCCGGCGATTTCGAAGATGAGACGACCGGGGCCGCGCTCCCTCCCGCCGCGTTCCTCAAACACCCGTTCGAGCGAGTCCGGGTCTACGGCATCGTTCAGTTCGACGGGGAGGTCGTTGGGGTGGCACCCAAGCGCTTCTGAGAGCGCGTACACGACCGTCGTGGCGAGGTGTTCGTCTGAATCGCGCGTCACCTCGACCGGACGGACGGGACTGTCCGGGTCCGAGCCGACGTCGGAATGCATGCACGAACCGACGCGTTCGGCTCTTTTAAAATTATCCGGACGGTATCGAACGTGAGAACCGGGCGTCCCCGCGGGGAGTCCCTCCTGCGCTGAGTCGAGCGATTCAAGTACTTACCGGGATTCTCACCGCGTATGAAGGACCAAGGACGCTCGAAGCGAAAGCGTACCGGAGGCCGACTTCGGCGCTCGAGTAACAAGAAGCGCTACCAACTCGGCCGCGAACCGACGGAGACGACCGTCGGCGAACCGCGGTTCCGCACCGTCGACTCCCGCGGGAACCAGAAGAAGGTTCGCGCCCTCTCGACGAACGTCGCGCAGGTCGCCGACGGCGACACGGTCACGGAGGCCGAAATCGAGAACGTCGTGGACAACCCCGCAAACATCAACTACATCCGACGGAACATCATCACGAAGGGTGCCATCCTCGAAACCAGCGAGGGTCGCGCCCGCGTGACCTCCCGCCCCGGTCAGGACGGGCAGGTCAACGCCGTCCTCATCGACGAGGAGTAACGCCTTCGAGCGACCGCCGTTTTCTTCGGAATCTCGCCGCGTAGCGTCGCCGCCGTCGGTTCGGGAGTCGAAAAAGGGTCGGCGTCCGAGGACCGTCGCTCAGGGGGTCGGAGCCGCCTTCTGAAGCGCCGTCTCGGCGATGTTGCCGCCGTAGTCGGCGCTCCGGGAGACGGAGTCAACGATGAGACCGAGCAGTTGCGCGCGCGCGGGGTCAAGTTCGCGCAGGAGTTCGTCGATGGCGCGGGCGCGTTCGTCGATAGCCTGCACCGATTCGCGCGCCTCGTTGGCGAGGCGCGTCGCCTCGGAGCTCTCCTCGGTGAACAGCGCGTCCATCCCGTCGTCTACGACCTTCGTGGCCTCCGTGTACAGCTCGCGGAGGGCGTCGGCCACGTCGTCGGGGACGGGTTCCTGAATCTCCAGCGTGAGGTGGGCGATCTTCGTCGCGTGGTCCGCGACGCGTTCGAGCTGTCGGGCCGCCGACTGGTAGTCGAAACACACCTCCCGCGGCAGTCCCAGTTCCTCGGCGGCCTTCGGCGTCCGGAGCGTCGCCCGGAAGATGCGCGAGACGACCATCCAGAGGCGGTCCACGTCGTCGTCGCGTTGGATGACGTCCAGTGCCATGTCCTGGTCGAGCTCCGTGAGCGCCTCGATGGCGTCTTCGAGCATCGAGAGGGCGATGAGGCGCATCCGCGTCACCGCGTTGTGGATGGACAGCTCGGAGGAGTCCAACAGGTCCCGGATGACCACTCTGTCGCGCGTCTCTTCGAGCACCTCCAAGCCGACGAGACTCTGCGTCGCCTCGCGGATGGTCCGGCGTTGGTCGGTCGTGATGCGACCGCTCTCTAACCCGATGATGTCGAACCCGCTGACGTACATCGTCATCACCGCGCGCATGAGCTCGTCGCTCTCTAAGTTCGTGATGTCGAGCGTCCCCTCCGTCCGTTCCTCCTCCGTCCGCGGGGTGAGAAACAGGGAATCGCCCTCGGGGTAGAACTCCACCTCGCTCCCCGCGGAGATTCCGTTGGCAGTCGCCCAGTCCTTCGGGATGGACACCGTGAACGTCGACCCGCCGGTCACCTGCACCTTCCGGGTTTCGACCATACGAGGGTGTGCGATTGTATAGGACATAAATCTGCCTTTTCCTATATACTATTGCCATCCCCTCCGGTGCCGCCGGTCGCCGAGACGGGCTTTCCCGCTTCACGAGGGCATGGAGGCTCTACGATGGCGTGTTCGAATGAGTACCTCGGCCGAACGAGCGCTAATTTCGCCGCCGAACGGGGTTCTCTGCCGATTCACCATACCACTATATACAACCGGCTCTCCTAATCTAACCGTCCGGTGGCGGGCCGAGTGGCTTCGCCCGGACCGGTACGAGATGGAGAACTATGCTTTATCTATCATACTACTGCATTCAGAGACGGCGTTCATAGACGTTCTCGGGGCGGTTTGACGGTTTCGGGCGTGCAAAAGACGGCAGCGACCTGTCGTTTTCCGGAGGTAGAACGTACAACTATGAATGAATATTTTGTCTATATAGCCATATTAGCAGGGGTTTTAGTCTCTCTTCGGATATCTAGGGGTGATGACGCGCCAAAGTAAGCGGACGGGATCGAACCTCTCACGCCGTAAGTTCATCGTCGGCGCCGGTGCGGCCGGCGTCGCCGGGCTGGCCGGTTGTACTCGGAGCGGCGAATCGGGGAACCCGACCGAGTCGGGCGGCGGTTCGACGGACTCCGGCGGTGAGAGTACGGAGGGAACCCAGAGCGAGACGCTCTCGGGCGACATCAACATCGCGGGCTCCTCCACCGTGTTTCCGCTCGCTACTGCGATGGCCGAGCGATTCCAGAAGAAGCACTCGAAGGTCAGCGTCAACGTCCAGTCCACGGGGTCCGGCGGCGGCTTCGCCAACTACTTCTGCACCGGACAGACGGACTTCAACAACGCGTCGCGCCCCATCAAGAAAGAGGAGAAACAGCAGTGTTCCTCCAACAACGTTGAGCCCGTCGAACTGAAGGTCGCGACGGACGCGCTCACGGTCATCGTCAACAACAAGAACGACTGGATCGGCGAGGGCCTCACCGTCGAGCAGCTCCGGCAGATATGGTCCGCCAAGAGTAAGCCGAAGACGTGGGCGGACGTCAACCCCGAGTGGCCCGACGAACCCCTCGAACTGTTCGGTCCCACCGACGCGTCGGGGACGTACGACTACTTCATCGAGGCCGTCCTCGGCGAGGAAGGCCCGGGTCACCGTCAGGACTACTCCGCGACCGAACAGGACCGCACCATCGTGCAGGGCGTCCAAGGGTCGAAGTACGCGATGGGGTACCTCGGCTTCGCCTACTACAGCGAGAACAAAGACGCCGTGCAGGCCGTCCCCATCAAGGACGGCGACGGCGGCTACGTCAAGCCCTCGCTCGACAACGCGCTCCAGGGCAAGTACACGCCGCTCTCCCGTCCGCTGTTCACCTACGCCGCGAAGTCGTCGCTCTCGAAGAACCACGTCGCCGAGTTCGCCAAGTTCTGGCTCCAGAACGCCACCAGCAAGAAGATCGTCGCCGAGGAAGTCGGCTACGTTCCGCTCAGCGACGAGGAGCAGAGCAAGATGATGAAGAGACTCGAATCCGCCATCCAAGAGGCGAACTGAGGCTTCACTGGGCGGAATCTCCTAACGAAGCGTTTTTTCATAACCCCCGAGTCATACCACACAATGAGCACAGACGACTTAGAATCTGACCTCACGCGGCAGACGGAGAACTCGCCGCGTGAGTTGCTGACGCGGTCGTTCTTCTTCCTGTGCGCGGTACTCTCCGTCGTTACGACCATCAGCATCGTCGCCCTGCTCGTCACCGAAGCGGCGAAGTTCTTCAGCATCACCGCGCCGCTCATGGGCGTCGAAGGCCAAACCGCGTCCCTCGTTGAGTTCCTCACGGGGACGACGTGGCAGATAAACAGCCGGGAGTTCGGCGTGCTGGCGCTCGTCTCCGCGACGCTCATGATAACCATCGGATCGGCGGTCATCGCGCTTCCGCTGGGCGTGGCGACCGCCATCTACCTCAGCGAGTACGCGAGCGCGCAGGCCCGGTCGGTGCTGAAGCCGGCGCTCGAAATCCTTGCGGGCGTCCCGACGGTCGTCTACGGGTTCTTCGCGCTCATCTACATCACGCCCGCCTTGGAGGTCATCTTCCCGAGCATCGGGACGTTCAACCTGCTCTCGGCGAGCATCGTCGTCGGCATCATGATCATCCCGATGGTCGCCTCCATCAGCGAGGACGCGATGTCCGCCGTCCCGGACGAACTCCGGCAGGCGGGGTACGGGATGGGCGCGACGAAGTTCGACGTCTCGACGGGAATCGTCGTCCCCGCCGCCCTCTCGGGCATCTTCTCCTCGTTCATCCTCGCGCTGTCGCGGGCCATCGGCGAGACGATGGCCGTCACCGTCGCCGCGGGCTCGCAGGCGCGGTTCCTCAACCCGTTCGACCCCACCTCCTACCTCGAAGGGGCGCTTCCGATGACGGCCGCGATGGTCCAACTGCTCACCGGCGACATCACCGGCGGCGGCCTCGCGTACCGCAGCCTGTTCGCCATCGGCCTCGTCCTCTTCGTCATCACGCTCGTCATGAACCTCATAAGCGACATCGTCGCGCAACGCTACCGGGAGGAGTACTGAGATGGCAACGGAACGCGAATCCGGACAGGTACAGAGCTTCGGACAGGTCAGCCGGACGGTCGGCACCGTCTTCCGGTACCTGCTCATGGCCGCGACGATGTTCGGCATCGTCACGCTCGGCGTCCTCCTCGTCTACGTCGCCAACGACGCGATACAACCGCTCACCGCCGACCCCGGCTGGTACCTCGTCTTCTTCCTGACGCTCGTCCTCCCGGCGACGCTCGTCGGCGGCTACCTCGCACTGCGGCGGGTGTCCGCGCTCAAACTCGGCACGATGGTCGTCGGGATGCTCGTCGTCACCCTCATGTTCAGCGGCGGCGTCGCAATCGTCTTCGTCGACATCATCCCACCGCTCGTCGGGTTCTCCTACGCGGTTGCGCTCGCACTCCCGGTGGCCGCCGTCGTCGTCCTGACGAAGTACGACCGACACATCGGCTTCACGGCTCGGCTCGTTTCGACCGCCGCCCTCTTCTACCTCTCGCTGTTCGGCCTCCCGGGCCCCGTCGGTGAAGCGCTGGGGATCCCGCCGCTCCTTCACGGCGTCGCCGGAGTCGTGCGGTCCGCGCCGTTCGTGCCGCTCGATTGGATAATGGTCACGCTCGTCGTCGGGTCGGTGGTGGCCGTCGCGGTCGGACGGTACGCCGCCGGCATCTTCGAGTCCACCCGCGCGGGCGTGTACGCGGGCGTCGCCGCCATCGCCGCGACGGCCGCGGGCGCACTCGCCGGTCCGTTCGTCGGCATCGACCCCGTTTCGACGGCCATCGTCACCGGCGTGGCGTTGGTCCCCACCGCGACGTACGCCGGCGGGGCGGCCGTCGTGCGCGAGGAGGACCGACTCGGACTACTCTTCGCCGCCGTCGTCATCGGCGGTTCGCTCCTCGGCGCCGCCGCCGTGGACGTCCTCGGCTTCGCGGGGCCGCAGTCGTGGGTCGATTGGCAGTTCCTCACCAGCGCCCACAGCGGGACCGCCGAGAACGCCGGTCTGTACCCGGCCATCGGCGGGTCGATACTGCTGATGTGTACGGTCGCCGCACTGTCGTTCCCGCTGGGCGTCGGCGCGGCGGTGTACCTCGAAGAGTACGCCCCGAACAACGCGTTGACGCGCTTCATCGACGTGAACATCTCGAACCTCGCGGGCGTCCCGTCCGTCGTCTACGGGCTGCTCGGACTCGGCGTGTTCGTCACGTACCTCAACCGGCCGACCGGGACGGTGCTCATCGGCGGCGCGACGCTGGCGCTCCTCATCCTGCCCATCGTCATCATCTCCGCGCGGGAGGCCATCCGGTCGGTCCCCTCGGACATGCGGCAGGCGTCATACGGGATGGGCGCGACGCGGTGGCAGACGATCAAGAACGTCGTGCTGCCCGAGGCGTTCCCCGGCATCCTCACCGGGACGATTCTGGCGCTCGGACGCGCCATCGGGGAGACGGCGCCGCTGATCATGATCGGCGCGCCGAACGTGCTGTTCAACCTGCCGACGGACCTCACCTCGAAGGTGAGCGCGATGCCGCTTCAGGTGTACGCGTGGTCGAGTCTGTTCGCCAGCGAGGACTTCTACACCAAGGCGGTGCCCGCGGGCGTGGTGGTGTTGCTCGCGGTGTTGCTGGCGATGAACTCCATCGCGATCGTCCTCCGGAACAAGTATGAGAGCGAAAGCTAACTTCCAACTATGAGCCAAGAAGACACAGAGACGGATTTCGGTTCGCGGGAGCGGGGTGAAGACGACCCGACGAACGACGACATGCTCGTCGAGACGGACATCAGCGAGAGCGTCTCGCCCTCGGAGTCGCAGACGCACCGCCGGAACACCATCGTGCGCGCGGAGAACGTCAACGTCTGGTACGGCGACGACCAGGCGTTGAACGACATCACGATGGAGATTCCCGAGAACAGCGTCACCGCGATGGTCGGCCCCTCCGGGTGCGGGAAATCGACGTTCCTGCGCTGTATCAACCGGATGAACGACCTCATCGACAGCGCTCGCGTCGAGGGAAGACTGACCCTCCGCGGGAAGAACGTCTACGACTCCGACGTGGACCCCGTCGCCCTCCGCCGCCGCGTCGGGATGGTGTTCCAGGAGCCGAACCCCTTCCCGAAGAGCATCTACGACAACGTCGTCTACGGCCTCGAGATTCAGGGGAAGGGCGGCGACTACGACGAAATCGTCGAGCAGTCGCTGAAGCGCGCGGCCCTCTGGGACGAGGTGAAGGACCGACTGGACGAGTCGGGCCTCGAACTCTCCGGGGGCCAACAACAGCGTCTCTGCATCGCGCGGGCCATCGCGCCGGACCCGGAAGTCCTCCTGATGGACGAACCCGCGTCGGCGCTCGACCCCGTCGCCACCTCCCAAATCGAGGACCTCATCGAGGAGCTCGCCGAGGACTACACGGTGGTCATCGTCACCCACAACATGCAGCAGGCCGCCCGCATCTCCGACCAGACGGCCGTCTTCCTGACGGGCGGCGAACTCGTCGAGTTCGACGACACCCAGAAGATATTCGAGAACCCCGACAGTCAACGCGTCGAAGACTACATCACCGGGAAGTTCGGATAACCCCCGTCCGTCGTCGGCGGCGGCACCCGCCGCCGTCCGTCTTCTTGGCTTTCCCCGATTCCGCCGCTGGATCGCGTGGCTCCCTATTTCGACGAGTGAGTACCGATTCGGCGGTGTCGAAGCGACGTAAGTATATAGTTCTAAATACGCCTATATGCGACACCCTTATTCCGTTTCCTTACCTCCTCACGGACATGCCGCGACAAGAGTATCAAGCGTCCCTCCAATCTCTCCGCGACGACGTTCTCTACTTGAGCGAGATCGTCGCGGAACGTCTCCGGACGGGACTCACCGCACTCGAACAGAAGGACACGGAGTTGGCCCAGGAGGTCATCGAAGGCGACGACGAGGTGAACCGGCGGTACTTGGACCTCGAACAGGACTGCATCGACCTCATCGCACTCCAGCAACCGGTCGCCTCGGACCTGCGATTCATCGCCGCGTCGTTCAAGATCATCACCGACCTCGAACGCATCGGCGACCTCGCCGTCAACCTCGCGGACTACACGCTCTCGGCGGAGCGAGACCTGTTCCCCGAGGTCAACGTCCAGCAGTTGGGCGAAGTGACGTTGGAGATGCTCAACGCCGCGATGCAGGCGTACGAGAAGGAGGACACCGAACTCTGCTACAAGGTCGCCGAACGCGACGACGAGTTGGACTCGATGTGCGAGGTGGCGAGCGAAATCGTCGTCCGCGACCTCATCGAGTCGGACCCCTTCTCCGACGAGGAGTTAAACTCCGAGGACTACATGGAGGACGTCTCCCGACTCCTCCTGACGATTCGTGACCTCGAACGCGTCGGCGACCACGGGGTCAACATCGCCGCCCGGTCGCTGTACATGATCGAAGACGACGACGAACTGCTGTACTAGGATCCCACCTTTTTGCAGATTCGGGTCGCGCTCCGCGCGACCACTCACCGCAAAAAGCTGGACCAAAAGGCCACGAGACTCGGCCGACGGCCGAGTCTCGCGGTACAACTCGGTGTCAGATATCTAACACGTAGAACACTCCCGAGAGGGACGACTGGCAACTCGTACGCTGGTGGCCGAGAGGTGACGTTTATGCTGACGCGTGACGACCGTGTACCGATAGTATGTCCGACGTCGTTCTCACGAAGAACAGAATCGAGCCGGGGAAGACGGACCGACTTCGGGAGTGGATGGCGGAAATCACGACTCGGCGCGAGGAAGCCATCGAAACGCTCCGGTACGAGGGCATGATCTCGGAAGCGGCCTTTCTGGAACGGACGGACAGTGACGACTACCTCGTGTACTACATGGAAGCGGAGGACATAGACGGGGTGTACGAAGCGTTCCGATCGTCCCCGTACGAAATCGACCGCGAACACGGAGAGATTCTGGACGAGGTGTTAGCCGACGATCAGCCGAAGCGAGATATCGAACTCCTCTATCATCTCGTGAACCCGGAGAGCCGATAAGCGAGAGCGGGAACGCCCGCTAGTCGAACACGCGGTCGAACGCGGACGTGCGTCGCAGGGGGGCGGGGATCGTCGAACGCTTTCGCCGTCTCGGTCGTCGCAGAAAGTGAGCGCTGGACGGTAACGCACCGCGTACGACCGGTACCGATTTGTTCACGAAGTGGGAGATGCGGGGGAGGATGACCGACATACGGACGCTCTCGCCCGACGACGCGGACGAACTCGCCGCCCTCTACGAGGAGTACGAGTGGTGGGCCGACCGGGACGCCGACGGCGTTCGGACGGCGTTGGCCGAGACGGACGTCGCAGTCGGCGTCGAAATCGACGGCGCTCTCGTCGGCGCGGCGCGGGTTCTGACCGACTACACGTACTACGCGAACGTCTTCGACGTCATCGTCGCCGCCGACCACCGCGGCGACGGCGTCGGTGAAACTCTCGTGGAGGCCGTCGCGGACCGTCCGGAACTCCGAGACGTACCCGGTCTCTCGCTTCTCTGTCGTCGCGGATTGGTCCCGTTCTACGAGTCGGTCGGCTTCGAACTGTTCGACCCCGAAATCGAGATCCCCGAGGGTGGCACCGAGGAGTTGGTCCGGATGACGTACGAACAGAGCGATTGAGCCGCGAACCGCCGGTATCCTCACAGAGCGCTAAAAAGGAACACCGCTACGAGGGAACCGTACCGCACCGAAGCGAACGAAGTGAGCGAGGTGCGGCCCTTTTTGGTCCAGATTTTTGGAGGGGGTTCGAGCGCGCCTCCGGCGCGCGAGGACCCCCTCGAAAAAGGTGGGCTTATTGGAACCCGATGCGGCCGTCGCGCCGGCCTTCGAGTTGCTCTTGACCGCCGCCCTTGAACTGATCCTGCATCTGCTCGTAGTAGTCCATCAGGTCGTCGGTGATGGTCGGGCGGACCGACTCCATCGCCTTCCGGAAGTGCCGCATCTCGATTTCGACGGCGTCGTCGTCCTCGCGGAGGGCTTCGATGGCCGCCTCGCGCGCGATGGATTCGAGGTCGGACCCGACGTAGCCGTCGGTTATCTCGGCTATCTCGCGGAGGCTCACGTCGGGCGCGAGCGGACTGTCGCGGGTGTGAATCTTGAGAATCTGCTCGCGACCCTCCTCGGAGGGTTCGCCGATGAGCACCAACCGGTCGAAGCGACCCGAGCGGATGAGCGCGGGGTCTATCATGTCCGGCCGGTTCGTCGCTCCGATGACCATCACGTCGCCGTTCTCCTCCAGACCGTCGAGTTCGGTCAGCAGTTGGTTGACGACGCGTTCGGAGACGTTGTTGCCCATGTCGTTGCCCCGACTGGGCGCGAGGCTGTCGAGCTCGTCGAAGAAGATTATCGTCGGCGACACCTGCCGGGCCTTCCGGAACGTCTGCCGGATGGCCTTCTCGGATTCGCCGACCCACTTCGACAGCAGTTGCGGGCCGCGCACCGAGATGAAGTTCGCGTTCGTCTCGTTGGCGACGGCCTTCGCGATGAGCGTCTTCCCCGTCCCCGGCGGGCCGTACAGGAGGACGCCCTTCGGCGGGTCGATGCCCATCCGCTCGAACTTACCCCTCGACGTGAGCGGCCACTCGACGCTCTCTTTGACCTTCTCTTTGGGCTCTTCGAGTCCGCCCACGTCGTCCCACGTTATCTTCGGGAGTTCGACGAGGACTTCGCGCATCGCCGAGGGTTCCACCTCGTTGAGTGCGCCCTCGAAGTCCTGCCGCTTCACGATCATCCGGTCGATGAGGCTCGGCGGGATGTCCTCCTCGTCTAAGTCTATCTCGGGGAGGTAGCGCCGGAGCGCCTTCATCGCGGCCTCCTTCGTCAGGGCCTCGATGTCCGCGCCGACGAAGCCGTGCGTCTCGTCGGCGAGGTGGTCCAAGGAGACGTCGTCCGAGAGCGGCATCCCGCGGGTGTGAATCTGCAGGACCTCCTTCCGTCCCGTCTCGTCGGGGACGCCGATCTCGATCTCGCGGTCGAACCGACCGGGGCGGCGAAGCGCCGGGTCGACGGAATCGACGCGGTTGGTCGCCGCGATGACGATGACCTGTCCGCGCGTCTCCAACCCGTCCATCATCGTCAGGAGTTGGGCGACGACGCGGCGTTCGACCTCGCCGGTCACGTCCTCGCGCTTGGGCGCGATGGAGTCCAGTTCGTCGATGAAGATGATAGACGGCGACTCCTCTTTGGCGTCCTCGAATATCTCGCGGAGCTGCTGTTCGGACTCCCCGTAGTACTTCGAGATTATCTCGGGGCCGGCGATGGAGAAGAAACTCGCCGACGTCTCGTTGGCGACGGCCTTCGCGAGCAGCGTCTTCCCGGTGCCCGGCGGGCCGTGGAGAAGCACCCCCTGCGGCGGTTCGATGCCGAGTTTCTTGAAGATCTGCGGGTGCTTCATCGGGAGTTCGACCATCTCCCGGACGCGCTGAATCTCGTTCTGCAGGCCGCCGATGTCCTCGTACGTGATTCCGCCGCCGGTCTTCTCGAACCCGGAGATGGGCTCCTCGCGGAGTTCCACCTCGGTGTCCTCGGTGACCAGACAGACGCCCTCCGGATCGGTCTCGACGGCGATGAGCGGAATCGCCTGCCCGGGCGACCGCATGAAGGGGTGGTTCGTCGAGGACATCACCGGGACGATGTCGCGTTCGACGACCGGCCGCTTCAGAATCTGCCGTTTGACCATGCCGGCGGCGTCGGAGCCGAACTGGACGCTCGCCTCCTCGGGCGGGGCCAAGACGAGCTTCTCCGCCTTCTTCGCTTCTGCTTTTCGGATGGTCACCCGTTCGCCGATGCCGACGTCGGCGTTCTGTCGGGTGAATCCGTCGATGCGAACCGTATCGGTGTTCCAGTCTTGCCGGTCTGCACGCCACACCTTCGCTGCGGTCGTCTCGCCGCCCTCTATCTCGATGATGTCGCCCGGTGAGAGCTTGAGATGGAGCAGCGTGTCCGGGTCAAGACGGGCGATACCGCGACCCGAGTCGTTCGGGTACGCCTTCGCCACTTCGAGTTGGACTTCGTTCATGATTGCCTCGCGGGGATGCCTCAGATTCGGTCACGGCGAGGGTTAAGTGCTTCCCTGACCCCGCCGACAGAGAGTCGAACCCCAGTCTGTGACACTATGTGGCACAGTACGCTTCGAGGATACTAATCCCTACCGACAGCGACACCGAATGCCGCATGGTTTTCACCGCCCGACGCTTTCGCTCGGGCATGCGAACACTCGCGTTCGACGGACGGATGGGCGCAAGCGGCGACATGATTCTCGGGTCGTTGCTCGCCGCCGGCGCGGACCGGTCCGTCCTCTCCCCCGTCGAGGAGGCACTCGACGTCCGGTACGACGTCGGCACCGTCGAGAAGAACGGCATCGCCGCCACGAACGTGCGCGTCCTCGTGGACGGGGACGCCGAGGAGGACGGCGGAAGGACGGAGGACGCCGGAGAGGCGGAGAACGGCGACGCCGACGCCCACGCCGGCGACCACTCCCACGAGGACCACGCTCACGACGAGGAACACCATCACCACGCACACGACGACGACCACTCGCACGGTCACGACCACGGCCACTCGCACGCTCATCACCACGGCGACGACTCGCACGACCACGGCGACGAGACGCCGGCGGAGGGACACGGCCCGCACCGGTCGTACGCCGAAGTCGTCGAACTCGTCGAGTCGATGGACCTGCCGACGGGCGTCGAGTCGGACGCGAAGGCGGTGTTCCGCATTTTGGGCGAGGCGGAGGCGGCCGTCCACGGCACGGATCTCGAAGAGACGCACTTCCACGAAGTCGGCGCGGACGACGCCATCGCGGACGTGGTGGGGGCGTGCCTCCTTCTGTCGGATCTCGGCGTCGAACGCGTCGTGACGACGCCCGTCGCGGCGGGCGGCGGCGAGACGACGATGAGTCACGGAACCTACCCCGTGCCCGCGCCCGCGGTGGTCGAAATCGCGGAACGCGCCGACTGGGCGATGAAAGGCGGCCCCGTCGAAGCGGAACTGCTCACGCCGACGGGCGCGGCGATTCTCGCGCACGTCGCGGAGGGCGTCGACACGCTCCCGCCTCTGACGGTCGATTCCTCGGGCTACGGCGCGGGCGGGTGGGAGTTCCCCGACCACCCGAACGTCCTGCGGACCCTCGTCGGCGACGGGTCCGGCCGCCTCGCGCGCGACGAGATAACCGTCTTGGAGACGAACCTCGACGACGCGACGCCGGAACTCATCGGGAGCCTGCAGGAGTCGCTGACGGAGGCCGGCGCGCGCGACGTGGCGGTCCTCCCGGCGACGATGAAGAAGTCCCGGCCCGGCCACCTCGTGAAAGTCGTCGTGCGCCCGGAGGACGCCGACCGCGTCGCGCACCGACTCGCCGTCGAAACCGGCACCTTGGGCGTCCGCGAACACGGGGCCGGACACCGCTGGATAGCCGCCCGAGAGTTCGAGACGGCGACGCTCGAAATCGGCGACGAGGCGTACGAGGTGGCGGTGAAGGTAGCGTCCGACGCGGCGGGCGAGGCGTACGATTACAGCCCCGAGTACGACGACGCCCTCGCCGTCGCCCGCGAGACCGGCCTCCCCGTCCGGGAGGTCATGCGCCGGGCGGAGTCGGCCGTCCGCGAGAAGTAGCGCTCCGTCTCCGACGACGGGCCGTTTTCACTTCCCCGTCGAGTCGTCGCGGGCGTTGCCCCGGATTCGGTGCTCGTCTAAGGCCTCCGCGACGGTGAGTTCGCCGGCGGCAACCCGTCGGGCGAGTTCCTCGTCGATGGTTCGGTTGTCCTCGGACTCGTGTCGGGAGCGGTCTTTGATTCGCTGGAGTTCGCCCGAGGTGGGTTCGATGTCGCGCGACTCCACGACCGACCCCTCCCGCCGGGCGATGTTGACCGCCGCGAGGACGTCGCCCATCCCGCGCGCGCCGGTGCCGAGGTACGGCGTCGTCCCCGTCTCGTCCACGAGTTCGACGGTCACGTCTTCGAGTTCGTTGACGATGGTCGCGCCTTGGATGCGCGCGCCGTCGCCGACTCTGACGACCGGGTCGGGGACGTCTTCGACTTCGCGGCGAATCGTCTCTACCGCGTCCGCGAGGGGGACGTGGAACGCCGAGACGACCGTCTCGCCCGCGAGGACGGCGACGCCCGGCCGGGTTCCGGGGTCCACGCCGACTATCGTCCGCCCGCCGCCGCCCCGGAGCACCGCGATGGCCTCCTCGACCGCCTTCCGGGACTCGGCCGCCGTGGCGACGACCGTCTCCGCGCCCTCCGGCACCGACACCTCGTCGGTCGGCGAGACGATGAACACCTCCGCGCCGTCGGGGAACTCCTCGTCCGGTTCGACGGTGGTGAACGACACGCCGCGGTCGCGGAGTTCCCCGACCACGTCGTGGTAGAGTTCGAAGTCTGCGGTAGCGACGACTATCACGCCGTCGGATTCGACGCCGGAGGGGTAAAACGTGTCGCGCCTCGACGCCCGACGGCGGACGCCCCCGCCGCCGGCTATCGGCGGTGAGACCCGGACCGGGGGCTTTTTCGGCGGACGACTCGGACGTTCCTCCGTGTCCGAAGCAGTAACCACCGGGTGCCGCGCGCTCGACGACCTTCTCGGGGGCGGATTCGAACGCGGCACCGTCACGCAGGTGTACGGGGCCCCCGCCGCGGGGAAGACGAACGTCGCCCTCTCGGCGGCGGTCCGCGCGGCGGCGGCGGGGGGTACCGTCGTCTACATCGACACCGAGGGGCTGTCGGTGGACCGGTTCAGCCAACTCGCGGAGCACGTCGCCGGCGACGACCAGTCCGTAGAGGACGTCACCTCCCGCCTCATCATTTCGGAGGCCCACGACTTCGAAGAGCAGGAGGAGGCCGTCCGCGATGCCGAGGAGTTCGCCGAGCAGGCGGACCTAGTGGTTCTCGACAGCGCCACCGGGTTCTACCGCCTCGAACGCACCGCGGAGGGCGACGGCGGCGAGTCGCTCCGCCGGGTGGCCCGGCAGGTGACGCACCTCCTGTCCCTCGCGCGGAAACACGACCTCGCGGTGGTCATCACGAATCAGGTGTTCACCGACCCCGACACCGACCGGGCGAAAGCGCTCGGCGGCCACACCCTCGAACACTGGACGGGGGCAGTCGTCCGCCTCGACCGCTTCCGCGGGGGGAACCGCCGCGCCACCTTGGAGAAACACCGCGCGAAACCCGCCGGCGAGACGGTCACGTTCAAAATCACCGACGCCGGGCTGGAGACGGCGGACGTCTGAGGGACCGTCGGCGTCGGCGGCGAGAACCGGCGATCTCCTCGGAGCGCGTCTCTCCTATGACTTCGATGACTGTTCGAGAAGTGCAGTGTGAGCGACCGGTCTGTCCGACGTGCGGCGCGCCCGCGGCGGCGAGCGTCTCGGACGGACCGCGGATGGGCGACGATTTCGCCGTCTACGAGTGCGTCTCCTGCGGACGCCTCGTCGAGATAGACGCCTCGTTCGACGTCTCGCGGGCGGACTGGACCGTCGGATCACCGACGGTGCGCGCACCCCCGTCGGTCGAGCGAACCGCTCCGTCGTCGGTGAAGTCGTCTATTTTTCCGTGAAACCGGAAAGAAGGTTCGGACGCGAACCGCCGTCGGCGGTGCCGGCTACAGTTCGCCGAGTTTTCGGACGAGTTGGCCGCGGTACCTCTCGTCGGCGTTGACGCCCTTCACTTCGAGGACGTTCCGTTCGAGCTTGTCGAGTGCGACGTGGAACGCGTGCTCGGACCCGTAGCCTTCGCCACTCCCCGCGACCTGTCCGTGACTCGTGCGGAGGCGAATCTGACACTGGATGAGGGGCGTGCCGCGGAGCTTCTCCTTGTGTTCGTGGAAGCGGACGTGGGCGTGGTGGACCTGCATCTGCTGGTACTTGTCTACCACCTGCGTGATGTCCTCGACGATGTTCTCCCGCGAGAGCGTCTCCAAGAGGTCGATGTTCGTTATCTGGACGTCCATCTGTCGCTCCTCGGTGAACGTGAGCGCCCGGAGCACGTCCGTCTTCGTGACGATGCCCGAGACGGCGGCGTCGCTATCGGTGGGCGTCACGACGAGGCCCGAGACGTCGTTCTCGAACATCCGTTCGACCACCTCGCGGACCAGTTCGCCCGGTTGCGCGGTGATGACGGGTGCGCTCATCAGGTCGTACACCGGCAGGTCGAGCATCCGGTCGATGTCGCCGCGCCGGTCGCCGCGCCCCTGGCGGTCGGCGTCGCGAACCACGAAGTCGATGATGTCGTGGGTCGTCAGGATACCTTCGAGGGTGTCGTCCTCGTCGACGACCGGAAGCCGGGAGACGCCGTGTTCGCGCAGGCGGTTGATGGCCTGCCCGACGTGGGACTTCTCGCCGACGGTCACCACGTCTTCGGTGTAGATGTCGTCGACGCTGATGGCGTCGAGGTTCTCGATGACGGCTTCGAGGATGGCGTCGCCGGTGACGATGCCGTAGAGCTTCTCGCCCTCGTAGACCGGCGCTATCTTCGTGTCGCCCTCGACGAGCATCCGCGCCGCTTCGCGGACGTCCTCGTGGCGGTCGATGCGGGGGGCGGACTTCATCACGACCGACGCCTTCGTGTCGTCCTCCATCCGGGAGCGGACGAGTTGCTTCTCGCCGATGACCCCCGCGTACACTCCGTCCTCCGTGACGACGATGCCCCGCGGCTTCTCGCGCTCGAAGATAGAGCGAATCTTGCCGAGCCGCTTTCCGGCGTCGACTTCCACGAAGTCGGGAGTGGCGATGTCAGTAATATCCATATACGAGTCCTCCGCTCGGAGATACACCGGCCGCGGTATTGAAACTTTGTCTCATTCCAAACACCCTAGATAATGAGTATGGCTTATATTCTCATGGTGAGCCGAGAACCGCCCGCCGAGAATGGGAGAGAACGGGAGCTAGCGGGCCCGACGAGACGATGCGTCCAGAACGTCGCGCAGGTCGCGGAGGCTTTCGAGGACGTAGTCGGGGGAGCGGTCGCCGGGGTCGGCGTTGGCGTCGGCGTCGGCGGGGCACCACGCCGCGCGGAGACCGGCGTCCTGCGCGCCGGCGACGTCGTGTTCGAGCGAGTTACCGACGTGGAGGGTCGCCTCCGCTTCGACGCCGAGGTGCGCCAACGCCCGGTCGAAGGGGTCGGAGTGGGGCTTTCTGCGCGGCACGTCGTCGGAGAACACGCGCACGTCGAACGCCTCCTGTAGGTCGAGCGCGGCGAGTTTCGTCGATTGACGGCGCTCCGGTCCGTTCGTCACGAGCGCGACCGGTCCGCGTTCGCTCGCGCACTCGAGGGCCGCCGCCGCGCCCGGGCGAAGCGAGACGGCGGTGTAGTCTACCGCGTCGAGAAATCCTCGCGCCAGCGCCCCCGTATCGACCGACTCCTCCCCGTACTGCGCCGCGACGCGGTCGAATCCGTCGCGCAGGTACGCCTCCTGTCCGTCCGCGGGCGGCGGACCCGAGAGGGCCTCCCAGAGGTCGCTCGGAGCGCCGAACGGTTCGACGCCCGCCGCCTCGAACGCGCCGCGGTAGAGTTCCTCCTCGGTCTGGTCGCGTCGACAGAGGGTGTCGTCGAGGTCGAACAGTACCGCCTCGAACTCGTGCACGGCGGTACTACGGCACAGATCCACAAAATCCCTCCGTCGGTTTCGTCCGTTAGGACGCGCTCTCGACGTCGAATCCGACGGTTTCGAGTCGGGCGACGAGGAGCGGTCGCAACCACGCGGTGAGTCCGTGACCCGCGCTCCGCCCCCACATCCCGGACTCGTCGCTCGCTTGCGGCACGAGTCCCTCGCTGACTTCGCTCAACAGCACCGTCGTCCGGTCGACCAACAGCAACCGCCCCGGCTCTTGGCCGCCGGGATCCCCCGTCGTGAACGGCGACGGCGAGACCCGAACGTCCGCCTCGGGGACCGTCGCCCGGAGCTGTTCCGACACCGACTCGTCGGGCACCTCCACGAACACCGAGACGCCGCGCCGACACGCCGCGTCGAGCGCGTCCAGCAGTTCGTCTTCGAGGAGGCTCTCCTCGGTGACGAGGAGGTACACCTCCTCGGAGGCGTCCTCGACGTGCATCTGCGCGCGGAGGACGACGTCCTCCTCGGTCGCTATCTTCCAGACGCCCTCGTCGTCAGTCTCTCGGGATTGGAGCTCCTCCAGCTGCTCGCTGGCCTTCTCCAAGTACTCGTTGTACTCCCGCCGGAGTCGCTTCAGTGCGACCGGCGGCGGCATCGCCCTGAACGTTCTCGGCTCGGACTCCTGCACGTCGATGAGTCCCTGTTGGTAGAGTCGTTCGGTCACGTCGTACACCCGAGACTGAGGGACGCCCGACACCTGACTCACCTCCTTTGCGGTCCCCCGGGAGAGCTGAGTCAGCGCCACGTAACACCGCGCCTCGTACTCGGTGAGGCCCAGTTCGGTCAGCGACTCCGTGATCTCAGCGGTCGATACCATCGTGCTCGTTACTCACTCCGAGGACCATCGCCACGAAACGTTCATTGTGAAATACTCTCAACTTTATCTCTCTTCTCGTCCGTTCGGCCTGATTCTCGCACCTCGGGAGAGATGCTCGACCGGTTCGACCGGCCCCGCGGCGTTCCGCGGCGGCCGTTCCGCACAAGGAGGCGATTTACCGCCCGTTTGCGGCCGTGCAGCGACCGTCTTCGACGGTTCGACACCTCCCATACCACCGGTACATGTACCTACTCACGCTTACTGTTTACCAAATTGTTATAACGAAACCTGAATGTATACTACGATTGAACTCTACCGCCGTCGGAGGTGACACACCGCCGAAAGAGTAGTAAGGGAGGTGGCCAATCTCACGGATTGAGGACATACTTTGAATGAACTCCCCAAACGAGAACTCTAGTTACCGTCCCTCCGTCGCGGTCGTCGAACGCGTCGCCGACCACCTCGACGCCGACCCGTTGGCGCTGGAACCACTGTCCAAAGCCATCGACCCCGACGTGTTAGACGCGTTCGCAGACACCGGGTCGGTCGCCCCGGACGCGGAACTTCGATTCTCCTATCTCGGGTGCGAAATCGTCGTCTTCGGCGACGGACGGGTTCGCCTCTCGCACGCGGACCCTGCGGGCGATCCGCCCGAAACGTGCGAGTAGCGGTCGGGACGAGTATCTCCGCTTAGCGCCGGGCCGCTAAGTGCGTTTGGGCGAACGGCGCACCAGAGCGCCGAACCTGTCGGACGAGCACGATATCGTTTTCGCCGCGGGACTTCCGACCGTCAGAGGACGCAGGCGAGGACCGCGGCGCGGAGGCGCGTCACCGCTCGCCTCCGTCGGTTCGATCTTCGTTTCGTTCGACTGCGCTCAGAGGACATCACGTTCAGTCGAGCGAACGTCCGATAGCTCAAACGACGCGTCGAGGTACGGCCGTCCGCGCGGACACCGCCTCAGTCGTCGGACGCCGCCGCGACCGTCGGGAGCGTGAACGAGAACGTCGCTCCCTCGCCGGGTTCCGAGTCGACCCAGATCTCGCCGCCGTGACGTTCGACGATGCGTTCGCACAGCGCCAACCCGATGCCCGTCCCGCCATGGGTGTCCGGCGCGTGGAGGCTCTGGAACACCTCGAACACGCGGTTCGCGTCGGCCGGGTCGATGCCGATACCCTCGTCGCTGACGGAGACGACCCACTTCGCGCCGTCCCTCTCGGCGGAGATGCGTACCCGCGGCGGGTCGTCGCCGCTGTAATCGATGGCGTTGGCCAGCAGGTTCTGGAACACCTGCTTGAGCTGACTGCCGTCGCCGTAGACCCGCGGGAGGCTCTCGGCGGTGATTTCGGCGTCGCTCTCCGCTATCTTCATCTTGAGGTCCTGACGGACGTTCTCGAGGACGGCTTCGAGGTCTACCTCCTCGAAGGGGTCGCCCCGGGTATCGACCCGGGAGTACTGCAGCAACCCCTCTATCATCTCGCGCATCCGCTCTGCGCCGTCGACGGCGAACTCGATGAACTCCTCGCCGTCCTCGTCCAGTTCGTCGCCGTACCGCCGTTTGACGAGCGAGAGGTAGCTGGTGACCATCCGAAGCGGTTCCTGGAGGTCGTGAGACGCCGCGTACGCGAACTGCTCTAACCGTTCGTTCGACTCCTCTAACTTCCGCTCGTACTCCCTCCGTTCGGTGACGTTCTGGACGACGAGCATCCCCGCGTACACCTTGTCGTCGGCGTTCCGAACGGGCAGGGTCTGATTGAACAGCTGGCGGCCGGCGTACTCGGTCTCGAAGGTGTTCGCCTCGCCGTCGAGGGCGGCCCGGAAGTACGGTTCGACCTCCTCGACGAGTTCCTCGGGATACAGTTCGTGGATGCTGATCCCGAGTCGCTCCTCGGGGTCGATGTCGTCCGCTTCGAGGAGTTGGCCGCCCACGGCCGTGTAACGCAGTTCCTCGTCGAACAGCGCGACGGCACCGTCGGGGAAGTCCTCCACGAGCGTCCGGTAGCGCCGTTCGGACTCCTCGAGCGCTCGCTCGCGCTCGACGCGTTCGGTGACGTCCTCGGCGATACCGACGACGCGTTCCTCCCCCTCGTTGCAGACCGACCCGGCCCGAGCGTCGAGCCACCGAACTTCCCCGTCAGGCCGGACGATACGGAACTCCTCGTCGATTCCCTCCTCCGGAATCCTCTCGTACGCCGCCTCGATGCGCCGTCGGTCCTCGGGGTGGACTGCTTCGAGGAACTTCGTCGGGTCGTCGTATATCGACCCTCGGTCGCGGCCGTACATCTCCTCGTAAGCGGAGTTGAGATAGAGGACGTCCCGCGTGTCGGGGTCGGATATCCAGACCATCTCCTCGAGGTTCTCGGTCAGCATCCGGAACTTCGCCTCGCTCTCTTCGAGGGCCCGTTCTCGCTCCTTGCGCCGGGTGATATCCCGACCGACGCCCACCACTACCGGGTTTCCGTCGGGGTCGTCCAGCTTCGATGCGACGAACTCGTAGGGGACGCGTTCGCCGCCCTTGGTGAGTACCTCCGCCTCCACTTGCGTGCTCCCGGTTTCGAGCGCTTCGGCGATGGCGTCCGCGATCGCCTTCTGGTCGTCCTCGCCGACGATGTCGAGCGCGCGCATCGACGCTATCTCGGCGTCCGAGTAGCCGGTCACCTCGCAGACGCTCCGGTTCCACCGCTGTAGGTTCCCGTCGGCGTCGAGGAGGTAGAACACGTCGTCGATGGCGTCCAGAATGCGGTCGGTGTACTCCCTGTGCTGTTCGAGTCTCCGCTCGTACTCCCGGCGCTCGGTGTCGTCTTGGACGACGAGCATCCCCGCGTCAACTTCGCCGTCGGCGTTCCTGACCGGGAGGGTGCGGGCGTGCAGGTACCGGCCGCGGTACTCGACGTCGAAGGTGTTCGCCTCGCCGTCGAGGGCGGCTCGGAAGTACGGCTCGATGTCTTCGAGGAGGTCCTCGGGGTGGAGTTCGGTGATGCTGCGCCCGATTCGGTCCGCCGGGTCCATATTGAGCGTATCGAGAAGTTGCCCGCCGACGGCGGTGTACTCCAGGTTCTCGTCGAACAGCCCCACCGAGCCGTTCGGGAAGTTCTCCACGAGCGTCCGGTGGCGACGCTCGGACGCTTCCAGTTTGCGCTTGGCCTCCTCGCGTTCGGTGATGTCCTGAGACATCCCTAGCGCCGCGAAGACGTCGCCGTCGTTGTCCCGGACCGGCACGACTTGGAACTGGTAGACTCGGCCGTCGAGCTCCATCTCGAACGCGCCGGACGTTCCGTCGAGCGCGGCTTCGTAGCGCGGGACGAGTTCGTCGGCCAGCTTCGGCGGGAGTATCTCCCCCACCGGCCGGTCTCTCACCTCCTCGACGGTGACGCCCGCCACGTCCAGCGGGGTGCCGCCGACGGTCCGATAGTGAAGGTCCTCGTCGACGAGTGCGACGGCGCCGTTGGGGAAGTGTTCGACGAGCGTTCGGTAGCGCCGCTCGGACTCCTCGAGCGCCCGTTTGCGCTCCTCGTCCCGGCGCTCGGACTCCCGAGCCGCCCGCTCGCGCTCCGCCCGCGCGACGGCCGACGCGAGAACGTCGGCGACGCTCCGGACGAACCGAACGTCGTAAACCGAGAACTCCCGGCGCTCGGTCGCGTACGTTCCGAGCACGCCCCACGGCTCCTCGCACGACCCGACGACGACGCTGATTCCGCTGACGGCGTTGTGGCTGGTCAGCAGTTCGAGGTCGGAGAACCGCTCCTCGGCGTGGAGGTTTTCGACGACGACCGGCTCTCCGGTTCGGAGGGCGACTCCCGGCTGCGAGTCGGAACTGACGGGCACCGTCGCAGTCCCGACGGTGCCGTCCCGCCAGCCGACCCCCTGACGCAGCACTCCCTCCTCTCCGCCCGGAAGCAACTCGACCACGTGACAGTATTCGTTGTCTAACGTCTCGGCGACCGCCACCGACGCCTCGCGCATCAACCGATCGATGTCGTCGATGTCGAGCGCCCGTCGTCCGAGTTCCGCGACAACCTCCTGTTGTCGGAGCCGAGTCTGCATGGCCGGCTCTGACTCGGAAGTTGTATCCATCTACAGAGGGGGTGTAGTCCGGGACTGATAAGAGTCTTCTTTCGACAGTATTCTCGAAGTAGAGGAATTACTCCATACGATCATCTCTGTCAGGATAGCAGATCTGGGCGGGCTCAAACTTCCGTCGTTCGTATCGCTCCGCGTTCGAACTCCTCGCGGCACGAACTCTGCGACTCACCAGTAGCGGGCACACGAGGTGCTTGCCGTGTAGTGCGTCGCGAAAATGTAGTGGGTTGGGGCAGATTTGAACTGCCGGCCTCCTCCATGTCAAGGAGGTGTCATAACCAGACTAGACCACCAACCCGTCCGGTTCGTGCGTGCTGACGCGCCCTCTCCGAGCGCATTACTTCGTATCCCGGGGATATAATTGAAGGTTTCGGATTGGAACGCCGTCTCCCGATTCCGTCGCTACGACGCCTCTTATCGCCACACGGCGACGGTTCCTCGTCCGTTCACCCCGAAGGGGTATCGTCACCGTCCTGCACGAATCCTATACTCGCCCACGTATCCGCCCCTCCGACACGCTTAAGGCGATGAACGGATTTGTACATTGTAACCCGAACCAGTACATCGGTGGTCACCACATGACGCTCCAGGATTACATCGAACGCGCGACGGAGGGCGAGGACCTGACGCTCGAACAGTCCCGCGAGGCCGCACGCCTCGTCTTCGAGGACGCGACGGAGGCCCAGATAGGGGCGCTCTTGGCGGCCCTCAGAGCGAAGGGAGAGACCGAGAGCGAAATCGCCGGGTTCGCGCGGGGGATGCGCGACGCCGCGCGGACCATCGAACCCGACCGGACGCCGTTGGTCGACACCTGCGGCACGGGCGGCGACGACTACGACACCATCAACGTCTCGACGACGAGCGCTATCGTCGCCTCCGGCGCGGGCGCGGCGGTGGCGAAGCACGGCAACTACTCCGTCTCCTCCTCGTCGGGGAGCGCGGACGTCCTCGACGTCGCGGGCGTGAACGTCGAGGCGGAACCGCCGTCCGTCGAGGCGGCCATCGAACGCGACGGCATCGGATTCATGCTCGCGCCGGTGTTCCACCCCGCGATGAAGGCCGTCATCGGCCCGCGGAAAGAACTCGGCATGCGCACCGTGTTCAACGTCCTCGGCCCCCTGACGAACCCCGCGGGCGCGGAAGCGCAGGTCGTCGGCGTCTACGACCCCGACCTCGTGCCCCTCCTCGCGAACGCCCTCACGGAGATGCCCGTCGAACGCGCACTCGTCGTCCACGGGGCCGGCATGGACGAAATCGCCCTCCACGACGAGACGGTGGTCGCGGAAGTCGACGGGAACAGCGTCGAGGAGTACACCATCTCGCCCGAGGATATCGGACTCGAATCCGCGCCCGTCGAAGCCGTCGGCGGCGGCACGCCGCAGGAGAACGCCGAGGACCTGCGCGGCATCGTCACCGGCGACGTGACCGGTCCCAAGCGGGACATCATCCTCGCTAACGCGGGCGCGGCGGTGTACGTCGCCGGACTCGCCGACTCCGTCGAGGAGGGCGTCGACGTCGCGGCCGAGTCCATCGACTCCGGCGCGGCGGCGGCGAAACTCGACGACCTCTGTGGGTCCACCGCCGACGCCGACGCCGACGTGGAGTCCGAGTCGGAGGTGGAGGCCTAACCCGATGGTGCGGGCGAAAGTCTGCGGCGTCACGAGCGAATCCGACCTCCGCGCCGTCGAACGCGCCGGGGCGGACGCCGTCGGCGTCATCTCGGAAGTCACCGTGGACACCCCGCGCGAGGTGTCGCTCTCGCGCGCCGCGACGCTCTTCGACGCCGCGCCGCCGTTCCTGACGACGACCCTCGTCTCGATGCCCGCCTCGGTGACCCGCGCGGTCGAACTCGCGGCGGCGGCGTCGCCCGACGTGTTGCAACTGCACGGCGACTTCGACGCCGACGAGTTCCAGCGTATCGGCGCGCAGACGGACGCCCGCGTCGTCGCCGTCGTGGACTCGGAGTCGCCCGCCCGCGCGCGCGCCGTCGCGCACGTCGTGGACGGCGTCCTCGTCGATTCCGTCTCCGACGACGGCGGGGGCGGCACGGGCGAGACGCACGACTGGACGGCCACCGCCGAGGTGGTCGAGACGCTCGACGCGCCCGTGACGCTCGCGGGCGGACTCACCCCCGAGAACGTCGCCGAGGCGGTTCGCACCGTCCGCCCCTACGCCGTGGACGTGGCGAGCGGCGTCGAAGCCGAGGGCGGCGTGAAGGACCACGACGCCGTCCGGGCGTTCGTCCGGAACGCGAAGGCGGCGGCCGACGGCATCCGCCCGGAGGTGCCGTCGTGACCGACGACGCGACGAACGTCTCGCTCTCCCTCTCGCGCGAGGAGTTCGCGTCCCTCTTCGACGGCGAGGCGGGGCGGGCCGTCGCGCACCTGACCGCCGACCTGCCGACCACGTCACCGCTTTCGGCCTACGCCGCGCTCTCGGACCGGAGCGACTACGGCTTCCTCCTGGAGAGCGCCGAGAAGACGCCGTCCTCCGACCCGGACGGCGCGTTCGCCCCCGGCGGCGTCGCCGAGGGGACCTCGGCAGCCCGCCGGACGCAGTCTGGCGACGTCGCAGGACAACGCCCCGCGGGCCGCGAGACGAAGTCTCGCGACGGCGCGGACGCCGACCGGCACGCGCGGTACTCCTTCGTCGGCTACGACCCCGAGGCCGTCGTCACCGTCGGCCCCGACGGCACGGACGTGGAGACGCTGGGCGGCCGCGCCGCCGAGGTGGTCGAGGAGGCGTGTTCGGGCACTCACGACGGGGACGTACTCGACCGCCTCCGAACCGCGCTCCCCGACCTCCCGCGCGTCGGGTTCCCCGACGACGAACGCCAACGACTCCGCGGCGGACTCGTCGGCTTCCTCGCCTACGAGGCGGTGTACGACCTCTGGCTCGAAGAGGTGGGCGTCGAACGCCCCGACTCGCCGGTGCCGGACGCGCAGTTCGTCCTGACGACGCGGACGCTCTCGTTCGACCACGCGGAGGGCACCGTCCGACTGGTGTTCACGCCCGTAGTCGGCCCCGACGACGACCCGGACGCGGTGTACGACGAACTGCGCGCGGAGGCGCGCGACGTCGCCGAGACGCTCGCAACCGCGGACGGCCCGGAGACGGACGGCTTCGTCAGGTCGGGCGAGACGGCCGGCCCGCGGGCGGAGTACGAGGACGCCGTTCGGCGGACGAAACAGCACGTCCTCGACGGCGACATCTATCAGGGGGTCATCTCCCGGGTGCGCGAACTCCGCGGCTCCGTGGACCCGGTGGGCCTGTACGAGGCGCTTCGCGCGGTCAACCCCTCGCCGTACATGTACCTGCTCCGCCACGACGACCGAGTCGTCGTCGGCGCGAGTCCGGAGACGCTGGTCTCCGTGCAGGGGCGGCGCGTCGTCTCGAACCCCATCGCGGGCACCTGCGCCCGCGGGACGAGTCCGGTCGAGGATCGCCGCCTCGCCGGCGAGATGCTGGCGGACGCGAAGGAACGCGCCGAGCACACGATGCTCGTCGACCTCGCGCGCAACGACGTGCGCCGCGTCTCCGAACCGGGGAGCGTCCGCGTCGAGGAGTTCATGAACGTCCTGAAGTACAGCCACGTCCAGCACATCGAATCGACCGTCACCGGCACTTTGGCCGGGGACAAAGACGCCTTCGACGCGACGCGGGCCACCTTCCCCGCCGGCACCCTCACGGGCGCGCCGAAGGTGCGCGCGATGGAGATAATCGACGAGTTAGAGCTGACGCCCCGCGGCGTCTACGGCGGCGGCGTCGGCTACTACTCGTGGTCCGGCGACGCCGACTTCGCCATCGTCATCCGCACCGCGACGGTGCGCCGGGGCGAGGAGGACACCATCGCGGTCCGGGCGGGCGCGGGCATCGTCGCCGACAGCGACCCGACCGCCGAGTACGAGGAGACCGAACAGAAGATGGGCGGCGTCCTCGCCGCCGTCGAGCGAATCGAACGCGAACCCGACGAGTCCGCGGCCGCCGGGGCCGGGGCCGGGGAGGTGCCCCGATGACGCTCTGCCTCGTCGTCGTGGACAACTTCGACTCCTTCACGTACAACCTCGTCGAGTACTTCTCCGAGCGACGAATCGAGGGCGAACCGGTCGAGGTTCTCGTCCGGAAGAACACCGCCTCCCTCTCGGAGATTCGGGACCTCAACCCCGACGCCATCGTCATCAGTCCGGGGCCGGGCCACCCGAAGAACGACCGCGACGTGGGCGTGACGAACGAGGTGCTGACGACGCTCTCGAAGGAGGTGCCGACGCTCGGCGTCTGTCTCGGCCTCGAAGCCGCGGTGTACGCCTACGGCGGCACCGTCGGTCACGCGCCGGAACCGATTCACGGCAAGGCGTTCCCCGTCGAACACGACGGGCGCGGCGTCTTCGCCGGCCTCGAACAGGGCTTTCAGGCCGGGCGGTACCACTCGCTCGTCGCCACGGAGGTGCCCGACTGCTTCGAGGTGTCGGCGACGACGGACCATCGGGGGACCGACCTCGTCATGGGCGTCCGCCACCGCGAGTACCCCATCGAGTGCGTCCAGTTCCACCCCGAGAGCGTGCTGACCGCCGTCGGACACGACGTCGTCGCCAACTTCCTGCGGACCGTCGTCGCCGACTACGCGTCCGTCGCCTGAGGCGCGGCCCTCTCGTCCGTCACGAACCGTTCGATGACGAGCGGTGCGGCCAGTATCGCCGCCGTCACCGCGCCCGTGAGGAGGACGACGGCCGTCGGCGGCGGGTCGAGCTTCGTCGCCACGTACCCGGCGGCGGCGAGGAAGGGGAGGACGCCGACGACGAGGACGGCCTGTTCGCGGCGCGACTCCACGTCCGGGTAGACGTCGAACGACCCCCACGCGAGGGCCGCGCCCGCCGACGCGCCGAAGATGGCGAGTCCGTCCTGACTGGCACCGCTGACGACGAGTCCCGCGGTACCGACGGCGGCGGCCAACCAGAACGCGTACCGGGGGACGTGCTTCGTCAGCGATATCGCGGCGAGGAGAAAGAGCGACCCGAACAGGACGCCCGCGACGACGTCCCTGACGTAGTGGACGCCGAGGACGACGCGCGAGAGGGCGATGAGGGCGACGACGACGGACGCGACGGCGAGCCTGACCCGCCACGTCCCCTTCCGGAGGTCGTACGCGAGGATGCCGTAGGCGACAGTCGAGAGCGTCGCGTGTCCGCTGGGGAAACTGAACCCCGAGGCGGAGATAACGGCCACGTCCACCGACGGGCGCGGTTCGCCGAAGAACGACTTCAGGGCGACGACCAACCCCGCGCCCGCGATGGCCAATCCGAGCGAGTGCGCCCCTCGCTTCGCGTCCACGAACCAGTAATCGACGGTGAACATGACGAGGACGAAGCCGACGCCGCCGAAGAACGTGATGAACATGAACACCGGTATCAACTCCGGAGGTATCACCTGCCGGATGGTGTGTCCCAGTTCGACTCCCACGACTTGTGCCCGACTCATCGTTTCGAAGTAGGGGACGAAGCGCTCTTGTAGGTGATGGCATCCGGTCGCCGCCTCGGCCCCGACCCGTCCCTCGTCCGACGCGTCTTCAGTATGTAGCCATCAGGTACATTCGGCTCACCGCCGTAACGTGGAACATGGTCGACATAATCGGCCACGTGGGAATGGCACTCATCTGGCTAGCCGTCGGCTGGTTCCTGTACGCCGAACGGGCGGCGCTCGGATTCGTCGCCCTCGGCGTCCCGTTCGGCCTGCTTCCGGACACCGACCTCTGGCTGAGGCGGGTGTTCCCGACGGTTCACCACCACGGCATCACGCACACGATACTGTTCGTGAGCGTCGCGGCGGTGGTCATCGGCGCGATACTCGCCCGCTGGGTCGTGCCGTGGCTCGAAGAGCGCTACGTGCCGGCGTTCGAGATCGGTAACCGGTACGCCTACGCCATCGGCGCGGTGTGGGTGGCGTCCCTCAGTCACCTGTTCGCCGACATGCTCTCTGCGCCCGACATCGCCCAACCCATCGAGCCGTTCTGGCCGGTCATCAGACAGGCCGTGACCCTCGACGTGTTCTACTACAACTCCCCGCTCGTCAACTGGGGACTGTTCGTCGCGGGCCTCGTCCTCACGGCCGTCCTCTGGTGGTGGGACGACAAAGCGCACGCGGTGGCTGAAGCGTAACGCCCCGCTCCCGCCCTACCGACTCACGATTCTCCGCCCGACGGTTCACGATTCTCCGCCCGACGTTCCGACCGTCGGCCGCGCGTCGTCCGGTCGCTCGAACACGTACACGGCGACGACGACGGCGGTTGCGAGGAGGAGTCCGCCGACGGACTGGAGCCACGTGTGCGCGTTCACGATGACGCGGTTCGGAACCATCACGGCCGGGACGACGAGAAGCGGCCAGAACTTCCGGTCGACGAGCGTCAGAAACAGCGTCGGAACGACGGCGAAGATGACGTGGCCCGACACGTTCCACACCACCGAGAGTGCGGCGTACGGCACCGTCGCGGCGGCGAGCGTCGCGGCGCCGACGGGGACGAGACGCCCCCAGTCGAACCGACGCCAGAGGTACCAAAGCAGCACGCAGACGACGAGGACGCCGCTCGCGACCAGCGCGTCCACCTGCCACGAGTTGCCCTGCGTCACCTGCATCGGACTCTGCCCGGTCACGAGCACGTACGCCCCCGTCGGGAGGAGCGAGAGGACGCCCGCCCCGAGGAACGCGCCGAGGCGGCGAACGAGCGCGGACCGGTCCGCGCCCCGCCGACGCCACTCGTAGTGGACGAGGAGAAGTAGTCCCCCGCCGACCAACACTATCGGATGAAATACGTACGGGTAGTACCGCATCAGCGTCGAGAGGACGCTCATGGGACGTACGTAGCCGTTCGACGCGGAAAACCGCGCGGGCCGAGCACCCCTCCGGGGGCGTTACAAGGGGACGTTGACGCCCAGCGTCGAGAACAGGAGCAGGGCGGCGATGACGACAACGGCGATGGTGACTAGTCGCCACGCCACCCTCAGGACGAGGCGGGCGACGAGGATGGCGACGCCGACGGCGACGACGCCGACGAGCAACTGCCCGAGTTGGGTGGCGAGGAGGCCGCCCAGTTGGAGGGGGAGCGTCGCCCACGCGGCGAGCGTCTGGTCGAGGACCGGTGCGAACGTGGCGGACATACCCAACATATCGGCGCGCGCGAGAATAAGTCTGTGGGAGGAATGTCCGGCTCGGAGCGCGACCGGGCCGGTAACCGCCTCCTATAACGATACGTCAACTGGTACGTTTTCGGCTCCCGTCGAACGCCGCGGGTTCGTACACTCGCCGGGGCGCGATTCGGACCGACCGACGCGGCGCGGGCGGGCAGTTCGAACCCCCCATCTGTTCGTCTGGACGGGTGCGCTTCGTCTTGCGATTTTACCAGTCGTACCATTACTTTCACCGCGGTCTGAATACTGTTATGTCCGGTCGGGTCGTACGGACGTGCCGTACTGTGAATGCGGGCGAGCAGAGTTCGGAATGTGTGACAGAGCGATGAGAATTTCAGTCTGACATTACCCAATACCGAAGCCTTTACCGAAGCGCCTCCATTCACAAGCCATCGTTACTATGAACGGAACTGAGCCAGCCATCCGATTCGAAATCGCCCAGCGACGGGGTGCTGGGGCGGGGGAACAGTAGATGAGCCGCGCGGACATCTCGGCGGACGAGCTGCAGCTGCCGATAAAGCGCACCGAGGGGGAGACGCTGGAGGACCGTCTCACTGCGAACGCCTACCACAACATTCTGCCGGCGCGGTACCTCCGGAAGGACGCCGACGGCGAACTCGTCGAGACGCAAGAGGAGCTGTTCGTTCGCGTCGCGAAGAACATCGCACTCGCGGAGGCCGTCTACGAGGCCGAGAAGCGCGACGTGACGATTTCGGTCACGCCCGACCAACTGAAGCCCGACCACCCGCGCCGCGACGAACTCGCCGAGGAAGTGTTCGGGAAGGGCACGACGGCGGAGGACGTTCGCGGAAGCGGTGCTTCCGCGAGCCAGCCAGAAGCGGACGCTTCTGGTGACGACGCCGAGACGACGCTTTCGGTCTACAACGTCAACAAGTTCTCCTACGACACCGTCGTCCCCGAACTCCCCGAGGAGATTCGCGCCGAAGTCGAGGCCAAGCGCGAGGAGTTCCAGGAGATGATGGAGTCGCTCTCCTTCATGCCGAACTCGCCGACGCTGATGAACGCGGGCGACGAACTGCAGCAACTCTCCGCCTGTTTCGTCGATTCGCCCGACGACGACATCACCGACATCCACCAGACGGCGAAGGAAGCCGCCGAAGTGTTCCAGTCCGGCGGCGGCATGGGGTACGCCTTCTGGCGACTCCGCCCGTACGGCGACGCCGTGGGTTCGACCGGCGGCATCGCCTCCGGGCCCATCACGTTCATGCGGACGTACGACCAGATGTGCGAGACCATCGCGCAGGGCGGTGCCCGCCGCGGCGCGCAGATGGGGGTCATGCGCGTCAGCCACCCCGACGTCATCCAGTTCATCCACGCGAAGAACAAGGACGTCTCTCTCGCCCATTCGCTTCGCCTGAACGACCCGGACGACTTCACGCACAACTCCTTCGCGGACGCACTGGAGGAGGCGCGCGAACTCATCGACGAGGAGGGGCGCGTCCCCAAGCACCTCCGCAACGCCGTGGAGGGTCACCTCTCTAACTTCAACATCTCCGTCGGCATCACCGACGACTTCATGGACGCGCTGTTCGAGGGCGAGGAGTTCACCTTCACGAACCCCCGCACCGAGGAACCGCACGTCGCCACGCCGGAGACGAAGGAGATATACGAGATGTTCGGCCTCGGCGAGTACGTCGAAGTCGGCGAAGTGCTCTCGGTCCCCGCGGAGGAACTGTGGGACCACATCGTCGAGGGCGCGTGGGAGAACGGCGAACCGGGCGTCATCTACCTCGAACGCGTCAACAAGGAGCACTCCTTCGACGTCGAGAAACACCCCGACCACCGCATCCTCGCGACGAACCCCTGCGGCGAGCAACCCCTCGAAGAGTACGAGGCGTGTAACCTCGGCCACATCAACCTCTCGACGGTCGCCGACCTCGACGCGCCCGACTGGCGCGTCTGGTACGACGACCACGGCGACGAGTACGACTCCTTCGACGACGCCGTCGACGCCTTCCTCGAAGAGGCCATCGACTGGGAGGAGTTCGACCACCGCATCGAGTACGGCACGCGCTTCCTCGAGAACGTCGTCACGATGTCGGACTTCCCCGTCGAGAAGATAGAACAGAAGGTGCGCGACATGCGCAAGATCGGCCTCGGCATCATGGGGCTGGCTCAGCTGTACATCCAGCTCGGCATCCAGTACGGCTCCGACGCCGGAAACGAGGTCGCAGAGCAGCTGATGACCCACATCAACCACGAGTCGAAGTGGGCCAGCCACGAACTCGCCGAGGAGCGCGGCGCGTTCAACGACTGGGAGGACTCAAAGTACGCGAACCCGACGGAGTACCGCGAGTGGTTCGAGAAGCAGACCGGCCTCGACGCCGACGACTGGGCCGACGGCTTCGCGCTTCGGAACCACAACACGACGACCATCGCGCCGACGGGCACCACCTCGATGATCGGCAACACGACGGGTGGCTGCGAACCCATCTACAACGTCGCCTACTACAAGAACGTCTCCGACGACGTGCAGGGCGACGAGATGCTCGTCGAGTTCGACGACTACTTCCTCCGCGTTCTGGAGGCCAACGACATCGACGTCGAGGAGGTCAAGCGCGAGGCCCAAGAGCAGATGGCCAACAACGAGTTCGACGGCGTCTCCTCGCTTTCGACCGTTCCGGAGGCCATCACCGAGCTGTTCGTCGTCACCTCCGACCTCTCGGGCAAACAGCACGCCGCCGTGCAGTGCGCCTGCCAGAACGGCGTGGACTCCGCCATCTCGAAGACGTGTAACTTCCCGAACTCCGCGACGCGGGAGGACATGGACGAGGTGTACCGCTACATCTACAAGAACGGCGGGAAGGGCGTCACCGTCTACCGCGACGGCACCCGCTCGAAGCAGGTGCTGACGACGCGCGCGAAGAACGCGGACTTCGCCGACGAGGGCGAGGCGGCCGAAACGCTCGTCGAACAGATGGAAGAGGTGTTCGGCGGTCTGGAGGGCTTCCTCGACAACGAGGAGGTTCGCGCCGCACTCGACGGGGAAGTCGAACGCCTGCTGGCGGAGGCCGACGGCGACGTGGAACTCGGCTCGAAGCGCCCGCGTCCCGACGTCCTCTACGGCGTCACCCAGCGCATCGACACCGGCTACGGGAAGCTCTACGTCAACATCAACGAGGACGAACGCGGCCAGCCGTTCGAGCTGTTCGCCAACATCGGCAACTCCGGCGGATTCACCGCCTCGTTCACGGAAGCGCTCGCGAAGACCATCTCGACGGCGCTCCGCACGGGCGTGGACCCCGAGGAGATAGCCAGCGAACTGCAGGGCATCCGCAGCCCGAAGGTGGCGTGGGACAAAGGAGAGCAGATCAACTCCATCCCCGACGCCATCGGCACGGCGATGCGCCGCTACCTCGACGGCGAGATAGACGAGGGCTACCCCCAACAGCAGAACCTGACGCAAGTCTCCGAGGAGGCGACCCTCGGCGACACCGAACCCGAAGCCGACGGCGGCGCTGCCGTCGCCGACTCGGCGGGCGACGCCGACTTGAAGTCCTCGGACGCGATGGACGACTTGCTCGCGGCGGGCGAGAGCCCCGAGTGCCCCGAGTGTAACAGCATGACGCTGTACTACTCCGAAGGCTGCAAGACCTGCGAGTCCTGCGGCTGGTCGGAGTGCTGAACTGAGCGATTCATAACGAGGCGTTCGGTTTCGCGGTTCTCTCTTTACTCTTCGTCTCCCGATAACGGACCGAAGACGCCGTACCGGAGTCGATAACAGACGTAGCCGAGACTGCCGCCCAGCGTGAAGCTACGCCACTCCGATTCCGGTCGGTCCCGCGACCGGAACCCGAGGGCGGCGAACGCCACCCCGAGAGCGAGTTGGCGCAGACGGCTCGACCTGATACCGCCGACGTCTCTATCGTACGCCCACGCGTTGGCGATTCGGTAGGCGAATCCGGCGAGGAACCACGTCGCATTCAGCGACGATTCCTCGTCGTCATCGTCGTTCGCTCGGGACCGGACGTACGCCTCCAAGGGAATCGAGAAGGCTTCCGCGAGGACGTTGAATCGCGCGCGCGTTCGTTGGGAGACCATGGTGACTCTTCGTACCTATCGGTAAAATAACCGTAGCACGGGAGTCGCCGACGCGGAGAGAAACAGTAACGTACGCCGGGTCCCTCGCCGCGAGCATGGACCAGACGGGGCGTCCCTGTCCGCTCTGCGGCGAGTCGATGCACCGCCGCCACTGCAAGTACGTCTGCCCGCGACACGGCGTCGTCTACGACTGCAGCGACACGTTCTGGTGACCCCTCCCGCATCCGACCGGTCGGTTTCTGAGGGGAACTAACTGTTATATCGTTGTAATCACTAGTCGTGTAGTACCATGTCTCAGGGGACGAGTGTTCGAGGAGACGTCCGGCCCCGCCACCGCCGACGATGGTGAGACGGGACCACGTCAGACGGAGCAAGGAGATACAGCGCAGGACCGGAAAGACGTTTCACCTCGCGACGCGCGTCCTCCCGCGGCGGGTCAGGCGCGCGACGTACGTGCTGTACGCGTTTTTCAGAGTCGCGGACGAAATCGTAGACGACGCCGACGGCGCGACGCCCGCGGAACAGCGACGAGAGTTAGAGCGACTCCGCGCGGCGGCCTTTGGACGGCGCGACGCCGACAACCCCGTCCTCTCGGCGTTCTCGGAGGTGCGAGCGGAGTACGGCGTGCGGGAGTCGGACGTGAACGCGTTCGTGGACGCGATGCTGTCGGACGTCTCGACGGGGCGCTACGAGACGTACGAGCAACTCCAGTCGTACATGGACGGGTCGGCGGCGGCGGTCGGTCGGATGATGACCGACATCATGGACCCCGGCGAGGAGGCCGAAGAACTGGCGCGCCCGCACGCGACGGCCCTCGGCGAGGCGTTTCAGATGTCGAACTTCCTGCGCGACGTCCGCGAGGACATCGTCGAACTCGACCGGATATACCTCCCGCGGGAGACCCTCGAACGACACGGCGTCTCGGAGTCGCAGTTGCGGTCGTTCGACTGCGACGAGAGCTTCCGGAGGGCGATGCGCGAGGAGATGCGCCGCACCGAACGGTTGTACCGGAAGGGCGTCGCCGGCATCGAGTATCTGCCGGAGGACTGCCAGTTCGCCGTGCTGCTCTCGGCGGTGTTGTACGCCGACCACCACCGCGAGATTCGGCGGCGCGACTACGACGTGCTCTCGGAGACGCCGTCGCTCTCGACCCGCCGGAAACTCCTGCTGTTGGCGAAGACGCGATTGTACTGGGCCGTCGAGAGCGACCCGGTGGCCGTGTTCCGGCGGGTGAGCGCCGTCCCCTATCCGGGGGAAGCGAACGGCCCGCGGCGGGAGCACGGGCCGTCCGACCCGGGGCCGACGTGGTCGCTCGCCGCCCCCTGCGTCGTCGGCAGGCGGGTGACCGACTGGGTCCGGTACCTCATCCGCAGCGAGTAGCGACCGACGCCCGCGCTACCGCCGCGCGCGGAGGAGTCGCGCGTCGAACCGCTCGGTCTTCAGCAGTCCGACGCCGAAGGCAGCGGCGACGGCGACGGCGGCCCAGTTGCCGAACCACGCGTTTATCGCCCCCCAGAGGATGACGAACGACACCATGTCGTCGAGCATGAACTCGCAGCCGTCGAGTCGCGCGAGGAGGGCGCGGCGGTCGTACGCCCAATCGAGGGCGACGACGGCGACGGCGGCGCTCAGAAGCCACCCCGCGTAGTTCGAGAGGGGGACGCCGTAGAACGCGCCGCCGCCGGGGTAGACCCAGAAGCCGAGGGCCACCGCGCCGGGGTCCAACACGAGGTCCATCGCCACCACCGCCGCGACGACGGCGAGAAGTCGAACCGCCCGGTTCTCCGCGCGTTCGCCGAGGAGCAACAGGCAGAGCAGATAGGCGTTCATCACCAACGGGATGAAGAACACGGGGAGGCCGAGGGGGACGCCGCCGACGGTCGGTCCGAGTTCGACGCCGTAGAAGAACTCCCCGTACGGCACGCCGGTTCGGACGCCGACGTACTCGATGCCGTAGGCGTACAGCGTCAGGAGGCCGACGCCCGTCGCCGCCCGGCGGTCGGTGGCCGGAAGCGCGCCGACCAGCAAGGGAGCGCGCATCACGACGGTGCCGAGCAAGACGAGGGCGGCGTTGAACGCGATGGGGTCCGGCAGGAGGCCCTCGGCGCTGGCGACGAGCAAGAGAGCGCCGTTCAGCGGGAAGAACACGGAGATGGTGAAGCGGTTCTCGCGGACGAGGCGGTCCAACCGGGCCTCCCACTCCGCGCGCGTCCGGGGCAGTCGCTCGGAGAGCGTCAGTCCCGACTCAGCCATTGACCAGCCTCCACAGTCCGCCGAGGGTGAGCGTCGCCCCGACGACGGTGTTCAACGCCGGGTACCACCAGTACGCCCGTTCGACGTCGATTCCCGACCGGAAGACGGCGAAGACGGCGACGGGGTACGCGGACAGAAGCGCGCCGAGGCGGACGTCCACGAGGGCGAACGCGGCGGCGGCGGCGAGCCAACACGCCAGACAGTACGCGTGCGTCCGCGCCTCCCCGAGGAACGTCGCCGTCGTCCGGACGCCCGCCTCCCGGTCCGGTTCGATGTCGGGTATCGCGGAGAACGTGTGCATCCCCATCGCCCACGCCCACGCGCCGACGAGGGCGGCGACGGGCGGGTGGGTCCCCGCGACGGCGGCGTAGGCGGCGGCCCCCGGCAGGACGTAGAGGCCGTTCGAAAGCGAGTCGAGGAACGGCGTCGTCTTGAACCGAAGCGGGGGTGCGCTGTACTCCGTCCCGAGGAAGAAAAAGCCCGCGAGGTACGGCCACGCGACTCGCGGGAGGGCGAGGAACGTCGCCGCCCCGAGGAGTCCGCAGGCGACGACGACGGCGGCGACGAACGGGTCGCCGCGCCACCGCGCCTCCCTCCCGTCTTTCTTCGGGTTCTCGGCGTCTATCTCGGCGTCGAAGGCGTCGTTGACGCCGTAGAGGTAGACGTTCGCCGGGAGGAGGAAGTACGCGAACGCGACGGCGGCACCGGGGGTGAAGAGGCCGGCGACGCTCTCGGCGCCGAACGCGACGCCGACGAGGACGGGGCCCGCGAGGTAGAGCCAGAACCGGGGGCGCGAGAGCGCCAGCAGGTACCGCAGGCGGCCGGGGTCGCTCATTCTCGCCCGACTCGCTCGGCCATCGCCTCGGCGGTCAACTGCCCGCTTATGAGACACATCGGCACGCCGATGCCGGGCGTCGTGAACGACCCGGTGAAGTACAACCCCTCGACTTTCTTCGATCGGTGCGGCGGGCGGAACAGCGACGTCTGCCGGAGCGTGTGGGCCAACCCGAGGGCCGTCCCCTTCGTGCTGTTGTACCGGTCCGTGAAGTCGTCCACGCAGAACGTCTCCTCGAAGACGATTCGGTCTCTCAGTTCGACGCCCGTGTGCTCGGCGATATCCGAGAGCACGAGTTCGCGGAACTGTTCTCGGCGTTCGGGCGTGTCGTCCAGTCCGGCGGCGACGGGGACCAGAGCGAAGAGGTTGCTGTGGCCCTCCGGCGCGACGTCGTCGTCCGTCTCCGAGGGGACGCAGAGGTAGTACGCGGGGTCTTCGGGCCACGACGGGTCTTCGAATATCGTCTCGAAGTGGTCCTCCCAGTCCGGCGGGAGAACGAGGGTGTGGTGTTCGAGGGGTTCGACGTCGCCCTCGACGCCGAGGTAGAGGAGGAACGCGGAGGGGGCGTACGTCCGCGAGTCCCAGTACTCGGCGTCGTACTGGCGCTTCTCCGGCGGGAGCAGTTCCATCTCCGTGTGGCGGTAGTCGGCGTCGCTGACGACGTAGTCGGCGTAGAACTCCTCGCCGCCCTCCGTGCGGACGACGAACGCGCCCTCGCGGCCCCGGATCTCGGAGACGGGAGCGTTCGTCCGGAACGTCACGCCGAGTTCCTCGCCGAGTTCGGCGATGCCGTCCACGACGCCGCCGATGCCGCCCTCGGGGTAGTAGACGCCCATGTTGAAATCCACGTGGCTCATCAGGTTGTACAGCGCCGGGGTGTTGTTCGGCGCGCCCCCGAGGAAGACGAGGGTGTACTGCATGATCTGCTGGAGTTTCGGATGGTCGAAGTAGCGTTCGACGTGGTCCTGCATCGACCCGACGAGCGACAGTCCCCACGCGTTCTTCGCCACGTCGAGGTCGAGGTAGTCGGAGAGCGCCGTCCGATCCTCGTAGACGAAGTGCTCCATGCCGATCTCGTAGTTCCGCTCGGACTTCCGGAGGTACGACGCCAGTTTCTCGCCCGCGCCGGGTTCGTAGGACTCGAACGTCTCCTTGTTCGCCTCCAAGTCGGGGACCATGTCCACCCTGTCGCCGTCCTTGAAGAAGATGCGGTAGTGGGGGTCGAGTCGCGTCAACTCGTAGTAGTCCGACGGCGTCCGGTCGAACGTGCCGAAGAAGTCCTCGAACACGTCGGGCATCAGGTACCACGACGGCCCCATGTCGAACCGGAACCCGTCGCGTTCGAGTCTGCTGGCGCGCCCGCCCAACTGCTCGTTTTTCTCCACGAGGGTCACGTCCGCGCCGGCATCCGCGAGGTAACACGCCGTAGAGAGGCCGCCGAACCCCCCGCCGACGACGACGACGGAGGAGCCGGCGAGCGAACGCGGGTCCGAGACGGAGTTCATACCCCGCCCTAGGGACGTGGAAAGTATAAAAGAACTGACCACAGACGGGGCGTTCGGCCGCCTACAACGCGACTGGGCGTCCGTACCGGTCCCGTTCCGCCTCGAAGATGGCGACGTACGGCGACCCCTCCTCGTCGTCCGGGCACGCCGACGTTCGCTCGACGGGGAACGTCTCGCCGGAGAGGTTCGCGCCGTGGAGGTTCAGTTCGACGGGGTACGTCTTCGTCCCGAACGGGGGGACGTGTTCGCCGTAGCCGTCTTGGACGTACACGTTGATGTCGACGGGGCGTTCCGGTTGCCCGGGTTCCGACGGCGGTCGGTACTCGCTCCAGTTGCCCGCGGCGCACACTCGATAGTTCGGAGTCTCGACGCGTTCGGGGAGGGGCGTCGGGTTCGTCACGACGACGGACGCGACGCGCATCCCCTCGTCGTGCGACTCCGCGTACTCGACTTCGCTCGCGGGTCGGAGTTCGTACGCGAGGCCGCCGGTGGTCGCGTCCACGAGGAGGACGGCGACGGTGAGAACCGCGACGACGCCGACGGCGTACGTCGCCCACCGCCCCGTGACGAAGCGTTCGTCCTCGTCGAGTCGGGTGCGGACGAAGAACAGGGCGGCGGCGATGGCCAACAGACCGGCGACGGTCGCCGCGTCGCCCGCGCCGAACGTGCTCACCACCTCGAAGAACAGTCCGACGAACGACGTGACGACGACGCCGTACCCCAACAGGGTCAACTGGTAGTCGTCGGTTCGCTGGGTGATGGCGAACACGCCGGTCAGAAACAGGAGCGTCAACGCCACCTTCGACACCGGCGAGTAGCCCCACCGGACGTTGAAGACGAAAAAGAGGACGGCGACAGTGACGAGGACGGCCGCCGCGCCGTTGAACAGCGTCTCGGAGTCGATGTCGACCATATCCGTTCGTTCACGTCCGCGGACATATACCCCCCGTTGAGACAAACGGCCGTTTTAGTCTCGCCGGACGCGCGAGTCGGGCGAGGCGCGGGCAGACCGCGAACCGACGCCCGGACGCGAGAACCGGCGTCGCACCGGTCGGGCCACGGAACACCGGTACGGTTATTAACACGAACATCGGAGTTAACAACGTGAACGTTATTAACCGCAAAGAAAGAATTCACATCGTGAACCGGATATCACGGCTCGGGCTACTAGCCACGGCGGTGTTGGCAGCGCTCTCGGTGTACGCGGCGGCCTCGGAGTCGTGGAAACTGCTCGGAATCTCGTGGGTGGCATTCCTCGCGATGGCGCTGGCCGCGCCCCTCGGCGCGCGCGCCGTCGGCGAACAGGCCAACGCCCTCGTGTGGGGGTACGGCCTCGCGAGCGGCGCGATGGTGACGAGCGCGGCGGTGTTTCTCGTCCCGCAGGCCATCGGACAGCACCCGCAGTGGGGCGGGTTCGGCATCGCGTTCGGCCTATTGGCGGGCTTCGCCTCCCACACCATCGGCCACCGCCTCGCGCACCTGGACCTCCCGATGGACCGCACGGTGGCGGAACTGTCGGCGCACGCGTTCTCGGCGGGCGCTATCATCGGCATCATCTACGGCAACATGCCCGAACTCGGACCGCTCCTCGGCGTCGCCATCGTCTCGCACAAGGGCCCGGCGGGGTACGCCGCCGCGCGCCGCCTCGTCGGCGACGGACGCCCCGTCTCCGTCCTCCTCGTCCCCGCCTCGGGCGTCGGCATCGCCGCGATGCTGTCGAGCACTATCGCCGTCCCCGCCGCCGATCCGATTCGGGGGCTCGTCTTCGGGTTCGCCGCGGGCGTGTTCCTCCACGTGGCGATGGACTTCCTCCCGCGGTGCGAAATCGGCAGCGAGATCCACGACCTGCTCACGGTGAAGGGCGACGCTCACGCTCTGCTCGACAGGCTCCGCGTCCACGCCGTCGCCAGCACCGCCGTCGGCGGCGCTGCCGTCCTCCTCGCGTGGTTAGTGGTCGTCTGAGTCGGATTTTTCTCTGCGGGTTTCGGCCCGTCGTCGCCCACCCGGACGTCGTCGAAGACGATCACGTCGGCCCACTCGACTTCGGCCTCCCAGTCGTCGGTTTCGGGGACGAAGCCGTCGCCTCTCTCGGTTGCTCTCGGCCCCGACGCGGTACTTCACGTCGCGGCCCTCCTGGCGGACCCGCCACGCGAGGTCGGTTATCAGTGCGGCGTCGGCGGTCGGTGCGGCGCGTCGACGAGTCGGCGGGCGCTACTCCTGCAGTCGCTTCAGTTGGAGCGAGATGCCCAACGCGACGACGAGGAGGACGACGAGGTTGAACGCCGCGAGGAACGGCGCGCGGTACTCGGGGGTGACGAACGTGTTGATGGTCCGCGTCACTGCCGAGTACAGTTGGAACACCGACACCAACGCGACGAGTACCAGGCCCGCGAGGACGGCGTAGTTGAGGTAGCGCTTCAGTTGCTCCGCCGTGGACTCGCCGCCTCCCCGGGAGGGGTCGGGCCACTCCTGTCGGTCGCTCGGTCGGGTGTCGGTAGCGCTGTCGTCGGGGTCGGGGTTAGGGTTCGTGTCGGTCATCGGGTCCACCTCCGGGCGGCGAGGGCCGACGCGAGGAGTGCGACGACTGCGGCGACCGCGCCGAATCCGGGCGTACTCGCGTCCGTCGGTTCGCCTCCCTCCTCGGTCGGCCTGCCTCCGCCGCCGTTTCCGCCGCCTTCGAAGTCCTCCACGCGGAGTTCGACGTCCGTCTCCGTCTCGTTGACGCTGATTCGCTTCGTCGGGTCGAGGTTCGCCGCGGTCCGCGCGGAGTCCACGACCACGCCGTCTTTCAGCAACACGGCGTCCACGTAGTAGTTGTAGTCGCGCGGGACGGTCACCCGCGCCGTCGTCGTCGCGGTTCGACCGGGGCGAATCGCGCCCACGTCGGCCGCCGTCCGCGCGGCGACGATGTTCGACTCCGCCTGCCGAAGGACGAACTGCACCCGCAGGTCCTTCGAGCGACCGTCGCCGCCGTTCGTCAGCGACGCGGCGAGTTCGAGCGTCGTCCGATCGTTCCCCGCGTCCGCCCGCGCGACGGAGAACGAGAGCGGCGGCAGCGCACTCGTCTCGGAGAACCGAACGTCGCTGCGGGCGTACGCGGGCGTCAACGCCTCGAGACCGCTGACGGTCTTTCCGCTCTCGTCCACCCGGCGGTCGTCCCGATAGAGGACTGTCTCGATGCGGTAGCCCCCTTCGCGCTCGACCGTCACGTTCGCCGTCACGGACGTTTCGGCCTCGTCGCGGAGGATCCCCACGTCCACGGTTCGCGTCGTCTCGACCAGCCCGGACTCGGAGTCCACGGCGCGGACGAGGAGCGTGACGTTCTCCGTCGGGTTGCCGCGGTGTTCGATTCGAGTGTCGACCGAGAGGGTGACGGTCCCACCCCGTACTTGCGCGTCGTCGGACCCGATGTTCACCTCCGAGATGCGGATCGGACCGGGTCGGACCGGCCTGTCTTCCGTCGGATCGGCGAGGACGCCGGGGAGAGCCACCGAAGCGAGGAGGGCAACGAGGACTACCCCGACGGCCGCGCCTGCGAGGGCGGCGTCGCGGTTCATACGACGACCGACAGTAGTCCGTGGTATATGTCTTGTGTAAATTCAACCGCACGTGAACGTCCGGCGAGGACGTACTCGGCCCGAGGCGACGGTCGGCGACGCGTCGGAGCGGTGTCCGTCGCGTTACTCCGTCGACCGGCGCAGGCCCTCGCCGGCGAGAACGACGACGAGTCCGGCGGCCGCGAGCATCGCGAACCCCGGAACGAAGGAGTTCGTCTCCTCGCGGAACGTGCCGATGAGTACCGGGCCGAGGAACCCGCCGACTTCGCCGACGGCGAAGACGAATCCCATCGCGGTGCCCGTGAGGCGGGGGCCGATGCCCTCCAAGTCCGGAGGTATCGCCCTCACGAGGGGGGAGATGCCGCCGACGCCCGCGCCGGTGACGGCGACGCCGAGAAAGAGGAGGGGGCCGATACCGCTCAGCGCCGTCCCGAGGACGCCGAGGAACACCACGCTCCCGCACGCCACGAGCGCCGTCCGTCGCGCGGCGTACCGGTCGGCGACGGCGGGCAGGAGCAGGGTGCTGACGGCCGCGGCCGCGACGAACAGGCTCGTCGTCACTCCGGCGCGGTCCGGCGAGAGTCCGCGCGACTCCAGTATCGTCGGGAGCCACCCCTGTATTCCGTGGTTGACGAGGAGGTACATCGTCCCGACGGCGACGACAAACCGAAGCTCCCTGTGAGAGAGGACGAGTCTGAGGTCACGGCCGACCGAGCGCACGGAGAACGACTCGCCCTCGGCGGTGCTGTCGTCGATGCCCGCCTTCCGCGAGATCGCGTACCACAGGAGGGCATAGGCGACGGCGGCGAGACCGCTCCAGAGGAAGAGGGGTCGCCAGCCGCCGAGAAGCGGACCCAACAGCGGACGACCGACGCCGAACGCGCCGGCCGACCCCGCGGCGGCCCCGATGAGGTATATCGAAGAGGGGAGACCGGTCCGCTCCGGGGGAAAGAGGATCGAGACGAGCTTCGGGAGTCCGAACGTGACGGCCGTCGCGCCGACGCCGAGAAGCAGGGTCGACGCCAGCAGGGAGGGGAACCCCAGTGCGACGCTTCGGGCGATCTGGGCGACGCCGTACACGGAGACGCCGGCCGCGAGGCTTCGGCCGGGTCCCACGCGGTCGATGGCGACCCCCGAAAACAGCGCGAGCGGGATGTAGGTCAACGGGACGGCACCGACCAGTAACCCGGCCTGCGTGCCCGTGAGGCCGACGTCCTCGACGATTCGAGAGAGGTAGGCCGGCAGCGAGAACCAGACGAACATCAGACACGTGTACGCGAACGCCGCGACGACGACGAGTCCGTACGCGCGACGAGTCTCGTCCGTGAGGCCCTGCATCGAGAAACTCACGCGAAGGGTACGGATACGAGCCTGTTCACTCTGTGGGTAGCGGGTCGTTCCGACTCTCGGGTGACGCCCCGATGCGGACCGTCAGTTCCCGCCGCAGGGGTAGCCACCGCCGCCGTGACTGTGGCCGCTGCCGTCGCCGTCTTCGTCCCCGCCGTCCGTCTCGTAGTACTCGCTCTCCGCTTTCGCCTCCTCCTCGTTCGCAGGGCCGAGAATCTTGTCCGCCAGCGTCGGGACGAACGTGCCGATGTCCGTCACCATGCCGATGGCTTGGGAACTCCCGCGGTCTAAAAGCTGCGTGACCGTCGCGGGGTTGATGTCCACGCAGACGACGCGGACGTTCGACGGCAGGCAGTTGCCGACGGCCACGGAGTGAAGCAGCGTCGAGAGCATCAGCACCATGTCGGCCTCGTGGGCCTGTTCGCGGATGGCGTTCTGCGCCTCCACCGCGTCGGTGATGGTGTCCGGCAGGGGGCCGTCGTCGCGGATGGAGCCCGCGAGGACGTACGGCACGTCGTTCCGGACGCACTCGTACATCACGCCCTCCTCGACGAGTCCCTCCTCGACGGCCTCCGCGATGCCGCCGGCGCGGATGACCTCGCTTATGGTGTAGATGTGGTGTTTGTGGCCCTTCCGGGGGTGCTCCATCGTCTCCATGTCCATGCCGAGGGAGGTGCCGTAGAGGCCGTGTTCGATGTCGTGGGTGGCGAAGCCGTTGCCCGCCGACAGCATGTCGACGTACCCCTCGCGGATGAGTCGCGCGAGGTCCATCGCGCCGCCGGAGTGGACGAGGGCCGGGCCGGCGACGACCAACACCTCCCCGCCCTCGGCCTTCGTCTCCTCTACGGCCTCGGCGACCTGTTCGATGAGCGATTCGGAGGGGCGTTCCGAGGAGACGCCGCCCTGCATGAAGCCGAACGGGCCGGAGGAGTCGCGGGGGCGTTCCGGCGGTTGCACGCGGATGCCCGCCTCGTCCGTCACCACCAGATCGCCCTCCTCGATGCCGTTCAGCACCTTCGTGTAGGCCCGCGGCCCCTCGCGGTCCTCGGGGTCCGGTTCGACGACGATGGCGCAGTCCATCTCGATGTTCTCGACGTCTATCCACTCGCCGTCGTAGCGGATTTCGGTCGGGTGGTTCGTCGTCGAGTAGAAGCCGTGCGGGACCACCCGGTCGGCGGGCGCGGGTTCGACGTGCGCGTCCACCGGGTCGGTGAGGTTCGCCCCGTTCTGGTGGAGTTCGTGGAGAATCTCCTGCAGTTGGTCCTCGGAGTCGGCGCTTATCGCCATCCGGCAGTACGACGTCTTGTCCTTGTGCTTGCCGACCTCGAACTCCTCGACTTCGAACGACCCGTCGAGGTCCATCACGATACCGAAGGCTCGCTGCATCATCCCGGAGTCGATGATGTGACCCTCGAGTTCGACAGTTCGCGTCGCGGTCATCGGTGAAGGGTTAGGCCGTGCGGTCAAGAAGGTCACGCACCGCCCTCGGCGGGACGCCTACCGCCGGTCCAACGCGCCGTCTAAGAACGCGACGCCGTGGCCGACGGCCTGTTCGAACGTCGCGCCCTCGTAGAGGTCGAAGTGCCCCGCGGGCAGGCGGACGAACGTGGCGTCTGCCACCGACTCCGCCTTCTTCTCTACGGCGTCCGCAGAGACGATGTCGTCGCGTTCGCCGGCGACGAACAGGACGGGGCAGGTGATGGCCTCCGCCTCGTCGCCCGCGGAGTACGTCGCCAGAGAGAGGAGCGACCGGGCGGGCATCTCGTTGTTCCACTCGGAGGCGCGCGGGACCAAATCGAGGTAGCCCGCGCGCGCGCCGGGCGTCGAGAGCAGCGCCGACTCCCCGGTGTCGCCCGTCACGGAGACGGTGTGCGGGTCGGTGACGAGCGACTGGAGTCTGTCGCGGACGCCCGCGAGGACGCCCTTCGCGAGGTAGCCGTACCCGTTTGTCGTCAGGAGCGACCGCCCCGAGAGGACGGGCGTCTGCGCGACGACGGCCCGGACGCGCGCGTCGTCGGCCGCCACGTCGAGGACGTGACCGCCGCCGATGTCGGTCCCCCAGAGGACGAGTCGCCGGGTGTCGAGGTCGTCCCGTTCGCGGACGCCCGCGATGGCCGCCTCCCAGTCGGTTCGCTGCCGCGACGGGGAGACGAGGTTGCGGGGTTCGCCCTCGCTGTCGCCGTGGTTCCGGTAGTCGAACAGGAAGACGGCGTACCCCGACTCGGCCAACCGTTCGGCGTACGCGGGCAGCCCGAACGAGCGTTCGCCCGCGATGCCGCCGGCCATGACGACGACCGGCGGGTCCGCCGGGCGGTCCGGACGGTAGAGCCACCCGGTGCAGCGTTCGCCGCCGCTCTCGAACCCCATCGTCACCTTCGAGAACTCGTAGCGCGACGGGCGGCGGGGCCGAGAGCGGTCGGCCTCCCGGTTCCCCCTCCGTCCTCTGTCCTCGCGCACTCGTTCTCGTCGCTCCGCCCGCTTCCACTCGCCGCGCGCGGTGGGTCGGCTCATTCGCCGCCCTCCAGCGTGTCGAGGACCAGTTCGGAGAAGTCCTCGTCGCTCAGTTCGTACCGGTCGTACTCGCGGAACCACTCGGCTTCGGCGTGCCACGTCCCCTGCACGTCGTCGTTAGCGCGGAGGACGGTCGCCTCGACGCGTTTCGGCTCCCACTCGTCGGCCGTCACCCTCTCGACGAACGTCCTGAGGGCGCGCCCCACCTCGAGGTGGTTCACGCTCTCGCCCGGGAAGGCGGTGAGGTACGCGAGTTCGACCGTCTCGCCCTCGGTATCGAGGGACTCGACGCTGATTCCGTTGCTCCGGAGTTCGCCCTCCACGCCGGTGATGACGCCGTTCATGCCTCCCGGTTGGGAGGGCAGCGGCTAAACGTTTACCGCGCGACAGTTCGGAGAAAACGAAGCCGCCCCGCGAACGGGTCGAGGCCGGGTCGGAGTCGGTAGGCTGACTCCGCCCCGCCGGCAGTGGGACGGTGACGGGAACGCCCCGGGGAGGGCGTCCCCGTCTGGGGTATCGCCGCGGGGTGCGGCGTTCGACCGACCGCCGGACGAGAGACGACACCCGGCGGCGGCGTTCGCGGGGAACGCCTCGGTCACAGTGTGGTGGGTGGTGGTGGCGTGCGGTTCGCACGCGGAACGTCCGGGAAGACGTCCGTGCCACGTCGGAACTCCGGACGCAGGGTTGGGGAAGCCACGCCCGCTTACCGACGTACGTGAGTGACGCGAGTTCGTACATAAATGTACTCTCCCGAATATCATATATGAAAATTGGATAGAGGGATCGAACGGAGGGGTCGATTATACGGTCTCTGCGAACCAACCGGGGGGTGATGCCCCCGACGGAGTTCGACGACGTCAGCGTCGACGCCTACATGAACGAGACGGTAGAGACGGCCCGCCCGGAAGACCGGGTCGCGGACGTCGTCGAACGACTGCGGGCCGGTTCTCGGCGCCGCGGCCTCCCCGTTCTCGACGGAAACGGACGCCTCGTGGGATTCGTCGGCGCGGTAGACCTCCTCGGCGTCCCCGAGGAGGAACCCCTCCGCGCGGTGATGCGTCGGGACCTCGCCGTCGCCCGCCCGGGGATGTCCCTCAGAGACGCCGCCGGCGTCCTCTTCCGGACCGGCCACCGGTTCCTCCCCGTCGTGGACGACGACGCGACGTTCCTCGGCGTCGTCTCCAACGCCGACGTGGTTCGGAGCCAGATAGAGCGCACGACGCCCTCGAAAGTCGAGCGCACGCGGAAGATGCTCGAATCGACCCACGGCGTCAGCGTCGGCGTCGGCGACGGCGTCGTTACGGTCTCGGAGTTGATACCCACGCAGCGCGAGGTGTTCGCCGACGAGTTGGAGGGCCGCGCCTACGAGTTGGAACACGAACTCGCGGAACCGCTCATCGCGCTCGATTACGGCGAGGAGACCCTCCTCGTGGACGGTCACCACCGCGCCCTCGCGGCGCGCGAACTCGACATCGGCGAGATGCGCGCGTACGTCCTCACCGTGGACCCGACCGACGTTCCGGAACTGGGGCTTCGGAAGGTGGCCCGCGTCGGCGGGCTACACTCCATCGCGGACGTGCGGGTGAACGAGGAGGGCCACCACCCGGTCGTCGAGCTGATCGGACTCGGGGTGTAGCTCGACGGTCTTCGACCGAAGTTACTCCTCCGTCGCGGAGAGGGTGAACGAGAACGTCGCCCCCTCGCCGGATTCCGAGTCGACCCATATCTCGCCGTCGTGCCGTTCGACGATGCGCTCACAGAGCGCTAGCCCGATTCCCGTCCCGTCGTACTCCTCGCGACTGTGGAGTCGGTCGAAGACGGTGAATATCTTCTCGTGGTCGTCGGAGTCGATGCCGATGCCGTCGTCGCTGACGGATATCACCCACTCCCGCCCTCGTCGCTCCGCGCCGACGCGGACCCGCGGCGGTTCGTCCCCGCTGTACGTGAGCGCGTTGTCCAACAGGTTTTGGAAGACCTGCCGGAGTTGACCGGCGTCGCCCTCCACGCGGGGGAGTTCTTCGACCTCGATTTCGGCGTCCGTCTCCTCGATTCCGATCTGCAGGTTCTTGAGGGCGTCCTCGATGACGCCGTCCAACTCGACGGGTTCGAGGGGCTCACCGCCGGTTTCGACCCGCGAGTACTTCAGCAGGCCGTCGATCATCTCGCGCATGCGGTCGGCGCCGTCCACCGCGAATTCGAGGAACTCCTCGCCGTCCTCGTCGAGGGCGTCCTCGTATCGCTGTTCGAGCAGTCGGAGGTAGCTCGTCACCATCCGGAGCGGTTCCTGCAGGTCGTGGGAGGCGGCGTACGCGAACCGCTCCAGTCGCTCGTTCGACTGCTGGAGTCGGCCGATCGTCTCCTTCAACTCCCGTTCGTGCTGTTGGCGTTCGAATTCGTACCCGATGCACTGGCCCAGGAGGTCGAGGAACGCCCGTTCGGCGTCGGTGAACCGTCCCTCGCGCGGCGATTCGCTGGCGAAACACAGGGTCCCGCACCCGCCGTCGCCGAGGTCGACGGTCGTCGCGAAGTACGCCTTCAACTGGTACTCCTCGTGAGCGCGGAGTCCGTCTAACCCGGATTCGGTCACGTCCGCGACGGCGAGCGGCGCTGTCGACGAGAGGTGTCGCTCGCAGTAGGTGCCCGACAACGAGTCCACCACGCCCGGCTCGATACGGTCGTGCGGACCGACCGCCGCGACGACCTCGAACTCGCGGGCGTCGGCGTCGATGCGGTTGAGGTACCCGTTTTCGAGGGTGACCCGTTGGCGCCCTAACTCGAGCAGGCGTTCGAGTTTCTCGTCGAACGACGCCCGCGAGTCGGCCACGATATCGTACAACTCCCGCTGATACCGCTCGTGTTTCTTTCGTTCTTCGATGTTCCGAACGAGCGCGAGCACGAGGGTGCGGCCGTCGAGCGTGATCGTAGACCCGGTGACCTCCGCCGGGATGTCGTGGCCGTCCTTGTGGCGACAGTGGAGGTCCTCGCTCCACGCCGACCCGGTTCGGCGCACCTCGTCGAGGAACGCGTCGAACGATTCCAGTTCGTCGGGGTGCAGGTCGGACGGGCGAAGCGACAGGAGTTCGTCGCGCGCGTAGCCGGTCATCGAGGCGGCCGCGGCGTTCGCGTCCACCAGTTCGGCCGCGTCGGGGTCGAGGATGAGGATGGCGTCGTCGCTCTGTTCGAACACCGTCTCGAACCGATTCTTCGTCTGGCGGAGTTCGGCTTCGCGCCGCTTTCGTTCGGTGACGTCGTGCGTAACCGCCACCTGGACGGTCGTCCCGTCTGGTCGCTCGAGGGGCGCCGCGTGGGTTTCCATGTGGCGGCGCGTCCCTTCGAGGCCGACGATGTCGAACTCCAAGGTTCCGCTCTCGCCGCGGCAGACCCGTTCGTTGAACTCGCGGAATCGCTCGCGGTACTCGGGCGCTATCAGGTCGTAGACGCATCTGCCGCTCACGTCCGCGGCCGAGTCCGCCCCCACCATCTCCACTCCGGCGGGGTTCATCTGGAGGAGGGTACCGTCGGGGGCGACGGTCTTGATGCACTCGGGCGTCGTCTCGATGAGCGCGTTCAGGTGCTCCGTTCGCTCGCGGAGTTCGCGCTCGTGCCGTTGGCGCTCGAGTTCGTACTTCACCCACTGCCCCATGAGGTGGACGAACGTGCGCTCCGCGTCGGAGACGGGGTCGTCGCGGGGTTCGGTCGAGATGAACCAGAACGTCCTGTCCTCGTCGCCGTCCATCTCGAGGTGGGTGCCGAGGTACGACTGCACGCCGAACTCTCGGTAGCAGAGGTTGTCCCCGAACCCGGCGCCGACGGGGTCGGTCACGGCGTCGGTGTGGCCGTCGTCCGCCACGATTCGGCAGTACGTCTCCGAGAGGTCCGCCCGCGCACCGGGGACGAGATGGTCGTGGTCGCCGCTCACCGCCTCGACTTCGAAGAGGTCGGTGTCCGAGTCCACCTTCGCCAGTCCGCCGAGTTCCATGTCGAACCGCTCGCACCCCAACTCGAACAGCGCGTGGAGTTTCTTCTCGAACCCGCGAACGGTGTCGGCCGTGATCTCGTAGCACTCCCGGAGGAACCGCTCGCGTTCCTGTATCTCGGCCTTCGCGGCGGCTCGGTCCCGAAGCGTCCGGAGCATCCGGTCGTTCTCGCGAGAGAGGGCGTCCTCGCCGAAGAACTCCTCGGGCGGCGTGTAGTAGAAGTTGTGACACGCCGCGCCGTCGTAGATGAGGTGCGGGTGGCAGCGGACGACGTCCCGGATGGCCTCGGGCGAGAAGCGGTCGCGGTCGTACTGACAGATCGCGAGCGACTCCGTCTCGGCGAACAGCTCGTTGATCTTCTGCTCGTACTCCATGAACCGCTCGATGGACGTGTCGCTGGCCGGAATCCACGTCATCTCGGCGACGATTCGGAGGGCGGCGTACTCCTCGGTGGCCTCGTCGACGGTGTCGGCGTAGAACTCTATCATCTCGTCGACGTCGAACGCGCCGTTCCGGAGGTACGTCTCCTCGACGGTGGGGAACGAGAGGGCACCGGAGTCGACGGCGGCGTCGACATCGATACCGCCCTCGCGGAGGGCCGCTTTCACCTCCCGCTCGGTACTCTCGTCGATGACGTACAGGATTCGTTCCCCGCGGTCGAGTCCGTGGCGGACGAACGGGACCGCGGCGGTGAACTTCTCCTCGGGGGTTTCGTAGACGTGGGCGAAGTGGCCGTTGCAGTGATGGCTGCCGGGTTCCTCGACGGGGCCGTGGAACTCCGGGCCGGACTGGAACGCTTCGAGGCCGACCTCGAGGGTCGCCGCCCCGTCCGACCGTTCGTTCGAGAGGGCGTGCTTGCTCATCCAGCCTCCTCCCCGCCGCATTCGAAACTCGATAGCGTCCCGGCGCAGTCATCGAGACGATGTGCGTGCGTCGCTGAGAAGAGACCCCTCCGCTCGTCCTCCGGCCCGGCCGTCGCTATCGGAGCCCAATTCATTTAGCGGACAGAAGACAGGGGCGGACAAAAGGCCACCGTGTCCCCCGTTCTCACAGTAAGGGGGTGTTTCGGTGGCGAGGCAATAGAACAGTACCGTTGTGTCTATTCTCAAGCGTATGGTGTTCGGGGATAGCTCGTACCTACAGATTCAACGTCTTCTTCGTTCCCCTGTTCGCGCAGAATCTCTAATACATCCTCCTTCTGGGAATACAATCCGTCTGTCTGCCGTTTCAAACGCCCGCTAAACTGCGCAATATCGCTCTCTCGCTCACCAGCCTCAAATGCCTGCGTAACGCTCGCAACAGTCCGCTGGACTTTGTGAACGTCATTATAGTACGTAATCACCTCGCCAATATCGGAGACATCTAACAGCCCGATCTTGTCAAGGTTGGCATCGTAAATATCGGTGGAGAGGTCTATCTTAGAAAGCTCGTCTAACTCGTTAACATATGGGAGTGCAAGAATACCGGCACCCCACGAGATAGCCTTCTTCTGTTCTTCTGAGAGACTCTCAAAATGATCTTCATCTCCCGCTCTTTTCATCCCCTCTTTCATTCCGTCGAGGATGTTACTCTCACGGTCGTCCTGTGAGCCGAGGTCTTTTAGTTTCTCTGCGAATGTATCCAGGGCTTCGATGTCCATTGAGTCGATTTCTGCGATGAGCGCCTGTCGCAGGCGTTGTTCTTCGGCTTCTTGTTGGCGGTTGTGGAGCTCGTAGGTACTGTAGAGGCTGACTGCTGCACCGGTGAGTGTCGCGAGGAGAGTGACCGCTGCGGTTAGGAGAGCGGATTCGGAGACCATCCTATGTCTACATGGCTGAGTCTCCGAGAAGTACCTTCCTTCAGCTAAGTGTCAGTTCAGTGTTTTGGAACGCCAGCTTATTTTCACGAGTTTTAGCTGGAACGACGCTGTCGCTACGAAGCTAAATAACGCAAAAATCACCGCTTTGAGTGGAGATTGAGTTTAATCTCCGAACATCTGGCGCATCATCGGGTGCATCTCCATGAGTTGCTCCTCGGCGATCTCCTCGTACAGCTTGTACGTGATGGAGACCGTAAGCAGCAGTCCCGTACCGGAGACTTGGCCGATGGTGCCCAGCATGTTCGCCATGACCGCGAGCAGACCGACGAGCGCGCCGCCGATGACGGTCACCTGCGGGATGTACCGCTCCATCACCTTCTCGATGACCTGCGGGTTCCGTCGGAAGCCCGGAATCTGCATCCCGGAGTTCTGAATCTGCTTTGCGGTCGACTCCGGACCCATCCCCGTCGTCTCGACCCAGAAGATGGCGAAGATAGCGCCACCGACGATCATGAACGTCAGGTCGATGAGCACGCGGACGATGATCTGGGCGGGGTCCGCGGAGGTGAACCCGAGGAACCACATCCAGTCGGCCCGCGATTGGATGGGAGCGAGGTAGTAGAACAGGCCGCCGGTGACCTGTCCGCCGTTGTACGAACCGAGCCACGCCGGCATCCCGGCCCACGAGTTGTGCAGGATCTGACCCAGGAACTGGATGTTCGCCTGAAGCGCGCGGACGAGGATCATCGGCAGGACGCTCGCGTAGATGAGCTTCACCGGGAAGCGACCGCGGGCACCCTTCACGCGTGCGTGCGAGAGGGGTATCTCCACGCGGACGCTCTCGGCGTACACGACGATCGCGAAGATGAGCACCGTCGTGATGAGCGCGAGCAGTTGGCCCTGTCCGAGGAAGATGTCGGACAGGCCGCCCGGCGAGAGCGGCGACCCGATGTCGGTCGCACCCGTGAGGATGCCGATCCACGTCGGGAAGAGGCCGGAGTTCCCGCCGAGCGCTTGCCAGCTGAACAGCCCGGCGACGAGCTGCTGGCTCACGCCCGCGATGATGAACAGTCCGACGCCGGACCCGACTCCCCACTTGCTCACGATTTCGTCCATGAACAGGATGAGGACGCCGCCGACGAACATCTGAGCGAAGATGAGCGTCTTCACGCCCCCGACGCCGATGCCCAGCGACCGGGCGACGGACTGGTCGGCGGGCAGGAATCCGCCCGCGAACACCATCGGCAGACCGGTCAGACAGATCATCACGACGACCAGCAGCTTCTGCAGCCCCTGATAGAGCACTTGATCGCGGGGGTCGTCGGTGTCGAGTCCTAGCAGGTCGGCCCCACCCAACAGCTGCAGGACGATGCTCGCCGTGACGATGGGACCGATACCTAACTGCAGTATCGATCCCTGCTGTCCAGCGAGTATACTACGGAACTGTCCGAACAAGTCGGTCGATGACGTCGTATCCAGTCCGAATAGCGTGACGTTCGTGAGGAAAAAATACATCACGAGGATGCCAGCTGTCCACGCGAGCTTCCGGCGGAACGGGACGTGTCCCTCCGGACGCACGACTGCGGGCATCCGCGTCAGCACCGGTTCGGCGGCCTCCTTCCATCCCATGTTACTCTTCCGAGCCTTCCTCGTCGGTGTTGTTATCTTCTTCGACTTCGTCCTCGGCGGCTTCTTCGGCGCGTTCGGACAGCTCTGCGCTTCCGTCGGCCGATTCGATCAGCTCGACCGCACCGGCGGTGAACGCGTCGGCGACGACGTGCAGCTCCTGTCGGACCTGTCCGCCGCCGAGCACTTTCACCACGTCCGCCTCGTAGCCGTCCTCGGCCACGTCGCGGGCGTCGATGTGGTACGCGTCGCCGTCTTTCTCCGCGACGCCGTCGGCCGCCAGCAGGGCGGCGTCCTCGTCCAGCTTCTGGACCTTCACTTCGACGACGGTGTCTTGGGCGTCTTCCGGGCGCTTGAAGCCGTGTTTTCCGAGCGGTTCGTAGTTGTGGAACTCGTGCTTGGCGCGTCCCGCGCGGCCGCGGCCGCCACGGTGACCGGCGCCGCGCCGGTTCTTGTGGGTGCCGCCGCCGTGGGTGCGAGACCCGCGTTGGCGTCGTTTCTTGGACGTCATCGCATATCCTCCAGCAGTTCGTTTATCTGCTCTGTGGTATGCTTTCCGAGTTGGCCGCCCTCCTTGGTGACGTGCTTCTGGCCTCGGTGGCCGCCGCGCGGGGGGTGAAGCCGGAGCACCGGCGAGATTCCCTGCTCGCGGAGCGTCGTCTCCTCGTCGACGAGCGCCTGCGCGAGCGCCGAGAGGTCGTCGTAGTCGGTGTTCTCGGAGATCCACTCGTCGTCCACGTTGACGGAGCCCTCCTCGGGCTCCGCGCGCTTTCGCAGCACGGTCTCGACGGCGTCCACGGTGGGTTCACCGTGGGCGACGTAGTCGTTGACCTTCGTTATCATGCCGCGGTACGTCTCCGTCTCCGGAACGAACGTACAGTGGTTGACGCTGTGGACGTTCAGCATCTTCAGCGTGTCGCGGACGGCGTCGCTCATGTTGACGTCGCCGCGGAGTTGGACGATCGCCTGCATTATTCGTCCGCCTCCCGCTGAACCTTTCGCGCACGACGGGGAACCCGGGACTGCGACGCGTTCTGCAGCGCGTTGTACGTCGCCTTCGCGAGGTTGACCGTCGTACGGGTGTTTCCGTTCGAACGGGTCCAGGCGTCCTGCACGCCGGCCAGTTCGAGGATGTTGCGGACCGTCTCGGCGGCCGCGAGGCCGAGGCCCTGCGGAGCGGGCATGATTTCGACCGTCACGGAGCCGGCCTTACCGGTGGCCTTGCGCGTGAGCGAGTTCACGCCGCCCGCGGAGTCCTCCCAGGACCCCGAACCGCGGTCCACTTTGATCATGTTCAGCTTCGCCACGCCGATAGCCTTCTGGATGGCCGATCCGACCTGGTCGTCTCGCGCCTCGGCGTAGCCGAGGTAGCCGTCGCGGTTACCGACCGCGACGACGCAGCGGAACTTCACGCGGCGACCGGAGTCGGTCATGCGCTGGACCATGTTGATGTCGAGCACCTCGTCGTCCAGTCCGGGGAGGAGCTGGTCGACGATTTCGGACTCCTTGAGCGGAAGTCCCGTCTCGAGCGCTTGGTCCATGGACGTGACGTCTCCGTTCTGTACCATGCGGCCGAGCCGCGTGCGCGGCTCCCAGCCGTTGTCGTTACGTTGGCTCATTCGTCCTCCTGTAGTCGCGCGAGCATCTCGTCGAAGTGCTCGGGCAGTTCTGTGGCGTCGAAGTCCCCGCCGTAGAGCGGTTCGTCGAGCTGTTCTGCGTACTCGGCGATGTGCTCGCCGCGGTTACGCGACCAGTCGGCGAGAACCGCTTCGTTGTGGGGGATTTCGAGCCCCGCGTCGATTGCACCTTCCTGTACTGCGAATACCTTGTTGCCGGGGGTAGCCGTGTTGAGGCCGATGTCGAGGACCGCTTCCTCGAGACCGGCTTCGCGTGCGCGCAGGCCCGCGAGGTACCCCGTGAGGTACGCGCTGGGAATGTTGCCCGTGGGGGCTTCCCAGCCGTACTCTTCGAGGTCCTCGGAGCTCGCGGCCGCGTGCGTCGTGTCGCCGTCCGGACCGGGCGAGATCAGCTGCGCCCTGACGTGCTTGTTGCTCACGCGAGCAACGAGGCGGGGCTTGCCCGATTTCAGCAGGCGCAACCTCTGGTGGTAGTCCGTCCGAACTTCGCGGCGGCGACGCATCGGCACCTTGTAGCGTGGTCCTGTCGCCATTGTTAGATCTCCACGTCGTAGTTGTTCCGAATGTACGCTTCGAGTCGGTCGACGCTGTCGAACTCGCCGCCGGACGCCTTGTTGTACAGCGTGCGGTACTGCGTCGGCGTCAGCGGTCCGTCGTCCCGAAGCTCCTTCAGGCGACGGCGCTGGGCGCGGATCCGACTGACCCACTCGTCTTTTCTGTTCTTCCGGCCGCCGGACTTCCCTTTGCGGGAGCCGGGGCCCTTGCGGTGACCGTAGGCGCGCTTCGCCGCGCGCTCGCGGGCACGACCCTTGGAGTTACCTTTCGCGTCTTCGACGCGAATCGTGCCTTGATCGACGAGCTCGCGGATGTCCTCGCGCGTGATGGCCTCCGCTATCTCTGCCTGTTCCTCCGGGTCGAACCAGATGCGGCTCTTACCGACGTCGAGGACGTCGGCAGCCATCCGGCGCTGTGCCTTCAGATCGGTCATTCCTCGCTCACCTCGACTTCGACGTAGGTGGGGTTGAGGACGCGAATCTCGCGTTCCTCGGCCTCCTCCTCGATGCGCTCGCGCTTGCGAGCGCCGACGGCGGAGGCGATGCGGACGGCCTCCGTGGCCGGGTCGACGCCTTCGAGGTCGTCCGCGTTGTGCACGCGGACCTCCTCGAAACCGGAGGGGTGCAGGTCGCGTGCGGCCTTCGGCGAGCGGAATCCCGCCTGAACCTTCGGACCCTTGCCCTTGACGCCGCGGCGCTGCTTCGAGAGGCCGCCGCGGGGACGCCGCCACGATTCGGGCGTTCGCTTCTTCTTGTGGTAGTCCTGCCGCCGGAAGGCGGGCTTGCCCTCGCGGTGCTTCTGTGCGAGCGCGGCCGCCTTCTCGTCGTCGAGTTCGGGCGTCTTGTCGGCGTGGCCGCGGGGACGGAGTTCCGTCTCGACGTCCTCTTCGGCTTCGGCCTCCTCCTCGCCTTCGTCTTCGACTTCGGCTTCGGTCTCTTCTTGGACTTCGAGTCCGCCGACGTCGGCCTTGATGCGGGCCGCGAGGGCGTTACCGACGCCCTCGACGTCGGCGAGTTCCGACTGACTCGCAGCCTTCACGTCTTCTATCGTCTCGTAACCGGCTTCGCGGAGCGCCTCGGCCTTCGAGGGTCCGACGCCGCTTATGTCTTCGAGTTCCTGAATTTCGTCGGCGGACATTTAGGCACCACCCACCTGGGGTTTCTCGGTGATGTAGACACCGTCCTGGAACACGCGCGTGTCCTTGTCCTTCACGCGCGTGAGCTGTTCGATGTCTGCGGCGGTCTGCCCGACGTCCTCCTTCGAGGGGCCGGACAGCGTGATCTCTTCGCCGTCGACCTGTACTTCGGTCGCGCCGCGAATCTTCGCGCGGCGCGGCGACTTCTCGCCGAGGAAGTTCTCGATGACAACCTCGCTCCCTTCCACGTTCACCTGCATCGGGAAGTGGGCGTAGAAGACTTCCATCTTGTACTCCCACCCCTCGGTGACGCCGTGGAGCATGTTGGTCACGTGGCTCTCGAACGTTCCAACCGTGGCGTTCGTCTTCGCGTCGGTGTTCTCCGACTCGATGACGACCGTACCGTCTCCGACATCGACGCTGATGTCGGGGTACCAAAGCGTCTTCGTGACGCTACCGTTCGGTCCTTCCACGGTGAGGTCGAGGTTCTTGACCTCGGCCGAGACGTCGTCCGGAATGTCGATTTCGATTCTGTTCATTGGCTCAGTAGACGTAGGCGATTACTTGGCCACCGATGCCCTGTTCGCGGGCCTCGTAGTGGCTCATGACGCCGTGGCTCGTCGTGACGATGAGCGTCCCGTAGTCGCGGGCGGGGAGGAACCGCTTCTCCCACTTCTCGAACTCGTCTGCGCCCGCGGAGTAGCGGGGCTTGACGGCGCCACATTCGTTGATCGCGCCTTTCAGTTCGACCTCGAACGTACCGGCTTTCCCGTCGTCGACGAACTCGAAGCCGTCGACGTACCCGCGGTCGTAGAAGACCTCGAGCACGGAGCCGATTACGTTGGAGGCGGGCTGTACCGTGTGGGACAGATGCCCGACGCTCTCGGCGTTGTTCACGCCTGCGAGCGCGTTCGCGAGTGGGTCATTTCCTGCCATAGTCTATCGGTACTTCTTGAATCCCATGCTGCGAGCGACCTCGCGGAAGCACTGGCGACAGAGGAAGATGTCGTACTTGCCGACGAGGCCCTGCTTGCGGCCGCAGCGTCGGCACTCCTTCTCTTGGCCGGTACGCCGTGCGGCGTGCTCGCCCGTCTGTTCTGTTTCGCTTTCGCTCATTCTGTGACCTCCACGTCGAATTCGGATTCGACGAACGCGACGGCGTCCTCGACGCTCATCCGGTGCGCGTTCGGAATCGAGCGCGTGACCTTGTCACGCTTCTTCACGCGGTATCCGGGGCGGACGAGGTTGACCGTCACGTCCAGCCCGTAGATACCGATCTGCGGGTCGTACTCCTGGGAGGGGAACTCGGTGTGCTCCTCGACGCCGAAGCTGAAGTTCCCCGTCTCGTCGAACATCTTCCGTCGGACGTTCGCGAGGGGAAGCGCCGTCTCGAGGAACTCGACCGCCGCGTCGCCGCGGAGGGTGACCTTCGTTCCGATGGGGTCACCGCGCCGCGCGCCGAACGGCGTCGCGTCGCTCGAAGCGAGCGTCTGCACGGACTCTTGGCCCGTGATCTCCTCTAAGATGTCCTCCGCGTTGGCGAGTTCGCGCCCGCCTTCGCCGACGCCCATGTGGACGACGACCTTCTCGATCTGCGGCTTGCGCATCTCGTGGAACTCGGCGGACTCGCTCATTCGTCGTCACCTCCGTCGGTGAAGTTCTCGTCGATGACGACGACGTACTGTTCGACCGTCTCGAACTCGCCGTCCTCCGTCTCGACGGTGACGGCGTTGTCGCCGCTTCCGGGCGTGACGATTATCTCGGAGACGGTGCCGACTTCCCCGGAGTGGGTGCCGTCGACGGCCGTCACGAGTGCGCCCTCCTCGTAGGGGAAGTGCGCGACGACGTCCTTCGTCTCGTTGTCGACGACGAGGGAGTCGCCGGTGCTGTACTCGGCGGCCTCGTCGGCGTCTTCGAGACGGATGTTCGCGCCGTCGTGGAGCGTGATCTGCGTCGCGCCGCCCTTGACGTTCTGCTTCCGAACGATCTTGCCGAGGCGGCTGTCCGCCGATTCGGCGTCGATGGGCGTGAGCGCGAGACGGCCACCCTGCTCGGGGAAGACGCGGAAGTACTCCTCCCGCTGGGTGAACGCGACGATGTCGAACATCCCGACGGGACGCTGTTCGTCGCTGACCGTGTCGCCGTTGATGAGCACGTTGCCCTCGTTGAGAGCGTAGCGCGCTTCCTTCTTCGAGTCCACGTAGCCGAGGACGTCGCGCAGCAGGATGAGGAGGGGGACCCCGTCCTCACCGTGCGGCCCGGCGCCGGCCTTGACCGTGAACGTGTTCTCTTTGCGCTCGATCGGCCACGAGTTCGGGGCCGACAGTCGCTTCTGGTGTCGCGTCATTCGTTATCCTCTCCGTTGAGACGCGCCTCGCGACGCTCGTCTTCGAGGTCCAGTTCGACGACGCGAAGGTTGCTCGAGTCGAGCGGACGGGGGACTTCCTCGCCGTCCGCCTTCGCGACGGTCACGTCTTCTACGTGCACGACCGCGTCCTTGAGGTCGACGTCGACGACTTCGGCTTCCGTCCCGGCGTGGTCGCCGCGGAGCACTTCTACCGTGTCGCCGACGTTGACGCGGACGCTCCGCCGTCCGTACTCCTCGCGGAGGTCGTCGGACAGCGTCGCGCGGACCTGCTTCTGACGTTCGTGCAGAGGCGCGTTCTGCGTCTGCTTTCGCTGTTTGCTTGGTTGTCTCGTCATAGTCTATACGATCATCGTCGCTGTGGACGCGATGCTTCCGAAGCGCTCGGCAACTTCGCGCGCGATGGGACCCTTGATCTCGGTCCCGCGAGGCTCCTCCATCTCGTCGATGATGACGGCGGCGTTGTCCTCGAACTTCACGCGCGTGCCGTCGGGCCGGCGGATGGACTTCCGCTGGCGGATGATGACGGCTTCGAGCACTTGGCGACGCATCTCCGGCGTACCCTTGGTCACCGAGACGGTGACCTTGTTACCGATGCCCGCTTTGGGCTGTCGATTCTTCGTACCCGAGTAGCCGGCCACGCTGATGACCTTCAGTTCGCGTGCGCCGGTGTTGTCGGCGCAGTTGATGAGCGAACCGCGGCCGACGCCCTTCGTGACGTCCGCCTTCAGTGCTTCCATCAGTCGTCACCTCCGACGATCTCGACCACGACGTGAGCCTTGGTCTTCGAAAGCGGTCGGGTTTCTGCGATACGTACCGTGTCGCCTTCCGCGAGGTCCATGCACGGGGGTGCGTGGGCCGGAATGCGACTACGCCGCTTCATGTAGCGGTCGTACTTGGGGACGCGAACGTCGTATTCGCGCTCCACAACGACGGTTTTCTCCATGTCAGTGGAGGCGACTGTACCCTCGAGCGTCTGTCCTCGCACGGAAAGCGTTCCGTGGAACGGACAGTTCGCGTCGGAGCAAGCCTCCTCCGGTTCTTCTACGTTCAGTCCTATCGCCATGTTGTGTCACCTGCCTTCTCTGTTCGCAAGGCGGGTCGTGAGAGCAGACGTGCGCCATCCACCGTAACGTAGGCCGCGCCCTGGCAACCGTCAGACTGACCGGCTAATCCGCCGGCAGTTTCCGAGGGAAGTTTGGACGCGGTCCCCGACGCCTTCTCGGCGTCGGCGGCTTCATCTGTGCGCACGGACCCCGTGTCGGGGTCTGTCGCGGACGGAATCTCGAACCGCAGGGTCGCGCCCTGCTTCGGCACCTGACTGACCCGAGAGCCCGTGTCGACGTGCAGCGTGCGCATCGTCTCGACGACGATACGCCCCGCTATCCCGACCAAGTCGGGGTTCGCGGCGTCTACGACCTCCACGCGGAGGCCGTTGAGTTCGTGTCGCGTGAGGGTCTCGGGTGTCAGTGCCATCGGTTCGTTACTCCTCTTCGTCGTCGAAGTCGCCCTCTTCGCGCTGAATCGTCTTGATGCGCGCGATGGTCGACTTCAGTTCGCTGACGCGGCCGGGGTTCTCCGGCGCGCCGCCGGCCGCCTGCACGGCCTTCGTGTTCAGCAGTTCCGTTTCGAGCTCCTCGACTTCCGCCTCGCGTTCGGCGGGAGTCATGTCTCGAATCTCTTCGGGGTAGAGTATCGCCATGGATTACTCCTCCGTTTCCTCTTCGTCGGCGTCGGCCTCGGCTTCCGCCTCGGCGTCTTCCTCGTCCGTCTCTTCCATCTCGGCGACGAGGTCCGCCGCTTCCTCTTCGACGTCTTCGTCGAGCTCGTCGAGCTCTTCCTCGTCCGCTTCGTCGTCGGCCTCGGCGGACTCCTCTTCGGCGGGAGCCTCCTCGGTCTGCTCGACGACTTCCTCGACGATCTCCTCGTCGATGACCTCCGAGGGGTCCTCGTCGGGGACGTCGACGTCTTCCTGTTCGACCTCGGGGACCTCCTCGGGTTCGTCTTCGAGGAGTTCCTCGACGCCTTCGGTCTCCGCGGTCTGTTCGACCGGTTCGACCTCCGCCTCGTCGTCGATCTCGAAGTCGTCGGGGAGGACCGCTCCCGGCGGGATGATCTTGACCGTGACGCCGATGGTGCCGAGCTTCATCACGGCGACGCCCTGTCCCTCGTCTACGATCTCCTGGGCGGGTTCGCCGTTGTGCTTGATGTAGCCGCGGTTGAACTTCTCCACGCGCGAGCGCGCGCCGGTGACCTTCCCGGACAGGACGATTTCGGCGCCGAGTGCGCCGGCGTCCATGATGCGGTCGATGGTCGTGTGGCCCGCCTTCCGGAAGTACCAGCCGCGTTCGAGCGCGTTGGCGAGGCGGTCCGCGACGATCCGCGCGTTGAGGTCGGGTTCGTCGACCTCCTGAACGTCGATCTGCGGGTCGTCGAGGTTGAAGCGGTTCTCGAGTTCCTTGGTCACCTTACGGATGTTCTTCCCGCCCTTGCCGATGACCATACCGGGCTTCTCGGCCTTGAGGACGATCTGGGTCCCCATCGGGGTCTTCGCGACCTCCATGCCGCCGTAGCCGGCGCGGCCGAGTTCGTCCGCGAAGAACTCGTCTATCTGGGACCGCTGGAGTCCGTCTTCGATGAACTGGTGTTCGTCAGCCATTATTCCTCGACCTCCTCGATGATGAGTTCGACGTCACAGAGCGTGGTGTTGAACGGGTCCGCCCGGCCGAAGGCGCGGGGCTTGCGACCCTGCTGTTCGCCCACCTTGTGTGCCGCGACGTGCATGATCTCCATCGCGCGTCCGTCGAAGCCCTGTTCGTCGGCGTTCGACGCGACGTTCTGCAGGAGTTCGAGGAACGCCTTCGAGGCCTTCTCGGGGTAGCGCCCGGCGTCCCAGCCGTCGATGTCGGAGCGGTGTCCGACACCGGTGTTGTGCTGCTTGAACGGGACGGAGCGCTCGCCGTCGATGACGGCCTCGAGGTACTCCTCGGCCTCCTCGACGGTCATGCCCTTGATGGCACGCGAGATGGCCTTGCTGTGCTTGAGGCTTATCGGCCGGTCGCGGAGCATCCCCTTGGCGGAGGTGTCCGGGTCGGCCTTGACGCTGTAGTTGATTCCCATGGGTTATTTGAGCGGCACGAACTTCGAGGACCGGGTCGCGCCGATACCGGCCTGTCCGTGCTCGACCGAGTTACGAGTCAGCTGGAACTCGCCCAGGTAGTGCCCGATCATCTCGGGCTCGATGCGGACGCGCTCGAACGACTGCCCGTTGTACACCGCGAACGTCTTGTCGACGAACGACGGGAGGATGGGCATGTCGCGGAGGTGCGTCCGGAGGGGAGAGTCGGCCGTCTCCTGAGGGTCCGCTTCGCGGACGTCCTCGAGGAGTTTCTCGTGTTGGCGCGAGAGTCCTCGCTTGATGGTTCGCCGCTGACGTGCGGGAAGCAGTTCCACTACCTCTTCGAGCTCCATCTCCTGCAGCTCGTCGAGCGTGTAGCCGCGGTAGGTGAACTCCTCACCTTCACGGCCGGTACGGTATTCCGAACTCATGGTTTAGTTGCCTCCTTTGCCGCCGCGACCGGTGCGCTTGGAGGCGATGTCGCCGACCTTCCGGCCCGGCGGTGCGTTGCGCGAGACGGACTTCGGGCGGCCGGGGTGCTGGCGGCCGCCGCCACCGAACGGGTGATCGACCGCGTTCATGGCGACGCCGCGAACCCGCGGCCACTTGATGCCGCGCGCCTTCATCTTGTGGTGTTTCTTTCCGGCCTTCACGAACGGCTTCTCCGTGCGGCCGCCACCGGCGACGACGCCGATGGTGGCGCGGCACTCGGGGTTCAGCCGCTTGACCTCGCCCGAGGGCAGCTTCACGACCGCCACGTGGCGGTCGTGGGTGAGAAGCTGCGCGCTCGTACCCGAGGCGCGGGCGAACTTGCCGCCGTCGCCGACCTGGCTCTCGACGTTGCAGACCGGGACCCCTTCCGGAATCTCGGCCAGCGGCAGCGTGTTGCCGGGCTTGATTTCGGCGGACACGCCGACTTGGATCTGGTCGCCGACAGCGATGCCCTCGGGCGCGAGGACGAGTCGCTGGTCGCCGTCGTCGAACTCGACGGCCGCGACGGGTGCGCTGCGGGCCGGGTCGTGTTCGATATCGACGATGGTACCGGAGACGGTGTCCTCCTCTTCAGACTTCTTGTGCGATAGTTCGGCCTTGTAGCGGTGCGACGGAGCCCGGAACGTGGGCGTGCCGCGTCCGCGACGTTGGCCTTGAATTCGTCGTCCCATTGTTAGAACACTCCGATTCGCGAGGCGACTTCCTGCGCGTCGTCGTCGTCGCTCAGACGAACGGTTGCCTTCTTCGTGCCCTTCGGAGTCACCTGCGTGTTGATCTTCTCGATGGACACGTCGTAGCGCGATTCGATCTCCTCGACGATCTCCGGCTTCGCCGCGTCGAGGTCGACGATGAACTGGAGCTTGTTGTCGAAGTCCATCTCGTTCATCGCCTTCTCAGTGACGAGGGGGTGGCGGATGACGCTCATCGGTCGGCCACCTCCTCGATCGCGCTCTCGGTGAAGACCGTCAGGCGACCGGCGTGCGTGCCGGGCGCGAGGTCCTCGGCGTTGACGTCGGACGCCGTCGCCACGTCGACGCCGGCGAGGTTCCGAGCCGCCTTCGAGGGCTCCTCGCTGGTGACGAACAGGATGGACTTCGGTCGCGTGTACTTGCGACCGCGGGCCTTGCCCTGTCCGGCCTTGATCTTCTTGTTGTCCTCGGAGCGTTCGACGTCCGCGTAGACGCCGATCGATTCGAGGAAGGAGACGACCTCCTTCGTCTTCACGAGGTCCTCGAACTCGTCGGAGACGACGAGGGGGAGTTCGACGTCGTCGTCGAACCGGTGTCCTCGCTCGGAGACGAGTTCGGGGTCCGCCGTGGCGGCCAGCGCCGACCGGACGGCGAGTTTCCGCTCCTTCTTGTTGATGTCCTTCCCCTGGTCCTTCTCGGCCTTCGGCGGGTGCGCCTTGCGGCCGGAGACCGCGTGCGGGACGCGTCGGGCGACGCCGTTCTGGCGCGGGTCGTGGGACATGCCGCGACCGCTACCCATGGACTCGGCGGGAGTCCGCATCCCGGCGTAGGGGTCGGAGCCGTACGCCTGCTTTCGGTTTGCCTGCGCGGCGATGACTGCACGCTTGATGAGGTCCGGACGGTAGTTCGTCTCGAAGACCTCGGGGAGGTCGAGCGTGCCCGCCTCGTCGCCGTTCAGGTCGCGAATTGTTGCCTTCATTGGTTATCCCTGGTTCGATGCCGTGGAGACGTAGCGCACCTCGGGGTCGAGGCGCGGTTGGTCGTTCGGTCGGACGGCCGGGCGGAAGCGCAGGAGGCGCTTGTTCGGGCCCGGCAGCGAACCCTTCACGAGCGCGTACGGGCCGTCGACTTCGCCGTAGTTGACGAAGCCGCCGTCCACGGACGCGTCCGCGCCCTCACCGATGTCGATGAGGCGCTTGTTGAGTTCCGTCCGCTGGTGGTAGCCGGTCTGCCCCTGCTGGGGGACCGTCGAGCGGACGCGGGAGGGGTTCCACGGGCCGAGGTTACCGATGCGGCGCCGCCACCCCTGACGGGCGTGCTTGCCCTTCCGCTTCTGGACGCCCCAGCGCTTGACGGGGCCCTGGGTGCCCTTCCCCTTCGTGACGCCGGCGACGTCGAGGTACTCCCCCGCGCGGAACACGTCGGACATCGCGTGCTCGCCTCCCTCTTCGAGGAGGTCGAGACCGAAGTCCAGCCGTTCCTGCACGGAGCCACCGCCGATGCGGTTCTCCATGACGTCGGGCTTCTTCTTGGGGACGTTCTTCATCGGGCCGGGGACCGTGTGGACGATGAGACGCAGGTCGTCGATTTCGCCGTCCTCGACGGCCGAGCGAAGTTCCTCCGCGTCTTCGTCGAAGGAGTCCTCGCTCGGGAGGTCGAGGACGCGGTCGAGTTCGTCGTCGAACTCGGACGCCCACACTTCGGTCACCGGTTGCATTCCGTACGCCGTCTGTTCGTAGGCTCGAAGGGCCACCGCGCGCATGGGTGGGGTCTCGACGACGGTCACCGGAACGGCCTCCTCCATCCCTTCGCGGGGGGAGTTGGACTCGTCGTTGACCATCATCACTTGGGTCATACCGGCTTTGTAGCCGGCGAAGCCCTGGAGACCCGGCGACCCGTCGTCGTCGGGCCACGAGCGGATGCGCGGGATTTCGGAATCCACACGCTTGCGCGGGCTGTAGCCCATCGAACCCTTTCGTGGTCTGCTTGGTTGTGGCATGTTTTCACTCCGTGAGAGTCAGGGGAGCCAGCGACGCGAACATCGCTTCTTCGGTTCGCACCACGTGGCTGCCCTGTCGCGGAATCGTATTGAGCCAGAGGTCGAACCCCGGACCGTCGGAGGGTTCGACTGACACCTCCTCGGCGTCGACGCCGAGGATTTCCGGAAGCCCTCGACCGGGCGACCCGAAGACGACGGTCGCTCCGTCCCGCTCGATGCGGGCGGAGAGGTCCGCCAGTCTTCCGATCGTTAGCGGTTCCCCGAAGCGAGACGTCGCGATAGCGACGCCCGCGTCGGGGCGGTCGAGCGCTTCTTCGAGGTCCATGCGGGACACGTCGAAACCCGGGAGGGGTTCGTCGACGATCCGCGCACGGACCGGTTCTCGCGAAGAGATCCTGATGGCGACGCGCTCCCCCTCTCGCACCTCCATATCCGATGGGGTGTAGAGGGAGACCGGGTGTTGCATTCCGCAATTGACCCGAACGCGACCGTCAGGTCCGACCTCGGTCACGATTCCCTGTTGTAACGACCCCGAATCGTCTGATTCGGAGCCGGTCGTAGACGCGACGCGCAGGGGTGGTAAGACACCGACGTACTCCAGTTCGTCGCGCCGCCCCCATACCTCCTTTCGGAGGTACGGCGGCGTGGCGGCGTACCGCAGCACGGTTTCGACGAACCCGCCCCCCCAGCGTCGTTCGCCCTCCGTATCGGGGAAGACGACGAGCCTGTCCGCCCGGAACACCGTCGCCGCGCGGGCGACGTAACCGAGTTTGCGAGTCGCCTCGCGTTTGTCCTCGGCTTCCCGGACGAGGGAGGACGGCACGAGTACGCTGAGTGTCATACCGAGCCCTTCATCGTCACGTCTAGACTGTACTCCCACTACCTGAAGCGTGATTAAAAGCCTAGCGAATCGTACTCCGGGCTGTGAGCGCTTCACACCCTCGTCGGCGGGACTTTCGTGCGTGATGAAACCATGGGTGAAGCACCCACGCCATCTGCCGATTCGCAAGTCTTATTTATCAACCCGGCATTACCGATTAATGCAGACGCAGACCACGACACGCGCTGGTAGTGTAGTGGTATCACGTGACCTTGCCATGGTCACAACCTGGGTTCAAATCCCAGCCAGCGCACTTCTCTCGAACTCGACTCGACGAGCGCCGAGTCTCGTCTCGGCGCGACACCGAGTTGGGCGAATGCGGAGACGCTGAGATTTGAATCAGCGAGCGAACGGAGTTCTCGTGAGCCGGAGGCGAACGAGAGCACGGAAGAACGGAGTTCTTCCGGAGTGAGCGAGTGAGTTCAAATGCCGGCGAAACTACGTCTCGCCGACGTTCACCGCGCTTCGCTCGGTGAACTCCCCGCCAGCGCACTTATCTGAAAAACCACACGACGAGCGACCTCCGTGTCACTCGCCCCTGTCTGTCGTCTCGGTCGTCAGTCGGTCGTGGAGACGGTGCCCTCGCCGGGGCGACTCGCCTCTCTGACGCTCCTGATACGCCAGTAGAGGACGCCGACGGTGATCAGACCGACGACGACGAGGGCGTTGATGATGTAGAGGGCCGTCGTGTAGTTACCCGTCGCTTCGAGGACTATCGAGGCGATCTGCGGGCCGGCGACGCCGGCTGCGCTCCACGCCGTGAGCGCGTAGCCGTGAATCGCGCTGACCTCGTCGGTGCCGAAGAGGTCGCTGAGGTACGCCGGGAGGCACGCGAATCCGCCGCCGTAGCAGGTGATGACGAGGAACATGAGCCCCGCGAGGAGCCAGACGCCGGCGACCTGCGGCATCACGAAGAAGGCGGCGATCTGGATGACCATGAACGCCGCGTACGTGGTGGTCCGGCCGATGTAGTCCGACAGGGTGGACCAGAAGATCCGGCCGCCGCCGTTGAAGATGCCGATGTACCCGGTGATGAACGCGGCGGTCGTGGCGGTCGCCCCGCCGATCTGCTGGAGCATCGGCGACGCGAACGCGAGGAGCATGATGCCCGCGGTGACGTTGATGAAGATGACGAGCCAGAGCAACCAGAAGCGCGGCGTGGTGCGCGCTTGCGCCGCGGTGAGGACGTCGAGGCCGGAAAGCGCCCCGGTGGCTTTCTCGTGTGCGCCCTCCACGTCCTGCATGTCCTCGGGGAGCCATCCCTCGGGGGGCTTCGCGAGGTAACTCGCGCCGAGCGTCATCAGGGCGAAGTAGAGGGCACCGAGCGCGAAGAAGGCCGTCGCGACTCCGTAGTTCTGGATGAGGAAGTTACCCAGCGGCCCGGTGAGCAGCGCGCCTGCACCGAAGCCCATGACCGCGAGACCGGTCGCCATGCCGCGCCGGTCGGGGAACCACTCGACGAGCGTCCCGATGGGCGAGATGTACCCGAGGCCGAGCCCCATCCCGCCGACGACGCCGAACGTGAAGAGGAACAGCGGGAGGCTTCCGATCATGACGCTCACTCCCGATCCGATCATCCCCAGACCGTACAGGACGGCCGCGGCGAGGCCAGACTTCCGCGGGCCGTACTTCTCGACGTACTTGCCGAGGAAGGCGGCGGTGACCCCGAGAACGAAGATGGCTATCGAGAACGCGAGCGTGACTTGGGAGGTCGCCCACCCCTCCGCGTCCCGCAGCGGAATCTGATAGATGCTGTACGCGTAGATGCTACCGATCGACAGGTGAATCGCAACGGCCGACAAGGCGATCAACCAACGATTCTTGCCGGGATCGGTGCGTGACATACCCAGTCATGCATTACGAATTATCATAAATATCATGGCCCCCGGAGGTCGCGCGAGTCATCGACTCGCCGAAGGCGCGGGCGACTTGTCCGCGGAGGCGGTCCGAGACTCGGTCGTCTCGGCGTCGGGGCGCGGGAACTCGACGCTGAACACGCTCCCCTCCGGCCCGGTTTCGGTGAGTTCGACGTTCGCCTGGTAGCGGTCGGCCAACCGACCGATGATGGTGAGGCCGATGCCGTGGTCGGTTCTCCCCGTCGTGCTCTCGAAGAGGGCGTCGCGTTCGACTTCGGGCACGCCGGGGCCGTTGTCGGCCACCCGCACGGTCACCGTCTCGGCGGTCGCCTCCACGGTCACGGTGACGCGCGGCGGCCGGACGTCGTTGTGTTCGACCGCGTTCGCGAGCAGATTCGAGAAGATGCGCCGGAGAAGGTCGTCCGCCATCACGTACACGTCGTCCGGGACCGCCGCCTCGGTCTCGACGTCCTCGTAGCGGTCCCGCACCTTGAGGAGCTCGTCGTCCAGAACCTCGCTGAGGTTCACCCGGCGCAGGGTGGGTTCCTCCTCGATGGTCAGAAGCAGTAGCCGAACGTCCTTCGTGACCCTCGTGAGGTCGGTGGCCTGCCGACCGATGACGCCCGCGTACCGCCGAGTCGTCGTCTCGTCGCCCGCCACGTCGTCGAGGAGTTCCGCGTACCCCTCGACGACGTTGGCCGTGTTCAGCACCTCGTGGCGGAGCAACGCGTTGAGGTAATCGAGGAGTTCGCGCCGCCGTTCGAGCTCCTCGGCCCTGACGGAGGAGCGTTGAGCGATGGCCTCGCGGTGTATCGCCTTCGCCTCGTAGTACCCGATGAGAAAGCCGATGCCCGCGCCGAAGCTGACGGCCCACCGCGCCCACCCGAGGAACTGAATCACGCCGCCCGGCGGCATCGCCACCATCAGACCGACGTTGATGAGGACGAAGACGGTCGTTCCACCGAGACACCACTTCAGGATGCGGCGGTATCGCCTCTGAGAGAACGGCGACTGGGCGAGTTTGTACCCGCCCGCTATCAGTCCGACGACGACCGGGATACACGTCACCACTCCGACTATGAACGGGAGGGAGGCGGTATATCCATAGACGAAAGAGAGGTAGATCTCGATACCGAGAACAACGCCCAAAAGGACACCGAGCCCCGTTACGACCTGCGGAACCCGGCCACGAATCATTATCGATTTTGGTAAGGAAACGGAATGGTATAATAGTAACGACAGTATCGCCGCCGCGTTCGTCGTCGCCGCGTCAGTGTCACTCGGGCCGGCCGAACGGCGGGGCGATTCGCGAGACTCACTCCTCGCCGATACCGAGGCCCAGCGTGTTCGCCGTCTCGACGCGGGCGAGTCCGTCCATCGAGCAGAGCGCTTCGACGCCCTCCTCGGGGAGGGTCACCAGAAACGACCCGAAGCGGAGTTCGTCCGCCACCGACCCGCCGACGTCCGCCACGGCGGCCGCTATCGCGGACCGGTCGACGTCGGAGTCCTCGTCGGGTTCGACGACCAGCGACGCCGTCTCGCCGGGCATCGGGTCGTCGCACATCCGCCGGACGGGGTGTGAACGGTACATGTCCGAATCGACGGACGCGACCGTAAAAAAAGCGGAGCGCCTGCGTCGAATCAGTCCTCGGGCCAACAGGAGAGCGACCGCCGCCCCGCGGAGCAGTCGGGGCAGGACGGCGGGAACGCGTCCGCCGACCCGACGCCCTCGCAGTCCGTGCAGTACCAGACGAGGAACTCCCCGCGGTCTTCTTCCGCGGCGGGACGGGGCGCGACGTCCGGAACCGGACGGACAGTTCGCGGGCGGTGGCGGGTGCGGGCGCGGGCGTTCGCGGCCGTCGCGGGCCCCGTGTCGATGCTGGGTCGGGGGTCGATTCGGACGCGCGGGCGGCGGTGCGACGGGCGTTGTCGCGGGGAGGTTCGGGAACTCATACTACTCGTATGCATCCTTAGACTATAAAGTCAGAGTATCACCTATGTATGCGGAACGTGAGTGTCTCCGTCGCACGCCGTTCTCTCCCGCGTCGCGTCCGTCACCCCTCGTCTCCGTCCCCGCCTTCGTCGGCGGGGTACCACCGGAGTTCGACGCTCACCGGGCCGCCGGGGAGGACGTACGACGCCTCCGTATCGACGGCGACGCCGTCGGGGGGCGGCAACTCGACGGACTCGCCGTCCGCGGTGACGACGACGGTGTCGGCGTCGTCGAGGAGTCCGTCGAGTCGCTGGACGGCGACGACGAGTTCGCGCCGCGTGGCGCGGACGCCGTCGCCCCCGGCGGGGGGGACGCCCCCGAACGCGGGTTCGAGGTTGGCGTCGCGGCTCCGGTTCGAGAGGACGGCGTTGACGACTGCGCCGAGGAGGATGACGAGGCCGCTGAAGTAGAGCCACGTCAGGAAGACGAGGATGCCCGTGATGGCGCTACTGTTCGGCGCGGTGCTTGAGAGGGAGAGGTAGACCTGAAACAGCGACTGGAACGCCGCGAGGCCGACGGCGGCGACGAGCGTTCCGGGCAGCACTTCGAGGACGCCCACGTCCGCGTCCGGGAACACGTAGTACATCGGGTAGAACGCGAGCGCGAGTCCGAGGATGCCGACGAGGCGCGCGAGAATCCACTCGAACGGTCCGGCACCCGCCACGACGCCCGAGACGACGCCGTCGACGGTACTGCCGACGACGACGGCCGCCGCGAAGGAGAAGAGGACGAGGAGTCCGTCGGCGAGTTGGTCGAGAAACGAGTTCTCCGACTCGGACTCGTAGATGCCGGAGAAGGCCGTGTCGAGGCCGCGGAAGATGCGGAGTGTCCCCCACAGGAGGACGACGCCGCCGAACAGCGACACGCTGGTCGAGCGCGCGGCGTCGGTCAGTTCGGAGACGAACTCGTCGCGCGCGCCCTCGGTGAGGACGGCCCCCGCGGCGGCGACGACGCTCTCGTAGAGGCTCTGGTCGCCGACGGCGGAGACGACGACGAGCAACAGCAGAAAGAGCGGAAGCAGCGAGACGAACGCGTGGTACGCGATGCTCCCGGCCACGAACGGTAACTTCTCCGCCCGCGCCTCATGGACGATTGCGCGCGCGACGGCGACGACGCGCGAGGCGCGCCGACCGCGGTCGGACTCCCTCACCATACTCGTGTGTCCCGCGTGCGGTACCAAAAGCCGACGGCGGTTCGTCCGCCTCCGTCCGGACTCCGACCCGACCGGGCCGAATCGGACATAGTCTCAAGGCCCACGCACGCGTAAGTACGCATATGACCGTCATCGCACTGCTGAGCGTGGCACCGGTCGTCGAAGGGAGCATGTCCGACCAGGTGGCGGCGGCCGTCGCCGCCCTGGACGAGTTCGACGTCTCCTACGAGACGAACCCGATGGGGACGGTGATAGAGGCCGACGACGTGGACACCCTGTTGGACGCCGTCGGCGCGGCCCACAAGGCCGTTGACGGCGACAGGGTCAGCACGTTCCTCAAGATAGACGACAAGCGCGCGTCGGACCAGAGCGCCGCGGACAAGGTCGCGGCCGTCGAGGAACACCTCGGCCGCCCCGCGAGGAGGGACAGAGGCGAGTAATCGTCGCCGTCGGCCTCCCTCCGAGGCGAACTACCAACTCCTTTAGGACGTGACGACGAACGACCGCCCATGGACTCCATCAATCGCATGGCCGTCGAGTTGATCGACGAGGCCATCGACTTCGCCGACGAACTCCGCGTCGTCCCCTACGAACTCGATTCGGGGGCGACGGTGCTCGACTTCGGGGTGGACGCCGAGGGCGGCGTCGAGGCGGGACTCCTCCTCGCGGAGATACAGACGGCGGGGCTGGCGACGGTCCAGACGCGGATGGACGAGGTGGCCGGGACGCCGATGCCGTACGTCGAACTCCAGACGGACCACCCCGACGTCGCGGTGCTCTGCTCGCAGAAGGCCGGGTGGGAACTCACCTTCGAAGACCCCGAGTTCGACGGACTCGGTTCCGGCCCCGCCCGTGCCCTCGTCGGCGAGGAGGACGAGTTCCGGGCGGTCGGCTACTTCGACGAGTTCGACCTGACGGTGTTGGCAGTCGAGGCCATCGACCTGCCGGGCGACCAAGTCGCGGAACACGTCGCGGAGACGGCCGGCGTCGAACCCAGCGGCGTCTTCTTACCCACGTTTGCCTCCGGGTCCACCGTCGGGAGCGTCACCACCGCCGCCCGCGCGGCCGAGATGGCCGTCTTCCGCCTCTTCGAACTCGGCTACGACCCGACGAACGTCCTCTCGGCGTTCGGGTCGGCACCGCTCGCGCCCGTCAGCTACGACGAGGGCGTGGCGATGGGCCGGACGAACGACGCCCTCGCGTACGGCGGCGAAGTCCACCTCACCGTCGCCGAGGGGTTCGAGGACTTCGACCAAGTTCCCTCCACCGCCCGCGACGAGTACGGCAAGCCGTTCGAGCGGATATTCGACGACGCCGACTGGGACTTCTACGAGGTTCCGGCCGAGGTGTTCGCGCCTGCGAAGGTCACGATAGACGTGGTGAACGGGCCGACGTACGCGTTCGGCGAGACGGACGAGGAACTCCTCGCGGAGTCGTTCGACCTGCGGCAGTCGTGAGGTTCAAACTCGTCCCCGAACCCCCGGCGTCTCCGGACCGAGTCGCCGACGCGCAACGCGCCGTCCCCCTCGTCCCGGGGTCGGAGGACGACTGCTGCGCGCGCCTGATGCGCCGCCTCGACTTCCCGAGTCGCGACGTGGCGCGGACGTGGCTCACCTTCCTGCGCGCCCTCGAACTCGCCGAGAGGACCGACGACGGGGGGTTCGTCCGCCGCCGAACCGACCCGACGCCGGACCACCTCCGACGGGCCTTCCGCGAGCGAATCTTCGGGGCCGAGGACGTGCGCTCGATGCTCTCCGCCGACCCGACGACGGCGGACGAGGCGTTCGCGGCGTTCGAAGAGCGAGTGCCCGTTTGGGAGCACCACAAGAACCCCACCGAGTGGCGAACCATCTGGCGCGATAGGGTTGAGACGATACTGGAGTGGTTCGTCCTCCTCGGGGTGGCCGAGCGAACGGACGACGGCTACGTTTTAGCGGAGTAACCGCAGGGTAAGGAGGGCGGCCGTTTTTACGCGCCGGTCGGCGCTTGCGGAACGTCGCCGTCGTCGGCCGACCCCTCGCCGTGACGCTCCCGGAGTCGCCGGATGCGCTCCGGAATCGGGGGGTGCGACATGTGGAACGCGGCGTACGCCGGGTGCGGGAACGGGTTGCTGAGGTTCTCGCCGGCCAGCGTCGCCAACGCGTCCGAGAGGGGGTCCGGGTCGCCCATCACGTCGGCGGCGAAGTCGTCGGCCTCGCGTTCGTGCGCGAGGGACATGCGGTTCGTCAGCGGCGACGTGAGCGAGAGAATCGGCCCGGCGAAGAGGACGACGACGACCACCCCCGCGTACGTCACCTCGGGGAGCGAGAACGCCGCGTACGCCCACTCCGAGGACGTGACCCACCCGAGGAACGCGAAGACGACCGCCATCCGGACGGCCGAGAGACCGAGTTGCTTCCAGATATGCGCGCGCTTCCAGTGGGCGAGTTCGTGCGCTAACACCGCCTGCATCGCCCGCCGGTCCATCTGTTCGACGAGCGTGTCGAACAGGACGACGCGCTTGGTCCGCCCGAACCCGACGAAGTAGGCGTTCGAGTGCGACGACCGGCGACTGGCGTCCATCTCGTACACCTGTTCGCAGTCGAACCCGGCGCGGTCGAACACGTCTTCGACGGCGTCCCGGAGCGGTCCGGCCTCCACGGGGTCGAAGTCGTTGAAGAGCGGCGCGATAAACCGCGGATAGATCACGAGCATCGCTAGGGAGAGGCCGACGACGGCGGCCCACCCGGCGACGGGCCACAGGGTCGGAAGCAGTTCGACGGCCCCGAGGACGATACCGGCGACGACGGCGGCGAACGCCGCCGCGAGGGCGACGCCGAGGGCGAAGTCCCGAAGCCACAGACCAACCGTCTGGTTGTTGAAGCCGAAGCGCTCCTCGATGCGGAACGTCTGCCACGCGTCGAACGGCGCGGAGAGGACCCGCCCGCCGACGGCGGCGGCGACGACGAGAAGCACGCCCTGCGCGACGGGTGGAAGCCCGGTTTCCGTGAGCGTCCGCACCGCGTCGGCGAACGCCCCCGAGAGGAGGACGGCGAGGAGAGCGAGGAGGCTCACCCATGACTGCGCGCGGGAGAGAACCGTCTTCGCCCGTTGGTACGCGAGGAGTCGGTCCGGGTCGGAGACGCCGAGTTCGTCCCGAACCCACTCTTCTGCGGTTCGCACCGCGCGAGCGCCGTACTTCAGATTCAGGTAGTCGAGCGCCGTGAACAGCAGTTCCGTGCCGACGAGGAGGGCCGCCAGTACCAGCGCGAGTTGCGATACCATCTCACTCCGGTAGTGGGTTCCGAAGGGACGTAAGCGCCGCGGAGACGCGACCAGCGTCGCGGAGACGACGCGGCGGGCGACGATCCGTTCGGTCGGATCCTCACTCAGTCGTCGCCGACCGTCTCGGTCGCTCCGAACCCGCGCCCGCGGGGCCGTCGCTCGAAGACGACGAGTTCGTCCGGAAGCGACAGCGACGCCACCTCGTACCCCGCGCGGAGCCAACTTCGGGCGTGGGGGTGCGACTCCTCGCTGTTCGTCCACCACTGCCGCCAGTTCCGCGCGGAGGCGGGGACGGGCGCGCCGAGGACGACTTCCAGTTCCGCGAAGGAGAGCCGCACCCGGTCGAACTCGTGGCCCGCGAGGTAGTCGTACAGCGGTCCGTACTTTCCGCTCGGCGGCGACCCCCGGCGAACCGCCCCCTCGCGGTTCGACTCGGCCGCGGCGTCGTTCGCCGTCGGGTCGCCCGCCGCTCCTCGATTCGATGCGGCGTCTATCGCTTCGGTCGCCGCGTTCGCCGTCGCTTCGGCCGCGTCGTCGCCGAGGGAACCTCGGCGGCCCGACGGACGTTGTCCGTCGACGGCGACTGCCGCGTTCGCCGCCGACTCGCCGTCGTCGCGGTTCCACGCCGCGTCGAACGCGGAGAGGAGGTCGCCGCGGATGATGCGGCGGAGGGCCTCGTTCTCCTCGTTTGACCCCTCGAAGTCGGCCGTCGAGTGGAGGTGGACGTGCACGTCCCCGCCCGCGCGGGCGGCGTGGAACACGTTCGTGTTCACCCGGCAGACCCGTTCCGCTCCGCCCTCGAAGCAGTCCGCCGGCGAGACGTCGCCGTACGCCTCCGAGAAGCGGTCGCCCACGTCGGCCGCCTCGCCGACGTACACCGCCTCGTCGTCCACCGTGACGAGGTAGACGCCGGGACGCGACGCTCGGGGGTCGGTCACCTCGAATCGGCAGAACGGTCCCCACCCCGCTCGGTGGACCGCGCGTTCGTCGGACGCCTCGTACTCCGGTTGCGGCGTCTCCACTGCGACGACGCCCGCGTCGGTTCGGTCGGGGTCGAGGCGGCCGACCGTCTCGAACTCGTACCCGCAGACTTCCATGCGTCGCCTCTCTGCGGCACCTACAAAAACGTTCAGTCGAGAGTGAATGTGTTCGGACGGGGGTCCGCGACCCGCCGCGGTCACTCGCGGTGGACGTCCGTGACGGTGCCGACGCCCTTCGACCGCCCCTCGCGGAAGACGAAGCGTTGGCCCTCCTCGACCAGATACGGGCGGAACTTGAACTCCACCGTGGCAGTTCCGGTGTCGCCGGGGAGCAGTTGCCCGCCCTCGGGGTGGAAGACGACCGCCTCGCTCAGCGTCTCCAAGTGGACGACCGGTTCGTAGCCGTCGCGGATGCGCGTCGGGTGGTTCAGCACCATCACCTCCGCCTCGAACGACCGAACGGGACTGGGGTCGGCGTCCGCCGGGAGGAGCACCATCCCGCGCTCTAACTCCGATTCCTTGATGCCCTTGAGGGCGATGCCGACGATTCGTCCGGCCTTCGCGCGGTCCACCCGGTGGTAGTGCATCTCGATGGAGCGCACCTCCACCTCGCGGAACGACCCGTCCGGCATCGGGCCGACGAGGAGTTCGTCGCCCGCCTCGACGCTGCCGGAGTTGACCGTCCCCGACGCGACGGCGCCGACGCCCGTCACGGAGTACGAGCGGTCGATGTACATCCGGAAGTCCTCGCGGGCCTCCGAGATGGTCTTCGGCAGGCCCTCGAACAGGTCGTCCAGCGTGTCGATGCCCTCCATCGTCACCGCACTCGTGCGGACGATGGGGACGACGGAGTCGCTGATCTCCTCGATGGCGCTCTCGACGCCGTATCGCTCGACGAGAAGCGGCGTCCGGCCCACGTCGCGCAGGAGGCGTTCGACCTCGCGTTCGACCTCGAGGGCGCGTTCCTCCGAGACGGCGTCGGCCTTCGTGATGGCGACGAGCGTCGGCAACTCCATCGCCAAGAGGATGCCGAGGTGTTCGCGCGTCGTCTTCGTCGGCCCGTCGTCGGCGGCGACGACAAGCAGGCCGTAGTCGAGTCGCTGGCCGACGAGGCCCCGAATCGTCGTCCGGAGCCACGGTTCGTGGCCGACGGTGTCGACGAACGAGACGAGGCGGTCGGCCTCCTGGACGATTCTCGCGCGGTCGGACTTCCGGTGGGGGTTGTCCATGTGGACGGGGCCGTCCTCGCTGAACCCGTAGACGGCGTACGAGAGGTCCGCCGACAGGCCGCGTTCGACCTCGTGCGGTTGCACGTCGAGGAAGCCGCGGGTGCTCCCCTGTCCGTCGTCCGCCTGTCCGGTGACGAGAGAGCCCACGAGCGTCGACTTCCCGTGGTCGACGTGTCCCGCGGTGCCGACGACGATGTGGTCGTCGTCCACGTCGAGGACGGCCCCCTCGCAGACGGTGGCGACGCCGACGAGGCCCCGGTCGGCGCTCTCGCCGACGCCCCACGTCTCGACGTCTTCGATGTGTGCGCCGGCCTCCTCGGCCAGCAAGGAGAGGACGTCCATCGATTCGGAGAACGCGGCGGGACTGATCCCCGCGATGCCGCCGTCGTCGGTGACGCCGACCACGTACGTCGCTGTGCCGTCGCCGGACAGGACGCGGTGTCGGAGTTGGGCGGCCAGGCTCTCCATCCGCCCGTCCGAGAGGTGGACGTCCCGGGAGAGCCGTTCCTTGAACTCGATGCTTCCGCCCTCCTCTTCTCCGCGCTCTAGGGCCTTTTCGAGTACGGCCCGGTCCGCGCTCATGCCCGCGGGTAGGTAACCATCCGCTAAAACCCTTTCCGTGACTTGGTTACCCATGTCACAATAGAATATTGGCCCTCAGACACCTGCACCGCGGAATTTCGGCGGGGAAGATACTATCTGTCACGGACAGGTCGGCCAGACATCTACCGGAAAGCGTCACAACATCATCCGTCGTCGAATCCGTCGGTAGACGCACGATATTCCGGGTCGTCGGCAAGACATGTTCCATTGAATACGGCTAACCAGATGTCAGAGCCTCTCTGAGACGTGACCTCCTACGACACCGTTCTATTCGATAGTGACGGAGTGTTGGTTGACCCGCCATCGTACGAGACAAAAGTCGAGGCGGTACAGTCTGCCTTCGAGGAGGTGGGCGTCACGCGGGCCGAGAAACGGCACGTCGATGCAATAGTCAACGGTACGACGGTCGAGGGGCTTCACGAAATCTGCGCCGCCTACGACTTGGACACGGACCTGTTTTGGGAAGCCCGCGAACGCCACGACGAACAGTCCCAGTTTGAGAAGTTCGAAGCCGGTTCCCGGAGTTGCTACGACGATGTCACCGCCATCTCCGGGTTGTCTCAGCGCTGTGGCGTCGTGAGCAACAATCACCGGAGCACGATCGAATTCGTGTTGGACTTCTTCGACCTTGAATCGGCATTCGAGACCTACTACGGTCGCGAGAAGACGGTCGAGAGCCTCGATCTGAAGAAGCCGAACACGCACTATCTCGATCGAGCGCTCACAGAACTCGGGGGCGAATCTGCGCTCTACATCGGCGATAGCGAAAGTGACGTGATCGCCGCCCACCGCGCGGGGGTAGACTCGGTGTTCGTTTCTCGGCCGCACTGTCGGGATACCGACCTCTCAGTCACACCCACCTACGAAACGGATTCCCTCCACGGCGTCGCGAAGATAGCGAACGGTGACGGTCGGGCGTATCGGAAGTGACCTGCCGCGTCAGTCGGAGAGTCGTTCGTACGCGCGGTTGACGCGCTTGAACGTCTCCTCGTCGCCGGAGTCGGTGTCCGGGTGGACCTCCTTCACCCGGGACCGGTAGGCCCGCTTCACCTCGTCGTCCGTGGCGTCGGCGTCGAGTCCGAGCGTCCGGTACGCCTCCGCCTTCGACGGTTCGTTCGAGGGGCGCGGGCCGGCGGTCCTCTGCCGGCCGCCCGCCGCCCGTCGCCCGCCGGCCGTCCGCCGCCCGGCGTCTGCGGTTCCGCCCGCGCCCGCCGCCCGCCGTCCCGGTCCGAACCCCTCGAAGCCGCCGGGGCCTCGGGAGGCGTCGTTCGCCCGGTGGTCGCCGTTCGCCCGCCGACGGGTTCGCGTCCGCGTCCGCGCTTCGAGGCGACCGCTGGCGTGGTACCACAGGAGGTATGTGACGACGCCGAACGGCACCGCGACGGCGAAGAGAAACGGTTGGTACGCGAGTGCGAGGACGACGAAGAGCGTAGTGAGACCTGCGAACACCGCGGCGAGCCCGATGAGAAGCCGGTCTCTGTCCACGCCTCTCGTTCGAAGCGCAGGACCGTAAGCGTCTCGCCGACCGGCCCCCGGACTGAAGTTGTGTGAGTTCTTCCCACCGGTATGAGCCGTTCCAGCCTGTGCGAGATATGCGAGTCGCGCCCGGCCACCAACGTCTGCCCGCGATGCGGCGCGCAGGTGTGTGACCAAGACTTCGACTCCGAGCGACGGATGTGCGAGTCCTGTCTCTCCTCGGTCAAAGGCGAGGACGACGTCAGCCCCGGGTACGACGAGGGGCCCGGCGGCCCCGGCGTCAGCGACTGAGACGGGTCCGAGCGTCGCCCCGGCGCGCCGTCACTCCGCCGCGTCGGACGTCATTCCGCCGGGTCGGCCGTCACTCCGTCGCCTCGCGGTGGCGGTTCAGCCGCGTCTTCAGTTTCCGCGCCGCCTGTCCGGACACCTTCGCGAACGACTCCCCGGCGTCCTCGCCCGCGAAGATGATACCCCGCGAGGAGTTCACGAGGCCGACGCCGTCGGCGAGTCCGTACTCGACCGCGGCCTCCGCGTCGCCGCCCTGCGCGCCGATGCCGGGGACGAGGAACGGCAGGTCCGGCACCTGTTCTCGCAGCGATTCCAGTTCCTCGGGGGCCGTCGCGCCGACGACGAGTCCCACGTTGCCGTGTTCGTTCCAGAGGTCCGCGAGGGCGGCGACGCGTTCGTAGACGGCCTCACCGCTCGACAGTTCGAGGTCCTGTAAGTCAGACCCGCCGGGGTTCGACGTGCGACAGAGGATAAAGACGCCCTTCTCCGACCTGTCGAGGAACGGTTGCAGCGAGTCCCGCCCCATGTACGGGTTGACGGTGATGGCGTCCGCCTCGTCCAGCAACGCCGCGTACTTCCGCGTCGTGTTACCGATGTCGGCGCGTTTCGCGTCCAGCAAGACGGGTACGTCCTTCCCGTGGGCGTAGGCGATGGTCTCCCGGAGCGACCGCCACCCCTCGGCGTCCTCGTAGAACGCCGCGTTCGGCTTGTAGCAGGCTGCGTGTTCGTGCGTCTCGTCGATGATGCGTCGGTTGAACGCCCACCGCGGGAGGTCCTTCTCCCTGAGGTGGTCGGGGATTCGGGAGAGGTCGGGGTCCAACCCGACGGAGACGACGCTGTCCACCCGGTCGATACGGTCGCGGAGGCGGTCGAAGAACGACTGCGGCATCGACGTTGCTGTGCGCCGCGCCGACAAGGGGTTTACTCTTCGCTCGCGTCCCCGGTCGGGTCTCGGAGGCCGTCGTAGACGACGCTGCCGCCGACGACGGTGGCCGCCACGTCGATATCGCGGACGGCGTCCGGGCGGTCCCACGGTGACTCCTCCAAGACGACGAGGTCCGCCGCCGCCCCGCGTTCGACGGTGCCGAGGCGGTCCTCGTCGAACCCGGCGTAGGCCGCGCCCGAGGTGTACGCCCGGAGGGCCTCCGTCACGCCGAGTCGTTGGTCCTCGTCGGGCGCGTTCACCGCGTGGTGGACGCCGAGGAGGGGGTCGAGCGGCATGCAGTCGCTCCCGAACGCGAGGGGGACGTCCGCGTCGCGCAACGCCGCGTAGCGGTTCGTCTCCGTCCGCCTCTCGCCGAGTCGGGACTCGTAGAGGCCGCCCTCCCGCGCCCACTTCAGGAAGTTCGGCTGGACGGAGGCGACGACGCCGAGTTCGGCGAAGCGTTCGACCGTCTCGTCGTCCGTCAGTTCGGCGTGTTCGACGCGGTGTCTCGCTCCCTCGGGGTCGTTGCACGCCCCGTAGGCGTCGAGGACGGCGTTCACGGCGGCGTCGCCGATGGCGTGGGCGGACATCTGCAACCCCGCCTCGTCGGCGCGTTCGACGATGGCTTCCAGTTCCTCGGGGGCGACGACCCACTGGCCCGTCTCCCCGGGCGCGTCGTCGTACGGTTCGGTGAGTTTCGCCGTCCGCCCGCCGAAACTCCCGTCGGTGAACGTTTTGACCGCGCCGACGCGGACCATCCCGTTCCCGTCGTTCGTCTTCAGGCCGAGATCGATGAGGGAGTCGAGGTGGTCAGACCAGTAGTTGAGGCGCACCCGGAGCGTCAACTCGTCCTCGCGGTCCAACCCGCGGTACACCGCGGGCGCGTTGGACTTCCGAACCATGTCGTGGACGCCGGTCACGCCGCGTTCGTTCGCGTGCGCCTGCGCGGCCCGGACGAGTCGTTCCATCTCCGCCTCGTCGGGTTCTATCTCCTCGTACAGCACGTCCGCCGCCTCCTCGACGAGGACGCCCGTCGGGTCGCCGCCCTCGCGTCGCACGTCGCCGTCGGGCATGGCGTCGGCGTGCCGGTCGAGGACGACGCCGTTGACAGACGCGACGTGCATGTCCTCGCGGAAGGCGGCGACCGGCCGGTCCTCGGAGACGGCGTCCAAGTCGTCGCGGGCGAGGTAGCGGGCGTCGTCCCACGAACTTTCGTCGTAGCCGAAGCCCAGAATCCACTCGTCGTCCGTCTCCGCGGCCCGTTCGTTCAATCGTTCGACGCACTCCTCGGGCCCCGACGCGCCCGAGAGGTCGGCGTGGACGAGCGAACGCCCCACCATCGGGAGGTGCGTGTGGGCGTCGACGAACCCCGGGAGGACGACACGCCCGTCGAGTTCGACCGTCTCCGTCTCCGCGCCGACGAGGAACGATACGTCGTAGGAACTCCCGAGGCGGACGATTCGCCCGTCGCGGACGGCCACCGCCTCGTGCGTCTCGTCGGAGTCGGAAAGGGTGTGGACCTCCCCGTCGAGGAGGACCAGGTCCGCGGCGTCTGTCATGTGCGACGTGGCGACGGCCGCGGGCAAAACGGTTGGGATGGTCGGCGGCCGTTACCGCCCGGCCGTGCGGCCGTCGCCCGCATCGTCGACGTCGAACGTCTGCACGAACCGGTCGCGGATGTTCCGAACCGTCCCCGTCTCTCCCGAACGCTCCTGCCCGTCGAAGTCGTCCAGCGCGCGAACTACCTCGGTCGCCTCCGTCCGAGAGAGCTGAACCTCGTGGGTTCCGTCGTCGTCGTTGAAGATGTTCGAGAACACGTCGGCGATGTTCCGGTCGTCGCGGGCCTGTCCCTCCTCGAACCCGAACTCCCGTTGGAGGAGGCTCTCGACGTTGAGCACGCGTTCCTCCTCGCGCTGCCCGGACGCTCTCGTCTCGTACTCCGAGAGTGCGTTGATCACTTTCCGCGCTTCGCTCTTCGTCAGTTCGATTCCCGTGGAGTCTGTGTCGTCCATGGTTGCCTCTCGGTGACACGTTTCGTTCGCGCGAGGGAAATGACGTTTGGCCCCCGCGGGGTGGCCGTTCGGCAGACGACAACGCCGCGGGCGCGAGACGCCGTCGGACGATGTCCGACTGCTCGCCGATGTTCCCTCGACGACACCGAATGGGTAACTGTTAGGGCGGCCGCCGGGAAACGAGGGGACATGACCGACGAGACGGATTCCGGGGCCGGGGACGCGGACGCGGCGACGCTGGCGGAACGCGTCCGCGACGGCGAACTGCGACTGCACGAGTTAGAGGACCACGCCGACGCGGACACGGCGGCGGCGGCCCGACGCATCTTCGTCGAGGAGGACACGGGGGCGTCCCTCGATGCCGTCGGGAACTACGGCTTCCCCGCCGAGGCGGCGGACGCGAACATCGAGAACATGGTCGGCGCGGTGCAGGTGCCCCTCGGCGTCGCCGGCCCCGTCCGCGTGAACGGCGGGGCCCTCACGGGCGAGCGATACCTCCCCCTCGCGACGACGGAAGGCGCACTCCTGGCGAGCGTCAACCGCGGATGCTCCGTCATCGACGCCGCGGGGGGCGCGGCGGCGCGCGTCCTCAAGTCGGGGATGACCCGCGCGCCCGTCTTCCGCGTCGAGGACGTCGTGGAGGCGGAGGCCCTCGTCGAGTGGGTGCGCGACAACCGCGACGCCCTCGCGGAGGCGGCCGAATCGACGACGAGTCACGGCGAACTGGCGGACGTGACGCCGTACGTCGTCGGCAACTCCGTCTACCTCCGGTTCCGCTACGACACCAAGGACGCGATGGGGATGAACATGGCCACCATCGCCACCGAGGAGGCTTGCGCCGTCGTCGAAGAAGAGACGGACGCGGAACTGGTCGCCCTCTCGGGCAACCTCTGTTCCGACAAGAAACCCGCCGCCATCAACGCCATCGAGGGGCGCGGCCGAACCGTCACCGCGGACGTGAAAATCCCCCGCGAGGTGGTCGAGAGCCGTCTCCACACGACGCCGGAGGCCGTCGCCGAACTGAACACGCGGAAGAACCTTGTCGGGTCCGCGAAGGCCGCCAGCCTCGGCTTCAACGCTCACGTCGCGAACGTCGTCGCCGCGATGTTCCTCGCGACGGGACAGGACGAGGCGCAGGTGGTTGAGGGCGCGAACGCCATCACCACCGCCGAGGTGCGGGACGGCAACCTGTACGTCTCCGTCTCCCTCGCCAGCCTCGAAGTCGGCACCGTCGGCGGCGGGACGAAACTGCCGACGCAGGCGGAGGGACTGGACGTGCTCGGACTCCGCGGCGGCGGCGACCCGCCGGGGTCGAACGCCGACGCCCTCGCGGAGTGCATCGCCGTCGGGTGCTTAGCCGGCGAACTCTCGCTCCTCTCGGCCCTCGCGTCGCGGCACCTCTCCAGCGCGCACGCCGACCTCGGACGCTGAGGCCGTCGAATCGCCGACTACTCGGTTCTCGTCGCTTCTGATCGCAGATTCAACTCACGCCGACGCGCCGATTCCGAGTCGCTCCAACGGCCGCACCACGGCGACGGTGCCGACGAACAGCAAGCCGACGCCGACGGCGAACGTCCGCGTCCCCGCCGGCGACGCGAGTCCGACGGACGCGCCGAGGGCGGCAAGAAACCACCCGACGCCGGAGAGGGAGAGGCCGAGTCCCCGCCGACGCTGGCCGTGGACGACGGCCGCGGCGGCGAGGACGGTGTAGCCCGCGAGGAACGCGCCGCCGGCGACGACGAGTCGTCCGCCCGCGACGGCGGCGATCGCGCCGACGAGAAACAGCGAGAGCACCGCTCCGCGGACGGTTCGTCCGGCGCGGGCGGCGGCGCGAGCGTCGCTCATACCGGTGGTTCGGCGGTGGGGGGAGCAAAGCGTTTCGCTCTCGTTTCACTTTCACTTCCGCCGCGCACCGTTGGCTCGCTTTTACCCGATGTCGGGCCGTCGTTCGAGGCGCATCCGCTCGCTTCCCCCCGGCGGGTGCGAACCCCCACCCCCACCCATGTCCGAACGAACCTCCGCACCGGCGGCCGTCACGGACGCCGCCGGTTCCGACTCCCCGCCCGATGCGGACGACGCCGACGAATCGGGCATCCGAACGGCCACGCGCCTGTTGCGCCTGTTGAAGGTGGCGCTCGGCGCCGTGGTGTCGTTCCTGACCGCGCTGAAACTCCTCGGCCTCCTCTAAGAGTCGGCCGACTCAGAGCAGTCGGTACCGCCCGCGCGACTCGGAGGCGTCGCCGCGCCGGACGAGGCGTTCGAGGACGTTCCGCGCCGTCTCGCCGTCGATACCGCGCTCTTCGGCGTAGGCGGCCACCTCCTCCTCCGTCGGCTGGTCGCCCTCTCGAAGGGCGTCTCGCACCACGTCGAGTCGGTTCGACGACCCCGTCTGCGACCCCTTCGACGCGCGTTCGGCCGCCTCGTCCACGGCGTCGGCGTCGAGGCCCGACCCCTCGAGGTACTCCCTGTCGTCGATTCCGGACTCCTCGACGAGTCGCTCCAACTCGGCGACGTGCGCCGTCTCCGCGAACGCCTCGCTGTCGCCACGCTTCTTCGCCAACAGGGCCGCCCGCGCCTGTCGGGCCGCCTGCCTGTCTTCCTCTTCGGCGAACCGCCGGAGCTTCTTCGTCTGGTGGGTCTTCCCGCACCGAGGGCAGTTCGCGGACTTCTGGGCGCGAGGATCCGACAGGAGCCACATGTTCCCGCACTCGTTGCACCCGACCACGGCGTACATACCCCCGCTACCTCGTCTTCGGGTTTGAATGTTGCTTCGCGCCCGCGGAGTCGCCCGGCCGGACGTTTATGGTCCGCGGGTGCGGTCCTCTCGCATGGAACGCGTCTCCGCAGACGACGCCGAGTCGGTCGAAGCCGTGCCGGACGTCGAACTCACGCTGCTCGCGGGAGCGTCGCGCCTGAACGTCCAGCGGTTCCGCATCGGGCCGGGGGCGACGGTGCCGAGGCACAGCCACGAACAGGAGCAGGTGGGGTACGTCACCGCCGGCGAACTCGTCTTCCTCGTCGGCGACGAGGACGACCCGGAGGAGGTGGTCGTCGGCGAGGGCGACTCGTTCGCCTTCGAGTCCGAGGAACCTCACGCCGCGGAGAACCGCGGCGACGCGCCGGTCGAAGGGGTGGATATATTCAGTCCGCCGCGAACCGCGGCCGACTGGGGCGACTCCGGCGACGAGTAGCGGCCACGTCGCTCCGGCGTCTGTCCCGCCGCGTCCGGTAAAAGAGAGGAGAACGGAATCGAGTAGACTCGCTCGGGCGAGTTCGTTGATGTTCTCGGAAATCGCAGATTTCCGAGCGCTCGAAAACCCCTCTACGAGAGGTTTTCGATGTTCTCGACGACCTTGTCGGCGAACTCGCTCGTGGCGAGCTTGTTGCCGCCCTCGATCTGGCGTTCGAGGTCGTACGTCACGTCGCCCGAGGAGATGGTCTCCTCGACGGCGTCGCGGATGAGCTGTCCGGCGTCCTTCCAGCCCATGTACTCGAACATGAGGCGACCGGAGAGGATCATCGCCGTCGGGTTCACCTTGTCCTCGCCCGCGTACTTCGGCGCGGACCCGTGGACGGGTTCGGCGAGACAGAGGCCGTCGCCGAAGTTCGCGCCCGGCGCGATGCCGAGACCGCCGATCTGCGCGCCCGCGGCGTCGGACATGTAGTCGCCGTTGAGGTTCATCGTGGCGATGACGTCGTACTGGTCCGTGCGGGTGAGGAGCTGCTGGAGCATGTTGTCCGCGATGCGGTCCTTGATGACGAGCTTGTCCTCGGGCTGCTCGCCGTCGTGCTCCTCCCAGAGCTCGTCCTCGGTGATGGTGACGTCGCCGAACTCCTCTTCGGCGAGCTCGTAGCCCCAGTCGCGGAACGCGCCCTCGGTGAACTTCATGATGTTACCCTTGTGGACGAGGGTGACCGAATCGCGGTCGTTCTCGAGGGCGTACTCGATGGACTGACGGACGAGACGCTTCGTGCCGAACTCCGTGATGGGCTTGACGCCGATGCCGATGGGGCCGTCGTGCAGCTTGTCGCCGGCGTCCATCTCCTCGGAGAGGAACTCCTTGACCCGCTGGACTTCGTCGGTGCCGGCCTCCCACTCGATGCCGGCGTAGACGTCCTCGGTGTTCTCCCGGAAGAACACCATGTCCATCGCGGCGGGGTCCGTGACGGGCGAGGGGACGCCGTCGATGTGGTACGTCGGGCGGACGTTCGCGTAGAGGTCGAGCTTCTGGCGGAGTGCGACGTTGAGCGAGCGGAAGCCGGCGCCGACGGGCGTCGTGAGCGGACCCTTGATGGCGATTCGGTGGTCCTTGATGGCCTGTACGGTGTCGTCGGGGAGGTTCTCGTCGTACCTCTCCCGAGCGGACTCGCCGGCGTATACGCGGAGCCACTCGACGGAGCGACCGGTCGCCTCGGCGGCCGCCTCGAGCACCTTCTGAGCGGCGGGGCCGACGTCCGTGCCGATGCCGTCGCCGTGGATGATGGGGATGATGGGGTTGTCCGGAACCTCCAGCTCGCCGGTCTCCTCGTCGGCGAGCGTGATCTTCTCCCCCGCTTCGGGGGCCTCGATTTTGTCGTAGCTCATGAACAATGCCCTATTTTCCGACCGGGCCTAAAGTGCTACCGTTATCGGCGCGAACGGCGGGAGACGGTACCGGACGGCGGAACGCGACGGGTTGGCCGTCACTCGACCGCGCCGTCGAGTCGAACCGTGAACAGCGTCGTCTCCGCGGTGCTCCGAACGTCCTCGTCGGGGTCGGACCGCGCCGCCGCCTCCAGCGCGGATTCGACGCGCGGACGGGGTGGCGTCGTCCGTCACCTTGGCGGTCGATAGCGGGACCGGGACGAGTCGCCCGACGAGCATCGAGATACTTCCCGTCGAACAGACTGCGACGCCGACGACTTCGGAAACAGTGGTGCACGGGGATCGCGTATTCCGGACTTACGGGGTGTCTGAAGTGTATCGAGGGCCAAAAATTATACCCGCGGATGGGCTTACTCACGCAGGCAGTGTGCGTATGCTGTTAACTGGCATACATTAGGTGGAGCGAACCACGATGACTGACGATACCCAACGAAGCTTCGTGAACAGGATCAGGGACTCTCGGCGAGAGTTCCTAAAGAAAGGCGCAGCCATTACTGCCGGTGCTGGGATTCTCTCGTCCGGAATGGGGAGCGCGGCCGCGCAGGAAGGCGACGACGTCATCTTCGGTGACGACTCGGACGAAGACGTCGGCAACCTCTTCAACGAGCAAGAGGCGATGAAGGGGCTCATGTACCGCCAGCACTTCGTCCCGTCCGGGCTATTCACCATCGCCTCGCCCGTCATCGACTTCCAGCCGGAGGCAGAGGAGATTACGGACAACGTCTACAGCAACTACAACACGCGGACGATCCGCTACGTCAACCCCCTAAACGCGAACGTTCCCCTCTACCCGGCTAACGAGGCCCAAATCGGCCCGTACGACGAGCGATTCGGTGCGGTCGTCGACGACGACTTCGTCGAGAACGACGACTTCGGAGACTACCAGGACGACGACGACGAAGAGGAGATAGTCGTCGGTGACGAACCGATAGAGGCCAACGGCGTCGACGAGGAGGAACTGCGTAAACTCCGACCGACGATATTCGCGCTGCGTCAAGAGTCCACCCTCTTCGGCGACTCCGACGAAATCGTCACCGTCGAGTTCAGTCCGATCCCCGAAGAAAACGAGGAAGCGGTCTACAACCGCTTCCAAGACGAGATAAACACCGGACCGTTCGATGCCGCGGTGACCGGACCCGTCGGCGGTGGTGGCGACGGCGCGACGGGTAATTCGTCGAACACCACGACGAGCGGAAACTGATCGTCTCGAACGATAACTAGCAGCGGTTATCACCTCACCGCCCGCCGAAAACCGGCCTCCCGACCGTTGTGACCGGGTGAACCGGTCGCCGCCCGGCTAGCGACGAGAGGAGGCCGACTCTTCGCTTTCTGATTCACGCCGGTTCGGCTCTCAGTCCCGAAGCGCATCGACGAGTCCGCGCAGTTGCTCGGGGCCGCTTCGGAGAAGCGCCCGCGGGAACCGCCGCCGCGCGCCGTCGAGGGCGGTGTCGAGCGCGGCCGCGGCGTCCTCGAAACAGCCGGTTCCGTGCCCGAACACGATTCGCTCGGGGTCGAACGCGGCGAACGTCTCCCGCGGCGGAGAGAGACGGGCGGTGAGAAAGAGGCCGATTCGCTCCTCGCCGACGGGCGTTCCCTCGACCGAACTCATCACGTCTGGCACGTAGAGGGTGCCGTCCGACTCGCGGTAGGCGACGGCCTCGCGCCACCCCGGAAGCGGGTCGAGGCGCGAGACGCGGAACCCGGAGTCGCCCAACTCGCGGTCGTACCGCCGGATTTCGGCGTCCACGCGGTCCTCGATTCTGTCCATCCACCGCGGGAGGTAGACGGGGACGTCGTGCCGTCGGGCGAACGCGCCGGCGTCGCGGGCGTGCCAGTTCGAACAGACGGCGACGCCGACCACCTCCCCGAGTTCGCTCGCGAGTTCGTCCGCGCCGGGCGCGTCGATGGGGTCCAACAGCCAGACGCCCCCGTCCGACCCCCGAACGGCGTGGGAGGCCCGCCGCCCCGCTTCCTCGGGGTGGGAAAGCCATCCGACGCCGCCGTCCCACTCGTCTATCCGTTCGAGGCCCGCGGACGACGACCGGTCGTACACCGTCATGCGCGGACGCTCGCCGTCTGGGCTGGTGTTTCTTTCGGATCGCTGTCACGTGTCTCCGACGGGTCCCCGGCTCTCGACTCCGCGACGGCGGGCGATATCGGCACGACTTTTCTGGCGGCGGTCGGAGCGTCGCGTATGCGAGTAATCGTCCACGGCGGCGCGGGCGGCGTTCCGGACGACCCCGAACCGCGACAGGAGACGCTCGACGAGGCGGCGGCGACGGGCGCGTCGGCCGAGACGCCGGTCGACGCCGTCGAGGCGGCCGTCAGAGTGCTGGAGACGGACCCGGCGTTCAACGCGGGCGTCGGCGGCGCGGTCCAGTCGGACGGCGTCGTCAGAACCGACGCGGGCCTGATGACCAGCGACCGGGAGGCGGGGGCCGCCGCGGGGATGGCGGGCGTCGAACACGCCGTCTCCGTCGCCCGCGCGGTGATGGAGGAGACGCCGCACGTCCTCGTCGCGGGCGACCCGGCGGTCGACCTCGCGGCCGACTTCGGCGTCGAGACGGACGCCGACCTGTTCACCGAGGAGACGCGACAGCGGTGGGCCGACGCCGACCCGCCGGCGGGTTCGCCGCGGGACCACCTCGCGTGGTTGGACGATCGGTTCGGCGAGACGACGGCCGATCCGACGGACGAGGCGGACCTCTCGGACCACGACACCGTCGGGGCCGTCGCCTCGGACGGCGAGGCGTTCGCCGCCGCCACCTCCACCGGCGGCCGGTGGTTCGCCCTCGCGGGGCGCGTCGGCGACGTGCCACAGATCGGGTCGGGGTTCTACGCCTCCGCCGCGGGCGGGGCGTCCGCGACAGGCGCGGGCGAGGACATCGCCAAGACGACGCTCTCCCGGCGCGCGGTTCGACACCTCGAACGCGGCCTCGACGCGCAGACGGCCGCCGAGACGGCCATCGAGGAGTTCGGCGAACTCACCGGCTCCGAGGCGGGTATCATCGTCGTAGACGACGAGGGCGTCGGGCGGGCGTTCAACTCCGAGGGCATGCAGACGAGTTTCGCGGCGGAGTAGCCCCCTCCGCGGGCCTTTAGCGCCTCCGGGCCGTACGCGGAGACATGTCAGACGAGTGGACAGCGGAGCGGATGCCGGACCTCTCGGGCGAACGAGTCGTCGTCACGGGCGCGAACAGCGGACTCGGCTTCGAGGCGACGACGGCGTTCGCCCGGAAGGGCGCGCACGTCGTGATGGCCTGTCGGAGTCGCGAACGCGGGCGCGAGGCGATGGTGGACGTTCGGGAGGCGGTTCCCGGGGCGTCGCTCACACTCGGAAAACTGGACCTCGCGGACCTCGACTCGGTGCGCGCGTTCGCCGAGACGTTCGACGAGGAGTTCGGGTCGCTCGATATCCTCTGCAACAACGCGGGCGTGATGGCCATCCCCCGCCGCGAGACAGAACAGGGGTACGAGATGCAGTTCGGCGTCAACCACCTCGGCCACTTCGCGCTCACCGGCCTCCTCTTGGACGCCCTCCGGGCGTCGCCGGGCGAGTCGCGCGTCGTCACGCAGTCGAGCGGCCTCCACGAGAACGGCGAGATGGACTTCGACGATATCGACGGCGAAGACGAGTACGACGAGTGGGACGCCTACGCCCAGAGCAAACTGGCGAACCTCCTCTTCGCCTACGAGTTACAGCGACGACTCGACTCCGCAGGCGTCGAAGACGTGACGAGCATCGGCTGTCACCCCGGCTACGCCGCGACGAACCTCCAGCGTCGCGGGCCGGAGATGGCGGGATCCAGACTCCGACTCGCGGCGATGCGCGTCGCGAACGCCGTCGTCGCCCAGAGCGCGGAGACGGGCGCGCTTCCGATGCTGTACGCCGCCACCGCCGAGGACGTGGCGGGCGGCGACTACGTCGGCCCGACGGGCTTGAAGAACATGCGCGGCTACCCGGGGAAACAGGAGTCCAGCGACCGGTCCCGCGACGAGGACGACGCCCGCCGCCTCTGGGAACTCTCCGAGGAGCGAACGGGCGTCTCGTTCGATATCTGAGTCGAGTCGGCGTCGTTCGGTCCTCGTCAGGGGTCGCTCGACCGTTCCGCCGCGACCGATACCCGTCTCGACCGGTTTCCCGGAGTGCCCACACATCCGAAGAAGTGTCTTGCGTCGTTTCGTCTAAGAGTACAACATGAGTCAACAGCAGTCCGACCGAATCACCGTCTACGCCGATTACGTCTGTCCGTTCTGCTACCTCGGGCGGCAGTCGCTGGAGCAGTACCAAGACTCCCGCGAGGAGGAGTTGGAGATAGAGTGGCACCCGTTCGACCTGCGGAGTCAGAAGCGCAACCCCGACGGCACCATCGACCACGACGCCGACGACGGCAAAGACGAGGAGTACTTCGAGCAGGCCAAACAGAACGTCCGCCAACTCGCGGAGAAGTACGACGCCGAGATGACGGTCGAAATCGCCCGCGACATCGACTCCCTGTCCGCGCAGGTGGTCTCCTACTACGTCAAAGAGCACTACCCCTACGAGACGTGGCTCGACTTCGACACGTCGATTTACGAGGCGCTCTGGCAGGACGGCCGGGACATCGGCGACGAGGACGTGCTGGTCGAACTCGCCGAGGACGCCGGTGTCGACGCCGAAGAGGTCCGCTCCGCCCTCGACGACGAGAACCTCCGAGCGGAAGTCCGGCAGAAGTTCACCGAGGCGCAACAGCAGGGCGTGACGGGCGTGCCGACGTTCGCGTACGACGGTTACGGCGCGCGCGGTGCGGTACCGCCGGAGCAACTGCGCCGACTCGTCGAAGGGACGTAATCCCCGATTACTCGGCTTCCGCCTTCGCCTTCGGCGCGGACTCGCTCTCCGCGTCCTCGTCGTCCGTCTCGGCGTCGGGCGCGTCCGCAGGCGGGGAGTGCAACCACTCGTCCGCCCACGACTCTATCTCGTCGAACACCGGACAGAGCGACCGACCCTTCGGCGTGAGCGAGTAGAACGTCGCCACGGGCGCGTCCTCCTCCAACCGACGGTTCACGAAGCCGAGTTCCTGCAGGTCGTCGAGGACGCGCGAGAGGGTCCGCGAACTCGCGTCCGTCGAGCGCTTCAGTTCGTTGAACCGCTTCTCCCCGTCCTGGAGGTCGTGCAAGACGATGAGTCGCCACTGAGAACCGATCTGTTCGAGCGATTCGACGACCACGCACGCCTCCTCGTTTGACTGCTGGATTTCCGGGGACACTAGTGTCACCTGGTGTCGGCTTCGTCCGGGAACGTCTATATGGTTTCGGTTCCTTACCTGGTAACGTAAGGAAACCGGCACCGCCGGTCCGTTACGCCCACCATGCAAACAGACGGAATCCACCACGTGACCGCCGTTTCGGGCGACCCGAAGGAGAACGTCCACTTTTACAGGGACATCCTCGGACTCCGCCTCGTGAAGCGGACGGTCAACTTCGACGACATCTCGACGTATCACCTCTACTACGGCGACGAGACGGGGTCGCCGGGCACCGCGATGACGTTCTTCCCGTTCGGGGAGGGACGGCCGGGACGCCCCGGACGCGGGCAGGCCGTCGCCACGGCCTTCGTCGTCCCGGAGGGGAGCCTCGATTACTGGGCCGACCGCCTCGCCGAACACGACGTGTCGTCGGAAGAGCCGACGGAACGCTTCGGTTCGGGCGTCTTACCCTTCGAGGACGGAGACGGGCAACCCCTCGAACTGGTCGAGGGCGAGACGGACATCGAACCCTGGGAGGACGGCCCCGTGCCGGCCGAACGCGCCGTCCGCGGCTTCCACGGCGTGACGCTCCAGTCGGCCGCGCCGGAGTCCACGGGCCGCGTCCTCGAACTCCTCGGCTTCGAGAGGGAGGCGGAGGAGGGCGAACGCGTCCGGTACCGCGCGGCGGGCGACCGAGCGAACGTCGTGGACCTCCTCGAACGGGAGAGTCCGCGCGGGCGACCCGGCGTCGGCACCGTCCACCACGTCGCGTTCCGCGCGGAAGGCGAGGAACAGCAACTGAACTGGCGCGAGGAACTGTCGAACGCGGGGCAGAACGTCACGCCGCAGAAGGACCGCCAGTACTTCCGATCCGTCTACTTCCGCGAACCCGGCGGCGTCCTCTTCGAGATAGCCACCGACGGCCCCGGGTTCACCCGCGACGAGTCCGTCGCGGAACTCGGGTCGTCGCTGAAACTGCCGCCGTGGCTCGAAGACGACCGGGACCGACTCGAAGCGCACCTGCCCGCTCTCGAACCCGAGGCGGAGGAGGTGAGCAACTGATGGCCGACGGCAACGCGGGCGGGTCCGCCGCGGACCCCCACGGCGACCAACCGATTCGGACGGCGGGCGAATCGCTCGAATCCGCCGACGCCGCCGTCGTTCTCGTCCACGGGCGCGGCGCGACGGCGCGGGGGATGCTCCAGTTCGCCGAGGAGTTCCACCGCGAGGGACTCGCCTACGTCGCCCCGCAAGCGCAGCGAGGGACGTGGTACCCCAATCGGTTCCTCGCGCCGATAGACGCGAACGAACCGCACCTCGCATCCGCGCTCGGACACGTCGATAGTGCCGTCGAGACGGTGGAGGACGCCGGCATCCCCGCCGAGAAGACGCTGATCGTCGGCTTCTCGCAGGGGGCGTGTCTCTCCTCTGAGTACGTCGCCCGCAACGCGCGTCGCTACGGCGGACTCGGCGTCCTCGCCGGCGGCCTCATCGGCCCCGAGGGGACGCCCCGCGACTACGACGGGAGTCTCGACGGCACGCCCGTCTTCCTCGGCGTGAGCGACGACGACCCGCACATCCCCCTCGAACGCGCCGAGGAGACGGTCGAAACCCTCGAACGCATGGACGCCGACGTGACGTTCGAGGTGTACGAAGGACTCGGCCACGGCATCTTCCCCGATGAGGTAGAGCACGTCCGCGAACTCGTCGCGGGCGTCCTCGACGGGTAAGCGGCGCTCTCGGCCGACGCAGTTCGCCTCCTGTCTCCCCGTTCTCGTCGCTCGCCCGCCACCCCGCTTATGGGTTCGCCCCGAGAACGAGCGTCCGATGGGCGAGTCCGCGTTCGACCGGCGCACGGCGGTGAAGTCGCTCGTCGGCTTCGCCGTCGCGGCGGCACTACTGTACACCTTCGGCTACGTACTCGGCTGGCAGTCCATCATCTCGGCGCTGTCGAGCGCGGACCCCGTCCCCGTCGTCGTCGCCTGCGGGTGTTCGCTCGTGGCGCTCTCCATCTGGACGAAGGGGTGGGACGTGGTGCTCTCGTCGCTCTCGGTGGAGATTCCGTACCGACGGCTCGTTCCGACGTACCTCGCCGCGACGTTCGCCGACTACGTCACGCCGTTCGGGAAGGCCGGCGGCGGCCCGTTCGTCGCGGCGGTCCTCTCGACGGACCGCGACGCGACCTACGAGGAGTCGCTGGCCAGCGTCGTCACCACCGACGCTCTCAACCTCCTCCCGTTCTTCTCCTTCGCGGGCGTCGGCGTCGTCGCACTCGGCCTCACCGGGAGCGTCCCGCGGAACGTCCGCCCGTTGGTGTACGGACTCGGCGCGATAGCCGTCTTCGTCCCCGTGTTCGCGTACCTCGTCTGGCGCGTTCGCGACCGAGCCATCCTGTTGATACCCCGAGTTTTGGAACCGGTCGCCGCCCGCGTCGGGTTCGTCGAGGCGGCGGAAATCGAGGAACGCACGGCGCGGTTCTTCTCCCTGCTCGGCCACCTCGGCGCTCGGCGGGCGTGGGTGGCCGAGACGCTGCTTTTCGCCTACGTCGGGTGGGCGTTCTTCGCGCTCCCGTTGTGGTTGGCCGCCCGGGCCGTCGGCGTCTCCCTGCCAATTCAGTTGGTCGCGTTCATCGTCCCCGCGAGCGCGATGGCGAGCCTCCTCCCGACGCCCGGCGGCCTCGGCGGCGTCGAAGCCGCGGTGACGGGTCTGTTGGTCGCGCTCGCGGGCGTTCCGACGGCCACCGCCGCCGCCATCGCGCTCCTGTACCGCGTCGCGAGTTTCTGGTTCGTCCTCCCCGTCGGCGGGGGCGCGACGCTGTGGATCGCGTACCGCAGTTGACCGCGGAGACTGGTCGTACGTTCCAGTAGAGATTACCCGTCGCGGTGACGGTACACCCGTCTGCCACTATCTGCTCCTCACGCGGCGCTCTTAGACGAGATTATCTCGAAGACTCCCGACTCTGCGACGTGGTGTGTGATCGGCAGCACCGATTCTGTCCTCAGGGGTCTCGACGACGATCCGTCTGACATCGATATTCTCACCGTAGGATCGACAGCCAAACGGTTCCGAGACGCGTTCTCCGACGGCTTCACCGAAACGCGCGAAGTTGGCCATTCTCAGATCGACGCCTACGGAGCGAACGGTGAGGAACTCGAAGTGATCTTCAGCGATAGCACGAAGCGTCACCAGAGACCACTCGCCGATCTAGAAGACATCGAATTCGAGAGGGACAATCCGCGAGAGGCACCACTGCTCCCGCTCGATCACCTCGTCAGCGTCTACGAACGGATAGACAAGCACGAGACGGCAGAGAGGCTGAAAGCCGAATTCGAGATGTCCGACGAAGAGGAGACTCCCCTTCCGAGTCCCCTCCCCGAGTTCACGGTGAGGGTAGCGAACACCGATTTCGTATATCGTCATCAAGTTTATCCTGACCGTCACTCCCGCCGAACGTCGGTCGAACCGCGTTCGGCCCTCGCAGTAAAGGCGCGTCCCCGCGTCTACGCCGCCCATGACCGTCAGCGTCGTCCTCCCGACGTGCGAACGCGCCGAGGTGTTGGACGGAGCGATAGAGAGCGTCCTCGCGCAGACGCACGAGGACTGGGAACTCGTCGTCGTGGACGGCGGATCGGACGACCGAACGCCCGAACTCGTGGCGGGGTACGACGACCCGAGGGTCCGCTACCGCCGGCAGGACGACTCCTCGGGGGTGAGCGCGGCGCGGAACCGCGGCGTCGCGGCGTCGGACGGCGAGTTCGTCGCGTTCGTGGACTCCGACGACCGGTGGCACCCCGAGAAACTCGAATGGCAGCTCGCCGCCCTGCGAGAGGCCGAGGGCGAGGAGGGGAAAGACGCCGCCGTCGCGTACTGCGGCATGGAGAAAGCGCACGGCGAACCCCTGACGCGCGACGGCGAGTCCGGCGACGTGCGCGAGGCAGTCCGCCGGATGGACGTGCCGACGTACACCTCGACGCTCCTCGTCCGCCGGGACGCCTTCGAGTCGGTCGGCGGGTTCGACGAGCGACTCCCCTGCTTCGAGGACTGGGAACTCTGCCTCCGCCTCTCGCGGGAGTACCGCTTTGTCGCCGTGGACGACGCACTCGTCGTGAAGGGCGAGTCGGGCGACAACATCTCCGCCGACGGCGACAACCTCGCGGAGGCGGTGTCGGTGCTGGCCGAGGAGTACGAACTCCCGGCGGCGACGTGGGCGCAACTCCTCGCGGACGTGGGCCGGACGTACTGCGAGTCGGGCCGCCTCGACGCCGGCCGGCCCTACCTGCGGCAGGCGCTTCGTCTCGACCCGACCCGGTACCACGCGGCGGCGGCCCTCCTCTTCTCGGCTCCGGGGTCGCCCCGCGCGTTCGACGCCGCGATGGAGGCCGTCTACGCCGTCGAACGGCGCGCGGAGGCGGTCGGGGAGTAGTCGGACCAGTCTCGACCGGCCGCGGCGCTTTTCGACGTCGAAGCCCTCCTCTCCCTCGATGACCGACACCGCCCACGACCCTCTCGTCTCGGTGGTGGTGACGACCTACTACCGGAACGACCGACTCCGGGAGGCGCTTTCGAGCGTGCGCGATCAGACGCACCGCCCGGTGGAGTGCATCGTCGTGGACGGGTCCGAGGAGGGGCACGCCCGGTCCGTGGTCGAATCGTTCGACGCCGACTCGGACCTGCCCGTGACGTACGTCCCGCAGGAGAGAGACGAGGGACCGCACGCGGCCAGAAGCGTCGGGGCCGAACGCGCGTCGGGGGAGTACGTCCAGTTTCTCGACGACGACGACAGGCTCCGCCCGGAGAAGTTCGCGCGGCAGCTTCCCCGCTTCTCCGAGGACGTGGGCGTCGTCTACTCGGGTCTGCGCGACGAGGAGTGGGGCGTCGTCGAACCGCAGTCGGACGTCCGCGGCGACGTTCTCGAACACGCCCTGAAGATTCGGACGTTCCCGGCCATCCCCTCGACGATGCTCGTCGACCGCCGGGTTCTGGAGGAGATACTGCCGCTGAGACACCGCCACGGCGCGGACGACTCTGGGATGAAGATAGAGCTCGCCCGGCGGACCCGCTTCGACTTCGTGGACGCTCCACTCGTCGTCCGCGGGAAACCGCCGGGCGAGTCCGTCTCGGACTCGTGGGACCACATCCGCGGGCGGCGCTTGCTCGTGAACTACTACGACGACGAGTACGGCGCGTTCCCGCCGCACGTCCGCCGGACCGCGGTTCGTCAGACCGACTACCGCGCGGGGCGGAAGCGACTGGAGGAGTCGCCGTGGGACCCCCGGGCGACGCTCTCACTCGCGCGCGCCGCCGCGGAGACGCCGGAGGACACCCCGCGGTTCGCGGCGACGGCCCTCGCGTCGGTGTTCGGCCGACCCGGCGTGGAACTGGCCGACAGGGCGGGCATCGCGCCCTGACGCGCCCCGGTCGGGGGTGTGCTCGCGGCGGCCACTACGTCTTTTCACCTCCGCGGCGTCTCCGCGAGTAGTCACGATGCTCGAACGAGTCGAACGGGGCGTCCGGCGCGCCGGGCGCGCCGTCCCGGAGGGCGTCGCCGCCCCCGTCGAAGGAGCGTACGCCGACGCGCGGCGTCAAATCCGGGAGCGTCGCGCCGACCGGGCGTTCGGAGAACGCGACGCCGGGGTGACGTCCTCGCTCTCGGCGGACGCGCCCGACCACGTCGTCGTCGTCGTGGTGGACGCCCTCCGCGCGGACGCCCTCGATTCTGACCTGACGCCGTTTCTCTCGTCGCTCTCGGGGACGGACGCCGTCGCGCCCGCGACGTGGACGTACCCCTCGGTGACCTCCCTGCTCTCGGGGCGGTACCCCCACGACCACCGCGCGATTCGGCGCTCCGACGCGTTCGAGAACTCGGTGGCGGACATCACCGGCCTGCCGCCGCAGTCGGACGCGCCTCTCGTCGCGGACCACCTCGACGCCGCGGGCTACGACACCTACGGCGCGTTCGGGTTCGTCGTGCCGTTTCTGGCGCTTCGGGGGCGGTTCGCCCGCCACCGACTGTACGACGACGCAGACGCGCACCGACTGCTCTCGGACCACGCGGCGTGGCTAGCCGACCGCCGCGACGGGCGGACGTTCTCCTACCTCCACCTCTCGGACCTGCACGAACCCGTCGAACCGCCGCGGGCCTACGCGGACGAACACGACGTTGACCTGTCCATCCCCGACATCGAGGGGTGGGACCACGAGGACGTGGTGGACGCGACGCCCACGGTCGAACGATACCGCCGGCACCGGCGGCGTCTGTACGACGCGGCGGTCGAGTACGCCGACAACCGCCTCGCCGCCCACTACCGCCGAATCACGGACCTCGCGGGCGACGTGGCGTTCGTCGTCACCGGCGACCACGGCGAGGGCTTCTGGGAACGCGCGCGGTTCCACGCCGACCACTTCGCCGACCCCCGACCGGCGTACTGCGTCGGTCACGGCGGCGCGCCCTACGAGGCCATCACCCGCGTGCCGGTGCGAGTCGCCGGATTCGACCTCGCGGGGGCGGACCGCCCCACGTCGCTTGTCGACATCGCGCCGACGGTTCGCGCGGCCGTCGCGGGTGACGCCCCGCGAGGAGACGCGGACCCGAACGCCGCGGGCGTCCCCCTCGGCGCGTCGGTTCCGGACGACAGGATTCGCCTCGTCGAGGGGGCGCGCTACGGGTACGAGAAGAAGGCGGCGTACGCCGACGGGTCGAAACTCGTCGTCTCCCGCGGCGACGACGTGTCCGTCGCGTTCTCCCTGCCCGAGGAGGCGGAGACGACGCTCCCATCGGAGGAGTCCTCGCGCCTGTCGGACGCCCTGCCGCCGTGGCCCGGGGCGGGCGACGCCGCCGAAGGGGTCTCGGTAGGCAGTCGGACGGAGTCCGACGACGCCGCGACGGACACCCGGCGCGAGGTGTCCGGCGACGTAGCGCGCCAACTCGAACGACTCGGGTACCGCTGAGACGGTGAACGGAGGGAGGACATTCAGCAACGCCCGACCTATCAGTTAATATTCCCCGGCGTCCCATGTATGTCCTATGAAGGCGCAGGGGGAGAGATTCAACGGCGACGCGCGGGTGCTCCACCGCCGGGCGATCAGGACGCCCCTCCCCGACGAGGACGCGGAACGACTGTTTCATGAGAACATGATGCGGGTCGCAGACGCCCAAGAGCGGAAGGCCGAGATGCTCGCTGACCCCGACGTTCCGCTGTTGACCGCCTACGAGGAGGAACTCGACCGACTGGCCCAGAGTTTCAAACGTCGCCTCCGACGGACCGCGGGCGGCGACTACCGAGAGGTTGCGATGGCGTACAACCGGGGCGAACGCGACGACCAAATCGGCGCGTTGGCGTCGTACTACTTCGAGGCGCTCTGGCGGATGCAACAGCGAGCGACCGTCACGGACGCGCTCTTCTTCCCGATCATCCTGCGATACCCGGACAGTTTCACGGTGAATATCCGGTTCGCCAGCGGATACACCACGACGGAGTCGGTCCACTACGAGTCGCCGGAACACCTCTCGGAGCGACTCGAAGACCAGTACGCCCAGACGTACCACGAGGAGAGCAACTTCTCGCAACGACAGGCGGCCGAGTACCTCCGCGAGACGGCGAAGATAACCCGCGAGGAGTTCCCCTCTCCCGACGAGACGTCGTTCGAGGAGCGAAAGTACGGCGGCATCGTCTCCGCCGGGGGTCGGAAGGGAACGGTGTTCACGTCGATGCTGAAGCGCGTCGAGCCGGACCCCGACCGATTCTCGGAACCGGTCGAGGTGCCGACCCTGGTCGAGGAGGGCGAGGAGGCGCGGCGGACGGAACGGGAACTGCTCCTCGACGGGGAAGTCATCCTCTGAGGCGGGGGTGAGAGGCGGCGACTCGCCACCCACCCCTAAGGGGGCGGCGGCGCTACGACGACGCGATGCTCGTCCTCGGTGACGCTCACGCCGACGACCCGGAACGGAGGGAGTCGCTCCTCTCGGCCTACCGCGCGACGGACGCCGACGCCGCCCTGCAGGTCGGCGACCTCCTGTACTACGACCTGCCCGCGCCGACGTGGTTCGTCGCGGGGAACAACGAGGACTTCGACGTGGTGGACGCCCTCCGACGGGGCGACGCGACCCTGACGGACGTGGAGCGACCGATCCTCCTCGCCAGCACCGCCGCGGACGTCGCCGGACTCCGCGTGGCGGGCCTCTCGGGCAACTACGCGCCGACGAGGTACGACGACTCCCGGGAGGAACTGACCGGCGGGCGGCGGCGACACTTCGTCCGGTCCGAGGTCGAACGCGCGAAGTCGCTGTCGGACGTGGACGTGTTCCTCGCCCACGAGGCGCCGCACGGACTCCTCCGCGTCGGCGGGGGGCGCGACCCCGGGTGCGCCGCGGTGGACGAGATACTGCGGTCGGTCGAACCTGACCTCTTTCTCGTCGGCCACCACCACCGCCACGCCGAGGCGACGGTCGAAGGCACGCGCGTCGTCAGCCTCGACCCCGTCTGGGAGGCCTACTACACGCTCGACCCCGAGACGCTCGAACTCGAACGCCACCCGCACTCCGACGAGGCGGGCGACGCCGACCGGTGAGTCCGAACCCCGACTTCGGTCCGCGGATGTCGGTGGGGCCGCCATAGTAAGGTGACCGGCGGGCGGACGCTCTCTCATGGACGAAGCGTCGAAGCCGAACGTTCTCCTCCTCGCGGTCGACGCGTGCCGGGCGGACTACCTCCCGCCGTACGGCGGATCGGCCGACGCGCCCGCCATCGACCGACTGGCCGACGAGGGGACGGTGTTCGAACGCGCCCTCTCGCCCGCGCCGTGGACGCTCCCCGCGATGACGAGCGTCCTCACCGGGCGGTACCCGCACGAACACGGCGCGACGTCGCGGGGGTTCGAACTCGACGCCGGGCGGACGGTGACGCGTGACCTCGCCGCGGCGGGGTACCGGACCCTCCACCTCTCGCCGAAGACGTGGATCGGCGATTGGCTCCCCCAAGGCCGGGGGTTCGACCGCGTCGAGGAGTTCACCGGCCCCGAACACCGCTACTTCGACGGGGGCGAGGACGTTCGAACGCTCTCGAAGGGCGTCACGCGCGGCCCCGAGTGGTACGCGACGGTCGTTCGGCGGGCCCTCGCGTCGGACGCGCCCCTGAAGAGTCTCGGAAACGTCGCCGCGTTCCAACTGCAGGAGGCGACGGGCGACGCGTGGTTGGACAACGTGCGCGCGAGCGAACGCGCCGCCCGAATCGCCGAGGAACGCTTCGCCGAACTCGCGGCCGACGACCGGCCGTTCTTCTGTTACGCCCACCTGATGAACCCCCACCTCCCCTTCTACCTCCCGCCGGAGTTCCGGTCGGACGTCCGCCCGCCGGGGTGCGACACCGACGAGGAGGAGACGGAGTGGATGAGCGACCTGATGGACGACATCTGGGCGATTCGGACCGGCGAACGGACCCTCGACGCGTCGGAGGTGGCGTACCTCCGGGCGCGGTACCGCGACGAACTCGCGTACGCCGACGCCGCGATCGGACGTATCGTGGACGCCCTGCGCGAACGCGGAGTGCTGGACGAGACGCTGGTTGTGGTGACGGGCGACCACGGCGAACACCTCGGCGAACGGGTGCGCGGCGACCCAGCGGACCCGACGACCGAACGCACCCTGCTGGACCACCAGACGTCGATTCGGTTCCCCCTGCTTCGCGTCCCCCTCGTCGTCCGGTACCCCGCCGCGTTCGACTCCGACAGGCGGACGGACCTCGTGCAGACGACCGGCGTCGCGGAGACGATTCGCGCCGCCGCCGGTCTGGAGTACGACGAGTCGCGGTCGCTTCTGGCGGCGGACAGATCGGAGACGCGCGACGCGGCCCTCGCGGAGTACGCGGGCGTCGTGCCGTCGCACCCGCCGGAGTCCGTCGAGGCTGAGTTCGTCTACGCGCCGCGGCGAACGGCCGTGACGGGTCGGTGGAAACTCGACGCGGTGGGCGACGCCCGCCGGTGGGTCGAACTCGACTGGGACGCCGCCGAGGCGGACGCGGTGGACGAGGGCGACGTGCCGCCGGACGCGCGAGAGCGACTGATCTCGACGCTCTCGGAGACCGAAGGGACGGAGGGCGGCGCGTCGCGGGACATCCCCGACGACGTGGCCGAGAACTTGGGCGATTTGGGCTACCTGTGACCCGAATCTGCCTGCTCTCGGACGGCTATCCGCCGTGGGAACGCGGCGGCGCGCAGAAGATAGCCGCCCAACTCGCCGAGGGGTACGCCCGACGCGGCCGCGAGGTGGCCGTCGTCACGACGGTGCCGGACCGAAGCGAGACGGGCGAGTCCGTCGTCTCGGACGCCGGCGTCCGCGTCCGCCGCCTGTGGACGCCGCGGTGGCGGCGCGCCCTCCCGTACCTGACTGTCTCGAACCCCCTCGCCGCGCGCGGCGTCGCCGACTTCCTCGACGGGTTCGACCCCGACGCGATTCACGTCCACAACGCGCACTACCTGTCGAACGCCGCAGTCGCCGCCGCGGGCGAGTGCGACGCGCCAGTCGTGAAGACGTACCACGACGCCGGGACGTTCGCCTACGGCGAGTACACCGCCCACGTCGCGGACGCGCCGCGGAACCTCCCCGTGGCCGGGTCCGCCTACCGCGCGGACCCGGTTCGGCAGGCGCGGGAACAGGGCCTCCGGTACTTCCCCCTCCGGAACCGGCACAACCGCCGGACGCTCCGACGCCACGTGGACGTGGGCGTCGCCGTCAGCGACGCCCTCCGTCGGGCGTTGACGGCCAACGGGATGCCGTGTCACCGGACGGTTCACAACGGCGTGGACGCGGCGGCGTTCCGCGCCGTTCTCGGCGCGGCGGCGAGCGAAGACGAGGCGTTCCGCGACGCGTACGGCCTCGACGACGCCCGAATCGTCCTGTTCGGCGGTCGAACCGGCTACACCAAGGGCGGGGCGCACCTTGCCGCCGCGTTCGGGCGCGTCGCCGACCGGACGGACGACGACGTTCGCCTCCTCGTGACCGGCGACGACGAGTTCGCGGCGAGGATGCGAGCGCTCGCGGCCCCCCACGGCGAGAAGGTGGTCACGACGGGGTGGATTCCGCGGGCGGACCTCCGGCGGGCGTTCCGCGCCGCCGCGGTCGTCGCCACGCCCTCCGTCCACCTCGACCCGTTCCCGACGGTGAACCTCGAAGCCCTCGCGGCGGGGACGCCCGTCGTGACGACGCGGTTCGGCGGCGCGTCCGAACTGGTGGACGACGGCGCGACCGGACGGGTCGTGGACCCCCGGGACGTCGGCGAACTCGCGGACGCCCTCGAATCGTTCCTCGGGGACCCCGAGAGGGCCGACGAGGCGGGCCGCCGCGGACGGCGACTCGTCCGCGACCGGTTCACCGTCGAGGGGCAGGTGGAGGCGTACCTCGACCTGTTCGAGACGCTCGAAGCGGGCCCGAGTCCCCGAGACTGACGGCGGACGAGAAGTTCCGGACTCCGCTGGCGAATCGGACGGACCGCCGCGAACAGACGGTAGTTCGCCTCCGTCGCCGGTCTGCTAGATTAACGACAATATTTTTATTCGTTATTGCGGCCGAGAGATATTAGTCGCCTCTGACGGTAGTATAGGTCGGTTCGAGACGAATCACAGACGTATTTGATAACATACATTTCGGCGGCATCTCGCTCGGGGAGACGCGAGACGGGCCGTCGAGGGTCGCGCGGTCGTCGCCCGGGCCGGGCGGCGCGCGACCGGGAGTTACCGGTCCGATTTCACACGACCATGAGACACGAGGCCGCTTCCACGAAACGCGACGGTACGGTGAGGACGAACGCCGACGTGCGGACCGACGGTGGCGCGGAGGTGGCCCCGTGAGCGACGTCGGCGTCTGGTTGGTCGGCGCGCGCGGCAACATCGCCACCACGGCGATGGTCGGCGCGAAGGCCATCGCGCGCGGCGAGACGGACACCACCGGGATGGTGTCGGCGCGCCGCCCCGTCTCGCGCCTCGACATGCCGGACGTGTCGGACCTCGCGTTCGGCGGGCACGACATCCGAACCGGAAGCGTCCCGGAGGACGCGCGCCGCCTCGCGGAGGAGAACGGCATGCCCCACCCCTCGACGGTCGAAGCCGTCGCGGACGACTTAGCCGACGTGGACGACCACGTTCACGTCGGGACGGCGCTGAACTGCGGCGAGAGCGTCGAAGCCCTCTCCAACGCTGAACTACTGGAGGAGGACCGGACCGTCGCCGAGATAGTCGAGCGAATCCGCGACGACGTCGACTCGTTCCGCCGGGCGGAGGGTCTCGACCGGGTGGTGATGGTGAACGTCGCCTCCTCGGAACCGCCCGTGGAGAACCCCGACGACTACGCCACCCGCGAGGCGTTCGAGTCGGCCGTCGAAGGCGACGACCGGGACCTGCCGGCGAGTTCGCTGTACGCCTACGTCGCCCTCAGCGAGGGCCACCCGTACGCGAACTTCACCCCCTCCGCCGGGAGTTCCCTCGGCGGCCTGCGCCAACTGGCCCGCGAGGAGGGCGTCCCCCACATGGGCAACGACGGCAAGACGGGCGAATCGCTCGTCAAAGCCGCGCTCGGACCCATGTTCGCCGGGCGCAACCTCCGCGTCATGTCGTGGGAGGGCCACAACATCCTCGGCAACACCGACGGGCAGGTTCTCGAAGACGAACGCAACAAGGCGGGCAAGATAGAGAGCAAGGGCGACATCCTCGACGGAATCCTCGACGACGACTTCCACAACCGGGTCCGCATCGACTACACGCCCTCCCTCGACGACTGGAAGACGGCGTGGGACTACATCCACTTCGAGGGCTTCCTCGACACGGAGATGAAGATGCAGTTCACGTGGGAGGGGTCCGACTCCGCGCTGGCGGCCCCCCTCGCGTTGGACCTCGTTCGCCTCCTCTCGAACGCCGACGAACGCGGCGAGTCGGGCCTCCAGACCCACCTCGCGTCGTTCTTCAAAGCGCCCCTCGACGTGGACGAACACGACCTCGCGCGGCAGTTCACGTGGCTCTACGACTACGTGGACCGGAACGCCGGCGAGGAGACGCCCGACGGCGTGACCGCCGAGACGCCGACGGACGACTGACGCATGCGGATACTCCTCGTCGCCCACGCCCTCCCGCCGGACACCTACGGCGGGACGGAACTGTACACCGAACGCCTCGCGGAGGCGTTCGCGGCGGACCATGAGGTGACCGTCGCCGCCCCCTCCGACCGCGGCGCGGCGGCGGCGGACGTTCCGGGCGCGTCGGTTGTCGGCCTCCCGACGCCGACGACCCAACCCGAGGACGGCGTCGCCCTCGACCCGTCGGCGGGGGTCGCCCAATCGTCCGTGGACGCCGCGTTCGCGGACCTCCTCTCGACGTTCGATCCCGACGTGGCCCACTTTCAGCACCTCAAGGGTCTCTCCTCGCGACTGCCCCGAATCTGCGCGTCCGAGGGCGTCCCCTCGGTCCTCACTCTCCACGACTTCTGGACGGCGTGTCACCGCGAGCAACTCACCCACCCCGACGGGTCGCTCTGCTCCGGGCCGACGTGCGTCGGCAAGTGCGCGAACTGCTACGCGAACGCCGTCGGCGAGGCGGTGGCGGACGCCGCGGACGGCGGCGAGGGCGACGACGACTCCCCGCCGGAGGCGGGCGAGGGCGACGCGACGTTTCCCGCGTTCGCCGAACCCGTGGCCCGTCGAACCGCCCGCCTCGACGACGCCCTCGACGCCGCGGACCTGTTGGTGTCGCCATCGGCGTTCCTCCGCGACCGGTTCGTCGAGTTCGGCGTCCCGCCCGGCGACATCGTGCAGGCCCGGAACGGCATCTGGGTGGACGCGTTCCGCGACGGCGGGTACGACCCCGACTCGACGCTCGCGTTCGGGTACGCCGGGCGGTTGGTCGAGGAGAAGGGCGTCCACCGCCTGCTTGCGGCGTTCGCGGGCGTCGAGGGCGACGCCCGACTCGACGTGTACGGGCGGTTCGACCCCGAGGGGAACGACTACCACGCCCGACTCGCGGACGCCGCGGCGGACGACCGGGTTCGGTTCCACGGCTACTACGACGATCCGGCGACGCCGTTCGCCGAGTCCGACGTGTTCGTCCTCCCCTCGACGTGGTACGAGAACAGTCCGCTCGTCATTCAGGAGGCGTTCGCGGCGGGGACGCCCGTGGTGACGGCCGACCGGGGCGGGATGGCCGAACTCGTCACGCACGGCGTGGACGGCTTCACGTTCGACCCCGAGAGCGTCGAATCGCTCCGCGCGCGCCTCCGAACGCTCGCGTCGAACCCGCGTCTCGTCGCGCGGTTGCGCGAGGGCGTCGAACCGCCGAAGCGCCTCTCGGCGCACGCCGGCGAACTCCTCGATTTGTACGCCGGCCTCTCGGGGGCGGCGGAATCGACCGCCGAGGCGGGCGACGGCCACCCGGTCGGGGTGTTCGACTCGTGAGCCGGATTCTCTTCCTCGCGCGCGGAGTCCCGTTCCCGCCGAACTCCGGGGACAGTATCGTGACGTACGGTTTCGTCCGCGCGTTGGCGAACCGCGGCCACGACGTGCACCTCCTCGCGTACGCCCGCGACGACGACGCCGAGACGGTGCCGGGCGTCCGCGACGTCTGCGAGTCGATAGTACGCGTCGAGGGCACGGAGTCCCCCCTACCGCCGACGGCCCGGAAAGTCGCCCGGGCGGCCCTCGGTCGGTCGGACGTGATGGAGATGTTCGACGCCGACTCGATGCGCGAGGCCGCGGCGAGGCGAATCACGACGCTCTCGCCGGACGTGGTGGTGGGACAGCACCCGTATCTGGCCCGCGCCTTCCGCGACGAGGACGTTCGGGCGGCCGCCGCGTGGGCGGACGCCCGCCTCGTCACGAGCGCGCACGTCGTGGAGTTCGCGGCCCACCGCCTCCACCGCGCCACCGCGTCGGACGTGAAGACGCGGGCGGAACTGTCGCTTGAGATTCCCCGCCTCCGCCGCGAGGAACTCGCCACGTATCAGGCGTCGGACCGGGTGTTGGTCCTCGGCGAGAGGGACCGGAGACGGCTCGAAGAGCGCGTCACGACGCCCGTGAAGCGCCAGCGAGTCGCCATCGACGCCGCGGAGTACGAGACGGCGGACCGACCGGTCGAGGGGAAGCGACTCCTCTTCTTCGGGTCCTACGAGTGGTTCCCCAACGAGGACGGCGTGCTGGCGTTCGCCGAGGGGCCGTGGCCGGAGATTCGGGAGGTGCACCCCGACGCCGAGTTCGTCGTCGCGGGCCGCGACGCGAACGACGCGGTTCGGTCGCTGGGAGAGCGTCCGGGAATCACGTTCGCGGGCGAAGTCGAGGACATCGGGGCGGCCGTCCGCGACGCCGCCGTGATGGTCACGCCCCTCCGTATCGGCGGCGGCGTCCGCATCAAGATACTGGAGTCGATGGCGTGGGAGACGCCTATCGTCACGACCCGCCGGGGGTTCGAGGGCGTGGACGCCGAACCCGGCGAGGACGTCCTCGTCGCCGACGACTGGGACGAGTTCGTCGCGGGGACGAACCGCCTGCTGTCGGACCCTGAGGAACGGAAGCGACTGGCCGCGAACGCCCGCGAGCGAATCGAGACGGCGTACGCCCCGGACGACGTGGCCGCCGAGTTGGAGTCGAACCTCGGAATCGACGGGTCGTAGGCGGCGGTTCTCACAGAGCGCAGTATCGGTCGACCGCACACGCCCGACTGCCGCGCTATCGCGTAAAAAGGTACGCCGCGGGCCTCATTCCCGCGCCGACTCGCGAACCTGCTCTGTGAGTTCGAGCACCCACCGCGAGAGTTCGGGCGTCACCGGCGGTTTCTCGCCGCGTTCGAGCGCTTTCGCCGCCTCGTCGAACAGGAAGTAGTGGCCGTCGGGACTGTCCTCGTCGTGCCTGTCGAGTTCGTCCTCGATTCGCCCCGCGACGTACCGCTTCGCGTTTCGCACCGCCCCCTCGGCGGTCTGTCTCGTCCGTTCGGCGTTCCGCGAGAACCGCTCGTTCGGGAAGTGGTACGGCCCCGACTCGGCGTCGTGGACGTCGAGCGTGGCCGTGGGGATATCGACGTGAATCGACCCCTCGGTGCCGTGGACCGCGAGTTTGGAGTCGCGCGCCGACGAGGAGAGGTAGGTGATAGAACAGAGGGCGTCGTTCTCGGCGACGTACTGCACCTGCGCGCCGTCGTACGTCACGCCGTGGTCGAACTCCTCCGTCGCGCGGGTGAGGGCGGTCACGTCGTCTTCGCTCCGCGGGACGCCGCCGAGGGCAAGGGTGAGATAGAACGGGTGCGACATCCCCTCCTCTAAGTCGCCGCCTTCGAGTTCGAGCACCCAGTCGCCGCGGTACGTCTCGTCCGGGCGGCCCTCGCCCGTGAACGCGGTTCTGACCGCTCGAACCTCGCCGATTTCGCCGGACGCGATTCGGCGGCGGAGTTCGCGGACGACGGGGTAGTAGAGCCAGTTGTGCACCACCGAGAGCGACACGCCCGCCTCGTCGGCCGCGGAGCGCATCTCTCCTAACTCCTCGGGGTTGGTCGCCGCCGGTTTCTGCACCGTCACGTTCGCACCCGCGTCGATGGCCGCGCGCGCGAGGTCGGCGTGCGTCTGGACGGGCGTGGCGACGTGGACCCACTCGGCGTCCTCGCGTTCGAGCATCGTCTCGGCGTCGGTGTACGCCCGGCACCCGTACTCGGCGGCCGCCTCGCGGACGCTCTCTTCGTCCACGTCGGCGACGGCGAGAAGGTCGGTCCGCGGGTTCCGAGCGAGGGCCGGGAGGTGGTTGTTCGTCGAGACGATTCCGCTCCCGATGACGGCCGTCCGAACTGCCATGGACCGACAGACGCCGCCGACGGAGAAAGTGATTCTGGCACCGTCGGCGGCGATACGGCTTCTCGCGCCGAAGTTCCGCCGTCGGAGAGAGTCGATCCGGTCGACTCGCCGTCGACTCCTCGCGGCCCCCTACGCGCGCCCGTCGAGTTCCTCGGCCGCCAACGCCCGAACCTCCTCGCGGAACCGGTCGCGGCCGAATCGCTCCTCGATGGTGTCGGGCGTCTGTCGGACCTCCTCTCTCAGGTCGTCGTCAGAGAGGATGCGGTGTACCTTCTCCACCGCCTCCTCGGTGGTCCGGTACATGAGTTCGTCGCGCCCCTCCACGATGTCCTGTTGGCCGCCGTTGTCCGGGACGAACGCCACCGTACCGGCCGCGACGAGTTCCGCGACGGCCATGCCGAAGTGCTCGTGGCGCTTGGCGTGCAGGCCCCACTTGTGCGTCGAGAGCATCGCCTCCAACTCCTCGCGGGGCATCTCGCCCTCGACGGTGACGTACTCCCGGTCGTCGGCCATCTCCTTCACCTCGGCGGCGTACGCCTCCTCGGTCGGCGGGCCGACGACGTGGTGGTGGACGTCGTGGCCGCGTTCGCGCACGCCGTCCACGATGCGGACGGCGTCTTTCACGTTCTTGTAGGAGGTGATGCGGCCGACGGTGACGAACCCGTCCTCGCGTTCCTCCCACGGCGCGGGGTCGAACCCCGACGTGTCGACCGGCGGGTACACCACCTCGGGGCGGACGCCGTAGACGTCCTGGACGATGTTGGCCATCCACCGCGAGTTCGTCAGCAGACGGCTGTTCCGAATCTCCTCGGCGTCGAACCCGCCGACGCGGTACGCGAGGCGGTCGTAGAGGTGGTCCACGAAGCTGTCCTCGCCCACCCGCTTGCTGGTGACGAGGCGACCGAACCGCGGCGTGTGGACGTACTGAATCGCCGGAATCGATGGCGAAATCTCGTTGTCCGTCGATATCACGAGGTCGAACTCGTCGGCCCGCGAGTCGACGAACCGCGAGAGGAAGGCGTTCTCCAGGTTGTAGAGGGGGAGGTCGGTGCGTTCGAGCAACGACTCGACGACCGGCGGACGGCGGACCGTCACGTCGCCCACGTCGGTGTCGAAGTAGCGGTTCAACGCGTCGATGTCGGGCGACGTGAGGGTGAGGAGTGTCACGTCGTGACGGCCTTCGAGGGCCGCCAGGACGTTCATGCAGACGCCTTCTCCGCCCCCTTTCGCCGTGAGGTCCGTGTGCGCGACGGCGATTCGGGACACGCTCGGGAAGACACTGGGGTGCGGGTTAGGTACAACGGCCGTCGCGCGCGTTCGGACCGGCCCCGCGAGGGCGCGCCTACAGGTCGAACCGCTCCGCGGCGGTTTCCATGTCCTTGTCGCCGCGGCCCGAGAGGTTGACGAGAATCGTCTCGTGGTCGCCCAACTCGGCGAGTTCGATGGCCCGGGCCACCGCGTGACTCGATTCGAGGGCGGGGATGATGCCCTCCGTCTCCGCGAGTTCGCGGAACGCCGCGAGGGCCTCGTCGTCGGTGACGCCCGTGTACTCGGCGCGACCGATCGCTCGGAACATCGCGTGTTCCGGGCCGACGCCGGGGTAGTCGAGTCCGGCGGAGACGGAGTGCACCTCCACGTCGTCGTCGATGACGCGGGTTCGCATCCCGTGGATGACGTCGTCTCGCCCCTTCGCGAGGGGGGCGGCGTGGCGCTTCGAGTCCGCCCCCTCGCCGCCGCCCTCCGCGCCGTAGAAGTCGACCGGGTCGTCGCGGAACGCGTGGAACAGGCCGATGGCGTTCGACCCGCCGCCGACGCAGGCCACCGCGGCGTCCGGGAGTTCGCCGGTCCGGTCGAGGAACTGTTCGCGCGCCTCCCTGCCGATGACGCTCTGGAAGTCCCGGACCATCCGGGGGAACGGGTCCGGGCCGACGACGCTCCCGACGAGGTAGTGGGTGTCGTCGATGTTCCGCGCGAAGTCCTCCAACGCTGCGTCGACGGCGTCGGCCAACCCCGCGCCACCGCGAGTCACCTCGTTCACCTCCGCGCCCATCAACCGCATCCGGAAGACGTTCATCCGCTGGCGCTCGGCGTCCTTCTTCCCCATGTATATCTCCGTGTCGAGGTTCAGAAGCGCGCCGACCATCGCCGTCGCCGTGCCGTGTTGCCCCGCGCCGGTTTCGGCGATGAGGCGCTCTCTGCCCGCTTTCTTCGCCAGTAGCGCCTGTCCGAGCGTGTTGTTTATCTTGTGCGCGCCGCCGTGGAGCAGGTCCTCCCGCTTGAGGTAGATGTCCGCGCCGTAGCGGTCGCTGAGGTTGCGCGCGTGATACAGCGGCGTCGGCCGCCCCGCGAACGTCTCCAGCAACCCGCGGAGGTCCGAGCGGAACTCGTCGGTGTCCGAAACCTCGTCGTACGCCGCCGCGAGTCGTTCGAGCGCGTCTTTCAGCGCGTCGGGGACGTGCCGTCCGCCGTAGCCCTCGAAGTCGCCGTCGGTCATGTCCCCACCCTCGCTCCGCCGGGTGATAAAATCCGTCCGTGAGCGCTCCGCGTCCGCCGGGTCAGTCGGAGTGCGAGGCGGCGGGCCGCGGCGACACTATCTTCGAGTCGCTCCGCTCTTCGACCGTCTCCTCGGACTCGACGGCGACGAACTCGTCGTTCCGCCAGTCGTAGGCGGTGAGTTCGCCGCCGTAGACGCACCCGGTGTCGAGGCCGACGGCGTACTCGCGGACGACCGGTTCCGCCAGCACCGTGTGGCCGAAGAACACCCGTTCGGGGCCGGCGTACTCCTCCCACCAGAACGGCCGTTCGTAGCTCCCGTCTGACAGCGACCGGTTGGTCTCTAACTCGTCTACGGTGTGGTCCGCGAGGGTCGTCCGCGGGTCCACGCCGCCGTGGACGACGAGCGTCCCCTCCCACGAGAGAGCGACCGGGAGGTCCCGAATCCACGCCATCTGCTCGTCGCTCAGTTCGGGCAGGCGCTTGTCCCCCCGAACGAGTTTCTCCTCGTTGTTCCCGCGGACCGTCAGCATGTTCTCCGACCCGCGGACGAGGGAGACGACGCCCGCGCTGTCCGGCCCTTTTCGAACTAAGTCGCCGACGAACACCACGAGGTCGTCGTCGGTCACGCCGAGCGTATCGAGGAGGCGTTCGAGTTCCGCCCGACACCCGTGTACGTCGCCGACGACGTACACCCCCTCCCACCGGTCGATATCGACGCGGCGGTGCGGCACGGAGTCGTCGAAGGTAGGTTCGGCCATCTGACTCTCTCAGACCACGCCCGGACGCGTATAAACGGTTACTAGGAGACTGAGGGTGGCGTATATAGACATCCGCGTCGGCGGCGGAGTGCCGGCGGACGGGCCCGCACTGCCCCTCGATACCACCCCGAACACCCGACGGCGCGGCGTCCGCAACCTCTTTCAGACGGTCACGCGAAGGCGCGGGCATGAGTATCGGACCCCTCGACGACGAGACGGTCGAGAAGTACCGCGAGGCGGGGCGCGTTCTGCGACAGGTGTTAGACGAGGCGGCCGAGAAGGTCGAACCCGGCGCGAAACACCTCGAAGTCGCCGAGTTCGCGGAGGAACGAATCTACGAACTCGCCGACGGGTGCGCCTTCCCCGTCAACATCAGCGTGAACGAGGAGGCGTCGCACGCGAGTCCGGGCCGCGACGACGACACCGAGTTCGGCGAGGACATGGTGTGTCTTGACTGCGGCGTCCACGTGGACGGCTACATCGCCGACGCCGCGGTGACGGTGGACCTCTCGGGCAACGACGAACTGGTCGAGGCGGCCGAGGAAGCCCTCGACGCGGCGCTAGAGGCCGTCGAACCCGGCGCGGAGACGGGCGAAGTCGGCGCGGAGATAGAGGACGTCATCCGCGGGTACGGCTACACGCCCGTGCTCAACCTCTCGGGGCACGGCGTCGCCCAGTGGGACGCCCACACCGGGCCGAACATCCCCAACCGCGGCACGGAACGCGGTGTCGAACTCGAAGTCGGTGACGTGGTGGCCATCGAACCGTTCGCCACCGACGGCCGCGGCAAGGTGAGCGAGGGGTCCAAAGAGGAGATTTACAGCCTCGAACGCGACCGGTCGGTTCGGAATCGCGCGGCGCGGCAGGTCCTCGAACAGGTGACCGAGGAGTACAAGACGCTCCCGTTCGCCTCGCGGTGGATAGACTCCCCCCGCGCGGAGATGGCCATCCGCCGCCTCGAACAGCAGGGCGTCCTCCACGGCTACCCCGTCCTGAAGGAGGACGACGGAACGCTCGTGAGTCAGGCGGAGCACACCGTTATCGTCACGGAAGACGGCTGCGAGATCCTCACCGAGTAGTCGTCTCGGTCGCTCTTTCTCGAAAAACGAGTCGGCGTTCAGTCGTCGCCGGGGAGGGGGCCGCCCGTCGCGTCCCCGTAGGCGTCGGCCGCCGCGGTCGTCTCCACGTCGTACGCGTCGGAGTCGTCCACCACGAACCGGTCGAGGACGTCCAGCAGTTCGCTGGAGTTCGACGCCAACGCGTCCGCGCTGGCGGTCACTTGGTCTTCGATTCTACCGTTCCGTTGACGAGGAGAGTATTCGAGTGCGCCGCGGTGGTGAGACGTTCGCGGCAGTCACGCGTTGTTCATCCGGGTCACTTCCTCCGCGCCGCACGTCGCGCAGACGGAGATTCGGTACGGTTCGCGGGAGTACGCGGCGCGTTCGGGGTCTCTGTTCTCCGCGCGCAGTTCCACCCGAACCCGGTGAGGGGTCTCCCGGCCGCAGTGGTCGCACGGTTCGGTTCGTTCGGACGGGTCGGGACTGACTGCCATCGCGGGACGTACGGCGGGACGCGGCATGAACCTAGCCACGAGTCAACGAGCGTCACAGTCGCGTTTCCGCCGACACTAAGCGGACGCGTTTCCACGGGTCGTTCATGGACCAGTTGTTCGCGCCGTGGCGCATCGAGTGGGTCGAACGGGACGACGACGAGGAGTCCGAAGGATGTCCGTTCTGCGTCCTCCCCGAACGCGACGACGACAGGGAGAGTCGCGTCGTCGCGCGAAGCGACCACACGTTCGTCCTCCTGAACAACTACCCGTACAACCCCGGCCACGCGATGGTCATCCCGTACCGCCACACGGGCGAGTGGGGCGACCTGACCGACGCGGAACTGTTGGACCACGCGAAACTGAAGGCCGCGACGCTTTCGGCGTTCGACGCCGCGATGGGTCCCGACGCCGCCAACGTCGGCGAGAACCTCGGCGGCGGCGCGTCGGGCGGGTCCATCGACGACCACCTCCACACCCACGTCGTCCCGCGGTGGAACGGCGACACCAACTTCATGCCCGTCGTCGGGGACACCAAGGTGCTGGTCGAGGCCCTCGACGACACGTACGACCGCCTCCACGAGGCGTTCTCCGGCCTCGACGCGGCGGACGGAGGTGGGGGCGACGGAGACGACGGGGACGACGGCGACGGCCCGACCGGTGACGCCGACGCCGCGGTCCGCCTCTCGTTCGAGACGGCGACGGAGTGACCGGCGGAGTCCGGTACGGCGGTCCGTCCGAAGCGATTTTGCCCTCCGACGAGTAGTCCCCACCGATGGAGGGGACCCGGAAGGACGTGATTCGGCGGGTGGGACTCGTCGTGTTGGCGGTCAACCTCGCTCTCGTACTCGCGAAGGGGGCCGTCTGGTGGGCGACGGGGAGTCTCGCCGTCGGGTCCGAGGCGGTCAACAGTCTCGCCGACGCCGCCTACAGCGTCATCGTCGTCGCCGGGTTGTACCTCACCACCCAACCGCCCGACTTCGAACACCCCCACGGTCACGAGCGAATCGAACCGTTCGTCGCCCTCTTCGTCGCCCTCGGCGTCTTCGCGGCGGGCGCGGGCGTCCTCTGGAACGCCACCACGACCGTTCTGAACGGGACGTACGGGCGGAGCGCCGGTCTCGCCGGCATCGCGGTGCTCCTCGTCACCGCCGCCGTGAAGTACGCCCTCTACCGCTACTGCCTCTCCGTCGGCGAGGACCGCCGGTCGCCGGCCATCGTCGCCACGGCGAAGGACAACCGAAACGACATCCTCACCGCCGTGGCGGCTCTCGCGGGCGTCGTCGGCGCGGGCGTCGGCCTGCCCGTCCTCGACCCCGTCGCCGCCGGCGTCGTCTCCCTGGGCATCCTCTACACCGGGTACGAGATCGTCCGCGACAACCTGAACTACCTCGTCGGCGCGGCGCCGCCGGAGGAACTGCGCGCCGAGATTCTCGGACGCGCGCTCTCGCACTCCGAAGTCCGCGGCGCGCACGACGTGGTGGCGCACTACGTCGGCCCGGAGATAGACGTGAGCCTCCACATCGAAGTCGAGGGCGACATGACCCTCTTCGAGGCCCACGACATCGAGTCGGAGGTGGTCTCGTCCATCCGCGAGATGCCCGACGTCGACGACGTGTTCGTCCACGTGGACCCGAAGGAACTCGGCGAGTGGAAGGAGGACGAGGAGGCCGACAGACTCGCGCGGTTCAGAACCGCGACGGAGGAGGCGCAGACGAACGCCCGGCGACCGAGGTCGTCGGCGACGGAGAAGTGACCCGCCGCGGGCGGGCGAACCCCCGACCCGAACCGATTAGACCGCCGGTCGTGAGGTGGAGGACGTGCAGATCGATTGGTCCGCCGCCGAGCGGTTCCTCTCGTACGTCGACGGGGAGGCGTCGCTCGACCGAGTCTGGAATCACCCCGGATACGGGGTCGCCAGAGAACACGCGACCGTCCTCGGGCGGGAGTTGACCCGCGACGACCTCTCCGATGCGGTCGACGGCGAACGGACGGCCTTCTCGGGTCTCGGAAACCTCTCGGAGAACAGAACGGAGATCGTACGGCTTATCGACCGGGTCCGCTCCCGGGAACGCGAGTGGACCGCGCAGATCGAACGACAGCTCCGGCGCGTCGCCCCGAACGCGGACATCTCCGACGTGACGCTCCATCTCGGCGTCGGCTACGAAACCGGAATCGGCGTCCGAAGCGGGGCTTACGTCGACCTGAACGAACCGCTGTTCCACCGACGACCGCGCCAACTGCTCTACGCGGGCGTCCACGAGAGTTCTCACGTCCTCTACGAACGAGAGCACGCCTCGCTCGACGGGCTCGGACCCCGGCCGTTGGAGTCCGAGAACCAGCGGGCCGTCTGGAACACCGTCTTCCACACCGAGGCGTTCGCGACGTACGCGCCGCTCGAACTCCGTCGGTCGGACGGTGCCGTCGGCGTCGAGGAGCACGCCATCTGCGACGACTACGCCGCGCTCTCCGACCCCGAACGGCTCCGAACCCTCGTCGGGGAGTACGACTCGTTCCGCGAACGACTCCGCCAGGAGTCGGTCCCGACCGACGAGTTGGCGTCTCACCTGTTCGGCGGGTCGAGACTACCCTACCGGGTCGGCTGCGCCCTCCTCGACGAACTCGAACGGAGCGAGGGAGTCGCCGCCGTGCGGGAGGCATTCCGCGCCGACCCGGCGGAGTTCGCGGAGCGGTACGACTGGGCGTTGGACGGATACCGAACGTGAGGATTTCCGCCGGACCGCGCGGACGCGCGATTCAGGCCTTCCCCGAGAGGAGGAGGCGGACGTAGCCGAGGTACGGCACGCGGACCTGCGCCTTGGCGACGACCCACTCCGCGCGGACGGGGCCGGCCTCGTCCGCGATGCCGGTCACTTGGTCGTACATCTCGTTGTTGTCACCCTTCGTGATGTACCCGCCGTGGGGGGCCGGGCAGTTCACCAGTTCCTCGCAGTCGTCCGCGCCCGCCGGGAGGTAGTCGGGGTTCGCCCTGTCGTACCAGTTCTCGCCGGCCGATACGTGGAAGCGCGCCCGGTGGATTATCGGCGACCCCGGGATTTGCGGCGCGTCGTAGACGATCACGTCGCCCGGTTCCGCGAACCGAGCGTACCCCCGCGAGGACTCGACCGTGACGACGCCGTGTTCGTCGGCGGCGGGGGCGGCGAAGCGGTCGGCCTCCGTCACGACGACGAGGTCGCCCTTCGTCATGTGCGGTTCCATGCTCGGGCTCTCGACTGCGACCATCGGGGGCCACACGCCGGTCGCCCCGAACAGGAGGAGACCGACGAGAAGCACCGCGGCGACCGTCTGGAGGAAATCGCGGACGTAGACGGGAACGTCTGGACCGGGCGTGTCGTCCATCGGACTGGAGTCTGCGGTCGAACGGAAAAGCGTTGGCGGTTTCGGCGGTCACGGCGGATGACAATTCACTTCTCGCCCGCCAGCGTCCGCGGGGACATGGACGACGCCTACGGACTGGTCCGCGAAGTCCCCGACCCCGAGACGTTCTGCGCACTCCGCGAGGCGGCGGGGATGGCCCCCCGGAGCGTCGAGGGCGCGCGGGCGGGCCTGCCCAACACGATTTTCGGCGTCAGCGTCCGCTACGACGGCGAGACGGTGGGGATGGCACGCATCGTCGGGGACGGCGGGACCGTCTACCAAATCGCGGACATGGCCGTTCACCCCGCCCACCAAGGCCGGGGACTCGGCACCGCGATGATGGACGAACTCGTCGCCTACCTCGACCGCGAAGCGCCGCCGAACGCCTACGTGAACCTCTTCGCCGACGTGGACGGCTTCTACGAGCGGTGGGGCTTCGAACCGACCGCCCCCGCTTCCCGCGGGATGTTCCGCCGGACGGAGTGAGCGTGGACGACTCCGACCTCCCCGACGTCTGCCCCGAGTGCGGCGCGCGAGACGCCTACGAGAGGCGCTTCGTCACCGGCGGCGGGTGGCGCGCGGAGTACCGATGCGTCGAGTGCGGGCGGCGCGCCCGACGGCGCTAACCCTCAACGAAGCGGACGTTCGACCCGTCTCGACCGGTTTCGGCCCAACCGCTTACCCGAGTCCCGGCCGTCCCTTCGCGCATGGACGCGATGGTCATCACGGACTTCGGCGGCACCGACGTCTTCGAACGGCGCGACGTGGAGAAACCGTCGCCCGAACCGACCGAGGTTCTCGTGGCGGTGCACGCCTCGTCGGTCAACCCGGTGGACACGAAGATTCGGCAGGCCGGGTCGTGGGCCGGCATCTCGCCGCCGACGGTCATCGGCTACGACGTCTCGGGCGTCGTCGAGGAGGTGGGCGAGTCGGTGACCGACTTCGAACCCGGCGACGAGGTGTTCTACACGCCGGAGATATTCGGCGAACGGGGCAGTTACGCGGAGTACCACACCGCCGACGAGTCCATCGTCGCCCGGAAGCCGGAGAACCTCTCGCACACCGAGGCGGCGGCCCTCCCCCTCGCGGGCGGCACCGCGTGGGAGGCGATGGTCACCCGCGGCGACGTGGGCGCGGGCGAGACGGTGCTGATTCACGGCGCGGGCGGCGTCGGCGCGCACGCGGTCCAAATCGCCGACGCCGCGGGCGCGCAGGTCGTCGCCACGGCGAGTCCGAAGACGGTCGAACAGACGGAGGAACTCGGCGCGGCGCGCGCCGTCGATTACGAGTCCGAGGACTTCGCCGAGGTGATGGACTCGGAGTTCGACGAACCCGCGGACGCGGTGTTCACCACCGTCGGCGGCGACACGTTGGCCGAGAGCGCAGCGGTCACGCGGCCGCACGGCCGGATGATAACCATCCTCGAACCCGAGGGCGAGTGGGGCGCGGCCTACCAGAAGAACTTCACCGTCCACCTCCTCTTCCTGGAACGCGCCCGCCACTACCTCGACGGCCTGCGCCGCCTCGCCGAACGCGGCCAACTCGAACCGGTCATCGACTCGGTGCTACCGCTGGAAGACGTGGCCGAGGCCCACGAGATGGTCGAGGAGGGCGGCCTCACCGGGAAAGTGGTCCTCGACGTGAACGGATCGTAACGCGTCTCGCCCGCCCGCCAGCCCGCGTTTGGCGACGTGGCGGACGAGCGAGCGGTCACCTCGTCGGCAGAAACGGACAAAGGTTCGCTCCGACTACATTAATCCGTGGCAGTGACCCGCACACTCTCCGGGGCAGTCGCCGCTCAGGCATCGAACTCGGGGAACCTCCTCGGGGGGTTGCTCTCCAATCCGTGGTTCTACGCCGTCTTCTCGGCCGTCTCGCTCGTCGTCGGGTCGTCCGTCGGCGTCTGGGCCGAACCGAACGAGCGGTGGCAGGCGATACTCCTCGCCGTCGGCGGCGGGTCGCTCGTCGTCTCGTTGGCGTTCGAACTGTACGACCCGGCGGTGGAGAACATCGGCAAGTGGACCGCGTCGGGCTTTTTCCTCCTCGGCGTCGGCACGTTCGGCGGCCTCGACATCCTCATCGACCGGATGTCGGACGACGAGTCCGAAGAGCAGGGGTGGGGGCTGTGGGCCAGCGTCACGACGGACGGCGTCCCCGAGAACGCGGCGATGGGGTCGCTCCTTGTCGGCAACGTCTCGGGCGCGATGGCGTTCCTGTTCGCGTTGGTCGTCACCAACGGCTCTCAGTCGATGATGTCCGGGAAGAACATGTCCGAACACCGCGGCGAGGGAAAGACGTTCGCCGCGTGGGCCGTCACGGCACTCGTCGTCGGCGGGTCGGTGCTACTCGGCTACTGGTACATCCCGCCCCTGCCGAAGTTCTGGCTCGGGGGCGTCCGAGCGTTCGCCGGCGGCGCGATTCTGGCGTCGCTCGCGGGCGAAATCTACCCCGACGCCTACCGACAGGCGGGGCCGTCCGTCACGCTGGCGACGGCCGTCGGCTTCCTCGGGACGTTCCTCCTCTGAGCCGGAACGCCGAACCGCTCAGACGGGTTCCCCGAACGCGTACACCGTCTGGTGGCTCGTCACCTCGACGTCGAGGAAGTCGCCGGGTTCGACGCCGCGCTCCGAGGCGTTCTGGACGATGATCTGTCGGTACGCCTCGTCGCGGCACTTCACGGAGTCCCCGGTGCCCTCCTCGACGACCATCACCTCGTGCGTCTCGCCGACCATCGCCTCGTACGCCTCGGCGACGACGTCCATCTTCAACTCGGACATCTCCTTCGAGCGCTCCTTCTTGACGGTGCCGCCGAGGCCCTTCATCTCGGCGGCGTCCGTGCCGGGACGCTTCGAGAAGCGCGTGATGTTCACCTTCTCCGGGCGGACTTCCTTGAACAGCGCCATGCTCTGGGCGTGGTCGGCGTCCGTCTCGGTGGGGAAGCCGACGATGAAGTCCGTCGAGAGCGTCCAGTACTCCAACTTCCGGTCGAACGTCTCGACTATCTCGACGAACTTGTCCACGCGGTGCTGGCGGCGCATGTCCTCCAGCACCGTGTCCGAACCCGACTGGACGGGCAGGTGGATGAAGTTGTACAACGTCTCGTGTTCGGCGAACACCTCGACGAGTTCCTCGTGGATGCCGTGGACGCCGCCGGGGTTCGCCATGCCGAGGCGGACGCGGAAGTCGCCGTCTATCTCCGAGCAGATGCGGTCCAGCAGTTCGGGCAGCTTCCGGTCGCCCTCATCCCAGCCGTAGACGCCGGTGTCCTGGCCGGTGATGCGGATCTCCTTCGCGCCGGCGTGAACGAGGGCGCGGGCCTTCTCGACGTTCTCCTCGACGGACGGCGAGTCGACGCGACCGGTGGCGAACTTCGTGATGCAGTACGAGCAGTTCGACATGCAGCCCCGGGCGATGGGGAGGATGCCGACGACGCCGTCCAAGACGGGTTCGACGCCGGGGCCGGGCGTCGGACACTCGCCGTTCGTGACGGCCGTCGGCACGTCGTCCCAGTGGAGAATCTGGGCGTCCACGTCCTCCTCGCGGAACTCCTCGCCCTGCGCGAGCGCCATACAGCCGGTGATGATGAGGTCGGCCGTCTCCTTCTCCAACTCTTTGGCCCGGCGGAGCATGTTCCGCTCCGTCTTCTCCACGACCGTACAGGTGTTCATGATGGCGACGTCGGCCTCCTCGGGTCCGTCCACGCGGTAGTGGCCCGCGTCGCGGAGCGCGCTCTCGATGGCGCGGCTCTCGCCGCGGTTCGAGGTGCAGCCGTACGTCTCGATGTGGTATCGGGCCATTCGGTCGTCGTGAGATATCGCCTCGGCGGCCAAAAGCGCGACGGTACGGCCCGACGGCCGAGAAGGGGAGACGTTACAGAAGAGATCTACTTCGGCCGTGGTGATACGAGTCAGATGCCCTCCACGGTTTCCAGACGAGACGTGCTCCGCGCGGGCGGAGCGCCGTCTCTGTGTGCGGTTTCCGGCTGTCTCTCGGCCGGCGGCGACGAAGCGGCGTCGGAGGCCGGCGACGACCCCTCGTGGCGGTCGTTCGGTCACGACGCCGCGAACGCCAACTACGCGCCCGACGGTACCGCGCCCACCGAGTTCGCGCGTTCGACGCCGCGTCGGGCGACGTCGCGTGGGAACGCGAACTCGACGGCGGCGTCTACGGGTCGCCGACGCTCGGGTTCGGCGGAAGGCGCAGAGTCGCGCATCTACGCGCTCGAATGAGTAACCGGACGGAGCGTCAGAAGTCGGGGTGTCCCGAGACGATTTCGACGCCCGACGACGCGCCGATTCGCTCCGCGCCCGCCTCGAACATCGCCGTCGCCTCCTCGTAGGATCCGACGCCGCCGCTCGCCTTCACGGGGAGGTACTCGGCCATCAGTTCCACGTCCTCCGCGGTGGCTCCGCCGTCGGCGAACCCCGTGGAGGTCTTCACGAAGTCGGCGTCGGCTTCGACGGCCGCCTCGCAGGCGCGGCGCTTCTCCCCGTCGGTCAGGAGGGCCGTCTCGATGATGACCTTCACCGGAATCGGCACGGCGGCGACGACTTCGGCGATGTCCTCTCTCACGGCGTCGTCCTCGCCGGCCTTCAGTCGGCCGACGTTGACGACCACGTCGAGTTCGTCGGCCCCCTTTCGCCACGCGTCCACCGCCTCTTCGCGCTTCGCGGCCGTCGAGTGCTGGCCGTGGGGGAAGCCGATAACGGTCGCAAGCGTCACGTCCGGCGCGTACGCGTCGGCCTCGGCGACGTAACACGGCGGGATGCAGGCGTTCATCCCGTACTCGTCGGCCTCGTCTAACACCCGTTTCACGTCGTCGGGCGTCGTCTCCGGGCCGAGGACGGTGTGGTCGATGCGGGCGGCGAACTCCGTTCGGTCCATGCGCGAGGCGACGACTCGGCGGGTCAAAAGCGCGCCGACTCGCCGGAGCGGGGCCGCTCACCGCCCGCCGAGGGTTTCTAGCACCCACCAGACGACGGCGACCCCGATCGCGAACGCGCCGAGGGGAACCACCGCGGACTGCACGAACTCGGCCGATAGCGCGCCGAGGGCGACGAGGACGACGAGCGTCGCCAGGCTTCCGAGGAGCATGAAGAGCACCGCCTACCCGGGACTGAACTCGGGGAGGCTGGATTCGACTTCGGTCGGGGAGTCGTCGCCGTCGGAGACCATACGACGCTTTCGGCGACCTTCCGTAAGGCTTTCACGCCGCCCCCGCGCCCTCCCGCCATGGCGATACTTCCGGAAGGGTTCTCGCTCCCGCCGCCGACGTACCTCGCTCTCCTCTTCGTGGCGGCGGCGGAGGTCGGACGCGAGGCGTACCGGCGACGCCCGGCGGTGACGCCCCGCCGCATCCTCGCGTTCGCGCCGTGGATGGTTCTGGGGTCGGCGCTGCACGTCCTCTACGTCCTCGATTCGCTCCCCGGCGTCGTCCGCCCCCTCGCGGGCACACCCGCCGTCTACGTCACGGTGGCAATCCTCGGCGTGGCGACGTGGGTGGCCGCGGACGCGCGCTTCGGCGGTGAGGACGAGGCGGACGGTGACGACTCCGCGGCCCGCGTCCTCGGCGGCGTCGGCGGGGGTCTCGCCCTCGCGGCGTCGGCGGCGGTCCTCCTCGCCGGCGCGTCGCGCGGGACGCTCTCGCCGTCCGTCCCCGTAATCGGACTGGCCGCCTCCGTCGTCGTCGCCGCCGCCGCGTGGGAGGTTCTCGTCCGCGCGTACCCGCCCGCGGCGGCGACGGGCGCGGTGGGCGGCCTCGCCGTCTTCGGTCACAGCCTCGACGCCGTCTCCACCGCCGTCGGGGTGGACCTCCTCGGCTTCGGCGAGCGAACGCCGCTCTCGCGGTTCATCATCGAGTTCGCCCACGGACTCCCGACGGACCCGTACCTCGGCGGGGGGTGGCTGTTCGTCCTCGTGAAACTCGCCGTCGTCTGCGGCGTCGTCTCCCTGTTCGCCGACTACGTGCGCGAGGACCCCACCGAGGGGTTCCTCCTCCTCGGGTTCGTCGCGGCCGTGGGCCTCGGCCCCGGCGCGCACAACCTGCTTCTCTTCACCGTCGCCTGAGGCCCGGCGGCCCCCGAGTCCCGACGCGGGCGCGGGTGCGCGAGGTGACGGTCGTTCCGCGTCGCTCCCACCGACGCGAGCGTTTTTACGCGCGGCGGGCGACCCATCGGCAGATGTCCCGCATCGTCTGCGCCGGTCACGTGAACTGGGACGTGCTGTTTCGCGTCGACGCCCTCCCCGAACCCGACGGCGAGGCGTCCGTCGAGTCCCGGGGCGCGTCGGGCGGCGGAAGCGCCTCCAACGTCGCCCGCGGACTCGCCGAACTCGACGAGGAGGCGTCGCTCCTCGGGAGCGTCGGCGACGACGACCACGGCCGGACGGCCCGCGAGGACCTCGCCGCCGCGGGCGTGAACTGCGAGAACGTCGTCACCGTCCCCGGCGGCGAGACGGCGACGAAGCACATCGTCGTCGAACCCAGCGGCGAGGTGATCGTTCTGGGCTGTGCCGGCGCGAACGAGGCGTTCGACGCCGACGACCTGCCGGCGGCCGAACTGGAACGCGCCGACCACCTCCACCTCACGAGTCAGCGACCCGAGACGGCGACGGAACTCGCGCGACGGGCGCGGGACGCCGGCGTCCCCGTCAGTTTCGACCCCGGACGGCGCATCGGCGAGCGAGCCTACTCGACGGCCATCTCGACCGTCGATTACCTGTTTCTCAACGACCGCGAGGCCGGGTTGGCGCTGGACGCCTTCGAGTTGGACGAGCAGACCCTCGTCATCAAACACGGCCCCGACGGCGCGGAGGTGCGACACGACGACGGCAGAACCGCACACCCGGGCTACCCCATCGACGCGGTGGACACCACCGGCGCGGGCGACGCCTTCGCCGCGGGGTTCCTCTCCGCGTTGACCGACGGCGCGGACTTCGAACGCGCCCTCGCGGTGGCGAACGCGTGCGGCGCGATAGTCTCCTGTTCCCCCGGTTCGCAGGGGAGCCTCTCCCGCGAGCGGGTTCGCTCGTTCCTCGGCGACTGAGGGCGAGAGCGGCCGGAACGGAACCGTGCCCTTATCTGCCGCCGTCGCCTCGTTCGGACGAATGCACCCCGTCGCCCTCGCCGTCGTCGGCCTGTTCGACCCCGGCGAGGCACCGCTCTTCGTCGCTCTGTGTGCGCTCGCGGGTCTCGTGGCGTCGTTCGCCATGGACGTTGCGATGGTCCGACAGGAGGAGGGGTTCACCCCCGCCTACGTCGCCGCCGCCGTCCTCCTGCGCATCTCGCCCGAGGACGTGGGATTCCTCGGCGCGAACGTCGTCCACCACGCGGTGGGGGTCCTCGCGGGGACGCTGTACGCGTTGCTCTATCTGGTGTTGGCGCTTCTCCTCCCCGTGGGACCGGTCGTGGGCCGCGTCGGCGTCGTCCCGCACGTCGTCGCCGTCGTCGGCGTCGTCCTGTTCATCTACTCGTTCTTCGCCCACCTCGTCCTCCCGCGCGCCGGGCGGTCGATCTACGAGGAGCGCTCGACGGCCGTCTGCGGCCAGTGGCTCCGGTCGTCGCTCGTCTTCGGCGCGGGGTTCGTCCTCGTCGCGCCGTTCCTGACGGCCGCGGTCTGAGCCGCGCGGTTCGAACCGAACGGTTCAGACTGTGAGGTTCGAACCGCCGAGCGTCGCGGACGAGGGGACGGAAAAGGGGGAATTTCGGGGGAGTCGCGGCGCGCGAGACGCGACCGATGCCGCGACACGGAGCGTCCATGTTCGAGAGGGGGAACGGGTGTGCCGTCGCGCCCATCCGCGGGACGCGGCCCGGACCACGGAGGCGGGAAGGGACGTGAGGGTGGGGGACGGGTCGAGGGTGACCCGTTGCCGACCGCAGTCCGAGTCGCACTCGCCGCACCGACGGAAACCGCCGCACCGTTCTGCGGAGCGGCGAGGGGGTGAAACGAGGGGGGCGTTCCACCGCCGACTCCATCGTCCGACGGCCGCGGATGGTGCCCGACGGCCACGTACACCTCTGGGGGGAACCCAGTTAGTTACCTACAAGATACGAACCGGTAATCGAACCCGACCACACGTTAGATTCGATTAAACTCACCCTAACGGACCACTATCGCCGTTCGAGCGTGACCCCGCGGCGGAGGAACGTCCCTCCGTCCCCCGAAACCGCGCCTCGCGGAGTCCCGGACCGCGGCGCTTTTGACCCAGACACGAGACGACGGCAGTATGGCAAAACAGCCCCATCTGCTCGTGTCGGAGGGAGACGTCAACGACATCGCACTCGTCCCGGGCGACCCGGGGCGCGTGGACCGAATCGCCGCCCAGTGCGAGGACGTCGAGGAAGTCTCGGCGAACCGCGAGTACAAGATAGTGAACGCGACGTACGAGGGCGTCCCGCTCACCATCTGTTCGACGGGTATCGGCTGTCCGTCCGCCGCCATCGCCATCGAGGAACTGTCGCGCGTCGGCGTCGACACCGTGATCCGCGTCGGCACCATCGGCGCGCTTCAGCGAGGCATCGAAATCGGCGACATGATAGTGGCCACCGGCGCAGCCAAGGAGGAGGGCACCTCGAAGCGCTACGAGTCCGCCGTCTACCCGGCCGTGCCGGACTACGAGGTGCTGACGGCCCTCGTCGATTCCGCCGAGGCCAACGACGAGGACGTCCACGTCGGCCCCATCGTCTCCGACGACGCGTTCTACAACGAGTCCGACGAGTTCGTCGAGGACTGGGAGGACGCGAACCTGCTGGCCATTGAGATGGAGGCGGCGACGGTGTTCGCCCTCGCGCGCCGCAAGGGGATGCGCGCCGGGGCCATCTGCACGGTGGACGGGAACCTCGTCGAGGGGACCCAGAAGGGCGCGGACTCCGACGAGGAACTCCCCGAGAAGGCGAAGAACAACGTCGAACGCGCCATCTCGCTCACGCTCGACGCGGTGACGACGCTCGCGTAGGATGAGTCGCCTCCGGCACCTCCTCTCGCGGCTCTCGGTCCTCGTCGGCCGACTGCGGCGGTTCGAGCGACGAGAGGCGTCGGAGTTCCGCCGGTGGGTGCAGAACACGAACAACCTGCTTCACCTCATCGTCGTCGTCCTCGTCCCCCTCCTCATCGCGTTCGTCACCTACCTCTCGAACGTCGTCCCCCAGTTCTACTTCCTCCTGTTTCCGCCCCTCGCGTCGGGGACGTACACCCTGTTCTCCGACCCCGAGGGCCGGTACGCGGACCCGAAGAAGTTCGTCGCCGGCCTCACGGCGGGGGCGCTCTGCGGTCTGGCGGCCTTCGAGGCGGGGCGACTGCTGTACGGGCCGACGAACGGCACGCTCGTCCACCCCGAGAGCGCCGCCCTCGCCGTCTTGCTCACCGGCGTCGTGACGTGGGTCGCCGACGTGGAGGTGCCGTCGGCGTTCTCGACGGCGCTTCTCACCCTCGTCTCGCGGGAGGTGGACCCCGCGTCGTACGTGGTGAGCATCTTCCTGTCGTCGTCCATCGTCGCCCTCGTCTTCCTCGTCTGGCGGTCGCGGTTCTACGAGAAGCGCGCGCGGTACCTCTACGAGACGGTCCACGGCGACGACCACGTGCTGGTGCCGATGCGGGGCGAGACGGCCAGAGCGGCGGCGATGTTCGGCGCGCGCCTCGCCGCCGCCCACGAGGCCGGAAAGGTCGTCCTCCTCGACATCGTACCGCCGGAACGGGTCGCGGAGGGGGACGACTCGGCGGAGACGGACGGCGGCGAGGGCGACGAGTTGGACGCCGCCGGACCGACGAAAGAGGAGGACCTCCGGTCGCGGGAGGCCGACGAGGCGATAGAGCGACTGGAGTCGTGCGCCTCCGAGATACGGACGCGCGTCGGCGTCCCCTGCGAAGTCGTGGTCGCGGCCGGGGAGGCGGTTCCGACGACGCTCGAAACCGCCGAGAACGCCAACTGCGACCTCGTGGTGACGCCGTACGAGGAGGACCGCGGGGTGCTCTCGAACTACGTCCGCGGCGTATTCGGCGGTCCGTTGGACGCCGTCGCGTTCCGCTCTACGACCGAGACGCGGCGGTGGCGGCGCATCCTCGTCCTCATCGCGCGGCCGGGCGACACGGCCCACGCGATGATAGACTTCGCGACGAGGCTCGCGCGCCGGGGCGGCATCGTCAGCGTCACGACGTGCATCTCCAACGAGATGGAGCGTCGCGCCGCGGAGAGTCGCCTCGCGAACGTCGTCGAGACGGTGGACGGACCCATAGAGACGCGGGTGTCGCGGTCGGACGTGTCGTCGTTCGTCCGCGCCAACGCCGCGGGCTACGACCTGTTGGTCATCGGGTCAAGCCACGAACGGTCGGCGGCGTCGCGGTTCGTCTCGCCGCCCACGTTCCGGCGCATCCACGAAGCCGACTGCGACGTGGCGGTGTTCAACCGCGGGAACCCGTAACCGAACACCCCTCCCGTCGGGCCGTTCACTCCGACGGCGCGTTCGACCCGCCGTCCGTGTCAGCCGAGGCGTCGCCCAACAGGCGGCGTTCGAGTTCCTCGACGTTCTCGCCGCCGAGTGCGGACTCCGCGAGGAAGTGCGCCCCGAGCGAGATGGGGCTGATGACGGTGTCCGCGCCGGCCCGCTTCAGTTTGTCCGCGTTCTCGCGTTGGGTCACCGCCGCGACGATGGTCACGTCGGGGTTGAGTTCCCGCGCCGTCAGGATGGCGAGGGCGTCCTCGGCGTCGTTGTTCGTCGCGGTGACGACGGCCGCCGCCGTCTCTATCCGCGCGGTCCGTTGGGTCTGCTCGTCGCTCGGGTCGCCCGTGTGGGCGGTGTACCCCCGTTCGGTGAGGCGGCGCGCGCGTTCCTCGTTCGGCGTCACGACGACGACGGTGCGCTGGCCGGAGAGCTCTTCGAGTATCGGTTCCGTCAGGTCCCCGTAGCCGAGGACGAGGACGTGGTTCTCCAGGAGTTCGAGTTGTTGTTGGGTCATGCGTCCGAGTGCCTTCGAGAGTCGCGTTTCGATGAGCGGAGAGAGGACGACGCCGGCCACCGCCGCGAACGACGAGACGGTGAGCACGAGCATCGACAGCGTGAACAGTTCGCCGACGGCGGTGCGCGGCGTGATATCGCCGTAGCCGACGGTGCTGCCCGTGACGAGCGAGAAGTAGAACGCGTCCAGCAGGGTGTTGACGCCGTCGAAGTGCTCTTCGCGGAGGGTGAACGTCCCGATGGTGCCGTACGCCTGCGACCCGGCGAGGGCGCTCAGCGCCGCGACTTGCGTCGTCGTCACGTCCAGATCGCGGTCGAACGACCTCCGGTTGAGGAGTACGAGGACGAACGTGACGACAGAGAGCGTCAACAGCGGAATCGAGCGGTTGGTGGACTGCAGCACCGACTGCGCCACCGTAATCGGGAGGAGCGCGAGGACGGCGTACAGCGCCGCCTGCAGTCCGCGGCGGAGGCCGAACGCGCTCAGGAGGAGCAGAAACCCGGAGATGGTCCCGGTGAACGCCGTTATCTGGCGGACGACGCCGGGGACGGTGATGCCGAAGACGACGACGCTGCCGCCGAATCCCGCGCCGATGTTGGCGAGGCCGGTGATGACGGCCAGAATCCCGACGAGCAGCGTCGAGACGAACGACGCGCGGGTGCCCACCCACCGCGCGTACTTGCCCGCCCATTCGGGAGCCATGTCCCTTCGTGACGGTCCCCCGCTATAAAGGCCGTCGAACCGCCGCGTCGGGCGCGCCGGGCATACGGAAACAGTAATCAGTCCGGGGAATTCGTACGTCGTATGGCGTCACTCCCCATCGAACTGCTCTACGGACTCTATCTCGGGGCGCTCACGGGGTTCGTTCCGGCCCTCATCGCGTGGGCGCTGGGGTTCGGTTTCAGGTACTTCACGGGCATCACCATCCCCGGTCTTGCGGTCGTGGGCCTCGGCGTCGCCATCGCCGGCCTCAACGGCGGCCTGTTGGCCCTCGCGGACCCCTCCCTCACCGCGTCCGAGAACCAGGCGCGACTCACCGTCGCCCTCCTCGTCGTGTTGATGGCGACGCTGTACGCGCACGCGCAGGGGGACAAGATGGGAGCGAACATTCCGCGCCGACTCTCCTTCGGCCGGTTCAGCGCGCGAACGCTCTCGGCCGACGTCGTGGAGTTGGTCGGGAACCACGGGCAGGTCCGCGTCACCGTCGTCGGCGAGGTGTCCGACGTGGAGGGGTACCCCCCGCTCTCTTCGGACCTCCGGGAGGATATTTCGACCGGCGAGTGGCCGTTCCCCGCCGACCTCCCCCTCGACGAACTGGAGACGCGGTTCGCGGACCGCCTCCGGACGGAGTTCGACCTCGCGGACGTGTCGGTGACGCTCGACGAACGGGCGCGGGCGACGGTCGCCGCCGCGCCGCCGATGAGCGGACTCTCGAAGCGACTCGCCACCGGGAAGCGGGCGGTGTCGGTGACCGCACTCGTCCCGACGGGGGTCGCCCGCGGCGACGAGGTGACGGTGGTCGCGGACGGCGACGAGTTCGACGCGACGGTGCTCGGCGTCGCGGACGACGAGGCGAGGGAATCCGACCCGAAACCGAGCGACGACGCGGCCGTCACCGACGGCGGTGAGCGACCCGGCGGGTCGCGAGTAGCGCGGGACCAAGGGTCCCGCGGACCGTGCGAACGGGCGCAAAGCGCCCGTGAGCAGACCTCGTCGGGACTGCGTTCCGACGGCGGAGCCGACGCCGACGCCGGCGTTCCCGCCCTGGAGACGGTTTCGACCGCCGCGGGCGGGGAGTGCCGCGCGACGCTGGCCGTCGACCGGCAGGCCGCGACCCGCCTCGTCTCCGCCGACGTGGACCGGTTCGTCGTTCGCTCCCGCGGCGTCCGCAGGGAGTTCGAACTCGTCAACCTGCTCCGCCGCGCGGGCAAGCGCTTCCGCCGACTCACCGTGCGCGAGGGCGGCGCGCTGGACGGTTCGACGCTCGGGGAGGCGACCGTCCGCGACCAGTTCTCCGTGGCGGTGCTGGCCGTCCGGAGCGACGGGAAGTGGTCGCTGGCCCCCCGCGGCGAGCAACGGGTCGAGGCGGGCGACGACCTGATCGCGGTCGGAAGCGCCACCGACCTCAACGCGTTCGCCGAGGTGGTCGCGTGAGCGCCCTCCCGCAACTCGGCCTCGAAGACTTCGGCATCGACGCGGAACTGGGGCTCCTCGTCGGCGAGATACTCGGCCTCGGTCTGCTCGCCATGGTCGTCTCCGCCGCGATAGCGGTGGTCTATCGCTGGTACACCAAAGAGCGCATCCCCGCGTGGATAACCGCGATGTTCGCGGGGTCCGCCGTCGCCGTCCCGCGGCAGGCGGTCGGCCTGTTCAGGGCCGCGACGGACCCGGCCGCCTCCGCGGCCGCGGTGTTCGAACCGACGACGATGGCGATGAACGTGGCCGCACTCGGGCTGGCCGTCCTCGTCGCGCCGACGGGACTCGCGATAGGCGACCGCATCGCCACCGACGTATTCGCCGTCGCCGGCGCGCGCGAAATCGACGCGGAGGTGAGCCGACTCGTCCGCACGGTCGGCCGCGTCCGCGGCATCCAACTCCCCGAGTCGGCCGCCGACATCGGCGATATCGACGGGTACGAACCCGTCACCGAGGACCGCAAGGAGGCGCTGACGGGCAAGACGCTGCTCTTCCCCCGCCGCCTCCGCGACGGCGAACTGATCGAACGGTTCACGGAGCGTCTGAAGACGGACTACGGCGTCGGGCACGTGGACGTGGAACTGGCGAAGGGCGGCACCGTCGCCTACCTCGCCGTCGGCCGCCGCGCCGCGGGCATCGGGCCGACGCTGGCACCGGGGACGGCGGCGGTTGCGGTCCGCGCGGACCCCGGTGCCGGGGCGAGTGCGGGCGACGCCGTCCAACTGTGGCGCGTCGGGGACGACGGGACGCCCGAACGGGCGGCGACGGCGGAACTCCGCGCCGCCGCGGGCGACGTGGCCACCGTCGTCTTAGACGAACGGGACGCCGCCGAGTTGGACCCCGAGGAGTCATACCGCATCCTCACGCTCCCGAACGAACCCGGCGCGGAACGCGAGTTCGGGTCGCTCCTCCGCGCCGCCGACGAGACGATGGAGTCCGTCGCCGTCGAGGCGGGGAGCGAACTCGACGGACTGACGCTCAGGGACACCGACGCCACCGTCGTCGCCGTCAAGCCCGCAGAGGGGACGGTCGAGGCGATTCCGTCGCGCTCCCGGTCGCTCGGCCCGGGGGACGTGCTCTACGTCGTCGCCAGACCGGAGGCGATTCGACGCGTCTCCCGCCGGGCCGCGGCAACGGCGGGGTCGGCGGCGGACGCCCCCGCGGCGGACGACTGACCGACTCCGCTCCCGCGCCGGCGGACCCCCGACCGTTCGGCCGCGGGCGCAACCCTCATTTTCCCGCCCGGGAGAGGTACTACCATGACTACGGTGCGCTGGAAGATGTTCGCGGACCTCGCGGAGGCGGCGGGCGACCGAACGACGGACGTTCGCGTCTCCTCGGACGCCACGGTGCGCGACGCGCTCGACGCACTCCTCGACGACCGGGACGGCCTCGGCGACCGAGTTCTCGACGAGGACGGGCAGCTGAAAGAGCACGTGAACCTCCTGCGGAACGGGAGCGCCGCGGAGTTCTCCGACCCCGTCGCCGACGGCGACGAGTTGGCGCTGTTCCCGCCGGTCAGCGGCGGGTGAGCGAGGTGAGCCACTTCAAGACGCGGGCGTTCGCCTCCATCAGCCCGGCCCAGAGGCGTCTCGGCACGCCCTCGGGGCGGACGATGGGCCCCCCGCGCTGGGTGGCGACGGTCTGGGCCTCGGTGAACCGAACCATCCCTTCCTCGCCGTGCCTGCGGCCGAGGCCGGAGTCGCCCGTCCCGCCCATCGGCGCGTCGAGCGACGCCCACGCCGCCGCGTAGGCGTCGTTGATGCTCACCGACCCCGCCTCGATTCGGGCGGCGGCCTGTTCGGCCCGCGCCGTGTCCGCCGACCAGACGCTCGCCGTCAGGCCGTACGGTCCCTCGTTCGCGCGTTCGACGGCGTCGGCGATGCCCGACGCCTCGTAGACGGCGGCGACGGGGCCGAACGTCTCCTCGCCGGAGAGCGTCATCTCCGGCGTCACGCCGGTCAGCACGGTCGGCTCGTAGGCGTACGGTCCCACGTCGGGGCGGCGGCGACCGCCCGTCAGGACCGTCGCGCCCTTCTCTCTGGCGTCCTCGACGTGCGACTGCACCTTCTCCAGTTGCGCCTCGGAGGCGAGAGAGCCAATATCCGCGTCGTAGTCGTAACTCGCGCCGAGCGACAACCGCCGCGCCTCGCGGACGAACGCGTCGAGGAACGCCTCGCGGACCGAGGAATCGACGTACACCCGTTCGGCGGAGATGCAGAGCTGCCCCGCGTTCGCGAAGCACCCGCGGGCGGCACCGCGGGCGGCGGCGTCCACGTCGGCGTCGGCGAGGACCAAGAGGGGGTTCTTCCCGCCGAGTTCGAGCGAACAGCCCGTGAGGTGCCGCCCGGCGTTCTCGGCGACGGTGCGACCCACCTCGGTGCTGCCGGTGAAGCAGACGTGGTCGGACTCAGCGACCACCGTCTCGCCGAGTTCGGGGCCGCGGCCCGTCACGACGGGGAGGAGGTCGGCGGGCAGTCCGGACTCGACGAGGAGTTCCGCGAGGCGGAGGGCGGTGAAGGGCGTCGCCTCGTCGGGTTTCAGCACTGCGGCGTTCCCCGCCAACAGGGCGGGGATCGCGTCGGAGACGGCGAGCGTGATGGGGTAGTTCCACGGCGATATCACGCCGACGACGCCGACGGGGTGGCGGTGTTCGACGGTCCGCGTGAGGAGGAGTACCGCGCCGCTCCGCCGCCGACTGGCGAGGTACTCGGCGGCGTGGTTCGCGTAGTACCGGGCCGTGTCGGCGACGTCCACGAGTTCCTCGTGGGCGTCGAGTCGGGACTTCCCCGTCTCGGCCTGCGCGAGGTCCAACACGTCGGCCTTCTCGTCGAGGAGGCGGTCGTGGAACCGGTCGAACACCGCGATTCGGTCGCCGAGGGGTCGGTCTGCCCACTCCGCTTTGGCCTCGCGGGCGCGGGCGAACGCCGACTCGACGTCGTCGGGCGCGCAGGCGGGAACGGACCCGAGCGTCCGCGCGTCGTACGGCGACTCGACCGCGAGCGTCGGTCGGTCGCCGGTCGTCTCGACGCGCGAAGCGAGTGCGTCGAGGCGCGAACGACGGGCCGACGGGGGAACGGACGGAGCCATGGGCCGACGTTCGCCGGCGCGTCATATAACGAACGTGGAACGAACGAAGCGAGAACGAGAGACCGCGGGCTGTCTACGTCGTGCGAAGCCCGGTCCGGTTCGGCGCGGGCGAGGCGCTTACTCCGGACGCGGACGGGCGACGAACAGCGTCTGAACGATGCTGTAGGGGTCGTAAACCGACTGGTGGCACTGACAGTACACGTCGTCCGCGGCGTCGAACTTGGCGGCGTCTTCGCTCTGCTTGTAGCCGGGGACGCAGCAGAAGTGCGTGCACTTGTTCAGCCACGCGATGAACCCCTCTTGGGTGGACGCTTCGAGCCACGGGTTGTTCTGCGCCATCTGCTTTATCTTCTCCGAGCGGATGACCTGAATCGGGATGGTGTCCTCGGCGTCCTGAGAGCGCCACGTTCCCGTCGCGGGTTTCCCGAGGCCGGACTGGCCGATGCCGTTGCCCCACGACTGGTAGTCCTCGAACATGCTGATGTTGAGGCGGTCGCCCTGCGAGAGGTCCGACATCCACTCGTAGCCGGGGTTCGAACCGACGACGAAGTAGTTGTCGCTGTCGTAGTCGGGGCTGAGGCCCGCGTAGGACTCGACGCCGCAGTACTGGAACCACTCCGAGGAGTAGGTGACGTCGGTCCCCTTGTAGTTCTCCGTCTCGGCGATTTGGACGGAGACGCCGCCCTCCTCGACGGTCTTGACCTCCGGCCAGACGCCCTTGATGTACCCCTCGTCGTCGATTTCGATGGGTATCTGCGGCATCCCGCGCGGGGCGGGACCCGCGATGTTCTCGATGGCCATCGCCTCCGTGGTCCCACCACCGGCACCGGTGGAGGACGTCGCGGTGTTGATGGCGGTAGCCCCTGTCGCGCCGACGCCCGCGAGGGCCGCCCCTCCGACGACCCCTTTCACGAACCGACGGCGTCCCGATTCCTCGGGATACTTGTCGCTCTCGCTCATATCGGACACTTCGTGCCGCCGGTAAAAAGGGTGACGAAACCCCCGTTCGAGGCGACAGCGACGTCGTTCGAGGGGCGTACCAGCGTCCGAAGACCCGGGCCTCTCGCTCGAACGACCGGTCGTCGGTTTCCGCCCCCGTCTTTCCCGAAAAACAGTTCAAAACGTCCCATCCTTCATTATTTTCCGGACGAGCGGGCAAATTTTCGACACGATTCGGGGGCTTTTACCATGCGGCATTAATACACAGAGTCATGGAACTGCACACCAGAGACGTTCGGCAGGACGTCCGAGAGTTGGGGGCCCTCCTCGGGGACGTCTTGGAGGAGCAGACTTCGACGGCGTCGTTCGAGACCGTAGAGGACCTTCGAACGGCGGCTATCGACTACCGAAAGGGCGAACTGGACTCGCGGGAGTCGCTACAGCGCACGCTCGAGACCCTCGACCCGGAGGGCGAGAGCGTCGTCGCCCGGGCGTTCACCACCTACTTCGAGCTCATCAACCTCGCGGAGGAACGCGAACGCGTCCGCGCGATTCGCGAGAGCTCGCAGGAGGGGTCGCTCAACGACGGACTCCTCGCCACCGTCGAAGCCCTCGCCGAGGGCGACGCCGACTCCGAGACGGTGCAACGCGTCCTCAACGACGTTCTCATCGAACCGACGTTCACCGCGCACCCGACGGAGGCGCGTCGGAAGACGGTGAAGGCGAAGCTCCGCTCTATCGCGCACGACCTCGAAGAGCTTGACGAACGCCGCCTCACCGATCAGGAACGCGAACAGGAGTGGCGGCGCGTCGACGCCGAGGTGACGAGCCTCTGGCAGACGTCGCAGGTCCGTCAGCGCCGGCCGGAACCGCAGGACGAGGCCCGGAACGTCCAGTGGTACCTCGAGAACATCCTCTTCGACGTGGTGGGCGAGGTGTACGCCGAGTTCGAGGACGTCATCGCCGACGAGTACCCCGACGTTGAGGTGCCGAAGCTGTTCGAGTTCCGCTCGTGGGCGGGGTCGGACCGCGACGGCAACCCGTTCGTGACGCCCGAGGTGACGACGGACACGCTCGAACGCCAACGCGCCGTCGTCTTGGAGAAGTACCAGACCGCGCTGAAGCGCCTCTCGGGCGTCCTCAGTCAGGACGGCGACCGAATCGACACCGGCGTCGAGTTCCAGCGGTCGCTGGCCGCCGACCGGGAGCGTCTGCCCGGCGTCGCCGTCGAGACGGAGGAGCGCTACCCCGACGAGCCGTACCGCCAGAAGCTGAAGCTCATGCGCGAACGCCTCCGCCGCATCGAGGACGTTCGCCCGAACGGCTACGCCGACCACCACGAACTCCTCGAAGACCTGGAGGTCATCGACCAGAGCCTCCGTAACAACGGCGCGGAGGTAGTCGCCGACGAGTACCTCCGACCGCTCATGCGGCAGGTGGACACGTTCGGCTTCACGCTGGCGAGTCTGGACCTGCGCGACCACCAAGAGAACCACACGGAGGCGGTCCACGAGGCCCTCGCGAGCGAGGGACTCGACTACCGCGGCCGCGACGAGGAGGGGCGCGTCGAGATCCTCACGGACGCCATCCTCCAGTCGGAGAACACCATCGACTTGGACGAACCCGGCGACGTCTCCGACACCGCACGTCGCGTCCTCAGGCGCTTTCAGAAACTCGGCGAGTGGCAGCGAGAGTTCGGCGTCGGCGCGATAGACACCTACGCCATCTCGATGACCGAGGAGCCGAGCCACGTCCTCGAAGTGCTGTTCCTCGCGGACCAGGCGGGCGTCATCTCGCTCCCCGACCACTGCGGACTCGACATCGTCCCCCTCCTCGAAACCGAGTCGGCGCTGAACGGCGCGCGCCGCATCATGGGCACCCTGTTCGAGAACCCCGCCTACGAGCAGGTTCTCGCCGCGCGGAACAACGTCCAGGAGATAATGCTGGGCTACTCCGACTCGAATAAGGAGAACGGCTTCCTCGCGGCCAACTGGGACCTCTACAAGAACCAGCGTCGCCTCGCCGACATCTGCGAGGACTTCGACGTGAAGATGCGCCTGTTCCACGGCCGCGGCGGCTCTATCTCCCGCGGCGGCGGCCCGATGAACGAGGCGATGCTCGCCCTCCCGAACGAGACGGTAACGGGGCAGATCAAGTTCACCGAACAGGGCGAGGCCATCGCCGAGAAGTACGCCAACCCCCGCATCGCCGAGCGAAACCTCGAACAGATGCTGAACGCGCAGGTTCGCTCGCGGTTCGAGGCCATCCGCGAACCCGAGGAGGACGTGCCCGACGAGTGGATAGACGCGATGGACACGATGGCCGCGGCGGCGAGACGGGAGTACTACGACCTGCTCGAATCCGACGGCTTCGTCTCCTACTTCGAGCAGGCGACGCCGATCACGGTCATCGAGGAGTTGAACCTCGGCTCCCGTCCCGCCTCTCGCTCCGACGCCGAACGCACCGTCGAGGACCTCCGCGCCATCCCGTGGGTGTTCTCGTGGACGCAGTCGCGGTGCATCCTCCCCGGATGGTACGCCCTCGGGACGGGCATGCAGGCGTACCTCGACGAGGGCGGCGACGTGGCGACGCTCCGGGAGATGTACGACGAGTGGCCGTTCTTCCGGACGACGCTCGACAACGCCTCCCAAGCGCTCGCGCGGACCGACTTCGACATCGCCCGCGAGTACGCCGACCTCGCGGAACCGTCGCTTCGCGAGTCGTTCTTCCCGCGCCTCGAGAGCGAGTACGACCGCGCGCGCGACATCGTCCTCGACGTGAGTGGGCGCGACTCGCTCCTGAAGCGCCAGTGGTTAGAGGAGAGCCTCAGCCGGCGGAACCCCTACGTCGACCCGCTGAACCTGCTGCAGACGCACCTGATGGCGCAGGCGCACCGCACCGAGGTGGAGGAACAGACCCTCCGACTGACGGTCAAAGGTATCGCCGCCGGAATGAAGAACACCGGGTGAAAAGAGAGTCGCCCGGTTCCCGGGCGTTGGGTCGGAGTCGATTCAACGCTGTCTGATGTCGTACTGGCGCTCGCACTTCGGGCAGGTGTTCCGGGTTAGACGAAATCTCGACTTCAGCCTTCGACGGACGCCCCCGACGTCACCTTCGGGGGGGAACTCCGCTTGAATCACCTGTCCGCAGTGCGGGCATGCCACTGCCGCCACTGCCATACCCGTTGTTCGAACGTGACGGATACTATATCTTTTTAAAAGGAGGCCGGAACGTCAGCCCGTCCTACCGGTTTCCGGGAACTTCCGGCGGAAAATGTCGTCTTCGCTGAGCTCAGACCCGGTTCAGTTGTGGTTCCACGGAGCCTCCTCGAAGTCGACGATGCGGCGGCGTTCGTCGATTCCGTCTATCGCCGCCACGTCCTCCTCGTCGAGTTCGACGTCGAGCGCGGCGTAGTTGTCTCGGATGTGGTCCTCCGAGGCGGCCTTCGGGATGGCGGTGACGTTCTCCTTCCGGGTCAACCACGCCAGCGACACCTGCGCGGGGCTGGCGTCGTGTTTCTCCGCGACCCGTCGAATCTCCTCCACCTCGGTCACCTGATTCCGGGCGATGGGGCAGTACGCCACGAGCCGGTGGTCGTGTTCGACGGCGAGCTCGTGGAGCTCCTCCTGCGGGAGCATCGGGTGCATCTCCACTTGGTGGGCGTAGACGGGCGCGTCGAGTCGGTCGATGGCGTCCTCCAGTTGGTCGGGCCGGAAGTTGCTCAGGCCGATGCGTTCGACGAGGCCCTCGTCTACGAGTTCGTCGAGGGCCGGAAGCGTCTCCTCGGGGTCGTATGCGTCGGTCGGCCAGTGGATGTACATCAGGTCGATGCTGTCCGCACCGAGTTTCTGCGCGCTCGCGCGCGTCGATTCGAGGACGTCGTCGTATCCGAGCGCTTCCGGTTCTATCTTCGAGGCGACGAACAGGTCCCCTCGGTCCACGTCCGCGCGCATGATGCCGTCGCCGACGGCCGCCTCGTTCCCGTACATCTGCGCGGTGTCGATGTGGCGGTAGCCGACGTCTATCGCCGTCTCCACGGCGGTCGCGCACTCGTCGGTTTCCTTCATCTTGTACGTTCCGAGACCGAGGTCTGGAATCTCCATGGCGGCACGTCGGACACCAGCAGTTCAACTACTGCGGTCCCGGCAGAGCGGTGGGGGAACCGGCGACACACCTGTTACGGGACCGACACAACTAATCGCGTCACGGGCCAACGGGGGGACGATGTCAGACCCCGAGACGGACGCTTCCTTTCTTCTGTACGGCGCATACGGCTACACCGGTCGTCTCGTCGCCGAGGCGGCGGTCGAACGCGGCTTCGAACCGATTCTCGCCGGGCGCGACCCGGAGCGAGTCGAGTCGGTAGCGTCGGAGTTCGGCCTCCCGCACCGAACGTTCGACGTGCGCGAGGCGTCGGCGTTCGTAGACGACGTGGACGCCGTTCTCAACTGCGCGGGGCCGTTCGAGAAGACGGCGGACCCGATGGTGGACGCCTGCATCGACGAGGGGACGCACTACCTCGATATCACCGGCGAACTCTCCGTCTTCGAGCGAATCAAGCGACGGAGCGACGAGGCCGAGGCGGCGGGCGTCACCCTCCTGCCGGGCGTCGGGTTCGACGTGGTGCCGACGGACTGTCTTGCCGCCCACCTGAAGCGGCGACTCCCGGAGGCGACGCACCTCGCACTCGGCCTCGATCCCTCGGGCACCGTCTCGCGCGGAACGATGAAGACGGTCCTCTCCGGCATCGGCGACGGCGGCGCGGTCCGCGAGGACGGCGTCCTGCGCTGGGTGCCGGTCGGGCACAAGACCCGCGCCATCGACTTCGGCGAGGGCCTCAAGCGCGCGGTCACCATCCCGTGGGGCGACGTTTCGACGGCCCACGCCTCCACCGGCATCCCGAACGTGGAGGTGTACGCCGCGGTGCCCTCGGAGGGCCGCCGCCTCCTCGCCGCGACGAAGTACCTCGGCGGCGTCCTCGACGCCGCGCCGGTCCAGTACCTCCTCCGCCGCCTCGTGGACCGGTACGTCGAGGGACCGGACGAACGGACCCGTGAGGAGGGGTACGCGCTCGTCTGGGGCGAGGCTCGGTCGCCGGGGAACCGCCTCGTCTCCCGCCTCCGAACGCCGGAGACGTACCGCCTGACCGTCGAGGCGTCGCTGCTCTGCACGGAGAAGGTCCTCGCGGGCGAGGCCCCGACGGGGTATCAGACTCCCTCGTCGGCGTTCGGCCCGGACCTGATCCTGGAGATCCCGGGCACGGAACGCGTCGACCTCGACGGCGACGAGGTGGTCGAACGCGTTAGCGGACCCGACGCGGACGGCGAGGCGGCGGAGGCGCGGACGACGTAGCGACGGAGGCTGGACTGCGAGGCGGCGACTGAGGTGACGGCGACGAAAGCGACGCCGACTCGGGCGACACCGACTCTGATAGCGCCGACTACAGGTCGAGTTCGACGGGCGAGACGCCCTCGGACGCGACGAACTCCCGGAGTACGTCGGCACGGGCGACCAGTTCGTCGGGCGCGTGCGCGTCGGTTCCGACGACGAACTCGACGCCCTCCCGCCGGAGGGCGGAGAAGAGGGCGGGCGTCGGGTGGAACTCGCCGTAGTCGTCGAGGACGCGCCCGGCGTTTATCTCGGGCACCGTCCGAGAGCCGGCGAACGCCCGCGCGACGCGTTCGTACTGTTCCTCCGTGGCGAGGCCGCGAAGCGCGGCGTTCCGTTCCACCAGATCGACGTGGGCGGCCACCTCGAACAGTTCCGACTCCGCGAGGGCGACCACCTTCTCGAAGTATCGCTCGACGGCGTCGCGGCGGTCCGCCTCCGGCATCTCGGCGAAGTGCTCCTCGTGGTGGACGTTCGTCCCGTCGAGGGCGTGGACGCTGCCGACCGTGTAGTCGAACTCGGCCTCGTCGAGGAACGCCCGAATCTCGCCCTCCGCGCTCGGTTCGTAGTCCATCTCGGCGGCGTCGTACACCTCGATCTCGTACCGGTCGCGCAGGGTCTCGATGGCGCGTCGCCGCCGGGGGTACGTCTGGTCGAGGGTGAACCCGTACACGTCCCGGAACCGTCGCATCTCCTCGTCCGGGACGACGGTGCAGTGGTCCGCGATGCCGACGCCCGCCAGTCCGGCCGCCTCCGCGGCCCGGAGCATCGACGGGAGAAAGTCGCCGTCGGAGTAGTTCGAGTGGACGTGGTAGTCGTACACGTTACCTCGACGTAGGGGGCCGTCCGGATAGTAGCGTCCGCCGCCGTGCGAACGTTTCGCGCGGCACGTTCGGTCCGGACGGACGTGCACCTCAGTGGCACGCAGTCGTCCGTCCGAAACGGTTTTGAGTCGCGCTGGCACACACTCGGTATGCCGAAGGAACCCGAAACCGGGTACGACCCGTCGCTGGGTCGGAAGTTCATTTTCGTAACGGGAGGTGTGATGTCCGGACTCGGAAAGGGTATCACCGCCGCGAGTACGGGCCGGTTGCTCTCGAACGCGGGGTTCGACGTGACCGCCGTCAAGGTGGACCCGTACCTGAACGTGGACGCGGGGACGATGAACCCCTACCAGCACGGCGAAGTGTACGTGCTGAAAGACGGCGGCGAGGTGGACTTGGACCTGGGGAACTACGAACGGTTCCTCGGGACGGACATGACCTCCGACCACAACGTCACCACGGGGAAGACGTACCAGCACGTCATCCAGAAGGAGCGCTCCGGGGACTATCTGGGCAAGACGGTCCAGATCATCCCGCACATCACCGACGATATCAAGCGCCGCATCCGCGAGGCGGCCGAGGGGACGGACGTCTGCATCGTCGAAGTCGGCGGCACCGTCGGCGACATCGAGGGCATGCCCTACCTGGAGGCCCTCCGCCAGTTCGCCCACGAGGAAGACGAGGGGGACATCCTCTTTACGCACGTCACCCTCGTCCCCTACTCGAAGAACGGCGAGCAGAAGACGAAACCGACGCAGCACTCCGTGAAGGAGCTCCGCAGCACCGGCCTGCAACCCGACATCCTCGTCGGTCGGTCGTCGGACAAACTTGACCCCGGCACGAAGGAGAAGATAGCGCTGTTCTGCGACGTGCCGACGGACGCGGTGTTCTCGAATCCGGACGTCAAGGACATCTACCACGTCCCCCTGATGGTCGAAGAGGAGGGCTTAGACGAGTACGTCATGGAGCGTCTGAACCTCGCCGAGGAGGCCCTCCCGAAGGGCGAACGCGACAACCGGTGGCGCGAACTCGTCACGCGGGAACGCACCGAGTCCGTCGACATCGCACTCGTCGGGAAGTACGACCTCGAAGACGCCTACATGTCGGTCCACGAGGCGCTCAAGCACGCCGGCATCGAACGCCGCACCGACGTGAACGTGCTGTGGGTCGACTCCGACGAGATGCTCGACAAGCACGCCGACCGCCTGAAGGGGGCCGACGGCGTCGTCGTCCCCGGCGGGTTCGGCACCCGCGGCACCGCGGGCAAGATAGAGGCCATCCGCTACTGCCGCGAGAACGACGTGCCGTTCCTCGGCCTCTGTCTCGGCTTCCAGATGGCCGTCATCGAACACGCCCGCAACGTCCTCGGCCTCGAAGGCGCGCACTCGGCGGAACTGGACCCCGACACGGACCACCCCGTCATCGACCTCCTGCCCGAACAGTACGAACTCGACGAGATGGGCGGGACGATGCGCCTCGGCGCGCACGAGACGGACATCGAACCCGGCTCCCTGGCCGAACGCGTCTACGGCGACACCTCCTGCACCGAACGGCACCGCCACCGCTACGAGGTCAACCCCGAGTACATCGACCGACTCGAATCCGGGGCGCTCTCGTTCTCCGGGCGCGCGGCCAACCGCATGGAGATCCTCGAACGCGACGACCACCCGTACTTCCTCGGGACGCAGTTCCACCCCGAGTTCCGGTCGCGCCCCGACCGCGCCAGTCCGCCGTTCGTCGGCTTCCTCGACGCCGTTCTGGGGCAGTTGGACGCGCGTGACGTCGCCCGCGACGAGGAGGTGGAAGCGTAATGGTCGACGCCGAATCCTTCATCGACGACGCCGTCGAGGAGATTCGCGAGGCCGTCGGCGAGGAGCACGCCGTCATCGCCCTCTCGGGCGGCGTGGACTCCTCCGTCGCCGCGGCACTCGCATACGAGGCCATCGGCGACCAGCTCACCCCCGTCTACGTCGACACCGGCCTGATGCGCGAGGGCGAGACGGAGCAGATTCGCGACACCTTCAGCTACATGGACAGCCTCCGAGTGGTGGCGGCCGAAGACCGGTTCCTCGGCGCGCTCGAAGGCGTCACCGACCCCGAGGAGAAGCGGAAGGTCATCGGCGAGCAGTTCATCCGCGAGTTCGAACGCGAGGCCAAGGAGTCCGACGCGGAGTACCTCGTGCAGGGGACCATCTACCCCGACCGAATCGAGAGCGAGGGGAACATCAAGTCCCACCACAACGTCGGCGGCCTGCCGGACGTGGTGGACTTCGAGGGCATCGTCGAACCCGTCCGCGACCTGTACAAAGACGAGGTGCGCGAGGTGGCCCGCGAACTCGGCCTCGAAGAGATAATCTCCGAGCGGATGCCGTTCCCCGGCCCCGGACTCGCCGTCCGCGTCATCGGCGAGGTGACCAAGGAGAAAGTCGAGGTGGCGCGGGCGGCGTGCCACGTCGTCGAGGAGGAGGTCGAAGAACACGACCCGTGGCAGGCGTTCGCCGCCGTCATCGGGAAGGGTACCGGCGTGAAGGGCGACAACCGCGTCCACGGCTGGATCGTGTCGGTTCGCTCCGTCGAATCGCGCGACGGCATGACCGCGCGCGCGCAGGAACTCCCGTGGGAGACGCTCCAGCGCATCCAATCGCGCATCACGGGCGAGAACGAGAACGTCGCGCGCGTCGTCTACGACGTAACGCACAAGCCTCCGGCCACCATCGAGTACGAATGACCGTGCTCATCGCAGGTGAAGACGCAGACAGACTCGGCGACGCCCTCGTGGACCTCGGTGCCGACCTCACTCGTATCGACGGGGTGGCGACCCGAGAATCGCTCGTCGCGGCGGGAATCGACACGGCGGACGTCCTCGTCCTCACGGACATGGACGACGCCTCCGCGATTCCGGTCGCGAAAGAGGAGAACCCGAACGTCCGGGTCGTCACGTACTCCCGGGACTCCCTCCCGGAGTTCGTCCGCGGACAGACCGACCTCGCCATCGACCCCGACCTCCTCTCGGCCGAAATCGTCGCCGAGGAGTTGGTCGGCGCGTAAGCGACCGACCGGTTCCGACGCACCGACCCGACCGACTTTTCTCGACCGACCCGACCCTCGACCGACTAGCGACCGGTGAGCGACGGTTGGCACCGACGGCCGGTGACCGACGGCCGACGCCGACGACCAGTAAGTGACGGTTGAGGCCGACGACCGAGAGCCGACCCGCGGGGTGCGCTCTCCCCCTCCGTTCTCCGGGTTCGACCGACAGTTTAGCCGAATTAATCCGAATTTAGCCGCTGTTGCGCCCCTGAAACGGCTGAAACCGACTTCACGGTCGTCACGGTTGAAGTGGTGTCCTCCCGTAGGCGAGAACGCGATGAGGTGTCAGACGCTCATCGCAGGCCGTGGCGTCTACCCGTGCCGTCGGGGCGTTCCACCGACGCCCCGCGTCAGACCCACTAGCCCCATCACCCGCGGCGGACGCGACGACGCGTCCGTCGTGCACCGACGCCGCGCCGCGACGACGGAACCCGGGCTCACCCACCCCCACCCCCAACTCCCGTCCGGGTTCCGGCTCGGTCGCGGCGCGCCCCCACGCGACGACGGAGACGCTCCGCCGAGTGCGGTCCGTTCCGCCTCGGACGACGGTTCGTTCGACTGCACCCCTGACCGTTGGCCCCCATCCCCGACGGTCCCCCCTGCCGTCGGTGCGACCGAACAACCAGAGGCACCCACCCGTCGCCTCCCGGAGACGACTCGTCGTCGCAACGAGTCCCGACCGGACCGGACGTCGCGTCCGTCCGCCGGGTCGAAACGATAGCTCACGTTCGGCGTCGCGCCGAACCCGTCCCTTCCGCAGACGTTCCCGAAATCGGACCGAACGTCGTGGTTTTCTCCTCCGTAGTTCCCGTATCTTCGACGATGAGAAGTTTCACCGTCGGAGCGGTGTGGGGAATCCCCGTCCGAATCAACGCCTCGTTGTTCCTGTTTCTCCCGGTGTTGGCGTGGCTTATCGGAAGCGGGACGCAGATAGAGACGTACGCGGGCATCGTCGGGGGGTTCGCCCCGGGGGAGTTGGACGTCGCGGCCCTCCGGGCGGGCGCGACGCCGTGGGTCATCGGCGTCGCCGCCTCCGTCGGCCTGTTCGTCAGCGTCCTCCTCCACGAACTCGGCCACTCGTACGCCGCGCGCCGGTACGGTATCGACATCGAGTCCATCACGCTGTGGATATTCGGCGGCGTGGCGAGTCTCCGGTCGGTCCCCGCGAGTGGGACCGCGAGTTCTGGATCACGTCGTCGGTTACGTCTCCGTCGACGACCTCCGACGCCGCGACCTCGACGCCGACGCGCCCGTCTCGGCCGCCCTCGCGGACCCCGTTCCGAGAATCGACGCGGCGACGGACGCCTTCGAGGCGTTGGCGGATCTCCCCGGGGCGAAGGGGGGCTACGCGCTCGTGACCGAGGGCGGCCGAGTCGTCGGCGCACTCTCGCAGGCGGACTACGCCCGCGCGGTGCGACTCCGGCGTCGCGCGCCGACCGACGGCCGACCGACCGCGTTCTGACGCTCCCCGCCCGTCACATCCCCCGCCGTTCGCCCGTCTCTCCTCGATTCTTCCGTCCTTTTCCTCCTTCTCGCCCGTCCCTCTCCTCTCCCGCCCGCATCCGGATTTATCCGTCCGGCGACCCTCCCGTCGAGTATGGCCGAGGAGTTCGACGCACTCGCCGCCGCGGAATCGAATCTGGACCCCGACCGAGAGGAGGTAGCGACCGCCGAGTTGGTCGTCACCGACGACGTGTTGGTGAAGGCGTTCGCCCTCGGACCGGGCGCGACGCTCGACCCGCACGAACACGAGGACAGCACGAACGTCTTCCACGTCCTCCGCGGCGAAGTGACCGTCGTCCGCGAGGGCGACGAGGAGGCGGTCGAAGCGCCCGGGGTCGTCCGCCACGACAGGGGCGTCGCCCACGGGGCGCGGAACGAAACCGAGGAGACGGTCGTCTTCACCGCGAGTCTCTGTCCGCTCCCGCAGTAGCGACAGCGGTGCGGTAGGGGCATCGTAAGGACCCGTTAGCGACCGATTAAGTCCTCTCTATCGACCGTTCTCGGGTTGCCACCGTCGAAACCGACATACGCGCCCGTCGGGAACTGCCGCCGATGAGCGACCGCGTCCGCGTCACCGCCGGGGCCCGCCTCCACTTCGGATTCGTGAACCTGAGCCTCGCGCACGAACGCCTTTACGGCGGACTCGGCGTCGCCCTCTCCGACCCGGAGACGACGGTGACCGCCGAACCCGCGGACGGAGTCGTCTGCGACCGACCGGACGCCCGCGAGTACGCCGAACGCGCCGCCGACCTCCTCGGCGTCCCCGGGGCGCGCGTCGACGTCGAGTCGGCGCTTCCGCGGCACGCCGGCCTCGGAAGCGGCACGCAACTCGCGTTGACCGTCTTCGACGCGGTGGCGCGGGCCAACGGCAGAGAGAGCGACGTGCGGGCGGCCGCGCCTGACCTCGGACGCGGCGGCCGGTCCGGCGTCGGCGTCGCCGCCTTCGAGGGGGGCGGGTTCCTCGTGGACGCGGGACACCCGACGGCGCGCTTTACGACCTCCCGACCGGCGGACGGCGACTGGACGGTGCCGCCCGTCGCAGTTCGGCACGACGTCCCCGAGGAGTGGCGCTTCCTCCTCGTCCTCCCGGACGCCGACTCCGGACGAAGCGGCGACGAGGAGGACGACAGCATGCGCGCGGTGGTCGAACGCGCCGACCCGGCGGTGTCGGATCGCATCGCGGGCGTCGTGAGTCGCCGCCTCCTCCCCGCCGTCGCCGCCGGCAACGTCGACCGCTTCGGCGAGGCCGTCGCCGAAATCGGGCGGTTGAACGGATCGTGGTACGCCGACGAACAGGGCGGCGTCTACCGACCGCCGGTCGGCGAACTGGTGGCGACGCTCTCGGAACACCCCGCGGTGTACGGCGCGGGGCAGTCGTCGTGGGGACCGGCGGTGTACGGCGTCACCGACGCGGCGCGCACCGACGAGGCGCGGGCGGCCGGGCGGGCCGCACTCGACGCCGCGGGCGTCGGCGGCGAGGTTCGCGTCGTCGCCGGGCGCAACGCCGGCGCGCGGGTCGAACGGGCGGGCGAAGCGCCCCGGAACGGTTAACGGAAGGGACCGAGACGACGGAGCATGGACAGCATCCCCTTCGGGGTGTCCCGTCTCGATTCGATAATCGGCGGCGGGGCGCCGCCGGGAACGGTCGTCCTCCTCGTCGGCGACCCCGGCGCGGGCGCGCGGGAGTTCGCGTACACGAGTGCGGCGACGAACGCACTCGCGCACGCCGACGAGGAACTGTTCGACCTCCACTACGGGTCGCTTCACGACGACGCGGCCCCCCTCTCGGACCTCGCCCGCCGGGTGGGCGAACGGCATCGCCGCGAGTCGGGGGACGACGACGCGAACGCCCTGTTCGACGAGATGAACGTCGGCGGGGTGGACGAGGAGACGCTGTGGGCGAGTCTCGCCGACGCCGACGCCGCCAAGGCGACGCACGTCGGCGCGGGCGCGGCGGAGTCCGTCGAGGAGGTGCGCGGGGGCGTCCCTGGCTACGCCGACCACCTCGTCCCGAAGGCGGAGTTCTGCGAGCAGTGTCCGCACCTCTCGGACCCGCCGGAACTGGCGTGCGACCGCGAGGGGACCGAGATAGTCGAAGTCGCGGACTCGAACACCTTCCGCGTGCGGGACTGCCCGATGGTCGAAGACGAGTAGGCGGCGACCGGACGCCGTCGTGCGGCGCGTCCGAGACGCCTTTCACTCCGAAGCGCGAAGTCCACCCCATGCAGTTCTGCGACGACTGCGGTTCGATGATGGTCAACCGCGACGGCGAGATGGTCTGTACGAACGGCGACTGCGGGTCCACCGCCGAACAGGACCGAGACCTCGCAGAGCAGTTCGTCTCGACGGAGGAACAGAGCGGCGACGAACTCATCGAAACCGAGGAGGGTGCGAACTTCGAGGGGAAACCCACAGCGACGGACGTGACCTGCGACAAGTGCGGTCACGGCGAGGCGTGGTACACCATCAAACAGACCGGTTCGGCCGACGAACCGCCGACGCGATTCTTCAAGTGCAAGGAGTGCGGGCACCGGTGGCGCGGGTACAACTGAAGGCCGGTCGGTAGCCTCTCGTGACACCTCGCGAAGGTGTCAGACGTGTCCCTCCGCGAACGACTCTTCCTCCGCGATCGCCTCCGCCCGTGGCACGCCCTGATGCTCGCCGTCTTCCTCGTCGGCACGGCGTGGACGCTCCGGGACGTGACGCCGCTCTCGCTCTCGGCCGTCCTCGTGGCGAGTTTCCACGGCCTGCTTTGGCTCCTCGGCTTCCAGGTCACCGTCGGTATGCTCTGGGCGTACGCCGTCGAGTACTACAACGCGGGCGGGAAGTGGACCGACCTCCCGTTCGTTCTGCCCTTCGGCGTCGCTCTCGTCGTCGGCGTCGCAGTCGGCGTCGTCTTCGAGAGCGGCGGCGGCGCGGTGGGGGCGGCGTTCTGGACGTTCGTCGTCGTCGCGGGACTCGTCGCCGTCGTCGTCTGGGTCCGAGTCGGCTACCGCGAGTCCGTCGCCTGAAGGAAGGTGAGCAGAAAATCGGCCGCCCGAACCGCGACTTTCCCGGCCTGCCCGACGAAGAAGTGGTCCGCGCTGAACTCCTCGACGCTCTGGTGCGTCTCTCGCGCCCGTTCGACCACGGGTTCCCACTCGACGGTGTCGTCGCGCGTCCCGTACAGCACTTGGACGGGGACGGGGATGTCGTCGAACGACGCGGCCGCGTCCAGGTCGTCGGCGAGGCGGGCCGTCGGCGCGAGTGCGGAGACGGCCTCTGTCGGCGCGCCCTCCGCGGCGGCGAGAAGCGCCACCGTCGCGCCGAAACTGAACCCGAAGAGGCCCGCGCGGTCGTACCGTTCCCGCGCCCACGCGACGGCGTTCCTCGCGTCCGCCTTCTCGCCGTACCCCTCGTCCCACGCGCCGTAGTCGAACCGGAGGCAATCGACGCCGCGGGCCGTCAGTTCGTCGCTGACGGCGACGAGTCTGTCGTCGCCGCGGTGTCCGCTCTGTTGGGGGTGCGGCGGACAGGCGACGACGCACGCCGCCGCGTCTCCGCCGTCCGCTTCGTCCAGCGACGCCCGGACGTCTCGGCCGCCGGGAACGAGAACCGTCTCGGCCATACAACCTCTCTGTCGCGTGAGGTTTTAAGCCCGACGTGACCAAAAAGGGGGTATGGGAATCCTCTCGCGCACGTCGTACGTCATTCGGTCGAAGATAAACGCCATCCTCAATCGGACCGAAGACCCGGGAGAGACACTGGACTACTCCTACGAGAAGATGCGGGACGAACTCCAGCAGGTCAAACAGGGCATCGCGGACCTGACGACCCAGAAGAAGCGACTGGAGATTCAGAAGCGACGCCTCGAAGAGAACGTCGAGAAGCACAACGAACAGGCGCGCGAGGCGGTCAATCAGGACCGCGACGACCTCGCGCGGCAGGCGTTGGAGAAGAAGCAGTCGAAGATGAACCAGATAGAGGACTTGGAGACCCAGATAGCCAACCTCCAAGAGACGCAGGACACCCTCGTCGACAAGAAGAACCAACTGCAGAACCGCATCGAGGAGTTCCGCACGAAGAAGGAGACGATGAAGGCCCGCTACGACGCGGCGGAGGCCTCCACGCGCGTCTCCGAGGCGATGTCCGGCGTCGGCGACGAGATGGCCGACGTGGGCCGCGCCCTCGAACGCGCCGAGGACCGGACCGACGAGATGGAGGCGCGGTCGGCCGCGATGGACGAACTCGCTGACACGGGCGCGTTCGACGACGCCCTCTCCGACAAGGACTCCATCGACCGCGAACTCGAATCGGGGCGGTCCTCCAGAGAGGTCGATACGGAACTGGAGACGCTGAAAGCCGAGATGGGCAGAGGCCCCGCGCCGGAGGAGAGCGAAGACGTCGAGGCGGCGGACGCCGAGACGGAGGCGGACGCCGAGGCGGCAGACGCGGACGTCGCCGACGAGGAGGTCGAGGCCGAACTGGAGGAACTGAAGAACGAAGACGACGCATGAGGGTCGCCGGTCGGTTCTCCCGACTGTCAGCGCCGCCGACGGGCGGCCACGACTCCTTTAGCGCCCGTCGCTGAACGTCGGCACGACCGATGGTCTCCGACGGGAACAACACGGAGTCGAGCGAGGGGGAACCGAGCGACACGATGCGGAAGCGCGCGGGCGAGAATCGCCTGAAACTGTGGTTGTTGTTGGAAGCGAATCGGTGGTTCGTCTCCGCCGTTCCGCTCGTTTTGGTGTTCGCGTCGCTCATCGTCCTCGGCGTCCTCGACCCGGTACCGCTCCGGGCGGCGATGAAGTCGGCCGACCCCGTCGAGACGCTGTTTCAAGCCCTGTTGACGGCGACGATCACCGGCGTGACGCTGGTCGTCTCCATCAACTCGCTCGTCCTCTCGCAGGAACTCGGTCCGCTGGGCGACCAGAGACAGCGGATGTCCGGCGCGATGGAGTTCCGCCGCGACGTGGAGGAGGACTTAGACGTCACCGCGGCGCCGCCCGAGCCGTCGGCGTTCCTCAGAGCGCTCGTCGTCGCCGTCTCGGACCGCGCCGAGACGCTCGGAGAGGCCCTCTCGACGGGAGACGACGGAGAGGGGGACGCGGAGTTTCGCTCGCGCCTCGAGGAGTACGTCGACGAGTTGCGGGAGAACGCCTCCGAGGTATCCGACGAACTCGAAGGCGGCCAGTTCGGGACGTTCGACGTGCTGTTCGCCGCGTTAGATTTCAACTACTCGTGGAAGATATATCAGGCGCGACGGCTCCGAAACGAGTACGAGGACGAACTGCCCGAGGCCGTCGACGAGGCGTTCGACGAACTCGTGAACGTGCTGACGTACTTCGGCCCGGCCAGAGAGCACTTCAAGACGCTCTACTTCCAGTGGGAACTCATCAACCTCTCGCGGGCCATGCTGTACGCGGCGGTGCCGTCGCTCCTCGTGTCGACGGCGGCCATCCTCTATCTCGACAACCCCGGCACCATCACGGGGACGACGTTCGGCGTGGACAACATGGTGTGGACGGTCACCGCGGCCACCGCCGTCGCCGTCTTCCCCTTCACGATACTGCTCTCGTTCATCCTCCGCATCGCCACGGCGGCAAAGCGCACCCTCTCCATCGGGCCGTTCATCCTCCGGTCGGAGACGCGGAACGAGAACCTCGACTGAGGGCGGCGTCGCCGCAAGCCTCAATCCGACGGGGCGGTGACAGTTACGGGATGAACGAGCTGACCGAGGCGGTTCGGCGCGCGGCGGCGTCCGAGACGAGCGCGGAGTTCCAGCGACGCGTCGAGGCGCAGGCCGACGACGTCCTCGAAGACGTCCGGTCGGGTCGGCTCGACAACCGCCACTTCTCGGTCGGCCTCGAACTGGAGGCGTACGCGGTGGACGCCGACGGGCGACTCGCGCCCGTCCCGGAGGCGGCGTTCGACGCCCCGAACTGCAGTCCGGAACTCGGCGTCCACAACGTCGAGGTGCACACCCACCCCGACGCCGCGGCCGGAACCGGCTTCCGGCGGCAGGCGGCGACGCTGGAGACTGCGCTCGCGGGCGCGCGAACGGTGCTTCAGGAGGCCGACCGCAGACTCGTCCTCGACGGGATGTGGACGGTGCCGCCCGCGGAGGGCACGGCGGCGTACCTCGACGCGGGGACGGAGACGGACGGCGTGTTCCTCCCGGAGAACATGCGCCCGATTCCGCGCTACGTCGCCATCGACGCGGCGATTCGGGCGCGCGACGGGGGTCGCATCCCCGTCGGGTTGCCCGGACTCGACGACGCCCGGTCCATCCTCGTGGAGTCGCTCACCACGTCGATTCAGCCGCACCTGCAGATTCCGACGGCGACGGACCTGCCCCGATACCTCAACGTCGCAACGCGAACGATGGGGCCGGTGCTGTCGCTTTCGGCGAACTCGCCGTTCCTCCCGGCGGACCGCTACGAGGGACTCGACGCCGAGGACGTTCTCTCTGAGACGCCCCACGAGTGTCGCGTCCCGGTGTTCGAGCGGTCGGTCAACGTCGGAGGCATCGAGAAGTGCCGCGTCCCCGAGGACTACGACGACGTGGCGGAGGTAATCGACCGAATCGTCGAAGACGAGACGCTCGCGCCCGTCCTCTCGGAGGCGGGCGACGACGGCGACGCGGACGCGGAGGCCGACGGTGACGCCTCTTACGCCTCGTCCGTCCCGGAGTTCGTCACCAAGCGCGGCACGTTCTGGCGGTGGGTCCGACCCGTCTTCGGCGGCGACGTGCCCCACGTCGACGACGGGGGGTCGGCGGCCCCCGGAAACGACGACGCGTCGGTCAGAATCGAGTACAGACCCCTCCCGACGCAACCGACCGTCCGCGACACCGTCGGCCTGCAGGCGTTGGTCGTCGGACTCGTCCGCGGAATCGTCGTCGCGGACCACCCCGTCAAGGGCCTGGCGTGGGAGGACGCCCGCGACTCCTTCTACGCCGCCGTCGCGGACGGACCCGCCGCCGACTTGGAGTGGGTCGGCAGCCACGGCGACCGAATCGACGCGACGCCCGCCGTCCGCGACGAGGTGTTCTCGCTGGCGCGGCACGGCCTGCGCGAGTTGGGCGTCGAGGACGAGACGGCCGAGTGGCTCCTCTCGCCGATAGAGGCGCGACAGAGCGCCACGCACACCTCTCCGAGCGCGTGGAAGCGCGCCCGCGTCCGCGAACGACTCGACGCGGGCGAGACGCTCCCGGACGCCGTCCGCGCGATGCAACGAGAGTACGTCGAGAAGGCGGCGACCGGACGGGCGTTCGCCACGTGGGAGCGAGCCTAGGGTCGGCGAAGAGCGCTCAGTCGCTCCGCCGCGCGCCGGTTCCGCTCCGGTCCAGGCCGTCGAGGAGAATCTCCCCGTCCTCGATTAGGACGCCCTCGTAGTCGTCCGCTTCGAGGAGGAGTGCGCCGTCCAAGTCGGCGTAGTCGAGAAGGGGCGCGAGGTGGCAGGCGGCGGCGATGGCGGCGTTCGACTCCACCATACAGCCGAGCATCACTTCGAGTCCGTGCGCGCGGGCGGCGTGGACCATCCGCGTGGCCTCCGAGAGGCCGCCGCACTTCATCAGTTTCAGGTTCACGATGTCCGTCCGGTCGGCGACGGCGGGCACGTCTTCGAGCGTCACGCAGGACTCGTCGGCCGCTATCGGGAGTGCGCTCCGCTCGTAGACGAACTTCAGCCCCTCGGGGTCCTCCGCGGGGACGGGTTGCTCGATGAACTCGACGCCGTACTCCGCGAGCATCTCCGACTTCCGGACCGCCTCGCGGGGCGTCCACCCCTCGTTGGCGTCCACGCGAATCGTCGCGTCGGGCGCGCTCTCTCGGACCGCCTCGACTATCTCCTCGTCGCGGTCGGTGCCGAGTTTCACCTTCAGGACCGGATAGCCGGACTCGACGGCCGCCTCCGTCTTCTCTCTGATCCGCTCGGTCTCGTCCAGTCCGATGGTGAACGAGGTGGGCGGGCAGTCGTCGGCGTCCAGCCCCCACTGCCGGTAGAGGGGGAGGCCGAGACGCTTCGCGGCCAGGTCGTGGAGGGCGATACTGACTGCGGCGCGGGCCGCCGGGTTCTCGTTGACCGCCTCCTTCATCCGTCGCTCGATCCGCGCTATCGCGTGGGCGTCGCCGACGGACTCGACTTCGCGCAGGAGGTCCGGCAGGACGGCTTCGACGGTGTCGGCCGTCTCGCCGTAGTGCGCGGAGGGGGCCGCCGCGCCGACGCCCGTCATCCCGCCGTCGTCGGTGACGCGGACGACGACGTTCTCGGCCTCCGTCTGCGTCCCGCGGGAGATGGTGAAGTCGTCGGCCAGCGGGTACGACACCCGCTCGAACTCCGTCGTCAGCGTCATCTACTCCGCCCCCAGCACCGCGTCGAGAATCTCGTCGGCGTCGAAGCGGACGGGGTCCGTCGCGGGCGCGCCGAGCGATTCCCCGTAGGAGTCGACGGCCTCGCGCGCGGCGTCGTCGCCGTCGAGGTGGGAAGTGTTCAACGCGCCGGCGACGACGGACCCCTCGCGGACGGGCGCGGCGAGGTTCTTGTAGAGGTCCACGTACTCGGAGACGGGCGGTATCTCGAAGTCCTCGTAGCCGTGGATGGCGTCGCGCCCCTCGACGTGACAGAGGACCATCGCGTCGGGCATTGCGCCGTGGAGGATGCCGCAGGTGACCGCGGAGTAGGCGGGGTGGGTGATGCTCCCCTGCCCCTCGACGAACAGCACGTCGTAGTCGTCGCCGACTTCCAGAATCATCTCCTCTACCGCGCCGGCGGTGAAGTCGCTGACCACCCGGTCGATGGGGTTGCCCCACCCCGCGATCATGATGCCCGTCTGGCCGGTGGGGATGAACCCGGCGTCGATGCCGCGTTCGCGCGCCGCCTCGACCAGTTCCAAGGAGACGGTCATCTTGCCCACCGAGCAGTCGGTGCCGACGGTGAGGACGATGTCGGCGTCCACCTCGGCCGACCGGCCCTGCGCGACGCTCAGGTCGTCGTGGGGCTTCCGCACGTCGTTCAGTTCGACGCCGTGTTCGGCGGCGAGTTCGGCGAACTCCTCGTCCTCGGTGAGGAAGTAGTGCAGGCCCGCGATGACGTCACAGCCGCGTTCGATGGCGGTTTGCACGTCGTCGCGCCACGTCTCGTCGAACCCGCCGCCGATGGGGGCGATGCCGACCAACAGGGCGTCCGCCTCGGGCGCGTCGTCCATCGACTCAACGATCGGGACGTCCGGCAGGTCGCGGCGGTGGTCCGAAGCCGAGGTGCCGGGGTTGTCCCGGTCGAGGACCGCCACCACGTCGTAGTCGGCGTACTTGAGGACGCCCGTGGCCGTCTTCGCCCGTTCGGGGAACTTCTCGTGCGCGAGGACGACGACCCGAGTTCGGTCGCCGTCAGTCCGTGCGGTACTCATGGTGACACCTGACGCGAAGGGTGGGCTTAATCTCCGGTGGTTCCGGGGCGACTCAGAGGCGCGACAGCCGGGTGGTCCAGAACTCCCGGACCGCCTCGCGGAGGGCCTCCTCCGGTTCGCCCGAAGCGTCCACCGTCGCGCGGTGGTCCGCCAACCCCTCGAACTCCCCGAGGACGGTTCGCTCCCCGAGGACGACCAGCGTCCCGTCCCCGTCGCCGTCCGCCGCGTGCGCCTGAAGCACCTCCTTCGAGCGGTCGACGTGGTTCGACACCTGTTCGTCGCGCCGCCGTTCGAACCGCGCCTGCGAGAACCCGCCCTTCGAGTGGGCGTTCATCACGTCCGACTCCACGTCGTCTTCGAGGGTGACCTCCTCGCCGTCGAAGCGACCGAGGGCGAACAGGTCCGAGCGAACGAGGGCGACGCGGACGCTCCCCTCCGGTCGGAACCACGACCGGTCGACGCGGAACGACGACCCCCACTCGTCGAACGCCGCGGGCGGCGTCGGCGGTTCGAGGACGGCGGAGACGACGCCGGCGTCGTCGGTGTAGACGAGACACGGCGCGGCGCGGCGGACGAGGGCCGCCCGTTCGCCGAGTGCGTCCGCCACCGACTCCGGGACGCGGTCCTCGACCATCGCCGAGAGCGCACCCTCGGGGCCGGTGGTGACGGAGTCCAGACGCGAGAGCACCTCCTCCAGCCTGTCGCCGCGCAGGTCCTCCGTCCCGCGGAACTCCACCTCCGCCTCGCCGTCTTCGGAGAGTCGTTCGACGCGGTGTTCGAGTTCCTCGACGCGCGTCTCCAAGCGGTTTATCTCCGCTTCCGCCTCCTGCCGTTCGCGGACGGCCTCGCTTCGCCGTTCCTCCTCGGCCTCGGCGCGGCGTTCGAGGTGTCGCTTCTCCTCCTCTAACTCCTCGATTCGCTCCTTCAGTTCCGCCCGCCCCAGCAACTCGTCCAGCATGGTTCGACGCGCGGACCCGGGGTACTTCAGAGTTGCTTAGACTCGCCGCGCGACGGCGGGAGGCGGTCCGTTCGCGGCGTTGAAGCGAAGCGGTGTGTCAGTTACGGAGAGAGGGATGCGGACTCGACGGACGACGGGGTCTGCCCCTCTTCCGACGGACCGCCGAACGAGGCGCTTCCGGCCGGACGCGCGACCCGACGCGTTCGAACTGCTCCGTTCGCCTCTAGGGGGAGAATATGTCCCTAATATTACTATTACGATTAATACTTACACCTGGCGCTCGCACGTCCGAGTATGCCTCACGGGCAAGACGTTGAGGACGACACGTCGGACCATTCCTCCGAGTACGAATGTCTCGAGTGCGGCGCCATCGTCGAGTCTGAAACCCATCCGGGAGAGTGTTCGGAGTGCGGCGGCGACTTCCAGAACCGGGCGAAATCGCTCGAATAGTTTCCTCCCACGTTTTTACAATGTCCCAGGATACCTCTCCGACAGACGAGAGTACTCGACACTCTACGGAAACGCCGCCGGAAACCGCGCTCGACACCGCTCGACACCAACTCAACCAAGCCGCATCGTACCTCGACGTCGACCCGAACATCGTCGAACGACTCAACCACCCCGCGGCGGTCCACGAAGTGACCGTCCCCCTCGAACAGGACGACGGCACCGTCGAGATGTTCCGTGGGTATCGCGCCCAACACGACAGCGTGCGGGGGCCGTTCAAGGGCGGCCTGCGCTTTCACCCGCACGTCGGTCGCGAGGAGTGCATCGGCCTCTCGATGTGGATGACGTGGAAGTGCGCGGTGGTCGATATCCCCTTCGGCGGTGCGAAAGGCGGCGTCGTCGTCAACCCGAAGGAGTTGAGCGACGACGAAATCGAGCGGTTGACCCGCCGCTTCACCAACGAACTGCGGAACGTCATCGGCCCCATGACGGACATTCCCGCGCCGGACATGGGGACCGACGCGCAGACGATGGCGTGGATCATGGACGCCTACAGCGTCCAGGAGGCCGAGACGATACCCGGCGTGGTGACGGGCAAACCGCCCGTCATCGGCGGAAGTAAGGGCCGAGAAGAAGCGCCTGGGCGGAGCGTCGCCATCATCGCCCGAAAGTTACTGGACTACTACGACTACCCGATAAAGGAGACGACGGTGGCCGTGCAGGGGTTCGGAAGCGTCGGCGCGAACGCCGCCCAGTTGCTCGACGATTGGGGGGCGACCGTCGTCGCCGTCAGCGACGTGAACGGCGCGGCCTACGACCCCGACGGACTCGACACCCGCGCGATACCCTCCCACAACGAAGAACCGGAGGCGGTGACGACCTACGCCGACGAGACCATCGGCAACGAGGAGATACTGGAACTCGACGTGGACCTCCTGATTCCGGCGGCCATCGGGAACGTCATCACCGAGGACAACGCCGGGGACGTCCAGGCGGACATGATAGTCGAGGGCGCGAACGGGCCGATAACGTTCGTCGCGGACTCGATTCTCGCCGAGAGGGACATCCCGATAGTGCCCGACATCCTCGCGAACGCGGGCGGCGTGACGGTGAGTTACTTCGAGTGGCTTCAGGACATCAACCGCCGTTCGTGGTCGCGCGACAGGGTGAACGAGGAACTCGAAGAGGAGATGCTCTCCGCGTGGAACGCCGTCCGGCGGGAGGTCGAAGAACGCGACATCACGTGGCGCGACGGCGCGTACGTCGTCGCCCTCTCGCGGATCGCCGACGCACACGAGAGCCGCGGGCTTTGGCCGTAAGCGTCCGGCTATCCGTACCGAAGTCGCGAAAAGAATCGGCGTCGTGAGCGTGCTACGCCACGGCGGCGTCGTCGCCGAACTTGTAGCCCGAGTACCGGAGCAGTTCGGCCGCGCGTTCTCGCTTCGCGAGGAGGACGTCGCGGTCGTCCGGCAGGCCCTCGTCGGCGAACGAACTCGGGACGGCGAGGGTCCCCGACGGGACGGACTCGTCCCCGAGGACGGGGATGTGCGTCTGCTCTAACTTCATGACGAGGGGCGCGTCGAGTGGCGTCACCCCCTCGTCCGCGTACAACTCCTCGTTGACTCTCTCGTGGTCCGTCCGGTGGATGGCGGGCACCTCGCCGTCGTACGGTTCGACGTACAACCGGCCGAGGTAGTAGCCGCTCGAAAATTGCTCGAACATCTGTGCGTGACGTTCTCACCCACGGATAGATATAAGAGTTGTCGCCAACGCTTATGTCGGACCGCAAAACGAGGAGACGCCGGTCAGTCGTCGTCGCGTCGGCCGCCGTTCGTCGCGCCGGTCATAGACCACACCGCGGTGAGACCGAGGACGACGGCGGGGAGCAACGGGAGGACGAGCAACGCCACGACGTACGGGACGCCGAACGACCCGAGGAACGTCGGGCGCAGGTAGATGAGTCCCGGGACGACGAGCGTACAGAACACTAACACGACCACGAGTCCCCAGCCGGTTCGCCCGAATCCGGAGGGTTCGGGCCCTTCGGGCACGGGTTCGCCGTCCGGGCGGTGGACGTAGCCCCCCTCTGTATCGGACTGCGTCCGAGTAGCCGACGAGCGTCGCTCGCCGGTGTCACCGGAACGCTTCGCGTTCCGGTCTGCGGACGAGACGCTTTGCGTCTCGTCGATGCCGTCAGAGTTCACTATCGGGGATTACGACTACCTTGCCAAAGCCCTCACGGTTCTCTATCATCTCGTGTGCGCGCGCCGTCTCGCTCATCGGAAGCACCTCGCGGATGCGCGGTTCGAAGGTGCCGTCCCAGACGAGTTCGAGGACGTCGTCGGCCTGTCCGGGGGTCGCCATCGTTGACCCGATGACCTGCAGTTGGTTCCAGAAGATGCGGTTCAGGCCCGCGCCGGGGTTCCCGCCGGTCGTCGCCCCGCAGGTGACGAGACGGCCGCCCTTCCGCAGACTCTTCAGGGAGTCCTCGTACGTCGCCTCCCCGATGTGGTCCACGACGACGTCCACGCCGCGCTTGTCGGTTATCTCGCGGACGCGCCCCGCGAACTCCTCGTCCTCGTAGTTGATGAGGTGGTCCGCGCCGCAGTCTTCGGCGTACTCCAGTTTCTCGTCGGTGGATGCGGTGGCGAACACCTCCGCGCCCGCGTAGTCGGCGATTTGGACGGCCGCGTGGCCGACGCCGCCCGAAGCGCCGTGGACAAGGACCTTCTCGCCGGGGTCAACGTCGGCGCGGTCCACGAGCATCCGCCACGCCGTCTGAAAGACCAGCGACGCCGACCCGGCGGTCTCCCACCTGACGCCCTCGGGGACGGGGACGAGGTTCTCCGCGGGGACGGCGGCGTACTCCGAGTGGACGCCGCGCACGTGTTCGCCGATGATGCGGAAGTCGGGTGCCAACGTCGGGTCGCCGTGTCGGGAGAACTCGTCGTCGCCGTTCGAGACGCCCGCGATGAGAGCCACGCGGTCGCCCTCCTCGAACCGCGTCACGCTCTCGCCCACCTCGTCCACGACGCCGGCCATGTCGCTGCCGGGGACGTGCGGCATCTCCAAGTCGAGCCCGGGCAGTCCGCGCCGCGTCCAGACGTCGAGGTGGTTCAGCGCCGCCGCCTTCACGTCCACGACCACCTCGCCGCGGTCCGGTTCGGGGTCGGGGAACTCGCCGTACTCGATGACGTCTCGGTCGCCGTGCTCCGCGAATTGGACTGCCTGCATACCAGTTCCGTGGGGCGGGACCCACTAAATACCGCGCTCCGTCCGCACGATTTTCCCCGTCCCGTCCGAACGTCGGCGTATGAACGACGGACCACAGATAGACGCCGACCACGAGGCCGCCGACCATCAACACGACTCCGACGGGGACGACCATCGCCACGAACACGACGATCACCACGACCACGACGACCACCACGAACACGACGTCGAAACCGTCGGCGTCGCCGTCGTCACCATCTCCTCGACGCGTTCGCTCGACGACGACCCGGCGGGCGACGCCGTCGTCGCGGCGTTCGACGAGGCGGGCCACGAGGTGGTCACGCGCCAACTGGTGGACGACGACTTCGACGGGATTCAGGCCACCGTGGACAACCTCGTGGACCGAGAGGACGTAGACGCCGTCGTCACCGCCGGCGGCACGGGCGTGACGCCCGACGACGTGACCGTCGAAGCGGTGGACGACATCCTCAGGAAGCGACTGCCGGGGTTCGGCGAACTGTTCCGCCGACTGTCGTACGAGGAGATAGGCACGCGCGTCGTCGGGACGTGCGCCGCCGCGGGCGTCTCTCGGGGGGTCATCATCTTCTGTCTGCCCGGGAGCGAGAACGCCGCGCGCCTCGGCACCGAGGAGATAATCGTCCCCGAGGTGCCGCACCTCGTCGGACTGGCCTCCCGCGACGGGGAGGAGTGAGGCCGCGCCGCGGTGGCGCGGTCAGGGCGGCGCGTAGAACACCCACGACTCGGCGGGGACGGTCACGTCCACGTACCCGTCACCGTCGGTCGTCACGTCGTCCGCGTTACCGCTGTAGTCGTTGAGCGTCCGGTTCGTCCACGAGGTGTACACGCGCTGGGTGTGCGACCCGTTCGGGTCGTTGTTGATGCCGACGAGCAGGTTGTTGTACCGTTCGTAGACGGCGAGATTCGAGGAGGCGTGCCGCCAGTGCAGTTCGCCGCCGCAGAGGTTGTCGCGCACCCACACCATGTTGTTGATGGCGCTATCGTCGAGTATCTCGGTCGGATAGAGGTTGTACACCATCGGGACGCCCTCCGTCGTGAGGACGAAGGCGTGGGCGAGGTGGTACTGCGACGGCGCGCCCTCGTCGTGGTTCTGCACGAACGGGTGCGCGTGCCACGGGTCTTGGGCGACCAACCCGGCCCCCTGCAGTTGGCTCATGTCGCCCTCCTCGAAGACCCGGTCGAGGACGAAGTACAGCGGGTAGTCGAAGGCGTCCATGCCCGTGTCAACGTACGTCTGCACGTAGTCGAGACTGCCGCTGTACACCTCGCCGATGCGGGCCATCCCGAGTTCGTCGGCCTTCGGGTTCGCGTGGTCGCGCCAGTACTTCTCCTCGACGTGCTTGACCGCGTCGAAGCGGTACCCGTCCGCGCCCGTCCCGGCGATTTTCTCCATGTAGTTCATCAGTTCGCTCCGGACGTACGACGAGGTGGACGACTCGTACTGCGCGAGGTCCGGTAAGCCGAGGAGTTCGCCGTGTTCGACCTGGTGGTCGTCGTTCCAGTCGTCGATGCTCCCCACGTCGTGGTGGAAGTCGTCGTAGGAGAACCGCGGGAACTCGTAGTCGTGGCCCGTCGCCATGTGGTTCATCACGCAGTCGACGTACACCTCCAACCCCTGCGCGTGCGCTTCGTCTATCAGGTTTCGGAGGTCTTCCTCCGTGCCGAACTCGCTGTCGAACGTGGTGAAATCGACGGGCTGGTACCCCAACGGCGGGTCGTTGCGCCCGTTCTGCTCCGACCACGAGATGTCGCTTCGCTGCGGCGCTTGAATCCACACCGCGTCGTACCCCCGATCGGCCACCGTCGAGAGGTTCTCCGTGATGGTCGGCCACGTCTCGTGGAAGTACTGGAAGTGAGCGGGTTCGCCCGAGGCGGCCGAGCCCCGTCCGGCGAACGCCCGAATCGACGCCGCGAGTCCGGTCGCCGAGAGCGCTCCGAGGAACGTCCGCCTCGTAAGCGCCGCGCGAACCGTCTCGTCGCCGGATCCGTCCCCCAACTCGGTCGTCTCCGCCGACTCCGCCTCCCCGTCGGCGTCGCCGTTCCGCGGGCCGAACTCCGAGACGTGCGCGTCGCCGTTTCGGGCCGCGCGCCGGGCGGCCTCCCGGTCCGATTCGCGTCGTCGGCCGCGTCTGTTCGTCGCGTCGTCGTCCGAACCATGGGTTACCATAGCACGAGTTACGTACTATTACTTCACAAATATACCTAATTGACGATGATGGTGAATGAGTGCCGCATCCGGAGGCGTTTCGGGGGCGAATGCTGGTGGTTCGGTGTGCTTTAAGCCGGTCGGGAAGCAACGACGGGATATGAGCCAACAAACCCCGCGGGGGGACGCCGACGAGGACGAGGCGTTCTCTCACGGAAAGGACCCGAACCTACAGAGTTCGGAGGTCACCGAGGGTGCAGACCGCGCCCCGCACCGCGCGATGTTCCGCGCGATGGGGTTCGACGACGAGGACTTGGGGTCGCCGATGGTCGGCATCGCCAACCCCGCCGCGGACATCACCCCGTGTAACGTCCACCTGGACGACGTGGCCGACGCCGCCATCGAGGGCGTCGAGGACGCCGGCGGGATGCCCATCGAGTTCGGCACCATCACCATCTCGGACGCCATCTCGATGGGGACCGAGGGGATGAAGGCCTCCCTCATCTCTCGGGAGGTCATCGCCGACTCCGTCGAACTCGTCGCCTTCGGCGAACGGATGGACGCCCTCGTCACCGTCGCCGGGTGCGACAAGAACCTCCCGGGGATGATGATGGCGTCCATCCGGACGGACCTCCCCTCCGTGTTCCTCTACGGCGGGTCCATCATGCCCGGCGAACACGAGGGCCGGGAAGTGACCGTCCAGAGCGTCTTCGAGGGCGTCGGCACGTACGCCGAGGGCGAGATGAGCGCCGACGAACTCGACGAGTTAGAGCGCAACGCCTGCCCCGGCGCGGGGTCCTGCGGCGGGATGTTCACGGCGAACACGATGGCGTCCATCAGCGAGGCACTCGGGATGGCACCGCTCGGAACCGCGGGCGCGCCCGCCGAGTCCGAGGAACGCTACGAGGTGGCCCGCCGGTCCGGCGAGGCCGTCCTCGACGCCGTCGAGAACGACATCCGCCCCTCCGACGTCCTCTCGAAGAAGTCCTTCGAGAACGCCATCGCCCTGCAGGTGGCCGTCGGCGGGTCGACGAACGCCGTCCTCCACTTGCTCGCACTCGCCGCCGAGGCCGGAATCGACCTCGAAATCGACGAGTTCGACGAGATATCCCGGCGCACGCCGAAGATCGCGAACCTCCAACCCGGCGGCACGAAGGTGATGAACGACCTCTACGAGGAGGGCGGCGTCCCCGTCGTCATCCGCCGACTCCTCGACGCCGGCCTGTTCCACGGCGACGCGATGACTGTCACCGGCCGCACCATCGAGGAGGAACTCGAACGGTTGGACCTCCCGGACGACGACGAGATCGATGGCGACTTCATCTACACCGTCGACGACCCCTACCAGGAGGAGGGCGCGATCAAGATCCTGAAGGGCAACCTCGCGCCCGACGGCGCGGTGCTGAAGGTGACCGGCGACGACAAGTTCCACCACGCCGGCCCCGTCCGCGTCTTCGAGAACGAGGAGGACGCCATGGAGTACGTCCAGGATGGCCACATCGAATCGGGCGACGTCATTGCCATCCGCAACGAGGGGCCGCAGGGCGGCCCCGGCATGCGCGAGATGCTCGGCGTCACCGCCGCCGTCGTCGGACAGGGACACGAGGACGACGTGGCGCTTCTGACGGACGGTCGGTTCTCCGGAGCGACCCGCGGCCCGATGGTCGGTCACGTCGCGCCCGAGGCGGCCGTCGGAGGACCCATCGCCCTCCTCGAGGACGGCGACGAGGTGACCGTCGACATCCAGAACCGCGAACTCTCCGTGGACCTCTCCGAAGAGGAACTCGCAGAGCGAAGAGAGGAGTGGAAACCGCACCCGCCGAACTACACCTCCGGCGTCCTCGCGAAGTACGGCAACGACTTCGGGTCGGCCGCCAACGGCGCGGTGACGAACCCCGGCGCGAAGCGAAAGGACTGAACTGACCTCCCTTTCGGTCCGGCTTTTCGAGCGAGCGAAGTTTCCGTGAGCCGAAGGCGAACGAGAGCACGGGAGAACGAATTTCTCCCGGAGCGATGGAAAGGCGGAATAGCGCGGTGACGAACCCGGCGCGAAGCGAGAGTGACCTCGACCGACCGCGACTCACTCCGTTCGTCGCGGATCGTTTGGTCCGGGTTGTTGCGCCTCGGGCCGCGCGTTGTACGACCCCTCGGCGCAAAAAAGGAGGGTGTAAAAGTGGTGACAATTTCCCTCAGGTAAACGCCGCCGACCTTACTTTCGCAAGGTCGATTCGCGCCGAGAGTTGTCGCGTGAGAGCATCTTCGAGGAGACGGAACGGTCCGAACTGCGACGGCGGCGTCAGAGGCCCGAATCACCCGGCATTGGCAGGCACAAGGAGTTGATGAAAACGCGAGTAAGTTTCGGTGCATGAGCGACGAAGATCTCGACGAGAACGAGGACGCCGAGGAGAAAGAGATGGGAGTCGAGTTCGGTTCGCTGGCGGACGAACTCGACGAGGAGGAGTATCCGATCTCGAAAGAGGAGGTCGTAGAGAAGTACGGCGACCACGAACTCAACATCTCCGACGGGACGACGACCGTAGAGGAGGTTCTCGCCGGCAGGGGCGACGAGGAGTTCCAATCGCCCAACGAAGTCCAACAGAGCATCCTCAACATGGTCGGTGGCGAGGCGGTGGGCAGACAGCGATACAGCGACCGAGGGATAGAGGACGACTCCGACGAGAAATCCGACCAATCGTTCTAACCCCCCGCGCCCGCGACTCGTTTCGCCTTCGAAGACGTTCTCGCCGAAAGGCCTAAATGGCGGATAGAGGCTCCGAGGAGCCACATATGCTGGCACCTGCAGGCCGAACGATTAGCCGAGAAGCAGCGCATTGTATTTATGAATGAACGTCTCAGACGTGTCGTCCTCGCTGTCGAGTCGGCGAGCGTCGGCCTCCGAGAGAGACGGACGGAGTACGCAGACGACGGACGACGTCGTCGTCGTCTCCAACCGGCAGCCGTACCGGCACGAATACGACGACGAGGGCGGAATAAACGTCAGTCGCCCGACCGGGGGACTGACATCGGCGTTGGACGCGGCGATGCGCGAGCGAAACGGGACGTGGATAGCGTGGGGCGACGGGAGTGCCGACAGGGACGTCGTCGACGACGACGGCCACGTTACCGTCCCGCCCGACGAGGAGAAAGAGGAGGGCACGTACACGCTCAACCGGGTGTGGCTCTCCGAGGAGCAGGTCGAGAACTACTACCTCGGATTCAGCAACCGAGTTCTCTGGCCCGTCTGCCACTCGATGCTGATGAACGTCCACTCGGAAGCGGCGTACTGGCAGGACTACGAGGCGGTGAACGACCAGTTCGTCGACAACGTGGCGAGACACGTCGGCGAATCGACCATCGTCTGGTTCCAGGATTACCACCTGAGCCTCGCGCCGCGGATGCTCGAATCGCGGGTCCCCGACGGCGCGTTTCTCGCGCACTTCTGGCACATCCCGTGGCCCGGGTGGGACATGTTCCGGGCGTGCCCGCACGGCGAGGATATAATCTCCGGCCTCCTCGGGAACGACCTCTTGGGCTTCCACGTCCCGCGGTACGGGGAGAACTTCATGGAGTGCGTAGAGCAGACGTTCCCCGACGCGGAAGTCGATAGAGACGCCGCCGAGATCACCTTCCGTGGGAAGACGACGACCATCGAGGCGTTCCCCCTGGGCGTCTCGGTGGACACCATCCGAACGGGCGCGAAGTCGGAGGCGGCCGAGTCGTTCTGGGCGGAGTTCGCGGACGAACACCACCTTAACGAGAAGCGAGTCAGCGTGGGCGTCGACCGCTTAGACTACACCAAGGGCATCCCCGAACGGTTCGAGGCCCTCGAGCGACTGTGGGAGGACTCCCCCGAGTGGCGGGGGTCGCTCACCCACGTGCAGATCGGCTCGAAGAGTCGGTCGGAGATAGAGGAGTACATGGACATCCAGACGGAGGTAGAGGAGGAGGCGGCGCGGATAAACGAGCGCTTCGGCACCGACGAGTGGGAGCCGATAGTGTACACGACCGCGCATCTCTCGGACGAGGCGCTGTACGGGGCGTACACGCACAGCGACATCGCCCTCATCAGTCCCCTCCGGGACGGCATGAACTTGGTCGCACAGGAGTACGTCGCCGCGCAGGGAGACGACGGCGACGGCGTCCTCCTCCTCAGCGACCAGACGGGCGCGCACGACTACATGGGCGAGTGGACGGTCACCGTCCGCCCGCAGAACACGGACGAGTTCGCGTCCGCCATCGACGACGCGTTGCGCATGCCCGCCAGCGAACGGCGCGAACGGATGCGCGAACTGCGGAACCGCGTCGAAGACGCCGACGTGTCGCGGTGGATGCACTCCATCTTCGAGACGGTGGCGACGATGCGGAACGCCGGAACGGAGGGGTCGGACGATGAGTGAGGACGTCGGAGCGTCGCCGAACGAGGGCGGCGAGACGCCCCTCTTTCAGTCTCGGACGACGGAGGTCGGCGAGTGGTTGGACGACGCGGAGGGACTGACGCTCGGACTCGACTTCGACGGAACGCTCGCGCCCATCGGCGCGGACCCCGAGGAGACGGAGATCTTCCCCGACTCCCGGGAGGCCGTCGAGGAACTCGTCGAACACCCGCGCGTCGACGTGACGGTCATCAGCGGACGGCAACTGGCCGACGTGGTCGAACGGGTCGGCGTCGACGGCATCGACTACGCCGGGAACCACGGACTGGAGATGCGAATCGACGGCGAGATGGAGGTCCACCCCGAGGCGGTGGCCGCCCGCACCGCGATAGAGGACCTCTGCGCGGAGATTCGCTCCCGGTTGGACCACGTTCCGGGCTGTTTCGTCGAAGAGAAGGGCGTCACGGCGAGCGTCCACTTCCGGCAGACGCCCGAGGAGTACGTCGAGGAAGTCGTCGCCGCCGTCGAGGAACTGGCCGCGGCGTCCGACGAGGACATCCACGTCGTCTCCGGCAAGCAGATTCGTGAGATCCGCCCCGACGTGGACTGGGACAAAGGGCGCGTGGTAGACCGACTCGACGAACGCGCCCCCGACGGGTGGCGGACGATGTACGTCGGCGACGACACCACCGACGAGGACGCCTTCCGCGCGGTCCAACCGTCCGGCATCGGCATCCTCGTCGGCGACAGACCCGACACGGACGCCGACTACCGCCTCGAAAGCCACGAGCAGGTGCCGTCGCTCCTCGAATGGCTCGCGGCGCGGGCGAGTACGGCCGAACGGTAACCGACGCCCGCCGCTCTCGCCGTCGCGGGTATCGGAGAAACCGCTCGCGCTCTCGCTTCGACGCGGCGAAAAAACGCTCGCCGTCGGTTCGCCCGACGGCCCCCGCGGGCTACAGTTCCCGCAGTCGAATCTCGTCGTCGGTTATCTCTCGGATGCGCGCCTCCTGAAGCGGGTAGTTGTCGTCGTCCACGTCTCCCCACCCGAGCTTCGCCTTTATCTCGTCGGTGATGCCCGGGTCGGGTTCGACGTACGCCGTGCCGTGGCGCACGTCGGACACGATGCCTATCTTGTCTCCGCGTTCGTTCACCACGTCTTTACCTTCCTCGGAGTCGGTCACATCTACTACCATACGGGTGACACGACACCCGCACGAGCATTGATACGTCTGCCTGCAGATTCAGACTCGTTTCTCCAACAGTACCGAGTTCTTACACGCACCTCGGACCGGGCGGATGTGGGCAATCGGTCAGGAAGACCGCAGCGAATCGCCGTTCGTCCGAAAGTCGGAGCAAAAGCCGCCGAAAGTGATTTACAGTTGAAATGAGCCTAGCAGAGTGTGTCAACCAGCACGATCGCCGTCGTGCGCATCCCGTCCTCGGAGTTCGCCCTCAGCGACACGTTCGACCGGTGCCCCGACGTCGAGTTCGACATCGAACGACTCGTCGCCCGGGACTCCGACTCCGCGATGCCGTTCATGTGGGCACAGGGGACGGACCTCGACGCCGTCGAGGACGCCCTGCGAGAGGATTCGAGCGTCGCCGAGTTCGAGGTGCTCGCCAACCTCGGCGACGAACGGCTCTACCGGATGTCGTGGGTCGCTCACATCCGCCTCGTCATCCACATCCTCCTCGAAGAGGAGGGGACTATCCTCGACGCGCACGGGCGGGGCGGGAACTGGCGCCTCCGCATCATGTTCCCCGAACGGGACTCGCTGTCCGCGACGTACGACTTCTGTAGCGACCACGGCCTCTCCTTCGACGTCGAGAAGGTGTACGATATGAACGAGAGCGCTCGGGCGGGGCGGTTCGGCCTCTCCGAGGAGCAGTTCGACGCGCTGACGACCGCCGCCGAGCACGGCTACTTTCAGGTCCCGCGCGGCGTCACCGCCGAGGAACTCGGGGAGATGCTCGGCATCACCCACCAGTCCCTCTCGGAACGGCTCCGCCGGGGACAGGAAAATCTCATCCGCTCGACGCTGCTCATCGACGATCCGGACGTCGAGTGAACCCGCGGCCGCCGACCGGAACGACGCCGAGGAAACTATCAGCCGACACGAACGCGGTGCGCTCCGCTCGGATCGACCCCGACTCTAATTCTACCGTACGACGGTCTCTTCCGGCCGATAACCGCGGTGGTTAATATGCCCTTCGGAACTGGCCATTATGCCTCTTTGTGAATAATTATTATAGTTTCGAGGGTATTCAACTGAGCGTGTCCGACCGAGGAGAATCGGAGGGTACGCTCGCCGCCGCGCCGGTGCCGACGGCCGCCCCCCGGCCGACGCCGACGACTCCGGCGGCGAGGGTCGTGTGCTGTCGCCTGGTAGCCGCCGCGGACGGCGGCCGATCGGACAGTGTCGGCGCACCCCGGGCCTCCGAGTTCGGCGACGAGAGTCGGCGTTCGGTCGGAGGCGGCTGACCGGGGATTCGGTTTTCCAAAATCGAAACAGAGACACGACCGCTTCAGAGATATACTATGACAGACAACGACACTCATTCACCTGCCGACGAAGCGAAAGCGAACGTCGAGACGGACGGTGGTGTGGCCACGCAGGCGGACCGCGACCACCGAAACATCGACTATCTCAGCCGTGAGGTGAACCTCCTCCGGCCGAGTACCCCGTTCATGCGGGACCACTTACGAATCATCTGGACCGGGTTCGCCATCTGGGCTCTCATCGTCTTCGGACCCGTGACGCTCACCGCCGTCGCGCCGGGCGTGATGACGACGACGCTTCCGGTCATCGGCTTCCCGTTGCACTACTTCCTCGTCGCCATCGGAGCGCCGTCCGGCGCTCTCATCCTCGCGTTCTGGTACGCCCGCAAGCGCGACGCCTTAGACGAGAAGTACGGCATCTCACACCAGACCGTCGCGGGTGACCGCGGCGGCGGCGCAGAAGGCGCGACGACCGACGGAGGGACGACGGAATGATGGAAGTGTTCCTCCAGAGCGGACTGCTGCCGGAGGGGTTGAACGTCTCGTTCAAACTCGTCCCAGCCATCATGGTCACGGCGATGCTGTTGCTATTCCTCGCCATCGGCTACGTGTTCAAAGTCGCCGACACCGAGGGCATGTGGGTCGCCGGACGCTCCATCGGTAACGTCGAGAACGGGATGGCCATCGGCGCGAACTGGATGTCGGCCGCGTCGTACCTCGGGATGGCGGCGCTCATCGCCCTCTCGGGGTTCTACGGGCTGGCGTTCATCGTCGGCTGGTCCACGGGGTACTTCATCCTGCTCATCTTCATGGCCGCGCAGATGCGCCGGTTCGGGAAGTACACCGCGCCGGACTTCGTCGGCGACCGATTCAACTCCGACACCGCGCGCGCCATCGCCGCGGTGACGACGTTCCTCATCGGGTTCGTCTACGCCATCGGTCAGGCCCGCGGGATGGGCCTCGTCGGCCTGTACATCTTCGGCGACATCGGCATCCCCGGCCTCAGCGGCTACCAGTCGATGGTCGTCGCCATGATGGCCATCACCGTCGGCTACCTGACGCTGTCGGGGATGCTGGGCGCGACGAAGAACATGGCCGTGCAGTACGTCATCCTCATCATCGCGTTCCTCGCGGGCCTGTACGCCGTCGGCTTCACGCAGGGCTACTCGACGGTGCTGCCGCAGATAGAGTACGGGCAACTCATCAGCGAACTCGGCAGAGAGTTCAGCGAACCGTTCGTCAACCAGAGCTACTACCTGTGGATCGCCACGGCGTTCTCGCTCGTCGTCGGCACCTGCGGACTCCCGCACGTGCTGGTCCGGTTCTACACCGTCGAGAGCGAGCGAACCGCCCGGTGGTCCACGGTGTGGGGGCTGGGCTTCATCCTGCTTCTGTACCTCAGTTCCCCCGCCTTCGCCGCGTTCGGGACCGACCTCTACGCGAAGAACATCGGTGCGGTGTACGGCGACCCCGGCATGACGAGTGCCGCGGGCGACGTCATCGTCGTGCTGGCGGCGCAACTCGCGAACCTGCCGACGTGGTTCGTCGGCCTCGTCGCGGCGGGCGGCATCGCCGCGGCCATCGCGACGGTGGCCGGTCTGTTCATCGCCGGTTCCTCGGCCATCTCGCACGACATCTACGCGAACATCATCAACGAGGACGCCACCCAACGGCAGCAGGTTCTCGTCGGCCGCCTCAGCATCGTCGCGCTGGGCGTGTTGACGACGCTCGCCGCCCTCGACCCGGCGGCACCCATCGCCGCGCTAGTGTCCTACGCGTTCTCGCTGGCCGGCGCGGTGCTGTTCCCGATGTTCTTCCTCGGCCTCTGGTGGGAGAACACGAACCGGCAGGGCGCCCTCGCCGGCATGACGACCGGACTCGTCATCTGGTTCATCCCGATATTCAACGAGGTGCTCCCGAGCTACGGCCTGTTCGCCGGCGCGGCGGGGTCGGACGGCGTCATCTTCCCGACGCTGGCGCAGTGGTTACCCGCCATCGGGTCGGCGCTGGTGGCCGTCCCCATCGTGTTCGCCGTCACCATCGGCGTCTCCCTCGTCACGTCGGAACCGCCGCTCGAAACCAAGCGCATGGTCCGACAGTGTCACAGCCCCGAACCGATGGGCCAGCAACAAACCGCAGAAGACGTCGTCAGCACCGACGGCGGTAGCGAAACGCCCGCGGACGACTGACGATGTACGAACGCATACTCGTTCCCACGGACGGTAGCGAGACGGCCGAACAGGCCGTCGAGCAGGCGGTGGACATCGCCTCGAAGTACGGTTCGACGATTCACGCCCTCTACGTCATCGACGTGGACGCGACGAGTTACTCTCTCGGCACCGAACAGGTGGACCGAATCCGGCAGGGCCACCTCGACGAGATGCCGGAGGTGAAAGCGGACGCGGACGAGGCGACGGGGTACGTCGCCGACGCAGCGACGGAACGCGGCGTCAGCGTCGAGGAACACGTCACCGCCGGCGAACCCGCCCGGGCCATCCGGAAGTTCGTCGAGGAGAACGACATCGACCTCGTGGTGATGGGGTCGCACGGCCGGTCTGGGCTCTCCCGCGTCGTCCTCGGCAGCGTCGCCGAGAAGGTCCTGCGCCGGACGCGACTGCCCGTCCTCGTCGTCGACGGCGCCGACGAAAAGGCGGACCTGTAAGGCCCCCGCCGACCGATATTTCAGACGCGATGAACCACGATTCCCACCCGAACGGCGGTGACCGCCCATGAACTTCGCAGACACCCTGCGCGAACACGGGTCGGGCATGCTGGCGGACTTAGCGTTCGCCATGGTGTGGGTCACCGGCGTCTCCGTCTTCTTCGACTTCGTGAACGGGCCGCAGTGGGCGTACTACCTGTTCATGGTCGCCGGCATCCCCGCCTACTTCGGGTTCTTCTGGTCGCTAGATATGGCGCGGGAACAGCAGTAGAGTTCGCTGGCGGTTTCTTTTCCGGCAGGGAATTAAAAATCACCTTGCTCGTCGTGGCAGGCGGTAACGACGGAGTCGTACCGCGAGCGAGGGCGAAGTTCTCGTGAACCGGAGGCGAACGAGAGCCCGGAAGAACTCCGTTCTTCCGAAGCCCGAGTCTCGCGGCCCTTTTTGTCACCAGCAACGATCACCGGTGTACATCCGATACTGCGGCGTAGTGACTGGCTATTCGCTCGTAGCAGTAATGTTGCCGTACCGCGAGCGAGGGCGAAGCCCGAGTCTCGCGGCCCTTTTTGGTCCAGATTTTTACGAGGAGGGTTCCCGCAGCGAGCCGAAGGCTCGCGAGGAAACCCGACGAAGTAAAAAGGTGGAATGGGACCGCTGAGAGTCGAACTCAGGTCCTACCGACCCCATCGGCAGAGGATACCACTACCCCACGGTCCCAGGGTGCATTCTGAGCAAAGCGGTTCGAACCGTTAAGTGCTTCGCTTCGCGTCCGCGCAGTCACCGAGTGCCACGGTCACTCCCCGTCGCCGTTTCCGTCCCGCGGTGCGACCAACTCGCCGGAATCGCGGACGGCCATGCTCAACACGGGGTCGCCCTCGTAGGCGGCGAGTCCCTCGCGCCGGGCGACGACGTACCCGTCGTGCTCCGAGGTGACGGTGTCGAGAACGTCGCCCTGCGGCGTCGTCACCTCGGCCACCGCGTCGCCGGATTCGACCACGTCGCCCGGCGCGACGCGGTGGCGGACGAGTCCCGCCGTCTCGGTACGGGGGTGGACGGCCCGGCGGACGGGGTACTCGACGGGCGCGTCGGGGACGCCCGCGCCCGGTTCGCCCACGTCGTCTGGGCGTTCCTCCAGCATCCCGAGTTCGACCATCACGGCGTAGATGCCCGCCACGCCCCCCGCGCGGGCGTCGTCGTCCACGACGCTGTGCCCGCCGAGTTCGACGGTGAACGCGGGGATGCCGGCGGCGTTCAGGGCCGCGCCCGCCGTCGAGCGTTGGAGTCCCCGCTCGACGTACTCCTCGGCCGGGTACTCCGTGAGGACGGGGAGGCCGAACGCCGCGACGAGGCGCGCGAGTTCCTCGGCCAACGCCTCGGCCGCCGACTCGTCGCGGCGCGACCCGTACAGCACCCGGTCGCGGATGACGAACGGCATCGAGCCGATCTGGGCGGTGTGGACGTCGACGAGGACGTCCGCCGAGTCGACGAACGCCTCGTACAGTCGCTCGTCGATTCGCTCCTGCACGCCCGGCGGACGCGTCGAGGCGGACTCCGGGTCGGGGAAGTAGCGGTTCGGATCGTCGCCGCCGTAGTACGACGCTCGGCGATTGCGCCGGAGGCCCGCGGGGTTGACGACGGGGACGGCGACGACGGTTCCGGCGAGTCGTTCGACCGGGAGCGAGCGAACTGCGTCCTGCACCGCCGCGACGCCCGTCGCCTCGTCGCCGTGGACGCCGCCGGTCAGCCAGAGGGTCGGTCCGTCGTCGGACCCCTCCGCGACGACGAGGGGGAGTCGCTCCGCCCCGCCGGTCGGGAGGTCCGTCGCCTCGAACCACCCGGAGGCCACCTCGCCGGGTTCGGACTGCACCGTTCCGAGTTGCATGGTCGGACCTCTCGCCGGGCGGAGAAAAGCGGGGATGGTTCGCCCTCAGACGAGGACGCGTTCCAGGGAGACGACTTCGCCGGATTCGGCCTCGGGGTCGCCGACGAGGCGGCCGAGGCAGACGACGGCGTCGTTCGGCGTGTAACACGCCAGTAGGTCGCCGCGGTCCGCGTCCTCGGAGTCTATGACGCCGGGCGCGTAGACGGGCGCGCCTTCGGCGACTTGTTCGGCGGCGGAGGGGGCGATGGTGATCCGCGGGAGGTGCGTCAGGGCGCGTTCGGCGGGCGCGACGACCTCTCGGAGGAACGACTCGTCGCCCTCCTCGGCGAAGGCGAGTGCGTCCGAGAGGTCGTGCATCGTCGAGAGGTCGGTGTCGTCGAAGGGGTCCGTGGCGGTGCGCCGGAGGTGGCCCATGTGCGCGCCCGTCCCCGCCGCGAGTCCGACGTCGTGGCAGAGTTTCCGGACGTACGTGCCGCTCTCGCACTCGATTCGGAGCAGCGCCTGCCGGTCTCTCACCTCCAGCACGTCCAACGCGCGTATCTCCCGCGTTCGGAGGCGGCGGGTGACGGCGCTCTTTCGCGGCGGTTTCTGGTATATCTCGCCTTCGAACTCGGCGACGACGGCGTCGAAGTCCGACGGCGCCGGTCCGTGGAGTTCGAGGACGGCGACGTACTCCTTCGTCCCCTCCAAGAACACCTGCGCCATGCGCGTCGCGTCGCCGAGGAGGACCGGAAGACAGCCGGTCACCTTCGGGTCGAGCGTTCCGGCGTGGGCCGCCCGGTCGGTGCCGACCATGTCGCGCACCCACCCGGCGACCTGGTGCGCCGAGGGGCCGGGCGGCTTGTCGAGGTTGACGACGCCGAACGAGCGGAGTTCGTCGGCGCTCCGGTCGGAGGGGGGGCCGCGCAGGTCGGACATACTGTTAGAAGTCGTAGTTGACGCCGTCGACGGTGTACTGCCCCTCGTCCGCCTCCGAACGGTACGACCGGACCGCGCCAGTCATGATGTCGAGCACTTCGTCGGGGCCCCACCGGGCGGTGTTCAGCGCCATGTCGTAGATGGAGAGGTCGCGGATGGGGATGTTGTAGTACTCCTCGTACCGCAGGGCTTCGCTCCGTTCGCGCGCCTCGGTCTCCTCGCGCGCGAGTTCGACGGTCTTGTCCTCGCGGTTGGCGATGCGCGCGGCGCGGACGCTTATCGGCGCGTCGAGCCAGAAGCGCAGGTCGGCGTGGTCGCCCGCGAGCCACCCCGCGAGGCGCGATTCGAGCACCACGTCGTCCCGTTCCGTGGCGATGGTGTAGAGGCGTCTGTCGAGGTCGCGGTCTATCTGGTCGTCCTCCTCGGCGAGTTTGTTGAACTCGACGGCGCTGTACCCCCGTTCGGCGGCGAGTTCGCGGAAGATGTCGCCGCCGCTGATGTGTTCGAGGTCGAGCGCCTCGGCCAGTCCAGCCGCGGTCGTACTCTTCCCGCTTCCCGCGGGGCCGGAGACGGTCAGCAACATACGCATGCTCCGTGGGACGCTCTAAAAGAGGTTGTCTTTGCACCGCGGAGTGAGAGGCGGTACCGAGGTGCCGGGGTGCCGCGTCGGCCTCAGGACGCCGACGGCGTCATGTCGATGTTGAGGCTCTTGCGGATGATCTGGGTGAACCCCATCGAGCAGAGGAAGTACCAGACGATCCACGCCTGAATCGGGCCGAGCACGGACTCGGTCCACGCGACTTCGCCCCGAAGCGGCAGGACGAGGTTCTGGAGCGTGACGTGCGCGTCCGCGTTCCCGCCGACGCCGATGGCCCAGTACATCCACAGGAACACCGGGATGGTGAGGAACATGATCCAGACCATGGGGCGGAACTGCTCTTTGAACATCCCCATCTGGTCGCCCATCGCCTCCATCTGCTCCTGTTGGATGCGTTCGAGGGCCTCGTCGTCGTCGTTCTTCTGAGCCTCCTTACGGCGCTCCTGGATGTCCTTCATCCGCTCCTGGTAGGCCCCCATCTTGTCCATGTCCATGAGGTTCGCCTGAAGCAGCGTCGAGTAGAGGCCGGTGGCGAGTGCCAGCACCATCACGACGGCGTAGAACGGCAGTACGTCGTGAAGCGGACCGAGCGCGACGTTCATCGTCGAACCGATGACGTCGCGGAGCGGCTTCCACGAGTAGCCGAGGAACAGGCCGACGGTCACCACGCCGGCCATCTTGTCGTACGTGGACCACGAGGAGTCGCCCGTGTCGACGTCGGCGGCGGACGACGAGGACGAGGACGTCGCGGACGCCGCGGACCCGCCGTCGGCGGCGGCCGCTTCGAGACCCTCGCGAGTCCCTTCGGGGTCGGCGAGGCGGAACCCCTCGTCGCCGTCGACGAGGACTCCCTTTTCGATGAGGCGGCCCCACTGACCGCTCGTGAGGTCGCCCTTCACGTCGACCCACTTGACCTCTCCCGCCTCCGACCGTTCGAGGACGGTCTCGACGGCCGTGCGCATCTCCGGGTCGGCGGAGACGAGGTCGCGCACCTTCGATTCGGTTCGTGCCATTGAGGGTGAATTAGTCATCACCGGTTATGAACCTTTTACTCTCGTCGCGCGGGGGTTCGAGAGCGCGACGGCCCCCGAACGCGGTGACGACTGGCGGGGAGAGCGGAGTCGCGACGGCGGTCAGGGCCAGACGCCGCGCGCCTCGTGCGCGGCCGCGACGCGGCGGAGTGCGACCGCGTACGCCGCTTCGCGCCACGTCCTCGCGCCGCCTTCGAACTCCGTCCGGACCGCGTCCCACGCGGCGGTCATCTCGTCTTCGAGTTCCTCGTGGACGCGTTCGAGCGACCACGCCCGGCGGTTGATGTCCTGCAACCACTCGAAGTACGAGACGGTGACGCCGCCGGCGTTCGCGAGGATGTCCGGAACCACCGGAATCCCGCGTTCTTCGAGTATCGCATCGCCGGCGGACGTCGTCGGACCGTTCGCGCCCTCGACGACCAACCCGGCGTCCACCCGGCCGGCGTTGTCGGCGGTGATGACGTTGCCTATCGCCGCCGGAATCAACACGTCCACGTCGAGTTCCAGAATCGCCTCGTTGGAGAGTTTCTGCGGCGCGTCGTACGTCATCACCGCTTCCGGTTCCTCCTCGTGGGTCGGAACGTCGCGGGTGTCGAGTCCGTCGGGGTCGTATACCGCGCCGTTGACGTCGGAGACGGCGACGACGGTCGCGCCCCAGTCGTCCAACAGGCGCGCGGCGTTCGCGCCGACGCTCCCGAACCCTTGGACGGCGACGGTGACGTCGGAGAGGTCCCAGCCGTAGTAGTCCACGGCTTCGCGGGTGACGATGGCGACGCTCCGGCCGGGTGCGCCGTCGCGGCCCTCGCTCCCGCCGATGACCGGCGGCTTACCCGTGACGACGCCGGGCACCGTCTCGCCCTCCTGCATCGAGTAGGCGTCCATGAACCACGACATCGTCTGCGCGTCCGTCCCCATGTCCGGCGCGGGGATGTCGGTGTGCGGGCCGACCACGTCGCGGAGTTCCTGCGCGAACCGCCGGGTGAGACGCTCCTTCTCCGTCTCGGAGAGGCCCTTCGGGTCCACGACGACGCCGCCCTTCGCGCCGCCGAACGGGAGGTCCATCACCGCGCACTTCCACGTCATCCACATCGAGAGGCCGACGCACTCGTCGCGCGTCACGGCCGGGTGGTAGCGGAGTCCGCCCTTGTACGGGCCGCGGACGCTGTCGTGTTGCGCGCGGTAGCCCGTGAACACCTCCAACGTCCCGTCGTCGCGTTCGACGGGGAGTTTGACCTCGTGGACCGCCCGGGGGTGCCGGAGGCGTTCGACGACGTTCGGGTCGATGTCGATGCGCGTCGCCGCCCGGTCGAGTTGCTTCCGGGCCGTCTCGACGGCCGACTCCTCCGTCTCCTCCGCGGCCGCGTCCGTTGCACCCGCTTCGTCCGCCGATGGTTCAGTGCTGGTTCCCATTGTATCGTGTCCGTGTACCGCGGTTCGCCGTCTCGCGACGATTTCCGAACCGTTCGTCCGGGGACTGTCCTGCCGTCTTCGCGGGACCGCATTTCCACAGCGTCATGGGTATCCCGGGCCGTCTCGGCCCGTACCAAGAGTAATAGGAATATTAGGATAAACCTATTCTTTTAACCGTGACCGTCCCGGTGATTTTCACGTCAGATGTTCACAGTTGACTCGGCGGAGGCGGCGTCCCAGCTACCGGCCGAGTCGGAGTCGAAGGCGTCGCTGGCGGCGGGTGAAGAAACGGGTCGTCGCGAGAAGCGGGCGCGGTTCGTCGCCGTCAGGCCGATTCGACGGCGTCGGCGACGTCCTCGAACACGTCGTCGGGCGTCTGTTCGCCGTCTATCTCGACGAGGACGCCCTCCTCGCGGTAGTGTTCGACGACGGGTTCGGTGTTCTCCTCGTAGACGCGGAGGCGTTCACGCACCGTCTCCTCGGTGTCGTCGTCGCGTTGGACGAGTCGCTCCTGCACGTCCTCGTCGTCGGGCATGTCGAACTCCGTGTGGTAGATGTCGCCCGTCTCGGGGTCGAGGCGGCGGCCGGTGAGTCGCCGGACCAGTTCCTCCTCGCCCACGTCGAGGTAGACGGCCGCGTCGAGGTCGGTGATCTCCGTGAGGTACTCCGCTTGGTCGAGGTTCCGCGGGTAGCCGTCGAGGACGTAGCCGTCGGCGTTCGAGAGCGCCTCCTTCACTATCTCGTTGACCACCTCGTCGGGGACGAGTTCGCCCGCGTCCATGTACTCCCGAGGCGTGTCGTACTCGGTGTCCATGTCGCTTATGTCCATGTCCTTGTTCGCGCGGAGGGCGTCCCCGGTCGTCACGTGTTCGAGGCCGAACTCCTCAGCGAGTCGCTTGCTCTGCGTCCCTTTGCCGGCGCCGGGTGCACCTAACAGGAGGATGTGCTTGCCCATAGGAACCCCATCCGACGCCGCCCGTATAACGTTGAAGAAAGCGTCCGTCCTTTCGACGGGGGAGGCCCCTCCGTCCGAGGGTCGGGAGAATCAACACATTAAGTGTCCCGCGCGCGGACCGGACCGACAGATGAACGCGACGCCGTCGAACGCCCCCCGCCCCGCCGCCGCGCCGCCTCTCGGCGCGTCTCACGTCGGCGCGCGGCCCCACGCCCGCCAGTGAACGGGAACGGAGACGGGACGCCGCGGGTCGTCCGACGGGCCGGAGCGGTCGTCCCCGGACTCCTCCTCCTCGTCGCGTTGGCCGGCATAGCCCGCCTCGTCGCCGGGGCGGTGCCCGGTCTGAACGCCCTCCTCCTCGCCGTCGGGTTCGGCGCCGTCGTCGCGAACACCGTCGGCGTCCCCGCCCGGGTCGACGCGGGCGTCCGGTACCGCGGACTGCTCCTCGAAACCGGCATCGTCCTCCTCGGCGCGCGCATCGCCTTCTCGGACCTCGTCGCCACCGGCCCCGTCGTCCTCGCTCTCGCCGTCGCCGCCGTCGTCTGCGGTGTGGCCCTCGTGGAGTTCCTCGGCCGGCGGGTGTTCGACCTCAAGCGCAAGACGGCGTCGCTCCTCGCGGCGGGCGCGAGCGTCTGCGGCGTCTCCGCCGCGACGGCCATCGCGGGCACCATCGACGCCGACGGCGAGTCCCTCGCGCACGTCGTCGCCGCCATCCTCCTGTTCGACGCGGTGACGCTCCTCCTCTTTCCCGTCGCGGGCGACCTGTTGGCCCTCTCGCCGCGGCAGTTCGGCGTCTGGGCCGGACTCAGCATGTACAGCACCGGTCCGGTCACCGCCGCGGGGTTCGCCCACTCGCCGGCCGCCGGACAGTGGGCGACGGTGACGAAACTCGCCCGGAACGCCCTCCTGGGCGTCGTCGCCCTCTGGTACGCGTTCCGGTACGCCGACCGAACCGCGGAGTCCGGCGCGGCGTCGCTTCTCGACGGCGTTCCGAACTTCCTCGCGGGGTTCGCCTTCGTCGCCCTCGCCGCGAACGCCGGCCTCCTCTCGTCGGAGACGCTTTCGACGATAGAGGCGACGAGCGACGCCCTGTTCGCCCTCGCGTTCGCCGGTCTGGGACTCGACGTGCGACTCGAAGCGATGCGCGAGGCGGGCTTCGCCCCCGTCGCGGTGCTCTCCGTCGCCCTCGTCGTCGTCTCCGCCGCCGCCCTACTGGCCGTGACGACGCTGCTCTGACCGACGGCCGGGACGGGCACCCGCCTTCCCCGCCGTTTTTCTACCGACGCCGACGAACGGTGCGGTATGACGCGATTCGACGCCGACGAACCCCGGGAGCGACGGAAACTGTTCGCCGAGGCGTTCGCCGCCCACCGCGAACGCGCCAGCGCGTTCGTGACGTTTGAAGTGGACCACGACGAGACCCTAGACGGCGAAGACGAGTCCGCGCCGTGGGTGCAGTTCGCCGACCAGACGTTCAACGTGGACGTGACCGACGAGGAACTCGACCGCCTGAAGTCGATGTTGGACGAGTTCCCCGAGTTCCGCATCGACCAGATGGAGTCGCCTGACGCCGCGGAGGGGACGAACGTCCGCATCACCGCGCGGTCCGACGCCAACCGCCTCGCGGCGTTCGTAGACCGGGCGTTCCGGTCGGTGTACGGCCGCGACGAGGACTACCGCGCGTGGGTCGCCGCGGTCTGATCCGTTCGCCGCCGAGGGGCCTCGGCTCCGCGGTTCGACGTGCCGGAAAATGAGTCAGTTTACGAACTTCTAAAGCCGAAGATGCCGAACCCGAGGGTATGACTACGGAACGGACTCGCCGACACGGACGTGTCTCCGGGTTCGTCGCCCGGAGACGCGGTGCGCCTCGGCCGCGGGCCGTCCGACCGCGGCGAACCCGACGCGGACGGTGGACGGTATGAACGGGGACGCGCCCGAACCGCTGTTTCTCCGACCGGTCGTCCCCGTCGCCAACGTGGACGACGCCGAACACACCGCGGCGGCGGTCCTCCCGCGAGTCGCCGCCGCGGGCGGACGGGCGAGAGTCGTCCACGTCGTCGAGAAGGCCGGCGGCGCGCCCGACAAGGCGTCCGTCGAACAACGGGAAGAACTCGCGGCGGACGCCTTCGACGCCGTGCGCGAACGCGCCGCGGAGGCGGGCGTCGAAGTCGAGACGGAACTCCGCTACGGCACGGACGTGGCGGCGAGCATCATCGATGCCGCCCGCGATATCGACGCCACGGCCATCGCGTTCACCCCCCGCAGCGGCAAGGCGTGGTGGGACCTCTTCTCCGGCGGCGTCCGCGATTCGCTCGTCACCGAGAGCGACCGTCCGGTCGTCGTCCTCCCCGATCCCGCCGAAAGCGAGGGCGGAGGTGACTCGGGATGAGTGACTCGCTTCCTTCCTCGCCACTCACGTCGTTCTCACACGGGGGTGAGAACGGATGACCGACTCGTCTCATTCCTCCTCACTCACGTTCTCGTCACACGGAGGTGACTCGGGATGACCGACGAGGAACTCGCCAAGGACTTGGGGCCCCTCGCCGCCCTCACCATCGGCGTCGGCACGATGATCGGCGCGGGAATCTTCGTCCTGCCGGGCGAGGCGGCGGCCATCGCGGGACCGGTCGTCGCCGTCTCGTTCGTCGTCGGGGGCGTCATCTCCATCTTCACCGCCCTGTCGGCGTCGGAACTCGGGACGGCGATGCCGAAAGCCGGCGGCAGTTACTACTACGTCAACCACGCGCTGGGACCGCTGTTCGGCAGCATCGCCGGGATGGGCAACTGGATGGGTCTCGCCTTCGCGTCGGCGTTCTACATGCTCGGGTTCGGCGGATTCGTCGTCGAACTGCTCCCGGTTCCGAGCGCAAATCTCGGCCCGTTGGTCCTCGGGGAGACGCAAGTCGCCGCACTCCTCGCGGGCGCGGTGTTCGTCGGCGTCAACTACGTCGGCGCGAAGGAGACGGGGACGCTCCAGAACGTCATCGTCATCTCGCTCGTCGCGATTCTGACCGTCTTCACGGCCCTCGGACTCACGATGGCCGACCTTTCGACGCTCCGCCCGTTCGCGCCCAACGGCTACGACGCCATCCTCCCCGGCACTGCGCTCGTGTTCGTCTCCTTCCTCGGGTTCGCGAAGATAACCACCGTCGCCGAGGAGATACGGAACCCCGGCAAGAACCTCCCGTTGGCCATCGTCGGCTCCGTCGTCCTCGTGACGACGATGTACGCCATCATCATGGTGATGCTGATGGGCGTCGTCAACTGGCAACAGTTGGCCGAGTCCACCACGCCGGTCATCGACGTGGCGGAAGTCGTCTTCGGCAACGTGCTCGGACTCGGCGTCCTCGGCGGGTCGCTCATCCTGCTCGGCGGCTTGCTGGCCACGGCGTCGAGCGCGAACGCCTCCATCCTCGCGTCCTCGCGCATCAACTTCGCGATGGGCCGCGACAAACTCGTCACCGCGTGGCTCAACGACATCCATCCGAAGTTCGCGACGCCGTACCGCTCCATCGCCGTGACGGGGACGCTCATCTTGGCGTTCATCGCCGTCGGCGACGTGAAGGTGCTGGCGAAGGCCGGGAGCGTCCTGCACCTCATCGTCTACGCCCTGATGAACCTCTCTCTCATCGTCATGCGCGAGACGGACGCGCCGGAGTACGACCCCGACTTCACCGTCCCGCTGTACCCCGCCGTCCCGATTCTCGGCGCGGTGCTTTCGTTCGGCCTCATCGCGTTCATGCACCCCATCGAAATCGCGCTGGCGGCCGCGTTCGTCGTCGCGTCCGTCGGCTGGTACGTCGCGTACGCCCGAGCGCGGACGACGAAGCGGGGCATCCTCGGCCAGTACATCGCCTCTCGCCCCCACGCGATGCCGAACGCCGCGGTGGCGGCGGCGTCGTCCGTCCAACCCGACGGCGGGCGGTACCGGATGATGGTTCCGCTGGCGAACCCCGAGCACGAGAAAGACCTCATCACGCTCGCGAGCGCGGTGGCCAAGCGCCGCGACGGAACGCTCGTCGCCGTCCACATAGAGCGGGTGCCCGACCAGACGGCGCTCGAGTCCGCCCGCGAGAGCGGCGACTTCGAGGAGGCGCACCGACTGCTCGAACGCGCCCGCGACGACGCCGAGACGTTCGGCGTCCCCATCGAGACGCACACGATCCTCTCCCACCGCTCCTTCGAGGAGATTTTCGACGCCGCGAGGACGTACGACGCCGACGTGACGGTGATGGGCTGGGGCCCCAACTCGCACGGCGCGCCCGGCCGCGCCGAGAGCGCCATCGACGAACTCGCGAGTTCGCTCCCCTGCGACTTCCTCGTGCTCAAAGACCGCGGCTTCGACCCCTCGCGCGTCCTCGTTCCGACGGCGGGCGGCCCCGACTCTGAACTGTCCGCGAGCGTCGCCGAGGCGTTCAGACGGCAGTACGACGCCGAGGTGACCCTCCTGCACGTCGCCGAGGACGCCGACGCGGGCGAGGCGTTCCTCTCGACGTGGGCCGAGGAACACGGACTCGGCGACGCGGAACTCGTCGTCGAGACGGGCGACGTGGAGGCGGCTATCGAACGCCGCGCGGCGGACGCCTCGACGCTCGTCATTGGCGCGACGGAGGAGGGCCTCCTCTCCCGACTGGTCCGCGGGTCGCTCGTCCTCAACGTGGTGGACGACGTGGACTGCTCCGTCGTCCTCGCGGAGACGGCCAGAACCCGCTCGCTCCGCGACCGACTGTTCGGCAGCGACGGCGGCAACTAGCCGCTGATCCGGTCGAACAGTCGACAGGTTATTTGCCGAACGGGCGCGAACCGACGGTATGTCATCGACTGACGTTCCCGCGGACGGCGTCACCCCGGAGAAAGTCGGCGTGGACGCCGAATCGAGGATGGTGGACGTCGGCGACGTGAACCTCCACGTCGTCCTCGCCGGACCGGAGGACGGCGCGCCGGTCGTCCTCCTGCACGGCTTCCCCGAGTTCTGGTACGCGTGGAAGGAACACGTCGAACCGCTCGCCCACGAGGACTACCGCGTCGTCGTCCCCGACTTGCGCGGCTACCACCTCAGCGACAAGCCCGAGTCGGTGTCGGCGTACGCCCCCGACGAACTCGCGGGCGACGTGCTCGGACTCCTCGACGCGCTCGGGCACGACGACGCGCACGTCGTCGGCCACGACTGGGGCGGGTTCCTCGCGTGGTGGGTCGGACTCCACCGCCCCGAACGCGTCCGCACGCTGTCGGCGCTGAACATCCCCCACCCCACCGCCTTCCGGCAGGCCATCTATCACGACTGGGAGCAGCGATTCCGGAGTTGGTACGTCCTCTTCTTCCAACTCCCGAGGCTCCCCGAGGCCATCGCGTCGGCGACGGACTACCGCCTCCTCTCTGACATGATGCGGCGGACGAGCGAGCCCGGGACGTTCAACGCGGCGGACTTCGACTGCTACCGCGCCGCGTGGCGTCGCCCCGGCGCGTACCGGTCGATGGTGAACTGGTACCGCGCCGTCGTCCGGGCGAACCCCCGTCCGGAGACGGACCGGTGCGACTGCCCGACGCTCGTCCTCTGGGGGGCGAAGGACGACTTCCTCTCCCGGTCGCTGGCGCTGGACAGCGTGCAGTACTGCGGGACGGAACACCTCGTCGTCCTGGACGACGCGACGCACTGGCTCCACCACGAGGAACCCGTCCGCGTCCGCAACGAGCTGACGAAGCACTTCGAGAAAGCGCGCGAGTGAGGCCGCCACCGCCGGAGGGAACCGGTCGGAAGCGCCGCCGAAGCGTCGCTGTACCGCTATATATCGCCCCCGAGTCAACTTAGCGACTTTCTTAAGCCCCGACGAGAGAGTTGTAATCGACGCGGGGCATGGCCCTGTACGAAACCGGGACTGGATGACCCCGATTCTACTCTCGCCCCCGCGTCCTTCATGAGCCGGTCGGGTTCCCGCCACGGCGGGCCCGACCGTTTTCCCCCTCCGAGCGACCGCTCGGAACGCCGCTCCCTCCGCCGGGTTGCGGCACGTTGAAATCGATGGCCCGCGACCCACTCGCATGACCGACTTGGGCAAGGTGGACCGAGCGTTCTTCGACGAGTATATCTACCCGAACCTCGGCGCTGACCGCGACGACGTGGCGATCGGACCGACGCACGGCGTGGACTTCGGACTGCTCGAAATCGGCGACCGCGCCGTCTCCATCGCCACCGACCCCGTCTCCCTCCTCCCGGGCCTCGGCTTCGACCGGGCCGGTCGCTTCGCCCTCGATTTCGTCCTCGCGGACGTGGCCGTCTCCGGCCTCGCGCCCTCGCACCTCGCGATCTCCTTTACGCTCCCGCCGGAGATGACCGACGAGGAGTTCGCCGCCGTCTGGCGGTCGATGCACGAGGAGGCCGAGGACTTGGGCGTGAGCGTCGTCACGGGCCACACCGCGCGCTACGCGGGGTGCGAGTTCCCGTGGGTCGGCGGCGCGACGGCACTCGGCGTCGGCGACCCCTCGGACGTGGTCCGCCCCGACGGCGCGCGCGTCGGCGACGACGTACTCGTCACCAAGGGCCCCGCCGTCGAGGCGACGGGCCTGTTGACGAACCTCTTTCCGGACCAGTTCGACCTCCCGCCGGAGACGCTCGAAGCCGCCCGATCCCGGCTCGACGATGCCGAGTGCGTCAGGGACGCGATGACGGCGTCCGCGGCGGGCGAGGTGCACGCGATGCACGACGCCACCGAGTGCGGCGTCTTCGGCGCGTTGAACGAAGTCGCAGACGGCGCGGGCGTCCGCTTCGACGTCTCCTTGGAGGAGATTCCGGTGCGCCCGGGCGTCCGCGAGACGTGCGAGTACCTCGGCATCGACCCGTGGGCGGCGACGACGGGCGGAACGCTCGTTATCGCCGTCGACCCGGAGGACACAGACGCCGTCGTCTCCGCCCTCGAATCGGAGGGGACGCCCGTCGGCGTCGCCGAGGGAACCTCGGCGGCCCGACAGACAACGTCTGTCGGCGTCGCCGGGCGCGTCTCCGAGGGGTCCGGCGTCTACGCGGACGGCGAGCGGATCGAACACCCCGACGTGGACCCCTCGTGGGCCGCCTACGACGAGTTGTCGCGGCGGGCCGAAAACGAGTGACGGCCGTTACCAGTCGATGACCCGCTTGTCGCGCCAGAACTTGCCGGCCGGACTGCCCGGCTCGAATCGGGAGAGCCAGACGGGCGTCTCCGCGCCCTTCGTCACCGACCGGTCGGCGTCCTCGCCGCCCATGTCCGTGCGGACGTACCCGGGGCAGGCGGAGTTGGCGATGAGGCCGTCCTCGGCGTACTCGCCGTGGAGGTAGGCGGTGAGACCGTTCAGACCGGTCTTCGAGACGCGGTAGGCGGGCGACCCCCCGGACTGGGACTCGTTCAGCGCACCCATCCCCGAGGAGACGTTGACGACGCGCCCGCCGTCGTTCTGGAGGAGGAGGGGGACGGTGTGCTTGCAGACGAGCATCGGCCCGCGGAGGTTCGTCGCCAGCGTCCGGTCGATGTCCTTCACCGATTCGGAGACGATGTCGTTATCGAACTCGCCGATTCCGGCGTTGTTGACCACGATGTCGAGGCGGCCCGCCGCCGAGAAGATGTCGTCCGCGGCGTCGGATATCTCGCCCTCCTGGGTCACGTCCACGAGGAGGTGCTCCCACTCGTCGGGCACGTCGTGGGTGATGCTGCGCGTCGCCGCGAACACCGTCGCGCCGAGGTCGTACAGTCGCTCCGCTATCTCCCGTCCGATACCGCGGTTCGCGCCCGTCACGAGGGCGACTTGTCCGTCCAACGAGTCGTATAAATCGGGTCCGTCGTCGCTCATCGGCCGAATCGACGCGACGGCGCGGGAAGGGGGTTGCGCTCTCGGGCGAGCGAACTCACTCGAACCACGCGAGAGACAGACGCTCGAACGCCGAACCCGTCCACCGGTAGGCGTTCATACGATCGGTCGGCCGAACGCCGGGGTTGCAGACGAGGTAGACGTACCCCGCCCACGTCGCCTGCCGCCTGTCGGTTTCGCTGGGCACGGGGTCCGATTCGGGGTGACTGTGGTAGAAGCCGAGTACGTCCAGCCCCTCCGATTCGACCGCCTCTATCGTCCGAAGCGTCTCCTCGGGGTCGAGTTCGTACTCGACGCGGGGGTTCTCCGCGACGTTGGGGACGCGCCGGACGCGTTCGACGAACTCGACGGGCGGTTCCGCGTCCTCGACGCGCCCCGCGAGGACGCCGCACACCTCCCGCGGCGGGTCGGCGTCCGCGCCCTCGCGCGCGTGCGAGAGTACCTCCTCCCACGCCGGGCGGTCGAGGACGAACCGGCCCCTCGGCGGAGTCACTTACTCCTCTTCGAAGTCGCGGCGCATGGCGATCTCGAACCACGGGCAGAGGCGCAGTTGCCGGTACCACTCGGGGTGGTCGTGGAGGTGCTCGTAGTCCACCCAGAGCATGCCCGCTATCTCCTCTTCATCGGGGTCCACGGAGGTGTCTTCGAGCGTCACCTTCAGGACGGCGCACACCTCCCACTCCAGTCCGGCGTTCTCGTAGTAGCGCTTGTACTCGAAGCGGTCGGTCACGCGCAGGTCGCCGTACTGGTCGGGCGTGACGCCGAGTTCCTCTTCGAGGCGTTGCTTCGTCGCCTCCTCCTGCGTCTGCCCCTTCACGGGGTGGGAGGCGACGGTGCCGTCCCAGCAGGTGTCCCACAGGCGCTTGCCGGGCGCGCGTTGCGCCAAGAGCAGTCGCCCCTCCTCGTCGAAGACGAGACAGGTGAACGCGCGGTGGCGAATCCCGTCGCCGGTGTGCGCCTCCAGTCGGTTCACGAGGTCGACCTCGTTGTCGTCGGAATCGACGGCGATGACGTCCTGCTTCGCGTTCGCGTGGAGTTCCTCCGGGGAGTCGGAGTCGGCGGCGTTCCCGCCCTCGTCTGCGCTCATAGTCCGTCAATCGGTAAGGTGGGTCAAGGACTCTTCGATGCGCGGCGGCGGCCTCACTCCGCGTCGGGGTCCGACGGCGACGGGTCGTACGTCTCGCCGACGGCGAACCGCATCGCGCCCGGCCTGCAGTCCGCGACGAGGTGGCGTTCCTCGACCATCTCGCCGTCGAGGCTGAACTGCCGGGGCGTCGCCGCGTCCACGACGAGGCGCGGCACCTTCAGGCGCGTCAGGTGGGAGGCGTCGCGGCGCAGGAGGGCGTCCGCCGCGCCGGACGTGAGGTAGTCCAGCGCCGGCGCGTGTTCGACGACGACGACGTTCAGGAGGCCGTCCTCCATGTTCGCCTGTTGCATCCCCTCGCCGGGGAACCGCCGCCCGTTACCCACAAGAAGCATCAACGCCTGCCCGGACCACGCCGGTTCCCGGTCGGATCCCGCGCGCACGTCCAGTTCCAACCCCTCGAACGACCGAGTCCGTTGGAGCGTCGAGAGGACGTACGCGAGGACGCCGAAGCGACGTTTCGCCTCGGGCGTGGTCCGAGCGCTCGCCTCGGCGGTGAGTCCGCAGACGCAGGAGTTCAGAAAGAGGTTCGACGCCGCGCCCGAGTCGCCGCCGGACGACCCGTCGGTCCACCGGACGCTCCCGAGGTCGATCCGGCGTTCCTCGCCGGACTCGACCACCTCGAAGGCGTGTTCGACGTCGCGGATGCCGACGTTGTCCGCGAAGTCGTTGCCCGTCCCCGCCGGGACGACGCCGAGGCGCACGTCGTCGAGTTTCCCCGCCTCGTCCACGCCGCGAACGACGCGGTTGAGTGTTCCGTCGCCGCCGCAGGCGACGATCGTCGTCGCGCCCGCGGCGGCGGCGTCGCGCGCGAGGGTCCGCGCCTCGTCGCCGTCGGCGCTGTTTCGAAGATCGTAACCGCGAGACTCGGCGACGTCGCGGGCACGTTCGCTCTGCCGTCCGTCGCCGCTCTCGGGGTTCCGGACGAGCACGCGTCTGCTCACGGGTCGCTCTTACGGCAGAAGAACAAAGCGTTGGCGGCCCGACCCACGAGACGTGCTGGCCGTAGACCTTCACGCGCACACCCGTTTCTTCCACGCCCGTCCGGGCCGCCCGACGTGGTACGACGCCCTCGGCTTGGACCTGTTGACCGCGGCCGCGGAGTGGCGCGAACTGGACGCCGTCGCGGTGACGAACCACGACTACGCGTACTCCGCGGACCGGTCCTTCCCGACGGTTCCGGGCGTCGAGATATCGACGACGCTCGGCCACCTCGTCGTCGTCGGCCCGGACCCGCCGAGTCGGACGACGCCGGGCGAACTCGAACCGGAGGCGGCGGTCGAACTCGCCCACGAGAGGGGCTGCGCGGCCATCTTGGCGCACCCGTACCGGAACGGGACGCTCCTCGAATCCGACGCCCCGTTCGACGCCATCGAACTGAACGGGAAGAACCCCGAACACGTCGTCCAGACGCGGGAACTGGCGGACCGACTCGAACTCCCCCTCGTCGGCGGGAGCGACGCGCACTTCCCCTTCGAGGTCGGTCGCGCGTACACCCGCGTGGACGCCGACGCGCCGACGCCCGAGGCGGTGGCCGACGCGATTCGCGAGGGGGACGTCGAAGCGGTCGTGAAACTCGGGCGGGCCCACGAACTGCTCGATAAGGTGTACAACGAGGTTCACCGGCGGAAGGCGACGATGCGCCGTCGCTGACCCCGAACGTCGGAGAGAACCCCCGCTACGGCGTCTGTCCGAGGCGTTCGTCGAGGATCAGGCGCGTCTTCGTGCTCTTTACCTCCGCCAGTTCCCGCGCCTGCGTGATGAGTTCGTTCACCGCGCGCGTGTCCGCCGCGTCCACGACGAGGACGATGTCCTCCTCACCCGACACCTGCCAGACGAAGTCCACCTCGTCCCACTCGGCCATCCGGTCCGAGACGGCGGTCGTGTCCACGTCCACCGCGACGGACACCTCTATCATCGCCTTGATGTTGCCCGTGTGGGTGGCGACGGTGAACCGTTCGATGACGCCGTCCTCGATGAGACGTTCCACGCGGTTGCGGACGGTCCCTTCGGAGGTACCGACCTGCTCCGCTATCTCCGTGTACGGCGTTCGGGCGTCCCGTCGGAGGATGTCGAGGATTCGACGGTCGAGGTCGTCCATGTTCACCGTCGTCTCCCGCCTGACTTACAGATTACGAATTTCGTAACTTGGCTACGAAAGTAACACTTATACCCCCGGAATCCATGTGTTTCTCGTAATGTCGGACGCCTACCTGGCCCTGGAAGACGGCCGCGTCATCGAAGCGCGTGGTCGCGTTCCGGGATACACACGTGGCGAACTGGTGTTTACGACCGCGTACACGGGATACGAAGAGAGCCTGACCGACCCCTCGTACGAGGAACAGGTCCTCACGTTCTCCTACCCGTTGATCGGAAACTACGGCGTCCGAACCGAGCGATTCGAATCCGACCGCGTCCACCCGCGGGCCGCGATAGCGCGCGAGTTCACGGACGAGGTGGTCGAGTGGTTGGACGAGCAGTCCGTCCCCGCCATCGACCACATCGACACGCGCGAACTCGTGACGGCCATCCGCGAGGAGGGCGCGATGAAGTGCGGCATCGCTGTCGGAGACGGCGTGACGCCCGAGGACGCCCAAGAGGAGCTCTCGAAGTGCAAGGGGATGAGCGAACACGTCGACATCGGCTCGCAGGTCAGCACGCCCGAAGCGGTGACCTACCGCACGGGCGACGGCGACGCCCACGTCGCACTCGTGGACTGCGGCGCGAAGGGGTCCATCGTGGACTCCCTGCTGGAACGCGGCGCCGACGTCACCGTCCTGCCGTACGACGCGACGGTCGAAGACGTCGAGGAACTGTCGCCGGACGTCCTGTTCATCTCGAACGGCCCCGGCGACCCCGCGAACTTCACGCAGGCGCAGAACCTCGTCGAGGAGTTCGTCGGCGAGATCCCCCTCGCGGGCATCTGCCTCGGCCAGCAAGTCGTCGCCCGCGCACTCGGCGGCACCACCGAGAAGATGGACTTCGGCCACCGCGGCGTCAACCAACCGGTCCGCGACCTCCGGTCCGGGAAAGTCGTGATGACGACGCAGAACCACGGGTACACCGTGGACGAACCCGGCAACCTGAACGTCACGCAGGTCAACGTCAACGACGGGACCGCCGAGGGTCTGGAGAACGACGACCTGAACGTCATCACCCGGCAGTACCACCCCGAGGCCAACCCCGGCCCGAACGACTCGCTTGCGTTCTTCGACGACGTGTTGGCGATGACCGACGCGAAGAAACAGACGGCCGTCGCGTCGTCCTCCGACTGACCACCTCACCTGACGCACCCCGGCGGACGGGCACCCCCGTCCGGCACCGCTCGTTTTCTCACTCGACGCGGTAGCGTCGAACGTACCTCGCCACCGACATTGTGATTGCGTCGCACGACCAACGACCGGTATGGCATCCGCGCTCTCCCTCCCCGAACGGGGCTTCGACGACCTGCCGACGGAGGTGGCGATCGTGGATTCGCGCGGCGACATCGTCTACACGAACCGCGCGTGGCGGCAGTTCGCGGAGAACAACGGGCACGACGGACCCGACGACTTCCTCGGCGTGAACTATCTCGCGGTCTGCGAGGAGTTCCGCGACGAGTCCGAGGAAGCGGGCCTCGTGGCCGACGGGATACGAGACGTCCTCGACGGGAAGAGCGACGCCTTCAAACTCGACTATCCGTGTCACTCCCCGACGGAACAGCAGTGGTTCCTCCTGCGCGCGGTGCCGTTCGAGGGAGAAGACGGGGACCGGTACGCGCTTTTGATGCACCTCGACATCACGGACCGGAAACTGGCCGAACTCAGGTTGGAGGAGCGAAACCGGCAGTTGGTGAGCATCGCGGGCGTCCTCTCGGAGGACATCCGGCCGCCGCTCTCGGCCGCCGTCCGCGCGTCCGAGACGCTCGCCGAGTCCGGCGGGGACGAGGCCTGGAGGCTCGCGCACATCCTCCACCAGATCGACGCCGTCGTCCAAACGGGTACCGTCCTCGCCGAGAACGCACCCACCTTGGAGTTCGAATCGGTCGAACTGCGGGACGTAGCCGAGTCGGTGTGGCACCGCGTCAAACCGCGGGACGCCTCGTTCCTCGTCGTCGATTCGCGGGCGTTTCTCGCGGACCGTGAACTGCTCTCGTACCTCCTGGAGAACCTCCTCGCGACGGCCATCGTCCGCGCAGGCGACGCGGCGCGCGTTCGCGTCGGGACGGCGGCGGAAGGGTTCTACGTCTCCGACGACGGGACGGACGTGGCCCACCAGTACGAGACGATGTTCGACTCGGCCACCTCGGAGTTAGACGGTGAGATGTACAGTCTCGCCACCGTCGCCCGCGTCGCCGGGATTCACGGGTGGGACGTGAACGTCGGCGGGTCGGATATGGGCGGGACCTGCGTCACGGTGTCCGGCGTGACGTGGGTGTAGCGGCGGTCGGAAAGAGGGAGGTCGCCCTACGTCAGGTCCGCTTCCATCACGAACGTCGGTTGCTCCGCGGGGTCCGCGCGGGCGACGGCGGCGTCCGTCACCCACCGCGGCCCCTCGGGGACGAGGACGCGCGTGCGATCCGCGCCCGCCGCGGCGGCGTCGCGGGAGACGGCGGCGACGACCGCGCGGGCGGCCTCGGCGTCGTCGCGCGCCCACGCGCCGACGGCGTACTCGGCCCACGTCTCCGTCTCGCCGTCGTCGTTCTCCCTGTCGTACGTCCGGTTCCGGTAGGCGAACCCGCGGGTGCCGCCCCCGCGGACGACGAGCAGGCGGCCGTCGTTCGCGGCGTCGCGGAGTCTCTCCCGCGTCAGCGAAGAGAGCGCCCACGTCTCCTCGGGGTCCAAGACGAGGCCCTTCAGGTCGGTTCGAACGTCGCTGCCGGTCCAGAACGACCACGCGGCGTCCGGGTCGGCGTCCCCGCCCGCCTCGACGCGGAGGTCCGAGTCGGCCTCGGCGTCGGCGCCGGGTTCGGGGTGGACCCACCGGAACTCGATGCCGGGGTCGTAGCCGGTGTCGCGCGTGAGGCCGAGGCTGGCGACGTTCCACGAGAAGATCATGTTCCGAATCGCGGACGCGCCCGCCTCGCGGGCGAATCTGAACGTCGCGTCGCTCAGACGCTTCGCCAGCCCGCGCCCCCGGTAGTCGGGGTTGACGCGCATCCCCTGCGCCCACGCCTCGTACCCCGAGAGCGTCGTCACCTGCACGATGCCCCCGAGGTCCGTCGTCGGGGCGTCCGCGCCCACGTCGGCGACGAACGTCTGCCGCGTCTCGCCGTCGTCGTCGGCGATCCACTCGCGGTAGACGTCGCCGATGTAGTCGTCCACGCCGCGGTCGGCCCACGTCTCGCTGGTGAACGCCGCGACGGCGTCGTAATCCTCCTCGCGGGCGGGCCGGACGAGAACCGTCTCGCCCGTCTCGTCCTCGTACTCGTAGCGGGGACCGGCCGTCATCTCAGTATCTCACTCCCACGGCACGGAGCGCTGCTGGAGTTCGCCCGCCACGGAGCGAGTCATCGCCTCCGCCGGGTCGTCGAGGTTCGAAAGCGCCCACATGAGCTTCACCTTCGCCGTGCCGGGGAGGGTGTCGCCCGCCTCGACGACGCCCGCGTCCAACAGGTCCCGTCCGGTGTCGTACACCCGGTCGCAGACGCGGCCCCAGAGGCACTGGCTCGTCATGGCGACGACGACGCCGTCGTCCACGAGGTCCTCGATGACCGGGACGAAGTCGGTGTGGACGTGGCCGAGTCCGGTCCCCTCGATTACGAGGCCGTCGAGGTCCGACTCCTTCAGGAACTCGCCGTAGCGCCCGACGTCCATGCCGGGCGTGAACTTCAGAAGATCCACGTCGCCGTCGAGTTCGGGCGACAGCGACGGGTCCGCCTCGTCCCGTTCGGCGTGTTCGCGGCGGAACGTGACCTCCTCGGACTCGTAGTCCACCTCGCCTAACGGTTCCGCGCCGACCGTCTCGAACGCGTCGCGCCGGGAGGTGTGGTTCTTGCGGACGCGCGTGCCGCGGTGGAGGGCGCAGACGTCGTCGCTCTCGGTGGCGTGCATGCAGACGAGCACCTCCGCGCAGTCGGATTTGGCGGCCTCGACGGCGCAGACGGCGTTCATCACGTTGTCCGAGGAGGGGCGGTCCGCCGAGCGCTGACTGCCCGTGAAGACGACCGGCACGGGCGTATCGAGCATGAAGGAGAGCGCCGACGCGCTGAACTGCATCGTGTCGGTGCCGTGCATGACGACGACGCCGTCCGCGCCGGCATCTATCTCCTCTTTGACGGCCTCCGCGAGGTCGCGCCACACTTCGGGCGTCGCGTTCTCCGAGAGGATGTTGGCGACGACGCGGCCCCGGTAGTTCGCCCGCCCCGCCAGGTCCGGGACGGCCCGGAGCACGTCTTCGGCGTCGAACTGCGCGGTCACCGCGCCGGTTCGGTAGTCCACCGTGGAGGCGATGGTGCCGCCGGTGGAGATGAGAGAGACCGTCGGCAGGTCGTCGTCGAACTCGATTTCCGACGACGAGGAGTCCGTCTGTGCGTCCTCGATGTCGTAGACGTCCGTCTCCAGTATCTCCACGTCGGCGTCGTCGCGGTCGATGCCGACGTTGTACCCGCCGTCGAGTTTGACGACGAGGTGGTCCGGAGTGGACGACGGCATCAACACGCCCTCGTTCGTGACGCCCGCGCGTTCGACGCGGACGCGGTCCCCTGCGTTCATACCGCGACGTACCGCCGGGCGAGACTTGAAACCACCTTTTCGGCGTCGGGTGGGGACCGACGCGGCACAAGAGCCATGTTGCGGGCCGTCCCACGTCCACTATGCAACGAAGCGACGAGACGGAGTCCGCCACCCCCTCCACCTCCGTCTCCGCCTCCGATTTCGGCCTCGACGGGTTCGGCACGGACTCGGGCGAGGGCGACGCCGCCGCGCGCCGGAGCGAATCGAGCGGAAGCGGACGCCGACTCGGACGGGTGTTCTCGCCGAAGTCGTTCGCCGTCGTCCTCGTCTGTTCGCTTGCGGGCCTGTTGGTCGGCGGAGCGGTTCCATTCGTCGGGTTCGTCACCCGGTTCCTCGGCCTGTTCGCCGTGGGGTTCGCCGTCGGCCTGTTGGCGTCCCGGCGGCGCTACCTCGAAGTCGGCCTCGCGGGCGCACTCGCGTCCGGATTGACGTTTGTCCTCTCGACGCTCACCACGTTCGTCCCGTTCGCCGTCGATTTCCTCGCCCAGTACGGCGTCGCCGTCGCCGGAATCGGTGCGGGTGCCGGGCTGTTAGCGTCGCTGGCCGGACACTACTTCGGGCGCGACCTGCGGGACGGGCTAACCCGCGATATCTGAGCGGCTACCCCGAGGAGACGGCCCACCCGTCCTCGTCGCGCGAGACCAATCCGCGCTCCGCGAGGTGTTCCAGCGACCGTTCGACCGACTCGGGCGCGGCGTTGACCTCCTTCGCGATGCTTCGGACGGTTCGGGCCCCCCCGGCCACCGCCGCGAGCACTTCGGCGTAGAACCGGCTGTCCCCGTCTGAGCCGATTCGGTCGCTCAGGCGGTCCAACACGTCCGTCATCCGCCCGTGGACCCACCGCTGGGCGAGCGACAGTTCGTTCTCTAGCTCCTCCAGTCGGCCGACTTCGCGGGCCAAGTCGGCCACGTCGTCGGCCTCGTCCTTCGGGATGTCGAACGAGACGTGCGGACACCGCCCCGTCATGTCGAGACTGGGGTTGGCGGGGTAGGCGGACTTCGCGCCGAACCCGTACGGGGAGACGTTGACTTCGAGACGGAGGTTCCGAGAGATGTGGAAGTACTTCCGACGCTGGTCGTCGGTTCGAGACTCGATGAGACCAGCGTCCTCCAGTTTGCGGAGGTGGTCTATGACCGCCTTCGGACTGACGCCGAGGTACTCGCTAATCTCCGTGACGTAGCACGGTTTGTGGGCGAGAAGCCGGAGAATACGCCGGCGGTTCTCGTTCCCGAGAAGGTCCAGGAGCACCGCGGAATCCATAACCGTAGGTAAATCGTGAGGACGGAAAAGGATGACTCCCCTCGCCGGGGGTGCGACCGAGTCGCACGCCGCCGCCGTCTCCGAACTCGCGGCGACTCCCCGCCGCCCCGAAGACCGCTACCGGGTCGAATCGCCGAGTCGGTCGAACGCCCGCGCGGCGAGTGCGACGGACGCGAACGACAGGGCGACGGTGATGCCCGCGAGCAGCAGCCCGGGTTCGTACTTCAGGGGCGGGTAGAAGCCGAACCCGTAGTCGTACACGTCGTTGACGAGTGCGAGGGCGAGAGCGACGACGAGGGCTTCCCGCGTCGTCCGCCCGTAGTACGGTATCAGCGCCGCCTCCGCGACGAACAGCAGGTGGGTGAGCATAATGCCCCAGTAGTCCCACAGCAGGCCCGGCGAGAATCCGAAATAGAGGTCCGGACGGAGGTTCAACGCAACGGCGGTCCAGACGCCGTACTTCACCAGCCAGACGAACGCCAGCGTGTGGAGCACGGCGAGGACGCGGTTGTTCGGCGCGTCGGTGACGGGTTCTCCGACGCGCGGAAGCAGCGTCGCCAACGAGAGCGTCGCGAGCGCCAGCGCCGTCGGCGAGTCGCCGAACAGGGGGTAGAGCATCGAACTCACGTCCGCCAAGGAGGGGTCGGAGTGGACGTAGAAGCTGACGCCGACGAAGAACGCCGCGGCGTTGACGACGAGAAGCCACCCGAGGCTCGCGCCGTTGCCGAGGTAGTACTGCACCCACCGCACCGGGAACGGGCGTCGGAGTCGGTTCGCCCGCGCCGCCGTCGCCGTCGTCTCGTCGTCCGCCATCGCTCGCAGGAACGCCCGGCGCGCGAAAGAAGGTGTCGCGTCGGCGGCGGAACCGCCAGCGTCGAACTGTCGGGCGGAACGCCCCCGCCGCGGCGATTCCGTCAGTCCGACGACCGCCTGAAACGAAGAGTAGTTACCGCTCGCCGCCCACCGTCCGACCATGCAAGCTGCGCTCGTTATCCTCGACGGTTGGGGCCTCGGTAACCACGACCGACGCGACGCGGTGAAGGAGGCCGAGACGCCGAACTTCGACCGGTACGCCGAGACCGGCGCGTACGGGACGCTCGACGTCTCGGGCCGCCGCGTCGGACTGCCCGAGGGCCAGATGGGCAACAGCGAAGTCGGCCACCTCAACATCGGCGCGGGGCGCGTCGTCAAGCAGGCGTACACGCGCATCAACGACTCCATCGACGACGGGAGTTTCCGCGAGAACGACGTCATCGCGGGCGCGCTCGACCACGTCGAGGAGACGGGCGGGCGCGTCCACTTCATGGGCCTCGTCAGCGCCGGCGGCGTCCACTCCCAACAACTCCACCTCCACGCCCTCATCGGACTCGCCGCAGACCGGGGCGTCGAAGCCGTCACGCACGCCTTCACCGACGGGCGCGACACCGACCCGCACAGCGGCGAGGGCTACCTCCACGAACTGGAGTCGGTCGTCGAGAAGAACGAGACGGGCGACGTGGCCACCGTCTCCGGGCGGTACTACGCGATGGACCGCGACCAGAACTGGGAGCGGACGAAGAAGGCGTACGACGCCATCGTCCACCGCAAGGCGGAGTACGAGGCCGACAGCGCCGTCGAAGCGGTCAAGCAGTCCTACGAGCGAAACGAGACCGACGAGTTCGTCGAACCGACGCTGATATCCGGCGGTCCGGCGCTGGAGGACGGCGACGCCGTCTTCTTCTTCAACTTCCGACCCGACCGCGCCCGGCAGATGGTCAGTCTGCTGGCGAACCTCCGTCCGGAGGACTGGTCGTTCGACCCCGACCCGCCGGACATCCACCTCGCGACGATGACCGAGTACGACGAGACGTTCGACTTCCCCGTGGCGTACCCGCCGGAGGACCCGAAGGACACGCTCGGAGAGGTGCTCTCGCGGGAGGGCAAGACCCAACTCCGCCTCGCCGAATCCGAGAAGTACGCCCACGTCACCTACTTCCTCAACGGCGGCCGCGAGGTGAAGTTCGACGGCGAGATTCGGCGCATCGTCGAGAGCCCGGACGTGCCGACGTACGACATGCAACCGGAGATGAACGCCGATGAGGTCACCGACACCGCGATCGACATCATCGACTCCGAGGACCCCGACGCCCTCGTCCTCAACTACGCGAACCCCGACATGGTGGGCCACACCGGCGACTTCGACGCCGCCGTCGCGGCCGTCGAAGCGGTCGATAGGCAGTTGGGCCGCCTCGCTGCCGCCGTCCAACGCGCGGGCGGACACACGCTCATCACCGCCGACCACGGCAACGCCGACGACATGGGGACGGCGGACAGTCCCTTCACCGCGCACACGACGAACTCGGTTCCGTTCGTCTACCTCGCGCCCGACGGCACCGACGGCGGACGGCGCGTCCGCGCAGGCGGGTCGCTCTGCGACCTCGCGCCGACGATGCTCGAACTGATGGGGATGGAGCGACCGGAGACGATGACCGGGCAGTCGCTCCTCGAATAGCGTTCGGGCGCTTCTTCGCCCGCGTCAGACCGCGTCTTTTCCGCTTCGTCTCCGCTCGTCGTACCACTCGTAGAGCGTCGGGGCCACGAGCAACGCCGCCGCGAGGGCCGCCGCGACGCCGAGTCGAAGGTCGATAGCGCCGGCCACGTCCCCCGCCGCGAGCGTCTCCGCCGACGCGCCCGCGAGGACGCCCGCGACGGCCCACGGCGTCTCTCCGACCGCCGTCCCGACGACGAACGCGCCGAGGCGGACGCCGGAGACGCCCGCGGCGACGGAGACGACGTCCGACGGCGCGGGGAGGAGCCTGCTGGCGACGACGCTCCGAACGTCGCCGGTTCGCTCGACGAACGCCTCGCCGGCGGCGGCGACCCTGCCGCCGCGGCCGAACCGCCTCGCGAAGAGGAACGGCGGAACGCTCGTGAGGACGATGAGTGCGAGCGCGAACGGCACGCCGCCGACGCCGAACGCGTACCCGACGACGACGGCCAGAAGCGTCGTCGGCCACGCGAGAAGCGGTCGGGCGAGCGCCAGACAGACGGCGACGGCGACGAACCGCGTCGGGTCGGCCGTCGCCCACGCGAGGCGCGAGAGGACGGCGTCCGGCGAGGTGACCGCGGCGGCGACTACGACCGCGGCCAACGCGGCACCGACGCCGATTCGAGCGCCGAAGCGGAGTCGTCGCATCGTCTCCTCCTGGCTCCCGACCCGATATACGCCTTGTGCCTCGGCCGGGAACCGGCGTCCGTCGCGAGCGGAGTCGTCACCGCCGTCACCGCGCGAGGCGACCGAAGCGCGCTGCGTTTTTGGTCTCGCACCGCGCAGGTGGAGGCGTAGCCGTGCCCGACGACGAGTCCGACGCGCAAGCCGACCTGTCCGCGTTCGACGGCGGCGGCGCGGAGGCCGACACCGACACCGAGGCCGACGCCGAGAGCGACGCGACCGGGAGTTCGGCCGACCCGAGGACGCACTCGCCCGACGACGGCCCGGTCGAAACCGACGTTCGGGAGATGGACGCCGAGGAACGCGTCGAACTCGCCGTGGACCTCTTGGCGCACCTCGAAGCGGACGAACTTCCGCTCTCGGACGTCGTGGACCGGATCGAGACGGTGACGACGAACCCGACGCTCACGCGGGATATCTTAGACGCCGCCGAACTCCGCGGCGTAATCGACCGCGAGGGCGGGAACATCCGGACGCGCCGCGGCGGGACGTACGTCAGGTTCGAAGAACAGGTCGTCCGACGCGAGGGCGAGTTCGACTGCCGTCGCTGCGGCGCGAGCATCTCGACGGGACACTTCGTCCGCTTCGAAACCGGCGAACTCGGGCCGTTCGGCTCCTCGTGCGTCCGGAAAGTGCTCGGCCGTGAGTAAGAGCGAGAGAACCGCAGACCGCAGACGCCCGCGGCGTCTACCTGCCCCGCCGCAGTTCTTCGATGAGCTGTTCGATGAGCTCCCGCTGGCGGCGGATCTCCTCGCCCTGCGCCTCGACCGTCTCCCGAAGCGCCGCGACTTCGTCGGCGAGGGCGTCCTCGGCGACGGGGCCCGCCGACTCGAACCCCGAGTTCTCGAACCCCGAATCGTCGCGCTCTCCGTCCCGCGCGTCCCGCGCGCCGCCTTCCTCGGATCGAGCGTTCGCGCTCTCGCCCGACGGCGTTTCCGTCTCCGACTCGCTCCGACCGGTCGCGGACGGTGCGTCGGCGCTCGCCCCCGAAGGCGCCTCCGCGGGCGCTTCCGCCGCCTGCGCGTTCGCCGCGTCGCCCGCACCGGCGTCGGCGGTGGTCGTCTCCGCCGTCTGCGCGTCGGCCGTTTGCGTCTCCGCCGTCCGAACCTCCGCCGCCTGCCGTCCGGCGGGGACGCGCGCCGACGCCGATCCGGCCTCCGCTTCGGGGTCGGCGACCCGCGTCGCGTTCTTCGGTTCGTCGGAGAGTTCCGCGGGGTTCGCGCTCAGCGGGTCCGGCCCGTCGCCGAACGACACCGCGCCGGTTTCGGCGGGTTCCTCGTCATCGGGTTCGTTCGCGGCGCGGAGTTCCTCCAGCGAGCCGACGCCCCAGTAGTCCAGAAGCGTCGATTCGAGGGCCTCGCGGACGGCGCGCGCGTCCTCGTTCGGGGTCTTGAACCGCTCCTGCCGACCGCCGACGGTCATGACGACGGAGGTGGCGACGCTCCCGTCCTCGAAGGTGAGGTCGGTCACGTCCTCGTAGCGGTACTCCTCGTAGTCTTCGTCCCAGAGGCTGCTCCCGATGTGTCTGACGACGCGTGCGCCCGCGACGACCAACGTGAGTTCGCTGAATCTGAACAGTCGCTCCACCGACTCCCCCTCCTGAAGGATGCCGTTCGTCCTCAGGACGCCCTCCACGAGGGGGTGGAGGACTCCGTCGAGATACTTCGACGGGAGCGCGAACGTCTCCGACCCGTCGAGACCGTACTTGAGGGTCACTTTCGACTTCCGACGGCCTTCCGATACCGTCACTCGCTCTGCATCGTGCGGGTACTCCTCGACGGACTCGTCCGAGAGGAGGCCTTCGGCCCTGTAGACGAGCGTCCGCGTCGGCGTCGCGTACAGTTCGTCTTCACCGCCGAGACCGAGACGGGTGACGACGGCCTCCCCGCCGAGGGCGGACTGGACGATCTGCGGTTGACTCATAGGTGCGTTGTCCCCGTGCCTGTTGATAAATCCGCGGGTGATTCACGCGCGGTACGAGGTGTGCTGACACGCCCATCGGCGAGGACGGATGAGAAGGTTAAAGATACTCATCGCACAACGAGAGAGTGAGCCCGGGTGGCTTAGCTGGACATAGCGCCGCACTCATAGGGTTTCTGAGATTCGGTGCGGTAACGCCTTGGAAGCCTCCGCGTGCAATCGGGGCCCGCCGAGCCTCGGACCTGAGTCATGCGGAGATCGCGGGTTCGGAGCCCGCCCCGGGCATTTTCGATTCCTCACGCTCCGAGCGACGGCGTTCTTCGAGCGAGTTCTCGTTCGTCCGTCGCACCGGATACGCTCGACTGTCGGCGGTAGGGACAGTCGGGAGCGGCCAATCGCGGTGATTTCCGTACCATTTCTCGTACGGTGGGATACCGCTCAACGTACCGTGTTCCGAACGGACAGCCCCGACATGCCGTCTCGCACTCGACCGTTTCGACCCTCAGTAGTTCCATCAACTTCCGCTTCGCTCGTTCACTCGATTCACGCAATACTGGATACCGTGGTATGTTGTCGCTTGTTCCATATCTGATCTATGAGCACGCCGCAGCGGGCACCGAATAGTCGATACGAGAAGAGTAGGTTGCGGGCAACCCGCCGACAGCGTCCGGTCGGGACGAGACGGAAGGGTCGAAGTCGGAAAACGGCGCGAAGGATCGACAGTACAGCCGTCGCTACGCGGTCGAAGCGCCGAAAGAAAGGAAATCGAAGGGCCGGAGCGAACTCCGGTGGTTAGCGGTCGTTAGTCACGGCGGACCGCGAGCAGCGCCGCGGCGAGGAGTGCGACGACTGCGACAGCGATGCCGAAGCCGGGCGTACCGGTGCCCGTCTCGCCACCGCCGGTGCCAGTACCCTCAGCCGCCGTGGTCGTCTGACCGCCGGCCGTGGTCGTCGCGGCCGTGGTCGTACCGCCGGCCGTGGTGGTCTCGGTCACCGTGGTCTCGGTCTGGTTGCCGGTGCCGGTCTGGTTGCCGGTGTCGGTCTGGTTGCCGGTGCCGGTCTGGTTGCCGGTGCCGGTCTGGTTCTGACCGCCTGCGACGACGTTACCCTCGGCTTCGAGGGTTTCGGCCGTCGAGGGGCCGCCGCTGACCGTGACGGTGAACGTGTCGTTGGCGCTCTGCTGACTGAAGTCGAACGGAGCGCTGAACGTGCCGTTCTGGCTGACGTAGGTGGTCGCCGTCTTCAGGAAGCTCGGACTCGTGTCGCCGCTGCTGCGGACACGGATCTGGAGCTCCGTACCGGGCGCGACGGACGTCGTGCCCTGTATCGTCTGGTTGGCGGAGGCCGTCACGTTGACGGGTTCGTCGACCTCGTACTCGGCTTGGGCGAGCTGGTAGTCGGATTCGACCGACTGCTGGCTGTCGGCGAGTTCGCTGTCGCCCGAGACGGTGAAGTTGGCCGTCAGAGACTCGTCCGCGTCGAAGCGGTCGGAGGCGACAGTGTCGTTCTCGTCGTACACGCCGTTGCCGTTCTCATCGACGTACGCCTGAACCTCGCTCGGGTTGTACGCGATGAAGTACGTGCCGTTCTGTCCGTCCGCGATGACGTTCGTGTTCGACTCGTTGAGTCGAAGCTGGAACGCTTCGCGGTTCGTCTCCGCTGCGGTCTGCATGACCGTGAAGTTGACCTCAGACGACTCGAACAGCGCAGCGTTGACGTTGTCGCTACCCTGTGCGCCGAGGGTGCCTTCGAGACCGGAGGCGTTCACCGAGTGAACGACGAGGTCACCGTAGGCGGGGCTGTTGGTCTGCGTGAGGTTGCTGTTGCGGGCCGCGTCGTAGACGTCGCTCGTGTCCTCGAAGGTGGTCCCTTCCGGCGCGGTCCACGTGTTCAGGCTGCGCGTCTCGCGTTCCTCGAGGACGAGCGTCGCGACGTTCTGGGACGGCTGGTCGCCGTCACTGCCCGAACGAACTTCGATGTCGTAGTCGCCCGCGTCGAGGAGCGAGTTGACGCCGATTTCGATGTTCGAGCTCACGATGCTGTCTTCGTCGCCTTCGACGGAGAAGACGTCACTCGCGTCGTTGCTGGCGCCTCTGGCCGCCCAGGTGTTGAACTGAAGCGTGACGACGCCGTCGTCGTTACCGTCCTCGACGGTGACGTTAGCGAGGAAACCGACGTCATCGCTACCGATAGTCGCCGTCGCGGTGTCGGTGTTGCTCATCGTGATGTTCATCTCGACGACGTCACCGCGAGCTTCAGTGTAGATGTTCTTGCTGAAGTCCGCGGTGCCCTCGCCGGTCTCCGCGACGTTGATCGTCGAGGAGGTGTCGGTGACGCCCGACTGGTTGTCGCGCGCTTCGACCGTGTAGGAGCCCGTGTCGACGCCGCTCAGGTTGAACTCGAAGTTGAACTCACCCTGACCGTTCAGGCGACCGGGTATCTGTGCGACTTCTTCGTTGTCGCTGTCGAGGAGGGTGACCGTGACGGGTCGGTTACCCGCGTTGGCGGTGACCGTGCCCTCGATGGTGTCGCTGGTGGTGACGTTCTGGTCGTCGACGCTCATGTTGAAGCCGAGGTCACGAACGTCGATGGTCGCAGAGCCGTTGTCACCGATGGTGAAGTTGTACTGGTCGATTTCGCGGTTCGTCGTGTTGAACAGGAAGACCCGACTGTTGGTGCCGGTCGAACCGCTGAAGGCGTAGTTCGATTCGTCGCCTTCGACTTCGACGCTGGTGTCCGTGGTCTCAGCGGTGACGGCGACGGTCTCACCCTGGTAGACGTTCGCGTTCGTTCCGTCGGCGACCGTCACGCTCGCGACGTCCACGCTGACGTTGCCGCTGCCCGGGACGTTGAGCTCCACTTCGCCGGTGTGCAGCTCGCTCGTGCTGAGAACGACTCGACCGTCAGAGGTCGAGCTCACGTTGGTTTCGATCGGTCGACCGTCAGCGTACAGCTGGAACTCGCTCGCGTTGCCAACTGCTCCGCTGAAGGCAACCTCTACAACGGCGTTCTGCGTGCCGCGGTCCGGGTCCGTGTCGTAGTGGGTTGCGGAGACAACATCCGAACTGTCGCCGGTCTGTTCCGTCGAGACGTTCTCACCGCTGACGGCGGATCCGTTCTCGGTGGTCTCGTTGTCGACGGTCTCGTTGTCGACGGTCTCGTTTTCGGCGGTCTCGTTGTCGACGGTCTCGTTGTCGACGGTCTCGTTGTCGACGGTCTCGTTGTCGACGGTCTCGTTACTTCCGTTGGCTCGGATGGTGACCGGCGCGGCGGCCGTGGCGGTCGAACCTGCCGAGTCCTCGAAGGTGAATTCGAACTCACCCGAGGTGTCCGACTCGACCGACGGGGCCGTCACGGTGACGTCGCCGGTGATGCTGATCTCGGAGGCGTTGATGTCGCCGGGGTCCTCGATCTCCCACGTCCCGTTGCCGGCAGAGGTGATGTTGAGGGACTGGCCGTCAGCCGAGGCGGAGAGGTTCACCGACTCGACGGTGACGCCGTCGGGCGCACTCGCCGAGAGGGTGTCGCTCTCTCCGTCGGCGGTATAGTTAGAGAACGTTACGTCCAGCGTGTGCTGCTGCGTCGAATTGGCGTCGATCGTGTCCGGAGAGACGGTCGCGTCTCCAGTAGAATCGACTGCAGCAGCAGACCCTGTGAGCGCGACGGTGCCCGCAAACACGGAGAGCACCATCAGCGCTGCGAGGAATATCGCGCGGAATTGGTCTGTCTTGCTTGTCATAGTTAGGGGGTATTTCGCTCGGCGACACCTGCTTTCGTCCGACCTGATTTCCCACACGACGCCCGGATCATCGGACTCGGACGGAGTTACTCGCAGATGTCACCATGGGCAGGGGTACATCAGAACTCCACTCGTGTGTATGGTAAATACTTTGTGTGCTAACGATATACCAATGATCAAAAGTAGTGAACGTTCGTCTGAGGCGAATTACACGTATTCGAAGGGATTAGATGGAAAATCGAACGCAGAATAGTATCCCCCGTGTTGTGCACTGCGCGGGCGCGTCCGATGGTCCATCGCCCGTGCTGTCTGTTCCCATACAGAAGAGGCGTTTGACGCTTGCTCGGCGAAATCCGACGACATAGGGGTGATAAACCCTACTTAAACGGAGTATTAATGAGTAATCAACTATATCACGGTTTGGTTAATTTCTCCTTTAACTTTATATCAGAGTAGTGTGAGGGAGCGATTGGACACACCACGACAGGGGGTGGGACGGGGGTCGAAGTCGACTCCCGGGGGAAGGAACGACCGTCCGCTGTCGCCTTGGGGTGTCGTCCGACAACCCAAATATGAAGCTCAAACAGCTATTCACGGACGACTCGGCCGTCAGCCCCGTCATCGGGGTAATCCTGATGGTGGCTATCACGGTCATCCTCGCAGCAGTGATCGGCACATTCGTGCTGAACCTCGGCGGAAGCATCTCGGAGACGAGTCCGCAGGCGTCGTTCGGATTTGATTACCACGACAAGGATGCCGACGCGTCCACTTACGGTGTCGTCGTGACGCACGAAACCGGCGACAGCATCGACGCTGACTCGGCATCATTAGACGTAGTTGCTTCGGACAACAGCCTCAGTAGCACTACGTTCTCCGGGCAAGTTAGTGCAGGAACTGCGATTAATTCCTCTGCTACGGGTTACGAAGGAAGTGAGACGATTTCCTCCGGCTCGACTGTTCGCGTCGTGTGGACGAACGAAAACGGAGAGTCCTCCGCAACTCTGAGCAAGAGCACAGCGCCATGAAACTGAAGCAACTACTCACTGACGACAACGCAGTCTCGCCGGTCATCGGCGTCATTCTGATGGTGGCCATCACGGTCATCCTTGCCGCCGTTATCGGTACGTTCGTCCTGAACCTCGGTGGGAGCGTCTCGCAGACGAGTCCGCAGGTCTCCTTCGGATTCGACTTCAAGGATGATACGACGGGAGGTTGGGACAACGTGACGGTCACCCACGAGACAGGTGACTCGATTACGAGTTCGCAACTTAACGTTACGTCCTCTGCCACATTCAAACACCAATTGGATGACGGATCTGCATCCACTGACGCTGCCGTATCGTCAAAATCGTTTGCCGATATGGGAGCAGGAAGTAAAGTGTCCGCAGGGACATCCGTCACTCTGGTCAAAAACGGAGACCTCGACGGTCAAGAGTTCCGCGTCGTCTGGACCTCCGAGAATGAGGAAACTTCCGCGACGCTGTCCAAGTGGACGGCACCGGACAACTAACCCGCTAACCAACCATTTCTTCGACCGCAAAACCGCGTAGCGACTGCTCTCGACGGAACTTCTACCGAGAAACCGCGCAGGAAAAGCGAATCGGCGATTCAGACCGGTCGGCCGCTTCCGGACGTTCCGACGAGGTACGTTCCGAGGGTGAGAAGCGCCGTGGCCAACACGAGGACGTACGTCGCCACGGGCGGCGTCCCCGAGAGTATGCCGGGGAGGAACCCGAGGACTCCGACGACCATCAGGACGAGCCCGACGATGCTCTTCTTGCTGCTGAACAGTCCCATACCCGTGACGTGAGACGCGTCGAATATGGGTGTTGCGCTTTTCGGCGTCGTCAGGCGTCGGGCGACCACGTTCGCTCGCCCGCCTCCACCGCCACGTCGAGCCAGTTCTCCTCCGGCGGAAGCGGACAGGCGAACGTCTCGCTGAACGCGCAGAACGGGTTGTAAGCGACGTTGAAGTCCACGACGACCGCCTGGCCGTCCGTCAGTTCGCCCTCGGGATGTAGTTCGATGTACCGACCGTTCTCGTACGTCTGCTGTCCAGTCGTCTTGTCGCGGAAGGGGACGAACAGCGTCTCGTCCTCGCTCGTCTCCTGTCGGTACCCGTGGAGTTCGAGGCTCTCGCCGCGGAGGGAGAACTCGAACGTGACGACGCGGAGGTACCGAACCTCGTTTCCGGCCGTCGTCTCCATCGGCACCGGTTCGGGGTCGTCGTGGACGCGGGCCGTCGCGGAGACGCGGTACGCCGGGTCCGGGTCGAAGTAGTCGAGTCCGTCGAACTCGTCGCGCAACTCCGGCGGGATGGGCGACTGCGGGTGCGAGCCGAAGAACTCGTCCTTCTCGGCGCGCTTCTCGCGGAGTCTGTCGGCGTACTCGGCCGGCGCGTCCGTCGTCGCGGCGTCTGCGTCCTCGCTCATGAACTCCGGTACGGCGCGCGGACTGGTACACCTGACGGTTCCGGCGGTGCGGACGCGCCGGATGCGCGCGCGGGCGACGCGGAGAAGGGGTTCCGAAGGGCGGACGCTCAGCCGTTGCGCTTCGCGGTGGCGAGTCGGTCGAACTGGTCGGCCGTCAGCGAGATGTCCGCCGCCGCGAGGTTCTCAGCCAACTGGTCGGTCGTCCGCGCGCCGACGATGGGCGCGGTCACCTGTTCGTGGTGCAGCAACCACGCGAGGCTGACCTGTCCGGGCGTCGCATCGACCTCCGCGGCGACGGCTTCGACGGCGTCTAAGGCGTCGAAGTTCTCCTCGGTGAGGTAGGAATCGACGAACTGCTGGTCGGTCGCCGCGCGGGAGTCCGCGGGCGGTTCCTCCCCGCGCGTGTACTTGCCCGTGAGAAAGCCGCCCGCGAGGGGGGACCACGGGACGACGCCGATGTCGTAGTCGGCGCACATCTCCAGATAGTTGCCCTCTATCTCCCGGTTGACCGCGTTGTACCGCGGTTGCGCCAGCGAGAACGGTTCGTAGCCCCGCCTGTCCGCGAGTTCGTTCGCCTTCACCACCTTCCACGCGTTCGGTTCAAGCGTCGAGGTGCCGAGGTAGTTCACCTTCCCGTCGCGGACGAACTCGTCGAGGGTGCGCATGAACTCCTCGACGGGCGTCTCGTCGTCCCAGCGGTGAGTGTAGAGCACGTCCACGTAGTCGGTTCCGAGGCGGTTGAGGATGCGGTCTATCTGGCGGCGGAGGTGCTTGCGGTTCAGACCGCTCCCGTTCGCGTCCTCGCGGGTCGGCCAGTAAATCTTCGACGCGACGACGAAGTCCTCCCTGTCGCGTTCGGCCAACCACTCGCCGATGTACGTCTCGCTTCGCCCCTCGCCGTACATGTCGGCGGTGTCGATGAAGTTGCCGCCGGCGTCGGCGTAGGCGTCCAGAAGTTCGTGGGCCCGTTCGCGTCCGACTTCGACGTTCCCCTCGTCGTCCGCGCGGCCGAAGCGCCACGTCCCGAAGGCGAGCTCCGAAACCGACGTTCCGGTCCGTCCGAGAGACACCGTATCGAGAGACATGGTCGCAAAAGGAGCGTCGGCGGCTAAAACGCCGCGATTCTCAGCGCGCGTGACCGTGGCCGACGACGAGAGCGGCGACGTTCAACGCGAGAAGCGTCCCGAACACCGTGACCTGTTCGCCCTGCAGTCCGCTGATCAAGAGGGGAAGATACAGAAACGGGAGCGTGACTGCCAGCCAGAACGCCAGAAACCGAATCGGCGCGAAGAGTATTTCGAGGCCGGTCTGAAGCGTAGCTGGCGACGTTTCGACGAGTTTGCCGAGGACGCCGACGCGTTCGTCGTGGGCGGGGGCCGAAGAGTTCGACATACGTTGGGACACACCTACTCGATTACAGCAGGTCCGAGAACATATAGCCGACCGAGTGTTAAGACACGTTTACAATCGTTCCCTAGTTAAATTCAAGAAAACCTAACTTTTTTAAACCCAACGAGAAGAGCCGAGACGTTTCATAGGATCGTCTCGCCGTGTCTTCACGATTAACGAGCGGTATATCGTGACAGTATTTCGTTCTGTGCAGTTGCCGCCGAGATATTGTCGCGGCGGGTGCCGACGGCGACGCGCCGTCGCCCCCATGACGAAAGAGGTAATCGACCCGACGGCGAGTGGCGAGACGATACGATGTCACAGGTACGCGTCGTCAGTTGCGGCGGCACCATCGCGAGCGAACCGAGCGAGGGCGGGGCGGCCCCGGCGAAGACGGGGACCGAACTGGTGGAGGCCGTCCCGGAGGTGGCGACGTACGCCGACCTCCGCGTGACCGACGTAGGGTCCCGACCGGGGTTCGACATGGACTTCGGCGTCGTCGGGAAGGCGGCGGACGCGGCCGTCGAAGCGGCGTCCGAGGAAGCCGACGGCGTCGTCGTCACCCACGGGACGGACACGCTCGCGGACACGGCGTACGCGTTGGACCTCGTCTCCGACCTCGACGTTCCGGTCGTCGTCACGGGCTCTCAGCGCCGGTTCGACGAACCGGGTTCGGACGCGCCCTCGAATCTCCTGACCGCGGTGCGGGCGGCGGCGGACGACCGGTTCGACGGCGGCGTGTACGTGGCCTTCGACGGCGAACTCCTGGCGGCGCGCGACGCGGTGAAGACGCACACGAACGCCCTCAACACCTTCCGGTCGCCCGGAAAGGGCCCCGTCGCGTCGTTCACGAGGCGGACCGTCCGCGTCCACCGCGACCCCCGTTCGACCGCGTCCGACACGTCCCTCCCGCGGGACGCCCTCCCCGAGGCGGACGCCGTCGAGGTGCCCGTGATCCACTCCGGAACCGGCGTCGACGGCCGATGGCTCACCCGGGCGGTCGAAGCGGGGGCCGACGGCGTCGTCGTCGAGGGGACGGGACTCGGAAACGCCACGAGCGGACTCGGAGACGCCATCCGCGACGCACTCGAGTCGGTTCCGGTCGTCGTCTCGACGCGGTGCCACGCCGGGCCGACCGAGGCCGTGTACGGAACCGGCGGCGGGGGCGTGACGCTCCGCGAATACGGCGTCGCCTACGCGGGCGACCTCTCGACGGCGAAGGCCCGGGTGAAACTCGTCCTCGCGTTGGCCGCCGCGGGCGGACGAGGCGGCGACGGGCGGGGGTCGTCGGCCCGCCGGACCGTGTCGGACGACGTCGTCACCGTCTTCGAGTAACTCGCCCGAACCCCGCCCGTTCACCCGGATTTTTGGTCCCCCCGGGAGAGGGTCGAACATCATGTCCGAGGCAGACGCCCTGACGGACCGCCGGGTCGATAGCAACCTCTTCATCACCGTCTCCGGTCCGCCGGGGTGCGGCGCGACGACGCTGTGCGAGGGGCTCTCGACGGCGCTCGACTGCGGGTTCGTCTCGGGCGGCGACATCTTCCGGACGCTGGCCGAGGAGCGCGACATGAGCCTCTCGCAGCTCATCGCGAAGACGGACGAGTCCGACGAGATAGACCGCGCCTTGGACCGCCGCCTCCGGACGATAGCCGAGAAGTGGGGCGCGGCGAACAAGGCGTTCATCCTCGAATCCCGCCTCGCGGGGTGGCTCGCGGGCAACCGCGCCGACCTCCGAATCTGGCTCGACGCGCCGGAGGAAGTCCGCGTGGACCGGACCCGGGACCGCGAGGAGATGGAAGCCGAGATGCGCGTACGCGAGGTGAGCGAGGCGGGGCGCTACGAGTCGTACTACGGCATCGACGTCACCGACCAGTCGTTCTACGACCTGAGGCTCAACACGGCCCGGTGGAGTCCCGAGGCGCTTCTGAATATCGTCCTCGCGGCCGTCGAGGAGTACGACCCCGAGACCGACGAGGGCGCGTTCGGCACCGAAGACGTCGACGTGTGACTTTTCGGTCGTCGCCGCCTCCGCCGTGGTATGGCCGACCTCAACCCGGTCGCGAAGCGAATCCACAACGTCTCGCCGAACCCCGTCCGCCTGACGCTCGACGACGGCACGTCGGCGGTCTACCGCATGCACAGCACGGAGTTCTTCCAGTTGGAGTTTCAGGCCGAGGGCGAACGCCAAGACGACGACGGTGCCGAGTACCGACTGATAACGACCGAAGACAACGAGTCGGTCCTCCTCGGCCGGAAGGGGCCCGACGAGAGCGAGTGGTCGATGGTCGGCGAGGTGGCCGAGGCGGCGCGCGCCGAGGCGACCGAGAACTGAGGCGGACCGCGGACGAGGCGACGGTTACTCCCGCGTTCTGGACGACCCGCGGAGACGGCGGCGGAGGCGCGGCAGTTCCGCGCGGACGGCGTCGCGCTTCAACAGCGCGAACCCGCTGAAGATGACGACGAACCCGACGAGCGTGTTGACCGTCGGCAGTTCGCCGAGGAACGCCCACCCTGCGAGCGCCGCGAACACGGGCGCGACGTAGGAGACGAGGTTTATCTCGATGGGGCCGAGGCGGTCCAGCAGGTCGAAGTAGACGAGGAACCCGAGCGCGCTGGCCACGATAGAGAGGTAGCCGAGGGCCGCCAGCGCCTGCCACGACCAGATTACGTCGCCCATCGACTCGCCGAGGCCGGCGCTCACGGCGTGCATGAGGAGCGCGCCGCCTATCATCGACCACGCCTCCATCGTCTCGATGGGCATCGCCGAGTCGATGCGGCGCGTGAGGACCGACCCGAGGGCGAAACAGGTCGCGGCGGCGAAGATGAGCATCTTGGCCACCGCCCCGCCCGCGAATAGGTTGTCCGGGTCGGGGTTCGCGAGGACGACGACGCCGACGAGTCCCAGCACCATGCCGACGACGCCGAGGAGCGTCAGGCGTTCGTCCGGGAGGAACGCCCGCGCGAACCCCGTCGTCAGCAGGGGGCTCAGGCTGACGATGACGGCGGCGGACGCACTCGTCACCGCGGGGTCGAGTTCCCCGACGAACAGAAGCGCGTGGTACCCCGCGATGAGCAGCGTCGAACCGACGGCGACGACGGTCCACTCGTCGCGCCCCCGCGGTAGCGGGTGGTCCGTCGCGTAGGCGGCGTACGCGAGCATCAGGACGCCCGCGACGTCGTAGCGAATCGCCGCGAACAGGACCGGCGGGATGTACTTCAACCCCGCCTTGATGGCCATGAACGCCGCGCCCCACGCCGCCGCGAGGAGGAAGAACAGGACGGCGTTTCTGTACCGTGTCACATCGATGCTGCGTCGTCTCGGAGCCTGAAAGTTTCGCTTCGACCCACGCACCCGCCCGGTCGCTCGGTCGCTTGGTCGCTCGGTTGCTCGGTACGCACCGCTCACCGTTCTCCGCTCGCCATGACATTACGTACCACAGTAGAGATACGTACGCTATCGAGCGGTTTCGGCGTATACGCTTCGTTAGGTGGGGGCAAATCCGGGGTAGGCTTAAGTCTCCTGACCGGCTACTGCGGGTATGGCCGTTCACGGCCGGTCAACACTCCGCGACCTGTTCGACGACTCTCCGACCCCCCACATCGCGCACCCGCCGCGCACACATCACCGTCACTTCTACGTCGCCACCGACGGGTCGTATCGCCCGGACGGCGGCGGCCTCGGGGTCGTCATTGAGGCGCGCGACGGAACGAGGGTGGCCCGCATCGCATCGTCCGATGCGGCCCCCGACAACAACGTCGCAGAGTACCGAGCGCTCCACCTCGGACTCGACGTCCTCGCGGCGAGAGCGCCGCCGGACGCCCGCGTCGGCGTCCTCGTGGACCACGACGACCTCGCCGCCAACGTGAACACGGAGGTGCTCGCCGCCGCCGACCCCGAGTGGAAGGTGGGTCGCCCGCGGTCGGTGCCCCGCGGGAGCGAGAACCACTGGCGCGGGATCCGCGCCCGCATCGCCGGGTTCGGCGAACTCCGCGCGGCCCGCATCGACGGGCGGGAGAACCCGGCCCACCCCCTCGCCAACGCGCCCGGCGAGTACGCGCACGTGAACTACAAGGCCGACCGGTGCGTCCTCCCCGAACCCCTGTCGGGCGAGACGGCCGAGGCCGACGACCCGCAGTTCCCCCCGCCGTCGCGCTTCGAGAGCCACGCGAGCGACTGACGGCGAAAGAGAAGATTGACAATGGGCCTTCTCTAGTCCGTTCTCGTGCCGTCTGAAGCCACTCGCGCGCCCTCGGGAACCGTCTCGTGGCGCACGACTCTCGGTGCCGTCGTCCACGCACGCGCGCAGAGACTCGTCGCCGTCTTCGCCCTCACGACCATCGCCGTCACGGCGGTGTTCGTCGTGACCGGGTTCGACCTCCAGACGCTTCTCCCGTCGGCGTTCGGACCGGTCGAGGTGTCGCCGCTCTCTGAACAGGTCGAGTACAACCGCCTCGCCGTCGAAATCGGCCTCCTCGCCGGTCTCGTCGCTTCGGCGCTGTTCGTCGCGCCGCACCTCGTCCGCCACGAGAAGGTCGATTTCTCCCGCGCCCGGACGCCGCTGGGTATCGCCGCCGCCGGGTTCGCCGCTGGCACCGCCGCCGGCAGAGCGCTCGTCCTCCCGGCGATGTTCGAACTGTTCGCCGACAGCCTCGTCGACATCGACGCCGCCGTGGGGCCGTACTGGGTGACGGAACTCGGCCTGTTCTTCCCCGTCGCTCTCGGCGTCGCGGTGGCGTTCCCCGCCCTCCTCGTCGGAGCGGTTCGGGCGGGTCTGCTCCCGCGTCTCACCACCGCCCGCCACCGGGCGTTCGCGGCGGTTCCGTTCGTCCTCTTCTCGGCGACGCACGCGCCGCCGACGCCCAACACGTTCGTCCTCTACGCCGCGCCCCTCTTCGCGGGACTCGGCGTCGGCGTCGCGTGGTTGGAGTTCGCCGACTCGAAGACGGTCGGTCGCTACGTCGAGGAGTAGTCCACCTTCCCCTCCTCCTCTCGCATCTCTATCCAGTAGACGCGAGTCGAGGGGATGTGCAGGTAGCGGCCGTCGTCGAGTCTGAGACGGACGCCGCGTACCTTCCCCGATTCGGATATCTGATCGGCGTCCACGTTCACCTCGGCTCTGCCGTCCGGGTCGTCCGGGTCTTCGTAGGCAATCTTCGCCATGGCCGCCCTAGCTCGTCCGGCGTGATAAGGACACTACGTGACAATAATATTATGAGATTCTCGAACTGCCCCAACTGTTTCCCGTATATCGCCGTCATGTCCGTACATGAGCTACGATGGCGGCCGAACCCCCGAGGACGATAGTCCGTCGGATGACTTCCATAACGTGCCCGACTCGACGACGATCGAGGGGACGTACGTCAGAAACGACGAGGGACAAATGACGATGGCCGACCGGTCCAGCGAGGACGAAGGCGTCGACGAAACCGAGGCCGCGGGCATCGGAATCGCGGGGACGCTCATCCTCATAGGCGCGGTTCTGTTCCTCTTCCCCGAACCCGTTAGCTCCGTCGCCGGAGCGCTTCTCATCACCGGCGGGATAATCCTCTGGGCCGTGGAACAGTTCTCGTAATCCCCCGCCTCTCTCCTCCCCTCGTCGGGTGCGCTCCGCGCGACCCGTAAGCCGCCTGCGCGGGGCGGGACGCCGTCGCCGTCTCGGACCGCGCAAGTGCCGCCCCAAGCGTTACCCGCGTCTCGCCGCTAGTGACGCGCATGAGCTTCGATAGAGGTCGCACGTCGGACGACCGGTCGGACGACGCGCACACGCGGCCCGACTCGATGCCGAGCGAGGAGACGTACGCCACGGACCAAGAGGGACGGCCGAGGATGACCAGTCTCTCCCGCGGCGGTGCCGCCGCCGGGGACGCCGGGGGCGGAGGCATGGGAACGGCCGCGTTGCTCATCCTCCTCGGCGCCATCCTGTTCGTCTTCCCGGAACCGGTGACGTCCATGGCCGGAGTCGTCCTCGTCATCGGCGGGATACTGCTCTGGGGCGTCGAACGGTTCGCCTAACCACCTTTTTACTTCGTCGGGTGCGCTTCGCGCACCACTTCCCGTGAAAATCCGGACCATCACCGGAAAGCGACGCTTTCCGGTTAGCAGTCAGACGGGGGGCCGTCTGACGCCATCGCCAGAAATCGAATATTTCTGGCTGTCCAGCCAGAACGCTCCGCGTTCTGGCGACAAAAAGGGCCGTGAGGACTCGCTTCGCTCGTCTCGCGGCCGATTACTCTCTACTCGTTCTGCGCGTCCACCACGGCCACCGCGCCGAGGTTGACGATGTCCTTCACCTCGTCGCCGCGTTGGAGGACGTGAACCGGCTTGTCCATGCCGACGAGCATCGGGCCGATGGCCTCCGCGCCGCCGAGTCGTTGGAGGAGTTTGTAGCCGATGTTGCCCGCTTCGAGGTTCGGGAACACGAGGACGTTCGCCGGGTCGTCGAGTTGGGAGAACTCGTAGGTGCCTTCGAGGATGTCCTCGACGACGGCGGTGTCGGCCTGCATCTCGCCGTCCACCTGGAAGTCCACCTCGGGGTCGTCGTGCATGAGTTTCACCGCGTCGCGGGGTTTGCGCGTCCCCTCGTTGGTGACGCTGCCGAAGTTCGAGTACGACAGCATCGCCGCGCGGGGTTCGACGTTGAACCTGCGCGCGAGGTCGGCGGTGTGCTTCGTCACCTCGGCCAACGTCTCCGCGTCGGGGTCGAGGTTCACCGTCGTGTCGGCGCAGAAGATGACGCGGTTCTTGAACGTCAGCAGGTACACCCCGGCGGCGTAGTTCGCCTCCGGCGCGGTGCCGATGACCTGCAACGGCGGGCGAAGCGCCGAGGGGTAGTGGTGGGTGAGGCCGGTGAGCATCGCGTCGGCGTCGCCCTCCTCGACCATCACGCTGGCGAAGTAGTTGGTGTCGTTGTGAATCCACTCGTTGGCCTCGTTCTTCGTCAGACCCTTGCGCCGCCGGAGTTCGTACAGGCGGTCGGCGTAGTGGTCCCAGTCGCCGTTCTTCGGGTCCACCACCTCGGGGTCGAAATCGAGACCGAGGTCCGCGGCGATGGCGGTGATGCTCTCCTCGTCGCCGACGAGGACGGGTTCCGCGATGCCTTGGTCCTGCATCTGGTACGCCGCGCGGACCATCTTCTCGTCGGTGCCCTCCGCGAGGGCGACGCGCTTGGGGTCGGACTTCGCCTTGTTGAGGACGACGCGCATCATCTCGCGGGACTTCCCGAGGCGCGCCTCCAGTCGTTCCTCGTACGCCTGCATATCGAGGTCGGTCCGCGCGGACCCGCTATTTATCGCCGCCCGCGCGACGGCGGGCGCGACTTTGAACAGGACTCGGGGGTCCAGCGGTTTCGGGATGACGTAGTCGGGGCCGAACTGAAGCGGTTGGTCGCCGTACGCCTTCACGACGGCGTCGGGCACGTCCTGTTTCGCCAAGTCGGCGAGTGCGTGGGCGGCCGCGCGCTTCATCTCCTCGTTTATCTCAGTCGCGCGCGCGTCGAGTGCGCCGCGGAAGATGAATGGGAATCCGAGGACGTTGTTCACTTGGTTGGGGTAGTCCGAGCGACCGGTGGCCATGATCACCGTGTCGTCTCTGGCCTCTTTGGCCTCCTCGTAGCCGATTTCGGGGTCCGGGTTCGCCATCGCGAAGATTATCGGGTCCTCCGCCATCGACCGCACCATCTCTTGGGAGACGATGCCGCCGACGGAGAGACCGACGAACACGTCCGCGCCCTCCATCGCCTCCGCGAGGGTGTCCGCCTCGACGTCGTTGGCGAACTCCCGCTTGTACTCGTTCACGTCGTCGCGGTCGGTCGTGATGACGCCGTCGGAGTCGCACATCACGATGTTCTCCTTTCGCGCGCCGAGGGAGACGTAGAACCGCGCGCTGGCGATGGCGGACGCGCCCGCCCCCGAGAAGACGATAGAGAGGTCCTCGATGTCCTTGTCCACGATGTCCGCGGCGTTGATGAGTGCCGCCCCGGAGATGATGGCCGTCCCGTGTTGGTCGTCGTGGAACACCGGAATCGACACCCGTTCGCGGAGTTGCTCCTCTATCTCGAAGCACTCGGGGGCCTTGATGTCCTCCAAGTTGATGCCGCCGAAGGTGGGTTCCATCGCCGCGGTGGCGTCGACGAACTCGCCCACCTCGTTCAGGTCGAGTTCGATGTCGAAGACGTCGATGTCGGCGAACCGCTTGAAGAGGACGCCCTTGCCCTCCATGACGGGCTTCGACGCCTGCGCGCCGATGTCGCCGAGTCCGAGCACCGCGGACCCGTTGGAGACGACGCCGACGAGGTTGCCCTTCGCGGTGTACTCGTACGCCTTCTCGAGGTCCTCGTCGATGTCGCGGCACGGCGCGGCGACGCCCGGCGAGTACGCGAGACTCAGGTCGCGTTGGGTGTTCGTCGGCTTAGTCGTCGAAATCTCTATCTTCCCGGGCGGGTCTTCGCGGTGATACTCCCGCGCGTCGTCGTCGAGTCCCATGCATTAGGGCCACCGCGGGAGGCGTCAAAAATGTACCGTACTGTCGAAAACTCGCTTCGACAGACGACGAAAAAGGACTCGAAACCGAGTTACTCCTCGGGGGCGAGGAGTTCGTGGCGTTCGATGGAGAACTCGCCGTCCGCCGACTCGACGGTCCGCGTCGGCCACTCGTCCGTCTTCGTCAGCACTTCCGCGCTATCCTCGGTGACGAGGACCGTGTCCTCGGACTTCGCGCCCCGTACGGTCGGGTTGTAGGCGTACGCCATCGGCGCGCGGACCGACCGGTTCTCGTTCGGGGAGACGAACCACTCGCGGCCGGCGTACCCCGCCGCGCCGCCTTGGTGGTGGTTCCGCCACTCGTCGGGTTCGCCCGCGTCCTCGTAGGCGGCGACGATGGCGTCGAAGACGTCCGCGGCCGTCCCGCCCTCCCGGGCCGCCTCCCGCGTCGCGCCGAGCGCCGTCGTCTCGACTTGCATCGCCTTCTCGTGGCGGTCTTCCAACCACGAGGGCGGGTCGAACGCCACGGTTCGGGTGGTGCTGGCGTAGAGGCCGCCGCGTTCCGCCGTCACCGACAGGAGGGCGTAGTCGCCGAGTTCCGCGAGCGTCGGCGTGTAGTGGCGGTACGACTGCGCCCGCTCCGACCCGCCGACGAGGACGACGGGCGCGTTGGCGTTCCGGGTGGCGAGCGCGATTCGGAGAGCCGCGGCGACCTCGTGTTCGGTGTCGCCGGGTTCTATCTCGCGGGCGACCCGTTCTATCGCCGTCGCCACGTCCCGGCCGAGTTCGCGGTAGCGTTCCGCGTCGGTCTTGGAGAGGGGTTGTCTCAGTTCCGTCGCGTCGAGGGCGTCGAACCCGGGCACGTCGAAGTCCGCCGCGGCGCGACCCTCCGTACGTTCGGCGACGGCCTCCGAGAGCGACGATTCGTACCACGCCGCGGACTCGACGTCGAACGCGGCGGGGAGTTCCTCGTCTCGGAGGCGGCCGGCCTCGATGTTGTCGGTGACGACGCGCCACCCCTCGTCCCGGTCGTACCCGGCGGCGGCGACGCCGACGTCGGCGTAGCGGTCCACGACGTTGCTGCCGCCCGTGAGCCACGAGAAGGAGTTCGGTCGCGCGAACCAGACGGCGTCGAGTCCCTCCCGGTCGAGGTACTCGTCGAGTCGTTCGCGGCGGTCGGTGAGGTGCATCTCGACCCGTTCGGGGTCGTCGTCGTCGGTCATGAGTTGGCGTTCCGACGCCGGGGCTTCAAACGTGTCGGTGGGGGCAGGTTCGTCGCCGGCGGGGGCGTCGAACGGGGCGAGGCGCGTCCCTCGCTGATGGTGCGCCCGGCGAAAGGTAGAGCGATTCAAGTGTCCGCGACACGGAACCGACGGTATGGACACCCGCCTTCGTCGTCTCGTGGCCGCCTCGTTCGTTCTCACGGGGATACTGATGGTTCTCGGGGTGTACACGGCGGCCGCCGGGGCCGGACTCACCTGCGCCGGCCGGTGGCCGTTCTGCGACGGCTTCCTCGGCCTGTTTCCGGCCAACTGGAGCAGCTTCATCGAGTGGTTCCACCGCCTCGTCGCGATGGTGACCGGATTCCTCGTCCTCGGGACGACGCTCCTCGCGTGGCGCGAGGGCGTCGCCCGGCGGGTTCGCGTCTCCCTCGCCGTCTCGACGGTGCTCCTGCCCTCGCAGATAATCCTCGGTGCGCTGACCGTCACGACCTACCAGTGGGCGATTCTAATGGCTCACTTCCTCACCGCCTCGATAATCTTCACCGGCGTCGCCCTCGCCGCCGCGTGGACGTTCGAGACGGCCGACCCGACCCGAATCCGAACGACCGTCACCGCCGCGGCGGCGGGCCTCCTCGCCATGGTGATCACGACGCCGCACGCGTTCGTCCCGTTCGGCGCGAACGTCCAAGCGGTGTACTACGGGGTCGGTCTTGCGGCGTACGCCGCCCTCGTCGCCGCCGCCGTCTGGACCGCCGACGCGTTCGAGGGCGGCCTGCGCTCTCGCCTCCGTCTGACGACCGGGGCCGCGGCCGTCCTCACCGTCTCCTTGCTCGTCCTCGGGCGGCAGGTGTACGGCGGCGGCTTGGAGTACGTTTCGCTCGCGGGCACGGCCGTCGCGTTCGGCCTCGCCGCCGCCGCGGCGTGGCTTCTCTACGACCGGACGCGGGCGGGCCGAGTCCGCGGCGTCCCCGGCGGAAGCGACTGAGGCGGCAACCGTCGCCGTCGCGGCGTTCAGTTGCGCAATCATCCAAGTTTTCCAGATATTCTGACACACATATCCCACCGAAGGCCGCTCTTGTTCCAGTTCCGAGTTTTCAGAATCGAAGAGGTGTTATACCTCGGTCGGCTACCGGACACTGTCATGGATAGACGTACGTACATCAAGACCGGTACCGGTGCCGTCGTCGGCACGCTTCTGGCCGGTTGTACCGGCGGCGGTGGCGGTGGCGGCGAAGGCGAAACGACCACGGGGTCCGGCGAAGAGACGACGAACGCCGAGACTGGGACCGGCGAGGGGACGACGACGGGCGGGTCGAACTCCCTCCCCGAGACGGTCGTCATCGGGTCCGACATCCCGTACCGTCCGTTCGAGTACGAGACGACGTCCGGCGAACTGACCGGGTTCGACGTGGACATCGCCAAGGCCATCTTCGAGGGTGAACTCGGAATCGGCTACGAGTTCAAGCCGACGAGTTTCGACTCCATCATCCCCTCGCTGAACAACAACAACTTCCGCATCATCATGTCGGCGATGACCATCAACGAGAAACGCGCCAAGAAGGTGGACTTCTCGGACCCCTACTTCACGGCGTACCAGACGGTCATCGTCCGGCAGGACAGTTCCATCTCCTCGAAGCAGGACCTCAAGGGCAAGAACGTCGGCGTCCAGAAGGGGACGACTGGCGCGAACGCTGCCGAGGGCCTCAAAGAGGAGTTCGGCGGTAACCTGAACCTCAAGAAGTTCGACCAGATCTCCGGCGCGTTCCAAGCGCTCATGAACGGACAGGTCGACGCCGTCATCAACGACAACACGGTCAACGCCGAGTTCGTCAACGGGAAGGGCGAGGGCAAGGTCCGGTTCCTCGAAGGCGAGGGCGCGGCCGCCGAGCAAGGCAAGAACGCCCCGCCGTACCTCACGCTGACGGTCGAAGAGTACGGCATCGCGTTCCGCAAGGACGACGACGAGTTCCGGAAGAAGGTCAACGAAGCCCTCGCCGCCATCAGAGAGAGCGGCAAGTACGACGAGATATACTCGAAGTACTTCCAAGGCTAAGCCTCTACCCTTCTCTTTAACACCGAAACACGCAATCTGAACCAACAATGGCTGACTCATACTCGGGAACTGCGTCCGACTCGGAGGGGGGTACCGGGGGTCCGACGTACTTCGACGACACGACGCTGAAGTACCTCGGGGCTGGACTGGCGAGTCTGTTCGCACTCGGAGTCGTCCTTCTCGTCCTCTACATCCTCGCGACGCAGGTCGACTTCAGGCTGATACCGACGATTCTGCCGCAGTTCATCAACGCGTACGTGTTGGTGCTCGGCATCGTCGTCACGTCGAGCATCCTCTCGGTGTTCTCGGGCGTGTTCGTCGGACTCGCACGCGTCTCGAAGACCAACATCACGAGCGGGATATCCGGGGCGTACGTCCAGTTCTTCCGCGGAACGCCGCTCCTGTTCCAGATATTCGTCATCTACTTCGGCATCCCAGCGCTGTGGCCGGGGTCGTTCCCCTTCTCGAACTGGGGGATTCCGACGGCGATCATCGCGCTGACGTTGAACCACGCCGCGTACGTCGGCGAGGCGGTCCGCGGCGGCATCAACGCCGTCCCGGACGGGCAGATGGAGGCGGCGCGTTCGCTCGGGATGGGCTACGTGCAGGCGATGCGCGAAGTCGTCATCCCGCAGGCGTGGCGCAACGCACTCGCCGCCATCGGGAACGACCAGGTCATCCTCGTGAAGGACACCTCGCTTCTGACCGTCATCGCCATCCCCGAACTCATTCAGCAGTTCCGCGACGTCAACAGCGCGACGTTCGACCCGTGGACGCCGTTGCTCCTCGTCGCCGTCGCGTACCTCTCCATCACGATTCCGATGGGGAAACTCGTGACCTACCTCGAAGAGCGCTCCGACTGGGGAGGTGAGCGCCGATGAGCGCGCCCCTCCTCGAATTCGACGGCGTGGAGAAGTACTTCGGCGAGACGCACGTCCTCAAGGACGTCTCCTTGGACGTCGCCGACGGCGAGGTGTGCGTAGTCGTCGGCCCCTCGGGGTCCGGGAAGTCCACGCTGCTTCGCTGCGCGAACAGACTCGAAGAGATTCAGGGCGGCGAGATTCGGCTGGACGGCCAGTCCATCTCTGACCCGAACGCGGACATCAACCGCCTCCGCCAGCGCATCGGGATGGTGTTCCAGTCGTTCAACCTGTTCCCGCACAAGACGGCCGTCGAGAACGTCACGCTCGCGCCGATGAAAGTCCGCGGCGCGAGCGAGGCGGAGGCGCGGGAACGTGCGGAGTCGCTCTTAGACCGGGTGGGACTGGCGGACCAAGCGGACTCCTACCCGAACCAGCTCTCCGGCGGCCAGCAACAACGCGTCGCCATCGCCCGCGCCCTCGCGATGGATCCGCGGGTCATGCTGTTCGACGAGGTGACGAGCGCACTTGACCCGGAACTCGTCGGCGAAGTGCTCGGCGTCATGCGGACCCTCGCGGAGGAGGGGATGACGATGATGGTCGTCACCCACGAGATGGGCTTCGCCCGCGAGGTGGGCGACCGAATCGTCCTCATGGCCGACGGGAAAATCGTCGAGACGGGCGAACCGACGCAGTTCTTCGAGAACCCCGAGACCGACCGCGGCAAGCGGTTCCTCTCGAAACTGCTGTAGCCGGGTTGGAGTCGCCGGCCCGCTATCTGTCATCTTCTTTTCGGCGCAGACGCCACCGCTATCCCCTCTGAGCACGTAATTCGACCATGAGCGCAATGGAACGAAACCCGAACGCGGCCGGCGACGAAGAGCGCCGAACCGTCCGAAAGGACGTGCTCTTCTGTCCCGACTGCGGGCGAATCGCCTCCTCCGACCGGTGGGAGTGGAACGACGGCGACGACGTCGAAACGCTCGACTGTCCGAACTGCGGAACCACCCTCACGACCCGTCCGCACGCACTCGCCTGAGCGTCGGACCCGCTATCCCCGTTTTTTCGCCGCCCTGGGAACGTCACCGCTTCGCCGCCGTCACCGCCGAGCGACGGCTATCGGCTTCGCGAGAAAAAGACCGCTCCGCTCAGAAGTCCGTGAGGCTGAACTGCCCGTCGTCCCCCTCGGCTTCCTCCCCTTCCGCCGCGTCGTCGTCCGCGGCGTCCCTGTCGAGGACGTCGTCCGCCGCGCCGTCGCCCTCGTCCGCGTCGTCACCAGCCGAATCGTCGCCGTCTCGGTCCGGGACGCCGCCGGCGAACGCGTCGCCCGCGTGGTCCTCGATGGCCTCCTCGCGGAGTTCCTCGGCGTCCTCGACGATGGACTGGACCTTGTTCGTCGTCTCGCCGCTTCCGGTGACGTAGGAGACGGCCGACTCGTCGAGGTCGTAGTGGGCGGCCATCGCCACGGTCAACTCGCGCGGCTTGCAGTGGTGGGTCATCGCCGAGAGGAACGGCAACACGTCGCGCCGCGCGGTGGCCATGCTGAACCCGCCGGACTCGGCTATCTTGCGCACCACCTCGTCGCGCGTCTTGTTCCGCGTCGAACGGTAGGGCGCGCCGCCGTACCGCGTCCACCCGCCGCGGGTTCGGTCCCGCGAGGCGGCGACGCCGGCGGCGAGGTTGTCCGTCGCGTACCGCCAGTAGGAGTACTCCTGCGACGCGCGGACGCGCCCTAACCAGACGTCGGCGTTGGCGAGGAACTCGTAGGCGCGGGCGAGTTCGTCGGGTTCGTAGACGATGGACACCTTGTCCTCGACCCACTTCGTGAGGTCGTCGGGCGTCTCGTCCACCGAGTACGCCGACTGGAGGGCGTCGCGGGCCGAGTCCTCTTTGAGGACGGCGTCGAGGAACTCGAAGAGGCCGACCGACTTGTCGCGCGACCCGGTCACCACGTCCTCGACGGTCAGACGCTCCTTCCCGTCGGCGGCCGCCTGCAGGTCGTTGATGGCCGACCGGAGGTCGCCCTTGTTCACCTCCGCGAGGTGGTCGAGGGCCTCGGAGTCGAACTCGATTTCCTCCTTGCGGAGGATGTCCCGGAGGACGGGCACGATGGACCGCGAGGACACGTCGCGGAACTCTATCTCCCGGGCGGCGTTCCGCAACCCGTTCGACATGTCGTAGTACTCGTTCGCGATGAGGACGATGGGCTGGTTCGACTTCTTGACGAGTCGGGTGATGGCCCCCGCGCCGCCCCTGTCGTAGTTGCCGTGGATGTTGTCCGCCTCGTCCAAGATGACGAGTTGGCGGCCCTCGCCTCGTCCCGTCGAGTCGCCGGCGCTCGACCCCGCGAGCGTCGTGTTCATCGCGGCCCGACCGGCGAATCGCTCGATGACGTCCGCCGTTCGCTGGTCCGAGGCGTTCAGTTCGACCGACTCCCACCCCATGTCGTTGGCGAGTGCGTGCGCCGCGGACGTCTTGCCGACGCCCGGCGCGCCGTGGAGGACGACGGCCTCCCGGTGGTCGTCCCACGTCTTCGCCCACTCCTCGAACGCGTCGCGGGCCTTGTTGTTCCCGCGCACCTCCGCCAACGTCGAGGGGCGGTACTTCTCCGTCCAGTCGCTCATTGTCGAAGCAAGGCGCGAGGTGCGTTTAGTGGTTGCGGAGGCCTACGACGAGTCGGTGTTCAGTTCGTCGAACGCCCCGTCCTCGCTCGCGTCCGTCAGAGCCCTGTTGACCAGTTCGCGGACGACGAACTCCTCGTAGCGTTGGCTCTCGCAGTACTCGCACGGTGTCATCTCCCGGGCGACGCCCTCGATGGCTTCGCCGTGTTCGCGGGACAACTGCTCGACGAGCGAAACGACCCCCTCCCGCGCCGCCTCCCGCGCCTCCGCGAGTTCGTCCTCGCTCCCCTCGGGGAGGTCGTACGCGAACACGCGCGTATTCGATTTGTAGTATTTGAGCGTCCCGCCGCCGGCGTCTTCGAGCCGAGCGATTTCGACCAGACCGGCGTCCTTCAGGACGTTGACGTGGTGGCGAACGGTGGTCTCGACCTTCTCCTCGCCCCGCCGCTTCAGTTCCTCGTGAATCGCGCCGATGGTCATCTCCCGGTCGGCCAGCATGTCCAGAATCTTCGCGCGTACGTCGTTGTCTAGCGCCTTGACCTTCTCGGGGGCCGTCGTGATGACGTTCCGAACCGGAACGTCGGTTTCGAGGAGAGACATTCGTACCGGCGGTACGGGAGTGAGCGTCCTAAGGGTATCGCAACCTCGTTCGTCCGGTAGAATTTGAATACCACCGCTACAACACGCATCAGAATGCCTTTCACTGCGCCGCTCCGAGTGTAGCCAACGATGAGTACCACGCACGCCCAGTACGACATCGGCGGGATGTCGTGTTCGTTCTGCGCCGAGAGCATCCGCAAGGCGTACGAACGGACGGAGGGCGTCGAGGAGGTGAACGTCAGCCTCGCTCACGAAGAGGTTCGAGTGCGGTACGATAGCGGCGCGCTGAGCGAGGTCGAACTGAAGGACACGCTCCGCGACCTCGGCTACACTATCCGCGACCCGGACAAGCGAAAGCGGTTCGAGGAGCAACGGAGAGAGGTCGAAGAGGCCACCCGGCGATTGACGCTCGCCGGCGCGGCGGCCCTCGCGACCGTCGGGCTGATGCTGTTCATGATTCTCGTCCGCCGGACGTTCGAATCGCAGGCCCGTTGGATGGATCTCGTGACGCTGGGCCTCGCACTCGGGACGATGTTCGGCCCCGGGCGCTACATCGCCGCGAAGGCCTACAACAGCCTTCGACGCCGCATCTTCAACCAGCACGTCCTCCTCGAAGCCGGCGCGTTCGCCGGTCTGTTCGGGGGGTTCCTCGGGTTGTTCGTCTTCCCCGGCTTCCCGACAGTCCACTTCTTCGCCGTCTCGGTGTTCATCACCGCGTACCACGTCCTCTCCGAGTATACTAGCCTCATCGTCCGAACGCGTGCGTCGCGGGCCGTTCAGGGACTTCTCGACCTCCGGCCGGACACCGCCCGGCGCGTCCGCGACGGAGCGGAGTCGGAGACGCCCCGCGCAGACGGTGACGTGGAGGAAGTCGAGGTAACCGAACTGGAGACGGGCGACCGCGTGCGGGTCAAACCCGGGAGAGCATCCCCGTGGACGGCACCGTACTCGACGGCGAAAGCGCCGTGGACGAAAGCGTCGCGACGGGCGAATCCGTTCCGGTGGACAAGACGCCGGGCGACGAGGTAATCGGCGGAAGCGTCAACGACACCGGGACGCTCCTCGTGGAGGTGACCGCGACCGGCGACGATGCGTTCCTGACTCAGGTTACGCGGCAGATAGAGGAGGCGAGGGCGATGAAACCCGGGGTCGTCCAGTTAGCGGACCGCGTGCTGAAGTACTTCGTTCCCGGCGTCCTCGCCGTCGCCGTCGTCTCCTTCCTATTTTGGGTACTCGTCCCCGCCGTCTGGTCGGGCGGGCCGTTCGGGACCGGCCCGAACGTCCAACGCGGAGCGTTCGCGGCGTTGGCCGTACTCGTCCTCGGATATCCGTGCGCGCTCGGAATGGCGACACCGCTCGCACTCATCCGAGGCGGCGGCATCGCCGCGAACCGGGGGATACTGATGCGAAGCGGCGACGCCTTCCAGATCTTCCGAGACGTGGACACCGTCGTCCTCGACAAGACGGGCACCATCACGAAGGGCGAACCCGCGGTCGAGGAGGTGGTCGCCGTCGAGTGCGCGGCGTCCGACGTGATACGGCGCGCGGCCACCGCGGAGGCGTTCAGCGAACATCCCCTCGCGGACGCCGTCCTCGATTGCGCGGCCGAACGCGGCGTCGAATACCCCGACCCCGACGAGTTCGACAGCGTGACCGGCAACGGCGTTCGCGCGGGGGTCGGCGGGGAGCGGATTCTCGTCGGGAAACCCGAGTGGCTCGCCGAGGAGGGAATCGATACCACGACCGCCCGAGGCGATATCGACCGACTCCGGGGCCGAGGCTACACCGTCGTTTGCGCGGCCGTGAACGAGTCGGTCGTCGGCCTCGTCGCCATCGGCGACCCCGTGAAAGACGACGCCGCCGAGACAGTCGAGCGAATGAAGCGGGTCGGCATCACGCCGGTCATGATCACCGGCGACAACGAGCGAACCGCCGACGCGGTGGCGGAAGCGGTGGGCATCGACCGGGTGATGGCCGACGTGCTTCCCGGCGACAAGCGCGACGAGATACGGCGGTTGCAGGACGACGGTGAACGCGTCGCGATGGTCGGCGACGGCATCAACGACGCGCCCGCACTGACGCAGGCCGACATCGGCATCGCCATCGGCGCGGGGACTGACATCGCTATCGAGTCGGCGGACATCGTGTTGATGGGCGACCGACTCGGCGGCGCGATGGACGCCTACGAGATCGGAAAGAGCAGTTATCGGAAGACGAAGCAGAATCTCCTCGCCGCGTTCTCGTTCAACGGTATCGGCGTGGCCGCCGCCACGACGGGCCTCGTCCACCCGGTGTTCGCGATGATCGCGATGGTTCTCTCCGTCTCTGTCGTCCTCGCGAACAGTTTCGCGGGGCAGTTGCTTCGGGGCGAGCGTCCCAACACGGACTTCGCGGCCGAATCCAACGTCTCCCCGGTCGAGACGGACGCGTCCGCTGAAGCGGACGCGAGGGCGGCTTAAGCGACGACTTCGTAGCCGACGCCGTGGATGACGGTTCCGAGGTCGTCGTCGTTCACGTCGTCCTCTACGACGATTTCGACCGTACCCGCCTCGTGGTCCGCTTCCACGCGGCGCACGCCGTCGACGTTCTTCAGTGCGTTCTCGACGTTGCGTTCGCATCCGTTACAGGACATCCCGGAAACGTCGATACTGCGACGTTGTACCATAGTCGATCGTCGAGTTTCGAGAGGATGAGCCTTACGACGGGAGTCGTAGCGGCACCTAGCGGTAGGTCACGGACGCGTCTTCGGCCTCCGAGCGCCGAGACCAGTCGGTCCAGACGACTACCGCCGCGGGCCGAGCCATTCGGCCACGTCTTCCACCGCCGCGTCGGAGACGCGGTGGCTGACCGGGTAGGAGCGAAACGTCACGTCGAGTCCGGCGTCGTCGAGTCGCGCGGCGGACTTCTCGCCGTACTGAGGCCCGATGATCGAGTCCTTCTCGCCGACGCCGACGAACGCCGACTTCCCTCGCGCGCGCGCGAGCGTGTCCGCGTCGTCGTGACCTCTCGGGAGGAAGCCGTTCAGCGAGACGGCCCAGCGGAACCGCTCGGGCTCTTCGACTAGCGCGGCGAGGGCCGCCTTCGCGCCCTGACTGAAGCCGAAGAGGCCGATACGCTCGGGGTCAACGCCGTACGCTTCGGGCACGCGTTCGGCGAAGTCGGCGAGCAGTTCGATACTTCGCGCGAAGGGCTTCGACCCCGGCCCCATCCACGCGTATCCGTTACGGGTAGCCGAGTGCGGGCCGCGCACGCCCAGTACGTGCAGGTCGTCGGGGAGGTTCTCGGCGTGCGGGAGGAGTTGGCGCTCGTCGCCCCCTAATCCGTGTAACAGTAGCACGGCGGGGGCGTCCGCCGTCGGCTCTCCGGGCGATTTCGAGACGTGAGCCAGCGGAAGTTCGTCCGCGGGAGTCGTCGTCTCGGGAGTTTGCGCTCTGCCCTCGCGTTCGCTCTCCTCCCCGGCGCATCCCGCAAGTACCGCGGGGACGAGCGCACTCGCCTTCAACAACCGTCGTCGGTTGATTCCCGCGCCGTTCGCGGTGCTCTCTCCTGCGGTGGCGGGGCGTACTCCGGACCGTTCCACCTCGCGAGCCGATGAGAGAGGGTGTCTTCTCGGTCGAATAGCACAGTGCGTAGCCGCTTTACGCGGATAAGCGGCGCGGCCGTCGGGTCGAACCCCTCCTTCACTCGCGGCTTAGAAGCGTCCGTATCCCTCCGTCGGCGGGTTCCTCGAACGGTTTCAGTTGCTCCGCCTCCGTGAACGCGTACTTCCCGACGAGGAGCGTACTCGCCATGCTCGTGAGGCCGCCCGCCGCGAACAGCATCCCCATGATGACGAACTGGTACTCCGCCGCGTAAATCGGGTTCGCGCCCGCCAGGATCATCCCCGACATCATCCCCGGGATGTAGACGAGTCCGAGACTCTTCAGCGAGTCCACCATCGGGATGAGCGACGCCCGGACGCTGGTCGTCACGTACTCGGATATCACCTTCTCGGGGGGGACGCCGAGTGCGAGCACCGCCTCTATCTCCGCCCGGTTCGACCGAACCTCCCCCTTGAATCGGTCCAGGGCCAGCGAGTTCGTCTTCATCGCGTTCGCGATTATCATCCCGCCGACGGGGATGAGGTTCCGAACCGTCGCGTCGATGGCCCCCGCCGCGAGCATCGCGACGATGACGAGGCCGGAACCGAACAGAATCGCGACGAACGACACCCGAAGAACCCCCGGGACGCCCCCACCGCGGTCCTTCGATATCCACGCGGCGATGGCCATCATGGCGAGGAGGACGCCGCCGCTCCACGCCAACGGGACGGAGAACAGGACGCCGATGAACGCCCCCATCGCGATGACCTGCACGAACCCGCGCGCGAACGCCCACCCGAGTTCGGATTCGAGGTCGAGGCTCCGGAGGTACGAGAGGCCGAGGACGACGGCCGCGAGTGCGGATGCGGCGGCCACTTGGACGAGTCCACGCACGACGACCGGTTCGAGGAATCGGTCGAGGAGCGTCACGGGAGGACCCCCTCCGTCGGACCGACGGTTTCGACGCGGCCGTCCGCGAAGACGGCTACTCGGTCGGCGAGTCGCCCGGCCTGCGAACGGTCGTGGGTCACGAGCACCGCCGTCGTGTTCGACTCCCCGACGAGTTCCTCCAAGAGGGATTCGACCTTCGCCTCCGAGGCGGCGTCGAGGCTGGCGGTCGGTTCGTCGAGGAGGAGAGCCTCGGGGTCGTTGAGTATCGTCCGGGCTATCGCGACGCGTTGGGCCTCCCCGCCGGAGAGATCGTCGGTGGTGCGGTCCTCGTACCCCCGCAGGCCGACGCGCCCGAGGACGCGCGCGACTTCGGCCTCGTCCACGGACTCCCCGCGAAGTCTCGGGCCGACCGCGACGTTCTCGCGGACGGTCCCGCCCCGGAGAGCCGGTCGCTGAGGGACGTATCCGACGCGACGCCGGAGTTCGCGGGGCGGAATCGTCCGGTAGTCCGCCCCGTCGAGGAACACGGTTCCGCCCGTGGGCTCGTCTAGTCGGTTGAGCAACCGCAGGAACGACGACTTCCCGGCCCCCGACGGACCGACCACTCCGAGGACGTCGCCCTCCTCGACGGAGAGCGATACGCCGTCGACGATGCGTTCGCCGTCGGCCTCGTGGGAGAGGTCTCGGGATTCGAGTTTCGGCGGCATCGGTTACCTCACCGTTCGGCGGCTTCCCGTTTAGAGTCGCCCGGTGGTTCGCGCCGCGACTCGGACGGACCGGCCGCCGGCCGCTGACCGCTGACCGGCCGCCGGTCGTTGACCGCCGACCGACCGCCGATCGACCTCGAACCGGTTTCCGCAGAGAAACCGCGTTTATGCCCTCGTACTGCCCGATATATGGATGTCCGTCCCGTAGACGAACTCGGAATGTCGAACCCATCTCCCCACCCGAACGTGTCCGTCGAAGCGGTGACGCCCGAGTCGTCCGCGAATCGCACGGTGACCGTCGAGTTCCTCTATCTCGACCGCGAACGCTGCGAACGGTGCGGCGACACCGAGGCGTCCCTGCGGGAGGCCGTAGACGCCGCGGCGACCCCCCTCGACGAACTCGGCGTCGATATCGCCCTCCGGTACGTCCACGTCGAGAGCGAGGCCGACGCGCGCCGCGTCCGCCTCGAAACCTCCCCGACCGTCCGCATCGACGGGCGCGACGTCCAACCGAACTACCGCGAGAGCGAGTGCGACTCCTGCGGCGAGTTGTGCGACTGTGACATCCGCTGCGGGGAGGACGGTATCGGCTGCCGGGTCTGGTCGTACCGCGGGGAGGAGTACGAGGCGGCCCCCGTCGGACTCCTACTGGCGGCGATTCTCCGGGCGGCGGTCGGCGCGGACTCGCCGGTCCGACCCGACGCGCCCCACCGACTGCCGGAGAACCTGCGGAACTTCTTCGGCGGCGACGCCGAGGCGGACGCCGCGGAGGAGCGACGAACCTCGTGCTGTTGACTCCTCACGCCGCCAGCGCCTCGTCCAACCAGTCGTACATCACGTCGGACGCCAGCGTCAGGTTACCGACCTGACAGTGCTCGCCGGCCCCCTCCTCGGTTCCGAACACGCGAACCGTCGTCGGGCAGGTCAGTTCGTCCACGAACTCCGCCGCGAGTCCGAGGGGGACGAAGTGGTCGTCCTCGCCCGCGAGGACGAGCGTCGGGCAGTCGATGCGCCCGGCCACCCCCGACAGCGAGTACTCCGGGAGCGTCCGCTGGAGTTCCGCGGCGGAGTCGACGCCGAACACCCACTTCGAGTTCTCCAGCAGCCACCGCGATTCGAGGCTGACCCGCCCGCCGAGGGACGCGAGCGCGTTCACGACGATGTCCGGGGCGAGGCGCATCGCCCGCGCGAGGCGCGGTGCCTCGTACTCCGAGGCGCGGTACAGGTCGTGCATGTGGTCGAACGCGACGAGTGCGGCGACCCTGTCGTCGAACGCCGCCGCCCGCGGGGCGTAGTACCCGCCGAAACTGACGCCGACGAGTCCGATTCGCGCGTCGTCCACCGACGGGAGGTCCGCCGCGTAGTCCAACGCCGGGCCGACGACGTGCTCCCAGTCGGGGCGCGCCGTCAGGCCCTCCTCCCGCAGGGGCGCGCCCTGTCCCGGCCCCTCGAACGCGAGGACGGCGTACCCGCGCGCCAACGCCTCCGGGACGGCACAGAGGAAGTACAGTTCCTCGGCCACGGAGTCGAACCCGCCGAGACAGACGACGGTGGGACGGGGGCCGTCGGCGTCCGCCGGGACGAACAGGTAGCCCGGCAGGTCGGTGTCCTCGTACGGAATCTCGACGCGCGTCGCCGGCGAATCGAGGCGTTCGGCGGCGGCCCGGAACGCCTCCCGACTCCGTTCGTACGTCGGGCGTCGCCGGGAGTCGTCGGCAGGGAGGAAGAACTCCGCCGTCCGGAAGTACGTGTGCGCCCGGAAGTACGCCCCGCGGGCGGTTCGCTCCCGCCCCGCCTCGGCCGCCTCCTCGGCGAGTCCCTCGACGCGTTCGGCGGTCCGACGCCACTCCTGGTGCCACGACTCGGTGTCGCGCTTCCCGATTCGCTCCGCCGTCGTCAGCACCTCCCCTATCTCCGCGCCGCCGAACGACGTGTACGCCATCGCGCGGAGCGTCTGGTAGTCGAACGCCTCCCCGGAGAAGTGAACTCGCATACGGCGCGTACGCGGCGCGCGGTGAAAAGCGCCGACCGTGCTATTCGGTGCCTCGGTCGGGGAACGCTTTTTTCGGCGTCAGCCGTCCGTCGGCGTATGCGCCGCGTATCGCGCGCGAACGGTCCGCGCCCGCCGGCGTCGGCGGGCGCTCGGCGAGGGTCGGTCCGATGAGCGACCTGTTTCCCGCCGCCGTCGAGACGAGTCGCCTCCGACTCGAACGCGCCGGCCGCGAGACGGTCGACGTCCGCGAACTCTACCGAATCTCGTCGGCCGACGACGGCATCGAGGACGTGACCGAACACGTCCCGTGGTCGCCGCACGAGAACCCGAAGGAGACGGCGGAGTTCCTCGATAGCTGCGAGGAACGGTTCCGCGAGGGGGAGAACGCGAACTACGTGATTCGGCCCCGGGAGGGCGAAGACGGTGCCGGGGAGTTCGCGGGGATGGGCGGTCTCAGGTGCGAGTGGGACCGCGACAGGGCGGAACTGGGCATCTGGCTGCGAAAGCGGTTCTGGGGCCGCGGCTACTCCGGCGAACGCGCCTTCGCCCTGATGCGCCTCGCCTTCGAACGACTCGACTTCGGCCTCGTCGCCGTCGGCGTGGTCGCGGAGAACGACCGTTCCCGGCGGGCGGTCGAGAAGTACGTCGAGGCGACCGGCGGGCAGTTCGAGGGCGTCGTCCGCCACGGGTTGCCGTTCGACGACGGTGCGGTCCGCGACGAGGCCCGCTACTCCGTCTCGCGGGCCGAGTGGCGCGACTCCGACGCCGACCGGTCGTCGTCGTCGGTGCGGTTCCTCGACTCCCTCGACGACTGAGGCGAGGCGTCGCCTCCAAGAGACGAACGCCCGCTACAGTTCGCGGGCGATCATCTCGCCCCAGTGTTCGAAGCCGTATCGGTCGTAGAACGCCTGCGCGCGTTCGTTCTGGCGGTCCACGTCGAGCACCATCCGGTCCAACGGCAGGTCTTGGTTCTTCGCGCAGTCGAGTGCCGCCCCCATTAGGTCGTCCGCGACGCCCGTCCCGCGGTACTCCGGCAGGACGAATATCTCGTTGAGGACGGCGGCGTCCCAGACGAACGACAGCGATTCGGGGAGGACGAACGAGTAGCCGACGACGTCGTACTCGTCGCTCCCGCCGTCGTCGGCGCTTCCGTCCGCGTCGTCCTCGTCCGCGTCGTCTCCGCCCTCGACGACGGCGACGGTCACGCTGTCGGGGTCCTCCTCGACGCACCGTTCGACCCAGTGAAGCCACCGCGCGCGGTAGTCGGCGGTCAGTTTCTCCTCGTACGCCGGCAGTTTCGCCGCGCCGCCCGTCTCCGACCCGATTCCGAGTTCGAACTCGCGCTTTCTGTCCCAGAGGCCGGCGGCGTCCTCGCTCTCGTACGGACGAATCGTCACGGCTGGCGTCTCGCTCATGTATGAACGATTCGAATCGTCCACAATGAACGCTACCACGGCGCGCGCATCAGCACCATGTTAATATAGGAGTACGTGATTGTACATCTCGCATGGACCTTCCGTTCGATAGACGGGCGAAGCGACTCGTCCTCGGTGTGCTGAGTGTGGTCACGGTTCAATCGTGGCTCCGCGCGTGGCACCGCCGATGGCTGGCGACCCCCGCGGAGATGCACGACCCGCTACCCGGCGACGATATCGTCGAAGACGCGAATTTCGTACGAACGCACGCTGTGACGGTGAACGCGCCGCGGGAAGCGGTGTGGCCGTGGCTCGCCCGCATGGGCGCAGAGCGGACGGAACTCTCCGAAGAGGACCTGCGATACGACGGCGACGGCGACGACGGAACGCGCCTCTCGGAGTTCCGCCGACCGACCGTCGGCGACGCGGTGCCGGCGCTTCCGAGCCGAGACGACGGCTTCGTCGTCAGCGTACTCGACCCCGGCCGGTCGCTCGTCCTCGCGTCGCTGACGGACGTCTTCGGCCGTCGCGAGTCCGAACCGGGCAAGTCCTCGCGGTGGTTCTGGCGGACAAGTTGGGCGTTCCGACTCGCGGAACCGTCGCCGGGTCGGACCCGCCTCGTCGTCCGCGTCCGCGTGAGTTACGGGCCCAAACTGCTGGCTCCCTTCGCGCACCTCGTGGCGTTCCCGACGCACTTCCTCGCGCAACGGCGCGAACTGCTGGAACTGAAGTCGCGCGCCGAATCGCTCGCCGCCGAGTGGGGCGACGACGAGCGACAGCGACACCTCTGAACGGCGGAACGTTCAGTACGCCGTACGACGTCGATCCGCGTATGGCCGCCCGCCCTCTCGATTACCTCCTCGCGTACGTCGGGTTCGCCCTGATCCTCTGTCAGCACGCGTTCGTCGCCGCGCAGTTCGCCTCGCCGGACCCGTACTCGCAGTTACCGTACCTCGCCGTCGCACTCGTCGTCGCCGCGCCCGCGTCGGTGCTGTATCTCCGCCGCGGCGGATCGGTCGGCGACGTGGGGTCGTTCTACGTCACGCTGATACTGTTCGCGGTGGGCGTCGGCATCGCCGCTTTCCTCGTCCTGTCGCTCCTCGGCGCGGATTCGACGCTCGGTCCGACGCCGAGCGTCGCACTCCTCCTCGCCGGTGACGCCGTCGCGTACCTCCGCGTCTACCGCGACGCGTTCTGACCGCCGGCCGCGGCGGTTTCGCTCGTCTCCACCGCCTCCTCCGCCGAACGCTCGTTCTCCCGCAGGCGCGCGCCGACGACGAACGCCGAAAGCAACACGAGCATCAGTCGCGTGCCGGACATCGCCAGCGGGAAGATTCGCTCGACGTTCGCCGGTTCCGCGCCGGGGGAGGGGTCCGCGCCGGTGCTGTAGTGGAAGTTCCGCGTCGTCCACGAGGCGGGTTCCGCGGGCGAGAGGTCCACGAACGTCTGGACGACTCCCCGCTGATTCGACAGGTAGAGTCGCCCGTTCATCGTGTAGAACGCGTCGTGAAGCGGGTAGAACGCGTTGACGCCGTTGGTGAACAGGTCGGGGAGGATACCCCCGCCGACGAGGGCGACGACGCCCGCCCACGCGAGTCGGACGCCTCGGGGACCGAACCGCGTCCGGAGGCGGGAGACGGACCGAACGCGCGTGTCGTAGGCGAGGACGGCGACGAGGACGGCCGGAAACAGGAACGTGTGGAGGAGCGCTCGGTGCGCGCCGGGGAGGACGAACCCGAAGAAGGTGTCTACGTCCGGAAGGGCGGCGGCGACGAAGACGACGGCGGCGGCCCGCCGGTCGAACCCCGCGCCGAGGAGTCCCGCGCCGAGGAGTCCGCCGACGGCGACGTGGACGAGCGTCGATGGCATGGGAGAGACTGGCGCGGGTTCCGCCTTGAATGTTCGTCTCGGCGAGACGGGAGGGAGCCGCCGCCCTCCCTCCCGCCGGGCATCGTCGTTCGTCGAACCCTACTTTCGGTATCCTTTTGCGGTCGTCCGACCGATGTTCGACCGATATGGCACGGCGCGAACGAACGCGCGGGGGCGAGAGACGGTGACGACGGTTCCGCGGGACGAGCTGGCCCGCCGCATCGCGGGCGAGATAACGCTGAGCGACGACCCCGGTGCGACGCTCCGGAAGTGGCGCACCGACTTCGACATCTCCCAGACGGCGCTCGCGGGGCAACTGGACGTCTCCTCGTCGGTCATCTCCGACTACGAGAGCGGTCGGCGCGAGAGCCCCGGCATCGGCGTCGTCAGGCGGATGGTCGAGGCCCTCCTCGACATCGACGAGTCCAGAGGCGGCGAACGCATCCGGCAGTACGCCCGCGTCATCTCCGCGGGGTTCGAAAGCGACATCGTCCAGGACCTCAGGGAGTACCCCACGTCGATGCCGCTGGAACGCCTCTACGAGGCGATGGACGCGAAAGAACTCGTCCGCGGCGACCACGACCAGATAAGCGGTCACACGGTGATAAACAGCATCGAGGCCATCACGCGCCTCTCCTCCGAGGAGTTCTACCGCCTCTACGGCCAATCGACGAGTCGCGCGCTGATATTCACCGGCGTCAGTCGCGGCGAGTCGCCCCTCGTCGCCCTGCGCGTCGTCAACCCGACGCCGCACGCGGTCATCCTCCACGGACTCGACGAGGAGGACCTGTGGGAACACGCGCCCGCCCTCGCCACCATCGACGGTTTCTCCTTGGCCATCTCGAACCGCGATTTGGACGACACGCTCGAAGACCTGCGGAAACTCCCGTAACGGGAAAACACTTACCAACCACCGCGGAACTCGGGGGCGTGCCCTCCGAAACGCCCCGTTGTCGCTCCTTCTCTCGCCCTCGAATCGCCCGGAGACGCTTCCTCGCGGGACTCTCCGGAGTCGCCGCTTCGCTCCCTCTCGCCGGTTGTCTGGGCGGCGCGGCGTCCGACGATTCGGCCCCCGCGAGTACCCTTTCTCCGACTCGGACGCCGACGGAGACGCCGATTCCCGACTCGGTCGTCGCCTCGGAACTCGAACTGGAGGCGTCGATGCTGTCGCAGTCGTCCGCCGACTCCCCGGCGCGGTTCGAGGCGACGCTCCGAAACGCGGGCCGACACACGCTCGAACTCGATTTCGGCCCGACGCTGATGTTCTCCGGCAGTAAAGCCGTAGAGAACACGTACGGACGCGGCGACGCGCTTCGAATCGTCCCCGACAGAGAGGTCGGACTCGTCGAGACGCCGTCGGAACCGAACGAGTCGGGCTGTCGGCGCGCCGAGGGCGTCACCGCGGTACAGAGTATCCTCCGGCGGAAGACGCTGGAACTGGGCGATACGTTCTCAGAGACGTACTTCATTTACACCGCGCCCGACGCGCCGACGTGTCTGCCCGACGGCGAGGACGCGATTCGAGACGCCGTCGGGACCAACGACGGTCACGTCGTGACGACGCTCTCGTTCGCCGTCGCCGACGAGGAGGTGTCCGTCTCCGGGTCGGTCGTACCTATCCTCGCCGCCCCATCTGCGAATAGTTCTCATCCGCCAGGGAGTTCTTCAGTCGAGGTGACGTAACTCCGTCCATGAGCGGATGGGACGCCGACAGCGCGTTCGACCTGCTGGGGAACGAACTCGCGCGGAAGATTCTCGTCCTCACGAGCGAGCGAGCCCTATCGGCCGAGGAACTCACCCGGCGGTGCGATGCGTCGCAACCGACCGTCTACCGGCGACTCGACGCCCTCGAATCGTACGACATGGTGGCGGAGAAACTACGGTACGACGCCGACGGCAACCACTACTCGGCGTACGAGTGCCGCCTCGAAGAACTTCGATTCGGCGTCGAAGACGGCGGCTTCACCGTCGATATCGAACTGCGACGAACCGTCGCGGGCGAGGGCGACGGCGAGTCGGTATCGCGGCGGAGTGCGACGGGCGGCGTCGGAGACGTGGGCGACACCGACGCCCTCTGAGGCCCGTCGGCCTCCGCCCGCCGTTCGTCACCCCTCCGCCCGCGTCGTTCCGAGGCGGAGCGTCGAGTGTTCGGCCAAGTAGACGTAGCCGAGTGCGCCGAGGGCGAACGTCACCATGATGGGGACGTACCACTTCGGCGACATCTCCGGTCGGACGAACGCCGACCAGTACGCGACGGCGAAGCTTCCGGCGGCGAAGAGCACCGCTTTGTAGTGACTCGAAACGTCGGAAACGGCGTTTTCGAGACTCGATTCCTCCGAACCTCCTCCGCGTCCGTCGTCTGCGGCGTCGTCGGCTCGGGTTGGTGCGTTCATGCTGACACCGTACCAAACGTTCGTGAACGACGTAAGGAGAGCGCCGCGCTTCAGTCCGTGAAGCGTTCGCGGGAGTCGGCGCGCGCCGGCGTCGTACTCCGGGGAGAACGGGCGGAACGGCGGCTAGGCAAACTGAAGTCGCGGCGCCGACCCCTCGTTCACTCCGCTCACGAGGACACCGGAGCGCTCGCTTCGATCGCGCTTCAAGCCCTCATTCACTCCGTTCACGAGGACGACGTTCGTTCCGAACGGCGCTACTCGATGTACTCGTAGCGCCGTTCGTTCATGCGGCCCCACCCGGTGAACACGAACTCGCCGTCGGGTTGAGTGAACTCCTCGACGTCCACCTCCTTGTCGTGGTTGTGGACGTCGTGGACGAGTTCGTACTCGTCGTAGGAGATGTCGTAGCGACTGTCGAGTTGGTCCTCGACGTCGATGGCGCTGACTTCGTCCTTCCAGCCCTCGCGAACCGTCTCGGCGTGAATCTCGGCCTGCGCGCCCGACCCGTACGACCCGACGAGCATCCGCTTGCCCGCGAGGGACTCGCCCTTCCGGGCGGCGCTTCGAAGCGCGGAGAGGCGCGCGATGTGGACCGACCCGGTGTACCAGTTGCCCACCTGACTGGAGATGTCGATGGTGGGTTCGATGGCGTGGCCGTACCACTCGCTGTACTGGTCCGTCTCCTTCAGGTCGTCCATGTAGTCGCGGATGGCGTCCTCGTAGGCGTCCCACGAGTCGAAGTCCGCCTCGCGCGGTTGCCGCCCGATTTCGGACTCCAAGGCGTCTTCGACGTCCGTCCCGCGGGTCATGTGCCGATACCCGAGGAGCGCCGCCTTCCGGACCATCCCCGGGAACGGCGTGTGGAACGGGATATACTCGAAGTCGTCGGGGTGGGTGTCGCCCGCGACGGACTCGTAGTCCTCCAACGCTTCGCGCATCCGCGCGAGGTACACCTGCACCGACCGCTTACCGTCCACGCTCGGGAACTGCTGGTTCGGCTTCAGGAAGTCCGTCTCGTCGGCGCTGCCGTAGCCCTGGTCCGTCGAGAGTTCGACCACGTTCGGATCCTCGGAGATGAGCATCGCCACCGCGCCCGCGCCCTGCGTCGCCTCGCCCGGGTCGCCGCGTTCGTAGAGGGCGGTGTCCGTCGCGATGACCAACGCCGACCGACCGCGGTTGCGCCCGGCGCGGATCCAGTTGTACGCGTCGTCGATGCTCTGGGTCCCCGCGAGGCAGGCGAACTTCCGTTCGCCCTTGTTCGCGTGGTGGAAGTCCCCGTCGTACACCTGTTCGAGACACCCGGCGATGTACGTCGAGACGGGCTTGGAGTTGTCGAACGCCGACTCCGTCGCTACGTCGATGCGGCCGATGTCGTCCGGGACGAGACCCGTCCGGTCCATCAGGTCCTTCGCCGCGTTCGCCCCCATCGTCACGATGTCCTCGTACACGTCCGGGAACGACGAGTGCTTCAGACCGATACCCTTCGTGTACTTCTCGGGGTCCTCGCCCTTCTTCGGCGCGAACGTGTTCGCGAGGTCGAGTTTGAGTTTCCCCGTCCGTATCTCGATGGCGTCGATGCCGACGGCTGTCATGCAGACACGTTCCGATTCCGCACATATGGGCTTGTCGATGAGGTGTTACGTCAGTCGTCGAACCCGACGCGCATGAAGACTATCTCTCGTCGAAGTCGCTTCGAGTCGTCGTAGAATCGTCCGCGACGGCGTGTCTGACGGTCAGCGTTCCGAGCGACGACGTAGAGAGCGTCCCGCCCGGCGACCCGGGGTTGACGAACACCGCGCGCGCGGGGTACCGCGTCCCGAGTTCGACCGAGACGGGCGTCGAACCGTCGGTGGCGGCGGTCCGGAGGATGGCGTTCCGAACCTCCTGCATGTCGCCTTGGACGCGTTCGCTGTGCCGGAACTCCACCCGCCGATTCTCGTCCGGGACGACGGTCGCCTGGTACATCGACATCGACACGACGACGAACCCCAGCAGTAGCACCGCCCCTATCTGGACGGTGACCGCCCTCTCGTCGTCCCAGAAACGCATACGTCGGATTTCGTGACAGTCAGGTAAAAGCGTGCCGCCCCGTGGGCAGAGGAGACGCGTCGCCCCCGCCGAACGCCCGGCGACTCGTCTTACTCGTCGTCCTCTTCGACGACTTCCGGGTCGCTGAGCGCGCTCTGGAGGCTGTCGAGCCCGTTGACCCACTCGGAGACGAGGCCGTACTCCAGCTCGTCCACGATGGCCATGTCGAGTTCGTCGCCCTCGATGATTCGCGTGCCCGCCTGCACGAGGTAGCCGAGCGCGGCGTCTAAGTCCTCCTCCTCCTCGGCCGCGGCGGCCGCCTCGACGTACTCCGAGAGCGGTGCCTCCTCGGCGGGGCCGGCGGCGATGTACTCCTCGGCGGCGTAGAAGACGCAGACGAGGCTGGTCTGGACGCCGTCGATGAGCATCAGCTTGTCCTGCCGTTCCTCGTCGTCCTCGATGTCGAAGTCGGGTTCCTGCAGGACGATGTCGCGGACGCGTTCGAGCTCTTCGAGCGCGGTGTCCTCGTCAAGGTCACCGTCCTCGTGGGCGGAGACGATCTTCGCGACGGCGATAGCCGCATCGTCTTGGAGATTCAAGAGTAACCGCGCAGAGTCCTCGTTCTCGGGGTCGAGCGTCTCTTCCTCGACGCGAGTGAGCCAGTTCTGCCAGCGTTCTCTCGTGTAGTAGGTCTCCTCTGCCTCGGTCATGTATCCACCATCCCTTCCGGGACTCAAAGGCCTTTCCTATCTTTCATCGAGGAGAGAATCCCGCCCGTTAGCGCGAGAGTGTTTCCCGAGTGTCGACCCCGTACACGCGCCGCGGCGTCTCGACGTGCGCGTTCTCGACGGCGTCGTCTTCGCCCTCCTCCAGTAACCACCGGACGCGGCGCGGGACGGTCTTCGGCCCCATCACCGCGCCCGGTCGGTCCGGGTCGTCCACGAAGTCCGTCTCCATCAGGAACGGCGCGCCCTCCTCGGCGGCGGTGCGCAGGCGGTCCTTCTCGCTCATCACGCTCGGCGTCGGCCCCGCGAGCGTTCCGCCCGCGTAGTGTTTCACCACGTTCTCGGGGTCGAGCCCCCTCTCGTCGGCCCACTCGGCGACCTCCGTCAGGTCGTCAGTCGCCTCGGTGTGCAACTGCACGGCGCAGTCGAGTTCCGCGCCGAGCGACAGGGCGTGTTTCAGCACGTCGTTGGAGGCGTCCCACACCGCGTCGGACACCTCGTAGTGCGGGCGGCCGGACTTCAGCGCGAGGGCGTCGCCCTCCCGGACGTACTCCGCGGCCGCGTCCAACCCCGCCCGCATCAGGTCGCGCGCCTCACCGGGCGAGAAGCCTCGCTCGTCGGTGAGGCGCGTGATCAGGCCGGGGTGGACGCCGAGGACCGGCCACGCGCGCCCGGGGAGTTCGGCGTCCGCGTCCGCGACGACCGACAGCGTCTCCTCGAAGACGGCGCGGAAGTCCTCGCCCGCCTCCGCCTCGACGCCGAGGTGCCACGACGGTTTGTTCACGACGAGGAGGTGCGTCCCGCCGAGGCGGCGGAAGTCGCGGACGGCGTCGATCCCGCGTCCGTTCGCCGGGTCGAGGTGCAGGTGGTTGTCCAACACCGGCGTCCCGAGGTCTTCCATACGGGGGTCGTCGGCCGCCGGAGCAAAAGACCGTACGCTTCTCGGCCGCGCGAGCGTCGCCGTCGCCCGGTTACGACTCGTCGCCGTCGCCGTTGCCGTCGCCGTCGTCGTTACCGCTGTCCTTGTCGTACCCCACCAGGCGCGGGCCGTCGTCCTCGGGTTCCTCGCCCGCGTCGGGCACGTCCCCGCCGAGGGTGATGCTGTCGGACGCCGCGTTCCGGAGGGCGTCGGAGCGACCGTACTCGCCGGGCGATATCGCCAGCGTCCGCAGGCCGTAGGCGTTCGCCGTCTCTATCGCGGGCTTGAAGTCGGTGTCCCGGGAGGCGATCGCGACCACGTCGGCGCGCCCCTCGACGGCGAACCGTGTCATGTCCACCGCGAGGCGGACGTCGACGTCGCCGCTGGTGACGACGACTTCGAAGCCGCGCGCCTCCGCGGCCTGGATCAGCCCCGGCGTCGCGTGTTCGTCCAGATACAGTCGCCGCGCGGTCGGCCGACCGACCGTCGCCGCCGCCTCTCGAACGTCGTCTAAGTCCACGTCGAACTCGTCGCGCAACACGTTGGGGCCGTCCACGAACAGGGCGACGCGCGGCCTGTCGTCCGCCTCGCCGACCGACCCGCCGGCGGCGTCGTCGTCCGCGAAAACGGGGGTGAACGCGTCCATACTCACTCTCTCCCGGTGGCGGACAAAGGCTCCCCGGTTCGCGTCCGCTCTCGATTTACGCCGCGTCGAAAAAGGGGAGTCGGCTTACCGCTCGTCCACGGAGAGGACTTTCCCCGCCGCGATGGTCTGTCCCATGTCGCGGATGGCGAACGAGCCGAGTTCCGCTATCTCCGAGGAGGGTTCGACGACCAGCGGTTTCTGCGGGCGGAGCGTCACCACCGCGGCGTCGCCCGCCTTGATGAAGTCGGGGTTCTCCTCGGCGACTTCGCCCGACTTGGGATCGAGTTTCTTGTCGATGGACTCGAAGGTGCAGGCCACCTGCGCCGTGTGGGCGTGGATGACCGGCGTGTACCCGGCCGTGATGACCGAGGGGTGCTGCATGATGACGATCTGCGCTTGGAACGTGTCGGCCACCGTCGGCGGTTCCTCCGCCGGGCCGGCCACGTCGCCGCGCCGGATGTCGTTCTTGCCGATGCCGCGCACGTTGAAGCCGACGTTGTCGCCGGGGCCGGCCTCGTCCACCTCCTCGTGGTGCATCTCGACCGTCTTCACCTCGCCGGAGACGTCCGACGGTTGGAACGAGACGTTGTCGCCCTTCCTAAGCATCCCCGTCTCGACGCGCCCGACCGGAACCGTCCCGATGCCGGAGATGGTGTAGACGTCCTGGATCGGCAGTCGAAGCGGCGCGTCCGTCGGCGGCGACGGTTCTGGGAGGTTGTTCAGCGATTCGAGGATGGTCGGGCCGTCGTACCACGACGTGTTCTCGGACGTCTCGGCGATGTTGTCGCCCTCGAACGCCGAGATGGGGATGAAACTCGCGTCGTCGGTGCCGAAGCGCACCTGCTTGAGGAGCGTCTGAACCTCCTCTTTGACCTGTTCGTAGGTGTCCTGGCTGTAGTCGACGACGTCCATCTTGTTGACGGCGATGATGAGCGTCTCGATGCCGAGCGTGCGGGCGAGGAAGACGTGTTCGCGCGTCTGCGGCGCGACGCCGTCGTCGGCGGCGACGACGAGAACCGCGTGGTCCGCCTGCGAGGCGCCCGTGATCATGTTCTTCACGAAGTCGCGGTGACCGGGCGTGTCCACGATGGTGAAGTAGTACTTGTCCGTGTCGAACCGCTGGTGGGCGATGTCGATGGTGACGCCGCGTTCTCGCTCCTCGGCGAGGTTGTCCATCACGTAGGCGAACTCGAAGCCCGACTTGCCCTTCGATTCGGCTTCGTCGCGGTACTGCTCGATGATGTGTTCCGGCACGCTCCCCGTCTCGAACAGGAGTCGGCCCACGAGGGTGGACTTCCCGTGGTCGACGTGTCCGATGATGGCGAGGTTCTGGTGGGGTTTATCACTCATAGTAGGAGGGCCACGTGTGGCCTTGGTGACGAGGTACGTCGCCACGGGGGAAAACGGTTTCTCGGGGAAGAACGCCCCGATGGCTGAAATTCCGGCGTCTCAGAACGTTTGGGAGCGCATCGCGCGCTCCATCTCGGCGAACGTCGCCGTGCGCCGGATCTGTGCGTCGGTGCGCTCCGCGTCGGTGGAGGAATTTACTACGATCATACTCAGTAATTCGGGTTCGACGGTAATAAAGGTACGTCCCGACCGGACCCTATCGGTCGGTGTCGCTTCGAACTGTGACGGTCGCTTCCGAAAAAACGGTAACGGCGGTGCGTTACGCCGGTACCTCGCGGGGGAAGTTACGGAGCGTCTCCCCCCGGAAGGCGTCCTCGTCGAACTCGTACTCGCCGTCGAAGAAGTCCATCAGTTGCTTCGTGTCCCGCATGGCGTTCTTCACGCACGTCGACGCGCCCGGCGAGGGCGTGATGTTGAAGATGATGTTATCGCCGGTGATCTTCGCTTCGCCCATGTCGAGCGTCTTCGCCTTCGTGTCGACGATCTGCGGTCGGACGCCGCCGTACCCCTTCGCTCGCTCGATGTCGTCCAGTTCGATGCTCGGGACCACCTTCTGGACGTGCGGCAGGAACGCCCGCGGCCCCACCTCGGGGATGTCGTACACCAGGTTTCTGACGACGTACGGGAACAGCACCCGGTCCGAGAGGATGTTGGCGTAACTCAGGAACGAGTCGAGACTCAGGCCGAACACGTCGAGGAAGTCGCCCACGGTGGAGAACCGGCCCCGTTCGAGCGTCGGCACCACCTTCGCCGTCGGCCCGAACCGGGTGACGTCGGCGTCGTGGACGTCCGCGTCGCCGTGGACCGCCGCGAACGGCAGTTTCTTCATCTGCAGCGTGTACACCTTGCCGTTGAGGTACTCGCCCTCGGCGAGGAAGAAACTCCCCGCGACCGGGAGCAGGGACTTGTGCTCCCCGTAGCCCATCCGCTTGGCTATCTGGAGGCTGTGGGATCCCGCCGCGACGACGGTCACGTCCGCCTTGAAGTCCCTCGCGTCGGTTTCGACGGTGAACCCGTCACGGTTCCTCTCGATGTTCCGCACTTGGGCCCCGGTGAAGACGTCCACGCCGTCTTCCTCCGCGGCGTTCTCCACGAACGACCTCGCCGTCTTCCCGTAGTCGACGACGTACCCGTCCGGCGTCTGCAGGGCGAGCATCTCCGTGTTCGGGTCCCGCCCCTCGACGACTTTCGGCTCTATCTCGGCGATCTCCTCCCTCCCGATGGCGCTGAGCTTCGGGAACAGGTCGCCGAACCCCTCGTCGTCGTACCGCCGCCGGAGTTTCGGAACCTCGTCGTCGCCGACGGCGAGCACCATCTTGCTCCGCTTGCTGTGCATCTCGCGGTCGGGGTCTTCGTTCTCCAGATACCCCGCGAGCATCTCCGCGCCCTCCTTGACCTCCTCGGCCTTCTCTAAGGTGTAGTTCGTCTCGATGTCTCCGAAGTGCAGCGTCTGAGAGTTGTTCGTGCTGTGGGAGTTGATCGCCGCTATCTCGTCTTCCTTCTCGAGTAGCGCGACCCTCTCGACGTCAGTGAACTTCGAGACCGTATAGAGCAACGACGCTCCGCTTATTCCTCCGCCGACGATAACGAGGTCGTATTCGTCTATCATAGTTTGAGCACTCTCGCGTACGACCGCTCCACCGTCCGGTCGAAACTCGACTACTTTTTGATGCCGATATTCGACCGCCGGCGTCGCCGCTACCGCCCGAGGTCGGAAGTGATCGTCGGCCGCGGCTTACCGCTTCGCGCCGTCGGAGTCCGTCGGGAGGGTAGCGTCCGAGGATTCGACCGCGTCGACGGCGTAGCGACGGTTCTGTTCATGCCATGCGGCGGCGGACAGGCGGTGCGGGTCGCGGTAGGCGAGGTCCGTCCCCTCGTGGGAGAGGCGGAGTTCGCCGCCGCGGACGCGGCACCGGTAGACGACGTTGACGATGGAGTGGAGGTTGTCCCCCTCGCCCGGGCCGACGGAGTAGACGTCGACGAGTTCGACCGGTTCCACGTCGAGGCCCGTCTCCTCGCGCACCTCCCGGACGACGGCCTCCTCCGCGGACTCGTTGGGGTCCACGTACCCGCCGGGGAGCGCCCACCGGCCGTTGTTCGAGCGTTCCATCGTGAGAACGCGCCCCCGGTCGTCGAGGACGACGCCGACGGCGCCCACCTTCGCCGAGACGTGGCCCACCTCCTCGCGGAGCGATTCGCGGACGGCCGACGGCGGCGCGTCGAGGGCGCGCCCGTAGTAGTCGCTCACGAGTTCGAGGACGCGTTCGTACCGCCGTCGGTCGTACGCGTCGTCGGAGCCGTCGTTGTATTCGAGCCCGTTCTGGGCGATGACGCGGAGTTCGTCTAACAGTTCGAGGATGGCGATACCCCCCTTCGCGGTTCCGTTCGCCTCGCTCCGTTCTCTCTGAAGTCCCCGTTCCACGACCCGTCGTTTCCGACGGGGGGATTTAGGTTCGTCTGTTCGCTTCGAGGTCCGTATCGAACGTTGGTCACAGCGTCTCCCCCGTTTCATCGACACCTCGGTTCGAGGCGACGGTGCGGATCGGCGGTCAGGATTCGCTCGTCTCCTCGTCCGCGTGTTCCACCCGCCAGATCTCGATGTCCCAGTCCGGCACCTCCTCGGCCGACGACTGAACGAGCCATCCCCCTTCGATATCGACGCCGTTCCGGTGCGCCTCCTCCAATAAGTCCCCCAGTGCGTCCGTGAATCCCCCGGCGGTAGTCACGCCGCTTTCTCTCGTCATGGGCTTCGGTTACCGGTCGATGGATACAGTATGAGTGGACTGTATCCATGCTCTATCGTTCTCCGGGTCCGTTATCATAGCGATGGTCCCGGATCCGCTCTTGTATTCTGTGTACGTTTCCCGCACTAACTGCTCGGTAGATTGGTTCTCGTTGTTCACGACGTTTGCACTCCCCACATTGTTCTCGTCTATACCGCTCACTGCCGCTCCGAGACGTGGATGCGACCGTAACTCCAGACGGTCACCTCGAGGCCCGCCATCTCGAAAGATACTCTAACGTCTCCCTGCCGAGGTTGCCCGGCGCTCGGCGGTTCGAGGAGACTAGCGAGGGCGTCCGGATCGACGACGGAGTACAGCGGTTCGATTTCGACGGGGTCCGTGCCGACCACGTTCGAGACTGCATCGACGATGCCGACGATTACCGATTCAGGCTCCTCCGCATCGAACTCCACCATCGCATACCCGTCTGACTCATTGACGGCTAATCCGTTACCCATGTTACTGTAGAAGTAGTGAACGCGGTTGAGAGATTGCGTTCATCACCTGCGTATTTATATAGTGCCGCCGCTCGGCGGCCGCAGCGCTAACTCACGACCGCATTATGTTACCGTTCCGACACCACCGTCGACTCGATTAACTGCTCCGACGCCCGTCGGAGGCGCCTGCCGCAGGCGGTCGAGGAGATACCCATCTCCGAGGCGAGCTCTTGCAGGGTTATCTCGCGCGGGTCGCTGAAGTACCCCCTGTCGAACGCCAGCAACAGCGCTTCCCGCTGGCCGTCCGTCAGGCCGAACCCGCCCCGCGTCTCGGCTTGGTCGTTCTGGTACATCGCCTTCACCCGGAAGGTGATGTCCTCCGCCCTGCAGTACTCCCGGAACGCCGAGAGGGAGTCTAAATCGGGGAGGAGAGCGTGGAACACCCAGCCCTCCTCGTCGTGGACGATCTCGGACAGGTAGATGCCGAGTTCGGCCAGCTTGTAGGTGACGAGTTTCGCCCGGTCCGTCAGTCGCACCCGGTAGATTCGTCGGTCCTCTAGTTCCGCGACGAGTCGCGGGTCGGTCACGGTGGGGTCCGCGGCCAGCGTCTCCTCGAACCCCTCGAAGTTCCCCGTCGCGCTGAAGAACAGCAAGAGCGTGTCGTTCTCCCCCGCCGGAACCGGCTGCGTCTCCCGCCGAATCTCCACCCCCGTCACGGTCTCTATCGTACGTCCGAGCACGAAGTCCGGGTGCGACACGTGAACTTCTGCTATCGTCATCGAATCTATGCTGTGGGGGAGTCGTTCGGCGGGGATGCGTTCCGGCGGGAGAGGACTGGCTCATGCACGCTTTCAGTTGGTCGCCTGAGGGACCACTGTGATGGGTAACGTTTCGAGCGCGGATTCGCCGCGTTCGGTCAGCGAGATGAGGTCCGCCGTTCGCTCGGTCAGCCCGGCCCGTTCGAGTTTCGGGAGGTGGCGGTGGTGAAGCGAGAGCGCGACGTTCTCCGAGGCGTCGGCGGGGCGTTCGGCGCGTTCTCGCGCCGCGACCGCGTCGGCCAGTTCATCGAAGGACGCCTCTCCCTCGTTCTCGCGGAGGTACGCGAGCGCGTGCCGCCGCCGAGCGTCCGCCAGCACGTCGAAGAGAGAGTCGGTAGAGCGATCGACGACGGTCGAAGACTCCCGCGATGGTTCGGTGCTCATCTACGGACTGGAGTAGTAGGACTAGGACAATGAGTTCGAGCCCAAACTGTTTAGGTGGTCGGTGGGCGCGCGGGGTCGCCAGCGCTTCCGACGGGAGGCGAAACCGCTCGCCGCCGTCGCCGAGTCGGCGACCGTGACCCCCGATTTAAGTCGCTCGACCGCGGACCGTCGGGAGAGTCCATGTCCGTATCGAGTGCGGTGAACGACTTCGGGTTACCCCCCGCCCCCCGCCGTCGCGAGGAATGAGCGGTGACGAGGTGCGAGGACTCGCCGCACTCCTCGAAGACGAGTACGCCCATGCAATACTCATCCGTACGAGCACACGGGAGATGTCCGCGCCGGAACTGAGCGACGCGTGCGACGCGTCGGTCTCGACCATCTACCGGCGCATCGAACGCCTCCAGGAGTACGACCTCCTCTCGGAGCGACTGCAACTCGACAAGGACGGACACCACTACAAGACCTACCGGGCGCGACTGGACCGGATCGAAATCGAACTGAACGACGGCGAGTTCTCCGTCGACGTCACGTACCGCGCGGAGGACCCGGCCGATCGGTTCACCGGACTCTTCGAGGGGCTACGATGACGCGCGCCGGGACGCTTCTCCAGACCGCGACGGGCGGGTCGTCGGTCGTCGTCACCCTCGCGTTCCTCGGACTGCTCCTTACCGGATTCCTGTCGCTCGTCGTCGCGTACCTCGTGATTCGGGGATACCGACGGAACCGGGACCGGGCGCGACTGTATCTCGCGGTCGGGCTGGTGCTTCTCACCGTCGGCCCGTTCGGCATCCAACTCGCGCTGACGAACTTCACCGACGTCTCCGCGGTCGGTCGCTCGGCGGCCGCGAACGCGAGCAAACTTGCCGGTCTCGCCGCCATGCTGTACGCCGTCTACGGCGCGTCGCGCCCGCGCGGGAGGGGGTCGGACGACGCCGGCCGCGCGGAGGAGGTGCGAGAGTGAACGCCTCGCCGATCCGGCCGTTCGACGCCGTCGCGACGGAGGGGGGACTGATATTCGCGTTCGCGGCGCTGACCGCCCTCGCCGGACTGTTCGTGGCGTACCAAGCGTACCGGGGGTACCGGCGAAACCGGAGTCGTCCGATGCTGTACCTCGCGGTCGGTCTGGTGCTTCTCACCGCCGCGCCCGTCGGAGTGAACTACGCGCTGACGGCGTTGACGGCGGCGACGGACGCGGTTGTCCTCTTGGCGGTCTCTCTCGCGCACCTCGCCGGCGTGACCGCCATCCTGTACGCTCTCACGCGGGCGTAGCACCATTACCGGGCGCCGCCGAAGTTCGATCGAACGGCGCGCACCGTTCGTTCTCACTGACGGATCAACTCAGGTCCCGGTACCGCGGCGCGGTGAGTACGAGTCGCACGTACCGCCCCCACGCGGCGGCGAGGACGTTGACCGACTGGAGGGTCACCGCGAACAGGCCGACGCCGAGTGCGGCGAAGAGCAACGCGACGGGGAGCGTCTCGACGTGCCACGACCCGGCGCGGAACGTCGTCGTCAGGCCGACGAGCAGGTTGTCCCACCCGAACAGGACGTCGAACGTGACCGTCTCCGTCGGAATCGGGCCGAACGCGACGACGGGCGCCCGTCCGTAGTACAGCGGTGCGAGGATGAAACTCACCGCCGTCGCCAACAGCGACGCGAGAACGCCGAAGACGACGCTCCCGAAGGCGAACGCGCTCACCATGTACCCCGCGGCCGTCCACGTTCGGAGGTCGGTCGCCAGCCGTCTGTACCGTGCGAGGCGGTTCGGAACCGGCTCCGCCGACGGTTCGGGTATCTCGACGCCGAGCAGTCGCCGCGCGTACGCCCGTTCGAGGGCGGCCAGTTCGGTCACCGCCGCGAGCAACGCGACCAGAACGAGGAGACCGACGCCGACCACCGCGAGGGACAGTCCGAGGGCGACGCCGACGGCCAAGAGGTTGAGGTAGAGGACGCCCAGCGGAAACATCGACACGACGTACAGGAGGTTGCGGTACGTCTGCCGCCTCACCGGGGCGCGGGCTATCCGCCCGAGTGCTCCGCCGAGGCCCTCCGAACGAGGAAGCGTACGCGCCGCCATCGTTCCCCCTCGGACGCCGACCGACAAGTGTCTGTCCGTGCGGCGGCCGCCGTCGGCGTCGCTCCCGACGAAGAAGTATATGTGTCTTTCGCACAACCGCCGTCTCGGCGACCGTGCTTCCCGCCTTATCGCCCGTCTCCGCCTCCGTTCCATCGGTGAACGACAGATGACTTTCGACAGAACGGACGAGACGCGAACGCAGAGCGACCGACCGAGAACGCGGGACACAGACCGGCGGAGCGACGGCCGTGCTGGACGCCCCTCGTACGGACGACGCCGGTTCCTCCGCGCCGCGGGCGGCGTCGCCGTCGGCGGCTTCCTCGCCGGGTGTACGAGCGACGGCGGAGACGGGAGCGGAAGCGGCGGCGGCGAACCGACCGACGGCGGGCCGGAAACCGTGGACGAGTGGCTCTCGGACACCGACAACTACGACTCCGTCGCGGAGATGACCGGCGAATCGACGGTCACCGTCGAAGTCGGCGCGCGCGGGAACAACGGTTCGAACGCGTTCGCCCCGCCGGCCGTCGAAGTTTCGCCGGGAACGACGGTCGTCTGGGAGTGGGTTGAGGGGTATCACAACGTCGTCAGCACCGACGGAGCGGTAGACAGCGGTAGCCCGGAGAAGGGCGCGTCCTTCGAGTACACGTTCGAATCGCCCGGGGTGACGCGGTACTACTGCGAACCCCACGAGTCGGTCGGGATGAAGGGCGCAATCGTCGTCTCCGAAGCCGACGACGGGAGTTCGGCGAACGAGTCGGAGGCGTCGAGGTGACCCCCGAGACGTCGGAGGGTCCAGGCCGAACCGGAGTGGGGTTACGGTGGACGACGCAGCGAATCAGGTTGGCCGGTCTCGGCGGCCTCGTCGGCGGCCTCGCGGGTCTGGGAGTGCTCGGCGCGGGCGCGTTCTTCGGGTCCGGCGCGGACCCCGCGGGCGGCCCCGGAATCGGCTTCGGTGCGCTTCACCTGCTCATCTACGTCCTGTTCTCGGCCGCGGTTCTCGCGGCCGACGCCCGGTACGGGGTCGAGTACGGTCGGCGCGGCCGGCTAGCGGCCGTCTCGCTCGCGCTCTCGCTTCTGGGGTACGCGGCGTTCGTCGGCGTTCTCGTCGCGGCGCGGACGGCGTTCGGGGACGTCCTCTTCTCGGTCGGTCCCCTCGTCGGCCTCGCGTACGTCGCGGTGCGGGTCGTCGGAACGGGTTACGGTGTCGTTCTCTGGCGGACCGAAAGCGCGAACCGCCTCGAAGCGGGGCTGTTCGCCGCTCTCGTCCCTGCGGTGTTCGTCCTCGGACCGTTCGCGGCCGTCGGCCTGCCGGTCCAGTTCGTGGAGTCGCCGCTCTACCTCGCGTTCGTCGCTCTCGGGTACGGCCTCCGGTCGGCCGACGCGAACTCCCGGCGGACCGAGGAGCGGTAACGCGACCGACGACGCGCGGTTGAGCGAGTCGTTTTCGACCGAACGTTCCGTCGTTTTCGGCCGACCTAACAATCGAAACGACTTTGTTTATTTAGGCTGGCCTAAAACGTATGGAGCCCGAATCTCGCGGACGCGAGACGGTGACGCGGCGCGACTACGTGAAGTACGGCGGCGCACTCGTCGGGGGCGGCCTGCTCTCGGGGTGCACCGGCGGGACCGGGTCCGAGTCGTCCGGAACGCCGACCGGTGCGGAGACGGGGACGGACGCCTCGGGAGAGACGGGAGGCGGGACGACGGCGGCGGCCGACTCGTACTCGGTGTCGATGGAACCGGTCGGCGAAGTCGAGTTCGGGTCCGTCCCCGAGGCGTGGGTTCCCTACACGGGCGATTACGCCGACATGGGCGTCGCCCTCGGGCGGGCCGACGGCCTCTCGGCCATCGGCGTCCGCGCCCGGTTCGGCGCGCACCTGTACGAGGAACTCCCCGGCGTCTCCGTGGACAAGGGCGAACTCACGCAGTTGTGGCAGGACGGCACCGGCAAGGAGGTGTACTACGAACTCGACGCCGACGTCCACCTCACCGACCCGAACTTCATGGTGAACCGCCTCGGGTGGAGCCGGGAGGACGTCGACGAAATCGCGACGAACGTCGGCCCCTTCTTCGGGAACACGATCTTCTCGCGGGCGTACGACTGGCACGATTACGCCGACTACACGATGTACGAGGCGTTCGAGAAAGTCGCGGCGGTGTTCCGAGAGCGGGAGCGCTACGAGGCGTTCGCGGCGTACCACGACGAGGTTCTCGCCGACGTCCAGAGCCGCCTCCCCGAGGAGACGCCCGACATCGCGGTTCTCTACCCCGCCGACGTGCCGCCCGAGTCGTTCTACCCGTACCTCGTCGGCGGCGGAACCCAGTCCAAACACTGGAACGACCTGAACGTCGGGGACGCCCTCGCCGCGAACGACGTCACGGATGCGCAGGCGGGCGGCGGCACCATCGACTACGAGACGCTTCTGGAGATAGACCCCGACGCCCTCGCCATCAGGCTTCAGGGCGAGATTACCGACGAGTACTTCGAGGAGAACATCGCCTCGCACCTCCGGGACCACGACGTCGCGAGCGAACTCGCGGCGGTGAAGAACGACCGGGTGATATACGGCGGCCTGACGTACCAAGGGCCGATCATCCACCTGTTCCAACTCGAACGGGCCGCGCGGGGTCTCTACCCCGAGGAGTTCGGCGACGAAACGTTGTTCGACCGACAGCGAGTCGCCGACATCGTCACCGGGGAGTTCCGAGCGTGAGTCCGGCAGACACCGCCGCGGAGGGCGCGCCGTTCGAGTACGACGTCATCGTCGTCGGCGGCGGTCCGGCCGGCTGCTCCGCGGGCGTCTTCACCGCCCGGTACGGCCTGAAAACCGCTGTCTTCGACCGGGGGAACTCCTCGCTGCGTCGGTGCGCGTACCTGGAGAACTACCCCGGCTTCCCCGCCGGCATCGACGTCGAGACGCTGTACGGGTTGCTGCACGACCACGCCGAGGAGGCCGGTTGTGAGGTGATTTCTGACCTCGTCGAGTCCGTCGAGAGAGCGGACGGAACCGACGGGTTCGTCGTCGAGACGCAGGAGGGCCGCCGCGTCACCGCCCGGCGAGTCGTCGCCGCCACCCGGTACGACGGCGAGTACATGCGCGGACTCGACGACGACGAGGAGATGTTCGTCGCTCACGAACACGACGGCGAGGTGCACGAACACTTCGACAGGGACTACCCCGAACGCGACGGAACGACGCGGGTAGACGGCCTCTACGTCGCGTCCCCGGCCCCCGAGGCCGACCGTCAAGCCATCATGGCCGCGGGCCGCGGCGCGCGAGTCGGCCTGACCCTCGTCGATGAGGTGCGCCGGAGCGAAGGGTACCTCGACACGCTCGCGGACCAGTACGACTGGATGCGCCGGGAGGCGGAACTGACCGGCGAGTGGGGCACCCGCGACCGGTGGCGCGAGTGGTTCGACGGCCGCCTCCCCGAGGAACACTCCCTCCCCGCGGAACGCGTCGCCGAACTCCGCGAACGGGAGATAGACCGCAAGTTCGACACGTACCTCTCCGACGACGACATCGAACGCCGAACCCGACGCGGCCACGAACGACTGCTCGAACGCATAGACGACGAACTCGTCCTCCGGCGGGCGCGCGAAATCGAGTCCGAACGGCGGAGTGCGGAGTCGGACGACTGACTCTCTTTCGGTCACACCGAAGAACCCCGCCGGCGGTGGCGGTCGTTGTAGGAAATATTTCACCTTTCCCCCGGACGAACGCGTGGCCCGTGCGGAGATAGCGATCGTCCGCAGATATTTCTCCGAGAGTGACTGTAAACCGTCCCGACGGATTCTCCCCACGTCAGCGCCCGAACGGTGCGCATCTCCGAAATAAATCCGTCGCCGTACTCCTCGCGTGCGCGAAGTTCCCACCCTCGGGGACTATAGGTATATTAATGACAATCGAATGAGAGGAAGTGCCATGGGACAGTCTGACGAGAGTCCTACGACCGAATCGAACGACGCGGAGACAGCGGAGGAGACGGCGCGGTTCACGGCGACGAAGCGGACGTTCCTGCGGGGGTCGGGCGTCGCGTTGGGGGCCGGCGTCCTTCCGGCCGGGGCCAGTACCGCGTTAGGGACGACGGGCGGGGAGTCGAACTCCGTCGCGAGAGGGGGCGGCGGGATGGTGTCGAGCGTCCACCGGCAGGCGACCGAGGCGGGCGTCGAGGTTCTGGAGAACGGGGGCAACGCCGTCGACGCGGCGGTCGCCGTCCAGTTCGCCCTCAACGTCGTCCAGCCCCACTCCTCGGGAATCGGCGGCGGCGGGTTCATGCTCGTCTACAGCGCCGAGGAAGACGAGATAATCGCCATCGACAACCGGGAGCGTGCGCCCCTCGGTGCCCAACCCGACATGTTCCTGAACGAGCAGGGCGAGGAGGTTCCCTTCCTCGAACGTCACACGAACGGCAAGGCGGTCGGCGTCCCCGGGACGCTGAAGGCCGCCGACGTGGCCGTAAAGCGGTTCGGGACGAAGGAACTCGGCGAACTCATCGAACCGGCCGTCGAACTGGCCGCGCCCGATGGAGAGACGGTCACCGTGGACGAGTTCCTCGCGAGTTCCATCGCGGCCAACGTCGAGGAGGGTGCGTTCACTTCGACCGCAAAGAAGGTGTTCGCCCCGGGAGGCGACCCCCTCGAAGCGGGCGACGAACTCGCCCAACCCGACCTCGCGGACACCCTCCGCACCATCCGCGACGAGGGCATCGGCGCGTTCTACAAGGGCGAAATCGCGGAGGACATCGCCGAGACCGTCCAAGGCGCGGCGCGGTACCGAAAGACCGGCGGGAACATGACCGTCGACGACCTCGGCCGGTACAACGTCGAGATAACGCGCCCCGTCCACGTGACCTACGAGGGGGACGCCCACGACATCACCGTCCGGACGATGCGCTCTCCGACCTCCGGGGGGTACGTCATCGGGCAGATTCTCAAGCTCCTCGAACCGTTCGACCTCGCGCAGTACGACCGCCGGTCGTTCGACGTCTACCACCGGATGATAGAGGCGTTCCAACTCGCGTTCGCCGACCGAAACGAGTACCTCGGAGACGAGGAGTTCGTGGACATCCCGTGGCAGGGGTTCCTCGACGAGGAGTACCTCGACGACCGCCGTCAGATCATCGACCCAAAGGAGGCGACGGCGGCGACGCGCGAACCCGGCGACCCGTTTGCCTACCAACCCGGCGGGCAGTACTTCGTCAGCCCCAGAGACGTCGAGGAGGCTCAGCACGTCGCAAACGCCTCGGGCAACAAGGGGAAGAAGACCGGAACGGAGGAACCCTCCGGACAGACGACCCACTTCACGACGGCCGACGCCGACGGGAACTTGGTCTCGTGGACCAGCACCATCGAGCAGTTGTTCGGATCGGGCATCATGGTCCCCGGGCGCGGGTTCATGCTCAACAACGAACTCACCGACTTCGACTCCGAGCCCGGCGGGCCGAACGAGGTCCAACCGGAGAAGCGCCCCCTCAGTAGCACGAGTCCGACGATAGTCACGCGCGACGGCGACCCCTTCCTGACGGTCGGGTCGCCCGGCGGGTGGTCCATCATCCACACCGTCTCCCAGATACTCCTCAACGTCGCGGAGTTCGGCATGGACATCGACGAGGCCGTCGCCGAACCGCGCGTGTACTCCGCGACGGGGACCTGGGTCCAAGCCGAGGGCGGCGTCCCCGACGGCGTCGTCGACGAACTGAACGCCGCCGGGCACGACGTCTCCGTCGTGGAGAGCATCGGCAACGTCCAGTCCATCCGCATCGAGGACGACGGCGGGTACGTCGGCGTCGCGGACAAACGCCGGAACGGGTCCGCGAAGTCGCCGTAAGCGGCGTCGGCGACTCGAAACCTTCGCCGTTTCTGTCGAACCACCGCCACATTTATCGACAGGTAGATTACATTTCTCTGTATGAGTTACAATCGGCGGAGCGAGTTCGGCCTACCGTCACGCTGGCTCGAACTGAATAGTAGCGCGATAGAGTTGCTATTCGCTGTAACAGTCGTTCTCGGGTCAATGTCTCTCTTCGCATTAGCGAGTGGAGACCCCGAAACGACGGCGTTTATCGCACTAACTGGAATTGCAGTTGTCCTTCTCGGGACAGCACTCGTCCGACTGTCCGAGCACCTCCGGACGAATCGGACGCCCCTCTCCTGATGAGCGGTGCGCGCTGACCGCCGTAACGACGTAGGGTACGTCCCTGTTCTGAACTTCGCAGTCTTCGGGCGGAGATTCGTACATCAACCTCCCGTACTCCCTCGTAATTCTGGATCGCTTTGGATGGGCCACTCGGCGTCGTTTCGTTGGTCTCGATGCGTGTTCGGGCGGTACTTCGTTCGAGAGCGGTCGTCGTTGTCGTGGCTGAACCCTCCTTCCGAGCGATTTCACTGTCGGTGTGACTTTGTTCTCGGCGCGCAACGACGTTCGCGCGCGTTCCGGAACGCCGCCTCGGCCCCGCCGCCGCCGATTTGATATCGCGTTATCCAGTTTATCAGCACTGTCCTCCCGGCGAGGACGCCCGCCTCCGGCATACCAAAGCATTACTTGCCGCGTGCCAACCTGATACCATGGCCCTTCGCAAACCGCCGTTACGCGAGGTACACGCCGCGCGCGACGCGAAGTTCACGGAGTTCGGCGGGTGGGACATGCCGGTCGAGTTCGACTCTATCAGAGACGAACACGCGTCGGTCCGCGAGTCGGCGGGCATCTTCGACGTCTCCCACATGGGGGAGATAGAGGTGTCCGGCCCCGACGCGACGACGCTGATGCAACGCCTGACGACGAACGACGTGACGAACCTCTCGCCGGGCGACTCCCAGTACGCGGCGATACTCGACGACGAGGGCACGATTCTCGACGACACCGTGGTCTACCGCCTCCCCGAGGAGGAGACGTACCTGTTCGTCCCCAACGCGGGCCACGACGAGGAGATGTACCGGCGGTGGACGGAGTACCGCGACGAGTGGAACCTTGACGCCGCCGTCCGGAACGTCACCGACGAGTGGGCGATGTTCGCCGTCCAAGGGCCGGACGCGCCCGGCCTCGTGACGGCGGCGGACGGAGACGTCTCGGACCTCTCGAAGTTCGAGGCCGCCTACGCCGACGTCGCCGGCGTCCGGTCGTGGGTCGCGCGAACCGGCTACACGGGCGAAGACGGGTTCGAGATACTCTGTCCGTCCGAGGACGCCGAGACGGTCTGGGAGGCGTTCGACTGCCAGCCCTGCGGCCTCGGGGCCCGCGACACCCTCCGCATCGAGATGGGATTCCTCCTCTCGGGGCAGGACTTCGACCCCGAGGAGGAACCGCGGAACCCCTACGAGGCGGGCATCGGCTTCACGGTGAAACTCGACACCGAGTTCGTCGGGAGAGACGCTCTCGAACGCGTCGAGGCGGAGGGCGTCGACGAGAAGTTCGTCGGGATGAAACTGCTGGACCGCGGCATCGCCCGCCACGGGCACGACGTGACCGACGAGGACGGCGACGTCATCGGCCGCGTCACCTCCGGGACGATGAGTCCGACGCTGGGCGAGTCCATCGCCCTCGGGTACGTTCCGGTGGAGTACGCGACCCCCGACTCGCGGGTCACCGTCGTCGTCCGCGGCGAGGAGAAGCGCGCGCAAATCGTCACACCACCGTTCTTGGAGGACAGATAAATGTTCGAAGTTCCCGAAGATCGAAAGTACCTGGAATCGCACGAGTACGCAACCACAGACGGCGACACTGCAACCGTCGGCATCACCGACTTCGCGCAGGACGAACTGGGCGACGTCGTCTACGTCGAACTGCCCGACGAGGGCGACGACGTCGCGCAGGGCGAGGAGTTCGGCGTCGTCGAGAGCATCAAGGCCGTCTCCGACCTGTACGCGCCCGTCTCGGGCACGGTCGTGGCGGTCAACGACGACCTGTTCGACCACCCCGAGTACGTCAACGACGACCCGTACGGCGACGGGTGGATGCTGAAGGTCGAAGTGACCGACGAGGGAGGGTTCGACGAGTTGCTCTCGCCCGACGAGTACCGCGAACAGACCGAATGACGCGGGGAAGCCCCTACGCACCGCACACGGACGCAGAGACGAGGGAGATGCTCGCCGCCGTCGGCGCGGAGAGCGAGGAGGACCTCTTCGACATCCCCGATGAGGTCCGATTCGACGGCGAGTTCGGCATCGAGGCCCGCCGCGAACGCGACGTCCGACGGGAGATTGCGACTACGCTGTCGAAGAACGACGACCTGACGGAGTTCCTCGGCCGCGGCCACCACTCCCACTACGTTCCGTCCCTCGTGGACGACCTCTCGCGGCGGTCAGAGTTTCTCACCTCGTACACCCAGTACCAACCGGAGATAACGCAGGGGTTCCTGCAGGTTCTCTTCGAGTACCAGTCGATGCTCGTCGAACTGACGGGTCTGCCGGTGGCGAACTGTTCGATGTACGACGACGCCACCGCACTCGCGGAGGCGGCGCGACTCGCCGGGCGCGCGCGCCGCGTCTCCGGCGGCCGCGTCCTCGTCCCCGAGATTCTCCGCGAGGGGAAACGCCGCGTCCTCGACAACTACGTCGCCGGAACCGACCTCGACGTCGAGACGTACGCGACGGACGATGGCACCGTCGATATCGACGCCCTCGAAGCGCGGGTGGACGAGGACGTGGCGATGGTGTACGCCGAGAACCCGACGGTCCGCGGGGCCATCGAACCGCGCCTCTCCGAAATCGGCGACATCGCCGACGAGAGCGGTGCGCTGTTCTGTCTCGGGACGGACATCGTCGCCCTCGCCTTGTTGGAAGAACCCGCCGCCGTCGGCGCCGACGTGGTGGTCGGCGAGGCAGACGCACTCGGCATGCCGGCGAGTTACGGCATGGGACTCGGCCTGTTCGCCACCCGCGAGGAGTTCCTCCGGCAGGTTCCCGGCCGCCTCGTCGGCGCGAGCGAAGACGCCGCCGACAAGCGCGCGTACACGCTGACGCTGCAGACGCGCGAACAGCACATCCGCAAGGAGCGAGCCACCTCGAACATCTGTACGAATCAGGCGTGGGTGGCCCTGCGGACGGCGATGCACGTCGCCTCCCTCGGCCCGTCGGGCCTCGTGGACCTGGCGAAACGGTGCGTCACCGACGCCGAGGCGTTGGCCGCCGAGTTGGACGGCCTGAAGGGCGTCCGCGCCCCAGTCCACGACAGGCACCACTTCCGCGAGTTCGTCGTCCACGTGGACCAACCCGCGAGGGCCATCGCCTCCGACCTCGAAGCGGAGGGGTTCGCCGTCCACGTCGTCGGCGAACACCGCCTGCAAGTCTGCGTCACCGACCTGAACGCCTCGAAGACGGACGCCCTCGTCGCGGCGTTCGAGGAGGTTCTCTGATGGATTTCGACCAAGCACGCTACGCCCGCGAGGACGTGTACGAACCGCTCCTCTCGGAGAAGAACTCGACGCGCGTCGAGATAGACGCGGAGGACTCGCCCCTCCCCGACGACCTGACGCGCGATTCCGTGGAACTGCCCGAACTGTCCGAACCCGAACTGGCGCGGCACTACACGCGCCTCTCGCAGATGAACTGGAGCGTGGAGACGGGGCCGTACCCCCTCGGGTCGTGTACGATGAAGTACAACCCCTCGTTCACCGAGGACGTGGCCGCAGACCCGAACGCGGCGGTCCACCCCGACCGTTCCGCGCGGAGCGTCCAGGGGACGCTCGAACTCCTGTCCGACCTGCAGGACTACCTCGGCCGAATCGGCGGCATGGACGCCGTGACGCTTCAACCGCCCGCGGGCGCGGCGGGCGAGTTCGCGGGCATCCTCGTCGCGAAGGCGTACCACGAGGCCAACGGCAACGACCGCAGCGAGGTCATCGTCCCCGCCTCCGCGCACGGCACCAACTTCGCCACCGCCGCGATGGCGGGGTACGACGTTGTCGAACTCCCCTCCGGGGAGGACGGCCGCGTGGACGTGGACGCCCTCGACGCCGCCGTCTCCGAGGACACCGCCGCGCTGATGCTCACCAACCCGAACACGGTTGGCCTCTTCGAGCGAGACATCGTCGAAATCGCGGAGATGGTCCACGACGCCGGCGGACTGCTCTACTACGACGGCGCGAACCTCAACGCCCTGTTGGGCCGCGGCCGCCCGGGCGACATGGGGTTCGACATCATGCACTACAACGTCCACAAGACGTTCGCGACGCCGCACGGCGGCGGCGGCCCCGGCGCGGGACCGGTCGGCGTCGTCAAGGAGCTCGCGGAGTTCCTCCCGAGTCCGCACGTCCGCGAACGCGGCGGGTCGTACGAACTGTACGAACCCGAGCGAACGGTCGGCAAAGTCCACGGCTACGCCGGTAACTGGCTGGTTCTCGTGAAGGCGTACGCTTACATCGCCCGTCTCGGCGACGAGGGACTGGCGGACGCCAGCGCGAAGGCCGTCCTCAACGCGAACTACCTCGCCGAGAAGGTGGACTTGGAGGTTCCGTACGGCCCGTTCCACCACGAGTTCGCCGCGACGGCGGGCGAACGCGACGTTCGAGAATCGGGCGGCGATTCTCGGGCCAACGAAAACGCGAAGCGTTCTCGTGACGCTGCGGACGTGGCCAAGCGGATGCTCGACTACGGCGTCCACCCGCCGACGACGAAGTGGCCCGAGTTCGTCCCCGAGGCGATGCTCACCGAACCGACGGAGGTGGAGAACCGAGACTCCCTGGACGACTTGGCGCGCGCGTTCAACGAGTCGCTCGCGGACTCCGAGGAGGAACTCGAACGCGCGCCCTCGCGGACGACGGCGCGGCGCATCGACCAAGCCGGCGCCGCGCGGAACCCGCGACTCTCGTGGCGCGCGCTCGACGCCGAAGAAGAGTAGAAACGCGATTTTTCCGCGGATTACGCTTTCGCGGTGGTGATGCCGTCGTCGATGTTGATGAAGCCGTAGCCGCACTCGCTGCAGCGCCACTTCGTCTTCTTCCCGAGGTGTATCTCCATGTAGGCCGTCCGCCAGAACTGGCTGTTGTCGCACTCGGGGCAGTCGTACTCCATCTCGAGGCTCATACCGCACGCTCCGCGACGCGCGAAGTTGAAGATACTGATTCGAACGGTAATCTCGCGGGCGATATATCGCATATCGCGATACGGAAATCCGTTGGTCGAGGCGACACTCTCGGTGCACGTACTCTGTGTCCGCTCTCGCGGCTTCGTACCGAGGAAACCGACCGCTCGGTCCGCGTACGAACGCGACGAGAAAAGGGGGGTTACCGTCCGCTCTCGGGGTCTGTGGTGAAGATGTCGTACCACTCGGCGTCGGCGACGGTTCGCGCGGCCGCGCCGTCCTCGGTGAACTCGACCACCGTCGCCGAGTGAAAACTTTCGAACTGAGATGTGGAGATGCCGAACTCGACTTCCGCGGAGTCGCTGCGAATCCGGTATCGGTACCGCCCCGAATCGCGCAGGCGTATCAACGCGTACGTGTCCGGGTTCAATGTCCGCCCGTTCCCGTCGTAGATGCGCTCTCCATCGCGGGAGATGCGTTCGCTCACGCTGTGGTCGGACGCTCCGCTGTTCCACACGAGAACGCCGTGCGGTTCCGGGTTTCCTCTGCTCGAACCGATCCACTCGTTCCCTATCCTCTCCATCGTCCCGAGCGAAGCGGGTATCGTCGGGCGAAAGCCGGCACCAACCGACTGTCCTTCGGAGATGGTGCCCGTCGACGAAGTGCCGTCGCGGTGGGCCGCATCGGCTTGGCTGCCCCCGTCCGTCGAACAGCCGGCAACGAGACTTGCGCTCAACGCGCCACAGGTCGCGAGAATCGTTCGGCGGTGGACCATTAGGCTGCCCTCAGAGAGCAGTGGTAAATGCCTTCTCAAAATATATGTATCCGAGACAGTCACCGATGCTGATACGACGTCCCGATTTCTCCCGGAGCGCGGACGGTACGGCGGTCGGATCGGAGAACCGGACCGTCGGCCGGGGAGGCGGGGAGCATCAGTCGTCGTCCGACTCGGCGGTCCCGCCGGCGCCCGGAGGTTCGGGTTCGGACTTCCGACTCGCTCCGAAGAGGACGGTCTCGTCCTGGAGGAGCACGCGGCCGTAGTTCGAGCCGAAGTCCTTGATGAGAGAGAGCATCGCGAGGAAGCAGACGAAGGCGAAGGGCGTGCCGGTGATGATGGCCGCCTGTTGGAGGGTGTTCGCGCTGCCGGTGCCGCCGAGTATCATCAGGATGGCCGCCGTCAGACCGAGGACGACCCCCCAGAAGATTCGGTTGATGGTCGAGGGGCGGGCCTTCCCACCGGTGGTCATCATCGAGACGGCCAGCGTCGAGGAGTCCGCCGAGGTGACGAAGAACGTCGTCACGAGGATCAGGAACATGTACATCAGGACGGTCCCGATCGGTATCGTTACCGAGGACCCGCCGACGTTCAGCGTGAACTGCAACGCCTCGAAGAGGATGAAGCCGGCGACTTCCGGGCCGACGTTACCGGAGATCACCTCGCTGAAGTCGGCGATGCCGTTGTGCTGCGCCCACACGGCGGTCCCGCCGACGAACGTGAACCACGGGATGGTCGCCCCGGAGGTCGCGACGATGCCGGTGAACGCCACCTCGCGGACGGTGCGACCCTTGGAGATGCGGGCGATGAACAGGCCCGCGAACGGCGACCACGAGAGCGCCCACGCCCAGTAGAAGACGGTCCACGTGTTCATCCAGTTCGTGGCCGTCGGGTTACCGGACCCGAACGGACCGGCGCCGGTGAAGAGACTCATCATGACGAAGTCGTCGATCATGCCGGCGAACGCTTGCGTGCCGAGCAGGATGAGAAACAGCGTCGGGCCGGCGACGAACGTCGCGAGCATGAGGACCACGAAGAGGATCATGTTGAAGTTCGAGAGCCGACGGATCCCCTTGTCGACGCCGAGCACCATCGAGGTCGTAAACAGCAGCGTCATGAAGGTCACTACGAGGAGGATGCCGAGGTTCCCCATGCTGATCCCCCACTGGTAGTCTAACCCGGTGATGAACTGGCTCCCGATGAAGCCGAGCGACGTGGCGACGCCGCCGATGGTCGCGAAGACGGCGAGGATGTCGATGACCTTCGCGAACGGTCCGTCGAGGTTGTCCGCCCCGATGATCGGCGTCAGCGCCGAAGAGACGCGCAGCGGCACGTTCTCGTAGTTGTACGCGAAGTAGCCGATGGCGATTCCCATGATGGTGAACACCGCGAGTTGCGGTAACGCCCAGTGAAACAGGGTCTGCTGGACGGCGACGGTCATCGCCTCGGCGGAGCCGCCCTGTACGTTTTCGAACAGCGGCGAGGGGTTCGCGTAGTAGAACAGCGCCTCGGTCGGCCCCCAGAACACGACGCCGGCGGCGAAGCCCGCGGAGTACAGCATCGCGAAGAACGACAGGAAACTGTACTCCGGCGACGAGTCGCCCAACTTGATCGACCCCCACGGGCCGACGATGAGAAACAGGAGGAAGACGACGACGAGGAACACGATCAACAGGAGCGCCCAGTTGAACGCGCTGAGCATCGAACTGTTCAGCGACGAAATCCCGTTCTCGACGGTGCTCGGACTGAGGAAGAACGCGAGGATGACGCCGACCGTAAGCAGCGCGCCGAACAGGAAGACCGTCCGGTCTATCTCTTCGAGGAACTCGTCGAGCACCCCTCCCTCGGCGTCGCTCATCCCTCTTCACCCCCCGGAATCGGACGACGGTACGGCGTGCGAGCGGAACCCCGTCGACCGTTATCCGTGATATGTGTAACCATGACAATTGCCACTGTAGAGTGAACAATAAATGTTTCTCAGCCGAACCATCATATACAGATTACGTTTAGACGCGTCCTCGCCGGCTCCGACCGGAGCGGCGTCGGTTCCGGGGAGCGTCGGTCGGGCCGTCTGCGTCGCCCCGGCGGGTTCGCGTGCGGGAGTGCGCGAGCGAGGGCGGACCGCTCAGACGACGAGGTTGGTCAGGGAGTCGCCCGCCTCGCGCCGGCGGACGTTCTCGCGGACGAGCGCCGCGATTCGGTCTGCGTAATCGACCGTCGCGGCGGCGGCGTGCGGGGTGACGACGACGTTCTCCATCTCCCAGAGCGGCGAGTCCTTCGGGAGGGGTTCCTCCGCGAACACGTCGAGGCCCGCGCCGGCGATGTCGCCCGACCGGAGGGCCTCGACGAGGGCCGGTTGGTCCACGACGCCGCCCCGCGCGACGTTGACGAGGTAGGCGTCCTCCCGCATCGCGTCGAGTTCCGCCGCGCCGAGTAGCCCCTCCGTCTCGTCGGTCAAGGGGACGGTGAGGGCGACGAACCGAGCGTCGGATATCGCTCCGACCAACTCGTCGGGGGTGTACACCTCCGAGACGTGCTCGACGGGCGTCGGCGTCCGCCGGACGCCTGCGACGTCCATCCCGAGGGCGTCCGCGCGGCGGGCGACGCCCAGACCGAGCGTTCCGAGTCCGACGACGCAGACGGACTCGCCGTTCAGGGTGAACGCCTCGTCCCACGTCGGCGGGTTCCACGCCTTGTCGGCTTGGTCGCTCCGGTAGCGGTGGAGGCGGCGCGCGAACTGGAGCATGAACCCCAGCGCCGTCTCGCCGACCGAGTCGCCGTGGAGGCCGGTGCTGTTCGTCAGTCGCACCCCGCGTTCGCGGAGGGCGTCCAGCGGAAACTCGTCGTACCCGGCGCGGACGCAGTGTATCCAATCGAGGTCTGCCTCCAGAAACCCCGGTTCGTAGCCGAACGAGACGACGGCGTCGAAGTCGCCGGCGTCACCGGACGCAGTCCCTTCGGCGACGTCGTCGCTCACCTCGACGTCCAACTCCGAGAGGAGCGACTGCAACTTCTCCGGCGGGAAGATTCGCTCGACGGACGAGTGGATGGCGACTCGCGTTGGCATGGGGGTCAGTTCCACCGGACGGGCAAAAACGGTTCGTGACGCGGCGAGGGCGTCGGAGGACGCGCCGTCGCCGCCTCAGGCCGTCTGAGCGGCGTCCTCTCGTTCGTCGGTCACGGCCTCCTCGCGGAGTTTCCGGGACCGCTCCGAGGAGACGCTCAGGTCGGGAACCTCCGTCGGGTCGCCCGCCTCGTCGATGGCGACGTAGACGAAGTACGACTCCGTCGTCAGTTCCCTCTCGCCCGTGAGGGGGTCCTCCCGGAAGACGCGGAGGCGGACCTTGACGCTCGTCGTCCCGGCATCGTAGACGTACGCTTCGATGAGTGCCGTGTCGCCGCGCGGGATGGGCCGGTGGAAATCGACGCCCTCCATCCGGGCGGTGACGCACGTCTCGCCCGAGAACCGCATCGCGGACATCGCTCCCACCTCGTCCATCCACTTCATCACGTTGCCCCCGTGGGCCATGTCGTAGTTGTTCGTGTCGTCCGGTTGGACCAACACTCGGTTCTCGATGTACGTCTCCTCCAGATCGACCATACACTCGCTACCGAGACGCGCCGAATAACGCTTCTGTCACGTCGTCGTATCGTGGTCAGTCGATTGTGAGGGACTCGCGGGGGTTCGTCACCGGTCCGTTCGACTCGCGCCGCGGTCCGGTCGCCCCGCGCCCGGTCCGCCTCGCCGCCGGCCAAATCTCTTTGCCTCCGCGACCCGAACGGACGGGTATGAGCATCACGCTGTACGCTCTCGACGGGTGTCCGTACTGCGAGAAGGTCCACGACGCCCTCGAAGCGGGGGACGTGGAGTACGAGACGGAGTGGGTGGAAGCGCTCCACTCCGAACGGAACGAGGTCAAGCGCGTCAGCGGTCAGCGCTCGGTTCCGGTGCTCGTAGACGACGAACGCGGCGTGACGATGAACGAGAGCGACAACATCCTCCGGTACGTCGAGGAGACGTTGGCGGCCACATGAAGATATACACCGGCCGCGGCGACGAGGGGATGACCGACCTCCGGGACATGTCCCGGGTGTCGAAGACGAGCGCTCGCATCGAAGCCTACGGGACGGTGGACGAGGCGAATGCCCTCGTCGGCACCGTCCGTCCGACGGGGTACGACGACGTGGACGAGAAACTCGAACGCGTCCAGAACCACCTCCACGTCGTACAGGCGGACCTCGCGAACCCGGACCCAGACGAGGACGCCCCGGTCACCACGGCGGAACACGTCGAGGAACTGGAGTCGTTCATCGACGAGGCCGACGAGGAGTTGGACCAGCTCAACTCCTTCGTCCTCCCGAGCGGGAGCGACGCCGGGTCGAAACTCCACCACGCGCGCGCGGTGACACGCAGGGCGGAGCGTCGGACCGTCGGACTGGCGTCGGAGGAACCTGTGAACGAACAGACCGTCGCATACCTGAACCGCCTCTCGGACGCCCTCTTCACCCTCGCGCGCCTCGTGAACAAACGCGACGGCGTCCGCGAGGACGCCCCGACGTACTGAACTCCCGTCCCCGTTCTTCCGCTCATCGCCCGACAGCGCTCCGCTACCACGTCAGAACATTGTCTCGACCGACACAATCCTTTTATCTGTTGCTTGCCTATGGTCAGATATGAACAAGCACTTCGAAGACGCTTGGTACTACCTCCGACGCGCGGGCGAACACCTCTCCGTCGGCATCCGAGAGGAGGCCGAACCGGTCGAACGACGCGTCCGCAAGATGCTCGGACGCGAGAAGGCCGAGGAGGTGCCCCCGTCGGGACGGCAGCGTCTGGAAGCCGAACTCCGCCGCCGGACGCCGCGACGCGTCGAAGTCGGCGGGAAGAAGGCGATGCGCCGCGCCCAGAGCGGTATCCGACGCTACCGCGGCGGGTCCGCGGAGTAAGCCGAATCGAACCGAAGAAGAACGTTTAAGTCTCGGCCCGGGATAGGATTTCGTACGCGGGTTGGTGGTCTAGCCCGGTTATGACGGCTCCTTCACACGGAGCAGGCCGGCGGTTCGAATCCGCCCCAACCCACTTCTCTTCGACACCTGCTACTCTCCGAGTCGGCACTCGATCCTCAGCGCACCCCTTCTCAATCGAGTTCGACGGGCAGATCGTCGTTCCGAAGCCGGTAGTGCGGCGGTTCGAACGCGGTCGTCACGGCGTGAACGCCGACCCCGGCGTCCCGTACGCGTGCGAGTAAGTCGGCGAACTCCGGGTCCACCTCGCGGTACGGGCGGAAGCGTTCGACGTCGGGCCGTTGGACGACGAACACGACGTGCGTCTCGTACCCGTCCTCGCGGAGGGTTTCGAGGCTGCGGAGGTGGCGACGGCCGCGTTCGGTTTGTCGGTCGGGGAACTCGGCGACGCCGTCCTCGACGTGCGTGCAGGATTTGACCTCCACGTAGGCCGCCTCACCACCCGGCGTATCGAGGAGGAAGTCCGTTCGGCCGTGCTCCGGGAGCGAGGGCTCCCGTTTCCGGGTGGTGTACCCGGCGAACGCCGGTATCGCGTCGCGGGCGAGTGCGCGCTCGAAGAGGTCGTTCGCTAACGCGGTGCGGACGCTCACGTACACCCCGTCGACGGCGACGGCGATGGCGTCGTAGTCCGTCGCCCTGTCGGGGTCGTCCACCGGCGAGCAGAGAATTTCGCGTCCCGGTTCGACCGTGCCTTCGAGGGCTCCGGGGTCGCCGAGGAACGCGCGTTCGGGCGCGTCGTCGAAGCGGACGCAGACGACGAAGCGGTTCGGGCGGTCCACGACCGTTCCCGTCAGTAGGTCCTCGTCGAGGGTGAGAAGCGGATCCATGCGAGTTACCGGATGTACCACCGGACGACTCTTCGACCTTTGGAACTCCGGGTCGAACTCCGTCCCGGACCCCGAGTGAGCCGTCCTCTCCGACGGTCCCCCGCGTTCGGAGACGCCTCGAACTGACAGACGGATGTCGGTTCTCAACACATTTAGGTAGAACACTCTGGGGGGAAGAGGACGCTCCTCGAAGTAGAAACGAAATGGCAGCAACAGAAGGCGGAAGTCCGTTCGACGGGACGCTCGACGACTACTTCGCCGTGCTCGGGGAGAAACACCGGGACGCCGTCGTCGAAATCCTCGCGGATGAAGACCGTTCGGTGCACCTGCTAGCGTTGGCCGAACGAGTCGCCGCGGAGACGCGGGACGTTTCGCTCGACGACCTGACCCCGAAGGAGGTCCAACGCGTGGAGCTGTCGCTACACCACAACCACCTGCCGAAGTTGGACGAGGCGGGCATCGTCGAGTACGCGTCCGAGGAGAAGCGAATCTCGCCGGCGGACGACATCGGAGCGGTCAGCGACCTCGTAGAAGCGGAAGACCCGCTTTCGGCTTTCTGAAGCCTCTCGACCGCGTAACCGTCGCTTCGACTCGGACGAGTGACCGGGCCACTCCGCTCCGCGTCGGTTCGCACCCCTTCGGCCGGCGTCGCGGACGACAACGTCGAGACTGAAACGCGGGCAGACGAGATATTCTAACTCGACGACCGGTCCTGTCGAATAGGATCGAACCATCCACTCGGTCGGCCAAACGGTTTACGGACGTACGACGCCCTGCTTTCGATGGTGATTCTATGAGTGCCGACAGCCCCAACAAAGTGTTCAAGAGCGAACTGCAGGACATGTACAGCGCCGAACAGCAGATTCTGAACGCGTTGGAGGAGATGTCCGAAGAGGTGGAGAACGAGGAGCTCCGGGAGGCGTTCTCCCAACACCGCGAGCAGACCCAAGGGCAGATAGACAGACTCGAACAGGTGTTCGAGAAGGTCGGAATGGAACCCGAGGCCGACGAGTGCAAGGCCATAGGGGGCCTCATCGAGGAACACGAGGAGTTCACCCAGAAGGACCCCTCCACGTCCGAACTCGAAGTCTTCGACAACGTCTCGGCCCAGAAGGTCGAACACTACGAGATCGCCTCGTACGGAAGCCTCGCTAAACTCGCCGACCAACTCGGGATGGACGACGCCGGCGACCTCCTCCACGAGACGCTCGAAGAGGAGGAGCAGACGCTCAACAAGCTGGTCAATCTGGCGAACGACTACGACTACAGCCAGCTGCAGGGCGAGGCCTAACTCCACCCTTCGGACGGTTACGACGAGACGACGCGTACTGTCCACACCCCGCGCTATTTTACGCCGAATCGGAGTCCACAGCGTCGAACCCCGTCCGAGGATCAGTCGCCGTCGAACGGCCGGGCGTCGGCGAGGTCGAACAGGTGGACGATGTCCTCTCGGCCGTAGTGGTCCAACAGGTCGCGCAGGGCGCGGAACGTCAGCGTCTCCGTCGCGCCCGCGTCCGCGAGGGCGACGTATCGCTCGCCGAAGACGGGGACGTCCGCGTTGAGTACCTTCCGGAAGCCCCGGTACTTCGACGGCCGCACCTCGTCGAGGTCGATGCCGTGTTCGTACGCCGCCCAGCGGGTCTCCTCGGGTTCGATACCGACGCGCCCGCAGGCGTCTTCGAGGCGGGTGTACCCGCCGAAGGCGTCCCACGCGTCCGGTTGCACGTCGTCGTGTGCCAGTTCGTCTTCGAGCAACCGCGCGAGTCTCGACGCTGCCCCCGCGTCGCCGTCGCAGGCCGCTCTCGCCCGTTCGAGGCGGCCGAGAAGTTGCGGGCGGTCGAACGATTCGCCTCCGTACGTGAGGTATCGGTCCCCCTCGCGCGCGTCGATCCACTCGGCGACGCGTCCGCAGAGGGCGAGTTCGTCCGCGGCGGAGTCGGCGGTCCGAAAGAGCATCTCCGTCTCCTGGTTTCCCGTCGGCGACTCGTACCCGAGTACGACCGCGAGGAGCTCGAAGTACTGCGGGTCGCCGAAGTCCGGGGGCTTCTCGTAGCGGTCGAGCGTCGGACTCACCGTCTCGATGTCGATGGCGAACCGTCCTGTCATCCGTCGCGTACCTCGGATTCGAACGAGAAGTACGATGTGATTTCGCCGGGACGACTCGCCCGCCGCCGACCGGCCGAGAGCGGTCGAAAACTGTGAGGAAACGTTTTTCCGCTGCCTCCCGTGGTACGGGACGTAATGGCGACACAGGGAGAGGACGCCGAGGGCGGGGGGCGGGCCGAACGGGGGGTTCGCGTCACGCTCGATATCTGGCACCCCGACTGCTGGACGCTGGAGGTGACCGAGAGGACGGACGCGGGACTCCTCGGCCACGGCGTCCACAGCATCGACGGGACGGCGACGGGGCGATTCACGGCGTACGCCGATACGAGGGACGAACTCGACGCGTTGGTGGGCGCGGTACGCGACTCCGAACTCACCGAGTCGGTGTGGGAGACGGACGAAGAGACGGCCGCGGGCGCGGAGACGCCGGTGACGGGGAGTGCGACGCGCGGACTCGTCGTCCGGTACGCCCTCTCGAACAGCATCAACGACGCCCTCGTCTCGCGGGGGTTCATCCCGGACGAACCGGTTCGGATGCAGGACGGCCGCGAACGGTGGACCGTCCTCGTCCAAGAGACGCGCCGAACCGTCCACGACAGGTTGGAGGAGGTCCGCGAGGAGATGGACGCCGACGTCCGCGTCGAACTCATCACCGCGCCCGAGGACGGGACGGGGATGTTCCGGACGGACGCCCTCTCGGAACGGCAACGCGAGGTGTACCGACTCGCGCGCAGGCGGGGGTACTACACGTGGCCGCGGGAGGTGTCGGCGGGCGAACTCGCCGCGGAGGCGGGCGTCTCGAAGGCGACGTTGCTCGAACACCTCCGGAAGGCCGAGTCGAAACTCCTCGGGGACGTTGACTGACTCCCGGTCGTACCACCTGTCCCGTTCGACGCCGTCGCGTCAGGACCCGGACCGCCGGGAGAGCGTTTCGACTTCCTCCAGCAGTGTCTTCGAGGCGACACCGTCCAGATACCGGACCGTACTGCTCCTCGCATCGTACTCGACGATACCGACGTCGTCTAAGCGAGGGAGCGCCGAGTGGTGCAGTTGGACGGCGGTCGCCCCTAAATCGGCCTCTACCTCGACCTCGTGCGCGAGGTCGGCCACCGTAGCGGCGTTCTCGGACGCGTCTCGGAAGTGGAAGATGACGCTGCGACAGTACTGATCCGCGAGCACGGTGAGAAGCCGGTCTAACTCGTCGGCGTCGAGCGATTGTCTGGAAGCCATGTAGTGGAGCACCTCTCACAGTATCCGTCTGAACTGTGTATGCGGCCAGCGTGGGAATCGCCGGAAGAGACGACAGCGTACGTCTCTAAATCGCGCACCGTAACCGGCGTGGACGCATACTATGTAATCTCGATTACTGTACTTCGTCTCGGGCGGGCTGGACTGATAATGGTAATCTTCACCCGCATTTTCATAGATAGTCCGTTCGATACGTCCAGCAGACGACGGTTGTCCTCTCACTATCGCGAGTAACGAAACTCCCCACTACTGCAACGTCGGTCGGGGCGCAGTCCTGTAACGGAGCGTAATCGGAGGACGACGCGCGCCCCGCGCCCGCCCTCTCATACTAGGGAGGGTCGCTATACGGGAGCAGATTGAGACGAAGTAGCATGTCATCTGTTGACGTAAACGACGGGCGGAGTCTCAAGCGGAACATGGGGCTGTTCGGCGCACTCAGCACCGTCGTGGCGGGCACCCTCGGGGCGGGGTTGTTCGTCACGCTGGGGACGGCGAGTGCGACGACGGGACCGAGCGTCATCTTGGTCGTCGCCCTCTCGGGCATCCTCGCCATGAGCATCGCGCTCAACTACGGGTGGGTCGCCACCATCTTTCCGGGGGCCGCGGGGTCGTACGCGTACGTCTCGCGGACGTTCGAGAACCGGCTTCCGGGCTTCATCGTCACGTGGTCGAAGTGGCTCGGGTACATGGCGGCTGACGCCGCACTCGCCATCGGGTTCGGGTCGTACCTGCAGGTGTTCTACCCGGCGGTGGACCCGACGCTCGCCGGGTTCGGTCTCCTGACCGTCCTCTTTCTGGTCAACCTCGTCGGGACGAAGGGGTACACCGTCTCGCAGAACGCCATCTTCGCCGTCCTCATCCTCTCCATCCTCGTGTTGGTGATTCCGGGGTCGTTCAGCGTCGAACCCGCGAACTACCAGCCGTTCTTCACCGGCGGGTTCGACGGGTTCGTCGGCGCGGCGGTGCCGCTGTTCTACGCGTACATCGGCATCGCCGTCGCCGGGCAGATGGGCGCGGAGGTGAAGAATCCCTCGCGGAACCTCCCGCTCGCGATGGCGGGCGGGACGGCCATCCTCATCGTCCTGTACATGTGGACCTCCGCGGTCATCTACGGCGTCGTCTCCAACTACACCGTGTTGGCGAACTCAGCCCGACCGCTGGCGACGGCGGCGGAGGCGTTCCTCGGCGATAGCGCGACGGCGATAGTCGCGTTCGGCGGCCTGTTGGCCACCGCCTCCAGCGTCCACGCGGTGATGGCGGCGGGCATCAAGATGCCGTACTCGTGGGCGTGGGACGAGGTGTTCCCCAAGTGGTTCTCCTCCGTCTCCGACCGGTTCGGCACGCCCCACTGGTCGCTTCTGACCCTCTACGTCGTCGCCTCGGCGCTGACGTTCTGGAGCACCGGCCTGAGTCAGGCCATCGCCATCGCGACGTTCAGCTACCTCATCGCCTACGCCGCCGTCTCCATCACCGTCCTCTACATCCTCTGGACGGACTCCAGACTCGCCGAGAGCGCCGGATTCACCCGCCCGACGCTCCTCTCGGTGACCGGACTCGTCGGCGGACTCGGCTCCGTCGGCCTCCTGACGCAGGCGTATCAGGGGTCGCTCTCCGTCTACGTGCCGTGGGTGGCTATCGGCCTCGTCGTCTTCGGCGTCTTCTGGTACCGCGGGCGGCAGAAGGACGTGGACGTGGAGGCCATCTTGGCGACGCTTCCGGGCGTCCCCTCAGACGAGTACGACCCGCAGGTGCGCGCAAAGGGGGTGACCGACGATGACTGACGGACGCGACGCCCCCGGTTCCGACGCCTCCGAGTCCGACGCGTCGCCGCACCTCGCCGTCGATTACGACGAGACGGTGTCGCTGCTGCAGGACCTCGTGCGGATTCCGAGCCCGTACTTCGAGGAAGACGAGATAAGCGAGTTCGTCTACGGGTGGTTGGACGAACGCGGACTCGACCCCGAGTACCACCGCGTGAGCGAACCCGACATCACCGAGTACGAGGGACGGAACGTCGTCGCGCGACTGGAGGGGTCGGACCCCGACGCGCCGACGCTTCTCCTGAACGCGCACATGGACACCGTCCTCCTCGTTGAGGACTGGGAGGAAGAGCCCACGTCGGGGCGAATCGAGGACGGGAAACTGTACGGGCAGGGGGCCTGCGACATGAAGGGCGGCCTCGCCGCCGTGATGAAGGCGTTCGAGGCACTCGCGGCGTCGGACGCGGAACTCCGCGGCGACGTGCTTCTGACGGCCGTCGTGGACGAGGAGGGACCGTACGGCCTCGGGACGGACCGCCTGATACGGGACGGCTACACCGACGACTGCGACGCGGCCATCGTCACCGAACCCGGCCCGGTTCTGGCGCAGGAGGACATCGAGAACCCCGCCCTCCTCCTCGGCGCGCGCGGGCGATACCTCTACGACATCGAGGTGCGCGGGCAGGCCGCCCACGGGTCGAAACCGAGTGAGGGCGTCAACGCCGTCGTGGACGCCGGGAAGGTGGCCGCCGGACTCGCGGAGATGGAGACGGGGTCGCACCCGAAACTCGGCGACGGGTCGGTCTGTCCGCTCAAGATAGCGGGCGGCAGTCAGACGCTCTCGGTGCCCGAACGCGCCCGGTTGATGGTGGACCGCCACGTCGTCGTCGGCGAGACGGAGGGGGGCGTCCGCGCCGACGCCGAACGCGTCGTCTCCGAACTCGAGTTAGAGAGCGAGGTGGACGTGGGGTTCCGCGAGGCCCCCTCCGACGACATCCGCTACGGCCCGTACGTCACCGACGAGGACCACCCCCTCGTCGGGTCGTTGGCGGCGGCCACCCGCGAGGTGACGGGCGAGGACCCCGCGTACGGCTACTTCTCCAGCGTCGGCGACTTCAACTACCTCGGCGACAGGGCCGGACTCCCGACGGTCATCCTCGGCCCCGACGGCGAGAACATCCACGCCGCGGGCGAGTTCGTCTACCTCGACGACGTGGTGGAAGTGGCGGACGTCGTGACTCGGGCCGCCGCCGACCTGTTGGAGTAGTCGGCGCGTCGGACACACCGCGTCGCCGACCCTCTCTCCTCGCCGCGCCCTCGCGCCGAACCCCGGAACCGGGGACAGACATATTTAATTTCGAAATGTACGGTGGACGCAATGGAGTCGCGCCACCGCGTCGTCGTCGGCGACGCCCGGGAGATGGATGCCGTCGGCGACGACGCCGTCGAACTCGTCGTCACGTCGCCGCCGTACCCGATGATAGAGATGTGGGACGACCAGTTCGCCGAACTCTCGCGGGACGCCGCCGACGCCCTCGCGGCCGGCGACGGGGCCGCCGCCTTCGACGCGATGCACGAGGTGTTGGCGGACGTCTGGCGCGAGGTGAAACGCGTCCTCGTCCCCGGCGGCATCGCCTGCGTCAACGTCGGCGACGCGACGCGGAAGGTGGACGACAGCTTCCGCGTCTACCAGAACCACGCGCGGGTCGTCGAGGCGTTCGCGGACCTCGGTTTCGAACCGCTCCCGGACGTCCTGTGGCGGAAGCCGACCAATAGCGCGGCGAAGTTCATGGGCAGCGGGATGATTCCGCCGAACGCGTACGTCACCCTCGAACACGAGTACGTCCTCGTGTTCCGCAACGGGTCGCGGTCGCGGTCGTTCGACCCCGGCGATTCGGCGCGGTACGAGTCGGCGTACTTCTGGGAGGAACGGAACCGCTGGTTCTCGGACGTGTGGACCGACGTGACGGGGGCCTCACAGCGGATGGCCGGCGCGGGCGACGCCGCCGACGCCTCGGACGACGCCGGTTCGCTCGGCGAGATGCGGGAGCGAAGCGCCGCGTACCCCTTCGAGGTGCCGTACCGCCTGATAAACATGTACTCCGTCTACGGCGACACCGTCCTCGACCCGTTCTGGGGGACCGGAACGACGTCGCTGGCGGCGATGGTCGCCGGTCGGAACTCCGTCGGCGTCGAACTGGAGGCGGGCTTCGCGGACGCGTTCGACCGGCGGGTGGCGAACGCGCCCGCACTCTCCCGAGAGGTGGCGACACGGCGTCTCGACGACCACCGCGAGTTCGTCGCCCGACGCCGCGAGGAGGGCGAGACGTTCGAGTACGAGTCCGAGACGTACGAGTTCCCCGTGACGACGAAACAGGAGCGGTCGCTGACGCTCTACGCCGTGGACGAGGTGACGGAGACGGACGAGGGGTACCGCGCGCGGCACGAACCGGTAGGGCGGTAGGTCGGGTCTCGGCGTCCCCGTCGGTCCGGTCGCTTCACTCGCTTCCGGCCGCGCCGTTCGCCGGGTTCGCGGGGGCCCCGTCGAACTCGACGGACCGGGCGCGCCGCCGTATCTCGTCGGCGTCGCCCGTCTGCAGACCGCCCGCCGCCTCGTCGTACACGACCCGACCGTCCACCATCGTGAACTCCACGTCGTCGCCGTGCGCGCCGAAGACGAGGTGCGAGAGCACGTCGTGAAGCGGCGTCGCGCGCGTCACGTCCGTATCGAGGGCGACGATATCGGCCTTCCACCCCTCGCGGAGTTCGCCGACGCGTTCGAACCCGGCGGCCTTCGCGCCGTTGACCGTCGCCATCTCGAAGATGACCCGCGCGGGCGTCGCCTCCGAGTCGAGGTGTTCGACCTTCTGGAGGAGGCTCGCCTGCCGCATCTCGGTGAACGGGTCGAGCGTGTTGTTGCACGGCGGGCCGTCGTTGCCGAGGGCGACGTTGATACCCCGGTCGAGGTAGTCCACCACGGGCGCGACGCCGGAGGCGAGTTTCATGTTCGAGGAGGGGCAGTAGGTGACGTGCGTCCCCGTCTCAGCGAGCAGTTCGCGCTCTCTCTCGTCGGTCCAGACGCAGTGGGCTAACACGACGTCCTCGCCGGTCAGGCCGACTTCGTGAAGCCACTCGATGTTGCGCATCCCGGTGTCCTCGGCGACGGTTTCGACCTCGTCGCGGTTCTCGCTGGCGTGGGTGTGGATGGTCACGCCGTCGTAGCGGTCGGCGATGTCCCGCGCCCCGCGGAGGCACTCCTCGGTGCAACTGACCGCGAACCGCGGTGTGACGGCGTAGCGAATCCGGCCGTCGCGCGCGCCGTGGTACTTCTCGACGAGTCGTTCCGTCTCGGCGAGGGCTTCCCCGGTGTCCTCGAACAGTCCGTCGGGCGCGCGCTTGTCCATCAGCACCTTGCCGAGGCGTCCGCGGATTCCCATCTCCGCCGCCGCCTCGAACGCCTCGTCGGCGTGGGCCACCGAGAGGTGGTCTACGACCGTCGTCGTTCCGCTCTCCAGCAGTTCGAGGTAGCCCAGTCGCGCCGCCGTCCGCATCCCCTCGGCGTCCAGCGACGCCTCCATCGGGAGGACGTGGTCGAACAGCCAATCGAGGAGCGAGGTGTCGTCCGCGATGCCTCGCCCGAGGCTCTGGACGGAGTGGACGTGCCCGCCAACGAGGCCCGGGAGGAGGAGGTCGAACTCCCGAACCTCGTGGTCGGGGTGGGCGTCTTCGACCGCCGCTCTGTCGCCGACGGCGACGATGCGGTCGTTCTCGACGACGACCGCGCCGTCGTCGTGTACGGTTGTGGAGTCGGCGATGACGGTTCCGGCGAGTAGCATCTTCCCTCACGGTGGTGGGGAGTCCGACTGATATGGGTTCCGACTTCGGGGTCGGCGACTCCGATACGTGTCTTCTCGTCTCCCCCCGCCTCACGGCAGGAACGGCGGCTGCGCCGTCGGTAGCGATATCAACCAGAGGCTCGCGGCGGTGTAGCCCACCATGACGAACACGAACGGGAACTGGCTCCAGATGGCCTGCATCCGACTCGGGAACAGGCGGTAGGCGACGGAGTGAGCCACCCAGACCGCCAGCACGTGGCCGCCGAGGACGAACACGATGTCGAGCGCGCCGAACCACGACGGGAGCGTCAGCACCAGCGGATTCGCCGGGGGCGAGAGCGGCGACCCGACGACGGCGACGAGCGACGGGGCCAACGAGACGAAGAAGCCGAAGTAGTGTGCGAGGTGGTAGCCCGCGGCGATCGCCAGAAGCGGCGGGGTGAACCCGACGGCGAGTTCGTGCGCGGTGCGGTGCGTCCGGAGGCGGTTCGCGGCGGCGCGGGCGGCGAGGAGGTACGCGCCGTAGAACGCCAGGAAGCCGCCGACGAACAGGCCGCCGTAGACGACGAGGGGCGGGACGCCGACGTCGACGGCGGCCCGGACGAACTGCGCCCCCTGCCGCGTCGTCACGAACCCGCTGAAGGTGAGTTCCCAGACGAGGGCGACGGCTATCGCCGCGTCGTCGAGGCCCGTCACGAGGCCGTTCGCGTAGGCGTCGTCGCTCTCGCCGCCGACGAGGCGCATCCCGGGCAGGTGAGCGCGGAGGCGTCCCTCGTCCCACGAGAACGGCGCGACGCGGCCGTAGAACCGGAAGAACACCGAGACGGGGTCCGCGTTCCGGAACCACGCCTCCGCGCCGACGGCGAGGGCCCCCGAGACGGTCAGCGCCGAGTAGGCGACGACGGCCGCGCCCAGCAGTTCCGGTCGCTTCGTGATTCCGGTCGTCGTCTCCACCCACACGAGGCCGAGGAGGCCGACGACGGCGGGCCACCGCCCGAACCGCGCCGGGTAGTCGAGGAAGCCGTTGGGGAGGCGCGCGGCGACGGTTCGCCACGGGTTCAGCGCGGGCCAGACGTTCCCCACGGCGTAGGAGAGCATCGTGAGGCCCGCGCGCAGGCCGGCGAAGACGACGACGACGGCGAAGTTGACCGTCGGCACCTGCGGACCGGTCAGACCGCTGTAGACGACGAGGACGAGGCCGACGAGTCCGAGGAGGTGAAGCGCGACGACGCCGCCGCGGTAGAGCGACCGGACGCCGAAGTCGCGGTGGGTCCGGTGGATGTCGCGGACGAACCGCCGGTCGGTGACGAAACTGGCCAAGAGCGCGGACGCGCCGATGGTCGCGCCGCCGGTGGCGACGTAGAGCCACCGCGGAATCGACAGCGCGTCCCTCGACGCCCCCTGCAGGCCGACGGCCGCGTTGCTGGCCGAGACGCCCTCCGCGACGAGGAGCGTTCCGACGAGGGCGAGACAGCACGCGAGGGCGCGCCCGACGAGTCTGTCACGCGATGAGGGCATAGACGATGAGGAAGCCGAAGTAGAGGAGGACGAGGACGCCCAGCGCGCGGATGCGGAACGAGCGAATCTCCGCCTCCTCTTCGAGGTACGCCTCGCGGTACGATTCTCGCTCCGCCTCCGTCACGTCGGCGGGGTGGCGCACCCCGCGGTGGAGGATGCGGAGTCTGTCCGTCGGGAACGTCCGACCGCACGTTCGGCAGGCGAACTCGTCGGTGCCGGTCGGTTCCTCGGGCGCGTCCGTCGCGGCGTTCGTCGTCTCCGTCATGGGTTGTGGATGTGGTCGTCGGTCGTCGGTCGTCTTCCGTCCGTGCGTCGGTGTAGGAGCGTCCGTCTCTCAGGTGTTTCGTCTCGCCGCCGGGCGTCACTCGCTCACGTCGAACGTCATCGGCGGCATGTCGAGGAACGCCGTCTCGTAGCCGTCGTGGCGGGCGATCTGCGGCGGTACGTCCACGGCGACTTCGAGCGTATCGCCGCCGCGCACCTCGCCGACGCCCGCGCCGTAGTGGTAGCCGAGTTCCGGGTCGAGCGTCCGCGCGAGGGTGCCCTCGAACGCCGTCCCCCCGTCGCGGGTCAGCGTCGCGGTCAGTCCCATCATCGGCAGGGCGATTCGGTTGTGCGGCGTGCGGGCCGAGAGGTAGAGGTAGGTGCCGGAGTCGCCGAAGCGTCCCTTCGACGGATTCTCGACGGCGAAGGCGTGGAAGACGGCGTCTCCGCTGGTCGCGCGGCCGAGGTGTCGGCCCGGGAGGGCGTCCTTCTTCGGCGCGACGCCCACGGGGAACTTCATCTCCATGGGTTCGACCGCGCCGCGTTCGCCCGCGTCGTCGAGGCGTTTCAGCGGAACGTCGTACAGGTCGTCCGTGTCGAAGGTGAAGGTGAAGGAGGCCGTCTCCGCCGACTGGAAGCGTCCGGCGAACGCCCCCGTCCGGTCGAGGGAGACGCCGCCGACGTTCACCGTCGCCTCGTACTCGCCCTCGCCGTCGAGGACGTAGTTCGACCCGTAGTGCAGCCCCATCTGCTGGGAGAGCATCGGGTAGGCGAGCTCCTCCGTGACGAGACTCCCGTCGCGGGTTATCTCGATGGTCACCCCCGAGTCGAGGGGGAGAACCGTCCGCGTCTCTCGGTCCCAAAGCGAGACCATGAGGTGCAGCGAGTCCTCCGACTCGACCACCGTCTTCGACAGTTCGGTCCCGGTGAGCGTCCAGAAGCGGTGGGGGTACGAGTACGTCAACGCGACGCCGTAGGGCCCCGCCGTCGTCGTCCCGTACGTCTTCATCCCCTCGGTGAGGGCGGGTCGGTAGACGGCGTTGGGGCGGTTCTCGACCAACGGCGGGTCGCGCCACGCCGACTGCGTCTCGAACCCGAGCGTTCCGAGACACCCGGCGGTGCCGACGAGCGAACCCGCCCCGAGGGCCTTGATAGCGTCACGGCGGGAGAGATTCGGTGACATGGTGCGAGACTGTCGCCCGCGGCGGCGGACGACGCCAATGGTGCCCCTTGCGGTCCGACGGGGATGACGCTTGCGAAGGTGGCGCGCGGTTCGACTCGCAGACCGAACGTGCGGCTACCACGCGACGAACGCCGGGCCGACGCGCGACGAACGCGAACGGGGCGGACTACTCGTCGAGAATCTTGTGCTGGAAGGCGCGGTAGACGCTGATGCCCGTCTCCGTGAGGACGACGTTCTTCTGTTTGCCCGCGGGTTCGAGGCGGATGTACTCCTTCTCGCGCAGGGGTTCGATGATGGCGGCGTCGAGGCGGCGGTACTCCGATTGGCGACTCTCCGTCGAGTAGTTGGCGAGGAACGGCAGGTCGTAGTCGTCGGCCCTGTCGATGAGGTTGCGCTTGTTGACGGAGTAGGGTTTCTCGACGGTCGTCTCGTAGAGGTACCCGAGGATGTGGACCTGTTCGCGCGTCGGCGACTCGATGGGGTAGTCGGGAACGGTGGTCACCTCCGCGACGCCGCGGGTAAGCGGCGTCTCGGCCACGTCGTGGCCGTAGGACTCGGGGGTGACGCTGTACGGGAGGGCGTCCGTCGTCATGCAGGCGATGGCCGCGCCGACGGCGGCGACGTTCGGCCCCGAGGAGATGTTGACGAACACCTGGTCTTCGTCGTGTCTGGCGGCGATGGTGGTGGCGACGCCCATCACGTCGTACACGTCGTGGATGCGCACGGGAACCGCGCGCGCGTCGGCGAACTCGTCGAGTTCCTCGCGGACGGCGAGTTGGTACGGCGTCGCGGCGTCCCAGTCCACCGCCTCCGCCTCCGGCGACCACTCGGCGTCGAGGGAGGTGCCGCCGGACGTCGCCTCGCGGGCCGTCGAACTCGGTTCGACGACGTCGTCGGACCGTGTCCGATGGGCCGTCGAGCTCGGCTCGACGACGTCTCCGGAGTCTTCGGGGCCGCGTTCGGCGGAATCGACGAGGAGGTAGACCACGTCCGCGGCCTCTCGGCGGGCGGGTTCCACCACCCGGTCCCGTTCGTAGCCCAACGGGGCGATGTGAACGCGTCGCCCCGACGGAAGTGTCGCGTTCATGCGCCGAGTGGATCGAACAGGCATATCAATCTTCGGACGTGATTCGACGGTTCGACCGGCTGACCGACGGGTTCGACGGGGCGGAATGGGCACCGAACGGAAGGAGGAGGGGTCAGGGGAGGGCCGAAGCAGAGGGGGAAGTCGGCTGGAGGGCCGAAGTGGGGGCGGGCGGGGACGGTTAGAGGTCGGTGCGGGCGGCGAGGGGGTGGGGTGGGGGCTGAGAGGGTTCCGCGGGCACCGGGGCGGCGTCCGCGGATGCACGCCGTCGAATCGCCGACCACCCGGGGAACCCCGGCGCGGGACCGGTCGGCGTCGGGGTCGCCGACGACGCGCACTCGTTCGTTTCACCCGACGGTGATTCAACACTATCTCGTGACAACTGTGACAATCGTGAACGACGGAACGTCCGAATCGCTCGCTCGATCGAGAGAGGCGGGGACGGAGGAGCAGAGACGGAGGATCAGAGACGGAGGATCGGAGACGGAGGGTCGGAGACGGTCAGTTTCGCCGCCGGATCGCGTCCGCCTCGGTGAGGTGGATGCGGCCGTTCCCGTGGACGACGACGTGGAACCCGGCGTAGTCGAACGAGACGGTGAGACCCTCCACGGCGGAGGGGCCGTCCACCAGCGAACCGAGCGCGTCGGGGTCAACCACCGCCGCCAACGGCGGCAGGTCCACGGCGTCGGTGCCGGAGACGTCGGCGACGAGAGAGACGAGCGTCGTCGCAAGAGAACCTCGAGTCGATTGCGAGAGTAACTCTTCGTGCATGGTATATCGAAAAGGGGTGACGGGATATAAACCCTATAACCGCCGCAAGGGCGATTTCGGGACTCATAACGAACGTGGTATTTCGGCCGTCGCCGCGGCGTCGTCCGAACCGGACCGGCGCGCGGCGTCGAAACCGAATACGTCCGCGAGGGACACTCTCTCGGGCGCTAACGCGCGGTAGAGGTAAGGGCCTCGCATCCGTATCCGGGCCATGGACGTGGAGGTAGTATTTCGACTCCTCGTGGCGGCGTTCTGCGTCGTCGCGCCCTCGGTTCTCTTCGTCGGCCTCGTGAGAGGACTCGACAAACTCCGGGACGACCGCCTCGTCGAACAGGTTCTCGAACGGATGGACGACGACGACGCGACCGCGCCGACGTACCGGCGCGCCCCGTTCACCGCCGCGGTGAGCGACGGCGGGCGGACGGCCGAGACGGCCGGATGCGACGTCTGCGGCGCGTCGAACCCCCCGTACGCGTCGTACTGCGGGGCGTGCCTCTCGGCACTCGACGGCGACTCCAGAGCGCCGAAGTAGAAGTTAGAGAGGGGAGACGCGGCGTCTCTACAGGAAGTCTTCGACGTGTTCGGCGACTTCCTCGGGCGTGTCGCCGACGGGGACGCCGGCGTCGTTCAGCGCGGAAATCTTCGACTCGGCGGTTCCCGTACCGGACCCCGAGACGATTGCGCCCGCGTGGCCCATGCGCTTGCCCGGCGGGGCGGTGCGGCCCGCGATGAAGCCCGCGACGGGCGTGTCCATGTTCTCGGCGATGTACTTCGCGGCCTGTTCCTCGTCCTCGCCGCCGATTTCGCCGCACATGACGACGGCCTCCGTCTCCTGGTCCTCCTCGAACAGTTCGAGGGCGTCGATGAACGACGTGCCGATGATGGGGTCGCCCCCGATGCCGACGGCGGTGGTCTGGCCGATGCCGCGGTCGGTGAGGTTCGAGACGACCTGATACGTCAGGGTGCCCGACCGGGAGACCAGACCGACGTTACCCGCCTCGAAGATGTTGCCGGGGAGGATGCCGAGTTTCGACTCGCCGGGCGTGATGATGCCGGGGCAGTTCGGACCCAGCAAGCGCGTGTCCACCTCGGAGAGTCGCTTGTTCACCTTGGCCATGTCCTGCGTCGGGATGCCCTCGGTGATGGCCACGACGAAATCGAGGTTCGTGTCGAGGGCCTCGAAGATGGCGTCGCCGGCGAACGCCGGCGGAACGAACACGACGGAGGCGTCGGCGTCCTCCTCGCGGACGGCCTCGTCCACGGTGTCGTAGACGGGGACGCCTTCGACCTCTTGGCCGCCCTTGCCGGGGACTGCGCCGGCGACCACGTTCGTTCCGTACTCCATCATCTGCTGGGTGTGGAACTTCCCTTCCCCACCGGTGATGCCCTGTACAACCACGCGAGTGTCGTCGTCGACTAAGATGCTCATTGGCTTGCCTCCTCCGCGTTCTGGACGGCCCGTTGGACCGCGTCTTCGAGCGTCTTCTCCACCTCGACGAGGTCCGTGTTGAGAATCTCCATGCCCTCCTCGGCGTTGGTGCCGGCGAGGCGCACGACGACCTTCTTCGGAATCTCGTCGAACTGCTCTAAGGCCTCGTTGATACCCTTGGCCACCTCGTCGCCGCGGGTGATGCCGCCGAAGATGTTGAACACGACGGCGTCGACGTTCTCGTCGGAGAACACCATGTCGAGGGCGTTGGTCACGCGTTCGGCCTTCGCACCGCCGCCGATGTCGAGGAAGTTGGCGGGTTCGCCGCCGTAGTGGTCCACGATGTCGAGCGTCGTCATCACGAGACCCGCGCCGTTGCCGATGATGCCGACGTTACCCGACAGGCGGACGTAGTCGAAGCCGTACTCGCCGGCCTTGCGTTCGAGGTCGTTCTGGTAGGCGTCCTCCTCCATCTCCGCGAGGTCCGGGTGTCGGAACAGGGCGTCGTCGTCGATGTTCATCACCGCGTCGGCGGCGACGATTTCCCGGTCCGAGGTGATCATCACGGGGTTGATCTCGATGTCGGAGGCGTCGTTTTCCTCGTAGAGGTCGTACAGCGTCGAGAGGAACGACGCCACGTCCATCGCCACGTCGTCGGGGATGCCGGCCTCGAAGACGACCTTGCGGGCCTGATACGGGTGCAGGCCGAACGCGGGGTCGATGTGTTCGCGGGCGATGGCCTCGGGCGTCTCCTCGGCGACCTCCTCGATGTTGACGCCGCCCTCGGTGGAGACCATCGCGACGGGCTTGCCCTCGCCGCGGTCCATCGTGATACCGACGTACAGTTCGTTCTCGAAGTCCACGCCGGCCTCGACGAGGACTTCCTCGACGGTGTAGCCCTTCAGGTCCATGCCGAGGATGTCCTCGGCGGCCTCTCGGGCCTCCTCCTCGTCCGTCGCGATCTTGATACCGCCGGCTTTGCCGCGTCCGCCGACGTGAACCTGCGCCTTGATGGCCGCGGGGTATCCGATATCCTCGACGGCCTCCATGACCTCGTCTACGGACGACGCGAGGCGGGACTCGGGCACCGGAATCCCGGCCTCGGCGAAGATGTCCTTCGCCTGATATTCGTGAAGCTTCATTCCATCCGTGGCAGGGTGGGGCACGCGCTTAAATCCCGTTCATCTTCGTTCGGGAACTACCCCGCACGGATTGCTTCTACCCCGCCGGAGTCCCCCGACTCCCTCGCTCCGTCGCCTCCGAATTTATCACGGTCCCGCGCCGATACCACGAACGACATGCGCGCAGTCAGGATTCACGAACACGGTGACGCGGACGTACTGAGGGTGGACGACGCGGAGACGCCGGATCCCGAACCCGGGCAGGTCCTCGTGAACGTCGAAGCCGTCGGGGTGAACCCGGTGGACACGTACTTCCGGGAGGGGGCGTACCCGGTCCCGCACCTCCCCTTCGTCCCGGGGTCGGACCTCGCGGGAACCGTCGCCGTCGTCGGCGACGGCGTCGAACGCTTCGAGGCCGGAGACAGGGTGTTCGGCACCGGCCTCGGCAACGGGATGTCCGGCACGTACGCCGAGGAAGTCGCCGCGCCCGCGGACTTCCTGACGCACATCCCCGACGGCGTCTCCTTCGAGGACGCGGCGGCCCTCGCGTTGGTCGGGACGACGGCGTGGCAGGCGTTCGTCCACCACGCGACGGTCGAACCCGCCGAGACGGTTCTCGTCCACGGCGGAAGCGGCGGCGTCGGCCACGTCGCCGTCCAACTCGCCGAGACGATGGGCGCGCGGGTTCTCGCCACCGCCTCCGAGGAGTTCCACGACGACGTGCGCGCACTCGGGGCCGAGGAGGTGTTCGACTACCGCCGCGACGACTTGGAGGACGCCGTTCTCGCGGCGGGGCCGCCGGACGTGATTCTCGACACCCACATGGACCGGTACCTGCAGTTCAACGCGAACGTCGCGGCCGCGGACGGGCGAATCATCGGCATCGGCAACGACACCGGCGAAGGGGGATTCACGGACATCGGCGTCACGAAGGGGAAGGAACTGCGCTACCAGTTCATGACGATGTACAACACCGCCGAGAAGGACGCCGTCTTGACCCGCCTCGGGTCGCTTCTCGAACGCGGCGAAGTCGAACCCGTCGTCCACGAGACGTACCCCCTCGAAGACGCCGCGGAGGCCCAGCGAACCGTCCTCGAAGACAGCTTCCTCGGAAAGGTCGTCCTCGTCCCCTGACGGGGAGAGCTATCGACTCCGCGGTTCGACCGTAAAGCCGGCGTGCATTCCGCGTTCGTAGTGGCCGGGGAGGGTGCAGGCGGCCACGTACGGTCCCGCCTCCAGTTCGCGTTCCAGTCGGGTTCCCTCGCCGGGCGTGACACCGTTGGCGTTCACCGCGACGTCGAGTTCACCGGTATCGACTCGGCCGACCGCGTCCTTCGGAAGCGAGTCCGGCGCGCGGTCGGTCGCGGCGAGGAGGAACTGGTGAACCTGGTCCGCCGCGTTCCGGATTTCGAACCGAACCGGCCCGGCGGGAACCGTCGACCGAGACAGGGCGATCTCGTAGTTCGACAGTTCCACGCGGACAGTCGTCGGTTCCGCCTCCGTCGCCGTTCCGTCGCCGCTTCCGAGTGCGCCGAAGCACCCGGCTAGCGAGGCCGTCGCGGCGGACGCCGTTCCGGCGATGACTGTGCGTCTCCCGAACGTCGCGTCCCTCGTGGACCAGTTTCGGTCCCTGACCATACAGCCCACGACGTGCCGCCCCCTCATTCCTGTGTCGGGCGGTCGTCACGTCGGGAAGCGGCGGCGGATCGCGCGGTCCGCCGGACGAACCGACGGAGACCCGCCTCGCCGTGGCGATTTATGTCACTCGCGCGCCACCTAGCGGTATGACAGTCGAGTTCGACTTCGACGGGACGGTGGCGTTGGTGACCGGTGCGAGCGGTGCCCTCGGGAGCGCAGTCGCTCGAACGTTCCGCGACGCGGGCGCGACGGTGGCCGCCGCGGACGTGGTCGAACCGGACGACGAGGACGCCCTCTTGGACCCGGAGGGCGGCATCGAGTTCTATCGGGGCGACTTCACGGACGAGGAGGAGGTGGCCCGCGTCGTCGAGGAGGTGGTCGAGGACCACGGGCGACTCGACCACCTCGCCAACGTCGCGGGGACGTGGCGCGGCGGGACGCCGATAGAGGAGACGGACGTCGATACGTTCGACTTCCTGTTCGACGTGAACCTCAAGACGATGTTCCTCGCCTCAAAGCACGCGCTTCCGCACCTCCGGGAGACGGAGGGGGCCATCGTCTCCGTCTCCGCGCGTTCGTCGCTGGAGGGCGGCGAGGGCGACGGCCCGTACCGCGCCTCGAAGGCGGGCGTCCGACTCCTCACGGAGACCGTCGCCGAGGAGAACCTCGGGACGGTGCGCGCGAACGCGGTGATGCCCAGCGTCATCGACACGCCCGCGAACCGCGAGATGATGCCCGACGCCGACCACGACTCGTGGGTCGAACCCGAGCAGATAGCGCGCGTCGTCTCCTTTCTCTGTTCGGACGCCGCGGCGGTCACCTCCGGCGCGGCGGTGCCCGTCTACGGCGAGGCCTGACCGACCGTCGATCACTCCCTCGCCCCGCGTCGACCCCCGTTCGACCGGATAAATGTCATCATATATTTATAAACGAAAGTTAACATGTCTATTTATTATCTGTTATTCGGGCGAATATCGGGGTGTTTTTCAATAACACGGATGGTATCGTGCAGAGACATGAGTGAACGAGAGACGTGGGCGACGCGGGCAGGGTTCATCCTCGCGGCAGTCGGGTCCGCCGTGGGCCTCGGGAACATCTGGCAGTTCCCGTTCAAGACCGCGCAATTCGGGGGCGCGTCCTTCCTCGTCGTCTACCTCATCGCGGTGTTCGGCATCGGGCTACCAGCCATCCTCGCGGAGTTCGTCATCGGTCGACGGGCGAAACTCAACGCCATCAGCGCGTTCGGCAGACTCGGCCACGGGAAGTGGCGGTTCGTCGGCGCGTTGGGGCTCCTGACCGGCTTTTGGATCCTGTCGTACTACAGCGTCGTCGGCGGGTGGGTGATTCGGTACATCTGGGGGAGCCTCCAGGGCGCGTACTTCAGCGACCCGACGGCCTACTTCGGCGCGATATCGACCGGCGTGGATGCCGTGGCGCTTCACGCGGTGTTCATGTTCCTCGTCGTCGTCATCGTCGCCCTCGGCATCAAGGACGGCATCGAGAAGGCGACGAAGGTGATGGTCCCCTCCATCATCATCATCATGCTGGGGCTGGCGGCGTACGGGGCGACGCTCTCCGGGGCGACGGCGGGGTACGACTACTTCCTCTCGCCCGACTTCGGCGCGCTGATGGCCAACCTCGGCGAGATCGTCCCGTTCGCCGTGGGACAGGCGTTCTTCTCGCTGTCGCTCGGTATGGGCGCGATGATAACGTACGCCTCCTACATCAACCGCGACGACAGCCTCGTCGCCGACGGCAGCACCATCGTCGTGTTGAACACGTTCGTCGGCGTCCTCGCCGGCTTCGTCGTCTTCCCCCTCCTGTTCGCGCAGGGTATCGACCCGAACACCTCGGGTCCGGGCGCGGTGTTCGTCAGCGTCGCGGGCGCGTTCGCGAACATCCCGGCGGGCCGCATCGTCGGCCTCGTCTTCTTCCTCGTCGTCCTCATCGCGGCGCTCTCGTCGGCCATCAGCCTGCTGGAAGTCGTCGTCTCCTACGTCATCGACAACCACGACGTCGGGCGCGCCCCCACCGCGGCGGCCATCGGCGTCAGCCTGTTCGTCCTCGGCCTCCCCTCGGCGCTCGACACCGCGTGGCTCGGCTGGTTCGACACGCTCGCGTACCAGTTGCTCCTCCCCGTCTCGGTGCTCCTCGTCCTCCTCTTCGTCGGGTGGGTCCTCGGCGGAGAGGCGCTCTCGGAGGTGCTGAAGGGAACGGGACTCGGTAACGGCTTCGGGCTGACGTGGCTCTGGATGGTCCGCGTCGTCGTCGTCATCGCCGTCCTCGGAACGCTGTGGCTCGGCATCCAGACGCTGTTCCTCGGTCCGGAACCGGCCATCGTGCCGCCGCTCTAGACCTACGGATCGTCGGCCGACGCCCCCTTCTTCCGACCGTTTGCCGCCCGATAGCGGCGCGTTGGCGGGTTAAAAACCGTTACAATAGCGGTTTGACGGATCCTCGGTCCGAAAGTCACTTTACCGCCAAGGTGGGAGTGCGACGCAATGACACGAGAGACGTGGGCGACACGAATCGGCTTCATCCTCGCCGCCGTGGGAAGCGCGGTCGGCCTCGGGAACATCTGGCGGTTCCCGTGGGTCGCCGCCGAAAACGGCGGCAGCGCATTCCTCGTCGTGTATCTCGGCATCGTCCTGCTCGTCGGGGTTCCCGGACTGCTCGCCGAGTTCGTCATCGGCCGGCGGTCGAACCGGAGTCCCGCAGGCGCGCTCCGCTCCCTCTCGGGGTCGAACGTCTGGGGCGCGTGGGGGCTGTTCTACGTCTTCACCGCCATCGCGCTTCTCTCCTTCTACAGCGTCGTCGGCGGGTGGATACTGCGGTACCTCGTCGAGAGCGGTCTCGCGCTCGCCGGGTCGGGACCGGCGTACTTCGCCGATCCGGGGCAGTACTTCGGCGGCGTCGCCGCCGGGTTCGACGCCGTCGGCTACCACGTGCTGTTTCTCGCGCTGACGGGGATAATCGTCTTCGCGGGCGTCCGCCGCGGCATCGAACTCGGGACGAAGGTGATGATGCCCGCCGTCCTCGTCCTCCTCGTCGCCCTCGCGGCGTGGGCGGCCACCCAGTCGGGGGCCGCCGAGGCGTACGCGTTCTACCTCCGCTTCGACCCCTCGGCGATTCGGCAGAACTTCTTCGGCGTCCTCGGCCCGGCGGCCGGGCAGGCGCTCTTTACGCTCTCGCTCGGCGCGGGGACGATGGTCACCTACGCCTCCTACGTCGGCGAGGACCGCTCGCTGGCGTTCGACGGGACGACCATCGCCGTCCTCAACACCCTCGTGGGCGTCCTCGCCGGACTCGTCGTCTTCCCCCTGCTCTTCTCGCTCGGCATCTCGCCCGGCGAGACGGGCACCGGCGCGGGCGCGCTGTTCGTCGGGCTGGCGGGGGCGTTCTCGCAACTCCCCGGCGGCACGCTCATCGCGACGGCGTTCTTCGCCGTCGTCACCCTCGCGGCGCTCTCCAGTTCCATCAGCATGCTGGAGATTCCGGTCGCCTTCCTCGTGGACGAGTACGACCTCGAACGCCGCACCGCCGTCGCGGGCGTCGGCGCACTCGTCGTCCTCACGGGGTCCGTCTGCGCGCTCGATCAGTCGATATTCGGCTTCGTCGCCGGAACGCTCGTGGACGTCCTCCTCACCGCGGGGCTGACGGCGTTCCTCGTCTTCGTCGGGTGGGTCATGGGCCGCGACGCCCTCGACGAGTTCCGTTCGGGCGCGGGCGAGGTGGCGACGGCGCTCTCGACGCCGTGGCTCTTCGCCGCCGGCGCGCTGTTGCCCGTCTTCCTCGTGTTCACGCTCCTGACGACGTTCGGCATGGACGCCCGCCTCGGCTTCTGGCCCACCGCCGCCACCGCCGCCGCCCTCGCGGTGGTCATCTTCGCGGGCGTCCGCGGCGAACCCGAGGCGGCCTGACCCTCCGTCCGGCGTTCGACGGCGACTTTTTCGACGATCGTCGAACCTCGCTTTGTCCATAGCGGAAACCCTTTTGTGCTCCGTCCGGTCGTTCGTGACAATGAACGCAGGTGGTCCGACGTGACGATGGAGGACCGAATCGACGAACTCGAAGCGAAGCGCGACAGAGCGCAGAAGGGCGGCGGCGAGGCGCGCATCGAGTCCCAACACGAGAAGGGGAAGATGACCGCCCGAGAGCGCATCGACTACTTCCTCGACGACGGCACGTTCAACGAGTTCGACCAGTTCCGGACGCACCGAAACCACAAGTTCGGAATGGAGGAAAAGCAACTGCCGGGCGACGGCGTCGTGACCGGGTACGGCGAGGTTGACGGGCGCAAGACGTTCGTCTTCGCGCACGACTTCACCGTCTTCGGCGGTTCCCTCGGCGAGGTGATGGCCGAGAAGATTTGCAAGGTGATGGACAAGGCCATGGAAGTCGGCGCGCCCGTCGTCGGATTGAACGACTCGGCGGGGGCCCGCATCCAGGAGGGCGTCCAGTCGCTCAGCGGGTTCGGCGAGATATTCCGGCGCAACACGGAGGCGTCGGGCGTCATCCCGCAGATTTCGGCCATCATGGGGCCGTGCGCCGGCGGGGCCGTCTACTCGCCCGCGCTCACGGACTTCACGTTCATGGTGAAGGACACGAGCCACATGTTCATCACCGGACCGGACGTCATCAAGACCGTAACCGGCGAGGAGGTGACGTTCGAGGAGTTGGGCGGCGCGACGACCCACTCCTCCACCTCCGGCGTGGCGCACTTCGCCTGCGAGTCCGAGGAGGAGACGCTAGACGACATCCGACGCCTCCTCTCGTACCTCCCGCCGAACAACGTGGAGGACCCGCCGCGCGTCGAACCGTGGGACGACCCGGACCGCGCCGACGAATCGCTCAACAGCGTCGTCCCCGACCAACCCCGGAAGCCGTACGACATGCGCGACGTCATCGGCGGCGTCTTGGACGAGGGGTCGTTCTTCGAGGTCCAAGAGGACTTCGCGAAGAACATCCTCGTCGGGTTCGCCCGCCTCGACGGCCACTCCGTCGGCGTCGTCGCGAACCAACCGCGCGTCAACGCCGGCACCCTCGACATCGAAGCCTCAGAGAAGGCGTCGCGGTTCGTGCGCTTCTGCGACGCGTTCAACGTCCCCATCGTCTCGTTCGTGGACGTGCCGGGCTTCCTCCCGGGGACGGACCAGGAGCACGGCGGCATCATCCGCCACGGCGCGAAACTGCTGTACGCCTACTCCGAGGCGACGGTTCCGCTCCTCACCATCATCACGCGGAAGGCCTACGGCGGCGCGTACGACGTGATGGCGTCGAAGCACCTCGGCGCGGACGTCAACTACGCGTGGCCGACGGCCGAAATCGCGGTGATGGGACCGCAGGGCGCGGTCAACATCCTCTACAGCGACCAACTGGAGGCGGCCGACGACCCGGACGCCCGCCGCGAGGAACTCATCCAGGAGTACCGCGAGGAGTTCGCCAACCCCTACACGGCGGCCGACCGGGGCTACCTCGACGACGTCATCGAACCGACCGAGACCCGCTCCCGGTTGGTGTCGGACCTGGAGATGCTGAAGACGAAGCGCTCGGAACTGCCGGACAAGAAGCACGGAAACATCCCGATATGAGCGGCGAGAGCGCAGAGAGCACAGAGGGCGCCGACTCGGGCGCCGGACCGGGCGTGTCGGAAATCGCCGCGGGCCTCAGCATCCCCGACGACGCCGACGAGGCGGAGGCCGCCGCGATAGCCGCCGCCGTCGCCGCGCACATCCGCGACGGCGAACTCGCCGCGGCCGCCGCGGCCGCCGCCGAAGAGACGGAGAAGACGTGGGACGGCAAGCGGTGGACGTTCGCCGGCCGCCTCGAAGGCGTGTCGGGCCGGTCCGCCCGCGTCCCCGACGGCGCGCCGACGAACGGGTGGGCGGCCGCCGCCCGCGCCGACCGGTTCTAGATCGAGTCGAGGTACGTCGGGTCGTCCACCACGATTCCGTCCACGCCGTCCGCGCGGAGTCGCACCGCCGCGTCGGCGTCGTTCACGTCCCACGCGTTGACGCGGAACCCGGCGTCGTGCGCGGCGTCGATTCGCTCCCCGCGGCCGAGAAGCAGGTGGTACTGGGCGTTGACGTACTCGCAGTCGAGCTCCGTCGCCGTCGAGAGCGACGCCGTCCAGTCGTCGTCGAAGACGAACGCGCGGGGCGCGGCGGAGGCGCCCTCGCACTCCCGAAGCACGCCCTCAAAGAAGGAGGCGAGTATCACGTCGTTTTCCACCGCCTCGCAGGCGTCGGCCACCGCTTCGGCCATCCCCGCGTGTTTGAGTTCGACGACGACGCCGGCGTCCGGGGCCGCCGCGTCGAGCACCTCTGAGAGGAGCGGAATTGACTCCTCGGAGCCCAGTATCGTCAACTCGCGGAGCGTCGAGAGCGGCGTCTCGGCGACGCGCCCCTCGAAGCCGGTGAGTTTCCGCAGGTCCTCGTCGTGGTAGACGACGAGCTCGTCCGTCGCGCACCGACGGACGTCCACCTCGACGAAGTCCGCGGCGACGGTTCGGTCGTCCCCCGCGGAACGCTCGGACGCCGCGCGGACGGCGGCGACGGTGTTCTCGGGGTGGAGCGCGCTGAATCCGCGGTGGGCGATGATATCCACGAAAGAGCTACCGCGCGGAGGGGGAAAAGGGCGGCGCGCGGAGAGGTGCGGGGACGGCGCGGGGAGAAGTACGGAGGCGTCGGGACGGTGAGAGCGGTCGCTGGGAGCGACGCGGGCGCTGAGAGAGAAAGCTCGACCGGTTTACGCCGTCGCCTTCGGGCCGCCCTTCTTCCGCGTGATGTAGCCGGCGATGCGGTTGCGAACGCCCTTCGAATCGACGTTGGTCAGCTTGCTGACGCTCTCTTTGTTCGTCTCGAAGTCGGTGTTGAACGCCTGCGGGTACTCCTCCAGCAGCACGTTGCCGAGCTGCTTGACGTACTTGGGCTTGATTGCCATGTCCGACGATTCCATCAGCGCGCACTAAAACGATTCGTTCCGGCCGCGCCGCCACCGCCCCTCACGGCGTCCAGTCGCCCTCCTCGTCCGCGCGTTCGCGCCACCCCGACACCTCGTCGACGGTGGCGAACGCCTCTCGCTCGGCCGCGCCGCCGCACGTTTCGACCACGTCGGCGAAGTAGCGGAGTCGGGCGAGCAGTTCCTCGGTATCGTAGGCGGGCACGTCGAGGCGCGAGGCGGCCACCGTCGCCTCCACGACGGCGGCGAACCCCCGGTTGATGGTCGGCACCGTCTCGGCGACGACGGCGGACTCGACGGGGCGAAGCGCCCACTCCTCCCACCGCGTGCCGCCGGACTCGCCCCCGTCGATTCGCTCGGCTTCGACTTCGACCCACGCGTGCGCGCCGTCCACGACGGGCGACTCCGACTCGGTCACCGTCATCGCGGCGTCCACGAACGTCCGCGGGTCCGAGACGAACTGCACGACGCCGCCGCCCCGTCGGCGGAAGTTCCGGCGCGTCCGGGTGTTCCCCCACGTCGTCGCCGTCACGACGCCGTCGCCGTCGGCGTCGTCCCCGCTCTCGTTGTCGTCGTCTTCGCCGTCGTCGGGCGCGTGCAGGCCCAACGCGGCGGCGTTCCACAGGTCGTTCGGGCCGAGCGTCGTCACCACCGACTCCGTGACGCCGCGGAGTTCGACCGGCCACCCGTCGGCGGGGTCGGTCACACCGGCATCCCCCGTTCGAGGGCGACGAACGTCGCCGCGCAGACGACGTCTGCGGTCGTCCCGGGGTTGATTTCCTCCTCGACGAACGCCTCCGCGAGTTCGGCCACCGCCGCCGGGTCGCCGCGCGCCTCGGCCGCGCGGCGGCGCGCCTCCGCGGCCACCTCCGGGCCGTGGTTCGTCCGGACGAGGGTGTCCTCCTCCTCGGAGAGAAGGTCCACGAACGCCCGCGCGACCCTATCGGGCACGGGGCCGTCGTCTCCGAGCATCGACTCGGCGGCGTCGAACGTCCGCGCGAACCCGCCGGTCCACTCGCGGGCGTTGCCGTCGCCCTCCGAGCGCTCCATCACGTCGTACAGGGTGAGTTCGCGGGACCTGAGCGTCGGCGCGGCGTCGCGGCCGCGGCGCACGTCCAACTCGGCGGCGTCCTCCGGGGGGTCCTCGACGGCCACGTCGACGTGTTCGAAGGCGCGGTAGAAGTCCACCGCGTCCGCGACTGTCGTCGCCTCCGCCACCGCCGTCGCGCCGTCCGGCGACAGCGACCCTTCGGCCGCGGCGCGCACGAGAGGGACGAGGAGGAGCAGACAGCCGAACTGCGTGTTCCCGCCGCGTTGCCGACCCATCCCGGCCACCGCGCGTTCGAACGCCGCGCCGACCGGCGCGCCCGATTCCGCCCGGCGGAGGCCCTCGCCCGACCCAACGGCCCCCGCGAGGAAGTGCTCGAACCGGAGGTCCGCCAAGTCGCGTTCGCGGTCCACGTTGCCGGGCTTCGGCGTCCCGGCCACGTCCAAGAGGAGGGCCAGTTGCGCGTTCTCGGCGGGCGTTCGCGCTCTCGGCGCGGTCACTTCGCCACCCCGCCGGCGTTCGACCCGTCGGCGTTCGACTCGTCAGTGTTCGACTCGTCGGCGTTCGGATGCTCCGCGTTCGACTCCGCGAACCACCCCTCGACGGCGTCTCGGACGCGGCGGAGGACGCGCGGGTCGGTGCTGGGTCGGCCGACGCTCACCGCGTCCGCGCCGTAGTCGAGGTACTCGCGGACGCTCTCCGCGTCGCGCACCTCGTTGTTGGCGAGTACGAACAGACCGGGGGCCGCGTCCGCCACGTCGCGGACGACCGCCTCCGAGTCCATCGCGTCCACGTGTATCGCGTCCGCGCCCGCCGACGCCACCGCGCGCGCCGTCTCCGCGAGGTCGACCCCCTCGACTTCCGCGCGGACTTTCACGCTCACCGCGGCCCCCTCCTCGGCCGCGGCGGCGACGTACTCGGCGAGTCTGTCGGTGTCCCGGAGGAGCGTCTCGCCGCACCCGACGGCGCACAGTTCGGCTTGTCGGCAGTGGGCGTTGATTTCGAGCATCGCGTCCCGTTCGGCGCAGAGGCGCGCCGCCTCCCGCACGGGCGAGAGCGTCGCGCTTCGGACGTTGACCGCCGGTCGGAGGGGGGCGTCCGCGAGGGCGTCGAGTTCGGCGGCGACGAACGCGAGGGGGTCCTCGGGGAGGAACTCCTCCCTGTCGCGTTCGACCAGTTTCCGCGCGGCGGCGCGGGACTTCTCGTCGAGTGCGACGCCGCCGAGGAACGCCGCGCCCGCGAACTCGGACCCGGCGCGCGCCCACTCGGCGTCCGACTGGCCGCTCAGACTGGCGAGGGCGACGCGCGGTTCGAACGTCACGACACCACCTCCAACGCCTCGCGGACGGCGCGACAGACGCGCGCGGCGTCCTCGGGGCCGTCGATTCGCGTGTCCGTCCGGACGACCGGCCGGTCGAGTTCCGTGCCGTCCTCGTCGTCCAAGACGAACGCGTCCGCGAACGGGTACGCCTCGGCGACGCCCGCGGTGGACGCCTCGTACCCGACGCCGCGCATCAACGCCGCCGCCGGCCCGGAGAACACGCAGTCCTCGACGAACGGCGAGACGGCGACGACGGGCGTCTCCGAAAGCGCCTCCTCGAACCCCGGGAGCGAAAGCATCGGCCCGATGCTCGTGACGGGGTTCGACGGGCCGACGACGACGGGGTCCGCGAGGGCGTCGCGGACGGCGGGGGTCGGTTCGGCGTCGTCCGCGCCGCGGAACTCCACGTCCTCCACTGCGGGGTCCGCCCGGCGGTGGACCCAGAACTCCTGAAAGTGCATCTCGCCCTCGTCGGTGTGGACGACGGAGGCCACGGGGTCGTCGCTCATCGGCAGGAGGTCGATGTCGAGTCCGAACGCCTCGGCGAGGGTTCGCGTCACCTCCGTCAGGGTGCGCCCCTCGTCGAGAAGCGACGTGCGGGTGATGTGGACGGCCCGATCCCTGTCGCCGATCTCCATGAACTCCGCGACGCCGGAGAACCGCCGCCACCGCGCGATGTCGCGGCCGGCGGTCTGGGCCTCCTCGGGGAGGTACCGCGGCCCCGATTCGAGGCCCGCGGCGTCGGCGAGTCGGCGCAGTTCCTCGTCGGTTTCGGTCGTGTCACCGGCGATTCCCCACCACCGGTCGGTGTCGAGGACGCCGCCGCCGTGGAACAACACCGTGTCCGCGTCCGGGCAGACGAGGTGCCCGCCGAGTTCCACGTCGTCGCCGGTGTTGGCGACGACAGTCGTCTCCGCGGGGTCGAAGACGCCCTCTGCACCGTCCAACAACTTGGGCGTCCCCGTCCCGCCGGCGAGGAAGGTAGTCATGCTCCGCGGTACGGTGACCGTCGGTTTGAAAGTTCCTTCGGCGGCCGGTTCGTCCGGCGGTCCGTCCGACGCCTCCGCCGCCGATGGTCACCGTCCGGCGAAACGGACCGTTATCCCTGACGTTCCGGGGGTAGGCACAGAGAGGTTATCCCCTGAGACGCCTTTATAAGTTACATGAACTGGAAAGCAGTACTCTACGGATTCCTCGCCAGCATTATCATCGGCCTCGTCAGCGGACTCGGCCTCCCCTTCACAGACGCGACTCTCCCCGCCATCGGCGCGGGCGTCACCGGCCTCATCGCCGGCGCAGTCGCCGGGTACGTCAACAACTGGACGCTCGGGAGCGACGCCCTCCACGGCGGCGTCGCCACCGTCATCGGCGCTCTCGTCGTCGCAGTCATCCTGACCTTCATCGGCACGTTGGGCGCCGGCGTCTTCGGTCTGGGCGCGGGTATCGCCCTCCTCGTCGCCGTCGCCATCGCGGCCATCCCCGGCGCGATCGGCGGCGCGATCGGCGGCTACCTCCACGGCGGCCGCAGGGACGACGCGACCCGGACCACGGCGTAAGACGTCTGCCTTCGACCGAACGCCTTTTTTCGAACTCGACACTCTCGCCCTGAGCCTTTTATCAGATGGCGGTCGAATCTCCGGTATGACGACCATCAAAGACAGCGTCCACGACCACATCGAGGTCGAGGGCGTCGCGGAGGCGCTTTTGGACACCGAGGAGGTGCAACGACTCCGCCGCATCAAGCAGTTGGGGACAGTGCAGTTGGTGTACCCGTCGGCGAACCACACGCGCTTCGAGCACTCCTTGGGCGTCTACCACCTCGCCTCCCGCGCCCTCGACCACCTCGGCATCGACGGCATCTTGGGCGAACGCGTCCGCGCGGCGGCCCTCCTCCACGACGTCGGCCACGGCCCCTACAGCCACAACATCGAGTCGGTCACGCACCGCCACACCGGCAAGTACCACGACGACGTGGGCGAACTCCTCGCGACGGGCGAAGTCGGCGACGTGCTCAGAGCGGAGGGTCTCGACCCCGCGCGGGTTGCGGAACTCGTCGCGGGCGACGGCCAGTACGGCCAACTCGTCTCCGGCGAACTCGACGTGGACCGGATGGACTACCTCGTCCGCGACGCCCACCACACGGGCGTCCCCTACGGCACGATCGACACCGAACGACTCGTCCGGGAACTGACGTTCGTGGACGGCGAACTCGTCTTAGACGAGGGGAACGTCCAGACGGCCGAGAGCCTGCTTCTGGCGCGCGCGCTGATGAACCCGACCGTCTACCAGCACCACGTCGCCCGCATCTCGAAGGCGATGCTGCGCCGCGCGTCGGAACGACTGCTCGAACAACCGGACCTGACGGCCGAGCAACTCCGCCGGATGGACGACCCCGACCTGATAACGGCCCTTCGGACGACGCCCGAGACGGAAGCGTTCGCCCGCCGACTCGACTGCCGCGACCTGTTCAAGCGCGCGGTGTGGGCCGAGATGGCCGACGTTCCCGACCGAGTCATCGACGCGGACTACGAGGAGATAGAAGCGCTCGAACGCCGAATCGCGGACCGCGCGGGCGTCGAGTGGGGGTCGGTCATCGCGGACGTGCCCGGCCGCCCGTCGATGACCGAATCGACGACGCGGGTGATGGTCGGCGGCGAGATGCGGCAACTCGGCAAGCAGTCCCCCCTCGTCTCCGCGTTGCGGACCGCCCAACGACAGCAGTGGCGACTCGGCGTGTACGCCCCCAGCGACGAGACGGACGCCGTCGGGCGCGCGGCGGCGGACGTGTTGGGCCTCGACATCGACGGCGCTCTCGTCTCCGACGTCCGCCACGGCGTCCACGCGACGTTGGACGAGTTCGCGGAGTAACGTCCTCGAACTCGGGACCGCAGTCGTCACCGGCCGCCGCGTCGGGGGCGTCCCGGGGGGAGACGCCCTCTCAGAGGCGACGGGAGGGTCCTCGATTCGGGAGTTTCAAGCGTCTCCCCGCGGGAGATTCGGGCATGATCGTAGAGGGGACACTCTTACGCGGGCGAACGCTCGAACCGGTGCAGGGCCGGGTCGTCGTCGAGGACGGCCGAATCACCGCCGTCGAGGAGGCGGACGTCGACTCCGACGACATCGTCCTGCCCGCCTTCGTCAACGCGCACACGCACATCGGCGACTCGATAGCCAAGGAGGCTGGCGCGGGACTCTCCCTGGACGAACTCGTCGCGCCGCCGGACGGCCTGAAGCACCGCCTCCTGCGGCAGGCGAGTCGCGAGGAGAAGAGAGAAGCGATGCGCCGGTCGCTTCGCTTCATGGAGTCCTCGGGGACGGCGACGTGCGTCGAGTTCCGCGAGGGCGGCGTCGAGGGCGTCGAACTCATCCGGGAGGCGACGGCCGGACTCGACGTCGATCCCGTGGTGTTGGGGCGGGAAACGGTCGACGCGATGCGGGAGGCCGACGGATTCGGCGCGTCGGGCGCGCGGGACGGCGACTTCGAACGCCACCGGAACGCGACGCGCGAGGCGGGCAAACTGTTCGGCATCCACGCGGGCGAACGCGACTCTCACGACGTCGACCCCGCACTCGATTTGGACCCCGACTTCCTCGTCCACGTGGTCCACCCCGACCCTCTCCACCTGGAACGCATCGAGGACAGCGAAATCCCCGTCGTCGTCTGTCCGCGGTCGAACCTCGTGACCGACGTGGGCGTCCCGCCGATGCGCGAACTCGTGGACCGAACCACCGTCGCCCTCGGGACGGACAACGTGATGCTGAACTCGCCGTCGATGTTCCGCGAGATGGAGTTCGCCGCGAAGTTGGGCGACGTGTCCGCGCGAGAGGTACTGCAGATGGCGACGGTCAACGGCGCGGAGATCGCCGGACTCGACTACGGGCGCATCGAACCCGGCCGGGAGGCGAAACTCCTCGTCTTGGACGGCGACTCTGACAACCTCGCCGGCGCGCAGGACGTCGTCCGCGCCGTCGTCCGACGCGCCGGTACCGACGACGTGAAAGACGTGGTTCTCTAACCGACGCCCTCCCGTCTCCTTCGTTTCGAAACCCGTCAACGCGAACAGTTAAGACCGTGAACGACCGACTGTGATGCGAGTTAACAATGGTGATGTACGAGCGGATACTCGTCCCGACGGACGGTTCGGAGGGGTCGGACCGAGTGGTCGAACACGCCGTCCGTCTCGCGGACGTCCACGGGGCCGCCGTCCACGCACTCTACGTCGTCAACAGCGGAAGTTTCGCCGGGCTTCCGATGGAGTCGTCGTGGGAGGGGTTAGACGAGATGCTCCGCGCGGACGCCGAGGAGGCGGTGAGCGAGGTGAAACGCGTCGCGACGGACGCCGGCGTCCCCGTCGAGACGAGCGTCATCGAAGGGTCTCCGAGCCGAGAGATAGTCGAGTACGCCGAACGCGAGGGGTGTGACCTCGTCGTGATGGGCACCCACGGGCGCGGCGGACTCGACAGACTCCTCCTCGGAAGCGTCGCCGAGAAGGTCATCCGCGCCTCGAACGTCCCCGTCCTCACCGTCAGAGTCGGCCCCGACGCGGGCGAGGACGACGAGAAAGCGGCGACTCCGAGTCGGACCCGGACGACCGAGGAGGAACCCGTCGGGGCCGACGGCGAACGCGAATCCGAGTCCGGACCGGGCGCCGAAGCCGACTGACCCCGCGCCGGAGGGCGGTCCGAGTCGGAGTTCGAGTCACGCCGAGCGGAGGTGCTCGCAGTCGCCCGCGTGGACGACTTCCTCGCCGTCGTCGGTTCGGACGACCAACGCGCCCGGGAACCGCACGTCCACGGCCTCCCCTTCCACCGTCCCGCCGGGCGTCTCGACGCGCACTCGACGCCCGAGCGTCGAAGCGTACTCGCGCCACGCCGGGAGGACGGCCTCCGTGTCCTCTCGAAGCGAATGGAACTCCTCTAGGAGGCGCTGGACGAACGCGCGGCGGTCCACGTCGCCCGCCTCCTCGCGGATGCTCGTCGCGCCCGGCGGGAGGTCGGCCGCATCGACGTTCGCGTTCACGCCGATGCCGACGACCAACCACGAGACGCGGTCGGCCTCCCCCTCCATCTCCGTGAGGATGCCCGCGAGTTTCCGACCGCCGCGGCGCGCTGCCTCCGCGTCGTCGTCTGGGTCGTCTCCCGCCCCGACGAGAACGTCGTTCGGCCACTTGATGTGGGCGTCCACGCCCGCCTCGCGGGCCGCCCGCGTCGTCGCCACCGCTGCCGCCAGCGTGAACGCCGGGACGTGCGCGGGCGGTCGGTCCGGCCGGAGGACGAGGCTCATCCAGACGCCGCCCGAGGGCGCGGTCCACTCGCGTTTGAGGCGGCCCCGGCTGCCGGTCTGTTCGTCGGCGACGACGACGACGTCCGACGCCCCTTCGACGGCGAGTTCCCGGCCTCGGTCGTTCGAGCTGTCCAGCGAGTCGTGGTACTCCACCTCGAAGGGGGCGTCCAGACCGAACGCGATGGCAGACTCTCCGTACTCGGGCACGTCGGTCACGCGGTAGCCGTCGTCGCCGCTCTCGACGCCGAATCCGTCTTCTCGGAGGGCTTCGACCTGTTTCCACACCGCCGCGCGGGAGACGCCGAGTCGGTCCGCGAGTTCCGGCCCGGCGACCGGTCCGTCCGAGAGGGCGTCGAGGAGGGCGCGTCGCGTCTCGTTCATACGCGGGGATGCGGGCACAACGGAATGAATATCGGGGGTTCGGGTCGGCCGCCCGGCGGGGGAGGGTCGCCGCTCCGCCAGACCTATCTCCGCGTCCGCCGTGGGTGGAGGGTACGATGCCCTCCGAGAAGGAGAAGATGCTCGCGGGCGAGATGTACGACCCCGCGGACGAGACGCTCGCCGCCGAACGGCGCGAGGCCCGCCGACTCACCGACCGCTACAACGCGACGGGCGCGGACGACGACGAGGAACGCGAGCGACTGCTCCGAGAGCTGTTCGGGTCCGTCGGCGAGAACCCCACTGTCGAACCGACGCTGAAGTGCGACTACGGGTACAACGTCTCCGTCGGCGACGACTTCTACGCGAACTTCGACTGCGTGTTCTTGGACGTCCGCGAAATCGAGTTCGGCGACGACTGCATGCTCGGCCCGGGCGTCCACGTCTACGCCGCCACGCACCCGTTGGACGCGGAACGGCGCACATCGGGCCGGGAGTACGGCAAGCCCGTCACCGTCGGCGACAGGGTGTGGTTCGGCGGGCGCGCGGTGGTCAATCCCGGCGTGACGATAGGCGACGACGCGGTGGTGGCCTCCGGCGCGGTGGTCGCCGAGGACGTGCCCGAGAGCGTCGTCGTGCGGGGGAACCCGGCGAAAGTGGTGAAAGAACTAGACTGAAATCGAGGCCCGACCGCCTATTCGAGGACGACGAGGGGGTCGCCCATGTCGACGCTCTCGCCTTCGCTCACGAGGACCTGCGAGACGGTGCCGCCGCGTTCGGCGACCACGTCGTTCTCCATCTTCATCGCCTCCAGGACGCAGACGACGTCGCCCGCGGCGACGTCGTCGCCCTCCGCGACGTCAACCGAGAGGATGGTGCCCTGCATCTCGGCGGCGATCTGCTCGCCGTCGCCCTCGATCGCGACCTCCTCGTCGTCGTCGCTCGTCGCCTCGTCGGGGCGCGAACGGGTGGCCGACCCGCCGTTCGCGGCGCTCACGTCCGGCGTCGGGATGGCGGGCGCGCCGCGTTCTTCGAGGCTCACCTCGAAGCGCTTGCCGTTGACCTCGACGGTGAACTCGCGTTCGGTCACCTCCTCGTCTTCGTCGTCGCCGCCCCTCTCCTCGGGGCCCCACTTCTCGACGGCCTGCGCGATTCGCTCTTTGTCCAACTCCTCGTCGAGGTACTTCGTCGTGTGCTCGCCCGCGCGGAACGCCTCGTCGGTGAGCATGAGGCGGTGGAACGGGATGATGGTCTCGATGCCCTCGATGTCGTACTCCGCGAGGGCGCGTTCGGACCGCGCGAGGCACTCCTCGCGGTCCGAGGCGGTGACGATGAGTTTGGCTATCATCGAGTCGTAGTCCGTGACGAGTTCGTCGCCCTGCCGCAGGGCGTCGTCGATGCGGACGCCGATGCCGCCCGGCGGGTCGTACGTGTCGAGGGTGCCACCGGTCGCGGGCGCGAAGTCCTTGTCCGCCTTCTCGGCGTTGATGCGGAACTCGATGGAGTGGCCCTCTATCTCCACGTCGTCCTGTTCGAAGTCGAGTTCCTCGCCGGCAGCGACGCGCAGTTGCCACTTCACCACGTCGATGCCCGTCACCTGTTCGGTGACGGTGTGTTCGACCTGGATGCGGGTGTTGACCTCCATGAAGTAGAACTCGCCGTCCTCGACGAGGAACTCCACCGTCCCGGCGTTGTAGTACTCGGCCTCGCGGACGCCGCGGCGCGCCGCCTCGCCGATTCGCTCCCGGAGGTCCTCGTCCAAGGCGGGCGAGGGGGCCTCCTCGACGACCTTCTGGTGGCGACGCTGAAGCGAGCAGTCGCGTTCGCCGAGGTGGCGGACGTTGCCGTGTTCGTCCGCGAGAATCTGCACCTCGATGTGCCGCGGCGATTCGAGGTACTTCTCGACGTAGACGGAGGCGTTGTCGAAGTACGCCTCGCCCTCGCGCTTGGCCGTCTCCAACTGCTCTTCGGCCTCCGCCTCGCTTCGGACGACCTTCAGGCCGCGGCCGCCGCCGCCGCCCTCCGCCTTGATGGCGACGGGGTAGCCGAACTCCTCGGCGATCTCCTTTACCTCCTCGACGGACTCGACGGGTTCGGTGGTTCCGGGGACGACGGGCACGTCCGCCTCCTGCATCAGGGCGCGCGCCTTCGTCTTCTCCCCCAGTCGTTCCATTGCGTCCGCGGAGGGGCCGACCCACTTGATGTCCGTCTCCTCGACCTTGCGGGCGAACTCGGCGTTCTCCGCGAGGAAGCCGTACCCCGGGTGGATGGCGTCCGCGCCGGCCTTCCGCGCGGCGTCGATGACCGCCTCGTGGTCGAGGTAGGAGTCCGCCGCGCGGGCGGGGCCGACGTTGTAGGCCTCGTCGGCGTACCGGACGTGTCCGCTGTGCTTGTCGGCGTCGCTGTAGATGGCGACGGTCCGGATGCCCAACTCCTCACAGGCCCGCATCACGCGGACGGCTATCTCCCCTCGGTTGGCGACGAGAACCTTACTGAACATTTACGGACGTATTCAGTAACGCGGCACCTCATTCTATCGGTTCATCACGTAGCGGGGTTCGACGCTCGTCGAACCTCCGCGCGGGGGCGGGTGGACGAACGTCCTGATTCGGCCGCCGACCGCCGACCGTTCTGAACGTTCGTGAAATACGTCCCGAATCCAAACGGCCTTATGGCCGTGGTACGGAACCTCACGCCAATGGCAGTACGAGTCGGAATTCTCGGCGCGACCGGGGCGGTCGGACAGCGATTCATACAACTACTCGAAGACCACCCGACGTTCGAACTCGCGGCCCTGACCGCGAGCGAATCGAGCGCGGGCAAGACGTACCGGGAGGCGGCGAAGTGGCGCGTCAACACGCCGATTCCCGATGACGTGGCGGAGATGACCGTCACGGAGACGACGCCGGAGGCGGTGCCGGACGACGTGGACCTGCTGTTCTCCTCGCTCCCGTCGGGCGTCGCTGCGAACGTCGAACCGGGCTTCTTAGAGGAGGGGTACGTCGTCTCCTCGAACTCCTCGAACGACCGGATGGCACCCGACGTTCCCCTCACCATCCCCGAGGTGAACCCGGGCCACCTCGAACTCATCGAGGTGCAACGCGACGAACGCGGGTGGGACGGCGCACTCGTGAAGAACCCGAACTGCTCGACCATCACGATGGTGCCGACGCTGGCCGCTCTCGACCGGTTCGGTCTGGAGAACGTCCACGTCTCGACGCTGCAGGCCGTCTCCGGCGCGGGCTACTCCGGCGTCACGTCGATGGAGATTATCGACAACGCCATCCCGCATATCGGCGGCGAGGAGGACAAGATGGAGACGGAATCCCGGAAACTCCTCGGCGACTTCGACGGCGCGGAGCTGCACCTCCACGAGATGGACGTCGCCGCCTCGTGTAACCGCATCCCGACGCTCGACGGCCACTTGGAGAACGTCTTCGCGGAGACGGCCGAGGACGTCTCGCCCGAGGAGGCCGCCGAGGCGATGCGCGAGTACCCGAGCGTGGACCTCCACAGTTCGCCGGAGCAACTCATCCACGTCTTCGAGGACCCCGGTCGCCCGCAACCCCGCATGGACCGCGAACGCGGCGACGGCATGCAGATTTCGGCGGGCGGCATCCAAACGACGGCGGGCGGCCTGAAGTACAACTGCCTCGCGCACAACACGATTCGCGGCGCGGCCGGCGCCTCGGTCCTCAACGGTGAACTCCTCGTGGAAGAGGGCTACCTCTAAGCGCCCGCCGCCTCCGGGCAGTCTTCGCGCCCGGGGCGTCGCCGGCGAATCGGCGGACGACGTTCAGTCGCCGAGACCTGTTAGGATTCGAGTTAAAGGACCTCTTATCCCCGCTCGGCGCGTCCTGTCCGTAGCGAGAGACTTCGCACTGTGCGCCTCCCTCGGCGGACGGGAAATCTGACGGCGGAACGGTCGCGTACCGGTCACGGGCGCATTCACAGGATTCGCACTCGCCGCACCCACACCATGTCCAACGCCCACCAGCGCAGTCCCGACGACCGGGTCGAAATTCTCCTCGTCGAAGACAACCCCGGCGACGTCCGCCTCATACGGGAGGCGTTCAAAGCCGCGGGGAGCGAGACGACGTTGCGGCCCGTCACCAACGGGGACGACGCTATCGACCGGTTGCGGAAGCGGGTCACCGACGAATCCCGTACGCTTCCGGACATCGCCCTCGTGGACCTGAATCTGCCGAGAACAGACGGCTGTGCGGTCGTCGAATCCATCAGGGGCGACCCTCGACTCCGACTGCTTCCGGTGATCATGCTCACGGGGTCGGGGGACGGCGAGGACGTCGGACGGTGCTACGACGCCAGCGCTAACGCGTACCTCACCAAACCCACGGACCCCGACGAGTTCGTCACACTCGCGGAAGCTGTCGAGAGATTCTGGTTCGAACACGTGGAACTTCCGCCCGACGAACGGTAACCTCGGACGACTCCGTCCCGGTGTCGGCCGCACGGACGACCGATAGCGGGCGTTCGACGCTATATCACCTGATTCTCCAACTCTTCGAACTCCCCCGTCTCGTCGGCGCGTTCGACGTTGCGCGCGACGATGCCGGCCAAACGCTCCCAGTACTTCGGCGTGTGGCCCGCGTTGTGGGGCGTGATGAGGACGTTCTCGAAGTTCCACAGTTCGTGGTCCTCCGGCAGGGGTTCGGGGTCGGTCACGTCGAGTGCCGCGCCGCGGATGGCGTTCGACCGGAGTGCGTCCAAGAGGGCGTCGGTGTCCACGACGGGCCCGCGCCCGACGTTGACGAGGACGGCGTCCGGCGGCATCGACCGGAGGGCGTCGGCGTCCACGAGTCCGCGCGTCGTCTCCGTCAGGGGGCAGGCGACGACGAGGTAGTCGCTTCGGGCGAGGGCGTCGTGGAACCCCCGTTCGTCTTCGAGGCCGACCACCTCGTCCGTCGGGCCGCCCTTCTCCGGCGAGTAGCGCACGCCGATGGTCTCAACGCCGAAGGAGCCGAGTCGCTCCACGGTGGCCCGCCCGAGTGCGCCGAGTCCGACGACGGTCACCGTCGAACCCTGCAACTCGCGGGTCTGGAACGACCGCCACTGGCGTCGTTGCTGTTGCCGCCACGCGACGTGGAACCGGCGCGTGAACGAGAGGATGGCCCCGACGACGTGTTCTCCGATGTTGGGGCCGTGGACGCCGGAGGCGTTGGTGACCGCGACGCCGCGTTCTTCAAGGACGTCCGTCGGGAGGTGGCCCGTCCCGGCGTAGACGCACGCGAACATGCGCAGGTTCTCCGCCGCCGCGAGGGCGTCCTCGTCGAGGGAGAGTCCCGTCGCCACCGGCGTCTCGCGCAGGAGTTCGCGCTCCTCGGCGGGGGTGCGCGCGAGGACGACGTTCTTCTCGGGGAGTCGCGCGCGGAGTTCCTCGGCGTACCCCTCGGCGGACAGTCCGTGAATCTTCTGCCGTAAGACGACGATGTCGGCGTCGCTCATCGGGTAGGATACGCTCCGGGAGGGGTGGTAAATGTTCACCCCGAGCGAACGGCGTCCGCCGCCTCTCGAACTCACCCCTCGCCGAACCGACCGCCCGTCGGACCGACCGCCCGTCGGACCGACCCCTCGTCGAACGCGCCGACCGCCGGCCCGTCGCCGGGGCGAACCGGTCAGTACGCGTGCCAGTTCAGGGGGTTTATTATCGCCGCAGGGTTCGGTACGCGGTATGGAGCGATTCGACGTAGCCATCGTCGGCGGTGGGCCCGCAGGGTCGTCCGCCGCGCACGCCGCGGCGTCGAGGGGCGCGTCGGCGGTGGTGCTGGAGAAGGGGGTTCCCCGGGCCGACCGGCCCGACCGACTCGGCCCCGACTCGACGGACGCGGCGGGAATCCTCGACTACTGGGTGGACATCATGGGCATCCACCCCGACGAGATGCCCGACGACGTACTCCTCAGCCATCTCGACCGCGCGGAGTTCGTCGGCCCCACCGAGTCCATCGTCCTGCGGAAGACGGGCATCGAGTCGTCGTACGACGAGTTCGGCTACTGTTTCCACCGCGCGAGATTCGACGACTGGATGCGCGACAGGGCCGAGGAGGCGGGCGCGACGTACCGCGTGAAGGCGTCCGTCCGCGACGTGGAGACCGACCCCGACGGCGACGGCCCGCGCCACGTCGTCCGCCTCGCCTCGGGCGAGGATATCGCCGCCGACTTCGTCGTCCTCGCGGACGGCCCCCAACGGACGGTGACGAACAAGGTTCTCGACCGGTTCGTCCCGTTCGACATCACGGACCGACTGGCGACGACGAAGGTCAACCACATCGCCTACCAGGAGCACAGACGCCTCCCCGAGGAGGTGTACGACGAGGTGTCGAGCGCCATCAAGTTCTGGTGGGGGTACATGCCCGGTCACACCGCCTACCCGTGGATCTTCCCGAACGACGGCACCGTCGCCCGGATCGGCCTGACGATGCCCATCGGCTTAGACATCGACGAGATAGAAGACAGAGAGAAGTACGCTCTCCTCCGCGACGACGACGAGCGAATCCCGCAGGGGAGAGAGTACATCCGCCGCCTCCTCGAACAGGAGTACGGCGATGAGTACGACATAGAGGGGGACTTCCCCCTCGTCGAGGACCGCGGGAAGACGAAGGGGACGGAGACGTACGCAATCTCCTCGACGCGACCCATCGACTCGCCCGCGAAGGTCGGCATCGCCGTCGTCGGCGGCGCGATGGGCGCAACCTCGGCGTTCCACGAGGGCGGGGACCACGTCGCCGTCCGGACGGGCGCTATCGCCGGCGAACTCGCCGCCGAGGGCGACCTGACGCCGTACAACGCTCGCTGGAAGGACGCCATCGGCGAGGAAGTCCTGCGCAACGTCTCCTTCGCCGACGTCGTCCGCGACTACGGCCCGGACGACTGGGACTGGGCGTTCTCGACGGCGAAGAAACTGCAGGTGGAGTCGGGGCCGGAGCTGTTCAAAACCTCGAAAATCGGCGCGGGATTCAACGCCGCCCGCCTCGTCACGACGTACAAGAAGACGAAGTTCAAGTACCGAAATGGGAAGTACGTCCAACTGAAGGAGTCGGAGTACACCGTCTGAACCGTCGGAACCCCGGCGGAACCGTCGAGTCGGAACCCCCTTGTGGTTCGACCCCCTACGTCCTCGTGCGCACCTTAGTCCCCGTTCCGAGTAGTCCCACGAGGGAGCGATGAGGAAACGGAGAACCCGGGTGCGCGACATATCCGAGTCGCCTCTGGCGACGACTCCGCCGACGGCGGCAGTCGCCGGCGGAGTGGAACGTCCGCGCCCGAAAGACGGACCGCCTGACACGAGGGTTTCCCGGCTGACGCGGCGCGCCGCCTCGGGATGATGCCGGCCGTTAGTGTCTCGGGCGACATTTCTGTACGACGACAGCGCATCGACTCCGCGGAGCACAAGCGGTTTAGTGTCGATTACCCAAACTCTCGGTGATGCACGCCGACGACATCGACCCGCAGGCGAAGGCGGCGGTCGAACGCCAAGACCGGTTCCCGCTTCCGCACAGTCGCCGCGGGTTGAAGCTCCTCCGACTCGTCACCCGCGCGGTCACGCGGATGCGGAACCGGAACCCGCCGAGCGTCGGTGCGACCGCCGACCGAACGATTCCGGGTCCCGCCGGCGAACTCGACGCCCGCCTCTATCTCCCGGACGCGGACGGACCGCACCCCACGGTGGTGTTCTTCCACGGCGGCGGGTTCGTCCTCGGAAGTATCGGCACGCACGACTGGCTCTGCCGGCATCTCACGCGAGAGAGCGGCTGCGCCGTCCTCTCGGTCGAGTACCGACTCGCCCCCGAACACCCCTTCCCCGCGGCCGTGGAAGACGCCTACGCCGCCGTCGAGTGGGCGGCCGCGAACCCGGACGCCGTCCGCGGGACCAGGGAGATAGCAGTGGCGGGTGACTCCGCGGGCGGAAACCTCGCCGCCGTCGCCGCCCTCGTGGCCGCCGAGCGCGACGGCCCGCAGATTTCCCACCAGACGCTCCTCTACCCCGCCGTCGGCGTCGAGGAGGATCAGCAGTCCGTCCGAGAGCACGCCGGCGTCGTCCTCGATAGAGCGGACATGGAGTGGTTCGAGCGCTGTTACTACGTGAGCGATATCCACAGACGGAACCCGTACGCCGACCCGACGAACGCCGCCGACGTCTCCGGCGTCGCCCCCGCGACGGTCGTCACCGCCGGATTCGACCCGCTCCGCGACGGCGGGAAGGCGTACGCCGAACAACTCGTCCGCGACGGCGTCCCCACGCGCTACGAGAACTACGACGACATGGTCCACGGGTTCATGACGATGCGCGAGGTGGACCGGGCCCGCACCGCCATCGCGGACGTGGCCGACGACATCGCGGACGCGTTCGGGGAGGACTGACCGAGAAACGGTGCGGTCGGATTCGGTGTCGCCGAGTCCACCGGTCGACGTTCGCCCGGTCGCACTACGGGCGACGTTCGATACGCTCGACCCGAATCAGAGCCCAGCGACGTCTTCGATGGCGTCGGTCAGGGCCCGAATCGACTCGACGTCGTGTTCGCCCATGTGGCCGATGCGGAACGTCTTCTCGCCGAGCGCCGACCCGTACCCGTTCGAGAACACCATGTCGTACTCCTCGGAGACCTCTTCGATGGTCGCGGCGACGTCGATTTCCCGCGTGTTCTCGATGCAGCTCACCGTCTGGGACTCGTAGCCCTCCTCGGGGAACATGTCGAAGTGCTCGCGCGCCCACCGGCGGGTGTACTCGGCCATCTCGCGGTGGCGTTCGTCGCGCGCCTCGTGGCCCTCGTCGAGCATGTGCTTCATCTGCTTTCGGTAGGCCAGCATGATGGGAATCGCGGGCGTGGAGTGGGTCTGTCCCTTCCGGTCGTAGTAGTCGAGCGAGCGCTGGAACCCGCCGTACCACGACGCCGACTCCTTCTCGACTTCTCGCTCGTAGGCGTCCTCGCTCACGATGCAGACGGCGAGGCCGGGCGGCATGGCGAACGCCTTCTGGACCGACGTGAAGACGACGTCGATGCCGTGGGCGTCGATATCGACGTAGTCGCCGCCCAGAGACGACACCGCGTCCACGACGAAGTAGGTGTCCGGGTACTCCGCGACCACGTCGCCGATCTCCTCTATCGGGTTGCGGACGCCCGTCGAGGACTCGTTCATCACGCAGGTGACGACGTCGTAGTCGGTGTCGCTCCCTTCGAGCGTTTCGCGGACGTCTTCGGGCTTGACCGCCCGTCCCCACTCGTACTCCAGCGTATCGACGTTCTTCCCCAACCGCTCCGCGACGTTGGCCTGACGCTCGCTGAAACTCCCGCAGGTCGTCACGAGGACGTTCTCGTCGACGAGGTTGAGGACGGAACTCTCCATGAACTCCGTGCCCGACCCCGTGAGGATTATCGCGTCGTTGTCGGTGCCGAGGAACTCCTTCGTGTCCTCGACGATGGTGGTGTAGAGGTCCGTCATCCGGTCCATGCGGTGGCCGAACATCGGTTCGCACATCGCCTCGACGACGTCCTCGCGCACCTCGGTCGGACCGGGGATGTACAGCGTCTTGTCGGGATAGTCGTCTCCGTATTCGCGTTTCTCGGTCACGTGAAACACCTAAGTAAGGTCCCCTGTGCGTCGCGGTTCCATGGTACTTTTGATTCGCCGCGGACGCCCCGCCGGACGGGCGCGTCACGCCCGCCGAGCAGTACTCACCCTCGGGACAGTTCCGCCCGAGGTGCCGTCGTCTCGCGCAGGCGTTCGATGTCGCGTTCGAGACGGTCCGCGGCCCGGCGGCGGAGCCGCCTCGCCCCGTCGGCGTCGAGCCGTCTTCGCCCGTCGATTTCCGCCCCGAACGGCCGGTACTCCTCGGACTCGAAGCCCATCCGAGAGAGGTGTCGCTCGACGCGCGGTGCCGCGAGTCCGCGTTCGATCGCCGCATCGACGTGCCCTCGAAGCCGCTCGAACGGCGGGAGCGACAGCGCACCGTCGTCTCCACCGTCGCCGATACGGGTGCCGTCCTCGACGGCGGTTTCGACGATTCGCGTCGCGTCGGCGGCGAGACGGCAGAGTTCAAGCGGAGAGGCGGCGTCGGGCGTCCGCCACTCCACGGTTCCGAGGTCGTCCCGGAGACAGACCGGGGCCCAGACCGCGTCGCAGGGCGAAAACTCTGACTCGACGGTCTCGGGGTCGATTCCGCGCTCCGCGGCGGCCTCGACGAAGGCGTCGAACCGCCTCTCGACTCGCCCTCGCCACTCGGCGGCCGACTCGGGGTACCGCCACAGCTGGCCGTACTCGGGGAAGGACCGGTAGCACAGTCGCCGGTACGCGTGCGGTCGAGCGCACGCGGTGACCCGACGACGGCGGTAGTAGGGCGCGGTGTTCACGAGGGCGAACGCCGGGTCTAACGCCGTGAGGACGCGGAGTTGGTCGGCGACGCTCGTCTGCTCGAAGTGCAGGTGGGTGCCCGCGCAGTACCCGGCGTGGCCGAAGTCGTCGCCGAGGACGGCGCGTTGGACGTCGATTCGTGAGCTCGTCCGCCGCGGAAGTCGCTCGTCGCTCAACGGCGTGCCCAACGGCACGAGGCGCTTGTCGCGCACCCGCGCCTCCTCGCGGACGCGCCCGAGTCGGTCCCCGAGGACGGCAGCCAGTTCCGAGAGCGAATCGCAGGGAGGCGTCTTCACCTCCAACAACGGGGTCACCATCTCGGAGTCGACCCCCTCGCAGGCGGCTATCACCTCGTCGGCCGGACGGAGGTGGCCGTCGGTGTCGACGAGCCAACACTCGATTTCGATTCCGATTCGCATGGTTGGAAGGTTCGGTCGTCACCGCGTCGCGCCGGAAGCGCCGGCGCATTATGACATTCGGTACCAATTATCAAATAACTTTTGCCGCTTTTCCGACGTTCGGGAGAAGGCGCACGTCGGGGTTCTCCGTGCGCGTGCCGTGCGATACCAGACGTGTCGTGCGTGGAGCGCACATCCGCGCCTGCGGCTTTAGTCCGGACGGCGACAACCTCGAACCATGACAGACGACCCGCTCTTCGAGCCGTTCGAGTGGAAGGGACTCTCCCTCGACAACCGCGTCGGCCTTGCGCCAATGACGCGGACGAGCGCGACGGACGAGGGGTGCGCGACCGAACGGATGGCCGACTACTACGCCTCGTTCGCCCGCGGCGGGTTCTCCGTGCTCGTCACCGAGGGCGTCCACCCCGACACGGCCCACAGTCAGGGGTACCACAACCAGCCTGGTCTCGCGACCGACGAGCAGGCGGCGTCGTGGTCGCAGGTCGTCGATGCGGTCCACGAGGAGGGGAGCCCCATCTTCGCGCAGGTCATGCACGCCGGCGCGCAGGGGCAGGGCAGCCGCTACGGCGAGGGCCTCGTGGCCCCGTCGCCGTACCGCGCGCCGGGCGAGATGGCGGAGGTGTACGGCGGGTCCGGGGAGTTCCCCGAGGCCGAGGCGCTGGACGACGGCGGACTGGCCGAGGTGAAGACGGGCTTCGTCGAGTCCGCCGAGCGTGCGGTCGAAGCCGGGTTCGACGGCGTCGAGGTCCACGCCGCCAACGGCTACCTGCTCCACGAGTTCGTCGACCCCCTCGTGAACGAACGCGACGACGAGTACGGCGGCAGCCCCGAGGCGCGGGCGCGCTTCCCGGCCGAAGTCGTCGCGGCGATTCGCGACGCGACCCCAGAGGAGTTCGTCGTCGGCGTCCGCGTATCTCAGGGCGCGGTCACGGACGAGGAACGGACGTGGCCCGACGGGGAGGCGACCGCGGAGGCGGTCTTCGAGGCGTTCACCGACGCCGGCGCGGACTACCTTCACGTCACCGAACCCGAGGTGACCGAACCGGCGTTCGGCGACGAGGGGCCGACGCTCACCGAACTGGCCGTCCGACACGGCGACACCGTCGTGTTCGCGAACGGCGGCCTCGGCGACCCCGAGAAGGCGCGCGAGGCGCTGGCCGACGGGGCGGACATCGTGACGCAGGGCACCGCCGCCCTCGCGAACCACGACTGGCCGGACCGCGTCCGCCGCGGCGAGACGCTCGACGAACTCGACCCGACCCTCGTATTCCGACCGGACGTCTCGATAAGCGACGCCGAGATTCCGAGCGACGACTGAGCACCGCCCCGGACGCGCCGGCGTCGAACGCGCCCTTCGTCCCTTCCCGCGGACGCTGGCCACGTCGCTTTTCATCGTGTCGGGAGACAGTCGAAAAGTGCCCGTCGCGCCCGACCCGTCGGAGATATTCGAGAGGGCGGTCGAGGAGGGCGAACGCCGCCTCGACCAGCCGATGCTCGAACTCGTCTCGACCAGTTTCATCGCCGGATTCACCGTCGTGTTCGGCATCGTCGCCCTCGGTATCGTCCACGCGTTCGTCGAACCGCAGTTCGGAAAGATAGCCACCATCGCCGGCGCACTCGCGTTCGGCGTGAGCCTCGTCTTCCTCGTCGTCGGCCGGGCGGAACTGTTCAACGAGAACTTCTACGACCCGGTGGCGAAGGCGGTGGACGCCGACTCGTGGATGGTCTCGAAGCTCCTCCGCCTGTGGTCGGTCACCTTCGCGGTCAACCTCGTCGGCGGCGTCCTCATGGCGTACATCTTCTCCGTCCACGGCGTGTTGCCGAAGGGGGCCGTCCACGCCCTGCGCACGTTCGCAACGGAGTTCGTTCACCGCCCGGCGATAACGGAGTTCGCGGCGGCCATCGTCGGCGGCGCACTCGTCGTCCTGCTCTCGTTCCTCCTCGAAGCTGTCAACAGCGTCGGAAGCCGCATCGCGATGGCCTACATCGTCGGCGTCCTCCTGACGCTCGGGCCGTTCGACCACGTCGTCGTCACGATGCTGCACGTCGTCTTCGGCATGCTGTTCGGCGCGCCCATCGGCCTCGTCAAACTGGCGGAGACGACGGCTCTCGTCACCGCGGGGAACCTCGTCGGCGGACTCGGATTAGTCACCTTCACGCACATCACGCAGGCGATGGGCGCCCGCGAGTCGGGCGGGTGAACCGCCGCGAATCGCCTCTCGACGACCGCGCCGCCACCACGCATTTTTGACATCTCTTCGAAGCCCGCCTATGTCGATTACCGTCACCGTCGCGGACGTCCACCGGATGACGCCGGACGTGCGACAGTTCCGACTCGTCGCCGACGACCACACGTTCGACTACCGACCGGGCCAGCACACGGCGGTCCACTTCGAGAGCGACGACGAGGAGGGGACGCGGCCGTACACGGCCGCCACCCTCCCGGGGACGAACGAGATGGTCCTCGCGATAAAGCGCTACGACGACGGGAACGCCTCCGTCTTCATGCACGACCGAACGCCGGGCGACGAGATAGAGATAGAACCGGTGGACGGCAACCTCTACGTCCGCGACTTCGACCGCGACGCCGCGTTCGTCGCGACGGGCACGGGAATCACGCCCCTCTACCCGATGTTCAAGCAGTACGCCGCCGAGGGGAGGGGGGACGCCCACCTCGTGTTCGGCGAACGCGGCCAGTCGCACGTCATCTTCCGCGAGAGCATCGACCAACTCCGGGCGGAACACGGGAACGTCTCCGCCGAGTACGTCCTCTCGCGCGCCGACGACGAGGGGTGGAACGGCCGGACGGGGCACGTGCAGGACCACCTGCCGGACGCACTGGAGGAGACGGTCGGTCTGGACGGCACCGACTTCTACGTCTGCGGCGTCCCCGCGATGGTCGTCGAGACGCGCGACCTCCTCGAATCGGCGGGCGTCGAGGAGGACCACATCTACACCGAGGGCTGGGAGGCGGACGCCGCCGAGGAGTGACCGTCGAGGACGCCCGGTACCGGAGTGAGAGGAGAGAAGTCAGCGGGGAGAGTGGAGGGCCGAAAGCGGCGGCGGGCCGAAGCGTTCGAGGGGGACCGCCCGTCGAGGGAGTCGCGACCGTCGGAGACGGTCAGTCGTCGGCATCGGCGTCGCCCGCGCGGGTTCGCCCGCGGAGGTACGCCTCGATTCGGTCGTCGGGGATCCGTTCGAGGAGTCGGTCGTACCCGCGTTCGGCCCGGCGGTCGATGTCGTCGTCGGGGACGTACGCGCCCAACCTGCGTTCGACCTCCGCCTCTCGGAGGTCGGCCAGTTCGTCGCCGTCGAGGGGGTGGTCGTCGGGCACTCGGTCGTCGAACCACTCGCGCCACCGGTCGCGGGAGGCCCACTCCTCGGCGCGTTCGGCCTCGGGGCGGACCCAGTCCCAGTGGGCGGCGAGTTCCTCGGGGTACCCCGCCTCGCGGCGCACGTCCGCGATGAGGTTCCGGGCGATACGCGCGCCGTGACCGGCCGAGAGTATCGCCTGCGCGTTCGCCTCGCCGGCGGGCGCGGCGACGTAGAGGCCGTCTATCGGCGTCCGCCCGTCGGCGTCCGCGTAGTCGGGGTCGAACCGCTCTCTCGTCTCGCCGAGGTGTTCCGTCGTCGTCGTCATCGCCTCCTCGTCCATCGCACGCAGGTACGACCCGTCGTACCGCGCCGCGGCGACGACTCGGTCGGCGGTGACGGTTCCGCCCTCCTGCGTCTCGACGACGAACGCCCCCTCCTCGCGGGTCACCGACTCGACCATCTCCGCGCGGAGTTCGCACCCGGCCTCCTCGACGTGGGCGTGCAGCAACTCGTAGAACGCGTCGATTTCGATACCGGCGGGGAAGCCGGGGTAGTTCTCCAGATACGCGCACCGACGCAGCGAGGAGTTCCCCCGGTCGAAGACGACGGTGTCGAGGCCGTACCGGGCGGTGAAGACGCCCGCGGAGCATCCGGCGGGACCGCCGCCGACCACGACCACCTCGTAGTGCCGTCGTTCGTCGCTCATAGTTTTTGGCTGGCCTAAAACATCATAGTAGTTTCGGGAAGCGCACTCGTCGCGGCGATGACGTACTTATTTATTTTAGGCCGTCCTAAAACGGCAACGATGAACTCGGAGGTGGCGCGACTGCGACCGACTGCCGGGAGCGAAGTCCGACCCTCGGAGGGTCGGTGATGGTCGGCCGGTCACTCCGAGAGATACGGGACCGCATCGACGAACTCGCCGCCGCCGACGGCCGGTACGGCATCGTCTGCGGTCGGACGGGCGAGCGAATCGTCCCCGTCGCGGACGCCCGATTCGAGGACCGCGCGGCGGCGGCGTCGGCGGCGAGGTTGGCCGAGGAGTACCGGGCGGCCCTCAGGCGGTACGACCCGCGGGTGATGGTCCACGACCCCATCGTCTGCGAGGCGTCCGCCCCGTCCGCTTCGGAGGCGGACCGGACGACGCCGCCCGAACCGACGGCGGGGGGCGTCGTCCCCTCGGAACTCGTCGAGTTCTGCCACGACGTCGCCGCCGCCGTCTTCGAGGCCCTCTCGGTGCACGGGTACCGAACGGTCGAAGACGCGGTGATGGACTCGTACTTCGACGCCGCCGAAACCGTCGCCGACAGGCACGAACTCTGCGTCGCCCTGTTGCGGTGCATGGCGCGCGACATCGACGACCACCTCTCGCCGACGGAACAGGCCCGAGTCCTGGAAACCGCGGCGGCGACGCTCTCGGCGGTGGACTCCTCGGACCGCCCGGTGGAGGCCGCCCTCGCGCGCCTCCGGGCAAAGTCGGTCGTGGATGTCTACGAGGTGGAGACGGTCGAGGCGGGCGATTCGGGGGGCGCGGTTCGCCGCATCACCCTCGACGGCTACAGACTCCGCGACGACCGGCGGACCGTCCCGACGCTTCCGTTGGTGATCGAACTCCTCAGGGACGCCGACGGGCGGCGTCGGTCGGACGGGCGGACGGGATTCGGCGACGGTTACCCGTCTCTGTCCGTCTCCGAGGAGTCGGACCCCGCGTCGTCCCTCCGCGTGACGGTGACGGTGCGCAGTCGCGACCGGCCGCGCGGGTTGGCGTCCGTCCGCGTCGGCGACTCCGCGTGACCCCTCACTGCGCGCCGACCGACGAACGCGTCCGCGGGACTGATACGTCCGAACCCTGTACCGTCGTGGCACGGAAGACCGAACGTTTTTATTTTAGGTCTGCCTAAACAACTCTCAATGGCGACGCCTCCACTCTCCCAACCGGAGGACGAGCGGTCGAACGAATCAGACGAAGAGACCGAAATCGGCGTTTGCGAAGGCTCTCCCGGGACGTACGTCTTCATCGAGTCCGGAAACTCCGACGGCTGGATAGGGACCGATACGGTCGTGGAACCGCGGGAGTAACTCGGCGGGCCCAGTCCCACGCCGAGATGGTCCCCGACGCGCGGTATCTCCTCGCTATCCGTAGACTGCGACCGAACGAGACGGCGCCCGTCTCCACCGGGTCGATAGCCGCCGAACTCGGTCGGTCGCCCGCGGCGGCGACGGAGATGGCCGAACGACTCGACGAACGGGGGTTGGTCGACCACGAACCGTACGAGGGAGTCGTCCTCACCGAAGAAGGGGAGTCGCGCGCGGACCGACTCGCCCGGACGTACGAGATCCTCTGTCGCTTCTGTCGGGACGTCCTCCGCATCGACGAGTACGAGGCGGAGGCGTCGGCACTCGTCGGAACGGTGAGTCCGGACGTCGCAGAACGGTTGGCCGAAGTGCTTCTCAGCGACGAAATCGACCCGTCGCCGTGACGGGTCGGAGTGGACCGCCGAGTTCCGTCGCAGGTCGCTTTACTGCTTGAGGGAGTCGTCGGCGAGGTAGTGCTCGATGACGTGAGCGTGCTCCTCTAACTCGGTCAGCTGTTCGCGGAGCATGTGGGCCGTCGTGTGGTCGCCCAGCCCCTCCGCGAGGGTGATGTGCTCGCGGTAGCTCTCGATGATGTCGCCGTACATCTCCAGGTCGTTCTCCATCGAGGTGCGGACGTCGTAGACGTCCTCGTCCTCGGGTTCGACCGTCGCCGCCTCGGAGAGGGCGGACATGCTCGCGTGGGGGACGCCGCCGAGCGTCTGGAGGCGTTCCGCTATCTCGTCTGCCGCCTCCTCGACGTCCTCGTACGCCTCCTGGAAGAACCGGTGGAGGCCGAGGTGTTCGGCGCCCTCGACGTTCCAGTGGTGCTTGTGGAGCTGGTGGTAGAGGACGTACGCGTCCGCGAGGTCGGTGTTCAGCGCGCCGATTATCTGTTCGGCTTTCTCCCGTTCGAGGCGAACGGGGTTGTCTTCGATGCTTCCTGCTTTCCGGGTGGCGGTCTCTTGGGAACTCATCACTCCGTCGTAGGTGCCCGGAGTACTCAAACCTTACGCTTACTCGACATGTTTTCGCCTCGCCTAAAAATTAGCCCGTCGCTCGTCCCCCTCCCGCCCGGCGATTTCCCCGGTATGTCGGACTTCCGAGAAGAGCGGGTCGGACGACGCGCTCTCGGGGGTCGGTCACTCGGTGGCGACGGCCTCGATTCGGTCGCCGGCGTCGGCGTCCTCCCCGTCGAAATCGGCCACCGCGTCGCGGAACGCCGTCTCGAAGCTCCCGGGGCCGGCGTAGTCGCCGTACTCGCCCGCTGCGGCCGCCTCGCCCGCGAGGCCGAACGCCGCCGTCCCGGCGAGTGCCGCCTCCGCGTCGTCGCCCAACGCGCCGGCGAACACGGCGAGTGTGACGCCGAGCATGCACCCGGTGCCGACGACGGTGGAGAGCATCTCGTGGCCGACTTCCACGCGGTACGCCTCCTCGGCGGTGGCGACGATGTCCACCTCGCCGGAGGCGACGACGACGGCCCCCGTCTGGTCGGCGAGTGCCGTCGCGTTCGCGGCGATGTCGGCGTACTCGCCGACGGACTCGACGCCCCGGACTTCCGCGTCGTCGCCCGAGAGGGCGGTTATCTCGCCGTAGTTGCCGTTGATCACGGCGGGTTCGAGTTCGGTGACGAGGCGTTCCGCGACCCGGTCGCGCGTCGGCGTCGCGCCGACGCCCACGGGGTCTACGACAACCGGGACGCCGTGTTCGTTCGCCGCCTCGCCCGCGGTCACCATCGCCTCCTCGCCGCGTTCGCTCACGGTCCCCATGTTCAGGAGGCATCCGTCCGCGATGGCCACCATGTCGCTCACCTCCCGTTCGTCGTCGGACATGACGGGGAGGCCGCCCCAGTGGAGGGTCACGTTGGCGACTTCGTTGACCGTCACCACGTTCGTGAGGCAGTTGACCAGCGGTTGCTCCTCGCGCACCGTCGAGAGGGCGTCCGCGAGGTTCACGTCGGGAGTCATCAGCTCGCCCTCCCTTCGCGGACCGCGGTCGCGAGACGGCGCGTCGCCTCCTCGGGGTCGTCCGACCCGGCGATGGCCGAGATGACGGCCACCCCGTCCGCCCCGGCGGCGGCCACGTCGGCGGCGTTCTCCGGAGTGATGCCGCCGATGCCGACGACGGGCACGTCCACGGCGTCGGCTATCGCGGCGACCGTCTCGGTGCCGATTTCGGCCTCGTCGTCGTCCACGTCCTTCGAGGACGTCGAGAAGACCGCGCCGACGCCGAGGTAGTCCGCGCCCGCCGCCTCGGCGTTCCGCGCGCCTTCGACCGTCGAGACGGACCGGCCGACGACGCCCTCGGGGCCGAGTTGGTCGCGGGCCACCGAGATTGGCAGGTCGTCATCCCCGAGGTGGACGCCGTCGGCGTCGGCGGCGACGGCGATGTCAACCCGGTCGTTGACGACGAAGAGGACGCCCGCCTCGGCGGTTATCCGCCGGAGTTCCCGAGCGAGTTCGTACCGCTCGCGGGCTGTCGCGTGCTTCTCGCGGAGCTGAACGGCGTCCACTCCGCCGGCGATGGCCGCCCGGACGACGTCCGCCGTCGAACGGTCGCCCGAGAGGTTCGTCTGCGTGACGAGGTACGTGTCCACCTGTGTATTCATTGGTTGTAACAGTGAGTGTCGAGCGGTTCGGCAAAACTGTTGTGCCGTCGTCGTTCGGCGGTTCGGACGCGAACCACCCCGCTCGCCCGAACATCGAGACGTGAGACTCGCCGCCGCCGCCGGGATGAGGGGACGCGGGGACGCCGGAGCGCGGGGAAGCCGGCGAATCGGGCGGCGTACCCAAACCCTTTAGAGAAAATTCGGCCAACAATCGGGAATGCACGTTAGCGGCGGCGTCTCCGTCTCGACGCCGTTACGGGGTCCGTTCTGGAAACCGCGGGCGAGTCGGGCCGCCGGGGCCTCCACTCCGGCGCGAGCAGTACCGCGAGTACGCCGCGGAGAGCGCGTCTGAGGTCGTCTCTCGTGTCAAAAGCGGGTCCCATCGAGCGACTGTCGAACCGCGTCCGCGGGGCCGCGAGCGAACGGTCCGTCGTCGTCGGGGCGGTCATCGTCAGCACGTTCTTCATCGGCTTCGGCGGCGGCGTCATCTTCCCCATCCTGCCGAACCTCGGCGCGGTGCTCGGCATCTCGCCGTTCCTCGTCGGTCTCATCCTGAGCGCGAATCGCTTCTCTCGGCTGGTCGCCAACGCCCCCGCGGGCGTCCTCGTGGACCGAATCGGGACGCGGACGCCGTTCGTCGTCGGGATGTTCGTCCAGGGGTTCGCCACCTCCGGGTACGTCGCCGCGATGCTCGCGCCGTTCCCCGCGGGGTGGTTCATGGCCGCGCGCATCCTCTGGGGCGTCGGCAGCGCTCTCGTCTTCGCGACGGCGTACACGATAGCCGCCGACGTGAGCACCAACCGCTCCCGCGGCGCGAGCATGGGCCTCATCAGGGGCGGCGTCCTGTTCGGCTTCCCGACGGGCGTGGTGGTCGGCGGCGTCGTCAGCGAGTTCTGGGGCACCGTCCCCGCGTTCGCCGTCGCCACCGTCTTCGCGTTCTTCGCCAGCGTCGTGGCGTACGCGACGGTGCCGGAGACGCACGTCGAGGAGCGCTCGGGGAAGTCGGTCAAGCCGTGGGACGTGGACACGAGCCTCCCCGCGTTGACCGTCGGCGCGGTGAACTTCGCCGTCCTGTTCGTCTACATCGGCGCGCTGTTCGCCACGCTGGTGCTCTTCCTCGACCGGAACGACATCGGGGTGTTCGGGTTCGACTCGCAGGGGTCGTCGGGCATCTTCATGGCCGTCACCGTCGTCGCCGCGGGCGTCTCCATGTACCTCGGCGGGTACGTCAGCGACCGGCGGCAGTCGCGCGTCCCGGTCCTGCTCGTGTTCCTCGGGACGACGTCGCTCGGCTTTCTCCTCCTCGCCTTCGCGGACTCGGTGGCGACGCTGGCCGTCGCCTGCCTCTTCGTCGGCACCGGACAGGGCGGCACCAGCGGACCGTTGATGGCCCTCCTCGCGGACCTCGTCGCCGACGACCGGATGGGTCGCGCCGTCGGCACGAACAACGTGTTCGGCGATATCGGCGGCGGATTCGGCCCGATAGTCGCTCTCCCGTTGATAGAGGCGGTGGGCTTCTTCCCGGTGTACCTCGCCTGCGCGCTCCTCCCCCTCGCGGCCGCCGTGTTGCTCCTCGGCGGCGTGCGCCGGGAGACGGGGCAGTTCGTCCCGAACGTCGAGTTGTGAGGGTCGGCGCGACTCGGGCGTCCGAGGGCCGGGTGCGCCACCGTCCGCGGAGTGTGGTGCGTCCGTCGCACCTCGAGGACAAAGGATGAGACAGTTATACTTGGCCGCCCTCCGGCCGACAATGAACACGTCCGACAGTTCGACGGCCTCGTGGTCCGCGAACGACTCCGAAGGGCCGACGAGAGCGCTCTCGTACGCCGGCGCGGGCCTGGCCGTCCTCGTCGCCCTCCTCCACCTCCTGCACCCGAGTCACGGGATGGTGGAACTGTTCGCCGCGCTCAACGGCGATTGGCGACTCCTGCAGTACGACCCCCGCCCGGTGGCGTTCGTCCTCTCCGGAACCGCCCTCCTCGTCGGCGTCTCGCTGAGTCGCAACGCGCGGGACCGACGGCCCTACTACCTCGCGGGGATGCTCCTGTCGGCCCTCTACGTCGTCGGCTACTTCGCGTGGCACTTCACCGGCCACGGCGGCTTCCTCCCGGGACGCGAACCGCTCCTCCACGGCCTCTCGCCGATGGAGAACGTCGTCTCCCACCTCACGACCGACCTCTGGGCCGCCGCGTCGAAAGCCGCCGAAATCGGGCTGTTCACCGTCCTCGCCGTCCTCTACGCCGAGTCCTGAGCGCACCGTCGCCGGTGCCCCCCTCCGTCGGGCGTGTCGGTCTCGGAACCATTTTATATCGAATCTCCCGACGCCCGACCGTGTCCGACTCCGAGATACAGCGGTCGATTCGCCGGGGCGTCGCCCTCCTACTGATACCGTTGTCTTCGAACGGTCTGCCCGAGTTCGTCGCGTGGACCCTCCCCGGCGTCTCCAGCGCGTTCGGTGCCGTCGCCTTCGTCGGTGCGGTCCTGTACCTCGTCGTCAGCGTGACGAGACAAGTCCACGCGGCGGCGGATACGCCCTTTTGACCGCGGGAGGAACGCGGTTCGAGTGCGGGTCGGCGGGCGGTACTATCCTCGGCCGACCTGAGGGTGCGTACCGTTCGCACACGGCACACAGTTTTATCAGAACCCACATGATAATTCATCCTAATGGCCTCCGAGGAACGCCGACCGAAGACGCGGTACGGGCACAGCGCCGAGAGCGCCGATTCGCACGACTTTCAGGCATTCCAAGCGGCGGGCGATTACGACGTCAAGGACGTAGCGGAGTACGCGGACGTGGCGTCGGATCTGCGCGACGCCGTCTCGGGCGAGGTTCGGTTCGACGAGTACGCGCAGGTGTTGTACGCCACCGACGGGTCGATATACGGCGCGCGCCCCGCGGGCGTCGTCATCCCGCGCGACGAGGATGACGTTCGGGAGACGGTCCGGATAGCGTCCGAGCACGGCGTGCCGGTTCTCCCCCGCGGCGCGGGGTCGTCGCTTGCGGGACAGACTGTCGGGCCGGGCTGCGTCGTCGTGGACTTCTCGAAGTACATGGACGAGGTGGTGGAGATAGACCCCGAGGGGCGGACGGCGACGGTCCAACCCGGCGTCGTACAGGACGACTTAGACGACAGACTCTCGGAGTACGGTCTGAAGTTCGCACCCGACCCGGCCTCCTCGAACCGAGCGACGGTGGGCGGCGGCATCGGGAACAACTCGACGGGCGCGCACTCGGTCAGGTACGGCATCACCGACGCGTACACCGACGAACTGCGCGTCGTGCTGACCGACGGGTCGGTGATCCACACCCGCGACGTGGTGGTCGGCAGCGAGGAGTGGGACGACATCGTCTCGAAGGACGACCGGGAGGCGCACGTCTACGAGACGGTCCGCCGACTCGTCGAGGAGAACGAGGCGGAGATAGACGAGCGCTACCCCGAACTGAAGCGGTGCGTCTCGGGCTACAATCTCCACAAGGTCGTCTCCGAGAACGACGACGGCGAGACGGTGATGAACCTCACGAAGCTGTTCGTCGGGAGCGAGGGCACCCTCGGCGTCGTCGTGGAGGCCACCGTCTCTCTGGTGACCGTCCCCGAGGAGACGGCACTCGTCCTCTACGCGTACGAGGACCTGGTGGACGCGATGGCCGCGGTGCCGGACGCGTTGGAGTTCGACGTCAGCGCGGTCGAACTGATGGACGACGAGGTGTTCCGAATGGCCGCCGAATCCGGCGAGTACGCGCAGTACGTCGAACCCATCCCGGAGGGGACGGCGGCCGCTCTCATGCTGGAGTTCGACTCCGAACTCCACGACGACTTCGAGGCGGCGGTGCGGGAGACGAACGACCACTTCCTCCGGGGCGAGGGGAGTCCCGACGGAACCGTCGCGGGCGGACGCGCCTTCGAGGCCATCGAAGCCTACACCGAGGAGGCGCAGGCCGACATCTGGAAGCTCCGGAAGGCGGCGATTCCGCTCCTGATGTCCCTGGAGGGCGACCCGAAGCCGTACCCGTTCATCGAGGACGCGACGGTGCCGCCGGAGGAGTTGGCCGAGTACGTCACGGAGTTCGAAGCGGTGTTGGCGGACCACGGCACCTCCGCGGCGTACTTCGCGCACGCCGGGAGCGGAACGCTCCACATCCGGCCCATCCTGAACCTGAAGGACGCGGACGGAATCGAGACGATGCGGGGCATCACGGACGACGTGACCGACCTCGTTCTCGACCACGGCGGGGCGTTCTCGGGCGAACACGGCGACGGCCTCGCCCGGACGGAGTGGAACCCGAAGATGTACGGACCGGAGCTGTGGTCGGCGTTCCAGGAACTGAAGACGGCGTTCGACCCGGACTGGCTGATGAACCCGGGGAAGGTTGTCTACCGCGAGGAGGACCCGACGGACATGCGCGACCACCTGCGCTACGGCGCGGCGTACAGTTCGCTCGAACCGGCGACGACGCTCGACTTCGAAGAGGAGGGCGGGTTCTCCCACCTCGTCGAGTTGTGCAACGGGTGCGGGACGTGCCGCCAGACGGGGTCGGACACGATGTGTCCGACGTACCGCGCCTCGAAGGACGAGGCGGAGACGACCCGCGGCCGGGCGAACATGCTCCGCGCGGCGATAAGCGGCGACCTGCCCGAAGACGAGATGTACTCCGAACGCTTCCAGCGGGAGATTCTGGACCTCTGCGTCGGGTGCAAGGGCTGTAAGAACGACTGCCCGACGGGCGTGGACTTAGCGAAGTTGAAAGCCGAGGTCAAACACGAGTACCACCGCGAGGAGGGGTCGTCGCTCCGCGACAAGGTGTTCGCGAACGTCGACCTCGCGGCGCGGGTCGGAAGCGCCCTCGCGCCCCTCTCGAACGCGGCGTCGAAGGTGCCCGGCGCGCGGGCGGCGATGGAGAAGACGCTCGGCATCGCCGAGGAGCGAGAACTGCCGACGTTCACCCGCGACACCTTAGAGAAGTGGATGCGAGAGCGGGAACCGGCCGTCTCGGAGGCGGAGGCGGATCACCGCGTGTTGCTGTTCCCCGATACCTACACGAACTACTCGTACCCGAAGGTGGGGAGAGACGCCGTCCGCGTCCTCGAAGCGGCGGGGGTCCACGTCCGATTGGCAGAGAACGTCGCTCCCAGCGGTCGCGCGGCGTTCTCGATGGGCTTTCTGGACGTGGCGCGCCGGCGCGCCGCGCGGAACGCCGCCGAACTCGCGCCGTACGTCGAGGACGGGTGGTCGGTGGTGTTCGTCGAACCCTCCGACGCCGTGATGTTCCAAGACGAGTACCTCGACCTGTTGGACCGCGAGTCCGTCCGTACCCTCAGCGCCGCCTCCTACGGCGTGTTGGAGTTCGTGGACGCGTTCAGACTGGACGAGGAACTGACCGCCGGGGCGGACGCGACGGCGGCGGCCGGACGGAACGCGGCAGTCGCTGACGGCGGCCCCGCGGAGACGCTGTCGTACCACGGCCACTGCAACCAGAAGGCGCTGAACAAGGACCACCACGCCGTCGGCGTCCTCCGGAGGGTGGGCTACGACGTGGACCCCATCGACTCCGGATGCTGCGGGATGGCGGGGTCGTTCGGCTACGAGGACGAACACTACGACCTCTCGCGGTCCATCGGCGAGATACTGTTCGCCAAAGTCGATGCGAGTCGGGGCGACACCGTCGTCGCGCCGGGGACGTCCTGCCGGACGCAACTCGGCGACAGGGAGGGCGCGGAGAAACCGCCCCACCCGATAGAGAAGGTGGCCGAGACGCTCCCGAACGCCGACCGACGGCCGACGTGAGGGCCGCAGACGGCGGCGCGGAACGCTTCGAACCGTCCGCTTTTATCCCGTCCGGGGCGAGGTAGTGACAGAGTATGACGGACGCACCAGAGGTCGGAGAGTTGACGCCCCCGAACCGCACGTTGATGGGCCCCGGACCCAGCGACGTCCACCCACGCGTCCTCCGCGCGATGTCCACGCCGTTGGTCGGCCACCTCGACCCCTCGTTCATCGACATCATGCAGGACGTGCAGGAACTCCTGCGCTACGCGTTCCGGACGGACAACGAGTGGACGATTCCCGTCTCCGGTACCGGGTCGGCGTCGATGGAGGCGGCCATCGGCAACGTGGTCGAACCGGGCGAGACGATGCTCGTCCCGACGAACGGCTACTTCGGCGACCGCATGGCGTCGGTGGCCCGCCGCGCCGGCGGCGAGGTGGTCACCGTCGACGCCCCGTGGGGCGAACCCCTCGACGCCGCCGACGTGCGGGACGCCTTCGACGAACACCAACCGGACGTGTTCGGCTTCGTCCACGCCGAAACCTCCACGGGCGTGAAGCAACCGAACGTCCCCGAGTTGACGAGCGTCGCCCACGACCACGACGCCTACGTGATAGCGGACACCGTCACCTCCCTCGGCGGCGTCGAGTTGGAGGTGGACGACTGGGGCATCGACGTGGCTTACGCCGGCCCGCAGAAATGCCTCTCCTGTCCGCCGGGCGCGAGTCCGTTGACGCTCAACGACCGCGCGATGGACAAGGTGCTCTCCCGCGAGGAGGACCCCCGTTCGTGGTACCTCGACATCTCGCTTCTCGAGGGCTACTGGGGCGAGGAACGGGCGTACCACCACACCGCGCCCATCACGAACGTCTACGCCCTCCGGGAGGCCCTCCGACTCGTCGCCGAGGAGGGTATCGAGGAGCGTTGGGACCGGCACCTGCACGTCGCGGGCGCGTTGAAGGCCGGCGCGGAGGCGATGGGCCTCGGACTCAACCCCGACGACGAGTTCTGGCTTCCGAGCCTCAACGCCGTCCTCGTCCCCGACGGCGTGGACGCGGACGCGGCCATCGACTACCTCCTCGAAAAGTACGACCTCGAAATCGCGGGCGGCCTCGGCGCACTGTCGGGCGACATCTTCCGCATCGGCTGCATGGGCCACTCCGCGCGGCCGCAGAACGTCTCGTTCCTCCTGACGACGCTCGGCGAGGCGTTGGAGGCGCAGGGCGCGGACGTGGACGTGGACGCCGGCCTCGCCGCGATGCGCGAGGCGTTGGGCGAGTAACGCCGGCCCCTCCGACCGTCCGCCGACCCCGCCGTCGTCCGTCGTCTCACATTTCGAACAAAAATACGACTTAGCGAACACTTTAGATTCGACGCTCCGTCCGTCCGAGCATGAGCAGGGCGGACGGACTCCAATCGTGCGACGACTGCATGGAACCGGCGGACGCCTTCTCGCTGGTCGGCGACGAGACGCGACTGTCGATTCTGGAGGCGTTGTGGCGACTCGACGGGCCGGCGCGGTTCTCCGACGTTCGCAACGAGATACAGATGCGCGACAGCGCGCAGTTCAACTACCACCTCGGGAAACTCACCGGGCAGTTCGTCCGGAAGACCGACGAGGGGTACGAACTCCGAACCGCCGGTCGGCGCGTCGTACAGGCCGTCCTCGCGGGGTCGTTCACCCAACACCCCCGCCGGGAACTCGACATCGACGACCCCTGCGTCCGGTGCGGGGAGACGCTGACGGCGCACTACGAGGACGAGATGCTGTGCATCGACTGCCCCGCCTGCGGGCACGGCCACGGCGAGTACTCGTTCCCGCCGGGCGGCCTCCACGACAGGACGGACGCGGAGGTTCTCGACGCGTTCGACCAGCGAGTGCGCCACCTCAACTGCCTCGCCAAGGACGGCGTCTGCCCCGAGTGCAACGGGCGCATGGAGACGACCATCGAACGCGGCGAGGAGTGCTGCCTCGGCGGGACGCTCAGGGCGAGTCACGTCTGCCGCCAGTGCGCCCACGAACGGTGCGCCGCCGTCGGGTTGGCCCTCCTCGACCAGTCCGCCGTCGGCAACTTCTACGCCGACCACGGCGAGACGCTGTCGGACGTGCCGTACTGGCGACTCGACTGGTGCGTGAGCGACGCCCCCGTCACCGTCGAATCGACCGACCCGTGGCGACTGCGCGTCGATATCAAGATAGCCGACGAGACGCTCCGGGTCACCGTCGACGGCGACCTGAACGTGGTGGAGACGACGCGCGAGTCGGCCGAGTCCCCGCCGAGCGTCTGAGCGGGTCGGAGCGGCGATTCGACCCTCGCATCAGAATCTCTACGTATCCGCGTTTCAGTAATCCCCGCTACAAAAATGTAATTCAGATTATGATTATGGGGTCGGCGGCCGTCTGTCTACCTGTGATGAAGCCGCTTCCACCGATTCCGACCGTCGAAGCGTACGACCGAACAGTTACGGCGCGGAGCCTCGTCGTCTCGTACCTCCTCGTCGCCGCGGTTCCCCTCGCGTTGTGGGCCGCGAGCGAACTGCTACCGGCCCTCGTCGCGGTGACTGCCGCGGCGGCGGCGGTCACCGCGGGTCGGAGACTTCGGCGACGCGAACCCGCCCAACGTCGGTACCTCTGCGTGCCGCACACGCCCGTCTGCGTCGAACTCTGAGGTCCACGGCGGACGAAACCGACCCTCGAAACAGGAGCATTATTTATCGACCTGCCGTCTGTCGGCACGAATACAGATGCACATTCTCACCGGAATGCTGAGTACGTTCGTCGCAACGCTCTTCGCCGTCGCCTCGACGGGCGCGGTGGGCGAGGCGTTCCGCCGCGCGCGGGGGACCCTCTCGGGGGAGCGAGCGAGACTGTTCGCCCTCGCGTCGGCGACGATATTCGCCGCGCAGATGTTGAACTGGCCGATTCCCGGCGGGACGAGCGCTCACTTCGTCGGCGGCGCGTTGGCGGGCATCCTCTTGGGCCCCGCCGCGGGCGTGGTGGCGATGACAGTCGTCGTCGCCGTCCAAGCCGTCGTGTTCGCCGACGGCGGACTGGTCGTCCTCGGCGCGAACGTCTGGAACATGGCCGTCGTGAACGTCCTCGTCGGTTACGCGGCGTACCGCGTCCTCGCAGGCAGAAACGAGACGGCGGCCGTCTTCGCCGCCGGGGCGGTGGGCGTCACCGCCGCCGCTCTGTTCGCGGGACTCCAACTCGGCGCGTCCGCCGCGTTCGACTACCGCCTCGCCGAGACGGTTTCGACGATGACGCTCTCGCACGCCGCGTTGGGCCTCACGGAGGGACTGCTGACCGTCGGCGGGGTTCGGTTCTTCCGCGCCGTCGGCGCGCCCGCCGCGTTCGGCCGCGACGCCGAGGAGGAGGTGGCCGCGTGAACGTCGACGCCGCGTGGACGCGGCGAACGCTCCTCCTCGTCGGGTGCCTCGTGGCGCTCTCGCCGCTTTTCGCGTGGGCGGCGGGCGTCGTCGGGTACGCCGAACCGATGGGGAACCTCGCCGCGCGGTTCGGCGCGGAGGCGCACGTCTACCGGACGGTGCCGGGCCTGTTCCCGGACTACCGCGTCGCCGGCGTCGGACCGTACGCCGGGACATTCGTCTCCGGCGTCGCGGGCGTCGCCGTCACGTTCGCCGCCGCGTTCGGCGTCGGGCAGTTACTCGCCGCCGAATCGCCCTGACTCCGCCCGCACTCGCGGAGCGCTCGTCCGGAGTTCGCCCGTTCGAGGCGGGCGGCGGTACCGCCTCCCCGAAACGTTCCGTTTTTCGTCACGTGAGAACATCCACCACAGATTGGTGTCAACGAGAACGAATTTGTTACCTTCCGTCGAACGGCAGCGTGGTATGTCTAACCACAGCAGAAGGGGTGTCCTCAAAGGTATCGCGGGTAGCGCAGTCGTCCTGAGTTCGATGGGCGTGGCGAGCGCGGCGGACGGCCGCGCGGAGTACGTCGTGACCGCGCCCGGCGGCGGGGCGCGCAAGCGCCTCGAACGGGAGGGAATCGAGATGCGGGGCGAAACCGCCGACGGCGACGTTCTCCTCGTCGCCGCGGCGTCCCGGTCGGCGGTGGCCGACGTGGGCGGCGTCCGCGCGGTGGAACCGAACGAGCGGTATCGTCCCGTCGGCCCGGCGTTGCGGGAGACGGCGGCGTCGGTGGACGACGAGTTGGCCGACCTCCAGTGGGACAAGACGGAGGAGACGACGGGCGCGTTCGCCGCCCACGACGCGGCGACCGGCGAGGGTTCGACCGTCGCCATCATCGACACGGGGATCGACACGACGCACCCGGACCTGCGGACGCGCGCCGGGCGCGGCGGACTGTTCCGCGCGGACGGCGAGACGAGTCCGTCGGGCGACTCGTTCGTCCCCGGCGATACGACCATCGACGCGAAACTCCCGCAGGGATTCACCGACGGGAGCGCCGAGGAACTCGAACCGTACGTCTACCGCGGAGCGCCGACCACCCGGGAACAGGCGGCCGCCGACGACGTGCAGTCCCACGGGAGTCACTGCGCCGGCATCGCCACCGGGAAGAACGACGGCACGACGGGAATCGCCGGGATGGCACCCGACGCGGACGTCGTGCCCCTGCGGGTGTTCTACTGGGCGGAGATGACCGGCTACGTCCACGAACGCGACGACGGGACGGAGGAGGAACTGACGGTCACGACGCTCTTCACGACGGACTTCGACATCCTCAGCGCCATCGGCTACGCCGCGGACATCGGCGCGGACGCGGCGAACATGAGTCTCGGCGGCGGCGTCGTCAAGGGGTCGGCCCACAAGTCCGGCGAACACGTCGCCTACCAGACCGTCGTGCAACGCGCCGTCCAGCGGGGAACCGTCGTCACCGCGAGTGCGGGCAACGCCGAGTCGAACCTCCAGCAGGGGGGCTACTACACGCTCCCGAACAGCGTTCCGGGGGCGGTCAGCGTCAGCGCGACGGGGCCGACCAACGAACTCGCGTTCTACTCGAACTACGGAACCAGCGACGTGGACGTGGGCGCGCCCGGCGGCGGGTACGAGACGTTGGAGAAGTCGCTGTCCGACGACACCGAGTACCCCTACCCGACGAACCTCGTCCTATCGAGCGTCCCCGCGGAACTGAACGGGGGTGCCGAGTACGACTGGTACGCCGGAACGTCGATGGCCGCGCCGCAGGTGGCCGGGTTGGTGGCCCTCGTTCGGGAGGTGAACCCCGACCTGAACGCCAAGCAGGTTCAGCAGATAATCGAGCGAACCGCCCGCTTCAGTAACGGGTCGAGCAGTCCGGAAATCGGCGCGGGCATCGTCTACGCGCCGGACGCCGTCGAAGAAGCGTCCCGGCGGACGGGCGGGAAGTAAGACGGTCAGGCCGCCGGGTCCGCCGTCCGGTCGCGGAGTTCCGTCCGCCGGATCTTCCCCGTCACCGTCTTCGGGAGGTCGTCGACGAACTCTATCTCGCGGGGGTACTCGTGGGCGGCGAGTTCATCTCGGACGTGCTGTCGGATTCCTTCTTTCAGGTCGTCGCTCGGGTCCGCGTCGTCGGTGAGGACGACGTACGCCTTGACGATGTTCCCGCGTTCCGCGTCGGGTTTGGGGACGACGGCCGCCTCCGCGACGGCGGCGTGTTCCCCGAGTGCGCTCTCCACCTCGAACGGGCCGATGCGGTAGCCCGAACTGATTATCACGTCGTCGGCGCGCCCCTCGAACCAGAAGTAGCCGTCCTCGTCCACCTGCGCCAAGTCGCCCGAGAGGTACCACCCGTTCTCGAAGCAGTCCTCCGTCTTCTCTGGGTTCTCCCAGTACTCTGCGAAGAAGCACGGGTAGCCCGGCCGTTGGGCTATCTCTCCGGTCTCGCCGGGGCCGAGGGGTTCGCCCGTGTCGGGGTCCACGACGGCCGCCTCGATGCCGGGGAGGGGTTTGCCCATGCTGCCGGGGCGCACCTCCATCGTCGGGTAGTTATTGATTATCATGTTGCCCGTCTCCGTCTGGCCGTAGGTGTCGTGTACGGTGACGCCGAGGGTATCCTCGCCCCACTCAACGACGCCCGCGGAGAGGGGTTCGCCGATGGAGAGGGCGTGGCGCAGATCGAGGTTGACACCGTCGAACGCCTCCTCGTTGGCGCGGAGCATCCGGTAGGCCGTCGGGACCGAAAACAGCACCGAGATTGGGTACTCGTCCAACAGGTCGGCCCACGTCTCGGGGTCGAACTCGCCCTCGTAGGTGAACAGCGTCGCGCCCCAGAACCACGCGCCGAGCGTGTTTATCGGGCCGGTCAGCCACCCCAAGTCGGCGGTGCTCCAGTAGCAGTCGCCGGGTTGCAGGTCCACGGCGAAGCGTTGGGTGGCGGCGACGCCCGCGACCCAGCGGTGTTTGTGGAGGACACCCTTCGCGGGGCCCGTCGTTCCCGACGTGTAGTAGAGGAGGGCGTCGTCCTCGCCGGAGGTGTCGGCGGCGTCGTACTCACGACTCGCCGCGGCCGTCGCCTCGGCGAAGTCGACGTCGCGAGACGCAGCCTCGCGGGCTGCCGAGGTTCCCTCGGCAACGTCGTCCGACTTCGGGGCCGTCTCCTCGTCGGTCTGCGTCAAATCGCCCGCCGAGGGTTCTTCGCCCCCGCCGACGACCACGACGCGTTCGACGGAGGGAGCGTCTTCGAGGGCGCGTTCGATGGTCTCGCGGTTCTCCGCCGTCGTCACGACCACCTTCGCGTCGCAGTCGTCGAGGCGGTAGGCGATGCCGTCGGGGCCGAACCGTTCGTTGACGCTCCCCCACACCGCGCCGCGTTTCAGCGTCCCGACGAGGGCGACGTAGTGCTCCGGCCGCCGCGGCATGTACGAGAACACCCGGTCGCCGGGTTCCGCGAGGTCCTCCAGCACGTTGGCGAACCGGTTCGACCGCTCTTCGAGCTCCCAGAACGTCAGCGTCTCGCGTTCCCCGTCCGCCCCGGCGTAGTAGAGGGCGACGCGCGACCGATCCTCGGCGTGCCTGTCGCACACCTCGTGAGCGATGTTCAGCGAATCGGGCGCGTCCCAGTCCGCCTCCGCGTAGACGTCGTCCCACTCGAAGGACTCGCGGAGTTCGTCGTAATCGTGCAGGTTGTGTTCATCTGACATGGTTCGACGTCTCTCCGAACTATAATTAACTTTTTATCAGGATTCACGAACGACCCGGCCGAACGAAGTCCGCCGCCTCGGATCAGTCGGCGCGGGCGAGGAAGCGTCGCTGGAGGGCGGCGAGGGCGACGAGGTGGACGACGGCACCGACCGCGAGGAGTCCGGCGAACTCGGCGGTGACGCCGGACGCCGCGCCGACGAGGAACGCCTTCGCGGGCCAGAACGTGGGGAAGACGCCGAGGGCGTACTGCCACGGTTCGGGGACGAAGGCGACGCCGAACAGCGGAATCGTCACGAGGATTCCGAGCGCCTTGCTCACCGCGACGCCCTCGACGGAGTTCGACGCGAGCGAGGCCATCAGGAAGCAGGAGACGGCACCCCAGAGCGCCGAGACGGCGGCGACGGGGACGTACACCGCGGGCGAGACGGCGACGAGGCCCGCGAGGGGGACGCAGACGGCGGCGACGACGAAACTCACGAGGACGACCGAGAGGACGCGGTAGCGCAGGTAGCCCTCGGCGGTGAGCGGCGTCGTCCGGAACGCGGCGATGAGGCCCTGGTCGCGTTCTTCGAGGACGAAGAAGCCCGCGACGAACCCGAACGTCCCGGGGACGAACACGGCGACGAAGGCGACGGCCAGCGGGTAGTACGGCGTCAAATCGAACGTCCCGGCGAGTCGCGCCGCGACGTAGGGGGTGCCGAATCGGGTGACGGCGGCCAGGATGACCGGCGCGAGCCCGATGTAGAGGTACAGGGGGTCCTGCACCCACTTCCGCAGGTCGGCGACGGCCATCGTCCCGACGGGACCGAGGCGGCGTCCGCCGAGGGTCCGGTCGCCGAGGGCGCGCGAGAAACCGCCGGGCGTCGCGGGTTCGCTCGCGCCGCCCGCGTCTCCCCCGCGGACGACGTGCCGGACGAAGGCGCGGCGCGCGGCGACCCACGCGACGGCGGTGGCGACGACGAGGTAGCCGACGCCGTACGCCAGCGTCGTCGCCGACGCGGGGTCGAAGACGGCGGCGAGGAGGACGAGAGACGCCTGCACCGGAAAGAGGGAGAACAGCGGCGACTCGACCAGTCCGAACAGGCCCAGTACGGGAAGCGAGAGGGCGGTCATGTAGACGATGGCCGACATAAAGTAGGCGTTCAGCGTGTCGAACCGGGCGACGGCGACGAACCCCACGAGGACGTAGAACGGCACCGTCAGACCGACGGCGACGAACAGGGCGACGGGGTCGAACGCCGTTCCCGCCGCGAGGAGGGCGATGCCGAACGAGACGAGAAGCGCCAGCGCCGTCAGCGAGACGACCTTCGAGAGGAGGTACTCCGAGACGGACATCGGCGTCGTCACGAGGGCGTCGAGGACGCCCTCGCCCTTCTCGAAGAGGACGAGAGCGCCGACGAAGTAGAACCCCAGAAGCGCGGGGTCCGAGAGGACGACGAGCGTGAAGAAGCGCGGCAACTCCGCGTCGGGGACGGCCCGCAGGCCGAGGGCGAACGCGACGGTGACGAAGACGTAGACGGCGTAGAAGCCGTACCGACGCTGGAGCGTCACGTCCGAACGGATCAGCGTCGCGAGGCGGGCGGCCGAGAGCGTCACCGCAGGCCCCTCCCGGTCACCTCGATGAACACGTCCTCGAGCGTCGCCTCCTCGGTGTGAAGCGACTCGTACCGCCCCTCGCGGATCAGGTCGGCGAGGGAATCGCCGTCGGCGGGGTCCTCGGGGTCGAACGCGCGGGTTCGCGTCGTTCCGTCCTCCGCGACGTACTCGGCGCGCACGCGCTTCGAGCCGTACCGCCGCTTGAGACTCTCAGGCGGCGCGATTACGGCGATGTCGCCGTCCACGATGAACGCCACGCGGTCGCAGAGTTCGTCCGCGACGGCCATGTCGTGGGTGGTGACGAACACCGTCGTCCCGCCGGCTTGGAGGTCGGAGACGACGTCTTTGATGCGCCGCGCGTTGCTCGGGTCCAATCCCGTCGTCGGTTCGTCGAGGAACAACAGGTCGGGGTCGTGAAGCAGGGACCGCGCGAAGTTCAGGCGCATCTTCATCCCCTTCGAGTAGCCCGACACCCGCCGGTCCGCGGCGTCCGTCAGACCGACGAGTTCCAGCAGTTCCTCCGGGTCGCGCGTCTCGCCCTCGTAGAGGGACGCGAAGAGGGCGAGGTTCTCCCGCCCCGAGAGTTTCAGGTACGTGTTCGGCGCTTCCGAGGAGACGCCGACCCGTTCGTAGTACGCGCCGCCCCACGAGCGAACGTCGCGGCCGAACACCGACACCTCGCCCTCGTAGTCGTCGAGGAGGCCGACGAGGACCTTCTGCGTCGTCGACTTCCCGGCCCCCGACGGGCCGAGGAAGCCGAACACCTCGGCGGGGCGTATCTCGAAGTCGAGGCCGCGAAGCGTCTCCTCGGAGGCGCCCGGGTAGGTGAATCTGAGGTCTCTCACCTGGACGACCGGACTCCCCGCGCCCCGTTCCGCCGTCCGCGAGTCGTCCGCCTCGGCCGCCGAAGGCGTCGCCGTCTGTCTGTCGTTCATCGCGTGTACTCCGAGGGAACCGTCGTCCCGTGAACTCATGAATATTTCGTTCGTTCGTTTTTCGACGGCGGGGCGGCTCTCGAAAACGGAAACATAGAGTATTCACGCGTTCGTAGGGGCGGTGATGAGTGGCTTCAGCGACGGCGAACGGGAGCGTATCCGTCGAGAACTCCGCGAGACAGGGCGGGAACTGTTCTCTCGGTACGGTCTCCGGAAGACGACCATCGCGGACCTGACGGACCCCGTCGGCATCGCGCCGTCGACGTTCTACCGCTTTTTCGACTCGAAGGAGGAACTCTACGTCGAGATTCTGGAGGCGGAGGGCGAGGAGGTTGCGAGGCGCATCCTCGAAGAGTCGTTCGAGGCGACGGACGACCCCCGCGAGGCCATCGAACGCTTCCTGCGCGCCGTCGTCGAGGAGATAGAGTCGAACCCCCTCACCCGGCGCGTCGTCGTCGAGAACGAACTCGACGACCTTCGGCGGGAGGTGGGAGATGAGGCCGTCGAGGCCGACCGAGAGGCGTCGATAGCGTTCGTCCGCCCGTACGTCGAACCGTGGGTCGAGAGCGGCGCGGTCCGCGGCGACGACGCCGACACCGTGGCGGCCGCCATCCGGGCGGTGACGTTCCTGACGCTACACGAGGAGGACATCGGCCGGGACCGGTACGACGCGGTGGTGGACCTCCTCGTCGAGAGCGTCGCGATCGGTCTGACGACGACCGGGGAGTGACCGCCGCGTCGCGAGTGTTTTTTGAGGAGTACGTCAAATAACTCGACATGAACGGAATCGGCGGGTCGGGCGACCCCTTCTTGGACCGTCTGGACCGCGAGACGGTCCGTGCCGCCCGCGAACGCGCGGGGCGCGCCGTCGTCGTCGGGGGAGCGATGGCCGGTCTGGCGGCCGCCCACGCGCTCTCCGGACTGGGGTGGGACGTGACCCTCCACGAACGACAGCGTTACGAGGAAAAGCGGGTGAACTGCGGCGAGGCGATGACCGACGCCTCCTCGATTCCCCTCCCGAAGACGCCCGAGTACGGCTTCGCGAACCGACCGCCCGAGTTCGAGGTGCGCGTCTACACCGGCGACACGGCCGGACGAACGCTCGCCGGGCGCGGCGTCTTCCCCTCCCGCGACGGGTACGTGACCGACCGGAACGTCGTCGAACGCCGGTGGGCCGAACGGGTGGCCGACGCGGGCGTGGACGTGCGAGACGGCGCGGGCGTCACGAAGGCGGCGTTCCGCGCGTTCTCCGAGGAGTACGACCTGGTGGTGGACGCCACCGGCCAACCCTCGTTGACGAGCAAAGCCGAGAGGCGGACGGGCGAGTACGCCGGCCGGATGACCGCGCTGAACGCCGACGTTGAGGGCGACTTCTCGGAGTTGTACCCCCGCGCGCACATCCTGTTCGAGAACTACCTCGGCTACTCGTGGGCGTTCCCGAAGTCCGAGACGCGCGCGAACGTCGGAATCGGGTGGGCCGAGGGCACCCTCCCCAAGAACTACTACGAGGCGTTCGTCGCGGCCTGCGAACGGAACGGGTGGCCCGTCCCCGACCGGTCGGCGACGAACGTCTACACCATCCCGCGCGGGCCGAGTCTCGACCACTCGCGGACGTGGGACCCCCGGCGGCGCGTCGCCCGCGTCGGCGACGCCGCGGGCATCGCCAACCGCTTCACGGGCAAGGGCATCTCGCAGGCCGTCGAGTCGTCGTACCTGCTGGCGCGCCTCGTCGCCGAGGAGCGAATCGGCGACTACCCCGGAGAACTGTACCGGCGGATGCGCGACGAGTACCGCCTCGCGTACGTCGTCCGCGGCGCGTTGGAGGACGGCCGCCCCGACATCCTCGGCGGCGTCATGGACGCCGTCTCCGGAATCGACGTCGAGGACGTGGACAGAGAGCCGAGGTACGCCGTCTCGCGCCTCCTCCGACGCCCCGTCCTCCTGGCGAAGTTGGCGGCGAACCGGACGATGCGCTCCCGCCTCGTGGACGCGTACACCGACGACTGGGAGTACCGGCGCGTCGCCGGGTCGTCGTAGGTTGCCGTAGGTCGTCGAAGTAAGCGTCCCTACCGCGGGCGCACGTCCGCCGCGACGGGGAAGTGGTCCGACGGGTAGCGTTCGCCGTCCGCGCCGCCGTCGCGCCTGTCGGTGAGCGTCGCCGTCAGCGACACGTCGCAGTCGCGGACGAACACGTAGTCGATTCGCTCCGTCGCGTCGCCGGTGAACCCGTGGAACGTCCTCTCGGGGCCGTGGTGGCCCGCCTCCGCCAGCGTCCTCGCGTCTCGGAGCGGAGAGGCGTCGCTGTCGCCGTCCGTCCCGCCTCCCTCGCCGCCTCCGTCGTCGCCGACGAGGCGGCGGTAGGGCGCGGAGTCCGGTTCGCAGTTGAAGTCGCCCGCGACGACGAGGGGGCCGTCGAGTTCGCCGAGTCGCCGCCGGAGAAGCGACGCGCCCTCCGCGCGCGCCCTCGCGCCGCCGTGGTCTAAGTGGACGCTCGCGGCGTGCAAGCGGCTACCCGTCTCCCGTTCTCTGAGGGTGACGCGGGTGACCACGCGCGGGTAGTCGGCGTCCCACCCGACGCTCCCCGGTTCGTCGGGCGTCGCCGAGAGCCAGAACGCGCCTTCGTCCTCGCGTTCGAACCGCTCTGCGTCGTAGCCGACGGGGACGAACTCGCCCTCCTCGTCGCCCGCGCGCCCGACGCCGAACCACTCGTAGCGGTCGGTGGCGTCCCGAACGGCCCGGAACTGGTGCGGGAGGGGTTCCTGCAGGCAGACCACGTCCGGGCGGTGGTACCGCAGGAGGCGGACGACGGCGTCGCGCCGGTTCGGCCACGCGTCTCGCCCGTCGCTGTCGGTGTCGTAGCGGACGTTGAAACTCAGAACCCGAACGGGCGAGCGAAGCATGTGGGCCGCAACGTCGCGGAGGTACGTCAACCCCGCGGAACGGCGAGGTGGAACGGAAGCGCGGCCGCTTCGGTCCGTGCTTTCGGAACGTCCTTAGGCCGGCGCGTCGAACCGCGAGGCATGAACCTCGACGTTCGGGAAGTCGCCGAACTCTCGCCCGACGAACGAGCGTCCCTCTTCGAACGCGACGCCGGCGTCGCCGACGTTCGCGGGGACGTCCGCGACATCGTCTCCCGCGTCCGCGAGGAGGGGGACGTCGCGGTGCGGGAGTTCTGCCGGGAGTTCGACGGCGTCGAAGTCGGCAACATCGACGTGACGGACGCCGCCGAACGCGCCTTCGACGAGATAGACGACGACGTGCGGGAGGCCATCGAAACCGCCGCCGAGAACGTCCGCGAGTTCCACGAACGCCAGATGCCGGAGGACTGGCGCGAATCGTTCGAGAGTCGCGTGAGCGACGCGAACGCAACGTCGGAAGAGCAGCGCTCTTCCGGAAGCAGGGAACTCGGGCGTCGCTTCCGCCCCCTCGAACGCGTCGGCGTCTACGTCCCCGGCGGCACCGCCGCGTACCCCTCCAGCGTCCTCATGGGCGTCATCCCGGCGAAGGTGGCCGGCGTCGAACACGTCGCCGTCGCCACCCCGCCCGCCGAACCGATACACCCCGTGACGCTCGCCGCGGTACACGTCGCGGACGCGGACGCCGTCTACAGCGTCGGCGGCGCGCAGGCCGTCTCAGCGCTCGCCTACGGCACGGAGACGGTGAAGGCCGTCCAGAAGGTGGTCGGCCCCGGAAACAGGTGGGTCACCGCGGCGAAGGCCGAAGTCCGCGGCGACGTGGACATCGACTTCCTCGCCGGCCCCTCGGAGATTCTCGTCGTCGCCGACGAGACGGCGAACCCCGAGTACGTCGCCGCCGACTTGGTGGCGCAGGCCGAACACGACCCGAACGCCTCCGTCGTCGCCGTCACCGCCGACGCCGAACTCGCGGCGGAGATAGCGGACGCCGCCGCGGCGCGGGCGGCTGACGCGGAACGTGCCGACGTGGTGGAAGACGCCCTCTCGAACGACGCCTCGGGCGTCCTCTTGGCCCGGTCGATGTCCGAGGCGGTGCTGTTCGCCGAGGAGTACGCGGCCGAACACCTCTCGATTCAGGCCGACGACGACGAGGCCCTCTTGGACCGCATCTCCAACGCGGGCAGCGTCTTCCTCGGCCCGTACACGCCCGTCGCCGCCGGCGACTACGCCTCCGGCACCAACCACGTCCTCCCCACCTCCGGCGGCGCGAAGCGCTACGGCGGCCTCTCGGTGGACACGTTCCTGCGCTCCTCGACGGTGCAACGACTCGACGAGGACGCGCTCTCGGACCTCTCTCCCACCATCACGACGCTCGCCGAGGCGGAAGGACTCGGCGCGCACGCGGAGAGCGTCCGGACGCGCCTCGGCGACGATTCGGGCGCGGGCGAGTGACGGCGTGAGTCCATCACGGTCCCGTCCGCCGTCGTTCGGCGACATGTGCGAAGCCGTCCTCTCGGACCCCGACGGCGAGCACTCGCTGTACACGACGCTCGCACCCTTGTACGCGCGCCTGAAAGCGGGCGACGACGAAACGCTCGACGCGCGGCGACGAATCCTCGACGCTCGACTGCCGGCGGACGTGTCGCGCGTCCTCGAACTCGGCTGCGACGTGGGGGAACTCCTCGCCCGCCTCTCGGCGCGGTACGACGCCGTCGGCGTGGATTCGTACCCGCAACTGCTCTCCTTCGCGGCTATGCGGTCGCTGAACGTCGTCCTCGGCGACGCGACGCGCCTCCCGTTCCGCGGCCGGTTCGACGCCGCCTGCGCGTTCGACTACCGCGCCGCCTCCGCCCCCCTCGGGGAGTTCTGCGAGGCGGCCCGCGAGTCGCTCCGTCCGGGCGGCATACTCGTCTTCGACGCGCCGTCGGACGCCCGCGCGGTGGACGCCTCGGGCGTCGAGACGTTCCGGGACGCGAGGTACCACCTCGAACGCGCGGTGGACGTGGCGCGGAACCCCGTCGTCGTCCGGTCGGACTACCGCGTCACCGACCGGCGAACCGGCGAGACGGCGGTGACGACGGAGCGACGGCGGGTTCGGACGTACGACCCCGAGAGCGTCCGGACCGCCCTCCGCGAAGCCGGGTTCGCGGACGCGGAGGTGTCCGCCGACGCGGGCGGCGAAGGGGCGTTCGTCGCCAGTGCGGTCCGGCCGGTGGAGACGGGCGAGTGAGGCGGGTCGGGAGGCGTCGAGACGGTCGAACGCCGCCGTCGACGGGCCGAAAGGAGATTGTGTGCTCGTCCCCTTCCACGATTCATGTCAGACACGTCCGAGACGAGCGTCGAAATCGGCACCGGCGGACTCGACGCGGAGATTCGCTTCGCCGACGAACGGCGGTACCGACTCGGCGAGGGGCGGATAACGTGCGGGGCCCTCGGAGAGTCGGACGCGGCGGGCGGGAACCCGGGGGTGGCGATAAACGGTCACGTCGAGGACGCTGACGCTCCCGAGATACGTCCCGGCGACGAGGTGACGGTGCGGGTGACGTACGACGGCGAGAGCGTCGAGTTCCCGGCGACGGGGACGAAGAGCACCACCGCTCATCCGGCCGCGTTCAAGTCCGTGCGCGGAAAGCAGCCCGCGGGGGAGTTCGAGGAGTACGAGACCGTAGAGCGGATCCTCCGGCGGGCGGCGGAAGACGGCGAGTGACCCGTCGAATCTGTTCCACCGGCGTCAACGTTAACATCTTCCATCTGGTATCGGTATCCATGAGCACAGAATCGGCCGAGAGCGGGTCCGGCACCCGCGTGACAGTCACGGAGTCGGCCGCGGAGGAGGCGCGCCGCCTCATGGAGTCGGAGGGGATGGACACCGACGTGGGCGGCCTCCGCTTGTTCGTCCAGCAGGGCGGTTGCGCGGGCCTCTCCTACGGGATGCGCTTCGAGGCGGAACCCGAAGAGGACGACGCGGTGGTCGAACAGCACGGACTCCGCGTCTTCGTGGACCCCGCCAGCATCAACTACATCGGCGGTTCGACCCTGCAGTTCGAGGGCGGCCTGCAGGGGGCGGGCTTCCACGTCGAGAACCCCAACATCGTCAGCGAGTGCGGGTGCGGCGAGTCGTTCCGGACGTAGTTCGGCGGGGAAGTCAGGCATAAACCTCCGGCCGCCGAACACGGGGGCATGGAGACCGAACTGGAACGAGTGCGGACCGAGGACGGAGAGACGCTGTTTCTCGACCGGAGCGACGCCGACAGAGGCGCGAAGGGACCGTTCTTCGTCGTGTACTCCGACCCGAACAGGGAACATCGCTGGGGCTACTTCTGCGGAAACTGCGACTCCCTCGACAACGCAATGGACACGATGGGTCGTATCGAGTGCAACGTCTGCGGGAACATCCGAAAGCCCGACGAGTGGGACGCCGCCCACGAGTGACGGCCGAACGGACGGTACGTCGTTCCGCACGTGTGTGAATTCGTGACAAGGTTTATGCTCCGGGGAGTAGTACGGTCGAGTACATGCCCCCTGTCAGCATGCCTCCCGCGGAGGAAGCCCAGTCGATATTCAGCGGACTCGGGTACACCGTCTCGGGCGACGGCTCCGATTTCGTCGCCGAGAGAAAGTGGCGAACGGTCCGCGTGACCGCACTCGATACCGATACGGTAGAGTTACGACGGCGCGCCATCGCGGACGGCGGTTCGCCGGCGGACACCGACGACGGCTATGGTCTCCGGTGTTTCGTCACGTGGAAGGAGGCGACGGGGAACCTCACGGAGAAGCTGCGCAGCGCCGACCCCTCGTTCGAGTGGGCGGTCATCGGCGTCGAGGACGGCGGCGACTACGACGTGGTCCACCCCGAAGCGCGGTGACGACGGTGCGGTAACTCTTTTCTGTGCGAGCGAACCAATCGTGAGTCATGCCAGACACCGGACTGCGTAGCGTCGTCGAGAGTCGGCGGGTCAACGCGGTGCTCGGATGGATTCTCGTCGTCGCTCTCTTGGCGGTCGGCGCCACGCGGTTCCTCCTCGGCGAACTGGAGTGGGCCGGGTTCGCGGTGGCCGTCGCCGCCGTCGCCGTCGTCCCCGCGGTGGCGTTCCGCGACTCCAGCGCCATGCTCCCGTGGGAAGTGCTCTTCATCGCGGCGCTGCCGTTTCTCGGACGCGCCCTCATCGTCGGCGAAACCGTCGGCGGGATGACGTTCACCGGGCGAGTGACGACGTACGTCGCCGTCGCGGCGGTGGCGCTCATCGTCGCCGTCGAACTCGACGTGTTCACCCCCGTCCGGATGAACTACACCTTCGCGCTCGTGTTCGTCGTCGTCGCCACGATGGCCGCCGCGGGCATCTGGGCGGTCGTCCGATGGCTCTCGGACGTGCTCCTCGGGACGTCGTTCCTCTACGACGGCCGCCCCGAGGAGGTGATAGAGGAGATGCTGATGTGGGACTTCGTCGCGGCGACGGTGGCGGGCGTCTTCGGCGGCGTCCTCTTCGAGTACTACTTCCGCCGCCGCGCGCACCTCGAACGGCGGCTTCCCGAGACGGAGCGAATCCGCGAGAGCGAGGAAGCGGCGCGATGAAGTGGCGCGACGTCTTCCACCTCGACCTCTCCTCGGAGCAGGAACTCGTACTCGTCGGCGCGATGCAGACGGCCCTCGTGGGCTTCCTGTTCGTCGGACTCTGGGAGCGCAACGTCGGCGTCATCGTCAACACGCTGTTCGCACTCGGCGTGACGTTCCTCCCCGGCATCTTCGAACACGACTACTCCGTCCCCCTCGACGCCGGACTCGTCCTCTGGATAACCGGGGCCGTCTTCCTCCATGCGTGGGGGACGGTGGGCCTCCCCGGCGTCGGCAGTTTCTACGCCAACGTCCCGGGGTGGGACCACCTCACCCACACCCTCTCTGCGACCCTCGTGGCGGCCGTCGGCTACTCCGTCGCGCGCGCCCTCGACGAACACACGGCGAGCATCTACCTCCCCGACGAGTTCATGTTGGTGTTCATCCTGCTCTTCGTCGTCGCCGCCGGCGTCTTCTGGGAGGTTCTGGAGTTCCTCATCGGTCTCGCGGCGCAGTTGCTGGGGGCGGACGCCGTCCTCACGCAGTACGGACTCGGCGACTCGATGATGGACCTCGTGTTCGATATGGTGGGCGGCGTCGTCGTCGCCCTCTGGGGGAGCAGTCAGCTGAGCGTCGTCGTCCAACACCTCGTCGCGAAACTGGAGTCCTCGCGCCCGCGGAGGGGGTGAACCGCGGCGTCCGCCGGTCCGAGGGACCGCCGGTCGTCGAATCGGCCCCGTTCTTTATCATAACAGACCGATAACAATACCGCGAACATGGTGTTCAAGAAGATAACGCTCATCGGGCGGAGCGAGGAGAGTTTCGACCGCGCGGTGGACGACGCGATAGACCGCGCCGACGAGACGCTGAACAACGTCAAGTGGTTGGAGGTGGACGAACTCGGCGTCGAGATCGCCGCCGTGGAGAACCGAGAGTACCAAGCGGAAGTCACCGTCGCCTTCGAACTCGAATCGCCGGAGGAGTAACCCGCTCTCCCGACCGGACGGTGCCTCGAACCGACGCCGACCGAACCGTCTCGTCCGGAGACGGATCAGATCACGCGATAGAGCGTCGTTCTGACAGTAACCGACGAATTCATTTCCGTCGCAGGGCCACCACACGTGGATGCCGCGTCTCCTCCACTACTCCGACATCGAGAACGTCTACGACGACCCCGTACGCGTCGCCCGCCTCGCCGGGCGCATCCGCGCACTCGACGACGAGGACGCTCTCGTCTGCGGTAGCGGCGACAACACGTCGCCGGGCGTCCTGCCCCTCGTAGACCGGGGGCGGCAGGCGCTGGATTTCTTCGACGCCGTCGGCACCGATATCTCCACGTTCGGCAACCACGACTTCGACTACGGCCCCGCGGCGGCGCGGTCCCTCGTCGCCGACGCCCCGCAGACGTGGGTGTCCGCGAACGTCCGCGAGGAGGACGGGAACCGGTTCGCCGCGGACCACGTGGACCCCTACGCCGTCCTCGAAGCGGACGGCGACAGCGTCGGCTTCTTCGGCGTCACCGACCCCGCGACGCCCTCGCTGAATCCGATGGCGGCGGACCTCTCCTTCTCGGACCCCTACGAGGCGGCCGAACGCGCCGTCGCGGCGATTCGAGACGAGGGGGTCGACTACGTCGTCGCCCTCTCGCACCTCGGCGGCGGCGACGACGAACTGGCCCGCCGGGCGGACGTGGACGTCGTCCTCGGCGGACACGTCCACTCAGAGCGGCACGAGCGCGTCGCAGACACGCTCCTTCTCCGGCCGGGGGTCAACGGTCACGCCGTCTACGAAGTTGAACTCGGCGACGACGGCGCGACTGCGACGCGACACGAGACGGTGGATGCCCCGCCCGTCGCCGCCGTCGCATCCCGACTGCGGGGGCGAATCGAGGCCGCCGGACTGGACGAGGTGGTCGCAACCGTCGAGACGCCCATCCAACGGTCGGACCAAGCCGTCCACCGCGGGGAGTGCCGCGTCGGCAACTTCGTCGCGGACGCCTACCGGTGGGCCTCCGGCGCGGACGTCGGGCTTCAAAACAGCGGGGGCATCCGCGACGGCCCCGCCATCTCGGGGGAGGTGACGCTGAAAGACTGCATCAGCCTCGTCCCGTTCGAGGAACCCCTCGTCACCGTCGAGTTGACAGGCGCGGAACTGAAGCGGGTGTTCAGCGAGTGCTCGTCGGCGACGGTGGACTTCGGCGAACCAGACTGGTGGCACGGTCACGTTAGCGGCGCGTCGTTCGTCTTAGACGAGGAGACGGCGGCAGTCCTCGCCGCCCGCGTCGGCGGCGACCCCGTGGACCCCGAGGCGACGTACACCGTCGCCACCTCCGACTACGTCCTCCACTCCGACCACGAGTTCCCGACCATCGAGGAGTCCCACCGCGTCGGCGAGGGCGACATCCTCCACGACGTCCTCGCGGAGTATGCCCGCGAGTGCGGCGTCAGCCCCGAAGTCGAGGGGCGGATGCGCCGCGTCCAGGGCGCGCCCGCGGACGACGACTGAGTCGCGGGGTTGCTCTCCGAAGGGGAAAGGTTGAGAACAGGCGGGCACTTTCATAAATCGATGACCCGTGTGGTGGTCCCCGTCCGGTACCCGTTGACGAAACACTCCGAAGCGACGCTGACCGAAGCAACCCGCATCGCCGAGGAGCGAACGGCGGAACTGACCGTCCTCCACGTCGACCTGTATCAGGAGAACCGGGGCGTGACTCGCGCCGAACTCAAGCGCGCGGTGGAACGCGAGTTCGGATCGCTCGAACAGACGCGCTACGTCGTCCGCCGCGGCTTCCTCGTCGAGGAGACTATCCTGGAGGAGGTGGCCGCCGAACGCGCCGACATCGTCGTCATCGGGTCGAAGCAGGCGAGTCGGTGGCGGCGGATGCTCCGGCGCTTCCTCGACGACCCGGACATCGAGACGTACCTCAGACAGAAACTCGACTGCACCGTCATCACGGTGCAACCCGGGCAGGTGGCCAGCGAGTAGCGCCCCAGACGGTCGGAAGAGCGGCGTTTCGCGTCCGAAGTCCCTCCCTTCTCGGTCCGCGGTCCGTCGCCCGTTCGGCGGTCGGACGGACCGTTCGGCGCGCCGCGGTCAGACCCCGTCCGACGGGCCGCCGGTCCGTCCGTCGACGTCGCCGGAGTTCGTCCCGCGGGGCGACGACGTCCCCTCGTCCGGATTCGCGGCGGCGTCCGGCGCGGACGCCGTCGGGTTCTCCGCCTCGCCGTTCGCCGTCATCTCGGCGTGCAGCGTTCCGCTGGTGTCGTCGAAGACGACGTGCTGGTGGGGGTAGGCCATCTCGACGTCGGGGTCGGACTCGAACTGCTCCCAGAGTTTCGTCTGGATGCGGGAGCGAACCGTGAGGAGTTTGTACGGCTTCTTCGCCCAGTACCGGAGGGTGACGAGGATGCCGTTGTCTGCGAACTCGTCGATGTACGCCGTCGGCCGCGCGGGGTAGCGCGCGCTTCCGATACGGATGTTCGGGCCGCCCTCGATGACCTCATCGACGCCGCTGGCGGCGTTCTCCATCAGTGTCCGCGCGCGTTCCACGTCGGACTCGTAGGTGACGAGAACCTGCAGGCTGAGGCGGATTCGCTCGTCCTCGGCGGAGTAGTTCGTCACGAACCGTTCGCGCATGTTCGCGTTCGGGATGACGAGCGAGGTGTTGTCGAGCGTGTACACCTTCGTGTAGCGGATGGTGATCTCGTCGACGAACCCCCTGCGCCCGTCCTCCAACTCTATCATGTCGCCGATCTCGTACGGTTCGTCGGCGAGGATGAACAGGCCGCTGATGATGCTGCCGACGAGGGGCGCGAGGACGACACCGAGGACGGCCGAGAACACCGTCACCGACAGCACGATGTCGCCGAACTCGAAGCCGAGGAGGTTGATGGCGACGGCGACGGCGACGGCCATCACCGAGAACCGAATCAGCCTGAGAACCGTCTGGGCGACGCTCTGCCTGCGGAAGCGTCGGGCGACGCGTCGCCCGAGCAACCGACTGGCGTACTGCGAGAGGGCGTACCCGGCCACGAGGACGACGGCGGCGGCGACGTACTGCCACCCCGGAACGAACAGCCATTCGGGGAGGACGTTCCCCAACGCCTCGCCGGCCTCGGTAGGCGGCGTCTGTACGGGGCCGCCGGGCGTTCCGGGCGTGGTCGTCCCCGTCGTCCCCGTAGTCGTGCCCGACTGCATACGGACACCCTCGGCGCTACCGGAAGAAAAAAGGCCCACACTCGTCGCCGGTCGTGGCTCTCGGCTCGTTGCGTTCGTCCCTCCCACGGGAACGGGACTGTTCGGGTGAGACACGAGGGAAGAATAAGTCGAGGCGCCGCCTACGGAGTACCGATGTTCGGCCGCTTCCAGAAGTCGCCCGACTTTCGCATCGCCCACAAGAGCGACCCGAGCGAGACGCTTCTCGTCGGACTCTCCTCGTTCGGGTTCGCGGGGCGAACCGCCGCGGACTACCTCGTGAACCACCTGAGCCTCGAAGAACGGGGGCACCTCGAAGTGGACGGTCTGCCCTCGGTCACGCCGTTCGAGAACGGGCGTCCGCGGCACCACACGCGACTGTTCTCGCGGGACGATTTGGACGTGACCGTCCTCGTCGGCGACCTGTTCGTGCCCGCCCCCGTCGGGCAGACGTTCGCCGACGCCGTCGCGGCGTGGGCGGGGGAGAACGGCGTCGCGGACGTGGCCGTCCTCGCCGGCGTCCCCATGCCACACGGCCCCGACGAACACCGCACGTACTTCGTCGCCACCGACGGCTACCGCGAACGGCGACTCGACGAGACGGACGTCACGCCGATGGGCAACGGCTTCCTCGACGGCGTGAACGGCGCACTCGTCGAACGCGGCCTCACCTCCCCGCTCGAAGTCGGCGTCTACGTCACGCCCGTTCACGCGCAGGCGCCGGACGTCGAGGCGTCGATTCGACTCGTCGAAGCCGTCGAGTCCGTCTACGAACTCGGCGTGGACGCCGGCCCCCTCGAACAGTTCGCCGCGGAGGTGCGCCAACACTACAGCGAAATCGAAGAGCGGATGCACGAACAGGAGGCGGACCTGTCGGAAGACCGGATGTACATGTAAGCGGCCGTTCGGGACCGTGGGATACCACGATGTTCCGAAAATCGGTGCTACTCGAACCATAGTAAACATCAAGGTCCATGAAGAATACTACGTGGTATGGCAGACGATCTTCGGCTGACGATGGAACGCGTCGGGGACCGGTTCAACCTCGGCGAGTACGAGATAGACGCCTACCTCGCGGTTCTGGAACACGGCGAACTCACCGCCTCCGAAATCGCAGACCGGACGGACATCCCGCAACCGAGGGTGTACGACACGGTCCGGAGCCTCTCGGACCGGGGGCTGGTCGAACTCCGCGAGTCCCGCCCGATGAAGATAGTCGCGGTCAACCCCGAGGACGCCTTCGGCAACATCCAGACGTCGCTCGGCGAACTCATCGACGAACTCGAAGCGCGGTACACCGCCCCCGCCCGCGACACCGAGGCCGTCTCCCTCGTGAAGTCGCGTTCGACCATCCTCCGGTACATCGAGGAGATTATCGACAACGCGGAGTACGAACTCGTCCTCTCTCTGACGCCGGACCTCCTCCGTCGGTTCCGCGACGACCTCGCGGAGGCCATCGACGGCGGCGTCAGTATCGACCTGCTCGTGACACCCGCCGCGCGCGCACCCTCGCCCGAGGAGTTCGACTACCTCGAAGTGGCGACCCGCGCCCGCGCCCGTCGCGGCATCACGACGCCCGTCCTCGCCGTCGCCGACGGCGAGTACTCCATCTACGCGACGCAGGACGCCCTCCGCGACGACCGGGACCGCTACGGCGTCATCTTCAACCGCTCGGCGCTCGGGTTCCTCGTCTCCGGGTTCTTCGGCACCGTCCTCTGGACGACGGCCGAGACGCTGGCCGCCAACGGGAAGCGCCGGCCGTTCCCGCGGCGGTACGCCTCCATCCGCCGCGCCGTCAAGGACGTCCGCGAACTCGACGGCGAGTTCTACGCCTCCGTCGCGGGGCGGGAGATAGAGACGGGCGACCCCGTCGTCGTCGAGGGGCGCGTCAACCAGACGCAGTTCGAGGAGTCCGAGGAAGTCGCCTCGCTCGAAGTGGAGACGCCGGACGGAACCGTCTCTGTGGGGGGCCTCGTCGCCGCACTCGAAGAGGTCGAAGCGCAGGAGATCCTGCTCGGCCGCGACTCCGTGCCGGACCGAGAGCACACCATCTGAGACCGCCTTCTCACGCCGATTCCGGTTCGTCCCCGTCGGCGACCTCCTCGTCGAACTGGTAGACGACGGCGCCGCAGGACTCGCACGCCAACACCTCGTCGTCCGGCGACTCGTAGACGCTCCCCGACCCGCCGCAGCAGTTGCTCTTCGTCGTCTCCACCACGTCGCCGCCGCAGTCGGGGCACGTCTCGACGAACATCCGAAGCGGCGTCGTCGCGTGGGCGCGGTATCGCTCCGGCACGCCGGCCTCCGCGAGGGCGCGAACCGCGGCGGCGTCGGCGATGCCGTGGACCCGCGAGAGCCAGACGGCGCGCGTCGGTCCCTCGATGCTCAGTCCGCCGTAGGCGCGTTCGCCCGCCGCCTCGAACGGCGCGGCGTCGGCGACGACGGCCGCGAGTTCGTCGTCGGAGCGGTCGCGGAGCGCCGCCATCTCTCGCTCCCACGACTCGTCGAACTCCTCGGAGAGTTCGAGCGCTCCGTCCGGAGCTTCCTCTACGACGCCCGTCTCGAACAGGACACCGACGAGTTCCTCGCCGTCCACCGCCTCGTCGGTCAGGTCGTCGGAGCGCCGCGTCCGCCCCCCGTCGGCGTGGGGGAACAGCGACTCCACCCCGAGCGACGCGACGAGGCGCGGCGCGAACTCGGGCGTGCCGGGGACGACGTACCCGCGGAGGTAGACGAGGGCGGCCCCGACGCCGAGGGCGAGGACGCCGACGGGAAAGGAGAGGATGGCGAGAATCCCGGCGGCGACGACGACGACGAACCCGTTCACGGCGGTACACGGCCAACAGCGTCTCTCGCCCGTGTACTCCGGCCGACGGAGCGAGTCGAGTAGTGACATACCAGTGCGTGGAGTGGCCGAACGCTTCAGCCTTTCCCGACTGCGGCGTTCGGTTTCGGAGAGAGGGTGGAGGAGAGACCGGAGAGAGGAGAGGGAGAGAAGGGTAGACCGGAGAGAGGAGAGGGAGAGAAGGGTAGACCGGAGAGAGGAGAGGGAAAGAAGGGGAGAACGCGGGGCCGTCAGTCGTCGCTCGGCGTCGCTTCGGGCGTCGCGCTCGCCCCGTCGAGTTGAATCGCCTGTCCCATCTCGGAGGAGCGGTAGATGGCGTCGATGACGCGCTGGACTTCGAGACCCTGTTCGGGCGTGTTGACGCCCGGCGCTTCGCCCTTCCGGACGGCGTCGAGGAAGATCTTCTGTTCGGACTTGTGGGTGTCGTTCGACTGCGTCTCGACCTGACTCTCGGTGAGGTGGTTCCGGCCGCCGACGCCGGACTCGTAGATGGTCAGTTCGTGGTTCCCCCGGTCGAACAGTGCGCCGGCGTCCGTCCCGCGGAGGAAGAACTCGTCGTTCGTCGGTCGGTTCGTCGCCCACGCGACTTCGAGCGAGATGGTCTTGCCGTCGGCGCACCGGATGAACGCCGAGGCGGAGTCGTCCACGTTGAACCCCTCGGGCCCGACGTCTTCGCCCCACATCTCGACGAACGCGTAGTCCTCGCGGTTACCGAACTGCGACCGGGTGATCGCCGACACTTCCTCCACCTCGGGGAAATCGAGGAAGAAGAGGGCGAGGTCGATGGCGTGGACGCCGATGTCGATGACGGACCCGCCGCCGGCGATGCTCTTCGAGGTGAACCACGACCCCCGCCCGGGGATGCCGCGGCGGCGCATGTAGTTCGCTTCGATGTGCTGAATCTCGCCGAACCGGCCCTGCGACTGGTGGTGCTTTATGACCTCCACCGGGCTTCCGAAGCGGTTGTTGAACCCGACCATGCAGAAGCCCTCGGCGGCCTCTGCGGCTTCGACGATGTTCTCGGCGGATTCCAGCGAGTGCGCGAGCGGTTTCTCCAGAAGTACGTCCAGACCGGCCTCCAACGCCGCGACGGCGTACTCTTCGTGGAACCTGTTCGGGGTGGTGATGATGACGGCGTCCGCGTCCGCGAACAGCTGTCCCTTCTCTTCGTACGTGTTCACGTCGTACTTCTCGGCGAAGCGACGGCGGGCATCGGCTTGGATATCCAACCCTCCCACGAGGTTGGCTCCAAGTTCGAGTAATCTGTCAGCGTGGTAGTGGCCGATGTTGCCGAGGCCGATAATGCCGACGCGTACGGGGGTCTCGGAATTCATGTTGCAATCATTTACTACTCGTATTGTTAAGTGACTCGTTCCGTCCTGCTCCGGGCGTTCTGCTCGAAGCGGAATCAGTACAGCTGTTTCTCACGCTCCTCCCTCTCCTTCTCTCTTTCCTCTTCTTCTTTGAGGCGGCGGCGGCCGCGGATGTACTGTCTCGTCTTCGGGACGATGGTGTTCTTCAGGTCGAGGACGAACGACACGATGCCGTACGCCCAGAAGAAGAACAGCACGGTCATCCCGCCGAGATAGAGCCACCCGAGTTCGTTGACCATGTTCTGAAGGAGGGATTGGTGGCACTTATCGTGCCGGGTCGTTTCGCGCGCCGTTCCGTTTCAGTCGTCGCCCTCGGCGGGCGTCTCGTCCGCACTCGTCGTCGGCATCTTCGAGGTGATGCCGTGGACGATCGCTTCGCCGGAGTTCGTGTCGAACAGGTGGACGCGCGAGCGGTCGAGTACGACGTCGACGTCCTCCTCTTCTTCGATTTCCGAGTCGGGTGCGACGCTCATCAGTAGTTGGCCTGCGAATGCATCGCCGGCCATGTCGTCGAGGTCCGTGCCCGCCTCCTCGTCTAAGAGGAGGTAGACGAATATCTCGTCGCCCATCGGTTCGAGGACGTCCGTCTTCGCGTCGATGGGCTGCGTCGGCGTCGTGAGTTCGGAGTCCCGCGTCAGGTAGACGTCCTCGGGGCGGACCCCGAGCGTCACTTCGTCGCCCACCGTGAGGCCGTGGTCGGCGGGGTCGAACGCCACTTCGACGTTCTCGCTGGCGAAGCCGTTTTCGGCCACCTCTCCCTCCACGAAGTTCATCGCGGGCGACCCGATGAAGCCCGCGACGAACAGGTTCGCGGGCTCGTTGTAGCAGGTCAACGGCGGGTCTATCTGCTGGAGCTGCCCCGAGTCGATGACCGCGATGCGGTCGGACATCGTCATCGCCTCCGCCTGGTCGTGGGTGACGTAGATGATGGTCGTGTCCAGCTCCTTGTGGAGGCGCTGGAGCTCCGTCCGCATGTGGACGCGGAGCTTCGCGTCGAGGTTCGCCAGCGGTTCGTCCATCAGGAACACTTCGGGGTTCCGGACGATGGCGCGCGCGATGGCGACGCGTTGTCGCTGGCCGCCCGACATCTCGTCGGGCATGCGGTCGAGCATGCCCTCCAACTGGACGATGTCGGAGGCGCGGTCGACCCGTCGGTCTATCTCCTCCTTGTCGAAGTCGCGGAGGCGAAGACCGAAGGAGATGTTGTCGTAGACGTCCATGTGCGGGAACAGCGCGATGTTCTGGAACACCATCGCGATCCCGCGGTCCTTCGGCGGCAGGTTCGTCACGTTGCGGCCGGCGATGTGCACCTCGCCCTCCGTGGGTTTGGTGAGTCCGGCGACCATCTCCATGGTCGTCGATTTACCGCAGCCCGAGGGACCGACGAGACAGACGAACTCGCCGTCCCTTATTTCGACGTTCATGTCGTCTACGGCCGTTACGTCGGCGTATCGTTTCGTTACGTGTTCGAGTTTGACTTCTCCCATTGGTTTACTCCTTGAGTGCTCCGGCGGTTAGTCCGCTGACGATCTTCTCCTGTGCGATGATGACGAGGATGGCGACCGGGAGGACGCCGACGATGCTCGCCGCCGCCATCAGGTTGTAGGGCGTGTCGAACTGCCCTTGGTACTTCAGGATACCCGCGACGATGGGTGCCCACGAGGACGCCTCGCCGTTGTTCATCAGGAACGAGAAGAAGAACTCGTTGTACACGCTGATGAACGTGAGGACGCCCGCAGTGGCGACGCCCGGCGCGGAGAGGGGGATGATGACCCGGAACAGGGCTCCGAGCCGCGTCGTCCCCTCGACCCGCGCCGCGTCCTCCAACCCGTCGGGGATCTGCCCGTAGAAGGTGGTGAGGATGAAGATGGACAGCGGCATGAACAGCGCGCTGAACGGTAGCACCATCGGCGCTGGCGTGTTGAACAGGTCCGGGCTGGAGACGGTAACCGGGCCGATCGAGATGGCGAGATTACCGGTGAATAGCTCGAACAGCGGAAGGAAGAACGCCGCCGGCGGGAAGTACGATATCGCCAGGATGGCCAGCATCAGCACCGACTTCCCGGGGAAGTTGAGGCGACCGAAGACGTACCCCGCCAGACTGGCCAACACCAGCACGATGGCCGTCGTCGCGATGCCGAGCACGAAGCTGTTGAACATGTACCAGTGGAACGGCACCCGCTGGAACATGGTCACGAACACCTCGGGGTTGAACCCCTTCGGCACCAACCCCATGTCGGTGATGAGGTTGTTCGGCGTCAGCGCCAGCACCAACAGCCAGTAGAACGGGAACAGCGTCGTGACCAGGAAGAAGATGGTCGCGACGTAGAACATCGCTCTGTTGGCCCGCTCGGGGTTCTTGATGGCCTTGTTCACCCACCGCTCGAACGGGCCACGGTGGATCTCTGCATCCTGCCTCGTTCCGACGTTCGTTCCGCCGTCGGGTCGTGTCTTTCCTGGCATGGTCAGAACCCTCCTTCGGCGTCCGCGAACTTGACGATGTACACGGAGACGACGATGCCGATGAGCACCGCCGTGATGAACGCCACCGTCGCGGACGTCGCGTACAACGAGTTGTTGAACGTCGTGACGACCAGACACGACAGCGACGGGACGGTCGTACACCCCGCCATCGTCTCGATGATACCGTACACCCGCATCGCCGCGATGGTGCGGAACAGCATCGCGACCAGCACCGTCGGCAGGATGAGCGGGAACGTTATCATCTTGAACTGCTGCCACTTGGTCGCGCCCGACACCCTCGCGACGTTGTACAGAGAGCGGTCGATGCTCTGCAGACCCGCGAGGATGAGAAGCGCCATGAACGCGGACGTCTTCCAGACGTCGGCGATGATGATGAGGAACAACGAGTCCGCGGTGTTCCGAAGCGGCGTGTAACTGATGCTCAGCGGGCCGATCTGGTTCAGGAACGCCGGGTCCTGCGGCGTCCCGACGAGGAACCCGATGTTCGGCTGGAACATCAGGTAGAAGATCATCCCCTGGATGACGATGGGGACGGCCCACGGGATGATGATGGCCACGCGGACCCACCGACGACCGCGGAAGTCCTGGTCGAGGACGAGGGCCTGTGCGAACCCGACGAGGGTCTCGAACAGGACGCTGAACCCTGTGAAGATGAGCGTGACCATCAGCGCGCTGCTGTACACGTTCTTGATGAACGGGAACTGTGACGTGAGATTCGGGAGGAAGTTCGACGGGAGTGCGAAGTTGCGTGCACCGGTTAAAAGGGCCACGTAGTTCTGGAGTCCGACGAACTCCCCCAGTCGCGACGACCCCGTCAGCTGATCGGCGAACAGCGAGTAGCCGAACGTCTGTATGAGGGGGTACACCGCTATGACTAACAAGAGGAGTAGCGCCGGCGCCAGAAGGAGGTATGCGTACGCAGTCTCCGATAGAGACTCCATCCATCGGATGAGCGCCACGTATGGCCCACTCCGGGAGCTCTCCCGCAGTGCCTCACCTGACTCCTGTTCGGTCGCCATGACAAATAATAACGTGGTTGAGGGAACTTATGTGTATGCGCTTCCCTTAAGCGCTCTGTTCGATCTGTTTGAGCGAGGACTTGAGGTCGGACATCGCCTGTTCCGGCGACTTCTCCTGCGCGTACGACGCGTTGACCTCGCTCGCTATCTTGCTGGACTGCTGCGGCCAGACCACGGTGACGGGGCGCGGAATCGCGTTCTCGCCGGCCACCTTCAGCTGCGGCAGGTAGCGGCCGATGACCTCCACCTGCTTCGCCTTGTCCGAGTCGAGGAGCTTCGGGCGCGGCGGGATCCAACCCATGATCCCGAAGATATCGAGCTGGAACTGCTCCTGCATCAGCGCTTGCAGGACCTTCACCGCGGCCTGCTTCTTCTTACCCGGCGAGTTCGGGTTCACCGTCATGTGCCAGCCGCCGAGCGCGGCGACCGGACCGCCGGTCATCGGGTACTGCGCCTCGCTCTCGGGCACGCCGTACGGGATGGGCATGACGCCGAGGTCCTTGCCGAAGACGTCCTCCGCACCGTTGATGGTGATGGAGTACGGCCAGTTGCGGTGCATGATGGCGTCGCCGCCGGTGAACGGTTTGCGCGAGGGTTCCTCGGTCCACTGCAGGACCGCGGACGGCGCGATGTTGCCCTCGTACCCGTCCAGGGAGTGTTTGTCCTTGGACCCGTTGATGAAGGTCCGGACCATCTTGATGGAGTCCAGAACCGGCTGCTCGTCGACGGTGATGGGTCGCTCGCCGATGGGGCCGAAGAGGTTCTTCTCGGGGTTGCCGAAGTACGCCCCGCCGTGGGAGGTCATGAACTCGTTGAAGTCACAGCACGACAGCCCCTCGTAGACGGAGGCCTGGAAGGTGTACCCGTTACCGATGTCCTGGTTCGCCTCCATGGCCTTCTTCGTGACCTTCGAGAACTCCTTCCACGACATGGACTCTGTGGCCCACTTGTTGAAGTCGGAGTCGCTGTAGCCGGCGTTCCGAAGCAGGTCCTTGCGGTACTGCATCGTCGGGAAGTCCGGGAACAGCGGAATCCCGTACAGGTCGCCCGAGTCCGGGCTCTTGGCCGTCTGGACCGAGGCCTGGAAGTACTCGTTTTCGACCGTATTCACCATGTCGCTCGGCAGCGCGTCCGTGAGGTTCTGAATCTGGTTGCGGGCAATGAACGGAATCGTCCACCCGCTGTCCATCATCATCAGCGTCGGCTCCTTCCGACCGCCGGAGAGCCACTGCTGATACTGGTTCTGTCGGTTGTTCGTCACCTGCGAGCCGGCGATGATCTCTACGGTGATGTTGTCCGGGAGGCCGGCGTCGTGCAGCGCCTTCTTGAACGCCTTCGAGTTGTCACCCATCCGAGTGTCGCCGGCGATTTGGACGGTGACGTCCTCGGTCACTTCTTTGGTGCTTATCGGCGTGGACGTGCCGGTATTTCCGCCACCGCCGCCCCCGCCGCCGCCGGTGCTCACACACCCCGCGAGACCGACCGCAACTCCAGATGCGCCTGCCGCCTTCACGAAGCGTCGCCGCGAAACGCGGCTCCGCTTTTCTGTCCGTGAGTCAGTATCAACCATTACAATCTGTGTCTTTGAATCAAAATTATTTATAGTTTTGGTGCCGCTTACTACTATCGTTGTGGTGAACTGTATACTACCGGTGTTGTGGTGAATTTTCCGGCCGTCTCTCCCCTCCGTCGTGCGTGCTTTAGAGCCGATGTCCCTCCAGCTTACTCCGTCGCACGGTTCGCCCGCTTTCGCAGGTAAGCGTTCGACGGGGATAATCCTTCCGCGTTATAGCACGCGTAAGAATGTTTATTCTAATCGTTAGTTATGTTTGGCGCGAGACGGCGGCGTTCGCGGGTCGCGGCGGGGCGGCGGACGGAGACGCAACGGCTTTAGCCCCTCCTTCGAAATCACCGCAGGACATGGAGGCGCGCACACGCGAGTATCTGGAGGGGCGTTTCGGGGACTACTACCGGAGCGTCGGCGCTTCGCTGCCTCCCGCGCCCGAACGCCGCGAGTGGGGGTACATCCCGTGGAGTGCGGGGGGGACGACGATGGTGCGACACCAGTCGCTCCTCGACGTGGGCGACCTGGGGGACTTCCTCCGTCGGACGGCCCCCCGGCACGTCTACTTCTCCTCGGCGCGGTTCGACGACCCCGGCGCGGGGACGATGGAGGAGAAGGGATGGCAGGGGGCCGACCTGGTCTTCGACTTGGACGCCGACCACCTGCCGGGCGTGGACCCCGAGGAGACGTCGTACGCGGAGATGCTCGCGGCGTGCAAGGAGTCGCTCCTCCGCCTTCTGGAGTTCGTCGAGGACGACTTCGCCTTCGAGGAGACGCAGGTCGTCTTCTCCGGCGGGCGCGGGTACCACGTCCACGTCAGAGACGAGAGCGTCCGGACCCTCGACAGCGAGGCCCGCCGCGAAATCGTGGACTACGTCCGCGCGATAGACGTAGACGTGGACGGATTGATCGCGACCGAATCGGTTCGCGGGACGACCCGGCGCGTCCTCCGACGCCGCGGCGGGTGGGGCGAACGCGTCCACGACCGCCTCCTCGACCTCGCCTCGACGCTCAGGGAGATGGAGGAGGAGGCGGCGCTCGAACGGTTGCAGGAACTACGGGGAATCGGCGAGGGCCGGGCGAAGACCATCTACGGCCAACTCCGGCACAACTTCGAGGCCATCCGCGAGGGGAACGTCGAGGCCGGCGGCCCCGGCACCCGAATCCTCGTGGACGCCCTCGCGGCGGAGGCGATAGAGGAGGAAACCGCGCCCATCGACGAACCGGTGACGACGGACACGAAGCGCCTCATCCGCCTTCCGGGGAGCCTCCACGGCGGGTCCGGCCTCCGCGTCCGGGCGTTGGACCGCGACGAGGTGGAGTCGTTCGACCCCCTCCAGGACGCGGTTCCCGACCGGTTCCGCGGGCGCGAGATCAAAATCGACGTGACGGACCCCGGACCCGCGGAGTTCGACGGCGATACCTTTACACTCAGCGGCGGAGGACAGTCCGTCGAAGAGTGCCTCGGGGTCTTCCTGATGGCCCGCGGCAGAGCCGAGAAGGTGAGAGAATGAACTTAGACGAGTTACGGAGCGTCCGACGGACGGAGCGACAGAAGGACAGCCTCCAGCACCTCCGCGACTCGTTCTACGCGGACGTCGCAGACTACATCGCCGAACGGAAGGCGGAGCGAACGCGCGCCGCCGAGGCCGCCGAGGACCCCTTCTCCGACCCCGACGTGGGGCGACTCACCGACGAGATAGAGACGGCCGAGGACGTCGTCGAGGCCATCTACGAGCGCCGAGTCGGCAAAGTCGTCAAGCTCGCCTCCTTCGCCGCCGCGGACATGAGCGCCGACACCAACGGCCTCACCGCCGAGGAACGAGCGCTGTTCGACGACATGGTGCGCCGCATCAAGGAGAACCGGCGGACCGTCCTCGAGGTTCTCGGCGGCAAGCGGACGGTCGAACCGCACGAGACGACCGAACCGATGCCGACGCACGACCAGACGAGCGAAAGCGACGGAGCGTCGGTCGTCCGCGACGCGGCCCCCGCCCCCGAGTCCGACGAACTGACCGACGGGGCCTCCGGGAACGCCGACGAACCCTCGGCGGACGGGACTTCGACCGACGACGTTCTCGCGGAGGCGATGGGCGGCGACGCTCCCTCGGGCGAGACATCCGATTCGGACGCCGACGCGCCGACCGCGGAGGCTCAAGCCGCCGAGACGCCGACGGCCGAGACGCCGGACCGACCCGCGGGAGACGGGGCGGCCGACGCGGTGACCGACGACGCCGGCCGTCCGGACGGCGAGGCGGGTGCGACGGCCGACGCCGACGCCGAACCCCCGGCGGGCGACGAGTCGGCGGAACCCGCCGCGCCGGCCCCGACGGACGACACCGACCGCGTGACCCTCCGCATCACCAGCGACGTGGGGCAGATATTCGGCGTGGACGAACGCGAGTACGACCTCGCGACGGAGGACGTGGTGACCCTGCCGACGACGAACGCCGAACCCCTCGTCGAACGCGGGGCGGCGGAGCGACTCGACTGAGCGGTCGGCAACCGGCGAGATTTTGGGGCGCGAGACCGACGAAGCGTACATGCTCAGCGTCGGCGACGAGGCACCCGATTTCGAACTGCAGGACCAGGACGGCGAGACGGTTTCGCTGTCGGACTACCGCGGCGACTACGTTGTCGTCTACTTCTACCCGCGCGCGAACACGCCCGGGTGTACGACCGAGGCCTGCGGATTCCGCGACGCATGGGACGAGTTCGAGACGCGAGACGTGGCCGTCCTCGGCGTCAGCGACGACCCCGTCTCGGACCTCAAGGAGTTCGAGGACGACCACGACCTGCCGTTCTCCCTCCTGTCGGACGAGGACGGCGACGTCGCGTCGGCGTACGACTCCTACGGCGAGAAGAACATGTTCGGAAACACCTTCGACGGCGTCTTCCGCAACACGTACGTCGTCGGCCCGGAGGGCGACGTCGTCCTCGCGTACGAGGGCGTCTCCCCCGAGGGCCACGCCGAGGAGATCCTCTCCGACATCGAGGAACTGGACGCGTAACGCCGGACGCGACTCCGTATCTCGTCGGCCGGAATCGGAGTTTCGACGCCGACTCCGGAGTTCCTGCGGACCCTATCGAGAGGGAGAACGCGCCGAGAGACGTGACTCTCACACACCACGTTTCCGGTGAAATAAACGCTCAACTAGTTGCTCGTGTCCGAGCGAGAGAAGCCGTACTTCTACGTAGTCCTCGTGAGCGATAAAAACCCATCGTGTTCGCTCCCGAATCGGAGCGCCGAGACGGAGACGGAAGGGGGGACGAGAAACGAGAGAACGGGGGAGAGCAGACCGCAGAGCGGCAGAGGGAGGGGTTCGGGACCGCGGTCAGCCGATTACTGGAACGTGCGGCTGACTTCGGCCTCGGAGGCCGGTTCGACGCCGCTCGTCTGGAACCGTTCCTCTATCTCCTCGTAGCGTTCGCGCACCTCTTGGGTGACGCTGGGGCTGACTTCCTTGAGGGCGTCCTCGAAGTGCCCCATCGTCACGCGGACGTTGCCGACGGACTCGGCGACTTCCTCGGGCGAGACGCTGTGGATGAACTCCCGACTCGCGGCCATCGACGCCTCGCGGCAGACCGCTTCGATGTCGGCGCCGACGTAACCCTCGGTGCGTTCCGCGAGTTCGTCTAAGTCCACGTCGTCGGCCAGCGGTTTGCGCTGGGTGTGCACGTCGAAGATGGCGCGGCGCGCGTCCTCGTCCGGGACGGGCACGTGGACGTGCCTGTCGAGGCGGCCCGGTCGCAGGAGGGCCGAGTCGATGAGGTCCGGACGGTTCGACGTGGCGATGACGACCACGTCCTCGAGGGCTTCGAGGCCGTCGAGTTCGGTCAGCAGTTGCGAGACGACGCGTTCGGAGACACCCGAGTCGCCGGTGTTCTGCCCGCGTTCGGTCGCGATGGAGTCTATCTCGTCGAAGAACACCACCGTGGGGGCGTTCTCCCGAGCCTTCGAGAACACCTCGCGGACGCCCTTCTCGGACTCCCCGACGAACTTGTTGAGGAGTTCGGGGCCCTTCACGGAGATGAAGTTCGAGTCGGCCTCGTTGGCGACGGCCTTCGCCAAGAGCGTCTTCCCCGTCCCCGGCGGGCCGTAGAGCATGACGCCCTTCGCGGACTGCATGTCCATGGCCTCGAACACCTCGGGGTACTCGAGGGGCCACTGGATGGTCTCGCGGAGGCGCTCTTTCGTGTCCTCGAGGCCGCCGACGTCCTCCCACGTCACGTCGGGGACTTCGACGAACACCTCGCGGAGGGCGGAGGGCTCGATGCCCTTCATCGCCTCCTTGAAGTCGTCGGGGCGGACTTCGAGCGATTCGAGCACTTCGGCGTCTATCTCCTCGGCTTCGAGGTCGAGCTGCGGGCGGATGCGGCGGAGCGCCGTCATCGCCGCCTCCTTGGCGAGACTCTCCAAGTCCGCGCCGACGAAGCCGTGCGTGTTGTCGGCGTACGCGTCGATGTCGACGTCGTCGGTGAGCGGCATGTTCCGCGTGTGGACCTGCAGGATCTCCTTGCGGCCGTCCCGGTCGGGGACGCCGATTTCGATCTCGCGGTCGAAGCGGCCGCCGCGGCGCAGGGCCGGGTCGATGGCGTCCACGCGGTTGGTCGCCCCGATGACGACCACTTCGCCGCGTTCGTCGAGGCCGTCCATCAGCGAGAGCAACTGCGCGACGACGCGGCGTTCGACGTCGCCGCCCGCTTCACCGCGCTTGGGCGCGATGGAGTCTATCTCGTCGATGAAGACGATGGCCGGGGCGTTCTCCTCGGCCTCCTCGAATATCTCGCGGAGTTGCTCCTCGGACTCCCCGTAGTACTTCGACATTATCTCGGGGCCCGAGATGGTGTGGAACGAGGCGTCGATTTCGTTGGCGACGGCCTTCGCGATGAGCGTCTTCCCGGTGCCCGGCGGGCCGTGGAGAAGCACGCCCTGCGGCGGTTGGATACCGAGGCGCTTGAACAGCTCCGGGTGGCGCATCGGGAGTTCGATCATCTCCCGGACCTGTTCGAGTTCCCTGTCGAGGCCGCCGATGTCCTCGTACGCGACGGAGGGGCCTTCGCCGGTGCCGCCGCCGCCGGTTTCGCGGATCTCCTCCGCGGGTTTCTGGCTTATCTGGACCTCGGTCGAGTCGGTGATGACGACCGTCCCCTGCGGTTGGGTGGAGGCGACGCGGACGGGGACCGTCTGGTTCGAGGAGGTCATGAAGCCGAAGCCCAGCGGAAGCTGGAGGCTCTGCCCCTTCGTGACGGGCTGTCCGGAGAGCTTGTCCCGGATGTACGTCCCGACGTTACCGCCGATGCGGAGGTTCTGCGGGAGCGCGATGGAGACCCGCTGGGCGGGCTTCACGTCGGCTTTCTCCACCTGCACGCGGTCGTCGATGCCGACGCCCGCCTGCTGGCGGAGTCGGCCGTCGATACGGATGACGCCGGTTCCCCGGTCCTCGGGGTACCCCGGCCAGACGCGAGCGATGGCCGTGCCGTCGTCGTTCTCGATGCGGATGTAGTCCCCGCCTTCGAGACCGAGCGACTCGGCCGCCTCGCGGTCGATGGCCGCCAGTCCTCGACCGGCGTCCTTCTGCTTCAGGGGTTTAACGATTAATTTCATTTTTGAACGGTGATAGTGAGTACGCCGTTGTTCATCTCGACCGATGCATCCTCTCCGGGAAGTTCGAGTTCCGTTTCGGTAACTCTGTCGCCCGATTCGGCGACCACGATGGCCGTCGTCCCGACGATGTCCACATTCAGGTCTTCCTCGGGGAGGCCCGTGTCCGCGGCGATTACCCAACTGTCGTCGTATTCGTAGCGGCGGACGAAACGCTCGTTTCCACCGGCGAACTGTTGCGTGTCCATGTTGGTTCCTAACCCTAAGTTAGGCCCGAGAACATTTAAATCTGTCGCAGGGTAATCGGTGGACGGCGTCGGGGTTCTCGAAATCAGGTTGAATTGCGGTTCACACCCCTCCTGGAGAGGGATGGGGTTGGGTTTATACGCCGACGGAGCGAACTTCCCGTATGGAGTCGGTCACACACCACGGGCGAGAGACGGTCTATCGGACGGCGGACCGCGGTGGGGGCGGGCCGACGGTTCTGTTCGTCCACGGTAGCGGCGGGACGAAGGACGTCTGGAAGTCGCAGTTGCGAATCGCCGACGAGTACCCGGTCGTCGCCCTCGATCTGAGCGGGCACGGCGAGAGCGACGACGCGGACGCCGACGCGGGCTACGAGGCGCTCTCTGCGTACGTGGACGACGTGCTGGCGGTCACGGAGGAGACGGGCGCGAGCGTCCTCGTCGGCAACTCGCTGGGCGGCGCGGTCGCACTCACCGCCGTCATCGAACGCGAGGTGTCCCTCGACGCCCTCGTCCTCGCGGGCACGGGTGCGAGACTGTCCGTTCTGGACGACTTGCTCGCGTGGCTTCGCGACGACTTCGAGCGTGCGGTCGAGTTCCTCCACGAACCGGACCGACTGTTCCACGACCCCTCCGAGGAGTACGTCGAGCAGTCCCGCGAGGCGATGCTCGCGGCAGGGCGGGCGGTCACTGAACGGGACTTCCTGACCTGCCACGACTTCGACGTGCGCGGGCAATTAGACGACGTGGACGCTCCGACGCTGGCTCTCGTCGGCGAACACGACAAGCTCACCCCTCGGTCATACCACGAGTACTTCGTCCACGAACTGCCCGACTGCGAACTGGCCGTCGTTGAGGACGCCGCCCACCTGGCGATGCTCGAAGCGCCCACCGCGTTCAACGCCGCCCTGACGGACTTTCTGGACCGGCGGGCCGAGTAACGGATTCGAGAAAAAGGTGGGTTAGTAGAGGTCCTCTAACTCCTCCTGTACGTGGCCGTGTTCCTCCCCGGGGAACTCGCCGGATTCGACCGCCTCGCGGTACGCCGAGACGGCGTCGGCCATCTCCTCGCGGACGTTGCCGAACTGCTTCGCGAACGGCGGCGACCGGTCGCTGAGTCCGAGCACGTCGTCCACGACCAGAACCTGCCCGTCGCACTCCGCGCCCGCGCCGATGCCGATGGTCGGAATCGAGAGCGCTTGGGTCACCTGCTCCGCGAGGTTCGACGGGACGTGTTCGAGGACGAGGGCGAACGCGCCGGCCTGTTCGTGCCGGCGCGCCAAATCGAGAATCTCGTGCGCCTCGTCGCGGTTCGTCCCCTGTCGGCCGTACCCCGTCTCCTTCATCCGTTGGGGCGTCAGGCCGAGGTGGGCCATCACCGGGATGCCGAGTTCGACGAGTCGTTCGGTCAGGTCGACGGTGTGGGGGCCGGACTCCAGTTTCACCGCGTCGGCGCGCGCCTCCTTGAGCATCCGCCCGCAGTTCTCGATGCTCGACGCCTCGTCGACGCCGACGGAGAGAAACGGCATGTCGGCGACGACGAGGGCGTCCGTCGTCGCCCGCGCGACGGCCGCCGTCCGCGACTCGACCTCCGCGACGGTCACGGGGAGCGTCGTGTCGTACCCGAGCGCCGTGTTCCCCATGCTGTCCCCCACGAGGACGACGTCGATGCCCGCCTCGTCCACGATTCCCGCCGTCGTCGCGTCGTACGCGGTCAGCATCGTTATCGGCTCGGTCCCCGCCTTCTCGCGGACGTCACGTACCGTCGTCATACCCGCTTCGTGTGTCGGCACCGCGTTAAATCGCTCGTTGTCGGCCGTTCGGACGGCTCACGGCCGTCGCCGTAACAGTCATCCAGAAACACTTTCATCATAACAGTAGTTTTACTTGTCTTGACAGTAGTTCGAACTGTACGATGTGCTCTCTCGGTCCCTCTCGCCCTCTCCTCCGTCCGACCCGGGGCGTCTCGCCCGTCGTCGGCGCGGCGTTGCTGTTCGTCGTCGCTATCCTCCTCGCGACCACCCTCGCGGTGATGGCGTTCGAGTTCGCCGACGCCCTCCGGGAACCGACGCCGCAGGTCGCCTTCGAGACGGAGTACGTCGCCGACGGCGCGGGGAACGGCGGTAACGGCGCGTACGTCAACGTCTCCCACGTCGCCGGCGACGTGGCGGACGGGTCCATCGTCTACGTCCGCGACGAGTCGGGGAACGAAATCGCGTGGCGGAGCATCCGGGCGGGCGAATCGACCGTCTCGCCCGGCGGCCGCGTCCACATCGACGGGCGCGGGAGCGACGGCGTCCTCGACGCCGTCTGCGAGGCCGGTCAGACGTACTACGTCGTCGTCGAACGGCCGGACGACACGTCGGCGATTCTCCGAGAGGTGACGATTCCGCGCGACCCGACGTCCACGAGTCCCGAGTGCTGACGGCGTCGCGCGACGCCCGGGGACGAACCGGCACGCATTAGCCCCCGCCGTCTAACCCTCGACCGTGCAACCGGTCGAACGGTCGAACCCGGACGGGGTCGATTACGGGTGGGTGATGCAGACGACGTTCGTCGTCACCATCCTCGTCGGCGCACCCGTCGTCGCACTCCTCTCGACGGGCGTGACGCTCCCGACGTGGGAGGCGCGCGTCAGTTTCGCCGTCAGAGTGGGGGCCATCATCTGGTTCCTCACCGCCGTCGCCGTCTTCGCGTACGCGAAGCGAACGGACGCGGGCGACGGGGGGAGCGACCCCGACGAGGTCGAGTTAGGCGCGGACGGCGACTGACCGAGAACGGTACCGGCGGGTGCCACGCGGGCGCCGCGGCGCGACCCCGCCCGACCAGCGACGGCCCCTCCTTCCCGGAAGGACTTTGGCGCGTCTCGGTGAGGTCTACGTAATGATAGACGAGACGATAGAGGAAATCAAGGAGATGCAGACGCACAGTTCCTCGGTCGTCGCCATCAAGGCCGCCCGGTCGCTTCAGGAACTTCTCGACCGCGACCACGCCACGGTCGAAGACTTCGAACGCGACTTGGAGCGAAACGCCAGCGCACTCCGGCGGGCGAACCCCTCCCACGCGTCGCTGTACAACGCGATGCAGGGCATCCTCCGGAACGTCGTCGGCCGCGCCGACACCGTCGAGGAGTCGAAGTCGCTCACCGAGGAGATAATCGACCGCATCGTCGAGGACGTCGAACACGGGAAGTCCCGCGCCGCCGAGAACGCCGTCGAGATATTCGACGACGGCGACGTGTTCCTCACGCACGACTACTCCTCGACGGTGCTGGAGGCCGTCGAACGCGCGGCCGCCGAGGGGACGCACATGACGGCGTACGTGAGCGAGGCGCGCCCGCGGTTCCTCGGCCGGAAGACCGCCCGAACGCTCGCCGCCATCGACCGGGTCGAAACGCACCTGTTGGTCGATAGCGCCGTCGGGATGGTGTTAGAGGGGTGCGACCGGGTCGTCATCGGGATGGACTGCATCGTGGACGAGACGCTGTACAACCGCGTCGGCACGTTCCCCATCGCCGCGACGGCGAACCGACTCGGCGTCCCCGTCGTCGTCATCGGGTCCGGCGCGAAGATAGTGGGCGACGGGTTCGCCTTCGAGAACGAACACCGCTCGCCGTCGGAGGTGTCGCTGGAACCCCTCGAAGACGTCGTCATCGAGAACCCCGCCTACGACGCCACGCCGATGGAACTCGTGGACGAAGTCGTCACTGACTCCGCCGTCGAATCGTACTGAGTCGGACCCTGCGGTCGGACGGCGGACGGCGCGTCTCCTCGAACTCGTTCTCTCTCTCAGTCGGTTTCTCGGTCGCCAAACGCGACCGGTCGGAGGTGCTTGGGAAGTTGTCTCCGTTGCCACTCACGTTCGCTCTCGGGAGCGGTGGTGTCGGCGGCGGCATCGGCGGTTGCGGCGGCAGCTTTGACAGCGTAGGTACCGGCGTGAGGGGCGTGGTCGGCGACGTGGGCGGTTGCGGCGGCGTGCCCGGCGGCACGGGCGGCTTCGCGGGCCGCGGATCGCTCGACGTCGCGGGCGGCGGCGTGGGCGGCGAAGGCGGCGTCGCGCGCCTCGCTCACCCCTATCTCGTCGCGAACCCACGCACGCGCCGCTTCGATACCGTCTCGAGGTCGGCTGTCGTTCGGACGCTCCGCTTCGAAATACGGCAGTACGCGCTCGGCGCAGTCGGCGGCCCAGAGCGCCAGCGTCCTGTGGTCTCCTTCGTCGATCGTCATTCTCGTCTCCCGTCCGCTTCAGCCACCGGGCGTTCCTCCCGCGGATGCTTCTGTCGAACTCAGTCGAGAGCGATCCACTCGCCTAAAAACTGTCTCGCGAGTATCTCGCTCGGCCTTAGCCGAGCGTGACCCACTCGCCAGTTTCGTCCGACCGCTCTATCGCGTCCAGGACCGCTTGGACCTCGTAGGCGTCCTCGAACGACGGGTGGAACTCGCCGCCCTCCTCGACCGCGGAGAGGAACTCGTAGTTCTCGTGGACGAACGTGTGTTCCCACCCGATGACGTGGCCCGGCGGCCACCAGTGGTCGACGTACGGGTCGGACTCGTCTGTCACCAGAATCGTCTCGTACCCGCGGTGGTCCGGACCCTTGTACTCCAGTTCGTTCAGGCGTTCCAGGGAGAACTTCAGACTCCCCTCGGAGCCCTGAATCTCGACGGTGTGGTCGTTCTTGTGCCCGTTGGCGAAGCGCGACGCCTCCAAGGTACCTATCGCGCCGTTCTCGAACTCCGCCTGGGCGGTGTATGCGTCGTCCACGGTGACGGGTTTCGTCTCGTCGGACCCGGGGACGGGGCGTTCCTCCACGAACGTCTGGAGGTGCCCGCTGATGCGTTCGATGTCGCCTGCCGTCTCGCCGACGAGGAACCGAACGAGGTCCACCGTGTGCGCGCCCAAGTCGCCGAGCGCGCCGCTTCCGGCCAGTTCCTTGTCCATCCGCCACGCCCACGGCGCGTCGGGGTCGACGAGCCAATCCTGCAGGTAGCGGCCGCGGACGTGGTGAATCTCGCCGAGTTCGCCGTCCTCGATGAGGCCCTTCGCGTACCGGATCGCCGGGACGAACCGGTAGTTGAACGCGCACCCCGCGGGCACGTCCGCGTCCGCCGCGGCGTCGCGCATCGGTTCCGCCTCGTCGAGCGTCCGCGCGAGCGGTTTCTCGCAGAACACCGGCACGCCCGCTTCGAGGGCGGCGATGGAGGGTTCGGCGTGGAGGTGGTTCGGGCCGAGGTTGTAGAACACGTCCACCTCCTCGATCACGTCCTCCCAGTCGGTGGCGGTGCGCTCGAAGCCGAACCGGTCGGCGGCGTCGGCGAGTGCCTCCTCGTCGCGCCCGACGAGGGTGTGACGGTTCACCTCCGGCGCGTCCGGGAAGAACATCGGCAGTCGCGCCAGCGCGTTCGAGTGCGCCTTCCCCATGAAGCGGTACCCCAGCATTCCGACGTCGAGTGTCATTTTTCGGACCTCCTCACTCCGCCCAGTAGGCGTCGCCGGGTTGCGTCTCGAAGACGGCGCGGTCGAGCACGTCCACGGCCTTCTCCAGCCCCTCCGTCGAGGAGGTCAGGGAGTCCTCGTGTTCGATGGAGAGGGCACCCTCGTAGCCGACCATCCGGAGGGTGGACACCACGTCCTTCCAGTGGCCCTCGTCGTGGCCGTAGCCGATGGAGCGGAACAGCCACGACCGGTCGGGTTCGTCGGTGTAGTCGGTGGTGTCGAGGACGCCCTTGATGCGCGATTTCGGCTCGTACACCTTCGTGTCCTTCGCGTGGAAGTGGTGGATGGCGTCGCGTTCGCCGAGGAACCGGATGGCGTCCGTCACCTCGATGCCCTGCCAGTAGAGGTGCGAGGGGTCGAAGTTCGCGCCGATTCGCTCGTTCGTCGCCTCCCGCAGTTGGAGCATCCCCGTCGGTTCGTAGACGAGCATGTTCGGGTGCATCTCGATGGCAATATCGACGCCCTGTTCGTCGGCGAACTCCGCAACGTCGGACCAGTAGTCGACTGCGACCTCCCACTGGTACTCGTGGGCGTCGGCGTGTTCGGTCGGCCACGGGGCCGTGATCCAGTTCGGCACCTCGTCGTTCGGACCGCCCGCGGGCAGGCCGGAGAAGCAGGTGATCGTGTTCACGTCCAACTGCGCGGCGAGTCGAATCGCCTCGCGGAGTTCCGTGTCCGCCTCCTCCGCGGTGTCGTCGTCGGGGTGGAGGGGGTTGTTGTGCGTCGCGAGGGCGCTGACCTGCATGTCGTGCTCCGAGAGCGTATCGTGCAGTTCGTCCTGCGCGTCTTCGTCGTCCAGCATCTCCCGTCGGTCGACGTGGGCCTGTCCGGGGTGGCCGCCGACGCCGAGTTCGACCCCGTCGACGCCGATGTCGTCGAGGTACGACAGGGCGTCGGAGAGCGATTCGCCTCCGAGCGGAACGGTGAGTACGCCGATGTACATACACCGACGTACAGAGAGCGTTTGAATAAAAGGTTAGCATAACAGTAGTAACTATTAGATGTTCGTAGGAGGCGGGCGGAGAGAGAGTGAGTGGGTAGGCGGGCGTTCGAGGGCGCAGGGCGGCGGTTCGGGTCCGCGGGGCGGTGTCGTTTAGCGTCTGAACAAGTCCGAAAACTTCTCGCGGAGTCCGGACTTCTCCCCGAGGCGGAGGTAGTACGCCTCGCCGCCGTCCTCGTAGTAGTTCTCTATCAGGCGTTCGATCTCGAACCCGATGTGTTCGTAGAACGCCAACGCTTCCTCGTTCGTCGCTCGCGCGTGACAGGAGACGGACCCGTGGTCGTTCGCGACCTCCGCGACGAGGCGCTTTCCGAGTCCCTCGCCGCGCACCTCGGGCGCGACGGCGAGAAAGAGGATATAGCCGTCTCGGCGCGCGGATGCGAACGCGATGAGGTCCTCGTCGAGAAAGAGGAGGTGCGTCTTCGAGCGACGGTAGGCGTCCACGAAGAACCGCCGTCGCTGCTTGAGGACGCCCTCGTCGCTGCGAATCCGCTCTTTCAACTCCCACGCCTGCTCGGCGTGCTCGTCGGACCCCGGCCCGTCCACCCGCTTTTCGACGTTGACACTCACGCCCACGGGTAGTGGGGTCACGAATATAACTCCACCGTCGTTTCGGAGGGTTCACGGCCGCGAGCGTTTTGTACCGCTCAGTCGAACGTGCGAACGAATGTCAGACGACCGACGCCCTCGACGGATGAGGTGGGTCGGACGGTCGGTGCGCGACGTGCTCCGCGAGGCGGCCATCACCGGGACGGCGGTCGTCGTCCCCGTCGTCATCACCGTCTTCGTCTTCGCCTTCCTGCTCAACGCCGTCTACCCCTACGTCAACATCGTCTCGGACGTCATCGTCGCCCTGCCGGTTCTCGGCCTCATCCCCGACATCATCGGCGTCTCCCCGGAGACCATCGTCGAACTGACGGTACCCGTCGCCGTCTTCCTCGCGGTCATCGCGGTCGGACTGGTGGTGAACAGCTCGCGGTACGGCGAACGCGCGGTGGACTACTTCGACTACGTGATGTCGCAGATACCGGGAGTCGGCAGCGTTTACGAGAGCTTCCGGCGGATGAGCGACGCGATGCTCGACAGCGAGGTGCAGAACTTCCGCGACGTGAAGCTCGTGGAGTTCCCCCACGAGGACGCCTACACGCTCGGGTTCGTCACCACGGAGACGCCCGACGTCCTCTCGGAGGAGACGGACCACGAGAGGATGCTGACGCTGTTTCTCCCCCTCGCGCCGAACCCGGTGATGGGCGGGCACCTCGTCCACGTGCCTGCGTCGCGGGTGATAGACGTGGACATGAGCGTCGAGGAGGGGGTGCAGGCCATCGTCACGAGCGGCGTCGCGATGGGCGAGGAGGGGCGGTCGAGCGGTCTCTCGGCGTCGGAACTTCGGGAGTTGACCCGGACGCGCGGCGGTATCGGCGCGAATGGACGCGACGAGGAGTCCGCGCCGAGATGGACGGGGAGCGCGCCGTTCGGCGACGGCCCCGGAGCCGAGCGGTTCGAACGGTACGACGAGCGGGTGGAACCCGAGCACGTCGATACGCCGCAGGAACTCGCGCGCCGCGGGGAGGCGTCCGACGAGAACGACGCGGTCGGCGGCGGGAACGCCGACGACCGACTGCCGGCGGACTCGGGAGAGGGAGCGACGGCCGACGTCGACCCGGAACCGTTCGACGCGGCGGCGGGCGTCGAGACGGACCGGAAGAGACAGGACGGCGGCGACGGAGAGTCGTCCGCATGAGCTTCGAACTCCGGGACCACACGGCCGACGTGGCCGTCGAGGCGACGGCGTCCGACCTCTCGGGGGCGTTCGCCGCCGTCGCCGACGGACTCGCCGCCGCCGGGTGCGACGCCGTCCCCCCGACCGGCGGCGAACGATTCGGCGTCGAGGTGCGCGCGGAGGGCCCTGAGGCTCTCCTGTTCGACTACCTCGACCAACTCATCTACGAACGGGACGTGCGCGGCGTCCTCCCGGTGGACAACGACGCCGAGGTTCGCGCGCCCGACGACGGAGCGGGATTCGGCGACGACGGTAACGACGACGACGGTAACGACGACGACGACGGCGAGTGGATTCTCGACGGGTCGGCGCGCGGCGTTCCGCTCTCGGCGGTGGACGCCAGAGAGATAAAGGCCGTCACCTACTCGGAGATGTCCCTCGAAGAGACGGCCGACGGGTGGCGAGCGTACGTCGTCTTCGACGTGTGACCGCGCGTTCGGCGCGGGGGGGGTCGCTCCCAAGCAGTTCTTGTAGTATCCGCGCCATTCTCTCGCCATGTCGCGGTTGACGCGTTTCGTCTCCGCTGCGGGCGGTCGCGCGCTCCTCGTAGCGCTGAGCGCTCTGTTCGTCCTGTTGGCCGTCGGACGGACGGTTCTCGTGGTAGCGAACGGCGGGACGGTCACGACGGTCGGTGTCAGCCTGCTCCTGACGACGAGTCCGTGGCTCGTCGTCCTGTTCGGGGGGCGGTGGCTGGCGGAGACGGACCTCAGCCCCGACCTGCACCCGCGCATCGTGGGCTGGTCGCTCGGCGGGTTCGCAGTGATGCTCGTCGTCCTCGCCCTCGTACAGACCGTGACCGGCGGGGGCGTAGACCGGTGGATGATATCCGGCATCCTCGCCACGGGTCTCGGCTGCGCCGGCGGGTTCGTCATCGGGGTGAACGAAGCCCGGGCCCTCGCGCGCGCCCGAGAGACCGAACGCAACAAGGACGAACTGCTCCGCGAACGCGACCTGCGGGAGCGAATCGTCCAGACGAGTCCGGTCGGCATCGAAGTCGTCGATACCGACGGCGACGTGTTGCTCGTCAACCGGCGCGCGAGGGAGATCGTCGGACTCACGGCGGACGAGAGCGGGGCGTTCGCCGACGGCCCCCTGTTCGTCGAGACGGACTGCGAGGAGGGCCCCGCCGCCGACAGCCTCTTCGAACGCATCCGCTCGTCCGGCGAACCGGTGTACGACGAGGAGCGACGGATTACCTGCCCCCGCGGCGAGCGAATCCACCTGTCCGTGAGCGGTAGCCCCCTCTACGACGCGTCCGGCGACGTGGCGTCGGTCGTCTTCGCGTTCGAGGACGTCACCGAGCGAAAGCGGATGGACGAGGAGCTTCGAGAGACGATAGAGCGCCTGGAGGCGTCGAACGAGCGGTTAGAGCGGTTCGCGTACGCCGCCTCCCACGACCTACAGGAACCGCTTCGGATGGTGTCGAGCTACCTCCGACTCCTCGAATCCCGACACGCCGACGAGGTAGACGGCGAGTCGCGGGAGTTCCTCGACTACGCCGTGGACGGCGCAGAGCGCATGCGGGCGATGATAGACAATCTCCTCGAGTACTCGCGCGTCGGTACGGACGGGGACCCGCTCGAACCGACGGACGCCGGGGCGGTCCTCGACGACGTCCTCGACGACCTGCGCCCGCGAATCGAGGAGACGGACGCCACGGTCACGAGCGACGAACTGCCCACGGTGGCCGCGGACTCCCGCCAACTCGCGCAGGTGTTCCGGAACCTCCTCTCGAACGCCGTCACGTACTCCGGAGACGAATCGCCGCGGGTGCACGTGAGCGCGGCCGAGTCCGGCGACGAGTGGCGGTTCTCCGTCGCCGACGAGGGCATCGGCATCCGCCCGCGGTACCACGACCGGGTGTTCGGGGTGTTCAACCGCCTCCACACGATAGACGAGTACCCGGGGACCGGCATCGGGTTGGCGCTCTGCGAGCGAATCGTCGAGCGTCACGGCGGCGACATCTGGGTCGAGTCCGACGCCGGCCGAGGGGCGACGTTCTACTTCACCCTCCCCCGCACCTCGTCGGCGCGTAAGGTTCGCTCTCCCGGCGGAGACGGCGACGAACGCGCGGACGAAGCGGACGCGCGCACCGACTGACCGCCGGCGCGACGCTTCGTTCGAGAGCCTTACGGCGGCCGAGTCGTAACCGCCTACATGAAGCTCCGACCGTCCGTTGGTCGCGCGGGGACGTTCGCCCTCGTCTGTTCGCTCGCCCTCGTCGCGTTCGCCGGACGCGCGAGCGCGCACGTGAAGTACGTCACGCCCGGGAGCGACCCCGTGGCGGTCGCCGAATTCCTCGCGGGGGCCCTCTCGGACCCGTTCAACGTCGCCGTCCTCCTCGGCGGCGCGGCGTTCGTCGTCGCACTCCTCGGCGGGTACCTCGCCGTCCGCCCGGCGAGGCGGGACGTGGCGGTGTTCCGCGAGACCATCGAGAGTTACCGCGACCTGTTGCCGTGGCTCCTCCGTCTGAGCGTGGGGATCCCGCTCATCGGTGCCGGCTTCTCGGGCTACTTCTTCTCGCCCGTCGTCCACCTCGCCGACCCGACGTTCGTGCGCCTGTTCGGCATCACTGTCGGGTTCCTCCTCCTGTTCGGGTTCGGCACGCGCCTCGTCGCCGCCGCCGGACTCGCCGTCTACCTCGTCGGCTTCGCCTTCGAACCGGCGCTGATGCTCGCGTTCGAGTACGTACCGGGTTTCATCGCCATTGCCCTCCTCGGCGGCGGGCGTCCGAGCGCCGACCACGTCGTCTCGCGGATGGCGGCGGACGACCGGACGCTGTACTCGAACGTGGACCCGTTCTACCGCGCGATCGCGGTGCCGTTCGTCGAACGCGTCCAGCCGTTCGCGTCGCTCGTCCCCCTCGTCCTCCGCGTCGGCGTCGGCGTCTCGTTCGTCTACCTCGGCGTCGCCCAGAAGCTGATGAACCCCGGCGAAGCGCTCTCCGTCGTCGCGAAGTACAACCTCACCGCCGTGGTCCCCGTCTCGCCCGAACTGTGGGTCGTCGGCGCGGGACTGACTGAAGCGCTCGTGGGCGTCCTCCTGATCACCGGCGCGTTCACCCGCGTGGCGTCGCTGACCGCCTTCCTCCTCTTCACGACGACGCTGTTCGGCCTCCCGGACGACCCGGTGCTGGCGCACGTCTCGCTGTTCGGCCTCGTCTCGGCGCTTCTCGTGACCGGCGCGGGCCCCTTCTCGGTGGACGAGTGGTTGGAGTACTGGGCCGCGCGGCGCGACCGGTCCGCCGACGCGACCGCGGCGGACTGACGCGTGACAGTGAGTCCCGGGGAAATCCCCGTGACGGAATCCTTTCGTGGCGGCCGGCCGACTAGCCGCGTATGACAGACGACGCCGACGTGCGAGAGTTCGACGGCATCCGCCTCGAACGCGTCCGAGACTACGTGTGGGAGATTCCCCGCGAGGGCGACATGCGCGTCCCGGCGCGGGTACTCGCCAGCGAGGGACTCCTCGAACAGATCGGGGGAGACAAGACGCTCCAGCAGTTGCGGAACGCGACGCACTTGCCCGGCATCGCCAAGTACGCCATCTGCATGCCCGACGGCCACCAAGGGTACGGCTTCCCCGTCGGCGGCGTCGGCGCGACGGACGTCGAAGACGGCTGTATCTCGCCCGGCAGCGTGGGCTACGACATCAACTGCGGCGTCAGAATGATGAAGACGAACCTCACCTACGACGACGTGCAGGGCCGCGAGGAGGAACTCGTCGAGGCCCTGTTCGCGAACGTCCCGTCCGGACTGGGCGGCGGCGGCGTCGTCCAAGGGGACATCGACGCCGTCGAGGGCGTCCTCGCCCGCGGGATGGACTGGGCCCTCGAAGAGGGCTGGGCCGTGAAGGAGGACTTAGCCCACTGCGAGGACGAGGGGATGCGCCCCGACGCGGACCCGAGTGCGGTGTCCCAGAAGGCAAAAGACAGGGGGAAGAACCAACTCGGCAGTCTCGGCTCCGGTAACCACTTCCTCGAAGTTCAGCGGGTGACGGACGTGTTCCGCGAAGAGGTGGCCGACTCCTTCGGTCTGTTCGACGACCAGATAGTGGTCCTCATCCACTGCGGGTCGCGCGGACTCGGCCACCAGGTGTGCTCCGACTACCTCCGGCGGATAGAGAAGGAACACGGCGACCTGTTGGCGGACCTGCCGGACAAGGAACTCGCCGCCGCGCCCGCCGGGTCCGAACTGGCCGAGGAGTACTACGGCGCGATGTGCGCCGCCATCAACTTCGCGTGGGTGAACCGCCAACTCATCATGCACCGCACGCGGCAGGTGTTCGAACGCGTCTTCGAACGCGACTGGGAGGAGATGGAGATGCACCTGCTGTACGACGTGGCGCACAACATCGCCAAGAAGGAGGTACACGCGGTAGACGGTGAGGACAGGGAACTGTACGTCCACCGGAAGGGCGCGACGCGGGCGTTCCCGGCGGGCCGTCCGGAACTCCCCTCCGCGTACCGCGACGTGGGCCAACCCATCATCATCCCCGGGAGCATGGGCGCGGGGTCGTACGTCCTCCGCGGCGGCGAGAACTCCTTGGACCTCACGTTCGGCTCTACCGCCCACGGCGCGGGCCGGACGATGAGTCGGACGCAGGCCAAACAGGAGTACTGGGGCGAGACGGTGCAGAACGAACTGCGCGACCAAGAGAAGATATACGTCAAGGCGCAGTCGGGCGCGACGGTGGCCGAGGAGGCTCCGGGCGTCTACAAGGACGTGGACGAGGTGGTCCGCGTCTCCGACGAACTCGGCATCGGCGACAAGGTGGTGCGGACGTTCCCCGTCTGCAACATCAAGGGCTGAGCGCGGGCGACCGACCCGGGGACGGCCGACTCAGGACCGACTCGCCGAGTCGGGCGCGCGGCGTTCGCTCGCGCGGCGCTTGTAGAAGTAGTACGCGAGCGCCGCGAGGCCGACGAACGTCGCCGCGATACCCTCCTGCGGGACGCCGCCGGCGAGGAGCGTCGTCGTCACGTCCGCGAGGCCGAGAGCGAGGGCGACGAGGCCGCCGCCGAGAACCCACGCCCGCGGGTCGGCCGCCTCGGGGTCGTACATCCCCGCCTCGATGAGGGCCATCTCCTTTCTGTGCTCGAGGTAGACTATCCCGCCGGTCAGCACCACCACCGCGAACACGAGGGTGAGGAAGGGCAGTAAGAACAACGCGTCGTCGAGTGCGAGACCAATTTGTAAGAGGCTCATGTCCACCTATACGCTCGACGAGGAGATATCTCTACCGTGACAGGTAGTGGCCGAGGACGCCGGCGGGGTTAGAGGCCGATATCGACGTACTCGCTCTCGGGAACCGACTCCACCGCCTCGCCGTCCTCGTACCGGACGAACGAGAGGTAGAAGTCGCGGCCGCACGGCGACTCCCCGTGCGGGTCGTCCACATCGTCCGCCTCGATCCGCTCTCCCGTCCACGTCAGGCCGGGCGCGTCGCTCTCGCCGCAGACGAAGTGAACGCCGTCCGCGTCGTCGGACACCGTCCCACTGCTTGCCGAGGTTCCCTCGGCATCGTCCTCGAACTCCTCGTCCGGTTCGGCGTACTCCCACCCGACGAGGGGGTACGGCGTGACGGACTTGTCCGCGAGGTAGCCCTCGCGCAGAATTTCGACGAGTGCGCCGCAGTGCGGGCAGTAGTAACTCACCGGATAGCTCATCGGCGGACGATAGGAGACAGGGCGACTTAACGCCCGCGTCGGCTCCGCGCCTCCGTCACTCCGCCCGCCGAACGTTTATCCGCGATGCCGCGGCCAGACGCCGCGTGCGCTGAGTTCGACCCGGCGGCGAGACGCGGTTGCTCGGCACGCCGCCGCCGGTCCGACGACGACGTGCCGACTGTAAGCCGAGTTAGCCGAGGGACGACGGGCGGCCGCCGACGTACAGGAACTCGACGCCCGCGCGGTCCGCGGCGTGTTCGTCGGTGAGGGAGTCGCCGACGAAGACGGTCGATTCTGTGTCCGCGCCGATTCGGTCTATCGTCTCCAGCAGGGGTTTGGGGTCGGGCTTCCGGGTCGCCACGGAGTCGCGGCCCACGACGGCGTCGACGTGTTCGGACAGGTCGTGCGCGTCGAGTGCGACGTTGCAGGCGTCCTCGCAGTTGAGCGAGCAGACGCCCTCGGCGGCGCCGTTCGCGCCGAGTGCGTCGGCGTGCGGGAGTCGTTCAGACTCGCGCGCGCCCTCGTGTTCGTGGTCGGCGATTATCGCCTCGATTTCGCCGCGGATGCCCTCCTCGTCCGCGAGGTCGAGCATCGCCCAGAGGTCCATCCCGCCGGCGTCCACGCCGTGACCGTCGAACGCCTCTATCACCTCGTTCGCCACCTCGTCCCAATCGACCGCGAGGTGGACGAGGGTTCCGTCCAAGTCCCAGACGACGGCGTCGAACGCTTCGAGGTCCGTCTTCGTCGGTTTCACGCACGGGAGTCGGGCCCCCACCGGAAAGACGGCTTCGGTCGGCGGGAACGACTCACTCGAAGACGCCGCGGGCGATAATCTCCTTCTGAATCTCGGAGGTCCCCTCGTAGATGGTCGTTATCTTCGCGTCGCGGTAGAACCGCTCCACGTCGAACTCCGCGGTGTAGCCGTACCCGCCGTGTATCTGGACCGCCTCGTTCGTCACGTCCACGGCGGTTTCGCTGGCCGCGTACTTCGCCATCGCGGCGGCGGTTCGGGGATCTTCGCCCTCGTCTTCGAGTCTGGCCGCCTCGCGGACCATCAGGCGCGCGGCGTGGACGTCCGTCGCCATGTCGGCCACCTTGTGCCGGATGGTCTGTATCTCGGCGATGGGTTCGCCGAACTGCTCTCGTTCGAGGGCGTAGGACTTCGCCTCGTCGAGGGCGGCCTGCGCGAGTCCGACCGCCTGCGCCGCGATGCCGATGCGACCGCCCGTGAGGATGCGGAACGCGGCGGAGAGGCCCGCGCCCTCCTCGGTGAGGCGGTTCTCCGCGGGGACGCGCACGTCGTCGAACAGGAGACTCGTCGTGTCCGACGCCCGGAGGCCGAGTTTGTGCTCTTTCTTTCCCACCTCGATACCGGCGTCCTTCGGGACGAGAAACTGCGTGACCGAGTTCGGGTCGTCGGGGTCCGTCTTCGCGAAGACGATGCACACCTCGCCGCGTTCACCGTTCGTTATCCACTGTTTCTCGCCGTTCAGAACGTACTCGTCGCCCTCCCGACGAGCGACGGTGGACATCTCCGCGGGGTTCGACCCCGCGTGCGGTTCCGAGAGCGCGAACATCCCGACCGGCCGGCCGGACGCCATCTCGGGAAGCCACCGCTCCTTCTGCTCTGCGGACCCGAACTCCGCGATGCAGGAGGTGGCGAGGCAGTGAACCGAGAGGGCGGTGGCGACGGCGAGTTGGCCGTGCGCCACCTCCTCGTTGACCACGGCGTACGTCGTCCGGTCCGCGCCGACGCCGCCGTACGCCTCGGGGACCGTCAGCCCGGTCAGATCGAGTTCCGAGAGGCCGTCCCACACCTCCTCGGGGAACCGTTCTTCGGCGTCGGCCGCCGCGGCGGTGGGACGAATCTCCCGTTCCGCGAACGTCCGCACCACGTCGCGCACCGCGCGTTGTTCCTCGGTGAGTGCCGAACCGGCGTCTGCGAGTGCCATGCCTCGGAGTCGTATCTCACATGGAAAAAGATGAGTGACTACTCGCCGTCGCGGACGCGGGCGACGACGTCCTCGGGGGCGGCGTCGAGTCCGCCGCCCTGCGCGAAGGCGGCCCCGCCGCCCCCGCCGCCGCCGAACTCGTCGGTGAGGTCCGAGACGACGTCGCCGGCGTTCGCGTCCGCGTCCTCGGCCGCCGCGACGACGACGAAGGGACTGTCACCGCCGCCGACGGCCACCACCACGTCCTCGCCGTCCGCCACGGCGTCCTTCGCCGCCTCGCCCACGTCGTTCGGGCCGAACTCGTCGACGACCCCGACACGCCACGTCGCGCCGTCGCGTTCGACGGCGTCCAACTCGGCGAGTTTCCCCTCGATGAGGTCCGATTCGAGTTCGCGGAGGTCGCTCTCCAGCGACTCCTTCTCGGCGCGGAGTTCGGCCGCCGCCTCCCCCACGTCCTCGACGGCCGTCCCGAGTTCCCGCGACGCGTCGAGGGCGGCGCGGTGGACGTCCGCGCGCCGTTCGACGCCCGAGGGGCCGACGGCGAACTCGACGCGGGTGAGTCCCTCGCCGGGATTCGACCGCCCGACGACGGTCACGGGTCCGATTTCGCTCGTGTTCGAGACGTGCGTCCCGCCGCAGGCGGCCACGTCCCAGCCGTCGATATCGACCAGTCGAACGGCGTCCGCGTCGGCCATCACGCCCTCTTCGGTCTTCGTGTTGAACGCCACGTCGTCGCGCGCCGTCGCCTCCTCGGCGGGCACCTCCTCCCACGTCACCTCGCGGGAGTCCCAGACGGCCCGGTTCGTCAGTCGTTCGAGTTCGACCACCACCTCGTCGTCGATGTCGGTGGCGGTGGCGAAGTCCACCCGCACCTTCTCCTCGCCGATGTCGAACCCGCCGTACCCCAAGTCGTCGAGGAGTCGGCGGCCCGCGCCGTAGAGGACGTGACTGGCGGTGTGGGCGCGCATGCAGTACGTCCGGAAGTCGTCGTCCACGACGCCCGCCACCTCGTCGCCCACGTCGAAATCGGGCGCTTCTTCGAGGGTGTGGACGACCGCTTCTTCGCCCTTCTGTACGTCCGCGACGGGGACGCCGCCGAGCGTTCCCCTGTCGGCGGGTTGGCCGCCGCTCTCGGCGTAGAAGTACGTCTCCGAGAGCGTGACGTTCCGTCCATCGACGCTCGCGACTTCGGCTTCGAACCGGCGGACGCCGGGTTCCTCCGGGGCATGCGTTAGCATGGGTGTCGGTGAGACGGTCGGCGGAGAAAAACGACCCGGTTACGGCCGCGTCCGAAGGCAGGTCACTCGTCTACGATGTCCACGTCAAGTCGTTCTTCGAGTGCGCGGATGACCGACCCGCCCACGTCCGTCCGCGTCGCGCGGCCCTGTTCGATGGCGACGACGTCGGACTCCTCTATGTCCAGTTCCTCGGCGAGTTCCTCGGCGGTCAGGCCGGCGTCCTGCCGCGCCGACTCGACGACGCCGCCGTACCCGGAGACGAGGTACGGGAGGCGGTCCTTCTCGTAGTTCGTCCCCTTCTTCTCCCAGTGGGAGGAGTCGCCCTTCGATTGGTCGTACAGTTTCGCCGTCCGTTGGGCCGCCCGCTTGCGGCGGTTCCGCGGACTATCGTCGGTTCGGGGCGTCGCGTCCCCCTTCTTCTTGTCCTTGTGGCGGTTGTCGTCGTGGGGCGCGCAGTCGGAACAGACGAGCAGGTTCGCTCCCTCGACGTTGGCGCGCCGGAGTTTACCGGCGGTGCGACCGCAGAGTTCGCAGCTGTCGCCGTCTCCTCCGCCGCCACCCCCTCCGGTGGAGTACTTGGGCATGCCATCTCGTATCGTCTCTACGCTTTTAAAACCGCGGCCGGATCCGGCGTCGCCGTCGCTCTCGGACGGTCGGGTCGGAAACGAGAGAGCCGACGCTACGAAGTGTAGCGTCGGAAGGATTGTGCGTGGGTGATGTCCCGGGAGGGAATCACCTGCATCGTTGTGGCGGGTGTGCCGCCGTGCGATGCGTGGGACCGGATTTGAACCGGCGGACTCCTACGAGACAGCGCCCTCAACGCTGCGCCGTTGGCCTGGCTTGGCTACCCACGCTCGCTGTGTCGTGTGCAACTCCACGTTGTCCGGGGTAATTTATATGAGTTTCCTTTCCACGCCGGAGTGTCGGGCGTTCGCAGTCGGCATTTCTCGGCCGCGCGCCGCGACGAGAGGGGAACCGTTTTGTCCGCACGGGCGACCGATTACGTATGGAACGGAGCGTTCGAGACCACGTCCCGGGTCTGACGGCGATTCTGACCGTCGCGTCTCTGGCCCTCGTCTTCGGGGCGGTGCTCGGTGCGATTCCGGAGGCGCTCCTCCCGCAGGCGTCCGACGGCGTCTTAGACGCCATTCCGCACGTCAACGCCGCCGTCAGCACCGTCGCCATCGCGACGATTCTCCTCGGCGTGCGCGCGATTCGGCGGGGGAACGTCCGCAGACACCGGGCGATGATGGTCGCGTCCGTCGGCCTGTTCGCCGCGTTTCTCGCCCTCTACCTGTACAGAATCGTCCTGCGGGGTACCGCGGAGTTCCCCGGTCCAGAGGCCGTCTACCAGTACGTCTACCTGCCGACGCTGGCCGTCCACATCCTCCTCGCCATCGTCTGCATCCCCCTGCTCTACTACGTCCTCCTGCTGGCGGTCACGCGCCCCGTGAGCGAGATCTACCGGACGCGACACCGCACGGTGGGCCGAGTCGCCGCGTCGCTGTGGCTGATCTCGTTCTTCCTCGGAAACGTCGTGTACGCGATGCTGTACGTGGTGTACTGACCGTGCGTCGGAATCGCGGAGGCGGAGCGGGGGCGGACGCCGACGCTCACCGCGAGTCGGGATAGCGGAATGCCAACCGTTATTCGTCCGGACCCGTCACCTCGACGCGTCAATGGACGATTCGACTCTGCAGAACCGCAGGCGGTTTCTCGAAGGCGTCAGTGTCGGCGGCGGAGTGCTCTTGGCCGGATGCGCGGGCCGGTTAGGGGGAGACACTCAGGACGACATCCAGGGAGACGCCGGGACGAGCGGAAACGACGGCGTCGCCGCCGTCGCGTCCGTGAACCAGCAGGCGATGCAGAAGGAGCACGCTGCCATCCGACAGAAGGTCCAGAGCGGCGAGATGAACCAGACGGAGGCGCAACAGAAGATGGCCAGCCTCCAGAAGAAGTACGTGAGCGACGCCGTGGACGCCCTCACCGGAACCGTCGAGGAGACGGATGGCGTGAGCGTCGGCAAGACGTACGACTCCTTCGGCGTGGTGGCGATCGAGGGCGAGGCCGGAGCGATACTCGGGCTACTGGAGTCCGACGACGCGCGGGCGTTCGTGTCGATTTCGGACGTCGAAGAGCAGGTGGCGAAGCGGAACCAGCGGGCGAACTCGACCGCGTCCGGCCGGTAGACGGCCGATGAAAAACTCCGGGCGCGAGAAAGGGAGGCGTCCGACGAGACGCTACGGACCGCTTACAGCAGGTTCTGAATCGCTTTCTTGATGTTCGAACCCTTCTGCATCGTCGTCAGCGTCTGGAGCGTGTCCTCCTCTTCGTCTAAGTTCTCCTTGAGGGGACCCTTCACGTCGCCGTCGAAGTCTATCTCGTTGGCGAGCATGATGAGGCCCTGATAGCCCGTGATCTCCATCCGCTCCGTCTTGATGCCCGCCGCGAGGTGGTACGGCGTCTTGAGGTCGTTCGACGCGACCTCGCGCTTGAACTCCTCGTGGTCGCGCTTCAGACCGTCGAGGACGCCGCTCTCTCTCGTCTCCGGCGTCTCGTGAATCTCTCGGAACACCGTTTCGAGGCGTTCGACCTGCCGTCGCGTCTCGTCGCGGTGGTCGGCGAATCCCTTCGCCAGTTTCTCGTCCGGCGTGTCGGACGCGAGTTCGTCCAGCATCTCGACGAGTTGGTTCTCGATGTAGTACATCTCCTTCAGGTTGTAGACGAACAGGTCGCGGGATGTTTCGAGCGCCATTGATGTCACCGTCCGCACGTGGTCGCGCGAAGCCGATAAACGGCCTCGGCCGCGATGCTGACAGTCACTCCGGCTCTGGTATAGGGGCGAAACCGTCGTCGAGAGGCGACCTGTTCTCGGAGTAATCAGTCCCGCGACGGCGGGCGTCCGGGCGCGTCGAATCGGCGCACCCCGCCCGCGGAGAGAGAAGGCGACGGGCGGGTCTCGACGGGCGGTCGTCTCAGTCGTCGGCGGGCGTGATTTCGGCGTCCGCGCCGTCGATGGCGGGGCGGGTGACGTCGCGGTCCGTCTCCTCGTCGTCGATGTCGTAGGGGTACTCGCCGGTGACGCACCCGAGACAGAGGTCCGCGCGCGACCGTTCGAGGACGTCCGCGATGGCGTCGATGGAGAGGTACGCTAGACTGTCCGCGCTGATTTCCTCGCGTATCTCCTCGGCGGACTTGTCCGAGGCGATGAGCTCCTCGCGGGTGGCCATGTCGATGCCCATGTAGCAGGGGGCGACGATGGGCGGCGCGCCGATGCGGACGTGCACCTCCTCCGCGCCCGCGTCGCGGACGAGTTGGACGAGTTGCCGGGAGGTGGTGCCGCGGACGATGCTGTCGTCGATGATGGTGACCGACCGCCCCTCGATGGTGTTCTTTATCGGGTTGAGCTTCAGGCGGACGGCGCGTTCGCGTTCGTCCTGCGTCGGCATGATGAACGTCCGGCCGACGTAGCGGTTCTTCATCAGGCCCTCCGCGAACTCGACGGCGGCCGCGCCGTCGGGTCGTTCCTCGCCGTCGGCCGTCGTCTCGTTGGCCGCCTCGGCGTACCCCGAGGCGAAGGCGCGGCCGGAGTCGGGGACGGGCATCACCACGTCCGTCTCGATGCCGGACTCCTCCCAGAGCTTCCGGCCGAGGTTGCGGCGCGCCTCGTAGACGAGGGTGCCGTCGATGACGGAGTCGGGACGGGCGAAGTAGACGTGTTCGAAGAAGCAGTGGGCGGTGTTCTCCTCCTCGACGAGTTGGTAGGAGTCGAACCCGGAGCCGTCGGGTTCGAGGACGACGAGTTCGCCCGGGCGGACGTCGCGGACGAGTTCGCCGTCGAGGGTGTCGATGGCGGCGGATTCGGAGGCGATGACGTACCCGCCGTCGACCTCCCCGATGCAGAGCGGTCGGTTCCCCTGCGGGTCGCGCACGCCGAGGACCGTCTCGTCGTGCATGATGGTCAACGAGTACGACCCGTGGATGCGTTGCATCGTGCGCTTGACCGCCCGCACGAGGTCCTCGTTCAGGAGGTTGCGCGCCAAGTCGTGGGCGATGACCTCCGTGTCGCCCGTCGAGGTGAACGCGTGGCCGAGAGCCTCCAGTTCGTCGCGTATCTCGTCGGCGTTGACGAGGTTGCCGTTGTGCGCGAGTCCGAGCGACCCCGACTTAAAGGAGACGGAGAACGGTTGGGCGCAACAGGCGTTCAGGCCGCCCGAGGTGGGGTAGCGGACGTGACCGATGCCGCCCGTTCCGGCGAGAGAGTCGAGGTCCGACTCATCGAACACGTCGCCGACGAGGCCCACCTCGACGTGACTGTGCTGTTGGAACCCGTCGTGGGTGACGATACCCGCCGACTCCTGCCCCCGGTGTTGGAGTGCATACAGGGAGTAGTACAACGGCCGCGACGCCGCGCGGTCCGAGAGGGAGACGCCGACGACGCCGCACTTCTCGGTCGGCCCCGAGAGGTCGGCCGCAGTCAGTCGGTCCGCGCCGTCGTCGCGTCCGGATGTGGGATTCGGAGAGTCCCGCCCGTCAGGCATAGTCGATGGTAGGGGGTTCAGGGGGTAAAAAACCCGTCCTTGTGCACTCTCCGTCGCATCTACGGGCCACGAATATGCACAACCGTGCATATCTCGGCGCGTCGCGCGGGCGTCGTCGTGCGGTCTGCGGACCGAACGAGGGGGGTCGAAACACGGCGCTTCGACGGGAGTGGGAGACGGCCCGGATGACCCGGAGAGAGGGCTTGGAAGACGGCGGGAGAAACGGGACTCACCGAGACGAAGGGAAGGTTCACCGAACCCGGAGACGGGACTTGCAGAGAGAATCGACGGGCGGAGCGGGGGCTACGACGGCGGAGAGTCGAGAGTAAAGGAGAGTGAGAGTCCGGACCGACGGTTCAGTTGTCGCCCGCTTTGGACTGCCACTCGTATCCGCGGCGCTTCGCCGACTTGCCGAAGCCGCAAGACGAGCAGGCCTTCTTCTTGACGTGGTACGATTTCTCGCCGCACCGACGGCATTTCACGTGCGTCGTCTTGTTCTTCTTTCCTTGACTGGGGGTTCCTGCGCCCGTCATGCTTTGATCGTGACGACGTTATCGCCGCGTATAATGGTTGTGTCTTCAACCGGCGTGACCTCTATTTCGCCGAGAACGTCCTCCTCCTCGTCCGCCGCGGGCGGTTCGAGAACGACGTTCATGTGTTGGTCGTACCCGGCGAGGGTGCCGTAGTATGCGCTCCCGTCCTTCAGGTTGACCGTGACGGGCTCCTGCAGGGAAGCCTCAAGCACGTCGAGGGGTCGTCCGCTCATGACAGAACCGCATCCCGTTTCGGTATTAAATGTGCCGAACCATCGGATGGCCGGCGTTCGGTCACTCAGTTCCGTTTAGCGCCCCTCGGACCGGCACTCGAAGCGTGACGACGCTCCCGCCGCCCGCTCGGTCGCTCACGGTGACGCGGCCGCCGACGCGCCGAACCACCGTCCTGACGAGCCAAAAGCCCAGTCCGCTCCCGTGGACGAGGGGGGTCTCCTCTCCCTCGCGCAGGATGGCCCGTTCGTGTTCGGGGACGCCCGGCCCCCGGTCGGCGACGGAGAGTTCGAGGTGCTCGCCGGAGTCGGAGCGCCGCACCCGGAGGAGAACCGTCGGTTCGGGGTCGTCGTCGTGCTTGACGCCGTTCTCGCAGAGTTCCTCGACTGCGGCGTGCAGTCGGTCCGACACGCGCAGGTCCGGATCTACGTCTATCCGCGTCTCCACGGTGGCCGAGAGGAACGCCAACTCGACGTTCGTCTGCGTCTCGTGGACCATCTCGCCGACCGGACGGGTTCCGGCGGGCGCGTCGTCGAACAGTCGCTCTATCTCCTTTGCCTTCTCCGTGAGGTCCAACCAGCGTTCGACCGTCCGCCCGATGACCCGCGCCGACTCCCGAACGTCGGCGTCGTCCGAGCGGAGCAACATCTCCGTGTGCCCGTACAGCACGTTCAGGTCGTTTCGGATGTTGTGCCGCATCACCCGATTGAGCACCTGCACGTGTTCCTCCCGCCGCTTTCGCTCCGTGACGTCCACGTAGAGGGCCGTCACGCCCTCGGTGCCGTCGCGGCGGGGAACCGCGTGCACGACCGACAGTGCCGTCGCGGGCGAGGAGTTCGCGTTCCGCGCGGTCGAACTCGCCGCGAAGCGCGCGTTCGTACCCGCCGCCGCGGAGGGCGTCGGCGGAGTCGGGTGCGTAGAACTCCCCGACGGGTCGCCCGAGGACGCTCTCCCTCTCGTATCCGAGCCGCGAAGCGAACCGCTCGTTACAGTCCTCGATAACGGGGTCTCGCCCGTCCGAGGCTCCGGAATGGGTGGCGACGAACATCACCGGAAGGTGGTCGAACAGATCATCGGCCCGTCTCGGTGGGGAATTCTTGTCCACGGGAACCTCCGTACCGTTCCGGAGTCAGCCTGTCACACGATTAATCTTTGCTGCGAGTATCAAAATCGAATTTCGGAGCGCGCGCGGCGCTCTCGGGGCGGGCGCGGACGGCCAACCCACGTAGTTTTTAATACCCCAGTGTGTAGCCCCACGTACCGAGATTCCCGCGGGTAAGTGTGGTGGTTGTGACTACCGCACGCGGGACCGACGACCGACGCGCTGTAAGACGCCGGGGCCGTTCGGTCCCGACGGGTCCGCGCCGCTGATTTGCGGCGGCGCGGCGTCCGCCGGCGGGACTTTACGTGAGCAACCGCGCCACGCCTGTGGCTTTCAATGCTCGGACCAACCATGGAAATCGAAATTGCGACAATCGGCGGATACGAAGAAGTCGGTCGACAGATGACGGCCGTTCGCGCGGGCGACGACGTCGTCGTCTTCGACATGGGCCTGAACCTGTCTCAGGTCCTGATCCACGACAACGTGGAGACCGAAAAGATGCACAGCCTCGACCTCATCGACATGGGTGCGATTCCGGACGACCGCATCATGTCGGACTTAGAGGGCGACGTGAAGGCCATCGTGCCGACGCACGGCCACCTCGACCACATCGGCGCCATCTCGAAGCTGGCGCACCGCTACGACGCGCCCGTCGTGGCCACGCCGTTCACCATCGAACTGGTGAAACAGCAGGTCGAAGGCGAGAGCAAGTTCAACGTCGGCAACGACCTCGTGAAGATGAGCGCCGGCGAGACGATGTCCATCGGGGACTCGGGACAGGTCGAACTGGAGTTCGTCCACGTGACCCACTCCATCATCGACGCCATCAACCCCGTCCTCCACACGCCCGAGGGGGCCGTCGTCTACGGCCTCGACAAGCGGATGGACCACTCGCCGGTCCTGGAGGATCCCATCGACATGAAGCGCTTCCGCGAGATCGGCCGCGAGGGCAACGGCGTCCTCTGTTACATCGAGGACTGCACGAACGCGGGTCGGAAGGGCCGGACGCCCTCCGAGTCCGTCGCGCGCCGCCACCTCCAGGACGTGATGACGAGCATCGAGGACTACGACGGCGGCATCGTGGCGACGACGTTCTCGTCGCACATCTCCCGCGTCTCCTCGCTCATCGAGTTCGCCAAGGACATCGGGCGGCAACCCGTCCTGCTCGGCCGGTCGATGGAGAAGTACTCCGGCACCGCGGAGCGTCTCGGCTTCGTCGACATCCCCGACGACGTCGGCATGTACGGCCACCGCAAGTCCGTCGACCGGACGTTCAAGCGCATCATGAAGGAGGGTAAGGAGGACTACCTGCCCATCGTCACGGGTCACCAGGGCGAACCGCGCGCGATGCTCACCCGGATGGGCCGCGGCGAGACGCCGTACGAACTCGACGAGGGCGACAAGGTCATCTTCTCCGCGCGGGTCATCCCGGAGCCGACCAACGAGGGGCAGCGCTACCAGTCCGAACGCCTCCTGAAGATGCAGGGCGCCCGGATCTACGACGAGATTCACGTTTCGGGCCACCTCCGCGAGGAGGGTCACTACCAGATGCTCGACGCGCTTCAGCCCCAGCACGTCATTCCCGCCCACCAGAACCTCAAGGGCTTCGCGCCGTACGTCGACCTCGCGGAGTCGCAGGGGTACGCGCTGGGCCGTGACCTTCACGTCACGCGCAACGGGAACATGATCCAGCTGGTGGAGTAAGATGAACTCGGAAGCGACGGAGGAACGGGTGCTCGAAGCGGTCCGACAGCGGCGCGAACTCGTCAACGAGGCGCTGGACGAGGACATCCCGCTGGAGGAGCCCGAACGGCTCTACGAGGCGACCCGCTACCTGCTTCAGGCCGGCGGCAAGCGCCTCCGGCCGACCGTGACGCTCCTCGCGGCCGAAGCGCTCGCGGACGTCGAGCCGCTCTCGACGGACTACCGCGCGTTTCCGACACTCGACTCCCGCGAGATAGACGTGATGACGGCCGCGGCGAGCATCGAGGTCATCCAGTCGTTCACGCTCATCCACGACGACATCATGGACGACGACGACCTCCGTCGCGGCGTCCCCGCGGTTCACAAAGAGTACGACACCGAGACGGCCATCCTCGCGGGCGACACGCTCTATGCGAAGGCGTTCGAGCTGATGACGCACACGGGCGCGGACCCCGAGAACGGGCTGGAGGCCGTCCGGATGCTCGCGACGACCTGCACCCAGATCTGCGAGGGGCAGGCGCTCGACGTCGAGTTCGAGCGACGCACCGAGGTGTTGCCCGACGAGTATCTGGAGATGATAGAGCTGAAAACCGCCGTCCTCTACGGCGCGGCGGCGGCGACGGCCGGCGTCCTCATGGGCGCCGGCGAGGACGTGGTCGAAGCGCTCTACCGGTACGGCATCGACTCGGGCTGCGCGTTCCAGATACAGGACGACGTGCTCGACCTGACGGTGCCCTCCGAGAAGCTGGGTAAACAGCGCGGGTCGGACCTCGTCGAGAACAAAGAGACCATCATCACGCTCCACGCCCGCCAACAGGGCGTGGACGTGGACTCGCTTCTCGACGCCTCGGGCGTCGAGGACGTGACGGAGGAGGCGGTCGAGGAGGCCGTCGCGGAGCTGGACGACGCCGGCTCCATCGACTTCGCCCGCGAGAAGGCCCACGAGCTCACCGACCGGGCGAAGGACCACCTCGAAGTCCTCCCGGACAACGAGGCGCGGTCGCTCCTGCGCGACATCGCCGACTACCTCATCACGCGCGGGTACTGACCCGGCGGTACGGGTCGCTTTTTCTCCGGCAGACGCCGCGTCGCGGCCAATCGAAGATATATACCGAAGGCACTCGACTACCGCGTATGACCGACGCACTGACCGTCGTCCGGCGGCGACGGCGCATCCTCGAGTACCTCTGCGAAGGTGCGGCACCGAAGCGCGACATCGTGGCGACGACGGAATCGTCGCGTTCGACGGTGAACCGCGCCGTCTCGGAACTCTCCTCGCTCGGTCTGGTCGAACGGGTCGACGGCGGCTTTCGGACGACGACGCCCGGGCGACTCTCCTTGGACGTGGTGACGGAGACGTCGGAGACGATACGGACGATACGCGAGTCGAGCGACGTGCTCTCGAACGTCCCGCTGGAATCGCACGTCTCGCACCGGTTCCTCGTCGGCGCGCACGTCGTCACCGGCGATTCGGCCGCGCCGTACTCGGGCGTCGACGACGCGTTCGACCGACTTCGGCGCGCGGACCGGGTTCGCGGGTTCGGCATCGCCGACAACGACCCGCGGTGGACGCGAATACTGCACGAGAGGGCCACCGACGGGTCGATGACGGTGAGCGTCGCCGTCACCCGCCGGATGGCCGAGTACGTCCTCGACCGGTACGACGACAAGGTGGAGGAGTACCTCGCCGCCGACGACTACCGGATTCGCGTCTGCGAGTCGCTCCCGTTCGAGATGTTCCTCTTCGACATCGAGGGCCGGACGGTGGCGCACCTCCTCGTCGTGGACGAGACGGGGTCGTTCGTCGGGCAGGTCGAAAACGACCGCCCGGACGCCGTCGCGTGGGCCGAGGCGCGGTTCGCGGAACGGTTCGAGGCGGGCGTGCCGATCTCGGAGTTGCTCGGGTGAGTCGGCGCGAAACCCATAAGCGCCTCGGCGTGCTATCAGTTACCGTACCCCTGCCTGTGTGTCCCCAATCCGGGCCTGTTTTTACCCGCGGCGAAGAAGCGAACGCCAATGGACGACGAGTTACGCGAACGCGTCGAGCGAGCGGCCGAGAAGCACGCCCTGCTCAACGCGGTCAAGTACGAAAGCGACGCCGACGTGGGCGCGGTGATGGGTCCGCTCATGGGGGAGAACCCGGAGTTCCGTCCCCACGGTGACGAGATTCCGGGAATCGTCGGCGGCGTCGTCGGGCGGGTCAACGACCTCCCGACGGCGGAGAAGCGCGACCGACTGGAGGAACTCGCGCCCGAGGAACTCGCGGAACTCGAAGCCGAAGAGGAGGAGGACGAGACGGTGCTTCCGGACCTGCCGAACGCCGAGGCGTACGACGAGGTGCGGATGCGCGCGGCCCCCAACCCGAACGGTCCGTGGCACATCGGCCACGCGCGGATGCCCGCGGTCATCGGGACGTACAAGGACCTGTACGACGGCTCTTTCATCGTCCGCTTCGACGACACCGACCCCGAGACGAAGCGTCCCAACTTAGACGCCTACGACGCCATCCTCGAAGATATCGAGTACCTCGGCTTCGAACCGGACGACGTCATCCTCGCCTCCGACCGGGTGGAGACGTACTACGACTACGCCCGCGAACTCATCGAGAAGAGCGGCGCGTACACCTGTTCGTGTTCGGGCGAGACGTTCTCGGAGTTGAAGAACGCCGGCGAGGCGTGTCCCCACCGCGACAAAGAGCCCGAGACGACGATGGCGGAGTTCGAGTCGATGGTCGAGGGCGAGTACGACTCCGGCGAGATGGTTCTCCGGGTGAAGACCGACATCGAGCACAAGAATCCCGCCCTCCGCGACTGGGTGGCGTTCCGCATGGTTGACACGCCGCACCCGCGCGAGGAGGCCGCGGAGTACCGCGCGTGGCCGATGCTGGACTTCCAGTCCGGCGTGGACGACCACCTCACAGGCGTCACGCACATCATCCGCGGCATCGACCTGCAGGATTCGGCGAAGCGCCAGCAGTTCGTCTACGACTACTTCGACTGGGAGTACCCCGAGGTCATCCACTGGGGGCACGTCCAGGTGGACGAGTACGATATCAAACTCTCCACCTCGACCATCAAGGAACTCGTAGAGGAGGGCGAACTCGACGGCTGGGACGACCCGCGCGCGCCGACGCTGAAGAGTCTCCGGCGGCGGGGCATCCGCGGGGAGGCCATCGTCGAGGCGATGGTCGGCCTCGGCACGTCCACCTCGAACGTGGACCTCTCGATGTCGGCCGTCTACGCGAACAACCGCGACATCGTGGACGACGAGGCGGACCGCTACTTCTTCGTCCGCGAGGGCGAGGTGTTCGCCACCGAGGGCGGCCCCGACGCGGGCCACCCCGCACTCCACCCCGACCACGAGGAACGCGGCGACCGGACCGTCCCGGCGTCGAACGGCGTCGCAGTCGAGTCCGAGGACGCGCCCGCGGCGGGCGAACGCGTCTGGCTGAAAGGCTACGGGTGCGTCCGCCGCGAGGGCGACACCCTCGTCCACACCGACGACACCATCAAGGCGGTTCGCTCCGGCGACGTGGACGTCATCCACTGGGCCCCCGCCACCGACAACGTCCCCGTCCGGATGCGGACGCCCGACGGCGACGTGGTTGGCGTCGCGGAACCCGACTTCGCCGAGACGGAGGTCGACGAGGTGGTCCAGTTCGAGCGTCTCGGGTTCGTCCGCGTGGACGGCCACGACGGCAGTTCGCGGGACGCGGAGGGCGACGAGTCCGTCGTCTACTGGGCGCACAAGTAGTCGCGCCTCGGCTCTCCCGCTCTCTTCCCTCGCGGACGCGGATTCCGGAGGCGGCAGGTCTTTTCTCCGCGGCGCGTACCGTCGGCGCGTGACCCTCGTTGACCTCACCCGCCGGGTCGAATCCAGAATGCCCGTCTACCCCGGCGACCCCGCCGTGACCGTCGAACCGCACGCCGACTTCGAGACGGACGGCTACCGCGTCTCCAGAGTGGAACTCGGGACGCACGCCGGGACGCACGTGGACGCGCCCGCCCACACCGAACCCGACGGCGACTCGCTGGACGCGTTCGACGCCGAGGACTTCCGGTTCGACGCGCGACTCGCGGACTGCCGCGGCGCGGGCGCGAACGGGACGATAGGGCCCGGCGCGGTACCCGAGGACCCGGACGCGGAGATAGTCGTCTTCCGCACCGGGTGGGAGGCGGAGTGGGGGACGGAGCGGATGACCGACCACCCGGCCCTCGCGCCCGAGGCGGCGCGACTGTGCGCCGAACGGGGGTACGCGGTGGCGACGGACGCGTTGAGTCCGGACCCGACGGACGGCGAGGGCGTGCCCGCGCACCGCGCGATACTCGGGGCGGGACTCCTCGTCGTCGAGAACCTGCGGAATCTCGACTCCGTGCCCGAGGCGTTCGAGTTGCTGGCGTTGCCGATGCGCGTCGACGCGGACGGCGCGCCGGTTCGCGCCGTCGCGCGGCGTTAGAAGAAGAGGACGAAGACGAACGCGACGAGCATCGACGCCGTGAGGAGAATCTGCGCCGCGGTGGAGGCGAGGACGCCCACCGTCGCGTAGAGGGCGGCCTTCCCGCTCTGTTCGGCGTTCCGGTTCCGGGCGAACTCGGCGACGAACACGGTGACGGCGATGCCGACGAGGAATCCGACCGGCCCCGTCACGAACAGGAGGACGAACCCGACGACGACGGCGAGACCCGTCGTGAGCGTCGACGCGCCCGCCGCCTTGGCGGCGACTGCGCCGCCCGCGTAGTCGACGACGACGGTGACGATACCCACGAGTACCAACGCGGCGAGGACGGGGAGACTCGGGTCGGTGAACCCCGTGGACCACCAGTAGAGCAGTACCCCGGACAGCGAGAGCAGTGCACCCGGAACGAGTGGGGCGACGGTTCCGACGACGCCCAGGACGAGTAGGGCCAACGCGAGCAACGCGACGGGAGTGACGGCCATAGTCCGAGGTGGTCCGCCTGCGGCATAACGCCGGTGCCCGTCTCCGAGGGGCCAAAGCGATTCGGAGTATGATTTATTACCCTCACGAAAGTTTGTTAGGGTATATCATGCCTATCGACCCGAACTTCGAGACGAACCGCGAGAGAGTGGGCGAGGAGAACGGCGTCACCGTGTGGGGGCCGGTGGACCCGCCGGAGCAACTCGGCATCCACGGCACCCACGTCGCCGTCGATTACGACATCTGCATCGCGGACGGGGCCTGTCTGGAGGACTGCCCCGTGGACGTGTTCACGTGGGTGGACACGCCCGGCCACCCCGAGTCGGAGATAAAGGTCGAACCGACGCGCGAGGACCAGTGCATCGACTGCATGCTCTGCGTGGACGTCTGTCCGGTGGACGCCATCGACGTGGACCCCGGACGCGCCGGCCGGACCTGAATCCGTCCCGCCCTCCGTTCTCGGGCACGCGCATCCGTCGTCCTCCCGACGGTGACTGTTTCGAATACCTCACAAAAGACTATTATAAATACGTGGTGGGAATTATCGTGTGAGGAATTAACAATGCACGTAGTCACCTTGACCAAAGGCGTCCCCGACTTCCGAGAGGGTCAGGTGTCGTTCGACGAGGACGGCCACCTCGAACGCGGGAAGACGCCGACGGTGATGAACCCGAACGACGCGCACGCCCTCGACGCCGCCCTGCAGACGCACGTCCGCCGCGGGGGTCGGATGAGCGTCGTGAGCATGGGGCCGCCGGGGTACAAGGAGGTCCTTCGGGAGGCGATGGAGACGGCGTACGCCGACGACCTCCTGTTGGTCTCGGACCGAGAGATGGCCGCGGCGGACACGTGGGCGACGGCCATCACGCTCAGCGCGGGCATCGAGAGACTGGGCGACCCCGACATCGTGTTCGCGGGGTTCAAAACCGCCGACGGGGAGACGGGCCACACCGGTCCGCAGGCGTCGTGGTGCCTGGACATGCCCCTCGTGACCCACGTGATTTCGATGGACGTGGACGAGGAAGCGGGCACCCTCCGCGCGGAACGCCTCGTCGAGGGCGACATCGCGGAGGTGGAGACGGTCGAACTGTCGCTTCCGGCGTTCGTCGTCGCCGACCCCGAGTTCGAACCGTCCTACCGCACGGCGGAGCACAGACTCACGCTGAAGGACAAACGCGCCGAGGCGGAGGTACGCGCCGAGGAGTACGAGGAGTACCTGACGGTGTGGGACCACGCCGACCTGAACCTCGACCCCGACTACATCGGACTCGACGGGTCGCCCACCATCGTCTCCTCCGTGGACCCCATCCCCAAACCGCCCGCCGAACGCGAGGCGACGATGGTGGACCCCGAGGACGCCGAGGCGATGACCGACGTGCTCGAAGCGATGCAACCGTTGGCCGAGAACGACGCGGCGGCCGCGGGGGGTGACTGACCGTGCCCGAAATCGACCCCGGCGAGTACGAGATATCCGCCCTCGGCCCGGAACTGCGCGAGATAGAGGACGCGGAGGAACTCCGCGAGATTCTCGCGGCGGAACGCGACGGAAAGGACCGCGACGCCGTGATATCGCTCATCGAGAGCCGAATCGAGAAGTTCGAGGGCGACGAGGCGGAGACGGACGCCGACGCCCTCGATCTGACGGAGATGAGCACGGCCGAGGTGGGCAACGCCCTCACCGACGTCGACGACCCCGAGGAGTTGGAGTCCATCCTCGAACGCGAGGAGGCCGGCGAGGACAGAGACGGCGTCAAGCGCCTCGTTCGGAACCGCCTCGACTCCGTCCGCGGGAGCGAGGAGGGCGAGGAGGCCGGTGAGGAACGGGCCTCGCCCGAGGAGCGACACCCCGAACTCGACCACCCGACGAACGACAAGCGGCACGTCAGAGCGTTGGAGGGCGGCGTCTACCGCGACATGTGGGTGTACTGCGAGACGCAGGCGGGCGAGCTCGTGGACGTGTCCAAGGAGATGCTCGGGAAGGCCCGCGAACTGATGGACGACTACAACGAGGCGTACGGGGAGGACGAACGCGTCGTGGCCGTCCTCGTCGGCGACGACGTGGAGAAGCACACCGAGGACGTGATAGCCCGCGGCGCGGACGTGGTCGTCTACCACGAGGACCCGCGACTGTCGCGGTTCCAGCACAAGCCGTACACGGAGATATTCTGCGACGCGGCCCGCGCGGGCGCGACGCACGAGGACGGCGAGGCCCGCGGCGGCCGAGACGAGGCGTGGCGCGACTACGACAAACCGCGGTACGTCCTCTTCCCGGCGACGAACAACGGCCGCGACCTGTCGGCGTTGGTGCAGGCTGAACTGGACTCGGGCCTCGCAAGCGACTGTTCGGGGCTCTACATCGAAGACGAGGTGATATCGAACCCCGTCAAGACGGGCACGGCGGGCGACAAGAAGAAGTTCGAACGCGTCCTGCACATGAAGCGCCCCGACTTCTCGGGGTTCGAGTACTCGACCATCCTCTGTCTGGACAACCCGACCCGGGAGTTCCACCCGCAGGGGGCGTCCGTCATCCCCGGTAGCTTCGACGTGCCGGAACCCGACGCCGAACGCGAGGGCGAGGTGATCGAACACGACGCGCCCGTAGACGACGACTGGTTCCGCGTCTCCGTGACGGACTACGACCGGTTGGACGAGGGCGTGGACCTGACCGGCAACGACGTCATCGTCGCAGTGGGGCGGGGTATCGGCGATGCGCCGACCCGGGGGATGGAACTCGCCCTCGAACTCGCGGACCAGTTCGAGAACGCCGACGTGGGCGTCTCCCGCGGCATCGTCACCGGGTCCTACCAGTTCGAGGGCCACGTCGAACAGTACACCACGGAGGACCGCCAAATCGGGGAGACCGGACAGGTCGTCGCCCCGGACCTGTACGTCGCGGCGGGCATCTCGGGGGCCGTCCAGCACAAGGTCGGCATGGACGAGTCCGAGACCATCGTCGCCGTCAACACCGACCCCGAGGCGCGCATCCGCGACTTCTCCGACTACTTCGTCGAGGGCGACCTGTTCGAGGTGCTCCCCCGACTGACGGCCGCGTTGAAGGAAGGGCGTACGGACTTCGCGTCCGTCGCCGTCTCGGGCGACGCCGCCGCCACGGACGGCGGCAGACGGTCCGATTCACACCTCGACGAGCAACGCTCGCCTGCCCGCCGGACGAAGCCCGGCGACGCCGACGCGCGGCCGACGGGGGGTGAGGCCGATGAGTGAGACGCCGAGCGAACACTACGAGGCGGTGGTCGTCGGCGCGGGGCCGGGCGGGGCCGCCGCCGCGGCGGCACTCGCGAACTACGGCGTGGAGACGTTGGTCCTCGAACGCGGCGTCGAGGCGGGGTCGAAGAACGTCTCCGGCGGCCTCATCTACGCCGAGGAGTCCGCGCCGTACACGATAGACGACCTGTTCGACGGCTTCCGCGAGGAGGCGACCGAACGCCCCGTCACGCGCTACTACATCCATAACGTCGCCGGCGAGACGGTGGAGACGTTCGACATCACCTCGCTTCACGAACACGACACCGAGTGGTCCGACGCCGTCCTCCGCCGGAAGATGGACTCGTGGCTCGAAGACCGGGTTCACGAGATGACCAGAGAGACGGGCGGCGGCCTCTTAACGGACGTGCACGTGAACGGACTGCTCCGGGAGGACGGCGAGATAGTCGGCGTCACCTGCGACGAACTCGACCCGATACGCGCCGACGTGGTCATCGCCGCCGACGGGGTGAACTCCGAACTGGCCCGCGACGCCGGGTTGATGGACTGGGAGGAGCCCGAAGAGTGGTATCAGGGCGTCAAAGCCGTCGTCGATATGCCCGAGGAGACAATAGAGGACCGCTTCGCCGTCAAGGGAGACACCGGCGTGGCGCACCTGTTCTCCGGCGACCTGTTCGAGGGCGTCCGCGGCGGCGGGTTCCTCTACACGAACCGCGATTCGCTCTCCGTCGGAACAGTGTTCCACCTCGACAGCCTCGTCGCCCGCGAGGCGGAACCGCACGAACTCCTCGATTCTCTCCTGACGCACCCCCTCCTGGCGAAGTGGCTGGGCGACGACTACCGCGAACGCGAGTACAGCGCGAAACTCGTCCCCGACTCGAAGAAGGTGGCCCTGCGCGAACCGCACCGGGGGAGACTCCTCGTCGTCGGCGACGCGGCGGGGCAGATGCAGGCGCAGGGGCCCATCATCAAGGGGATGAACCACGCCGTCACCGCCGGCGCACTCGCGGGCGAGGCGTTCGGGAAGGCGAAGGCCGGCGGGAAGCCCGAACTCGCCGGGAAACTGTACGCGAAGAAACTCCGCGACGAGGGCGTGATGGAGAAACTCCGCCCCCGCGGGTACGACGTCGTCCGACGCCTCGGCGAACGCGAACGCGTGACCGACGTACTCGACGGCGTCCTCACCTCGCCCGTCGGCCGGTTAGGCGTGCGGGCGTTGTCCGGGCGACTCGAAGGACTGTACGCGTCGCCGACGCTCTCGACGCTGATTCCGGACACGCGGACGCCGTACGTCACGCTCCCGACGGTCATCGCCGAGGAGTTGGGCACGCGCGTCACGGACAGGAACCGAATCGAACCGCCGAGCCTCGAAGAGCGAATCGGGGAGTTGACCTACGACACCGACGTGGGGAACCCCCACATCGAACTGCGCGACGACTCCTACGAGTCCAGCGGAGACGCCGTGACGACCTGTCCGGTCAGCGCCGAGGACTTCGGCGGCGGTTGTTACCGCGACGAACTGATACGGACGAACGGCGACGAGGAACGCGTCGTCAGCCTCGACACCCAACCCTGCATCGAGTGCGGCACCTGCGCCGTCGTCGCCGACACGGAGTGGACGCACCCCGCCGGCGGCAAGGGCGTCCAGTTCGAGGAGGGCTGAGCCGATGCCGACGGACGAACCGGTCGCCGGGGAAGACGCCGGCGGAGCAACCACCGGCGGAGCGAACGACGAGGAGTCGGCGTACGCCAACCGAATACGCGAACTCGCCGCGGACGCCCGACGGGCGAGAGAGACGTTCGTCCCGCCCGAGGACGGCGAGGGGGCAGAGAGGGCCACGGAGTGCGCCAGAGACGGCGTCGGACCGGTCGTCGCCGTCTACGTCGAGGCGCGCACGGCGGCGCGGCCCGTCCGGTTCTCCGCCGCGGAGCACCGACTGCTCCGGCGGGCGCTGAACGACTGGCTCGGCCTCTACGCGCGGTGCCACGGCGTCGAACTCGACGCCGACTTCTCGGTGCGCGCGGCGGCGGAACTGCTCGTCGAGACGCGCGACGCGCGGGACACCGCCGAACTCCTCACGCGCGTCCCGGAGCGGTAACGAGCCGTCCGCTCCGGGCGACAGTCATACGTTAACGAATAACTGTTATGGTTCGCTGTGTGGTATTAGATGGCATGGAAGTAACGGAGGCGCTGAACTTCGACCACGGGGACCGCAAAGACATCTACGAGTACATCGAGAGTCACGGCATCGTCCGCGAGGACGACCTGCGGCGGAGCCTCAACTTCGAACCCGGCGCGTTGGGCGCGCACCTGACCATCCTCCGCCGAGACGGCTACGTCCGGAAGATGGGCGACAAGCTCGAAGTCGCCTACCAGCGAGACGACGCCGAGACGCACGAGGCCGACGACGGGACGGAGTACACCATCCGGATGGCCCAAGAGGTGGACTTAGACAGTCTCGTGGACGCCATCCGCGAGGTGGCCCAGGAGGGGACGTACATCGAAGCCGAGACGGTGGCGGACGTGGTGGACCACGAGGAGGTCATCATCCGCCACAACGACGTTCGCTCGCGGATGTTCTTCGTCGCCACCGTCGGCGACGAACTCGTCGGCTGGGTCCATCTGGACCTGCCGGAGACGGCGAAACTCAGCCACACCGCCGTCCTCACCGTCGGCGTTCGATCGGAACACCGCGGGTCGGGCATCGGCTCAGCCCTCCTCGAACGCGGCATCCGCTGGGCGCGCGAACACGAGTTCGAGAAACTGTACAACAGCGTTCCCGCGACGAACGAGGAGGCCATCGACTTCCTCGAAGCCCACGACTGGGAGACGGAGGCGGTGCGGGAGGACCACTACAAGATAGACGGCGAGTACGTGGACGAGGTGATGATGGCCGTCGAACTCCGCTGAGACGCCCTACTCCCACGCGTCGTCCGCGCCCTCCAAGGGTTCGGCGACGACGCCCTCCCGTTGCACGAGTGCCCGCCCGTGGGCCGGACAGACGTCCCTGTCCTCGTCCCACGGGACGTACAGTCTAACGGACGCCTCGTTCTCGCAGCCCGGTTCGCTACACATTGCCATCGGAGGATAGTACCACGCCCAGACGCTTCGGTGTACCGTCCGAACCGTCGAACCGTCGAACCGCCGGACGCCTCAGTCGGCGAACCGCGACCGCTCCTCGCGGGCGCTCTCGGGGCCGTACTCGTCCACGAGCGGTTTGTACGCGTCGCCGAGCGCTCGCATGCACTGCCCCTGCGAGACGTAGCCGAGTTCCTCCGAGACGGGCGTCCACGGGCGGCCCTGCAGGACCTTGCGGACGAGCAATCGCTCCTCGCGGGCGTCGAGGCTCGCCCGATGCGGCGAGACGAGGTGCGCGAGTGCGAGTCGCCGGAACGCCTCGGGGGCGGCGCTGTAAATGCCGGGACCGTACGACGCCCCGACGACGACGCGCCACTCGCGGTCCGAGAGCGACGGGTCGGCGTCCGCCTCGCAGGCGCGAATCGCCGCCCGCGCCACGTCTGGGTCTACGTCCCGGAGGGGGTCTGAGAGGACTGCGGCGATTCGGTCGCGGAAGTACGAGGCGTGCCTGTCGCGGAGGGCTTCGCCCGCCTCCGAGAGGGGGAGGAGCATGAGCGCGGAGTACTCGCCGCTGGTGTCGTTTCTCGTCGTCGAGAGGTGGACCGTCGAGTAGCCGTTCGCCTCCCAGAACGAGAGCAGTTCCGGCGTCGCGCCGTACCCGACGCCGAGGTAGTCCGCCTCGCCCGAGAACTCCCGCCGCACCTCCGTCAGGAGTCGAGAGCCGAGTCCGCGGGAGCGAACGGCGTGGTGGGTGGCGATGCGCATCACGCGGTAGCCGACGGGGACGCCCGCCTCCTCGTCGCGGAGTTGGCTCGTGAACACGTCCGGCAGCATGTTCCCCCGGACGCGGGCCCCCTCGTACATGCTCCGGCGCGTCTCCACCGTTAACCCGCCCTCGCGGGCGAGGAGGGCGACGCTGACGACGTGCCCCTCCGAGCAGAGCGCGCGGAGTTCGAGGTTCGGCGCGTCCAACAGGCGCGCCAGGTCGTTCGGTTCCGTCCGGTAGTGCGCGAACACGAGGAGGCCGAACGCCTCCGAGAGCAGGTGGTCGTCCGCGAGGAGTTCCTCGGGCGAGACGGCGCGGTACTCGACGGTTTCGGGCGTCGCGTCCTCGACGAGGGGGTCCACGGGCGGGCGCGCGTCGAGGAGGAGGGCGCGGAACGCCCACGTCTCCACCGGGTCGCCGCGGGCGTAGCGAATCGGTTCGTCCAACTGCGCGTCGGTGACAGCGAAGTCGCTCTCCGCCAGTCTGTCGCGGAAGCGGACCGAGAACCCCCGGCCCGCGCCCTCGTAGCCGTGGACGGTGGTGAAAAAGCCCGCCGCCGGAGCGTCGAGGAACGACGAGAGGAGACGAACCGGGAGCGCCGCCGCCTCGTCCACGAGGACGACGTCCGGGTCCGCCGGGAGCGTCGCCGCCGTCGGCGGGTCGGCGAAGCGGACGCGCCCGCCCTCAGCGCCCGCGTCCGCCGTTGCCTGCAAGACGCGGTTCTCCTCGGCGGAGTCGGCGAGTGCGCCGAGGTCTGAGAGAAGCGTCTCCGCGCGGACGAACACCTCCTCTGCGCTCCGGTACGACGGCGCGGTCACCAGCACGTCGCGCCCGTCGGCCGCGAGGCAGGCGGCCGCCAACCCGGCGGCGGCGGACTTCCCGCGCCCCCGGTCCGCCTCGACGACCACCGCCTCGCCCGGGTCGGCGAGGCGTTCTAACGACCGGAGCGCCCGCGATTGGTCCCCGGTCAGGCAGGACTCGTAGGCGAGGCGGGGAAAGCGACGCTCGCGTTCGCGCGGAATCGACGGCGACCGGTCGCCGACGTCGGGCGGCGACGGGGCCGACCCGTCGCGTTCGACGACGCCCTCGTCGACGTTTACGATAGCCACGCCGGGGTGGTCTCGGAGCGTCGAGACGAAGCGTTCGCGGAACCGGCCGGTCACCGCCGAAACGGGGAACGGGGGGACGGCGAGCGATTCGTCGAACGACCCCGTTCGGGCGGGCCACTCGTCGAGGGGTGGCGCGAGGAGGACGAACAGGCCGCCGCCGTCCACCGCGCCGACGAGTCGGCCGACGACGTTCGGCGAGAACTCCTCATGGGCGTCGCAGACGACGGCGGTTCGCGTCGAACCGAGGAGTTCGCCCGCGCGCTTCGGGTGCAGACGCTCGAAGCGAAAGCCCTCCCGGGAGGTGACGATAGTCGTCTCCCCGTCCGGGACGTCGGCCCCGTCGAGAACGTCGAAGGCGGCGTCGATGCAGGCGTCCCTGTCGCCCGCGAGGACGACCAGTCGTCGGTGGTTCGCCCGCGTCGCCGCCGCCCGTACCTCGGCGGCGAGGGCGGCGATATCCATGCCCCGCGGTTGTCCGCGGCCACGTAAGGCCGTTCCGTTCCCGTCGGGCGTCTCCGCGTCCGCTTTCGGCGGTCGGGTCGTCGATCGTCCCCGGTCGTGTCTGGTCTCGACCCGTTACCGTTCCTGTGAAACCGCGGCGGCGCGAACGGACGGTATCGGCCGAAATAGCGCATGTGGCCGAATAACACGGCAGGCGAGCATTGAAAGCGCTTTTATGGGGTCCGACGCTATCGAGGTGTACAGCCTGCCCGGGGTTGATGATTCTCCCCGCCGTCAGGGAAGACCGCGACCAATGTGGTCAGCCGGCGGGGCAGTCGAGCCCGCGAGCAGGAAAGGTGAACAACCCATGCCAGTCTACGTAGAATTTGACGTCCCAGCCGACCTCGCAGAGAACGCCCTCGAGGCGCTCGAGGTCGCCCGAGACACCGGTACAGTGAAGAAAGGAACCAACGAGACCACCAAGTCCATCGAGCGCGGCAACGCCGAGCTCGTCCTCATCGCGGAAGACGTCTCCCCCGAGGAGATCGTCATGCACCTGCCCGAACTCGCCGACGAGAAGGGTATTCCGTACATCTTCATCGAGACGCAGGACGAAGTCGGTCAGGCCGCCGGCCTCGAAGTCGGCTCCGCCGCCGCCGCCATCGTCAACGCCGGCGAGGCCCAAGAGCAGGTCGAGGACATCGGCTCGAAGGTCGAGGAACTCCGGTAATCCACCATGAGCGCAGAAGAGACTGCCAGCGACTCGACGTCCGCCGAGGTCATCGAGATCGTTGGCAAGACCGGGATGCACGGCGAGGCCATGCAGGTCAAGTGCCGCATCCGCGAAGGCTCGAACCAGGGCCGGATCATCACGCGCAACGTGCTGGGCCCCGTCCGCGAGGGCGACATCCTGCAGCTTCGTGAGACCCAGCGCGACGCCGACTCCATCGGAGGTCAGTAACAATGGTCGAAAAGCGCACGTGCGACTTCAGCGGCGAGGAAATCGAGCCCGGAACGGGCACGATGTACGTGAAGAACGACGGTACCGTCCTCCACTTCAAGGACTCGAAGGCCGAGAAGAACTACTTCCTCGGCCGCGAGGCCCGCGACGTGGAGTGGACCGCCGAAGGACAGGCCGCCGGCGGCCCTTCCGGCGAGGAGACTAACGAATGAGCCACCACGACGAACGCACCTTCGTGATGGTCAAGCCCGACGGCGTCCAGCGCGGACTCGTGGGCGACGTCGTCTCCCGCTTCGAGGACCGCGGTCTGAAGCTCGTCGCCGGGAAGTTCATGCAGATAGACGATGACCTGGCGCAGGAACACTACGGCGAACACGAGGACAAGCCGTTCTTCGAGGACCTCGTCGAGTTCATCACGTCCGGCCCCGTCTTCGCGATGGTCTGGGAAGGCGCGGACGCGACCCGACAGGTCCGCTCGATGGTCGGCGAGACCGACCCCGCGGAGTCCGCCCCGGGCACCATCCGCGGCGACTACGGTCTGGACCTCGGTCGGAACGTCATCCACGCCTCCGACCACGAGGACGAGGGCGCGAACGAGCGAGAGATCTCGCTGTTCTTCGACGAGGACGAACTCGTCGACTATGACCGCGTCGACGAGACGTGGCTCTACGAGGACGCGGACGACCACTAACCGCCCCCGACGCAGTTTTCTCTTTCCTCCGTTCCGATAGCCGCCGCGCCGCTTTGCCGTCCGACCACCGTGTCGTCCGACCGCCGTGTCCCGCCGAGCGCACGCCGCCGGGAACTTCCCGCCGGAGCGACCGTCGGGCGGCGCTGACGGTCTCTCCCGGGGCAGAAAAACCGTATTCGTTACGGGCGCGAAACGAGGTCCGATGACGGAACTCGAACTGCTCCTGTGGTTCTTCGCGAGCGCTCTCCTCGCGGGCGGCGTCGCCGTCCTCCTCGTCGCGTCCGTCTTCGCCGTCGCCGCGGCGCGCCTGACGAGGGCGGCGAGCGCGGTACTCGCGCCGACTTCGACGGCGGACCCCGCCGCGATACGCGACGTCGAGGCGCACCTCGCCGACCTCCGGAACGCGCCGCGAATCGACAGCGGCGTGATTCGCCGGGTGGTCCCCGAGGCGCGGCGCGGGGCGGGCGACTCGCGGTTCGGGCGGCGGTCCGGCGTCCGCTTCGACGTGGCTCTCCCCCTCGAATCGCCCGAGGACCGGGTCGCGTCGGTGTGGGTGCCGACGCCGAACCACCTCACCGGCGAGACGGAGCTCGAACGCGTCGCCGCCGCCTGCGGCGTCGAACCGTCCCGCCTCTCCGACGCCGTCGGCCGGGAACTCCCACTGACGTACGCCGGCGACGGGCAGTGGGTGATTCGCTCGCCGTCGAACGACGCCGCCGCCGCGGGACCGGAGACCGAACTCGCCTGAATCCGGGCGTCGAGCCTCCGTTCGCCGTCACCCGGTTCGGTACGCTTCGACCACGGCCTCCCACGAGACGGTGCCCTCCTCGACGATTCGCTCGGGGTTGAGTGCGTCCGATTCCAACGCGGCCAGCGCACTCGGGAGGTTCGGGTCCAAACCGCCGAGGACGGACGCGAGGTTGTTCGTATCCTGCGGCGGCCGACCTGTCTGTTCGATGCTGAGTTCCGGCGCGTCGCCCTCCTCGTCGGTGACGACGACGCGGTGGACCATGCCGAACGGTTCGTGCGGCGGACAGTAGAAGTCGTAGACGCCCTCCTCCTCAAAGCGGTAGAGCCAGTACCCGCCGACCGGCACGATGGGCGAGGAGACGGGTTCGGCCCCGTCGGGGACGCGGTGCTGTCGGCCGTGGCGTTCGTGGTAGGCCGTCACGCCGTGGTCGGGCGCTTCCGCACTGTACAGCACTACGTCGCCCGGACTCACCCGCAGTCCCGCCGGTTCGAAGTGGAAGCCCATCGTCTCGGCGAGCAACGCCGCGATTTCGCGGACGGTCACCGACTTCGAGGACCCGTCCGGCAACTGTACCGTCACCTCCGAGTTCGGGTTCGACAGTTCGCCCTCGTCCACGGAGCCGTCGGCCGCCGCCTCGTTGACGTTTCGGAGCGTGGAGTCGGAGAGCGACCCCCGCCCGCCGACGGCGAGCAACGGTTCCGGGAGGTCCGTGTACATCTCGACTTCGTGCGACGGGCGGACCGACTTCCCGAACGCCTCGAAGCAGTCCTCGGACGCCTCGCCGAGGCAGGGACTCTCCGCCGCGGAGGCGTACCCGAAGACGGGGTCGATGTCTTTCGGACGCCGCGGCGCCGCCGGGCCGTCCGACCCCTCGGACCCGTCGCCGTCGCCGTCGCCGCATCCGTCGTCTCCCGTCGCCGTCGCCGCCCCCGCACCGAGCGAAAGCGCCGTCGACGCGCCGGCGACGCGCAGCACCGTCCGCCGCGGAATCTGTCGCCTCGAAGAACTGTTCCGCTCGCCTCCTGTCGAACCGTGTTCGTCGCTCTCGGGTGGCATACGCACGGAAAATGATTCCTAACCCACATAATCATGCGCATCTTGGCAACCGTATGACATTCTCGGCGAGACGTATCACCGGCGCGGCGTTCGAGGGTCGCGACTGACCGGAAGGAAGTCGAGAAACGGCGTCGTCTACGGTCGGAAAAGAGTCAGCGAACGCGGGGTCAGTCTCAGTCGGCCTTCGGCGTCGCCGCTACATCGATTTCGCCCGAATCGAGTTCCGCTTCGACTTCCCGCGCGGCCGTCACCATGTTCTCCATCTTCCGGTAGGCGACTTCGCGGGGGAGAAGCTTCACGCCACAGTCGGGCGAGACGGTGAGTTTCTCCGGCGGGACCACCTTCAGACCCTGCTGGATGTTCTCCTTTATCTCCTCGACGGACTCCACCTCGGCGGTGTGGACGTCCACGACCCCGAGTGCGAGGTCCGGTTCGAACTCGGGGTCGGTGAACACGTCTATCTGCTCGTAGCCGCCGTTGCACAGTTCCACGTCGAACTCGTCGATGGGGAAGTCGTTGAGTTCGGGGTAGATGCGCGAGTAGTCGCCGTAACAGACGTGGAGGCCGATGCGCACCTCGTCGTCGATGCCGTCGACGATGCGTTCGAGACACTCGCCGACGATGGCGTGGTCGTCGGGCGTCGTCGCGAGGGCGGGTTCGTCTATCTGGATGTAGCGCGCGCCCGCCTCGACGAGTTTCTCGACTTCCGTGTTGACGAGGTCGGCGAGGTCGTAGGCGAGGTCCTCCTCGGTGTCGTACGCCTCGTTGAACGACCAGCGAGCGAGGGTGTACGGGCCGGTGATAGGCACCTTCACGGGCTTTTCGGCCACGTCGGAGGTGAACTCGAACTCGTCGACCAGCCACGGTTCGTCGTACTCGACTTCGCTCGCGACGGAGGGCTTATCGAAGTAGTTGTGTCCCCACACCTTCACCGGGCCGTTGAACTCGTAGCCGGGGATGCGGTGGGCGAAGTACTCGACCATCTCCTCGCGGCGCATCTCGCCGTCCACGACGGTGTCGAGGCCGGCGTTCTCGTGTTCGTGAGTGATGACGCGCGCGGCGTCGTCGTACGCCTCCGCCAAGTCGTCGTCGTCGAACTTCGACCCCTCGTCCTCCGCGAGTTCCTTCGAGCGGTTCAGCCACTTCGGCTTGGGGTAGCTCCCGACCACCGTGGTCAGGAGGAAGTGGTCGTTCTCGTGGCCGTTCGGTCGGAACTGCTCGCGGTTGTCTGCGTTTCGTGCCATTACGCCTCCACCTCCGTCTGGAGGTCGGCCGCCTCTGCGAGGACGGCGAGTTTCTCTCGGTGCTTGTTCACGGGTAGGTAGAACGGTTCGGTGTTCGTCGTGAGGTACGTCGTGTCGAACGTCGCCATCTGCACTTGGTCGAGGACCCACTCGACGCGTTCGCGGACCGTCTGGGGGTCTTCGACCAGCGTGTTCTGGCCGTCCACGAGGCCGAGCGAAATCGAGTCCTTCGTCCCGTACTCGTTGACGTTGTACAGCGTCTGTTCGCGGTCGGCCTCCACGAAGTCGAAGCCGATGGCGTCCACATCGGCGTCCATCAGGTGAGCGTACGTCTTCTCGTCGAACGCCTCCCAGTAGGTGTGGACGACGACGTCGGCGTCGGTGGCGTCCGCGACGGCGTCGACGGCGTCGGGGACGCGTTCGGCGATGTCCTCGTCGGGCGCGTCGGTGACCAAGGAGGGTTCCAGAAGGTAGAGCGTCTCGTGGTCGGGGAACGCCTCGACCTCGCCGCCGAGGAACTCGGCGACGGCGTCGAGGAACTCGGCCTCGTCGCCGTAGTGTTCGTCGGAGGCCAGTTCGGAAAGCGAGTACGGACCGGGGAGGACCGCCTGAAGCGGTTCGCCGTCGAGTCGGTCCGCGGTCGCCTCCAGTTCGTCCGCCACGTCGCCGGAGAACGTCAGATCGCCGACGACGCGCGGGTCGCGGTAGAAGTTGTTGTTGTCGTAGTAGCGCACGATGCCGCCCGTCTCGACGTTCTGGTGGACGGTGAGGGGGTGCGCGAGCATGTCGTCCCAGCGGAGTTGCCCCTCGACGATGCGGTCCAGGCCGGCGTCGAGTTGAGCGTCTACGACCTCGGCGCGGGCGTCCTCGTAGACGGCGACGATATCGTCGGATTCGTCGCCCGAGATGAGGTCGTGTTTCTGGTGGCCTTTCAGGTCCGAGAGGTCTGTCTTCGCCCAATCGGGGAGGGGATACAACCCGGGCGTCGTGGCGACGAACTCTGTCATCGTCTCCCCGTTGGAAATGCCGCTGCTTAATATTTGCTAATGCATCTAATGCCTCTCGGTTATTTCCCCGAGAGCGCGAGGACGCTCAGCGTCTCGAAGGGGTACGACTCCCGGACGACCACGTCGTGGTCGAACCCCCGGCGTTCGGCCCTCTCGACCACCTCGTCGTACCCGGTCAGCGAACTCACCAAGAGCAGGACGACGCCGCCGGGCGCGAGTACCCGCCCCACGTCGTCCACGAACGGATCGATGAGTTCTCGGCCCGTCTCGCCGCCCGAGAGGGCCCGTTCCATCCAGTCGGACCACTTGTTGTCCGGGTCCGTCGGGAGATAGGGCGGGTTGAACGCCACGGTGTCGAACGAATCGTCGGCGAACGGATCGAGCAGGTTCGCGCGGACCACCTCGATGCCGCCGTTCCCCTCCGGGGCCGCCGCCCGCCCGCGTTCGCGCGCGCTTCGGCACGCGTGCGGGTTCACGTCGGTGGCGACGACGCTCGCTACGTCCGCCGCCTCCGTCGCCGCCTGCTCCGCGACCCACCCGGACCCAGTGCCGACCTCCAAGAACCGCCCGCGGCCGCGTTCGACGACGGCCTCCGCGAGGAGTCCGGAGTCCTCGGCGGGTTGGTAGACGTCCGTCTCCATCCCGCGTCGCTCCGCCAAGTCGTCGCCCGTCACGACCCCTCATCTCCCTGCCTCGTCCGCGACGACGACTCGCCGTCGTCGCCTCTCCCGTCGGTCGCGGGCGTCTGCGATTGGTCGCGTCGGGCGTCCGGTCCCTCGTCGGGGGTCGGGCCCTCGCCGCCCGCGAGGACGAACCCCTCCTTCTCTTCGCGCGCCATGAGTTCCTGTTGCGGGTAGGGTATCTTGATTCCCTCGCGGTCGAACGCCTCCTTGACCGCGCCGACGATGGCCGTCTGCGTCCGCCACTTGCGGCGGGCGCTGGGTCGGTCTATCCACGCGCGGACGCCGAGGAGCACCGCCGAGTCGCCGAACTCCTTGAGGACCACCTGCGGCGAGGGGAGCGAGAGCACGTCGTCCAGTTCGGCGACGGCCTCTTGGGCCACCTCGGCGGCGCGGTTCACGTCGGCGTCGTAGTCCACGCCGACTTCGACTTCGATGCGGAGTCTGCCCTTCCGACTCCGGTTGACGAGCGTCTCCGCGGAGATGACGTCGTTCGGGACCATCACGTACTCGCCGTCGAACGACTGGATGCGCGTGTTCACGATGGTGATGTCCGTCACGATACCCTCGTGTTCGCCGACTTCTATCCAGTCGCCTATCTCGAAGGGGCGCGAGAACATGAGGACGAACCCGGCGATGAGTGCGCCAAGCGTCTGTCTCGCGGCCATCCCGACGACGATGCCGAGGAAGCCCGCCCCGACGAGCAACCCGCCCAAGTCGGCGTTCCAGACGCCGAGGACGACCACGGTGGTCACGAAGTACACCGTCAGTTGGGCGAGGCGGTAGATGACCTCGCGTTGGTGGTCGCTGATATTCGGTTGACTCTGCGCCACCTCGTCGGTGAGTTGGTGGACGAGGCCGGTCACCGTGTACGCACTCACGAGGAGCAACCCCGAGAGGGCGAGTTGGACGACCACCCGCCTGCCGAACTGGTACTGTTCGTACACCTCGACGAGTTGGGCCGAGAAGCCCCAGACGCCGACGAGGAGTAGCGCGCCGCCGACGGTGACCGCCATCGTCGCCAGCGTGACGCCGACGTGCCAGACTGTGGGGGGTACCCGCGACGGCACCCGGTCGTGGAACGTGTTCGTCCGCCCCAGTACGAACGTGACGACGGCGACGACGGCGACGGTCACGGCGACTCTCGCCGTCAGCGAGGGGATGAACATCCGCGGTACGGCGAGGGGGAGGCCGCTCTCCGCGAACGCCACCGTCGCCGCCGTCGTGGATGTGTGCGTCTGCATCGGGGGAGATGAGCGTGTTCGCTACCGGCCGTGTTCGTCCGCGAGCGTCGCCAAGGCGGCGAAATCTCCGGGAGCCATGTTTCCGGCGCGCTTCCGAAGCACGTCCTCGTCGGCCGCCTCGACGACCGCCTCGGGGTCCGAGAGGCCGGAGATGTGCGCCGTGTTGCGGATGCCGTTCCGGATGGTCTTGCGCCGTTGGGTGAAAAGCGCCTTCACGAAGTCGAGGAAGAACGCCTCGTCCTCGACTTCGTAGTCTGGCTCCCGCGGCGTCACGCGGACGACGGCGCTCTGCACCGCCGGTTTCGGGGAGAACGCCTTACGCGGGACGGTTTCGACCACCTCCACGTCGCCGTAGTGCTGTGCGCTCACCGAGAGGCGGCCGTAGTCGTCGGTGCCCGCGTCGGCGGCCATCCGTTCGGCGAACTCCTTTTGGAACATCAACACGAGCGGTCGGCCCCGCGGGAGCAGTCGGAACGCTATCTCCGAGGAGATGCCGTACGGGAGGTTCGAGACGCAGGCGGTGAACTCCGGCAGTTCGACCGAGAGGGCGTCGCCCTCCAGCACGGTCAGCCGACCGCTCTCTACGTCGTCCTCGAACTCCTCGCGCAGGAACGCCGCCAGCCGACGGTCGCGTTCGACGACCGTCACCCGGTCTGCGACGCGGAGCAACCGGTCCGTGAGCGCTCCGGTCCCGCCGCCGACTTCGAGCACGTGCGACGTGTCGGCGTCGTCCGGGAGGTAGCCGGGGACCCGGTCGAGAACTCGGTCGTCGACCAGAAAGTGTTGGTCCTGCTCCGGGTCGCCCCGGACGCCCGCCCGACGGACGAGCTCGTCTGGGTCGCGCGGGGGGACGCCCGTCTCGGCGTCCGACTGCTGCTCTGTCATCGTTCGCCGTTTCGTCCGCGCGGGTGTAAACGTCTCGGGTCGCCGCGTAACGACGACTCGACGCCGGAGAAACAGCTCGGGGCTACTCGTTTCGACCGACGAACGTCTTGTACTTCAGGTCGTCGTCGCGCAGTTCCTCCATGATTCGCTCGACCAGCACGTCTTTCGGGTGGTGGAGTCCGGAGACGCGTTCCTCCAAGTCCTCGAAGCTCTCGAACGGCCCGCGCTTCCGTTCGTCGAGGATGTTGTTTCGGAGCTTCTTCCCGATTCCGGGGAGCAGGTTCAGCTGGTGGAGCCTGAGGGTTATCGGTTGGGCGTCGTTGTAGAAGTCGACGAACCGGCGTTCGTCGTCCTCGACAACCTCCTCGACCACGTACTCCAGTTCGGCGTTGGCGGTGTTCGAGAGGTCGTCGTACTCGATTTCGTACAGTTCCTCCACCGCGTCGCGTTCGCCCGGCGGGCCGACGGCGACCCGGTCCCCGATACCGAGGCCGGCCTCCTCGTCGAGGCGGAGTTCGAACAGACGGAAGTTGTCGATGCCGAGGGCGTACGCTAAGGGGGATTCGTCGTAACTGCGACTGTCCGCCTTACCGTGAGCGAGGTAGTCCAAGATGACCGCGTAGCGGACGTCGGAATCGCCTGTCGCCTCCGTGTCGGCGTCACGAGACGAGGCCTCGTGGCCCGACGAGCCGTGCTCGCCGGCGTCGGCGTCTCCGCTGTCAGGGGGCGTCATGTCAATAGATACGCCGACGGCGTATTTAAAAAGTTGGCCGTCTCAGGCGTACTTCGCTACCACGTTCAGAATCTCGTCGAGTTCGTCGCCGCTCAGGGCGTACCGCTGCTGCGCGTACAGCGAACGAAGTTCGTCTCGACTCTGCGGCAGCAAGTCGGCGATTTTGAACGCCGTCTGTTCGTCCACCTTCTCCAGTTCGAGGAGCTCCTCGACGAGTTCGCGCGACTCCTCGGGGTCGAGGACGGCGAATCGGTTGACGTGTTCGATGGCGCGTGCGAGTTCGTAGCGGATGTCGCGCTCTTCGTCCGCGGCGCGTTCGGCCTCGACATCCTGGAGGAGCGACTTGACCTCGGAGACGGTGAGGTACTCCTCGTCTACCTTCTGTTTGAAGATGGTCATCGGCGTGGGGTTTACTGCTGCGCGCGGAGGTGGGCGGCCTTGGCGATGATCGTCTTGTCCTTCCCACCGTCGTTGATCTGGATCTTGAACGCGCGGCCCTGCTTACCGATGACTTCGCCCGTGTGCCCGTTGAAGCGCGGGTGGAAGCGCCCGCCTCGGACGCTCGGGTCGATCTTGAGGTGGACCTTCTCGCCCTCCTCGAACTCCTGAATCGCACGCTGCGGCGGGGAGGTGCCGCGCTCGCGCGCCTTGTTCGAAAGCTTTCCTCGCGTGCCCTTGAGCGGACCGTTGGAACTCGGCATAGTCGTGAAGACGAATACAGGGGTCGAAGTTATAAAAGGCACGTTCCCGTCCGGAGCGTGCGTCGAACCCACGTGGACGCGCCCGCGACGGGCGGCGTTCTCCGACCGGACGGGAAGGAATTTGGGTGCCGTCCACCGAAGGGAAGGTATGACCGACGAAAGCGAGGAGCGAATCGAGACGCGCGCCATCCACGCCGGCCAGGACCCCGACGAGGAGACGGGTGCGCTCATGACGCCCATCTTCGCCAACTCGACGTACGTGCAGGACGGTCCCGGCGACCACCGCGGGTACGAGTACTCCCGGACGGGCAACCCGACGCGGACCGACCTCGAAGCGAACATCGCGTCGCTCGAAGGCGGGTCCCACGGCCGGGCGTTCTCCTCGGGGATGGGCTCTATCAACACGGTGTTGAACCTGCTGGAGGCGGGTGACCACGTCGTCACCGGCGACGACGTGTACGGCGGGACGCACCGCATCTTCACGCAGGTGTACGAGGACTACGACTTGGAGTTCGACTTCGTGGACACCACCGACCACGACGCCGTCGAGGAGGCGATGCGCGAGGAGACGGAACTGCTGTGGGTGGAGACGCCGACGAACCCGCTCATGCGCGTCAACGACATCGAGGCCCTCGCGGACGTCGCCCACGAGTACGACGCCCTCTGCGCGGTGGACAACACGTTCGCGACGCCGTACCTCCAGCGACCGCTGGAACTCGGCGCGGACATCGTCTCGCACTCGCTGACGAAGTACCTCGGCGGCCACTCCGACGTGGTGGGCGGCGCACTCGTCACGAACGACGAGGAGTTGGACGAACGACTCGGCTTCTATCAGAACTCCGTCGGCGCGACGCCCTCGCCGTTCGACTGCTTCCTCGTCCTCCGCGGGACGAAGACGCTCCCCGTGCGGATGGACCGCCACTGCGACAACGCCCGCGAACTGGCGCGGTGGTTGGAGGACCACGACGCCGTGGACAGGGTGTACTACCCCGGACTGGAGTCGCACCCCCAACACGATGTCGCGAAGAAGCAGATGGACGACTTCGGCGGCATGCTCTCTTTCGAACTCGACGGAACGCTCGAACAGGCCTCCACGCTCGTCTCCGAGACGGAGGTGTTCACGCTCGCGGAGAGTCTCGGCGGCGTCGAGAGCCTCATCGAGCAACCCGCGGCGATGACGCACGCGGCGATTCCCCGCGAGGAACGCGTCGCCGCCGGACTCTCGGACGGACTCGTCCGCGTCAGCGTCGGCGTCGAACACGTCGACGACCTGAAGGCCGACCTCGAACGGGCGTTCGACGCGGCGCTGTAACCCAACGCGGACGCTCCCGGTGCGCGGCAGACACCTAAGCGTTCGAGAAACACGAAAAAAGATATTCTTTCGGAGCACGTACGTCTGCGCATGGCGCAAGAGTACGCGACGGGCAGCGAAGCGCTTCCGAAAGAGAGCGAGACGGCGCACGCCGACGTGGACGTTCCGCACGGGGAGTCGCAGTCGGACGCGACTCACCCCGACACGACCCACATCGCCGAGCAGTTCGGCGCGGGTGCCTCCGTCGCGGTACTGGTCGGCGCTCTCGCCGGCGTCGGGGCGATGGCCGCACTCGGCACGTCCGCGGGGGCGGCGCTCGTCATCGCGTCGGGCGTCGGACTGATACTCGCTCCGCTGGTGGGTATCGCGGCGTCGGAACGCGGAGAATAGGTCGGCGCGCGAACGCCGTCCGCGCCCTCAGATACGGCCGACGTTCTCGACGGAGACGCTCTCGACGTCGTCGACGCCGTTGAACGCCTCTTCGACGGCTTCCGTGCCGCCCGCGTCGTCCGGGACGATGACCGTCGGGAGAAGCGCGATGAGGCCGAACGCGACGTTGTCGCGCTCGAATCCGTTTATCTTCGCGCCCTCGGGGAGGGACTCCTCCAGACGCTCTTGGAGTTCGTCGAGGTCGATCTCCGGGCTACTCGGCATGACCTTGAGTTTCGCAGCGACCTTTCCCATCGTTCTAGGGTCCCATGAAGCCGCAGTCGGGACATTCGTAGAGGTTACTCTGCTTGCGGCACTTGGAACAACGCGAAATTTCGTGGCCGCACTCCGGGCAGTCGAACGTCGCGGCGGACATGCCGGAGATGTTGATGCCACAGGACACGCACTGGTGGGCGTGTCGCTGTTCGGACTCGCTCATGTAGTCGATAAAGCCGTCCGCGACTTTTAACGGTTGTCTTTCCGGGTCACCCGACGAGGACGGGGCCGACGAGGACGCCCATCAGGTGGACGCGCCGCGCGCCGAATCGCGGCGGCAGGAGGCCGATGACGGCGGCGACGGCGAACGCGCACGCGCCGACGACCCCGGCGAACAGAAACGACAGCGACCACAGGAGCGCGAGCACCGAGAGCGAGAGCCGCCGGTGGGAGAACGACCGGGCGGCGCGGAGGTACCGGTCCCCGACGAGGGGGACGAGAACCGCGCCCGCGCCGCCCGCGAGGACGACGACGGCCAACAGGCCGGTCAGACCGAGGGGCACGCCGCCGGGCGCGGCGGACGCGAGGGCGACGGTGACGCCGCTTCGGGGCGCGCCGACGACGGCGAGCGATCCGAGCGCGAAGACGGCCGTCGCGGTGTTCGCTCCGCTGGTCGCGACGAGGTACGCCCGGTCCGTCGCCCCCTCGGCGTTCGGCGTCGCGCCGCCGCTTCCGCCGAGTGCCAACACCGCGGCGACGCCCGCGGAGACGCCCGGCAGGTAGCCGACGAGGACGCCGCCGCCGACGCCGGAGAGCGCCGAGCGGACGACGATACCCGGCGAGAGGCCCACCCGCCCCTCCGCCTGCGGGGGAATCGGCCCGGACGCGTCCACCGAATCGAGGACGACCGGCGCGCCGAACAGCCCGGCGAAGAGCGGCGCGAGCATCGACGCCGCGTCCGCGGCGGCCAACGGGCCGCCGGGCGGGAGGTCCAGCGTCAGAAACCCGAGTGCGGCCGCGAGGAGGAAACAGCCGACGCCGGCGACGCGCGCCCGGCGGGTCGGTTCGGCCCACACGAGGAGACAGACGACGGCCGCCAGAAGCAGGGGGAGCCACGTCCGGAGCAGGTGGGACCACTCCGAGACGAGGTGCGAGAGGGGGACGGAGAGCGGAACGGCGACGAGGAGGGCGGCGACGCTCCCCAGCGCCGACAGTCGGAGCGCCTCCGTCCCGCACCCCGCGAGGACGAGCCTGTGTCCCGGAAGCGACGCCGGGGCCGTCGCGGCGTCGGGGACGCCGAGGACGAGTCCCGGCACCACGTCGAGGAACGTGTGGACGATCCCGGCGGCGAGGATCGCGGCGGCGACGGCCGCCGGCGGCCCCGGGAGCGACGGCGCGGCGGCGGCAAGAGCGAGGGCGAACGCGTTGGCGTGCAGGCCGGGGACGAGTCCGCTCACGGAGCCGAGGGCGACGCCGCAGAGGGCGAACGCGAGCGTCGTCGCCGCGGGCGCGACGGAGACGGCGGCCGCTGGGGCGAGTGCAGTCGTCGCCGGTTCGAACGTCGACGCGGGCATCGCGGCGGAGTGGCCGCCTCACCCTACTTGAACGTTCGCTCGATTAGGTGCCGTCGGTTCGGAGTACGGTGGCCGTCGCTGGTCGGGCGGTATCGAAAGAAATGCGGATTCCGAGACGATACGAGGCGTCGGTGAGACGCCCGAGGTTCCGGGAGTTACCCGAAGAGTTCGCCGAGGCCCTCGCCGTCGGCCTCGTCTTCCTCGTCTTCCTCGGCTTCGGCCTCGTCTTCCTCGGCTTCGGCCTCGTCCTCGTCCTCGTCGGCGGTCTCGACTTCGCCACCGGCACCGCCCGCGGCGGGCGCGGGAGCGGCGGCGGCCGTCTCGACGGCCTCCTCGATGTCGATGTCCTCCAGCGCGGCGACGAGCGCCTTGACGCGGGATTCCTCGACGTCCACACCGGCGGCATCGAGCACCGCGGTGACGTTGTCTTCGTTGATCTCTTCGCCCGACTCGTTCAGGATGAGAGCTGCGTAAACGTATTCCATTGTTGAATTCCTCCGTTGTTATCCGAACATCGCTCCGAGGCCGTCCGCACCGTCGCCGTCGTCTTCGTCGTCGTCGTCGTCGTCGTCGTCGGCGTCGGCTTCCGCCTCGGCTTCTTCTTCGTCTGCCGATTCTTCGTCCGCCTCGTCCGCTTCGGGCTGGGCCGCGGGGGCCTCGACGCCGCGGAGCTCCTCGGGGAGGGCCTCCTCGTCGTCGATCTGCGCCGCGAGCGAACGGAGCTGCGCGTCGGCCTTGGCGACGAGGTCCGGCATGAGGTCCGGGTCCTCGATGGCGGCGAACAGGCCGAGGGCCTTGGCTTCGCCGGTCGCCTTGCCGAGCAGCGCGGGCGCGGTCTGGGCCGTCGGGTAGACCGCGTTGATAGAGAGGTTACGTGCGCCGGCCGCGGCGGACTGGATGTCCGCGCGGTACTCCTCGACGTCGATGGCGAGTTCGTCCGGCTCGAACAGAACGCCCTCGGAGTAGACGCCGCGGAGGTCGAGACCGACCTCCTTCGGCTCGATACCGAGTTCGCTCAGCACGTTCGCAAGGTCCTCGGAGACGACCTCGCCCTCGTCGAGGACGTGGGAGTCTTCGGTGACCTTGATGGACCCCTCCATGATGCGGGCGTTCGCGCCGACCTGCTGAAGCTCGCCGACGAAGGGACCGGGGTCCACGCCCGTGTCGCCTTCGGGGATGACGATGTCGTTCGGCGCGACTTCGCCCGCGTTGATGGGGGCGGGCGTCTTCGACGCTTCGAGTTCCTTGTACAGGGCGAACGGGTTGTCGTTCGTCCCGATGAGTGCGACCTGCCCCTCCACGTAGTCGACGAGTTCCTCCAGACCGTCGTCGACCGCTTCGAGAGCGCGGACGGTCAGCGTGTTCCGGCTCATCCGGACTTCGGCGCTGCCGTGGAGCTCTCGCCGCATCGACTGTAGCTGGCGGCTCGGGATGCCGGCGACGTCGACGACGCCGACGGAGGAGTAGCGTTCGAGGAAGTCGGTGAGCTCACCGACCTCGACGCGCTTCCACTCGGGGATGGTCTCCGTCTTGCGGACGGACTCGGACTCGCTCATGCGGGCACCTCCACGGACGGACCCATGGTCGTCTTCACGTAGATGCCGTCGATGTTGAGCGGGCCCTTTTCGAGGTCCGCTTCGAGACGGCGGATGATGACGTCGATGTTCTCCGCGATTTCGTCGGACGACATGTCCTCGGCACCCACGCGGGTGTGGAACGTCCGGCGGTCACGACTGCGGAGTTGGACCGTGTTCTTCATGCGGTTCACGGTCTCGACAACATCGTCGTCGGGCTGGAGTGGCGTCGGCATCTTACCGCGAGGACCGAGGACGGTACCGAGGTACCGACCGATGTCCTGCATCATGCTGGCTTCGGCCACGAAGAAGTCGGTCTCGTCCGCGAGGTCCTTGGCTTCGTCGGTGTCGTCACCGAGGTCCTCGAGGTCGTTACCGTCCAGTACTTGGTCAGCGACGTCCTCCGCGCGGAGCGCGGTTTCTCCGGTAGCGAACACCACAATCTGTGTGTCCTGGCCGGTACCGGATGGAAGAACGACGCTTTCGTCGACACGCTGCGACGGGTCGTTAAGGTCTAAATCGCGCAGGTTGATTGCGAGGTCCACCGTCTCACGGAAGTTCCGCGGGGGGGCCTCCTCAATTGCGCGAGAGACTGCGTCAACTATCGTATCTGCCATTATTCACCTCCGTAGTACGCAGGATTGCTCCTACGGGTCAGTGAAACAGGCTACTGCCTGCCTCGTACGACGCGAGGAGAGTTTCGGCCTTAAGTCCGTCGAAGCAATCGCCCCTCGAACGGCGGTTTTTGCGGCGGAAACGCCCGTTTCCGTGTGAACGTCCCCCACGTCGAAACGCCCGGTGGACGAACGGCGCCCGACGCCACGTGCGGACGAAAACGGAAGAGACGAACCACGGAGAGACGAACGGCGCGGAGACGGGCCCGCGGCTATCGGCGGCGACGTTCCGAAGAGAAGAACCGCTCTGGTCCCGAGCGAGCAGAGAGCGTTACTCGTCGGCGAATACGTCGTCGTACTCGCCGTCGTCGATACGCTTCTTGAACTCGCGCGGGTTGTTGCCTTCGATGGTGACGCCGAGGGACGTGCACGTCCCGACGACTTCCTTCGCCGCGTTGAGCGAGTCGTACGAGAGGAGGTCCGTCGACTTCTGGTCGGCGATCTTCTTCACCTGATCGGCGCTCAGGTCGGCGACGAAGTCCTTCTGGGGTTCGCCGGAGCCGGTTTCGAATCCGGCCTCGTCCTTTATGAGCTCCGCCGTCGGGGGGACGCCGACTTCGATGCTGAAGGAACCGTCGTCGTCGTACTCGACGGTGACGGGGACCTCCATGCCGTCGAAGGCAGCGGTCTCGTCGTTTATCTCCTGCACGACGTCTTGCACGTTCACGGGCGTCGGCCCGAGTTCGGGACCGAGCGGCGGACCTGGGTTGGCCTGCCCGCCGGGAACGAGCACTTCGATAGTTCCAGCCATACCTCAAAGGACCAATCCGCGACTTTTAACGGTTTTCTTTCGGTCGAACGGCCTGTCACGCCGACACAGGGTGCGAGAGCGCATCCGTCGCGGCGGAACGAATTTCGCCCCTCCGGTCCCGTATACGGTATGTTCTCGGAACTGGCCCCAGACCTGTTCGTCCTCTCCGAACCGCTGTCGTTCCACGGCTTCGAGATCGGTCGGAACATGGTCGTCGTCCGCCTCCCGGACGGCGACCTGTTCGTCAACTCGCCGGCGGGGTTGACCCCGGACCGCGTCGCTGCGCTGAACGACCTCGGGACGGTTCGGTACGTCACGCCGTCGAGCAAACTCCACGGTCACCTCCACATGGAGGAGTACGAACGCGCCTTCCCGGACGCGGAACTGTTCGCCGCGCCCGGACTCGACCGCCGCCGCGCGGACCTCGCGTTCGACGGCTTGCTCGGCGGGTCACCCGACCCCCGGTGGGCCGACTCCGTCGACCAGACGGCGTTTCTCGGGCACCGGTGGCTCACCGAGATAGAGTTCTTCCACCGCCCGACCGGGACGTTGATTCTGGGCGACGTCTGCTACAACCTTGGCCCCGACGCGCCCCTGAAGACTCGACTCGCGGCCCGACTCTTCGGGATGTTCGGAGGCGTCTCCGTGCCCCTCGACCTGCGGTACACCGTGAAGAACGAGGCCGCCGCGCGGCGGTCCGTCGAACGGATACTGGCGTGGGACTTCGAGCGAGTCGTCGTCGGCCACGGCCGGGTCGTCGAACGCGACGCGAAGCGTCGGGTGCGCGAGGCGTTCGAGTGGCTCTACTGACCCCGCCTCAGAGTTCGACGGCGAACGGCGCGGCGTCGGCGGCGGACTCCGCCATCGCGCCGAGAAGCGCCGCCGCGCCGTCTAGGTCCTCCGTGTCGACGACTTCGACGGGCGTGTGCATGTAGCGGTTCGGGATGCCGACGTTCAGCGAGGGGATGCCGCTTCGGGACGTGTAGAACGCGTCGGCGTCCGTCCCGGTTCGGATGCCCGTCGCTTCCAGTTGGACGGAGACGCCCGCATCCTCGGCGGCGTTCCGCGCGAGGGTCACGACGGCGGGGTGGTTCGCGCTTCCGCGGCAGACGACCGGTCCGCCGCCGAGTTCGACGGGGCCGATGCGCTTGCCCGGCACGTCCGGGTTGTCCGTCGCGTGCGTCACGTCCACCGCGACGACGGCGTCGGGGTGGAGGTCGTAGCCGACCATCTTCGCGCCCTGCGCGCCCACCTCCTCTTGGACGGTGCTGACGGCGTACACCGTCGCCTCGGCGTCGGACTCGGCGGCGCGTCGGAGGCCCGCGGCGGCGGCCCACGTCCCGACGCGGTTGTCCATCCCGCGGGCGGCGACGCGCGTCCCGTGCAACTCGCGGACGCGCGTCTCGATGGTCACCGGGTCGCCGATTTCCACGAGGTCGGACGCCTCCTCGGCGCTCTCCGCCCCGACGTCCACGAACTGCTCTTCGATGTCCTCGTAGGACTCCTCGCCCCCGTCGCGGAGGTGGATGGCCGTCTGGCCGACGACGCCCGGAACGCCCTCGGTGTCACCGGACTGCGTCCGGTTGCTCGCGGGACTCTGTCCCGTGCTGTCACCGGTGCCGCCGGTTCCGTTCGAGGTGTGGACCGTCACGTGTTGGCCCTGCGAGACGGTTCGGTCCGCCCCGCCGAGGGGGCCGATGCGGAGGAACCCGTCGTCGGTCACGTCGCGGACGATGTAGCCGATTTCGTCGGCGTGGCCGGTGAAGGCTATCTCCGGGCCCTCGCCGGACCCCTCGTGGACCGCGACTGCGTTGCCGTAGGCGTCCACCCGCACCTCGTCGGCGAACTGTTCGACGTAGTCGACCCAGACGCGTTGCCCGCGGGTCTCGAACCCCGAGGGACTCGGCGTCGTCAACAGGTCGTCGAGGAAGGCTCGTCGCTCGTCGTCCATGCCCGACGGTTCGAACAAACGGCGGATTAACGCACCGGTCGGGCACAACCTCTAATACACTTGTCGGCGTAGTGATATTGCTATGGTAGACATCACGCTCTTCGAGATCAATCTCCCAGAGGGAACGTCGTTCAACGCGAGTAACATGGTACCGCTCATCGGCGGCCGCGGGAAAGACGAGGGCGAGCAGTCCGACGACTCGCAGTCGTCCGGCCTCGAAATCGGCGGCATAAGCGGGACGTCCGACTCCGACTCCGAGTCCGGTTCCGACTCCGGGCCCGAATTGAAGTCCCTGTCCGGCGACTCGGAGCCCCAGTCCGGCGACTCCGGGTCCGACTCGTCCGGCGGCCGCGGAAAGGCCGCGCCCCTCCTCGGGTTGCTCCTCTTGGCCGCCCTCGCGGTGGCCGCCCGGACGCTCATGGGCGGCGGCGACGAGGATGTCGAGGAGTTAGAGGAGCTCGACGACCTCTCGGAGATGGACGTCGAAGCGGGCGAGTAACCCGCCTCCGCGACGCCGACACCCGGGCTTTTTCTTCGACGCGCCGACGACTCGCGCGCCGACGCGGTCGGATAGTCTTAAGCGGCGGCCGAGAAATTCCACGAACATGACCGTCTCCAGCGCTCCCGGGAAGGTGTACCTGTTCGGGGAGCACGCAGTCGTCTACGGAGAGCCCGCGGTCCCCTGCGCAGTCGAGCGACGGGCGACCGTCACCGTGGAGGCGCGCGAGGACGACCGCATCCGCGTCGAAGCCAGCGACCTGAGCCTCGACGGGTTCACCGTCGAGTACGGCGGCACGACCGACCGGAGACCGGACGTGGACGTGCCCGCGTCGCTCCTCGACGCCGCGACGGGGTACATCGACGCGGCGGTCGAACAGGCTCGCGACGCCGCCGACGCGCCGGACGCCGGGTTCGACGTGACCATCGAGAGCGACATCCCCCTCGGGGCGGGCCTCGGGTCCTCCGCCGCCGTCGTCGTCGCCGGCATCGACGCCGCGACGCGGGAACTCGGCGCGCCACTCGACAGGGAGGAACTCGCCGACAGGGCGTACCGCGCCGAGTACGAGGTGCAGGACGGCGAGGCGTCCCGCGCGGACACGTTCTGTTCGACGATGGGCGGGGCCGTCCGAATCGAGGGCGACGACTGCCGCCGCATCGACGCGCCGAACCTGCCGTTCGTCGTCGGATTCGACGGCGGCGCGGGCGACACGGGCGAACTCGTCGCGGGCGTCCGCGCCCTCCGCGAGGAGTACGGCTTCGCCGCCGACACCGTCGAGAGCATCGGCGACATCGTCCGCCGCGGCGAGGCACTCCTCGCGGACGCCGACCCCGAGGCGACGCCGACGGAGGGTCTCCTGACGGAACTCGGCCGCCTGATGGACTTCGACCACGGCCTCTTGGAGGCCCTCGGCGTCTCCTCGCGGACGCTGGACAACATGGTGTGGGCCGCCCGCGAGGCGGGCGCGCACGGCGCGAAACTCACCGGCGCGGGCGGCGGCGGATGCATCGTCGCCCTCGACGAGACGCAGGAGACGAGCACCGCGCTTCGCTACACCGCCGAGTGCGAGAACGCGTTCCGCGCGGAACTCGACAGAGAGGGCGTCCGCGTGGAGGGGGCGTAGACGGTGCCGTCGTCGCCGTCGGATTCGACGGAGTCGCTCGCGCCGGTCGTCCTCAAACTCGGCGGGAGCGTCGTCACGGAGAAGGAGTCCCCGGAGACGCTGGACGAGGACGCACTCGACGCCGCCGTCTCGGCCGTCGCCGACGCCGGGGTGGAGAACCTCGTCGTCGTCCACGGCGGCGGCAGTTTTGGCCACCCCAATGCGGAGAAACACGGCGTCAGTTCCGCCGCGGGGACGCGCGACGCCCGCGGAATCTACGAGATTCACGACGCCATGCGCCGCCTCAACGACGCCGTCGTCGGCCGCCTGCAGGACGCGGGCGTGCCCGCCCTCCCCGTCCACCCCCTCTCCGCGGGCGCGCGAGACGACGACGCCGCCCTCTCGCTTCCCCTCGATTCGACGGCGACGATGCTCGGCGAGGGGTTCGTCCCGGTCCTCCACGGCGACGTGATAGCGCACGCGGGCGAGGGCGCGACGGTCGTCAGCGGCGACGAACTCGTGACGCGACTCGCCCGCGGCCTCTCGGCCGACCGGGTGGGTCTCTGCTCTACGGTTCCGGGCGTATACGACGAGAACGAGGAGGTCGTCCCCGAGATCACGGCGTTCTCTGACGTGGCCGACGCCCTCGGCGGGTCCGACGCGACGGACGTGACCGGCGGGATGGCCGCGAAGGTGCGCGCACTCCTCGAACTCGGCGCACCGGCGCACGTGTTCGGCCCCGACTCGCTCTCGGACTTCTTGGCGGGCGAGGACGCGGGCACCGTGATTCGCGGGTAGCGCGTCCGACGACGCCGGGGCCGAGTACGACGACGAGTAGTTCGAGAAGCGCCGCCGTCCGATAACGGTAGTCAGTAGTACAGTTTCGTTATTCGGGATACGGCTCGAAACAGCCGTTACACACGGGGGGCATAACCGTCGTTCCTTCGTCACCCGAATCACCGTCCTCTTGGTCCGTGAGGAGAGAGATGGCGTAGATGGCTACTATTGACCCCGAAACGCTTCGAACGAAGTTGGAGAACGGCGAAGATGTATGTGTAGTCGATATTCGGTCAGAAGAGGACTATGAGGAGAACCATATTGAGAATAGCGAGAACCGCCCTATTCGAGAAGCACTCCTCTCAGGGAACGTGGAGGAGGCGTTGGCGAAATTGGACGACCTCCCGGACGACAAGGAACTCGTCATGGTGTGTGATGCGGGGGTCGCATCAACCGAAACCGCTCAGCAACTCCAAGACCAAGGGAAGAACGCGAGTGCCCTTGATGGCGGATTGAATGCGTGGGAGCAGGAACAAGAGTAATCGAGAGATTCGCACGCCTACTTCGCACTTTGAGCGGTTCAGTCTCACACTCGACTACTGATATGAACGGGAGGGCGGACGCGTCCTCCGACGTCGGTCCGTACCCGGTTCAGATGTCCACCCGCAGGCCGTCGCGGGCGAACCGCACGTCGCCGTCGTACGCCGACGCCACGGAGTCGAGCATCTCCTCGTGTCGCCCCTCGGTGTGGGGGTAGAGGTGGGTGAGGTACACCCGCCCGATATCGCGGCCCGCCAACGCCTCGCCCAACTGCGACGGCGTCGGGTGGTTCGACACGTCCACGTCGTCGGGGAACGAGCAGTCGTGCGCGAGGACGGCCGCGCCGTCGGCGAAGTTCGCCAGTCCCTCGAACGCCTCGGAATCCCCGGAGAAGACGAAATCGCCAGACAACGTCTGGCGGCTCGCCGAGGTTTCCTCGGCGTTGTCCCCCTCCTCACCCTCGAACCGGTAGGCGAGGCACTGAATCGAGTGGCGCGTCTCCGTCGCCTCGATTTCGAAGCCGGCCGCCTCGAAGGAGTCGCCCCCGGCGGTCACCTCCCGCACCGTGAGGTCCATCCGCCCCTGCAGGTAGTCGTAAACGTCCACGAGATCGTCGACCAGCGATTTCGTCCCCTCGGGGCCGACGACTTCGAGGTGTTCCTCGCCCGCAAGCCACCTGGCCTTCAGCAGGGGGATCAGGTCGGAGACGTGGTCGAGGTGGTGGTGCGTGAGGAGGACCGTTCCGACGCCCTCGTAGCCGACGTCGGTGGCGCTGAGGCGTCCGAGGACGCCGCTCCCGCAGTCCACGAGGAGCGCCCGGTCGTCCGATTCAAGGAGGAGTCCCGTCTGGGCGCGGTCCGGCAGGGGCATCGCGCTCCCGGTTCCGAGAAACGTGACGCGCATACGCCCGTCTACTCCCACCGCGCGGTTAGACGTTCGGGATGACGGCGGCGGCCCCGAATCGAGCGGTCGCTCGGAACCCGGAACACGAGCTTCGGCCGCGTTTCCGGCGTGATTTCCGCGTTTCGACCGGGGCCGACGGCACAACCCACTTACCCCTCGGGCACCTCCCACTGGATAATGAGTGGGCGCGGACGGGAACTTCTCGTGGAAACCGCGGCGAACGCCGACGACCCCTACGAGTTCGACCCCGAGACGGTCGAACTCGCCGACGAGGCCGTCTTAGACCGACTGGAACCGTCGGTCCGGGAGTGGTGGGTCGAGCGGTTCGGACGGTACGTCGGCGGCAACGGCGGATTCTTCACGCCGCCGCAACGCGAGGCGATTCCCCTCATAGACGACAGGGAGAACGCGCTCATCTGCGCTCCTACCGGGTCGGGCAAGACGCTGGCCTCCTTCACGGCCATCATAAACGAACTGTTCCGCCGGGACCGCGAGTTGGCGGACGGCCTCGAAAACTCCGTCTACTGCATCTACGTCTCGCCGCTGAAATCGCTCGCGAACGACATCCACCGCAACCTGACGGAACCGCTCTCGGGCATCACCGACCTGCTGGACGAGAGGGGCGACGCGGTGGACATCCGCCACGCCATCCGCCACGGCGACACCGACGACGCCGCCAGACAGAAGATGCTCTCGGAGACGCCGCACATCCTCAACACGACGCCGGAGACGCTGGCCATCCTGCTCAACTCCCCGAAGTTCAGGGAGAAACTCCGCACCGTCGAGTACGTCGTCGTGGACGAGATACACAGTCTCGCCGAGAACAAGCGCGGGACGCACCTGTCGGTGTCGCTGGAGCGTCTGGAGAACATCGCCGAGGAGTCGCCAACCCGAATCGGCTGTTCGGCGACCGTGGAACCCCTCTCGACGATGGCGGAGTTCCTCGTCGGGCAGAATAACTCGGGCGAGACGCGCGACTACGAACTCGTGGACACGCGGTTCGTGCGCGACTTCGACCTGCGGTTGGAGTGCCCCACGGACGACCTGATAGACACGCCGCACGGCGTGGTCCAATCGCGGTTCTACGACCGGGTGCACGAACTCGTGCAGTCCCACACGAACACGCTCGTGTTCACGAACACCCGGTCGGGGGCCGAACGCGTCCTGCACAACCTCCGGGAGTACTACGACGAGTACGACGAGGGCAACTCCGGGTGTCACCACGGCAGTCTCTCGAAGGAGCGCAGACAGGAGATAGAGGGCCAGTTGAAGGAGGGCGAGTTGGACGTGGTGACCACCTCCACCAGCCTCGAACTCGGCATCGACATGCCGCACATCGACCTGGTGGTACAGGTCGGATCGCCGAAGTCCGTCGCCTCCCTCCTCCAACGCGTCGGCCGGGCGGGCCACAGACTCGGCCAGACAGTCGAGGGGCGGGTCATCGCCCTCGACAGGGACGAACTCGTCGAGTGCGCGGTGATGCTGAAGAAGGCCGAGGAGGGGTTCGTAGACCGGGTGTTCGTCCCGGAGAACGCCTACGACGTGGCCGCCCAGCACGTCTACGGGATGGCCATCAACGGCCCGATGCGCGAGGCGGACGTGCGGCGGACGCTCCGCCGGGCGTACCCGTACCGCGACTTCGGCGACGAGGAGTTCGAGCGGTTGTTCCGCTACCTCACCGCCGATTACGAGGGACTGGAGGACAAGAACGTCTACGCGAAGGTGTGGCGCGACACGAACGACGCGCCGGACGGCGAACACCACTACGAGGAGTTCGACGTGGGCGAGCGGTTAATCGGAAAGCGGGGGCGACTCGCGCGCGTCATCTACATGACGAACATCGGGACCATCCCCGACTCGTTCACCTGCGACGTGAAGACGCGCGGGACGAACGAGTGGGTCGGCAACTTAGACGAGAACTACCTCGACACCTTGGAGAAGGGCGACGTGTTCGTCCTCGGCGGCGACCATTTCGAGTACCGCTACCGCCGCGGGTCGAAGGTGTACGTCGATCGGACGAGCGCCAGTCCCACGGTTCCGTCGTGGTTCTCCGAACGCCTCCCCCTCTCGTACGACCTCGGCCGGGAGATTACGGCGTTCCAGCGCGACCTGTTGGACCGCCTCGAACGCGGGGGACGGCCGGCGGCCCGCGAGTGGTTGCGCGCGTTCCCCGTAGACGAGAACAGCGTCCGGGCCATCGCGCGGATGTTCGACGAACAGGTGCGCTACGCCGGGACAGAGAGCGTCTCGACGGACGGGCGAATCGCCATCGAGGAGCAGATGGACCGCGAGGAGTACCGGCGGAAGTTCTACGTCCACTCGAACTACGGCCGGAAGTTCAACGACGGCTTCTCCCGCCTCGTGGCGTACCACTGCTCGCGGCGGGCCAACACGAACGTCCAAGTCGCCGTCGCCGACAACGGGTTCACCGTCTCGATGCCGCTGAATCGGAAGGTGGACATCGAGGCCATCGTCGGGGACATCGCCCCCGAGGACGTGGAGTCGGACCTGCGCGCCGCCCTCGACGGGACGGACCTGCTGAAGCGCTACTTCCGCATCAACGCGACGCGTTCGCTGATGATTCTGAAGCGCTACAAGGGGTACGAGAAGTCCGCCGCCCAACAGCAGGTGTCCTCGGAGATGCTCCTCTCGTTCGCGCAGGAGTTGGACTCCTTCGCCGTGATGGAGGAGACGTACCGCGAGATACTCGAAGACAAACTCGACGTGGCAGGCCTGAAGGAGGTGTTCGGCGACGTGCGGGCGGGCGACGTGGACGTCGCGTCCACGCGCGTGGAGTCGCCGACGCCCCGGTCGTTCGGCCTCGCCACCCTGATGGCCAGCGACGTGGTCCTCGCCGAGGACGAGAACGCGGTGCTCAGAGACTTCCACGCCCGCGTCCTCGACGAAATCGGCGACGAGGAGGCCGCCGAGCACCCCGCCGTCTCGACGGACGACGACTGAGTCTAGCTCGTCAGAAGCCAGAGGGCGACGAAGGCGACGGCGCCGATGAAGATGGCGGCGAAGTAGTCGCCGGCCGTGCTCGCATCGAGGAGGGTGAGCGTCACGCCGGCGAGAGCGCCGGAGACGGCCCCGATGACGCCTCGCCTGAACGTGTCTGACCGTTCGAACCGTTCTCGCAGCGTGGCCATGGATCGGTGGCGATAGGTCGCCGAGGGAGAAGAACGCTCCGACCGGAGTCGTTCGACGGCCGCGCCGCCGAGGTATTACTCGCCCGCGGGCGAGCGAACTCGGCCCCGAACGCGTCGGATCGCTCGCGACTGGATTTCCCCCGTGACTGTCCGGACGCGCGGAAACGTCTGTCTATCTGGTCATAAGTAGTTAATTATGTAGTTCCGTATTGGACGCATATCGATGAGCCAGAACGACGAGTCGAACGAGCGACGACGTCTGATACTGTTCGCCGTCGCCGTCCTCGGCACGGCGGTGATCGCCTTCGGTCCCTCGGTGGAAGGGTTGTCGGTGAAGGGCCAGTACGCGATGGCGACGATGTTCTTCGCCGGGTTCCTCTGGGTGACCGGCGCGATTCCCTTGGCCGTGACGGCGTTGTCCATCCCGTTCGTCCTCACGGCCCTCGGCGTGTATCCCGACCTTGACGACGCGTTGGTCGGGTTCGCGGACCACCTCATCTTCCTGTTCATCGCCGGGTTCATGCTGGCGAACGCGCTGCAGAAGTACGACATCGACCGCAGAATCGCGCTGTGGATAATGTCGGTGATGGGGTCGTCGCCGCGGCGACTCGTCGGAGCCATGATGATTTCGACGGCGTTCCTCTCGATGTGGGTGTCGAACACGGCGACGACGGCCATGATGACGCCCATCGCCCTCGGGGTTCTGACGCAGGTTCTCGGCCGCGACGAGGTGGCGGCCGCCGCCGCCGACCCCGACGCCGAGTTCGACGCCGACGTGGCCGCCGACGGATTCGGCGGCGCGGGCGAGGTGGACGAGTTCACGAACCTCCAGATATCGATGCTGCTCGGCACCGCCTACGCCGCCAGCGTCGGCGGCGTCGGAACGCTCATCGGCACGCCGCCGAACGCCATCCTCGCCGGGCAACTCAACCAGATTCTCGGCTACGAGATCGGCTTCGCGCGGTGGTTGCTCATCGGCATCCCCATCGTCGTCGTCACCCTGCCCATCATCTGGTACCTCCTCACCTTCCGCATCTACCCGCCGCAGATAGACGACGTGGAGTCGGCGCGCGAGGAGGCGGCGCGCTATCTCGACGAGGAGGGTCCGCTGAGCACGCGGGGCAAGCGCGTCGCCGTCATCTTCACGGTGACGGCGTCGCTGTGGGTTCTCGGCGGCCTCGGCGAACTCCTCGGCGGGTACCTGCCCGACGCGTGGGCGACGACCATCTTCGGCGGCGAGGGCGCGACGGTTCTCGGCGTCGAGGGGCACCAGGGAATCCTCTACTACGTGATGGTCGGCCTCGCGGCGATTCCGGCTCTCGTCCTCGCGGACACGATGGAGTGGGACGAACTCGTCGACATCGACTGGGGGACGATTCTGCTCTTCGGCGGCGGTATCGCGCTGGCGGACGCCCTCGCCGCGACGGGCGCGACCGACTGGATAGCGAACAGCGTCTTCAACTCCCTGACCGGCGCGCCCATCGTCCTGGTCGTCGGGGCCGTCGTCCTCCTCGTCATCTTCCTCACGGAGATGACCTCCAACACCGCGACGGCGACCATCATCGTCCCCATCCTCATCGGCATCGGCGGCGTGTTCGCCTCGACGCTCGGCCTCCCGCGAGTGGCGGCCGCCGTCTTCCTCTCCGTCTCGGGTGCCGTCGCAGCGAGTTTCGCCTTCGCGCTTCCCGTGGCGACGCCGCCGAACGCCATCGTGTTCGGGTCGGGCTACATCGAACAGGGGCACATGATGCGGGCGGGCGTCATCCTGAACGTCGTGATGACCGTCGTGCTGACGGGCCTCATCTGGCTCCTGTTCCAGTTCGTCTGGCCCCTCATCCTCTGGTGACGCCGCCCCTGCGCTGCCGGTTCGCGCCGCCGGGGCGGCCTACCGCCTCGCCCAATCGAGCATCCGGCGGTAGAAGGGGTCCGAGGCGAGGGCGTCGGCGTCGCCGACGAGCGTCAGCGCCTTCTTCGCCCGCGTGAGGGCGACGTTGATGCGCCGGTGGTCGTCGAAGATGGGGCCGTCCAAGGACCCGCTTGCGACGAACGAGACGAGTACGACCTCCTTTGAGGAGCCTTGGAACCGGTCGACGGTGTCGACGGTCACGTCCGTCCGGCGGGATATCTCGGCCACCTGCGCGCGGAACGGCGCGATGACGCCGATGTCGTCGGAGTCGACGCCGGCCGCCTCGTACGCCTCGACCAACTCCGCGATTCGGTCCGCCTCCGTCGGGTTCGTGTTGCCGACGCGGCGGCCCCCGGGGTCCACGAACGAGACGGGGTCACGCAGTTCCGGCGGCAGGGTACCCTCGTCGACGCCCGGCAGGTCGCCTAATCGCTGGGCGGCCACCTCGCCCGTCGCGGGGCGGAGTTCGCCGTCGTAGAACTCCGCCGAGGAGAACGCCTGAATCCGCTGGGACATGCGGTACTGTCGGTCGAGCATCACCGACGCCTCGGGGTGGTCGGTGACGAGACGTTCGAACAGGGAGGTCTGCAGGTCGTTCTCGGCGCGGACGACCGGCGGGAGTTGCTCGTGGTCGCCGACGAGGACGAACTTCTCTGCGAGATTCACGGCCGCGAGCGTCCCCGGTTCGGTGAGTTGCGACGCCTCGTCCACGAGTGCCACGTCGAACGCCTGTTCGCGGACGACGCGCGACCCGCAGGTGGCCGTCGTCGCCGCGACGACGGGGGCGTCGCGGAGGGCGGCCGCGCGTTCGTTCGGGTCGCCCGAGCGTTCGAGGCGCACGTCGAGCATGTCCTCGCGGATGCCGTTCTCGGTGCCGACGCGGACGATTTCGTCGGCCCCGAACCCTTGGTCGCGGAGGGCTTCGAGGGCGTTGTCCACCGCGCGGTTGGTGAACGCGGAGAGGAGGACGCGGTTGCCGTCGGCGACGAGGGCGCGGATTATCTGGGCGATGGTGTACGTCTTGCCCGTCCCCGGCGGCCCGTGGACGAGGGCGAAGTCGTCGGCGTCCACCGCGAGTTTCACCGCCTCGTTCTGCGCGCCGTTGTTGTCGATGTACGTCTCCTCGCTCCGAGTCGAGAACTCGGGGTCGCGCCGGCCGAACAGCACGTCCTTGCGGCCCGGGTCGCCCTTCAGGAGGGCGTCGTGGACGGCGGTGAGCATCCGGTCGACGGAGAGTTCCGAGGGGTAGACGTCGAGGCGGCGGAGCGTCACCGGTTCGTCGGCGGTGACGACCACCTCGTCGTCGAGTCGTTCGATGCGGACGAGTTCCGCGTGGCCGGACACCGGGTCGCCGTCGCTGGCGAGTGCGACGTCGCCCTCGCGGAGTTTCGACACCGCGTCGTCCGACTTCCGGGCGCGGAGTCGCCACCGCCCGCCCTCGATTTCGGTCCGGTCGAGGGGTTCCAACCCGATGAGTGCCCTGTCGTCGTCGGCGCGTTCCTCGGCCGTCTGCTCCCACAGTTTCCGGTACTCCCGGTGCGTCTCGCGGCGTTCCTCCTCGACGGCGCGGTAGAGTCGGTCGAAGTACTCGCGTTCCGCCTCGGGGAGCGGTTCGCCTATCTTGCCCGCCTTCGACTCCTGGTCGAGGCGGCCCGAGACGACCATGCAGGTGTCCTTCTCGAAGCAGTACTCGCACTTCGAGTCGGCCTCGAACCCCGTCGGAACGGACGTATCGAACTCCATGGCCGCGATTTGGTTGCGCGTGCGGACGACGAAATCGAGCAGTCCCTTCCCGATGGAGAACTCCTTTGCGGGCGAGAGGTCGCCCGTCTCCTCGTTGCGTTCGAGGGCGGTGTTCTTTGTGTACAGGAGGGTGCCCGTGTCCGCGGAGACGCCGCGTTCGTCGAGCATGAGGGCGTACGCCGCGGCCTGAATCTTGTCCTGAAAGCGCGGTTCGCGGTTCGTGTTCTTGCCGGTCTTCAGTTCGACCGGCATCCCGCGGCGGAGGGCGTCGGCGCGGCCCTTGACGCCGAACGTCGGCGAGATGAGCGTGTACTCCGAACGCCACTCGTCCGTCTCCGTCAGCGTCCCCTGCGACAACCACCCTTGGATGGCGGCGGCGTTGCGCCGCACCTCGTCGCGCACCTCCTCGGCGTCGTAGCCCAACAGGCCGAGTTGGAGGCCCGCCTCGCGGACGCGTTCCTCGATGGACTCCTCCAAGACGCCCTCGTCGAGGGCCTCCTCGGCGTCCGCGCGGCGGAGCAAGTCGCCGAACACCTCGTGGACGATGGTCCCCTTCACCACCGGGTAGTTCAGCGGGATGCCCGACAGCTTGTTCAGGTAGTACATCCGCGGGCACTGCACCCACGACCGGATGTTCGTCACGTCCACCAGAAAGCCCGGTTCGAGGACGACGTACGACTCCTTGGAGGTGCCGTACGTCGTCTCGCCGCGGAACTCCGACTCCTCGGCTTCGGTCACCAACACGTCCATCCCCGGTTCGGCGAGTTCGGCGCTCTGGGTCCACTTCCCCCAGAGCGTCACCCGAACCGGGTCCGCGCCGTCGCGTTCCTCCGTGTCCGCGGCCGCGTCTCTCCGTACGTCGCCGTCGGTTCGGACCACCGACAACTCGGCGAGAGAGCGCGGTCCGTACGACGTCTCCACTTCTCGCTCTTCGCCTACCTCGACGATGCGGCCGCGGACGTTCACGACAGAACGGTGCGCGTGGGCGCGAAAAACGCTGTCGGTCGCGGGAACCCTTCGCACCCTCCCGCCGCGGTCGGCGGGGACCGTCACGCTCTTTCTCTCTCGCACCGGAACGACGAACATGCGCGTCAGGGACTGGCAGGACATCCTCGAAGATGTCGTGGAGTCGGACGCCGACCCGGACGGGTGGCGGGCCGTCGCCGGCGACCGCCGCCGCGGAGTCGGCGAGGACCTCTTCCTCGGACACCCCGACGTCGGCGTCTACGAACTGAAGACGTACACGAAGAACCCCTACGAGGTTCGCGGCGTCGGCAGACGCGTCGCCCGGCGCATCGACGAGGACATCGAACCGTTGCTCCCGAGGCGCGAACGCGACGACGACGTGCCCGGCCTGTTCGCCGTCCGGAACGGCCCCGAGGACGAGGAACACGCCTCCGAGATGGCCAAGCGACTCGAAGAGACGGTCAGAGTCCACGCCGAGGCCCCGACGACGCCGGACGACTTCTTCGAGGACGTGATGGACGCTTTGGAGAGTCCGGCGTTTGGCCCGATGGAGTACGAGTTCGACGGCCGACCCGACGCCTTAGACGGGTTGACCGACGAGTTCGCCGACGCCGACGAGTTGCTGACGAAGGACTTAGACGACTTGGTGGCGGAAGACGGCGTCGGCCGCGGGTTCCAGTAGACCCGCCGGACTCCGTTCTCTTCGGTCCGAGGTGGTACGTAAATCGACAGGAAAGGGCGTTTTATCGTCCGATGCGGGGTAGTGTGCGCGTGGTGGAGTTCCAACGACCGGACGGCGGCGACCTGCTCTTCGCGTTGTGCGTCCTCTTCATTTACGCGTACCACGCTCTCGTCCGCGGGAACCCGCCGACGGCGCTCGAAACGGCGTTCGTCGTCTCGATACTCGCACTGTTCACCGTCGGAGCGTTCGTGGAGGGATTCGTCCGTTCGTGGACGTATCCCTTCCTCGCCGGCGGAGTAACCGCCGCATTCAGTTTCGTCCGATATCTCCGAGTGGATGACGCGTGGGCGGCTGTCTGGGTCGTCGTCGGCCTCCTCTTCGCGGGGTACGGTCTTTTGATCTTCCGGCGCGACTCCGACGGCGAGACGCCGACGTAGGGCGCCCCCGACGGCGAACAGCGCTTTCAAATCCCTCCGCTTCGTTGGAGATTCGTATGACCGAAGGGACCGACGACGCCGCCGAGGAACCCTCGACGGTTCATCGGACTGCGTCCGATGCCGCCGCCGCCGAACGCGCAGACGGGGTCGGAGGCTGACGGATGGTCGGACCGAGCATGACGGACGAGGAACGCGACGAGGCCAACCGACTCCTGCGGGCGGGGTTCGTCCTCCTCGTCGCTGCCTCCGGCGCACTCGTCGCCTTCCAGTCGGGCGGCGGCCTCACCTTCGTTGCGGCGGGGTTCGTCGGCGGTCTGGTCGCCGGCCTCTCCCTGCTGTGGTTTCTCATGCGCTGGCTTCGGGAGTTCAAACCCGACGTGAACCGCCGCCCGCCGCGCTGAACGTGCCGCCCGGTTCCTCCGGGTGTCTCCTCCGCTCAGGGGTCCACGCGCGATATCCACATCCACGGGCTGTCGAGTTCTTCGTCCGTCGGGAGGTTCTCCGGGCCCTCCCAGACGGCGGAGGCGGCGGCGACGCCGCGTTCGTCGGCGACGGCCTCGAAGAACGCCGCGCCGCGTTCGTACTGTCGGCGCTTGAGGCCCAACCCGAGGAGGCGGCGCACGAGGATGCCGACGGGGCCGCCGCTCTTTCGCTTCTCGTCTAACTTCTCGCGCAGGTCCTCGTAGTCGTCGTCGAAGGCGCGGTCCATCAGCAGTTCCGCGTACCCTTCCACCGCCGTCATCGCGGTGTCGAGGTCCTTGAACGCCTCGCGGTCGAACTGTCCCTCGGCGAGGCCCTCAAGCCCGTCCTCCATCCGGCGTTCGAGGTGGTCCGAAAGCCACGGCGCGGCGCCAAACTCGGCGGCGTGCGACACCTCGTGGAACGCTATCCACCGGCGGAACCGGGGGTAGTCCACGTCGAGCATCTCTGCGACGCGGACGATGTTCGGGTGGACGAAGTAGAGGCCGTGCTCCGCCTCCTCCCCCTCGGCCGGCGGTTCGGCCAACAGCAACGGGTCGTACTGCCCGAGGACGTTCTTCCCGAGGAAAGAGAGCATGAACGCCATCGTCCCGGTGTTGACGACGCGGGTGAGACCCGGGAGGGGGACCTGCCCGCGCATCTCGACGGGACGCATCACGCGTTCGAACGTGCGGATGTTCGCGTCTATCCAGTGGTGGCGGTTCTGCACCTCTATCGTCGCCGGCACCTCGAACTCCACTTCGCCGACCTCTCGGAGGCGTCGCCGGGCGTCGCGCACGTCCGTCGCGTAGCCCTCGCGTTCCTTCGCGGCCAACTCCAAGGGGCCGGGGTCGGTTGCGTTCTTCGCCGCGTCGGCCACGGCGGCCCAGTCGATGCTCCCAGTGCCGTCGCCGTCGCCTTCCGCGCCCGCGACCGCGCGGACGCTACGGAAGATATTCATGTGAATCCGTGGGGGGTGCGGGGACAAAACGCTTGTTCCGATGGGCGGGTGTGCGCCGACGAAGGTTGTTCGCGCGGACCGTGATTCGAGGCCGCCTCAGGCCGCGCAGTTGTTCGGTCCGGTTTCGAGTTCCGTCGCCGACTCCTCGTTGTCGGGCGTCTCGCGGCCGGTGTTGACGGCGATGACCGTCTCGTAGTTCGCGGGCTTCTCCGGCGTGTCGTCGGTGAGTCGGTCCACGAACTCCTCCTCGTCGAGGCTCAACAGGTCCAGTTCCTCCCGCAGTTCGTCCAGCGTCGCCGAGACGAGTTCGCCGGGCGAGGCGGCGGCGTACTCGCCGTCTTCGGCCACGGTGACGTGGCCGGGGAGGACGCGCGTCTCCCCGGGGAGTTCCAGAATCGTCTCGTGGAGCGTCTCATAGAGGAGTTCCGCACCCGTCGATGCGTCGTCGTCGCCGAACTGCAGTTCCGTCCGGCCGACGGACTCGACGAACAGGGTGTCGCCCGAGAGCAGGTACTCGCCGTCCACGAGGTAGTTCACCATCTCCGTCGTGTGACCGGGGGCGGCCAGCACCTCGATTTCCACGTCGCCGACGGAGAACGTCTCCCCGTCCGAGAGCGGTCGGTAGTCGTACTCCACCTCGCGTTCGGCGGCGCGTTCGCCGAGGTGGTACGGGACGCCCAGTCTCTCGGCCAGTTCCGGGCCGCCGGAGATGTGGTCGGCGTGGACGTGCGTGTCGAAGACGCCGGTCACGCGCATCCCCTCGTCGGCGGCGACGAGTTCGAACTCGTGGTGCTGACGCGTCGCGTCCACGACCACCGCCTCGCCCGCCGAACGCGACCCGACGACGTAGCCGAGACACCCCTTCGCGCGCCGTTGCACCTGCGCGAGAAACAGGTCGTCGCTGTCGGTTTCGACTTCGACCACCTCGTACAGCTTGCTCCACTCCTGCATGCCGCCTTTGACGACGCTCACGTCCTCCCGGCCGCGCTTCCCCAGTTCGAGGCCGAAGGCGGTGGAGGAGATACCCTTCCCGCAGATGGCGACGACCGGTCCGTCGCCGAGTCGTTCGTCCACGCGGTCCCAGTCCCACTCGTCGCCGAGTCCGTCCGTCGGACTGTACGGGACGTTCACCGCGCCGCCGACGTGCCACGCCTCGAAACTGTCGGGCGGGCGCGTGTCGACGACGGTGACCGACTCCCCCGAATCGACCGAATCGGCCAGTTCCTCGACTGTCGTCTGGTGGAGGGCGCACATACGCCGACGTAGGCGAACGAGTCGCATAACCGTTCTTGCCGTCCGCGAGCATCAGGTAGCGCGACCGCTGACGGACGCGAGAAATGGAGAAACGAAACTGCCGGCGGGGTTAGACCTCGGCCTCGAAGTCTTCGAGGGCGTAGGTCGGTTCGGAACCGCGGCGGTCGAGCGTCTCGTTGGCCAAGAGCCAGTAGACGACCGACAGCGCCCGTCGACCCTTGTTGTTCGTCGGAACGACGAGGTCGACGTTGCTCGTCTGGTTGTTCGAGTCGCACATCGCGATGACCGGGATGCCGACCGTGATGGCCTCCTTGACCGCCTGCGCGTCGCCGATGGGGTCGGTGACGACGACCACGTCGGGTTCGATGTAGCCGGCGTAGTCGGGGTTCGTCAGCGTCCCCGGGATGAAGCGACCCGTGCGGGCGCGCGCGCCGACGGCGTCGGCGAACTTCTTGGCCGGGAACCGGCCGTACTGGCGCGAACTGGTGACCAGAATCTGCTCGGGGTCGTACCCCGACAGGAAGTTCGCGGCCGTCCGGATGCGCGAGTCGGTCTGACTCACGTCGAGGACGTACAGACCGTCGTCACGGACGCGGTGGATGAACCGCTCCATGTCCTTGGTCTTCTGTTGGGTACCGATGTGGACACCGGCACCGAGGTAGTCCTCGACCGGGATGAGGAGGTCCGCCTCCTCGTCCGGCATGACGTCCTCGTCGAAGACCGGTTCGGCCTCCTCTTCTTCGGCCTCGGCGGCCTCGTCCTCGGCCGCGCCCTCGTCGGCGGCGGCCTCGTCCTCGGCGGCCTCGGCGACTTCTTCCGTCGTCTCGGCTTCGGTCTCGGTCGCGTCGGACTCCTCGGCGGCCGCTTCTTCGGCCTCCGGAGCGTCCTCGTCGACGACTTCGACCGCTTCGTTATCGTTGTCTGTCATACTGCGTCGTCCGCGATGCGGATGAGTTCGTTGAGCTTGGCGGTTCGCTCGCCCTGCACCGTACCGGTCTTGATGAACGCGGCGTCGGTTGCAACGGCGAGGTGTGCGATGGTCGTGTCCTCGGTTTCGCCGGAGCGGTGCGAGATGATCGTCTCGTAGCCGTTCCGGTTCGCGAGTTCGATGGCGTCGAACGCGTCCGAGAGCGTCCCGATCTGGTTCGGCTTGATGAGGATGGAGTTCGCGGCGTCGGCGTCGATGCCGTCCTGCAACCGTTCGACGTTCGTGACGAACAAGTCGTCGCCGCAGATGAGGGTGCGGTCACCGACGCGGTCGGTGAGTTCCGCGAACCCTTCGTAGTCGTTCTCGTCGAGGGGGTCCTCGACGTAGACGAGTTCGTACTCGTCCACCAGGTCGGCGACGTACTCGATCTGCTCGTCGGTCGATTTGACCTCGTCGCCGTAGACGTAGCCGTCCTCGTCCTCGTCGTACAGTTCCGCCGCGGCCACGTCGAGGCCGAAGCGAATCTCGAAGCCGAGTTCGTCTGCGACGTCGGACACCGCCTCGTCCATCACCTCGAACGCCTCGGCGTCCGAGATGGGCGGGGCCCACGCGCCTTCGTCGCCCTTCGCCGCGGGCGTGCCACGTTCGTCCAGGATCTCGGACGCGCGGGCGTGGACCGCCGCGTTGGCGAAGACGGCCTCGGAGACGCTCGGCGCGCCGACCGGCGCGGCGAGGAACTCCTGGATGTTGGTCGCCTCCTTGGCGTGTTCGCCGCCGCCGACGATGTTCCCGAGCGGAATCGGGAAGTTCTCGCCGCGGAAGGTGCCGCCGAGGTGCTGGTACAACGGCGCACCGAGCACGTCCGCGCCGGCCTTCGCGGCCGCCATCGAGATGGCGACGGCGCTGTTCGCGCCGATTTCGGAGAAGTTGTCCGTGCCGTCGGCGGCGCGGAGTGCGGCGTCCACCTCTCGTTGGTTGCCCGCGTGAACCTCGCCGACGAGGCGCGGAATCGCGTGACGCCGCGCCGATGCGATGGCCTCCGAGGGCTGCAGTTCTATCGCTTCGTACTCGCCCGTGCTCGCGCCGCTCGGCGCTGCCGCGCGGCCGAAGCCGCCGGATTCGGTGAGCACGTCGGCCTCGACCGTCGGGTTACCGCGCGAGTCGAGGACGCGTCGGAGCGAAACGTTGGAGATTAGTGTCATATCACTTACCCTCTCGTTGTACCGTGAACGGAAGGACGCCAGCGTCGTACTCCTCGGCCGCGATGAGGATGGGTTCGCTCTGGTCCGTCTCGATGAGGACCGGCGCCCCGTACGACACCTGCAGCGCTCGCGCGCCGAGGATGCGTGCCTTCTCGTACCGATTGTAGCGCTGTTGCATTATTGGTACGGTGCGACGACGTCGACGAGGTCCTTGTGCGAGACGAGCATGCGGCGGCAGCAGTGCCGCTCGACGCCCAGTTCGTCGAGGACCTCGGCCGGGTCTTCGTCGCCCTCGCGGGCGCGAGCTTTGAACTCCTCCCAGTGTTCGCCCACGACGCTTCCACAGGTGAAACACCGGACAGGTATCATCATGGGTAGATCACCTCAGCGGTAGGATTTCTGGTAGCGAGCGCGAGCGCCCGGTCCGCCCCACTTTTTGGGTTCGGACTGCCGGACGTCGTTGACGAGGAGCGACCGGTCGAACTCCATGTAGGCGTCGCGGAGCTCCGCGTCGTTGAGATGCTGCACCAGCCCTCGCGCGATGGCCGTACGAGCGGCGTCAGCCTGTCCGGCGAAACCGCCGCCGGAGATGCTGACGTCGATGTCGACCTGCGAGCGGAGGTCCTCGCCGGCGATGCGGAACGGTTCCAGCATCTTCAGGCGGGCCATCTCCGGCTCGACGAGCTCGACGGGTTGGGAGTTGATTCGGACGCGCCCCTCGCCCTCGCGCACGGTGGCGCGGGCGATGGCGGTCTTCTTCTTACCGGACGTGTTCGTTACCATGTGACGTTAGCACCCAGTTTCTCGGAGATCTCTCCGAGCGAGATGAACTTGATGTTCGAGAGGCGGTCCAGCGAGGTGTCGTCGAGGACGTCGCCGTCCTCGTCGAACGGGTTGTCCACGTAGACGCGCACGTTCTCGAACGCCTCGCGTCCGCGAGTCGTCTTGTACGGGAGCATGCCGCGGATGGCGCGCTTGAAGATGCGGTCCGGACGCTTCGGGTAGTACGGCCCTCGGTCCGACCCGACTTCGACGCGCTTGCGGTAGACGTCCATCACGTCGTCTTCCGACCCCGTGATGACGGCGTCCTCCGCGTTGACGACGGCCACTTTCTCGCCCGCGAGCGCGCGTTGTGCGACCTCGCTGGCGACGCGACCGACGATACAGTTCCGGGCGTCGACGACGACGTCGGCGTCGAATTCGGCAAGGTTCATCGAATCACCCGCACGTTGGATCCTTCGGGATTGTTCTCTGCGATCTGTTCCAGTGCCACGGCGTCTCCGACCTGTTCGATCTTCTTGCGCGCGGACGAAGAGAAGTCCACCGCGGCGACGGTGACGTTCTTCTCCAGCACACCGCTACCCAGCACTTTGCCGGGAACGACGACGGTCTCGTCTTCCTTGGCGTACCGTTCGATGCGCCCAAGGTTGACCTCCGCGTGGGTGCGCCGGGGCTTTTCTAGACGGTCCGCGACGTCCTGCCACACGTTGGCGCCGGACTCACGAGAGACCGCCTTCAGCTCGGCGATGAGACTGTTGAGTCTCGGGTTGGTCTTACTCATTGTCTACCTCCTTTCGAGAAAATGGAGTGCAGGGAGCAGGATTTGAACCTGCGGACTCCTACGAGACAGCGCCCTGAACGCTGCGCCGTTGGCCAGACTTGGCTATCCCTGCTCGCACTCCGATTTACTGCGTGCCCCTTCAAACCCCTTTCGGTCTGGCTTGTGAGTCCGCCCGTTTCGTTCGCGGGAGACGACGCTCTCGCCGGACTGCGTCTGGCGGCCCGCCGAACTCCGTTCGGCGATGTCGCCGGGTTGCGTGCGGCGAACGAGCGTCGGGTTGGTGAAGGGACAGTCATCGATACTTAGATTGCGACCTTTTCTTCGAGTTCGGCCGCGCGCGCGCCGAGACTCTCGGCGGCGCGGCGGACGAGTTCCTCGACCGTGAACGACCCGTCCGTCTCCACGTGGAAGACGAACGCGCCGTCTACGTCGTGCACCTCGACGTCCTTGCCGGGGTACCGCTTCGTGAGGTCGTTGTCGAACTCGTCCGTGGCCACGAGGTCACCGTTCGCGGCGGTGTCGTCTGCGGCGTGTTCGGCCGCCTGCTCCTCGATGACGCCACGGAGGATGTTCGGTTCCTGTTCTTCGAACTCGCCGGCGTCGCCGACGACCTCCACGCGTTGGAGGTGTCGGTAGCCGACGGCGACTCCGCCCTGGTGCTTGGCGTGTTCCTTGCCGCGTCCGAGGACCGCGTCGGCCTCGAACTCGAGGCGTTGGCCCTCCTTCAGTTCGATGATGGGGATGTTGTCGTCCGCGGGTTGCACCATCGGGTCCGCGGACCGGATGTCCCCGGAGTACGCCGTGGCGGGTCCCTCGACGTCGAGGGACAGCGTCACGGTGTCACCCTCCTCGAAGTCGTCGAGGGGGGTCGTGAGCGGAACAAGGCCGAGTCGAAGCCCGATCATCTCGTCGAACATCACCGACGAGTTCTCGACGAACCGGACGGTGTCGACGCTGAACGTCGGCACGTCCGCGATCATTGCTCGGCGGATGCCGTTCGCGACCGCCGGGGTGAGACCCCGAACGAGGAAGCGGGCCGCTCGCTCGTCGCGTTCGATGAACTCGACCTCGAAGTCGTTTGCCATGGATTATCTTAGAGTCGGCTGTTTTTCGGCGCTCGGGTCCCGTCGTGCGGGATGGGCGTCACGTCCTCGATGCGCCCGATTTCGAGTCCGGCGCGGGCCAGCGCGCGAATCGTCGCCTGCGCGCCGGGGCCGGGGCTCTTGTTACCGTTGCCGCCGGGGCCGCGCACGCGAACGTGGAGACCCTCGATGCCGGCGGCTTTGACTTCCTCGGCCACCGTCTCGGCCATCTGCATCGCGGCGTACGGAGACGCCTCGTCTCGGTTCTGCTTCACCACGGTACCGCCGGACGACTTCGCGATCGTCTCCGCGCCCGTCTGGTCGGTGATGGTGATGAGCGTGTTGTTGAACGATGCGTGGACGTGGGCGATACCCCACTTGTCTTGGGTGTTCTCAGATTCGCTCATGTGTTACTCCTGTCCCTCCGCGCGTGCGGGGTGAAGGTCGTCCGAGAGCGGACTCGTCTCGTCGAACGCCACTCGGTCCTCTTCGACGGCCTCGACCTTCTTCGAGGGCGCGGTGACGCGGGCGTCGCCGACGACCACGTGGCCGTGGGTGATGAACTGCCGCGCCTGCTGGGGCGTCTGCGCGAGGCCCTTGCGGTACGCGACGGTCTGGAGGCGGCGTTCGAGGATGTCGGTCACGTCCAGTCGCAGGACGCGGTTGATGTTGTCGTCCTCCGAGAGGATGCCGAGGCGGCGGAGGCGGTCGAGGAAGTCCTCGCCCTCCTCCTCCGCGACGTCTAAGTCACCCTGCGCGTCGCCGATGAGGCGTCGCGCCTCGCGGCGGTAGTCGCGCAGTTCGGACTGCGCGCGCCAGAGTTCCTCTTTGTTCTTCAGGCCGTAGCGGCCCAGAAGGTCGGACTCCTGAGCGATACGCTCGCCCTGCCACGGATGGTTCGGCGTCTCGTAGAACTTGGTGTTGTTACCAGTCGCCATTATTCCTCGTCACCCGCTGCTTCCTCTGCCTGTTCTTCTTTGATAGCCTCGACGTTGACGCCGATGGTCCCCTCGGAACGTCCGGTGGACTTCGTTCGCTGTCCGCGAACCTTCTGTCCGCGCTTGTGACGGACGCCCCTGTAGGAGCTTATCATCTTCATGCGGTTGATGTCGTGGCGGCGTGCCTGTTCGAGGTCCGACCCGGTTTCGTGGCTGGTCTCTCCGCTGTAGAAGTCTTCGCGGCGGTTGACCATCCACTCGGGGGCGTGGTTATCGTAGTTCTCGACGGCATCGACGACCGAGTCGATTTCCTCTTCGTCGAGAAGACCGAAGGTCGCCGTTCGGTCCACACCCGCGGCGTCGACAATGATACGCGCCGTGCGCTTGCCGATACCCTTCATGTCTGTCAGACTCCGCTCTACCGATTTCGTTCCGTCAAGGTCCGTCTGACCTATTCGGACGAAGTATCGGAGGTTTTCCTCCTCGTCGGGAGCGTCGTCCTGTGGTTCTTCTGCACTCATGACTGGAAAGTCGCGATGAGCGTTGCGGCGGGGATTCGAACCCCGGAGGCATTAACGCCACTGAGTTAGCAACCCAGCGCCTTGGGCCATGCTTGGCTACCGCAACACGGTCATTCACTTTCGCCCGTACGGACTCGGGGCGTCCGCCCCTACAGTGTATCTATCGCAGTCGAAACAAAACGTGGTGATTACTTAAGCATCACGATACCCCGCCGGGGGTGGCACCGGGCGACGGACCCGCCGCGGCGACGGCGTTCCCGCCTCTCGTCCCCGTGCGCCGCGCTACCTCGACGCGGGCGTGCGCCGGGTTCGACGGACCGCAGAACCGCTTTACCCTTCGCGGGCGTATATAAGGCGATGAGCACGGACACCGCCCCCTCGAACGCCGAGACGCCGACGAAGCCCGTCCACGTCGAGAGCGAAGCTGAACTCGACGCCCTCGTTTCGGAGCACGAACTCGTCCTCGTGGACTTCTACACGAAGGGCTGTACGCTCTGTCAGAGCATCGAACCCGTCTTGGGGAACGTCGCGCGCGCGAAGGAGGTAGTCGTCTCGTTGTGCAACCCGCGCGAGGACCTGTCGCTGGTGGAGCGATTCTCCATTCGGAGCGTCCCGACGCTGGTTCTGTTCGAGGACGGCGAGGAAGTCGGGCGACTCGCGGAGGGGTTCCAGGGCGCGCAGGCCATCGTGGACTTCATCGACGAAGGGACGTCGGCGGACCACGGGGCCCGGCCCGGCGACGTCGAGGACGGTCGGTCGGAGCGACGGTAGTCGGAACGACGGTTTCTTCGTTCGCGTGACGTGCGAACCGAAACGCCAGATTCGTCACCCCCACCAATGTTATGTTTTAACACACCACACACCGTAGTTCGAACGTGATGAGCTACGAGAACGACCAGTCCTATCTGGACAACCTGACGGACGGCAACAAGGACGAGACCGAGGTCCCGATAGGCGACGTACAGGACATCGAAGCGCGGAGTAACGCCATGTGGCGGTGCGGCGAGTGCGGTGAGATGGGGAGAATCCGAGACGCCCTCCCGGAACGGTGTCCGGGGTGTGACACCGCGAAGGAGGAACTGTTCTACTGGGTGGAGGATTGAACCTCGCCCCGCACTCGCCGTAATTTTCACGGACGGCTTCGACCGGAGATGCTGCGCTACTGCCTACCGACAACGGGGACGGAGAGACGCATCAGGCCCCGATGTACTCCTCGTTTACGACCCACCCGTCCTCCTCGTCCTCGACGAGGTACTCGCCGTAGTAGGGGACGCGGTTCGATACGACTTCGCGGAACGCGTCTCTAACTTCGGGCTTCGTCATCTCGCCCATCGGCCGCAGGTCGTCGTTTCGGTTCAGACAGCCCTTGAGGTAGCCCTCGTGGGTGACGCGCACGCGGTGGCAGTTCGCGCAGAAGTCGGCGTTGCCCACGGGGTCTACGATCTCGACCATCCCTTCTCCCACGTAGTAGCGGCGTCGGTGGTGCATCTCCCGCCGTTCCACCCTGTCGGCCTTCTCCTCCAACCAGTCGTGGACGCGTCCGATGTCGATGTTCCACTCCGGCTTGCCCGTCAGTTCGGGCATGTACTCGATGAGTTGCAGTTGGAGGCCGGGGTTCTCGGCGACGTGGTCCACCATCCCCTCGACGTAGCCGGCGGTGTGTTCGAAGACGACCATGTTCAGTTTCACCGGGTCCAGACCGGCGTCGAGTGCCGCCTCCACCCCTTCGATGACCTTCTCGTACGCGCCCGATTTGGTTATCTCCGCGAACGCGTCGGGGTCTAAGGCGTCTTGGGAGACGTTCACCCGCGAGAGGCCCGCTTCCTTCAACGATTCCGCGCGGCCGGGGAGGAACGTCCCGTTCGTCGTCAGCGACGTCTCCATCGAGTCGGGGGTGCGTTCGATGATCTCTTCGAGGTCCTGTCGGAGCATCGGTTCCCCGCCGGTGAACTTCACCTTCTCGACGTCGAACTCCTCGGCGACTTCGAGGAAGCGCACCACGTCGTCGGTCCCCATCTCGTCGTCGCTCGGTTCCATCGGTCCCCGCGTGTCCCCCAGTCCCTCGTTGTGGCAGTAGACGCAGTCGAAGTTACACCGGTCGGTGAGGGAGATGCGGACGCCCGTAACCTCTCGTCCGAAGTCGTCCACGAGCATATGCGGAGTCTGGCCGGCGTCGTTGATAAGTTCGCCGTCGCTCGGGGTGCGGACGTAACTGCGACCGGTTACGAACGTCCCCGATTCGGCGACCACCCGGCAGTCGTGCGAGTTGTACCGCAGACTCACTCAGTACCTTCTTCGTCCCGTTCTTCGAATACTTCCTTTGCAGCATTCATTCCGTTGAGTGCCGCAGGGAATCCCGCGTACACTGCCATCTGGATGATAACTTCGATGATCTCCTCGCGCGTGCATCCGACGTTCAGTGCCCCGTGGATGTGGACCCTGAGTTGATCCTGGGCGTTTCCGAGCGTCGTCAGGGAAGCCACCGTCGCGATTTCGCGCGATCGGAGGTCGAGGCTGGATCGCGAGTAGACGTCCCCGAACGGGAACTCGATCGTGTACCGCCCTAAGTCCGGAGCGATTTCGTCGAGACTCTCGATGACCCGTTCGCCCGCCTTCCCGTCGATTTCCTGAAGTTTCCGCCACCCGCGCTCGTATCGTTCCGAGTCCGTGTTTGAACTGGGTTTCATAGTCTATCGGTCCGCTGATTGACGGTCACGCCCGTCGTTCCACTGGTCGTACACTCCATCGTCGGCTGAACAAACGAGCGCTGTGTAGATATGGTGTCGAGACCGAAACGGGGAATCAAGGCCGAACGTTCGGTGTTACTCCCTTCTTCGCACCGACATCTGTATTAGCTATCCTCACCGTAGCCACGACATGGAACGTACCGAGGCCGAACGAGCTGAGTTCTTCGGAACGCTATTCGAGGAGTTACCGGCGCCGGAGGTCGATGTCGATGCGAAGGCCGATTTTTTCGAGTTCCTCGGGAGGGCACATATGATAGCGATTCTTCATTTCTTCGCAGTTGATCCCGGGCCGTGGCGGTTTACGGAGCTACGCGAGCATCTCACCGTCCCACCGACAACGCTGACAGACAGACTTCGGGAGTTAACGGCCGCGGGTCTTTTGAACCGTCGGTCGTACGACGAAATTCCGCCGCGGGTGGAGTATAGCGCGACCGAGAGCGCGATCGCCCTCAGGCCGACGTTCAGGTGTTTGAGCCTCTGGGTGGAACAGTACGAGTGGGAGTACTGAGAGCAGGTCCCCTCCCGTCGTCTCGTTCGACAGCGGTTCCTCGTGGTGGCTGGACTGAGAGCGGAGTGTCTGACCCTCCCCCTTCAAAACCCTTATCGGGATTTCACCCGGACGTAGAACCATGGACGACGAAGCGGTACGCGACCGTCTCAGGGGCGTCGAGGACCCGGACCTCGGCGACGATATCGTCTCGCTCGGACTCGTCAACGCCGTCGAGGTGGACGAGGAGGCGGGCGTCGCCCGCATCTCGCTCGCCCTCGGCGCGCCGTACTCGCCGACCGAGAGCGAAATCGCCGCGGACGTTCGTGAGGCGCTCGCAGACACCGGTCTCGACGTGGAACTCACCGCCGCCGTCCCGTCCGACCTCTCGGCGGACGAGACAGTGTTGCCGGGCGTGAAGAACGTCATCGCCGTCGCCTCCGGCAAGGGCGGCGTCGGCAAGTCCACCGTCGCCGTCAACCTCGCGGCCGGACTCTCGCAGTTGGGCGCGAGGGTCGGCCTGTTCGACGCCGACGTGTACGGGCCGAACGTCCCCCGGATGGTCGCCGCCGACGAGGCGCCGCAGGCCACCGAATCCGAGAGCATCATCCCCCCGGAGCGGTACGGCGTGAAACTCATGTCGATGGCCTTCCTCGTCGGCGAGGACGACCCGGTCATCTGGCGCGGCCCGATGGTCCACAAGATTCTGACCCAACTCGTCGAGGACGTGGAGTGGGGCGAACTCGACTACATGGTGCTGGACTTACCGCCGGGGACGGGCGACACGCAGTTGACCATCCTCCAGACCCTCCCGCTTACGGGCGCGGTCATCGTCACGACGCCGCAGGACGTGGCCGTGGACGACGCCCGCAAGGGACTCCGCATGTTCGGCAAACACGACACCAACGTCCTCGGCATCGTCGAGAACATGTCCACGTTCGTCTGCCCGGACTGCGGGGGCGAACACGACATCTTCGGGACGGGCGGCGGCGAGGCGTTCGCCGCGGAGAACCAGATGCCGTTCCTCGGATCGCTTCCGTTGGACCCGGCGGTGCGAACCGGCGGCGACGGCGGCGAACCCGTCGTCTTAGACGACGACAGCGACACCGCGGACGCCTTCCGGCGGATGACCGAGAACGTCGCGGACATGGCCGGCGTCGTCCGCCGGCGCGAGGCCACGAGACGATGAGCGGAACGCACGACTCCGAGGAGGGCGAGCATCCGGAGGCGGATGACGCCCTCCCCGAGGAAGTCGCCGAGGAGGAACCCGACTGGGAGATGGCCCCCGACTCCGACGCCGAGTTCGAACCGGACGCGGAACGGCGCGCCGTCCTCCGCGAGGTGGCCGACGACGTGTACGGCGACACCTCCGAGAGCAAGCAGGTGGCGGCCATCCTCTACCGCGTCAGCGACCTGTACGACCCCGACGAGGACACCTCGCCCGAGGAGATTTACCTCAACGTCCGTCACATCATGGACATCAAAGAGCAGGGCGGCCTCCGGAAGGACTGACGCCTCCCCCCGCTTCACTTTCACCGCTCGTCCGACGCCCTCGGATGCTCCGTAGCGATTCTCCGACCGAAATTGTATCGTTTCGGGACTGAACCGCCGGATTTCACATTCACTACGCACTGCCGACGCGCATGCCGCGCCGGGCGGCCCGGAGAGGGACGCTTTTCCCCGTCGCGCCCCAGGGCCGAACGTGGACGCAGAACAGGACACGCTCGAAAATCCGTTCAACATGGACGCCGAGTGCACGAACTGCCCGGAACTCTGCGAGACTCGGACGTCTATCGCCCACGGGTACGGCGACGTGGGCGCGGAGTTCCTCTTCGTCGGGGAACACCCGAGCGAGGGGGCGGACCGCACGGGAATACCCTTCACCGGCGACGCGGAGGGCGAGAGGCTCCAAGGAGTCCTCGGGGAGTTGGGCTTCTCGCGTTCCCCGCCGGACGCCGATGAACCCGACCTCCAGAACGTCTTTCTGACGTACCTGACGCGGTGTCGGCACCCGGAACGCCCGCCGACCGACGAGGAGATACGGACGTGCGAACCGTACCTCAACGCCGAGGTGCGGATGATAAACCCCGAGATTATCGTCCCCGTCGGGCAACGCGCCCTCGAAGCGCTTGCCATCGACTACACGACGCGCCGCCCCGACAGTTTCGACGTCGACGAGGAACACGCGACGACCATCCGGGGCCGGGGCTTCGAACTCGTGCCGATGGTCGGACTCGACAGACAGACCGACGACCAGACCGACGAGTTCGTCGAACACCTCGTGGAGAACGTCTTCTCGCGGGACTACCGGCAGACGAAGGGTCGCCGCGGTCGGTAACGTCAGTTCCGCATTCGATTGCGGAGGCGGAGTCCGCCGGTGCCGGTCAAGAGAATCCCTCCGAGGACCGTCAGGTACCATCCGACTGCGGGGACGAACGTGGCGTCGAACCCGACGAGGGGAGAGAACGTCCGCAGGTAGAACGCGCAGAGAAACATCGCCGTACCTCCCGAAAGAAACGTGATGGCGGACTGCAACCGCGTTCGCGGGCGGAAAGCGAGTGCGAAGAGGGCGAGACTCGTCGCGCCGAGTACGACGAAGTCCCAACTTTCGATTCCGGTACCCATACCGGGGTAGTGTACCGTCGGGATCTCGGCGTCGGGCGGAAGCGCGGGGTTCGTTCCCAACCACCGGAGGTACGCACCTACTGCGACGAGCGTCGTTCCCACGAGTATCGGGAGGGCGTTTCGGACGGCGTGATGGGGCATTTCCGCTCGTTCAGCGAAGCATCGGTAAATCCCTTCTGTAAGCCCGCGCCGCGGTAGGTCGGTGACTGCGGTCGAAAATCAGTCGGGGACGAGGCTCACTCCGCCGACTTCTCGTCGCCCATCTCGTCGGTCGAATCGGTCGTTCCACCGGACGAATCGGTCGTTTCGTCCGGAGAGTCGGTCATCTCGTCGGACTCCTCCGCCGCCGACGATTGGACCTCGTCCATATCGACGGGGGTGTTCAACTTCTCCTCGTCTATGGCGGTGTTGAGCGTCTCCTTGTCGGTCACCGCACCGAGGCCCCTCTCGTCCACCGCGCTCTTTATCTTCCCCGCGTCGATGGCCGACGCGACGTTCTCGTCCTTCGAGTTCGTGGAGGACTTCAACGCCCGTCGCACGGCCACGTACCCGGCGAGTGCCGCCCCGCCCGACGCCACCGCCCCGGGGATGCCGTACCGTTTGTAGCCGAACTTCACCGCTTTCTTCCCTATCGTGTACGCGCCGAACATGACTCACGGTTCGTCCGTAAGACGCAAGAGGCTGGTTGCCCCCGAAGTCTACTGTCTTCGTCGCCTACCTCTTCCGGAGTGCGTGCTCTCCCGGTGGATGACCGACCGCTCGAAGTCTAGGGCGACGGAACCGTCGCGGCTCTCAGTCCACGCTGTCGGTGACGCGGATGTCGACTCCGCCGTCGCTCCAGAGGCTCACGGTGACGTTCGTGAGGTGAATCCGGACGCTCACGTCGACGCCGGACGTATCTTTGAACAGCATGTCGATGGCGTCGGGGTGGATGTGGTCGTAGAGGGGGAACTCGTCGTCCTGAAACGACGCGTTCTCGTGCGCTTGGACGGCTTCGAGTACGGCCTCGCTGAGCGAGATATCCTCGTTCTCGGGGTAGTACCGTCGGCGTTCGGGGTGGTCGTCCATGCTGCGTCTTCCCTAGGGTTCATCGCTCCACCGCCAAATTCTTCTCGGCAGATGAGATGAGCCTTCTACGGCACCGTTCGTGCTACGACCGCCAGTACGGCGTCTCCGTGCGTCGGGCCTTTCGGGTCGCGTACAGTCCGAGCGCACAGACGCCCCCGAGGACGGCGGCGGCGACGGCCAGCGTCGAACTGTCGGGCGCGCCGAGGAGTAGCGTGGCGACGGCCCCGACGCCGAGGACGGCGACGGCCGCCACGGAGACGACGGCGACGAGTCGCAGGGCGACCCCGCCGGATGTCGCGTCGCGGTTGGACATACGGTGCCTTGGCCCCGGGGAGACTTGAAGCGGCGGCTTGAAGGGCGCGCCACACCGAGGGGCGGGTATGACAGTCGTCGCCGTTCTCGCGGACCCCCCGCGGCCGGGCCTCGTCCTGCCGGAACTCGCAGAGACGAGTCCGCTGACCGAGGCCGAGGCCGCCGAACTCTACGCCGCGTTGCTGAAGGACACGATGAGCGCCGTCGAACGCTCCGGCGGCGACCTGCTGGTGAACTACCGCCCCGAGGACCTCCTGCCCGAGGCACACGCGGGGACGGGCGACTCCGACGCCGAGGCGGAGGTTCGAGCGCTCGCCGCCGACGCGCTCGAAGACCCGACCGCCGTCCGGTACGAGGTGCAGGTCGGGTCCTCCTTCTCAGCGCGCGCGGGCAACACGGCGACGCACCTCCTCCGCGAGGAGGGCGTTCAGTCCGTCGCCATCGTCCGCGGCACCGCCCCGTTCCTCTTCCGTTCGACCGTCGACTCCGCGGCGATGAAACTGCGGAGCAACTCGGTCGTCCTCGGTCCGTCGCCGCGCGGTCGGACGTACTACGCGGGGTTCTCCGAACCCGTGGACTACGCCGAGGCGTTCCGGACGCCCGAACTGGAGACGTTGGTCGCCCGCGCGAACGACGCCGGCTTGGACGCGGGGTTCATGGAGATGCAACCGTCGGTCGAACGCGGCGAGGACCTCCTGTCGGTCGTCCCGATGGTCCGCGCCCGGTGGCAGGCGAGTCGCATCGTCCCCGCCCACACCGCGGAGTTCGTCGTCGAACGCGGCCTCCGCGTCGTCGAGGAGGACGGCGCCCCGACGCTCGTCGCGGAGTGAGTCGGGCGCGCGCCGCCGAGTCCGGGACGCGTCCGTCGGTCCTCTAGGCCGACTAACGCGTCCGTTCGGGGGCCACATCGACTTTCCGCGTTCCTTCCGAACGTCCCGTATGGTCAGCTTCGGCGGCGCAAAACGGACGGGGAAACACATCGCGTCGGACTTCTCGAACAAGAACGTGACGTTCATGGCGGCGGGCATCGCCTACAACGCGTTCGTCTCGCTCGTCCCGATGTTGCTCCTCTTGCTCCTGATAGTCTCGACGTTCGGCGGCGGTCTGGAGGAGCGACTCGTCACGCTCGCACAGACATCGCTTCCGGGTCCCATCGCGGACGTCATCACCAGCGTGTTCAGCGGCGGGTCGAGCGCCGCCGGCGCGTCGGCCATCGGGCTGGTCGTGCTCGTGTGGGGGACGCTGAAGATATTCCGCGGCCTCGACACCGCCTTCTCGGAGATTTACGAGACCGAGGGGCAGAACTCCATCGTGGACCAACTGAAGGACGGACTCGTCGTCCTCGTGGCCCTCCTCGTCGCCATCGTGGCGACGGCGGGAGCGAGCATCGCCTTCGCCTGGCTCTCGGATCAGATTCCGTACATCGGCGTCCTGACACCGTTAGTGCTCGTCGGCGGACTGCTCATCGCGTTCCTCCCGATGTACGTCCGCTTCCCCGACGCGAACCTCGGGTGGAAGGAAGCCCTCCCCGGCGCGGCGTTCGCGGCGGTCGGATGGGCGGCGCTGCAGGCGCTGTTTCAGGTGTACCTCTCGTTCAAAGGCGGCGGGTCGGAGGGCTTCTTCGGCGGCGTCATCGTCGTCGTCACGTGGCTGTACTTCTCGGGGATGGTCCTGCTCCTCGGCGCGGTGATAAACTCCGTGCTCACCGGGCAGTCGTCGGGGCGCGCCGGCGGCGTCGGCACGGGTGCGTCCGGGTACCGAACGCGGCGCGAGGAGGAGCTCGACCCCGACGAGTTCGCCCGGTACCTCACCGAACTCCGGGAGGACGTGACCGGCCACTACGAGGAGATGCGGCCGACAATCGGCGGCGAGGACGACGAGCGACGCCCCCGCCCGCGCGGCGAAGTGAAGCTGATAGAGCAGTCCAAGCGCGACGGCGACGACGAGGAGTGGTCCGTCGCGTTCCGTTGGCGGAGCCCGGCCGACGGGTCGGACCGGGAACGGACGCCCGCGCCCGCGGACGACTGAGGAAGTCGCCGTGACAGTCCGACCGAAGACGGGGGAGGAGGGCCTCGAAGAGAGGTATCGGGGACCACCTATCCCGATCGGATTTCCGTCGTGCGATATCCGCAGAACGAACCCGGTCAGTACGGCTCGAAAGAAAAGACGTCCGATATCACCGTTTCAGACACCGCTTATGGAACTTCCTCGACGCGCGTCTCGCACGTTGAGCAGGTGTCTTTGTCGATGGCGACGTACACCGACTCGCAGTCCGGACAGCGAAACAACGATACCGCTGACTCCTCTTGCGGTGCTTCCGGGGTACTTCCCGGGGTCGCTCGTTCCCCGGGGCCTCCGAACCATCCGCCGACCGAGTCCACCCACTTGGAGATGGCCTTCACGGTCACTCACCGCCCGGTACCGTCGGCCGGAGGTGCGCCCGAAGCTCGTCCGTTCGGTCCCCGAGCGTCACAGTTCGATCCTCGGCGTCGTACTCGACGAACTCCGAATCGGCCATCTTCGGGAGGTGGTTGTGCACGAGGGAGATTTCGACGGCGTCCCTCTCGCCACCCCGACGGTCGAGGTCGGTGAGGGAAGCCTCCCACTCGACGAGTTCCGTCGCCAACGTTTCGACGGGTACCGGCATCTCGACGGTCAGTAGGTTATCGAGCACGAACCGGCGTCGCGGGTTGGACAGGACGTCGAAGAGTTCGTCCTGATGGTCGCCGCCCGCATCGAACTCCGATAGGTCCCTGTCTGAGAGCTCAGTAGTCACGTCTAACCGGAGTGCCCTCGTCCGGATAACTGTTATTCTGCGTATATATTGAATGTTGCTAAAATAGCAGTCCGTGGTGCTCAGATCAGGTTTACCACAGTCTTCTGTGCGGCGACTCGCATTTTCGAACCTCGAAGAGGCGCTTTCCACAGGGGCGGATCGGGGGTGGGTGTTCACTCGCCCTCGTCGTCGCCCTGCCCGTCGTCGTAGGGGTCGGTGAAGAAGAAGTGGTTGAACGGTTGTACTCGTCGCTGACGGAGGAGTTCCGAACTCTCTATCGAGAGTCCGATTTCGTGCATCGCGTCGGTCATGCGGACGGTGTCAGACGTGTTGACTCCGACGGCTTCGACGAACAGGTTCCGCCGGCCGGTCAACGTCTCTCGAACGTCCACGACGCCCCGGATGTTGAGTACCTGTTCGACCATCTCCGACCGGTCCGTCGGCGGTGCCGAGCAGACGAAGAGTATCTGAAGGGGGAGATTCGCCTTCTCGTAGTCGATTTTCGGGTGGTAGCCTTCGATGATTCCGTCGGATTCGAGTTCGTTGATTCGATTCCGAACGGTGCTGGCGGAGACGTCCACCTTGTCGGCGATCTCCTGGGCCGTCCGATTCCGGGCGTCGAGTTGGAGTTCGTGCAGGATACCCCTATCCACGTTGTCAAGTTCGACCATGCCGGAGTCATCGACTGCCACGCTAATAGAGCCTCGCCGTAAACCGTATCAGGCCGTATCGTCGGTTCAGCGGCGGATTCTCCGCTCGATCCGGTACCTCACTCGCTCGTCGGGGTACTCCCGCGTCGGGGATGAGAACGACACCTTCAACTTTTTCGGGCTTAGACATGAGTACACACCTCGACGGTGGCGATTCCTCGACTTTCGAGGCCGTCCAATCGTGCCTCGATGGTCCGAGCGGTCGTCACCGGTGTCGTGGTTTGAAGCCGCGAAATCGCATGACAGTGCCGAGGTGCGAACATATCAACCCGGTGGGATGGCGGAGTGGACTAACGCGCCTGCCTTGAAAGCAGGTGGCCTTCGGCCTCCTGGGTTCAAATCCCAGTCCCACCGCATTCTAACGCGAACTATCCAGCGATCACCTCGTGTGCTCGCCTCCCCGTGAGCGTCTGACTGCTTGTACGACTGGATTCGACGCAGGGAGCGACGCGGTCCGAGAGGGCCGCGCTTCGCGTGACACTCTCCCGCAGATGCGTAACGGCTTTGAGTTGGCCTTCCAACAGGGAGGTATGGACTGGCCACACGACCCGGACGGCGAAGCGGGGTCAGAGGGAATGCGGAAGTTCGGCCACGCGATAATCGCGAAGAAGATAGACGAAGAGGAGGACTTCCCCCTCTCGCGTGACGAGTTCGTCGCCGAGTACGGCGACGACCCCATTCGCATCGACTACGAACGAGTCGTCCCGATGCGCGAAATCTTCGACCACGTCGAGGAGGAGGAGTTCGACGACTTCGTGGAGTTCCATCAGGCGCTGGGCCGCGCGATGCGACGCGAGGGGTACTGGTTCTACGAGGGTTCCGAGGCGTTCGTCTGAAGCGCGACGGGCGCGCGACCCTCGACTGCGTCGCCGAACCGCCGTGAGCGACGGGTGTCGGCGGACGACGCTCGCGCCGCGTCTGCGGTACGGACGCTCACTCTTCGTCGAGGGAGACGCGGTCCGCAATCTCCCTCTCGGGCGACGTGCGCTCCCAGTTGCGGGGAGCGTCGCCGCCGACTTCGGCCTGCACCTTCTCCTCTAGGAGGTTGACGGCGACGCTGTTTGCCCCCTCGGGGATGATGAGGTCGGCGTGCTTCTTCGAGGGTTCGATGAACTGTTCGTGCATCGGTTTGACCGTCGAGAGGTACTGGTCGATGACGCCCTCCAGATCGCGGCCCCTGTCGATGACGTCGCGTTGGATGCGCCGGAGGATGCGGACGTCGGCGTCCGTCTCGACGTACAGGCGGAGGTCGAGCATCTCGTTTATCTCCTCGTCGTAGAGCGCGAGGATGCCTTCGAGGATGACGACGTCCGTCGGTTCGACCCGAACCGTCTCGTCTCTCCGGTTGTGTATCTCGAAGTCGTACTGCGGCATCTCTATCGCTCTGCCTTCGAGGAGCGTCGATAACTGCTCGCGGAGCAGTTCCCACTCGAACGCCGAGGGGTGGTCGTAGTTGACCGACTCGCGTTCTCGGACGTCGAGGTGGCTCTGGTCCTCGTAGTAGTTGTCGAGCGGAATTCGCGTGACCGACTCACCGACGTTCTCGGTGATGAGTCGCGCCACCGTCGTCTTCCCCGCACCGGTCCCGCCGGCGATACCGATGACGAACGAGGGGATGGTCATCGGTGGAGAACGCGCGGCGAGCGGTTTGAACGTGGTGGTTCGCCGCCCGTCCGAGGCGTGCGGACACGCGACCCGGGGACGAAATGATAACGTATAGTCATTTTGGCCGGATGCCCACTATTCCCTCCGAGAAGGGTAGAATCGCCCGATCTAGGTACATCAAGGGGTAATTTTATAAACGGGTAATGCCTTTGCGTGCCACATGGCACGTGATATCGTACGACGAGATTTCCTGAAACGAGTCGGCGCGGCGGGCGCCGTGGGAGCAGCGGGGCTATCGGGCTGTATCGGAAGCCCGGGCGGAAGCGGCGGTGGCGGCGGTGGCGGCGGTAGCGGCGACGGCCCGAACGGCCTCGTCGTCATCGGCTACCCCGAGAGTGGTATCCAACTGTTCCGCGACTATTACAGCGCGAGCGACGGAGACGAGAAGATTCTGGTCCCCGACGGGCTTCGCGACGGCGCGATGCCCGGTCAGGTCGGCAACGACATGGCGAACGTCACGGGTACCGCACCCGCAGCGGGCGGCCCGAAGCAGGAGGCGTTCACCTCGATGTTCGAAGAGGAGTACGGAAGTGCGCCGGGCGTGTTCACGGCGCAGTCGTACGACTCGGTCGCAATCCTGTTGCTGGCGAACGCCGCCGCGGGGGAGAACAGCGGTTCGAAACTGAAAGAACAGATGCGGCGTATCGCCAACCCCGGCGGGATGGAAGTCGGTCCGGACAACTTCGTCGAGGGGATGGAGGCGGCCGCGAACGGCGAAGATATCAACTATCAGGGCGCATCCTCGTCGACCAACTTCGACCAGAACGGCGACCCGGCGTCTGCGGCGTACTCCATCTGGAAGTTCGCTCCGGACGAGAACAGCACGAAGACCGTCGAGACGCAGAACTTCGAAGGCGAGAACCCCGAAGGCAAGGGCCCGTCCGCCGACAGCGGACCCGGCGGCTCCGACCGCCAACTCTCCGTCGGCATCCTCCTGCCCGAAACGGGTGACCTCGCATCCGTGGGCCAGCCGATGATTCGGGCCGCGCAGTTGCCGGTCAAGCAGGTTAACGACGCGAATCCCGCGGGCCTCTCCGCGAACGCCAAAATCGAGGACACGCAGACGTCGCCCGACGCCGGCATCTCGGCGGCGCAGTCGCTCGTGAGCGCCGGCGTCCCGGGCGTCTGTGGGTCGGCGTCCTCCGGCGTGAACGTCCCCGTCTCACAGGAGGCGTTCATCCCGAACGAAGTCGTGGGCTGTTCGCCGTCCTCGACGGCGCTGTCGGTGTCGAACCTCGACGACAACGACTACATCTTCCGGACGGCGCCGTCGGACTTCCTGCAGGGCCGCGTCATGGCGCAGGTCATGTCCGAACGCCTCGGAGCGAGTTCCGTCTCGACGCTGTACGTCAACAACGACTACGGCCAGCAACTCTCGGAACGCTTCGCCAGCGTGTTCAAAGACCAGTTCGACGGCGAGGTGTACCACCAAGTCGCGTTCAACATCGGCGAGTCCTCCTACTCGTCGGTCATCGAGAAGGCCCTGTCGCCGCCGGAGAACTGAGCGGCGAATCGAATCCGATCTTCTTTCGACGTACCGCACCCAGCGACGGCTACGTCCGAGTTTTCGACCTCACTCGACATCGGGTGCGAGACGAACGGAGGCGCGGAACCGACCGAGAAAGAGCGAACGCGACGGACGCGCTTACCCGCCGAGGAAGTCCCTGCGGACCCGTTCGTCGCCGAGCAACGCGTCGCCGGTATCGACGTAGCGGTTCCGCCCGTTCGCGAGGACGTAGCCGCGGTCACAGCGCCGAAGCGCCTCCTTCGCGTTCTGCTCGACCATCAGGATGGCCGTACCGTCGTCGTTGATGGCGTCGATGCGGTCGAACATGTCGTCCACCAGGTCGGGTGCGAGGCCCGCCGACGGTTCGTCGAGCAAGAGCAGGTCGGGTTGGAGCATCAACGCGCGCCCCATCGCCAGCATCTGCTGTTGCCCGCCGGACATCGTGCCCGCCTTCTGGTCGCTCCGTTCTTCGAGGATGGGGAAGCGGTCGTACACCGCCCGCACGGCGTCCCGCGGCACCTCGTCGAGGATGTACGCGCCCATCTCCAAGTTCTCCTCGACCGTCAGCGAGGAGAACACGTTGTCGTTCTGCGGGACGTAGCCGATTCCCTTGTGGATGATGTCCTCCGGTTCGAGGCCGGTGACGTCCTCGCCGTCGAACGTGACCGTCCCGCCCATGTGGGTGGTGAGTCCGAAGACGGACTTCATCATCGTCGATTTGCCCGCGCCGTTCGGACCGACGATGGTGACGTACTCGCCGTCGTAGACGTCCATGTCCACGTCGGTGAGAATCTGTAAGTCGCCGTAGCCGGCGTCCAGGTTTCGGACTTCGAGGAGGGCTTCCTCCTCCCGCGGCGTCGCCTCCGTCTCGACGGCGACGTCGTCTGCGCTCATACGTCCCCTCCGAGGTACGCCTCGATGACGTCTTCGTTCGCTTTGACCGCCTCGGGGTCGCCCTCCGTGAGGACGCGCCCCTGGTGGAGGACGATGACGTGTTCGCAGTTCTCCATGATGAGGTCCATGTCGTGTTCGACCAGGAGGAAGGTGTAGCCCCGTTCGCGGAGTTCGTGGATGTGGTCGAGGAGTCGCCGTTCCAACGTCGGATTGACCCCCGCGAACGGTTCGTCCAAGAGCAGCATGTCCGGGTCCGTCAGCAACGCGCGCGCCATCTCCAGCAGTTTGCGCTGCCCGCCGGAGAGGTTCTCCGCGTACTCCTCGGCGATGTGGTCGATGTCGAAGAAGTCCAACACCTTCCAGACGCGTTCGAGGAGCTCTTCCTCCTGTTCGATCACGTCGTCGCGCACGCCGGGCGTGACCGACCGCCACAGTTTCTCGCCCCGTTGGGCCTTCGGCGCGAGCATCATGTTCTCCAAGACGGTCATCTCGCCGAGTTCGCGGGCGATTTGGAACGTCCGGACCATCCCGCGGTTCGCTATCCGGTGCGGTTCGAGTCCCGTCACGTTCTCGCCGTTGAACGTGACCGTTCCCGAGTCGGGCTTCAGCATGCCCGTGATGAGGTTGAACGTCGTGGACTTGCCCGCGCCGTTCGGGCCGATGAGGCCGGTGAGGGTCCCGCGTTCGACCTCGAAGGACGCGCCGTCCACGGCGGTGATGCCGCCGAAGGACTTCCGCAGACCTTCGACTTTCAGCGGGTACTCGGTCGTGACGTCCGGGCCGGTTCCGAGGTCGAGGGACGCCGACCCGGTCGCCGCCGCGGCGTCGTCGGGGTCGGCTTCGCGCCCGCGTTCGGTCTCACTCATCGCTCTCACCCCCATCCGATACGGCCGTCCGAGACGTCTTCGGCCTGCTGAGCGGGATGCTCGCGGCCGTCTCCTTGCGGTGGCCCATGAGGCCTTCGGGGCGGTTGTGCATCAGCCAGATGAGGACGAGACCCATGATGACGAGTTGGAGCTGTCGGATGCTGTCGATGGTGTAGAGGACGAACGGAAGCGGGTCGAGGTTCGAGGCGAGGGGTGCGACCGCCGGCCCAAACCCGTTCGGCGCGTTCGACGCCGGGAGCACCATCTCGACGAGGTTCTTGAAGTAGCGCGGCCCCTGATAGAGGACGGCCGCGAATATCGCGCCGCCGAGGACGCTGCCGGTGTTCGACCCCGCGCCGCCGATGATGAGCGCTATCCAGACGAAGAACGTCACGCGCGGGCGGAAGAAGTTCGGCGTCACCGCGCCCTGCGTCATCAGCCAGAAGATGCCGGCCAACCCCATCAGGGCGCACCCGAGCATGAACGACTTGATTTTGAACTGGTCGGTGTCCTTCCCGAGGGAGTTCGCCACGTCCTCGTCCTCGCGGATGGCCTTGAGGACGCGGCCGAACGGCGACTCCCCGGTCCGCTTCAGGAGCCAGTAGTACCCCGCGACCATCGCCAAGAGCACCGCGCCGTAGACGAGTCCGTCCACGACCGGTTTCGGGTTATTCAGGCCGAGCGCGGTTCCGAACGCGCCGACGAAGCCGAGGTACGCGTCCCACAGGCCGAAGAACGAGAAGAACGCCCGGATCGGGCCGGTGTAGTTCAGGATGAGCCCCGACCCGCCCCCGAAGCCGACGCGGTTGCCGAACAGTTGGAACTGCTGGAACTCGCCGGAGAGAAACGAGAAGCGGACGATTTCCGACATGGCGATGGTGACTATCGCGAGGTAGTCCGCGCGCAACCGAAGCGCCGGTAAGGCGACCACCAACCCGAGAAGCGCGGCGGCGAGCATGCCGGCGAGGACGCCGACGATAAGCGGTAGGCCGAGTCCGCCCACCTGCGCCGCGCCGCCGCCCTCGTACACCGGCTTCGAGACGAGAGCCATCACGTAGACGCCGACGGCCATGAAGCCGACGATGCCGATGTTGAACTGCCCGGTGTACCCCCAGTGGAGGTTCAACGCGAGGCTCAGCATGGCGAACACGCCGACGTAGAACGTCAGCACGGCGATGGTGTTGAGTTGGCCGCGGAGCGAGTAACCGAGAGCCACCCCCACGGCGACGTACGCGGCGTAGACGACCGCCAGCGACGCGAGGATGAGGCCCGCGTCGCCGCCGGGCACCCGGTCGGTGAAGTCCGCTCGGACGCTCATGCCGTCGACCTCCCGCTAAAGAGACCTTCGGGCTTCACGAGCAGGATGAGGATCATCACGACGAACGCCGCCGCCCGGGCGAAGGCGGAGGGTATCCAGATGACCGACAGCGACGCCGTGAGACCGATGACGAGTCCGCCGGTGATGGCCCCGTAGACGGAGCCGATGCCGCCGAGGATGACCGCGGCGAAGATGAGAAGCAAGAGTAACCAGCCGTCGTTGAAGCCGAGCGTCCCCTTCCAGAGGATGAACGTGTAGCCCGCGACGCCGGTGAGGGCACCGCCGATAATCCACACCGAACGGACGACCCGTTCGGTCGGGATGCCGGTGACGCGCGCGAGGTCCTCGTTGTCGGACATCGCCCGCATCGCCTTCCCGAGTTTCGTCCGCTGGAGGAGCAGATGCACGGCGAGCATCAGTCCGCCCGCGACGACGGCCAGCGTCAGGTCGTGCATGTTGATCCTGACCGCGCCGTCCACGAAGTACAGCGAGAACGACGGCGGTTGAGCGGTCGTGCCCCGCACGTCGGACCCGAAGACGAACTGTATCAGGTAGCGGAGCGCGAACGCGACGCCGATACTGGTGATGAGAAGGGTGATTCCGTCCTCGTCTCGAATCGGTCGGAAGACGGTTCGGTCGACGAACAACGAGAGCGCGACGGTGAAAACGCCCGCCACGAGCAGTCCGAGAACGATGGCCAGCGGCGTAGAGACGATGCCGATGTCGAGTGTTCCGCCGTAGACGGACCCCCCGGCCCCGACGAGGAGGAGTGCGCCGACGTCGGCGCGTCCGAGTCCGGCGACGAGGTACGTCGTCGCCCACCCGGAGAACGCCCCGGCGGTGATGTAGTCGCCGTGAGCGAAGTTCGCGAAGTTCAGGATGCTGTACGTCATCGACAGTCCGATACCCGCCAGACCGATAACCAGTCCGCGCATCACCCCGTCCCAGACGAGAGACCCCACGTCGCTGAATGCGGTTCGGCCAGTCGCCAGGCCGACAAGTAGGTCCAGCGCCAACAGAACGGCGACGAACCCCACTGCGAGGGCGAACGGGCGGTCCACCGCGAACCGGCGTCCGCGCGAGTATGTTTCAGCAATCCCCATTGATAACTATCCTCACGCTATGTGCGAACGTGATTGAGTGATAAGTCTTTCTTCACACGTTGGAAATTCGCGGTAAAATGTGACAGCAGCGAGCGAGGAACGCGGAAATCGCCGCACTCGCGGGCGGCAACAGGGAGTAGTTCTATCGCACCCGCGCACCAACCGGGGACCGATGAGGGAAGCCGACGAGGGGTCCGCGCCGAGCTCCGCAGTCGTCGACCGGCCGTCGATGGAGGAGGTAGACGCCGTCGCCGACATGTGGGTGGACCTCGCCGCGAGTCAGCGGGCGTACCGGTCGCACATCCGCGGCCCGGAGAACAGAGGGACGATTCGGGACGCGATGGCGCGGCACGTCGTCACCGACGGCCTGCGGGTCGCCCGAATCGACGACGAGATAGTCGGCTTCGTCATGTTCGGCCTCGAACGCGGCGAGTACGTGCAGGACGTGACCCGCGGCGTCGTCCGAAACATCTACGTCGAACCGTCGGCGCGGAACCGCGGCGTCGGGTCGAAGCTGCTCTCGACAGCAGAGCGGGAACTCCGCGACGCGGACGCCGACGCGATAACGCTGGACGTGATGGCCGGAAACGAGGAGGCGCGGCGCTTCTACGAACAGCACGGTTACAGCCCCCACCGCGTAGAAATCGAGAAACGGGTCGAAAGCGATACACACTCAAAGGAGGACTGACTATTCGGAGTCGCGCCAGGGGAGCATGGGCGGTTCATGCACTCGACTTGTAATCGAGACTTCGCGGGTTCGAATCCCGCCCCTGGCTCTTCTGTCCGAGCGACAGCGAGGACGAAACGTCAGACGCGGATTCGTGACCCGACGAGACGTGCCTCGCTCGTCTCCTCGCACCTTCGCTTCGGACGGAACCTTCTCGACCGGTGTGCCGCCTCCGTAGCCTGCGCGACGCCCTCGAAACGGGATTCGCCGAACGAGGTCGCCTTCGATGCGTTCGCACGCGTCGGCGAGCAGTTGCTCGCAGAGAGCAGTATACTAGTGGTACCACCTATCGCTTTAGTCCGCCGGTTTATGTGCGTGCATCGAAACGACACGGGAGACGGAAGATGGACGAGACTGACGTCTCCGAGGACACCCTCGTAGCGTACTTTACCGTCCTCGGCCGCGAGCGTCGCAGGGCCATCGTGAAAGTGGTCGCGGAGGAGGACCGTCCGCTGGACCTCGTTCTTCTCGCGGGGTGGATCGCCGGAACGGAGGACGTCGAACGGGTGAAGAAAGAACTGCACCACCTTCATCTCCCGGAGTTGGACGCGGCGGGACTGGTCGACTACTCCTCGGAGGAGCCCTCATCAGACCGACGGACGGAACGTCGGTGGCTTACAGCCTCCTAGAGTGCTTCTCGTGAAGTCGCGGCGTGTACGCCCACGCAGACCGGGAGGACGTCTCTCCGAACACCGTGCGCAACAGCGTTCCGAATCGAGCCCTCACACCCCCCAGAACGCGACGATTCCGACCACCGTCACCACCGAGAGGAGGAGTTGAAGCGGCAGGCCGACGCGGAGGTAGTCGGTGAACTTGTAGCCGCCGGGACCGAAGACGAAGAGGTTCGTCTGATAGCCGATGGGCGAGAGGAACGCCGTCGAGGCGGCGAACGTCACCGCGAGGACGAACGCGAACGGGTTCGCGCCGATGCGGGCGGCCACGTCGGCGGCGACGGGAATCATGAGGACGACGCTCGCGTTGTTCGAGATGAGTTCCGTGATGAGTCCGGTGGCGAGGTAGAACGTCCAGAGGACGCCGATTATCGGAAGGAACCCCGCGGTGGACGCGACGAGAGCGCCGACGAACGCCGCGCCGCCGGTCTGTTCGAGAGCGATGCCGAGGGGGATGACGCCCGCCAAGAGGAAGATGACGTTCCAATCGACGGCGTCGTACAGTTCGTTCGGCTGGAGGACGCCGAGAGCCACCATGGCGACGACGCCCGCGAGTGCGGCGATGACGATGGGTAGAATCTCGGCCGCCGCGAGGACGACGACGGCGAGGACGACGGCGACGGCGTGCGGAATCTTCTCCGTCTCGTACTGGGGGTCCTCGGCTTCGAGCGCGAGGATGAAGTCGCGGTTGCGCGAGAGGCGGTCCACGCTGTCCGGTAGCGCCTGCACGAGGAGCGTGTCGCCGGGTCTGATGGTCGTCTCCTCCAGCCGTTCGTGGACGAGTTCTCCCCGCGTGCGGAAGGCGAGCACCGTCGCGTCGTACCGCTCCGCGAAGGAGGAACTGCTGAGCGTCTCGCCGACGAGCGCCGACCGCGAGGGGATGACGACCTCGAACAGCGTCGATTCGCCGCTCGCGGTGTCGAAGTCGACGGCCGTGGGCGTTTCGGCCAGAGAGAGGCCGTCCATCGACATGAGGCGGCGGAGCGTGTCGCGGTCGGTGCGGAGGCGGAGGCGGTCGCCCGACCGAATCGTCTTCCGGGCGAGGGGGTCGCCGAACCACCGGCCGCCGCGGACGAGTTGCAGGACGTCGGCGTCGGCGAGGGTCTCCTCGGTCGCTTCGGCGACGGTGCGGCCCGCGACCGGAGCGTCCTCGCCGACGACGACGGCGACGAGGTAGTCCGCCACCTCGTACTCCTCGATGTAGCTCTCCTCGGGCGGGACGCGTTCCGGGAGGAGTCGGTGGCCGACCGTCACGAGGTACGTTCCGCCGACGAGGAGGACGATGGCTCCGAGGCCCGTGAACTCGAACATCGAGAACTCGTGCAGTCGGGGGTACTGCGCGGAGAGTCGCCCGGCCACGTCGCTGGCGAGGATGTTCGTCGAGGTGCCGATGAGCGTGAGCATCCCGCCGAGTTGGGAGGCGAACGAGAGGGGGATGAGCAGTTTCGACGGGGACGTTCGGCCGCCGTGCGCGATGTCGGAGACGACGGGGACGAGCATCGCCACCACGGGCGTGTTGTTGATGAACCCGGAGGGGACGCTCCCCACGGCGACGGTGGCGAGGACCTGCCGAAACCGGTCGCTCCCGGCGAAACCGGAGAGTCGCCGACCGAGTCGCTGGACCGCACCCGACCGGGAGACGCCGGCGCTGAGGATGAGCATCGCGAGGACGGTGATGGTCGCCTCGTTGGAGAACCCCGAGAGTCCCTCCTCCACGGAGATTCGGGTCCACGGCTCCAACACGACGAGCGAGACCAACACGAGAATCGCGGTAACGTCAACAGGGAGCAGTTCCGTCGTGAAGAGCACCAACGCCCCGAGGACGACGGCGAACACCACCACCGTGCCGACGGTCACGTCCGGCGTCGGTTGGAGGGGGAAAACCGCGGTCAGAAACACACAGAGTGGACGCCGCCCGGACGCAACAGCGTTATTGCGAATTTCGCTGACGGTAGCGAAACGCGACTGAAACGGGACGGAAACGCGACGATTCCGGCCGCGGGTCAGCGGTTCGAGTGGTCCCTGTCCCGCGGGGCCAGAAGGATGAGCGCGCCCGGAATCGAGAGCGCCATCAGTTTCATCGGGTTCTGCCGGATGTCGAAGTTCGGGTCGAGCGGTTCGCTCTGGAGGTCCGTGATGCGGAGACAGGAGTAGTAGACGACCACGTGCGTGATGACGTACGCGAAGACGCACGGGACGATGATGGGGTAGCGCACGCCGAACTGGCCGGCCAGCACGTCGAACAGTATCGCGGTGACCGAAGAGACGGCGACGAAGTCGCCGATTTGGAGGGTGACGCCGGTGAAGGCGGTCACCACGCTATCGACGAGAGAAGTCGTGTACGGTGTGTAGACGAACGCCGTCACGACGCTCAGTCCTACGAGACAAGCGCCGGCGACGAGGCCTACTATCGGATACACGTACTCCATTCTCACAGTGTCGAACTATTCGACAGAATATAGTGTTTCCTCTCTGCTATCAGAACTGAATTTCGGGCTCATTCGTCAGGGTCGCTCATCGTCGACTGCGTCTCAGAACAGTTCGCCGGGGCCGTACAGTCCACTACCGTCACCTGAGTCTCCCTTCTGACCGATCAGGTAGCCGTCGTCGGACCATCCGTTTCTGGTGCCGTTCGCGCCGTCCGTCTCGTTCGTCTCGGTCGTCTGAGTCGCCTCGGTCGTCTCGGTCGTCTGAGTCGCCTCGGTCGTCTCGGTCGTCTGAGTCGCCTCGGTCGTCTCGGTCGTCTGAGTCGCCTCGGTCGTCTTGGTCGTCTGATTCACCTCAGTCGCCTCGGTCGTTTGAATCGCCTCAGTCGCCTCGGTCGTCTGATTCACTTCAGTCACCTCGGTCGTCTGAGCCGCCTCAGTCACCTCGGTCGTCTGATTCACTTCAATCGTCTCGGTCGTCTGAGTCGCCTCGGTCGTCTGGTTCACCTCAGTCGTCTCGGTTGTACCGTTCGTTTTGATCGTCTCGGTCGGCCGGCCGGGTACGCTGTGGTTTCCTCGGCGGCTATGGTTAGCGGGTGTCTCGCCTGATAAATCCGGCGCCTCGACCGTCAGGTTGTCGCTGTCGTTTTCGCCGTCGAACCGGCCGGGAACGGCGTCGGTACTCGAACCGCGGTCGGATTCGTTCGTTGAGGGCTGTCCGCGTTCACCCGAACGGCCGGGCGCGCCGTCATGACCGTTACGGTTACCGTTGCCGGTTCGCTGCTCCTTCTTGTCTTCGTCGTCCGCGAGTCCGTTACCGACGTTCGATCCGGCGACGCGCTTTGCGATGTCGGACACCTCGTCCCCGGAGAGGTTGCGCGCCTCGGTTCGCAGTCGTTCGACCTCCTCGGAGCCGATGCCGTTCGCCCGCTTCACGTCCGCGGGCAGTTCCTGCGCCGCGTCGGACGACCGGTTCAGGAGGCGCTGAAGCGACCGTATCTCCGCAGTCAGTCGGGCCGCCTGCGCCTGGTACCGTCCCCGCGAGAGGTTCCCCGCCTCGCGGGCCTCGCGGAGTTCGCTCCGCCGTTCTCGAAGCGTCTCGAGACGCTCTCGGCTCTCGTTCAACTGGTCTGCGACGACGCGAGCCTTCGAGTCGTTGCTCGCCGCACTCGCCACGCGGTGGTCGAACGACCGAGAGTCGAGTTCGCCGTCGATTTCAGCCCGCTGGACGGCGAGGATGCCCGCGAGTTGCTCGCCGGGCGCGATGCCGTCGGACCCGTTCTCGCCCGCCGAGTCGTTCGCCGTCGTCATCTCGTTCGCGCCGGTGTCTGTCATCGCGTTCCCCGTCTCCGTCGTCTCCGTCGTCGTCGCACTCGTCTGCGTCGAAGTCGCTTGGGTTCCGGCGGCGGCGACGCCGGCCGGAACGGTTGCGACGACGACGAGTACGGCCACGAGGAGCGCAGTCACTCGCCTCATCTCGTCTCTCCGTACTAGCCGGACGGACATATACACCGACTATCTTCGTCCGGATTTAGCCCCAATCAAGCGGAGTTGAAGGTCGCCGCCGTCGCGCGATTTCCGGGTGTTAAAATCAGGCTGTTGACGTAAACAGTCGAAAGGTTTTTACCTGGGCCCGGGGCCGGCGTCCTCGTCGTCCGCCTCGTCGCCGTCGTCGTCCGGCAACACGAGGACGTTCTCGCGGCCGAGTCGGAACGCGTCGAGCGTCCCCTCGTCTCGCATCTTCCGGACGACTTGGCTCGTCTTGGCGTCGGTCCAATCCAACGTCTGTGCGACCTCCTGCTGTTTCAGCCGACCGTCCTCGTGTTCGATGAGCGCCAGCACGCACTCCTCGTTGCTCAGCAGTTCGTCCTCCCACGGCATCTGTCTCTCGTCGCTCCCGCCCTCGTCGCCTTCGGAGGCGTCGTCGCTCTCGCGGGCGCCCCCGTCGTCCTCGTCGGACGAATCGTCCGCCGCGGGGGGAACGTCGGCGTCGGTACCGGCGCGTCCGCCGACGGCCCCGCCGTCGTCCGTCGCGCCGCCGGGCGTCGCGCGCGTGCGCGAACTATCCGCTTCGGCACCGTCCTCGCGTCGGCGATACAGCATCCACCCGCCCCCGGCGACGACGCCGACGACGAGGAGCGCGAATCCGCCGATGACGGCGATATCGTTCCCGGAGGACGCGCCGTCGCCGCCGCCGGTCGGCGTCTCCGAGGGCGACGGGGACCCGGCCGACGGCGACTCGGCGAGGAGAAGCGTCGGTTCGCCCGGGCCGAAGTCGAGGGGACCGTTCCAGGCGACGGTCCGCGTCCGCCGGTCGTTCGGGTTGGGCGACACCGACTCGACTTCGTACCCCTCGGGCCACGTCATGAGCAGCGACGTTTCGCCGTCGAGGAAGAAGCCCGCGAGGGCGTCGCCCGCCCGAATGCGTCCGTCCTCGACAGCGGCGAAGTTCGTCCACGTGAACGAGTACGTGATGATGCCGTACTCCTGCGGCAGTTGCTGTCGGGACGTGGAGACGCTGACGTTCCCGACGCTCATCTGTCGCCCGGTGGCGTTCTCGGCCGTCGCAGCGGTCGCCTCCATCCGCGACCGGAACTCCGAGACGTAGGCCGATTCGTTCGCTCGGATGTCGCGTTGGACGGATTCGAACGCCTCGGTCTTGTTCTCCTCGTCCAGTCGGACTCGGTACTCGACTTCCCACTCCGCGGTGCCGTCGGGTTGGAGGGCGACGCGGAGGGAGACGTCGTCGGGGGCTATCTGCGTCCCCGCGATGGTCGCCGTCGATTGGGCGGACGCGGGGTTCGGGACGCCGCCGAAGACGAGGGCGACGGCGAGGAGAACGACGAGAGCGCGCGTCGTTCGTGATTCGGGACGAGTCATTTCGGCGGAAATCGAACGGGGGGGAACAAACCACTTCCGCAACGGAACGACCGGCGACCGAGAGAGGGAGGAGAACGGACGATAAGGGGTCGAGAGTGTCACACCAGCGACAAGATGTCCGACGAACCGAAGAGGCGCCTGCGTCGTCTCGCGTCCGTCTAACACGCCCGCAGAATCGCTCATCGGCGCTCTCGGCTGAGACTCGGCGCCGTCTATTGAAAGCGGGGCGAAGTTTTATAGCAAACAGGTATAAGAGATTAGACGTCCCATGCCCGAGTGTCAGAACTGTGGTTCGTTCGTGACGCCCGCTTACGCGCGCGTTTTCGCCCCGACGAACATGGACGACCCCCGCGTCTGTCCGTACTGCGACGATATGGTTAGAGACGGTGCGGACGTGAGAAAGGCCCGTTCTCCGCGAAACTCCTGACGCACTCCGTCAGGCGATTCGGTACCGTTCGGCGTCCTGATCGACGAGTCCTCGCTCGCACAGGGTGCTGAGGATGCTGTACAGGGAGAGCTTCTTCATCTCCAATCCCTTCTGTAGGTCCGTTATCGACGCGTCGCCCTGCGTCGAGAGATAGAGGTAGACGAGTTTCGCCCGGGGCGACTCCAGTTCCGCGGGGATCGTCGAAAGACCTGTGCCGGAGGACGAGTCGGAGTGGATGGACCGTTGCATAGTTGTTACCGACCGATTGGGTTCGACGATAATAAAACCAATCCACGACGATTGTCGAAAGGACGGAATCGGAAAACGTGGGGGAGCGGCCGTCTCGACGGTGAACTCCGAAACTGTCAGGGATATTCACGGTCGAACCGCGGTCGTTCGTCCGTCCGATTTTCGACTACCGACGAGAGTCGGTTCGACGGGGGTCCGGCAGCGGCGGGGAGTGGCGGTCGGCGGGGAGCGGAGACGAGCAAAGACGAGCGAAGCGAGTCCGAACGCGCCCGGCGGAAGTGGAAGGGGCGGGAGTCGAACCACGCGAAGCCGTGCTCCGGGCGGACCGCGGAGCGGTCGCCGTCGGAGACGCTCTACCACTGAGCTACCCTTCCTGTCTCGGAGTACGTGGGAGCGACACAAATAGCCTCGGTGGGTCGGGCGACGGTTCGGTCGGGCGAGGACGAAACGCCCCGGAGAGGGAGAAAGGCGGGTTCAGTAGCTCCGAACCTTCGGCTCGTACGTCTTGCTCTCGCCCTCGAGGATGACCGGGCGGTACCACAGTTCCGGCGTCCCGTCGTTCCACGAGAGCATCGTGTGCTTCAGCCACTCCTCGTCGCGTCGCTCTTGGGCCTCCTTGCGCCAGTGCGCGCCGCGGAACTCCTTGCGGGCGAGCGCGCCGAGCGTGATGGCCTCGGCCACGTCGAGGATGTTCTGCATCTCGATGGTCTGGACGAGGTCGGTGTTGAACGTGCGCGACTTGTCGGCGACGTAGACGTCCTCGTAGCGTTCGCGCGCCTCGCGGATGTCCCGGAGCGCCTGCTTGAGGCCCCCCTCCTCGCGGAAGACGTTGACGTTCCGCGTCATCGACATCTGGACGTCCGCGCGGATTTCGGCCTGCTGGATGCCCTCGTCCTTCCCGAGGAGGTACTCGATGCGCTCTCTCTCGGCTTCCAGCGCGCGTTCGACGTAGCCCTCGGGCGTGAGCGAGGAGGACCCGCCGGACGCCGCCGCGCCGCCGTCAGAACGCGGTTCCGACGAGGATCGCGAACCGTCGGTTCGCTCACCCCCGTCAGCGACGACGTCGCCGCCGGACGACACCGCGCCCGGTTCGACGGGCGTATCGACTTCGCCGCGTTCCCACTCGCCGCGCTGACCGGTCTGTATCTCCGCGTCCTCCATCTCTCGGCCCGCGGCGTGGTAGCCGGCGCGCTTGCCGAAGACGATGAGTTCGGGGAGGGCGTTGCCGCCTAAGCGGTTCGACCCGTGGACGGAGGCGCAGGCGCACTCGCCGGCCGCGTACAGGCCGTCGATGCACGTCTCGCCGTTCTCGTCCGTCTCGATGCCGCCCATCGCGTAGTGCTGGCCGGGCTTGACCGGCATTGGTTCTTCGAGGCCGTCGACGCCCTCGAAGTCCTCCGCGAGGTGGAGGATGTTCTCCAGACGGTCGAGGATGCGCTCCTCGCCGAGGTGGCGCATGTCGAGGTGGACGTACTCGTCCTCGATGCCGCGGCCCTCGTTGACCTCCGTCAACTCGGCGCGCGACACCACGTCGCGGGAGGCCAGTTCCCCGGCGTTGTTCGCGTACCCGTACTCGAACATGAACCGCTCGCCGTCCTCGTTGTAGAGGATGCCGCCCTCGCCGCGGACGCCCTCGGAGATGAGAACGCCCGTCGAAGGCAGGGTGGTCGGATGGAACTGGATGAACTCCATGTCCTCGATGGGGACGCCCGCGCGGTACGCCATGGCGACGCCGTCGCCGGTGTTGGAGACGGCGTTCGTGGTGTGGTCGTACACCTGCCCGAGGCCGCCCGTCGCGAGGATGACCCCGTCGCGGGCGCGGAAACCCGACACCTCGCCGGACTGGATGTCGTAGGCGACGACGCCGTGACACGTCCGCTCTTCGGGGTCCGCCTCGTCGGTGACGGCGAGTCGCGTGACGTACCACTCGTCGTACACCTGGATGCCCCGTTTGACCAACTGTTCGTACATCGTGTGGAGCAGTTGGTGGCCCGTCTCTGCGCCCGCGTACGTCGTCCGTGGGAACGAGAGGCCGCCGAACGGCCGCTGAGAGACGGTTCCGTCCTCCTCGCGGGAGAACGCCATCCCCCAGTGTTCCAACTGCATCGTCTCCTTGGGACTCTCCTTGCAGAGTGCCTCCACCGCAGGGGCGTCCCCGAGGTAGTCCGAGCCTTTCATCGTGTCGTACGCGTGGTCCTCCCACGAGTCACCCTCTCGGATGGCCGCGTTGATGCCGCCCTCGGCGGCACCGGTGTGGCTTCGGACCGGGTGGAGCTTCGAGACGATGGCCACGTCCGCTCCTGCTTCCTGCGCCGCGATGGCCGCGCGGAGGCCCGCGCCGCCCGCGCCGACCACGATAACGTCGTGTTCGTACATGGTGTGAGTTTGTGTTTCGTTGTTGAGGCTGGTTCGACTCGGCTATCTCACCAGAACTTCAGGTTGCTCTTGACGGCTTCGCGCTTCAGCTCCTGGATGTGCTCCGTCAGCGGGATGTCCTTCGGACAGACGGTGCTGCAGGAGAACTGGGTCTGACAGCGCCAGACGCCGTGTTCCTGTTCCAGAATCTCCATCCGGTGCTGCTTGATGTCCTCGCCCTCGCGTTCGTCCATCGTGAAGCGGTACGCCTTGTTGATGGCCGCCGGGCCGAGGTACTCGTTGTCGCCCGCGGCGATGTTACAGGAGGACATACACGCCGCGCACCAGATGCAGCGCGTGGACATCTTGACCTTCTCGCGGTTCTCTCGGGACTGCTTCTGTTCCGCCAGTTCGTCGTCCGGCAGGTCGTTCGTCTGGAAGTACGGCTCAACGGCGTGCATCTGGTCGTAGAAGTGCTCCATGTCCACGACGAGGTCCTTCACGACTTCGGCGTGGGGGAGCGGTTCGACGCGAACGGGCTCGTCGAGGTCCGACAACTGGGTCTTGCACCCGAGTTTCTGACGCCCGTTGATGAACAGGGCGTCGGACCCGCAGATGGCCTGCCGACAGGAGTGCCGGAAGGTCAGACTCGAGTCGTAGTTGTCCCGCGCGTACATCAGCGCGTCGAGGACGGTCATCCCCTTGTGGTAGGGGACGTAGAAGTCGTCGAAGCGAGGCTCCTGCTTCCCGGCGACTTCGGGGTCGTACCGGAACACCTTCAGCTGGTACGTGTCCTCGTCGTCCGGGGATATCTCGGACTCTTCTTTCTGGCGCTGACGCTCTCGAGCTTGGGCCCGGTCGCGCTTCTGCCGCATGCGCTCTTCCTGAGCGACGGAGGTTTCCGACTCCGCCGCGGACGATTCTTGCTCGGACTGTTCGGGAACTTGCGTGCTCATGTTAGAACGGAAGGATGGTGATACCGGCCCATGCGTTCGCGGTTCGGATGCCCTGCACCACGAGGAGGAGACTCGCCGCGACGAGCGTCCACTTCACGGCCGTCTTGCGCGACCCGGTGAGTCCCTGGTTGACGAGGGCGTTGAAGACGCCGTTGACCCCGTGGAACGTCGCTGTCACGAGGAACAGCACCATAAGCGAGTAGTACGTCCACGTCTCCATCCGCGCCGACGACATGGCGAACGTCACCTCGTCCGCGTGGTGGACGAAGTGAAGCAGGAAGAAGTGGAACGCCAGGACGACCACGAGGAACGCGGCCGTGATTCGCTGCCAGAGCCACCGGCGCCCGCCGCGTTCGAACGAGGAGTAGCGTTCCGCCATCTCAGAACACCCCCGCGACGAACGTCGGGACGCTGGCGACGACTATCGCCCCCGTCAGTATCAGCGACGCGTAGAAGCTCTTGTCCTGCGATTCCAGCCCGACGCCGAGGTCCACGAACAGGAGACGAAGCCCGTTGAGGATGTGGAACACCGCCACGGCGAGGAGTCCCACTTCCATGATACGGACCACCAGGAGACTCTCCAGCGTCCGGATGGTGGTCGTGTACGCATCCGGGCTCTGAAGCGCCGTCGAGAGGACGGCGATGTGGGTGAACAGGTAGCCCACTAACACCCAGCCCGTGAACTTGTGGAAAACCCAGGCCCACATACCAGCTGAGAACTCCCGCCACCGGCCGAAGTCCTCGATGAGGCCCCGATTGTAAGACTGACTCATGCTCTCGTGAGTCTGGGTACTGGTATCGTATAGAACTTACGTGTACGGACGCGCGGGAGGGGGGCCCGAATCGGTGGACGGCATCGGCCACTCTCGCCCGCGTCGCGCCGTCGTTTAAGTCGTCGGCCGCGCGCGACGCCGCCGGCGACGCGACGCCGCCGTCACGACCGGGCGTCGGCCCCGTGCGGGGACTGCTCCCGCTCGACGACGCGCCGAACCGGTTCTTCGAGTTCCACGAGGTGGCAGAGCGGGTTCCCCGGGTAGACGACCGGGTTTTCGAGGACGCCGACGAGAAGCCCCGTGAACGGCGCGTCGATGGTGACGTTGTCGTCCTTGAACGGGTTGGTGATGGTGCAGATGCGGTCGCTCTCGTGGACGAGAGACCCCCGGTCGTGGTGCATGTCCACGATGCCGCCCGCGTCGGCGCGAATCCACGTCTTCTCGTTCGCGTCGTCGATGACCGTCTGCCACCCCGGCCACCGGACGACGGTGGTGTCGCGCAGGCCGTACTCTGCGAACACCGACTCGACGCCCGCGAGGGCGTCGTCGATGAGTTCGCGTTGGAACCGGTGGGCCTCGCCCATCTCGATGGTGATGGTGGGGATGCCGACGCGCGTCGCCTCCGTCCGGAGGACGCCGTCGCTGCCGGTGCTGTCGATGATGACGTTCGGCCCGTACGCCCGCGCGAGTCGTTCGACGCCGGGGTCGGACATGTCGGCGCGGACGTGCAGCATGTTCGTCCGGCCCCGCGTCGAGGTGTGGAAGTCGAGGCCGAAGTCGCAGGGCGCGATGAAGTTGTCGAAGATTCTGGCGGCCATGCGCTTCGCGCTCGTGGAGTCGTGCTTACCGGGGAACGATCGGTTCAGGTCGCGGTCGTAGATGGGGAGATACCGCTGCTGCGCGAGGAAGCCGGGGACGTTCATCACGGGGAGGCAGACGAGCGTCCCCGCGAGGTCCGAGAGGTCCCACTCGAAGGCGACTTCGCGGACCACTTCGATGCCGTTTAGTTCGTCGCCGTGGGCGGCGGCCGAGAGGAACACCGTCGGTCCGGGCCGTTCGCCGTTGATGATTGTAACCGGGATGCGGACGGGGTCACCGAGGTACGTCTCGCTGATACCGTACCGGATGTTCTGAGTCTCGCCCGGCGCGACCTTCCCGCCGTTGTACGTGAAGGTCACATCGTCGCTCATACCCGGTCTCCGGGTGGGTGGTACATAACGCTCCCGCACCGCGCGTCGGCGTCGCGCCGGGAACCGAACCTGTTCGTCCGCACGGTCGGACGCGCGCGACGGTTCGGGTTCGGCCCCCGGAGTTAGCGGTCCGACGATCTGCGTCTCTCTCGCTGACGGATCACTTCACCGGCATGCCTTTGAAACAGCGGTATGTTACTGACGTGTATGTCTACGGACGGAGACGAAGTCCGAGTGGGTGTACTCTCTCTCCACAACAGCAAGGAGACGAAGGCGATACTCAACGCGGTCGACGATCTCGGCCACGAGGGGTTGTGGCTGCGGCAGGAGAACACGGCGATAAGCATCGAGGGCGGCGAGGTGACTATCGAACCCGACGTGGACATCATCGCGAACCGCCTCCTCCTCTCGAACACGGAGGAACCGGCGGAACTGCTCGGTCTCGCCACGACGTTCGAGCGAATCCGTCCGATGCTGAACGAACCCGCGAACGTGCTGACGGCGATTCACAAGTTCGCGACGGCGGCGACGCTGGCGAACTGGAACATCAAGGTGCCCGACGCCCTGCTCGCGCTCTCGAACGAGAAGCTGAACGCCGGCCGCGAACGGTTCGGCGACGTCGGCGTCTACAAGAGCGCGATCGGCACCCACGGCGGCGGCACGTGGAAGGTGGACCTCACGGAGACGGTCAACCCGAAGGTCGGCAACAGGCAGGCGTTCCTGCAGGACCTCATCGAACGCGACGCGGACAAGCACCGCGACCTGCGCGTCTACATCGTGGACGGCGAGATAATCGGCGCGATGTACCGCTACGCCCCCGACGGCGACTGGCGGACGAACGTCGCCCTCGGCGGCGACGTCCTCGACGCGACCGACGAGATGCCGAAGGAGGCCCGCGACACCGCTCTCTACGCAGCGGAGGTCATGGACTTGGACTACGTGGGCGTGGACCTCGTGGAGGGCGACGAGGGCTGGTTCGTCCTCGAAGTGAACCCCACGGCCGGGTTCAAGGGGCTCCACAAGGCGACCGGGAGGAGTCCCGCCCCGTACATCGCCAAGACCGCGATCGAACGCGCGGGCGGCGAGGTGGACGACGACCGGGTGGAGGAACTCACCGCGACCCTCGACGACTCCCGTCCCGCCAGCATGCCCCGCGTGGACCCCTCCGCCGAGGGGGAGACGCCGACCATCGGCTACATCGAGGAGATAATCGTCTCGGGGACGAGCGGTTCGAAGCAGACGCTCGCGAAGTCCGACACCGGCGCGACCCGGACGAGCATCGACACGTCGCTGGCGGCGGAAATCGGCGCGGGGCCGATAAAGAGCATGACGCGCGTCCGGTCGGGGAGCCACAAGTCCGGGAAGGCCCGCCCCGTTGTGGACCTCGTCATCGGCATCGGCGGGACCCAACACACCGTGACCGCGAGCGTCGAAGACCGCTCGCACATGGACTACCCGATACTCCTCGGGCGGGACATCCTCGAACACTACCGCGTCGACGTGCGCCGCCGCGCCGACTCCGGCGGTTCGAAGGACGACGACGAACGCGAAGAGGAGTACTTGGAGTAAGACGCTCGCGGGTCTCGGCGGACGCCCCGGCCTCGACGGGACGCTGGGGTGGGGTGAACGGCATTTACGTCTGCGCGACATACGGGCCGTCACCACATGCAGACGACACCGTGGAAACAGACGCTCCTCGACGACCCCGTGATGGCGGACCTCGTTCGGCGGCACGGAGACGTCGAACTCGCCCCCGCGGAGGACGAGTTCGAACGCCTCTGCGTCGCCATCGTCAACCAACAACTCTCGACCGCCTCGGCGAAGGCCATCCGAAAGCGCGTCTTCGCCCTCCTCGGCGACGTGACGCCGACCACTATCCTCGCGGCCGACGCCGACGAACTCCGGGAGGCCGGCCTCTCCCGGACGAAAGTCGAATACCTGCGCAACGCCGCGGAGGCGTTCCGCGAACGGGACTTCACCCGCGAAGCCCTCGCCGAGTACACCGACGAGGAGGTCATCGACGCCCTCACCGAAATCAAGGGCATCGGCGAGTGGTCCGCCCACATGTACCTCATCTTCACCCTCGGCCGGGAGGACGTCCTCCCGTTGGGCGACCTGGCGGTTCGGCGCGGCATCGAGGAACTGTACGGCGCCGCGGACCGCGCCGAGATGCGCGAAATCGCCGAGTCGTGGCGTCCGTACCGGTCGTACGGGACGCTCTACGTCTGGGAACACTACGAGAGTTGACGGGGTGAGCGTTCGCACGTGACCCGCCGCGACTCCCCAACCGGCGGACCGAACGACGGGCGGGGCGAACGGTCGGTGACGCTCTCGACGGGCGAAACCGTCTCGCTCCCCCTCTCGACGGAGGGGACCGTTCTCGGGGCGGTGTTCTCGGCGCGCCGCGACGGCCTCCGGGAACTCCTGCCGGCGGGACTCGAACCGATTCGGGTCGCACCTCGCCGCGCCGCGGTGACGTTTCTGAGCGCGTCGTACCGCCGCGTCGGCGACGGGACGATAGCGCCGTACGACGAGTTCGCCGTCGTCGTCCCGGCGGTCCACAAACCGACCGCGGTCCCGTTCGCGTCGTTACTGCGGCGGGGCGCGAGCGGGTACGTCTGGTTCCTCCCGGTGACGACCGACCCGGCCAGAGCCCTCGGAACCGACGTGTGGGGGTTCCCGAAAGTCGTCGCGGACATCTCCCACGAGGACGACGCGTCCCGGCGGCGGACGACCGTGACCGTCGACGGCGAACGCCTCCTCGCCTTCGAGGCGAAGCGCCCGAAGGCGGTTCGCCGGCGGGAGTCGGGCGGCGCTTACTCGGTCGAAGGCGGACGACTGCTCCGCGCGCCCGTCGAGGTGGACGGAGACGTCGGCGTCTGGCCGTACACCGGCGCGGCGTCGGTCGAGTTCGGCGACCACCCGCGGGCGAGACGGCTTCGCTCGCTCGATATCGGCGGCCGGGCCCTCGCGCGGTTCGTCGTGGACGGCGAGACCGTCTTCGCCGTCGGCGAACCGGTCGAACCCGCGAGATGACCCGACTGAAAATCGTCACATCGGCCGATTCGCGGGGCAGCGATTCCCTCCCCGACTATTTCAGTAAAAACGATTAATGAACTGACTACGGGTTTTCTTTTTACCCGAGGGAAACGTTGAAACCCCGAGCAAGAGAGGATACGCGCATGGAGATAGACGACGTCAACAGTATCACGGTTCTCGGCGCGGGCAGCATGGGCCACGGTATCGCCGAAGTCGCGGCGCTCGCGGGGTACGACGTCAACCTCCGCGACATCGAGGAGGAGTTCGTCCAGAAGGGGTACGACCAGATAGAGTGGAGCCTCGGCAAGTTGGCCGAGAAAGAGCAGATATCCGAGTCGGACGCCGACGCCGCCCTCGAACGCGTCACGACGTACGTGGACCTCGCGGAGTCCGTCTCCGACGCGGACGTCGTCGTCGAAGCGGTGCCGGAGAAGATGGAGATAAAGAAGGACGTGTACACGGAGTTGGAGGCCGCCGCCCCCGAGCGAACCGTGTTCGCGACGAACACCTCCAGCCTCTCGGTCACCGAACTCGCGGAGGTGACCGACCGACCGGAGCAGTTCTGCGGGATGCACTTCTTCAACCCGCCGGTCCGGATGCAACTGGTCGAGGTCATCTCCGGCGCGGAGACGGCCGACGAGACGATGGACCTGATAGTCGAGTTGGCCGAGGAGATGGGGAAGACGCCCGTCCGCGTCCACAAGGACAGCCCGGGGTTCGTCGTCAACCGCATCCTCGTCCCCCAGATGAACGAGGCGGCGTGGATAGTCGAGTCCGGCGACGCCACCGTCGCCGAAGTCGATTCGACGACGAAGTACGGCATCGGCCTCCCGATGGGCACCTTCGAACTCGCCGACCAGGTCGGCATCGACGTGGGCTACCACGTCCTCGACTACATGAACGAGGTTCTCGGCGACGCCTACGAACCGTGTCCCCTCCTCGAAGAGAAGGTCGAAGCCGAGGAACTCGGGAAGAAGACCGGGAAGGGGTTCTACGACTACGAGGGCGGCGAGGGCGCGCAGATTCCCTCCGACGAGGTGCGCGAGGACGTCGAACGACGCCTGATGGCCGTGATGGCGAACGAAGTCGCCGGACTCGTCCAGAACGACGTGGCCGACGCCGAGGCCATCGACCGCGCCGTGATGCTCGGCGCCGGCTTCCCCGACGGCCCGGCGAAGATGGCCGACCGGGCGGGCCTCGGTTCGTTGGTCGAGACGCTGGACGAACTCCACGAGGAGACGGGCGCGGCGCGGTACGAGGCGGTCGAACTGCTCCGCGAACTCGGCGAGTCCGGCGAGGGCTTCCGCGGGGGCGACGCCGGCGAGGAGTCCGAAGGACACGACTACGAGACGCTCTCGGTGGAGGTTCGCGACAACGTGGGTCACGTCGAACTCGACCGCCCGCACCGGATGAACACGATCAGCGAGGAACTGCTGGACGAACTCTCGGCCGCGATAGACGCGTTGAACGACGACGACGGCGTTCGCGCCATCCTCCTGTCGGGCGCGGGCGACCGGGCGTTCTCCGCGGGCGCGGACGTGCAGTCGATGGCTAGCGGCGGGGGCCAACCCGTCGCCGCCGCCGAACTCTCCCGGAAGGGCCAGCGGACGTTCGGGAAACTCGAACAGAGCGACAAGCCCGTCCTCGCGGCCATCGACGGCTACTGCCTCGGCGGCGGGATGGAACTGGCCACCTGCGCCGACCTCCGCATCGCCTCCGAGCGCTCGGAACTGGGGCAACCGGAGCACAACCTCGGCCTGCTTCCGGGGTGGGGCGGCACCGTCCGCCTCCAGCGTATCGTCGGCGCGGGGCGGGCCAAGGAGATTATCTTCACCGCCGAACGCTACGACGCGGAGACGATGCGCGAGTATGGCTTCCTCAACGAAGTCGTCGGCAACGGCGAACTCGACGACCGGGCGTGGGAACTGGCCCGCGACCTCGCGTCCGGCCCGCCCATCGCCCAGCGATACACCAAGCGCGCGATGCGGAGCGGATGGGAGAGCGCCGACGCCGGACTGGAAGTCGAATCGCAGGCGTTCGGCCTCCTCTACAACACCGACGACCTGATGGAGGGCGTCACGGCGTTCATGGGCGACCGCGAACCCGAGTTCGAGGGCAAGTAAGAGGTTCACACCCTCGGCGGGCCGGGAACGGAATCTTTAAACAATTCTGCGAATGACGAAAGAGTGCAGGCTCGGTTGGTGTAGTCCGGCCAATCATCTTGGCCTTTCGAGCCGAGGACAGGGGTTCAAATCCCCTACCGAGCACTTCTCTCGGAACAACCGCCCAAGCAGCACGTCTCGTCGCGCTGCGACGGCTGTGTGGAGTGGATGCGCGACAGGGGATTTGAGCCAGCGAGCAAATCGAAGATTTGCGAGTGAGGTACAAATCCACTACAGGCCCTCCTCAGGCATTCTACGTGCCGATATCGACCGTCGCATGGACAACGACAAAACCGTGCGTAACACCGAGTCGACTCGGCGGAAGCCGTACCCCGACGCCGTACAGACTTGACGGGTCGGAAAATACGTGATCAAGAGGTCACCTGCCACCAGTGACGGTTTCGGAACTCGCCCGCGGTATCGTCGACGGTTCGAATTCGATTTTTGATTTGAGGACGCTTCGTATCGGGCGAGTTGACGGTGATACGTTCGTTTCCGACGACGATATTCGCGGGGTCGCCACGAGAACCGTTTCGGATCTCGTAATCGGTAATTCGCAGATCTACCGACAGAAAGCGGATCAGAGAAGACAGAGCGAGCGAATCCCCGCAGGCACTGTCCCAACGGTCTCCCAGTCGTCGTCACGTTCTACGATCACCCGCCCTTCGTTCGTCCCCGCGACGAGGTGAATGTCCGAAGACGCCCACGCGAGTATCACTTCTTGCGGCGCACCGGGGTAGGACACAGACGCGAACGTTTCGCCGTCGTTTTCGGAGACGAACATGGCCCCGTCCGCACCGGACTCGCCCTCCCACGTTCCCGGCGATGATCGGGCTGCGGCGGCGTACAGTCGTCCGTTGCGAATAGTCGCCTCGCGGAAGTATCGATGCGAGAGTTCCTCGTCTAACCGTGTCCACGAGCGACCTGCATCTGTCGTTCGATAGAGCCCATCACCGCACGAGGCGATGTATTCCTCGTCATCTCGGATCAGCACGTGGTGAACGTCGTCTTGAACGCCATCACGTCGTTCTGCCCACGTTTCGCCGCGGTCTTCACTGACGTGGACGCCGCCGACTTCGACGCCCGCAATAACTCGATTCGGCGTGTCGGGATGAGCGCCTAAGCTTCGGATGTGGGCCTCGTTGCGATGGCGAGGAGTGTACCATTCGTCGCGCGAAGGTAACTCCTGAAACCCTTCGAGCTCACGCCACGAATCACCGTCGTCCTCGCTAACGTAGAGATGGGCTGGATGCGTTCCCGTGTAAAGGCGTTCGTTGTCCGGACTGACGAGAACCGAATAGACCTCGTTCTGCGGGACGCCCTGATCGGACCAGGTTTCGCCCCCGTCCGTGGAACGGTAGAGTCCCGTCTTCGAGCACGCGTAGGTTCCGTCGGCCCATTCGAACTGTTGGACTCGCATTACTCGGCCAGCGTCCAACACTTGGCTCGCGTCGTTGAAATGGATATCCGAAACACGATACACGCCGTCGTTGGTTCCGAGCAACAGTGTCATGAGTGGGTGTTGGTTCCAGCTGACTGTCAATTTATGGGGGAGGCCGTTTCGTGGCATGAGAGCGTGCTGTACCGCGCCAAAACGTCGGCAATTGCGTGATGCTTGTGTCGCTCTCAAGCGGAGTGGGTGACCGGTTCCTTTCTGGGAATCTGTGGCTCTCAGACCAAGCAAGTTCCTCCACAAAGTCACTCACGCTGACGAGGCTGAAGATGCGGACAGGGGACGTGAGCCAGCGAGCAAATCTTCGATTTGCGGGTGAGGTTCGAATCCCCACCGACGGCCACACTCGTTTTCAGTCTGACCCGCGGTGTGTACGGTACCGTGGTCGACGTTCTGGGACACGTTGCGATGGGCCTCCTGTGGGCGGTTCCGGCGTGGGCGTTCCCGGGGAGGCGGCTCAGTCTCGCGTTCGTCGGCGTCGTCCTGCTGACGGTGATGGTTCCCGATATCGACCTCTATCTCCCCGGCGTCGTCCACCACGGGCCCACGCACACCGTGCTGTTCGTCGGGACGGTCGCCCTCCTCGGAGGCGCGGTCCTCGCGCCCCTCGCGGGGCCGACGCTTCGGCGGTGGTGGCGTCGAGACGCCGGCAAAGTGCCGTCGTCGTCGACGGTGTACCTCTTCGTCGCGGGGGGCCTCCTCCTCGGCGGCTTGAGTCACCTGTTCATCGACATGCTGTCGGCCGGGGCCGGCGGGAACCCGCCCTTGGAACCGCTCTGGCCGTTCGTCGTCCGGTCCATCTCCATCGACTTCATCTACTACAGCGCGTTCGTCTGGAACGGCGGCCTCCTCGCGGCGGCACTCGCGATTCACATCGCCCTCTACCTGCGCGAGACGGCCAACACCGAACGCTCGAAGCGAACGTGACGCCGCGGCCCGCGGCCGTCGGCGACCCGAGGTCGGTTCTCGCGGAGTCCCGCCGAGCGCAACCGGAGCGATCGGTTCCGTTCACGGAAATCCACACATATATACGAGGGAGCTTCTGCAACGGCGACAGGCGGTTTTTCCGCTTCCGGACGAGTTCGCAAGCCCGACGGGTTGCGGTTTAGGGGATGGTTTATATCAACCGCCAAAATATGTACAGGTACATTGAGGGGAGGGAAGATGTGTTAGAGACCGAGCGGTTGTTTACGCAGGTGGCCGACGACGATAGTCTGACGAAAGACGACATCTTCTCGATGCTGAGCAACCGCAGGCGTCGTCTGGTCCTCCACCACCTCCACCGCCAGTCCGGAACCGCGTCGGTTCGGGAACTCTCCCAACAGGTCGCAGCGTGGGAGAACGGAGTCTCGACGGACGAACTGAAGTACAAACAGCGAAAGCGGGTGTACACGTCGCTCCACCAGACGCACCTCCCGAAACTCGACGACATCGGCGTCGTCGTCTACGACCGAGACAGGGGGACGGTCGAACTGACGGAACGGGCGGGCCAGTTGGAACCGTACCTCAACATCCAGAGCGAACCCACGGAGTCGTGGTCCGTCTACTACCTCGCGCTCGCGGGCCTCTCCGCGCTCATCGTCTTCTTCGCGTGGGTGGGGTTCTTCCCGTTCCCGATGCTCCCCGACATCGTCTACGCCGGCGTCGTGACCGTCGTCTTCGCGGCGTCGGCGGCGGTACACACGTACCAGGTCCGATCGGCGACGGTTGACCCCGACTCCGCGCCGCCGGACTCCGCCCGCCCGAGTCGGAACCCGCTCGACGAAACGGTCGCCGACGGCGGCGAAGACGGAGGCGACTGAACCAACGACACGTTCAAGAGCGTTCGCCGCGCCGTCGAAGACATGGCCACACGTCGGACGCGGGCCGTCCTCGGGGGTGCGACGACCGTCGCCGCCGTCGCCACCGCCGGCAGCCTCTACTTCAGCCTCGGACTCGGATTGGTGCCGTGCGACCTCTGTTGGTATCAGCGGATCCTGATGTACCCTCTCGTCGTCGTCCTCGGCGTCGCCGCCGTCGAACGACGGTCAGAGGTGTACCGAACCGTGCTCCCGTTGTCGGGACTCGGCACCGTCGTCGCCGCGTACCACGTCTACCTCCAAGTCGCGCCCGGCGGGGGGACGTGTTCGCTCGGCGGCGGGTGCGCGTCGATTCAGTACGCGATGCTCGGCGGACTGCTCACGATTCCGCGCCTCTCGCTGATAGCGTTCGTCCTGATAACGGGACTCGTGGCGACGCTCGCGTTCGCTCGCGAGGACGCGTGGGCGGCGGACGCCCGGCGAAGCATCTCGTAACGGCCGACGGCGCCCCCTTCTCGGCGCTCACTCCTGCAGTCGGTGGAGGAGCGAACTCCGCTGGTCGAGCAGTTGGTACGCCGCCGAGAGGACGACGAGAACGAGAAACGCGGCGGCGACGAGCGTCGGGTCGAGTGCGGCGAGCGTCGGGACGCCGACGGCCTGCCCGAGGACCGACAGGAGGCCGAGGACGCCGACGCCGAGGTAGTACTCCGCCCACGAGATGCCGTACTTCGGGACGACTTCCATGTAGACGGCCACCTCGTCCGCGCCGTCGGCGATGGCGACTCGCTTCTCCTCGTCGTCGTACGTCACGATTCCCAGTTCGTCGAGTTTCGGGAGGTGCGTCTGGTGGAGCGACACGTAGACGCTCTGTCTGACGTTCCGCGGCGGCGGCGACTCGCCGGACTCGATGCTCGCTATCAGCTCGGCCAAGTCGGCGACGGACTCCTCGCCGCTGTCGTCGCGGAGACGTTCGATGACCAGCCTGCGCCGGTCGTTTCTAAGAACGTCGTGTATCTCCGCCTCGCCGAGCGTCGCTCCGTCTCCGTCGTCCGTCGCCCCCCGCGACTCGACCCCTCCCGCAGGCATGTTCGGCTCAGAGTCTCGTCGCCGGGGTTAAGAATATATCCTATACTGACATTCACCCGGTAAGACAGGAGTCGGGGAGACGGGAGAAGATCGGTCGGACTACGACAACCACTCGTCGGGTTTGGTGTCGTAGTCAATGTCGGTCGCTTGGATGCGCTCCTCCAGTTCCGGGTCGAGGTCGTACGTCTCGAACGCCGACCCGTCGTACCGGATGCGCTTTCCGACCTCCTTGGGGACGGGTTCGCGGTTGCGGCGGCGGGCCACCTCCACCTCGTGTTCGTCGAACTCCTTGACGATGGTCATGAGGTTGACCGGCCGACCCCAGATGTCGTAGAGGCGTTCGAGGACGCCCTTCGCCTGCCTGACGTCCAGCATGATGCCGTTGTACTGGTGACCCAACAGCAGTTCGTTGCGGTTGTGGAAGTTGCCGTCGTAGACGGCGATGGTGGGCTTCCCGAAGTTCGTGAACTGCAGGAGCAGCTTCTTCTTGACGTCCTCGTAGTCCACGCTGGCGACGCGGAACTGGTCGGTCGAGCGCGTGAACTCGTAGGTGAAGTAGTTGTTGTCGGTGACGAACTCCTGCGTGAGGAACGCGTCGAGGAACGTCACGTCGTTGTGGCTCTCCCGAATCTCGCGCATCCGGTCCCAGCCGGCGGCGTAGTCCACGTCGTCGAGTGCCTCCTCGACGGTGTCGTACTGCTCGTCGTCGAACATGTACCGCGACAGCTGTTCGAGCTCGGACCGGCGGATGCGTCGGAGGAACCCGCGGTTCTGCGGCTTCACGAGCGAGAAGTGTCGCTCCGCCAGCCCCTCGTACGTCAGCACCTTCCACGGGTACGTCTCGACGTCCACGTCACCAGACTGCGTCTGGTGGCCCGCCGAGGTGTCCTCGGCGACGTCGCCCGAGAGGGCGGCGTCGAGGGCGGACCAGTCGATGCGCGGGTCGCCCTCGTCGAGTTCGGCGAGTTCGTCCAGCGTCTCCGGGCGGACGGAGTCGATGGCGGGGTTCGGCTGGATGAGCTCTTGGACCTCCCCGAAGTCGATGACCTCGTGGAAGTTCCGCCACGTGACGCCCTTCACGCGGAGCAGCTTGTCGGCCACCTCGCTGCGGTTCGTCGTGTTCTCGATGTACTCCCACAGCTCCTTCCCCAGCTTGTAGGGGTTGAGGCCGGGCGACCCGAGGACGCGCGCTTGGTGGTCGGCGTACGTGATGAACTCGTCCGTGCCGGCGAACTGTTCCTCGCCCATCATGAGCGACTCCCAGTAGGCGGCCCAGCCCTCGTTCATCACCTTCGTCATCTTCTGAGCGGCGAAGTAGTACGCCTCCGTGCGGAGCATGTCCAGCACGTCCTTCTGCCACGGTTCCATCTCGACGGCCTTGCCCTCCTCCTCGTCGTAGCGCATGCCGTGTTGGCGGACGAACGCCAGCACGTCCTTGCGCGGTTCGTCGAGTTTGGCGGCCTCCGCTTCGGCCTCGGCGAAGTCGTCCAACCACTCCTCGTCGAACACCTGCCGGCGCACGTCCGAGGAGATGTCCATGTCTTCGAGGCGCTTCCGGAGGTCCTCGGGTTGGACGCGTTCGCGTCCCTCTAAGGCGTCCGCGAGGGTCCGGTGTTGGTCGATGGTGTCTTCGAGACAGAGCGCGGCGTCGATGAACCGTTCGACCTCCTCGCGGTCTATCTCGGGGTCCTCCATGTACTTCTGGATAGCCTCGCCGTGGCGTTCGAGCATCGCCGCGGCGTCGAGTTCGGTGTCGCCGACGAACATGCCGAACCAGTCGTTGTTGCGGAAGAAGTCCGCGTGCGCCTCGACGTGGGTGATGACCGCCTTCTGGTCGGCCAGCGAGTTCGACTCCTGCAGGAAGGCGTGGCTCGGGTTGTCGTTGTTGACGATCTCGAACGCCTTGCCCATGCCGAACTGGTCCTGCTTGCGCTGGCGGTCGTACGTCATGCCCCACCGCCAGTGCGGGTAGCGCCGTTGGAACCCGCCGTAGGCGATGAGTTGGTTCATCTCGTCGTGGTCTACGACCCAGTAGTTGACCGGGTACGGTTCGAGTCCGAGTTTTCGCGCAAGGTTGCCCGCCTCCTCGACGGGTTCCTCCAGCGACTCTGCCTCGCGCCGCGCGGTCAGTCTGAAACGTTTCGTGCTCATTCTTGCTCCGTGCTCAGTATCTCGTATATCGCGTCCATCACGTCCTCCGGCGAGGAGACGTACGAGACGACGACGTTGCCTTGGTCGCTCAACGAGCGCTCGACCTCCTCGGCGTGCGTCGCGTTGATGGCGGTGCCGCCGGGTTGCGTCTCGACGTACGCGTGGAGGTTCGCGTCTATCTCGCGCATCCGGGGGATGACGTTCTCCGTCGTGTCGTTCGAGGAGTTCTCCGAGTCGCCCGCCGCGAAGACGTAGCGGTTCCACTCGCTCCACGGGTACTGCTCGTCGAGGATCTCCTTCGCGAGGTCGTACGCGCTGGAGATGCGGGTACCGCCGCCGGAGCGGATGCCGAAGAACTCCTCGCGTTCGACCTCCCACGCGTCGGCGTCGTGGGCGATGTAGACGAACTCGGCGTTGTCGTACTTGCCCGTGAGGTACCAGTCCAGCGGCGTGAACGTCCGCTCGACGAGTTCGCGCTTGCGTTCGCGCATCGACCCCGACACGTCGCGGATGTTCACCACGACGACGTTCTTCTGCTTCTTCTCGATTATCTCGGGGTGGCGGTAGCGCTCGTCCTCCTGTCGGAACGGCACGTCGCGGAGTCCCTCGCGGCGGATGCGCTGGAGCGTCGTCTGGCGTTCGACGTTCTCCTCCATCTCCTCGAAGGAGCTCCACTTCCCGCGTTCGTCCTCGTCGATGTCGTCCCACTCGTTGTTTATCCACGCGTGGGAGACGAGGATGTTCTGCTCGCGGCACCACCGGTAGACGGACTCGGGCGTCTCGCCCTCGACTTTCATCGCCTCGCGGACGAACTCGTCGTCGAAGTCCATCGACAGCTTGCGCTTCAACCCCTCCTTGAACAGGCGCTCGAAGTCGAGCGTGCTGTTGGGGCCGGTGCGCGTCACGTCGGTGAAGTCGCCCTCTATCTCCTCGATTACCTCCTTGCCCTTCGGTTCGAGGTCGAGGCCGAGCTCCTCGTCGAGCTGCTCGGCGAACTCCTCGGGGTCCATCTCGTAGTACTCGTGCTCTGCGCCCTCCTCGCCCGGGTCGCCGTCCTCGTCGCCGTCGCCGTCCCCGTCGCCGGGTTGCGGCGGACCGACGGGTTGGCCGACGTCGGGCGTGTCGCCTTTCCCCTGTCCGACGCCGCCCTGGTCGAGGCGGTCGTACTTGAACTCCGGGAGGTCGACGACCTTTATCGGTATCTGGATGCTCTCTGGTCCCGACCCGCCGAGGTTGCCGTAGCTGATGAACTCTTGGAGGTCTTCGCGGCGTTCCTCGCCGACTTCGCGGAACCGTTCGAGGTCTTCTCTCAGTCCCATCTGTAACGCACCTCGCGCATGACTGCGCGACTCGTGAGCTCGGCCGACGCTTCCGTGTACCCGGCGTCGACCATCCGCTCTATCGTGTTTTCTTTCACCTGTTCGGTCTCCGTGTTCGCCGGCGGGTCGTCCCACTGTGCGGGGTCGAAGTCCTCGAAGAGGCGGCGAACGTCGTCCCAGTCGTGCGACTCCAGCACCGCGCGGATGACCGGAATCTCCGAGAGCTCCACGTCCTGGACGGTGAATCCCTCGTCACGGTTCTCCCACGCGTAGCGGTTCAGCGCCGTGATGACCTTCTCGCGGCGGAACTCCTCGACGGTCGAGGAGGGGGTGTTGCCGGCGTACGCGCTCTCGTCGAATCGGCCGAGGTGTTCCGTCTCGAACAGTTTCATGATGAGGGGGTCGGGGTCGACGGGTCCGCGTTCGGTCTCCACCTGTTCGTCCGCCGCCCACGCGTACACGTGTTCGACGTACTGCTCGACCGTCTCCTGTTCGACGTTCTTCTCCGCGAGGACCGCCGACAGCACGTCCTCCTCCTGCCTGTCGAGGATGTACTCCTTGACGAGTGCGACGCGGCCCTCGTACTCGGCGCGTTCCGCGCGCGAGAACACTGGGGCGTCGTGGAGGCCCTCGGCCATCGCGTCCAAGACGTCCTCGGGCATCACTACCCCGCCCACGTCGAGGTGGGGGTGGTGTCTGTCCCTGTCGTCGTGGAGGAGGTCGGCGATGATATCGCGGGTGAACGTCACGGGGATGCCGTGCGTCCCCTCGGCGTCGGAGTCGAAGTCGAACTCGTCGATTCCGACGCGGGTGTCGCCCTCCTGGATGTAGCCCCTGTCGAACAGGAGCGCCTTGTCCACGATGTCGTACTCGCCGGGCACGTCCTCGGATTCGAGGCGCGTCACGACGCTGTACATCGCGGCGGCCTCGACGGCGTGGGGCGCGAGTTCGCGTCGCCGTATCGACCCCGGTCCCTCGCGCACGTCGAGGAAGACGGGCTGCTCGATGCGCTCCCGTATCTCCTCTTCGTCCTCGATGTCCCAGACCGGCCGCTGGTTCGTCAGTTCGCGGTGGATGAGCTCCGTCTCCAGAGAGAGGTTCGTCAGGTACCGGAACTCGTGTTTGTCGAGGCGGCGCTTCAGCGCCTTCAACGGGTCGCGCCCGTTCCTGTCGGCGTACTTGTCGAGTTCGACGTCGAGGTCCGGGTTCGAGATGATGACCATCTGGGTGTCGATGTCCATCCCGATTCCCTTGTCGAGCTTCACGTGCCCCTCGTCGGGGACGTTCAGCAGTTTCTGGAGCAGGTCGGCGTGCTGGGTGGCGTCCTCGACGATCGTCAGGAGGCTGTTACCCTGCGAGAGCACGCCGTCGTAGCTGAACGCCTGCGGGTTCTTCCGGCCGCGGGAGTCGAGTTCGCGGAGCATGCTCGGCATCCACGACCCGACCAGTCGCTCCTTGGGCGTGCCGTCGTCCTCCGAGTGGAGGACGCCGATGCCCTGCCCCACGTCCACGACGTAGTTCTTCACGCGCAGGTGTTTCGGGTCGGTGACCTCGCTGAACAGTTCGCGCTTGCCCGCGCGGCGGTACATCTCTTCGAGGTAGTCGTACGCCTCCCGGCAGAACGGGTCGAGGCTCTCGTTCAGCGACACCGGGATGTGGTCGCCGCCCCTGTCGTTCAGGTCGGCGAGCAGTTCGCGCTTCACGTCGTCCGGGAACACCGACAGCGGGTGCGACTGCACCGGACTCTCGTACCAGTCGTCCTCGCGTTGCTCGTCGGCGTCGCCGCCATAGGAGAGGCCGCGTGTGTCCGAGGAGGCGGCCGCGACGTTCCACTCGACGGTGTAGCGGCGGCCGGCCTCAGTCTTCGAGTACTCGCGGAGGCCGTTGACGAGACAGCGCTTCAGCTCCGACTTCCCCGTCGCCGTGGGACCGTCGAACCAGATTATCTTCTCGCCCTTCCCTCGCTCGGCGGCGATGGTCCGCAGGTCATCCACGAACCGGTTGAGCACCTCGGTGTTGCCGAGGATGGCGTGTTCGCCGTCGTTGGCGGGGTCGTCGAAGAAGCGGTAGCGCTGTCGCTCCTCGCCCTCCTCGATCACGGTCCGCGTGCCCTTCGACTCGATGGCCTCGACGAGGTACTTCGAGGCGTGGGAGGCGATAGACGGCTGTTCGAACGCCGCGTCGACGTACTCGCCGAGGCTCATCGGCTCCTCGTAGGTGCCGCGGAGGCGTTCGTCCGCCCGACGGATGTAGTTCTTCTTCGGTCCCATTACTGTATCACGCCTCGAGTTCGCTCTTTGCGACTTCTGCACCGGCGAACTCGAGCACTTCGCGGGCTCCCTCGCGGGAGTAGCCCTGTTCGACGAGGGCGTCTATCCACGCGTTGCGCTCGTCGTCGTCGAGCTCGTTCGCCGACACCAACGCCGAGAAGTTGATGTTGTGCTTCTTGTCCTCCCAGAGCTTGCGTTCGAGGGCGCGGCGGAGTCTGTCGTTGTCCTGCGGGTCGAACGCCTGCCCCTCGCGGGCGCGCCGCGAGACCCAGTTCGACACCTCTTGGCGGAAGTCGTCCTTGCGGTCCTCGGGGATCTCCAGCTTCTCCTCGACGGAGCGGAGGAACTTCTCGTCGGGTTCCTGTTCGCGGCCGGTGAGCTCGTCTTGGACCGTCGAGTCGTCGATGTACGCCATGACGTGGTCCATGTACTTCTCGCCCTGCCGCTGGATCTCGTCTAAGTCGTACGCCAGGGCGTGGCGGACGTCCTCGATGGCGCGTTCCTTGTACTCCTCGCGCACCATCTCGAGGTAGCGGTGGTAGCGTTCGAGGTTGTCCTCGGGGATCGAGCCGTGGTTCTCCAAGTTCTCCTCGAAGTGGCTGAAGACGTTCAACGGCGAGAGGTACGACCGACCGCGGTGGGTCGAGTCCATGATGGCCTCGGCTATCTCGTCGCCGATGAAGCGGGCGGAGATGCCCTCCATCCCCTCGGCGATGTCGGCCTTCGACTCGCCCTCCTCGCGGAGCTTCTTCACGTCCACGTCGTCGGCGTCGTCGATTTCGCCGTTGTAGGCTTTCGCCTTCTGCGTGAGCGTGATGTTGCTGCCGTCGGGTTCGACGATGCGGGTGAGGACGCCGAACAGGCCGGCCATCTCCAAGGTGTGCGGTTCGATGTGCATGTCCGGAACGTCGGCGTTCCGGAGCATCTTGCGGTAAATCTCCGACTCCTGCTCGTACTCCAGGACGTACGGGAAGTCGATGCGCTTGGTCCGGTCGTTGAACGCCTCCATCTTCTCGTCGCCCTTCTTCTCGCGGTACTCGGGCATGTTCGTCCGGCCGACGATGACCTGGTCGATGTCGATGCGCGGGTTGTTCGAGGGCTTGATGGTCTGTTCCTGCGACGCGTGCAGGAAGTCGTAGAGGAACTCCCGTTGCAGCTTCAGCAGTTCCTCGCCGGAGAACAGCCCGCGGTTGGCGTTACAGAACGCCCCGGAGTAGTCGAACGCGCGGGGGTCGGACTCGCCGTACACGGCGAGTTTCGAGTAGTTGACGTCGCCGGTGAGTTCGGTCTCGTCTTGGTTCTTCTTGTCCTTCGGTTCGAACGTCTCGACGCACTGGCGCTTGTTCTCGGAGGCGACGAGGCGGATCACCTCGACGTGGTTCTCCAACACCTGCTGTAAGTCGTCGTCGTAGTACGCCAGCAGGGTGTCCATGTAGAACTCCGACGCCGGGTCCAGCGCCTGGTCGTTGCGGATGGTGTACGGCGCGTCGAGCTGCTCGTTGAGGCGCTCGATTATCACGTCGCGCTGCTCCTGCGGAATCAGCACGAGCGGGTCTTGGTTCATGGGCGACTGCACGACGGCGTCCGCGGGGTCTTGGTCGCGGATGACGTCGGTCAGGTTCGTCCACCGGAAGGTGTACATCCGACCGTCGTCGCGCATCGTGTAGTCCTCGAAGTAGCGGCGGACCATCCAGTCGAAGTGCGACTTCCCGGAGCCGACGGGGCCGAGCAGCAGTTTGATACGCTTCTCCGGCCCGAGGCCGCGAGCGCCCGACTTCACCTTGTTCACGAACTCGTGGATGGACTCGTGAACTTCGCGGCCGTAGAAGGTGTTCTCCCCGTCGTGTATGGGGTCCTCCGAGGCCATCAGGTACTCGACGACGCCGGCTTCCTCGTCGTAGGCGGTGCCGTAGTGGTCGAACATGTCGGCAACGCGCTGGTGCGCGTTGCGAGCGATTCTGGGGTCGTCGTAGACCTCTTGCAGGTACCAATCGAAGCTCTTAGCCTCGCGGAGGTCCGCGGGCACGGAGTCTTTGTAGTGCTTGCTCAGGTCTGCGAGGGTTTCGATATCACCGTTCATTGTTGATAGACGGAGTCCCGAGGGACTGAGCGACCGTACGCCCGCGACGCGCCCGGAGAGCGTCGCAGCGAACGTTGGTAGACGCCGGCGAGCGACGCTCAGCGCCGGAGCTCTCGCTCCCGGTCGTCTGAGTTCGGCTCGTCGAAGTCCGGTTTCGTGGCATGCTTGTCCATACCACCCTCCTCGAACGCGCGACGGGTCTGCGACGGGCGACGGCGACGAGTCGACGAATAGCGACAGAACGTCTGGGGTTCGGCGGACGGTTCGGAGAGGGTCGGTCGCTCGGTCCGGTCGACCGAGACTAAATGTGTGTGAGTGAGCGACATACATAAGTCTTTCCGCGAGTAATTTTTGCCGTACGTCTAAATGCGGCACCTGAGCGGGGTGAACCCTCAGAATCTTCCCACAGTTCGGTTCCTTTATGTCTGACAGGAGTCCGACGGGGTGGGCGAACGGGCGACCGAAGGGGTGTTCCCCGTCCGCCGCCAACGGACGCGTATGAACGCCGACGACACCGCAGACGCCGCCGCGGAGGGCGACGCCCCCGCGGGGTGGACGCTGTGGAACGACGAACCGGGCGGGCGGCGAATTCTCGTCTACCGGCCCGACGTGTTCAGGGAGGGGGAGTTCCCCGCCGAGTGCCTGCCGACCATCTTCGTCTCGAACGGGTCGCGCGCGAGGCGTCCGGGGGCCGCCCAACTGGCGGGGACGACGTGGAACGTGACGCTGTACCTCGAACCGCAGGTGGAGGCGGCCCCGGAGACGTACGATAGCCGGGACGAGGCGGTGGCCGCCGCGGAGGAACTCGCGCGGCGGTTCGACGCCGGCGAGGTGGACTACCGGTCGCTGTATCAGGTGCCGCGCGAGGAGTACTTCGAGAGACTCGACGAGTTGACCGGGCGGGACGCACAACGTTATGCGGACGGCTCGACTAGTGACGACGAATGACGAAGGTCACGCTCATCGGGGACCGCCTCGCCGACGTCGGACGCGAGTTCGTCTACGAGGGTCCGTCCGAACTGTGCGAAGGGTGCCCGTACCGCAAGCAGTGTCTGAACCTCACAGAGGGGACCCGCTATCGGGTGACCGACGTCCGGGAGAACGCCCAACTGCTCGACTGCGCCGTCCACGACAGCGGCGTCCGAGCGGTCGAAGTCGAACCGGCCCCCGTGACGGCGAACGTCGCCACCAAGGGGTCCTACGCGGGGAGCAAAGCGCGCCTCGAAGGTCCCTGTCCGCACACGCAGTGTCCGAGCCACGAGTACTGCGTTCCGGACGGCGCGGCGTTCGACGAGGAGTACCGCATCAGCGAGGTCCTCGGCGACCCGCCGCACGAGGTCTGTCACCTCGACAGGGACCTGACGATGGTCGAGTTCGCGCCGAAAGAGGAGTAACCCCGTCCGCGCCGGAGGGAACGCGGGGCGAGAGCGAAGGAAAGGGGAGCGAACCGCGGCGACTCAGGCGAGCGTTCCGACTTTGTCCGCGGCGTAGCCGAACACGTCCTCGTAGCCGTACGCCGAGAGCAACACCGGGTAGAAGTCGCGGTCGGCGGTGAACTCCCGGTCATCCGCCGCCGCGAAGCGGTCGCCCGCCTCGACGAGTTCGAAGTTGTCCACGAACACCTCGTACTTGTTCGCGGGTTCCTTGGGGATGCGTTCGAGCATCCGGTACACCGACACCTCGTCGGCGTTGCGCCGTTCCAGGGAGACGGGCGATTCGGCCCCTTCTTCCAACGGCGCGGCGAGGACGCCCGTCGCGGCGAGGAACGCCCGGACGAGCCAGTAGGCGTTCTCGGCCGCCTCCTCGGTACCCTGCAGACCGCACTCGACGTCGATGTTGTGCGTGTGGTCGATGAGGCGGCCGCCGACGAACTCGGCCGTCTCGACCAGTTCCTCGATGGGGAGGTGCGGGCAGATGGCGCGCGAGGCGGCCCCGACGGTGTCCACGAGCGCGAACGGTCTCCCGTACGACTGCGTGGAGTGAAGCGAGAGCGTCGTGCAGTCGCGGACCTCCCGAAGCACGTCGTGCGCGAGGCGGCGTTCGTGGCTGTCGGCGTTCGGGTCGCCGGGGAACACGCGGTTGAGGTCCTCCTCGAGGTAGCGGACGTTCGCTTCGAGGGCCTCCTCGTTGGCGACGATGAGCTTCACCGGACGCTCCACGTCGGGTTCGGTTTCGATGAAGCGCTCTATCGCCCGGACGCCGCAGGGTTCGTCGCCGTGGATAGTTCCGACGACGGCCACCTCCGGCTTTCCCTCTCCCAGTTCGTAAATTCGCATGGAGACATTCAAACGGCGGAGCGGGAAATGGGTTAAGATTCGGGCCGATACGCGCCGACGCGCTAGTGGAGTCGCTCGACGTACTCGTAGTCCACGTCGTACGCCTCCGGCCGTTGGTCGTCTATCGTGATCTGCCAGCCGTGGAGCGCAGTCGGGTCTTCGAGCGCCGATTCGAGCGTCCCGCGCACGTCCGCGAGGTCCACGCCGTAGAAGTCGTCGGGTATCCCCCGGAGGTACTGCAGCGCGGTGGTGAAGAGCGACCGCATACCCGCGTCGTTCTCGAAGTCGAAGTGCTTGTACGCGCCGGCGGCGACCTGGACCATCCCGTGGAGGAACGCCGATTCCGCGCTCCCGGATCCGTAGTTGTACCACTCGTCTTCGAAGCAGTCGTGGCTCTCGTGGTAGTCGCCGGAGTTGAACAGGCGGACACCGTGTTCGACCGCGCGGCGGAGCGTCGCGTGCTCCCACACGCGGTCGTCCGTTCGCCACCCCGTCGGATTCCCGAGCGGCGGGGCGACGCTCGGGTCGCGGGTGTGTTCGTCCATACCGTCCTTCCGTTCGTGAGCGACGTAATCCCATCGCTCGAACGGGTCGGCCGAGCGGCGACGAAGCGCGGCGAGGCGGCGCACCGGGCCAAGGGCTATGGTTCCCGTCGTTCATCGTGTCGGTATGGCTACGACCGGCGAGCGTCTGGCGGAGGTTCCGACTGCGGCGGTGGACTGGGCGGCGGGAATCGCGGGGGTCGTCGAGGAGAATCTCCCCCGCGCGGCCGTGTTCGTGTTCATGTTCTTGGGCGTCGGGTTCGCCCCGTTCGGCGCGGGACTCCTCGCGGTTCTCTTCGCCGTCGTCCTCCCCGCTCTCGGCGTCGGCGGGTTTCTCCTTGCGAAGGAGAAGGTCCCGAGTCTCCTCCGTCAGAAACTCGGGCCGACGGAGCCGCGACGGTTCGACGAAGCGCCCCCGTCCGCCGTCGAACGACGGCCCGCGGCGGGCGAGTGAGGGGCCTCGCGGGGCGGCGCTTCGTCCCGCCGAACCGTCCCCGCGGAGAGCGGGATTCGGAACGTTTTAGCGGCGCGGTTCCCCACGAGTACACGCGCGAGGGTGGCCGAGTCTGGAAAAGGCGGCGGACTCAAGATCCGCTCTCGTAGGAGTCCGTGGGTTCAAATCCCTCCCCTCGCATTCTACGTCTCCGAGCGACAGCGAGGAGCGTGTATCTGACGGAGGATTTGAATCAGGGAGCGAACGAAGTGAGTGACCGTGGTTCAAATCCCTCCCCTCGCACTTTTGCCGACGAGTAAAACGAGGAGTGCAAACTACGGACGGAGATTCTCCGCACCCGACCGAAGGAGACAGCGGTCGCTCAGCGAGTTCGAAAACGGGGACCAGAAGACGCCCGCACGACGGGGAATCCGGCGGCGAGCGTCGCAACTCCCGCGAGAGAGGCGGAGCCAATTCGCGGGAGCGTCTACGTAAACGAGGGCCGACGGTGATACACGTTACGGCCGAAGAAAGTACGCCGGGCGCGACGAAACTGCGGCGAGTCGGAGAGAGAAAGGTCGTTACCGATCCGATGCGTCCGCACCGTCGCCGCCGTCGGTGAGGGGGCGTCCGCCGCTCGTGAGGACGGAGTCGGCCACTACCTCCACCTGCTCCGGGGACGGACGGGAGTCCTCGGAGCACTCCTCGCACACCTGCTCGATGACGTTCATCACGTCGTGGAGGTCGCCGCGCTCCGTCACGTCGGCGAACGCCTCTTCGTACGCGCTCGCCCAGTGAGTGAGTTCGTAGTCGTACGTACCGGTGGTCGGTGCAACCGCGTACTCGAGTTGTCGGACTGCATCGGCGGGGCGCATACCCAAATGCAAGGTCGGGAACCACAAAAAGGTACTCGGACTCGTAATTGAGTTAATTGTCGGGCAGAGTATGGGAGAGACCACCAGGGACGGGCGGGTACGACCCCGGAGCGGCGAGCTCGAAAGCGAGACGGAGCGTCTCCGAGCGCGGTTGTCGGTCAGGTTGGGTCGGTGTCCCGCCCGCCGTCGGGACCGGCGTTCTCGTCGCCGTTCTCTCCTTCGCCTTCGTCGGTTCCTCCTTCGGCGTCGCGTTCGCTCCCGTCGGCCTCGTTTCCGTCTTCGCCTTCGCCGCCGTCGCCGCCGTCTTCGGTTCCGCCGTCGGCCCCCGGCCCGGCGTCGTCCTCGTCGACGAGTCGTCGCATCGCCTGTAGGTACTCGGCGGCGACCAGCGGTTCGTTCTCGACGGTCTTTCGGACCTGCGCGCATCCGTGCCGGAGTCGCTCCTTCCCGGCGCCGGGCGGCACTTCCTCGTCCGTGACCGCCTCGACGGTTTCGAGGCGCGTCCGAACCGACTCCCCCTCACGGGTGCGCGCGTCCTCCGCGGCCTCCTCGAACAGTCGAGCGAGCGTCGCGCGAACGTCTGGCGGCAACTCCTCGGACACGTCCGGGAGAGACGCGACAGCGAGGGTAAAATCTGCTGGGTTCGGTCGGCGGAGCGAGTGTGCGATTCGCAAACCAAAAGTCGCGGCTCCTCCACGCATTACTATGGAACTCGACGAGACGGATCGGGCGATCCTCCGCATCCTCCAGGCGGACGCGCGAACCCCGTTCAGCGAAATCGCGCGTCAAATCGACATGTCCAGCGCCACCGTCCACGACCGAGTCGGTCGGATGGAAGAAGCGGGCGTCATCGAGGGGTACCACGCGAAAGTAAACGCCCGAGAGGTGGATTTCGGCACCTCCGCGCTCGTCGGTCTCCGCGTCCAACAGGGCCGCGAGGAGGACGCGCTCGAACGCCTCCGCGAGATCAAGGGCGTCCAAGAGGTTCACCTCACGACGGGCGAATGGGACGTGATGCTCCGCGTGTTCGCCGAGGACACCGACGGCCTGCGGGAACTCATGTTCGACGAAATCGCCGAGATGGATGGATTCTCGCGCTCGCAGACGATGGTTATCCTCGGAACCGACTTCGAGGACCGCTCGCTCCCCATCTGAGGGGCGTCCCCGCGGAATCCGAGCGCTGGCCGGTCCGCCGACGCGTCAGAGACCGGAATCCTCAACACCACCGACGCCGGGAATTGGGGTATGGCAACGGTTGCAGAACGGGTCGGCGCCGACCCCGAACGTCTGTGGGGCGGTTCGGTGGCGGTCATCCTCGCGGTTCTCGTCGGCGGATGGCTCGCCTTCCCCGAACTCGTCTACGACCGCTTCATCTGGCACTACTTCTGGGGACCGGTGCAGGCCGACGCCAACTCGGCGGTCTGTGCGGTGCGGACGAACGGCGTCACGCAGTACCTCGACAGCGCGCAGGCGTGCGCCGCCGCGCCCGAACCCGTGGCCTACCCCGGCTACACGCTCGTCTCGGAAGTCGGGTACATGGTCACCCTGCTGGTCGCCCTCTCGGGTCTCGTCTTCCTCCTCCGCCGCCTCGACATCGGGACGGAGCGGCGCTTCTTCTACGCTCTCCTGCCGTTCATGTTCTTCGGCGGCGCCCTGCGCGTCGTCGAGGACGCCAACGACACGCCCGGCGCGACGGACGCACTCATCAGTTACCCGTGGAACACGCTCGTCATCAGCCCGATAATCTACTTCACCGTCTTCGGCATCACGCTCGCCGCCGTCGTCGCGAGCGTCACGGCGGACAGGGCCGGACTCGTAGACGGGTACGAGAAGCCGCTGTTCGGCCTCGGAACGGGCGCGCTCGTACTCACGCTCGGCTACCTCGTCTCGCTGGTCGTCACCGGCGCGCCGGGCGTGGAGTTCTACCCGCAGGTGCTGGTCGCGACGCTCGTCGGGGCGACGCTCTCGGCGGGCGCGACGTGGTGGCTCATCGAACGCTTCGCGCCGGAGATAAACGCCGGAACGGGCCTCATCGGCCTCGTCATCATCTGGGGCCACGCCGTAGACGGCGTCGCCAACGTCATCGGTCTCGACTGGATGCCGGCGCTGAACGCCGGGCGGAACCTCGTGCCGAAACACCCCGTCAACCAGTTCGTCGTGGACTTCACGTCGAGCGTCCTGCCCGCGAGCGTCCTCGCGGTGACGGGCGACACGTGGCCGTTCCTCCTCATCAAACTCGCGGCGGCGACGTTCGTCGTCTGGGTGTTCGAGGAGGGCATCTTCGAGGAGAGCCCCCGCTACTCGATGCTGCTCCTCGTCGCCGTCCTCGCCGTCGGACTCGGCCCGGGGACGCGCGACATGCTCCGCGCGACGTTCGGCGTCTGAAAGGGGCGAGACTTTTTCTCGGAAGGGGCGGCCACTCGCCGCATCCGCCGCGGAATTACCGCACGGCGACCCGCGAGCGTCCGACACGCCGCCGTGCGGGCGGGCATCGTGTCGGCTGTTCGCCTACGGATACGGGTGGTACGGGCCGTCGAGTCGGGACTCGAAGCCCATCTCCTCGGGCACCGACGCCGCCCTGTCGCCGAAGAAGGGGTCGCCCTGAAACAGCGGTTGGGCCTCCGGAACCGCGACGCGGACCGCCTCGAACCCGAGTCGCTCCACGTCCTCCGTCGTCGTCCGCGCGGCGTAGGCGTCTAACCCCGCGTCGGCGACGCGTTCGACCACGGCGTCGAGTTCCGCCTCGCCAGTCGGCACCTCGTCGGGGCCGACGCTCGACGCCGGAACCGCCGGGCCGGCGTCCACGAACTCGCGGGCGGCGTCGGGGAAGTCCGCGTACGCGCCGATAGCGCCGCCTTCCGAACTCGCCTGCTCCGGTCCCAACGCACGGAGTTCCATCCAGTTCTGCAACGCCTCCGCGAGTGCGGACCGCGCGGCGTCTGCGGGGTCCAGCGACGCGCCCGACCCGACGGCGAAGTTCGGCCACTCGCCGTCGCGGTGGACCGCCGCGGCGACGACCGGAACGTCCACGTCCTGCGTGACCAAAAGCGGCGTCGCGGTCAGATCCTCCGCGCGCGCCCGCTTCTCCAGTTCGGCGTAGCCCTCGTCGTCCACGTCGAGGGCGAGGGGGTCGAACGTCGAGTACCACGACAGCATCGCGGCGTCGCGTTCGACCACCTCGTAGAAGCCCGACAGAAGCGCCTCCGCGCCCGAGTTCCCGAGGCCCAACCCGGTCGTGATGGAGGGTTTGTGTCGCTCGTTCGGCGGCGGGTAGTGGACGAACTCGGCGGGGAGAGACACCTCCGCGCCCGTGTCGAGGCGTTCGCCCGCGACCCACGGAATCGGCTCCTCGGGGTCGGGCGCGCGGTACGAGTCGGGACGCACGAACCGCGACGGGGAGACGGGGTTCGCGCGCGTTCGCTCCGGCGCGACGGTGAACTCCGACGACCGGTAGACGCCCGCGCAGTAGCGTTCGAGGCCCTCGCCGAGGGCTTTCATGAACGCGGCGTCCCAGTCGGGGTCCACGCCCGCCGCGAACTCGGCGGCGCGAGCGTCGCTGAACCCCCGCGTCTCCGTCGTCTGCGCGAGGTAGTAGGGGACCGGGAACGACTCGCGTTCGCCCACCTGTGCGACGACGCCGGTTCGGTCGTCGAGTGTGCGTTCCGCCCGCGCCAGCGAGTCGTCCACGCTCGCCTCGCGGTACTCCCGTCGCACCCGCCGGTCGCGGGTCGCGGGGTCCGGCACCGGCAGAATCGGTCGCTCGGCGACGACGCCCGTTCCGGCGACTTCCGCGACCGTACCGACCACCGCCCCCTCGCCCGCGAGGAGGGCGACGGCCCGCCGACCGGCGAGTGCGCCCGCGAGTCGGACGGCGCTTCTGTCCCCCGACGGCGACCCCTCGTCGTCCGTCGTCGCGGCGACGCGGGCGCAGAGGTCGGAGAACCGCGCGCCGTCGGTTCCGAACGCGGAGACGGTGGCGTCCACGGCGGCGACGGGACGGCCGCCGACGCCGCCGATTTCGACGACCACGAGTCGGCCGCCGCGTTCGTCCACCGCGTGCGGGGCGTTCGCCCCCGCGGGCGCGACGACGACGCTCAGGTTCGCGTCTCCCGCCTCGTCCGGCGAGACGTCGGCGACGGCGGCGTCCACGTCCTCGAACGCCGCGCGAACCGCCTCGGCGGCCGGGCCACTCCCGACGAGAGCGATGTCGTTGGATATCACGGGCCGATAGACGCACGAATCGGGGAAAAAGCGCGGGGATGTACGGCGGGACGCGGTGGTGGGAGGCGGAGTGAGACGCCGGAATGGGGAGAACGCAGGAACCGAGAGCGAAGTGAGATTGGACGCCCGGCGACGCCTACGAGAGGAGATCCTGGGCGACGCCGGCGAGTTGCGTCGAGTCGGCGTCGACCAGTCGGTCGTCGCCGAGTTTGAGGCGGAGTCGGGGGCGGCCGACGTCGATGGGTACCTTCTCGGTGTCGATGAGGCCCGTGTCTTCGAGTTTCGTCTTCGTCCGGGAGAACGTCGCCTTGCTGGCGATGCCGACGTCCTCGCCCCACTTCGAGATGTCGTAGAGGAGGACGTCGTTCCGCGCGGCGACGAGGAGGCTGATGGTCACCTCGTCGAGTCCGTCGCCGTCGCCGCGGGCAGTCCGAAGCGACGAGAGGACGGCGTCGAAGTCGTCGCGCGCCTCCGGCCCGATGTCGGCCTCCAGGGTCGAGCGAACCTTCGATATCGGCGGCGTTCGGAGTTTGAACGTCGGGGACTCCTCCCACTGAGTGCGGTACGTCTCGCGCGCCTGCGAGACGAACTCCTCGTCTTCGGTGACGAGTCCGGCAACCCGGTCGCCCGCGGTGACGAGTGCGACGACCGAATCGCCGGTCACGAGGAGGGCGTTCTCCGCCCCCTCGGTCGTCGTCCGCATCGACAGCGTCTCCGACTCGACGAGGTCGGCCGCGTTGCTCGCGACGATGAAGTCGTCCATCACGTCTTTCAGAAGCGATTCGTCGGCCACCATCCGGACGGTCGGAGTGTCTCCGCCGAGTTCGGACGCGACGTTGACGAGAGTCTCGACCACGTCCGCCGTCGGGTCGACGACGAGAACCTCCTCGCCGCCCGCCGAGAGGGCGGAGCGGAGAATCTCCTCGACCCCCTCTGCGAGCATATTAGAACGGATAGCCATACCCACAATATGAGCGCGAGATTATTTAATATTAACGCAGAAAGGAGGTCGTAATCACCTTCCTACGGTGTTGTAACAAGCCCAACAAGAGGAAATTCTGTTTTCAATCCGGGAAGTATACTGTTCGGATACCCAATTAATAAACTCGGTGTGTGAACGTATTCAGTTGTTCGGCGCGTCGTAATTTGAATCTGTCGTCTGCCGGGATGGTGTCCTGCGACCCTCCTCCCGGGCGTCCGTTGCACCGACGTGTACAGAAGAAGGGGCAGTCGTCGCCAAAGTGAACACACTTATTGGCCGAACGCGTCCCGTCTCATACATGGATTACAGTCACGTCCGCGACGCCGACCCCGCCGTCGCAGATGCGCTGTCGGGCGAAGATGAACGGCAACGGAACACGCTGGCGATGATAGCGAGCGAGAACCACGTCAGTCGCGCGGTCCTCGAAGCCCAAGGGAGCACCCTCACGAACAAGTACGCCGAGGGGTACCCCGGCTCTCGGTACTACGCGGGTTGCGAGTACGCCGACGAGGTGGAGGAACTCGCCGTCGAACGCGCGAAGGAACTGTGGGGCGCGGAGTACGTCAACGTCCAACCGCACTCGGGGACGCAGGCGAACATGGGCGTCTACCTCGCCATGCTCGACGCCGGCGACAAGATTCTCTCCTTGGAACTGAGCCACGGCGGCCACCTCAGCCACGGCCACCCCGCGAACTTCACGGGCCAACTATACGAGGTAGAGCAGTATCAGGTGGACCCCGAGACGGGGTACATCGACTACGACGACTTGGAGGCGAAAGCCGAGGAGTTCGACCCCGACATCATCGTCTCCGGGTACTCCGCGTACCCGCGCACGGTGGAGTGGGAGCGCATTCAGGAGGTGGCCGACGACGCCGACGCCTACCACCTCGCGGACATCGCTCACATCACGGGTTTGGTCGCCGCGGGCGTCCACCCCTCGCCCGTCGGCGTCGCCGACTTCGTGACCGGTTCGACGCACAAGACCATCCGCGCGGGCCGCGGCGGCATCATCATGTCCTCCGAGGAGTACGCCGACGACATCGACAAGGCCGTCTTCCCCGGCGGGCAGGGCGGCCCCCTCATGCACAACATCGCGGGCAAGGCCGTCGGCTTCCAGGAGGCCCTGCAACCGGAGTTCGACGAGTACGCCGAGCAGACCGTCGCCAACGCGAGGGCCCTCGCGGAGACGTTCAAAGAGGAGGGCCTCGAAGCCGTCTCCGGCGGCACCGACAACCACCTCGTCCTCGTGGACCTGCGCCCCTCGAACCCCGACACTACCGGCAAGGACGTCGAGGCGGCGTTGGAGGACGCCGGCATCGTCCTCAACGCCAACACCGTCCCCGGCGAGACGCGTTCGGCGTTCAACCCCAGCGGTATCCGCGCCGGCACGGCGGCGCTTACGACCCGCGGGTTCGACGAGGAGGCCACCCGCGAGGTGGGTGAACTCATCGCCCGCGTCGTGGACAACTACGACGACGAGGCCGTCGTCGCCGAGGTGTCCGACCAGGTGCAGGAACTCTGCGACGAGTTCCCCCTGTACGAAGAGGAGTAACCGGGTCGTCCGCGCCCGGCGCGCCGGACGCGACTCCGCGCCGCCTCTGCTCTCGTCTCCGCCGTCGCTCTCGCGCGTTCTCTCTCGTTCGCAGGCGCTGACGTGTCGCCCCTGCTTTTTGCTTCGCCGGCGCCAAGCGGACGCATGGTGACTCGGAGACGCCTCCTCGCTCTGCTCGGCGCGGCGAGCGTTCCGTTCGCCGGGTGTTCCGACCGCGAACGTCGAACGCCGGGAACCGAGAACCCGCCGGGCGGGTTCGGCACGCCCCGCGGCGACACCGCCACCGGGGTGAGCGTCTCCGAGACCGAGACGGAGACGCCGACGGAGACGGAGACGCCCGCCGAGACGGCGACGAACGGGACGGCGACGAACGAGACGGCGACGAACGAGACGGCGACGAACGAGACGGACGGGACGACCACCGCGACTGCGACGCCGGAGGGGTTGGACCTCCGGGAGGCGAACGTCGTTGCCGTCGACTGGCGGGTGATGAACGGCGTCCACCGGTTCGATGTGACGCTCTACCACGACGACGACGGCGAGGAGGGGTACGCGGACTGGTGGCAGGTAGAGACGACAGACGGGACGGTCCTCGCCAGACGCGACCTACTGCACTCCCACGGGACGCGCGAGTTCACGCGGTCGGAGAGCGTCAGGTTGCCGGACGGCGTGACGTGCGTCGTCGTCCGGGGTCACGACCAGACGCACGGGTTCGGCGGGCAGGCGATGGTCGTGAATCTGGAGACGGGGGAGACGACGCCCGTCCGGCAGGGGCCCAACCTGAACCCCGGCGTCGCCGACGGCATCTGCTGAGCGACTATCCACGAACGTGTCTATCTTCTCCGATTCCGACCTGCAGATATGCACGAATCCGCGAGTTTGAAGTGCGAGGGGGACGCCGGTGTAGGTATGACCGACATCATCGACGGCAACGCGGTGGCCGAGGACGTGCGCGCGGGCCTGACCGACGCCATCGACGCCCTCGACGAGGCGGGCGTGACGCCCGGTCTGGCGACGGTGCTGATGAGCGAGGACCCGGCGAGTCAGACGTACGTCTCGATGAAACAGCGAGACTGCGAGGAGGTGGGCATCGACGCCTTCGACTACGAACTCGACCCAGACGCCCCCGCCGAGGAACTGTACGAACTCATCGACGACCTGAACGAGGACGACTCGGTCCACGGCGTCCTCGTCCAGATGCCCCTCCCCGACCACGTGGACGAACGCGAGGTGCTCCGCCGCATCGACCCCGCGAAGGACGTCGACGGCTTCCACCCCGAGAACGTGGGCCGCCTCGTCGCCGGCAACCCCCGATTCAAGCCCTGCACGCCCCACGGCGTCCAGAAACTCCTCGACGCCACCGAGGTGGACACCGAGGGCAAGGACGTGGTCGTCGTCGGCCGGTCGAACATCGTCGGCAAGCCGATGGCGAACCTCCTGATACAGAAGGCCGAGGGCGGCAACGCCACGGTGACGGTCTGTCACTCCCGGACCGACGACGTGGCGGCGAAGACGAAGCAGGCGGACGTGGTCATCGCGGCCTGCGGCGTCCCCGAACTCGTCACCGGCGAGATGCTCTCTGAGGGCGTCGTCGTCGTCGACGTGGGCATCAACCGCGTCGACGCGGACAACGAGAAGGGGTACGAACTCGTCGGCGACGTGGAGTACGACTCCGCCGAGGAGAAAGCGAGCGCCATCACTCCCGTCCCCGGCGGCGTCGGCCCGATGACGCGCGCGATGCTGCTTTGGAACACGGTCAAGTCCGCCGGCGACGCCGCGGACGTCGACGTGAACCTCCCCTGACCGGCGGACGGACGAGTTCGCCGGACTACCGGTGCATCGAGACGACCAACCGCCCTTCTTCGCGCCGGACGCAGAGCGTCCCGCCGTCGATATCGAAGCTGTGCGCGTCGCGTTCCGAAAGCAGGAGGCGGTCGAACGGGTCGCCGCAGGCCGGACAGGCGACGCCGTCTCTGTTCTCGTACAGCGTCGTCTCGCCGGTGTCTCGGAGCAGTTTCATCCGGTGACGAACCGCGTGCTGGTCGAATCGGTCGGCCATCGGTCCAGACGCGTCCCGACGGGGCAAAGAGGTTAGGAAAGCCGAGCGAGTCTGTCGCGGGCGGTGGCCAGCGCCGTTTCGTCTCCGTCTCGGGCGTACGCGGCGAGCTCCCGCGCGACGCGGACGAGCGTCTCGGACTCTCGGAGCGACACGTCGCCTTCGAGGGCTTCGACCCGCGTCACGTGGTCGCCGAGCGTTTCGAGCGTCCGCCGCGCGTCGGAGTCCGGGTTGTCGTCGAGCCAAAGGGAGAAGTCGCGGCGGAACGCGGAGACGGCCTGCGCGTAGGCCAGTCCGCGCGCGGCGGTCATCGAGGGCGGTACCTCCTCGGGAGACGGGCGTTCGCCGCGGTCTGCGCCCCGCAGGAGCGAGATGACGTACAGGTGTTCGTCCTCGCTCACGTCGCGCAGTCGGGCGTACGCGTCGCCGGCGTGGAGGAGTTCGTTCGCCGCGAGGTGGGCGTCGTCTACGTCGCGGAGCTCGCCGCCGTTGATGAACCCCCGTTCGCGAACGTACGCGCGGAGGTCGGACTTCAGGTCGTCGAGTACGTCTTCGGGAAGCGCGTGGCGGCCCGTCGAAGCGTCCTCGTCGAACTCCCCGACGGCGTTCCTGTGCGGCGAGAGGTCGAGTTCCGCCGCGGCGTCCGTGTGGCGCTCCCGGTCGCCGACGCCGACGCTCCGGAGGCTTCCGCAGTTCGGACACGTGATGCTCCCCGTGTCGTAGTACGACCACTCCCGTTCGCAGTCCTTACAACGTCTGCGGCCCCGGATGCGCATACGTATCGGTGGGGCTCCCCGGATGAAAAGCCCGACGCCACGGCCCGCCGACGCGCGCCACCTTCTTGGCTCGGAGACGCCTACGAACGGGTATGCGCTCCGAGGAGGACATCCGCGACCAGTACGAGTTTCTGGCAGAACAGTTGGAGTCCGAGGAGATGCGCCACCAAGGCGTTCGGGAGCTCTTCACCCACTACAAGCGCGCCCTCGGGTGGGTGTTGGAAGAAGAGCACATGTGAGTCGAACCCGACGGACCAACAGTTCGGCCCCGCTGAGACTGTGATTCTGTGACAAACATTGACATCGGTCGGTATCTTTAAGCCCGACCGGCCGATAGTTGATATCGACGCTTCGCTTTGGAGGGCCGAAGCGTCAGCGGGGACCAATTCAGGGCGGCAAGCAACACGCGGATTTTCCGCGTGTCTTGCTTCCTTTTCGACGATACGAACCTGCGAGCGTTCGCTCTGTTCTGTACCAACGTGACCCGAAAAGCGCCGTAGCGGCGACGCGAATCGCGGCGGCGGCGTGAATCGTAGCGACGGCGTTACTCGATGCTGAGTTCGCCGCGTCCCGCGCTGCTTGCGTCGGCGTCCTCGTCCCACTCCAGTTCGAACTCGATGCTGAGTTCGCCGGTGGACGCTCCGCTCGACGTCTCGCGTTCCGCTTTCACCTCGAACGTCAGGTTTCCGGGGACCTGCACGTCCAGCGATTCCTCGCCCGCGCGCAACGAGACGCTCCCGTCGTCGTCGAGGCGGTCGGCCACCGACCGCAGGTAGGCGGCGATTTCGGCGCGACTGTGCGACGATTCCGTCTCGAAGAGTACTTCTTCCGGCATACCGACACAGACGTACCGGAAGGGCATAAGTCGTACACCGACCGCCGGCCGCGAGCGCGGTTCGGCGAGTGTGGTTAGTGAGACGACATTTCCTCGCGCGCGTGGCTCGTTCGCGCGGGCCACAGACAGCAGTTGTCACGCCGATGACGACATCTATCTCGAACGATGCGGCGGTACCTCGTCGGATTGGGGACGTCTAGTTCGATATGTTTATTTCAACCACACAGTAACACATCATCTGAATTTACCGATGTACGACCTGACAGGGTTTCAGCGTGACCTGCTGTACGTGATTGCGGGACTGGACGAACCACACGGCCTCGCCATCAAGGAAGAGCTAGAGGAGTACTACGAGAAGGAGATCCACCACGGGCGTCTCTACCCCAACCTCGATACCCTCGTCGAGAAGGGACTCGTCGACAAGGGTCAGCGTGACCGCCGGACCAACTACTACACGCTCACCCGCCGCGGCCGCCGCGAGATAAAGGCCCGGAAGGACTGGGAAGCGGACTACATCGACATCAAGTACGACGGAATCAGCGCCTGAGCGGCCGGTTCGCGGTGAGACCGCCCCGCCCCCGTTCGAACGGTTCGTCCGAACGATAGCGCCCTCTGAGCGACGTCTACGCTGAGACGGCGTCCGCCGCCGGTCACGACGGCGTCGGGCCGTCGTCGTCCGTCGGGTCGATTCGTTCCGCGCTCTCGCCCGCCTCCGGTTCGACGCTCGACCGCGCGGACGCGCGCGTCTCCGCGCCCGCGCCGAGTCCGGGTTCGGGTCCACGCTCCGTTTCTGCGCCCCCGTCCGTCGTCGCCCCGTCGGTACCGACGGGTTCGTCGGCCGTCGGTTCGGCGTCCGCCGTCACCGCCGGTTCGGTGGGGTCTATCGCCGCGGGGTCCACCGCGTACGGTTGGACGGGCGTTCCGCTGAGAAGCTCTGGGAGCACGTACTTCGCGAAGTTCACGAGGAGGACGAGAGCCATCGGCAGGAGGAAGATGCCGTACCACCCGAACAGCAGGGGACCGAGCGTGTAGGCGATCATCACCGCACCGACGTGGAGCGACCGCCCGGAGACGTACGGTCGCAGAACGAGGTCGGGGATGGTATCGACGACGACGAACGAGACGGCGACGAAGGCGAAGACGAACCACAGCGTCCCCGGGTCCGAGAGGTAGGTGGTGACGCCGAGGTACGCCGCGACGGGGACGTAGACGAGCTTCATGCCGACGACGGGGACGAGGCTGGCCGCGCCCGCGAGCAAGCCGACGAGGGCGGCCGCGGGAATCGCGATTCCCGGCGGGGCGGCCATGTTCAACCCGACGTAGGCGATGACGCCGATCGTCCCGGTGAGGACGGCGTTGAGGATGTTCCCGAAGAAGATGTTGTGGAAGTCGCGGTCCACGGCCTTCGCGTACGCCTCGAAGACGCCGCGGTCGTCCGCGAAGCGGACGCAGGTCCACTTCGCGAGGCGGTGGTCGTCGCGGAGGAGGTAGAACGCCAGCGCGATCATGACGAACAGGTGCACCGCGCCGACGCCGAGGAAGGCGACGGTTCCGGCGGCGGAGTTCAGCGAGTCGAAGACCGAGCGGAGCTGCTCCGGGGAGAGGTCCGTCAGTTCGAGCGAGAGGAGGGCGTACGGGTCGGCGAATCGGTAGAACTGGTCGGCGGTGATGGGGTAGTTCGAGAGGTCGAACACGCCGCTGTCGGTGAGTTTCAGCGCCTCGCCCGCCGCGATCGCGAGCGCGTAGGAGACCAAGGAGAGGACGGGCAACGCGAGTGCGAACAGGGCGATGGCGGCGGCGAGACTCGCCGGGCGGACGCGCTGCCTGAGGCGGCGGTAGATGGGCCGCGTGGCGTAGTAGATGAACACGCCGAACACCACGGTTCCGACGAACGAGTAGAGGACGTAGAGGAAGGCGACGGCGAGGAGACTCCCGAGGGACCACCACGCCAAGCGGGAACGTTCCATCTCCAGGAGTGTCATATCCGTGTACGGACTCCCGCGGTGCAAAAGTCTATCGCGCAACTGACCAGTCACCGAACTAGCCAGCGGGTTCAAGTGCCGATTGGTTCAACGAAACCGCATGTCTCTCCTCGCTCTCTTCGGGTCGGTTCCGCTCGGCGACGCCCTCCAACTGGAGGGCGTCGGCGCGGCACCGCTGACGAATCCGGTGGTTCGCCTCGTTCTCGCGGCCCTGCTCGGGTTGTTTCTCGGACTGGAACGGGAGTGGTCCGAGAAGACGGCGGGGATTCGGACGTTCTCGCTGACGAGTCTCGTCGCCGCCGTCTTCACCCTCGTCGCGGTGGAGTACCCCTTCGGTATCGTCCTCCTCGGCGTCGGGGGCGTCCTCGTCATCGTGCAGGGTATCCTCCTCGCCGTGCAGGGACTCAGACGCGAGGGCGAGGACGCCCTCTCTCTGACGACGGCCGTCTCGCTCATGGCGGCGTACGGCGTCGGCGCTCTCGTCGCCTCCGGCGAGGTGCTCGCGGGGGTGACCGTCGCCGTCGTCTCGTCGATGCTGCTCGTGTTGAAGCGGGAACTCCACAGCCTCGCCGGACGTCTCGACCGGCAGGAACTCCGCTCGACGACGGAGTTCGCCATCCTCGCGTTCGTCGCGTACCCGTTGCTCCCCGCGGGGCCTGTGACGGTGCTCGGCGTCGATTTCGAACCCCGCGTCGCGTGGTTGATGGTCGTCACCGTCGCCGGCATCGGCATCGTCAACTACGCCGTCGTCCAGCAGTACGGGGGCCGCGGCGTCGCCGTCACCGGCTTCTTCGGCGGGCTCGCCTCCTCGTCGGCCGTCGTCGGGACGATGCTCGACCACGTCAAACAGCAACCCGACGCCCGGATGTACGGCGTCGCCGCCGTCCTCCTCGCGGACGCCGCGATGGCGCTTCGCAACCTCGCCATCGCGCTGGCCTTCACGTTCCCCGACCAGACGCTCGTCGGCGTCCTCGTCCCCCTCGGCGCACTCGTGGTCGGGAGCGTCGCCGCCGCGTGGTACGTCACGGACTGGCGACAGCAGGTCGATATCCCGCTGGAGAGCCCCTTCTCGCTCAGGAACGCCCTCGCGTTCGGTCTGGTGTTCCTGTTCATCCTCGTCGGCGGGACGGCCGCACAGAGCGAGTTCGGGACGTACGGTCTGTACGTCAGCGCCCTCCTCTCGGGGTTCGTCTCCTCGGCGGGCGCGACGACGACGGCGGTGCTACTCTACCGGGGCGGAACCATCGGCACCGCGCCAGCGGTGGTGTCCATCCTCCTGGCAACGGCGGCCAGCGTCGGCGTGAAGGTGTTTCTCGCCGCGACCGGTCCCAGAGCGTTCGCGCGGAGCGTCACCGGGTGGTCCGTCGGCCTCCTCGCGGGGGCGGGGGCACTCACCGGAGTCGTCGTCTGGGCGGGTGCGATATAGCGAAGAACGCCCGACAGTTCGGGGAACGAACCGTTTAACCCGGAAGTCACCGTACGCCGGGTCATGGACCGAGACACGGCCGTCCCGCGGGTCGATTCCCTCCCCGGCGAACGCGCGCGCGAGTGGGTCGATTACCACCACGAGACGGCGGCGCAGAGCACCTACGTCTACGATTTCGTCTGGGACGTCACCGCCGAGGCGGAAGGTCCCTTCTGCACCGACGCCGACGGCAACGTCCTCCTCGATTTCACCAGTCACGTCGCCGCCGCCCCCCTCGGATACAATAACCCGAAGATAATGGACCGGATGCGGGAGTTCGACCTCGTGGACCCGCTGAAAATCGCGGGGCAGGACTTCTACGTCTCCGGCGGCCAGGAACCGGGGTCGGAGGAACTTCCGGGCCCGGCCGGCCTGATGCAGCGACTCGTCGACATCACGGACCACTACGGCATGGACACCGTCTTCCTGTCGAACTCCGGCGCGGAGGCGGTGGAGAACGCCATCAAGATATCCTACGACCACTCCGACGGCGCGAAGTACGGCATCACGTTCGAGGGGGCGTTCCACGGCCGCACCCTCGGCGCGCTTTCGCTCAACCGGTCGAAGCCGGTGTACCGCCGGAAGTTCCCCGAAATCTCGGGCATCATCGATCTCCCCTTCTGCGACGAGCGAACCTGCTCGGCGGAGAGGTGTTCCTGCGGGTTCTTCGCCGACGGCACCTCCCGACTCCGGAAGAAACTGAACCCCGAGACGGGTCACGTGGACCCCGAGGACGTGGCATACATCATCTTGGAGCCGATTCAGGGCGAGGGCGGGTACAGAATCCCCTCGGAGGCGTTCATGGATGAACTCGCCGCCGTCGTCGAGGAGTACGACATCACCCTCGTCGCCGACGAGATCCAGTCAGGCATCGGCCGCACCGGCGAGATGTGGGCCTCCGACCACTTCGCCATCGAGCCGGACGTCATCACCTCCGCGAAGGCGCTTCGCGTCGGCGCGACCGTCTCCCGCGAGGAGGTGTTCCCCGAACAGAAGGCCCGCCTCTCCTCGACGTGGGGCGCGGGCGACATCATCTCCTCGCTACAGGGTGCGCTCACCATCGACGCCATCCACGAGTACGACCTGATGGAGAACGCCGTCGTCCGGGGCCGTCAGTTCAGAGAGACGGTCGAAGACGCCGCCCTCGAACCGGTCGAGGACGTGCGCGGGAAGGGCCTCATGCTCGGCGTCGAGTTCGACACCAAGGAGCGACGAAACGCCGTCCAGGAGGCGTGCCTGCAGAAGGGGCTTCTCATCCTCGCGTGCGGCTACAAGGTGCTCCGAATCCTCCCGCCCCTCGACGTGACCGAACGGGAGGTAGAACTCGGCGCGGACCTCCTCGTCGCGGCCATCGAGGAGTGCGCCTGAGCGTCCGACGTTTTTTCCTCGCCCTTCGCCCGTACACTTATGGACCTCAGCCGCGTGTGACTGTTGTGACCAGGGGTACTTGTGACAGTGATGGTTCGAGCGGGGAGGAGGCGACGCTGACGCTCGCGGCCGTTCTGGAGACGCTCGGTCACCGGTACAGGCGCGACCTGCTTCGCCTCTTTCGAGAACGGTCGGCGCGGACAGTCGACTCCGACGACGCCGTCGGGTACCTGTTGGAACGGGAGCGACGACGGTCCGGCGAGACGCCGAGTCGCGACCACCTCGAGATAACGCTCCTCCACGTTCACCTGCCGAAACTGGAGGAGGCCCGCCTCGTCACGTTAGACAGGGAGGCGGGGAAGTTCCGCTACCACCCGAGCGAGCGAATCGAGAACTGGCTCCGGTTCATCGAGGCGGAGCACGGATTCGAGGGGTGAGGGGAGGCCTCATTCCAGTACCGCCCCCGCGACGTCGCCGAGTTCGCGCATCCCTCCCTCGCCGACGAGGAAGGAGACGGACGCCTCGACGCGGGGCCGCCACGCCGGCCTGTCGCCGTCCCGGAACGCGGACTCGAGGCCGATGTCGCCCGCGCGGATTCGATTCGCCGACTCCTCCGCGAGGACGCTCTCGAACGGCGAGTTTCGGGTCCGCCGCACCCGCCGGAACGTCCGCATCGCGGCGCGCTTCGCCGTCAGGGCCCGTCCGGCGTCGTAGTCAGAGTCGTCCGGCGAGACGCCGAGTTCGCCGACCGCGTACTCGTGGGCGCGGCGGTCCAAAAGCGCCCGCGCGAGGCGGACGAGGCGTTCGACGGCGTGCTTCGCGCGGTACCCGTCGGCGTCGAACCGGAAGTCCTCGTCGAAACACGTCCTCGTCAGTCGCCACCGGACCACCCCGTACGGCGTCGCCTGTCCCACGTCGTCGGTCTCTAACCGTTCGCGCATCTCTCGGTGCGTCGGGAACTGCTCGACGTCGCTCCGAAGCGATTTCAGGGCGGCGTCGAGTTCGTCGGCGTACGACCGCGCGCCCTCGCCGAGAGTCTCGCGGTAGCGTTCGCGGTAGTGGCGGGCGTCTCGGAGGTACTGCTCGGCCTGCAACTGGGACCCCCACGTGGAGACGAGTCCGTGCTCGGAGTACTCCGAGACGTCGGCTTCCCCGCCCGTGTACGTCCCGCTCCAGTACGAGTTCGACTTCGCGAAGGAGAGGCTTCGCTCGACGGCGTACAGGCCCGCCAAGTCGCGTCCGGGGTCGGAGACGCGGTAGTCGCTCACGGAGTCGCGTACCTCCTCGGCGTCGCTCCGGAGGGTCCGCCCGCGTTCGACCAACGCCTCGGGGTCCGCCTCGCCGAGTGCGACGCGGGCGTAACCGATGGCCTCGCCGGCGAACTGGAGCCCGTACGTCGCGTTGAACAGGCGCGTCCAGTTGTCGGACTCCGTCCGTGCGCTCTCTACCCACCCGCCGGAGGGGCTGTGGTTGAGGTAGTGCCGGAGGTCGTCGGACACCTCCGAGAGGGTCACGCGCGAACGCGACTGCTTCGCGCGTTCGACGGCGGATTCGAGGGCGGCGACGGCCTCGTCGGCGTGTTCGTCGGTGACGGTCTGCCGCCAGAGGTGATTCGGCGGTTCGGCGGCGTGGACGACGAGGCGGTCGGTCAGAGCGTCCGGAAGCCACTCAGGGGCGACGGCGCCGGCGCCGAGGAGGGCGGCACCCGCAGTCGCGCCCGCGCCCGCGAGCAGTCGGCGGCGGGTGAGAGTCGGGTCGGGGACCATAGCACCGACTCTCCCCCGCGGTGACAAGTAGGTTTTCGTCCCCGTTCAGGTCCAGCGGTCGAGTCCCGTCTGGACCGCCGCCTCCTCGATTCGCTCGAAGCCGCGTTCGACCTCCGATTCGGCGACCTGCCACTCCTCGACGACGTACTCGCGCGCGGCCGCCACGTCCGGGTCGATGTCGGTGTCGAACTCGTACTCGTCGGTGACCGGCGGGTCAACGAACAGACTCCGCACCCTGTCCGCGTTCTCGATGTACGCCTCGCGGGCTTCGAGGACGCCCCAGAGGTCGCCGTGCTCTTTGACCGCCTTCAGCGCCGTCTTCGGCCCGACGCCCGAGAGGCCCTCGTTGAAGTCCGTCCCGCAGAGGATGGCCACGTCTACCAGTTGCTCTTGGGTCACGTCGAGGTTCGACAGCGTCGCGTCGAGGTCCATCAGTTCCGGGTCGCCCTTCGAGGTGATCTGCCGGAGGGTGTACGGCGCGCCGAACAGCAGGGTGTCGTAGTCCTCGCTGCCGACGTAGTCCGCGTCGCCCCGTTTCGCCATGTACGACGCCTGCGCTTCCCCCTCGGCGGGCGCTTCGACCATCGGCACGTCGAGGCGTTCGAGGAGGCCGCGGGTCGTCTCGTGAATCGTCGACGTGAGGCGTTGAGTGCGCGCTTCGAGTCGCGCCGCCGCCACGACGTCGCCGCGTTCCTCCGCCGCCTCCCGCAGTTCCTTCGCCTTCTCGCGTTGCTCGCGGCGCGACTCCACCTCGTCGTCTTTCAACTCGGTGACGCCGCCGTCGAAGACGAAGACGGGGACGATGTCGTGGTCCAGAAACTTCGGGAGGCCCTGCACGACGCCGATGAGGTTCGCCACCTCGACGCCGTCGTCGGTCGTGTACGCCTCCTCGCGCGTGAACTTGACCGTCGTCGTGAGGTAGCGGTACAGCCAGTTGTGCGCGTCCACGGCGACGACGCTCCCCGACACGTCGTCGAACGACACGTCCGAGAGCGACGCCAGACTCCGGAGGTCTGCGTTTCCCATTGCCCCCCGTTGGTGCCCGGTTCGCTTTAATATCCCGCGTCGGCGTCGTCGCCGAGGGTACCTCGGCGGCCCGACGGACACCGTCCGTCGGCGCCGCCGGCCGACCGCCCGTCGAGCGGTTCCGGCGGGTCGGCGTCGCGCCGATCGGCGAGGAACGCCACCTCGGCGTCGCTCAGGTCGCGCCGTCGGAACTCGTCGAGTCCGCGCCGGTAGCGCTCACCGCTTCGGTCGGCGGGCGCGTCCGCGGGGCGTTCGAGGACGAGTTCGGCGATGCCCGTCGTCTCGCCCGTCCACGCGAACCCCGCCTCGTGGAGGGCCTCGTAGGCGAACGGGTTGTTCACGGCGATGCGGAGGCGGTCGTACCCCCGTCCCGCGGCGCGGGCGACGACGAACGCGCAGAGTTTCGGGCCGAGATTCTCGCCCTTCCGGTCGTCGCGGACGGTGACGTACCGGAGCCACAGCACCCCCTCGTCTGTGCGGTCCTCGCTGAACGCGACGGCGGCGAGGACGGCCGCGTCCGCCTCGTACTCCTCGCTCGGGACGGGAGCCGTCGGGTCTCCGCGGTCGGAGACGACGGCCTTCCCCGTGTTCGACATCACGAACTTCCCGGCGTAGGCGAACCGACGGTAGTCGAGGCGGAGCGTCGGTCCGTCCGGGGGCCACCCGAGGAGGGCGAACTCCATGCTCGGACGGTACGGGCGGCGGCCGAAAGAGGGCGTCGGTCCCCCGAACGGGGGCGGCCGACGACCGACGGACGAAAGCGGGAGAGACATTAGGGTCCGGGAGCATCCCTCGGGTATGGCAACTTCGGTCGCGTCGTTCATCGACCGCCGTATCGACCCCGGGGCGCTTCCACTCGCGGTGGGCGACGTGGTAGCGCTGTCGGCGATTCTCACCGTCGGCGTCGTCAACCACAACGGTGTGGACTACCTCACCGCGTTCCCCGTCGCGTGGCTCCTGACGCTCGTCCCGTTCCTCATCGGGTGGGCCGTCGCGGGACCGCTCATCGGCGCGTACTCCGCGGGCGCCGCCGAGTCGGCGAAGGCCGCGATTCCGCTGGCGGTGCGCGGGTGGGTGCTCGCCGCCGTCATCGGCCTCGGACTCCGGTGGACGCCGCTCTTCGCGGGCGGCGTCGTCCTCGTGTTCGCACTCGTCACCCTCGTCACCGGCGCCGTCGCTCTCGGCGTCTGGCGGTGGGTGTACTTCAAAATCGCCGGCTGACCCCTCGAATCGACTCTTTTTCGGCCTCGTCGGAAGTCCGCAGCGTTCGTCCGCCTACCGACGGCGGCGCGCGCGAAGGAACGTCCACGCCTCGGTGACCGAGAACACGAGGAAGAACGCCGACATCATCCCCCGCGAGTAGACGGGGCGGTCCCGCGGGTCGAGGCGGTCGAACACGCCGTGGAACCAGAACACGTTGGCGACCGCCGTGTCGTGGACGACCGGTTTGTACCACGGTCTGATGCTCGGGAGGACGTGGTGCAGGTCGGGGAGCATCGCCCAGACGGCGCTGAGGAACACGAGGCCCCAGCGAACCGGTCGCCGGACGCCGGTGCGAGCGAGGAGAATCTCGGTCACCGACCCCGCGAACCCCGCGTGGACGCCGATGAGAGACATGGTAGGGGAACGTGGGGTTCGGAGGCAATAGCGGTGGCGGCGGGGGTCAGTCCGCCGTCGCGCCCGCCTCGGCCCGACTTCCGCGCTGACGGACCAGGTAGAGGCCGAGTCCCGCGCCGACGGTGGCGAACCCTGCGAGCGTCAGAAACAGCACCGCGGGCGTGCTGTACGTCAGAATCGTCCCCGCGACTGCGCCGCCGAGAGCGCCGACGCCGAACACGCCGAGGTACGTGAAGCCGTAGGAGAGACCGCGCGTCCCGGCGGGCGTGTACTCCGCGACGGTGGCTTGGTAGAACGGCTGGATGACGAAGAGGAAGCAGCCGAGCACTGCGCCGAGGGCCAACAGCGGAACCAGCCCGGCGTTCGCCACGGGGAGGAAGACGACGGCGAGGGCGGCGAGGACGCCGAAGGAGCCGACGATGCCCCACTCGACGGGGATGCGGTCGGTGAGTTTGCCGCCGACGTACTGGCCGACGACGCCGACGATGAGGAGCCCGGAGTAGAAGTACCGCTCCGGTTGGAGCGTCCGGCCGGACCCGGCTTCGACGCCGAGGGCCTCCGCGACGCCCGCCGGCAGGAACGCGGCCAGCGGAATCGGCCGGAACGTCGGGATGCCCTCCAACAGGTTCGGCAGGAACGTGAGGATACCGCGGTAGTACAGCCCCGAGCACATCACGACGAGGAAGACGACGACGAACCCGCCGGCGAACATGCGCTTCGATTCGCCGAGGAACTCCGCCAGCGAATCGACGCCGCTGTCGGCCTTCGAGTCGCCCGCGTCGCCTCCGTCCGCGGCGACGGCGGCCGTCTCGTCGAACTGCGCGCGCGTGGCGTACGCGCCGGCGACGAGGGCGGGGATGGCGAGTACGCCCGCGACGAGTTGCCACTCGAAGAAGAGAAGCAGTATCGCAGTCAGGAGCGGTCCGAGTCCGATGCCGACGTTGCCCGCGATGCCGTGGTAGGCGAAGCCCGTGCCGCGTTCTTCGACGCCCTTCGAGATGAGCGCCAGCCCGGCGGGGTGGTAGACGCTCGCGGCGGCACCCCAAAGGAGGAGCGCGAGGGTGATGACCACCACGCTGGGGGCGAGTCCCAGAAGCAGGAACGACGCCGACATCCCGAACAGGCAGAGGCCGATGAGTCGCCGGGAGCCGACCCTATCGACGAGGACGCCGCCGGGAAGCGCGCCGACGCCGAACAGGCCGTACCCGGCGGTGACGACCAGTCCGAGCGTCGCGGCGGTCACCTCCAACTGGGTCACCCCGAGGTTCACCACGTCGAACTCCGTCAGCCAGATGGAGACGAAGATGGGGATGGACAGTTCGTACGTGTGCACCATCCCGTGCGCGAGCATCACGAGAGCCACGATGGCGCGGTCGTTCCGGTTCACGTGCGTTGTACGCACGAGCGTCCAATTCAACCCACCGGTGGGGGCAGTCGGCGCGGGTGAGTCCGACGGAGAGAGCGAACGCGCGGACACCGGCGCGAACCGAGTGCGGGTCCGGCGCGAGTCGGGCGCGGGCCGCGCCGCGAAATCGAGGCGAGGCGCGGCGCGGAGAACCGGTCCGCCGATAGTATCGAAGTTCGTAGACGTTCCCGAGATGCGCGAAAGTCTCGAAATCGTGCGTTTAACCGGCTCGACTCGACAGTCCGCACCTCATAAGTTATAGGAATCCTTTGGAGCACGGATGCAGGGGATATCCATCCCCCACGGGAAAGAATTATATGACCCCCACTCGTATATATTCATGTATTATGACAGGGTATTACGACTACGTCCTCGGTCTCATTCCGCTCGCACTGTTCGGTCTCACTGGAACGCTGTACGTTGCAGGACTCGGCGTGACGCAAGCCGCCCCCATCGCCGCAGGCGTCGCGGCGAGCATCGTCGGCCACGCGTTGTTCGTGAACGGCCCCGTCTCCGAGACTCCCGTTCGCACCGTCGAATCGACCGCCACCGAACCGCGTTCGCGCGCCAGTTCCGGCGCGCCGGTCGACGCGGACTGAACGTCCGAACCCTGTCTCCGCGCGCCACGCGCGTCTCACTTCTCGACCCACTTCGACTCTCGACTCGACCGGTCCGGGCCGCCTTACGGGACGGCCGCGACCGAACTTCCCGCACGGTTTTCACGCTGGCCGACCACTTTCCGCACATGACGGAGACGCTGTTTCTGACGAGCGACGACGTTTCTGGCCTCGCGACGCCCGCGGAGTTCGTAGACGCGGTCCGCGACGCGTACCGTCAACGAGGCGAGGGCGCGCCGGCGGAACCCCGGACGAAACTGACGAACGCCGACCCGCCGGGCTTTCTGACGACGTACGCCGCCGTCCTTCCCGAGACGGGTGCCATGGGCGGGTACACCTACTCGGCGGGGTTCGGCGCGAAGGACGCGTGGTTTATGACGCCGCTTTTCGACGCCGAGTCGGGCGAACCGCTGGCGCTCATCGACGGGGCGAGCATGAACCCCTTCAAGACGGGCGCGGCGGGTGCCGTCGGCGTGGACGCACTCGCCCGCAAGGACGCCTCCTCGATAGCTCTCGTCGGTAGCGGGTCGCAGGCCCGCGGTCAACTCCGCGCCGCGGTCACCGTCAGGGACGTGGACACCGTCTGGGTGTACTCGCCGACGAAGGAGAGCAGAGAGGAGTTCGCCGGGGAGATGGACCGGACGCTCGACGCCAGCGTCGCCGCCGTCGCCTCCTCGGCCGCGGCCGTCGAGGGGGCCGATATCGTCATCACCGCGACGAACGCCTCGGAACCGGTGTTCGACGGCGACAACCTCGAACCCGGCGCGCACGTCACCGCGATGGGACAGTACAACCCGAAGAAGCGCGAACTCGACGCGAAGACCATCGAGAGGGCGACGTACGTCCCCGATTTGCGAGAACGCGTCGCGCAGGACGCGGGGTCGTTCCTGCACGCGATGGAGGAGGGCGTCGTGGACGAGGACCACGTCCACGCCGAACTGGGCGAAGTCGTCGCGGGGGTCGAACCGGGCCGCACCGACGACGACGAGATAACCGTCTTCGATAGCGGCGGCACCGGCATCGAGACGGTGGCCGGGGCGTACCTGCTCTACGAGAAGGCCGTCGAGGAGGGCCTCGGGACGACCATCGACTTCTCGCCCGCCAGCGAATCGCTCACCGGCGAGTAGCCGGCGCGACGCGGACAGCACTCTCCGATTTTGCTCTGTTGGAATCCTTGGGTGATGAGAGATTTCGGGAGCCGCGCTGAATAGCGGGCGCGTCGGTAGCAACTACTCAGATCCGTACTGTCGATACACCTTGAGAAGAAGTACCGCGCAAAGTAGGCTACCGAGGAGAAGGAGAAACCAGAGCCTCGAAAACGGTTCCCGCAGGTCGGCGGCTCTAAAGAGTATCCCCGTCAGGAACGCAAGGACGATCAGTTTCGTTCTTTCAGAGACCATCTCTTCGAGTAGAAGGCGCGAATCTTCCGTCGATCAACTCTCGTCGTCGGGGGCGACCCAGACGTAGAAAACCGCCGTCGAAACTCCCAGAGCGACCGCCTCGACGACCATCGATTCACGGAGCAACGCACCGACGAGGAGCATCGTGACGGCGGACAACGTTCCCGCGAGAACGCCGTATCTGGGGCGTGAGAGACTCCGCACCCACTCGTCGAGGCGACGGTACGGTCGACTCATCTCAGTTATCTCACCTCTCTCGGGAGCGTGCGTAAATAGTTCCTAAACGCCATCTGAAGGATCGAAAGCGGGTCCGCGGTCATCCGTGTAACGAGGCGTGACCGTCAGTATATGCCTTCTGCATCGGTAGATACCGCTTCCGTACCGGGGACGGCTTCCGCGCGTCGGGGCGGCTACGAGTTCCGGCGACGCCGCCGAGGACTACTGAAGCCGGTATCTGAGAAGCGCCGCGATACCCCCGAGGTTGCTGAGTTGGCGGCCGGGGTCGAACTCGCCGGAGAAGACGGTGACTTCGCCGCCTTGCCGTTCGACGCTCTGGATGACGTCGTTGACGTCCGCGTCCCAGTCGCCCTCGCCCTGCCGTTCCTCGCGGAGGCGTTCGTCCACGACGAGAAGCGTCTCGACGGCCCCGAACTCGGCGGCCTCCGCCACTTGGTCGATGCCGTAGGCGACTTTCTCGCCCTTGGAGATGCCCTCCATCAGGTCGTCTATCAGGTCCGCCTCCCTGGAGATGCGCGTCTGCGTCTGCACCTCGTCCACCGCGCCGCGTTTCAGCACCTCGTGGACGCCCCTGTCGCCGACGCCCGCGGTGTCCACGACGGTCATCTTCTCGGCCACGTCGGCGTGGTTCTCTTTGATGTAATCGCGGGCGTCCTGTTTCGTGAATCCGGGGCCGGCGAGGATGACGGCGTCCACGTCCATCCGGCCGAGGGCCTGCCCGAGTTCGGCGAACAGTTCCGACCGGGGGCGGGCGTACTCGCCTTTGCCCGTCGGCGCGGTGAAGGAGAATCGCTCCTCGGTGCCGTACTGCGCGACGGTGTGGATGTGCGCCTCGCCCTCCTCGACGGTGGCGATGGCTACGTCGGGGTTCTCCGCCGCCTCCTCGGCCTCCTCGATGCGGTCGAGTTGGTCCGGCTTGAAGTGCTTCTCGATGGTTATCTCGTCGTGTTCCTCGACGTTCAGCGTGTGGTGGTGGCCGAGTTGGTCCTCGCGGGAACAGGAGACGATGGTACCGCCGACCCGGAGACGGTTGGCGAACCGCGCGAACTCCACGTCCTCGACTTCGATGGTGAGAAAGAGGTGTTCGCGTTCCCCGCCGGTGTCGCGGAGGTTCTCCTCGTTCCGTTGGATGCGCCGGGTGGTGTCGCCGGAGACCGAATCGCCCGATTCGAGGACGTGCGAGAGGTGCCAGAGGTCGTCCACGTTCTCGGGGACGAGCGTGATGCGTTCGCGGCCCTCCTCGCCGCGTCCGCGACTCGAGATTCGCATACGTTCGGGTGCGACGCCCGCGGGTAAGTTTCCTGCTATCCGAGAGAGAAGAGCGTCGAGTCGCGCCCGCCGCTCAGAAGTTCGTCTCCGCGACGGCGCGACGTTTCTTGCTCAGTCCCTTCGCGAACCCGCGGCCGAACAGGTAGTAGGTGACCGCCTGCGTGTAGAACAGGACGAAGATGCCGACGACGACGAGGGAGAGAGCGCTCCCGACGAGGCCGCCGACGACGCCGACGACGAGGGCCAGAACCCACCCGACGAAGTACTCACTCGTCGTCGCGGCGGTCCAGATGGTGGAGAAGTCGAACGCCGCGCCGAGGGAGTCCTCGACGGCGAAGTTCGCCATCGCGGCCGGCAGCAAGTACGCGACGAGGAGGCCGAGGAGGAGGACGACGAGGACGCCGACGAGAGCGACGGTTCCGAACCCCGCGCCCGGTTGGGTAGGTGCCCCACCGGGACCGGTCTCGACGCTGGTCGGGACGAAGAGGGCCGAAACCAGTATCGTCGGAATCGCCACGACGAGACCGTAGGCGACGTTCACGACGAACAGTTTGACGCCGTCCACGATGAGGCCGCCCCAGTCGGTGAACGACGGGGCGGCCGCCTCCCCTTTGGCCGCCCCGCGGAGGACGCGGACGAAGTAGCCTTGCAGGATGAACGCGGGGACGATGAGGACCCCGAGGACGCTCAGGATGCCGCCGATGAGTATCGTGGGGATGCGGTCGTCGCTGTTCAGTGGGTACGAGAGGGCGTGGCGTAACATCAACAGAAATGACTCTTCAAACGGGGTTAACTCTTGCCCAAAATATACCGCATCGCTCCGCCTTCCGCCGTTCAGATGGCGGGGCGTTCCTCGGGCGTGCCGCCCGTCTCGCGCAGTTCGATTTCGCGCAGGTCGCCCCACGCGCGTCCGATGAGGTAGTACGCCGCGACGGAGGCGTAGAAGCCGACGAACCCGCCGACGACGACGCCGAGGAAGGGCACGACGTTCAGCGCGCCCGAGATGAGGCTTCCCGCGATGACGATGGCGACTCCGGTCACCCACGCGGTGAAGTACTTCCCGGAGGTCAACACGGGTCGGAGTTCGCCGAAGCGGAACCCGGCACCGACCTCACCCGTCTCCACGAAGTTGGCGATGGCTGCGGGAATCGCGTACATCGCGAGGAGTCCGAGAACGAACAGCGCAAGGATGCCGACGAACAGGGCGACGCCGCCGAGGGCCGCGAGGCCGCCCGAGGGGCCGTTTCCGCCGACGCTGAAGGTCAGGACGCTCCCGCCGATGAGGAGGCCCGCGACGGCGGTGGGGACGATGGCGTAGACGAGGGAGATAGCCGCCGCCTTCAGACCGTCCATCCCGAGTTCGCCCCAGTTGTCGAACGACGGGGCGGTTTCGTCGCCGTGCATCGTCGCGCGGATGACGCGAACGAAGTACCCGAGGATGAAGACGACCGGGACGACGAAGACGCCGAGGAGGGAGAGGATACCCCCGATGAGGACCGTCTTGACCCAGTCTTCGCTGGTGCGCAGGTAGTTGAGTGAATCGCTAATCATGGTGTGTCACCGAGCGCTCGCGTCGCCCCACGACGGCGTCGCTTCGGCTTCTCGGTCGGATCCGAACTGCCGCGTTCGACGCTGCGTACTGGGTTTCGTACGCGCTCTGTCAATCAGATACGCAGTCCGAGATGATAAATATAGAGCACGATACCGCGAAATAACGGACGATTACGCCGGAGAACGGCCAGCGGTTCGTCTCAGTCCTCGACTATCTGGCTCCCGCCGGGCGCGAGGAACTCCTGTATCTTGTCCGCGCTCGCTATCTTGCGGACGAACGAGGTGTCCGCGAAGCGTTCGCGGAACTTCCGGTAGCACATCATCGCGGCGTCGTTCTGCGCGTACTGGCCGGGCTGGAGGCGCACCGTCGTCTCCGCCTGCCCCTCGATGGCCGACGGCGGGCCGCCGATAACGCGCGTCTCGCCCTCACAGCGGATGCCGACGGCCACCTCGGCGGCCACGTCGCGGAAGTACGTCCGGTCGCCGCGAACCACGAACGACCCCTTCTCGATGTACTCGCCGGACTCGGGCGTCTTCGACACCTGGTCGGGCGACACCATGTACGCGTCGTCGGCGAAGCGCCCCTCCTTCCAGATGGAGGAGTACGAGACGGCGAACTGCGCGGCTTCCCGCTTCGTCGAGTCGGGGAACTCCACCTCCTTCGACGGTTCGGAGGGCCCCGTCGCCTTCACGACGGTGACGGGGCCGCCGTGGGCCTGCGTGTGGAAGAACAGGTCGTGCTTGTTCGTGTACTTCTTCACTATCTCCTCGTTCTGGTCGGCGTTGCGCCCGCCGATGACGAGGAAGCCGTCGGAGGTGTGGAACCAGCGGAACCGCTCGTACCAGTGTTCCTCCGTCCGGAGCGGTATTGACTCGCGGTTCAGCCAGTCGATGTCCTCGGGTTCCTCCTCCTCTTCGTCCTCGTCGTCGTCCTCTTCTTCCCACTCGTCGCGGCGACGCTTCACGTCGGCTAAGTCCTCGCGGGTGTCCTCGATGGCCGCGAGTGCGCCCTCCTTCTTCTCCTCGATCCGCTTCGCCTCCGTGTACAGTCGGTCGGCGTTCTTCTCGACGCCCGTCGAGACGTCGAGTTCGACCGTCGTGTCCTCTATCTCGACGGTGACTGTGCCCTCCGCGCCGTCCACGTCTCTGACCGCCTCCGCGGCGGGGATGCCTCGCTCCGCGCCGGATTCGAGCGTCTCGCGTATCTCGTCCCACGGGACGCCCTCCTCGCGCGCGCCGCGAACCGTCGAGAGCACCTCGTCTACGAGTTCGTAGTTCGCGTAGAGCAGTTCGGCGCGGCGACGTTCCCGTTGGGCCTGTTCTTCGAAGCCCTCTATCGCGCCCTCCTGCTGTTCGATGATGCGCTGTTTCTTCGCTATCTCCGCCTCGAAGTCGGGGCGGTTGTCGTTCTCCTCGGGTTCGTCGTCGGAGAGGTCCAGTCGGTGGAAGTACTCGTCCACCGCCTCGTTGAACGTGTCGAACGCCTCGCCGTTCAGGTCCTCGCGTTCGTGTTCTTCGAGGGGGAACGGCGTCACGTCCACCACGGAGTCGTCCTCGACGTAGAGTCGGGGGTCGAAGTCGCCGGATTTGACCGTCGCGCGCAGTTCCTCCATCGCGCCGTGGACGGCGCGGTACTCCTCGTCGCCCGCCTCCTCGATAGGGGTGGTCTTCTCGACGCCCGCGCGCGTGCACAGTTCCTCGGCGTACAGGCCGCCGAGGTTCAACTGCGTCGCCAGCGTCCGCACCACGTCGGTGTCGGACTCCTCCATCTGCCGCTTGAACGCGTCGTAACTCACCGTGAGCGGGTTGAGACGCGAGGAGGGGAACTCGTACTGCGCGCCGGGGGCGACGGTCCGCGACTTCAGGCGGACGGTTTCGAGACTCCGCACGACTTCGCCCGTCTCGTCTAAGACGGCGACGTTGCCCTGTCCGAACAGTTCGGCGACGATCTTCGTGTTCTCGTCGCCGCGTTCGAACTCGAAGGTGAGGATGCGGTCGAACTCGTACTGTTCGACGCCCGCGAAGTCCGCCCCCGAGAGGCGGTTCCGCAGCATCATCGCGAAGTTCGGCGGCCGACCCGGCGCGTCCGGGACGTTCTCGGGTTTCGCCGCGTGCGCGCGCTTTATCTCGCCGACTTCGACGAGGAGTTCGACGCGACCCCTGTCGAAGTCGCGCATGCGGAGACGAAGCAGGTCGTCGCCGTACAGGTAGGCCTTGTCGACCTTCGCGCCCTCGTACCGGTTCAACTCGGTGACGAGGGCCGCGAGGTCGATGCTCGTCAACTCCCGCTTCGGGTCCATGGACTGGCTTTTCGGCGGCGGGGGAAAAGGGGTGTCGCTTCGGTCGGTCGTCGCCCCTCGGTTCGTAACCGTCAGGTACTCCGACGGGGAACCGACGGACATGAACGAGACGGGCGTCCGCGTCGTCACCACCGACGCGGAACGCGAGGACGCCTTCGCCGTCCGGCGGGACGTCTTCGTGGACGAACAGGGCGTAGACGAGGAACTGGAGTACGACGAACACGACGAACCCGGAGCGGACGCCGTCCACTTCGTCGCGTACGACGGCGGCGAGGCGGTCGGCGCGGCGCGACTCCGCGAGGCCGACTCCGGCGTCGGGAAAGTCGAACGCGTCGTCGTCGCCGCCGAGAGGCGCGGCGAGGACTGGGGCAAGCGCGTGATGGAGGCCGTAGAGGAGACGGCGCGGGAGGAGGGGTACGAGAGGCTCAAACTCCACGCGCAGACGCGCGTGGAAGGCTTCTACGAGTCGCTCGGCTACGAGTCGGTGGGCGAGGAGTTCGTCGAGGCCGACATCCCGCACGTTGAGATGCGAAAGCGGCTCTGAGAGTCCGGATCAGTCGTCGGACGTCTTCGACAGTCGCTCCGGGTCGCGGTCGGTTCGCCCCTCGAACGACCGATCGCGTCGGATTCGAAATCCCTCGGTCTCCGCGCGGCCCTGCAGTTCTCGCTGCGGGTAGGGAATCTTGATCCCCTCGCGGTCGAACGCCGTCTTCACCGCGCGGACGACGGCGGCGCGGGCGCGCGCGCGCCGCGGCGCGGAGGGGTTCTGTATCCAGAACCGAACTTTGAGCCCCACGGCCGAGTCGTCGAACGTGGCGGGCAGGACTTTCGGCGCGGGAACCTCCGTGACCATGTCCGCGCCCTCGATCGCCGCCTCCGCGACTTCCTCGGCGCGTTCGAGGTCGGTCGCGTAGTCCACGCCGACGTCCACGGTCAGGCGGAGTTGTCCCCGCCGCGTCCGGTTCGTCACCGTCGCGTTCGTCACCCGGTCGTTCGGGAACACTATCTCCTCGCCGTCGAAGTTCCGCAGGCGCGTGTTGACGATGGTGATGTCCGAGACGATGCCCTCCTCGCCGTCTATCTCCACCCAGTCGCCTATCTCGAAGGGGCGAGAGAACATCAGGACGAACCCGGCGATGAGCGATCCGAGCGTCTGTCTTGCGGCCATCCCGACGACGATGCCGAGGAAGCCCGCCCCGACGAGCAACCCGCTGAGGTCGAGTCCCCACACCGTGAGCGTGCCGAGGCCGGCCGCCAGCAGGACGACCACCTGGAGGACGCGGAAGACGATACCCTCCTGGTGTTCGTTTATCTGCTCGGACTCCGAGGCGTAGCCGTCCAGCCACGATTCGAGGAGGTCGGTGGTGACGACGGCGGCCGCCAGAAGCACCAGCGTGACGGCCGCCCGCGCGACGTACGGTGCGAGCGTCGCGAGGAACACCGCGCCCTCGAGCGCAACCTCCTCGAACCCCCAGACGACGAGGAGAGCCAGTCCCGTCGCGGCGAGGACGGCGAACTGCAGGAGGCGAACGACGACGCTCGGCGGGAACATCCACGTCACGTCGTCGACGATGTCCGGAACCGTCGGGTGCGCGATTACCCGCTGGCGGAGCTCCCGCGAGAGCCGAGAGACTATCCGCGGCGCGACCAGCAGACTGGCCAAAATCGCCGCGCCGAGAAGCGCCACCGTCGCTCCGAGTCGTGCCTCCGTGGACGCGAACTGCGCCAGCGCCGACCGAGCGGACGTGAACCACGTCGGGAGGTTCACGCCTCACACCTCGTTTCCGCGTCGATACGTGCCGCATCCCCCTTCATCGTCACTACACCTATGGAGCGGTTACAAAACGTCTACGGTACTACCTTTTTCTGCGAAAGTGGATAGTCGGAGGAATCTACTTATCTCCGGATGTTCTCCGTCCCGGCGGGAGTCCGCCGTCTCGAAGGATTTTCTTCGTCGTAAACGGTCTTTTTCCTCCGGGTTTTGTCGGGGGCGCGTAGCGCCTCCGAGAAAACGTGGGTTTTAGAGGCGCTTCGAGACGGACGAACCCACTTTTTCCGGCCTCACTCCGTTCGGCCGGAAAACCTGGTGGAAAAACCGCTAACCGACTTAGAGGCGCTTCGAGACGTACGGGCCGTCCTGGTGGTAGCCGAGTTTGTTCTTGTAGTACTCGCGGACGCCGATGCCGCTGATGATGCTCAGTTTGTCGTAGCCGGCGTCCCTGGCCATCTCTTCGGCGCGTTCGACGAGTTTCCGACCGTACCCCTTGTGCTGCCAGTCTCCTTCGCCGCCGATGCCGACTTCGCTCCCGTAGACGTGGAGTTCGCGGACCAGGGCGGCGTTTTCGAGTTCGCGGCGCACCGGGTCACCGTCGGACGCGTCCGACGAGCCTCCGCTCGCACCGCTCGCGGAGACGTTCGGGAACCGGAGGCGACAGAAGCCGACCAGAAGGTCCTGCCGTCGGTCCTCGAAGGAGAGGAAGTGCTCGGTGCCGCCCGCCACCTCGTACGTCATCACGTCGAGTTCGACGTTCTCCGGGTCGGGGTCGGCCTCGTTCATCCCGACCTCGCGGGAGCGGATGTCGGTTATCTCGATGCCCTTCTCCTCGGCCTTCTGTTCGGCGAGTTGCCGGAGGTTCGACTTCCAGACGCCCGCGTCGATGAAGTCCGCCGGGATGTCGCGTTGGACGCGTTGCAAGCGCGTGTACTTCGGAATCATCCCCATCACCTCGGCGACTATCTCCGCGGCCTCCTCGTTGCCGAGGGGTTCGAACTCGTCGCGCCGCCACTGGTCGTAGATGCGCGTCCCGCGGACGACGAGCGTCGGGTATATCTTCAGGTAGTCGGGCCGGTAGTCCTCGTTCTCGAATATCTGCCGGAAGTCTTCGAGGATCATCTCCTTGGTCATCCCCGGTTGCCCCGGCATCATGTGGAAGCCCACCTTGAACGCGGCGTCGCGGAGGCGGCGGTTGGCGTCGATGGAGGCCTGCACGCCGTGGCCGCGGTGCATCTCGCGGTTGATTCGCTCGTAGGTGGTCTGGACGCCCACCTCGACTTTGGTCGCGCCCAAATCGAGCATCCGGTCTATCTGTTCGGGGTCGCACCAGTCGGGTTTCGTCTCGAACGTCGTCCCGATGTTGCGCACGTCCGCCGTCTCGTTCTCCGCGATGACGTCTTCGAGGTATTTGAACTCCACCTCCTCGGGGTCGGGCTTGAACGACCGGTCCTCGGCCGGGTTCGGCTCCGAGTCGAGGTCGTAGTCGTTCATCGCCTCCAACGCGCGCTTGACGAACCACTCCTGGTAGTCGTGACTCCGCGCGGTCATCGTCCCGCCCATCAGGATGAGTTCCACCTTGTCGACGGGATGGCCGATGTTCCGCAGCTGTTCGAGGCGGAGGGTGACCTGCCCGTAGGGGTCGTAGTCGTTCTGGACGCCGCGCGCGGCGGCGGGTTCGTGACCCGTGTACGACTGCGAGGAGGAGAACTCCGAGGCGGGGCCGCCGGGGCAGTAGAGGCACTTCCCGTGCGGGCACATGTGCGGGGAGGTCATGATGGCCACCGGCGAGACGCCCGACGCCGTGCGGACGGGCTTTCGCATGACCACCTCTTTGACCTCCTCGCGGCGCGCCTCGGGCGCGTGTTCGAGTACGTCCGAGTTCTTCGGCACCTTCGGCGAGGAGTGGTTCGAACAGGCGGTCAGTTTCGCCGATTCGAGGTCGTCGCGCTCTATCTCGCCGTCGAGGATGCGCTCGACGAGCTCCTCGCACGTCCGGCGGAACGCTTCCGTCTCCGTCGGGTCCTCCGCCTCGGCATCGGGTTCGGCGTCGGTGCTCACCGCCGACCCACCTCCGTCGAACTTCGTTCAACGCGATGCCATCGTCTCGGTGGCACCTCCGTCAGACTGCGTCTGACGCGCTGTCGACGTACCGTCGACACCTCCGAGGGGAGCGCTGGGAGAGAGACGTGTTTCATTACCGGGGAATCGACGCGTTTCGAGGTTAAGGGTGTCGCTCGCGCGGCCGAGAGAGGAGGTGAGAAGAATCGCGGAGGCGCCGCTAGCGAGGAGAGAGGACGAACGGACGAGGACGCGATGTCCGCGCGTTAGAACTGGTCGACGACGGCGTCGATGACGGCGTCGATGACGGCGTCGCGTGCGCCCGAGAGGAACTCGATGCGGTTCTCGCGGACGCCGACTGCGGTCACGCCGCCCTCGGGGACGGCGTCGCGGGCGGCCTCCGCGGCGGTGCGCACGTCGATGTCGTCCGTCGAACGGACGAACAGTTCGTCCATGGCGGCGGCGACGGTGACGTACCGGTCGCCCTCGCGGTTGCGACGGTGGAGTTCGTCCACGAGGAGCGACGTCGGCGGGAAGTCGTAGCGGTGCGTGTAGGAGTCGGCGTCGAGGACGGCGACGGTGACGCCCTCCACGTCGCGCGTCTCCAGGTTCGCCTGCGCCGTCTCGACTTCGTCGTCGAGTTTGATGCGGAACTGCTCGGCGATGTGGCCGGCGAGTCCGTCGCTGTCGACGGCCTCACCCTCGGTCCGTTGTGCGCCGGGCGCGACGCCGTCCTCGAACAGGAGGTCGGTGACGAGTTCGCGCTTGTCCTCGTAGGACTGGTAGTACGCTTCGAGGGCGACGGCCTCGCGGAGTTCGCGGACCCGTTCGGCGTCGAAGCCGGCCTCCTCGGCCAGTTCGACGTACGACTCGGGCGCGTCCTCCCAGTAACTCACCGCGGGCAGGTGCGCGAGGTCGTCGGCCACCTCGTCGTTGACGGTCGCCGCGAGGTTCGCGCCGAGTGCGCCCGTCGAGAGGTCGTGCGCGTCCGCGCCGGCCAGACCGGGGTTGACGAGGACTTCCGCCTCTTCCGCGACTTCCTCGTCGGCGTCGGCCGCCTCGACCACGACGCGTTCCGCGTCGTAGACGCCGAGAAGACCGAGGCCGTCGAGCGATTCGGTGGTGCCGCCGGTCCCGACGAGCAGAACGAGGGGGAGTTTCTCGTCGTGGCGGTCGCGGTCCTGCAGCATCCGGGTCACGTCGTTCGTCGCGGCGTCCATGCCGTAGACGGACTCGTCGAGGGGACGGCGGACGAAGTAGTGGTACTGCGCGTCGTCCCGCGCGTGTTCGTCCCGGATGAGGGGGAGGACGGCGCGTTCGACCGCGGCGCCGGCGACGTAGCCGTCGGCGGTGGCGGCGTGGCGGACGACGATGGGGCGCGACTGCAGGACGGCGCGGCGGACGGTCTCCGCGGCGTCGAGGAGTTGCTCGGAGACGGCGTCCACGGGGTCGTGCGCCGCGAGGGGGGTCACGTCGTCGGGGCGGGCCTTCGCGGAGAGGGCGTCGTCGAGACGCTGTTCGACCTCGTCGGCCTCCTCGCCCGAGAGGACGGTGAGGTCCTCGGTTTCGACCTGCAGTTCGCCGCGGCGGCGTTCGACTTCGCCGACGAGTCGGACGACGTCGCCCTCGCCCGCATCGGGGTAGGCGCGGACGCCCGCCTCGACGAAGGCGGCGCAGTCGACGGTGCCCGTCTCGTCGCGCACCTCGAAGATGGTCGGTCCGCCGGTCTGCCGAGCGCTCGCGATGGTGCCCTCGACGGTGACGGTGTCGCCGACGCGGTCAGAGAGGAAGTCGATGCCGACGCGTTCGGGGGGCTCCTCGGAGTCGGAGTCGGAGTCGGAGTCAGAGTCAGAGTCAGACCCGGAGTCCGAGACCTGCTCCGCGGACCGGCCGGGCGTCTCGGCGGGTTCGTCGGACGCCGCCGCGGACTCGGACGCCTCCACGGACGAGGAGTCGGAGTCGGACGCCGACTCGTCGTCCTCGGCGGAGGCGGACGCGGACGCGGAGACGGTTTCGTCGGCGTCCGTCGTCTCGTCTTCGCCGTTCTGCGTGCGTGAGGAGGAGGTGGACGAGGAGGACATCCCCTTCGGCTTCGTCTTCACCGGGCCGTCGTCGTCGTCGGTGGAGGTTATCTCCTCGCCGTCGGCGTCGCCGTTCGGGTCGTGAACGCGCGCGCCGCGGAACTCTCGTTCGCGCTGGCGGATGGACCATCCGAGGTCGATGTTACCGTTGTCTCGGATGTTCTTCACCTGAACGAACACCGTGTCGCCGGATTCCCAATCGAGGCTCTCGAGTCTGCGGTCGAGTTCGCTCCGGTGGAGGAGGCCGGTGACGCCGGGAGAGAGGTCGACGAACACACCGAATTCGGCGAAGCCGTCGACGGTACCCTTGTAGTACCGCCCGGGAGTGAGTTGCTGTGGGGAGTCGCCCCTGAAATCGAACCACACGTCTTCTTCGTGCGTTATCCAATCCATTGAGTGCTACAAAAGTCCGCGGCCTAAAACGATTGTCGAAACATCTGCGAAAACTACGCCCTCGTACCGAGGCGCGACCGATTTTCCCGAACCCCCCGTATTTTGCCGGTAAGAGCGTCATACGGGCGACATCTCCGTCCGCGAGCGTCGGCGTTTCGGCGCGAAATGGCTTCTTCGGCGTACTTTCAGCCGTCAGAGAACTCCGGCCGTCCGAAGGAGCGCTTCGAGTGCGCCGAACCCGCCGAACCCGTACCCGAAGACGAGTGCCGCGGGGAGGGCCGCGGCGGCGGCCGCCCGGGGGAGCGTCGTCCCGTGAACCTCGGCGATGCCGACGACGAGCAACGCCGCGCCGTAGGCGGTACAGGCGACTCGGAGTCCAGTGACGGGGAGTCCGGCGACGACGCACGGGGCGGCCGCGTAGGCGAGAACCTGCACCGTCTCGCTGACGCCGCCGCGGTCCCGCACGAGGGCGATGAGAAGCACCGTCTGTAGCGCGGCGGTCAGGTGGAGGACGGCGGGCGCGACGAGGAGGGCGACGAACGCGAGGCCGACGAACGCCGAGACGGCCGGGCCGCCGCCGAGGGCGGGGAGTCTGCCGGGGACGAACGCGAACAGGCCGGCGGCGTACGCGACGGCGACGGCGACGGCGAAGACGAGGCCGGGGGCTTGGTCGCCCGGCGCGACGCCGTTCCGGAAGAACCGCCGGGGCCGAACGAGCACTTCGACCCACGCCCGCGCGACACCGCGCGGTCCGCGTTCGCGCCCGCCCTCCGGGTTCTGAACCCACGTGGTCACGTCGTCGGACTATTCGCGTCGGAACGTATGACAGTTCCGACACCGCGCCTCGTAGGACTCCTCGGCGCCGACCATGTAGGTAGGTTCGTCGGCGTGGGCCGGTTCGCCGTCGATGAGTCGCTGATTCCGCGTCGCGGGTTCGCCGCAGACGGTACAGATGGCCTGTAACTTGTCCACGTACTCCGCCACCGCCATCAGTTGCGGCAGGGGTTCGAACGGTTCGCCGCGGTACGTCTGGTCGGTGCCGGAGACGAGGACGCGCCGGCCGTCGTCCGCGAGGTACTCGCAGAGTTCGACGAGTTCGTTCGAGAAGAAGTTCGCCTCGTCTATCGCCACGACTTCCTCGCCGTTGAGGGCGTCTAAGGCGTCCCAGACGCCGTCGCCCTCGGCGGGTACGACCGTCGCCTCCCACCGGCGGCCGACGTGCGACCCGACGATGGTCTCGCCGTACCGGTCGTCGAGTTCGGGCTTGAACGCCGCGACGTCCTGCCCCGCGATTTCGGCCCGCCGCAGACGGCGGAGCAGTTCCTCCGTCTTCCCCGAGAACATCGACCCCGAGATGACCTCTATCCACCCGCTGTTCGTGATGGCGTGCATATCTCTGTCGGGCGTGAAGGAAGGTCAAAACGATTGTCTCTTGGCGTCGGCGTTCGAGGATGCGTGCCGCGCGCCGCGTTCCCGCTTCTCGGCCGCGCTACTTCCCTTCGGCCCCCACGTTCTCCTCGCTCTCGAACGTCGCCGGGTCGGGTTCGATGTCGGCGAACCCGACCGTCCGCCGCCCGAGGACCGCGAGTCGTTCGTCGATGGAGTCGTTCGCGAGTTCGGTGTCGTCGAACTGCGAGGAGGCGTTCGGCACCGCCGCTTGGTGCGGGAGCACCCACGCGTTCAGCGACCGACACACCGACCGGAGGTGTTCGAGGGCCGTCACGGGGAACGACCCGCCCGCGACGGCGACGAGTCCGACCGTCTTGCCGTCGAACTCCTCGAATCCGCAGTAGTCGAGCGCGTTCTTCAGGACGCCCGAGTACGACCCGTGGTACATCGGCGTCCCGAGGACGACGGCGTCCGCCTCCCGGATCCGCCGCACCACCGCCGCGCTGTCGCCCTGTTCCTCCCTGTCGGCGTTCATCGGCGGCAGGTCGTACTCGCGCAAATCGAGCAGTTCGCCCGTCGCGTCCACCTCGCCGACCGCCTCCAAGACGCGTTCCAACGAGAGGCGGGTGTAACTTCGCTCGCGCAGGCTTCCGCAGACGGCGACGACGTGGGTGTCCGTCATGGGCGTGCCGACGGACGGGAGGGACATAACGTCTGGCGGGGGAGGCGGCGTCCGAACCGGGCGTCCCCGACAGTCCGGGGGTTGCGTCTCCGCTTCGACCCAGTCGGAGTCAGCCAGAGCGTCCCGTCGGGGATCTCATCGGAGGACGACGGCGGGACCGTGAACTTATCCGGTTCGATGTTCTTTACCGCCGATATGAGTAACCGGGCAGGTGACTCCGGGTCGGAGTTTTGGGGAGACCGAGACGACGGAGACGCCTGTAAACGCTATCAGACGCTCGTGAACGCGGTCGACGACGGAATCTACCAACTGAACACCGAGGGCGACGTCGTCGCGGTCAACGATTTCATCGTCGAACTGACGGGGTACGAACGCGAGGAACTACTCGGCGAACACGTCTCGGTCCTCTTCGACGGGTGGGACGAGTCGGGTATCGAAGACGAAATCGACCGGCTCCGAGCGAACTCCGCCGAACGAGGCCCCCTCCTCGAACTCGCCCTGCGGACCGCCGACGGCGGACGGGTCCCCTGCGAGGTGCGGATGAGCGCGCTCGAATCCGGCGGCGCTCTGGAGGGAACCGTCGGCATCGTCCGCGAACTCGCCGACCGCCGGGGGGACAAGACGGGCGAGACGGGCGAGTGTGAGATGAACCGCGAGCGCATGGTCGAAGCGCTCGGGGCCGCGCGCGAGGGGATCAGCCTGCTCGACGGCGACGGCGAGTTCGTCTACGTGAACGCCGCCTACGCCGAGACGTTCGGATACGACTCCGAGGAGATGATCGGCGAACACTGGAACGAACTCGGCATTGAGGCCGACCCGGCGCGGTTCGAGAGGGAGATTCTGCCGACCATCTTGGAGGAAGACCAGTGGACCGGGACGACGACCTGCGTCCGGAGCGACGGGAGTACGTTCCGCAGTCAGCATTCGCTCGTCTCGACGGGGGACGGCGAACTCATCTGTCTCATCCGAGACGTCACCGAACGGAAGGAGCGCGAGCGTCAACTCGAGAGGTCGGAGCATCGGTACCGAACGCTCGCGAGGCACTTCCCGAACGGTTTCGTGACGCTGTTCGACCACGACTTGACGTACACGCTGGCGGCGGGCCGGGGGTTCGACAGGGTTCCCGTCGAACCCGGAGCGGTCGAAGGGCACCGGTTCGGCGAACTGTGGGACGATGCCGCCGCCGACGTGCTCGAACCCCTGTTCCGAGGGGCCCTCGACGGCGAGGAGGGGTCGGCCGAGGTCAGCTACGCGGGCCGCGAGTGGGTCGTCCACGCCGTCCCCATCACCGACGAACGCGGCGACGTCTTCGCGGGCATGACGATGACCCAGGACATCACCGAACGCAAGGAGCGCGAACGCGAACTCGACGAGACGGTACACGAGTTACGCGAGAGCGAGGAGCGGTTGAAACTCGCCCTCGAAGCCGGGGAGATGGGGATGTGGGAGCTCGACCTTCGGACCGGCACCGCGCCCGTCCGGTCGCCGCAGCACGACCGTATCTTCGGCTACGAGGAACCGCTCGACGACTGGGACTTCGAGACGTTCCTCGACCACGTCCACGCGGACGACCGGGAGCGAGTGGTGCGGACCTTCGAGGAGGCCCACGAGACGGGCGAGTGGGTGTTCGAGTGCCGAATCGTCCGCGCCGACGGCGAGCGACGGTGGATCTCCGTCCACGGGGAGTTCTACTACGGCGGCGACGAAGCGGTCCGCGTCGTGGGGGTCGTTCAGGACGTCACCGAACGGAAGCGACGCGAGCAGTACCTGCGCGACGCGAAGTCGCAACTGGAAGCCGCCGCGGAGGCCGGTGCGGTCGGCACGTGGGAGTGGCACGTCCCCGAGGACAAGTTCGTAACCAACGCGTCCCTCGCGCGGACGTTCGGCATCGACCCCGAGGCGGCGCGGGAGGGCGTGTCGCTCGACCGCCTCCTCTCGTCCGTCTACGAGGCCGACCGAGAGCGCGTCGAACGGGAGATAGAGAGCGCCGTCGAGGCCTGCGGCGAGTACGAGGCGGAGTACCGCGTCCGGAACGCCGACGACGAGCTTCGGTGGGTCGTCGCGCGCGGCCACGTCGAGTGCGACGAGGACGGCAACCCGGTCATGTTCCCCGGCGCACTCACCGACATCACCGAGCGCAAAGCGGCCCAGCGCAGGACCGAGGAGTCCGAACGGCGCTACCGGGCGCTCGTGGAGAACTTCCCGAACGGCGCGGTGGGGCTGTTCGACGAGGACTTCCGGTACACCGCCGTCGGCGGGCAACTCATGGAGGAGGTCGGAGTTCCGAAGGAGGAGCGAATCGGGCGCAGCGTCTACGAGATATACCCGGACGAACTCCTCGACGAGATCAGACCGCACTTCCGAGCCGCGCTCGACGGCGAGATGAACTCGTTCGAGACCGAGTTCCACGGCCGACACCTCTTCGCGCACACCCTGCCCGTCAGAAACGTCGACGACGAGGTGAACGCGGGGATGCTCGTCGTCCAGGACGTCACCGAACGCCGGGAGGCCGAACGGGGACTCCGCGAGAGCGAGGCGAAGTTCAGGATGCTGGCCGAGAACCTGGACGAGATCGTCTGGATGGCGACCGCAGACGCCGAGGAGTTCGTCTACCTCAACCCCGCGTTCGAGGAGGTGTGGGGAATCGACAGGCAGACCCTGTACGACGAACCGCTGTCGTTCCTCGACGCCGTCCACCCCGACGACCGCGACCGCGTCCGAGAGGGGTTCGCCGCCCTCCCGGAGACCGACTTCGACGAGGAGTACCGGGTCGTCCGACCCGACGGCGAGGTCAGGTGGGTCCACGCCCGGGGAGCCAGCGTGCACGACGAGAGCGGGGAGCTGTCCCGCATCGTGGGCATCGGCGAGGACGTCACGGAGCGAGTCGAACGCGAACGCGAACTCGAACGGAGCGAGCGTCGCTACCGGACGGTCGTCGAGAACTTCCCGAACGGCGCCGTGGGCCTCGTCGACGAGGAGATGCGGTACGTGACCATCGGCGGGAGCCCCCTCACCGAGTCCGACCTGACGGCCGAGGACCTCGAAGGGCGGCCGGTTCGGGAGGTGCTATCGCCGGCGTTGGCCGAGCATCTCACGCCGCGGTACCGGGCGGCGCTCGACGGCGAGGCGAACACCTTCGAGTACGCGCACCGGGACGGCGACAGGCACACCGAGTTCCGCACGTTCCCCGTCCGGGACGACGACGGCACCGTCTTCGGCGCGATGGGGATGTCTCAGGACATCACCGAACAGGTCGAACGCGAGGCGGAACTCGAACGGGCGCTCGATCTGCTCGGGCGGACCGAGCAGATAGCGGACGTCGGCGGCTGGGAGATAGACCCCAAGACGGAGGACGTGTTCTGGACCGACCACATCTTCTCGCTGTTGGAGGTGGACGCCGACGAGGAACCGCCGCTGGGGGAGGCCCTCGACATGTACCACGAGGAGGACCAGCCCGCAGTCGAGGACGCCGTCGAGGAGGCGTTAGCCACCGGCGAACCGTTCGATCTCGAAGTTCGGCTCCGGACGGCGGCCAGCGGCGAGGTGCGCTGGCTACGGCTTCAGGGCGTCCCGCAGACGGCCGACGGCGACGTCGTCTCCCTCCGCGGGGCGGCCCAGGACGTCACCGAGCGCAAACAGCGCGAGCAGCGACTCGAAGAGCTGATCGAACGGCTGGAGGAGTCCAACGAGCGCTTAGAGCAGTTCGCCTACGCCGCCTCCCACGACCTCCAAGAGCCCCTCCGGATGGTGTCGAGCTACCTCCGACTCGTAGAGCGACGGTACGGCGACGAACTCGACGAGGACGGCCGGGAATTCGTCGAGTTCGCCGTCGACGGCGCCGACCGGATGCGCGAGATGGTCGACGGGTTGCTCCAGTACTCGCGCGTCGACTCCCGCGGAAACCCCTTCGAGTCGGTCGAACTGGAGCGCGTTCTCGCGGACGTTCGCGACGACCTGCAGGTCCGAATCGAGGAGACCGACGCCGAGATTACCGCCGAGGAGTTACCCCGCGTCGAGGGTGACCGCGGGCAGTTACGCCAGGTGTTTCAGAACCTGCTGGACAACGCCGTCGAGTACAGCGGCGACGAACCGCCGCGGGTGCACGTCTCGGCCGAACGGAACGGTGACCGGTGGGAAGTCTCGGTCACGGACGAGGGCATCGGCATCGCCCCCGAGGACGCCGACCGGGTGTTCGAGGTGTTCCAGAGCCTCCACGCCCCCGACGAGCACTCCGGGACGGGCATCGGTCTCGCCCTCTCGGAGCGCATCGTCGAGCGACACGGCGGCGAGATATGGGTGGACTCGGAACCCGGCGAGGGAGCGACGTTCACGTTCACGCTGCCCGCCGACGGTGAGCGCGAACGCTGATTCGACCCGAGCGTCTCGCTCCGTCCCTCACCGACGGAGGCGTACGACCGCCTCGCCATCGCGTTCCTCGACTTCGACCAGTCCGTCGTCGGCTAAATCCGCCGCGAGTTCGCGGAGCCACTCCCGACCGTACTCCCCGCCGTAGTCGACCCGAATCCGCGGCCCCAGCGCGTCTAACGTCAGTTCGTCGTACTCGCCGAGCGTTCGGACGACGCGCCCCCGGAACTGCCGCCGACTCCCCTCGAAACTCGGCTGTTCGGGCACGTCCGGCGCGGTGAAGTCGCCCGTCTCGTAGGCGTGGCACCACCGCCGCCACGGACACCCCGACTCGTCGCACGTCGGCGTCTTCCCGCAGGCGACGCCGCCGAGTTCCATTATCGCGTTGTTCCAGACGCGGGACTCGCCCGCGGGCATGAGGAACGACGCGACTCGCTCGAACGCCGCGTCGTCGTCCGGAACGTCGAACGCGCGGTGGAGGACGCGCTTCACGTTCGTGTCCACCACCGCGTCGCCGTTGTTGAACGCGAACGAGGCGACGGCGTTGGCGGTGTAGGGGCCGACGCCCATGAGTTCGGAGAGCTCCTCGGGCGTCTCGGGGAACTCGCCGCCGTAGTCGTCGCGGACCTGTCGGGCGGCCTCGTGGAGGTACTTCGCGCGGTTGTTGTAGCCCAGCGAGTGGTTCGTCCAGAAGGCGACCACATCGCTCCGGTCGGCGGCCGCCAGGTCCGAGACGGTCGGCCACCGGTCGAGGAAGTCCTCCCACGCGGAGACGACGCGGCCCAACTGCGTCTGTTGGCTCATCACCTCGGAGACGAGAATCTCGTAGGGGTCCTCCGTCCGCCGCCACGGGAACTCGCGGTGGTCCGCCTCGTACCACTCGACGAGCGCCTCGCGGACGGCGTCCGCGTCCTCGGGGAGGGCGGGGGCGTCGGCTTCGACCGCCTCGGAGACGTCGTCGGGCGAGGCCTGACTGCTCGACGAGGAACCCTCGTCAACGTCGTCGGTCATCGTCGGTTCGTGGGTGCGAGGCGGTTTATCCCCCTCGATTCGCCCGTCGGCGCGGCGTCCGACCGCCGGGTCGTCGGACGCGAGGCGAAAACGGTATCCGCCGACCGGCCCTCGGGCCGCGACATGGGACTCGACGAACTCACCGCCGACGTGGAGACGGCGTTCAAGGAGATAGACGACGAGGAGGCCGTCGGACTCGACCGGGAGACGCGGCACGAACTGGCGATGCTCGCGGCCGTCTTCGACACCGACGACACCGACGAACTCGTCCGCCGGGCGGTCCACCTCCTGTTTCAGACCACCGTGGACCGCGGCACCCTCGATTTCCACCTCCGGCAGGGGTACGACGTGACGTACGACGAGTACCTCTCGGGCATGACGTACGACGAGATGACCGGCCAGAACCAGTACCCGCAACGCGACGACGAACGCCGCTACCAGATGTAGACGCCGACTCCGCGGACTCCGGAGGGTTTTATCCGAGAGCGACGTACGGTACGGACATGGACACCGCGGAAGTCGAACGTCTCATCGAGGAGGGTATCGAGGACGCCGAGGCGACGGTGACGTTGCCCCGCGCGCCCGACGAGGAACACGAGGACGCCCACTTCGCCGCCGTCGTCGTCTCGCCGGCGTTCGAGGGAAAGAGCCTCGTGCAACAGCACCAGATGGTGTACGACGCCGTCGGCGACGCGATGACGACGGATATCCACGCCTTGGAGATGAAGACGTTCACGCCCGAAGAGTACGAGGGGCGCGAACGCTAGCTCAGAGTCGCGGTTCGGTCTCTTCGAGCTCGTCGAGCGACCGGTTCTTCAGCGTGCGGCCGCTTTCGGTGTCGAAGAGGTGAATCGCCGACTCGGGGAAGCGCGCGACGACGGACTGGCCGCCCTCCATCGAGCGCATCCCGGTTATCGTCGCGACGAAATCGGTCACGTTGCCGGACTGCGTCTGGTCGCCCACCGAGGTTCCCTCGGTGACGCCGCCGGACGCGAACGAAAGGTAGACGTTGTTCTCGTTGCCCATCGGTTCGACCACGTCCACGAGCGTCTCGAAGTCGTGGTCGCCCGAGGCCGACCCCGAATCGAGGAGTTCGACGTCCTCGGGTCGGACTCCGAGGGTGACGCGCGTCGAGTCGCCGACGGCGTCCAGCGTCCCCTGCGAGAGGGGGTACTCGAACTCGTCCGCGACGAGGCTGTCGCCCCGCAGTTCCGTCTCGAAGAAGTTCATCGACGGTTCGCCGATGAACCCCGCGACGAACAGGTTCGCGGGTTGGTGGTACGCCTCCAACGGCGTCGCCACCTGCTGGAGCACCCCGTCGTTGAGGATGGCGATTCGGTCGCCCATCGTCATCGCCTCCGTCTGGTCGTGCGTGACGTAGACGGTGGTGACGTCCAGATCCTCCTGCAGACGCTGGAGCTCCGTCCGCATCTGCGAGCGGAGTTTCGCGTCGAGGTTCGAGAGCGGTTCGTCCATCAGGAACACCTTCGGGTCGCGGACGATGGCGCGCCCGAGGGCGACTCGCTGCTGTTGCCCGCCGGACAGTTCGCCGGGCTTGCGGTCCAAGAGCGGCGAGATACCGAGCATCTCGCCCGTCTCCGTGACGAGCGACTCGATTTCGTCGTCCGACTTCTCCGTGGACTCTTCGAGCCCGAAGCTCATGTTCTGGCGGACGGTCATGTGCGGGTACAGCGCGTACGACTGGAACACCATCGCGATGTCCCGTTCCCGCGGCGGCCGCCCGTTGATGACCTGGCCGTCGAGGCGAATCTCGCCGCTCGACACCGTCTCTAACCCCGCGATCATGCGGAGAGTAGTCGATTTACCACACCCCGATGGGCCGACGAGGACGAGGAACTCACCGTCGTCGATGTCGACGGAGACGCCGTCAACCGCGACGATGTCCTCCCCGCCGTCGTCGAACACCTTCGTTACGTTGTCTAATACGAGTTCTGACATTATGTGTTACCTGCGACACCTTCTGCGAACTGTTCTCCGAACAGGACGTACACCAGAAGCGTCGGAAGCGCCGCGACGAACGCGGCGGCCATCTGGACGTTGTACTGTTGGACCATCGACCCCTGCAGTTTGTTCAGGGCGATGGTCGCGACTTCGTTGCTCGGCGACGATACGAGGACGAGTGCGAACAGGAAGTCGTTCCACACCTGCGTGAACTGGTAGATGAGGACCACCGCGAACATCGGCTTCGACAGCGGGAGGATGATGCGGCGGTAGATGCGCGTGAACGTCGCGCCGTCTATCCGCGCCGCCTCCAGCATCGAGTCGTCGAAGCCGGAGTAGTAGGACCGGAACAGGATGGTGCAGATGGGAATCCCGTAGGCGGTGTGGGTGACGACGAGTTGGATGAGACCGACACGCGTGCTGAGGAACGGCACCCCCGCGAGGATGTCCCTGAGGCCCACGATGCTCCAGAACCGGGTCAGCGGAACCAACACGGACTGGTAGGGGACGAACATCCCCGCGACGAACAGCATCAGCACGCCGGCCTGTCCGCGCCACTTGAGGTTGGTGAGGCCGTACGCCGCGACGGACCCGATGAACCCCGACAGCACCGTCGCCGGGACGGCGACGAACATGCTGTTGTACATCGCGCCGGAGAAGTTCGTCAGCGGTCCCTGCAGGCGCGCCCACGCTTGGAACCACGGGTCGAGGGTGAACCCCTCACCGAGGGGCGGGGCGAACGGCGTCGTCGAGAAGAACGCGTCCTGCGTCTTGATGGCGGTCATGAGACCGCTCTCCAACGGCGCGAGGTAGAACGCCGCCATCGCGAGGAGGACGGCGTACAGCACCGCCTTCGACGCGGCGACGGACCGGACGCTGTCGCGGACGCTCATAGGTCACCCCGCTTGTACTGCACGTACAGGTACGGTCCGATGACGACCAGCGCCAACCCGAACAGGACGGTGGCTATCGCCGCGCCGTACGCCCAGTTCGAGTTGCTGAACGCCTGTCTGAACATCATCGTCGCGAGGATGTCGGCCGCCGGGCCGGGCGTGTCGCCGAACATGACGTACAGGAAGTCGAACGCCTTGAGCGCGAACACCATCAGCACGACGGCGGCGCTCATCGTCGAGGCCCGCAGTTGCGGGATGATGACGCGCCAGTACATCCGCACAGTCGATGCACCGTCGATGCGGGCCGCCTCGAACTGGTCGGTCGGGATGGCGCGCAGACCGGCGAGGTAGACGACCATGCAGTAGCCGCTGAACTGCCACATCAGCGCGAAGATGACCGCCCCGAGTTTGGTCTGCGGGTTGCTTATCCACGCCGTCGTGAGGAAGTCGAGTCCGATTCCCCTGAGGACGACGTTGACGAGGCCTATCTCGGGGTTGTACATCCACGCCCAGAAGATGGCCGTCACGACGAACGAGAGGCTCATCGGGAGGAGATAGATGGTTCGGAGCGTGTTCTCGAACCGTATCCCCCGGTCGATGAGGATGGCGATGAGCAGGCCGACGACGAGCGAGACGACCGTAAACACCACGAGCAACACGACGGTGTTCCGCGCGGCCGCCACGAACGACGGGTCGCTGAGCATCCGCGCGTACATCGAAACGTCGAGGTTGCCGTAGTCGGGCGACCCGAAGCCCTCCCACTCCGTGAGTGAGATGATGGCGTTCCAGCCGATGGCTCCGTAGACGAACAGGCCCATCAGAAGCGCGGGCGGCAGCCAGAACGGAAGCGACCGGACGAACTCGCTATCGCGCCACGACCGGTCGGACTGGGTGGCTGTCGCACCCGCCGCGGACGATTCGGTCACGGTTCCGCCGTCGGTTCGCACGCTGCTCTCGTCGCTGTCGTCCCCCCACCGGTTGCTCACGAGTCGTCGAAATAGTGAGTTGGACATTTTGTTGTGAGCCGTCCTCTACTTAGAGAACGCGTTCACGAGGCCGTTGTACGCGGAGTCAACCTTCCACTGCCCGTTGAAGCTGGCGAACACCTCGTCGATGTTGCCGTGGACTTCGGGCGTGACGGCCGTGCCGTGAGCGATGGTCGGCGGTTGCGATTCGGAGTTCTTGAAGTCCTTAATCTGCGACTGCAGGAACGGACCGAACGGGTCCGTCGGCACGTCGGTCCGCGGCGGGATGGAGCCCTTGACGGGGTTGAAGCGCTTCTGGGCGTCCACGGACCCGCAGTACTGGAGGAACTTCCGCGTCGTCTCCGGCGACGGGTTGTTCTTCGGGAAGACGAACGAGTCCGTCACGACGGAGTACATCCCCTTCGTGCCGGGGAACGGAACCATGTTCCAGCCGGACTCGTACTCGAAGCCCTCCGCGGACTGGTACTGGCCCGCGGCCCAGTCGCCCTGGTGGATGAACGCCGCGTTGCCGTTGACGACCTTACTGTTCGCCTGGTCCCACGCAATGGACCCGGCGTCGTCGTTGAAGTATTGGCTGTAGTCCTTCAGCGTCTGCAGGGATTCCCTGACGGCGTCTTCGTGCTGGGAGACCTTGCCCTGCGTGAGCGAGTTGTAGGCCTCTACGCCGTTGTAGCCGAGGAAGATGTTCTCCCACAGCTGGACGGACGACCACGGGGACTGCGTCTGGTGGGCCATCGGCACCGCGTCCGTGTTCTCGGAGACCTTCTTGAGGGCGTTCGTGAGCGCTCCGGGGTCGGAGATGCTCGACGGGTCCACGCCCGCCTCTTTGAGGACGGAGACGTTGTAGAACAGGTTGTTCAGGCGGTGGATGTTGATGGGAACCGCGACGTAGTTGCCGCCGGGTTTCGAGAGGTTCTGCACGCCCTGTCGGTAGGCGCTGCGCATGTCCTCGGACCACACCGAGTCGCTGATGTCGCGGAGTACGTCGCCGTCGACGTACTCGGTCAGCGCCTTCCCGGGCCAAATCTGGAAGGTGCTCGGGGGGTTCTGGTTGAGGACGCGGTTCTTGATGACCGTGTCCAGCGCCGAACCCGCACCGCCGGGCGCGGGGTTGTTGTTGACGGTCGCGTCGGGGTGCTTCTCTTTGAAGCCTTCGAGGAGGGCGTTGAGGGCGTCCTGTTCGCCCCCCGCCGTCCACCAGTGGACGATTTCGAGGGCGTTACCGCTGCCGCCCTGCGTGCTCTCGCCCCCGGTCGTCTGTTCGCCGCCGTCGGTGCTCCCGCCCGAGTCGGTCTGAGTGGAGCCTTCGTTGCCGCCGCCCGCACACCCGGCAACGATCCCTGTCGCGCCTGCGACACCGCTTAACTTGAGGTACGTCCGACGGGAGACGCCGCCGTCCGTATCGTGATTTTCCTTCATAATCGTTCCTCTGTATGAGTTTCACTCTACCATTCTGCACGATTAACTTAAAGATTTCTACTAGTTTACTTATTTGTGAGTCAGTTTTTAGTTCCGCATCGAAGAAGGGAATATTGCGGGCGTAGAGCCGGTTTTACGGCACATTTAGGTTCGTTCGCCCAGCGAGGTCACAGCCGAGTAATGCTTCGTCCCATTATAAATCCTCGTACAGTTTTAACAGCCGGGCGTCGGATCCGTGAGGAGACAGTTCACCGCATCTCGGATTCCGCGTCGCCGGGGCGACTCGGACGCGGTCCGTACCCTGACGATAGATTCGTATCAATGGGTTTTACGCGCCCGCCCGTCGTGCCCCCGGACATGAGCGACGACGACTATCGCATCGAGCGGGACAGTCTCGGCGAGATGGAAGTGCCTGCGGACGCCTACTGGGGCGCGCAGACCCAGCGTGCGGTGGAGAACTTCCCCATATCCGGAATCACGTTCGGGCGGCGGTTCGTCCGCGCACTCGGCGTGGTGAAGAAGGCCGCCGCGCAGGCGAACCGCGACTTGGGACTCGTCGAGGACGACGTCGCCGACGCTATCGTGGAGGCGGCCGACGAGGTCATCGCCGGGAAACACGACGACGAGTTCCCGGTGGACGTGTTCCAGACGGGGTCGGGCACCTCCTCGAACATGAACGCGAACGAGGTCATCGCCAACCGCGCCGCCGAAATCATGGGCGAGGGCATCGGCGACCGGGTCGTCCACCCGAACGACCACGTCAACTACGGGCAGTCCTCGAACGACGTGATTCCGACGGCGATGCACGTCGCCGCCCTCGAAGCGGTCGTGAAGGACCTCGTGCCCGCGTTGGAGACCCTCCGCGACGCCCTCGCGGAGAAGGAAGCGGAGTTCGACGGGGTCGTCAAGACCGGCCGGACTCACCTGCAGGACGCCACCCCCGTCCGCCTCGGGCAGGAGTTCGGCGGCTACCGGACGCAGGTCGAGAAGGGCATCGAACGCGCCGAGAACGTCCAACCGCACCTCTCGGAGTTGGCACTCGGCGGCACCGCCGTCGGGACGGGCCTCAACACCCACCCCGAGTTCCCCGAGAAGGCCGCCGAGTACATGTCCGAGGAGACGGGCGTCGAGTTCCGCGAGGCCGACGACCACTTCGAGGCGCAGGCGGCCCACGACGCCATGAGCGAGGCCCACGGCGCGCTTCGGACCATCGCGGGCTCTCTGAACAAGATAGCGAACGACCTCCGACTGCTCGCCTCGGGGCCGCGCAACGGCCTCGGCGAGATAGAACAGCCCGAGAACCAGCCCGGGTCGTCCATCATGCCGGGTAAGATAAACCCCGTCGTCGCCGAGGCGGTCAACCAGGTCCACAAGCAGGTGGTCGGCAACGACGCCGCCGTCGCCGCCGGGGCCGCCGAGGGACAGATCGACCTCAACCTCTACAAGCCTGTCCTCGCGCACAACTTCCTGCAGTCGGCGGAACTGCTCTCGAACTCCGCGGAGGTGTTCGCCGAACGGTTCGTCGCCAAACTGGAGGCGAACGAGGAGCACTGCGAGACGCAGGTCGAACAGAGCATGGCGCTGGCGACGGCGCTCAACCCCGCCATCGGCTACGACAAGGCGTCGAAGGTGGCCAAGAAGGCGCTCGCGGAGGACAAGACGGTCCGGGAAGTCGCCGTCGAGGAGGGCTACCTCACCGAGGAGGAGGCCGACGAAGTGCTCGACCCCGAGAGGATGACCCACCGCGGCATCCTCGGCGACGACTGAACGACGGACCGCGCCTCGTCGCACCCGTCCGTTCGACCGGGTGTCGCCCCTCGGTCACCAGGCGATCGCCGGCCGGCGGTACGACGACCCTCCTTTCTCGAACCGAATCCGAGAGTTCGTCGGCGAGCGAATGTCCGGGAGAGAGAATCAGTCACACATCCGGCGAAGAACCGATATTTTCAAGATACGATCACTCAAAATTGGAATCATGCCGAGCCTTCAATACCGGCGGGAGAGCGGCCGAGACATGCTCGAATGTCGAAGCTGCGGAGCCACGTTCCCCGAGGGGCGAGCGACGAACGACGGATGGCACTTCGAGTGCCCCGAGTGCGACGAGGGCCGAGGTATCGGCCAAGGGTTGCGGCGCGTCTGAGGCGTCGGCCGGCGACCCGGAACCGAACGACACGGCTCGCACGATTTCGCCCCTCCCCCCACGGTGCGACGGTCCGTCGGAACTCCCGTCGGAACCGTCCCGCCGACCCTCCCGCGCGGCCCGCGTCGCGGACTGAATCCTTTTTTACTCCCCGCACTCGCAGTTGGCACCAATGAGCGAGTACGACTACGAGAGTTTGGGGCTCGTCGCGGGGTTGGAGATACACCAGCAGCTCGACACCGAGACGAAGTTGTTCTGCGAGTGTCCGACGGAGATTCGCGAACCCTCGGAGTCCGAGCGACGGTTCACGCGCTTTCTCCACCCGACGAAGAGCGAACTGGGCGAACTCGACGAGGCCGCCCTCGAAGAGAGCCGCGTCGAACGCGAGTTCGAGTACCTCGCGTACGACACGACCTGTCTGGTCGAGGAGGACGAGGAACCGCCGCACCGCCTCGACGAGGAGGCGCGCGAGGTGGTCCTCCAGATAGCCTCGCTCCTGGACATGGAGACGGTGGACCAAGCCCACGTCATGCGGAAGCTCGTCATCGACGGGTCGAACACCTCCGGCTTCCAGCGAACGTCGCTCGTCGCGCAGGACGGCCAGATATCCACGAGCGACGGCCCCGTCGGCGTCGAGGACCTGATGCTCGAAGAGGAGTCCGCCCAGCGAGTCGAGGAGACCGACGAGGGCGTCGTCTACTCGCTCGACCGCCTCGGCATCCCCCTCGTCGAAATCGGCACGCGACCCGACATCTCCTCGCCCGAACAGGCGCGCGAGGCGGCCGAGACCATCGGGATGCTCCTCCGTTCGACCGGGACGGTCAAGCGCGGACTCGGCACCATCCGGCAGGACGTGAACGTCTCCATCGAAGACGGCGCGCGCGTCGAAATCAAGGGCGTGCAGGCGCTGGACCAGATAGACGAGATAGTCCGCCTCGAAGTCGGCCGGCAGGTCGAACTGCTGGACATCCGCGACGAACTCCGGTCGCGGGACGCCTCCGTCGGCGAGACGACGGACGTGACCGACGTCTTCGAGGACACTGAAAGCGGCGTCGTCGGCGGCGCGGTGAACTCCGGCGGGAAGGTCACGGCGGTGCCCCTCTACGGCTTCGACGGACTCGTCGGCCGCGAGATTCAGCCGGACCGCCGCCTCGGCACCGAGTTCTCCGACCACGCCAAGCGCCACGGCGCGGGCGGCATCTTCCACACGGACGAACTCCCCGCCTACGGCGTCACCGAGGAGGAAGTCGCGGCCCTGAAGGACGCGGTGGGCGCGGGCGACGACGACGCGGTGGCCATCGTCGCCGCCGACGCCGAGACGGCCGAACTCGCCATCGAGGCCGTGGCCGAACGCGCGGAGACGGCGCTCGACGGCGTGCCCGAGGAGACGCGCGGCGCGAACGAGGACGGCACGACGCGCTACCTCCGTCCCCTCCCGGGCGCAGCGCGGATGTACCCCGAGACGGACGTGCCGCCGGTCGAACTCGACGAGAGCGAGGTGGAGACGCCGGAACTGCTCACCGAGAAGGTCGAACGCTACCAGTCCGAGTTCGGTCTCGGGCCGGGACTCGCGGAACAGGTCGCCTACGGCCGGCGGATGCCCCTGTTCGAGCGGGCGGTTTCGGAGGGCATCGACGCGACGTTCGCGGCCGGACTGCTGGAGTCCACGATGACGGAACTGCGGCGCGACGACGTCCCCGTCGAGAACGTCACCGAGGACCACCTGCTGGACGTGATGCGCCTCGTCGAGGACGACGAACTCGCGAAGGAGGGCGTCAACGACGTGCTCGAAACGATCGCCGAGGACCCGACGCTCACCGCCGAGGAAGCCGTCGAGGAGGCCGGGCTCTCCGGCGTCTCCGAGGACGAGGTCCGCGAGGCCGTCTCCGGCGTCGTCGAGCGAAACGAGGGACAGGTGAAAGAGGAGGGAATGGGCGCGTTCTCCGCCCTCATGGGCGAGGCGATGGGCGCGCTTCGCGGCCGCGCCGACGGTGAAATCGTCAGCGACGTGCTCCGCGAGGAGATTCAAAAGCGCGCCTGACCCGCGCTACTTCTTCGGAATCGTCGCCACGAACTCGTTCGGACCGACCCGCTCTACCTCGTACGCGTCCGGGTCGGACTCCGGCACCTCGGCCTCCATCTGGTAGTACAGCGGTTTCGGGTCATGGTCGTTGACGAGGGTGAGACGCTCGCCGCCGTCGAGGCCCTCGAACGTCTCGAAAATCTTCGGGTGTCGCTCCGGCGGGGGAACGTCGCGCAAGTCGAGTTTTCGCTCAGTCATGCGGTCGGACGTTCCGCGCCGGCCGGGGTGTCGATTACCCCGAATATGTTCACGCGGGCGTGATTTCGACGTGCCACTCGTCGGGCGCGACTTCCGTCGTCTCGGAGTGGAAGCCGCGGCGTTCTAAGACGGCGTACAGCGGTTCGGGTTCGAAACTGTTCACCAACAGGAGCGTCTCCCGTTCGCCGAGTTCGTCGAGGGCGGCCGCAACGTGAGAGAACGGTTCGCCGTCTATCTCTCTGGCGTCGAGGTTCGGACGGCGGCGTCTGCGGCGTCTGCCGCGTCGGTGGCGTCGGACATGGCCGGACGTCGGACGACGACGGTATTGGGTGTTCTCCCGATGGTGTTCGCTACCGCACCTCCACCTCGACGCGGCCGGAGTCGGCGCGCGAGCGCAACCGTTCGACCCGGTCCTCCGTTCGGGGGTGCGTCGAGAACAGGTCGCGCAGGGTGCGTTCCTCCTCGGACTCGACTTCGCCGTACACCCACAGGGGCGACAGCAGGCCGAACCGCGGTTCGGCGGTGCGCTCTATCTTTCGGAGGGCGCGGGCGAGCGCCAACGGCCGTCCGGTCACCTCCGCGGCCCTGTCGTCGGCGGCGAACTCCCGCCGCCGCGAGTGCGCGCGCGCGAGAAGCGTGATGCCGACCATGAGCACGGACACCGCCTCCTCGATGCGCGCCTTGAGGCGGCCCGGGAGCGTCCGCGGCCACGACCGGGGGTCGCCCCGAACCCACGCCGCCGCGAGGGCGAGTCCCGTCACGAGGAAGACGGGCGGCGCGACGAGGAGCGAGACGAGTCCGACCGCCGTCTGGAGCGTCGTGAACGTCAACGTCTGCACGAGGCTGTCTTTGCTCTCCAGGTGCGCGAGTTCGTGCGCCAGCAGTCCCTCGAACTCCTCGCGGTCCAGCAGTCGGAACAGGGCGGCGTCGAGGACGACGGTGTCGCGGCCCGCGGTGTCGAGTGCGAACGCGTTGGGGACGGGGAGTCGCGTCACCAGAATCCGGGGCGTATCGACGGACATCTCGGCCGCGAGGCGGTCTGAGATGCCGTAGACGCCCGGATACCGACTCCGCGGGAGTTCGCGCGCGTCGAGGCGCGAGAGGAGGCGGCGCGTGCCGAAGCGGAGGCTCGCGTACCCGAAGAGGACGGCCGTCGCGCCGACGACGAGTCCGGCCGTCACCGGGTCGGGGCGCAACCGCCAGAGGGTGACGAGGAGGACGTAACTCCCGTACGAGAGCAGCGAGTAGAACGCCAAAATGGAGACGCCCACCAACAGCATCAGCGGGCGGAGTCGCCGGGGTGGACGGTGGCTCATACTCGCTCGGTAGGGTCGGGACGCGCAAAACGGTTACCGAGAGATACCGCAGTCGGTCGATTTTCTCCGTATCCGGCGTCGTCGTCCGTCACCCGCACGTACTTGCCGGCGGCGGACGACGTGCCTGGCATGACGACGTTCTTCGAGGACTTCTCCGTCGGCGACGAGGAGGAGTTCGGCGAGTACGACGTGACGGAGGACGAGATTCTGGCGTTCGCGGAGAAGTATGACCCGCAGTGGTTCCACACCGACCCCGAACGGGCGGCGGAGGAGTCGATGTACGGCGGCCTCATCGCCAGCGGGTGGCACACCACCGCGATGACGATGCGGATGCTCGTCGAGGAGTTCCTCTCGGAGTCGGCGTCGCTGGGCGCGAAGGGCGTGGACGAACTCCGCTGGCGGCGGCCCGTCAGACCGGGCGATACGCTCTCGGTTCGGACGGAAGTGCTGGAGAAAGTCGAGGAGACGCCGAGTCGCGGACTCGTCCGCGTGCGGATTACGACCTCGAACGGGGACGGCGAGGACGTCTGTTCGATGGTGGCGCTGACGATGTTCGCCCGGCGCGACGGGAGCGGAGAGGGCGACGAGAACGGAGAAAACGGAGCGGACGGCGAGGAGTGACGCGCGGGCGGTTCGGGAACGCGGATCCGACGCTCAGTCGTCGTCCGGGCGCGGTTCGGCGTTCGCTCCGGCGTCCGCCGTCGCGTCGGCGGCGTCCGAGTCGTCCGGGGAGGCGCGTTCGCCGAGATGGCGGTTCGCCCGGCGGAAGATGCCGATGAGGGTGTGTACCTCCCGTTCGGTCGGGTGGGCGCGGCCGAGGAGGCGGCGCATCATCCGCATCGTCTTCGGGCGCTTGTGGTCGCGGTGTTCCACGGAGTCGAGGAAGTCAGAGAAGAAGTCGTAGAACCGGTCGATGTCCGCCTCGTCGGCGCGTTCGCGTTCCACGTCGGGCAGTTGCGTCTCCTCGACGGTGAGGCTCCGGAGTTCGTACATGAGCACCGTCGCGGCCTGTCCGAGGTTCAAGACGGGGTACTCCGAACTCGCGGGGATGGAGCACACCTCGTCGAGTCGGGCCAGTTCCTCGTTGTTGAGGCCCTTCCCCTCCCGCCCGAAGACGAGCGCCGTCCTCGTCTCGACGGTTTCGAGGCTCTCGCGCACCTCGACGGGCGTCTTGTACGGGAAGCGGACGTGTCGGCGACTGTCCTCGTTCGTTATCGCCGTCGTGCCGATGGTGTGGTAGTTCTCGACGACTTCCTCGAAGGTCACCTCCTCGGCGTTCGGGAGGACGTCCTCGCGGGCGTGGCCGGCGAAGCCGTACGCCTCGCTGTCGCGGTCCATCTCCGGCGGGTTCACGAGTTTGAGGTCCGTGAGCCCGAAGTTCTTCATCGCGCGCGCGATGGTTCCGATGTTACCGGGCGTCTTCGGTTCGACGACGACGACGACGGGTTTGTGTTGGCGCGGCGGCATCTACTTCGTCGGGTACTCCTGGTCGAAGTCGATGTCGGAGTCGTCTAACTCCTCGACCGAGTCGTCCTCGTCCGTCTCCTCGCCGGGTTCCTCGTAGGTGACGGTTCCCGTCTTGAGGTTGATGCGCTTTCGCTTCCCGCCGTAGTTCTCGTTGAGTCGGCGGTTCAGTTCCTCGGGGTCCGGCGGCGACGGGAGTTCGCTCGGGTCCGTCTCGACGTGTTCGAGGCCGCCGTACCCCTCGGGGGCGCGGCCGCCGTCGGCGAACCACTCGTGGAACTCGTCGCGGAACTCCTCGGCGCCGCGGAACTCGCGGCCCCCCGCCTCGCGGTACCAGTAGAGGAAGTCCGCCTCGTGGTCGTCGCAGAGGAGTACCTCCTCCATCGGTTCGCCGTAGACGATGGCGGCCTGATTGCAGCGACGCTTCTCCTCCTCGCCGTGGACGAGATAGCAGGCGTCGCACGGTTTCCCCATGAGGTAGCTGAGGCGGATGAGTCGCCGCCGCACGTCCTCGGGAACCTCGTCGAGCGGTTTGAACTCCTCGCCCTCGGTGAACACCTCGGACTCCTCGAAGCGCCACCCGCGGAGTCCGATGCTGACCTTCGCCATGGACCGAACGTAACCGACGGACGGATAAAAAGAGCGTGACTTCCCCGCCTTGACGCGTTCGAGACGCCCCTCGCCGAGGCTTCGCGGTTCCCGGCCCGGCGGCCCGCGGAGCGACCGGGACCGTGCGGACTATGTAACCGCCGTCCTTCCGCCCGGGTATGCAGAACGTCGACGCGGCCGGACTCGGCATCGGCGACGACTACCCGCCCCGAATCATGGGCGTCCTGAACGTCTCCGAGGAGTCGCCGTACGACCCGAGCGTGTTCAACGACGCGGGCGAGGCCGCCGAGTACGTCGACGCCGAACTCGTCGCCGAGGGTGCGGACATCGTGGACGTGGGCCTCGAATCCGCGAACAAGCGGTTCGAGGTGCTGTCCGCCGAGGAGGAACTCGAACGACTCGACACGGCCCTCGACGTCGTAGAGAGCGTCTCCGGCGACGCCGTCTTCTCCATCGAGACGCGCTACCACGAAGTCGCGGAAGAAGCCCTCTCGCGGGGGTTCGACATGGTGAACGACATCTGCGGGTTCGCCGACCCGGAGATGCCGCGCGTCTGCGAGGAGTTCGACGCCGCGGTTGCGAAGATGGCGAGTCCGCCGGACCTCGAACGCCCGGGGGCCGTCGAGGACGTGGACGACATCTACGAGGCGTTGACGATGAACGGCCTCACGGACAAGACCATCGTGGACCCCGCCTTCGGCGGGTGGTCCGAGGGAAAGACGCTCGAAGACGACCGGGAGGCGTTCCGCCGCCTCCGGGAGTTCCGCGGACTCGACCGGCCGATTCTCGTCTCCATCAACCGGAAGAACTTCCTCCGGGAGTTCGCCGGGCGTTCGACCGAGGAGGCGTTGCCGGTGTCGCTGGCGGCCACGTCGATGGCCGTCGAACGCGGCGCGCACGTGATCCGGACCCACGACGTCCGGGAGACGCGCGACGCCGCCCTCATCGGCGAGGCGTTCGCCCGCGAGAGGGTGCGCGTCGGCGGCGACGTCGAAGTCGAGGAACTGGACGCGACGACGCCCCGAGAGGTCGAACGCCACCTCGAACGCCTCGGCGTCGAGGACGACATGGCGGGCGACGCCGTCGTCAGGGTCTTCGAACTCGACGGCCTCTCCGCCGCCGACGAACGGACCGTGGCCGCGGCGGCGTCCGACGGCGGCGCGACGTTCGTCCGCGGGAGCGACGGCGGCGCACTCCTGTTCGGGACGCCGGACGCCCTGCGGGCGACGCGCGCGGCGGCGGACTCGCCCTCGGACGCGGCGGATGCCGCACTCGACGCCGTCGTCTCGGAGGCGAGGTGAGTATCGTGCCAGAGAGTGCCGCGGAGAACCCCCGACAGACGGGCGTTCGTCCGGGGTACGGAGAGGTAGTTAAGAGAAAACTTATGCCGGACGGACGTAAAACGCACCACTGGACGCCGGAAGGGCATACGGGTAGGGGTACTTGGTGCCATTCCGGCCCACACCGTATTATACTCGGAGAGCGGTAGCCGTGCGGTTCGAAGCGTGGGAACCCGTCTACGAGTCGATTCTCGCGGAGTTCGGGTACCCCCGGAGCGGCGACGAACGCGCCAGAGACGTTCTCGCCGAGTACGCGACGCCGTTCGACGTCGAGAGGCTCGACTGCACCGGTCGGACCGTCGCCGTCGTCGGCGCGGCGCCCTCTCTCCCCGACGACGTCGAACGCGTCGGCGACGCCGACCGGGTGTTCGCCGCCTCCACCGCCGCGGACGCGGTTCGAGACGCCGGGTTCGACGTGGACCTGATGGTGACGGACTTGGACAAGAACCCCGAGACGGCGCGGGAACTCACCCGCGAGGGGACGCCCGTCGCGGCCCACGCCCACGGCGACAACGTGCCCGCGGTGCGGGAGTGGGTTCCGACGTTCGACCCCGCGCACGTCCTCGCGACGACGCAGGCGGCCCCGGTCGATTCCGTCTACAACTTCGGCGGGTTCACCGACGGCGACCGCGCCGCGTTCGCCGCCGACGCCTTCGGCGCGGACGAACTCCGGTTTGTCGGGTGGGCGTTCGACGACCCCTCCCTCTCGGCGTCGAAGGCGCGGAAACTGCGGTGGGCGGAGCGTCTGCTCCACCTGTTAGAGCGTCTCCGGGGGGAACGGTTCGCGGTTCTCGACGGTCGGCGCGACGCCATCGACCCCCTCCCGTGACCGTAGCTACAGTTCGACGTCCGCGTCGGCGGGGGCGGTCCGGGGGTCGATTTTCCCGTCGTCGAGTTCGGCCGCGAACACGTCCGCGCCGCAGGCTTGGCACGTCAAGGCGAGGACGGTGGCGCCGTCAGGCGAAGCCCGACTGCTTGCCGAACTCCGTTCGGCAACGTCATCGGACGCAGTCTGAGGGGCTGACGAGACGCGTCGCGTCTCGTCCGCGTCGCCGAGAGAATCTCGGCGGCCCGTCGGACGTTGTCTGTCCGCGTCGCCGGTTCGCGACGGTCGGCGGTCGATGCTGAGCGATCCGTCGCAGGCGGGACACCAGTCGAGACAGAGTCTGAGCGCCGCGAGGACGCGCGTCCGCATCGCCGGCGAGAGCGACCACCACTTCGGGAACGCCGACCGGAACTCCGCGACGGCGGTCACGTCGGCGACGAACGCCGCCCGCGACGGCCAGTTACCCGCGCGTTGGCCGCGGACGGAGGCGACGAGCGCGGGTCCTTCGGGGTCCCACTCCAACTCCACGTCCTCCTCGGGGACGCGGAGCAGAGACGCGAGGGCGGCGGCGTCGCCGTCCCGCCCGTCCATGTCGACGATTCGACGCCGCCACTCCGACTCGAAGTCGCGCGCGATACGGGGTAACTCGGCGGCGTCGTGTCCGCGAACTGCCGCCTCGTAGGCCGCGGCGTTCCGCACGCCGGCGTCGTCTGCGAGCAGTCCCGCCTCTTGGAGGAGTCGTTCGGCCGAGACGTCGCCAGCCTCCGATTCGCTGCGGGCGGCGGACTCGTCGGCCGTCCGACCGCCGGTCCGTCGCCGGAACGTCGCCGAGAACGCACGAATCTCCCCGCCCCGGAACGCCGGCGGGCCGGACGTCGCGTACACCGCCGCGAGCGTCGCCGTCAGGAGGAACGAGAGGACGACACCTTCGAGGGGCCACCGCGCGACGAGTCCCACGACGACGCCCGCGACGACGGCGAATGTCGCCACCGCGAGCACGATAACGCGAGGGTCTTTCCGACGCCTCACCGCCGTCGCTGTCGACCGAATCGACCCGAACAGGGACGCGGTGTGCCGCGCCACGTCGTCGATAGTTCTGTGCACTACGTCTACCCCAGAAGCGTTTCCCGCCGATAGGTATGAACTGCATACCCACGATTCCCGATACGTCACCCGATTTTTGTCGGTCCCTATCGGTTCTTAACGGCGACCGAACCGAGATACCGGCCGCTAATCCCGCGCTATCGGGGCGGTAAAGTTCATCCAACTTGATGGATGCTCGATACGAGCATCCGCGGCGCGGGGAGACTGCCGAGACGTTAAGAAGATACCGACTGTTTCAGGCGGGAGTGCGGTTCGAGGCGGCCCCTGGCGAGGGGGGTAGCCGAACCCGATTTACCCCTGCGGGACGATTCGGAGTCGTGTACAACGTTCGCATCCTGCTCTACGACGGGTTCGACGAACTGGACGCCGTGGGGCCGTACGAGGTGTTTCGGACCGCCGCCGGGTTCGGCGCGGACTGCGACGTGCGACTCGTCACCCTCGACGACCGGGAGACGGTCACCGCGAATCACGGACTCGAGGTGGCCGTCGACGGCCAACTGAACCCCGAAGCCTCGGTATCGACCGACCTCATCCTCGTGCCCGGGGGCGGGTGGAGCGACGCCACGGAACCCGGGGCGGGGATGGAGGCGAAGAAAGGGGACATTCCGGGGGCACTCGCGGCGTTCGCGGAGTTCGGGATGACCGTCGCCGGCGTCTGTACCGGCGGGATGCTCTTGGCCCGCGCGGGCCTCCTCGAGGACCGTCCGGCGATCACCCACCACTCCGCCCTCTCAGACCTCGAAGACGCCGGGGCCGAGGTTCGAGACGCCCGGTTCGTGGACGACGGCGACGTACTCACCGCCGGGGGCGTCACCTCCGGCATCGACCTGGCCCTCCACGTCGTCGAACGCGAGTTCGGGAGCGACATCGCCGCCAAAGTCGCCCGCGAGATAGAGTACGACCGCCGCAAGGAATCGTCGAGCGCGGTCGAAATCGAACGAACGGACGGCTGAAGCGACTGTTTATCGACCGTGAAAGTGACCCGAAAGTATAACTTGGCTAACATTTAACCGGGTGTCTGTCGTGGGTTCGTTCGAAGCACCCATGGCCACCTACGAACTTCCGGAACTCCCGTACGACTACGACGCGCTCGAACCGGTCATCGACGAGCGAATCATGGAACTGCACCACGACAAGCACCACCAAGGCTACGTGGACGGTGCCAACTCCGCGCTGGAGCAGCTCGAACAGATGCGCGAGAGCGGAGACATGGGGGACGTAAAGAGCGTAAAGCGGAGCCTCGCGTTCAACCTCTCGGGGCACGTCAACCACACCATCTTCTGGGAGAACATGAGTCCCGACGGCGGCGGCGAACCCGGCGGCGAACTCGCCGACGCCCTCGACGAGCAGTTCGGCGGGTTCGAGCAGTTCAAATCCGACTTCGCGGCCGCCTCGAAGGGCGTCGAAGGGTCGGGTTGGGGACAGCTCGTCTACGACCACGCCGCCGACCGACTGCTGGTCGTCGCGAACGAGAACCACCAGAACCAACAGGTGTCCGCTTCGACGCCGCTTCTCGTCCTCGACGTCTGGGAGCACGCCTACTACCTCCAGTACGAGAACAACCGCGGCGAGTACGTCGATAGCTTCTGGGACGTCGTCAACTGGGACGACGTGGCCCAACGGTACGACGAGGCGCGGAACGCCGACGTGGTCGGTCAGCACACGCACTGAGGCGGCCCGCCGATTTTTTCGGACTGGTCGGGAAACCGCTCCGAGTTTTACGTCGAGAACAGCGAGTCCGTCGGCGGTGCCCCTTTCGGTTCGACGGACCAGCGTACCCTCCGAGTCGCCGCGTCCCTCCCGCTACCGAACTGGACCGACCCCCGGTATCGATGCCCCCTCGTTGGTACTCGGTACCATACGGCTTCTCAAACTTTATCAGAATTGTCAACGTACAATCGGGCGAGGTCTTACTATGAGCTACGAACTCGATCCTCTCCCGTACGATTACGACGCGCTCGAACCGCACATCTCCGAGCAGGTGCTGACGTGGCACCACGACACCCACCACCAGGGCTACGTCAACGGCTGGAACTCCGCCGAGGAGACCCTCGAACAGAACCGCGAGGACGGCGACTTCTCCTCGTCGCCCGGTGCGATTCGCAACGTCACCCACAACGGGTCGGGGCACATCCTCCACGACCTGTTCTGGAACTCGATGTCGCCGGAGGGTGGCGACGAACCCTCGGGCGAACTCCGTGACCGCATCGAGGAGGACTTCGGCTCTTACGACGCCTGGAAGGGCGAGTTCGAGGCCGCTGCGGGCAACGCCGGCGGCTGGGCGCTTCTCGTCTACGACTCGTTCTCGAACCAACTGCGCAACATCGTCGTGGACAAACACGACCAGGGCGCGCTGTGGGGTTCGCACCCGATTCTGGCGCTGGACGTCTGGGAGCACTCGTACTACCACGATTACGGGCCGGCCCGCGGCGACTTCGTCTCGAACTTCTTCGAGGTCGTCGACTGGGACGAACCCTCCGCGCGCTACGAGCAAGCCGTCGAACTCTTCGAGTAGACGACTCCGTACACCCCGATTTTTCTTCGCACCCCGTCCGCTAGCGTCGGCTCTCTCGTCCGCTAGCCGTCGGAGACGGAGACCCAGACGAGGCGCTCTTTCGGACGAACCATGCCAACAGGGCTCTATCGACCCCTGTTAACGGTTGTGATTCCTCGGGGTGGAGCGGCGGGATTTTCCGCGCGGCCGGAGAAGGAGTGATCATGCCCAGACCGAAAGACGACTTCGAGACGCTCTACCCGTACCGCCTCTACGAACCCCGCGAGGTCCTCGACGAGGAGATGATGTACACGGTGTCCGAAATCGCCCGCCTGCTTCAGGGCCTCCCGGCGGACGCCGAGTTAGACGCCGACACCGAGGACCGCGTCGTGGCGTGGACGATTCCGTGGCTGATGAAGCACGCGGACGAACTCGTGATCAACGACCCCGTCGGCGACGAACCCGGCTACTTCGGCGTCGTCTCCGAGGACCGCGAACCCGACGAGATTCCCGAAGGCGCGGACGAGTAGTTACAGTCAGCCCATCCGCGCCGCCCGGCCCGCGAACTCGATGTCCTCGACGGCCCGGTCCTCGACGCTCGGGCCGTGGCCGGTGTGCATCACGTCGAGGTCGGAGCCGACCGTCTCGCGGACGCGGTCGATGCTCTCTATCAGCGTCGGGCGGTGTCCCTCCGCTAAGTCCGTCCGGCCGAAACTCCCGTTCGCGAATATCAGGTCGCCCGCGAACAGCGTCCGCGCCTCCCGCGAGTACAAGCAGAGGTGGTCGTCCTTGTGTCCCGGCGTGTGGAGGGCGAGGTAGTCGTCGTCGCCGATTTCGACCGTCTCTCCGTCCGCGATTTCGTTCTCGACGAGGGGGTGGTCGGGGTCGAATCCCCACGTCTCGACGCCGAACGCCTCGCGGACGGCCTCGACGTTGCCGACGTGATCGTCGTGCGTGTGGGTGAGATAGATTCGGTCGAGTTCGTCCGCGTGCTCTCGAATCGCGGCGACGACGTCGAAGTTCGCGCCGGTATCGACGAGCGCAGTCGTCTCGCCGGTGACGAGGAAGGCGTTGCTGGTGAAGGCGTTGACGCCGCGGGCGAGGTTGGTAATCACGTCCGTCGCTACGGGCGAGAGGGATTTCGGTGTTCTGTCTCTCGGACGCATCTCCGCTTCCTCGATTTTTAATAGGAGTGGGAGGTACCTCTCGACAGACCTTGGGGGCACCATGAGACAGTATCTCGACTTAGTGACGGACGTTCTCTCCGGCGGGCAGTACAAACCGAACCGAACGGGCGTGGACACCATCTCGGCGTTCAGCCAGCACTACGAAATCGACCTCGCGGAGGGCTTTCCGCTCCTGACGACGAAGGATCTCTCGGGCTTTCGCTGGAACTCGCTCATCCACGAGTTCGTCTGGTACCTCTCCGGCGAGGAGCACATCCGGACGCTCCGCGAGGAGACGGGCATCTGGGACGCGTGGGCCGACGAGGAGGGCCGCCTCGACACCGCCTACGGGCGGTTCTGGCGGCGCTTCCCCGTCCCCGAGGAGGGCCTGCCCGGCGAGGCGTGGCCCGAGGACGACCACCGCTGGATGAACGACGACGAACGCACGTTCGACCAGATCCAGTACGTCCTCGACCAACTGCGCGAGAACCCTAACTCCCGCCGCCTCGTCGTGAACGCGTGGCACCCCGCCAACGCCGCCGTCTCCACCCTGCCGCCGTGTCACTACTCGTTCGTGTTCAACGCGCAGGGCGACCGGTTGAACCTCCACCTCACCCAGCGTTCGGGCGACACCGCGCTCGGCATCCCGTTCAACATCGCCGCCTACTCGCTTCTCCTGACCGCCGTCGCCCAGCGAACCGGCTTCGAACCGGGGACGTTCGCCCACACCGTCGTGGACGCGCACGTCTACTGCGGCGAGGGCGAACGCGGCGCGTGGTACGCCGACCACCTCTCGGGCCTGCAGGCGCGTCTGGCCGACGTGTCGGACCGCTCCGAGTACCTCGACGTGCGGGACTGGTTGGTCGAGTCCGCCCCCGCGGAGCCCGACGATGCGCGAGACTACGACCACGTGCCCGGACTCCTCGAACAGTGCTCGCGGACGCCCCGCGAACGCCCGACTATCGAGGTGGCGGACAAGCCCCTCGACGAACTGACGTACGACGACATCGAACTCCGCGGCTACGACCCCGCGGAGGGCATCCGGTTCGCGGTGGCGGAGTGATGACCGCGGACGACTCCGGCGAGGCGGACGCCGGGAGGCCCGACGCCGGCGACGTCGAGTACGTCCTCGTCGCCGCGGTGGCGAACAACGGCGTCATCGGGCGCGACGGCGGCATGCCGTGGCACCTCCCCGAGGACATGGAGCACTTCAAGCGGACGACGACGGGCCATCCGGTCGTCCTCGGGCGGAAGACGTACGAGAACGTCGTCGAGGCCCTCGGCGAGCCGTTCCCCGGGCGGACGAGCGTCGTCCTCTCGACGCAGAATCTCGACTTACCGGACGGTGCGGTTCCGGCGAACTCCGTCGAGGAGGCGACGGCGCGCACGGAGTCGGCCGCCGCGGAGATGGGCGTCGAGACGGCGTACGTCGTCGGCGGCGCGGCCGTCTACGAGGCGTTCCTCCCGCGCGCGGACCGCATGGTGCTGACCGAACTCCGCGACGACTACAAGGGGGAGACGACGTTCCCCGAGTTCGACGAGAGCAGGTGGGAGGAAGTCGAACGCGACGAACGGGAGGCGTTCGACTTCGTCACCTACGAACGGGCGGACCGGTCCGACCGGACCGACGGGGGCGACGACCGATGAAGTGGGAGTACAAGATAATCAGAACGTCGGACGGCGGCCTGTTCAGCGGCGACACGGGACCGATGGAGGGGGCCCTCAACCAGTTAGGCGACGCGGAGTGGGAACTCGTCGCCACCCTCTCGGACGGCCGTTCGACGGCCGGGGCGAACGGCGCGACGGCGCTGGTGTTCAAGCGACCGAAACCGGACGCGTGACGCCGGATCGGGGCGAACCGACCGGGAGCGCGTCTCTTTCGTCCGTCGCACCGCGTTCGTCGCAGCGCGGCAGTCCCGGACCAAAGTATAGAGGCGCTACGTTCACGTCGGAGAACGGCGTCTCGGGCGGCATGTCCCGTTCGTCGTCCGTTCGAGACGTCGGTGAACCCCGGTACCGCCCCGCCACGCCGCGGCAACGAAACGTCCTCGCCGTCCTGCGCCGGGCGACGCCGCCGCTTTCGCTCGACGAACTCGCCTTCGGCGTCGCCGCCCTCGAAGGCGCGACGGCCGACGGACCGCTGAGCGAAGCCGACAGAACGGCGCTGGAGCTGTCGCTCCACTACGACCACCTCCCGCAACTGGACCGCGCGGGCGTCGTCGCGTACGACGCGGCGAACCGCGTCGTCACCGACCGACGGCGGGCGATGCCCGTCGGCGGGTGGGAGACGCGGAAGTAACCGTCCGAACCTCTGACGCTCCGCCCCTCCGGGTACCCTCCCCCGTTCGCGTTCTTCCGCCGTCCGCCGTCCAATCTCCACCGCCCAACGACGACACTTTACGTGTGGCGTCCGACCGAGTACGAATGGATGCCGACGACGTTCGGCGGCGGTGGGAAACGCTCTCCGGGGAGTACTCTCCGGACTACTACGCGTATTACGGCCCGAACGAGACGAGCGAACGCCTCCGCGAGGTGCTCGATTCGGCCGTCGGCCCCGAGGGGTCCGTCTTGGAACTCGGGTGTAGCGCGGGGCGACACCTCGCGCACCTCCGCGAGAGCGGGTACCGGAACCTCTCGGGCATCGACGTGAATGAGGACTCCTTCGACGTGATGGCCGAGGAGTACCCCGAACTCGAATCAGAGGGGTCGTTCTACGCCGACTCGATAGCCGAACGCGTCGGCGAGTTCGACGACGGGGAGTTCGACGCCGTCTACTCGGTGGAGACGCTCCAGCACGTCCACCCCGACGGGGAGTGGGTGTTCGAGGAGATAGCCCGAATCGCGGACGAACTCGTCGTCACCGTGGAGAACGAAGGCGGCGGAAGTGGAAGCGACGGCGCGTCGTCGGCCGGCGGCGACGGCCCGGCGGTGAACTACGTGGACGAGGAGATGCCGCTGTACTACCGGAACTGGCGAAAGATATTCACCGACCTCGGCCTCGCGGAGGTCGAAACCGTCGCGCTGGAGAGAGACACGTTCAGGGCGTTCCGACCGCAGTGAGGGGCTGACTCGGCGGCGCATTCCGCGACGCGTCCGGCCGAGCACCGGCGTTTCGAGGCCGTTACGGGTGTGCCTCGCCCTCGGCGACGGCGCTTTCGCCCCCTTCCGTCCACCGGTCGAACGCGTCCATCACCGGACTCGAACTCACCCCGTGCAGGACTATCGACAGGAGGACGACGAACCCCACCAACGCCCACAGTTCCTCGGCCGCGACGGCGAGTTCCCGTTCCCGGAACGACGCCTCGGCCAACGCGTGCGAGAGGTAGTAGAACGACCCGATGCCCCGGATGCCGAAGAAGGAGACGATGGCCCGTTCCGGCCACGAGGCGGGGGTCCCGACGAAGCTGAGAGCGCCGGCGAGCGGTCGGACGAGAAACAGGAGAGCCAGACCGACTAGCGCCTGCGGGACGGTCAGCGGCCAGAGCAGTCCGCCGGCGATGGCACCCCCGAACAGCAGGAGCACCGTCGCCATCAACACTCGCTCCGTGAGGACGGCGAAGTCGTGAAGCTCCACGTAGTAGTCGTGCTCCCACTCGAAGCGTCGAAGCGAGAGTGCGGCCACGAAGACGGCGATGAAGCCGTACCCCCCAAGCAGTTCGGTCGCCCCGTACGCGATGAACGTCGTCGCCAACGCTTCGACGCCCGCCATCACGTCCTGCCCGTGCAGCATCTCGGCGACGCTCTCCGGAATCGGCAGGCGGAACAGGAACCGGGCCATGACCTGTCCGATCACGTACCCGAGGACGAGCCCCGCGCCGATCTTGTAGAGGACGTCGACGAGGAACCACTCCAACAGCCACGAGTTCCCGTCAGCGAGCGATGCGCCTGCGACCGAAGCCCCGGCGACGGCGATAGCCAAGTTCGTGAGCGGGAACGCCAGCCCGTCGTTGAGGCCGGCTTCCGAGGTGAGCGCGAACCGGACCGACCCCCACCTGTAGCGCGGGTCAGCCTCCTCCTCTAACTCCGTCAGCGGTGCGCCGGCCTCGATTCCGGACGCGAGCACCGGGTCGGTCGGCGCCAGGACGGCCCCGAGCAGGATGGCCGTGGCCGGCAGGAGGCCGAGGAATCCCCACGCGAGAACCGCCACCGCAGCGGCCGTAAGCGGCAGTGCGACGCCGAGTAGCCGCCACGTCGCCGCCCACGACCACACGGAGAAGGGGCGGTCTATCTTCAACCCCGCACCCATGAGCGATATCAGGACGACGAGTTCGGTGAGCCGTTCGGTCAGATAGGAGTTCGCGACCGGGTCGAGGGCGGGCGCGCCGGGAACGGCTGCGAAGAGGAGCGTCCCCGAAGCGACGTACACGAGGGGAAACGACAGGGGTTGGTGTTCCAACAGCCGCGGCAGGACGGCGGTCCCTAACAGTGCGATGCCGACGAACAGGAGACCGATTTCGTACGCTGCCATGAGTTCTCTGAGGAGTCCGGCGACGGACGGGCAAAAGCCGTCGCCCTTGCATCTGAGGTACCGCGAGCGTCGTTCCGAGTCGTCTTGCGTCGTCACCGCCGCCGACGTTTTAGTTCGCCCGGGTCGAACGGCGAGGCGTGTCAGCGACGTTCGAGCTCTACGAGGACAAGGCCGGGCAGTACCGGTGGCGACTCGTCCACGACAACGGGAACGTAATCGCCGACAGCGGAGAGGGGTACGCCTCGAAGCAGAAGGCGAAACAGGGCATCCGGAGCGTGAAGTTGAACGCGCCGGAGGCGACCATCGAAGAGCTGTGACGACCGGTCGAGCGGGGAATCGCCGTGACGGTCGCTGCAGCGCCGATTCGCGGCGAGATGCGGTAATATCGTGTTCCGGTGGTGGCTTTATCAGTGCCCGGACCGGATAAGTAAGCGATGAACCGTAACGACCAGCAGGCGTACGACCGAGGGACGTCTCTGTTCTCCCCCGACGGACGTATCTATCAGGTCGAGTACGCCCGCGAGGCGGTCAAGCGTGGCGCATCGAGCGTCGGCGTGCGGACGACGGACGGCGTGGTCCTCGCCGCACAGCGACGGACGAGTTCGAGCCTCATGGAGACCGAGAGCATCGAGAAGTTGCACAAACTCGACGAGTACCTCGGCGCGGCGAGCGCGGGTCACGTCGCCGACGCCCGGCAACTCGTCGACGACGCCCGGACGGAGGCCCAGCGGAACCGACTCCGCTACGGCGAACCCCTCGGCGTCGAGACGCTGACGAAGTCGCTCTCGGACGACATCCAAGAGAGCACGCAGATCGGCGGGACGCGCCCGTTCGGCGCGTCGCTTCTCATCGGCGGCATGAACGGCGAGGGCGCGGACGCCGCGCCGCGCCTCTTCCAGACGGACCCCTCCGGCGCGCCCCAGGAGTGGAAGGCCGTCGCCATCGGCGCGAACCGCGGGGACATCCAGGAGTTCCTCGAAGACGAGTGGGACGACAACCTCTCCGTGGACGACGGCGTCACGCTGGCCATCCGCGCCCTCCTCGTCGGCGAGGAGGAACTGTCGGCCGACGAAATCGCCATCGCCACCATCTCCAACGAGGGGTACCACGAGGTCGAGGAGGACGACGTGGCGGCCATCGTCGAGGAGTTCGGCGGTTCCGACGAAGACGAAGACGAGTAATCGCGACGGACGGCGAACTCCGTGCGACAGGTGCGAACGCGGCTTTCGACCCGTCGGACCGGTCCGGCGACGCGCTCTCTTCTCCGACCCGCGCTACCGCTACCCGGAGGTTTACGCGGGGCGGTGGCGAACCGACGGCAGATATGACTAGCCTGTACGTACTCGCCGGCGGCCGCGTCGCGGACGCGAACGGAACGCGCGACGCCGACGTCGCTCTCTCGCCCGAGGAGGGTCGAATCGTCGCGGTCGGCGACGACGCCGACGACGCGGCCGACGACGCCGACGACGCGGAGACCGTCGACGTCTCGGGGAAGGTGGTCGCGCCCGGTCTGGTGGACGCGCACGTCCACCTGATGATGGACGGCCGCCCGGACGTGACGACGGCGAACGCCGAGAGCCGAGAACTCCTGAGTTACCGCGCCGCCGCGAACCTCCGCGCAAACGTCGAGGCGGGCGTCACCGCCGTCCGCGATTTGGGTGCGCCCGGAACGCTCGCACTCGACGCCGGAACCGCCGTCGAAACGGGCGTCTTGGACGGTCCCCGGGTCGTCGCCTGCGGCGAGAACGTGGTGATGACCGGCGGGCACGGCCACCGGTTCGGCCGGGAGGCCGACGGGGCGGACGAGGTGCGGAAGGCCGTCCGCGAGCAACTGAAACACGGCGCGGAGGTGGTCAAGTGCATGGCGACGGGCGGCGTCCTCACCGAGGGCGCACAGACCGGCGCGCCGGAACTCACGCCCGAGGAACTCGAAACGCTCGTCGAGACGGCGTCGGCGAAGAACGTCCCGACGGCGGCGCACGCCCACGGTCAGCGGGGGATTCAGAACGCCGTCCGCGCGGGGATAACGAGCGTCGAACACGCGACGTTCATGGACCGCGAGACGGCCGAGTTGCTGGCCGAGGAGGGGACGTACTGGGTGCCGACCGCCAGCGCCTTGGAGGGTATCGTCGAGAACGGCGTCGAAGGGGGAATCCCCGAGGAGGCCGTCGAGAAGGCCGAAGACGCCCGGGAGCGGTTCGAACGCGCGTGGGAACACGCCCTCGATGCGGGCGTCACCGTGGCGATGGGCACCGACGCGGGCACGCCGTTCAACTTCCACGGCGAGAACGCCCTCCGGGAGATGGAACTGATGTGCGAGTACGGCATGTCGCCGGAGGCGGCGTTGGAGGCGGCGACGGTGACCGGCGCGGAACTGCTCGGACTCGACGACGCCGGCCTCGTCGAACCGGGCTACCGCGCCGACGTGGTCGTCCTCGACGCCGACCCGACGGAAGACACCTCGGCGTGGCGCGAGTCCGAGGCCGTCTTCGTCGCGGGCGAACGAATCGTCTGAAAAAAGGAGCGCTCCGCGGCGTTCAGTACGTCGTGTCTCTCTCTCTGTCCGTCTCCTCTCGTCCGGTCCTCTGATCGCGGGTGCCGTACCATCCGGCCAACCACGCGACGGCGGCGACCAGAACCAGCACCATCCCCACGAACGACGTCGTCGGTTCGGGGAAGAAGAACAGCAACGCTCCGATGACTAGCAGTTCTGCGACGCCTACTGCACCCCAGTACCTCGTCCAGTCAACCATATTACAACTATCCCGACAGACGGTGAAAGGGATAGTGGCCGCTGAGTAGACTGTCAGCACGATCGATACGTACGGATGAGAACGAGTTCGAATCGGTTCGCCGAGCGTCGGTCGGCACCGCTTGACGTCGGCGATACGACGCGTGCGCCGCTCAGTAGGTCGTTTCGGTCTCCGCGTACTCGTCGTCGTACTCGTCGCCGTCGTTATCGTCGCCCCTGAGCCACCCCGCCAACCAGACGACGACGGCGGTCGCAATGAGGGCGATTCCGATGATCGACGTCGTCGGCTCCGGGAAGAAGAAGAGCAACGCGCCAATGACTATCAGTTCGCCAACGCCTATCGCAGCCCAGTATTTCTTCCAATCTACCATATCAGTATGTTAACGGGGCGACAGTAAAATGGCTAGTGGCCGCTGTAGAGAATGTGTCTCTGTGCGATAGTTCTCATTGATGCGTACGTTTTTTATCAACTGAAATAACATTCGAGGCGATGCGTCCCCGCTTTCCCTCCGGCGACGAGTTCGCCGTCTCCCTCGGCGTCCTCGTTCACTTCGCCTTCGACGATACGGTCACCACCGGGTCCGTTCTCGGCTCTCTCATCGCCTTCGCCAACGACCGGTCGTTCGAGGTGACGGTCATCGAGTCGGGACTCGTCGTCGGCCGGCGCGGTTCGAAGGGTAACTCCCTCGTCCCGTGGCGTCGCGTCCGCGCCGTCGACGTGGACGGCGACACCGTCCTCGTCCGTCGAACGTTCCCGCGGTTCACCGCGTACCGGTTCGACCGGTCGGTGGACGACGACGCGAGGGAGGTAGCGGACGTGCTCCGCCGGTGTCGTCGGCGGTGAGAAGAGAGTCGGGCGCGTACGGCGTTCAGTCCGAGTCGAAGACTCTGCCCCGGCGTTCCTCGGCCGCGTCCCGCCGTTCGTCCGACGGGGCGCGGTTGACGAACATCGCAGGGAGATGCCGCCGCGAGGAGACGGACACCGTTTGGCGCACCTTCGCGCGAAGGCCGTCCGCGTCCACGGACTCGCTTCCGAGCACCGCGAACCCCGCGAAGATGACGCCGAACCCGGCGAGCGCCGAGAGCGGGATGGCCTCGCCGAGGAACGCCGCCCCGCCGAGCGTCGCCACGACGGGCACGACGTAGAACACGAGGTTCGCCCGGATGGCCCCGGTTTCGTCGATGAGGCCGAAGTAGGTGATGTACGCCACCGCGCCGGCGAAGATGCCGACGTACGCGAGTGCGAGCACCGCCGTCGGCGTCCACGAGATGGCCGCCGCCGACTCGCCCGCCGACCAACTGAGGAGGTGACAGAGCACCGCGGCGAACGGGAGGCCCCACGCGGTGCGGACTGTACTCGACAGGCCGCCGTCGGCCCATCGGATGAGGACGCTCCCCAGCGCGCCGGCGACAGCGCCTGCGAGCAGGATCGCCTTGCCGAACCCGCCTGCGAGGAGGTTCGCCGGGTCGGGGTTGACGACGAGTCCGACGCCGACGAGGGCGAGAATCATCCCGGCGACGCCGCGCGCCGAGAGGCGTTCGTCCGAGAGGAGGGCCGCCGCGAACACCGGCGTCAGAACCGGGTTGAGGCTGAACACGATGGAGGCGACGGCGCTCGTGGCGTACTGCTGGCCGACGAACAGGAGCGCGTTCGTGAGGCCGATGGCGAGGACGCCCGTCGAGAGGATGCCCACCGCGTCGCCGCGCGTCCGGGGGAGCAGTCCGTCGCGCGAGGTGGTGAGAATCGCGTAGCTCGCGAGTGCGACGGCCGCCACGTCGAACCGGAGGGCGACGAACAGAAGCGGCGGGAAGTAACCGAGTCCGGCCTTCGCCGCGACGAACGTCCCGCCGAAGAGGAGACTCGTCAGGGCGAAGAAGGCGAGCGTGCGGCGGTCGGCCACTTACGCCCACCCCCCGTCGATTCCGAGTGCGTGCGCCGTACCCGCAGAGAGGGGCACGTGAGAGGGAAGAATCATCTTACTCTCCGATAGGGGCCTCACGCTTATAGTTTAATTCAGAAATCCTTTCACGGTAAGAAATATCGCGAGCCCGCGACAGCGGTTCGGGGGATGAAACGCTTTCACGGTGCGAAAGTGGTTTACCACGACGGGCACCAGGGGCCGTATGGAATCCGCGCTGGAGGAGATAGAGTTTCTCGCGCTCTCGTCGAACCGAGTCGAGGTACTGCGCCTGCTCTCCGACGGCCCGCGGACGCGGAACGAACTCGCGTCGGAGACCGGCGCGTCGCAGGCGACGCTCGGGCGGATCCTCGGCGACTTCGAGGAGCGGTCGTGGGTCCGACGCGAGGGGAGCAAGTACGAGGCGACGGCGACGGGACGACTCGTCTCGCGGGGGTTCACCGACCTCTTGGAGATTCTGGAGACGGAGGGAGAACTCCGCGGCATCGTCCGCTACCTGCCGACGCGGGCGATGGACTTCGACCTCAGACACCTCGCGGACGCCACCATCACCGTCCCGAGCGAGACGCGGCCGAACGCGCCGGTCCAGCGCGTCCTCGACCTGTTGGACGACGCCGACGAGGTGCGGGCGTTCTCGCACGCGTTCAACGAACAGAGCCTCACGGTCGTCCAAGAGCGGACCACCGCGGGCGAACAGACGTTCGAAGCCGTCCTCTCGCGGCACGCCGTTTCGGCCCTCGCGGAGGACTCGACGCTGCGACGGCGACTCGAATCGCTCCTCGACGCCGACGCCGCGGAGATTCGCACCCGAAACGAGGACATCCCGCTCGCCGTGACTATCGTCGACGATGTGGTTCACCTGCTGGTTCGCGACGGGAGCGGCGTCCTTCGCGCGTCGGTGGACACCGACGACGAGACGGTTCGCTCGTGGGCGCGGGACACCTTCGACGAGTACTGGGAGTCGGCGTCTCCGCTCGACCGAGACGAGTTCTCCTCGTAACCGCCTCCGGCCCTGTCCCGGCGCGTGCCGGTCCGTCGCTCGTCACGGTACGGCACGGTCGTCTCGAAACGGAACCGTTTTACACATCCCACCAATATCCAGAAGTGCAAGACGCTCCGTTGGTGTAGTCCGGCCAATCATCTTGCCCTCTCACGGCAAGGACCAGGGTTCGAATCCCTGACGGAGCATTTTCTGAACGTAGTGAAGAAAGGCGCACGGAAGGGATTCGAGCAGCGAGCAGCTCCGCTGCGAGCGAGTTCGAATCCCTGACGGAGCACTCCTTTCCCTTTCTCGTCGCGCGATTTGCTACCGCTGACTAACCAGAGGTACATCTGATGCGTCAGCACAATACGATTCGACGGAAAACTAGGGTCGCTGCTGTACTGCAATTAGTATCCTTCTAAGTAGTACGGGACGCCGCCGAACACCCCCATGTGAGAACTCGTTCATCCGCGGTATAGCCGTCGTCGAAGAACTCCATCGCGGCGTCGAACGGGAGCTGTCGAATGTCGAGCTTGAGCGACGAACGTCCGTACAGCGGGCTGTTTCCGAGCAGCGCGGCCTCTTCCATCATACTGATCGACGACCCGACGAGAACGAGCGTCGCAGCCGAGTGATCGAACATGGCCTGCAGCTGTTCCCCCCTATAGGGGCAGGAGCGCCGATATCCGCGCGTTCTCCTTGAGTCGGAGTCCCTCCCCGCCGACGGTCAGGGGAGTAACGGGTAGTTCCTCGATCCGAAGCGTCGGGTGGGATCCCCCGCGTTCGACGACCTCAGTCCGCGGTTGGAGAAGCGCCGCCCCAGACAGCGACTCGTTGTACTCGATCAGGTAGGTTCCCGAATCGAGGTGCCACCACTGGTAGTCGTCGTCTTCGTTGCGCCAGATCCGGCGGTGCGGTTCCCGATCAGCGGGTTCGAGTTCGCCTCCCCCGAAGTCGACCCGACCCGGCTTCCGGATCTCGTAAATCTCCGTCACTGTGAGATCGATCCCGCCGTCGTCGCGCACCTGTGTGGGCTCGTGAACGATACCCTCGACCGCGTCGACAAGGTCACTCATACCCCGAATTGGTTCCCCGACGACAAAAACGTCGATACCGCTGGACCCCGCAAATCTGCGCTCTCTCGAAGACGTTAGACGGTCGTTCGTCCCCCTCGAAACTCACTCTTCGGCGACGTCTACGACCTCGTAGCTGACGTTCTGTTCGCGGAGTTTGTCCGTGTGCGTCGAGAGCACGTCCGTCGCGGCCAACAAGAGGACGCTGAGTCCCTTCGCGGCCGCCTCCTGAACGGCGGCGGCGCTCCCGAATCGGACGTCGGGTTCGACGTTCGCAACTTCGGCCGCGGCGAGCGCTTCGACGCCGGCGACGGCGACCATATCGTGCTCGTCGGCCATCTCCGCGATTCGCTCGGGGGCGACCGCCGAGCTGCCTCCGTCTCGGACCTTCGGAATCGCGACCACCGTCACGGTCCCGAGGTCGTAGTCGACGACGCCGTCGAAGTTCGTAATCCCCACGTCCTGACCCGGGCCCGCGTCCGTCACCGCAACCGCGGTTGCGCTCCCGGTGTTGCCGGACACGGCGCGCAGGACCCCGTCTCGCATCGTCAGCGAGACGGTCTCGCCCTCCTCGATCTCCGTCGTGGCGAGCGCGGTCTCGATTTCGACCTGTCCGATGACGTCCTCGGAGACGTGCTGGACGAAGTGGCGCAGTTCGTCCGTCTGCGAGATCAACCAATCGACGCCCTCCTTGGTCACCTCGTAGCGGCCGCGGCCGTGTTTGTTGACGTACTTGTGTTCGATCAAGTCCTGCAGATAGTCGCTCACGGCCTGCGCGGTGATTCCGATAGCGTCGGCTATCTCCTTTTGGTTCACGGCGGGCTGCCGTTTCGCGATCTGTACCAGAATCTGATACCGGGTCGCGTTCCGTTTGCTCCGGAGAACGCCGAACTCCTCGGCGTCGTCTCCATTCTTCGGCATTGCCCCATCTCAGAGACGGAAACTAAAGTAATTTTGCCTTAGTTCGGCCTGAATTGAGGAGACGGGTTCGCTACGGCCAATTAAGCAAGTTAGTTTTCTCTAAAACAACCAAAATTGTTTTACGCTCCACGATAGTTGTGTCCGTCGATGGCGAACGTATCGCTTCCGCACGACGCGAAGGCGGGTCCGACGAAACCGGAGGTCAGGGCCGTCCTTCTGGACAAGCTCGACCTCGGTCCGACCGACCACTTCGCGGAGGTGGGCTCGTGTACCGGCGCCGTCACCATCGAGGCGGCGCGACGCGCCGGGCGGGTCACAGCGCTCGAACGAAAGCCGAACCGAATCGAAACCACCCGAAAAAACCTCGCCGCCAACGAGGTGACCGCGGACGTGGACCTGCGTGAGGCCGAGGCGCCGGAGGGGCTTCCGGAGGACGCGGACGTTCTGTTCCTCGGCGGGAGTCGGAACTACGAGGCGGTTCTCGACCGCGCGGTCGAGACGGGCGTCGGCCGCGTCGTGATGAACGTCTCGCGGCTCGAAGTCGCCGGGGCCGCCGCCGAGGCGTTCCGCGAACGGAACCTCCTCGAAGAGGTCGTCCAGTTTCAGGTGAGTCACGGCTACGAACTCGCCGGCGCGACGGGCTTCGATTCGGAGAACCCGGTGTACATGCTGGTCGGGGGGACGGACGACGTCGCGGCGGACGACAGGGAGCGACGCTCCGGTCCGCAGACGGCACGACGCCCCGACGGGAGAGGGCGATGACGCTCTACGGCGTCGGACTCGGCCCGGGCGACGCCGACCTCGTGACGGTGCGCGGGCGTCGCGTGCTTGAAGCGGCGGACGTCGTGTACTCGCCCGGACGCCTCTCTCGATCGGTGGCGGCCGAGTACGTCCCCGAGGACCGAATCGGCGACGTCGACTTCCCGATGACCCACGACGAGGACGAACTCCGGCGGGCGTGGAAGGAGGCCGCCGCGGAGATTGCACCGCGCGCGCGCGACGGGACCGCCGCGTTCGTCACGCTCGGCGACCCGAACGTCTACTCCACGTTCGGCCACCTGCGGCGGACGCTCTCGGCGTTCCACCCGGCGGTCGACGTCGACGTCGTTCCCGGCGTCAGCGCCGTGACCGCCTTCACGACCGCACTCGGCGTCGAGATAGCGTCCGGGGCGAGCGTCGCGCTTCGCGAGGCCGCCCGCGGTGCTGCCCCCACGGGTCCGGACCGGATGGTGCTGTTCAAAGTGACCGACGTTCCGACGACGCACGAACGACTCACCGACGCCGGGTACGACGTGGTGTACGGCCGGCGACTGTACATGGAGCAGGGCGAGACGGTCGTGACGGACGACCCCGAGACCCTGAGCGAACGCGACTACTACACGCTGGCCTACGCGGAGAGACGCGGCGTCGACTCGGAGCCTGCGACGGCGACGTTCGACGACCGAACGCGGGAGGGCCGGTCGGACGGGGGGACGGCGACGACGGACGGCGGACCGCGAGATGCGTCCGAACTGGAGCGAGGCCGAACCGCGAGTCGGCCGCCGACTGCCGTCGAACGGGAAGAGATCGCCGAAGGCGAGGCCTGCGGCGACGAGACGGCGGAGGGTCCGTCGCGATGACCGATCCCCAAGACGCCATCGACGCGGCGGCGGACGCCCGAGCGACGGAGCGGGACCCCCGAATCGACGAGCGAACCGCCGGCGAGGTGCAGGAGGGCGTTCCGTTTGTCGGTGCGGGACCGGGCGACCCCGGACTGCTCACCGTCACCGGCAAGGAGTTGGTCGAGTCGGCCGACCTCGTCGTCCACGCCGGGTCGCTGGTCAACGGCGAACTGCTCGACGAGTACTGCGCGGACGCGGAGCGGGTGTCGAGCGTCGGCAAGGACTTGGAGGAACTGGTACCGCTGATGCGGGACGCCTACGAGGCCGGACGGAGCGTCGTCCGCCTCCACAGCGGCGACCCGGCCATCTACGGGGCGGCGCTCGAACAGATGGACGCGCTGGAACACGAGGGCGTCCCGACGTACGTCGTGCCGGGCGTCACCTCGGCGTTCGCGGCCAGCGCGACGCTCCGGACGCAGCTCACGCTGAACGGCGTGGCCAACCACGTCGCGTTCACCCGTCCGCGGGGGAAGACGCTCGACCCCGAGGACGACCACATCGGCGAGTTCGTCGAGATGGGCGACGTGACGACCTGCATCTACCTCGGAACCCACGCGGTCGGCGAGACGATGGACCGCCTCCTCGACGACGGCCGCGACCCCGAGACGCCGGTCACCGTCGTCTATCACGCGTCGTGGCCGGACGAGGAGGTCATCGAGGGGACTATCGGAACCATCGGCGAGCGACTGGCGGAGGCGGGGTACCGCGCCTCCGCGCTCGTCATCATCGGCGACGCGGCGCGGAAGGCGGGGTACGAACGCTCCTACCTGTACGGGGACTGGGCGAATCGCGGTTCCGCGGAGACGGAAGCGGACGACTGATTCTCACTCATGAGTACAGACACGAACGACACGGAATCGGGCGAATCGGGCGGCCACTGTTCGACGCCAGACTCAGATGGAGAGGTGGCCGAAGAGATTGCGATAATCAGCTTCGAGCGCAAGCTCGACACCGCACGCGAGATACGGGAGGGAATCGGCGACGGCTACGAGCGGGTGGACGTCGTCGAGTACCACGGCGACGTGTTCGCCGAACACTGGGGCGAGTACGACTGCTTCGTCGGACTGATGGCCTCGGGTATCGCGATGCGCAAAACCGCGCCCCTCCTCGACGACAAGTGGGACGACCCCGCCATCGTGGTCGTAGACGAGGAACTCACGTGGGCCATCCCCATCACGGGCGGGCACCACGGCGCGAACCAAGTCGCCCACGACCTCTCGCAGTTGGGCGCGGTGCCGGCGATGACCACCGCGAGCGAAGCCGCGGGCAAACAGGGCGTCGAGAGCAAAGCGAAGGCGCTGGACGCCCACGTCGTCAACGGCGACTCGACGGTCGCGACGAACCTTGCCGTCCTGAACGACGAACTCGGGCCGGTGGCCCGCCTCGACGGACCCCGAGCGGTCCTCGTCGGCGACGACGTGACCGTCCTCAAGCGCAACGCGGACGACGGCGTCGTCCTCGGGACCGGAACCGTCTCGGGGGTGGAGAAGTCGCAGGTGCTCGACGCGTGGGAGGCCGCCCTCTCGGACCTCGGCTCGGACTTCTCGGACGTGGACTTCGTCGCCACCGGCACCCGAAAGGAGGGCGAAGGCGGGCTGTACGACGCCGCGCGGGAAATCGGCGCTGGCGTCGTCCTCTTCGAGAAGGCGACGCTGGAGGAGTTCGAGGGCCCCTCGCCCTCCCGGTCGAAAGAGCTCATCGGCTGGCCGGGCATCGCCGAGGCGTCGGCCATCGCCGGCGGCCGCGACCACGAACTCGCCCGCGAGAAAGAGCGGTTCGACGACGCCGTGACGGTCGCGGTGGGGCGGTAACATGAGCGGCACGGACGCCGCCGCGAACGACACCCCGGACGACGACGCGATGGGGACGCTCTACGTCGTCGGTATCGGCCCCGGCCTGCCCCACGCGATGACCCAGCGAGCCAAGGACGTCGTCGCCACCGCCGACTGCGTCGTCGCGTCGAACCTCTATCAGGAGTTCCTCCGGCGCGACGGGACGCTCCCGCCCGAGAGCGCCGAAGTGGACGCGGCACCCGACGGCGGGACGACTGCGAGCGGCGACCCCGGAACCGTCTTCGAACGGCGCGGCGGTACCCGGCAGACGGTCGTTCGCTCGACGATGGGGCGACAGATAGAGCTGGCCCGCGAGGCGTTCGACCGCGTCCGCGCGGGCGAGGACGTGGCCCACGTCTCGGGCGGCGACCCGAACGTCTACGGCAAGAGCGACCTCCTGTTCACGATGGCCGAGGAGGAGGAGGCGTACGACGTTCCCATCGAAGTCGTCCCCGGCGTCACCGCGGCGCTCGGCGGGGCGGCGAACCTCGGCGCACCGCTCTCGAACGACTTCTGTACCGTCTCGCTGTCCGACAAGTGGCGAGGCTGGGACGAAATCGAGGAGAAACTGCGCGCGGCCGCTATCAGCGGGTTCGTCATCGTCCTCTACAACTGCTGGCGCGACTACCAGCGCGCCATCGACGTGATCCGCGAGGAACGGGCCGACGACGTACCGGTCGGCATCTTCAACGACGCCGGACGGGGCGACGCGGGCCGGAATCTGGACGACGAGACGCACACCATCACCACCCTCGGCGAGGCGAACGACCACGAGGACGAAGTCGGCGGGATGGGCACCTCCATCCTCGTCGGCAACCACGAGACGGCGGTCTGGGAGAACGACCACGGAACGCACCTCGTCACCCCGCGCGGCGGGCGTGACGTCGACGACTTCTAACAATGAGCACCGACGACACCACAGAGCGGAGCACAGGCGCAGAGAGCGAATGCGGAGCGAACGACGGCGCGAGCGCGGCCGACGGCGCGACCGACGCCGGGTCGACTTCGAAATGCGGAGCCTCCGGGTCGTCCGCGTCCGGATGCGGCGGATCGAAGAGGGCGGCGACCGACGAGAAGGTCGGTTCGACCGTCGAAGACTTCGAGGCGGACCCCGGACGACTCGTCGCCGTCGGGTTGGGTCCCGGGCAACCGGACGGGATGACGCAACGCGCCCGCGGCGCACTGCTGGAGGCGGACCACATCGTCGGCTACACCACGTACATCGAACTCCTGCCGGAGGAGGTCACCGAGTCGGCCGAGGATCTGTACGACACGCCGATGTGCGGCGAGGTGTCCCGCACGGAGGAGGCGATAGACCGAGCGCTCGCCGGTCACGACGTCGCCATCGTCGGGAGCGGCGACCCGAACGTCTACGCGCTGGCCGGACTGGCGCTGGAGATCCTCGAATCGAAGGGCGCGACGGCGAGCGTGGTCGATTTCGAGGTGGTCCCGGGCGTACCGGCCGCCCAGTCCTGCGGCGCGCGGTTGGGCGCGCCCCTCGTGAACGACACGGTCAGCGTCTCGCTTTCCGACCACCTGACTCCGATGCCGACCATCGAGTCCCGACTCCACGCCGTCGCGGGCGAGGGGTTCACCATCGCCATCTACAACCCGTGGAGCCGCAAGCGCCGGGAGAACTTCGAGAAGTGCTGCGAGATTCTGCTGGAACACCGCGCGCCGGACACCCCGGTGGGAATCGTCCACGGCGCGGGCCGCGACGACGAGCGGGTCGAAATCGTCGAACTGCGGGAGTTGGAGGAACTCGGCGAGACAGACCTCGTGGACATGACCACGACCCTCTTGGTCGGCAACGAGGAGACGTACGTCTGGGACGACCGGATGGTGACGCCGCGGGGGTACGAGTCCAAGTATGACTACTGAGTACCGGATCCGCCTCGACCGGCGCGCCTGCGAGGGCGTCTTCGCCTGCCTCGTGCGAGACGGCCGATTCGCCGAGGCGTCGGACGGGCTGGCGACGATAGCGGGAGCGGAGCGAGACGCCGACGGGGACGGAGACGGCGACGGCGACGAGGTGGTCGTGGCGTTCGCGGACGACCGACTGGCGGACGCCCAACAGGCCGCCCGCGCCTGTCCCGTGGACGCCATCGACGTGGCCGAGGTGGCCGAGGTGGACGATGAGTGACTCGGGCCCCGAATCGCCGACGCCGGAACCGGTCGCGGACCTGCTCTCGGCGACGGCGGAGACGGCGTACTTCTGGGGGCGCGTGGTCGGCGACGGGGAGTTGACGCGGGACTGCGTGACCGTGCGAACCGAAGACGAGACGTCGGCCGACGCGTTGGCGGCTATCGCCGGCGCGGACCGAACCGACCACGAGCACCGGGTGGCCGCCCGCGAGTCCGCGCACGACGCCTCCGTCGTCCGCTTCGAGGACGAGTACGAGCTGCAGGTGTTCGGCGCGCCGGCCGAACGCGCCGGCGCCGCCCTCGGCCTGCCCATCGACGGGCAACCGGGCGGGTACCGGTTCGACGCGTTCTCCGAGCACCACGCGCAGCTCGTCCGGGGACTGCTCGAAGCCTGCGGCACCGTCTGCTTCCGCGAGTCCTCGGGGTCGGTCGGGGTGTCGTTCGTCCACGACGACGAGGCCCTGCTTCGGACCGTTCGGTCGCTCCTCGACGCCGCCGAACCGCGCGTTCCGACCGACGACCTCTCGGAGACGTCCTCGGGCGGCCACTGGTTCGGACTGGCCGACGACGCCGACGCCGCGGCGTTCGCGGAGTGGGCGTACGCCGGCAGCGACGAGACGGGACTGTACTCGGCGGAGAGACGGCAGAAGCTCCGCCGGAGCGTCGAACGCGCGACCGGAAGCGAGGTGGGAGCGCTCTCCCGATGACCGCGAACGCGAACGCGACCCCGGTCGGACTGGACGACGAAGCCGTGCTGTTGGTCGGCCACGGGTCCCGCCGGGAGAAGTCCAACGAGCAGGTTCGCACGCTCGCCGCCGAGTTGGAGGGCCGACTGGGCGTCCCGGTGGACGCCGGCTTTCTCGAACTGGCGAAGCCCGCGATACCGGACGCCATCGCGGGCCTCGCGGCGAGCGTGTCGCGGGTGACCGTCGTCCAACTCTCGCTGTTCGCGGCGAGTCACGTGAAAAACGACGTTCCGCTGGCGGTTCGGGAGGCCCGCTCGGACCACCCCGAACTCGCGATACGCGCCGGCGCGCACCTCGGCGTCCACCCCGCGCTCGTCGATATCCTCGACGACCGGGCCGCGGCCGTGGAAGCGGAGTTGGGCGCGAACCGCGAGGAGGACGACGTCGCCGTCGTGCTCTGCGCTCGCGGGTCCAGCGACCCAGATGCGAACGGCGACGCGCACAAACTCGCTCGGTTGCTGTACGAGGGGCGGGCGTTCGACCGCGTCGAGACGTCGTTCGTCGGCGTCACCGAACCCCGCCTCGACGAGACGCTGCACGCGGTGGCCAAGCACCGCCCGGACGCCGTCGTCGTGCTCCCGTACATGCTGGGCGACGGCATGCTCACCGGGCGCATCCGCGACGGTGCCGACGAGTTCGACGGCGCGTACCCGTACGTGGACGTCGCGGCCGGCGACCCGCTCGGAACCGACACGCGCCTGTTGGACGTCCTCGGCGACCGTTGGCAGGAGGCGCGCACGGACAGCGTGGACATGTCCTGCGACACCTGCAAGTACAAGGTCGAACTCGACGGCTACGAGGAGGACGTCGGCGGCGCGCGTGCGATGCTGCGGGCGCTGACGCACCGGGAGTCGCACGCGGACCGCGACGACGTGGACGAGGAGCCGCACGCCCACGACGCCCCGGAGAAACACGTCGCGGTGTGTACGAACCAGACCTGCGCCGCCGACGGGTCGCCGGCCGTGCTCGAACGGTTGCGCCAGAAGGCGCGCGACTCCGACGCCTGCGACGCCCGCATCACCCGTTCGTCCTGTCTCGGTCGCTGCGGCGACGGCCCCGTGGTCGCCGTCTATCCGGATGGCGTCTGGTACGGCGGCGTAGACGCGAGTGACGCGGAGCGAATCGTCTCGTCCCACCTCGATGGGGACCGCATCGTCTCGGACATCGTCGATCAGACGCTGTAACAACAATGAGCTGCTACGAAATCGAAGCGCTACGACTCGGACTGATGAACGTGCTCGGAACCGAAGACCGGAGCGTACGCGAACACGCCAAAACGGAACTCGACGGGCACCTCGACGGACCCGTCGAGGCCTTGGCGAACGCCGCGACGCTCTCGGAGGTCCAGCGCCACCTCGACGCGGCGCTGGTGGACCTCGAAGAGGAGATAGCCGCGACGGACGCGGACGACCCGGAGTACGACTACCTCCGCGGACGGCTGGTGGCCGTTCGAGACGCCGAACGCGCCGTTCACAGGCTGACCGACCACGGCGAGAGCGTCCTCGGCGGACTGGGCGAGGCGCACGACGTCCTCCACGAGACGTTCCCCGTCGATGAGTGACGCGGGAGAACCGCGTGCGGTCGAACTCGGCGAGGTGACGCCGGCCCGGTCACGCCACGCCGGCCGCCGGTCGGCGGTCGAACTGGTCGGCGAACTCGTCGTCACCGGGACGGCCGCCGGCGACGTCCTCGCGCACGACCGGTCCACGCTCGACGAGCGTTGGAGCGCCGAAACGTGGAGCGAGAGCGCGTCCGTCGTGTCGGCGGCGTCGTTCGGCGACGGCGTCGCGGTCGGCGAACGCGGCCCCGAGGGGACCGTCCGGCTCTACGACGCCGACGGCGGCGAACTCCGCTGGGCGTACGACACGGCGGCGGACGTGGGAACTCCGCAGAGAGCGTCCCGGTTCTTCCTCCCGTTCGTCGTCGATACCGCGTCCGACGGCGACCGACTGTACGTCGCCTCCCGCCGCTACGAACGCGACGGCGACCACCGGTCGTTCTCCAGCGCGGTCTACGCCTTCGACGAGGGAGGAGAGCCGATTTGGACGCACGAGACCGACGCCTCCCCGATCAGCATCGACGCCGACGGTCGCCGCCTCGGGGTCGCGTACAACCGCTGTCCGGGGACTCACCAGTACGGCCTCGTCGTCCTCAACGCGGAGACGGGCGCGGTACGGTGGGAGTGGGACCCCGGCACCGACGGTCAGCGACGCGTCGGCGACGTCTCCCTCGTCGGCGACGGCGCCGTCGTCGCCAGTCACGGCGACTACCGCGGGTACCGCCTCGGCCGAGGGGGGTCCGAGGAGTGGCGCGTCGATCTAGCGCCCCCGACGTCCGTCGGCGACGAAACGCTGTACGCGTATCCGAATCACGCGCACGCGACGGCCGACGGCGCGGTGTTCGTCACGGGGAACACGTACTCGACCGACGGTCGCGAGACCGAGTCGCTGCATCCGCGCGAACACACCGCCTTCGGCTACACCCCCGACGGCGAACGCGCGTGGACGGCCTCCGTCGGCGGGTTCGCCGGCGAACTTGGCACCGAGGGAGGACGCGTGGCCGTTCCCGGGGCGCAGCACTTCCGGACGCGCGACGCCGACGTCCACGGCCTGCGACTGTTCGGCGTCGGGGTCGGCCACGGGGCGAGCCTCGAAACCGACGGCGTCGTCACGGCGGTCGCACTCGACGGCGAGGCGTTCGCCGCCGTGGAGGAACCCGTCGTCTATCACGACGACGGCGAGGAACGCGGCACGTACCGGTTGCTGCTCGGAACCGAAGGCCGACGGTAGGCAGCGGCAGCGTAGTCGATTACTCGCCGAACACTGAGAGAACAGTTCTTCTGTGGGGCCTCGACGTTCCTCGGACGGCGGCAGAACGCGCGCGGCGCTACTCGTCCGCCGGAACCTCGTCGCCTCGGCCGTCACCTAACTCCGTCGCCTCCGGGCCGAACTCGCCTTCGAGCAGGTCCGGTACCTCCTCCGGAGTCACGTCCGAGTACCACCGGCCGCGAGGGTGGATGGCCACCGCGGTGCCCTCGGCGCTACACAGTCCGAGACAGCTCGTCTCGGCGACGTGGACGCGCGACCAGAAGACGCCTCGGTCGCGAAGCCACGACGTCACCGCGTCGTACACCGCCGCGCCGCGCGCGTCCGCACAGCAGGCGTACTCCGAGTCCCGCGCGTTCGTACAGACGAGCACGTGGTCGGAGAACCCCCTCTCGGCGACGTCCGCGGTTCGACGCCTCATCAGTCCGCCCCGACCGTCGCGTCCGTCCGCGGCGTCGCGCCCTCGGCCGTCCGACCGTCCGCCGAGCGGAGACGGAGGCGGGCGTGCGTCCCCGCGAGGACCAGCCAGAGCACCGCCTGTCCGAACACGACCATCCCGGTCAGCCCCGTCGCCAACTCGGCGGGAAGCGGACTCTCTGCGGGGTTCGCCGGCGCGAGCGCGACCGGAACCGCGAGCAGAGCGAAGGGAAGCACCGCGGCGATGGCGGCGGTGACTCGTCCGTGCGCGCCTCGGAGACGGTCGTACGCGAACCCCGAGAGCAGGCAGACGAGCCCGCCGGCGACCATCATCCCCCCGTAGAGGAGGATGCGGGTGTCCGTCGGGAGCGCCTGCTCTCCTCCGACCTGCGGCGGGAGCACGAGCCACGGCGCGCCCGAGACGGTGACGAAGCCCGCCGCGGCCACGAGGTAGCTCTTCGTTCCGCCGGTTCCCGGTATCGCGGGTTCGAGGAGGTAGTAGGCGACGCCGAAGACCACCCCGCCGAGGAGGACGCCCCACAGGACGCCGGAGACGACGCTCACTCCGTTCGTGACCGCCGTCGAAACGGCGCTGTCGTGGTGCGCGTCGCCCGCCTCGTGGTGGTGGCCCCCCGCGTGGTGACCGTCGCCGCCGAACTCGTCGGCGAGCGCGATGAACGGGTTGCCGACGAGGGCGACGAGCAGGCCGAACACCAGTCCGGCGACGATGCCCGCCTTCACGCCCCGCTTTACGTAGGTAAAGAGCATACTCAGTGGCAGGTGACGCCCGCCGCGTGCCGGAAGTTGTGCATCGAATCGTGCACCATCGGCTCCTGCACGAACAGCAGTGCGAAGCCGAGCGCGGCGACGAGAGCGAGTCCGACGGCCATCTGCGTCGGCGTCAGTTCCATTCGAGCCTGTTCGATACGACCGTGAACGGTGTTGTTGGCAGCCGCCATTCTAAACCACAGTTGCACAATAACAAGTGAACTTGTAAATCTTCCGAGTGGGCGAAACCTAACTTTCGTGGGCGGCGCCGACGGCGGCGTCTATCCGTCCGGCGGAGAGCGAGGAGAGCGGGACGCGCTCGCCGTCCGTCTCGTCCGCTATCACTCCCGTCAGTCCGGTCCTCTCGTCGTCGCCCGCGTCCACGACGACCACGTGAGCGCCGAACTCGGTCAACCGGCGCGCGGCCTCGCGCGTCTCCCGGACCGGACTGCCGTCCGCGACGTTCGCCCGCCCGTCGGTGACGAGGACGACGACGCCGGCGGCCGGGTCGGCCCGTTCGAGGACGTCGCCGGCGGTCCGGAGTCCGGCGGGCAGCGGCGTCCGGTCGCCGGTCGGCAGGTCCTTCAGGTGGCGAGCGGCGAGGGTGACGCTGTCCGTCGGCGGGAGGAGGACGCTCGCCTCGTCGCCGGCGAAGGCGACGAACGCGACTTCGTCGCGCTGTCGGTACGCGTCCTTCAGGAGTTCGAGCACGGTGCCCTTCGCCGCGCGCATCGCGGGCAGCATCGAGGCGCTGGCATCGACGACAAACAGCACGAGCGCGGAGGCGTCGCTCCGAGAGACGGACTGGCGCAGGTCGCGCGACTCGACGGACGACGCCCCGCGGGCGGTCGCCGCGCGAACCGACGCCGCGGCGTCGATGCGCCGGTTCGAGTCCGCGCGCTTACTCCGCACGCGGGCCCCGTCGTCGTCCGCGTGCGGCCGCGTCCGCGACCGGGTTCCGCTCCCCGCTCTCCCCCGCTCGACGGCCTCCGGCGCGGACAGTTCGGGGGCGGCCGACTCCCCGACGCCGGCGCGGGACTGCCCCGGCACCATCGGTGTTCCCTCCGTCCGCTCGTCGCTCTCGCCCGACTCACGGTCGCCGTCGCCGGTCCGCGCTTCGGCTCCGCCGTCCGCGCCGCCACTCCCGCCGTCGGACTCGTCGCCTTCGCCGTCGGACTCATCGCCTCTGCTGTCGGCGTCGCTCCCGCCGTCCGGTTCGGACGGGTCGGGCGTCGTCCGGCCGGAATCGTCCGTCCCGCCGGCGTCGTTCGGCCCGTCGGAGGACACCTCGTCGGGGTCGGAGCGGTCCCCTTCGTTACGCTCCTCCCCGTCCTCTCCGTCCTCCGCGCCCTCCCGGCCGTCATCGCCTCCGCCGTCGAAGTGGTCGTCGATGAGTTCGTCGGGGTCGGGGGCGTCCTCGAACGGGCGCGACCGAAGCCGGTGGGGGAGAGCGAGCTCCGCCGCCCGCCGAACGTCGGACTCGACCACCTTCGAGCGCCCGTCGAGGGCGGCGAACGTCGTGGCGGCGCGCGCCGCGGCGATGTCCCCGCGGTGTCCCTCGACGCCCGAGTCCCGGCAGAGTTCCGCGATGTCTCTGGCGAACTCCGTCGGAAGTACGACCTCGGGGAGCCGTTCTCGGGCCCGTCGCAGTCGGCTTCGGAGGGCCTCGTCGTCGCGTCCGTCGTCCGACGCCTCGGTCGCGTCGGCGTCATCGGACTGTGTCCGATGGGCAGTCGAGCTCTGCTCGACTACGTCGCCGAGGTTCCCTCGGCGGCTCGACGGACGTTGTCCGTCGGCGCCCGTCCGACCCATCGCCCGGTCGATGATGCTCACCCGCCGGTCGAGGTCCTCGCAGGCCGTGACCGTCGCTTGGAGCGCGAAGCGGTCGCGCAACTGCGGTCTGAGCTCTCCCTCCTCGGGGTTCATCGTCCCGACGAGCGTGAACTCGGCCGGGTGGGAGACGCTCACGCCGTCGCGTTCGACCGTGTTGACCCCGCTCGCCGCCGCGTCGAGCAGCACGTCCACGAGGTGGTCGTCGAGGAGGTTCACCTCGTCCACGTAGAGGATGCCGCGGTTCGCGCGGGCGAGCAGTCCGGGGTCGAACTCGCGGTCCCCGGCCAAGGCGTCCGCGACGGAGAGCGTCCCCACTACCCGTTCGCGCGTCGCCCCCAACGGCAGCGTCACGAGCGGTACCGGCCGCTCGGTCGTCGGCGGGTCCGACCGGTCGCGACAGTCCGTGCACTGCTCCGCCGGGGCGTTCGGCGGACAGCCGTAGGGGCAGCCCTCGACGACCTCCTGTCTCGGGAGGAGGTCCGTCAGCGCCCGGACCGCGGTGGATTTCGCCGTCCCCTTCTCGCCGCGTATCAGCAGCCCGTCCAACTCTTCGTTCGCCGCGACGGTTAGTAAAGCGCTCTTGAGTTCCTCCTGACCGACGATTTCCGAGAAAGAGAGCGACGTACCCCGGTCGTACGAAGCTTTTTTGGCTCTGCCGAAATCAACCATGGTTGTATTAGCGCAATGGAGGTTTAACAACGTTATGTCAACAATCGGCCTATACACCGCGACCGAAAACGAGCTCGGGGCCGTCCAGCGGGCCGCCGCGCGGACGGACGCGAATCTGGTCGTTCGCTCGGAGAGCGATTTCGACGGGCAGGCGGACGTCGACGCGTTCCTCGACGAGATAGAAGACGCGACGGCGGCGATCTTCTGGCTCCACGGCGCGGAGGAGAGCATGCCGGGGTACGACCACGCCGTCGGCCGTCTCGAAGACGCCGGCGTTCCGCTGGTCGTCAAATCGACCGGCGACGCGTACGCGCTGGAGGACACGTCCGTCGCCGCGTCGGACCGCGACCGGGTGTACGAGTACTTAGCGCGGGGCGGAACCAGCAACGTGGCGAACTGCGTCCGATTCCTCGCCGACGAGTACGGGGACGGCGACTACGAGTACGACGACCCCGTGACGCTCCCGACGGAGGGCGTCTACCACCCCGACCACCCGGGCGCGTCGTACGACGAACTCGTCGGCACGTTCGACCCGGAGACGCCGACGGTCGCCGTCTGGTTCTACGAGTCCCACTGGACCCACGAGAACACCCGCTACGTCGACGCGCAGGTGCGCGCCGTCGAGGCGCAGGGCGCGGACGCACTTCCGATATTCTGCAACCCCGCGACGGACGGCGACGAGCAGTGGGACGCCGAGCGAGTGACCGAGGCGTGGTTGCTCGACGAGGACGGCGAACCCGTCGTCGACGCCGTGCTCTCGTCGTTCATGTTCTCGCTGTCGATGGACGAACGGGGGCGGGCGGCGGACGACGAGGGCGACGGCGCGGAGGACGTGTTCCTCGACCGACTCGGCGTGCCCGTGATTCAGACCGTGACGACGATGCGCTCTCGCTCTCGGTACGAGAAGAGCGACACCGGGGTGATGGGCTTCGAACTCGCCCTCTCGGTCGCGCTCCCGGAGTTCGACGGCAACGTCGTCACCCACCCGATCAGCGGCAAGGAGCGAACCGACGACGAGGCGGGCATCGGAAGCGCGCCGAAGCAGCACTTCCCCATCGACGACCGGGTGGACCACGCCGCGCGCCTCGCGGTCAACTGGGCGACGCTCCAGCACACTCCCAACGAGGAGAAGAACGTCGCGGTCGTCCTCCACAACTACCCGCCGAGCGACGACGGCATCGGCACCGCCTTCGGACTTGACAGCCCGGAGAGCACCGTCAACCTCCTCGAAGAGTTGGCCGCCCGTGGATACGACCTCGGCGAGGCGCTATGCGACTCGGAACAGTCGAGCGGGGAGCGAATCGACCCGCGAGACGGCGGACGACTCCCGGAGAGCGGTCAGTCCCTCGTGGACCGGCTGACGGCGCAGTTGACCCTCGACGACCGCTGGGTCGCCCCCGAGGACGTGCGGGACCTGAGCGTCGACGTCGTCTCCCCGGAGCAGTACCGCGAGTGGTTCGAGGCCGCGGACGAGCGCTTCCGGGAGAACGTCGTCGAGGAGTGGGGAGAGCCCCCCGAGCGACCGTTCGCCGTCCCCGGCGTCGAGTTCGGGAACGTCCTCGTCACCGTCCAACCGCCGCGCGGGTTCGGGATGGACCCCTCGAAGGTGTACCACGACTCCGACCTCCAACCGCCGCACGACTACGTGGCGTTCTACGGGTGGCTTCGGAACGCCTTCGGCGCCGACGCCGTCGTCCACCTCGGCACCCACGGGAGTCTGGAGTGGCTCCCCGGCAAGACGGTGGGGCTGAACGGCGAGAGCGCCCCGGACCAGTTGGTCGGCGACCTACCGAACGTCTACCCGTACATCGTCAACAACCCGGGCGAGGGGACCCAAGCGAAGCGGCGTTCCTACGCGGCTATCGTCGACTACCTGACGCCGGTGATGCGCAACGCCGGCACCTACGACGAACTCGCCGAACTCGAAGAACTCGCCGACCAGTACCGCGAGGCGGGCATGGAGGACGCCCGCACCGACGACGGCGAACACCTCGAACGACTCCTCCGCGAGAGAGTCGAGGAACTGGACCTCGCCGTCGAACTCGGCATCGACGGGGAGATAGCCGAACGAGCGGACGTTCGCGGCCCCGAGGAGGCCGGTTCCACCCTCGCGGAAGGTGCAGTCGAGGGAGACGACGTGGACGTCGAGGAACTCGTCGAACGCGTCCACGCGTACCTCACGGACGTGAAGACGACGCAGATTCGGATGGGGCTCCACACGATGAGCGAACCCCCCGCCGACGAACGCCTCGTGGAGTACCTCGTCGCGCTCACCCGACTGGAGAACCCCGGCGGGCCGAGCCTCCGGGAGAGCGTGGCCGGCGTCCTCGGAATCGACTACCAGCGGATGCTCGACGAGCCGGGGGCGTACGACGAGGAGTTGGGGATGACGCTCTCGGAAGCCGCCGACGAGGTGTACGAGACGAGCCTCGACCTCGTTCGGACGCTCGCGGAGCACGACTTCGACGTGCCGGCCTCGGAGACGGGGGCCGGGCCGGACGACGTCTCGTCCAAGTACAGCGAGGACGAGGCTCGTCGGACGGAGTCCGACGGCGAGGTGAACATGAATCTGCTCGTGGTGGATATCGACCCCCTCGGGGACGCCCGGGCGAAGTCGGGCGCGCACGGCCGCCTCCGCGAGGCGCTCTCGTTCGTCTGCGAGGAGGCGGCCCCGCGCGTCCGGGGTGCGGAAGAGGAGATTCCGCGGACGGCGGACGCGCTGGCCGGCGAGTACGTCCCCCCCGGCGGAAGCGGCGCACCTACTCGGGGCGGCGTCGACCTGCTCCCGACGGCGCGGAATTTCTACACGCTGGACCCGCGGAAGGTACCCGCGAAGAGCGCGTGGCGGGTCGGGCGGGAAGTCGCCGACGGCATCGCGGAGCGTCACCGCGGGGAACAGGACGAGTACCCCGAGGAGGTAGGCGTCGTCGCGTGGGGGACGCCGACCGTCCGAACCCGCGGGGAGACCATCGCGCAGGTTCTCGCGCTGATGGGCGTCGAACCCGTCTGGACCGACGCCGGGCGCGTCGACGACGTGGAGCCGATACCCTTGGACGAACTCGGACGGCCCCGAATCGACGTCACCACGCGCGTCTCGGGACTGTTCCGCGACGCCTTCCCGCAGGCAGCGGGCGTCGTCCACGACGCCGTGGACGCGGTGGTCGAACTCGACGAACCCCACGAGATGAACTACGTCAAGAAGCACGTCGAGGAGGAGGCCGAGCGACTCGCCGACGAGGGCGTCGAGAACCCCGAGAAGGCCGCCAGACACCGCGTGTTCACGACCCGGCCCGGCGGGTACGGGGCCGGGACGAACAAGGCGGTGGACGAGGGGAACTGGGAGGGTCGTTCCGACCTCGCCGACGTGTACGTCCGGTGGGGCGGGTACGCGCTCGGAAGTCGAGGGCGCGTCTCCGAGGCGCACGACGCCTTCGAGCGTCGCCTCGGCAGCGTCGAGGCCACGGTCAAGATAGAGGACACCGCGGAACAGGACGAGTTCGACAGCTCCGACTGGTACGCGTTCCACGGCGGGTTCATCACCGCCGTCTCGGAAATCGCGGGCGAGGAACCCGCCTCCTACGTCGGCGACTCCAGCGACCCCGACAACGTCTCCGTGTACACGAACGAGGAGAAGGTCCGCAAGGCGATGCGCGCCCGGGTGCTCAACCCCGATTGGCTCGACAGCATGGAGGAACACGAGTACAAGGGCGCGGGCGACCTCTCGACCACCGTGGACGTCGTCCTCGGGTGGGACGCGACCACCGGCGTCGTCAGCGACGCCCTCTGGAGCGACGTCGCCGAGAAGTACGCCTTCGACGAGGAACGGCAGGAGTGGATGCGAGAGGTGAACCCGTGGGCCTTAGAGAGTATCAGCGACACGCTTCTGGAGGCCATCGAGCGCGGACTGTGGGACGCCGACGACGGGACGGCCGACCGACTCCGGGACGTCAACCTCCGGGTGGACGGCGACATCGAAGCGCGCGCCGGACGCGCGACGGCACCGGAGGTGCCCGGCGATGACGACTGAGGAGGGCCGACGGGACCGCGGCGGTGCCGACGCGGAGGACGGAGGCGGCTTCGAGGAGTACGCCGACCTCGGCGCGACCACCGAGAGCGCGATGGACATCGCCGAGACGAGCATGGACCGCGTGCGCGAACTCGTCCCCGACGAGACGCTGGCCGACCGAATCAGACAGAAGAGCGTCCACGCGACGGGCGACCCCGAGTTCCAACACCTCGTCCGGTTCACCGGCGAGACGGAGGACGACCCCGTCGTCGCCGGGGCGCGGGCGGTCCTCGACGAGCGTCCTATCGTCACGGACATCACCATGGTGAAGGCCGGTATCACCGGGCGCGGCCACGACTGCCCCGTGGAGAAGGCCATCGGGAACGGCGGCGAACTCGCGGCGCGGACGGGGATGACGCGGACGGCCGCGTCGGTGCTCGAACTCGACCGTCGAGGCACCTACGAGGGCGCTATCGCCGTCGTCGGGAATGCGCCGACCGCGGCGCTCGCACTCGCAGACTGCATCGAGGACGGGACGCGCCCCGCCGTCGTCGTCGCCACGCCGGTCGGGTTCGTCAAAGCGGCCGAGAGTCGGAGACGCCTCCGGGAGGTCGCGGGGGCGCACGGCGTCCCGGCGATCACGAGCGTCGGTCGCCGCGGCGGAAGCGGACTCGCGGCCGGCCTGACGAACGAACTCGTCCACGTGGCGAGCGACGCCCGGAACGGAGAGGTCGAACTCCCGTGAGCGACGGGTACGACTTAGACGCCGGCCCCGACCCGGCGGCACTCGCGGCGTCGGAACCCGAACCGGAGTCCCCCGCGGAGAGCCCCGTGTACGCCGTCGGCATCGGCCCCGGGAATCCGGAGTATCTGACCCCCCGCGGCGAACGCGCGATTCGCGACGCCGACGCGGTGGTGGGCTTCGAGACGGTGGTCGAGTTCGTCCGCGACCGGACGGACGCGGAACTGCTCACCTGCGGGTACCGCGACGAGGCCGAGACGCTGGCGGCGTTCGCCGACCGAGTCGCCGACGGGGCGTCCGGGACGGCCGTCCTGATGGGCGACCCGAACCACTCGGGCTACCAGTTCGTCGGGAAGGTGCAGGCGGCCGTCGAACCGCCCGTTCGCGTGATCCCGGGGATATCGTCGCTTCAGGTCGCCGCCGGCAGGGCGCGAACGCCGATGGAGGAGACGTCCTTCGTGACGCTTCACAAGAGCGGGGACGTCGAACCGGGCCTCCGGCGACTCCGCGACGACGCCGGCGAACGGAACCTGCTCGTCCTCCCGCGCCCCTACGACTGGATGCCCGAGGACATCGCCGCCGAGTTACTCGACTGCGGCGCGTCGCCGTCGCTGGACGCTCTCGTGTTGGAGCGGTTGACGCACGCCGACGAGGCGGTGACGAGGACGACGCTGGGCGAACTCCGGACGCTCTCGGCGGAGTCGGACGAGCACTCGTCGCCGTTCTCCGACCTCTCCGTGCTCGCCGTTCGCACCGAGTGAGTCGCGGAGTCGGGGACTTCATTTCCCGTCGATACCGCCGTTTTCGGCCGACACACCGACTCTAAGCGCGCGATGGGGCGACGGAAGCCCCACCCGGAGACGAACGTCACGGCCGTCACCAAAACTTATTTGAGAATCCATCTCGACGAATTAGGCAACCCAACTTGGGCTAACTAAAGTATAATTGTAAAAGGACGCCCCCCATGACATCCGAATCAATCCTCCTCATCGGCCGCGGTACGCGAAACGCCCACGAAGTGCTCGAAACCCACGCCGAACGACTCCGCCGGCGCGCTATCGCCGACGCCGTGGAGGTGGCGACGTACGAGAGCGAACCGATCCGCGAACTTCGCGGGCGGTTCGAGCGACTCTCCGCCGACGACGTGTACGCGGTTCCGATGTGTACCGCACACACCCACGAGACGATCAACGACATCCCGTCCGCGCTCTCGTCCGTCCCGGGGGACGTTCACTACTGCGAACCGCTCGGACAGAGCCCGGCCGTCACCGAGGTAATCGAGGAACGGGGGACGAACCTGATTCCGCCGTCCGACGACGTCTCTCTCATCCTCGTCGGGTTCGGGAGCAGTTCGAAACCCTACCACCGACAGACTATCGACTATCACGCGGCCCGACTCCGCGAGCAGTCGGCGTACGGGGAGGTTCTCACCTGCTATCTCATCCAGAACCCCACGGTGGAGTGCGTCCGGTACAACACGACGAGGACGCGGTCCGTGGCGGTTCCGCTCTTTCTCGCGCGGAGCGAGGCGACCGAGCGCCGAATCCCCGACGAACTCGAACTCGTCCGCGGCGGCATCGAGTACGCCGACCCCTACGGAGGGCACGCGCGGATTACGGACGCCGTCCACGCCGAAGTCGAGAAGCAACGCGCACTCGCCCTCGACGACTCCTCGCCGACCGCCTCGTTCGAGGGGCAACTGACCCGGACGCGACGTCCGGTCGCGACCGACGGAGAGGGGGTTTCGCGGTGACGGCCCGGTTCGGCCGACGAGGTTCGTTCTGACGGGCGGCGCGCGGAGACGGCCCGAATCGACGGCGTCTCTGCCGGGAGCGCGGGAGAACCGGACGTTGGCGCGGCCGTCGCCGACCGAGAAGAGCCGTTTCGGCCGTCAGCGTTCGTCGTCGAGGCGCCTCGCGTCGGGGTCGAACGACCCCGCGTCCGTCTCGGCGTCGAGGATGCGCGTCCGGACGTACGACTCGATGGCCGCGTTCAGCATCGCGCGCCAACTCTCGAACTCGGAGTTCGCGGCGACGTGGTCGTCCCACTCCTCGTCGGGAACCTCCTCGAACGACTCCTGGTCCGTCACGTCGAAGTCGCCCTCGGCGACGAACGCGCCGATGGACGGCGCGTCGGTGTGCTCTCTCATCCACTCCTCGGCGAAGAGGTCCTCTAAGGTCACGTCTCCCCCCAGACCGCCGATGTCCGCCGAGATTGCGGCCTCGACGGCGCGTCGTTCCTCCTGCATCGATTCTCTCTTACCGTCCGAACCAATGTATTTCATGGGATTCGTTCAGTTCGTCGTGACTATCTCGACCACGTCGCGGTGCGAGAGGACGTGGTCCGCGCCGACCTGTCGTTTCGTGTGACAGTCGATGCCGTGGAGCAAGCCGTCGCCGATGTCGGAGTGGAGGTGGTACGCGAAGTCCTCCGTCGTCGAGTCCTCCGGGAGGACGAAGCAGTCGCGGAAGACGCCCTGCGTGTCGGCCCGGCCGTTGGCGCTTCCGGGGAAGACGGCGATCGCGCCCATCTCCTCGAACAGGGCCGTCTCCAACGCCGCCTGCACGCCCGTCCCGTCGAACTCCTCGACGAACTCGCGTATCTGCTCTAAGCCCGTCTCCTGTTCCTCGGAGATATCGCCGACGATCTCGAAGTCGTCGTCGCCGGCGCGGTAGTCGACGACGCCGCTCTCGTCGGCCTTCTTCAACGCCTTCTCCGCGTGCGCACTCGCGGGGACGAACGAGAGGTGGTCGTAGTCGGGGTCCGAGGCTATCTCCTCGAAGTTCTCCTGCGCGACCGGTTTGTCCATCTTGTTCGCCGCGATGACCATCGGCTTCGTCCGCTTGCGAATCTCGCGGGCGACGGCCTCCTTGTCGTCGCCGTCCCACGCTTCGGGGTCCAACCCGAGACCCGATCCGAGTATCACCTGCTTTATCTCGTCTTTGTTCGTCTTGAACGCCGACATCTGCTCGGCGAGGTCCTCCTCGACGTTCTTCTCCTCGCCGTTGTAGCCCGACCGGTAGCGGTCGAGGCCCTTCTCCAGGATGTCGAGGTACCACATGTCGAGTTCGTCTTCGAGGAAGTCGATGTCCTCGCGGGGGTCGTGGCCCTCCGTGGGTTCGCCCTCGATGTCCGTCTCGCCGGAGAAGTCGACGACGTGGACGAGGACGTCCGCCTCGTTGAGGTCCGTCAGGAACTGGTTGCCGAGGCCCTTCCCCTCGTGCGCGCCGGGGATGAGGCCCGCCACGTCCACCAACTTCACCGGGACGAACCGCACGCCGTCGTCGCAAAAGCCCACCGAGGGCGTACACGACTCGTCGAACTCGGGGGCCGCACACTCGACGCGGACGTACGCCTCGCCGACCGAGGGGTCGATGGTCGTGAAGGGGTACGCGCCCTCCGGCACGTCGTTCATCGTCGCCGCGTTGAAGAAAGAGGACTTGCCGACGGAGGGTTTGCCGACGAGTCCGATCTTGTGACTCATTAGGTGCGGATGAACTCTCGGACGGCAAAAGGGACTCTATCCGGAACCGTCCGCGCCACGCCGTACCACGGTCCGCCACCAGCGAATATTTGTCTCCGGGGATCCGACACCGGACAATGACCGAGTCCGACGACGCCGACGCCACGGACGCGCCGACAGGAGACACCTTCGGCGTCGGCATCCACGTCACGGAGACCGACCTGCAGTTCGTCGTCCACGTCCCCTCCGACATCGACTCCGGGTGGACCGACCCCGACGAGTTCCAGCGACTCGTCGAACGCGTCGTCTGGGACCGACTCGACCGGGAGTCCACCCTCCGCGGCGTCGCCCGCACCGCCGACACCGGCGACACGGTGACGCTGGGGCGCGTCAGCCTTCGCCCGGACGGTACCGTCGTCGAGACGACGCTCGACGCGCCGACGGACGCCTCCGAGAACGACGCCCGCACCGACTCGTGACGACGGACGACGGGACGGCGGACGCCCTGAGGGCGGTTCGAGACGCGGCCGCCGAACGCGCGGTTCTCGACGGCGACGACGCCCGACGGTACCTCGCACTCGCCGGGACGGTCGAACGCGTCCGCGAGGACCGGTCGTCGTCTCCCGGCGGAACGCTGGCCGCCGCGTTGGCGTGTACGCTCGCCGTCGCTCGCCTCTCCGACCTCCCGCCGACGGCGTTCGGGGGCGACGACGGATCGGGTTCGGCGACCCGCCTCGCGGAGTCGGACGACGGTACCGAGACGGGGACGGGCGACGCCGCCGCGTCACCTCCGTCGCCGCCGAGTCCGGGATCCGCGGTTCCCGCGTCGCCGTGGTCCACCGCCACATCGACGCGGGAACTCGTCGCCGACGGTGCCGTCGTCGCGGTTCGGCGATTCGACGCGGACACGGACACCGTCGCCGCGCGCGCCGGACTCTCCCGCGCCGACCTCGAATCGAGGCTCGAACGGGAGTCGTAGGCGTCGCATCGAACCGGAAGAGAAAGAGACCGTTACCGCGAATCGCGTCTACCTGCCGCCTTTCGCGTGGTCCGGCGGGCCCCGGTTGCCGCCGTCGTCGGAGCCAGAGTCGTCGGAGTCGTCCTCCTTGTCGTCCTTGGCGTTGCCCTTCTTGCCGTTACCTTTCTTCTCGTCGTCGCCCTTCTCTTTGCCCTTCTTCTGAGCCTTCTCGGGCGGTCCGCGCTCGTCATCTTTCGACTCATTGGCCGCCGCGTCGTTCTTCTTCTCGTGACCCGGCGCATCGTCGGCGTTACCGGGGTTGTTCGACGTCACGAAGTCGGAGATTATCTGGCCCGGCGGTCCGTTGAATCCCGCCGCGCGGAGCGCCTCGATGAACCGCGTCACGGACTGCCCGAAGTTCTTCTGCTCGGCGACGTACTCGGTGGTCAGCGTCGCGGTGTCCGTCGCCTCGTCTCCCTCACTGCTCGCGGTGACGGTGACCGTCACGTTCTCGGTGGGGGCCGGGAGGGCGACTTCCCCGTCGGCGTCCGTCCGGTACGTCCCCGCGCCGGAGTAGTTGCCGTCGGCGCTGACTTCGACGGTGGCGTTCTCGACTGCAGTGTCGTTACGGGTCACTTCGACCGTCGCGCCGTCCGACCCCCGTTCGACGCTGACGGCGAGTTCCGACGCCGCGCCGGCGAGTTCGGTGGTGAACTCGGCGTCGAGTCCGTCGTACGTCGCGGTGACGGTGACGTTCTGCGTCTCCTCGGGTTGCGAGAGCGAGACGGTGCCGTTCGCGTCGGTGGTGTAGTTGCCCGTCTCGGAGTAGTTGCCGTCGGCGCTGACTTCGACGGACGCGTTCTCGACGACGTCACCGTACTGCGTCACGGTGACCGTCGCGGTTCCGTCCTCGGCCTGTTCAACGTAGGTGTCGAGGGAGTCCTCGCGCGGGTAGAGTTCCGCGCTACTCGTCGCGGATTCGCCGTCCACCGTCACGGTCAGGTTCACGGCGACTGTCTCGTTGGGTTCGGGGAGCGCCACCGTCCCGTTCGCGTCGGTGGTGTAGTTGCCGGTCCCGGAGTAGTTCCCCTCCGTCGTCACCTCGACTGTGGCGTTCTCAACTGCCGTGCCGTTCTGGACGACGGTCACGACTGCCGTTCCGGTGTCGGGGTCCTGTTCTACGTCCGTCTCTACGGTCGGCGCTGCGCTGACCGCCGCGGGGACGACTGCGGCGGCGAGCAACACGACTGCCAACAGCGTCACGATCGGTTTTGTCTTTCGCATTACAGTCAATCTTTCTAACCAGTAGGGATAAATCGGGTACTCGCTCAGCCCGTCTTTCCTCCCGATTTGGCCGGATTAACGCCGATTTAATCGACTGACGACGGCGGTTTGCGCTGTTGTGACTAGTCGCCGGGGACAGAACAAGGGTCGGTCGGGTGAGGGTGATCTCCGCGACGCTCTCGTGTCTCTGTATCGTCCCGTTCGAAATGACCGAGGCCCACTCTCAGAGAGAGTGGGCCTCGGTATGGAAGTATGAGTGGAGGCGGCGAATCGGATTTCCCAGAGGCTCGCGCACTCCAGTACTGACCGAAACGCGAGTGGGCTTAACTTCCGTGTTCGGGATGGGTACGGGTGTAGCCCCACTGCTGTGGCCGCCTTAACGCCGAGCAACGGAGTCGAACCGTTGTTCACCAATCTCGGTGGTTCTTCTTCGACCGTATGTTCGTGCAATCCAGTTAACGCCTGAACCCGCTTCATCGGGACTGTGGTGGGTCCGATGCAGTATGAGTATGGCTTGGTCTGTTAGTGCTCGCGGGCTGAACGTCTCGTTGCCTCGACGCGTACACCCCGAGTCTATCGAACTCATCTTCTATGAGTGACCTCGGTGGAATCTCTTTTTCATGTGGGTTTCGAGCTTAGATGCGTTCAGCTCTTACCCCGTGTCGCGTAGCTGCCCGGCAACTGCCCTCTCGGACAACCGGTACACCAGCGGCGACCAGACGTAGTTCCTCTCGTACTATACGTCCGTTCACGTCAGATTCCTTAACACCCCCAATAGATAGCAGCCGACCTGTCTCACGACGGTCTAAACCCAGCTCACGACCTCCTTTAATAGGCGAACAACCTCACCCTTGCCTGCTTCTGCACAGGCAGGATGGAGGGAACCGACATCGAGGTAGCAAGCCACCGGGTCGATATGTGCTCTTGCCGGTGACGACTCTGTTATCCCTAAGGTAGCTTTTCTGTCATCTACGGGTCCCATTGAGGAACCTCGTAGGTTCGCTAGACCACGCTTTCGCGTCAGCGACACTCGTTGGGAATGTCACTGTCAGACTTCCGTGTGCTCTTGCGCTCTTCCACGGGTTTCCGACCCGCGTGAGGAAATCTTTGGGCGCGCTCGATATCTTTTCGAGCGCGTACCGCCCCAGTCAAACTGCCCGGCTACCGGTGTCCTCCTCCCGGAGTGAGAGTCGCAGTCGCCGACGGGTAGTATTTCAATGATGACTCGGCGGCCCGCTAGCGCGGGTGCCTGCGTAACGTCTCCTACCTATGCTGCACATCGGAGACCACGTCTCAGCGACAGCCTGCAGTAAAGCTCTATAGGGTCTTCGCTTCCCCTTGGGGGACTCCAGACTCCGCACTGGAACGTACAGTTCACCGGGCCCAACGTTGGGACAGCGACGCTCTCATTGATCCATTCATGCAAGCCGCTACTGAAGCGGCAAGGTACTACGCTACCTTAAGAGGGTCATAGTTACCCCCGCCGTTGACGGGTCCTTCGTCCTCTTGTACGAGGTGTTCAGATACCCGCACTGGGCAGGATTCAGTGACCGTACGAGTCCTTGCGGATTTGCGGTCACCTGTGTTGTTACTAGACAGTTGGAGCGTCCGAGTCACTGCGACCTGCTCGGTCAGGAGCAGGCATCCCTTATCGCGAACTTACGGGACTAATTTGCCGAATTCCCTAACGTCGGTTGATCCCGACAGGCCTTGGCTTTCTCCGCCTGAGCACCTGTGTCGGATCTCGGTACGAATACCATGCTCGTCTTTTCACGGGCTCTAGGTACCGTCAACTTGCGCTATCCCGCGCTTCGTTCGCTTCGTGCCGTTACGGCATCCACGAACTTCCGCGGTTCGACCGGGCGAAGGCCCGGCTTGACGTTTCCCAAAGCGTCGACTTTCACTGCATGGTAGCACTGGAATATTAACCAGTTTCCCTTTTGTCCTGCTCGAATTACGACAGGACTTAGGATCGGCTAACCCTCGGCTGAGTGGCAGTGCCGAGGAACCCTTGCTCTTGAGGCCGTCGGGGTTCACACCCGACTATCGCTGCTACTGTGACCAGGATTTTCGTTACTGCGCGGTCCACTCGAACTCTCGCCCGAGCTTCCACCCGCACAGAATGCCAGCCTACTAGGTCAGACGTATTGTCTGCTGCTAGGTCTCGGTGGTGGATTTGAGCCCCGATCATTTTCGGCGCCCCGAACCTCGGCCGGTAAGCTGTTACGCTTTTCTTAGAGGGTAGCTGCTTCTAAGCTCACCTCCCGGCTGTTTAGGGCTCGGGACAACCTTCGGTCGCACTTAATCCACACTTGGGGACCTTAACCCAGCTCTGGGTTGTCTCCCTCACGGACCACAAGCTTACCCCGCAGTCCGGACTCCCAGCTTCGACGGCGTGTGTAGGTTCGGAGTTCGACAGGAAGGCCGACTCCTCTCGGAGGCGGGTCTTCCAATCGGTCGCTCTACCCCACACACTACCTCTGCTGAGGTCATGCTTCGACATGTTTCGGCTGGAACCAGCTGTTGCCGAGTTCGATGGGCCTTTCACCCCTACGCGCAGGTCACGGGAGGGTATTGTAGGACACCAACCCTAACGGACCTCCACGCACCTTTCGGCACGCTTCGTCCTGCCCCCGCGTAGATCACTCGGTTTCGGGTCGCACCCGATTGACTCCCCGCCTTTGAGGACGGCGGCCCTCATCTTCAGAAGAAGACTGCGGCCATGTCGGTTTCCCTGTGCCTTCCCGGATGATCCGGTTAGACTTGCCAATCAAGTGCACTCCCTGGTTCGTTTTTCAAAACGTACGACGGGACACCGGCTTCCCTCAGTTCCTACTGCACTCTCGCAAGTGGGTCGTTTTCTGAGGGACCTTGTATGCCTCGTCGCTCTATCGCCAGCTGATTTCAGGCCCTATTGCACCGCCCTGTTCGGGGTGCTTTTCAGCGTTCGCTCACGCTACTTGTTCGCTATCGGTCTCGAGGAGTGTTTAGTCTTCGCAGTCGATGCCTGCGAGATTCACAAGGGATATCCAACCCCTGCTACTCTGGAGCAACCTCGGGCTTTCGCGGACACGATACGGGGTTGTCACCCTGTATCACGCTCTGTTCCAAGAGACTTCTCGTGTCGTTGAAAGCCGTTATAGGATGTCCGTACACCACATGTCCTTGCGGATTCGGTTTGGACTGTGTCGCGTTCACTCGCCGTTAGTAACGACATCGCGGATTGCTTTCTGTTCCTGCTCCTACTAAGATGTTTCAATTCGGAGCGTTCCCCATTGCGCGCGGCAATTGCGGTGGAGATTCTCATTCGGAGATCCTCAGTTCTTTCCCTCCATGCGGGTCCCTGAGGCTTATCGCAGCTTGGCACGTCCTTCGTCGGCTCTCGAGCCGAGCCATTCACCAGCTGGCACAGTAGCCAGTTGTGTTTCGGACGTCCACTATCCCGATGAAACGGGTTCAGTGGGCGTCTGGATTGCACGTACATACGGTCGTCATCGAACTCCTCCAGGTGCGGCCCGGAGGGCTCGTCGAACCCTTCCTATCCGCGCTCTCGCGGGATAGTGCATCAGTTCTTTCGGGATTAGTCCTAACCGATGACCCCATATAAGGGACACGGATTGGAACTAACCCTGAGATGGACCCACGGGGATTCGAACCCCGGGCATCCTCCTTGCAAAGGAGGCACTCTACCACTGAGCTATGGGCCCTGTTAGCCTTGGTAGTTCTAAGGTGCCCGTTCGGCGAGTGTCGAATGGCCACGGTGGACCAAGCGGGGTGTGGGCCAGGCGCGACGGCCTGGTCCCGTGCGTTAGGAGGTGATCCAGCCGCAGATTCCCCTACGGCTACCTTGTTACGACTTAAGCCCCCTTGCGAAGCCCAGATTCGACCATCTTGCGATGGCCTCATCCGGACCTCACTCGGGTGCTTTGACGGGCGGTGTGTGCAAGGAGCAGGGACGTATTCACCGCACTCTTGTGAAGTGCGATTACTACCGAATCCAGCTTCATGAGGGCGAGTTTCAGCCCTCAATCCGAACTACGACCGAGTTTAGGAGATTAGCGTCCTCTTTCGAGGTAGCAACCCATTGTCTCGACCATTGTAGCCCGCGTGTAGCCCAGCCCATTCGGGGCATACTGACCTACCGTTGCCCGTTCCTTCCTCCGCTTTGGCAGCGGCAGTCCTCCTAATGTACCCAACCAGTCGAAACTGTTGCTGGCAATTAGGAGTGCGGGTCTCGCTCGTTGCCTGACTTAACAGGACGCCTCACGGTACGAGCTGACGGCGGCCATGCACCTCCTCTCTACAGCTCGTGACAAGGTCATCAACCTGGTCGTCATTACTGTAGTCGGGGCTGGTGAGATGTCCGGCGTTGAGTCCAATTAAACCGCAGGCTCCTCCGGTTGTAGTGCTCCCCCGCCAATTCCTTTAAGTTTCATCCTTGCGGACGTACTTCCCAGGCGGCTTGCTTCTCGGCTTCCCTACGGCACAGCACAGGCTCGTAGCCTGTGCCACACCTAGCAAGCATCGTTTACAGCTAGGACTACCCGGGTATCTAATCCGGTTCGAGACCCTAGCTTTCGTCCCTCACTGTCGGATCCGTCTTCTCGAGGTGCTTTCGCCATCGGTGGTCCGTCCAGGATTACAGGATTTCACTCCTACCCCAGACGTACCCCTCGAGCCTTCCGGTCCCAAGCCAAGGAGTTTCCGCCGGACGCCCATCCGTTGAGCGGATGGATTTCCCGACAGACTTGCTTGGCCAGCTACGGACGCTTTAGGCCCAATAAAATCGGTCATCACTCGGGCTGCCGGTATTACCGCGGCGGCTGGCACCGGTCTTGCCCAGCCCTTATTCCTGTACCTTCCTACGGTACAGAAAAGCGAGGACTATATGCCCTCGCACTCGGAGTCCCCTTATCGCACTTGCGTGCAGTGTAAAGGTTTCGCGCCTGCTGCGCCCCGTAGGGCCCGGAATCTTGTCTCAGATTCCGTCTCCGGGCTCTTGCTCTCACAACCCGTACCGATTATCGGCACGGTGGGCCGTTACCCCACCGTCTACCTAATCGACCGCAGCCGCATCCTGCAGCGTCGGAACCTTTCCAGTTCCCGGCACTCCAGCCTGGGAACCTTATGAAGTATTGGCCTCAGTTTCCCGAGGATATCCTTCTCTGCAGGGTAGCTTGACCACGTGTTACTGAGCTATTTGCCGCGAGTCTGAACTCGCACGACTAGCATGGCTAAATCGGACTCCGATAGCAATGACCTCCGGCAGGATCAACCGGAATGTTCCCGGCCCAGAGGGCCGGGGGGTGGCGGGATTTCGCTCTCAGAGAGAGCGGAATCACCAATATTGCTTGGTCCGTTGTGGTATTCGACGACACCGAACGGGTGTCACCGAACTACCAAGGCTAACATCAGATTCCATCTGTACGGCGGACCGCAGGGGTGGAATCCTCATGTCTTTCGGACTTCAGGGTAGGACGTTCGAGGCCTTAAGGGCCTCGGTTCGTCCTGGGTTCCCGGCCGAAGCCGGGAGGGTGGTGAAGTCCGATTGCGGACGGGGTTGAACCGCCCGCGATCGCGGTGTGTCGTTCGCATTATTCCGAAATGCCTTCGACCACTTAAGGCCGTCGTCTCGGATTGTCCGTGAGTGCGAGTCGCACTCGGGAGGCCCGAGTTGGGGCCGTGGTGGGTTGGGCGTTCGGACGGTGGCGGCCCGGGGGCGTCCCGGGCTGCCTCTGCGTATTTCTACGAATGCCCCGGTTACATAAAAGGTCGTTGATTTCGGACGGATTTCGAAAAATCATCCGAGAGAGGTGGGAACTTCTGACAAAGAGGCTGTATCTCGAAACGAGTTGAATATTCGCCCAATATACGTACGACTCCGGAGACGGCTATATCGATAACTCTCGCGTGCGCGCGCAAACAAGAAAGAAATAATTGAGGATGTCACGGCCATCCGGATATAAACACCCCTCCGTCGGTCGGTACCAATTTATAACGGGGCGCTTTATAAGGCAGGAGAGAGGAATTCTGACCGAACTATGAGTGGGCCGGCAGACTCCATCGAAATTCAGAACGTGGTCGCATCGACGGGTATCGGGCAGGAGCTTGATCTCGAAGCACTCGCGGACGACTTGCCCGGTGCGGACTTCAACCCGGACAACTTCCCCGGGTTGGTCTACCGAACGCAGGACCCGAAGGCAGCGGCGCTCATCTTCCGTTCGGGGAAGATAGTCTGCACGGGGGCCAAGAGCATCGACGATGTGCACGAAGCGCTCGGCATCATCTTCGACAAGCTCCGGGGACTCAGCATCCCGGTGGACGAAGCGCCCGAAATCACCGTCCAGAACATCGTCTCCAGCGCCGACTTGGGGCACAACCTCAACCTCAACGCGTTGGCCATCGGACTCGGTCTCGAAGACGTCGAGTACGAGCCCGAACAGTTCCCCGGACTCGTCTACCGGATGGACGAACCGAAGGTCGTCATCCTCCTGTTCGGGTCGGGGAAGATAGTCATCACGGGCGGAAAGCGCACCGACGACGCAGAGACGGCGGTCGAAGAGATCGTAAAGCGCATCGACAATCTCGGTCTCCTGGACTGAGAACCGACGCTCGTTCGACCGGGAGTCGTTCGGTACGAGACGACGCCGTGCGGTCCGTCTCCGAGACCAGAACGGTGATACCGCTTCCGGAAGTAGTGTGCGTCCATGACCGTTCGTGAGGACGTAGCGTTTCTCGTCGGCTCTGAGAGCAGGGTAGCGATACTCCGCTCCCTCCGCGATGCATCGCGACGCCCCACGGAGTTGGCGGACTCCTGTTCCTGCGCGCGAGAGACGGCACAGCGGACCGTCTCGGCGTTCGTCGAGCGAGGGTGGGCCGAGAAGGTGACCGACGACGGCGAGTACGGACTCACGCCCGCGGGGACGATGGTCGCAAACGGCTACGACGACTTCGAGTCCACGGTGGCCGTCGCCGGCGACCTCTCTGTCTTTCTCTCCCACGTCGGCGACGTGGCCGTCGATTTAGGCCCCGACGTACTGCGAGGGCTGAACGCGACGACGGCGACGAAGGGTGACCCCCACGCCGCGGTGAACCGACTGCTGGAGGTGATGGGGACGGAGCCTCCGGAGTCGTTCTACGGCATCGCGCCGATAGTCAGCGGCATCATCAACGAGGGGGCCGAGCGGATAATCGGTCCGGAGTCGACGGTCGAACTGATAATCGACGAGTCGGTTCTCGAGGTTTCGGCGTCGGAGTACCCCGAAGCCCTCGAGGCGGCGTACGAACTGGACCAGTTCGAGTTGTACGTCTCTCCGGAGGAACTCGACTTCGGACTACTCATGGTGGACAACCACGTCATCTTCGGTGCCTACGACGAGATGGGGAACCTCGTCGCCTGCGTCGACGGTACGGACGAACGGTTCGTCTCGTGGGCCGAAGACGTCTACGCTCGCTACCGCGCGGAATCGCGGCGGGCCGCCGAAGAGACGTCCGTGTCCGACTCCGCCGCCGGCGACGACGCCTAATCCGCGAGCGGAGTGATTGACCCGCTCACCAGTGATCGTTTCAGTCACCACCTGGTGGAAAAAAGTATAACCTCCGGTCGCCAACGGAGAGGTGCGGCGGTAACGCCCGAGCGTCGGAGTTCGCGGACGTGTATTTCGACGGTTGGTCCCTCTACCTTCGGCCCCGGGGAGGGGGAACTCGCGGCGGGCCGGGTCGGGACGCGAAGGTGGGTGCCTCGCTCCGTCCCGCCGTTCGCCCGCGGTTCTTCCGCCTCGTACTACGATTCGACCGAGTTCCGCTCGACGTTCTCGGTGAGGACGTCCTTCACGACGGAGGGGTCCTCCAGCAGTTGGTGTTTCGTGTAACTCCCCTCGGCGCTACCGCCGCTGTGTTTCGACTGTTCGATGATGTCGAGGAAGGCGTGCTCCTTCAGGAGATCCCTCACGCGCCGGAGCGACAGGCTATCGGATCCCTGTCCCGCGCAGATGTTCTCGTACACCTCGTAGACGCGACTCGTGCGGAAGCCGTCCTTCCGTTCGTTCGACAGCGAGAGGATAGCCAACGCCTGCAGGACGTATCGGGAGTGCGGCGTGGACCCGCGGATGAGTTCGCGGAAGCGGTCGGTCTCGGCCCGTTGGCGCGCCTGCGTGACGAACTCCTCGCGGACGATGGACGCGCCGGTCGACTGCGCTATCTCGCCGGCGTACCGGAGGATGTCGATGGCCTTCCGGGCGTCCCCGTGTTCGCGGGCGGCGAGTGCGGCGGCCCGCGGGATGGTCGAGGCGTCGAGAACGTCGTCGCGGAAGGCGTCGCTTCGGGCCTCCATGATGTCGCGGAGTTGGTTCGCGTCGTACGGCGGGAAGACGAACTCGCGTTCGCAGAGGCTCGATTTCACGCGTTCGTCCATCCGGTCTTTGTACTGTATCTTGTTGCTGATGCCGATGACGCCGAGTTTACACTTGTCAATCTTCCCCGCCTCTCCGGCGCGGGACAGTTGCATCAGGATGTCGTCGTCGCTCAGCTTGTCTATCTCGTCGAGGATGATGAGGACCACGTCGTACCGCGCGTCGAGGATGCGCCAGAGGCGCTTGTAATACGTCGAAGTGCTGAGTCCCTTGTCGGGCACCTTGATGCCAGTCACTTCGGGTTGGTTCACGCTGTCGGCGATAGTCTGGACGGCCTGCGTCTCGGTGGTGTCCTGTGCGCAGTCGACGTAGGCGAACGTCGCCTTCACATCTTCTTCGCTCGCCGTCTCGACGAGGCGTTGGGAGACGTACTTCGCACAGAGGGACTTCCCGGTCCCGGTCTTCCCGTAGATGAGGACGTTGCTCGGACTCTGTCCGAAGATGGCCGGGTTGACCGCGGTGGCGAGGTCTGATATCTCGTCGTCGCGCCCGACGATTCGGCCCTCGCCCGGGAGGTGGTTGATTTCGAGGAGTTCCTTGTTGGCGAAGATGGGGTCCTCCCGAGTGAAGAGGTCGTCGCTGGCGTTCGGCATAGTACAGCACACCGGGTTTCCGGTGAAATGGCTTGTCATTTGGCTCTCGACACACACACCGCATTTCCGGTGAACCCCCGTTTCGGCGGGGGTCTCGTCCACCCGAAACGGGGGTTCGAGTTCACCGGAAACACGGTGTCCGGGCGTCTGAACGACGCACCGAACCGGTCGGCCGTTCCCGATAGTACCGATTTCGAGACTCGGATTCGGACGAACGAAATCGGGCACAGAGGAGTGAACGGCCTCGAAACGGTCGGTGTCGGAGTACACCCTCGCTCGACTCCTCTGACCCCGCCGAACGTATCGCTCGCGAGAACGACGGATCGTGCGCGGAGAACGTCGAGAGAGGGAGAAGTCGATTTTCCCGGGAGGAACGGTCGGTTTCCCGTCCGACCAGTCCGAGCGTCGGACTACCACTAGCGTGCGAGTGTATCGGTGAACGGTTAAACAGTACCACCGTTTAAATGTTGTTGTTCGGTTCGACGTTGGGCCGCGGTTCGTCCGTCGTCGGTTGGAGTACTCCCGAGTTCGCGGGGCGCAGTGGAACTCGAACGACCCTCGAATCGCGGCCGGAACCGAAACGACCGACAGCTTCGACGGGTATCCGTACCGTTTTCACCGGAAACGTGGTGTGTCTAGGGAACCGTTCGCACGGTACGTCTAACCCCGTGGTGAGGACAGAGACGGGCGAACGAGACGCTCTCTCACCTCACCGACGCGTCGGACGTTCACCGGAAACGCGGTGTGTGGGCCGCAACGCGTCTGCCTCCGGGACTCCCCCGTCTCACCGGAAACGTGGTGTGTCTCAGCGCGCGGAGTCGCCCGGCGTTCGCCCGCGGAGTGGGGGGAGGAACCGACAGCTATCGACGCCGACATTTCACCGGAAACCCGGTGTGATTCGCTCTCTTTCCCGCGTTCGGAAGTACAGTCCCACGCGACGTCGCCACGGAGAACCGGGCGTTTCACCGGAAATCCGGTGTGAAGGGCGTCTCGGGACGAACGCGCGGGAATCGGCGAGAGGGAGGAAAGAACGGATGGTGAATTGGGTGGTGTGACGACTCCTACCGAGATCGAGTCACCCCCGCCGCGGACGTTCGGTCGGGGGGTGCGTTTCGAGCCCGTTCACCGGAAACGTGGTGTGAGCGGGCCTCTCCGTCCCGCCTCGATTCGTCAGACGTCTCGTCGTGCGTTGCGAACGACGCGCACGCCGTCAGTTCAATAACGTCTGCCTGCGAACGGCCGACGATGACGTCCTCGGTGGCCGAACGAGCTGTCCGCGGGGGGAAGAAAATCGCGCGACGCGGACTTGCCCCGGTCGAACGAGCGTTCGCGGCGTCGCGGCGCGCCCTGAAATCCCTCCGGCGGGGCGTGTCGGCGTGGGCGACGGAGTCGGACGACTCCGAGGCGGAGTGGACGCTGGAGCACTCCCGGCGCACCGAGTCGAAGTGGGTACGCGACGACGAGACGGTCCGGTGTTTCCGGTTCGACGACGGGTACGTCTCGACGGTGGAGTACGAGTCGCGGGACGTGACGTGGCAGTTGACGCCCGGGCAGGTGCCGTTGGCGAACGCTCTCGCCATGGCGACGCTGTTTCTCCAACACGAGGTCACCCCGCAGATAGACCCCGAGGGCCGTCCGTTCGTCGGCGTGAGCAACTCGGGCCCGCGACACGTGTTCGAGGAGATCGCGGACGAACCGGTCGAGTACGTCTACCTCGACGAACATCGGACGCTGGAGGAGTTCCCCTCGTTTCTCGACGCGACGGACCAACTCCGACTCGTCTACGACCGGATGTCGCCCGAACGGTACCGGACCCTCGACGACGAACAGGGGTCGGTCGGGTGACCGGCGGAGTCGAAGCCCGCGCCGGGGCCGAGACACCTACCTGACGACGCTCGCCGCCGGGCCGAGTAGTCGGGGCGACCCCTCCCCGCCGTCCGCGTGGCCCTCGTCGGCGACGAGAATCGCCCACTCCCGACGGGCCGACCCCGCCCCCGCGAAGAGGTGTTCGGGGACGAGAGGCATCGGAACGGGGACGTACGCGTCGCGCCGCATCGCGGCGAATCCGGAGTACGCGCCCGCCTCTCGCCCGTCCGCGGTGCGAACGCGGATTCGCTTGTCCGCCTCGCGCGCGTAGGAGTACCGGAACGTCCCGGCGTCCGGCGCGCGGAGTGCATCCACGTTCGGCAGGACGGCGACCACCTCGTCGTCGCCGCCTTCTCCGTCGCCCGTGTCCCCGCCATCTTCTCCGTCGCCGCCGTCCCCGCCGCTTCCTCCCCGGCCCGAATCACGGAGGACGAGACGCTTCTCGTCGTCGGTCCCCTCCTCGGTCCACCGGAGGTTCGGGTCGTCGCTGCGGTGGAGGGCGTACCGCCCGCCGTCGAGTGCGACTCGCCCGGGGCCGTCGTAGAACGTCCGCCGCCCCAGTTCGTCTTCGTCGCGGACGAACGGCGGCGACTCCAAGACGTCCGTGCACGCGCGTGCGCCCGCGTCGTCTTCCACGACGAACAGCGTGAACCGCCCGTTCGAGGCGTCGTTCGACAGGCGCGAGAGGACGAACGTCGGGTCGGCGTCGGCCGTCGGTAACGGTTCGACGCCGACGCGCAGGCCCGTGTCCCCGTCTCCGTTGCCGTCGCCGCCGCCGCCATCGTCACCGTCGCCGCCGCCGCCATCATCACCGTCACCGTTGCTGCCACCCTCGCCACCGTTGCTGCCGCCGCCGTCTCCGTCGCAAACGCCGATTGCGTCCGGGAGCGCACCGCTCATCGGTCGTTCAACCCTGTACCCGGCCCGTTCCAGCGCGGAGACTCCGGATTCGAGGAGTCGCCGCTCGGTTTCTGTGTCCGTCGCCATCCGTGTGGTGTACGGTCCCGAGGACCAATACCGTTGTGCGCCGGTCGGACAGTCGCAACCCGTTTCCGCGGCGGGTTCGTATCGCGCCCAATGACCGAAGACGATGGTCGCGACGCGCCGCCGGCCGACCGCGACGCCGACGGACCCTGTCCGTTGGACCGCCGAGGGAACCTCGGCGACGCCGGTCACGACGCCGCCGAGGACGACCGACCGACCGCGGAGGACCGCGAGGAGTCCGGCGAGGTTCCGACGCCGACGGACGCCGTTCCCAACACCGTCCGCGACGTCCGCGACCGAGACGGTGCCGCCTCGGACGACGAGGAGGACGCCGACGCCGCCGAAAACGCGGACTCTGACCCTTCTGACGACGCTAACGCCGACACCGACGCTGACGCCGACACCGACGACTCTACCGACGAGGACGACATCTCTCTGGACTCCTTCTACGACGCCCTCGAAGCGGAGGGTCGCCCGGTGGTCACCGCCCAACAGGTCGCGCGCCGCCTCCAAACAACGCAGGCCGCGGCGTCCGAGGCCTTAGACGCCCTCGCGGACGCCGGGTCGGTCCAACGGGTGAACGTCGAGACGGACCCGGTCGTCTGGTACCCGACCGAGTGGGGGAAACTGGCGACGCGCGAACGCGTCGTCCTGTTCCCCGAACGGCGCGAAATCGTCGTGGACAGTCCGACGCAGTACACCCGCGCGCGCCTCTCGCAGTTCGCCCACCTCGTGGACACGACCGGTCAGAGGCAGTCGGGCACGCGCGGCTACCTCTACAAGATACGGCAGGAGGACGTCTGGCAGGCCCCGTTCGACGAACTCGGGAACCTCATCGCGATGCTGCGGTCCGTCCTCCCCACCCGGTCGCCACACCTCGAAGAGTGGATAGCGTCCCAGTGGAAGCGCGCCAACCAGTTCCGCCTCTACACCCACGAGGACGGCTACGTCGTCCTCGAAGGCGCGTCCGAGAGCCTCATGGGCAACGTCGCCCGGCAGAAACTCGACGACGAGCAACTCGTCGCGCCCATCTCCGACACGGAGAGTTGGGTGCGCGACGGGGCCGAGGCGCAGATAAAGCGCGTGCTCTACGAGGCGGGCTACCCGGTGAAGGACGACCGGGAGTTAGACGCCGGCGACCCCCTCGACGTGGACCTGCGCGTCGAACTCCGAGACTACCAACGCGATTGGGTCGAGAAGTTCCTAGACCAGAACTCGGGCGTCCTCGTCGGGCCGTCCGGCGCGGGCAAGACCGTCACCGGAATCGGCGCTCTCGCGGAAGTCGGCGGCGAGACGCTGATTCTCGTCCCGAGTCGGGAACTCGCCGCGCAGTGGCGCGAGGAACTCCTGCGGCACACCACCCTCTCGGAGGAACAGATCGGCGAGTACCACGGCGGGCGGAAGGAGGTTCGCCCGGTCACCATCGCCACGTACCAGACGGCGGGGATGGACCGCCACCGGTCGCTGTTCGACTCCCGCGCGTGGGGACTCATCATCTACGACGAGGTCCACCACATCCCCTCGCGCATCTACCGCCGGAGCGCCGACTTGCAGGCCAAGCACCGCCTCGGCCTCTCTGCGACGCCGGTGCGCGAGGACGACAAGGAGAAGGAGATCTTCACGCTCATCGGCCCGCCCATCGGCACCGACTGGTCGAAACTGTTCGACGCCGGCTACGTGCAGGAACCGGAGGTGGAGATTCGGTACGTCCCGTGGGGCGACGACACCGCGCGCAACGAGTGGGCCAGCGCCGACGGGCGCGAACGACACAAACTCGCCGGGATGAACCCCGGCAAGGACGAGGAGGTGCGCCGCCTCCTCCGGGAGCATCCGACCGCGAAAGCCCTCGTGTTCGTCGATTGGTTGGACCAGGGCGAACGCCTCGCCGCGGAACTCGACGCGCCGTTCGTCAGCGGCGAGATGCCGCACTACCGCCGCGAACGCCTGTTCGAGGACTTCCGCGAGGGCGACTTACGGACGCTCGTCATCTCGCGCGTCGGCGACGAGGGAATCGACCTGCCGAACGCCGAGTTGGCCGTCGTCGCGTCCGGTCTCGGCGGGTCCAGACGGCAGGGCGCCCAACGCGCCGGGCGGACGATGCGCCCCGCGGGGAGCGCCCTCGTCTACGTCCTCGCCACCCGCGGCACGAGCGAGGAGGACTTCGCGCAGCGACAGATGCGCCACCTCGCCGAGAAGGGCGTCCGCGTCCGCGAGAATGACCTCGTCTGAGACGCGCCGGGTCGGGCCCGCGCCTCCGTCCCCGTCCGGCCCGTTCTCGCTCCGACCCCGCGAACGGGTACCGTTAAGTCGTTCGTGGCGAATGTCTGTGTCGTATCTCCGTCGTCCCGCCGAGGGACGACTTCGTTCGACTCACTACCATGACAGACGCCGCACGGACGCTCCTCGCCGAGAACGCGGTCCAGCAGTACCGCGCGGCGCTCTCGGACCGCGTTCGGGCGGGCGAGGAGACGGTCGAGGCGACGGCGGCCGACTGGCGGCGGTTCGTCCGGCGGCGGCACGGCGACCTTTTTTCGGCCATCGACGACGAACGACCGGAGGCGGCGGCGCGCGACCTGTTCGTCCAGACGCTCGCCCTCGATTTCCTCCTCGCGGAACTCCTCGACGCCGCCGAACGGACCTTCGACGCGTCCGTGCCGACCCGTCCCGGCGACGGCGCGGCCGTCGAGTTCGACGCCGACTTCGACGCCGTCCACCGCGCCGTCGCCGCCGACCTCTCGGCGACGGACCGCGACCGGTTCCGCGACGCCGCGGAGCGATTCGTGCGGACGGCGGCGTCCGAAGACGTCGCCGCCCTCCACCGGGAGTCGGTCTCGCGTCTCGGTCGGCGGGCGTTCGGCCGGTACGACACCCCGCCGGGACTCGCCGAACTCGCCGTCGAGACCGTTCGCGAGGGCGGTGCGGGCGGGTCCGGCCCGTTCGCGTTCGCCGACGCGACGGTGCTCGACCCCGGGTGCGGCGCGGGGGCGTTCCTCGCCGCGGCGGCCGACCGCAAGCGCGCGGCCATCGCGGACTCCGACTCGGACCGTGACCCCGCGTCGGCGGCGACGCGGATCGCCGAGAGCGTCCGCGGGTTCGACCTCAACCCGGTCGCCGTCCGCGCCTCGCGCCTCTCGGTCCTCCTCGCACTCCGACCGCTTCTGGACGCCGCGGCGGAACCCCTCGATCTGGACCTCCCTATCGTCCTCGGCGACGCACTCGACGCGACGGCCGCGGACCCACCGCTCGCGGGCGCGCGCGCCGACGTCCTCCTCGGGAACCCCCCGTGGCTCACGTGGGACTCGCTCACGGAGCGACTGAAAGACCGGTGGCGCGACGGGCCGATGGCCGACCCGAACCTCGACCTGTTCTGCCACGACGGCCGGAACGCCCGCCTCGGGCACGCCAACGACGACGTGTCCGTCCCGTTCGCGTGGACGTGCCTCCACCGCCTCCTGCGCGACGGCGGCCGCGCGGCGTTCGTCCTCAAGCGCGACCTGTTGACCGGCCCCGCGGGGGAACTCCTCCGCCGCCGCCGCGTCGGCGACCGGCCGATTTCGATGCGTGAAATCCACGACTTCGGAACGCTCGCGCCGTTCGGCGACGAGGTGGACGCCGGGACGGCCCTCTACCGACTCGACGCGGGCGTCGCCGGGGGCGAACCGCCTGCCGTCGATGTGGCCGACGACGACGGTTCGGAGGGCGTCCCGACGACCCGGTGGACGCGGGGAGGAGGCGTGGATGAACGCCCGGCGTTCGACTCCCTCGCGGCGATGCGCCGAACGCTCGACCGCGCGGAGACGACGTACCTCCCGGCGAACCCCGACTCGCCCGCCGGGCCGTGGGTCCACGCCGACGCGGAACGCCGGGCGCTCGGCCCCGCGGACTACCGCATCCGCCACGGCGTGAAAGACGACGCCAAGGCGGTGTACGGACTCGACAGGGACACCGTCGAGTCGCGGAACCTCGAACCCGACCACGTCTACCCGTATCTGAAGTCCAAACACGTCGTGAAGTACGGCCTGTTCGGGTACGACCTCCACCTCGTCCCGCAACGGCGCGCCGGGGAGGAGAACGAGTCGGCCGTCCGCGAGGGGACGCCGAACACGTACGCGTACCTCAACGACCACCGCGAACGCCTCGACGACCGCGGGTCGTCGTGGTTCGACGACGGCCCGTTCTACGGCCTGTTCGGCCTCGGCCCGTACACGTGGGCCGACTACAAGGTGGTCTGGTGCCGCCTCGGGTTCAAGCCGCACTTCGCCGTCGTCTCGACCGTCGAGGACCCGATGCTCGGCGAGAAACCCGTCGTGCCGGGGGACCACTGCATGTTCGTCGCCACCGACGACGGGGCGGAGGCGCACTACCTCTGTGCCCTCCTGAACTCCGCGCCGTACCAGCGGTGTCTCCGGGACGTCTCCTCGGGCGGGAAGTCCAGTCTGTCGAAATCGACCGTCTCGGAGCTCGCACTGCCCGAGTGGGAGGCGACGCCGTACCAGACGGAACTCGCGGAGGCGTCGATGCGGGCGCACGAAATCGTCCCGAACCACGTCGACTGCTCGAAGCGCGCGTACAACGCGAAGACGATTCCCGAACTCGACGCGGTGCAGGCCGGTATCGACCGCGCGGTCGAGCGATTTCTCGCAGACGGCGGCCCCGACGCGAACGCCCGATGAGTAATTCTTAAGTCGGGTGACGGCGGTAGGTGTAACTGGACCGCCCTTAGCTCAGCCTGGTAGAGCAGCCGACTGTAGATCGGCTTGCCCCCCGTTCAAATCGGGGAGGGCGGACTTTTCCTGCGAACGAAGCGAGTAGTGAACAGTCCGTCTCGACTCGATTTTGAGCAGCGAGCGAACGGAGTGAGCGAGTGAGTTCAAATCGGGGAGGGCGGACTCGCTTTCGCGCCGACTGCGACCGAGTGAGTCAGCGGCGAATCTCGATTCATACCCGAGAGTAGCGTCAAAAAAGGCGATACGGCCCGGAACGGCGGATAAAATAGGCGATTCGGGAACGTCCGTTACAGGTTCGTTCTGACCGTGTCGGTCAGGTCGAACGACCCGCCCTGCGTCGTCGACCCAAGTACGGTGACGGCGACCTGATTTCCTTCGATGTCGACGACGTCGCTGATGGAAATCTTGACGACGTTGTCGTTGAGGATGTTCACGTCGCCCACGTCCACGTCGAGGACATCGCCGCCGATGGACACCGTGATGTCGTTCAGCGCCGTGAGGTTGACGTTCTGGACCACCACGGTAATCAACCCGCTCGCCAGAACGCCGCCGCTCTGGCGGGTGAAGTTGAGAGCGTCCCCGATGACTCTCGAACCCTGCCTCTCGCTCCGTTGCGCCGCCGCACCGCCGGCGAACGCCGTCGCACCCGTCGCCGCCGCCCCTACGGCTACAGTCTTTTTCAGCACGTTGCGCCGTGTCTCCTCTGTTTGGTGTTCCCTGGTGACGCACGTCACTAGTGAGAGAGTGTATCACTAAGTGTGCTCCTTGCATTTCCAGCGGGGGAGTTCAGTCACCGTCGTCTGCCCCGAGTCACCCGTCAGAGCGGCGGTCTGAGAGATAGACACCTTTCTCCGAAAGTCACGATACCGGCCGTTTCAGACCATCTGCCCCGAAGCCCTATTCCGTTGTTGTTCGTACGTCCCCTGTGCGACGTATCCAGGTGCTCGTCTCTGACGACCAGTTAGCGGACGTCACCGACGTCTTGGACGACGAGGAGATCGATTACGTTCGGTACCGGGCGCAGATGGGCGACGACGAACAGGAGTGGTTGCTCGAAGTTCCCGTTCCCACCGACGCCATCGGGTACGTGATGGGTCGCCTCGAAGAGGCGGGCCTCGACAGCGACCAGTACACGACCGTCGAGAGCCTCGAAAGCGCGATGTCGCCGCGGTCCGAGCAACTGCAGCAACGCTTCGCGGGCGACTTCGACCCGTTGACGGAGGCGGAACTCCGCTCGAAGGTCCGCGACATGAGCTACGACCCGAAGTCGTTCGTGGCGATGATCTCCCTGAGTGCGGTCATCGCCGCCGGGGGGTTGCTCATCGACTCGCCGGCGGTCATCGTCGGGTCGATGGTCATCGCGCCCATCGTCGGCCCCGTGTTGACGGCGTCCGTCGGCGGGGTGACCGGCGACCGACAGATGCTCGCCAACAGCGTCTGGCTTCAGTCCGCCGGCCTCGTGACCGCCGTCGTCGCGGCGGGCGCGTTCAGCTTCCTCCTCCAGTTTCTCGGGTTCTTTCCGACGACGCTCGACGTCTCGTCCATCGAACTCATCAGCCTCCGCATCTCGCCGGGGTTCGTCACGCTGGTCGTCGGGTTGGCCGCCGGCGCGGCCGGCGCGTTCGGCGTCACGACCAAGGGACCGACGTCGCTCATCGGCGTGATGATAGCGGCCGCCCTCATCCCCGCGGCGGCCACCGTCGGCATCGCCCTCGCGTGGAGCGAGTACCGCGTCGCCGTCGGGGCGGCGCTTCTGCTCCTCGCGACTATCGTCCTCATCAACCTCGGCGCGTTCGTCGTCCTCGTGCAGTTCTACAGTCCCGGCGAGGAGGGCTGGCTCTTCTCCGAGCCTACCAAGCGTGCCGCACTCGTCGCCACGGCAGTCGCCGTCGTCGTCGTCGTCGGCGTCGTCGGCGTCGCCGCCGGCCAGCAGATACTGTTCGAGCGAACGGTCAACGAGGTGGTCGAAGGAACCCTCGCCCAGTCCGAGTACGGGGACGTAAAGCCGGTGTCCGTCACAGTCGAGTACAGCGACGGATTCCTGTCCCGTTCCCCGGAGACGGTGACGGTCGTCGCGAGTCGGACGGCGAACGGGGGTGACCCGCCCTCAGTGGCCGACGAACTCGACGGGCGAATCACCGAGGTGACCGGTCGGCAGGTCCACGTCCGGGTCCGCTTCCAGGAGTACCAACGCTCCGACGCCGGCAACTCCTCGTCGCTCTCGGCCCCCTCGGCCCCGTCGCCGGCGACCCCTCGACCGGCCTGAGGCGTCGGACCGCCGCGAAAGTCCCCCCGACCGTCGAAACTTAACCGCTCGCGGGAGATGGCTCCCCCATGAGCGAACTGCCCTACCGGGCCGAAGTCGACGTTCGGTTTCAGGACTTAGACGCCGTCGGACACGTGAACAACGCCGTCTACGCCACCTACTGCGAACAGGCGCGCGTCGACTTCTTCGAGGACGTCATCGGCCTCCGGAGCACCGACCTCAACATCGTCCTCGCTTCCCTCGAACTCCAGTACCGCCGCCCGATTGAGGGCACCGGCACCGTCTCCGTCGAACTCGACGTGCCCGAGGTGGGCAACTCCTCGTTCACGATGGCGTACGAACTCACGTACGAGGGCGAGGTGGTCGCCACCGGCGAGTCCGTCCAGGTCGTCGTGGACCCCGAGACGCGCGAGTCCGTCCGCGTCCCCGACGCGTGGCGCGAAGCCGTCGGAGCCGAGACGGGTTCCGAGGACTGAACCCTCTCAGGGCTGTTCTCCGCCGCCCGACTCGATGAGTGCCTTTTTCTCTCCCCGACAGGTAATACCGCGAGATGACTGGAAGAACACCCCCGTCTTCTCGGAGCGATACTCGCGGCGGTGACGGAGGCGACGCCGACTCGCCGGTCGCCCGCGCGGGCGAACGCGTCCTCCGCATCGGTTCGGATCGCCCCGTCCGGATCAGCGCGGGTCACAGGCTCCTCCACCACGACGGCAAGTGCAGTCGGCCGCACGGCCACAACTACGAGATTTCGGTCGAACTGGTCGGCGAACTCACCGACGAGGGGTGGGTCGCGGACAAGGGCGACGTGACCGACGTGATAGACGAGTGGGACCACATGTTCCTGTTGGAGTCGGGCGACCCCCTCGTCGAGGCGTTCGACGAGAGCGGCGACGCCGACGCCGCCGTCGTCCTCGACGCGCCCCCGACGGCCGAGGTAATGGCCGTCGTGTTGGAGGGGAAACTCGCCGACGACCTCCCCGACACCGTCTCCGAGGTGTCGGTCGAGGTGCGCGAGACGGGCGAACTCTGCGCGGGGTTCCGCTGATGCCCGTCACCTCGACCGTCGAACGGCCCGACGACGCCCCCGAAGGGCCCGCCCTCCCCGTGAACGAACTGTTCGCCTCCCTGCAGGGCGAGGGGAAACTTGCGGGCGTCCCGAGCACGTTCGTCCGAACCAGCGGCTGTAACCTCCGCTGTTGGTTCTGCGACTCCTACCACACTTCGTGGGACCCGACGCACGCGTGGATGAGCGTCGAGCGAATCGTCGAGGAAGTCGAGGCCCGCGACCCGACCCACGTCGTCCTCACGGGCGGGGAACCCCTGCTCCACGACGCGTCGGCGACGCTCCTCGAACGACTCGCCGACGAGGGCTACCACCTCACCGTGGAGACGAACGGAACGCTCGCGCCCGACGCGCCCATCGACCTCGCCAGCGTCAGCCCGAAACTCTCCACCTCCACCCCGACCCCCGATAACGCGCCGGACGGTACCCCCGGCGAGTGGGAGGCCCGCCACGAGGAGCGACGGATCGACTTCGACGCACTGACGACGCTCCTCGAACGCCACGAGGTGCAACTGAAGTTCGTCGTCACCGGTCCCGACGACATGGACGAGATAGAGTCGCTGGTCGCCGACGTGCGCGAACGCGCCGACGCCGACCTGAACGACGAGGACGTCCTCCTCATGCCGGAGGGGCGGACCCGCGAGGAACTCGACGCGACGCGGAACGTCGTCGCCGACCTTGCCGCGGAGTACGGCTACCGCTACACGCCCCGCCTGCACGTGGACCTGTGGAACGACGCCCCCGAGACGTGACCATCGGTACACCGCTTCCCACGATACCATGACCGGACACGATACCCGAGACTCCGACGGAACCGAATCGACCGCGAACGACTCCCCCGCCGCGGACGACTCCCCCGCCACGGACGAGAGCGACGGCAAGCGCGCCGTCGTCCTCCTCTCCGGCGGGATGGACAGTGCGACGACGGCCTACGAGGCGGCGGCGCGGGGGTACGATCTCTACGTCCTGCACACCTCCTACGGCCAGAATACCGAGACCAAGGAGTACGACTGCGCGACGACGCTCGCCGAGGAACTCGGCGCGGCGGAGTTCCTCCGCGTCGAGACGGACCACCTCTCCCGCATCGGCGCGTCGAGCCTCACGGACGACTCGATGGCCGTCGAGGACGCCGACCCCGAGAGCGAGGAGATACCGACCTCCTACGTCCCGTTCCGGAACGCGAACCTGCTCTCAATGGCCGTCTCCTACGCCGAGGCCAACGACTGCGACGCCGTCTTCGTCGGCGCGCACTCGGAGGATTACGCCGGCTACCCCGACTGCCGTCCCGAGTTCTTCGAGGCGTTCGAGGCAATGGTCGAGACGGGGACGAAACCGGAGACGGACATCGCCATCGAGGTGCCGTTCGTCACCGACTCGAAGACGGACATCGTCCGCCGCGGCGTCGAACTCGGCGTCCCCTTCGAGTCCACGTGGTCCTGCTACCGCGCCGAGGAACCCGCCTGCGGGACGTGCGACTCCTGCGCCTATCGTCTGGAGGCGTTCCGAAACGTCGGCCGCGAAGACCCCCTCCCCTACGCCGAACGACCGACCCGAGCCGACTGACTCTCCCGCTCTTCGAGTACCCGCCGCGGGAGTGGGCGCTGTTTCTCGGCATGGCCGTCGGCCCGGGCGTCGTCGGCCACACCGTCATCAACTGGGCGCTGGCGCACATCGAGTCCAGCGTCGTCTCCGTCTCCCTGCTCGGGGAACCGATCGGGAGCACGCTGTTGGCGCTGATTCTCCTCGGCGAGATCCCGACGCCCGCAACCGTCGCAGGCGGCGCCGTCGTCCTCGGCGGAATCTACGTCGCGGCGGCGCGCCGCCCCGGCGCCGAACCGGAATCCGCCTCCGACGACCGACCCCGTTCGGCGGGCGAGTGACGGGCGAACGGGCGTATCATCTGTGATAACTGGGAGACAACGCTGATAGTCCGCACGCGGCGTGTCGGTGTATGGTCGGCCTCCGCGACGGGGTGACGGTGCTGCACGTGGACGATGAGCCCGGACTCTCGTCGCTCGTGGCGACGTACCTCGAACGCGAGGCCGCGGACGCCGAACTGACGGTCGAGACGACCGAACGCGGTCGGACCCGCCGGAACGAACTAACTACTCCAACACCGCCCTCGCCCGCCGGTGTCGCTCCCGGAACATCGGCTCGAAGCCGACGGAGGCGAACGGCGTCGCGGCGCGTCCGAGAGGCCCGCAGGGGAGTTCGTACTCCACTTCGTCTTCGAGAATCGTCCCCCCGCCGTCGGCGAAGAAGCGGTGGGTGTGGACCCACGACTCGAACGGCCCGCCGACCATGTCGTCGCGGAACATCGCGCTCCCGTCTCCCTCCTCGCGCGCGACGATGCGGGAGGTCCACCGCCGTCTCGGGCCGACGCCGAACGGCCGCGCCGACATCCGAATCTGCGACCCCTGCTCCAGTATCTCCGGGTCGGACTCCCCCTCCGGGCCGCGCACCGCCTCGATTCGGAGGTTCGTCCACTCGGGCGTGAGCGTTTTCAGACCAGAGACTCGCGAGTGAAAGTCCCATACCTCCGAGAGCGGTGCGTCGATGCGCGTTCGACGGGAGTACGTCGCCATGCGCGGGCGTAGGGGCGACCGAAAGAAAAGCCACGCGGGCGGGCCGACGGACGTACGCCGTCGGCGACGCTCTCGGCGATCAGTGTCGAAAGAGAGAGCCGTCCCGGGTGAACGCGCACGCGGACAGGGGTTGGGGTGGCTACGTCGCGCGGAACACCAACTGCGGACGCGACGCGACTGCGCGGGGGGACACCCGGGCGGGCGGCGGCTCGTCCGGCGCTGAACGCGCCGGTCGGGTGTCCACGGCGATCAGAGGGGGGGCTTCTCGCCGCGGGCGGTCTACACGACGGCCGGATGACACTTACGTCTTGTGCCAAATCGGTACCGAACCGCACGACGGGGACCCGCCGTCCGGCCTCAGAGGGTGAACCGGGTGACGTTCGTTCCCGCCGCAGTCAGGTCGCGGTGCGTCGCCGCCGCGACGGTTATCTGGTTCTCGCCGTACTCGATGTCGGGTCGCACCTCGAACCGCCCCTCCTCGGGTTCGAGAAGCACCGTCTCGCTCGGCGTCTTCACCGCGACGACTTCGCCGTCGGTCTGTCCGGAGACGACGAGTTTGTCGCCCATGAATCGGGTGCTGACCTGCAGTTTCGGCGGTTTCGGCCGGTCGGAGTCGAGGTACCGACGGCGGACGAACGCGGGCATCTCGACGGGTTCGCCCGCCTCGACGCCGTGCGCGAGGCGGACGAACTGCGCCATCGACCACGCCAACGGCGTCGCCGCGCCGGTGCCCTCGCCGAACTCCCAGTTGTAGTCGGTCGCGTGTTCGCGGTCCCACACCTGTTCGGCCAACATCCGGCCGGAGTTCGCGAACCCGGCCATCGTCCGGAGGAGGTTCTCGGGGGCCAGCGGTCCGTCCTCGGTCCCGGCGATGAGTTCGTACTCGCCGCGTTCGCCCGTGAAGATGGGCCACAATCTGCCTTTCCCCTTCGACTCGATGGACCACGGCGCGCCCTCGTCGCCGCGTTCGCGTTCGCCGTAGCCGTCGCCGTTGTAGCGGTAGAACGCCGGGCCGTACGGCGTATCGACGCGAATCGTGTCGTCCATCTCGCGGACGGAGTTCTCTATCACCTCGTCGTCCGGGGGCTTGATGCCGAGGCGGGTGAGTTCGAGGAACCCGCCGTCGATAATCTCGCGTTCGTCGAGCGTCGGCCCGTTGTTCGCCAGCGTCCGGAGGTGCCCAGCGTCCGGGTCGCCGTCGCGGGTGACGCGGACGTAGTACGGCGTGTGCTCGTGCCGGTCCGTTCCGGTCGTCGTCGCGCACCACTCCTCGACGCGTTCGGTCCAGTCGTCGGCCAGCGCCAACCAGATGAGGGCGTCGGCGTCGTGCCCCTCGTCGATGGCGATGGAGGCGGCGCAGGCGAGGCCGGCTATCTCCGCGGCGATGGACGAGGGCGAGTAGCCCGCCTCCTCCTCCCAGCGCTCTTGGGCCGTCGGCGGTCCGTTCCGCGCCACGTAGTCGGCGGAGCGCTTGACGTTCACGTAGTCGTAGCCCACGTCGTCCAACTCGACGCCGTTCTCCGCGAGCATGTACGCCATCACCGACGGGAAGGAGATGTTGTCCATCTGCTCGCCGCCCCACCGGGTCCGCCCGTTCAGATAGGTGTTCTGCGGGATGAACCCGCGTTCGTCCTGCTGGAACTCGTAGATGTACTCGAGGGCGTCGACGGCCGTCTGCACGTCGCCGACGGCCTCGAAGACGGTGAACACCTGGTACAGGTCGCGCGACCAGACGAAGTTGTAGCCGTACCCCTTCGCCTCCTCGGCGGTGACCGCCTCGCCCCACGGCACGGACGGCGAGGCGATGCCCGCCCCGAGGAACGTCTTGTCCTCGACGGCGCGGAGCGTCATGAGGCAGGCGCGGTACTGGTTCGCCAACTCCTCGTCGTCGGCGACGGCGGCCGGCAGTTCCTTGTCCGCGAGGAAGTCGGCCCACGAGTCGCAGTACGCCCGGTAGGCCGTCTCGTACCCGCGGGTGAGTGCGCCCGCCGCCTCGCCGAGTGCGGCGGCGGTGTCGGCGTTCTCGGCGAACCCGAGAGCCAGCGTCTCCGACAGTCGGCTTCCGATACCGACGCGGCCGACGAGGACGACGTTCTCGTTGTTCACGCCGTCCTGCGGCGTCGGCAGTTCGCCCTCCCCGAACAGTCCCGTGAGGTGGTCGGACCCGGCGACGCCGACGGTGGCCCAGTCGAACCGGCCGGCGGAGGTCATCGCCACGGCGACGCTGTACTCCTCGCCCTCCCCGTCGATGAGGAGCGGTTCCGTCTCGCCTCGCTGGTCGTACGCGCCGGCGTCGCGGGCGACGAGGTGGTACGTCCCCATCTGGCCGAGGCGGAGTGCGCGGTCGGTCGCGCCCGTGTTCACGAGTGCGGTGTCGGCGACGGAGTACAGTTCGTACTCGTTGTCGTCGCCGGACTCGAAGTTCACGTCCACCAACAGCGCGTCGTGCTCGGGGTCGGTGACGTACTCGACGGTCAGCGTCCACTCGTGGCCGCGCCCGTCGCCCGTCTCGGTGACGGTGTGTCGGAAGCAGAGCGCCTCGTCCTCGACCATCTCGGCGGTGCGTTCGATGGTGTCGGCGTCGTCGTCGCGGCGCGTCTCGTTGTGCGTCCGCGCGGTGTACGTCGAATCCTCGTCGGCGTCCACGACGAGGAAGTCCAGCGTCCGCAGGTTCATCAGGTCGACCCGGGGGAAGCGCACCTCCGTCAACGCCCCCTCGGTCAGCGTGAACCACAGGCGCGAGGGGTCCTCGGACGTGTGGTCCGCGACGGTGCCGACGCCGTACTTCTCGCCGGTCGTCCACCGCGGCCGGTGCTCCGGCCCCGAGGGCGCGGGCTTCGGCGCGGGAAGTGCGTCGTACTCGTGGAGCAACGCCGTCGCGTGCAGGCGGAGGGCGTGCGACCACCCCAACGGTGTCGCGCTATCGAACGTCCCGTCGTCGAACACCTGTTCGGCGAGGTAGCCCGCGGGCGTCGTGAACGGGCCGTCCTCGCGCAGGAGTTCGTACAGGTGGGCGGCCCGTTCGAAGAACTCCCCGGCCGCCGCCTCCCGGTCGTACTCGTCGAGGAGCACTCCGAGGTCGGCGGCGGCGTTCGCCCCCCACGCGGTGGAGACGGACCACAGCTTCTCGTCGTCCTGTTCGGCGCTCCGCCAGTAGTCCTCCTCGAAGCGAATCAGTCCGCGAACCTCGCCGTCGTCGGACTCGCGGTAGAGGTCCTCCAGCGCGATTTCGACGTGCGACGCCAGCCGGTCCAGCGCCTCCTCGGGCACCTCGGCGATTTCGCCGTACTCCGCGACGGCGTCGACCAGCGCGAACGACCCCGAGTCGAGGCGGGAGTCGAGTTCGCCGCCGCGCAGGCGGAGTCCGTACACCCCGTAGCCCTCGTCCCATAGGAGGTCCAGTCCCTCGAACACCGCGTCGGCCTGTTCTCGCGCGTGGGCGGCCAGGTCGTCGTCGACCGGCGCGCGAGCGACGGACGCGTACGCCTGCAGGAAGGTCGCCGCCGTGTGACTGAAGCGGCCGACCATGTTCTCCCACGCGTTCTGGCACTCCTCCGGGAGGCCGTCGTCTTCGAGGGAGTCGTCGAGTCCCTCGACGCCGCGCGCTATCGCCCGTTCCACGTCGCCGGCGAGACTCGCGCCGAGTTCCTCGCGCCGGGAGCGAAGCAGGGAGGCGAGGAAGGCGACGACGCTGGCAGTCTGGTCGGCCTGATACTCCGGCTTCTCGGAGCCTTCGACGCGGGCGTGCGCCCACCCCGGGGCGATGGAGCCATCGACCGCCCACGCCCGCTGGGGCCACGTCCCGTCGTCGAGTTGCGTCTCGCAGAAGAAGCGCGCCGTCGTCGCCAGACTCCCGGTCAGGTCGAGGTCCAACAGGTCGTCCGCGCCGAGGAGGTACCGCGACAGTTCGGCGTCGTCGCGGAACCACGTGTAGCCGTACCCGCCGGTGTGCGAGTAGAAAGGATCGAACTCGGGGGCGGCGATGTGCGACCCCGAGGGAGCCGTCAGGAGCGACAGGGCGCGGAGGTCGGAGCGCACTATCCCCTCGCGCGGGACGTGTTCGGGGACAGACACCTCGGCCCGTTCGCGCGCCGCCGCGCGGATGTCGTCGGCGGTGGAGTGCTGGAGCGCGCAGTTCCGAAGGTCCTCCAACGCCTGTTCGCGCGACAGTTCCCGGTGGTTCGACAGTTGGGTGACGAGCGTGGTCTGTGCGCCCCGCCCGGCCCGTTCGAGGGGGGCGGAGACGACGATGTCGCCGCTCAGGTGGGTGTCCTCGTACTGTTCGAGGACGGCCTCGCGGGGGAACTCGAACACCTCCTCGGAGAGCACCTCCTCGAACCGTTCGGGAACCTGCCCGCGAACGTCGTCGAGACCCGTCGAGGCGGTGACATAGTCGTGTTCGTCGCGGTGGAACACCTCGACTGCCTGCTTGCCCTCCGGACCGCCCCGTTCGTGGATGAGGCGACCGACGCGCGTCTCCCGGCCCTCGGGCGCGAACGTGAGGAACGCCGTCAGGTGGGCGTCGGTCGGAATCGCGCCGCGGAGTTCGACGTGGGTGACGTGCGCCCGTCCGAGCGTCAGGTCGTACTGGTGGACGGTGAACTCGCCGGCGTCGTACTCCGTCTCCACGAGGGTGGACTCACGGTAGTAGTGCTGACGAACCGGTTCGAGGTCGTCGAACCAGCGCGTCTCGCCGTCAGCTTCGATGCCGAACCGAGACCGATCGATGCCGTACAGACCAGAGAGGGAAGACGAGTAGTCGCGGAGGGACCCGTCGTCGCCGACGTAGACGAGTCTGTCCCCGTGACCGGAGAACGCGCCATCGGCGGTGGGACACTCCTCGGGGAAGCGCCGGTCGCCGCGGTCGCGCTTATAATCGTTGAGCGCGGTCCGAAGTCTCATATGATGTGCAGGCGTCCGCCCCGGACATAAGTATTGGCTGGTACTGTACGTTCGGCGAGAGTTTTCGGCGACCCCTCCGACGCCCCCGAAAAATCGGACGGTAACGTTCCGTCACTCTGGCTGTGCAACAATTCTTCGAACGGGAGTAAAGACAAAGGGCCGACGTGTCGTTGGTACTGCTATGCACCACCCAGGTCCGCCGCGGTTCATGGCCGTGGGCGAGACGGTACAACTCGCGCCGCGGGACCCCGACCCGGACGCGTCGTACCGTTGGCGAGTACAGAGCGCGCCGGTCGGCAGCCGACTCGAACTCGGCGACGAACCGGTCCTCGATTTCACCCCCGACGCCGCCGGGAAGTACGTCGTCGAACTCGACGCCCCCGACGGGGCGCACGAACTCACGCTCCGCGTCTTCCAAGGCGACAAAGTCCCCGTCGGCGGCGGCACCGGGTCCTCGGGGATGAGCGGTTCGAGCGGGTTCCAGAGCGGTTCGGCCGCGCCGCCGAACCGAAGCGGCGGCGTCTCGGGGTCCGGTTCGACCGGCGGGTCCGACGGCGGCGGTGGCGGCGGCCGCCCGCGCGTCCAACTCCACGGGTCGGTCGAGGGCGACCACCTCGTCGTCAACGCGGACCCGCAACCGAACCCCGAGAGCGACACCGACCGCGAGGACTTGGTCGTGGAGTTCCTCGTCGACGACAGAGACGACGTGGACGAGTCGGACGTGGAGATATCCGGGTGGGAACTCCGCGTCCCCCTCTCCGCCGTCGGCGACCGCCTCCGCGTCCACGCCGTCGCACTCGCGGACTCCTACAGCGTCCCCGACAGCGTGGAGTTCACGCGCGATGCGATGTCTGACGGGGGTGAGCGCGCAAGCGCGCGAACCTCGTCAGAACTCGCTTCCGACGGCGGTTCCGACTCGGTAGAGTCGGAAGCAGGCCGGGCGAAGCCCGACGGTGGAAGCGAAGTCGAGTCCGTGTCGGCCCCCGACGAGGACGCCGTCACCGTTTCCCGGCCGAACGACCCGCCGGAGTGGGCAAAGGAGGTGACGCTGTACGAGATCTACGTCCGCGGGTTCGCCTCCGACGACGACGAGGCGGAGACCACGTTCGAGGCGTTGGAGAAGCGCCTCGACTACCTCGCCGAACTCGGCGTGGACTGCCTGTGGTTGACGCCCGTCCTCCAGAACGACCACGCGCCGCACGGCTACAACATCGTCGACTTCTACGAGATAGCGGCTGACCTCGGGTCGCGCGAGGACTACGAGGCGTTCGTCGAGGCCGCCCACGACCGGGGGATGAAGGTGCTGTTCGACCTCGTGTTGAACCACTCCGCGCGGGACCACCCGTTCTTCCGGGACGCGTACGAGAACCCCGACTCCGAGTACTACGGCTGGTACGACTGGCAGGAGAACGGCGAACCGGAGACGTACTTCGACTGGGAGTTCATCGCCAACTTCGACTACACCACCTTGGAGGTCCGCCGCCACCTACTGGACGCCGTGGACCGGTGGTTCGAGATCGCGGACGGCTTCCGGTGCGACATGGCGTGGGCCGTCCCCGACACGTTCTGGCAGGAGGTCCGCGACCGGGTGAAGTCCCGGGACCCGGAGTTCCTCCTCCTGGACGAGACCATCCCGTACGTCGCGGACTTCCACAACGGGATGTTCGACATGCACTTCGACACGACGCTGTACTTCACGATGCGGCAGGTCGGCCGGGGCCACGAACCCGCCGAGGCCGTCTTGGACGCCGTGGACCAACGCGCCGAGGTGGGCTTCCCGCCGCACGCGGCGTTCATGCTGTACGTCGAGAACCACGACGAGACGCGCTACATCGTCGAGTGCGGCGACGACGCGGCGATGGCCGCCGCGGGCGCGTTGTTCACCCTCCCGGGCGTCCCGATGCTGTACGGCGGGCAGGAACTCGGCCAACGCGGCCGACGGGACGCCCTCGCGTGGGACCACGCCCGCGAGGACATCCGCGAGCACTACGAACGACTCATCGACGTTCGCAACGAGACGCCCGCCCTCGGGTACGACGGGGCGTTCCGCCGAATCGACTACGACGCCGACACCGAGAAGGCCGTCGCGTTCGCCCGCGAGGGTCCCGAGGAGACGTACGTCTGCGCACTCAACTTCGGCGAGGAGGCGGCCACGGTCACCGTGGACGGCCTCTCGGTCGATTCGACCGACGTCGTCACCGGCGAGGACGTCGCCGCCGCCGACGGCCTGCGCGTCGAGAGCGTCGCCGTCCTCCGCGTGGAATGACCGCCGAACCGCGATCGCCGAACCGCAATCGCCGAACCAAACCCGTCTCCGTCACCGTCGCCGACTCGTTCTCGCCCCGCCCGCGACGCCGTTCGGTCGTAAACGTCGTGTACGTGCGCGTCCCAATACCCTCGTAGTGACCGATACGTACGTGTGCCCGTACTGCGGCGCGACCGAACACCGCGAGTACCGCGTTCGACTCATCCTCCTGACCTGCCCGGAGTGCGGCGAGAACGGGCGGTTCCTCAACGAGGAACTCGTCGAAGTCCTCGACGAGATTCCGGAGGAGGAGGTACCCGAGGAGTGGTCCGAACTCCCCGCCGACCAGCGACTCCACCGCGCGATGGAGCGAGGGTTGGTCGATTCGGACCGCCTCCGACTGCTGTAACTCGCGGCGAGGCGGCGTACGCGACTCCTCGCGGGGACGGCTCAGTCCCCCGTGAGCGCGGCGAGTAACCGCACCGCCTCCGCCTTCGAGAGCGGGTCGTTGGCGTTGCCGCAGTGCGGCGACTGCACGCAGGCGGGACAGCCGTCCTCGCAGTCGCAGTCGGCTATCATCTCCCTCGTCCGCCGCATCAGCGTCTCCACCTCGCCGTACCCGCTCTCAGTCAGGCCGACGCCGCCGGGGTAGCCGTCGTAGACGAATATCGTCGATCGGTCCGTGTGCGGGTGGTGCGGCGTCGAGAGGCCGCCGATGTCCCCCCTATCGCAGAGGAACGACAGCGGAAACAGCGAAATCATCCCGTGTTCCGCGGCGTGGATGCCGCCGTTGAAGCCGTACTCCCCGCCCGATTCGCGCATTTCGATCTCGACGTCCCGCGGGACGGTGAAGTAGAGCGCTTTCGTCCGGAGCGTCGTCTCCGGCAGGTCCAGCGACTCCCGGCCGATGGCCTCGCCGCGCTTGGGGTCTCTGCGCTCGAACCCGGTAATCTGCTTGCGCATCGTCACCTCGGCGAACCGGACTTCGGTGTCGGGCCGGGCGGGCAGTTCCTTCCGGCGTAAATCCTCCTCGACGGTGATGGTCTTGTCGTGGAGGACGCGCGTGTAGTAGTCCGCCCACGTCGGCTGCAGTATCGCCGTGTCGCGGTCCAAATCCAGTTTCGTCACCTCGTAGGACTGTCCCTGGTGGTGGTATATCGCGCCGCGGTGGGCGTCGCGCAGGGCGTCCTCGAACGACAGGGAGGCGATGACCTCGTTCGACCGGCCGTCGAGTAAGTCCACCTCCCGACTCTCGATGGTCCGCAGGCTCATCTCGTGTTGCGGGCTTCCGTCGCCGGAGTGCGTCCAGCGCATCCCCTTCTCCGTCTCCCGCCGGGCGAGTTCGCCCGCCGACTCCAGCGAGGAAACCACGTCGGGGAACGTCTCACCGAAGTGCGCCTCGTCCGCCCGCGAGAGCCAGTTCTCCGCGGCGGCGCTCTTCACGTGGTCCGGCAGGAGTTCCTCGTTCTCGGGGTTCGAAATCGCGCGCTCGGGGTCGCCCTCCCAGAACTCCTCGGGGTGGTTCATCAGGTACTGGTCGAGTTGGTCCTCGCCGCCGACGAGGACGACGAGGGCGTCGTCGTCGCCGCGCCCGGCCCGGCCCGCTTGCTGGAACGCGGACATGCGCGTGCCGGGGTAGCCGTCGACGAGCACGGCGTCCAACCCGCCGACGTCCACGCCGAGTTCGAGTGCGTTCGTGGACCAGACGCCGGTGACGCTCCCGTCGTGGAGGCCGGCCTCTATCTCCCGGCGTTTCTCGTGTTTGAGGGCGGCTTGGTACGCCGAGACGCCGGCGGCGGCCGCGCGTTCACCGCGTTCGCGCAGGTCGTTCGCGCTCTCGGTGGCGTAGCGTTCGGCCGCCTGTCGGGCGCGGGTGAACGCCAGCGTCTGGTGGCCGCGCGAGAGGAGGTCCACGAACAGGTTCTTCGTCTCGACGTGACTGGAGCGCCGCCGTCCGCTTCCGCGGTTCTCGTCGCGGTACTCCGGCGGGTTCCACAGCACCCAGTGCGTCGCGCCCGTTCCGCTGGTGTCCTCGTCCACGAGGCGGAACGACGACTCCTCCTTGCCGGTGACGCGCGCGGCGTGTTCGACGGGGTTGCCGATGGTGGCCGAACAGCAGACGTACTGCGGGTCGCTCCCGAAGCGTTCGCAGACGCGGTTCAACCGCCGGAGCGTGAGGGCGACGTGGCTACCGAAGACGCCGCGGTAGCCGTGCACCTCGTCTATCACCACGGTCTCAAGCGAGGAGAAGAACCACTCCCAGAGGCGGTGGGCGTGCGGCAGAAGCGCGTAGTGGAGCATGTCGGGGTTCGAAAGCACCACCGTCGGGCGGCGCTTCCGAACGTCGCGCTTCTCGGACTTCGAGAGGCGACCGGTGTACTGTTCGACGGAGACGCGACTGCCGAAGCCCAACGCGCGGGCTAAGTCCGAGAGGGTCTCGGCTTGGTCGGCGACGAGGGCGTTCTGCGGGCCGAGATACAGCGTCCGGCCGCCACGGTCCATCGCGCGTTCGAACGCCGGGACGGTGTACGCGAGGCTCTTTCCGCTGGCCGTCTGCGTCGCCAACACGACGTTCTGGCCGTCGCGGACCGCCTCGATAGCCTCGGCTTGGTGGCGGTACAGGCGGTCGATGCCGTCGGCTTCCAGCGCCGACGCGAGGCGCGGTTCGAGGTCGATGTCGGCGAACTCCGGGTCGCGCGCCTCGACCCGTCGGTGGTCGCGTATCTGCCCCTCGTAGTACGGTCGGCCGCGGAGCCACTCGACTAGGTCGTCCACACGCCTCCTCGGACCGAGGCCGCCCTGACGCTTTCGGTCGCGGGGGGCGGAATCGACCGCCTCCGTCGGTCCAGCACGGTTTTGTCCGCGCGGGCCGAACGCGGCCCATGGACGAGTACGACGCCGTGCTGATATACGACGGCGAGTGCGCCTACTGTTCCATCGCGGCGAAGGCGCTCCGACGACTGGACCGCGTCGGCGCGATTTCGTGGTACGACGATGCGTCGCAGGCGTTCTTGGAGGCGCAGTTCGGTGAGACGCCGTTCGCCATGTTCCTCGTGGACCGAAACGAGGGGCAGGTGTACGCCGGCGGGGCCGCAGCGCAGGAACTGGCCGACCGCGCCGGGACGCCGGGCATCGTCGGCGCTCTCGTCCGCGACAACTACGACCGCATCGCCGGCGCGGTCGGCGCGGTCAGCGGTCGGAACCGCGACCCCGACGACTACCACGAGACGTATCCGCTGGAGGAAGAGGCGGAGGACCTGTTCGAGGAACTCGTCGAAGAGGCTGAGGAACGCCCGGAAGCCCTCTCGGGATGACCGGCGCGGCGGACGGGCCGGTCGTCCTCAACCCGGCGGCGATACGCGCGGGCGAGGACGGACTCGGAATCGGCGACGGCGACGCGCCGCCGGGAACCTACTCGCTCGTGTACGAACTGAGAGAAGACGCGCGCGTCGAAGTCGGCGCGTTGGGCGAGTACGAGTTCCCAGCGGGCGCGTACGCCTACGTCGGTAGCGCGCACGGGTCGAACGGACTCGGGCGGGTCGAACGCCACTGCCGCGTCGCGGCGGGCAACCACGGGATCCGTCACTGGCACGTCGATTATCTCGGCGGCCACCCCGGCACCGACCTCGCGGCCGTCGTCGCGTCGCCGGACGACGAACTCCGTTCGTTGGGCCGCCGAGGAAACCTCGGCGATAGCGAATGCCGTCTCGCGCGTCACCTCGGCGGTTCGTCCGACGCCTCCTCGCCTGCGGCCGAACGTCCCCTGTCGACCCCCGTCTCCGGATTCGGGTCGTCGGACTGCGACTGCGACGCCCACCTCGTCTCCGGAGCGGACGTACAGACGATTCTCTCGGTGGTCGTCGAGTTCTTCGAAGGGAAAGAGTAGAGAGTCCCTTCAAACCGACGCCTCAGTCCGGGCAGGCTGAGAGCGTCGGCGTTGCCGGTTGAGTCAGAGGCACCCCGGCACCCGGTATTTACGTTCCGACCGTATTTAATTCATCTGTCGGCGTTATTCGTCAGTATCTGGTTATAGCATATAAAAACTTCGGCCGTTTATATGCTGTATTACCTTCGAACGTTTTTATAAACTCGCTGTCGAATTCGGCCAGTATGCGGTCGGAGGATATCTCGGAGACGCTCAGGTTGCTCTGTCGCCGCGAGGGCGTCCTTCGGCGCGTCGATTCCGAGGGGAGTCGCAAGCGTGACCTCATCGAGGAGCTCGCCGTCTCGCGGTCCACCGTCGACCGTTCGCTCCGCGAACTGGTCGACGCCGGCCTCGTCTCCCGGTCCGGCGGCGTCTACCGCCGAACGCTGGCGGGCGAGTTGGCGTTAGAGGAGTACGACCGCATCTCACGCCGACTCGACGGCCTGATGGGGTCGCCCTCCTTCCTCGACGGACTCCCCGCCGAGAGCGACGCGGACCCCGTTCTGTTCGACGGCGCGACGGTCTCGGAGGCGGAGCGACAGTCGCCGTCCGCGCCGATCCACAGCTTCACCGAGCTCTTGGAGCGGTCGTCGTACGTCGTCGGATTCGCCTCGGCCGTCTTCCCCGCGGAGGTGGAGACGTACCGCGAACAGCTCCGGCGCGGCGAGTTGGTCTCGCGGATGGTCGTCACCGACTCCGTCTGCGAACGACTCGTCTCCCAGTACGGGGACGCGGTCCAGGAGGGACTGGAAACCGGTCGAATCGACGTCAGGCGCGCGCCGGACCTGCCGTCGTACACCCTGGTCGTCGGTTCGACGACCGACTGCGCGGAGGTGGGACTCGTCTCTCACACGTCGAACGGAGTCCGGGGGGTCCTCCGAAACGACGACCCGGAGGCCGTCGAGTGGGCGCGGCGGCGAATCGCGACGTACTGGCGCACCTCGGAAGTGGTCTGCCCGCCCGCTCGCGGCGACGACTGACTGCGCTACCCGAACACCTTACTCCCCCGACGGGGAAGTTCGCCCGATGTTCCCGACGCTCCCCTACCTCGAGTGGATCGACGGCCGCACGGAGGCCGCCGAACACGACTTCGGGTCGAGCGACCTCCGGTCGTCCGCCGACGACGGGGCCGTCGTCCCCGACCCCCTCCGCGGTCGTTCCGCGCCCGACGACGCGTCCCTCCGCGCACAACTGGCCGCCGAGTACGACGTGGACGAGGAGAACGTGCTCGTGACCGCGGGCGCGACGCAGGCGAACTTCCTCGTCGCCGCGGCCGCGATAGACCTCGCGACGACTTCGGAGACGGGCCGCAAGCCGCAGGTCCTCGCCGAGAAGCCGGGCTATCAACCGTTGGTCGTCACGCCGGAGGCGTTGGGCGCGCGCGTTGACCGCTTCCTGCGTCCGGACGAAGAGGGGTTTCGGCTGGAACCGAAGCGCATCTCGAACGCCGTCTCCGACGCCTTCGCACTCGCGGTGGCGGCGAACCGCCACAATCCAAGCGGGAACCTCTCGGACCGCGAAACGCTCGCCGAGGCGGCGCAGGCGTGCGCCGACGCCGACGGCTACCTCCTCGTGGACGAGGTGTACGCGCCGTACGTGCGCGACGCCGACGAGGGGGAGTCGCCCGTCCGCGCGTTCGGCGGACCGACCGCCGCGGGACTGCCGAACACCGTCGTCACGGGGTCGCTGACGAAGTTCTACGGCCTCGGCGGCCTCCGAATCGGGTGGCTGATAGGGCCGACGGAGGTGGTCGAACGCGCCCGCGAGGTGGCGCGCCACCTCGCGTCCGTCGCGGAACCGAGTCGCCGCCTCGCCCGCCGCGCGGTCCACGACGCCGCCGAGTTGACCGCCTCGGCGCGGGATCGCCTCGCGCGGAACCACGAACTCCTCGAATCGTTCGTCGCGGAACGCGACGCCCTCTCCGGGAGCGTCCACCCCGGGGGCTCGTTCGCACTCCTGTCGCACGCGGGGGCCACCGGCGACGCCTTCGCGGAGGCGGCGTGGGACGAGGGCGTCCTCGTCGTCCCCGGCCGCTTCTTCAACCGGCCGGACCACTTCCGACTCGCACTCGGCCGACCGCCCGAGGAGATGGCCGCCGGACTCGACGCCCTCTCCGAGGTGGTGGCGTCGGTTCCGGAGTCCGGAGCGTAGGGGACGCCGGCTCAGACCAACGCGTCGGCCAGCATCTCGACCGGATGCGGCGGGTCCTCGTTCTCGCCGTCGAACTCGCCTATCTGCGACCGGCAGGACGCGCCGGGCGCGACGACCGTATCGCCGTCCGACGCCGCCACCTGCTCCGAGAGCAGTTCGCCGATGGCCTTCGACATCGAGTAGTGCTCGGCCTCGTAGCCGAAACTCCCGGCCATGCCGCAGCACGTCGAGTCCAGCGGGTCCACCCGGTAGCCCGCCTCGTCGAGGACGGCCACCGCGTGGTGGTCCTTCTTCGTTGATTTCTGGTGGCAGTGGCCGTGGTACGTGAGCGTCAGCGAGGGGGCGTTCGGCTCGACGGGGGCGTCCGCCAGGAGGTCGAACGTATCGAAGTACTCCATCACGCCGTAGGTGCTCACCGCCACCCGTTCGACGCTCTCGCCGGAGAGTAGATCGAGGTAGTCGTGCTGGAACATCACGGCGTCGGACGGTTCGACCACGACCACGTCCCACCCCTCGGCGACGAGGGGCGCGAGTGCCTCCACGTTCCGTTCGGCGGCGCGGCGCGCCTTGTCGACGAAGCCCTTCGAGTGGGCCGGGCGGCCGGAGTCGGCGACGCCGTCGGGAATCCGGACGTGGACGCCGACGGCTTCGAGGGCGCGAACCGCCGCCTTGCCCGCATCGGGGTGGTTGTAGTTCGTGTACGTGTCGGGGAACAACAGCACCTTGCGGTCGGCCTGCGCCTCGGAGACGTCCGACCGGCCCCGCTCTGCCCGCGCCTTCCGCGCTCGCTTTTCCGAGGCGGCCGCGCCGCCTCGCTTCTCGAACCACTCGACGAACGTCGCGCGGTGGAACGTCGGCAACTCGCGTTCCTCGGCGATGCCGAGCGTCTTCTCCATCACCGTCCGCGCGCCGGGCACCTTCGAGGCGACGTTCGAGAGGGGCGCGAGGGCGCTTCCCACCTTCGAGAGCGTCTCGATGTTGGCGAACATCCTGTCGCGGAGCGACGCCCCGTTTCGCCGGTGGTGCTCGTGGAGCACCTCCGTCCGCATCTTCGCCATGTCGACTTCGCTCGGGCAGTCCTTCGTACAGCCCTTACAGCCGATACAGAGGTCCAACACCTCGTGGACGAACTCGTCTTCGAACATCTCCTCTTCGGGCAGGCCGCCGCTCATCGCCTGCCGGAGCATGTTCGCCCGGCCGCGCGTGGAGAGAATCTCCTCCTCCTCCGCGCGGAACGTCGGGCACATCACGCCGCCCGTCGTCTCCTGCGGGCCGCGGCACCCGGCGCACCCGTGGCAGAGTTCCGCCATGCCCTGAAAGCCGTTCTCGTTCTCCCAGTTCAGCGAGGGGTCGAACCCCGCGTCGAACTCGTAGTCGGGCGAGAACCGCAGGTTCTCGGTCATGTCGTGGTCGCCGCAGACGTTCCCCGGATTCAGTATCCAGTCGGGGTCGAACGCCGACTTCAGGTCGCGGAACGTCCGCCAGAGGTCGTCGCCGTACAGTTTGCGGTTCCACTGGGTGCGGGCGCGGCCGTCGCCGTGTTCGCCCGAGACCGACCCGCCGTACTTCACCACGAGGTCCGTCATCTCGTCGGCGATGGCCTCGAACTCCGCCAGTCCCTCGACCGTCTTGGTGTTCACGAGGGGGCGGATGTGGAGGACGCCCGGCCCGGCGTGCGCGTAGTAACTGGCGAACGTGTCGTACTCGTCGAGGATGTCCTGCACGTCGGAGACGTACGCCGGGAGGTTCTCCGCCGGGATGGCGGTGTCCTCGATGTACGCGACGTGTTTCTCGTCCGTCGTCCGCGAGAGGAGGATGGGGAGGCCGGACTTGCGCATCTTCCAGAACTTCGCGCGCGTCTCGGCGTCGTGCGCCTCCATCGCCGTCAGCGCCGTCGGCGGCTTCCGCGTCGTCTCCGCCGCGCCCTCCGCGGGGTCCGCGACGGAGTCCGCCGCCGGCGCGCGGTCGGCGACGAGGTTCGCCACCTTCTCCCTCCCGTCGGCGTCGTCCTCGGCGTAGAACTCCACGAGGAGGACGGCGTTCGTCCCGTCGGGGAGCATCCCGACCACGTCTTTGAACTCCGCGGTGTTCCGCGCGAGGTCCAAGAGCACGTCGTCCATCACCTCCACCGCCGCGGGGCCGTGTTCGAGGATGGGTTCGACGTCCTCCATCGCGCTCACGACGTCGGGGTACGTCAGAAGCGCCACCGACGCGGTGTTCGGGATGGGTTCCAGCGACACCGTCGCCTCCGTGACTATCGCGAGGGTGCCCTCGGACCCGGCGAGCAAGCGCGCGAGGTTCACCGTCCCCGGTTCGCTGTCGGGGTCCACGCCGGAGTCGTCCGGCAGTCGTCGTTCGCCCCGCATCTCGTCCACCAGCATGTCGAGGTTGTACCCCGAGACGTTCCGCTTCAGGTCGGGGTACGCCTCCGCTATCTCCTCGGCCTCCTCGTCCAAGACGCGCGCGACTTCGGCGTAGATGCGCGCCTCCAAGTCGCCCTCCGGGTCGCCCTCCTCGTGGAGCGTTTCGACCGACACCTCGCCGAAGGTGGTGACGGTGCCGTCCGCGAGGACGACTTCCGCCTCCTCGAGGTAGTAGTCCGTCTTGCCGTACTTCAGCGAGTGCGACCCAGTGGAGTTGTTCCCGATAGCGCCGCCGAGGGCGGACTTGTCGCCCCACGCGGGGTCGGGCGCAAACTTCAGTCCGTGCGGCTTCAGTTCCGCGTTCAGGTCGCCGAGTCGGACCCCCACCTGCGCCCGCGCCGTCCCGGCGTCGGGGTCTATCGACCGAACCTCGTCCATGTGCTTCATCAGGTCCAGCACCACCGCCTCGTTGACCGTCTGCCCGGCGAGACTCGTGCCGCCGCCGCGCGGGAGGACGGGAATCTCCCGCCTCGCGCAGTACTCCACGACGGCGACCACGTCCTCGGTGGACCTCGGCATCACCACCCCGATGGGCGTCTTCTCGTACGCCGAGGCGTCGGTGGCGTACTGCTGTCGGGTGTAGGAGTCGAACCGGACGTCGCCCGCCACCAGTTCTTCGAGGTCCGAGACGAGGCCCGACCGGTCCACGTCGTCGCTCACGTAGTCGTAGTTCGCCCTCTCGTCGGCCGACGGGTCACCGACGGCGTCGCGCGTGTTCGATGCCATCTCTCTCTACCGGCGTGTTAGTCGGTGTCGTATAAAAACCCGAAGCCGCGCCGCCGGGGCGGACGCCCCGCGACGTTCCCAATTTCCGACGGGTCGATCCCGTCAGAACACGCCCGGGAAGAGGACGTAACTGAACAGCAACGCCAGCAGTCCCGTGAACGTCGCGTAGTACACCAACGGGATGAGTTCCAGTCGGATGACCCGACCCTCGTGGCCGACGAGTCCGACGACGGCGAGGGCCGCGACGACGTTGTGGACGGCGATGAGGTTACCGATGGCGCCGCCGACGGCCTGCGCGCCAAGCATGACCGTCTTCGGCGTGCCGATGCTGTCGGCGACGCCGTACTGGAACGTGCCGAACAGGATGTCGGAGACGGTGTTGGACCCGGCGAGGAACGCGCCGAGTGCGCCCACCCACGGCGCGAGGAACGGGTACAACGCGCCGGTGAAGTCGGCCATCGTGTTCGACAGGACGATGAGCATCCCGTCGGAACCGGTCGCCGTGCCGGACTGCAGCATTATCTGCACCGTGGCGACGGCGAACAGCAACGCGACGACGGCGGGAGCCATCTTCTCGAACGTCTCCATCCACGCGTCCTTGATTCCCTCCCCGTCCATGTCGTGGAGCGGAATCGTCACGAGGTGGACGGCGAGGAACATCGCGCCCGGCAGGTACAGCAGTTGGATGTTGTCGCCGAGACTCGTCCCGAGGATGTCGCCCCACTCCAAGACGAGCGTCGTGGTGAGGAAGCTCGTCAGCGGCTCCCACACCCGCGTGAGGACGAGAAGCGCGGCCAGTAGCGCGTACGGCGTCCACGCCTTCACGAGCGACATCCGCTCTCCGTGGCCGCCCCGAACGACGCCGCCGTCGGCGGCGACGCCGACGTCTCGGTCCTCCTGCGTCTCTCCCGGTTCGATGTCGCCGACCCAGTGGTCGGGCCACGTGTCGCGGGAGCCGAAGTCCCAGTCGTCGTTCGGGTGGAAGTAGCCGGCCTTCAGAGCGCCGACGGTCACCACGAGTCCGACCATCGACCCGAGGAGCCCGGGGAACTCCGGTCCGAGGAAGTAGGCCGTCAACCAGTACGGCACGGCGAACGACGCCCACGCGAACAGCGTCAGCGGAACGACTTCGAGCGCCGGTCGAATCGACCGTTCCTCGCCGAAGAAGCGCGTCATCATCGCCACGCCGATGAACGGGACGGCGATGCCGACGATGACGTGGTAGGTTGCGGCGAAGACGGCGATGTTGCCGACCCACTCGGCGACGGTCATCCCCTGCGCCTGAACCGCCTCGTTGACGAAGCTGACGTCCCCGAAGACGTCTATCATCCCGATGATGAGGGGCGTCCCGACCGCGCCGAACGTGATGGCCATCAGGTTCCCCGTCAACGCGACGACGACGGCGGCCAACGGCGGGAAGCCGAGGCCGACGAGGAGGGGGCCGACGATGGCCGCGGGCGTCCCGAACCCGGCGGCCGCCTCGATGAACGACCCCATCAGGAACACCAGAAGGACGACCTGCACGCGCCTGTCGTCGCTGATGGAGGCGAAGCCGCGGTTGATGGCGTCGAACGCGCCCGTCTGCTTCAGCGTGTACAGGAGCAGTATGGCCCCGAAGACGATGTAGAGGATGTTCGCGGCGGTGATGAAGCCGAGGATGCTCGACGCGGCGATCCACGTCGGCGACATCCCCCACCCGACGAACCCCGCCGCGATGGCGACTATCCACGCCACGGGCATCGCCCGCGTCGCCGGCCAGTAGAACCCGACCATCAGGATGGCGATGGTCGCGAGGGGGAGCACCGCGAGCAGCAACTGCGTCGCCGTCGCCATCAGCGCCCACCTCCGCCGTCTCCTTCGACCGGTTCGGTCGCGCCAACCGAGGTCGGTTCCACTCCGTTCGTGAGTCTAGGTAACATCGATCTATGTAACTGTCGTTAATGATAAATCTCTGTCGTTAACGGTCGCTAATTTGATTGGTAAGCAATGAGAACGAAAGTCGCTCCGGCGACGGCGCTTCTCCCCGAACCGGGGCGTCCGAAGGCGTCCCGTTTTCGAGCCGACCCGAGGAAACGATTATCCGGGTTTGCAAGCCACTCTCACGGTAACAGGCACGGTTGCGACGTTCGAGGAATCGCTCGAACGTCTGGAAGTCGGCTGGACGCGCGCCGCCGCCGGCGGAGAGGGGGTCGCCTACCAGAGTCACTGCCAGCACCGGACGCTCGGACTGGAGGGGTACACGGAGGCGGTGCTCGAACGCCTCGGCTACGACGTGCTCACGTCCGACACCGAGTGCTGCGGGATGGCCGGGTCGTTCGGCTACAAGTCCCAGTACTACGACCTCAGCGTGGACGTGGGCGCGGAACTGAAGCGGCAGTTCCGGACCGAGGAGGCGCGTGACCGGACCGTCGTCGCCTCCGGCCGTCCCGTCTCGACCAACTGGACTCCCTGCTAGGGCGACCCAGCGGACACCCCGTCGAGTTGGTCGCGCCGGACCGCCCGTAACGCCGTCCCGGTGCGACCGACCCTCGTCGGCTTCGTCCCCCGGTCGCCCTCGTCAGGAGTGCGCGTCGCCGTTTGCGGGCGTTCGAGGGTTTCTGAGGGCATTCGGACGGTGTCTGACGAGCGTCTGCCGCAAGTCGTCGCGTCGTCGGCTGACGCGGTCGAAGGCTACGAACTATTAAGTCGGATGACTTCAAGAGAATGCACATGGACGGGACCCCCGAAGAGATAACGACGCTTGTCGGCCGCGAGGTCTACTCCAACAACGGGGTGTTCGTCGGGGAAGTCGAAGACATCCGACTCGACCTCGACCGACAGTCTGTCACGGGACTCGCACTCACGGCACTCAACGACGAACTGTTCAGAAACCGCATCGACCCCGGGAAGGGCGTGCTCATCCCGTATCGCTGGGTGCGCGCCGTCGGCGACGTCATCCTCATCAACGACGTGGTCGAACGCCTGAAGGACCCCGAAGAGGAAGAAGAGAGCTCGGTCGTCGCCTGATTCGGTCTCAGCTTCCGTTACTGCTCTCGGAACTCTCGACGCCCATCGCCTCGAAGAGCTTTCTGCGGACGGCCTCCTCGGTCAGCTTCAGCAGGGTGCCGCGGTTGTCCTCGTTCGTCTCGATGCCGGTGAAGATGCCGAGCGGAATCTCGACGGACCCCTGCGTCGAGTGGCCGCCCGCGTCGCCGATGTCCTCGAAGGCGTCCTGCAGGACCTTCCCGATGTTCATCCGGATGTCCTTCGACCGAGCGGAGAGGTAGATTTTCTCGTCGGCGATGCCGAACACCGCCGTCGTCGTGATGCCTTCGAGCTTCAGGAGGTGTTGGGCGGCCTGCCCCAACGCGTCCCTGTCGCGGATGAACCCCGCGTTCGAGACGAGGTGGCTCCCCTGCACCTCGCGGTTCTGAATCGCCTCCGCCAGCACGTCCAGCGTCTCGGCGGACATCGAGGGCGACTCCACCTGTTCGAGGGTGTCGTGGTTGGCGAACGGGTAGAGGTACGCCGCCGCGGTGAGGTCCGCGGGCGTCGTCTCGCGCTTGAAGTCGAGCGTCTCCGAACGGATGCCGTACAGGAGGGCCGTGGCGACCGCTTCGCTCGGGCTGAGGTCGAACTCCTGGATGTACTTCGTGAGGATGGTCGAGGTGGAGGAGACGTTCGGCCGCACGTCCATGAACGCCGCGCCGATGTCCTCGTCGGGTTCGAAGTGGTCGATGAAGACGTCTATCTCGGCCGTGACCTCCGGTTCGGAGGACTTCATGTGGTCTACGAGGGCCACCGCGCCGTACTTCGAGAGGGGCGGCGCGTCCGCGAGTCGGACGAGTTCGATGCCGAGGAGGTTGACGAAGGCGCGGTTCTCCTGGTGGCCTATCTCGCCGTCGTAGAGGATGTCCGATTCGAGGTTGTACTCCGCCGCGATCGCTTGCAAGGCCACGGCGCTGGCGATGGAGTCGGGGTCGGGGTTGTCGTGTGTGAGGATCGCCAGTCCGTCGTCCGTCCCGTCGAGGAGGTCGGCCAACTGCCGCGCCTTGTACTCCAGTTCGCCCGATTCGAGCGACCGGAGCGCCGAGTCGGCGATGACCTCCGAGGGGTTGATGACGACGTCCGCCCCGAGCCCGGAGAGCTCGTCCTCCGAGACGGGGTCGGAGGCGCGGACGACGATGAACTGCTCGCCGCCGTTCTCCCGAATCGCGGAGACGGCGGCCTTGTTCGCCTCCACGTCCGAGGAGAGGATGAGGACCACGTCGCGGTCCGTGACCACCTCCGCGACCGCGGGGTCGGCGATGTCGGTGGTCTGTGCGTTCAGGTCTTGGTCGCGGAGCGCCTCGACCCGGCTCTCGTCCTTGTCGAGGATGAGCACGCTCTTGCCCTCCTCCGCTAACTCCTCGGCCACCGCGTGCCCCACGCTCCCGCATCCCAAAATGGCGTAGGTGGACATCGAGGAGATAGTGACCCCAGCACTCATGTTACTTGCAATTCTGTCGGACGACACTTAACAGCACTCGTTTCGGCGAGTGCCGTCCGCGCCGTCGGCCGCTCTCGGCGGGCCGAATCGCCGTCCGCGCCGGACCGAAAGGAAACACATTTAGTTACCCCTCCGTTACGAGAAATTGCGAGGGCCGGTAGCTCAGTTAGGTAGAGCGTCTGACTCTTAATCAGACGGTCGGGGGTTCAACTCCCTCCCGGCCCGTTCCAGATCGTTCGCGAGCGAAGCGAGCCGACGGTCGAACCACGAGGGAGGAGCTGAATCGGGGAGCGAACGGAGTTCGCGACCGAGGTTCAACTCCCTCCCAGCCCGTTCCCATCGTTCGCAGGTGACGCCGCGCTCTTCACCTCCTCTCGGTCGGTCGCACGCCGAGCGTCCGCCCCGCGCGATGCACACCGCGTTTCCAGTAAAAATCGCAAGACTGCGGCGCGTACGGAACGACATACCCCGCCGTCGAATCTCCCGCGGGCGGTGCGACTCTCACGCTTCCCGATACCTTCGACTGATCTAGGTGTCCGTCCGGACGATAGGCGGGTAATACCGCCAGAGGATAGAACGGGAGTCGTCCTTCTCGCCGTCGCGGCCGCACTCGTCGCCGTACTCGGCGCGGTAAAGGGCGTCAACGAACGCCTCGTCTCCGCCGCGGCGGCGGAGGCGTCACTCACCCCGTCTCTGAGCGCGGTTCCGTCAGGCTTGGGCAGCTTCGCGCTGCTCGTTTACCTCGTCGTCGGGAGCGTACTTCTGCTCCGCGCGGTACTCCGTCCGTGACGACGCGTCCGTCGTCCGACGGTCGTCTACGAGCTCCACCGCGCGCCACGCGTTGCCGCGCATGCCGACGGACTCCATCTTCAGCGGAAGCGTCGTGCCCGCGGGCAACCGTTCGAGCGTCTTCCGTACCTCCGCAGACTCGCACTCGACCACCTGCCGCACCTCGTTCTCCGACTCGACTCTGACCGTCATCGCGCCGTGGTCGTTCATCGGCCAGACGATGCGAACCGCGCGCACGTCTCCTGTCGCCGGGGTGATGTTTTGGCTCATACTAGTCTCTGTCGGCAGCTACCGCCATAAGCTCTCTTTTGGCCATCGCGGGTTTATTCGAAGAAATTAATAATCGCTGTAACGATCATCATGAAATCTGAGCAACAACTCAGAAAACCGAGAGACGGACGGCGCTACCCCTCATCGTCCAGTAGTTCGTCCAGGAGCGTCTCCAAACTGTAGTTCTGTAGCACCCGGTGACTGTCCCGGAGCGTCGAGATGACGAACGTGGAGTTCGTCCGTTGGACCTCCTCTATCGTCTCGAAGTCGGTGATGAGTCGTTCGACCATCTCCCGCCCCGAGAGGTGCGCGACGACGATGAAGTCCGTCTCCCCCATGGTGAAGTACGCCTGCGTCACGCCCTCGACGTCCAGTATCTTCTCCTCGAAGTCGTGGTGGGACCCGCTGTAGTCGGCGAGAATCTCGACGAGGACGGTCACGCCGAGTCCCACCTCCTCGACGTCGATGTCGTAGAGGTCGTTCTCGATGATACCCGCCTCGCGGAGGTTGTTCAGTCGATAGTGGATGGTCGAGACGGGGATGTCCGTCTCCTCGTGGAGTCTCTCTGGACTCCCCGTCTCCAAGTCGGCGATAGCCTTCAGCAGGCGGATGTCGCGTTCGTCCATAACCGGGTACGCGACGATTCGTCTCCGGTCGCTTAACACCCACCGCTCTGGAACGGCCGACACTCGATTGCGGGTTTCTCTCACGCACGACTATTGTATCGATTTTTCAGTAACCATCTCGGGTTTGATTGTATTCAGATTCAATTCAAAGCAATCTGTTGTAGTCAGGTTTAACAATCGCCGTCTCAGATGGAGAAATAACTCGATGAATCCGCTCTCCCGATTCGGTTCTGCAGGACGCGACGCGGCGTTGTTTCTCACGCTCGCGTGCTTCTGGGGCACCTCGTTCGTCGCTATCGAAGTCGGACTACCGTACTTCCCGCCGATGCTGTTCGCGGGCGTTCGCTACGCGGCGGCGGGGGCGATTATCCTCGCGTACGCCGCCGTCACCGCGGATCGGTTGCTCCCGCGCGGGCGTGACGAGTGGACGAGCGTTCTCGTCGCGGGCGGCCTCATCATCGGCGCGTACCACGGCCTCCTCTATCTCGGACAGATGCACGTTCCGGGTGCCGTCTCGTCGGTGGTCGTCAGTCTCTCTCCCGTGTTGACCGCCGTCTTCGCCGCCGTCGTCCTCAGCGAGTCAATGGACCGCTTCGGCGTCCTCGGCTTTCTCCTCGGCATCGCGGGCGTCGTCGTCGTCGCAGACCCCGACCCGGCGAACCTCCTCTCGGCGGACATCCTCGGCGTCGGTCTCGTCTTCCTCGGGTGCGTGACGTTCGCCCTCGGCGCGGTTCTCACCCGTCCTCTCCGCGTCACTCTCCCGACGGAGTCGATGCAGGGGTGGGCGATGCTCCTCGGAGCGGGCATCCTCTTCGTGGCGTCGTTCGCCCGCGGCGAGTCGCCCGCGAGCATCGAGTGGACGCTCCCCGCCGTCGCCTCACTGGCGTACCTGACGCTCGTCTCCGGCGTCGTCGCCTTCCTCATCTACTTCACGCTGTTGGACCGCGTCGGAGCCACGGAGGTGAATCTCATCGGCTACCTCGAACCGGTCGTCGCCGCGACGGTGAGTTGGGCGGTCCTCGACCACGTCGTCGGCGCGCAGACCCTCGTCGGGTTCGTCGCCGTCTTCGCCGGGTTCGCACTCGTCAAGCGCGACGCACTCCGCGCGCGCCTCGGACTCGGCGACCCCGCCGCCCCCGCGTCGCACGGGTACGACGCCGACTGAGGGGCGAACGGTCGCCGTCTCTTGTCTTCGAACTGTTCTCGAAATGACGATTTCAGCCGTTACCGGGCCTGAATTAGCCGGTTGACCGAGACCACGTCCGGACCGTTCTCACCGTTCGGCGGTAGCGAGTAGTAGACCGTCGCGCCCGATGGCACCGATGTAACTCGGTCGTCTCTGCGCTCGCTAACGTATATGGAACTCACGACCGAAGACCGAGTGTGAAGGTGTAACCGGCAGTGCGGACGCCCTCGCGCATCGTCGGACGACTATCGACGACCCCCACTAACACGATGAACGTACTACTACTCGGTGCAAGCGGACGAATCGGCCAACGAATCGCGAACGAACTCCTCGAACGCGACCACGGGGTCACCGGGGTCTCCCGAAGCGGTGACGTCGGCGGAATCGACGACCCCGACTTCGAGGCGGCCGCCGGCGACGCGACCGACTCCGACGACATCGCCGACCTCGCAGAGGGTCACGACGCCGTCGCGTCCGCCCTCGGTCCGAGCGAGGGTCAGGACCCGGACGTACTCGTGACGATGGCGAAGGCCGTCGTCGAGGGGATGCGGGACGCGGGCGTCGACCGACTCGTCTGGACGGGCGGCGCCGGCGGTCTGAAGGTCGGCCCCGACACGCGACTCGTAGAGACCGAGGACTTCCCCGAGGAGTGGGAGCCGGTGGCTCGCGCCGCTATCGACGCCTACGAGGTGATTCGGGACGCCGACGACCTCGAGTGGACGTACCTCGCGCCCGCCGCACTCATCGAACCCGGCGAACGGACCGGCGAGTACCGGACCGCCGACGGTGAACTCGTCACCGACGAGGGCGGCGATAGCTACATCTCGATGGAGGACTTCGCGGTCGCGTTCGTCGACGAACTCGAATCCGGCGACGCCGTCCACACCTACCTCGGAACCGGTTACTGAGCCGCGCTGACCGCCCACCGCCCGCGGTCTCTCGGAGTTCAGACGGGTCCTTCGAACCGAAACTAACTTTCTCGGGTCGGGTGCATCTCCGGCGTGAACCGGGATACGCTGCAGTTTTACTCGCTCTACCTCACGCGGTTCGCCGGCGGGTTCGGCTTCATCACGCTCGTAACCCTGCTGGGAAAGTACATCAACGTCCTCGACCCCTCGGCGGTGACGATTATGGGAGTCACGCTCGGCGCGGGGTTCGTCATCGGGATGTTCACGACGGGGTTCACACTGGCGCAGACGGTCACCGTCGTGCCCCTCGCGTGGGCGGGCGACCGCTTCGACAAGCGGACCGTCCTCCTCGGAACGCTCCTCCTCGGCGCCGTCGCGTACGGCCTCTTTCCGCTGGTCGATTCGAGCCTCTCTTTCGTCCTCGCGCGGGCGTTGCAGGGCGTCGCCGTCACGGGTGCGAGCCTCATGTCTCTGGCCCTCGTCGGTGAACTCGCGGCGACCGGGACGCGGGCGAACCGCATCGGGAAGGCCAACGCCGCCGCCTTCGCCGCCTCCATCGTCGGCAGCATCTCCGCCGGCCTCCTGTACGACGCCCTCGGCTTCTCGCCCGTCTTCTCGATAATCGTCGCTCTCCTCTCCGTGGCCACGGTCGGCGTCTGGTTCCTCCTCGACCCCGACGAGACGACCATCCGCGGTTTCCCCTTCTCGGACCTCGCCCTCAACCGGCGCATACTCACGATAGCGACGTTCCGGACGCAGTACGCCGTCGCGGTCACCCTCGTCCGGACGTGGGTGCCCATCTACGCGGGCGTCGCCGCCGCAAGCGGCGGACTTGCCTACGGCGGTCTCGCCGTCTCCGTGACCGTCGTCGCCGAGAAGTTCACCAACATGCTGTTCCAACCGACGATGGGCCGATACTCCGACGAGTACGGCCGCGCGGCGTTCGTCTTCGTCGGCGGCGGCTTCTACGGACTCGTCGCCCTCTGCGTCCCGTTCTCGCCCGCCATCGGCGCCCTCGGCCTGCCGGACGCGCTCCCGGTTCTCGGTCCCCTCTCGCCCGCGTTCCTCCCCCTCGTCGGCCTCTCCGGACTCCTCGGCGTCGCCGACAGCCTGCGCGAACCCGCGAGCATGGCGCTGTTCGCCGACGAGGGAACCGAGGACGGCGGCGTCGCCTCCTCGTTCGGCATCCGCGACCTGCTCTGGCGGCCGGGAAGCGTCGCCGCGCCCTTGCTCGGCGGCTACCTCATGGCCGACGTAGGCATGGAGTGGGTGTTCTACGTCGGCGGTCTGTTCGCCCTCACCGGCGTCCTCACCTTCCTCGCCGTCCTCGTCCGCGACTTCGGCGCGGGCGCACTCACCGAGTGGTGACGGTCGGGAGGGTCGCTCCGCCCGCCCCCTCTCGGGCCTAGTGTCAATACGCTCTCAGCCGTAGCGGACGTATGGACCGACTCAGCACTCCCGCGAGGCAGCGACTCCTCGCGTCGCCCCTCGGTGCGGCGGCGGCGACTCGGCCGTTCGAGTCGTTGAAGACCCGTTCGCTCCCCCGCAAGTTCTCCGGGTACCGCGCGCGGGCGGCGGCGGACGTGGCCCTCGGGTCGGGTCCGGCGGCGTACCTCCGCGAGGCGGACGCGCCGCCGGCCCCCCACCTCCACGACAGAATCGAGACGGCCCTCGCGCGGTACGCCGACGTCCGCGAGGCGTACGAGGAACTGCTCGAACGCTGGGAGGCCGTCTTCTGGGGCGACGTGACCGCCGGCCCGGACCAACGGGTCGAACTCGAACGCGAGCGACGGCGAATCTCGGAGGCGCACGCCCGCCCGGACGACGTGTTCGGGTTCCTCGCGCGGGACCACTACGTCCCGCCGGTGAAGTACGACGTGCCGGACCCGGACGCCGCCGCGGAGAAGTGGGCGCGCGAACTCGCCGAACCCGAACGCCTCTACGGCTTCTCCGACGCCACGGTGACGGAGGCGCTTCCGCGCGTCACCCGGTCGGCGACGGTCACCGGCCCGGGGACGACGGAGTTCAGACTGCGCTTCGAGACGCCGGCGCTCCACGTCGGCGACACTGCCACCGCCCGCGTCTACGAACCCGACGACGCCGAGGGCGCACTGCCGACGTTCGTCTTCTACTCCGAACTCGCGTCGCTCGGCGACCTGCTCCGCTACTGGCCCGAGGAGGAGGCCGTCGGCCGCCGCCTCGCCCGCGAGGGGTACCGCGTCGTCCTCCCCGACGCGCCGTGGCACGCCCACCGCGAACCGCGCGGGGGGTACAGCGGCGAACCGTTCCTCGCCCGCGCGCCCGTCGGGATGTTCGAACTCTACGCCGCGGCGTCGAAGGAGGCGGGCGTCCTCGTCGATTGGGCACGGACGGAGGGCGCGCCCCGCGTCGGCGTCGGCGGTATCGGACTCGGTGGCACCGTCGCCCTCCACGTCGCCGGTCGGTGCGACCTGTGGCTCGAGTCGATGCGCCCGGAGTTCGTCGCGCCCGTCGGCGCGCCGGGCGCGGTGGACCAGACCATCACGTCGAGCGATCTATTCGAGGCCCTCGACGTGGGCGATGCCCTCTCGGCCGCCGGGTGGACAGGCCGCCGCCTGCGCGAGTTCGCGCCCCTCCTCAACCCGCCCGCGGAGCCGGCGTTGGACCCCGAGCGGATTCTCGCCTTCTACGGTGCGGCGGACGAAACCGCCCCCGCGGAGACGACGGAGGCCCTCGTCCGACGGTGGCGACTCCCCCGACGGAACGTCACCGAGTGGGACTGCGGCCACGTCGGCGTCCGCACGCGCCTGATCCGAGGCGACTCCTACCGACGAGCGGTGACGCGCGAACTCGACCGACAGACGATGCAGACGGAGACGGGCGCGACGGCCTGAGAGTCGCTGAGAGCGACGGCTACGACCCGATCCGCCCCCCGCTAAGTTCTCCCTTTGAAACTGTTTCACCAGCTAGCGCCGGCGTAATCGCAGGATGGGGGCGGGGACGCCCCGGGCGGGTGACCCCTGCGTTTCGACCGTTTCAATCGTCCAACCGTCGGCGACGTTTATCCGGCTTCTCTCCCATGTGAGGAGTACACAGCCCCGGTACGGATCCGGGAGGTGCCCCGAATGCAAGAACACGAACGACCCACGGAACGTCGGACGGTGACCATGGTCTCGGAAATCAAACGCCACCTCCGGCGAGCGCTCGCGAAGGCGTGCGTCGCGTTGACCGGGTTGACGCTCGCCTTCCTGCTTGCGCCGGTCTGGTGAACGACGCCGGAACGGACCACTCGTCCCTCCGGGTGGGACGAGACGAACGGAGCGACGGGCGGCACGCCTCGAACTGAGGGTGCGGTCCCGTCGAAACGACTTCCGCGGCGAACCGCCGCAAGGACGGTAGCGAACGAGGCGAATCCGACCGCTCGACGGGGTTACTCGTCGAGGAAGTCGGGTTCGATGCGCTTCTCCTCGTACTCCGATTCGAGGTGGCTACGGAACTCCTCGACGGAGACGTCCTGTTCCTCTCGCTCCTTCCGGTCGCGCACGGAGACGGTTCCGGCCTCCTCCTCGTCGCCGCCGACGATTATCATGTAGGGGACGCGGTCCTCCTGCGCCTCGCGAATCTTCCGTCCGAGCGTCCACGACCGGTCCTCGACTTCGACGCGGAAGTCGCCGAGTTCGTTCTTCACGCGGTGGGCGTAGCCGAGTTGGTCGTCGCTGATGGGGAGGATGCGCACCTGTTCGGGCGCGAGCCAGTACGGGAACTTCCCGTTGAAGTGCTCTACCAGCACCATGAAGAAGCGCTCGTAACTGCCGTAGAGCGCGCGGTGGATCATCACCGGGCGGTGTTCCTCGTTGTCCTCGCCCGTGTAGGTGAGGTCGAACCGCTCGGGCATGTTGAAGTCCACCTGCACCGTCGGGCCGTCCCAGTGGCGGCCGAGGGCGTCCTCGAACGAGAAGTCTATCTTCGGCCCGTAGAACGCGCCGTCGCCGGGTTCGAGGTCGTAGTCGATGTTCTGGTTCTCCAGCACCGAGCGCAGTTGCGTCTCCGCCTGCCCCCATATCTCGTCGCTGCCGACGGACTTCTCGGGGCGCGTCGCGAGTGCGACGTGCGCGTCGAGTCCGAACGTCTCCAGCACCTCGAAGATGGAGTCCATCACCTGCCGGATCTCCTGTTCTATCTGCTCGGGGCGGCAGAACAGGTGGCCGTCGTCGATGGTGAACGACCAGACGCGGGAGAGGCCGGAGAGTTCGCCGCGTTGCTCCTTCCGGTACACCTTCCCGTCCTCGAAGTAGCGCACCGGCAGGTCGCGGTACGACCACGAGTGCTGGTCGAAGATGGTCGCGTGGCCCGGGCAGTTCATCGGTTTCAACCCGTACTCCTCGTCGTTGACGTCGAGGAGGAACATGTCGTCCACGTAGTTGTCGTAGTGGCCCGACTGCTTCCACAGTTCCGTCCGGAACAGATGCGGCGTCTCGACCGGTTCGTAGTCGGCGTCGAGGTTCAGCGACTCGGCGTAGTCGGACAGTTCGTTGAGGATGCGCTTGCCGTTCGGGTGGTAGAGCGGAAGCCCCGGCCCCGTCACCTCGGGGATGGAGAAGAGGTCCATCTCGCTCCCTATCTTCCGGTGGTCGCGCTCTTTGGCCTCCTCGCGCCGTTCGAGGAACCGATCGAGGTCCGATTCGGACTCGAACGCCGTCCCGTAGACGCGCGTCAGCGTCTCGTTGTCCTCGTCGCCGCGCCAGTACGCCGAGGAGATGTTGAGCAGTTCGACCGCGCCGATTTCGCCCGTCGATTCGACGTGCGGGCCCTTACAGAGGTCCTCGAACTCGCCCTGCACGAAGAAGGAGACGGGGTCCTCGTCGGCCGCCTCGTTCTCCAAGATGTCGCGCTTGTACGGGTTGTCCTCGTACTTCTCCAGGGCCTCCTCGCGAGAGAGCAGTTCGCGCTCGATTTCGAGGTCCTCCTCCACGATGCTCTCCATCTCGTCTTCTATCTCCGCGAGGTCCTCCTGGTCCAACTCGACGCCCGTCACGTCGTAGTAGAAGCCCTCGTCCGTCGGCGGGCCGATGGCGAGTTTCGCCTCCGGGTACAGTCGCTGAAGCGCCTGCGCGAAGACGTGGGCGGCGGAGTGGCGGAGGACGTCGAGATACTCGTCGCTCTGGTCCGTGACGATGACGACGGTGGCCCCGTCGCGGACCGGCGACGCCTTGTCCACGAGTTCGCCGTCCACGACGCCCGCCACGGTGTCGGCCCCGAGGCCGGGTCCGATCTCGTACGCGACGTCTTCGACCGTCGCCCCCTCCTCGACGGGTAACTCCGTGCCGTCGGGGAGCGTCACAACGATTTCACTCATACCCGGTGGGAGTCGGAGCGGACGAATAAGTGTTTTTGAGTGCCGCTACGGGTTCCCACGGCGCGACCGAGACGCGGACGATGCGGTTCCCGTCGGTCAGTCCTGTCCGGTTTCTATCTCGACTCCCTCGAACGTCGTCTCCACCGTCTCGCCGTACCGGTTCCCGTTCGTCTCGTCGTGGCGCTTGAACGTCGGCGGCGCTATCTCGACGTGGAGGTCGTACGTCCCGTCGCCCGGCAGTTCGACGTTCGCCCCGTAGTGGTGGACGCCGGGGTGCCACAGGAACGGCGTCTCGACCGGTCCGACCGTCTCCCCCTCGCCTTCGAGCGTCACCGTCACGTCGAGGTGGGGGACGAACCGCTTGTCCGCGCCGTCGGTGACGACGATTTCGACGTGGCAGTTCTCCTCGTCGGGTTCGACGAACTCGAACTCGCCCTCGTCGCGGAGTTCCCACATGCCCTCGGCCTCCTCCTGCGCGAACCCGACGTAGTAGTCGCCGACCCGCGTCACGTCGCCCGTATTTGCGACGCTCGTCATCATGTAGGTGGCCGACGAGTGGTACGCCTCGCCCTCGGTGCGGGCCATCTGCAGTTGGTTCCTGTCCACCTCGTCGCTCGGCTCTTTCTCGGGTTTCTGCGGCATCGTGAAATCGCGTCCAAAGTGGTGCGGAACGCGCGTAAGCGTGCTGGCCTCCCGCCGGTTCGAGGCACCGTTCGGTCCGTCGAACCGGTACCCTCGGTCGAAGGTGTGACCCTCCGTACCATCTCCCCGGACTGAGATACTCGCACTCAGCGAGAAGACTTTAGACGGTGAAAAGACACGAACAATCGTTATGGATGTCGAACGAATGTCACGACGCGAAACGCTCGTCGGAGCCGGTGTCGCTGTGGGTGCAGTCGGCGTGCCGGGCCTCGTCGGGAGCGTCTCGGCCGAGGAGACGACGACCGAGGAGGCGGCAGACGAGGAAACGACGGAGTACGAGCAACCGGACGAGGAGGGAACGCTCGCGGCCTGTTCGTTCAACGTTCGGTACGACAACCCGGAGGACGACTATCCGTGGGAGGCGCGCCTGCCGCGAGTCGTCGAGGTGGTGGACCAACTCGACCCCGAACTCCTCGGTATCCAAGAGGCGCAACCGAACCAGTTCGCCGACCTGCGAGAGACGGTCACCGACTACGAGTGGTACGGCGTCGGCCGCGAGGGCGGCGACGAGAGCGAAGCCGTCCCCATCGCATGGGTGTCGGACCAGTTCGAGGAACGGGACAGAGGGGTGTTCTGGCTCTCGCCGACGCCCGATGAACCGAGCATCGGGTGGGGTGCCGAGAACCCGCGAATCTCGACGTGGGCGAGTCTGACCCACGGCGAGACGGGCACCGACCTCTGGTTCTGCAATACGCACTTCTCCCACGTCGACCCTGAGGCCCGCCGCGAATCGGCCAACATCATCCGGGAACGGGCGATGGAACGTTCGGAGAACGGCGAGATGGTCGTCATCACGGGCGATCTCAACTCCATCCCGACGGAACCGCCGTACCACATCATCGCGGGTCGGACGGGCGCCGGTCCGAGTCCCGTCGTCGACGGCCGTCGCGAGGCCGGAACGAATTCGGTGTACGGTCCGTGGGGCACGTTCCACGGCTTCACCGACGAGTTGAAGGACCGAATCGACTACGTCTTCACCCCCGAGGAGGCCAAGGTACTCCAGTACCGGACCCTCGGAATCCGTGAGGGGGCGTACCGGTCGGACCACCTACCGGTCATCGCGCACTTCGAACCCTGACGGGACGGGCGGTCGTCCCCGCGGTCGGGTCTCCGCCGAGTGGCCCGACCACACGCTTAACTGTCGCGCCGCGGAGATTCGGATATGCGATTCGACAGACAGAGCGGCGTCTTCATGCATCTGACATCGCTCCCCGGGCCGCACGGCATCGGCGACTTGGGGGACGGTGCCCGGACGTTCGTCGATTGGCTCGACTCGGCGGAGCAGTCGCTGTGGCAGTTCTGTCCGCTCGGTCCCACGGCGTCGGTCCTCGGCAACTCGCCGTACCAGTCGTACTCGGCGTTCGCCGGGAACCCCCTGTTGGTCAGCCTCGAACGACTCCGAGAGCGGGGGTACCTGACGGACGACGAGTTGGAACCTGTCCCCGACTTCTCCGACCACGAGGTGGAGTACGACCGCGTCGGCGACTACAAGCGCGAGAAACTCCGCGCGGCGTACGACCGATTCGAGGAGGCGGCGACGGGCGACGAACGCGAGGCGTTCGAGGCGTTCCGCGAGCGAGAGTCCGCGTGGTTGGACGGGTACGCCCTGTTCATGTCGCTCCGGACGAAGTACGACGGCGCGTGGGTGGAGTGGCCCGAGGAGATACGCACCCACGACGAGGACGCCATCGAACGCCACCGAGAGGAACTGAGCGAGGAGATACGCTACCGCGAGTTCGTCCAGTTCGTCTTCGACAGGCAGTGGCGCGACCTGAAGGAGTACGCCAACGAACGCGGCGTGCGGTTGGTCGGCGACCTCCCCATCTACGTCGCCCTCGACAGCGCCGACGTGTGGGCCGCCCCCGAGGCGTTCGACCTGACCGAGGAGAACGAACCCGCCGTCGTCGCGGGCGTCCCGCCGAACCCCGGCGACGACGGCCAGTCGTGGGGGAACCCGCTGTACGACTGGGAGTACCTCCGCGAGAACGACTACGACTGGTGGATGGATCGACTGAAACGCCTCTTCGAACTCGTCGATATCACCCGCATCGACCACTTCAAAGGGTTCGACGAGTACTGGGCCATCCCTGCGGGCGAACCGCCGTCCGCGGGCGAGTGGCGGGACGGGCCGGGCGCGGACTTCTTCGAGGCCGTCGAACGCGAACTCGGCGACCTGCCGTTCGTCGTCGAGGACCTCGGCTTCCTCGACCACGGCGTCGTCTCCCTCCGCGACCGGTTCGACTTTCCCGGCATGCGCGTCCCGCAGTACGCGGCGTGGTGCGAACAGGGCCACATGTACCAACCGATGCACTACCCCGAGAACTGCGCGGCGTACACTTCGACGCACGACACGGACACCCTCGCGGGCTACCACGAGGACCTGCCGGACGACCAGCGAGACTGCCTCCACTACAACATCGGCGCGGACGGGTCGGAGATTCACTGGTCGATAATCGACGCCATCTGGCGGTCGAACGCCGTCCTCGCGTTCACGACGATGCAGGACGTCCTCGGACTCGGGTCCGACGCCCGGTTCAACGTCCCCGGCACCGCCGAGGGGAACTGGCGGTGGCGGTGCACCGAGGAGGGGTTCGACGCCGACTGCGCGAACCGCCTCGCCGGTCTGACCGACGAACACATCCGCGACTGACCGCCGAAGCCGTCGGATCTTCGGACGATGCGCGGGATTATCTGACAGACCGCCGTAGGCCGCGGCAGTGACTCGACGTGACCGACCGACGGTGAACGTCGTCCAGACGGAGTCGTGGGTCGAACTCCACCTGCGCTTCCTCTCGCACCCACGCCGCGTGACGAAGACCAGAAACGCCCTCTACGAGCGCATCTTCGAGGAGTTCAACGAGCATCCGGAACGGGTGAAGTTCCCCCTCGGGCGCAACCGCTGAGGCGTCGGCCGCCGCGCCCCCGACTTGCGCATCGAAACCCCGAAACGGGCCGCGGCCCTCTCGCGGCACGATGGAGTTGGAGACAGGTGCCCTCCCCTTGGCGGACGTGGACGGCCCCTTCGACCTGCAGGCGACGGTAGAGAGCGGCCAATCGTACCTCTGGGACCGCGCGGACGGTCGGATGTACGACTCGATAGACGTCCACGGCGGCGACGCGTGGTACGAGACGGTCGTCCCGCCGATAGACGGCGTCTGCGACGAGCGAACGGTCGTCCGCGTCCGACAACTCGGCGACAGGCTGGAGTGGGAGGCGACGGGCGACGCCGTCCCGATTCTCGGACACCTCCTCCGTCTGGACGACGACTTGGACGCGATTCTCGACGCGACGTCCGACGACCCGCTGCTCGAACGGGCTTACGACGCCTACGAGGGGATGCGCATCGTCCGCGACCCGCCGTTTCCCTGCCTGATCTCGTTCATCTGCTCCGCGCAGATGCGCGTCTCCCGCATCCACGGGATGCAGATGGCCCTCGCGGAGGCGTACGGCGACGAAATCGAAGTCGGGGGGCGGACGTTCGACGCGTTCCCCGCGCCGGACCGCCTCGCGGAACGGACGGAGGCGGAACTGCGCGGGTTGGGCCTCGGGTACCGCGCGCCGTACGTCCAGCGAACCGCCGAGATGGTCGCAAGCGGCGAGGACCCCCTCGACGCGACGGAACTGGGGTACGAGGCGGCCCGCGACAGACTCACCCGGTTCGTCGGCGTCGGCGACAAGGTGTCCGACTGCGTCCTCCTGTTCTCGCTCGGGTTCCTCGAAGCCGTCCCACTCGACACGTGGATCAAGTCGGCGATAGCCGACCACTACCCCGACTGCGGCCGGGGAACGTACGCCGAAACCTCGCGGGCGATTCGGCGGCGACTCGGCGGCGAGTACGCCGGATACGCGCAGACGTACCTCTTTCATTACCTCCGCGGAGGCGGCGAGTGAGAGGTCGAGAGCGAGGCGGACGGAGCGAAGCGGACGACCCTCGCGGTGGGTGTGAGCGGCGGAGTTCGCGACGTCTCTCCCCGGCGGTGTCCGGTCGTCCCGCCGTGGATCTCTCACTCTGTACCGGACTCTCTCGGCGTCTAGAGACTCATTTCGCGTGAAGCGCGGGCGAAGTTTCTTGCCGCAGGCAACGCTACGTTCTACTGTCATGGATTGCAGAGTCGTCGTCGAGGCCGCAGTTCCGGTGTACGACGTCGAGACGCCCGACGAAGCCATCCGCATCGGCATCTCGAAGACGGGCGAGATGCTCAATCCGGACCTCAACTACGTCGAGATAAACATGGGGTCGCGGACCTCCCCGTCGGGCGAGGAACTACCGCCCGCGTTCATCGCCGCAGACGAGGCGCTGGTCGCCCTCGAACTGGAGATGACCGTCTTCAACGTCGAACAGGAGGAACACGCCTCTCGAATCGCGCGGAAGGAGATCGGCCAACTCCTCGAGAACGTCCCGTTGAAGATTCTCCGAGTCGAAGAGCTGCCGGACGAGGAGGACGATCACGAGGAGTCCGACACCGCGGACGACGGTGACGACGACCTCATCCCCGAGTTCGAGGACCTCGTAGACGACTCCTGACGCGCCTCCGCGGCGACTCCCTCATCCGCTCTTCTCCCGAACGTGCCGTTAAGAAGGGTATAACGAAGCGCGCTCCGCTCTGCTATCGTATCGGTGCGGCACCGTGCGACTCTCGACGCACGGTCTTTCCGCGCGCCGATAGTAGTCACTCGTAGGTGTAACTGACTGGGAGTAACTGCGTTGGTTGTTCTCTCAGTCGGCCTTCGGAGCAACGGGTTCCTGCGTTGTCTCCTCAAGCGACGAGGTGATTCCTTTCGCCAGTTTGAACACGGCCGCTTTGTGGTCTGTCTTGGACTTGTGGATGGACGTCGGTCGGACCCCAAGTTCGTTATACGCAGTAAGTGGAACGTCGTCTTCTTCCCACTGTTCTACGTGACTGTGGACTTCTGCGAGCAGGCCGTGCAGGTGGATGAGCTCCTGCTTCTTCATGAGCAGCAGTTTGTTACAACCGGAGGATTATATTACTATCTTGACTCGCGTTAACACACGCCTTTCAAAATCGGGTGGATTACCCGGTCAATTCAGGCGTTTTTAACGTCTTCAATAGTGAAGGTTATCATCTGTTATCAGCCACATAACGGCGTGTCGAGCGATTGGCGTGAACGTTTTAGGGACCGCGTCCCCTCACGTCAGGTATGGACTACGAGGATACTCTCGACCGGGCGCTCGAGGAGACGCCGGACGTCGCGGAGGGCGAACACCGCTTCGAAGTCCCCGACCCGACGATTCGGCAGGAGGGTAACGCGACGGTGTACGAGAACTTCGAGGACACGTACGACCGCCTCGCGCGCGACCCGGACCACCTGCTGAAGTTCCTGCAGACGGAACTCGGGACGAGTGCGAACGTCGACGCTCGGGACCGCGCCCGGTTTACGGGGTCGTTCAAACAGCGTCGGGTCGCCGACGCGATAGACGAGTACGTCGATTCGTTCGTTCTCTGTAGCGAGTGCGGGTCGCCGGACACGCGACTCGTCGAAGAACAGGGCGCGACGGTGCTGAAGTGCGACGCCTGCGGGGCGCTCTCGCCGGTCCCCGACCAGTAACGCCGGTCGCGACACGCCGACTCCTTCTCGCCGCATCGCGCGCTACCGAACTCGATAGCGGTCGCTCCGTTACCGAGCGTCTGATTCCCCCGTTTCACCGAGTAACGAGGCTACTGAAACTGTTTCACCGTTTCTAGGTCGCGTTCGGTCCGCATGAACTCCGACAGTCGCCGGGTCGCCCCGCACCCTTCGCACGTAAAGTTCTCCTTCGGGTCGAACAGATCAGTCGGCGCAGACTCCCAGTCCTTCCGACATTCGGGACACAACAGACGGACAAAGGCTTCGACCATGTGGTCAGGTGACATTTGGCACGTCAATAAATGTTTCCGCGAATATAATACGCGCCGGCGGACGGCGACGGTCGGCACGTCTTCGGCCGAAATACGGCGATAAACCGCCGGTTATCGGCTCTCGGCGTTCGAAAAAAGCCCGGAAAGGGAGGTGTGGATAGAGTTACGGGACGCGTCGGAGACGCAGAGACGAGAGGAGAACACGGAGAGAAGACGGAAAGAGAGAGAAGAGAACCGTGGGCGGTTGTCGTCGGCGTCACCAGAGTCCCCGCACCGCTGAGCGATTTACGCGAAGATTCCTCGGTCGTCCGCTTCGAGGAGTTCCTTGTAGCGGTTGCGGATGGTGACCTCCGAGATGCTCGCCACGTCGCTCACCTGACTCTGCGTCACCTTCTCGTTGGTGAGCAGGGCGGCGGCGTAGACGGCGGCGGCCGCGAGGCCGACCGGCGACTTCCCGGAGTGGATGCCGGACTCCTTCGCGTTGCGCAGCAGTCGACGCGCCTCTCTCTCGGCCTCGTCGGAGAGGTCGAGGTCCGAGGCGAACCGCGGGACGTACTGCTCGGGGTCCGCGGGCTCGATTTCGAGCTTCAGTTCGCGGACGACGTAGCGGTACGTCCGGGTCAGTTCCATCTTGTCGACGCGGGAGACGCGCTCTAACTCGTCGAGCGAGCGGGGGGTGCCCGCCTGCCGCGCCGCCGCGTACAGCGACGCCGTCGCGACGCCCTCGATGGAGCGTCCCGGCAGCAGATCGTCGCTGAGCGCGCGGCGGTAGATGACCGAGGCCGTCTCGCGGACGTTCTCCGGCAGACCGAGCGCCGAGGCCATCCGGTCTATCTCGCCGAGCGCCTGCTTCAGGTTGCGCTCCTTCGAGTCGCGGGTGCGGAACCGCTCGTTCCACGTGCGGAGGCGCTGCATCTGTTCGCGCTGGCGCGCGGACAGGGACTTCCCGTAGGCGTCCTTGTTCTGCCACCCGATGTTGGTCGAGAGACCCTTGTCGTGCATCATGTGGGTCGTCGGCGCGCCGACGCGGGACTTCGAGTCGCGCTCGGAGGAGTTGAACGCGCGCCATTCCGGGCCGCGGTCCACGGAGTCCTCCTCGACGACGAGTCCGCAGTCCGTACAGACGGTCTCGCCGTGTTCCTCGTCGGCGACGAGGTCGCCGCCGCACTCGGGACAGGTCTCTTCTCGTTCGGTCTCGTTCGTTCGTTCTTCCGTCTGCTCGTCGGTCGTTCGCTGGCGGTTCGTGCTGACGTACTCTCGGATTGTTGTATCGCTCATGGTGTTGGGTGTTGACGCAGACTCGCCCAGGCCGGTGGAAGAGGGGAGAAAGAAGATGCCCGGACCGGCTGAGTCCTTACCCTTAGTAAGGCGGGAGACTACTTAAACCTTTGCTCGATTTCGGAGCGGCAAAACCGACTCACCACGCCTCAATAATCGTGAAATCAAGCGATTAGGTGAGTCTGGCGTTCGGGCAGAAGGGTGTCTTATACCTTTCGACACGATTATTCGTTACATCCAGCCCTCGCGCTGGAAGTGCACGAGGAGGATGAACGAGACGAGGGCCATCCCGACCATCACCGCGGGGTACCCGAACGCCCACTCCAGTTCGGGCATGTTGTACGGACTGTTCGCGAAGTTCATGCCGTACACGCCGACGACGAACGTGAGGGGGATGAATATCGTCGCCACGACGGTGAGGCGCTTCATCACCTCGTTCGTGGACTGCGAGAGTGCGTTGAGGTAGATGTCGCGGGCCCCGCGCGCCAGGTCGCGGTACGTCTCCGTCAGGTCCACCACCTCCACGAGGTGGTCGTACACGTCGCGGTAGTAGCGTTCTGTCTGTTCGCGGACGTGGACGGCGTCGCCGCGCGAGAGGACGCCGATGGCCTCCCGCGTCGGCCAGACGACCTTCCGGAACGAGAGGAGGTCGCGTCTGACCGCGTTCAACGACTCCAACACGTCGTCGTCCGGGCCGTCGAGGACGCCCTCCTCGACGTCTTCGATGGTGTCCTCCACGTCGTCTAAGAGGTCGAAGTAGTCGTCCACCACGCGGTCGACGACCCGGTAGGCGGCGAAGTCCGGGCCGTACCGGAGCGTCCGCCCGTCGCGGTTCTCCACCGACTGCCACACCTGCGACACCGCGCTGACCGGTCCCTCCTCGTCGGTTATCGTGACCAACCACTCCGGACCGAGGAACAGTCCGACCGGCCGCGTGCGAACCTCCTCGTCGAACGTCGTCTCCCCCCGTCGAAGCATCGCCGTCTTCACGAGGACGAACGTGTGCGCGGGGTACTCCTCGGTCTTCGGCCGCACGTCGTTTTGGATGTCCTCGACCGCGAGGGGGTGGACGCCGAACACGTCGATTATCTGCTCCAGTTCCGCGTCCGTCGGGTCGGCGACGCGCACCCACGTCGTACCGGGCGCGTCGCGCGCCTCCCGGAGGTCCGTCTCCGACTCGACTCTGACCTCGTTGACGTCGCCGGCGTCGTAGACGAGCGACGAAATCATTCCGCGACGTCCCCCTCGATGCTCCGGCCGATAGAGTAGAGCGTAACCCCGACCATCACGCCGATGACCGACGCGGAGCGACCAGGATACGCCTCGACGGTTCCGAGGACGTACCCGACCACTCCCAAGACGGTCAGGGCGATACCCGCGGCCCGCAACCTGTTCATGTCCGATTCTTTCCCGCAGGGGAGAAAAGCGTTGTTCGGTCGGCGGCGGTCCGATTTCCGGACGGAGCGTTCGCGTCCGGGCGTCGTCCGCCGGCTACGCGGGGTGCTGGATGGCCCGCATCATCGAGAGGACGTTCTGCTGTTCGCCGTTCAGCGGTTGCGGGTAGATGCCGATGGCGACCACGAAATCGTCGCCGTCGCGGTACTTCGTGACGTGGACGTACACGTCCACCTGCCGTCCCCGGACGTTCGCCTTTCCGGCGAACTTCGTCACTTCGGTCTCCGTCCCTTGGACGGTGATGGTTCGCGAACTCACCTCTCGAACGTCGGAGAGGCCGCTGTATCGGTTCTGCACGAGTTCAACGAGGCGCGCGTTCGAGTAGTCGCCGATGGGGTTGAGCGTCTGTCCGGCGACTTCGACGGCGGGCGTCGAGACGACGGTGAAGACGCCCACCTTCGCTTCGACGACCGCGAGGTCCAGCGACTTCTCGTACGTCGTCATCTTGTTCTCGGCGACGACCGTTCGCTCCTGCCCGGCGACGCTGAACGTGCGGTTCACCTCGACGGTTCGAGTCCCGTTCGAGGTGTAACCGGCGTTCGACGCCACGGACTCCTCGACGACGGCCGGGTCGGCGGAGACGGTGAGCGGTTTCTCACCGGTGAGGACGCCCACGCATCCGCTCGTCGAGACGAGCATCGCGACTGCGAGAAGGACGGCTACTGTACGGCGGATTTTCATAGTGTGCGACCGTTTCGCGCCGACAGAAATAAACTACGTGGACCGCGCCGGACGGTCGTCGGACGCGCCTCGTCCGTCGTCGGCGTCGTCTGCGTCGCCCACGCCGCGGGACTCGTTCGCCCGCCGGACGACGCGCCCGCTGTACCAGTAGTAGGCGAGTGCGACGAACGGGAGGGTGAAGGCCGCCCCGAACCAGAGGTGCCGGGAGTGCCCCCAATCGACGCCCTGCCGCCGGAGCGACTTGATGTCGGCGCGAATCAACCCGGCGAAGAAGAGGTGGGTGACGAGGACGACGGCCAACGCCCCCCGCAGGTCGAACCAGCCGACGACGAGGAACAGGACCGCGCCGATTCCCCAGATGACCGGGAGGATCGGCCGGTAGACGCCGCTCACCGACGGATCGTCCCGCTCTCGTTCGACGTCGCGTCCCCGCCTGTAGCCGTCGCCGCTCGAACCGCGACTCATCTCGTCCGTTCTACTCGGCGCACACGGTAAAAGGTCGTCGCGGTCAGCCGAGGTACCGAACCTCGACGGTGTGGGGTTCGCCGTCGAGCGAAATCGTAACCGCGTCCGCGAGTGAGTCTCGGACCGACGCGCGCCACCGTTCGACGGCCTCGGCGTGCCGCGCCCTGTGTCGCTCCCGCGTGTACGCCTCCTCGGACGCCCGCAGTTCGTCCCCCGTCCGGTCTACGGTCGGATACGGCAGGTCCTCGGCGAGAAACGCCTCGGGGCCGACGTGAAGCGGCGTCACCTCGCCGTCGTACTCGCCCTCCCCGCCTTCGACGTGCAACCGCGCGCGCATCCGCCCGGCGAACGGCGGCGTCACGCGGAGGACGGCGTCCGTCCCGCGCCGTTCGTTCGCCTCCAACGCCGTCACCACGTCGTCCGTCGTCACCGCGAGCGAACGGACGACGCGGGGGTCGGCGGACCCTCCGGCGTCGGCACTCTCGGACGCATCTCCCGACACGTCGCCGGGCGAATCGCCGGACGCGTCGCTCTCCGCCGCGCCGTCACCGCCCGACCGAGAGCGTTCGCCGTCCGCGCCCATCGGTCAGTCGCCCGCCGTCACCCGCGGTTCGGCGTCCGGCCCGAGTTCGCCGCCGCAGTCCGGACAGTTCGCCCGGAACGAGCCCGGAGAAACCCGTGCGCCACACTCTCGACAGACGAATGACACCCGTTCACTCATTTGTACGACGCCACGTTAGTCGTTCGCATTGTTAAGACTTGCCGTGGTATCGGGGACGGCCGATATCTGCGGCCGGCGAGTCAGAGGGCGGGAAGGAGGGTGCGCCACCCCGATGAACCGCACCTCGCAAGGTCCGCACTGACCCCTACCGAGACCGCGGTACGGCGCGGAGGTCCTCCGCCGGCGACGGTACGACGAGTTCGCTCCCGACCGGTCGCCCGCCACCGTTGCCGGTTTCGACTCCTCCGGGCCTGCATGCGGTGCTCCGTAGACCGGGAGACGGCCGAGGGGCGCGTCGGAACGGAGCGATGCGACGAATGTAGCACCGATTACAATTTCCGGCTACCGTATCACTCAAACTTCCTAAAACTCGGCGAGATGCCGTCTAATGCAACCAAATGGTCTACGGACGTAATGACAATGTAATTATGTGGGCCGCGATGGTCCGAGACCTACTATGGATGGAAACGAGACAGACGGTAGCGGTGATTCGCGCAGAGACTTCATGAAGAAGGGTGCACTGGCCTCGGGGGCGGTCGCGCTCGGCCTCGGAAGCTCCGGGAGCGCTGTCGCGCAGGAAGACGGTGGGGACGACGACGACATCCTCCTGAACGACGAGAAGATGGACTGCATAATGTACCAGAACGACTTCCGCCCGGAGGCGGAGTTCATCATCACGACGCCCGTCGTCGACTGGACGCCGAACGCGCCCGCGAACCTCGGAAGTCCTTTCGAGGGGTACAACACTCGGATGATAAGTTACCGTAACACGGGTGATAAGGTGCTGTTCTTCCAGGCACAGGACGCCCAGATTCCGAACTACAGCGAAGAGGCGGGCTACGTCGTCGACGACGACGAGTCGTTCGGCGAGAACGAGTTCACCCAGCCGGAAGTGTACTCCCTCTGGAACGAGGCGAGCTTCTACGAGGGGACGAACCGGCTCGTGAAGGCCAACTTCAGCCCGGTCGAAGAGGACTACGAGAACAGCCTTTTCGAGGGCGAAGGCTTCGACGAGAACGACGGCTGGCTCTGGTAACGCACCGCGGTCAGCACCGTCAGTCTCCCTTTTTTCGGCCAGTCCAGACGAGAGCCGCTTCGACCGCCGCCCACCCGACGACGACGAGGAGTTGGAACAGCATCCCGACGGCTTCGGCCGCCGAAACCCACCCGGGAAGCGCGAAGAGCGCGCCGTTGAGGATGACGCTCGGGACCAGCGAGGTGACGCGGACGGTCAGCCACGACGCCGGCCCGTCCGCGAGGGTGACTCGGCGGTCGGCGTAGTCGAGTCGCGCGGCGCTCTCGCCGCCGGTGCTCTCGTCGCCCGTCGGAAGCACCTCCGCGTCGTACACCCCGTCGGGAACGTCCGCCCGCCAGACGACGCTCCCCGTCTCGTTCACCGCGAAGATGCGGTTCCCGTGCGAATCGACGAGGACCGTGTTCCCGTTCGGAAGTCTGTCCGCGTCGCGCGGCCAGCGGAGTCGCGCGTCCCGCCACCGCCACGTCCGCGTCCACGTCCCGTTCTCTCGTTGGTACTCCACGATGCGGTTGTTCTCCGAGTCCGCGACGACGACGGCGGGGCCGCCTCGCTCCCTCGGGATGTAGTCGGGGTTGTGCTGTTCGTAGAGGATGCTCCGGTTATCATCCTCGCCGAGCGTCCAGTTGTGGAGCATCCCCTCTCCGGGCTCTATGAACACGACTTCGTCCATGTTCCGGAGGCTTGCCATCACGCGGCCGTCGTCGAGGTACTCCACGTCGTTGAGGTGCGACCAGTCTCCGGGGTACTTCCCGCCGCTCTCCTTCGCGTACGCCTCTCGGACTCGCCACTCCCAGATGACCTCGTCCGTCGTCGTGTTCACCATGTACACCCCGTCTCTGCCCGTCCTGATGTCAGCGACGAGCAGCACCGACTCGTTGACTCGGTCCACGTCGTGAATCTGCGATGACCCGACGCGGGGACTGACGACCGAGTACAGTCGCTCGGACTCGCCCGTGGTGAGGTTCACCCGCCGCACGACGTTCCTGATGCACTCCTCGGCCGCACACCGCGACGGGTCGACGCCCTCGCTGGCGACGTACGTGACCGTCCGCGCCCCCTCGGAACTCGGGTCGACGTCGTGGTAGATGTCGAACGTCCGTTCCCGGTAGATTCGCTCTCCGTCGGGACCGTACGCGACGAGTTGGCTCGGCCCCGTCGCGTCGATGGTGTACGCCGTCACCGCCCCGGGCCCCGACTCCATCGAGGGGTCCGTCGTCCGGTCGGCCTCCGCGGCGGTCGCCGTCAGAACTGGAACCGCACCGACGAGTAGTAACGAGAGCACGACCACCCTGAACCGACGCCGATTCCGTCTCACCGGTCCTAACATCTTCTGTGGTCTCGACCTGATGTCGTAGGTCGGCTCTGAACCTGTTGACTATTGTGGCTAGGGAACCGGTACCGGCGTCACCGCCGACGAAAAACGGGGAGTCTACGGAGGCGGTGCGCCGAGGCGCGGGGCCGACGGCGGTGCGACCGCATCGAGAACGCATATACAAGGCCGACGTGAAGGAGTGCGTATGACCGACGGAACCCCCGCGGAGGCGGGATGGTTCGAAAACGCGGACGCCGGCGACGGCGCGGCGGCGACGGCGATTCGGGAGGGCCGCGCGGAGACGCCCGCCGACTGGCCGACGCGGGCCGTAGACGCCGGGTTCGCCGCCGACGAGGCGGACTACTACGAGAAACTCCGCGCCGCGGCTATCGACGCGGCGCGCAACTCCGCCGCCGAACGCGAACGCGCCGACGACAAGCAACTGGTCCACGCTGTCCGGGCGATGGACGACGCCGAACGCACGGCGAACGAACTCGCCGAACGCCTCGCGGAGTGGGCCGGGACGCTGTACGACGACGCGGGCGTCGGCGTCGACGGCGCGCGCGACATCGCCGAGAGGGAGGCCGAGACGCCGGTCGAGGAGCGAGTCGTCTCCCTCGCGGAACGCGTCGCGGACCTCGCGGACGAACGCGACGACCTGCGGGCGTTCATCGAGACGCGCGCGCCCACCGTCGCGCCGAACCTCTCGGAGATGGCCGGGCCGGTCCTCGCGGCGCGACTCGTCGCCCTTGCGGGCGGCCTCGAATCGCTCGCGAAGAAGCCCTCCGGGACCGTGCAGGTCCTCGGCGCGGAGGACGCCCTCTTCGCGCACCTCCGCGGCCGCGGGTCCTCGCCCAAGCACGGCGTCATCTTCACCCACGAGTACGTCCGCGGGACGCACCCCGAGAATCGGGGATCCGCCGCCCGCGCGTTCGCCGGGAAACTCGCCATCGCCGCCCGAATCGACCACTACGCCGGCGACTTCCGGCCGGAACTCCACGAGGAACTGCGGGAGCGAATCGAGACCATCCGGGCGCGGGAGGCGGGCGAGTGAGCGACTCCCTGCCCGCGGGCGTCGAACGCCGCACGTTCGACGGCCGAGAGAGACTGGCGACGCGGGGGGCGACCGTCTACGGCGAACCGACCGACGAGGGGTGGCGCGCGTGGGACGCGGGCCGGTCGAAACTCGGCGCGATGCTCGAACTCGGCGTCGAGACGCGGTTGGAGGGCGGCGAGACGGTCCTCTACCTTGGCGCGGCCTCCGGAACGACCGTCTCGCACGTCGCGGACTTCGCCGGGCCGACGTACGCCGTCGAGTTCGCGCCGCGCCCCGTCCGCGACTTGGTCGGCGTCGCCGAGGACCGCGAGAACCTCTTCCCCCTGCTGAAGGACGCGCGGAAGCCCGAGACGTACGCGCACGTCGTTGAGGCGAACGTGGACTGCATTGTCCAAGACGTGGCGACGCGGGGGCAGGCGACCGTCGCCCTCCGGAACAGGCGGTTCCTCGCCGAGGGCGGCCACCTCCTCGCGGCGGTCAAGGCCAGAAGCGAGGACGTCCTCGAAGACCCCGATGACGTGTTCGAACGGGTCACCGACGAACTGCGCGAGGGGTACGAGATTCTGGAGACGGTGCGCCTCGACCGGTACCACGACGACCACCTCGGCGTCGTCGCGAAACCGCGTTTTGCGGACCGTAGCATGTAACGCTGCGACGTCGCCCGCCCGAAGTGAGGTCGGACGGCCGCGCGCGTTCGATCGTCCCCCTCGCCGGGGTCCACGACATATTTAATCGACCGTCTCGAACGACGGAGCGATGGAGCTAGGGTCCGCGGACGCGTTCGACCGGATGGGTACGCTCGGCGTCGAAGAGGAGTTCTACATCGTGGACGCCGAGGGCTACCCCACCTCGGGCATCGCGGACTTGATATACGACCACGAACCCTCGGGGATACTCGAAGGCCGTTTGGACCACGAACTGTTTCAGTTCACCATCGAGACGCAGACGCCCCTCATCGAACACCCCGACGAGGCCGAAGAGAACGTCCGCGCCGTCCGCGAGGCACTCGTCGAACACGCCGCCGAGTACGGCTACCGCATCGCCGGGGCGGGTCTGCACCCCGCCGCGAAGTGGCGGGAACTCGACCACGCGACGAAACCGCGGTACAAGGCGCAACTCGACCGCATCCAGTACCCGCAGCACCGAAACACGACCGCCGGCCTCCACGTCCACGTCGGCGTGGACGACGCGGACAAGGCGACGTGGGTGGCGAACGAACTCCGGTGGTACCTCCCGCCGGTGTTGGCCCTCTCCGTGAACTCGCCGTTCTGGAACGGGTTCGACACCGGCCTCTCGTCGGCCCGCGCGAAGGTGTTCGAGAACCTCCCGAACACGGGCATGCCGACGCACTTCGAGGACTTCGAGGCGTACCGGCGGTTCGAACGCCGGATGGTCGAGTCGGGGTCGATAAACGACCGCGGCGAACTGTGGTACGACGTGCGCCCCCACACGGGCCACGGCACCGTCGAGGTCCGGACCCCCGACGGGCAGGCGGACCCCGAAATCACGATGGCGTTCGTCGAGTACGTCCACGCACTCGTCCTCGATTTGGCGGACCGCTACGAGGACGGCGAGTCGGGCGCGGACGTCCGCCGGGAACTCCTCGACGAGAACAAGTGGCGCGCGATGCGCTACGGCCACGACGCGGAGTTCATCACCCGAGACGGCGAAGGGACCGTCTCCCTCGAATCGTTCATCGCCGAGGAGTGCGACAGACTCGGCGTCACCGGCCTCCGCGAGGTGTACGGTCGAGAAAGCGGCGCGGAGAGACAGCGACGAATCCACGAGTCGGAGGGGTTGGACGCCCTCTGTCTCGACCTATGTCTCGACTGACGCCACGGAAAACTTTTCAAGGTCCGGTTTTGTCCCTGTTGATAGAACAGTATGTCTGCGGACGATATCGACGACGACGCCACGGATGCGGGGACTGCCGACATTGACGAGGCGCAGAGCGTCTCGTCAGACAACCAGAACGCTTCGCGTTCTGATGACACCGACGAGGTAGCCGCCGCCGAATCGACCACGGAACGCTCGCCGCGAACGCGTCTCGAAGCGGAGGCCGACCGCGCCGTAGAGGAGTTCGACGAGGGAATCGTCGACCTCTTGGCGTGGCTTCTCGACACGGAGACGCGCGCTCGAATCTACGTGTTCCTCCGACAGCACCCTCACTCGACCAGCGAGGAAGTCGCCGACGGGACGGGACTGTACCCGAGCACGGTGCGCGAGGCGTTGGCGGAACTCCACGAGGAGGAGACGGTCGTCCGCCGGAAGCGGCAGAACTCCGGCGCGGGCAACAACCCCTACGAGTACACGGCCATCCCGCCGAGCGAACTCGTCCACGGGGTCGTCGGGCAGGTGCAGTCGCAGTTGAACACGGTGTTCAACCTCGACCGGCGTCTCGGCGGCGCGGACGCCGCCGGCGACGCGGAACCGGTCACCATCACCGTCGAGCAAGCGACCGAGGAGTGACCGGTTCGCCGCCGAGGCTGCCGACGCGGCGCGGTCTCTCTCTTCCGAGCCGACCTGTTTAAGTCGCGGCGGGCCGACGCCCGGATATGAACGTCGCGCTGGGGGGGACCTTCGACCCGGTCCACGACGGCCACGTCGCACTCTTCGAGCGGGCTTTCGAACTCGGCGACGTGACCGTCGGTCTCACGAGCGACGAACTCGCGCCCGAGACCCGCCACGTGGACCGCTACGTCCGGTCGTTCGAGGAGCGACGCCGCCGCCTGGTCGAGGAACTCGAACCCCTCGCGGAGGAGCACGACCGCTCCTTCGAGGTTCGAGAACTCACCGAACCCACCGGCATCGCCACCGAACCGCAGTTCGACGCCCTCATCGTCTCCCCGGAGACGACCGACGGCGCGGAGCGAGTCAACGAGATTCGAAAGGAGCGCGGTCTGGACCCCCTCGACGTGGAGGTGGTGGACCACGTCGTCGCCGAGGACGGCGAGCGCATCTCCTCGACGCGGATCGTCCAAGGCGAAATCGACCGCCACGGGAACGTGACGCCCGAACGCGAGGGGCGCGACGCGATGGAACCGGTAGACGACGACGGTGACGGCGACGCGGACTCCTAATTCACCACGACGGCGGGCGGAACCCGGCGTCTTCGAGGATGTCTTTCCACCGCTGTTGGATGCTCAGCCGAGTGACGTCGGCGGCGTCCGCGACGTCCGTCTGTGAGCGTTCTTCGCCCGCGATGAGAGCCCCGGCGTAGAGGCTGGCGGCGGCGATGGCCTTCTTCGATCGGTCGGACGCCGGTATCTGCGAGAGGAACATATCCGATGCGTAGGACCGCGCTTCGGAGCCGAGTTCGAGTCTGTCCGCCGCCGTTTCGATGTGCGTCAGCCACTCCTCGTTCTCGACTCGGTCCCTGGCGCTGTACATGCCAGTTCGTTGCGCGCCATCGTACATGAACCCTCCGCGCGGAACGACAGTTTGATTGTCTCGATGGGGCTAGCAGGGAGTGCGCGCGGGTAGCCAAGCCTGGCCAACGGCGCAGCGCTTAGGACGCTGTCCCATAGGGGTCCGCCGGTTCGAATCCGGTCCCGCGCATACGCGGCTCCGCCGCGTCTTGCGATTTTCACTTCGGCAGGAGACCCACAATGGAAGACCTGCCAATCACGCTCTCGCGCTGTAACGTTTTCACCAACAGGAAGTTGGACATCGAACGCCCCATCCCCGTAGTGCCGAAATCGCACGACCGGGCGCTGAACGAGAAGCAACTTGTAGACTACAAAGACAGGAGAGTCCGGTTCCTGTCATGGCTGTTGAAGGTTGGGAAGACCCCCGAGAAGGCCGAAGGGTACTCTCCGTACACCGTTTACTCCACGGCGTACCGAACTGCGCGCTTCGACCTGTGGCTATGGGAGCAGAAGAACGAGTACAGATACCCGCCTCAATCCGATGACGCCGCCGCCTACATGGACTGGTTGGCGTTCTCCGACAAGAGTCAGGTGATGAAGGGTAAGGCGCAGGAAGGACTCCAGCACCTCTCGAAGTGGCTCCACCACGAGTACGGGTACGACGAGTGGGAGTTCGAGTACTCGTTCGACGGGTCCGGCGGCAACCACCAGCCACAGGACTTCCTCACACGCGAAGAACGCCGCGCTATCCGGCAGGCGGCCCTCAACGAGGGAAACATCCCTGCTTACGATTCCCTCTCCGCAGAGGAGTGCAACAGGTGGAAACTCTACATCTCGAACGCACTCGGTAAGCCCTACGACGAGGTGACACGCGATGACTGGGGCGAGGTGAACGGCTGGGAAATCACGTCCCTCGTCTGGACCAGCCTTGATGCCGGTCTTCGGCCCAACGAGGTTCGCAACGCTCGGACGGAGTGGGTAGATACGAAGAACGGGATTCTCCGTATCCCGAAAGACGAGTCCTCGAAGAACGAGGGCAACTGGACCGTCAGCCTCACGGAGCGAACTGCAACTGCGCTATCTCGGCTACTTTTATCATAGCCTATTGAGTTGAGGCCGTTAATGGCAGACGCCTCGGCTCTACATAACTCGCTCCAAGCTATCGCCGGACAGGTCAATGGCGACATGAGCGAGCGTGACGTTGAAAATCTATTCTTAGAACACGAGTTCTATGACGCACTTGACTATGAGGGAACCGGGACAGACATTCGTAGCGAGTTCACGCTTCCGGACGACAGGCGGCCCGATTACATCACTCTCGATTCAAGCGAGGCGGTTACAGCAGTCTACGAGTTCAAGACAACCGGTCGTGACCTGCCGCCTCACGAGTCGCAACTGTTCCACTATATGGACTACCTCCGCGCCGAGTTCGGCGTGTTGACCAACGGAGAACAATTGAGGCTCTATCGTCGTGGAGAATCTTCTCCTATCCTGATTATCCCCCTCGACTCGGCAACCGAAAGCGACGCTCGTGACCTCGTCAGTTCGCTCCGAAAACGGAACTTCGACCTCACGAACCCGGACCACGTGAACCGATTTCTGTCTAACCTCGACCCCATCCCATTAGACGAGCAAGCCGAACTCGGACAGGCTCACTTCTTTGACACCTTCCGACTCGAAGAAGACAGCCCCTTCGCGGACCTCGTCACGGGAATGATGGACCTTCTCTATGAACTCCGTGACGAAGAGGAAGAGAAGTTCGTGAAGGGGGCGTACGACTTTTGGGAAGCAACTTACGCAAGCGAACCAGACGAAGTCCCCGACTCTTGGGACCCGTTCATCGACGGAAAGCAATCACTGCGTGATTTCATGTTCTGCTTGGAGAGCGCTCACGCCATGCTCGCGCGGTTGCTTCTGACGAAGGCGACCGAGGACCACGAATTCTTCGAAGGAACCGGGTACAATGGGATGGAGGACTATTTCCATGGACTTCAGGGCTTTAGTGACTCTATCAACCTTGACGCTTTCCCGGTCGCAGCGGATAACCTCATTGACGATATGCAGGAACAGTTAGTCGAAGGTCTGTTCCAAGACGACATTTTTGTCTGGTGGACCGACGGGTACGTGGAACAACTTTCCCGACAACACGCGACTGGCGCGAATCAGTTCGCTGCTGTCGCAGAGGGTACAGGCAGTGTTGAACGGATTAGTGCGGCTACCCGAGACCGGTTCAGTCGAGCTGTTGCAGAGGTGTTTTTCAATATCCTTCGGTTCGATTTTTCTAACGTCGAAGGCGACCTGCTTGGGGACCTTTACCAACGGTACTTCGACCCGGAGACGCGAAAGGCACTCGGAGAGTTCTACACACCGCAACCAGTCATCGACTACATCATGGATGGCGTCGGCTACGAGCGCGGTGTCTCTAACAAGCGACTCATTGACCCTGCTTGTGGGTCAGGGACGTTCCTCGTGGAGGCTGTAGAGCGGTATATTGAGGACATATATCGCTACGAAGAGAATCCTGATTGGGAGGAGCGTCTCCGTGACCTCTGTACCCGTCCTCGTATCGTCGGCCTCGACATCCATCCGTTCGCCGTCCTCATGGCACAGATTCGCTTCGTCGTCGCAGTGTTACCCGCCTACCGAGAAGCGAAACGAAGTAATCCCAATTTCACCCTGCGTCGGCTGCCCATCTACCGAACTGATTCGCTCCGAAACGAGCGGAAACTCTCCGGGGTGAACTTGGGGACCGGAGACGCCGAGAGTTGGCAGTCGCCGCTCGATGCGTGGGATGAAGACGAGAAGGAGGTCATGGTCCCCGTTCCGCTCCCGGTCGAAGTGGACGAGGAAGACGGGATAGAAACCGAGGCTGGATTCCTCGTCCGTCGAGTCCGTATGCCGCTCTACACGACGATTCGAGCGGAGACGGATGTACAGAACTTCGGGGAGTATTTCGCGGCCCTGCAAGGTGTATTGGACACCGTCAAAGACCACATGGCAGAGTTCGACGATACCGCTGATTGGGATTGGACATACAGCGGTGGACTTGAATCCCGCATCAACCGGTACACTTCTCAAGAGTACGACGGCTTAGAGGACTTCTTCGAGGAGTACGTGAACGATATGCTGGAGAACGTTCGCTACCTCAAAGAAGAACACAACGACGGTCGGCTGTTCAAGATGTTCGAGGACACGGTCTTGGCCTTGGTCGTCAAGAACTACATGGAGTACGACTACGTGGTCGGAAATCCACCGTATGTCCGAATCCAAAACCTGCCGGACAAGCAGAAGGAGATGATGAGTCGCCTATACGACGCGACAACCGGGAACTACGACATCTACTGTCCCTTCTACGAGCGCGGCCTCGACTGGCTAAGAGCGGACACGGGGAAACTCGGATTCATTACCCCAAATCAGTTCATGGTCACGGATTACGGCGAGGGTCTGCGGAAGGTCCTGCTCGAAGACAGCCGTATTCAGGAACTCTACGACTTCCGTGACTCTGGAGTGTTCGAGGACGCGACCAACTACCCCGCCATCGTAATCCTTGAGGATGAATCCGATGAGGCCGCCCGCCAAGAGAACCAGATTCGGTGTGTCCGTGTAAAGGCGAACACGGACGAGGAGAATGACCGGGAAGTAGACGAGGCCGTCATTGAGTCGGTACGCGAGCATCGGGGTGAGTCGGGATACAGTGACGAGTTCATTGACGTGTTCGACTTCCCGCAAAGGAAACTCTCGGAGGAAGGATATTGGCCGTTTATGCCTCCCGAGGAGTTGCAAGTATTCGAGAAATTGGAGTCCCGTAGCACCGACAACTTCGGAGAAATCACCGACGCAATCTTCGCAGGAACACAAACAAGTGCAAACAAGGTTTATTTGGTCAAACCGGTCAATGCTGACCGTATTGAGCCGGATGATGGTGGAGACACTGTCAGGGTCGTTCCCACAGGCGAAAATCAAGAATACGAAATTGAGACAGACCTGCTGTGTCCGTGGTTAAAGGGTAAAGACGTTGAGCGGTGGCGGGGAGAGTGGTCAGGCCTTCATGTTATTCTCCCCCACTATGTCGAAGGAGAGGGAGATGAAGCGACCACAAAGGCATACGATGCCGAGTATCTACAACAAGAACTTCCGCTGACGTGGCAGTATTTTGAGGCTCACCGAGGAAAGTTAGAAAGCCGTGAGAGTGGCCGGATGGACAGTCGAGAAGACTGGTATGCCTTCATCTACCCAAAGAGTCACGAACGGTTCGAGAAGCCGAAAATAATCGGCGCTCATATCTCGAAAAACTCGCGGTTTATGATAGATAGCGATGGGATGTGGTACTTCAAAACTGCCTACGGTATTGAGTTGGACAAGCCGTACCGTGACCTCACCGAGGAGATGGCTTGCCAACTGAACTCGAAGGCTATCGACTTCTATTTCAAACACATCACGACGGTCAAGATGGGTGGCTACTACGAGTACCGGTCCCAATACGTCGAGAAACTTCCCTGCGTCACTGACGACACTGCTGGCGTCTTCGGATTGATGCGCGAGAAGGCCGAGAAAATAGTCGAAACTATCGACCTCGACAGCAAGACCAATCGCTTCCCCGAGGCGTACCTTGGCGAGTATGACGGAGAACTCGATTACATCAACTACGAGTGGCAGACTCGCCGGTATCCGGTGAACGCCGACGTGCAGGGTGATGTAGAGGGGGACTTCACGGTGCAAGCCGGACGGTCCGACACCATTAGCCACCCTGCGATGTATTCCGATGACCGCGAGGCCCGGAAGATGCGAGCGGAGTACGTTCACGCCGCCGTGAACGGTCGGAACGTCAAGAGTGGTGAGGAGACGACTATTCCAATCCCACAGAGCGACAACGGCGTAGAGGAACTACTGACTCGACTGGAAGACGACCGGGTGGAGGTTGAACAGACGGACATTGACGAACTTGAAGCAGAGATTGATGATGCAGTATACCAGTTATTCGACCTCACGGATAACGAGCGCCAAGTCGTAGAGGACTACCTGGAAGTATTCTAATTCTGCTTGTTTGTATATTCGATTATCGCGCTGGGTTCAGCAGTCCGTTGAAGGGGGTCAAAATACAGGATTCCCAACCCAATAATGTGAGCCGACTCTACCTCACACGCTCTCTGTCTCAATTGTCTCCTCGTATGTGGATTTATTCGTGTAGCCATCCCCCTCTCCGAATATAGCATTTCGAAGATATTCTTTACGTGTGTCTGGAAAATCGTAGGTAGAGTACATAAACCCGTAAGCACCAGAAATTGAATCGCCTAAAGAATCTTCTCTTAATGAGGCTGCCTGACCCTGCATCTCCTTTTCTGTATACTGTTTTTCTTCCAGAATATCCGTATATCTAAATGTAACGTATATTGGTAGGTATGCCTCCTCCAGGTTAACCTCACCTGGACGCAAATCCTGAATTAAGTCCCCGTACTTCTTGTCATTTGCCAGTCCTGTAACTGAGGTCTGGAAGTCGCCATTAACAAAGGACCTCACTTTCTCCCATATATCCTTCTTTTCTTCAACTACCTTGACTCTAAATTTAGGAGTGAGAATAACCTTCTCATCTCCAGGAGTTGTTATTGACGATGTTGGACCTACATCAGATTCGAAATTGGCTCTATATCGGTAGAGTGTCTGATTATGTACGATATCAAAATCTAAAGTTAGTGATTTTAGAGGTCCATTCCCAGTATTTTTGATTTCAGCCTCAAGTTTGTCCCCAGAGAAGTTAACTGAGGCATTCAAATTTGGTGCATACGCTGCCTTTGTGGCTTTTACCTGTTCTTGTGTAAGGAGTGTGAGTCTACCAGTAGACCAAGCATACACTATCGTGACGATAACCAATCCTAATGTAGCGATTCCAGAGGCTACTCCCGAAGAGTATCCCTCATTTTGGAATACTTGGAGTAATATATACGCTGAACCCATAACTGCTAAGAGGGCAATAGATATGGCCCCCCGTGAAATTAGTCTGTTAGCCATGTTCCATATTTTACATTCATGGTGAAAATATGTCTGATTGGGCAGCCTCTAAGTTAGCGTGTAGTCCTCTCTAAGAACCCCTGCCGCTTAGCAGACTTGTCTTGCCTAATTCCAACGAGCGAATCATTCCGCTAACCTTAGGAGTAAAACGGTAAAAATCGTAGCCAATTTTATTGAAAATAGGGGAGGCCGATTTACCAAATTTCGCGCCCCCCTTTCCCGTTCGTGTGCTAACCCCCACCTCTTCGTTGAGGTCCCCGTGAGAGATTCTCGTTCGATTGGAGATGGCTTCCATCCGTTCGTGACTAAACACACTCTCAATTCGGTCGGTCGCGACTGTGGCAATTTGCGCGCGCTCTGCGCGTTCTGCTGCCGAGGTCATCGGATAGACTATCGGAGATTCCAGTTAGGTGTGTCACCTGTGTCTCATACATACTCTAAGGTTACTACAGAGGGTATCCCCTCAGGGAACTACTCGTTAGAATACTTCGAGTAGGAATCCGATGACCCTGCTCGTTACTACAGCACGTTCTTCGAACACGGTGTTCCACCAGAAGGATACTGCGTAATATTCGGTCGCCGAAGCAAGCGAGCGATGCAGAATACTCAAAGAATCAAATGTCAGGGTTAAGGCCCTTCACTCGAAGGAATTGCATGGAACTCACCCCGCAAGAGACCGCATTCTTACTGGACGAGATGAACGAGATAGAGGACGACGAAACTCGGTATCCAACTGTTCGAGTAAGGGCAGAGCATCTTCGTGAAAAGGCAGAGGATGCGCTAACCGAGTAGACGTAACGGTGATGGCCTCATCGGGTTACTACGCTTCGATTCTCAGTAGAGGTGCAACCACTGTTCAAAAGAGGTCATCAGTCGTCTCTGCCTCCCTTATTTTCCCGAGGGTTGTGTACCGAAGGGCCTGTGGATACTTCGATTCAAACGGAACCGGGTCTTCGAGTTCACGCAACGTTCCCGGCTTGAACTTCACGACCATTTTCCCGTCCTCAATGCTCTCTCTGTCCCCGTAACCGAGAGGTGAACGCTCTAAGTCCGCTTCAAAGGGGTCCACAAGTTCATCTACTTCGGCAAAATACCGGACTTCTCCGACATCGCCTGATTGATACATTGCAACGTAGTTTATGTCACGTCCAACTCTGACGAATCCCCACGCAGCATTTTCCTTCAAAAAGACCAACCCGGATTCTTGCATTGGAAATACGGCAACTTCGTCATCTGGATTCCCTTCGATTTCTGCCCGAGAAATTTTACCCACGACTTTGTTTGCCCGCGGTTGTAGAGCATCTGATTCACCCGATGAGGTAGTTGGAGGGTCATCGGTTTTCGACGGTGGATTCTCACTCACGAACCGTCGCTGTTCTCGGAGAGCAGAGACCAGGCTCTGAACGAACTCTCGTGCCTGTTCTTCGAGGTCCATCGGGAACTCTCCGACCTCTGATTCAACTGCTTCTGAGACCGCGTCAGCGACTTCGTCTTCCTCCTCGATGAGGTTGCTGATGACTCTGTTAGTCTGGGCGACTTGCTCTGCGATTTCATCTGCCTTTCCCGACCGAATCGACTCTTTTGAGAGCAGTTCTAAGACTCCCGGATTCTCGGTGAGGTCTTGGAGGCTAAAGCGGACGACCGACACCTCCTCTCCGTTGGTCGCATCTCTCCCTTTGGTCAAGACCTCGAACTCCTTCCCATTCGTCAGAATACCCCAATCTACGTCGAGTTCCTGTCGCATATAACTCTTCAACTGACGGACCTCGCTCTCGGTGAGGTCCGAACGCACCGGCTTCGCTTCAACGAATACGACGGGGGATTCTCCGACGAGCAGAGCGTAATCTACATGCGTACTACCGCTGGCCATCGGAATCGTGTATTCCAGTTCGACCTCCGTGGAATAGAGGTCCCACCCAAGGAGTTCGAGAAACGGCTGGACGAGGCGTACCTTTGTATTCTGTTCGTCCATTTGGGGTGAGGCTTCGATGAGTTGGAGAGACCTCTGGACGTACTCATTAACCTCGTCCTGATCCATACCATGGCTGTTTTTCCAGCGTTTACAAATAATGTGGTGGGTTTCGATCCTTTGAACCAACCCTCAGCGCCCCCTTCGGATTAGTAAGGACAGGAATAGCAACTGGCGCTGTCTTGGAGAAGCGATCATAACAGTTACCGGTTATATTGGTGATGCCGAGGTGAAGATGGGAATAGCCACTCCAAGGTGTCGAGTAATGGCCTAGGGTGTTTAGGCCATGGTCCCATCTGGCCCACCAATTCGAATCCGGTCCCGTGACTCTCACGCTTCCGCACGATAGGGTATTACCATCGGGTCTGGTAGTAGTGACCGATGACCACGTACGAAATCGAACGGCCGGACGGGCCGGAACGGGGAATCCGCGTACGGTGCTCCGAACACGGAGAGGAGAAGGAGTTCCAACCCGGCTATCAGGGGGGTGCGTTCTACTGTTCGGGGTGCGGAATCGAAATCGAGGCTCACCTGCACGACACCCACGACTGGCGGGACTGGGGTGAGCGGTGTTGAGTCCGTCCGGCGGCGTCGGGTCGGAGATGAACACCGAGGTTCGAATCCGGTCACACACGCTTCGACGGCTCCGCCGTCCCGGTATTCTCTCGCCTCGTTTGACCGAAAAAGCAGCCGATGCCGGACGAACGCCCGAATACTGAGCACGAGTCCGCCGTACGGACCGCCGTCCCACCAGGGAGGGCGACAAGCCGCCTCGTCGACTTCCCGGACCCGCCCTCTCTCGACGGTGAAGGGACGGCCGCCCGAAGGTCCAATGGTACGGGGTTCGTTTCCGAAGTAGTATGCCCGACGAGGGTTCGTCTCAACCGATTCGGAAAATCGACGATGCCACGTTCGATGCTCCGCCGCGGAACACCGCCAAGCGCCGACTGTTTCGAACGAAGAGATGGTTTCTACTCGATGCGAACCGCTACGCTGTGGCGCTGAGCCTTCTGAGCGCGAGTTTCGTCGCGATCGTTCTTATCGGTTCGTTCGGCCCCGTCCCCGTCCGAGCCTTCTTGACGGAGGGTGTTTCGCCGGGGACCGTTCTGGTCGAACTGTTGAAGGCGATAGTTTCGGTCGTCGTCATCGTCCTCTCGATCAACCAACTCGTTCTCTCGCCCGGACTGGGGCCCGTGGGTGACCAACAGGAACGCTTCGACCAGTCGATCGACCTGCGGCGAGAGGTGGAAGACCGCGTGGGAATGGAGGTGAGCCCCACCTCTCCGGCAGCGTTTCTCGCGGCACTGCTCGACGCCATCGACGACCAAGCGAGGCACCTCGAAGAGGGAGCGTCCCGTACCGGTGACCGAGCCTTCGAACGGCAAACTACCGCGTTCACGCGCAGGGCTATCGACGAAGCGGAGAGCGTCTCTCCGCTCCTCTCCTCCGGTCGGTTCGGGAAGTTCGACGTGATATCGGCAGCGCTGCGGTTTTCGATTTCGGAGAAGATATGGTCCATTCGCCGTATCAGCAAGACCCACGACGATTCGTTCACGGACCCGGTAACGGAGGCGTTCGACGAGATGCGCGAACTCTTGCGACAGTACACGGTCGCCCGTGAGTACCTGAAGACCGTCTACATCCGGGAAGAGTACATCCGCCTCTCCGAGGGACTCCTCTACACCGGCCTGCCGGCGATTATCCTGACGTTTTGTGCGTCCCAGATTTACGGGCCGGGGGTCTTCCCCGGACAGGCCTTCGGAATCGAAAGGCGCCTTCTGTTCGTCAGCGGAGCGGTGTCGGTCGCTCTCGCACCGTTCGTCTTGCTCATCTCCTACGTGTTCCGCCTCGCGGCGATGTCACGATCGACGCTCTTCGTCGGGCCGTTCGACGCGGGGAAAGAGGGGGAACGAACCGAAGACGGCCCTGGTCACGGTCGCTAACTAGCGGACAGCGGTGGTGACCGGCGGCTCCCCTACTCCTCCGCTTTCTGTCGGTGTTGGCGTATCGCTCACCGCTGTCCTCTGGGAGTCGCCTGTCGGACTCCGGTCCCACGCACGACCGACTGGCCGGTAGCAAAGCCGAGTGGATCCCCGAGAACCTGTTCCACCTCGACCGGAGCGTCCGGCCGGCGATGTGACCGCCGAGCGCTCGTCCGCTTCGTCGACTTTCGACGCGGAGAACTCCCGAAACGGCCGATCGGCCGAGCGGAGGCCGCGCTACCGACTTCTCCCTGACTCTCACTGTTGAGAACAGCCCACAACTCTTTTTCACACCGGCGCTGACGTATCAACGATGGCGGCCTTATCGGACCTCCTCGGAGATCTCGTCGAGAACGTGGACGGATTGTTCCTGTTCTCCCCCAGCAGTTCGTTCTACGAACGCTTCGTCGAAGCGGACCCCGACGTCCCGGTGGTGGTCGTCGCGCCGGAGAACGTCGTCGACGCCGAGACGTACGTCCAACTCCCCTTGGAGTTCGACAACGTCCGCGACCGGATCCGCTTCGGCGTCGAGGGCGCGATGGAACACGGACTCGTCGAGGACGGCGACGCCGTCGCCTGTAGCGTCTCGGTGTTCGACGGCGACATCGACTCGGTGATCCGCGTCCGCGTCAGCGAGGGGATGCGGTCGGGTATCTTCGACCTGTTCGCGAACTCCCGCGCGGACCCGAGCGTCATCCGCGACGTGTTCGAGGTGGCGATAGAGCTCGGGAAGAAGGGCCAGAAGGGCAAGCCCGTCGGCGCACTGTTCGTCGTCGGCGACGCCGGCAAGGTGATGAACAAGTCCCGACCGCTCTCGTACAACCCCTTCGAGAAGTCCCACGTCCACGTCGGCGACCCCATCGTGAACGTGATGCTCAAGGAGTTCTCCCGCCTCGACGGCGCGTTCGTCATCTCCGACTCGGGGAAGATAGTCAGCGCGTACCGCTACCTCGAACCGTCCGCCGAGGGCGTCGACATCCCCAAGGGTCTCGGCGCGCGCCACATGTCCGGCGCGGCGATAACCCGCGACACGAACGCGACGTCCATCGTCCTCTCGGAGTCCGACGGCCTCGTTCGGGCGTTCAAGGGCGGGAAGATGATTCTCGAAATCGACCCGGAGGGGCACTGATGGCCGGGGCGACACTCGCACAGGCCGGGACGGGCAACGGCAACGGGTTCGTCCTCGGAGAACTGTTCAACGCCGTCCCGAGGGACGCGTGGTTGGCGCTCGCAGTCCTCTTCGTGGGCGTCGTCATCGCGTTCGTCCTCGGGTCGCTCACCCGGCGCGTCCTCGACGGACTCGGCATCCCCGAGGCCATCGAGGGGACCGCCTTCGAGCGAACCGCGCGCGACTTCGACACGTCGACGGTAGAGCTGTTGGGGTGGCTCGTCCGCTACTTCGTCATCGGCGTCGCGGTGTTGGCCGCCCTCTCCCTGTCCGACGTGGACTACGCCAATCAGTTCTGGAGTCGCGTCGTGGGGTTCCTCCCGATGCTGTTCTTCGCGGTGGTCATCCTCATCATCGGCATCCTCGTCGGCGACAAGGTGGAACTGCTCATCACGGAGCGACTGCGCGGCGTCAAACTCCCGCAGATAGGCATCATCCCGGCTATCGCCAAGTACACCATCTTCTTTCTGGCGACGCTCATCGCCCTCTCGCAGGTCCGGGTGGCCACGGAGGCGTTGGTCGTCGCCCTCGCGGCGTACCTGTTCGCACTCGTCGTGTTCGCCGCGATCGCGTTCGCGGACCTGCTGAAATCGGGGGCCGCCGGGACGTTCCTGCTTTTGAACCAACCGTACGCGATAGGCGACCGGATCCGCGTCGGCGAGACGAAGGGCATCGTCCAAGAGGTGGACCTGTTCGTCACCCGCATCGAGACGGACGACGAGGAGTACATCCTCCCGAACCAGAAGGTGTTCGAGGAAGGAATCGTCCGCGTCCGGTCGTAACGCCGCCTCTCGCGCCTCCGCTCTCGACGCACCGTCCGCCGAAAACCGACGCGCCGCAGCGAGGTATCGGTCGGTACCGAAGTACCCCGGAAAGTGAAATACCCCCACAACGACGTTCCGCCGCGGACAACGGCCCGGGCGTCCCCGAGTCGCAACGCGACCTCGTCTTCGGCCGCAAGGAGTTCGACCAACTCCACCACGGCACCGGAATCAGCCTCTTCTTCGCGGACAGCGTTCTCGGCGGGTACGGCGGCGACATCTGGGTCGGGGACAACGACCCCCGCGGGGCCGTCTTCAACGTCCGACTCGAACGGCCCTGACCGTCGCCGCGGGTCGCCCCGTCAGTCGCTCTCGTCGTCTCCTCCGCCCATCGGCCGCGCCGGGACGCCCGCGACGGTCGTATTCGGCGGCACGTCCCGCGTGACGAGGGAGTTCGCGGCCACCTGTGCGCCCTCGCCGACGTGGACGCCCGGCAGTATCACCGCCTTCGCGCCGATCATCGCCCTGTCGCCGACGACCACCTCGCCCGTCCGGTACTCGTCCTGCAGGAACTCGTGGCAGAGGATCACCGAGTCGTAGCCGACGACGGCGTGGTCGCCGAGGGTGATGAGTTCGGGCCAGAACACGTCCGGGGTGGCCTCCAGACCCCACGAGACGCCGCGGCCGACGGTGACGCCGAGGCGTCTCAGCGCCCAGTTCTTCAGCCAGAAGAACGGCGCGACGCGGGCCACCCACACGAGGAGGTAGTTCAGCGTCACGCGCCAGAGGGGCTTGGCGTCCGTCCAGTGTCGCAGGGAGTTCAGCGGTCCCGGCGTCGGGTGCGTCGTCACCCGGTGGTGCCGCCGCCCGTCGGAGTCCGCGTCCGTCCCGTCGCTCTCGTCGCTCACGCCCTCGGATTCGCGGGGGCGGTACAAAAGCCATGCCCGGCGTCGTCGCCACGCGGCGTTACTCGCCGCGGAGTTCCGCCGCGTGGTCGATGCGCTTCTGGACGAGTTCGGGTCTGCCGATGTCGTGGCGGATGCGGACGCCCTCGCCGGCGGCGGCCAGTCCCTCCTCGGCCCGCTTCTCGGCCTCCTCGATGGAGTCCGCGACGCCGACGACGGCGAACGACCGCGAGGTGGTCGTGTAGACGCCGTCCTCGCGGGCGTCCACGCTGGCGTAAAAGAGGAGTGCGTCGCCGACGTTCTCTTCGTCCACCGTCACCTTCGCGCCCGAGTCGGGGTCCGTCGGGTAACCCTCGGGGACGGCGTACTTACAGACGGTGGCTTTCCCCGCGAACTCCAGTCGGGGAATCTCCTCGCCGTCGCGTGCCGCCGTTACCACGTCGAGGAACGACGTTTCCAACACGGGCAGCGTGTTCATCGCCTCCGGGTCGCCGAACCGGGCGTTGAACTCGATGACCTTCACGCCCTCGGCGGTGAGCATGAACTGGCCGTAGAGGACGCCCTTGTAGTCGGGGAGGGCTTCGACGGTGGCCTCCAGAACGTCCACCGCGTCGGCGTAGTCGTCGGCGGTCATGAACGGCAGTTGCGGCGCGGCGTCGGTGTAACTCCCCATGCCGCCGGTGTTCGGCCCCTCGTCGCCCTCGTAGGCGCGCTTGTGGTCCTGCACGGCGGGCGTCGGGTGCACCTCGCCGTTCGCCACGAACGCCTGCACGGTGAACTCCTCGCCGACGAGGCGTTCTTCGAGGACTATCTCCTCGTACTCCGACTCGCGGAGGTACTCCTTGGCCTCCTCCTTCGTCACCTGGTCGCCCGTGACTTTCACGCCCTTCCCGCCCGTCAGACCCGCGGGCTTGACCGCCACGTCGCCGTCGTACTCGTCGATGTACTCGCACGCCGCCTCGACGTCCTCGAAGACGGCGAAGTCGGGGCATCCGGGGATTTCCTCCTCCTCCATGAACCGCCGTTGGAACGCCTTGTCCGTCTCGATGCGGGCTTCCTCCGCCTTCGGGCCGAAGGTGTAGACGCCGGCGTCGTCCAAGGCGTCCGCGACGCCCGCCTCCAGCGCGGATTCGGGGCCGACGACGGCCACGTCCGCGCCGACGTCCGCCGCGTAGGCGACGATGTCCTCGGCCGCCGTCTCCGAAATCTGCTCGAACCCGGCCGAAAGCGAGGCGATGCCGGGGTTTCGGTTGCTCGCGCAGGCGTACAGTTCGCAGTCCGAATCCGCGGTCAGGGCGCGGGCTATCGCGTGTTCGCGGCCGCCGCCGCCGACGAGGAGCGCAGTCTCGGTCATACGCGGTACCGCGATGCACGAGAGTGTAAAAGTTGCTCTTCGGACAGCGCGAGATGAACACGAACGTGGGTTGCACGGGAGTCGGGCGGCGGCCGCACTCGGGCCGAACGGGGCGGACCGCTCGAACGCCCGAACGAGTCGCCGTCTCCACGCCCCTTTAGTCCCTCACTCCCCTACCCCCACCCATGAGCGACGTTCTGGGGCGAAACAGGCTGGACGACGAAGAGAGTCCGTACCTCCGCCAGCACGCGGACAACCCCGTGAACTGGCAACCGTGGGACGAGGCGGCGTTAGAGGCCGCCCGCGAGGGGGACAAGCCCATCTTCCTCTCGGTGGGCTACTCCGCCTGCCACTGGTGTCACGTGATGGCCGAGGAGAGCTTCGAGGACGACGAGGTGGCGTCCGTCCTCAACGAGGAGTTCGTCCCGATAAAGGTCGATAGGGAGGAGCGACCCGACTTGGACCGCATCTACCAGACCATCTGCCAACTCGTCACCGGCGGCGGCGGGTGGCCCCTCTCCGTCTTCCTGACGCCGGAGGGCAAGCCGTTCTACGTGGGGACGTACTTCCCGAAGGAGCAACGCCCCGACAGGGGGAACGTCCCCGGGTTCATGGACCTCCTACGCTCGTTCGTCGAATCGTGGGAGGCCGACCGCGAGGAGATCGAGAACCGCGCGGACCAGTGGACGAACGCGCTGACGGACAACCTCGAAGCGACGCCCGAGGAGTCGGGCGACGCGCCGGGCGAGGAGATCCTCGGCACCGTCGCGGCGGCGGCGGTTCGCGGCGCGGACCGAGAGTACGGCGGATTCGGCTCCGGCGGCCCGAAGTTTCCGCAGGCCCGCCGCGTCGAATCGCTCCTCCGGACGTACGTCCGCACCGGCGACGAGAACGCGATAGACGTGGCCACCGAAACCCTCGACGCGATGGCCGCGGGCGGTATGTACGACCACGTCGGCGGCGGTTTCCACCGCTACGTCACCGACCGGACGTGGACCGTCCCGCACTTCGAGAAGATGCTGTACGACAACGCGGAACTCCCGCGCGTCTACGTCGCGGCGCACCGACTCACCGGGAGCGACGACTACGCCGAGGTGGCCCGCGAGACGTTCGACTTCGTGGCCCGCGAACTCCGCCACCCCGACGGCGGCTTCTACAGCACCTTAGACGCCAGAAGCGGCGGCGAGGAGGGGACGTTCTACGTCTGGACCCCGGAGCAGGTCCGCGAGGTACTCGACGACGAGACGACGGCGAACCTGTTCTGCGACCGCTACGGCGTCACCGAGTCGGGTAATTTCGAAGACGGGACGACGGTGTTGACGATTTCGGCGACGGCCGACGAACTCGCCGAGTCGTACGGCCTCTCCGAGGAGGAGATGGACGAACGACTCGGCGAAGCGGGCGAAGCGCTGTTCGAGGCGCGCGAAGAACGGGTCCGACCCGCCCGCGACGAGAAGGTGCTCGCGGGCTGGAACGGCCTGATGATATCCTCGCTGGCGCAGGGCGGACTCGTCCTCGGCGACGAGTACGTCGAACTCGCCGAGGACGCCCTCGCGTTCGTCCGCGAACGCCTCTGGGACCGGGAGGAAAGGCGACTCGCCCGCCGCTACAAGGACGGCGACGTGAAGGGCGACGGCTACCTCGAAGACTACGCCTTCCTCGCCCGCGGCGCGTTCGACCTGTACCAAGCGACCGGCGACGCCGAGTACCTCGCGTTCGCCCTCGACCTGACGCGCACGCTGGTGGACCAGTTCTACGACGAGGAGGCGGGGACGCTGTACATGACGCCCGCGGAGGGCGAATCGCTCGTCACCCGCCCGCAGGAACTCCAAGACCAGTCCACGCCGTCGAGCGTCGGCGTCGCGGCGTCGCTTCTCCTCGATTTGGACGCCTTCGTCCCCGAGGCGGACTTTTCGTCCGTCGCCGGCGCGGTCATCGACACCCACGGCGACCGGATTCGCGGCCGACCGCTCGAACACGTCTCGCTCGCCCTCGCGGCCGAGAAGCGCGCCCTCGGCGGGACGGAACTCGTCGTCGCCGCGGAGGGACTCCCCGAGTCGTGGCGCGAGACGCTCGCCGAACGCTACGTGCCCGACGCCGTCCTCTCGGTTCGCCCGCCGACGGACGACGAACTCGGGCCGTGGCTGGATACGCTCGGCCTCTCCGACGCGCCGCCGGTGTGGAAGGGCCGGGAGGCGCGCGACGGCGAACCGACCATCTACGCCTGCGAGGGGCGGACGTGCTCCGCGCCCGCCCACTCCGTCGAGGAGGCGTTGTCGTGGCTCGAAGGCGGCGCGGGCGACGCGGACGTGTCGCTGGACGACGTTGACGACATCGACCTCTGAAGCGGGTTCGAAAAAGCGGGAGACGGCGTTACGAGCCGAGTCGGTCCGCGAGGTGGACGGCGATGGGGGCGTCCTCCTCCTCGACGAACCGCGCGACCTCCTCGCCGTCACGTTCGACGACGACGGTGGGGATGAGTTCGATGCCGTACTCCTCGACCTTCGGTCCGACCTTGCTCCCGTCGTCTTCCTTCTCGACGGGGTAGTGGTGGACGTTCTCCTCGGGGACGCCCGCGGCGTCGAGTGCGGCCCCGAAGTCCGGCAGTTGCCCCCGGCAGTCGCCGCACCAGTCGCCGCCCCACACCTTGAACACCAACCCGTCCTCGGAGAGGCTCTCGACGGCGTCCTCGTAGGACTCCTCGTCCCACATCGGGTTCGGCTCCATCGTCTCTAACGTCTGTGACTCGGCGTCGGCCATACCGCGAGATACCGGGTCGAGGGCTTTAATCGGCGCGGTCGCGGTCAGGTTCGCGCCGTCCCGGTCGGGTTCGGTACCGCCCCTCCCTCGCCGGCCGTCACGGAATCCGGCGCGTCTTGCCCTCGTCCGCCATCGTTTTCGGTCTGAGTCGCCTACGCGTCGGTAATGGACGCGAGTATCCTCGAGACCATCGGGTCGCCGTTGGTCCGAGTGTCGTCGCCGCCGGGGGCCCTCGTGGCGGCGAAGATAGAGTCGAAGAACCCCGGCGGGTCCGCGAAGGACCGACCGGCCCTGGGGATGATAGAGGCCGCCGAACGCGAGGGGGCCATATCGCCGGGCGACGAACTGGTCGAACCGACGAGCGGAAACACCGGCATCGGACTGTCGATGGCCGCCGCGAGCAAGGGGTACGACATCACCATCGTGATGCCCGCCTCGAAGTCGCCCGAGCGACGCGAAATCATGCGCGCCTACGGCGCGGACATCGAACTCGTCGAGGGGGACATCTCCGCCGCGAAGGACCGCGCCGACGAACTGGAGGCCGAGGGGATGACCCAACTCCGCCAGTTCGAGAACCCCGCGAACCCCGACGCCCACTACCGCACCACAGCCGAGGAGATTCTCGAACAGGTGGAAGGGCGGAGCGTGGACGCACTCGTCGCGGGCGTCGGCACCGGCGGCACCCTCTCGGGCATCGGGCGGCGCCTCCGCGAGGAGTTCCCCGAGATGGACATCGTCGCCGTCGAACCCGAGGAGAACGCCGTGCTCTCGACGGGCGAGTCCGGCGACGACGACTTCCAGGGGATGGGACCGGGCTTCGTCAGCCCGAACCTCGACAGGGACCTCTTGGACGGCGTGGAGACCGTCTCGCTCGACGCCGCCGAGGCCGAGTGTCGCCGCCTCGCCCGCGAGGAGGGTATCCTCGTCGGGCAGTCCTCCGGCGCGTCGAACGTCGCCGCGCGGCGCGTCGCCGAACGACTGGCCGACCCCGACGCCGACTGCCGAAGCGAGGCGGGCGGGTCCGTCGTCGCGGACGGGTCCGGCGGGACGAGAGCGGAGACGCTCCCGGACGCCGACTGCCCCCTCGTCGTCACCGTCTTCTGGGACAGCGGCGAGCGCTACATGTCCACCGGCATGTTCGACTGAAGGAACAGTCGAATCAGCGCGTTCACGCGGTTCGGCTTCTCCCGCGGCGGCCAGTGGCCGCAGTTCGGTAAGATGCGCACCTCCGCGTCTGGGACGAGAGACCCCGCGCGGACCGACCACGACTGCGGGACCAGCCTGTCGTCCTCGCCGTGGACGAACAGCGACGGCACCGACACGTCCGGCAGTCGGTCCACGTAGTTCGTCTTCGGCCCGCGCAGGCCGATTTCGGCCCGGAGGAATCGCCGCCACGCGTCGCCGTCGTTCCGCTTGGCCTCCGCGAACACCTCGTCCACGAGCGTCGGCGAGACGTTGCCGTAGGCCACCGCCGCCCGGACGGAGAAGTACGCGACGGTGCGACTCCGCGCGACGGCCCGCCACGAGAGTTCGCTCAGGTACGACACCCGCGAGACGACGGCGGTCAACGCGCCGCCGGGAACCGACCCGCCGAGTCCGTACCCGTCGATTGCGACCAGCGCCGACACGTCGTCGGCGTGTTCGAGTGCGTAGCCGACGGCGACGCCGCCGCCCATCGACACGCCGACCAAGACGGGCCGTTCGACGCCGACTGCGGACAGGAAGCGTTCAAGGACGCGCACGTAGTAGTCCGTCGTCGGCGTCCGTTCCGGCGGGTCGCTCTCGCCGTACCCCGGCAGGTCGGGCGCGACGACGCGGAAGTCCTTCGCGAGGGCGGGCATGACCTCCTTCCAGGAGAGCGACGCGCTGTCGAGGCCGCCGCCGTGCAGGAGGACGATGGTGGGCGCATCGGCGTCGGCGTCATCGCCGTCGCCGTCGCTGTCACCGGCCACCAGATACCGAACGCGGAGGCCGTCGAGTTCGATTTCCCGCGACTCCGCCCCGTATGGAACCGCCATGAACTCGCCTACGACCGCCCGAACAAAAAGGTGCGCCGCCTCACCTGCCGAACTCGTCGTCGCTCACGCGCACGACCACCGTCTCCTCCACGTCGCGGAGGTCGTACGTCGGAACCGTCCCGTCGGGCCGCCGAGTGACGTACATCGGTTCGACGAGGCGGCCGTCTTCGAGGCCGTAGACGGCGAGACGCTCCTTCGTCTCCTCCGGGCGGACCTCGCCGTCGCGCACCCGTTCCGCGAGGCGGCGAGAGAGCCACTCGGTGTCGCTGATGCTCGGTTCGCGGACGAGGACCGTCTCGACGAAGCGGACGAGATACCAGTTGAGGTCGTTGCAGAGAGAGACGGCGGCGCCGACGCTCACCGTATCGACCGCCAAGGAGTTGGCGAACGGTTGGCGTATCTCGTACGTCGAGAGGGCGGCCCGCGCCGTCTCGCGGGAGAGGAGTTCGTACTGGACGTTCACCTCGGGCGCCCCGACGAAGCAAACCCGCGTCACGTTTTGAGCCTGACGACGGGCGGCTAAATCGGTTGCGGTGCGGCGATCTGCGGTCGATTCCGGGCGGCGGTCAGGACGCTCACTCGTCGGCCGAGGGGTGCTCGGCGGCGGTACCGTCGAGCCACGACGTTGCGCACGACTCGTCGCAGAACGACAGCAGTTGTCGCTCGTACGTCAGCTTCGAACCCGCTTCGGGCCGCCTGTCGCGGCCCAGTTCCACCTGATAGTGGTCGCCGTCGAGGTTCACGGTGCCGCCGCACGCCGAACACGTCTCCGTTCCGACCCGCCACGATGAACGGGGGACCACCTGCCTGACGGTCCACGAGGAGTCGATTCGACCGTGGGGTGGGCGGCGCGTCTGTGACATCGCGCGAGGCTACGAACTGAACGCACGTAAATCCATTTTACCCCTATTATTCACGCTATAGGCTGCAGAACGAAGTGAAACGTACATTATAATCGACGTCCGTACGGATCCGGTCAGGGTTCGAGGTCGACGACCGACCGGTCCGCCGCCGCCTCCCGCGCCATCGACAGGAGGTCGTCCGGTTCGGCCGCTTCGACCGCTTCCACCGTCGCGTTCGTCTCGGGGTGCGACGGCGCGACCCGTTCGCATCCCACCGGGAGCGTCGAGTCCGAGAACGTGCCGAGGGCGCGCGCCTCCTCGACGATGTCCGTCTTGTCCGCCGTCAGCAGGGGTCGGTGGACCGGAAGCGAGACGGCGGCGTCGGTGGCAGCGAGGTTCGCGCCCGTCTGCGAGGACTTCTGCCCGAGGGACTCGCCCGTCACGACGGAGTGTGCGCCCACCTCGCGGGCCACCGCCTCGCCGGCCGCGAGCATCGCCCGCCGGAGCGACAGCATCCGCGTGTCGTGCAGTTCGTCCACCACCGCCTGCACCACCTCGCCACCGGGGACGACGTGGAGTCGAACGTCCTCGTCGGGCGCGCGCCGCAAGAGCGTCGTCGCCACTTCCGTCGCGCGGGCGCGGTGGTCCGCGCCGCCGTAGTCGCCTAAATCGACGTACACGGGCGCGACCGAACACCCGCGGCGCATCATCCGCCACGCCGCGACGGGCGAGTCAATGCCGCCGCTGAGGAGGACCACCGCGCGGCCCTGCGTGCCGAGGGGGAGTCCGCCCGGTCCGTCCATCTGAACGGCGGAGACGAACGCCTCGTCGTCGCGCACCTCGACCCTGTACGTCCGGTCGGGGTGGTCTAAGTCCACGGGCGCGTCGGTTCCCGCTTGGACGGCGCTGCCGCCCTCCACCTTCAGGTCCCGACTGGAGAACGGGTGCGCCGAGGGCGGGCCGACGCGGCGACTCTCGACGGCGAACGACTCGTCGGACCCGTGGCCGCGTTCGGTCGAGAGCGTCCGGAGGGCGTCGCGGACGGCGTCCACCGTCGCGTCGGTCAGGACCGCCGGCCGCGCCCAGACGACGCCCGGGAGGGTGGCGATTACCTCCGCGACCGGGTCCGTCTCGTCCGTCTCGACGAGGATGCGCGCCCACCGCCTCTCGACGGTCCCCGGCAGGTCGGCGTCCGCGAGGGCGGCGCGGACGCTCTCGGCGAGTCGCTTCGCCATCTTCGCGCGCACCTCGCTGCTCTTCGTTCCGAAGTCCCCGTACCCGACCGCGACGACGTTCTCGGCGTTCACTACCGTGCCGTACTCCGCGGCCACCAATCAGCGTCTCGGTCCGCGGGTCGCGCCGATTTTGCCCGGAACGGACTCTCTATATATTTAATATGTACGTACCGACAACTACGTTTGACAAACTGTCTACTAATATAAACTTCTTAATATGTGACTGGATTGGTCGTAACTGATCGACGACCTCGCCCGCGGCAACGGCTCCCAGTACCCCTCCACAATGGACGCTAACTCGCACCCCGACCCGTACGACCCGCCGGAACCGGACGTGGACTTGGACGACCCGCGGTACTACCTGAACCGCGAACTGAGCGAGTTGGAGTTTCAGCGGCGGGTGCTCCACGAGGCGTTGGACGACAGGCAACCCCTCCTCGAACGCGTGCGCTTTCTGTCCATCTTCACGAAGAACATGGACGAGCTCTTCATGAAGCGCGTCGGCGGTCTGAAACAGCAGATGGACGCCGGGGTGACCGAATCCACCCCGGACGGCCGAACGCCCGAGGAGCAGTGGCGGGAGGCGGTGGAGACGGCCAGACCGATGTTCCGCGCGCAGGCGGAGTGTTTCCTCGAAGACGTTCGCCCCGCCCTCCGGCGGGAGGGCGTCCACGTCCACGACTACGACGACCTGACGGCCCGTCAGCGCTCGGAGATGCGCGACTACTTCGAGGAGTCCGTCCTGCCGACGCTCACCCCCCTCGCGTTCGACCCGGCTCACCCGTTCCCGTTCATCTCGAATCTGAGCCTCTCGCTCGCGGTGTTGACCGAACGCGACGGCGAGGACGAACCGACGTTCACGCGCGTGAAGATACCGCAGAACCGCCCCCGACTCGTCGAAGTCGGCGAGGAGGAGTACGTCCTCTTAGAGGAGATAATCCGCTCGAACCTCGATCTGCTCTTTCCGAAGGCCGACGTGGCGGACACGACGCTGTTCCGCCTAACCCGGAACGCGGAGGTCCGGCGGAACCAAGAGGTGGCGGAGGACCTCATCGAGATGATTCGGGAGGTGCTCGAACAGCGACGGTTCGCCACCGCCGTCCGCCTCGACGTAGAGGAGGGCGCGTCCGACCGGGTGGTGGACCTCCTCGTTGAACAGCTCGACATCTCCGAGCGCGAGGTGTTCCGACTGCCCGGACCGCTTGACTTCCGCGAACTGATGGACCTGACGGAGCTGGACCGCCCGGACCTGAAACTCGACCCGTGGACACCCCAACCGCACCCGCGGTTCCAACGCGTCGGCACCTCGGCGGACGTAGGCCCCGACGCCTCCGAGGACATCTTCTCTGAGATTCGACGCGGCGACGTCCTCCTGCACCACCCGTACCACTCGTTCGGCGAGACGGTGCAGGAGTTCCTCGACGAGGCGGCGAACGACCCGGACGTGTTGGCCATCAAGGCGGCCATCTACCGCACCGCCTCGGACTCGAAGGTCATCCAGAGCCTCATCGATGCCGCCGACAACGGCAAGCAGGTGGCGGTGATGGTCGAACTGAAGGCCCGGTTCGACGAGCAGAACAACTTAGAGTGGGTCCGCCGCCTCGAAGAGGAGGGCATCCACGTCGCCTACGGGACCATCGGCCTGAAGACGCACACGAAAACCGCCCTCGTCGTCCGCGAGGAGGACGACGGCGTGCAACTGTACTCCCACGTCGCCACCGGCAACTACCACTCCGGCACCGCCAAGGGGTACGTGGACCTCGGACTCCTGACGGCCGACCGCGACATCGGCCGGGACCTGGTGAAGGTGTTCAACTTCTTCACCGGCCCCTCCTTGGACGAGGAGTTCAGGAAGCTCCTCATCGCGCCCGTCACGATGCGCGAGCAGTTCACCCGCCTCGTCCGCCGGGAGGCGCACCACGCCCGGAACGGCGAGGACGCCCGCATCGTCGCCAAGGTGAACTCCCTCGAAGACCCCGAACTCGTCGAGGAACTGTACCGCGCGTCGATGGCGGGCGTCGATATCGACCTCGTGGTGCGCGGCATCTGCCGCCTCCGGCCGGGCCTGGAGGGGATAAGCGAGAACGTCTCCGTCCACAGTATCGTCGATCGGTTCCTCGAACACTCGCGCATCTACTACTTCGAAAACGGCGCGAGGGCGGAGCCCTCGCGAGCAACCGGCGAAGCCGGTGACGCGGGCGACCCGAAGTGGTACGTCGGATCCGCGGACTGGATGACGCGGAACCTCGACAACCGCGTCGAGGCCGTCGCGCCGGTCGAAGACCCGGACATCCGCGCGCAACTCCGCTTCGTCCTCGAACTGGCGATGTCGGACAACCAAAAGCGGTGGACGATGAACGCCGACGGCAGTTACGACCAGCAGTACCCCCGCGACGGCGAACCGGTCGTCAACATGCAGTCGATTCTGATGGAGCAGACGCTCGAATCGCTCCGCCGGCCCGGCGCGGAGCGCGGAGTCCTCCCCGACTCCCCCGCCACGCCGAACGAACTCCTCGTCGGACCCGCCGCCGACGTTGACGACGCCGACGATGCCGACGACGCCGACTCTCCCGGTTCGACGCCCGACTCCGAGGAGACTTCCGTCGGCCCGGGGCAGAGGGGCGCGGAGTCCGCCCCGGCGTCGGGAGGCGGTGCAGTCTTCGCCTCGGGCGCGGAGGGTGGTTCCTCCGGCGCGACGGGTGCGACCGATTCGACGGGCGCGTCCGCCGCCGACGGACCGGACGCCGGGGCGGCGAAGAACGGCCACACCGAGGCGGACGCCGACGCCGACACCGACGCCGACGCGGCGGACTCCGACCTCCCGCGGGCTATGCGCGTCCACGGCGACCGGTGGTACGTCCCCGACAGCGACCGCTACGCGTACGCGGTTCGGACGCCGGACGGCGGGCGCGCCTACCGGAAGACGAAGCGCGCGGCGGTGTCGCTGTTAGAGCGGTACTACGAGTGAAAAGGCGGCGTCGGGCCCTCAGAACGTCGTCAGGTCGCCGTCGATGGCCTGCCGCGTGATGTCGGTGACGTTCGCGAGGCGGTCGTCCACGATGGCCTCGACGTCGGCTTCGATGTCCGAGAGGACGACGCCCTCGTCGGTGACTATCTTCGCGTCCGCAACGTGGGGTTCGTCGATGGGGCGACCGATCTGCGAGAGCAGGCGAATCTGCAGGTCGCGGATGCCGTCCACCTCGTCCACGACGGTTTCGGCGATGTCCGTCGAGAGCAGGTTGTAGATCTTCCCGATGTGGTTGACGGGGTTCTTCCCCGAGGTGGCCTCCATGCTCATCGGCCGGTTCGGCGTGATGAGACCGTTCGCGCGGTTCCCGCGGCCGACGGACCCGTCGTCGCCCTGTTCGGCGCTGGTGCCGGTGACGGTGAGGTAGATGGAGCCCTCGTCGTAGTCGTCGGCCGTGTTGACGGCGACGTTCACCTCGCGGTCGGTGTACCCGCGGGCCACCTCGCCGGCGAACTCCTCGACGGACGCGACTGCCTCCTTGTACTCCTGGATGTCGGCGACGTAGGAATCGATCATCGCGGCGGCGACGGTGATGTCTATCTCGTCGCCCTCGCGCTTGCCCATCACCTTCACGTCGGGGCCGAGGTGCGGGTTCTCGTCGGCGTACGTCGAGTTGAGTTCGCGTTCGACGTTCAGCACTATCTCCTCGGTTTCGGTCAACGGCGCGTGGCCGACGCCGAACGACGTGTCGTTGGCCATCGGAACCTGCACGCTCTCCTCGCCGAAGACGTCCTGCAGGTCGCCGGACCCCTCGCCGAGTTTCACGTCCACGACGATGTCGGTTCCGAACTCCAGTTCGGGGATGTGCTCGTTCAGGTAGTCGCGGGCGGCCTCCAGGGCGACCGAGTCCACGGGGAGTCGTTCGCCGTCGTACTTCTTCGTCGCGCGACCCACGATGAGGAGGTAGATGGGTTCGACGACTTCGCCGCCGCCGAAGGCGGGCGCGGCCTCGCCCGCCACCAGTTGCGTCTCGTCGGTGTTGTAGTGGAGAACCTTCCCCACCCGGTCGAGATAGAGATTCGACAGGGCGCGGGAGACGCTCTCGGCGATTCCGTCGGAGATAGAGTCGGGGTGACCGATACCCTTTCGCTCGACGATTTCGACCTGTTGGTCCTCGACGGCGGTTCTGTCCGCCGCCTCGATGCTGATGTTCCGTTCGGTCATTGTGCAGTCGTTCCTCACCGGTGATGCTATAACTTGCGGAAAAGATTAGCGACACGAGAATTACTATCAAACATCATCCGGTCGAACCGGTCGCCCGCCGCGGGGTCACTCCTCCGAATCGAGGAGCATCCCGAGGTACGACGTCCGAATCTGCTCGTCCGGGTCGAGTCCGAGTTCGCGCGCGACGGCGTACGCTCCCTCCCGGACCGATTCGACGTCCGCCTCGTCCTCGGCCTCGCGTTCGACTTCGACGAACTCCCCGACTCCCTCCACCGCGTCGAGGGTGACGGTGTAGCCGTCCATCCGGTAGAACTCCCGTTCTTTCTCCACCGTCGCCGCCGGTTCGAAGCCGAGGCCGTCGAGGACGGCGTCCATCGTCTCGCCGTCGGCCACCTCGGTTTCGTGTTCGGCCCGCGTCTTCGACTCGTCGTCCACCAACGGCCCCTTGTAGGTGACGCGCGCCGTCGTCTCCGCCCGGTCCTCACCGTCGAGTGGCGTCTCGCGGCGGACGCGGAGGGCCTCGTCGGTCGCCGCGAAGTCGCGGTGCGGCGCGTCGTAGTAGGTGTCTACCTGCCGCACGCGCCCGACGCGTTCGGCGCGCCCCCCGTCGAGTTTCGCCCGCACCCCGTCGCGGTCGGCCCGCACCTTGACCTCGACTTCGTACATGCGTCGGTCGTCGTCCCGGCCGAGCAAAAGCGTGGGTGACTCCGGAATCCGGTCGATCCGGCGTCCGCGACTACCGACTCTGCCGCGCCGAGAGCGTCGTAGCCGTCGCCTGCGCCCTCCGATTTCGCCGGAAAACCGCGGCGAATCGGGCGTTTTCTCCGCGGCGGGCGAAACGTGATTCTTAAGGGTCACACGAGTATTGTTCCGCGTATGAGTGACGAACCGCAGGCGGAGGCGGCCGACGCCGACGCAGCAGACGTCGAAGAAGAGGTCGCCGAAGACGAGGAAGTCGCCGAGGACGGAATCCAAGACGGCGACTTCGTGCGCCTCGCGTACACCGTACGCACGGTCGAAGACGACACCGTCGTCGACACGACCGACGAAGAGGTGGCCGAGGAGGCCGACATCGACACGGAGGAGTACAACTTCGAACCCCGAGTCATCGTGGTCGGCGCGGGACACGTCTTCGAGGCCGTCGACGACGCCCTCGTCGGCGCGGAACCCGGCGACACCGGCAACGTCGAGATTCCCGCCGCGCAGGCGTTCGGCGAGTTCGACGACGACGACGTCCGCACGGTCAGCGCCAACAAGATCGACGAGGACGACCGCTACCCCGGCGCGCAGGTCCAAGTCGACGGCGAACAGGGTCGCGTCGAGACCATCATCGGCGGCCGCGCGCGCGTGAACTTCAACCACCCGCTGGCGGGCGAAGACCTCGAGTACGACTACGAGATTCTCGAACTCGTCGAGGACCGCGAGGAGAAGGCCGAGAGCCTCCTCAGCATGTACCTCCAGCAGGCCCCCGAGGTCTGGATCGAGACCGACGAGGTCGAGGAGGAGACGGTCGTCGAACCCGACGAGGACGACGAGGACGCCGAACCCGAGACCGAGGTCGAGACCGTCGAGAAGGAGACGCTGTACATCGAGGCCACGCCGCAGATGACGATGAACCAGCAGTGGATGTTCTCGAAGCAGCAGATCGCACAGGACGTCATCGACCGCCTCGACTTAGACCGCGTCATCGTCCAGGAGACCATCGACGGGATGGGCGGTATGATGGGCGGCATGGGCGGTATGATGGGCGGCATGGGCGGCGGCGCCGACGCCGAAGACATCGAGGAAGCCATCGAGGACGTCGACGTGGACGCGGACGAACTCGTTGAGGAACTCGAAGGCGAAGAGACCGAAGAGTAACTCCCGCCGCGGCGGCCGCCGCCCCCTCGGGCGACGGAACCGCCGGGTTCTTACTTTCCGTTTCCGCACTCTCGGAGAGATGGCCGACAGAGACGCCGACGAGGTGCCGTCGGAACTCGAACTCCCGGACGACGCCCTCGTCGCCGCAGTCGCGGCGGTTTCGACGATCGCGCTCACGCTCGCGCTCGAATACGGACTCGGAGCCGACCCGCCGATTCTGGCGCGACTCGCACCGCTCGCGCCGTACTTCCTCTCCGTGTTCACGCGCCGAATCGACCTGGGGCCGGTTGATACCGTCCGCGCCTGGTCCGGGCTGACGGTGGCGGTGACGCTCGGCGTCTTCCTGTTCTACGCGACTTGAGCCGCCGAAAATAGTCGCTTACGCGATGTCCCGGCTGGTGTCCACGGTCACCCGTTCGCTCAGGCGGAGTTTGATGGTCTTCTCGGGCGCTTTGCCGCCGCGGAACTTCGGGACGGCGAGTCGGTTCTCTATCTCCGAGCCGTCCACCTCCGTCTGCAGGTCGAACACCACGTCCGACATGTGTTCGGTGTAGCGGCGGTTCCGCGGCGCGTCTCCCGTCTTCAGGCCGTGGAGGACGGCGAGTCCCCCCGTGTTGACCATGTGCGTCTGCAGTTCGTTGAGGAACTCCCGGTACCGGGCGGTGCTCGTCTCCTCCAACACGTCCACCACGTCGATGATGAGGTTCGCCCCCTCCGGGAGTTCCGTGACGAGTTTGTTCGCGGAGTCCAACGGCGCGCCCCCGCCGATGTCTCGGACCGTCGGACTGCCGACGGTGCCGGGCGTTCGGTGCACGGCGTCGAGGACCGCGGCGTCGGAGCGGACGGTCGTGAGGTACAGCGTCCCCCGGACGGCGGTGAGTTCGTAGAGGAACAGCTCGGACTGGCTGGCGGGTTCCGCGCCGAGGAAGACGATGCTCCCCGCCGGAATTCCGCCGTCGAGTTGTCGGTCGAGAACGTCGATGCCGGTCGTGAGCCGTCCAGACACGTCACCTCTTACGACGGTCTCTTATATTATCCCTTCGGCGGCCTGGATCTCAGTCGCCACGTTCTCGTACGCCCGCCTGACCGAGGCGTCTTCGAGGACCGGCGGTTCCGCCTCCGGGACGCGTCCGAGCACGGGACAGCCCAACAGGTCCGAGACGCCGGGCGGCGCGACGCGCGCCCGCGTGAGCACCGCCCCCACGACGGGCGTTCCGAGCGTTCGCGCCATCGACGCCGTCTTGGCGGCGTCGCGGAGTGACGGCGCGCAGAGCGACGAGACGACGACGGCGCCGTCGCAGACGCGGAGGGGGGCCGCGGCGTCCGGCCCCGCGCCCGCCGGGCAGTCCACGAGGACTGCGGCGTCCGTCTCGGCGCGAATCCGCCGCAGTCTCGCCGACGGGTCGTCGCACCCGCCGTCAGCGCGCGCGTCCCGCCTCGGCGGCGCGGGAGAGACCGAGACGTGGTTGTACTCGGGGTGGCGGTACGGCGGCGTTCGCTCGTCGGCGGGGTCGGACGGAACCCGACCGTCTGCCGCAGTTCGTTCGGTCGCGTCCCGGGGGACGCCCGCGAGTGCGTGCAGGTTGGGCATGTCCCGGTCGGCGTCCACGACGCGCGTCTCCGCGTCCATCGCCGCGGCCAGACCGAGCGTCGTCGTCGTCTTCCCGCACCCGCCCTTCCCGCCGGCTATCGCAAGCATGGCGACGCTGGCCCCGTCCTCGTATAAAAAGTCGCGGCGGCGAACGGCCGACCCGTCGCTCTCCGGCGTCTCGCGTCGTTGAAAAAATCGGCCGTGCGGTCGTCGCTCAGTCGTGACAGCAACCGCCCGCCTCGCCGCCGAAGTCCACGGCGAGGGGTTCTGAGATGGCCTCGTTGACGGCTTCGAGGCGCGTCTGCAGTTCCTCTTGGGCTTCGAGGTACTCCGCCATCGCGGGCATCGAGTGGAGTTCCTCTTGGGCGGATTGGACCTTCTGAAGCCCCTCCTGCGTCGCGTTCCCCGTCTGTCGAGCGAACATGAACTCCTCGCGGAGCGACTCGAACTCCGAAATCTTGGCCTGCACCTCGTCGTCGCTCTCGACGGCCGCTTTCGCCTCCTCGAAGGCCTCGTACTCGGGCGTCTCGGTCAGCGCTTCGCCGAGTTCGCGGCCCATCTCTTCGAGGGGGTCCGTCTGCATGCTCATACCCCTCGCTTCGGACGCGAGTCGTTTCAACCTGCCGGATGCGGGGGTCCGCGGGGGAAAGAGTCGTGGTCGCGCGTGCGTTATTAGTTAGCATGCCAGTCGTCTCCGCGCGAACCTTCGAACGGTGGCTCCGCCGCCTCGACGCGGAGCGTCTGCGGGGGTTCGTCTGCGACCTGTACGCCGCCGCCGGCCGGGAGGTTCGGGCGCGCGAGGACGGCACTCTCGCAGTCGGGGAGAACGGTCGAGTCGTCGTCACGCTCGACGCGCGGCGGCGACTCCGGACGCCGCGCGTCCCAGACGACGCCGACGCTGTCGTCGCCGCCAGTCCGTCGCGCCGCCTCGTCCGCCGCGTCGTCTCGTCGGGGGCGACGCTCGTCGGACCGGACGACCTCCGGAACCTGGCGCTGTACGGCGTGGACCGCGACGACTGCGAGCGACTGTTCCGGCGGTACTTCGGCGAGTCGCCGTCCGTCGAACGGTCGGGCGTCGCCGCGGAGGGGGACGACGCGCCCGACGGCGAACGCGGGGAGTCGAACGGTTTCGGCGTCGCGCGAGTCGCGGCGGAACCCGTTTCGAGCCTCGCCGTCCTCCTCCTCGCGGGACTCGTCGTCGCGGCCGTGTTGGGCCCGTTCGGCTTCGGCGTCGTACCCCGGACGGACGACGCGGCCGGGCCGAACGTCGGCCCGGTCGTCGCCGCCTCCTCGGACGGTTCCGCGGACGGTGACGGCGAGGGAGACAGCGACGACGACAGCGACGGTGACGGCGACGCCGACGAACCGTTCCCACCGGGGGTCGGACCCGCGGGCGTCGCGGACGCGGCGACGCTCGCGGCGGCGCACGCGGACGCAGTCGCTGGGCGGTCGTACCAACTCATCGTGCGGCAGTCCGGGACGAACGCGCGGACCGGTCGCGGGTGGACCCGCGCGTACCGGCGGGCTGACGTGGCGGGTCCGACGCGGTACCGCTACTTCGTCACCGGATATCGGGCCACGGGCGAGGGAGGTGCCGAATTCGCGCACTACTCGATGTACGCCGACGGGAGGCACAACTACGTCTACACGGAACACGGCGAGAAGCAATCGTACGCCAGACACGTCGTCGAAGCCGACGAGGACGGACACGGCCCGTTCGAGAACCGCGCCGCCGGCGCCGTCCGACGGTATCTGGACGCGCCGCGGACGAACGTCACCCGGAAGAACTGGAGCGTCCAACCGTACCGCATTGTCGCCACCGGGACGCCGCGGTCGCTCCCGAACTCGGGGAACGTCACCGACTACCGGGCGGAGGCGCACGTCGGCGCGGACGGCTTCGTCTCGCTTCTCGTCGTCTCCTACGAGGTTCGCGCGGGCGGGGAGACGCGGTCAGTCCGGTTCCGGATGGAGTACACGGACGCCGATCCGGAGACGGTCCGCGCGCCGCCGTGGTACGATGAGGCGCGGAACGCCACCGACGACGCCCGACCCGAGACGGTCACGGCGCGCGCCGGAGACGACACGTGAGAACGAGACGCAGACGACACTCGACCCGCACGTCCGACGGGACTGCGGGCGTGCGGTTCCGCCGCCTCGGGGCGGACGATCCGACTCCGCGGCCGTCGCATCGGGGAACGCCGACGTTATACCTCCTGACCGGCAACGAAGGGACAATGAGTCAGGACGCTTCTTCCGAGGGTGACCTCCGGAACACCGGGATGTCGCTCAGACACGACAGAGAGTGGGACTACGAACTCGACCGCATCATCGACGAAATCGAGGAACGGGACGCCACGCGCGTCGGACTGCAGTTCCCCGAGGGACTGAAGCGGCGCGGTCCGGCCGTCGCCGACGACCTGCGGGAACTCTGCGACGACGACGTGACGTTCATGCTGTCGGGGCAACCCTGCTACGGCGCCTGCGACTTAGACACCTACCTGATGCGCCGGACGGACGTGTTCGTCCACTTCGGGCACTCGCCGATGAAGGAGTCCGACAAGATAATCTACGTCCCCCTGTTCTCGAACGTGGACCCGTTCCCCATCCTGGAGGAGTCCCTCGAAGAGTTGGAGGGCGAGGAAGTGGGCCTGGTGACGACGGCCCAGCACATGAACCGCTTCGAGGACATGTGCGACTGGTTGGAGGAACGCGGCTACGACGTCCACACCCGCCGCGGCGACGACCGACTCACCTTCGAAGGGCAGGTTCTCGGCTGTAACTACGCCTCCGCGGACATCGACGCCGACCAAGTGCTGTACGTCGGCGGCGGGAAGTTCCACCCCCTCGGCCTCGCGATGGAACACCCCGAGAAGAAGGTGGTCATCGCCGACCCCGTCAACAACGTCGTCACCATCGCCGACACGGAGAAGTTCATGAAACAGCGCTACGGCGCGGTCCACCGCGCGATGGACGCCGAGAAGTGGGGCGTCATCTTCTGCACCAAGATCGGACAGGGGCGCATGGAGATAGCCGAGAAGATCATCGAGGACAACCCGAACGCCTACCTCATCACCATGGACGAAGTGACGCCGGACAGACTCCGGAACTTCGACATGGACGCGTTCGTCAACACCGGATGTCCCCGAATCACCACCGACGACGGCCCGCGGTTCCACAAGCCAATGCTGACGCCGCAGGAGTACCGCATCGCCGTCGGCGACGAACCCCTCGATTCGCTCTCGTTCGACACGTTCCACGGCACGTGGTGAACTGACGAACGACGGACTCGCCGCCGTCTCGGCGTCTCTCTTCCGCTCTCTCTTCGTCCGCGTCACGATCGCAAGAGATATCAAATCGAGAACTAATCTCCGACTCGATGGTCCCCTTCGACGAGTCGTCCCTCGCTATCGGTACCGCCCCGCTCCAACCGAGTGACCCCTCGGCTCTCGCCCACTTCTTCGGGGCGGGCTCGGGTTGACCCTTGCGGTCGTGTTCAGCGGCGTCGTCGCCGTTATCGTCGCCGTCGTCGCACCGAAACTGACCGAACAGAGCCTGCAGACTATCCGCGACGACGTTGACGAGCGAAGCTCGTCAGCCCACCAGACGTAGTCTGGTGACGGCGGCGTCGCCTTCCTCGTCGGCCTCGGCATCTCGGTCATCGGGGGTATCGTCATCGTCCTCCTCGCGATAACGGGAATCGGGCTGATACTCGCCATCCCCGGCGTCATCGTCCTCGCCGTCCTCGGAATCGCGGGATCGGCCATCGGAACCCTCCTCGTGGGTCGGTTCGTCCTCGACGCCGCCTCCTCCTCCGCCGGCGAACCGGACACCCTCGTGGTCGCGTTCGCCGGGGCCGTCGTCCTCGTCGCCGTCTCGTTGATTCCGATAGTCGGGGGCCTCGTGAACTTCGCCGTCTCGACGACGGGGTTCGGCGCGGTGCTGTTCGTTCTCTGGGAACGCCGCGGCTGAACCTCCTACACCTCACGCTCGACGTACTCGACCGCTTCTTCGGGCGTCTCGCACGCTTCGACGCCCGGCACGTCGTGCGTGCCGAGTCCGGCGACGGGCCTGTCGTAGACGAACGAGAAGCCGATCTCCGAGAGCGTCCCGCCACTTCCGCCGATCGCTATCACCGCGTCGCCGTTCATCGGCACCAACGCGTTCCGGGCGTGCCCGAGTCCCGTGGCGACGGCGACGTCCACGTACTCGTTCGCGTCCGCCCGTCGGTCGGTCGGGAGGATTCCGACGGTCCGCCCGTCCGCCTCCTTCGCGCCGCGACACGCCGCCTCCATCACGCCGCCCAGACCGCCGCAGACGACCGTGTGCCCGCGCCGCGCGAGCGAACGACCCGTCTCGGCGGCGACGTCTATCTTCTCCTCGGTGACGGTTCCGCCGCCGATGATACTCACGCGCATACCGCCGCTTCTCGTCGGAGAGAAAGAGTCGTTTCGTTCTGTGCGGTCCCGGGGGCGTCCCTGCGGCGACGACCGGAGGCGTCAGTTGTAGAGGTCTGCCGCCGGCGGTTCGGGGTCCCACGTACCCAGCGTCCGCATCGTTGCGTCCATCTGACTGAAATGCGCGGTGTTCCGTCGGCGCTCAGACATGGCGTTTCGTAGCACTCCGTTTCGAGGTATATTCCTTCCGTCGGTTATAGCCGGTATAACGTCCCTTTTCGGGTGATTTATCGGACGATCGTCCGGAAGGTGACGTATAACGTATCGTTATTTTGGACGGCCGCCCCATCGGTCGTCCGGCGACGTCCGGCGGCGACCCCGACGGCGCATCCGGTTTTTCCCCCGTCGGCGGTCGGACGAGGGGTCGCGGACTCCGCAACACTTAGTCCCCGTCCGTCCGCACCCGGTCGTATGTCCGTAAGCGACTGGAGCGATTGGCTTCCGCGCGCCGTCGAGGCGGCCGACCCGGAGACGGTGGCCGTCTGGTACCTCGGTTGTAACGGCTTCTTCCTCAAGGGAAGCGACGGGACGACGCTCGCTATCGACCCGTACGTCGGCGTCGGCGACCCGCCGCGGACGGTTCGGATGATCCCCGTCCCGTTCGACCCGGAGGACGTGACGGAACTCGACGGACTCCTCGCGACGCACGAGCACACGGACCACGTCCACGGGCCGAGTCAGGCCCCCATCCTGGAGAACACCGACGCGACGTACTACGCGCCGGACGACTCCGTGGACGTGGCCCTCGAAGACGAGGCGTGGACGGAGAACTACGACGTCTCCGAGGACCGGTTCGAGGTCGTCTCCGAGGGCGACACCCTCGAAATCGGTGAGTTCACGGTTCACGTCAAACCCGCGCACGATCCGGACGCGACCCACCCCGTCTCCTACGTTATCGAACACGAGTCGGGCACGTTCTTCCACGGCGGCGACACGAAACCCGCCGAGGAGTTCGCCGAACTCGGCGAGGAGTACGACATCGACCTGGGCGTCCTCGCGTTCGGCGCGATAGGAAACATCCCGGACAAGGAGACGGGCGAACCCGTGCGCACGAAGTGGTACTCCACCGAGAACGAGATTATCGAAGCCGCCTCCGACCTTCGGTTGGACCGCCTCCTCCCGAGTCACTGGGACATGTGGAAGGGCATGACCGCCGACCCGACGGTCCTCCACGCTCACTCGCGGAGCTTCGAGTACCCCGAACGGTTGGAGATAGCCGAAATCGGCGACCGAGTGGACCTCTAGTCTGTCTGCTGACACGATTCGAGAAAGTGACAGTCTCGCGTTCGAAAATGCCCGGTTATTTTATGTAATGGCTTTCGGAAGGGACGGGCATGAGCCAAGAGTCCGACCTAGGGGGTCCGGTGTACGTCTCCGATGGCGACGTGAAAGTAGAGAAGTCGTTCGTCGCCGAGGAGTTCCCGGTTCCCGCGATAAAGTTCCGCATCTCCTCCGACAGCGAGGAGGCCGTCCACGTCCGAATCGTCGATAGCATCCCGAAGGACTTCCCGATGGAGGGGGTGGGCTTCCACCCAGATTACGAGAGCGAAAACTGGACCGCGTACAAGGACCAACGCGTCGAGTACGAGCGAACGCTGGAGCCCGAGGAGTCGGTGACGACGGTGTACGGCATCCGCCTCAACACCGTCAACGAGGCGTCGAGCTTCCTCGTCGAACCCGTCCTCGAACGCCCGCCCGTTCCGGCGGAGGGCGAGGAGGCCGACCACGCGGACGACGGCGTCGAGGACATCCTCGGCGAGGACCGGAGCCAACTCGTGCGCGACGCGTTGCAGGGCAACGGGTCGCTCGCGGACGAGGGGGCACTCGACGAGGACGCCGAACCGGAGGCCGACGCCGCGGAGTCCGAGCCCATCGAGGACGCGGACGACGCCGGCGCGGACGCCGACGCTGAGACGAACGCGGACGCAGACTCGGACGCGTCCGGCGGTTCCGCCATCGAGGAGGCCGAGGACGCCGTCGAGAAGGCGCTGGAGTCGATTCCGAACCCCGCCGACGAAGACGGCGAGGACGACGCGGCGGCCGAGGACGCCGACGACGCCGCCGAGGCGGAGACGGCCGAACCGCGCGAAATCGCGGACGACTCCACCCCGGCGGTGGTCGATTCGCCCGCAGGGCCTAACGACGACGACGTGGCGGCCGCAATCGGTTCGAGCGGGGTGGAGGCCGACGCGGGCGACGCCGGCGCCGAAACGTCTGCGGACGCCGACGCAGAGACCGACGAGGATGACGCGGAGGAACCGGCCGCGGACGCCGGGGCGAGGGAGTACGTCGAAGTCGAAGGCGCGGTGTCGGACGCCGACGCCGAGGTGTCCGCGGACGCCGGTGGGACGACGCCGACGCGCGTGCGACTCCGGCGGTCGAGGGGTCGCTGGCGGCGACGCTCGCGGCGGAGATTCGCGACGGGAGCGTCTCCGAGGAGGACCTCGACGTGCTTCGGTCGGAACTCGACGTGGGCCTTCCGCAGAGCGCCGACGTGCGCATCCGTCGCCTGCAGTCGCAGATGGGGGACTTAGCGGCGTACAGCGACGCCCTCGCGGAGTTCATCGACGAGGAGGGCACCGGAGCCGAAGTCGTCGAATCGCTGCGCGAGGAGATGCGGGACATCTCCGAGGAACTCGACGCCCTCGAATCGAGTCTCGACGCCGCCGGGGACGACCGCGAGGCCATCCGGTCCGACGTCTCCCGCCTCCGCGGCGACCTCGGCGCCCTCGACGAACGCGTCGAAGACGCCGCGGAGGTGCTCTCGAACGTCGAAGAGACGGCCGACGCGAACGCCTCCGCGGTCGAGGGCCTCCGCTCGAAGTACGACGACGTCTCCGACCGCGTCGAGAGCGTCGAAGCCGACGTCTCCGAGGTGTCCGGTCGGGTCGAGAACGCCGCCGAGGACGCCTCGCGGGCCGAGAGCGCCGTCTCGGAACTCGACGGCGAAATCGGCGACGTTCGGGAGGACATCGCGTCGCTCGACGGCGACATCGTGGCGGCCAGAGAGACCCTCTCGGAGGACATAGAGGAGATCCGCTCGGACCTCGACGACCTCTCGTCGGCGATGGAGCGCATCGAGGACCTCGAAGCGACCGTGGAAGGACTCGAATCGTTCCGCCACCGCCTGAACGACGTGTTCGGCGCGGGCGCGGGCGCGGCCGCGGCCGCGGGCGACGCCGACGGAGACGGCGACGACGGCGGCGACGGCGAGTAACTCCCCGTCTCCCCCGTTCCTGCCCGAAACGCAACCTGTTTAGCGGGCGCGTCCGTGAACTCGACAATGACCGCTACGGTGCGCGTCGCCGTTCCGCGCAAGGGACGCCCCCTCGAAGCCGTGTTGGAGCGCTTCGCTGAGTGTGCCGACGCCGCGGCACTCGCGGACGAAATCACGTCCACGCTTCGCTACGAGAAGTCCGTCACCAAGGGGAACGCCCATCCGGACCGCGACGTGTACGAACGCCTCGCCGACTACAGCGACCTCTCGAACGAGGCGGAACCGGAGTACACCCTGCTTCGCGACGACCGCGATGGGATGCCGCGCCGCGTCGTCTTCGACAGCGTCACCCTCGACATCGACGGCGTCTCCGTCCAACTCGTCGGCCGCGAGGAACCGTTCCGCGCCCTCCGCACCCACGAGTTCGGCCTCGGGTTCGACAGCGCCGACTTGGTCCTCGAAGAAGTCGTCCAACTGCGGGCGGACGGAGTGGGGAGCATCGCCGACATCAACGCCCGCATCGACCCGATGGACACCGACGTTCGGGTCGTTTCCGGCCTCGGAGACACCGTCTACCACACGCTCATGGCCAAACCGGAGGTGCTCCCGCCGGGCGCGGACCTCGACCGCTCGTTCGTCGAGGGGTACGAGGGTCCGCTCTGCATCTCGCCGCGGTACGAACGACTCGTCGAGGCCGTCCTCGGGACGCGGCAGCTCGACGGCGTCACCTTCGCGTACCCCGACGAGTCGGCCGAGGAGGAGGCCGCGATAGCGGAGACGGGCCTCGGCGTCTACCTCACGATGACCGGTTCGACCGCCCGCGAGCACGGACTCGTCCTCGGCGAACACCTCTTCCCGAGCGAGACGGTGCTGATGGAGAACGTCGCCGAGTCCGACGCCGCCGCCGAACGGGTGAAGGCCGCCGTCGCCGACGGGGACGTCGAGACGGAGATTCCGGTCTGACCGGCGGCGAACGTCCCGTTCTCGCCGCTCGCCGCCGTCTCTCGTTTCGCGCAGAGCGTTCTCCAGTCGCTGTAATTCAGAACGTCCAATGGATTTAATACGGATTATATGTCAAATTCCGTAGAGTCTGTAACGGGGGGACATCCACGTTGGCACACAGTGGCGAGATGGTCCGCGAACGCCTCCCAGACCGCGATTACGCGTCGGTCATCGCGTTCGTCGGAGTCCTATACCCTCTCGTTACCGCCCTCGAAACCGCCCTGCGCTCGCTTTTCTCCCTCCCGTCGCTGTCGGCGTTCGAGTTGACCAGCGCCCTGCCGATTCCGCTCGTCCTCGTGGTTGGGCCCGTCGCTCTGTGGGGGGTTCCGGTCGGGTACGTTCTCGGCGACGTGACGAGCAACGCCGTCGGCGCGCACACGCTCGTCGGCGCGTGCGCCCACCTCTACTTGGGCTACTCGGCGAGTCGGCTCGCCGGGCGACTCGGCATCGACGCCCCCGTCTCGGCGTCGTCGCTCGCCGGGCGGACGGTCGTCGGCCGGTTCCTCCTCGTCGTCGGCGTCGCCGCCGCGGGCGCGGCGGCCGTCGTCGGGTGGGGCAGCGAAGTCGTCCACAGGGCCCCGTTCTTCGTCGCCGCGCCGTCGGCGTTCGCGGAGTTCTTCCTCGTGACGCTCGCGTTCGCGCTTCCGTGGGTTCGAATCCTGCGCTCGGCGGCCGCGGCGGGCGTCCCGACGGTCGATGTCCGCCCGAGGGGGGCCGGCGAACTCGACGTGCGCCGGGTGGTCGGCGCGACGCTCGCGTGGGTGCTCCTCGGGACGGCCGGGAGCGTCGGCTACCGGACGTTCGAGAAGATACCCGCTCAGTACTTCGTGAGTCACGGCGCGGAGTACGCCCTCCTCTTGGACCGGCCGGCGCTGTTCGGCGCGGGCGCGGGCCGCGTTCAGGCGGTGTTCGGCGCCGTCTGTCTCTCGCTTCTCCTCTGTCTTCTCTCGGGGATGCTCCGCGGCCGGGGAGGTGCGACGAAGTGAAGCTGACCCGGCGGCGGACGCTCCTCGGGTTGGCGGGCGCGGGTTCGGCGGCGAGTCTGGGCGCGTACGACCTGACCGCGGACGCCGACACCGACGCCGACTCCGCCGAGCGAACGGTGACGCGGCGCGACGTGGACGGACTGCTCACCGTCGCGGACGTCGTCCACCCGGCCGACCCCGAACCGTTCGAGCCGCTGATTCGGGGGTACGTGGGGAGGCTGAGCGACGAGCGCACCCGCGCGCTCCTCGGGACGCTCTCGGAACTCGACGCGCTCTCGTACGACCAGTCGGGGACGCCGTTCCGGTCGCTGTCCGCGGCCGAGGGGAGGCGACTGCTGAAGAGACTCGGCGTGTTCACCGTCCAGTCGCGACCGGAGGGGACGCTCGCCGAACGCGTCCGCTTCCACCTCGTCAACTCGGTACTGTACGCGCTCTTGACGAACCCCGAGGGGACGAAGCAGTTCGGCATCGAGAATCCGGTCGGCTACCCCGGCGGATTCTCGTCGTACACGGAGTAACATGGCAGGAAACAACGAATCACCGACCGACCGCTCGCCGTCGCCGCGGGCGGACGTGTGCATCGTCGGCGCGGGCGTCGCGGGCGGGTTGCTCGCGCACTCGCTGTCGAAGCGGGGGTACGACGTGGTACTCCTCGAAGCGGGGCCGCGCTTCGACTTCGACTCCCGACTCGAACGGATGGAGCGCGCGCTCCGCCCCGATAGTCAGGCGTCCGTCTGGGACGTGGGGGGCGAACGCGACGCGTTCTCCTCGACGGGTCCGGAGGACTACAACCTGAACGCGAAGCGCGTCAAAGGCGTCGGCGGCACGACGCTCCACTGGGTCGGTTTCACCCCCCGCTACCACGAGAAGGACTTCGAGATGAACTCGCGGTACGGCCTCGCCGCCGACTGGCCCATCGACTACGAGACGCTGCGGCCGTACTACGCCGACGCGGAGGAGCGACTGGGGGTCGCGGGTGCGGACGACAACCCGTTCGCCCCGCCGCGCGAGGAGTCGCGCCCCCTCCCTGCGTTCCCGACCGGACCGGTCGATTCCCTCTACGAGGAGGCGTGCTCGGACCTCGGCATCACGCTCCACTCCGCGCCGCAGGCCAGAAACTCCGAGGCGTACGACGGCCGGAGCAAGTGCGTCGGGTACAGCACCTGCCACCCGGTCTGTCCGTCGGGCGCGAAGTACAGCGGCGACGTCCACGTCCGGAGGGCGGAGGAGGAGGGCGCGCGGGTGATAGACCGCGCGCCGGTGCGGTCCCTCGAACACGACGACGAGGGGGAGGCGGTGACGGCGGCCGTGTACGACGCGCCGGAGCAGACCGGACTGCGACAGGAGGCCCGGACGTTCGTGCTGGCCGCCGGCGGCGTCGAGATTCCGCGACTGCTCCTCCTCTCGGCGTCCGAAACCTACCCCGACGGGCTGGCGAACTCCAGCGGACTCGTCGGCAAGTACTTCATGGAGCACCCGGCCGTGAGCGTCTCCGGCCGCATCGAACGGCCGGAGGGGCAGGAACCGCTCTACTGGTGGCCGCTTGAGTCCCACCAGTTCTACGACCACGAGGACCCGCGTCCGGGGAGCATCAAACTGGAGTTCCAACAGGCGAGCGAGGACTCCCCGCTCGACGCTCTCAGGGGGTTCGACGCCGACGCTCGGGGGGACCTGCTGGACCCGGTGGAGGGCGACGAACCGGGCGTCGGCGGCGCGCACTCCGGCGATATGTGGCGGATTCGCGTCAACGGACTCGCCGAGATGCTCCCGAGAGAGCGGAATCAGATCCGGCTGAACCGCGACAAGACGGACGACCGTGGCAACCCGGTCCCCGACGTCGCCCTCGACGTCGGCGACTACGAACGGGAGACGATGAACCGCGTCATCGACATCGGGACGCAGATCCTCGAAGCGATGGGGGCGACGGACGTCCGGACGACCGACCCCGAGAACCCGCGGTACGTCGCCCACCACATGGGGACGACGCGGATGGGCGAGGATTCCGAGGCGAGCGTGGTCGACCCGAACCTCCGGACGCACGACCTGCGGAACCTGTACGTCTCCTCCTCCAGCGTCTTCGTCACGGCCGGCGCGATGAACCCGACGCTGACCATCGCCGCGTTGTCGCTCCGCCTCGCGGAGCATCTCGACGATCGCCTGTAGCGGTGGCCTCTCGTCCTCCCGGCGCACTCACTGCTGCGCCAGCGAGTCGTCCGGGAACCCCGCGCGCCGGCGCGCGTTCCGCCGTTCCGCCTCGGCGAGTCGGAACTTCGGCAACTCCGCTTCGAGGGGGCCGAGCGACGCCCGCCGTTCCTGGTGGGCTTCGAGGAAGTCGGCCACCGTCTCCGCCGCGATCTCCTTGAGTTCCCCGCTGAGAAGCGACCCCTCGCGGTACTCGCGGGCGAGTCGTTCCACCCGTTCGTCGCTCTCCTCGAAGAAGTAGTACAGGAGGAGGTAGGACACGTCCACGTCGGGGTTTCCGCCCCGCCGCCGGTGGGCTTCGACGCTCGATCGCCCGCCGGAGTACGCGCGCGTCCGAACCTTCTCGAACACCGCCTCCCGGTCGTCCGAGAGGAGGATGCCGGGCGCGTCGGCGGACGAACTCATCTTCCCCGGTCCGTCGAGACTGGGGAGGAACTTCGAGAGCAACGCGCCGGGCTTGTCCACGTCGTACCGCCGCTTGGCCGCGACGTCGCGGCAGACGCGGACGTGGGGGTCTTGGTCCACCGCGACGGGGACGAGTGTCGGGTGGCGACCCTCGACGAGTTGCGGCAGGAGGAGGTGCGCCGCTTGGACGGCCGGGTAGAACGAGAGCCCGACGTTCACGGGGTCGCCGTACGTCGCGTTCACGGTGGCCTGCGTCACGTCCTTTGCGAACGTCACCGCGAGGGGGTACACCACGTCGGCGTCGGCGGTGTCAACGACGATGCGGGTTCGCTCCGGGTCGAACCCGACGGCGAGGATATCGAGGAGGTTCTCCCGCGCGTGGTCGCTGATCGCCCCCACCGACTCGTCTTTGAGGAGGTACTTCTCGTCGTCGGAGACGGGGACGTAGACGAGCGCTCCCGTTCGGTCTTGGAGGTACTTGGCGAAGTAAAACGGGAACACGTGCCCGACGTGCATCGGTCCCGAGGGGCCGCGCCCCGTCACGACGGAGTGCGTCTCCCCCGCGTTCGCTGCGTCGAGGAAGGCGTCCACGTCCCGCCCGGCGTAGAACACCTCGCGCCGGACGAGTGGGTGGACGGGGTCCGGGAACGCCGCCCGTTGGTCGTCCGTGAGGGCGTCCGCTCCGAACTGTTCGAGGAGTCGGTCGTAGTCTACGTCGCCTTCGACGGCGTACGGCGTCACTGTGAAGTCGTCTTCTGCTGGCATCTGTGTCTGGTGAGTATCGTCGGTCGGGTGGCAGTGCGGTCGAAAAAGGGAGTGAGCACCGCGGGAGCGTCGCCGGGTGAAGCCCGCCCGACCCTACGCCGCGGTACTGTCCGCTCTCCGTGGGGTGGACCAACGCCAGCAGTCGGGGCGGAGAGCGGACTGCATACCCGAAGGGAGGCCGCCGAGGCGTATATATCCTCCCCCGTCGAAGTCGGGTGATTACCGCCGTCGCTCGCGGCTTCGTACCGCCGAACGCTGTTCGTCCGACCCGCCGAAGGACGTCGCTCGTCCGCCCCGGAGAACTTCGATTCCCTCCGGCTTAATACCCGTCTCCTCCGACACGATGTGGTCGTTTTATCTCCCGATAGTGACAACTGGCTAACGTTATCCCTCTAAGGTCCCCTCCCCCGAACCGGTTCGTCGCCGACTCCCGTCCAACGTCCGCCCGCGAGGCGTGATACCCGACTCGCCCACCCTCGACCGATGCCCTCCCCACTCTCACGACGCCAGTTCCTGTCGCGGTCCGCGGTCGGTGCCGGAACTGCCGTCGCCGTCGGCGGGTTCGCGACCGGCGAGTCCGCCGCGGCGCAGGAAACCGAGTTAGAAGCGCTCGTCGACGACGCGGCCGACCGCGCGTTGACGGAGCACGACGCGGGCGGTTTGACCGTCGCGGTCGTCGACGGCGACGACGTCCTCACGCACGGCTACGGCCACGCCTACCGGAGCGAAGACGTGCCGGTCCGGGCCGACGAGACGCTCTTCGAACGGTTCGCGCCGGTCGAATCGGGCGGAGGCGGCGAACGAGCCGCGTCCTCCGGCAGACCCGAACGCGCGGACGAACTCGGCGGGCGGTACCGGTCGGTGCACGCGGCCGACAACGCCACCGCCGAGAAACTCCTCTTCGCCTTCGTCACCGGCGAACCGATAGACGTCCGCGTCGCCGACGACGGCCGCCTGATAACCGAACAGGGAGTAAGAGAGACGAGTGGGTGGAGGTCGACCCGCTCGTCTTCGAACACGTCGAGGAGGACTCGACGCTGCTGTTCCGAACGGACGGCGGCGAGGTGACGCACCTGGTTGACACTCCCGTCGCCTACGAGAGAATTTCGTTCCGCGAGCGATTGTCGGTCCAAGGGTGGGTGGCGACCGTCGCCGCGGTGACCGCACTCACCGGACTCCTCGGCTGGCCGGCGGCCCGCGGGATGCGTCGATTCCGCGGCGGCGAGTCGCCGCCCTCGCACTGTTCGTCGTCGCCCTCGTCGGCGTTACCGTCGCGGTGGGGGCGATGGACCGGCCGACCCTGTTCAACCGCCCGCCTCCGTGGTTCGGCGCCGTGTTCCTCGCGCCGACGCTAGGGGCTATCGCCACCGTCGGTGCGGTCGGCCACGCGGCGCGGGCGTGGTACCGAGGGGAGTGGTCGCTCGCTTCGCGCCTCCACTACTCCCCGGTCGTCGCCGCGTCGGCCGTCCTCTACTGGCTCCTGCGGTACTGGAACCTGCTGGTCGTCCGAGCGTAGTGCGCTCTCCCCTTCTCGTGGGGGTGGTATTCTCGCGGTTCGACTCCACCGTCGTAGAACGAGACCAGTACCGTGGAGCACCGATTCGTCGCGACGAACTTGTCGGCGACTGCGCCGGTATTCCCTCGTCACCCTTTCAGGTGACGAGACGGGCGTAGGTGAGCGAGAGAAACCCGACTGCCATGAGGAGTCTGTACAGCCGTGTCGCTGTCCGTTCGTCGTCGATAACGCTGGCCGCGAGACACCCCAGGGCTACCGAGAGTATCAGCACGCCGGTTTCCAAGCGGGGCCCATCGTTCTCCCCTAACGACCCTCCCGAACAGGCTTGTTCGCATCTGTTGCACCCGACGGACGCTTACGATTCGCCCTCGATTCTGTATAGCGAGATAAAGTTTACAAGTCCGATATCGGACGCCGAAGAAACGTCAGAAAACCGAATAGATGTGCTCCTCGTACGTCTCTCGCACCCTGTCGCCCCAATTGTGGGTGTAGGTGTCGATGATGTCGCCGCCGACGTCGCCGCGGAGGTACTTGACGATGCCGCGGTCCCCGGTTCGGTCTCGGAGGTGGGTGGTGAAGAAGTGCCGGAAGTAGTGCGGCGTGACGTTCTCCTCGGCGTCGCCGCCGGCGCGGTGCCACCCGACGTCGCCGGCGTGGCGTTCGACGATGTGGTGGACCATGTCGGGGGTGAGCCTGCGACCCCAACTTCCCGAGGTGCTGACGAACAGGGGGTCCGCGGGCGACTGCACGTCTGGACGGACGGCCAACCACCGGGCGAGGACGGATTCCAGTTCCGCGTCCACGGGTACGACGGTGGAGCGTTTCCGCTTGTTCGAGGCGGTGCGTTCCTCGCCGTTCGTCACCTCGCCCGCACTCGGTTCCGCGGAGACGTACACCGAGGGGCCGCGGCCGTCCAACTGTGCGCGACTGGATACAGCGCCGAGGGGTGTATCGTCCGCGAGCGAAACGTCCCGGAGGTCAAGGTTGCAGAGCTCGCCGACGCGCATCCCCGTCTTGAGCAACGTGACGAGGACGGCGTGGTCGAGGGGGTGGTGGACGCCGCGGAGGAAGCGCCGCATCTCCGAGAGGGATATCTCCCGCCGAGAGGGGTTGGTGTCGATTCGCTCGTCCATCTCCTCCATGACGAGCGTCATCGGGTTGGCGTCGAACGCGCCGACCTGCGTCATGTAGGCGTAGAACCGGTGGAGGTAGGAGGCGTACGTCGCGACGGTGCTGTCGGCGACGTCCGACCGGCGCAACGAGTGAATCCACGCCATGCAGTCGCGGTGAGACGCCGACTCGACGCGCTTTCGGGCGTCCATGGGATTTACCTCGGGGTCTCGGAGAAACGCCTCGAAGCGCCGCAGAACGCGTTCGTACGCCTCCCGGGTTCGATCGGTCTTCCCGTGGTACGTCATGTCCTGCAGGAAGTACGCGACGGGGTCCTCGACGGACTCGCCGTCGGCCGTCTCAACGGCCATCGTCCGCCTCCTCGAGTGCGCCGGGGGCGATGGTGTACCCGCCGTGGCGACCGCTGTACTGGACGAGGTTCTCCGCCTGCAACTCCTGTAGCGTCTCGTCTAAGCGGTCCTCAATGTCCTCGGTGAGGGTTTCGAGGAGCTCGTCCCACGACCGGTGTTCGGCCACCGAGAGGGCGTCGAGGACGCTCTCCTCGAACCCGTCCGCCCGCCCCTCGTCGGGCGACTCCTCGGCTGCGGACTCCGTCCTGCCGTAGGGCCGTTCGGGCACGTCGAAGTCCCGCCGACCCGCCTGCACCATCGTCCGGACGAACTCGCTTTGACTCATCCCCAGTCTGTCGGCGTGGTCGGTCCACTCCTCCTTCTGGTAGGCGGGGACGTAGGTCATCACCGTCTTTCGCTCTCCGTCGGACCCCTCACTCGACATCTCTCTTCACCCGTCCTCGGCCCGCTTCGATTTCACCGTCGGTGCGCCCCGTCGTTCCCGCCGCGATTCCGAATCGACGTTCGCCCCTCCGGGGGTGGCCTCGTCGATTGGAGGCACACTTCGTCGGCGGCCCCGCGACCACCGACGTTCGGTTCGAACTCTCCGGAACCTCCGACGGGCCGAAGTACCGCCGAGTCTCACATCGACTCGACGCACCGCCGACCCGTCCGCGCCCGTCGCCGTCTTCGTTCATCGGTTGACTGCACATTTCAGTATAACCCTACTTATACTGTTCTATGGTGGCGTCCGGACTCAGTTTATTTGTGTCTCTAATAGCAATTTATCGCCTTCAACAAGCAGAGACACAAATAATATTCCTGTGATCGTGTTGCTTTCGAAAGGACTAATTTCGCGACGAAGGGGACGTTCGAGATTTTACTGCCGACCGCTAACCGAGTACTGGCGGAGATTCTATTCTCTGAAATCTCGGGCGAAAACATGGGGTGCTGGAGGGGTCTGTTCACCCCTTCTACCCTGGGGGTAGCGCGCGGAAAACTGCCCTCCAAAAACAGACAAAAGTATCTCCATTTCCAGTTCTGTATCGGTACGACGAGAGGTTCTCGCCTCGTTAGATCTCGATTCATTAATTGTATCTCGTCCGACCGACACTCCGTTTTCACGACGACGATTCCTCCGACAGTCTCCCCGGTCAACGTCTCCGATATCCATCCAGTATATCCTACACCTCGCCTTTACCGAGCGTTTTCGGGGGTTTCAGAGCGTCGGCAGCCGAATATAGTTAGATAATAACATATTAACTAAAAATAAACATTCTCTATTCGTCTGTTAGTTTTCAATACATATGTCTGTTTTTAAATGGAAAAACAGGAAAAAGTATATATCGCTCACGGTTGATTCGTCATTGGAATGTCAGATAAAACGGTCGGTTCCGAGAAGGAGCGTGGGGATCCAGAAAACCGCGATCGAACGGTTGACGGAGACGGATTTGGCCTCAACCGTCGTGACGCGCTAAAGATGAGCGCGACTGCGGCCGCGGTCGGACTGACCGGTCTGAGCGCGATGACCGGTTCGGCCGCCGCGGACGCCAATCGACACGGAATCTCGTTCGAGCGCGTTGTCAACGCCGTCGACGACTTGGGCCTCGACCCGAACGGGAACGAGCCTATCGACTCGGCGATAGACGAGACCATCGAGGAGGGAGACGTCCTCATCGAGTTCCCGCCGGGCACGTACTTCTGGGAGGACACCGTCGCCGAGAGCAACGTCAACAACTGGGGCATTCGCGGCCTCGGCGACGACCCGACCGACGTTCGGTTCGTCTCGGAGAAAGGTACCGCGAAGTTCCTCCTGAAGACGAACGGCGGGGACGGTATCCTCATCGAGAATCTCGCCATCGACTACGGATTCGACCACAGCGGGAATCTCGGACTGATGTTGAAGGCGGACGACAACCTCCGCGTGCAGGACGTTCGCTTCGTCGGTTTCAATCCGACTCAAAGTAACGGCACTGTCGACAACCTGAGCCCGCAGGCGCTCGACCCCGACGGTCAGGCCATCGTAGACGGACTCGTTCGTATCGGCCCCACCGAAATCGCCTCGCATGGCCACCTCGGCGGCGACGTCAACGAGGGCTGCGTCTGGGTCGGTGACAAGCACGTCGGCGAGTTGATCATCCGTAACTCCCGCATCGAGAACACCGGAACGAACGCCATCTACGCTCGCAAACCGACGGGTAGTGTGAAGGTCGAGGACAGCCTGTTCGTCAACAACAACCAAACCTCGATCCGCATCGGTGGTAAACACTCTTACGTCAGGGGGTGCCGGTTCGTCGTGGATACGGACAACGCGAAGGAGACGAACGTCGGCGAGTTCATCAACCCCCACGCGATCATCTGGGAAACCGACAACAGAGGCGAAGCGGGCGGCTACATCGGGGACTGTGAGTTCATCTACAGGTCCGCGCCCGCGAAGACGGCGGCCGCCGTCCGGATCGATGGCTCCGCGGGCAGGATGGCTATCTACAACAGCCAGTTCCGGATGGACGCCGACGGCGTGGCCGCTATCCGCGCCGACGACCCGAAGGACCCGCGCCTCGGAATCACGCCGGAGGAACCGTGGGCCGTCACGCTCGGTAACGTGAGCGTCACCGGGTCGTCCTCGGGCCCCTACCCAGCTATTTCCATCGAGAACCGTAACGGGTCGACCATTCGGAATAGCTGTCTCCACCTGACGGGGGACCGCGACGGTATCCTCATACGCAACTGCGACAACAGCGTCATTCGGAACACGAACATCAACGTCGACGGGGAGGCGACCATCTTCGAGGGGTCGGACGTCTCCACCTCGGGCATCACGAACTCCGGCAGTTGCCCGGCTCCGGGCGACTCGTCCTCCGGCGGAGACGGGACGGACTCCGACGACGGTGAGGAAGAGGAGTGCTCCTGCTCGAACTGAGTACGCCACTGAAGCGAGTGCGACTCGATAGAAAGTGCGTCCTCACCGGTTGAGCGGCGAACTACACCGACGCCGTGTCGTTCCCCGACGAGGTGATCACCCTCTCGCTCACCGCAGTGAGCGTAGACCTACACCTCGGCGATCATCTCCTTAGAAGTGTTGACCGAGACTCGGTCTTCCACCGTTCGGATCATTTCTGAGGCCCCCGCGAAGGACGCGATACTCGTCAGCATACCGCCCGTCGCGTGCGTTCTCCTCTTCTTTCCTTTCGACCGAGATCGAACCACCTCTCGTCTCGTTCCGATAGTCCGTCGTCTCGCCGTCGGCACACTCTTCACGACGGTATCGACGCGGGGGTTTTCCCTGATTCGACCGCATTTCTTCGATACGCGGTACCATCTCTGATCGAGTAGGGACGTCTGACGTCGAACGCATACACCGTATTTCGATATACACAATTTGAGTGCGGAAGTCACGGACTCGCTGAGGAACTGTTCCGAGTACCGCGGAGGAAAGCCACGCGCTACCCTTCTCTCGGGAGAACCGTGATATCGGACCCGGTCGATAGGTAGATACGGCTGGAACTCCCGGCAGTATCGATGCCACCCAACCGCCGTGAATCGTGGTTTCGGGGGTACACCAACTGGTACGTTCGCGCCACCGTCCTGTTCGTCCAAGTGGTGGTCGTCGCTGGCGTCCTCCACTCGCTCCTCGGTACGGTCGGAGTAGTTATCAGCGGGTTCGCAGCTACGCTCCTCCTCTTCCGACAGATAACGCTCTGCATCCGCCAAGAACTCCGACGAGCGTCGGACTGAACGGACTCCGAGAGAAGTGAACTCACTTCCGAGTATCCGGCTAGGTGAGCGCCGGCTCCGCCGTCTCGGCGAGCCGAACTAGATAGGTTCGAATACATTCAGGATATATTCACAAACGTCTATCGTTTGATGTTCTCTCTTACACTTGTTTTCCTTTCTGAGAGTTAAACGGAAAGGAATATACCTGGATACTCAAATTATTATTTGGAATGGCAGAAAACACGGACTGTATTGAGAAGGAGAGCGGGGGAAACCGAAGTCAGACGTCTGAGGGGACTGAATCCGAACTTAGCCGTCGCGACGCGCTAAAGATGAGTGCGACTGCGGCCGCCGTGGGGCTGGCGGGCGTGGGCGCGATGACCGGTTCAGCCGCCGCGGACGCCGATCAACACGGAATCTCGTTCGACCGCGTGGTCGACGCCGTCGACGACTTGGGCCTCGACCCCGACGGAGACGAGCCTATCGACTCGGCGCTAGACGAGACCATCGAGGAGGGGAACGTCCTCATCGAGTTCCCGCCGGGAACGTACTACTGGGAGGACACCGTCGCCGAGAGCAACGTCAACAACTGGGGCATTCGCGGACTGGGCGACCATCCGACCGACGTTCGGTTCGTCTCGGATGACGGTGCCTCGAAGTTCCTCTTAAAGACGCGCGGCGGAGAGGGTATCCTCGTTGAGAACCTCGCTATCGACTACGGCTTCGACCGGAGCGGAAGCCTCGGACTGATGCTGAAGGCGCACGACAATCTCCTCGTGCGGGACGTCCACTTCGTCGGCTTCAAACCGACCCAAGACGACGGAGCCGTCGAGAATCTGAGCCCGCAGGCGCTCGACCCCGACGGTCGGGTCGTCGTCGATGGGCTCGTCTGTACCGGCCCCACCGACATCGCCCCGCACGGCCACCTCGAAGGCGACGTGAACACCAGCCGCGTCTGGCTCGGAAGCAAGCACGTCGGCGAGCTACTCGTTCGGAACTCCCACATCGAGAACGCCGGGACGAACGCCATCTACGCCCGCGAATCGGCGGGCGACGTGAAGATAGAGGACAGCCTGTTCGTCAACAACAACCAGACGTCGCTCCGCATCGGCGGCAGCGGTTCCTACGTCCAGGGCTGCCGGTTCGTCGTCGACACGGACAACGCGACGGAGGAGAACGAGGGCGAGTTCATCAACCCCCACGCCATCACGTGGGAGACGGGCGAAAGAGGCGAGACGGGCGGATACATCGCGGACTGCGACTTCATCTACAAGTCCGCTCCCGCGAAGACGGCAGCCGCCGTCTGGGTGGACGGCTCCGCCGGCGAGATGGCCATCCGCGATAGCCGATTCCGGATAGACGCCGACGGCGTGGCAGCCATCCGCGTCGACGACCCGCGCGACCCCCGCCTCGGAGAGACGGCGTCGAAGCCCTGGGGCGTCACCCTCGAGAACGTGAGCATCACCGGGTCCTCGTCGGGGTCCCACCCTGCCGTGTTCATCAACAACCGTGACGGCTCGACTATCCGGGACAGCTGTCTCCAGTTGACGGGGAACCGCGAGGGCATCTACCTCCGCAACTCCGACGACAGCGTCATCGAGAACACGAACCTCAACGTCGACGGCGAGACGACCATCTTCGCCGGGTCCGACGTGTCCACCTCGGGCATCACGAACTCCGAGAGTTGTCCGGTGCCGGACGACTCGTTCTCCATCGACGACGAGGCTGAGACGGACGATGAGACTGAGACGGAGACGGACGACGAGACAGAGACGGAGACGGACGACGAGACAGAGACGGAGACGGACGACGAGACAGAGACGGAGACGGACGACGAGGCTGAGACGGAAACGCCGACGGACGACGAGGCTGAGATAGAAACGCCGGCGGACGACGAGACGGAGACGGAAACGCCGGCGGACGACGAGGCGGAGACGGAAACGCCGGCGGACGACGAGGCGGAGACGGAAACGCCGGCGGACGACGAGTAGCGATTCGGCACGTCGGTCGCTCCGTTCGTCGAGGTATCGCCGTCGCGGACGGTCTGCGGCCGGCGGAGTCGCTTCCGTCTATCCTTCGACCGGTTCTATCAGGTCCGGTGCGTCGTTAGCCGGGTCGTTCACCCGCGCGGAGACGGGGTACGCGCGCATCTCGTCTGCGGGGTGAGCGTCGAGGAGAGCGGCCGCCTCCGCTCCGTCGCCGCGAAGCCACGTCTCCTCCTCGTCGGGCGCTAAGACGACGGCCATCCGGTCGTGGAGTTCCGCGACCACCTCGTTGGGCTCCGCCGTGACGACGGTGAACGTCTCCAGTACGTCCGGGTCCGGGTCCGCCGGGGTTCCCTCGGCGAAGTCGTCCAGCCCGGTCTGCGTCCGTTCGGGTCGCCACCGCTCCCAGAGACCGGCCATCGCGAACGGTCGGTCGTCCTCGAACGCGACCCGGTAGGGGCGTCTCTCGCCGTCGCGGGCGGTCCACTCGTAGAACCCGTCCGCGACGACGAGACACCGCCGACGCTCGAACGCCTCCCGGAAGCTCGGCTTCTCGCGCACCGTCTCCGCGCGCGCGTTGATGAGGGTACTCCCCACCGACCGGTCGTCGGCCCACCCGGGCATGAGCCCCCACTTCAGGAAGCGCATCTCCTCGGGCGCGTCGTCGGTCACGACGGGGAGTTCCTGCCCGGGCGCGCAGTTGTACCGCCGTTCGAGGGGCCGCGCCGGTTCGGCGTCGAAGCGGGAGACGAGTTCCTCCGTCGGGGTGAACAGACTGTACCTGCCGCACATGGCCGACCGTTGGCGCGACGGGCACAAAAACTCGCCCGACGCGTCGGAGGCGTCCGACCCCCCTGCGTCCCCGCCCGCACTCGAAGGGTTTAGGCCCGATGACGCCTCCTGTGCGCACATGCGAATCGAGAACAGTTTCATCCCCGTCCGCGGCGTCGGCGAGCGGACGGAACAGAACTTGTGGACCGGAGGGGTGCTCACGTGGGACGACTTCGACCCCGCGGCGGCCCCCGTCGGGACCAAGACGGGCGAGCGAATCGAGTCGTTCATCGCCGACTCCTTGGAGCGACTCGACGACGGCGACGCGCGCTACTTCGGCGACGTGTTCCCCTCCGGCGAGCGGTGGCGACTGTACGAGAACTTCCGCGAGGAGGCCTGCTTCTTCGACATCGAGACGACCGGGCTCGACTCCTCGCGCCACGACGTGACGACCGTCTCCTTCCACCGCGGCGGCGAGACAACGACGCTCGTCCGCGGCGACACGCTCACCGCCGACGCCCTGCGCGAACAGTTCCGCGACGTCTCGCTCGTCGTCTCCTTCAACGGAAAACGCTTCGACGTGCCGTTCCTCGAGGAGTCGTTCGACGTCTCCGTGGACCTGCCGCACGTGGACCTGATGTACCCGTGTCGCAGGCTCGACCTGACCGGCGGCCTCAAACGGATAGAGAAGGACGTCGGCATCGACCGGGACCGCCCGGACCTCTCGGGCCGCGACGCGGTCAGACTCTGGCACCGGTACGAACGCGACGGCGACGACGACGCCCTCGACACCTTGGTGTCGTACAACCGCGACGACACGGTCAACCTCAAGCGTCTCATGGACCTCGTCGCCGGCACCCTCCACGAGGAATCGCTCGGCGGAATCGACGGCGCGACGTGCGACCTTCCGGCGCGCGAACTCGTCTGAGATCCGACCGCGGCGACGGCACGGCGTCGTCTCCGACGCCCACTCGGTAGTCGGCGGCGGCGCGACGCGGACGAAGAAGGAGGTACTCGCGCGGGGCGCGAGGGCGGACGGCGACGGTCAGTGCAGGATGTCCTTCACGCGGCGGGGTTCGCCGCTGAGGGTGGGGTTCTTCTCGACGATTTTGAGGACCTCGTGGTCCGTCACGTCCGGGTACGCCTTCTCGGTGGCGTCTTCGATGAGGTCCTTGTCGAGGCGGAACTCGGTGCCCTCGTACTCGACATCGACCCCTTTGTCGTCGAAGGAAAGGACGGTCATGCCTGACCGTAGCTTACGGGAGAATAAAAACGCACGCCTCGTCCGTCAGACGCGCGTCGTACGGTCGGTTTATTACCCAGCATGTGTTGGTCCGAGTTGTGTCACTCGGTTCGGACCCGCTCGACGCGCTCGAGATACCCGACGGGACGACCGTCGAGGAGCACGATTTAGTGACGGAGAGCGACGTCGTCGTCGGCGGACAGAGCACCATCGAGTTCGGCGTCCGCGGACGGAACGTCGTCGCCGGCGAGCGAGTTCGGTTCGGCGGCGACATCGAAGCGGAGGGCGACTGCCGGTTGGACACGTGGTGCGACGTGGCCGGGAACGTCCTCGTCGGCGAGAACGCCTACCTCGGCGAACGCGTCCACGTCGGCGGCCGCCTGATGGTCTCCGGCGATTTGGACATCGGCGACGACGTGGACATAGAGGAGGGGTTCGAGGCCAACGGCTGGATAGTCATCCGCAACCCCGTCCCGACGCTCGTGTTCTACTTCATCGTCCTCTCGCAACTGCTCCGCCTCGGCGAGAACGACGCCGCGGGCGAACTCGCGGACTCGCTGAAGGGCGAGAGCGAACACCAACCGCTGACGGTTCCGCGCGGTTCGACCGTCTCGGACGACGCGTGGCGCGCCTCCACCCCCGCCACCGTCGGCGACGACTGCCGCCTCCACGGCAACATCCGCGCGGAGTCCATCGAAGTCGGCGAGGACAACAACATCTTCGGCAGTCTCCGCGCCCGCGAGGACATCGTCGTCCGGTCGGGGACGCGCATCCACGGCGACGTGACCACCCGCAACGGGACGGTCACCATCGAGGAGGGCGCGCGCGTCCTCGGCGACGTCTCCTGCCGCGAACTCGAACTCCACGAGGGCGCACTCGTCGACGGGACGATGCGCGCCCGCGGCGAGATGCGCATCCACAGCTCCGACTCCACGCGCGATATCGAGTGAGTCGCGGTCACCTCCGCCCGGAATCATCGGCCCGCTGAGATGACTCAAACGGTCGTTTGTGTCTACGGTACTCCTTTCTGACGAGTCGCGGTAGTCGCTGGCAGTATGCCAGCGAAACGAACGCTTGCCGCCGTCGCACTCGCCGCCGTCCTCGTCCTCGCGGGGTGCGGGGGCGCATCGACCGGTGCCGGCGGAAGCGGGGAGATTGCCGCCGACAGGGGCGCGAACACCGGCGGTAGCGGCGGCGCGGAAGCGACGGCATCCGGCGGCGACGGCGCAAGCGGCGGTGGCGGCGGCTCGACGGCCTCCGAGGCGGCCCTGCGGGAACGCGCGCTGATAAAGACCGGTACCGTCGTCGTCGAGGTGGACGACTTCGAGTCCTCGCGGGCGAACCTCACCGACGCCGTCGAGGGGTACGGCGGGTTCGTCAGCGAGACGCGAACCCAACGCCGCGGACCGGAGAACCACACGTACGTCCACGGAACGCTCGTCCTGCGCGTCCCCTCCGAGGAGTACGAATCGCTGCGCTCGGACGCCGAAGCCGAAGGCGACGTCGTCTCCTCGGAGACGAACACGCGGGACGTGACCGACCGGTTGGTCGATTTGGAGGCCAGACTGGAGAACCTCCGGGCGGAACGCGACAGACTCCGGACGCTGTACGACCGGGCGAACTCCACGGAGGACGTCCTCGCGGTGCAGCGAGAGTTGTCGGACGTGCAGGGCGAAATCGAGCGACTGGAGGCGAAGAAGCAGTCGCTCGAACGGCGTGTCGCCTACTCCACGCTGACGGTCGAACTGCGCGAACCCGACCCGACGCCGACGTACACCCGCGAGGCGTGGTACGACACGCCCGTGGTCTCGGCGTTCCTCCAGTCTGTCGAGGGCGTCCTCGTCGTCGGCCGGGCGATAGTCGTCGGAACTGCGTACGCGCTTCCGTACGTCCTGGCGTTCGTCGCGCCCGTCGCCGTCCTCGGTGGGGTTGCGTGGCGCCTCCGCGACCGACTCCCGCGCTGACCCGCGCCGTTCGCTCTCCTCCGCGGCGCTTCGACTCCTCGATTCGCGCGTTCGGGGACCGAAAGGAAATTCGGTCTGTCGGCCCTCCTCTCCCTCATGCTCTCTATCGCGCTAGCGGGCAAGCCCAACGCGGGCAAGTCCACGTTCTACAAGGCGGCCACGCAGGCGGACGTGGACGTCGGCAACTACCCCTTCACGACCATCGACCCGAACCGCGGGGTGACGCACGCCCGCACCCGGTGTCCGTGTCTCGACAGGGAGGAACGGTGCGGCAACTGCGAGGACGGCACGCGCTACGTCCCCGTGGAACTCCTCGACGTGGCCGGACTCGTCCCCGGCGCGCACGAGGGCCGCGGACTCGGCAACCAGTTCCTCGACGCCCTCACGAACGCGGACGTCATCCTCAACGTCGTGGACGCCTCCGGCGGCACGAACGAGGAGGGCGAACCCGTCGAGGTGGGGACGTACGACCCGCTAGAGGAGGTCGATTTCGTCGAGGAGGAGCTAGAGCAGTGGCTGACGGGCATCATCGACCGAAACTGGGAGTCCGTCGAGCGAAAGTCCCGGTCGCCCGACTTCGACATCGACGACGCCCTCACGGAGATGCTCACGGGGTTCGGCGCGACGGAACACGACGTGGCCGCCTCCCTTCGGTCCCTCGACTACCCGACGGACCCGATGCAGTGGGAAGACGAAGACAGGGAGAAACTGGCCCGCGACATCCGCGCGCGGACGAAGCCCATCGTCCTCGTGGCGAACAAGGCGGACATCGCGCCCGAGGAGAACCTCGAACGACTCCGCGAGACGGACAAGCCGGTGGTGCCGACCACCGCCGACGGCGAACTCGCCCTCCGGAAGGCGGCGGAGGCGGGCGTCGTCGAGTACCTCCCCGGCGACGAGGAGTTCGAGATCGTCGGCGATATCTCCGACGCCCAAGCGGAGGGGTTAGAGAAGATACGCGAGGTGATGGCCGAGTACGGCGGCACGGGCGTCCAGCAGTCGATAAACCGCGCCGTCTACGACGTCCTCGACGTGCTGACCGCCTACCCCGTCCAAAACGAGACGAAGTGGACCGACGGGACGGGCGAGATGCTCCCGGACGCGTTTCTCCTCCCGCGGGGGTCGACGCCGAAGGACCTCGCGTACGCCGTCCACTCCGACATCG